>CAWFYB010000006.1:0-563791 GCA_963819955.1 uncultured Pseudomonadota bacterium | reverse complement strand
TCCTCGCCGGCGCGCTGATCATGGCGTGGAATTCTGGAAAACCGTGAACTCGGCGGAAGAGGCCGAGTCGGCCGGCGCCGTGCTGGCTCCGGCGGAATAGGGCGAGGACGACCATGTCACTCTTGCAAAAACACGCCATCTTCGAGAAGAACTCGATCGTTCTCGTCATCGGCATCCTGGTTGTGATCGCGATCGGCGGCCTGGTCGAAGTCGTGCCGCTGTTCTATCTCAAGAACACCATCGAGAAGGTCGAGGGCGTGCGGCCCTACACGCCGCTCGAACTGCTCGGCCGCGACATCTACGTGCGCGAGGGCTGCTATCTCTGCCATTCGCAGATGATCCGCCCCTTGCGCGACGAGGTCGAGCGCTACGGCCATTACTCGCTCGCCGCCGAGAGCATGTACGATCACCCGTTCCAATGGGGTTCGGAGCGCACCGGTCCGGATCTCGCGCGCATCGGGGGTAAGTATTCCGACCAGTGGCAGCGCGACCACCTGCGCGATCCGCGCTCGGTGGTGCCGGGCTCGATCATGCCCTACTACGGCTTCCTCGAGCAGACCGATCTCGACTACAGCCACGTCGCCAATAACCTGAAGGTGCAGGCCGAGCTCGGCACGCCCTACACCAAGCAGGACATCGCCGACGCCGAAAAGGACGTGGTGACGCAGGCGACCAACGACAGCCCGGACGCCGCCGATCTCGCCAAGCGCTACCCGAAGGTGAACGTGCGCGACTTCGACGGCAATCCGGGCCGCATCACCGAGGCCGACGCGCTGATCGCCTATCTGCAGATGCTCGGCACCGAGGTGAACTTCAAGCTCTACCAAGACAAAGCCAACATCCGGTGAGCCCCATGGACCCGACCTATCAAGCCGTTGCCGAATTCGCCCAGAGGTGGGGCCTCATTTACTTCGTCGCGATCTTCATGGTCGTGCTTGTCTACGCGCTGTGGCCCACGCGCAAGGCGCAAAAGCGGTTCGACGACGCGGCCAACATTCCCTTCAAGGAGGACTGACCGGTGGCCGAAGAAGCAAAACAGATCGACGAGCTGACCGGCACCGCCACGACCGGCCACGAATGGGACGGCATCCACGAGCTCAACACGCCGCTGCCGCGCTGGTGGCTGTGGACGTTCTACGCCTGCATCGTCTGGGCCATCGGCTACTGGGTCGTCTATCCGGCCTGGCCGCTGATCTCCAATTCCACCCAAGGCGCGTTCGGCTGGCATTCACGCGCCGCGGTGGAAAGCGACCTCGCCGCGCTGCACGCCCAGCGCGGCCCGATGATGGCAAAGCTTTCGGCGGCCTCGCTCGCCCAGATCGTCGCCAGCCCCGAGCTGCTCGACTTCGCGCGCGCGGAAGGCCGCGTCGCCTTCGCCGACAATTGCGCGCCCTGCCACGGCGCCGGCGGCGGCGGCGCCACCGGCTATCCCAACCTCAACGACGACGACTGGCTGTGGGGCGGCAAGCTCGCCCAGATCGAGCAGACCATCCGCTACGGCGCCCGCTCCGGCAACGACAAGGGCCATCAGGGCAACATGCCGCCCTTCGCCGGCGCGCTGAAGCCCGCCGAGATCTCCAACGTTGCCGACTATGTGCGCTCGCTCTCCGGCTTGGCCGTAGAGAAGGGCGCCGATCTCGCCGCTGGCAAGAAGGTGTTCGCGACCAATTGCGCGGTCTGTCACGGCGACGACGGCAAGGGCAAGCTGGAGCTCGGCTCGGCCAATTTGACCGACAAGATCTGGCTTTACGGCTCCGCCAAGGCGGCCATCATGGACGGCATCGAGAAGGGCCATGGCGGCGTGATGCCGACCTGGGAGGGCCGCCTGAGCGAGCCGACTATCAAGGCGCTCACCGTCTATGTCTGGAGCTTCGGAGGTGGCGTGAAGTGAACACGGCCACGGGCGCCACCTTGTCGCGCGAGCCGGCGCATGACGCGCCGGCTTTGGCGCGTCTGGCCGCCCAGGCCGAAGTCAAGCCGCCGCCGTCCGACGACGAAATCCCGCTCTATGCTCCGCGCCGCAAGATCTATCCGCAGAGCACGCACGGCACCTTCCGCCGCATCAAATGGGCGGTACTGATCGTCACCCTCGGCATCTACTACCTCTTGCCCTTCGTGCGCTGGGACCGCGGCCCGCTGGCGCCGCACCAGGCCGTGCTGGTCGATCTGCCGGCGCGCCGCTTCTATTTCTTCTTCATCGAGATCTGGCCGCAGGAGGTCTATTACCTCACCGGCCTGTTGATCCTCGCCGCCATCGGGCTGTTCCTGATGAACGCCATGGCCGGCCGCGTCTGGTGCGGCTATCTCTGCCCGCAGACGGTGTGGACCGACCTGTTCTTCGCGGTCGAGCGCCTGGTCGAAGGCGACCGCCGCGAGCACATGCAGCGCGACGCCCGCAAGTGGACCGCGGGCACCTGGGCGCGCAAGGGCGTCAAGCATTTCATCTGGCTGATGATCGCCTGGTGGACCGGCGGCGCCTGGGTCTTGTATTTCGCCGACGCCCCGACGCTGGTGAAGGATCTCGCCACCTTGCAGGCGCCGCTGGTGGCCTATGCCTGGATCGGCATCCTCACCTTCACCACCTACACCCTCGCCGGCCATATGCGCGAGCAGGTCTGCCTCTATATGTGCCCGTGGCCGCGCATCCAGGCGGCGCTCACCGACGAATACGCGCTCAACGTCACCTACCGCTACGACCGCGGCGAGCCGCGCTGCTCGGTCAAGAAGGCCGAGCAATTGCGTAGCCATGGCGAGCCGGCCGGCGATTGCGTCGACTGCCTGCAATGCGTGCACGTCTGCCCGACCGGCGTCGACATCCGCGACGGCGCCAATCTCGGCTGCATCCAGTGCGGGTTGTGCATCGACGCCTGCGACAACGTCATGAAGAAGCTCGGCCGGCCGACCCGGCTTATTGCTTATGACACCGACATCAACGTCAAGCGCCGCATGGAGGGCAAGCAGGCCTTCTTCAAGCTGATGCGCATGCGCACCGCACTCTACGCCGCGGTGATCGCACTCGCCGGCGGCGTCATGGTCTACACGTTGGCGACGCGCGGCAGCGAGGGCATCAGCATCATCCACGACCGCAACCCGATGTTCGTGCGGCTGTCGGACGGCGCGCTGCGCAACGGCTACACCATCCGCATCGTCAACAAGGATCTCAAGCACCGCGACTTCATCGTCAGCGTCGACGGCCTGCCGTCCTCGCTTATCGACTTCGTCGGACTGCCGCCGCGCGCCGACGGCCGCCAGCTGGTCGACGTCGGTCCCGACCAGACCAAGGAAGTGCGCGTGGTGGTTACCGACTACAGCAAGACGGCCCCGGCGCCCTCGACCACCATCCTGTTCAAGCTGATCGACGTCGACAGCGGCGAGGTCGCCGAAATGCGCGATCACTTCTTCGGGCCGCAAGGGTGAACGCAATAAGGGTGACAGAGATGCGACACGCACAAAAACCGCGCGAGCTCACCGGCCGGGCCGTCCTGCTCTGGCTGGTCGGCTTCTTCGCCGTGATCTTCGCGGTCAACGGCTGGCTGGTGCAGGCCGCCACCTCCACCTTCGCCGGGCTCGACACGCCGAGTTCCTACAAGGCGGGCCAGATGTTCGAAAGCGAACTGGCGCGCGCCGAGCGCCAGCAGGCGCTGCATTGGCAGGTGGACGGCCGGCTCAAGCACGACCGCGCCGGCGAGGCCGTACTCGATATCAGCGTGCGCGACGCACAAGGGCGCGCCGGTCACGGGGCTCACCGCCGACGCCACGCTCGAGCATCCGGCCGATTCCCGGCGCGACCACGTCATCCATCTCGCCAAGATCGGCGCCGGCGCCTTTCACGGCGCGGCCACCGGCCATACCGGCCAGTGGCAGCTGGTGATCGATTTCTACCGCGGCGGCGAGCGCGTCTTCCGCTCGCGCAGCCGCGTGGAACTGCGCTAGGGGCGCGCGGGCCATGCCGGCCGAAGCCCTCGATCTTTCGCTCTACGCCAAGCCGGGCGCCGACGGCACCTGCGGCCTGGACCTGGCGGTCGAGGGCGTGCATTGCGGCGCCTGCATCGCGCGCATCGAAAGCGCCATGAAGAAGCTTCCGGGCGTCACGGAAGCGCGGCTCAACTTCACCAACCGCCGCCTGCACGTCGTCTGGGCCGACGACAAGCTGAAACCCGCCGAGATCCTCTCGACGCTGGAGCATATCGGCTATCGCGGCCATCCCTTCGTGCCGCTGCGCGCCGAGCAGGAGGAGGCGGCCGAAGCGCGCCGCCTCACGCGCTATCTGGCGGTCGCCGGCTTCGCCGCCATGAACGTCATGCTGCTGTCGGTCTCGATCTGGTCGGGCAGCGACATGACGCCGGAAACGCGCGACTTCTTCCATTGGGCTTCCGCGCTGATCGTGCTGCCGGCCGCCGCTTACGCCGGCCAGCCCTTCTTCAAGAGCGCCTGGCGCGCCTTACGCGCGCGCTCGCTCAACATGGACGTGCCGATCTCGGTCGGCGTCATTCTGGCGTTGGCCATGTCGCTGGTGGAGACCGCCCGCCACGCGCACGACGCCTATTTCGATTCCGCCATCATGCTGCTGTTCTTCCTGCTGGTCGGGCGCGCGCTCGAGCACGCCGCGCGCCGCAAGACGCGCGCGGTGGCCGGCAATCTGGCGGCGCTCAAATCCGACACCGCCCACCGCTTCGTCGGGGACGAACTGGTGAGCGTGCCGGTCAAGGCGCTTGTCCCCGGCGACCGCGTGCTGGTCAAGCCGGGCGAGCGCGTCCCGGCCGACGGCACGGTGGCGGGCGGCGCTTCCGAGATCGACGAGAGCGCGATCACCGGCGAAACCGCCCGCCGCGCCGTCTCCGCCGGCGCGCAGGTCTATGCTGGCAGCCTCAATTTCAACGGCACGCTGACGCTGAAAGTGTCGGCTGCCGGCGGCGCCGCGCTGATCGACGAAATCGAGCGCCTGCTGGAACAGGCCGCCGGCGCCAAGTCGCGCTCGCTAAGGCTCGCCGACCGCGCCGCCCGCGTCTACGCGCCGCTGGTGCACGTCACCGCCGCGCTCACCGCGCTCGGCTGGTTCCTGGCCGGCGCCGGCCTGCACGACGCGCTGGTTGCGGCCATCGCGGTGCTCATCATCACCTGTCCCTGCGCGCTGTCGCTCGCCATTCCGGCGGTGCAGGTGGTGGCCTCCGGCGCGCTGTTCCGCGCCGGCGTCATCCTCAACGCCGGCGACGCGGTCGAGCGGCTGGCCGAGGCCGACACCGTCGTGTTCGACAAGACCGGCACGCTCACGCTGCCGGAGCCGCGTGTGGTCAATGCCGGCGCGCTCGATCCAGGCCTGCTGCAGACGGCGGCGCGGCTGGCGCTGTCGAGCCGCCATCCGCTGGCGGTCGCGCTCGCGCACGAGGCGGCGAGCGCCAAACCCTATGACAACGCAATCGAAGAGCCGGGGCAGGGCGTGCGCGCGCTGATCGACGGCAGCGAAGCGCGCCTCGGCAGCGCGCGCTATTGCGGTCTCGGCAATATCGCTTCCATGCCGGGCGCCTCGCTCGTCGTGTTCGCGCATAAAGGCCGCGCCGCGCCCATCGCCATCGCGCAGAAGCTGCGGCCCGACGCCGTCGAGACGGTCGCGCGGCTGCGCCGGCTCGGGCTCGACCTCATCATCCTGTCTGGCGACCGCAACGAATCGGTGCGGCCCATCGCCGATGCGCTCGGCATCGCGCATTGGCAGGGCGCGCTGACGCCGGCGGAGAAGATCGCGGTCATCGACCAGCTCAACGCGCAAAAGCGCCGCGTGCTGATGGTCGGCGACGGGCTAAACGACGCGCCCGCGCTCGCCGCCGCCCATGTCTCGCTGTCGCCGATTTCCGCCGCCGAGATGGCGCAGGCCCATGCCGACGCCGTGTTCCTGGGCGACCGCCTCAGCCCCGTATACGACGCCATCCGCATCGCCCGCCGCGCCCGCCGGCTGATGAAGGAGAATCTCTGGTTCGCTGCGGTCTACAATACCATCGCGGTGCCGGTTGCCATCGCCGGCCTGGTCACGCCGCTGATCGCCGCGCTCGCCATGTCGGCCTCCTCGATCACGGTCACGCTCAACGCGCTGCGCGCCGCGCGCGGGGTGCGCCCTTCCGCGGGAGGCCAATCGTGAACGTGCTGGTCTACCTGGTGCCGATGGCGGTCGGGCTCGGGCTGATCGGGCTCATCGCCTTCCTGTGGGCGCTCAAGAGCGGGCAGTACAGCGACGTCGAGGGCGCCGCGCTGCGCGTGCTGCAGGATGATGATATCGAGCCGGAGCATCACGAGGGCCGCTGACTGGCTTCGGGTGTCGTCCCCCGCGCAGGGGGGGACCCAGTAATCCCGGATAGCGCCGTGTGTACTGGATCGTCCGCTTTCGCGGACGATGACAGCAGAATGTGATGAGGGCCCGTTGGCCCTCACGCCTCCAGCGTCACCGTCTCGAAATCCGCCGGCAGCACGATCTCCAGCAATTCGCAATCGTCGGAATAGCCGCGCACCGTGTGCTTGATCTTCGGCGGCTGGATCCAGCACGCGCCTTCGCTGAAGGTGTGCACGCCCTCACCTTCGAACTCGCTCTGGAACCAGCCCTTCAGCACGAAGACCATCTGGAAGTCGACGTCGTGATAGTGCGGGATGTCGACTTCGCCGGGCGTGAACGGCTTGGTCATGCGGATGACGTGCGCCTGCACCAGGCCGCCGGTCGCCAGCGCCAGCCCGAGATCGCGGTAGGCGGAATAGGGCCGCAAGCCGGCGTCGAAATCCTCCTCGCGGTGATGGCTGACGGTGAATTTCTGCGGCTTGCGCTTGGCGCGCGGCGCCGCCCGCTTCGCGCGCGGCTTTGCGCGGGTCTTGGCCCGGGATTTGGCTTTGACCGCGCGCCGCGCGCCGGTCTTGCGGGCCGACGCTTTTCGGCGTGGCTGGACTTTCTTGCGTGCCTTGGCCATTGATGCCTCCCATGGTGTTTGCTTGCCGGTGATTGGATCACGATGGCCGCAGCGATGGAAGAGCCTCAGCCGCCGCCGGCCATCCGCATCTTCGTCGACGCCGACGCCTGTCCGGTAAAGCCGGAAATCTACCGGGTGGCCGAGCGGTACGGGCTTAAGGTCTATGTGGTGGCCAACGCCTTCATGGCGGTGCCGCGCAGCGACTTGATCGAGCGGGTGATCGTCGCCGAGGGCCCCGACGCCGCCGACGATTGGATCGCCGAGCGCGCCGGCGCAACCGACATCGTCGTCACCGCCGATATTCCGCTCGCCGGCCGTTGCGTTCGCAAGGGCGCGGCGGTGATCGGGCCGACCGGCAAAGCCTTCACCGAGGATTCGATCGGCATGGCGCTCGCCACCCGCGACCTGCTCACCGATTTGCGCTCGGCCGGCGCCACCACGCGCGGGCCGCCGCCGCTGACGCGCCAGGACCTCTCGCGCTTTCTCTCGGCGCTCGATCTGGCGGTGACGCGGATTAAGCGGAAGCTGGCGGGGCAGGGCTAGGTCCGTCATGGCCGGAACAAGCGCGGGCATGACGAATGATCGAATTACTCCGCCGCGTTAGCCGCCCCGCCATGCGCCTTCGACCAGCCGGCCGGATCGTGCATGAACTTCTCCACCTCGGCCAGCATCTTGGCCTCGAATTTCCCGCTCGCTTTGGCTACCGCCAGCACGTCCCACCAGGTGGTGAGCGAATGCAGCGTGACGCCGAGGTCGGCCAGGATCTTCTTTCCTTCCGGATAGATGTCGTAGAAGAACAGCACGAAGCAGTGCTCGCATTTTCCGTCGGCCTCGCGCAGCGCCTGGACGAAATTCACCTTGCTGCGGCCGTCGGTGGCGAGATCCTCCACCAGCAGCACGCGCTGGCCGGGGAGCAACTGCCCCTCGATCTGCGCGTTGCGCCCGAAGCCCTTGGGCTTCTTGCGCACATATTGCATCGGCAGGTGCAGCCGCTCGGCCACCCAGGCGGCAAATGCAATACCTGCGGTCTCGCCGCCTGCCACCGCGTCGATCGCCGCGCGCCCGATGTCGCGGTCGATCGAATGGATCGCGAAATCCATCAGCGTGGTGCGCACGTCGGGAAACGAGATCAGCCAGCGCGAGTCGTTATAGACCGGGCTCGCCCAGCCCGAGGTGAAGATGAACGGCTTGTCGTCCATGAACCGCACCGCGCCGGTGTCGAGATACATGCGCGCGGTCAATTCGGCGATGGTCTTCTTGTCGAGATATGCGGCGGTCATGGTCGCACTTCAAAGCACAAAAAGCCTCAGGCCGCCATCCCGCAATGGCGCGACAATGCACAGGCAAGATCGAGCAGCGCCTCGTCGCCGCCCGGCCAGCCGATGAACGACAGCCCGACCGGGCAGCCGCCAAGCGTGCCCACCGGCAGGTTCATCTGCGGCAGCCCGGCGAGGCCCGCGGTGCAGGTCAGCCGCATCACGCGGGTGCGGAACAGGTCCATCTCCTCAGGGCTGCAATCGATGGGCGGCGCGATGCAGGGCGCGGTCGGCAGCGCCAGCACGGTGCCCGGTTGCACGGTCTGCAAGATGTGCGCGCGCGCCTGCTCCCGCACCTTGCGCGCCTCCGCCGCCTCGGCCGCGGTCACGCCCGCCGAATATTCGATGCGCTCGCGCACGCCGGGCCCGATCGTGGGCCGCTCCCGCGTGACGAACTCGCCGAACGTCTGCCACACCTCGTAGCCTTGAATGGTGCGGAACGCCTCGCGCCAGGGATCGAAGCCTTCGAGCGAGATGCGCGCATGCGCGACCGGCGGCAGGTCGCCGAGCATGAATTCCAGCGCGGTGCGCAGGAAATCCTCGACGTCGCTGTCGGCTTCCGCGAAGGCGTCCTCCAGCGCGATCAGGCGCGCGATCTTGCCCGGAACGCGCCGCGCGTCGAGCAGCACCGCGCCGACATTGCGGAACACGCCCGGGCCCGCGGCGAACCAGCCCGGCACGTCGAAGCTCTCGGCCATCGCCTGCACGCCCGACAGGTCGATGCGGTTATGCGTCGGCCGCAACCCGTAGAGCCCGTTGAACGCGGCCGGAATTCGCACCGAGCCGCCGGTGTCGCTGCCGAGCGCGAAGTCGCAGGCGCCCGAGGCCACCGCGGAAGCCGAGCCGCTCGACGAGCCGCCCGGCAGCCGCCCGGGCGCGCGCGGATTGACCGGCGTGCCGTAATGGGCGTTGGCCCCGGCCACGCTGAAGAAGAACTCGTCGCAGACGGCCTTGCCGATCACCGTGGCGCCGGCGTCGAGCAGGCGCTGCACGCAGCCGGCGGTCTTGGCCGCCGGCGCGTGCGTCTCCAGCCAGGTCGGATTGCCGCAGCCGGCGGTCAAGCCGGCGACGTCGTACATATCCTTGATCGCCGCGGTGAGCCCGGCCAGCGGCCCGCTATCGGCGCCTTGCAGCGGCGCGGTGAGATCGTGCGGCACGAAGGCCGAGCGGTATTGCGGGGCGATTACGTCGGACATTTAGGACCTGGCTTGATTATATCGAGACATTGCCATGAGCACGGCGTGCTCCCTCTCCCCATTGGGGAGAGGGTTGGGGTGAGGGGGTTTCGAGACTCTCGTGAGGCTGTAACCCCTCACCCGGCACGCTTCGCGTGCCGACCTCTCCCTATGGGAGAGATGAAACGGAGTTCGTGGCAAACGTAGCGTCAAGATCAATTGAGTTCCTCTAACCGGCGGCTGGCGCGCGTCCGGCACGTTCAATGGCGTCGCCCGGTTCGTGCTTGAGTTGCGGCGTCGTGCTATCATTATAGTCATACCGACGTAGAACGGGGGAGGACGCCATGGCTGAGCAGAAATGGCAGATCAGCGGCGAGTACATGGAAAGTTGCAATTGCGACTACCTGTGCCCATGCATCTATACCAATCCGCAAGGCGAGGCGACGCTGGACAACTGCACCGCGTGCCTGGTGTTCCGCATCGACAAGGGACAAAGCGGCGAGGTCGGCCTGGATGGCTTGTGCTTCGCTCTGCTTATTCGCTCCGGCAGGGTGATGGCGGACGGCAATTGGGCGTTCGCGGGCGTGGTCGATGAACGCGCCGATGCGGCCCAGCGGGCCGCGCTGTCCGCGATCGTCAGCGGCGAGGCGGGCGGCACGCCGGGCATGATCCGCAGCAATCTGGTCAGCGACTTCCGCGGCGTGGCGTTCAAGCCGATCGACTTCCGCATGGACGGGCTGAAGCGGTCGGTGTCGATCCCGGACGTGCTGTCCTTCGAGATCGAGGGCGTGGCGTCGCGCAACCGCGGCGGCGAGCCGTTCTACATCGACAATACGGCGCATCCGGCCAGCCGGCGGCTGGCGCTGGCGCGCGCGAAGCGGCTGAACGTGCAGGGCTTCGGGCTGGATCTCGACATGGTGGGCAAGGGCAACAACGGACACTTCGCCCCCTTTAGCTGGGCGGCTTAAATGTCGACCGCCGCCGCGCTGCCGCGCCTGCTGCTGCGCGAACGCGTCATCATCCTTTTGGCCGTCACGGGCGTAACCGCGCTGTCCTGGCTGTATTTGCTGCAGCTCGGCCGCGGCATGCCGGACATGGCGGGCATGGCGGGCATGGCGATGCCGATGTCGCCGCGCTGGAGCCCCGCGGTCTTCGCACTGACCTTCGCCATGTGGGCGGTGATGATGGTCGGCATGATGCTGCCGAGCGCTGCGCCGATGATCCTGACCTTTGCCGCGCTGCACGGGCGCAAGGCGAAAGCGCTGGAGCGGTTGATGCCGACGCTGCTGTTCGCGTCCGGCTACCTGCTGGTGTGGGCTGCGTTTTCGCTGTTCGCCACATTGCTGCAATGGGCGCTGGACCGGCTGGCGCTGCTGTCGCCGATGCTCACCACCAGCAACGCACGGCTCGGCGGCGCGCTGTTCCTGCTGGCAGGCGTGTACCAGCTCACCCCTCTGAAGCAGGCCTGCCTGCGCCATTGCCGGTCGCCCTTCGCGTTCCTGTTCGGCCGCTGGCGCGACGGCTGGAGCGGCGCGTTGCGCATGGGGATCGAGCACGGCGCCTATTGCCTGGGCTGCTGCTGGCTGTTGATGGCGCTGCTGTTCGTGGTCGGCGTGATGAATCTGCTGTGGGTGGCGGCGATCGCGCTATTCGTGTTCGGCGAAAAATTGCTGCGCGGCGGTGAATGGATCGCGCGCATCAGCGGCGTGGCGATGGCCGCCTATGGCGTTTGGCTGGTCGTTCAGGCCTAAGCCCGCTGCCCCAGATACCAATCCAGAATCTTATCGCCGCTCCAGGCGACGACGCCCTCGCGCGCTAAAAGTTCCTTGAACGTGCGCTGCACATGGCCGATGCGGTGCGGCACGCCCGACAGATAAGGATGCGTGGCGATCGCCATCACCTTCGGCCGCTCGGCCGCTTCCGCATAGAGCCATTCGAACTGGTCGCGCGCGCGCAGATACATCATGTCGCTCGGGTGATGTTGCAGCGCCATCAGCACGATGTCGTGGATCTCGAAATTATAGGGCAGCGCCACCACCGGTCTGTGCGTGGTCTTCAGCGTCACCGGCTCGTCGTCCAGCACCCAATCGCCGATATATTCCACGCCCGCCTCCGAGAGATAATCGAGCGTGTCGAAGGTCTGCGTCAACCCTGGCCCGAACCAGCCGCGCGGACGTTTGCCGGAGAACTTCTCGATCACGTCCATCGATTTCATGATCACCGCGCGCTGATCCTCGGCCTTGTGCATCGGCACCTGGTCGTAGCCGTGCGCGTTGAGCTCCCAGCCGTCGTCGATGCAGGTCTTCACCACGCTCGGATAGGTCTCGCACACGCGCGCGTTCAAGGTGACGGTCGGCGTGACGCCTAGTTCCTTCAGCACCTTGCGCAGCCGCCAGAAGCCGACTCGCATGCCGTATTCGTGCCAGCTCCAGTTCGGGTGATCGGGCTGCATCGGCTGGCCCTGCGGCGGCGAGATCACCATGCGCGCCATCGGCCGGCCCATGTCCCATTCTTCCAGCGCCAGCACCGGCCAGATCATCATGCGCACGCCGGGCGGAAACTTCAGCGGCGCTCGGCCTTCGATGGAGGAATAAGCGAGACGTTCGCGCGGGTGCATGGAATTTCCTCTTCTACGATTAGGGCAGGGTAGGTCGACACACTCTCCGCTCATTCTCGCGCAAGCGGGAATCCAGGGCCAAAAGCACGCTTGCATATTATGGACCTGGGTCCCCGCTTTCGCGGGGACGAGCGGCATCTTAAGGCGCCTTCGGCCCCGCCTTCCTGTACCAATCCGCGATCTGCGATCCGGTCCAGAACAGCACGTCCTTCTTCTTCCTGATCTTCTCGAAGATGCGGCGGAAATATTTCGCCCGGTGCGGCGCGCCCATGATGTAGGGGTGCACCGAGATCGCCATCACCCGCGCCGAGCCCTTGGCGTCCTTGTGGATCTGCTCGAACTGGTCCATCGCCCGCTCGTAGAACTCATTCGCCTTGTGGTGCTGGATCAGCATCATGGCGACGTCGTTGCATTCCTGCGTGTAGGGGATGTTGAGGATCGGCTTTGAGCGCGTCTTCAGCCAGACCGGCTGGTCGTCCAGCACCCAGTCGGCCACGTAGTCGTAGCCCTCCTCGGCCAAGATGTCCGGCGTCTCCCAGGTCTCGGTCAGGCCCGGCCCCAGCCAGCCGCGCGGGCGCTTGCCCGTCGCCTTTTCCAGCACCTCCGCGCTGCGGCGAATATCGGCGCGCTCGTTCTCCACCTTCTGCATGTTGCGCTGGGTGAAGCCGTGGCCGATGAATTCCCATTGGCGCTCGGCGCAGGCTTTCACGATGTCGGGATAGGCCGCCACCGCCACGCCGTTGATGTTCATCACGCCTGGAATCTTGAACTCGTCATAGACCTGCAGCAGCCGCCAGAAGCCGACGCGGTTGCCGTATTCGTGCCAGCACCAGTTCGGGATGTCGGGCATCGGCGCGCCGCCGGCTGGCGGGGTGAGCACCGTGCGCGGCATGGTTTGCGTGGGGTCCCATTCCTCCACATTGGTGATGGTCCACACCACCATGCGCGCGCCTTTCGGCAGCTTGAGGGCTTTGCGTTTGCCGATCGGCGAATAGGCGAGGCGGTCGTTCGGCAGCATGCCGACGGCGGGCTTGGGGAAGTTCATGGGCGCAATCCCGGGCTTCTTGTGGAGCGTGCGAGTTTTGCAGGTGCGCCGGATGTTGTACAGAGCGTGGCCTAGCCATTGCCGCGACGTGCCATATTGTCGCGAGAGTGCTAGCCTTTTAGCCGGCGGAGAGGCATGAACACGCTCGCAGGTATCCTGGATGTGCAGCGCGCCGCTTTCGCGCGCCGCGCTCCCGACTACGCCCGGCGCATGCAGGCGCTCGCGAGCTTGCGCGACGCGGTTCACGCGCGGGAGGCTGAGCTCCTGCAGGCGGTTTCCGAGGACTTCGGCGGTCGCGCCCATGAAGAGACGCTCCTGCTGGAGCTGTTCCCGCTGTACGATCAGATCCGGCACGCGCGCCGCCATTTGAAGGGCTGGATGCGTCGGCGGCGGGTTGCGAGCAGCTGGTTCCTCCTGCCCAGCCGCGCTTTCTATCAATATCAGCCGCTGGGCGTGGTTGGCGTCATCGGCGCTTGGAATTATCCGCTGCTGCTGACGCTGGGGCCATTGCTGGACGCGCTCGCCGCCGGAAACCACGTGATGCTGAAGCCGTCGGAGGCGGCGCCGCGCGCGGCCGACGTCATCGCCGGGATTATCGCGGCGAGCTTCCCGGCGGACTATGTGGCCTGCGTCACCGGCGGCGCGGAAGTGGCGAATGAATTTTCTGCTTTGCCGTTCGATCACCTGTTCTTCACGGGGTCCGCCCGCGTCGGCAAGATGGTGATGGCGGCAGCCGCGCAGAACTTGACGCCGGTATCCCTGGAGCTCGGCGGCAAGTCGCCGGCGATTCTGCACGGGAGCTACCCGCTCGCCCGTGCGGTCGAGCGGGTGATGACCGGGAAGCTTTGCAACGCCGGGCAGACCTGCGTCGCGCCGGACTACGTGCTGCTGCCGGCCGGTCAGGAAACTGCATTCGAGGAGGAGGTCCGTCGGGTCGTAGGCCGGCTGTACCCGCGACTGGTCGATAATGCGGACTACAGCCGCATCGTGAGCGCGCGACACTATGATCGCCTCACTGCGCTGCTCGATGACGCCGCAGCCGGGCGCGCGCGCGTCGTGCCGGTTAATCCTGCCGGCGAGCAGGTGGACAGGGAGAACAGAGTGTTCTTGCCGACCCTCGTTTTCGGTGCGAGTGCGGCGACGGCCCTGATGCAGGAAGAGATTTTCGGGCCGATCCTGCCGGTCGTCCCCTATCGCACGCTGGACGAGGCGATTGCCTACGTGAATGCGAGGCCTCGACCGCTGGCGCTCTACTACTTCGACGAGAGCTCGAGCCGCGTCGACCGCGTGCTGGCCGAGACGATGTCCGGAGGCGTCACGGTGAACGACTGCCTCTACCACCTGGCGCAGCATAATTTGCCGTTCGGCGGGGTGGGCCCGAGCGGAATGGGCCACTACCACGGCTTCGACGGCTTCCAGACATTCTCAAAGAAGCGCGGCGTGATGGTCCAGCGGCGGTGGAGCGCGACGGCCCTCCTGGGGCCACCCTACCGGCGAAAGCGATGGTTGATCCAGCTCCTGCTGCGCCTCGCCCGCTGGCAACGATGACGAAAGGCCATCGCTCGTCGGTGGTGAGCCATACGAGACCTGCGGCCCGAAGCGCTACTTGTCGCGAGTTTGCCGCCGTGCTCTGTTGACCGCGGGGGTGAACCGCCGGCCGCGCGATAGCGCGCGCCCCGTTTTCCGGGCACACACCGTCTCATGGACCTGCTTTACATCGTTTCGATCTGGCTGCTGCCGGTTCTTATCGCCATCACCTTCCACGAAGCGGCTCACGGATATGTTGCCCGCTTCCTCGGTGATGAAACGGCGTCACGGCTCGGGCGTGTCAGCCTCAACCCCCTCCGTCATATCGACCCTTTTGGCACAATTGTTCTGCCCGCGCTTTTGCTGCTCGCACGGTCGCCATTTTTGTTCGGCTACGCCAAGCCGGTGCCTGTCAATTTTCGGGCACTCCGCAATCCCCGTAGCGGCATGGTGCTTGTCGCAGCAGCTGGTCCTGCAATGAATATCGGGTTGGCGATTATTGCCGCTTTGAGCTTCCGTCTGCTCGTCTATCTGCCGGCGACGGCGGCGCAGTGGGTTGCGCTGAACTTAAAGAACGCCCTCATCATCAATGTCGTTCTGGCCGTGTTCAATCTGTTCCCGCTGCCGCCTCTTGATGGGGGACGCATTGCAGTGGGAATACTTCCCAACGTATTAGGAAGACAACTTGCCCGCCTTGAGCCCTACGGGATGGCTATTCTTATTGAACTGCTGATTCTTCTGCCTTTGTTGGGTTCGCAATTTCATTTGGACCTTAATTTTATGTCACATCTCATTTCAATCGCAACAAATGCCGTTATCAGAGCCATCCTTCAATTGACCGGCAACATTTAGTTTTCGATAAGAGATTAGCCGATGTTGCAGCCGCGCGGGCTACCCCGCGGCTTAGAGCTTGGCGACTTTCTTATACCAGTCGAGAATCTGCGCGCCGTTCCAGTGCAGCACGCCCTTGTACTTGTTGACGTGTTTGTAGATCGCCTCGAGATATTTGATGCGGTGCGGCTGGCCGCTGATGTAAGGGTGGATCGCCAGCGCGCAGATTTTCGCGCGCTTGGCGCTCTCGGCATAGAGCCGGTCGAACTGGTCGATGGTGCGCTTCAAGAGGTAATCGCTCTCGTGGTGCTGGATCAGCATCATCGGGATGTCGTTGCATTCGATGGTATAGGGCAGCGTGACCAGCGGCCCGTTGGCGGTGCGGATCGTGGTCGGCTCGTCGTCATAGACCCAGTCGCCGATATATTGGATGCCGGCGGCGGTGAGATAATCGGGCGTCTCCAGCGTCTGCGTCAGACCCGGCCCGAGCCAGCCCACCGGCTTCTTGCCGGTGAACTTGGTCAGGATATCCATGGTACGGCGGATCATGCCCGCCTGGTCCGCCTCCTTGTGGATCGGTCCTTGCTCATAGGCGTGGCCCATGAACTCCCAGCCGTCGCGCTTGGCTTCTTCCGCCACGCGCGGATAGTCCTCGCAGATGCGCGCATTGGCGGCGAGCGTCGGCTTGATCTTCAGTTTCTTGAACAGCTCGTGGAAGCGCCAGCAGCCGACCCGCATGCCGTATTCGTGGAACGCCCAGTGCACCACGTCCGGCATCAGCGGCACGCCGGTCGGCGCCGGCAGCAGTTGCCGCGCCATCGGCTTTGCGATGTCCCAGACCTCGTAATTGACGATGGTCCAGAACACGATGCGCGCCTTGCCCGGCAGCTTGAGCGCGGGGCGGTCGACGATGGCCGAATAGTCGGCGCGTTCGCGGGGGATCATGGTAGCCATAGTGTTATCCCTTTAATGTCATTCCGGGGCGCGAGCGTAGCGAGCGAACCCGAAATCCAGGACCCAATCGAAAGATCTTGCCACATCGCCCTGGATTCCGGGCCCCGCCCTTCGGGCGGTCCCGGAATGACGAGACTGTCACGCCCCCGCCTCCACCCGCAAGCCGACCAGCCGCTCGAGCGTCGCCGAGTCGTGCATCAATTCGCGCGAGGCCGCGCGGTGCGCCACCGCGCCGCGCTCCAGCACGATCGCGTCCACCGTCAACTCCAGCGCGATGTCGGTGTGCTGCTCGACCAGCACGATGGCGATGCTGCGGTCGGAAAGCATCGCTTTGATCGCCGCGATCAGCTCTTCCACGATCACCGGCGCCAGTCCCTCGAACGGCTCGTCCAGCAGCATCAGCGCCGGATTGGTCATCAGCGCGCGCGCGATCGCCAGCATCTGCTGCTCGCCGCCGGACAGCTGGTTGCCCATGTTGCGCCGCCGCTCGGCAAGCCGCGGAAACAGCTTGAACACGCTCGCGAGATTCCAGGCACCGCCGCGCGCCGCCACCGTCAGGTTCTCCTCCACCGACAGCGAGGGGAAAATCTCGCGCTCCTGCGCCACCCAGCCGATGCCGCCCGCGGCGCGCCGGTGCGGCGGCAGCCGCGATATGTCCTGCCCGCGCCACGCCACGCGCCCGCCGCGCAATTGCGTATAGCCCATGACGGTGAGCAGCAGCGTCGACTTGCCGACGCCGTTGCGGCCGAGCAGCGCCAGGCTGCCGTGCTCCGGCAATTCGAACGACACCTCGTGCAGCACTTGCGCGGAGCCGTAGCCGGCGGTCACGCGCTCGAGCTTGAGCAGCGATTCAACCATGTTTGCGCGTCCCCAGATAAACCTCGCGCACGCCCGGATCGGCGGCGATCTCGGCCGGCGTGCCTTCGGCGAACACGGCGCCGCCCACCAGCACGATGATGTGGCTGGCAAAGCGGAACACCACGTGCATGTCGTGCTCGATGAACAGCAGCGTCAGATCGTCCGACAGCCCGGCCACCACCTCGAAAATATCGCCGCTCTCCTCCGGCGGCACGCCGGCCGCCGGCTCGTCGAGCAGCAGCACCTTCGGTCGCGTCGCCAGCGCCAGCGCGATCTCCAACAGCCGCTGCCGCCCATAGGGCAGTTCGCGCGTCGGCTGATAGCAAGCTTCCCCCAGCCTGAGCTTCACCAGGATAGCGTGCGCCTCGTCGATCGCCTCTTTATGCACCGCGACGTTGCGCCAGAATTCGCGCGCCAGCCCGCGCCGCTCGCAAACGGCCAGCGTCACCGCCTCCAGCGCGTTGAGCCCCGCAAACAGCGTGTTGATCTGGAAGGTGCGCGCCAGCCCGCGCCGCACCCGCTCTTGCGGCTCGAGCGCGGTGATGTCCGCATCGCCTAAGAATATCTGCCCGGCATTGGGCGCCAGCATCCCCGTGATCAGGTTGATCAGCGTGGTCTTGCCGGCGCCGTTCGGCCCGATCAGCGCATAGCGCGCGCCCACCGGCAGTTCCAGCGCGATGTCGCGCGCCACCACCAGCGAGCCGAAGCTCTTCGACAGCGCGTTTGTAGAGAGGGCAATGGCGCTCATTTTGCTCTCCAGCGTGCGGTGATGCTCGACAATCCGCCGAGGATGCCGTTGGGCAGGAACATCACGACCGCGACCAGCAATACGCCGATCCAGAAATACCAGTATTGCGGCTGAATGCCGGAGAACTGGTCGCGTGCCACCATGAAAATGAGCGCGCCCACCAGCCCGCCGTAAAGCCTTCCGGCGCCGCCCAGCACCACCATCACCAATATGTCGGCCGAGCGCTCGAAGCCGAGCGCATCGAGCGCCACCGTCTGCGTGGTCTGCGCGATCAGCGCGCCGGCCACCCCCGCCATCGCCGCCGAGATCGTGTAGACGGTGCGGATGTGCGACCGGCTCGGCGCGCCGATCGCCGGCATGCGCACGAGGTTCTCGCGGATGCCGCGCAGCGCCAGCCCGAAGGGCGAATGGATCAGCCGCCGCGCGAACAGAAACAGCAGAAACAGCACCAGCAGCGAATAGCTGTAGGCGGTGTAGCCGTAGAGGTCCCAGTGGAAGCGGCCGAGCAGCGGCCAGATGTTGACGCCCTGCAAGCCCGTCGCTGCCGCCGGTCAGCCAGCTCGCGCTGTTGGCCGCCGCCCCCAGCAGCAGGCCGAAGCCGAGCGTCAGCATGATCAGCGCGAGATGGCGGAAGCGCGCGATGATGAAGCTGGTGGCGTAGCCGAGCACGCCCGCCACCAGCCGCGCCGACGAACAGGCCGCTGATCGGCTCGCCCCAGCCGTATTTCGACAGCAGGCCGGCGGTATAGGCGCCGGTGCCGAAAAACGCCGCGTGGCCGAGCGAGACGATGCCGGCATAGCCGAGGATCAGGTCGAGCGAGAGCGCAAACAGCGCGGTGATGGCGATCTGGCTGGCGAGCTGCAGATAATCCGGAAAGAAATAGAACGGCAGCAACGTCGCCAGCCAGAACACGGTTTCGATGGGCCGCCAGCGCGTCTGCGCGCGCAAATATGTGACCGGCCCAATGGTGTCGGCGGCGCTCATCGCTAGCGTTTCCCGAACAGGCCGGCCGGCCGCCACATCAGCACCGCCAGCATGACCAGATAGATCAGGAAGGCGCCGAGCTGCGGCACGTAATATTTGCCGGCGATGTCGCTCACCCCGATCAGCACCGCCGCCGCCAGCGAGCCGACGATCGAGCCGAGTCCGCCCACCGACACCACGATCAGCACGTAGATCAGATAGGTGAAGGCGAAATTCGGATCGAGCCCGACGATCTCGATCGCCAGCGCTCCCCCTAAGCCCGCCAGCCCGCTTCCCAGCGCGAACGTTACCGCGAAGGTGCGCTCGACATTGATGCCGAGCCCGCTCGCCATGCGCTGGTTGTCGACCGCCGCGCGCACCTGCGCGCCGAAGCGCGTCAGCTCGAGCGTGCCGACCAGCGCCAGCGTGATGACCGCGCCGACCGCGATGAGGAACAGCCGGTAAACCGCGATGTCGAGCCCCAGCACCTGGAACGAGCCGCGCATGTAGCCGGGCAACTCGACCGGCTGCTGCTGCGTGCCGAAGAAATAGGCCGCCGCCGCCACCGAGATGAAGGCGATGCCGATGGTCAGCAGCACCTGATCGAGATCGCTGCGCCGGTAGAGCGGCCGGTACAGCACGCGCTCGAACGCGACGCTCACCGCGGCGGCAACGAGAAACGCCATCGGCAGCGTGGCGAAGAACGGCCAGCCGAACTCGTCCATCAGCAGCACGGTGACGTAGCCGCCCACCATGGCGAAGGCGCAATGCGCGAGATTGACGAAATTCATCAGCCCGAGCGTGACCGACAGCCCGACCGACAGCAGGAACAGCAGCATGCCGTAGGCGATGCCGTCGAACAGAACGCCGAAGACGGGAGGGAGCATGGCGCGCGTCGGCTCCTCAGGCGGGACCTTGTCTCAAATAGCGCAACACCGGCCGCAATGCACCCACAACGCCGCCGAAAAGGAATGGGGCGGCCGCTGCCGGCCGCCCCATCCGATCCTGTCCGCGCCCGGCCGGGCCGCTCTACTTCTTCATCATCATCTTGGCGTGCACCGGGTCGTGCACGTCGGGCACCTTGTCGATCTCGACATTGGCGAGGTTGCCGCCCTTCTTCTCGACCTTGTTGATGTAGATGGTCTGCACCACGTCGCGGGTCTTGGGGTCGATCGACATCGGCCCGCGCGGGCTTTCCCACTTCATGCCCTTGGCCGCGGCGATCAGGCTGTCGGCGTCGGTCTTGCCCTTGGTCTTCTTGAGCGCGGCGTAGATCAGGTGCATGCCGTCATAGCCGCCGACCGCGCCGAAGTTCGGGTTCTGGCCCTTGGCGAGCTTGCGATAGGCGGCGACGAACTTCTTGTTCATGGCCGACTTGTGGCCGTGATCGTAGTTGCCGGCCGAGATGACGCCGAGTGAGGTGTCGCCCATCGACTTGAGCGCCGAGTCGTCGCTCAGTTCCTGCGTGCCCATCACCCTGATCTTCTGCGCGCCCATGCCGCGCTCGGCCAGCGCCTTGCCGAAGGCCGCCGGCTGCGAGCCGCCCGGGATGAACACGAAGATCGATTGCGGGTTGAGGTCCTTGGCGCGCTGCACATAGGCCGAGAAGTCCGGATTCTTCACCGCCATGCGCACCGAGCCGGCGATGGTGCCGCCGCCCGCCTTGAAGCCGGCGATGAAGCCCTGCTCGGCGTCGTGCCCCGGCGCGTAGTCCGAGGTCATGGTGTAGTCGTTCTTGATGCCCTGCTTGGCCGCCCAGTTGCCGAGCGTGGTGGTGATCATCGGCAGCGTGAAGGAGGTGCGCGTGCAATAGGGCGACTTGTCGGTGATGATCGAGGTTGCCGCGTTCATGATCACCATGAACTTCTTGGCCTCGGCCGACACGCTGCAGCCGGCGATCGCGTTGGGGGTGAGCAGCCAGCCGGCCAGGATGTCGACCTTGTCGCGCACCACCAATTCCTGCGCCAGCCGCTTGGCGGTCGGCGGATTGATGCCGCCGACGTCCTTGCGGATGATCTCGATCTTCTTGCCGGCGACCTTGTCGCCGTGCTGCTGCATGTAGATCTTGATGCCGTTGTTGATCTGGTTGGTCAGGTCGGCGAACTGGCCCGAAAAGGGCATGACGATGCCGATCTTGATGGTGTCGGCGGCGTGGCCGGTGGCCGGCGGCAGAGCGGCCGCCAGCAGGGCGGCGGATGCCAATGCGAAGCGTTTCATGCTTTTTCCTCCCCGTATCGTTGTTGTTAATCGTTGGCCTTCAAACGATTTCGTCCGGCGCTAGAATGCCCGAGGTCGCCGGCAAAGAAAAGCGCCGCACGCGGCGGATTATGCCGCGCCACGGGCCGCTTTGTGGGATTCGATGGACTCTTTGCCCGGTCGGCGCCGTTTCTGGGCCTCGGCCCACCGCGTCGGGCAAGGACTTATACGTTCGTCATTGCTGGACGCCGCCATAAGCGCGTTTACGCGCGTCTTCGACGCGCTATGGCGGCGGGCCCGGAATCCATACGCCGCAGCGCTGGGGTTATGGCTTCCGGGTTCGCGGCAACCGATCTCGGGTTTACCCGAGATCGGCAATCAAAGTGCCCAAGTCGGCTATAGCCGACTTGGGGCGGCCGCGCCCCGGAATGACAGAAGAAAATATCAGGCCACCGAGACGGTCGCCTGTTCGTAGCCGCCGGCGCCCAGATTTCCGTCCGGGAAGATGCCGTGCGCCGCGATCCAGTCGCGCGCCTCCTGGTAGACTTCCTTGCTATAGGGCTCGAACACCAGCCGCTCGCCCGGGCCCCAGCGCCGCGTGTCCATGCGGGCGTGATAGCGCTGCGGGAATTCCTTCTTGTAATAATGCGTATAGAGCTCGGGCCGCAGGTCGAGGTCGCGCTGGGCGCGGCGCAGCGCGCGGTAGAACTTGCGCAGATCCTCCGGATCGGGCTCGCCGTGGATCATCATGCCGATCATGAAGGTGGCGTCGAGGATTTTGCGGTAGCCGAGCTGCTCGGCGAAGTAATAGGGCCCGCCGAACAGGTGCACGGCCGGCGCCGAGCCGTCGAGCAACTTGTCCATGCGCGCGAACAGCATGCCGTCGGAATAGACCAGGTTCATCTTGTCCTGCGGGATGAACTGCTCGAGCGCCTGGATGGTCGCGTAATGACTGCCGGACTGGTAGCCGACCGAGACCGGCACGCCGGCCAGGTCCTCCGGCGACTTGATGGCGGAATCCGGCTGCACGAAGATGCCGGCCGGCGCCACCGAATAGACCTCGGCCGACATGCGGCCGTGGCCCTTGGAGGCCGCCACATTGATGGTCCAGTGGCAGGCGCAGCAGACGTCGGCCTGGCGGCCCTTCTCGAAGGACTGGAAGGCGCCCTGCTTGTCGCCGCGGTCGTGGTGTTTGCCGTCGGTCGATTGGATCAGCTCGCGGAATTCGTAATCCAGGCCCTCGTCGGCGAAATGGCCCTTGTCGTGGGCGATCCACTCCTGCAGGCGGAAATGCGGCTCGATGACGAATTTGGCCATGAGTTTCCTCCCTCGGTCGGGCGCGACCATAGGCCTTCGCGCGCGAAAGCGCCATTGCGGAAAACTGCGAGAAAATCAACGCCTCGTGAACGGCCTCACGCCACCTTGGCGAGCTTCTGCGCCGGCAGCTTCAAATTGAACAGCCGCATGGCGTTGCCGCCCAGGATGTTGCGCTTGGCCTGCTCGGACAGGAACGGCAGGTCGTAGATGGTCGACGGCAGGTCGAAGTCCCAATGCGGATAATCCGACGAATACAAGAGCTGCGTCTCCGCCTTGATCATGCGCAGGCTCTGCTCGAGCATCCCTAAGTCGGTGGTCTCCATCGGCTGCGACGAGAAGAACATGTCGCGCATGTAGTCGCTCGGCTTTTTCTTCAGCGCCGGCGCCTCCGAGGTGCGCATCATGTATTCGTTGTCGAGCCGCTGCATCATGAACGGGATCCAGGCGACCCCGCTCTCGATCCACAGCACCTTCAATTTCGGAAAGCGCTCCGGCAGCCCGTTCATGATCCAGTTGGTCAGATGCACCATGTTGTAGAACACGAAGCCGATGGCGTGCACCGAGATGAACTTGTTCATCATGGCCATCGACTGTTCGTTCCAGTTGTAGCCGGCATGGAAGCCGAGCGGCAGGCCCATCTCCTCGAGCAGCGCATAGGTGCGCATGAAGGAATTGTGCTGCACCGGCCGGTGGCGCGCCGCCGTCACCATGAAGCCGGCGACGCCCGGCTTGCCGCCGAATTCCTGCACCATGCGGAAGCTGGCGTCGGCGTCGTTGAACGGCAGATAGAGCAGCGAGCGCAGGCGCGGCTCGTGCGCCAGCACGCGCTCGCAGAGCCAGCGGTTATAGGCGCGCGCCATCGCCACCTCGACCTCGACCTGCGGATGCAGGCCGAGCAGCAGCATGGGCGTCGGGAACATCACCGCCACGTCGACGCCCATGGCGTCCATCCAGCGCTTGCTCAGCGTGATGTCGCGGTGCGGGTCGCCGGAGGTCTTCTCGATCTTGCGCAGCGGGTAGCGCATGACGCGGCCGCCCATGTCCTGATAGCCGGGGCTGTTCTGGAACACGCCGGTGTGACGCATGCCGGACTGGGTCGCGCTCATGGCGAGCTGCTGGATGACGGGATCGTCCATGTATTCCAGGATCTCGCTGAGCGATTCCGATTCGTAATGATGCAGAATCGACGTCGACGATCGGGAAGTTCTTGTAGCCGCGCTCGTTGGCCTGCCGCGCGGCGTGCGCCAAGAGCTTGGAGGTGTCGAATTCCTCGACCGCCATGCGGCGAAAATCGCTGAGCGGAAGATCCATTATTCACTCCTCGTCATTCCGGGTTCGCCGCCCTAGCGCGTCGAAGACGCGCGTAAACGCGCTTATGGCGGCGCCCCGGAATGACAAATTGAGAGGAAGCATTCATCATTTACTGTTTGCCCGCCCAAGACTGCCACATGCCGAGCTCGAACACCTGCAGGTTCACCGCTTTCAGCATGGCGGTCACCGTCACCATCACCTCGGTGGCGGTCATATCGGCCTCGGGCGGAAAGGCGGGCAGGGCGTTTTCGCTCTCGGTGGCGCGCTCGGCATAGAGCCGCACCGCGCGCGCCAGCATGGCCTGGATCTCGGCGTCGCTCGGGCGGGTATCGGCGTCAGCTTGCGACGACATAGATGTCCTCCCCGCGCCGCACCACAGGAAAGCTCTTCAGCTTCAACGAGCGGTCGGCCGCGCATTCGCCGGTCTTCAGGTCGTATTCGTAGCCGTGCCAGGGGCAGACGAAATGGATTTCGCTGTCGGAAAACTTCTGCCCGACCCAGGTGCGGTCGGGCCCGAGCACATCCTCGACCTTGTGCATCAAGACGCCTTCGCAGGCCGGCCCGCCCTGATGCAGGCAGAGATTTTCATAGGCGTAGAAGGCGCCCTGCCAATGGAACACGCCGATCTCGCGGCCGCCATGGGCCACGATGCGGCGCTCGCCGTCGGGAAACTCGGAGATCTTGGCAACGTAGACATCCATGCCCGGCACCCCTTCCGCGAAAAGTATGGCACCGAACCGCGCGGCAATGAAGCGGCTTCGCTAAAATTGAAGCCTGAGTTGCGGCTTTACGCATTGTGGCGATGGAGGCGATCACGCATGGTCCGCCGCGTTCGCGGGAGACGGCGCGGGTGGACATCAATTTCCTGGCGGCGGTTGCCGGCGCTTACCTCGCCGCCGGCTACGTCAAAGGCGTGATCGGCATGGGCCTGCCGGCGGTGGCGCTCGGCCTGCTCGGACTTTTGGTGACGCCGGCGCAGGCCGCCGCCATCCTGATCGTGCCGTCCTTCGCCACCAATGTCTGGCAGGGTCTCGCCGGCGGCGCCATGCGCGAATTGCTGCGCCGCCTGTGGCCGATGTTCTTGGGGCTGTGCATCGGCACTTTGATCGGCGCGCTTGCGCTGCCGCGCGGCAACGGCGAGCAGGCGACCCGCTGGCTCGGCCTGGTGCTCGCCGCCTATGCCGCGCTCGGCCTCGCCAAGGTGCATTTCTCGGTGCCGGTGCGCGCGCAAGGCTGGGTCGGGTTGCTGTCGGGCATGACGACCGGCGTCATTGCGGTGGCAACCGGCATGTTCGCCATTCCGACCGTGTTCTACATCAACGCGTTGGGCCTGCAGCGCGACCGGCTGGTGCAGGCGCTCGGCCTGTCGTTCACCGTCGCCACCGCGGCGCTCGGCGTGGCGCTCTACGCGCTGGGCGAATTGAACGTGACGCTCGCCTGGCCGGCGCTGGTGGCGCTGGGCGCCGCGCTTCTCGGCATGCCGCTCGGCCAATTGCTGCGTGGGCGGATTTCGCCGGAGACCTTCCGCCTGTGGTTTTTCATCGCGCTATTGCTGCTCGGCGCGCGGCTGGCGCTGCGCGGCCTGATATGATCGACTTCATTGCCGGAGGACGCCCGCGATGAAGATCGTCGATCTCTCCCACGTCATGAATGTGCACACGCCCGGCTGGGTCGGCTATGCCGGCAACAAGATGTATTACGCGCAGAACCTGCAGACCCAGATGATCGTGGCGCAGCGCATCGACACCGCGCTGCATGTCGGCACGCATTTCGACGGCGCCATGCACGCGACCGACAACCGCGACGGCGACATGGCGCATCTGCCGCTCGATTACCTGGTCAGCCCCGGCGTGGTGGTCGACATTTCCGGCGCCATGCACGACTGGGCGGTGATCACGCCGGAAATTCTGGAATCGGCCGGCGCCGATATCCGCGAAGGCGACATTCTCATCTTGCACACCGGCTGGCACCGCCATTACGAAGGCCGCCCGCGGCAGGATCTGGTCAAGTACTTCTGCTACCACCCCGGCCCCAACCTCGACACGCTGCATTGGATGCTGGAGAAGAAGATCAAGTGGTGGGGCATGGACACCGGCTCCTGCGACCACGCCATGAACACCTCGATCCGCACCATGCGGCCCGATCTCGCCGCCGAGTTCGCGAAGAAGCACGGCAAGACGCCGGCGGAGTTCTTCGGCAGCTTCGAATACACCCACAAGAAGTCCGGCCGCCGCTGTGCGCCAGGACATGTTCCCGTTCCACTCTTGGGCGTTCCAGGAGGGCCTGCTGCACGCCGAGAATATCGGCGGCGACGTCGAATTGGTGCTGGGCCAGCGCTGCCTGATCGGCGCCTTCCCCTGGCGCTACGAGGGGCTGGAGAGCTGCCCCTGCCGCATCTTGTGCTTCCTCGACACCGACATGGCGGTCGAGGCCGTCGGCGACGCGGCCAAGGCGATATTGCGGAGCTAGCGCGTCAGCAGAAAGTCCGGGCTGTTGCCCTGACTTCGCCTGGATCGCCTCGCGCAGCGCGCCATACTCGCTCGCCGGCCATTGTGCGACGTGAATGTCTGCGAGCAGCTTCGCCGACTTGCCGAACACCACGATGCGGTCGCCGACGCCGATCGCCTCTTCCAGTTGGTGCGTGATCAGGATCGCGGTCGAGCCGCTTTCGCGCGCCAGCGCCAGGAATGTGTCGCGCAATTCGGCCGCCGTCACCTCGTCGAGATGGCCGAAGGCCTCGTCGGCCAGCATGATGTCCGGCTGCACCGCGAAGGCGCGCGCGATCGCCACGCGCTGGCGCATGCCGCCGGAAAGCTCATGCGGATAGGCGTTGGTGAAACTGCCGAGGCCCAGGCGGTTGAGCCAAGTCAGCGCCCGCTCGCGTTGCTCGTCCTCCGGCAGGCCGATCAGCTCGAGCGGCAGCTTGGCGTTGTCGAGCGCCGAGCGCCAGGGCAGCAGGCGATCCTGCTGGAACACCGTGGCAATCCTACCGCGGAAGAAATCGAAGTCGGCATGCGGGCTCTTGTCGCCGATGCGCAAGCTTCCTTCGGTCGGCGCCTCCAGCCCGATCATCAAATCGAAGAAGGTCGACTTGCCGCAGCCGGTCTGACCGACGATCGCCACCACTTCGCGCGGCGCAATGGTGAGATCGAGCCGGTCGATCGCCACCACCGACTGGCCGGAAGTCGCCTGCCGGAACACCTTGCGCAAGGCCCGCACTTCGATCGGCGGCGGCCCGCCGTTTTGCGCCACGCTCATGCCCGCCACCGCAACATGCGCGCTTCGACCCGCGCCACCAGCCCCTCGAGCAGGAACAGCAGCACCACCAGGATCACGGTCCAGGCGAACACGTCGGACACCGAGAACAGTTCCTCGGCCACCGAGAGCTGATGGCCGATGCCGGTGACCGCTCCGACTGCTCGGCGATGGTGACCACGCGGATCGCCAGGCTGATATTGACCTTCCAGCTGGTGAACAGCGTCGGCACGATGGCCGGCAGGATCAGCTTGCGGAAATATTGCAGCGGGTCGGCGGAACGACTGCATCATGCTGCGCAGCTCGGCGGCACCCCGCGCTTGGTGAGCGAATCGACCAGGAAAACCGGGCCGCACACCACCACCAGCACGAAGCCGATGCGGAACTCCACGCCCGGAAACCATAAGACCGCGAACAGAATCCACGACACCACCGGCACCGCCATCAATATGCGGATCATGGGGTGCAGGTAGTTGTCGAGCGATTCCGAGCGGTACATCGCCATCGCCAGCGTCACGCCCAGCACGAAGGACACGATGAGCGCGCCGATCACGCGCGCCAGCGTGACCACGATGTCGATCGGCGTGACGTGGGTGATGCTTTTGGCGATCGTCACGAAGCTGGGGATCGCGAAGGGCGGAATCCCCAGATACGGCGCGACATGCGACAGCGTCTCCCAGACGACGGCGAAGACCAGCAGGGAGACGAGAGTCTGCCGCGGAAAGTTGAGAACCGGGGCAGACTCGCGATGCTCCTCAAGTGCCATTGTCGCTTACTGGGTGTAGAAGATCTTGTCGTCCGGCATCTTGGGATAGAAGCCGGCCTTCACCGCCCGCTCCATCATGTCCTTGATCGACTTGTGGGTGGCGGGGTCGGAGGCCGGCTTGACGATGAACTGCAGCCGGCCGCTTTTGACCGCGGCGGTGAGGATGCCCGGCGGCAGCTTGGTGGTCTCGACCGCGATCTTGTCGCCGGCCGCGGTCTCATGATGCATGACGTTGGCGACGTCCTGCAGTGCCGCGATCATCATCTTGGGCGCGTCGGGATGCTTCTTGATCAGCTCGGCGCGCATGGCGGGCACGATCTCCCAGCCGCTTTCGCCAGTGATTTCCTTCCAGCCCTGCGCGCCGTTGAAGACGACGTGCCAGGTCGGGCGCTGCTTGTTGATGATGCTGGCCAGCGGCTCGATCACCAGCGCGGCGTCGACACGGCTCGCTTCCAGCTGCGCGCGCGCCACCGCGAAATTGGCGTTCACCACGGTGATGTCCTTGCCGAGGTCGATGCCCTTGGCGGCGCAGTAGATCTTGACCATCTGGTACTGCGAGCCGCCCATGTCGATGGCGAGTTGCTTGCCCTTGAGATCGGCCAGCGACTTGATCTTGGGATCCTTGGCGAAGATCACCAGGTCGCCGAGCGTGAAGCCGGAGCCGATGATGCGCAGCGGCACGCCCTGCTGATAGAGCTTCTGATAGACGGTCGGCCCGCCGATCACCACGTCGGTTTCGCCGGTGGCGAAGGCCGCGTAGAAGGACGAGATCGAGGGATAGGCGTGGATCTCCAGATTGAAGCCGTGCTTAGTGTCGAAGTGGCGCGCCTTCATGATGTTCCACACCAGCGGGTTGAACACCGGCAGCGTGAGGCTGGAGACTTTGATGGTCGGCTTGTCTTGCGCCTGCGCCGTCTGCGCGAAGGCGCCGGCAAAGGCAATCGCAAAAGCTGCCGCCCATGCGGCGAGGCCGCGTCGAGTAATCTTGAACATGAGTTCTCCCCTGGTGGCTTTTTGGTTTCGGCCGCCCTAGTCGCGGCGCATTGGGCCGGTTCCGGTCGAAAACCGCAATCTCTAGTGCTGCTTTTGTTTTGGGCAGGCAAAGAGCTGAGGTCGTCTTGGGTGCGCGCACCCAAGCACCCCGACTTTACCCCGCTTTCATTTGCGTGCAAATAATTGCTCCCTGGGCTGGGGGTCGAAGGCCAATGCCGCACATCAGCGCGCGCGACGGCGTCCGGCTTTATTACGAGGAGGCGGGCAGCGGCAGCGCGGTCGTCTTCGTGCACGAATATGCCGGCGACTGGCGCAGCTTCGAGGCGCAGATGCGCCACTTCTCGCGCGCCCACCGCTGCGTCACCTTCAGCCAGCGCGGCTATCCGCCCTCCGACGTGCCGGAAGACGGCGCGCGCTACAGCCAGGACATCTTCCGCGACGACGTCATCGCGCTGCATGGACGCGCTCAAGATCGAGCGCGCGCACATCGTCGGCCATTCCATGGGCGCCTACACCGCGCTGCATGTCGCCATCAATTCGCCCGCGCGCTGCATCTCGGTGGTGGCGGCCGGCTGCGGCTGGGGCTCGACGCCGGACTTGAAACAGCGCGAGGCCATGAAGGCGCTGGCCGCCGAGACCGGCAAGATGTTCGCCGAGGAGCCGATGGCGCAAGCCGCCGCCAAATATGCCGACGCGCCCATGCGGCAGGCGCTCAAGCACAAGGACCCGCGCGGCTACGCCGAATTCGCTGCCATGCTGGCCGAGCATTCCTCGCTCGGCCACGCGCAGACCATGTTCAACCTGCAGCTCAAGCGCCCGACGCTGTGGGAAATGCAAGATCAGCTCAAGCGCTTTTCGGTGCCGCTGCTGGTGATCGTCGGCGACGAGGATGGCCCTTGCATCGACGGCAGCGTGTTCTTGAAGCGCACCGCGCCGACCGCCGGGCTCTTGGTGATCCCGCGCACCGGCCACAACGTGCCCTCGGAAGAGCCGGCGCTATTCAACGCCGCGCTCGCCGAGCTGATCGCGTCGTCGGAAGCCGGCCGATGGCTGGCGCATAAAGCATAACGAACGGGGGGAGATTTGCGATGGACTTGAAGCTCAAAGGCAAGACCGCGCTGGTGACCGGCGGCTCGGAAGGCATCGGCAAGGGCATCGCGCTGGCGCTTGCCAAGGAGGGCGTCGACGTCGCCATCTGCGCGCGCCGCATGGGGCCGCTGGAAGAAACCGCCCGCGCGATCGAGAAGGAAACCGGCCGTAAAGTTGTAGCCATCCCCGCCGATCTGCGCAAAGACGCCGACGCCAAGAGCTTCATCGCAAAGGGCCACGAAGCGCTCGGCCGCGTCGACATCATGGTCAACAATGCCGGCTCGGCCGCCGGCGGCGTCATCGAGCATCTGACCGAGGACGATTGGGACAAGGGCCTGCAGCTCAAGTTCATGGGCTATGTGCGCTGCCTGCGCTACGTGCTGCCGCTCATGGTCAAGCAGGGCGGCGGCCGCGTGGTCAATTTGATCGGCAATGACGGCGTCAAGCCGTCCTATTGGGAAATCTGCCCGGGCGCCGCCAACGCGGCCGGGCAGAACCTGACGCTCTCGCTCGCCGGGCAATACGGCAAGGACAATATCAGCTTCGTCGCGGTGAACCCCGGCCCGGTGCGCACCGAGCGCTGGGCCGGGCTGGTCGACGCCATGGCGCGCGACATGAAGATCCCGCGCGAGCAGGCCGACCAGCTGGCGCCCGCGTCGATCCCCATGGGTCGCATCGCCGAGGTGGACGAGGTGGCCAACCTCGTCGTCATGCTGGCCTCGCCGCTGATGACCATGGTCAACGGCACCATGATCGAGATCGACGGCGGCCAGGACAAGCCGCTGATGGACCGCTTCCGCGACAAGCCGCGCGGCTGACCGCTACAACCGGACGCAACCTATACGCGAATTCCCGTTGCGGTCATGGCGGGCCAGGGCCGCGAATTTGGGCTTTCGCCCACCCGCAATCCCGGTCATGATTTCTCAATGCCACCCGATAAACTAAAAGTTGTCGCCCCGGCGGAGGAGGCGCCCGAGCCGGGCCGCTACCTGCTCGACCAGCAGGCCGGCTTCCTGATGCGGGTCGCCATGCAGCGCCACACCGCGATCTTCATGTCGCAGATGGTCGAGGGGCTGACGCAGACCCAGTTCGCCGCGCTCGCCAAGCTCTACGAGGTGGGCCCCTGCTCGCAGAACCATCTCGGCCGTCTGATCTTTCTCGACGCCGCCACCATCAAGGGCGTGGTCGACCGACTGAGCGGGCGCGGCTTCGTCACTGCGCTCGCCGATCCGAAGGACCGCCGCCGGCGCGCGGTGGCGCTGACCAAGCGCGGCCGCGAAGTGACCGAGGTGGCCATGAAGGTCGCCGGCCGCATCACCGCCGATACGCTGGCGCCGCTGACCGACGAGGAGCGGCGCCTGGTGACGCGGCTGTTGAAGAAGCTCGGCTGAGCGGTTTCTTGGAACTTCATTGTCTCGTGTGGAAACTGCCGCACGTACGGCGCGCCCCCTCTCCCGACCCGAACTCGGGTTTACCCGAGTTCGGGCAATATTAGAGCGGTCGAAGTCGGATATATCCGACTTCGACTGGGGAGAGGGCTGGGGTGAGGGGGATCGTGACTCTCGATAAGCCATAACCCCTCACCCGGCACGCTTCGCGTGCCGACCTCTCCCTAAGGGAGAGGTGAAGCGAGTTCGTGGCACGGTCCGATCAAATTGAAACGACTTGCTCTAAGGATTGCCCTTCGGCCACCACGCCGTCTGCGCCGCCAGTTCCGGCCAGCCGATGCCGCGGCTGGCCTTGCGCGCGGCTTCCGCCGGCGGCAGCGCGCTGTCCCACTCCGCCGCCGTGATGCGCCGGCCGGTGAAGGCGTTCGATGCATCCGACATCAGCCAGACCGCGGGTGCGGCCATGATCGCAGGCTTGAGCATCTCGGCGCGGTTCCAGCCGGCGGAATCGGAAATGAACGGCGTGTCGGTCGGCCCGCCCGGCACCAGCACGTTGACCGTGACCCCGGCGCCTTTCAACTCCTCGGCCCACACCGCCGATATCGATTCCAGCGCCGCCTTGACGGCGCCGTAGGGCAGCACGCGCAGCATGGTGCGGTAGCTGGTGGTGTTGTTGACGATGCGGCCCCAGCTGCGCTCGCGCATATGCGGCAGCGCGGCGCGCGCGATCAGCATGGGCGCGCGCACATTGACGGCGAAGAAGCGGTCCCATATTTCGGCGGTCAATTCCTCGATGCCGGGATGGTTCTTCTCGGCGTCGGGGCGGATCTCGCTCATGCCGATGCCGGCATTGTTGATGATGCCTTCCAGCCGGCCGAAACGCGCCACGGTCTTCGCCACCGCGCCTTCGCATTGCGCGATATCGGAGAGCTCGGCGGCGACCGGCAAGAAGCGCTCGCGCTGCGGCGCGACGGCCGCGGCCAGCTTGTCGAGCCCCGCGCCGCTGCGGTCGACGCCGGCGACCGCGTGACCGGCCTCCAGCAAGGCTTTCGTCATCACGCTGCCGAGCCCGCCGGCGGCGCCGGTCACCAAAACGACGCGGGCTTTGCTCTGTTCGGCCATGGCACGTTCCTCCCAAGCTCAAGTCTATCGCGCGCGAACTTGCGTAAGGCTTTCTTGAACGACGACAGCAGGAGGCACGGTTCATCCACGAACAAGGCCGTCGTCCGTCGGAAATTCACGCGCTCGGCATGGCCGGATTTACGATCGGCGCATTTTGAGGATGATGAATGTGGATATCGGAAAGCGGCTTTTTCGGCGCTTTTCCGAATAGCGATTTGATGTGATCGACAAGTCCTTGGCAAACATGCTTGTCGATCGAACTCATTGTTGACCCCGACCTCAAAAGTTCCGCCAATGACGACATGATCGGCGCGCGGAAACATGTAGCCGTCCTGGCCGTAAAGATATTGCAGGTTGGGTTGCGCCGGCAGCAAGGCCAATTGGCCTTTGATAGGAACCATCTTTGGATCGTTCCATAGCGTCATCGCGCCCAGACCGGTGCAATTGATGAGAATATTCTCGTCTAAAGACGTCAGGACGTCCGATCTACTGGCAAATTTCTTTTGTACGAAAACGGCACCACGCGCTCGCAAGTCAGCTTCAAGTCGAGCAAGAAAAATCGGCGGCTCGATGAGCAGTGTTTGATATTTCCAGCCGGATTTAGTGTGGCCCTCGAACGGCAACCGCGGCAGCTTGACCGGCTGCGGAATGAGCCCCGGTGCCAACTTCAGGACGATGTCGAGATTGTGCGATCGTGCGGCCGTAAAGTTCGGTTGTTCCGATACGCCGAAGCCCTTTCCGATGCTGTCCTTGAATGTCGTGTAAGCGGTCTTAACAATCTCGCCTAGCTCCTTCTCTTTGCCCTGAAATTCCACGACGGATACAGCCCATTGTCCCCCGGCTTTGGATGACGTGGTCTCCATGGGTTTGCGGTCGGAATAGATCGTGACGGTGAGACCGAGGTCGAGTAGCAGCGTTGCGGCGGTCATGCCCATCACGCCGGCCCCGAGGACGGCAGCGGTATTGTCGTGCGAAACGACCAGGCGCTTCTGAACGATGTCACGGACTTTGGCGGCGCATCCCCAGCTCAGGGTAATGCCGGCACCGCCGTGTCCATAATTGTGGACGACGAACTTGCTGGAAGCCGTTTCAGTGTCGAGTTCGATATGCGACGTTGCGGTAAGGCCTTATGCCGGCAACGCATGACCCCGGTATATTAGGGTCAAACGTAAAGTCGGGGGTCGGCAGATTAGGTGTCACCGGCATGACGCTGTCATTGCTGGTTTTTGCTATCGCATGCGCCACGCCAAGTCATTGGCTTGACGGCGTTGGCTGGCCGCCGGGGTAGGGTTTGAACCTACGACCTTCGGCTTATGAGCCTGGCTAGTCGGTGCTTCATAGTCAAGGGCTCGTACAGCCTTTGCTAAGTCCCCATAAATTCGTTGCGTCATAAAGCTTCGCGAAGCCGGGCCGCTAGCACTACTTTGGCAGAATCTGTTTGCGCCACGGTTTTTCAAGGATTTGTTTTCTGCAGTGCGGACACCGCTGAGACGGTGGCCGAAGGATGAGATCAACGATGGCGTGACGTACAGCGGGCATGGTTGGTTGAGGCGGAGGCCCGTTGATTCTTTTTTTCCGCCCCGCGTGTGCGAGGCGGCGGTGTTGCAGGAAGGCGTAGGCAATCATAGTCATCAGGGCGTGACGATGAAGACCTTGCCACGAACGCCCTTCGAAGTGATCGAGTCCAAGCTCCTCTTTCAACTGCTGATGCGCCTGCTCGCAAATCCATCGTGCCTTGATGGTAGCGGCCAGTGTGCGCAGATCTGCCGCTGCGGGCAGGTTAGCAAGATAGTATTTCTTCTCGCCCGAGGCGCGCTGCTCGCCAATGAGCCACGCTTCGTCGCCTGGGAGATGCTGCTGACCCTTATCCCATATCCGCTGCGGAGGTCCGTCGGCGGTGCGGACACGGACAGCAACAAATCGGGCTTTCAGCCGACCCTTCGTCCCGCTGCGCCAACTCACGGATTTCCACTTGGCGCTGGCCAGCATGTCTTCGGCCGCGATCGATAAAATATCTGGCACGTGGTGCTTTCGAGGTCGACCTCGAACTTTGGTAACCGGCCAGATGAGCTGCACATCAACCGGATAAACCTTGAGATGTCGAGGGATGCCGACCGCCCAAGCCAATCCGCGTGCCGTTAGCCCCTGTCGAAACGGCGCGCTGAGCCCGTATCCTGCATCCGCCAGCACACACCCAAAGCGCACGTTGGCTGAGATCGCGCGGTCAATCTCAGCCAAAGCAATTTCCGGCTTGGATCGTGGCGTTCGGTATTCGACCGGTACGCGGGCGCGCTTCAATCGAGGCACGTCGCTTGTCCAACTCTCAGGCAGAAAGAGACGCAACGCGACCATCACCGGCACTTCGCCGCGCGCAAGTGTCAATGACACCAGCGTCTGGCAATTTGCCGTTTTGCCAAGAGCCGACGCATATTGGGCCGCGACACCAACCGAGCGCTCGCCCTTCTTCGGCATTGCCGTGTCGTCAATAACCAGCACGGCATCCTTGCCGCCGACAAGCCGGTCCGCCTGGTTGAAGAGTTCCGATTCCAGCGGTGTCGCGTCCCAAACACCATCGGCGATGAAATGGTGCAGCTGATCGTAGTTGCCCGATGCAACGCGTTCCGCCATCGGCTGAACGCTTTTGCGGTCGCCGGGACCGATTAATCCCGCAACGTACAGCGGACACATCCGCTGTCGGGTCTTATGACCCAACCGATCCAGGAAAGGCTTCAGCCAGCGTTCGAGTTCTTCTTCCCATTCCGCCATGGTCAGCCCTCCAAGAGCCGACCACCCATGAATCATTGAAAAATCGATTCGGGAATCCTAATAAAACGCCCAAATCCAACAATCTGCCAAAGTAGTGCTAGGGCGCGGACTCATTAACGCGCAGCCATAGTCTGATTGATGCTGGCCGCGCCTCGGTCGAAAATGACCGGGTCTCCCGGTCGACGCACACTCTATCTTGACCATAAAAGATGGAGTGTGACGATGGATCAGAGATTTCGTCGAGGATTCACTGCGGCAGAGAAGACGGAGTTGTGGGATCGCTGGCAGCGGGGGGAGTCGCTCAAAGCGATTGGGCGAGCGTTTGGTAAGCCATCATCGTCTATTTATCACCAAGTGGCGCCGCACGGTGGGATTCGGCCCTCGCCACGGCGTCGTTCGCGATTGGCACTGACGCTGGCCGAACGCGAGGAAATATCCAGAGGGATTGCGGCGCATCAATCGTGCCGATTGATGGCTCGGTTGCTGGGCCGCTCGGCCTCGACGGTTAGCCGAGAACTTAATCGCAATGGCGGCTATGATGGATACCGAGCTGCGCTGGCTGACGAGAATGCCTGGGCCCGAGTTCGTCGCCCGAAACGTTGCAAGTTGGCGAACAGTCCGTGGCTGCGACGGTCGGTGGCCAGCAAGCTCAGACTGAATTGGTCGCCCGAGCAGGTCGCCGGCTGGCTCAAGAGATCGCATCCTGACGATGAGAATTATCGCGTGTCCCACGAGACGATCTATCGCAGTCTGTTGTTCAAGCCCGCGGGGTACTTAAGAAGGAGCTGCTCGGCTATCTTCGATCGAGGCGGACCATCCGTCGATCGAAGCGAGCGGGTCTCAATGGCGATGGACGGGGGCAGATCAAAGATATCGTCTCGATCCGTGAACGACCGGCAGCGGTTGAAGATCGGGCGGTCCCCGGTCATTGGGAAGGCGATCTGTTGTCCGGGTCGAAGAACAGTTACATCGCGACCTTGGTCGAACGTCACACGCGTTACGTAATGTTGGCAAAGGTGCCCAATAAAGACACCCAGACGGTGGTATCCGCGCTCATCAAGCAGGCGAAAAAGCTACCGAGTGAGCTATACAAATCGCTGACCTGGGACCGGGGCAAGGAACTTACGGATCATCGACAATTCTCGCTGGCGACCAACATCGACGTTTACTTCTGCGATCCGCAAAGCCCCTGGCAGCGCGGGTCGAACGAGAACACCAATGGTCTGCTGAGACAGTACTTTCCGAAGGGAACCGACCTCTCGGTGCACTCGCAAGCCCATCTGAACAAAGTCGCGCGTCAGCTCAACGAACGACCACGCGAGACATTGGGATTCGAAACACCAGCAGAGAGATTTAACGCCTGTGTTGCATCGATCGGTTGAGCCGGCACCCAATAGCGGACATCTCGCTCATTTCGTTCACTATTGCAGTAGATCCCTAGCTGAATTAAGGCGCGTCCATCCGAGCGATTGACGCAATTCGCCCCTCAACGATTGGGCTTGCTCCGGTGCCGCTGTACGCAACAATTTGATTTTTTGGCGCAAATTCGCGACCCTTGCGCAAAGCTCGCTTCCGTCCGCAAATGCCTGAAGGTGAATAAACGTGTCACCACCTACCAGCGCGCCACCATCGTCAGGACGGTCGCGGCCTGCGCAGCAGCCACGCGATCAATTGGAAGAGGCGGACCGGCTGCGCCAGCAAGGCAAGCTCGATCGGGCGGAGACGATCTGCTTTACGCTGGTACGTCGCCATCCTGGTTATGTCGCGGCTTTGCACACGCTCGGTCTCGTTTATCTGGATAAGCGCAACTTCGAGCGCGCGCTAGACTGTCTGGTTCGTGCTTCGATGCTCAATCCAAAAAACTGGATGACGCTCACGGCCTTGAGCCTGGCTTATCTACGGCTCGGCGCGAGCGAGATGGCCGCTGAAACACTCGCTCGAGCGTTGGCTATCCGACCGCAGGATGCCAGCATTTTCGCATCCCTCGGCGAAATTCGCCGCGAAGAGTGCGATTATGAAGTCGCGCAACAGGCTTATCGGCAGGCCTTGACTCTCGATCCGGGTTTGGAATCCGCGGCCATCGGTTTGGCGATATGTCTGTCGGCTCGTGGTCAATCTGCTGAGGCGGCGAGAGTGCTCGATGACGCGTATAAGCGGGGGCGCCGCTCGCTCAACCTGCTACACGCCATGACGACGCTGCCGCCGATCACGGACAGTATCGAGGTGCTGGGTGCATTGGATCGCTTGGCCTTCGCTCAAAGCGAGCCGGACGCGGAGTTCAAGAGCACTTTCGCATTCGCACGCGCCGCGGCACTGGACCGGCTGGGCCGCCATGCGGAGGCCTGGCAACAGCTTGTGGCAGCGAACCGGCCCCTGGCCGCCGCAGCTCAGACGGACCTGAAGACGGACAACGCGCGACGGGAAAAAAGTCTGGCCCGGCTTTGCAGCACATCGTTGCCAACGATCGCACCCGGTGGCCAGGCGCCGATGTCGCTTTTTATTATCGGCCCGTCGCGCTCCGGCAAGACCTCATTGGAGCGGCTGGTCGGCTCATTGGACGGAGTCAAGTCCGGCTGCGAAGTCCCCGCCGTGGAACGCGCCGTGCTTCGCACTTTCCAGGCCGCCGCAATTCCTGCGACGAATCATTTGGAAGACCTGCCGCCGGCCTTGCTGCCGGCGTTTCGCGAAGCCTACCTCGAAGACGTGTCGCGGCGGTCGGAAGCGGCGCGGGTATTCACCAGCACGTTGCCGAACCGCATCCACGATGCCGCCATTGTCGCAAGGTCGATTCCAAACGTGCGTTTTCTCCTAGTGAAGCGCGATTGGGACGATGTCGCCTGGCGGATTTTTATGACGAAATATGCGCGGGGAAATTCCTATGCCTACGACCTGAAGTCGATCAGCGGCTATTTAGCCTGGTACAATGAGATGATCGATCTGACGGTCGAAAAGCTGCCGGGCATATCAAAAATTGTGAGCTACGAAAGCATGATCGCCGATCCCGCCGCCGCGCGGCGCCAGGCGGCTGAGCTGTGCGGCCTCGGCGTCGGTGACGAGGCGATGCCGGCGCTCGCCCATGATCGCGGGTGCGCCGCGCCCTATCGGGAGTTCATGCGGAATTTATAGCGGTTGCCTGAGGCGAAGCTGACCCGCGCGGCCCTCGGAAAACGGCCTGACACGGGCGTTGGGGGCATGATTGTTGCCCGCACTCTGCCGAAAATACCGGAAACATAAGCAAAATATGACCGGGATGGGCCCGTTGTAAAAAAATCACTACTGGGGATATTGCGAAATTGAGACTATGTGCGGAAGTTGGTGACGGCATGAAGGGGTAAGGCGGCGTATCGTGGGGGTGTTCAACGCCTCCACTTCTCCACTGAAGGAGTGATACGCCGTGACCGACACTAACGTGATCAAGCTCGCTCAGCCAGGGACTTTCACCGATTTGCTCACCGAGATTTTGCGCAACGGGGCACGTACCCTGCTCACGCAGGCCGTCGAGACGGAGGTCGCCGACTTCCTCGGGCGATACGCCGATCTCAGACCGAGACGGGCCGCCAGCGCGTCGTGCGCCACGGGCATCTGCCCGAGCGCGAGATCATGACCGGCATTGGGCCGGTGGCCGTGCGCCAGCCCCGGGTGCGCGACCGCGAGGCCGCCGGGGGCGGGCGGATTCGGTTCAGCCCGAGCATTCTGCCACCTTACGCGCGGCGCACGAAGAGCCTCGAAGTGCTGATCCCGATCCTCTACTTGAAAGGCGTCTCGACCGGGGACTTCGGGGAGGCGCTGGCAGCGTTGCTCGGCCAGGACGCCGGTGGCTATCGGCATCGAGCATGCGCGCCTGAAAGAGGCCTGGGTCGACGAGCACGCCCGCTGGCGCGACCGCGACCTGTCCGCCAAGCGGTATGTCTACGTCTGGGCCGATGGCATCTACGTCCAGGCCCGGCTCGAAGATGACGCGCAGTGTCTAATGGTGATCATCGGCGCCACCGCCGAAGGCAAGAAGGAACTCGTTGGGCTTGCCGACGGCATCCGCGAGAGGCGCAATCCTGGAAGGAGCGCTGCTCGATCTCAAGCGGCACGGCCTGACGATCTCCCCGCAGTCGCTGTCGCCGACGGGGCGCTCGGCTTCTGGAAGGCGATCGATGAGGTATGGCCGAAGACGCGCGGCAACGCGCTGGGTGCACAAGACGGCGAATGTCTTGAACAAGCTGCCAAAGAGCCTGCAAGCAAAGGCCAAGCGTGTCTCAAGACATCTGTGGCGCCGACCAGACGGAGCCGAGGCGCATCGATGGCTTCATCGAAGCAGGCGTCAAGACGACAAGGCGGTCGAGGCCTCAGCAAGACCGCGAACCCCTGCTCGCCTTCTATGACTTCCCTGCCGAGCACTGGAAGCATCTACGCACGTCAAACCCGATCGAGAGCACGTCGCGACCGTCGCTCGAACGGCCGATCGAGAGAGTCTCCAACAAGACCGCGCTCGCCATGATCTTCAAGCTCGCACAGGCCGCCGAGAAAAGCTGGCATCGTCGCGCGGTCACGACCAGTGCCAAAAGTCACCTCGGAGTAAAGTTCAACGACGAAATCGAGGACGTCAGATCGCAAGCTCAAACCGCCGCCGCCTGATCCCGCTCGTCACCAAAATTCGGCAATAACTCGAAATTGAATCACAATCCCTCTACCCAAGTCCACAATTCAGATAAATTGCACCTGAAAACCGGGCGTTAGAAACCTAGTTTCGTGCGGACGTTGCGTTCCGCGGGGGGTATCCATGTACCGTAGCAAGTTTGCCATTCTGGCCAGCACGGCGCTGAGTTTGGGGGCCGTGCAGACCGCCAGCGCGCAAAATGCCATTTCCTGGACCGGTTTCTATGTCGGCGCGAATGTTGGCTACAGCTGGGGCAACGCTGACACTGCCGAATCCATAGTCGCGCCATGGGCGACTTCGATTGGAGGCTCTGGTTTTCCCTTTCCGGGTGGCACCGCTGTTACCGATGCGTTGAATCCCAGTGGTGTCATCGCCGGCGGCCAATTCGGATATAATTGGCAATTCGCACCAGGTTGGCTTGCGGGCTTTGAAACTGATTTTCAATGGTCCGGTCAAAAGGATTCCGGGAGCGGGAGTTTCAACGGACAGTTTAATTTTCCCTGCGGTGCCACGACTTGCATCTTTTCGGACACCCTAGACGTCACCGCAAAGCTGACCTGGTTCGGCACGGCTCGCGGCCGCGTGGGCACGCTGTGGAATGGTATGCTGTTTTACGGCACTGGCGGCCTCGCCTACGGCCACGTGACGGTTTCGGGCACCAACACCTTGTACCTTGAACAGCAATCGAGCGGTGCTAACGTGACATATGTCACGCCCTTTAGTTATTCTAAGACCAAGCTCGGTTGGGTCCTGGGCGCCGGAATCGAGGGTGCGGTAGGAATGAGCAATTGGACGTGGAAGATCGAGTACCTTCACATCGATCTTGGTTCGATCGGTGGTGGCAACATCGGTAGCACTCCAAATTTTACGTTCGCTTCCTTCAATTTTACCGACGAAATTATCCGCTTGGGTATCAATTATCGATTTGGAGCCGCCCAAAGTCCTTGATAGCCAATGAATTCGCGTGGTTAAGTCGCGGCCCGCAGGAAGGCGAATCGAACTACGAGCCCGGGCAATTGCCCGGGCTATTAGGTTTGTGGTCGTCTAGACCGTCGGAGCCGCAAGCGGCATCCCGCAAATTTGAAATTGCGTCTGCTTAGAGATTAATCCTATTCGGGCGTCTCTACGCTATAGCGTCAAACGCGCTTCTGTGATTTCAGCTAATGGCCCTTCGCGTCATTTCGCGGCGACGCGGTAAATTGGTCGTTTTCGGAGCGAAGCGGACATTCAGCGAGTTGCGCTCACAGAACCAAATTTATGAGTACGCGACCTGACAACCGCTTCCGATCACAACGCCATCGCAACAATAAAGTCGAAGGCGTCCAATACGTCGCGGAAGTCGCGCGGTGAACTGCTTGCAGTGCCGACTTTACCCTTGATAGCGGATATCGCCGCTAAAGGGCGCCATGTCCGCTGACGACCCAAGACGTTCGCGGCAAAAGTGAGGATCAGTTGAGCGGCGCGTTGGCTTTGTGTTCGGTCTTTGAAGCCGGAGCCTTTGCGCGATGCTTTTGCGCTGAAATCGATCCTGTGACGTCGTTCGAAATCGCGCGGGCCTGCCTGTATTCGCGGGCAAACAGAAAAGATCCGATAGCGATACCGCCCATGAATACCGCGACGAGGGCCAAACCGATCAGGCTGGGCGGATTCGGATTGACGCCCCACAATTGCTTGTCCAGGAGCGTTTTGTCGCGACGGTCCATCGTGATTACTCGATACGCTGCAATTGCACTTGATCTTCGGCCATACTTATTAAAATCAGGTGAATCGGCGAACCGGCGTCACCCCGCCGCGATCAACGCCTTCAACCTTTGCGGCGTCACCGGCAATTGCGTCACCGCGCCCGGCCTCTCGATCGCGTCGTCGATGGCCGAGGCGATGGCCGCGCCCACCGGCGTGATGCCGCCTTCGCCGGCGCCCTTCACCCCCAGCGTATTGAGCGGGGAGGGCGCGTCCTCGGTCACCATCACTTGCACGTCGGGCACTTCGCGCGCGGTCGGCATCAGGTAATCGGCGAAGGTGACCGACAGCGGCTCGCCGTTCTCGCCGTAGAGGAACTCCTCATAGAGCGCCCCCCCTAAGCCTTGCGCCATGCCGCCCACGATCTGGCCCTCGACCAGGCGCGGGTTGACCGCCTTGCCGATGTCGTAAGCGACCAGATAGCGCTCGATGGTGACGCCGCCGGTTTCGGCGTCAACGCTAAGCTGCACGACATGCGCGCCGTAAGGATAGACCATCTGGCTCGATTTGAATTCCGCTTCGGCGCTCAAGGTCCCTTGCGCGGCGGCGAGCGCGGAAAGCGACATCGATGGCCCGGGCTTGTCGCCACGCACGATTTCGCCGTCCACGATGTCGAGCGCGGCCGCCTCGCACTGCATCAGCGCGGCGGCGGCTTCGAGCGCGTCGCTCGCGCAGCTTGACGGCGGCCATGCGCGTGGCCTCCCCGCACATCACCGTCACGCGCGAGGCGAAGGCGCCCAGCCCCTTGTCGATGCGGTCGGTCTGGCCGTGCGTCACCTTGATGCCGGCATAGTCGACGCCGAGCGTGTCGGCGGCGATCTGCGCGATCGCGGTCTCGACGCCTTGCCCGATCGAGGCGACGCCGGTGACGACTTCGACGGCGCCGCTCGCCGCCACCTCGATGCGCACCTTGTCGAACGGGCCGAGCCCGCTTTTTTCCACGAACATGGCAAAGCCGCAGCCGGCCTTCTCGCCGCGGCTGCGCCGGCGCGCGCAGGCGGCCTGCATCGCCGGCCAGTCGGCGGCGGCCAAGAGCTTGTCCATCAGTCTGGCGTAGTCGCCCGAGTTGTAGATCAAATGCGTGCCGAGCGTGCCGAAGCCGAGATCGTAGGGCATGGCGCTCTTCGGGATAAGGTTGCGCCGGCGCACCTCGATGGCGTCGAGCCCGGTCTTGGCGGCGATGGCGTCGATCAGCCGCTCGCGCACGAAGGTGCTCTCGTAGCGCCCGGGCGAGCGGTAGGTGCCGCAGGGCGTCTTGTTGGTCAGCCGCATGTGGCCGACGGCGCGGTAGGCCGGCACGCGGTAGGGGCCGGGCAGCATGGCGGCGGCCAGGTCCGGCACGGTGGCGGCGTGGGTGCGCGCATAGGCGCCGTTGTCGTGGAAGAACTCATCCTCGATGCCGAGGATCAGCCCTTCTACGTCGATTGCCGCCCTTATTTTGTGGCGCTGCTGGCGCGAGTGATTGGCCGCCATCAGATGCTCGCGCCGGTCCTCTATCCATTTGATGGGCTTTACGGAATTTCAGCGCGGCCGCGCAAACCAGCACGTCCTCCGGATACATCTCGCCGCGGATGCCGAAGCCGCCGCCGACATGGCCCTCAAACAGTTGAACGCTCTCGGGTTTTCGTCCGAACATGAGCGCCAGCCGGTCGCGGTTCCAGTGCGGCACCTTGGCGGCGCCGTGCATTTCCAGCACGTCGTTGGCTTCGTCGTAGCGCGCGATTGCGCCGCGCGTCTCCATCGGGACGCCGCTGTGCCGCCCGATGGAAAGTTCTAGCTCGACGATTTGATGCGCGGCGCGAAAGGCCGCTGCTAGGTCGCCGGATTTCTTTTCGATGACGGTCGCCTCGGTACTACGCTCGCTGTCGAACGGGCCCGGGCGGCGCGGCGGCATCGAGGATGACCGGCAGCGGCTCGATATCGAGTGCGACCAGATCGGCGGCGTCCTCGGCGATATATTGATCGTCTGCGAACACGGCGGCCACCGGCTCGCCGACATAGCGCACGGTGTCGCTGGCGAGCGCAGTTTGCCGGTAGGGCTCGAGCGCGGTCAGCCCGGTGAGGCGGAAGCCGATGGGCGGGATGTGCGCGACGTCGGCAAAGGTCCATACCGCGTGCACGCCGGGCAAAGCGAGCGCGGCGCGCGCGTCGATGCCGTGCAGCCTGCCGTGCGCGACGGGCGAGCGCACCACGCGCATCACCCACTGGCCGGGGAAATTGATATCGGCGGCGAAGCGCCCTTGCCCGAGCAGCAGCGGGCGGTCTTCCAGACGCGGGACGGAGCGGCCGATGAATTTTGGCGGCGCCGCCATCTGTGCCTAAGCCTCGCCGCTTGTCGCGGCGTGCTCCCTCCCCCGCTTGCGGGGGAGGGTTGGGGAGGGGGTGTTGGGGAGCATCGTGGATGCGTTCCCCCTCCCGACCGCCTGCGCTATCGCTCCGGCGGTCGACCTCCCCCGCAAGCGGGGGAGGTGAAGGGAGATCGCAGGACGCTCGTGCTTCATTAGCATCGCTGGATTCGCATCACTTCCCCCGCATCGCCTTCGCCCCCGCGCGCACGGCCTTGATGATGTTCTGATAGCCGGTGCAGCGGCAGAGATTCGACGACAGCAGGTCGAGCAGGTCGTCGTCGCTGATGTTGGGCTCGCGCTCCAGCACGCCGACCGCCAGCATCAGAAAGCCCGGCGTGCAGAAGCCGCATTGCAGGCCGTGATGGTCCATGAAGGCCTGCTGCATCGGGTGCAGCGCGTCGCCGTCGGCCAGGCCCTCGACGGTGCGGATCTCTTTGCCCGTCCGCCTGCACGGCGAACATGAGACACGAGCGCACCGGCTCGCCCTCGATCAGCACCGTGCAGGCGCCGCAGACGCCGTGCTCGCAGCCGACATGGGTGCCGGTCTGCCCGCAGTCGTCGCGGATGGCGTCGGCCAGCGTGCGGCGCGGCTCGACGGCGATCGCATGCGCGCGGCCGTTGATATGAAGCGTGATATTGCTCTTCTCGCTCATGCGGCTTGTTCCTTGGCGCGCAACGCCGCGCGGATGCGCTGCGGCGTGGCGGGCATCTCGTCGATCTCGACGCCAAACGGCGACAGCGCGTCGTTGATGGCGTTGATCACCGCCGCCGGCGGGCCGATGGCGCCGCCTTCGCCCAGGCCCTTGGCCCGCGTGTTCGACTGCGTGCTCGGCGTCTCCATGTGATGCAGCTCGATCGGCGGGATTTCGCGCGCGGTCGGCGGCAGGTAGTCGGCCAGCGTCGAGGTGAGAATATTGCCGGTCTCGTCGTAGACGATCTCCTCCAGCAGCGCGTTGCCGATGCCCTGCGCGATGCCGCCGCAGACCTGGCCGTCGGCGATCATCGGATTGATGATGCGGCCGGCGTCCTCCGCCACCACGTAGCGCTCGACCACGGTGCGCCCGGTCTCCACGTCCACTTCGACCATGGCGACATGGCAGGCATTGGAGAAGGTGCCGGAAGGATCGTAGCTGCCGGTCTCGCTCAGGCCGGGCTCGATCTCGCCCTTGAATTTGTGCGTCTGGGTGTAGGCCTCGCGCGCCATCTGCGCGACCGTGATGCTGCGGTCGGTGCCGGCGACCTTGGCGGCGCCGTCTTCCAGCACGATGTCGTCGGGCGCGGCTTCCAAGCAGATGGCTGGCGATCTTGATCAGCTTGGCGCGCACTTTCCTGGCGGCGATCAACGAAGCGCCGCCGGCGATCACCAGCGAGCGGCTGGCGAAGGTGCCCCAGCCGTAAGGCGTATTGTCGGTGTCGCCGTGGATCACCTTGATCTGCTGCGGCGCGACGCCGATCTCGTCGGCGATGATCTGCGCCAGCGCGGTGCCGAGGCCCTGGCCGTGCGGCGAAGAGCCGATGCGCGCTTCCACGCAGCCGGACGGATCGATGCTGACGATCACCGTTTCCCAGCCCGGCACGATCTCGGCGCCGCGCGCCGCGAAGGCCGAGCTGCCGTAGCCGGTGCGCTCGGAGAAAGTCGCAAAGCCGATGCCGAGATGGCGCCCCTGCGCGCGCGCCTCGATCTGCCGCGCGCGGAACGCCGGCACGTCGACCGCCTGCACCGCCATTTCCAGCGTCTGCTTATAGCTCGCCTGGTCGAACACCAGGCCGGTCGCGGACGTATAAGGGAATTTGTCGATCAGGTTGCGGCGGCGGATGTCGACCGGGTCGAGCCCGAAGGCGGCGGCCGCCTTGTCCATGGCGCGCTCGAGCGCGAAGGTCAGTACCGGGCGCGACACGCCGCGATAGGGCGCCATGGTGCAGGTGTTGGTGACGACGCCGCGCGCGCGGCAGGCATAGGCGCGGAAGTCGTATGGGCCTGGCATTTCCGCCATGGCCATCAGCGGCTCGACCCCGCAGGTGGTGGGGAAGCAGGAATAGGCGCCGACATTGGCGACGACCTCGTTGTCGAGTGCGATCAGCCGCGCGTCCTTGTCGAAGGCGGCCTTGAGCGTGAGGTACTGGTCGCGCGAATGGAAGCCGGCGATCAGGTTCTCGCGCCGGTCCTCGCTCCAGGCCACCGTGCTTTTGAGTTTGCGCGCCAGCCAGACCAGCACGACATATTCCGCGGCGAGCGACATTTTCTGCCCGAAGCCGCCGCCGACGTCGGGTGCGATCACGCGCAATTCGCTTTCCGGCATGGCGAGAACGTCGGCGATGGCGGTGCGCGTGAGATGCGGCATCTGCGTGGTGCAGGTCAGCGTGACGCGGCCGGTGGATGCGTCGTAAGCGGCATGGCCGCCGCGCGCCTCGATCGGCGTGGCGTTCTGCCGGCGCGAGCGCGCCTCGACGGTGACGGTCTTGGCGGCGCCCGCCCACACCTTGTCGAAACCGGGCGTTGCCATCACGCCTTCGACGATGACATTGCCGGGCGCTTCGGCGTGGATCTGCGGCGCGCCGGCGTTCAAGCGCTGCGCGCGCGTCGATCACCGGCGTGGTTTCCGTCGATGTCGAGCACGACCTCGTCGGCCAGGTCCTCGGCCTCCGCTTCGGTGCCTGCGACGACCGCGGCGACGATCTCGCCGGTGAAGCGCACTTCGCCGTCGGCCAGGATGGGCTGGCCGACCGGCCGGTAGTTGAACTTGTGCAGCATCGGCTTGATCGGCTTGACGCCTTTCAGGTCGGCGGCGGTGATGACCAGCGCGCCCGGCGGCACCGCGATCTTCTTGATCTTTCCCGCCGCCAGCGGGCTGCGCACGAAGCGCAGCCAGTGTGCCGACTTCAGATCGTGCGTGAAGCGGCCGCGGCCGGTGACCAGCGCAGGGTCCTCCAGCCGCCGGATCGAGCGGCCGACCCATTTCAGCCCCGTACCCTTGGTGCCGCGCTCGCTCATGGCGCGGCCTGTTCCAGCGCGCGGCGCATGACCGCGCGCACTAGATCGCGGCGATAGTCGGCCGTGGTCTGGTGATCCTCCATCGGCTCGATGGCCTTAGCCGCGGCTTCGGCGGCGGCGCGGAATACCTTGTCGCCCGGCGCCGCGCCGTTGAGCGCGGCCTTCCGCTTCGGCATACGGCGCGGGAACGGCTCGGCGCCGCCGATGCCGACGCGCGCGTCGACGATCTTGCCGGCTTGCAGACGATAACAGACGAGCGCCGCAGCCATGGCGAAATCGCCGGCGCGGCGGTTGAACTCGTTGAAGCCGAACCTGGTGTCGGGCGGCGGCAGCGGCAGCCGCACTTCGCTCAGTAGCTCGTCCTCGGCCAGCGCCGTCGCCATGATGCCCTGAAAGAAATCTTTCGCCGCCGATCAGCCGCTCGCCGCGCGTGCTCTGCGCGACGATTGCCGCATCGAGCGTCGCCGCCAGCAGGCACCATTCCGACGCCGGGTCGGCATGGGCGAGCGAGCCGCAGAAAGTGCCGCGCGTACGGATCGGATAATGCGCGATGTGGCGCGCCACATGGCTGAGCAGCGCGCCGAGCGGCCCAGCGACCACGGCTTCATGAAAAGCCGCATGCCGCACGCAAGCGCCGATCGACAGCACCTTGCCGTCGCTGGCGATCCGGCCGAGCGCGTCGATCTCGTTGATGTCGACCAGATGCGCAGGCTTGGCGAGCCGGAACGCCATGATCGGCACCAGGCTCTGCCCGCCCGCCAGCACGCGGCCGTCTTGGCCCGCGACCTCGCCCAGAATCTTCACCGCCTCGGCGACCGTTCGCGGCACGTGACGGGTGAACGGCGCGGGTTTCATGGTGAAGAGGGGCCCCCGAGATCGCTTGTATGCTAACGATCCCGCTTCCGCCAAGTCAACGCGGCCTGCCGCTTATTCCGCGGCGTCGGCCGGCTTCTTCTCGCGGCTTTCTTTGTCCCGGCGCTGCTGCTCGATCCGCTCGGTGACGCGCGGAATGGTCTCCGGCGCCAGCACGCCGAACGAGAAATAGAGCTTGAGCAGCGCGTCGGCGTCCATGTCGGGCACCGGGATGACGGCTTCCTCCGCCACCAGCACCAGCCCGCCCCAGGCCGGCAGCGGCGAGGTCGGCAGGTAGACCAAGAGCCGCCGCTCGCCCGCCACCTCGAAAGGCTTGTTGGAGGCAAGGAAGGCCGGCACGTCGACGCCCTGTGCGCCGCCCAGCCGGCACATCACGACCGGCAGCCCGGTGAGATCGGGATTGCTGCCGGCAAACATCCGCACCACCTGCGATACCGGCCGGTAGACGGCGCGGAACAGCGGCACCTTGGCCAGCACGTCGTCCAGCACGTGTTGCAGGGTGCGCTGCGCCCGCGTGCGCACGGCCATCCCGAGCAGCCACAGCACGATCAGCACGATCACGGTGCCGATCAGGAAGGCCAGCCATTCGCGCTGCGGCCCGATGAATGCCTCGCCGCCGGTGGTCAGGATGTCGCCGAACCAGCTGCCGGGCCCGAACGCCGCCATGATCCAGTTGATCGCCCAACCGATGATCAGCACGGTCAGCACGAAGGGCAGGATCACCAGCGAGCCGGCGACCAGATTGCCGATGATGCTCGTGCGCCAGATTCGGCTCAGGATTGCGTTCATTAAAGGACCGCCGTTTGCAGCAACGCCACCCGCGTCGTGCGGCAGCCTATTCTGGCGCGCAATTGGGGCAAAGTCTTGCGCATCGGCGGGCGTCCTGCCACGCCTTATCGCAGCAATGCACTGCCGCTTTTCAGGGCATGCTCGGCTTCCGCCACCATCTGCTCGACGATGGTCGCGGCCGGCAGCCGCGCGCCGATGAGGCCGACACATTCGCCCACGACCACCGGCATGATGTCGAAATCGCCGTGCGCGCGGGCCTCCGCATAGAGTTCCTTGAGCGCGCCGAAGCGCGCGCGCGCTTCCGCCTCGCGCGCTCCCCATTCGCGGGTGATGGGGTTCTCCAGCATGCGGAAAGAATATTCTTCCGGCCACTGCACGCCGCGTAGCGCGTCGACCGCGGCGGTGCGCGCGGTGGTGTCGCCGCTGGCGGCGAGTGCGCGCGCAACCGCCGGCGGCGGCGTGAGCGCTTCTTCGGCGGCCCAGAAGCGCGTGCCGACCAGCACGCCGTCGGCGCCCAGCATCAGGCTGGCGGCAAGCCCGCGCCCGTCGGCGATGCCGCCGGCGGCCAGCAACAGCACGTCGGGCGCGCGCTTGGCGAGCAGGTCGGCGACCTCGGGCACGAAGGGTAGCGTCGCGCGCCGCCCGCCATGGCCGCCGGCTTCGGTGCCTTGCGCGACGATCGCCATGGCGCCGGCGTCAAGCGCCTCTTCGACGTGGCGCATGGTCTGGGTCTGGCAAATCACCGGGACGCCGGCGTCGACCGCGACGCGGGCGAACGGCGCCGGATCGCCGAAGGAGAGGAACAGGCAGGCCGGCCGCCGCGCCACCGCCCATTCCACCGCTTGCGGATTCTGCTGCGCGGCCCAGGTAATGAAGCCGATGCCGATCGGCGCATTGCCGGCGGCGCGATACTCTTCGTCGAGATCGGGCTCGTTGCCGAGCAGGCCGGCATAGCCGCCGCCGAGAATGCCGAGCCCGCCCGCCGCGCTCACCGCTCCCGCCAGCCGGCCGCCGGTCACCAGCGCCATGGGCGCACACAGGATCGGGTGCTTGATGGCGAAGCGGCGGGTGAGGCGGGTTTCGATCATCGCGGGCGATCTCACTTGCCCAGGAATGCGTCGAGCGCGCCGGTCTCTTTGCGGTCGCCTTCGACGTCTTCAGCGATGCGCTCGTAGAGCCGCGCGGCGGCGGCGAGCATTTCGTGCTCGGGGCGATCCGTGCCCACGAAAGCGGCGATCTCGTCGAGCTCGGCCACCCAGCGATAGGCCTTCGGATACATGTTCGGCACCTGACGTTCGAGCCAGCCGAGCAGCGCCTGCTGGCTTTCGGCGAGCTCGGCGTGCAGCGCTTCGCCGGCGCCCGCGCGCGTGGCGGCCAGCATCATGGCGGCGCTCAGCGCGGTGAAGCCCTTGGTGATGCCGGCATAGGACATTTTCAGCGCCGAGGCGGCGGTGAGCTCGCCCGCGAGCACGCGCACGATCAAGCCGTAGTCGTTGAGCCGGGCGAAATCGCGCGCGGCGCCGCCGGAGGCATAGAACTTGGTGTTGGTCGAGCCCGGCTTGGGCGGCGGGCCGATGATGCCGGCTGCGGCGAAGGGGCAGCCGGTCTCCAGCACGACGTCGGCGATTTGCTGCATGGTGGCCGGGCTGACCGCGTTGCAGTCGACGTAAGTCGGCTTGCTGTTGGCGGCGGTGAGCGCGGGCGCCAGCCGCTTGGCGAGCGCCAGCGCCTCGCCCGGCGGCACGATCGACAGGAAGAAATCGGCCTCGGCCAGTTGCCGGTCCTCGACGGCGGTCATGCCGGCCGCGCGGGCGCGGGCAGCGCTCGCCTCGCTGCGGCCCTTGAGCGAGGTGAGCACGGTGACTTTATGCTCGGTCAGGCGCCGCGCGACGCCGGCACCCATGGCACCTTGCGCAACGATAGCCACGGTGGGACTCATGCATGCCCTCCTGCGACATCAATGCCGGACTGCCGGCCTCCAAAACAGCTATGTTCAATATTAGATATAAAAAAACCCCGATATATGCCAAAAAACGGCGATTCCCCCGAGATGCGAACGGGCACGACAACCCGGCTAGCATAGCGAGCATTGCCGCGGCCATACACGCAAGGGACATAAATTGAGCAAGGCGCCAAACACGGCCAATCAGACTGCAACGAACGAGGCGCGCAACTGGGCACAAATCATGTTGCGTTATCGCGAGCCCAGCAATGGGCGCAGCGCGATCGAGCTCGCCATTTCGTTCGTGCCGCTGGCCGCGCTCTGGGCGCTGATGTGGTTGTCCTATTCGTTCGGATTCTGGTGGCTCACTTTGCTGCTCGCGGTGCCGGCCGCCGGGTTCCTGGTGCGCCTGTTCATGATCCAGCACGACTGCGGCCACGGCGCATTCTTCCGCCATCGTCTGGCCAATGACTGGATCGGCCGCGTGCTGGGCGTGCTCACGCTGACGCCCTACGATTTCTGGCGGCGCAGCCACACCATTCATCATGCGACCTCGGGCAATCTCGAGCGCCGCGGCATCGGCGACATCGACACGCTGACGGTGCGGGAATATCTCGCGCTGCCGCGCTGGCGCCGGCTCAACTACTGGCTCTATCGCCATCCGGCGGTAATGTTCGGCGTTGGGCCCGCCTATCTTTTCATTTTACGTAACCGCCTGCCGATCGGGTTCATGCGCGGCGGCCAGGCGCCGTGGCTCAGCACCATGGGCACCAACCTTGCGGCCGCGGGCATCGTCGCCGTGCTGATCTGGCTGATCGGTGTCGGACCCTTTCTGTTGGTGCATCTGCCGATCATGCTGCTGGCGGCGGCAATGGGTGTGTGGCTGTTCTACGTACAGCATCAGTTCGAGCAGACCACTTGGGCGGATGGCGAGAGCTGGAATCTGCACGAGGCCGCGCTGCACGGCTCGTCGCATTACGTGCTGCCCGGCGTGCTGCGCTGGTTCACCGCCAATATCGGCATTCATCACGTGCATCATTTATGCAGCCGCATTCCTTATTACCGGCTGCCGCGCGTACTGCGCGATCATCCCGAGCTGGGCCAAATCGGCCGGCTGACGCTGTGGGAAAGCATCAAATGTGTGCGCCTGGTACTGTGGGACGAGCACGCCAGGCGGCTCATTTCGTTTCGCGAGATGCGCCGCATGCAGACGGCGCCGGTGGCGTAATCGTCATGGATGGGTGGCGCCGCCGTCGGCATTGATGATCTGCCCGGTGACGAAGGCGGACGCCTCCGAGGCCAGGAACAGCGCGGCGCCCACCAGGTCCTCCGGCGTCTCGGCGCGCGGCACGCATTGCATGGCGATGATGCGCTCCTTCTGCGCGGGCGTGACGGTCTGGCGCTCGATCTCCGTGAAGGTCGCGCCCGGCAATATGGCGTTGACGGTGATGCCGTCGCCGCCCAGTTCGCGCGCCATCGAGCGGCTCATGCCGATCAGCGCCGACTTCGAGGCGATGTAGTGCAGATAGCCGGGGCGGCCGAGCGAGACCGCGCCGGAGGCCATGTTGATGATGCGGCCCCATTTGGCGTTTCTCATCGCCGGCAGCACCGCGCGGGCGCACAGCATCGGCCCGGTCAAGTTGACGCGCAGCACCCGCTCCCATTCCTCCAGCGGGATCTGCTCGAACGGGCGCATCGTAAGCGTTGAGAAGATCGCGGCGTTGTTGATCAGCACGTCGATGCGGCCGTATTCGTCGCTGACGATCTCGACCATCTCGGCGATCGAGGCGGGATCGGCGACGTCCGTCGTCACCGCCAGCGCCTCGCCGCCGGCCTTCATGATTTCGGCGGCGACGGCGGCGGCCTTGTCCGCGTTGATTTCCGCGATTACGGCGCGCGCGCCGGCTTTCGCGAACGCCTTGGCGAAGACGCGGCCGATGCCTTGCCCGGCGCCGGTGATGATGAACACGCGTTCCTTCAGCGAGGGGAAGACGAGATTATCGAGATCGCTCATGCGTACCTTTCCACTCGGTCATTCCGGGACGGCGCGTCAGCACCGGGCCCGGAATCCAGGGCGGCAATTGCTGGTCCCTCATGTGTAGCCCTGGATTCCGGGTTCCGGCCTTCGGCCGGCCCCGGAATGACAGAATCAAATTCATGCCGCGCCCTTTTCCAGCGCGGGCAATTGCTCGAGCGCGGCGCGCGCGTTCCATGGCGCCCACCACGGCTTGATGCCCAAATCCTGCGCGATCAGGGAGGCGGCGATATAGCCGGCGCCGCCCGAGATCGCGCCGCCGGGATGGCCGGCCGAGCCGGCATTGTAGAGATTGGGAATCGGCGAGCGGTAGCCGAAATGGTTGTACATCACCTGCTCGGCGTTGAAGGCGCCCATGAAAATGTCGCCGCCGCGCATGTTGATCATTTCCTGCACGTATTCACGACCAGTATAGATGTAGCGCCCGAGAATGTTCTTGGCCGTCATGTTCGGGCAGTAGCGCGCATAGGTCTCGACGATACGGTCGGCGAAATCCTCTTTCCAGCTTTCGTAGGATTGCCCACCGATGTCGGGATCAAGCGGCATCACGTGCCAGCAATAGGTGGTGTGTTTGCCGGGCGGCGCCTGCGTCGGGTCGAGCAGGCTCAGCGGTCCGGAGCCGAACTGCACGCGCTTGGGCACGCGGCCGGCCATCACGTCCTGATGGGCCGCGAACAGGTCCTCCATGGTCTCGGCGCCGATCGACCATTTGAGCGAGCGGTTGATATTGGGGTCGAATGTCTCCGCCTTAAAGCGCGGGCTTTCGTTGAGCGCCAGATGCAGGCCGAACAGGCTCCAGGCGGTGTACTGGAAACCATCGAGCTTGTTCAGGAACGCCGCCGGCAATTGCGCGCGCCCGATCAGGCTCTCGAAAGTCTGGTGCACGTCGAGCGTGGAGGCGACGAACTGGCGCGCGCGCACGGTGCGCCCATCGGCGAGCTCGATGCCGGTGGCCTTGCCGTGCTCCACCACGATCTTGGCGATAATCACCTGCGGCTGATAGGTCCCGCCGGCGGCGATGAACGTCTCCATCAGTCCGCGCGCGAGATTAAACGAGCCGCCCTCACAGAGCTGATAGCCGCTTTCCAGGTCGAAGGCGCGAATGACCGAGCCCATGGGCGAGGTTTTCGACAGCGTATCGACCAGCCAGGTGCCGAACAGCGAGACCTTGAACAGAAACAACAAACGTACGTGCTCGTTCTCGAACAATTCGCGCACCACATCGAGCGGCTGGCGGCCGGCGACTTCGAGGAATTCGCGCCCTAAGGCGGTGCGCTTGAGCAACGCTTCGCGCTCTTCCTGCGGCAGCGGCTCGGCGTAACGCTCGGGCAGGAAAATATCGCGCGTGATCTTCTCGGCCTTGCGGTTCCAGTCGCGGAAGGTCTGCGCGTCCTTCTTGGAGAAGCGCGCGATATTGGCGACCGACTCTTCCAGATCGCGCCCGAGCACCAGCGCCGTGCCGTCGCGGTGCGCCTGGCCGAATTCGTAGCGCGGCGTGATGTAGGATACGCGCGCGTCGAGCCCGAGATCCTTGAACCAGGGCGTCTCGGAAATGTGGAAGTGATTGATCGAATGCAGGTTGTGATAAAAGCCGGGCAGCGTCACCTCGCGCGTGCTTAAACCCCCGCCATAAGTCAGCCGCCGCTCCACCAGCAATATGTCGAGCCCGGCGCGGGCGAGATAGCTCGCCAGGATCAGGCCCTGATGGCCGGCGCCGATGACGATGCCGTCATAGGTTTTGTCGAGCGCCTTGGACACGCATTCACCCTTTGGAATTATGTTTCCGGCGGCTCCGGCTTGGAACCAAAGTCTACACTGCGCAACGCCAACGCTAGCGGTCAATGGGCTGCGGCAGGCCCAAGGAATAGAAGGAATAGACGCGGATTGCCGGCTGTTTCGCAAAGGCAAAGATGTGCGGCCTTGGCGCGGGTGGACCTTTCCCTGGCCTTGCCGCTAAATTAGGCCATCCACAAACGAGGGCCCGAAAGCGGCCCAGGGGGAGGACAAATCATGCGTAAAGTGTTGTTGGCCGCGGGCGCCGCTTTGCTGCTCGCCGCGGGCCCCGCCATGGCCCAGAACAAGACCGTCAAGATCGGCTTCGTCTCGACCTTCTCGGGTCCGGTCGCGGTGATCGGCAACAATATGCGCGACAGTTTCGAGCTCGCGCTCGATCACATGGGCCGCAAGATGGGCGGCCTGCCGGTGCAGGTGATCTACGAGGACGACGGCTTCAAGCCGGCGATCGGCTTGCAGAAGACGCAGAAGCTGATCCAGTCCGATCACGTCGACTTCCTGGTCGGTTACATCTGGTCGAACGTGCTGCTCGCTTCGGTGAAGCCGGCCTTCGACTCGCACACCTTCCTGATCAGCGCCAATGCCGGCCCGCACCAGCTCGCCGGCGAACAGTGCTCGCCCTATTTCTTCTCGACCTCCTGGCAGAACGACCAGACGCCGCAGGCCATGGGCCTCTACATGAACCAGAAGGGCGTGAAGAGCGTATTCCTAATCGGCCCGAACTACGCGGCCGGCAAGGACATGCTGGCGGGCGTCGCCTCCACCTTCAAGGGCAAGATCGTCGGCAAGGAGCTGACCACCTGGCCGACCCAGCTCGACTTCTTGCCCGAGCTCGCCAAGGCCAAGGCCGCCAAGCCGGAAGCCATCTTCGTGTTCTATCCGGGCAAGGCCGGCGTGCAGTTCCTGAGCCAGTACGCGCAGGCCGGTCTCAAGGGCAAGATTCCGCTCTACACCGCCTTCACCATCGACGAATTGTCGCTGCCGCTGCAGAAGGACCTCGCGCTCGGCGTGCCGGGCGCGCAGGAATGGGTCAACGACCTGCCCAACGCGGCCAACAAGAAGTTCGTCGCCGACTTCAAAAAGAAGTACAAGGGCAAGAAGCCGTCCTTCTACGGCGCGCAAGCCTATGACGCCGCCAACCTGATCGCCTCGGCGGTGGCCGCCACGAAGGGCAACCTGTCCGACAAGGACGCGGTGCGCGCGGCGCTCAAGAAGGCCGATTTCAAGTCGGTGCGCGGCGGCTTCAAATACGGCAACAACCACTTCCCGATCCAGAACTTCTATCTGCAGGACGTGGTGAAGCAGGGCAACGACTACATGCTCAAGACCGTCGCCACCATCGTCAAGGACAACCAGGACGCCTTCCACGGCCAATGCCCGATGAAGTGATCGCGGGGTAGCGCGATGCGGGGCGGCAGAAGCGCCGGGGCGTTTCTGCCGCCTTGCTTTTCGGATTATCATCGGGGCGGCCTCATCCTTCGAGACGCCGCGCTTCGCGCGGCTCCTCAGGATGAGGCCTGAGGAGTCCGACCTCACCCTGAGGAGCGAGGGCGTAGCCCGAGCGTCTCGAAGGGTGAGGGCGGACGGTGGGAACCCATGACCCTGTTCATCGAGCAATGCCTCAACGGCCTGCAATTCGGCCTGCTGCTGTTCCTGCTGGCGGCCGGGCTGACGCTGGTGTTCGGCATCATGGACCTGGTCAATCTGGCGCACGGCTCGCTCTACATGATCGGCGCCTATTTCGCCGCCACCATCGCGGCCTGGACCGGCAGCTTCTTGCTGGCCGTGGTTCTGGCGGTCGCCGCCACCTTGCTGGTCGGCATGGCGGTCGAGGTGCTCGTGATGCGCCGGCTGTACGGCCGCGACCATCTCGACCACGTGCTCGCCACCTTCGGGCTGATCCTGTTCTTCAATGAGGCGGTGCGGCTGATCTGGGGCGCCGACGGCCTGTCGCTGTCGCTGCCGTCCTGGCTCTTGACGCCGGTTCAGATCCTGCCGGGCATCTCCTATTCGGCCTACCGGTTATCGATGATCGTGGTGACGCTGGCCGTCGCCGGCTTCCTCTACGTGCTGGTGATGCGCACGCGTATCGGCATGTTGATCCGCGCCGGCGCCAGTAACCGCGAGATGGTCGGCGCGCTCGGCGTCAACATCAAGCTGCTGTTCACTTTGGTGTTCGGGCTCGGCGCCGCGCTCGCCGGATTGGCCGGGCTGATGCAGGCGCCGATCCTCACCGTGCAGATCGGCATGGGCGAAAACATCATCATCCTCGCTTTCGTCGTCACCGTGATCGGCGGCATCGGCTCGGTGCGCGGGGCCTTCGTCTCCGCGCTGCTGGTCGGCTTCATCGACACGCTCGGCCGCTCCTATCTGCCCGATCTCATGCGCATGGTGCTGAGCACCAACGCGGCGGCGACCGCGGCGCCGGCGCTCTCCTCCATGCTGATCTATCTGTTGATGGCGGTGGTGCTGGTGGTGAAGCCGGAAGGCCTGTTCTCGGCGGGCGGCAAATGAAGGGCGCGGGCGGCTTGCGCAATGGCTTCACCGCGGCGCTCTTGATGGCGCTGGCGCTGCTGCCGGTCTATGTCGCGCTCACCAACGACCAGTTCGCGCTCACGCTGTTCACCCGCATCGTCATTTTGGCGCTGGCGGCGGTCAGCCTCAATCTCATCCTCGGCTATGGCGGCATGATGAGCTTCGGCCACGCCGCCTATCTCGGCATCGGCGGCTACGCGGTCGGCATGCTGGCCTTCGAGGACGTCTATTCCGGCTTCGTCCAGTGGCCGGTGGCGCTCGCCGCCTCCGCGCTGTTCGCATTGGTGATCGGCGCGCTGTCGCTGCGCACGCGCGGCGTCTATTTCATCATGCTTACGCTCGCCTTCGCGCAGATGGCCTATTACGTCATCGCCGGCATCGCTCGCTACGGCGGCGACGACGGCCTCACTATTTACAAGCGCAGCCAGTTTTTCTGGCCGATCGATCTCAACGACAAGACGCAGTTCTATTACGTGTGTCTCGCGCTGCTCTACGGCACGATCTATCTGGTCTGGCGGCTGGTGAATTCGCGTTTCGGCCTGGTGATCCGGGGCGCGCGCTCCAATGAGGCGCGCATGCGCGCCATCGGCTTTCCGACCTACCGCTACAAGCTCACCTGCTTCGTCATCGCCGGCACGCTCTGCGGCCTCGCCGGCGCGCTGCTGGCTAACCAGGCCGACTTCGTCAGCCCCGCGATGATGTATTGGACCCGCTCGGGCGATCTCATCATCATGGTGGTGCTGGGCGGCATGGCCTCGCCGGTCGGCGCGCTGTTCGGCGCGGTGGCGCTTTTGGTGCTGGAGGAGGCGCTGTCGGGCATCACCGAATATTGGCAGATCATCCTCGGACCGCTGCTGCTGCTGGTGGTGCTATTCGCGCGCGGCGGCATCAACGGGCTGCTGGCGCAGGTGCCGGTCAAGTTCTGGGCGCGCGTCGAGGTCAAGCCATGAGCGCGGCGCTGCTGCAGGTCGAGAACCTCGCCAAGCGCTTCGGCGGCATCGTCGCCACCGACGACCTCGTGCTTGACGTCGCGCCGGGCGAACTGCACGCCGTGATCGGCCCGAACGGCGCCGGCAAGACCACGCTGATCGCGCAGCTCTCCGGCCAGCTCAGGCCGGACTCCGGCCGCATCCGTTTCGCCGGCACCGACATCACCGCGCTGCCGGTGCATAAGCGCAGCGCGCTCGGCCTGGCGCGCTCGTTCCAGATCACGTCCTTGTTCCTCGATTTCAGCGTGCTCGACAACGTGGCGCTGGCGGTGCAGGCGCATGACGGGCACTCGTTCCGCTTCTGGCGCAATGCCCGCTTGGAAACGCGGTTGCGCCAGGCTGCCCGCGCCGCGCTCGAGCGGGTTGGCCTGAGCGGGCGTGCCGATTGGCCGGCTTCTGCGCTCAGCCACGGCGAGCACCGCCAATTGGAGCTCGCCATGGCGCTCGCCGGCTCGCCCCGCATGCTGCTGCTGGACGAGCCGATGGCCGGCTTAGGGCCTGAGGAATCCGTAGCGATGGTGGCCATGCTGCGCGCACTGAAGTCCGAGCTCACCATCCTGCTGGTCGAGCACGACATGGAGGCGGTGTTCGCGCTCGCCGACCGCATTACGGTCATGGTCTACGGCCGGGTGATCGCCACCGGCGTGCCGCAAGCCATCCGCGCCAATGCCGCCGTGCGCGAGGCCTATCTCGGCGAGGCCGAAGCGGAGGCCGCCCATGGCTGATCCCGTGCTGGACGTCTCCGGCATCGAGACCTGCTACGGGCTCAGCCAGGTCCTGTTCGGCGTCTCGCTCACGATCGCGCCGGGCGAGATGGTGACGCTGATGGGGCGCAACGGCATGGGCAAGACCACCACCGTGCGCTCGATCATGGGGCTGACGCCGGCGCGCGCCGGCTTGATCCGCTTCGACGGCGCCGACATCCGCGCGCTGCCGCCCTACAAGGTCGCCCAGCTCGGCATCGGCCTGGTGCCGGAAGGCCGCCAGATCTTCCCCAATCTGACGGTGCGCGAGAACTTGGTGGCCACCGCGGTTGCACGCGACGGCGCCGCCTGGACGCTCGATAGCGTGTATGAGCTGTTCCCGCGGCTTGCCGAGCGCGGCGCCAGCATGGGCAATCAGCTCTCCGGCGGCGAGCAGCAGATGCTGGCGATCGGCCGCGCCCTGATGATCAATCCGCGCCTGCTCATCTTGGACGAGGCGACCGAAGGCTTGGCGCCGCTGATCCGCGCCGAGATCTGGCGCTGCCTGGCGCGGCTGAAAGCCAGCGGCCTGTCGATCCTGGTGATCGACAAGAATGTCGATGCGCTCATGCGCGTCGCCGACCGCCATTTCCTTCTCGAGCGCGGCCGCGTGGTGTGGTCGGGGGCGTCCGCGACGCTCGCGGCGGCCAAGGACGTGCAGCACCGATATTTGGGAGTGTAACGGCGCATCTCTCCGCCTCATCCTGAGGAGCATCGCGAAGCGATGCGTCTCGAAGGATGAGGCGGCCTCATGGTTCGAGACGGCGCTTCGCGCCTCCTCACCATGAGGCCGAGACAGATTACTCCGCCGGCGCGGCTGGCAGCGCGCGCTGGCGCCGCACGAAGCTCGGCATGGCGCCGCCCAACCGCCGGTGCAATCCATCGAGCAGCAGGTAGATCACCGGCGTGGTGTAGAGCGTCAGCACCTGCGACACCAGCAGCCCGCCGATGATGGTGATGCCGAGCGGGCGGCGCAGCTCCGAGCCCGGGCCGATGGCGATCACCAGCGGCACCGCGCCCAGCATCGAGGCGAGCGTGGTCATCAGGATCGGCCGGAAGCGCGCCAGGCACGCCTCATGAATGGCGCGCCGCGGCGGCAGCCTAAGCCGCCGCTCGGCGTCGAGCGCGAAGTCCACCATCATGATGCCGTTCTTCTTCACGATGCCGATCAGCAGAATAATGCCGATGAAGGCGATCACCGTCAGCTCGGTGCCCGAGACCTGCAGCGCCAGCAGCGCGCCCAAGCCCGCCGAGGGCAGCGTCGAGATGATGGTGAGCGGGTGCGCCAGGCTCTCGTACAGCACGCCGAGCACGATATAGACCGCCACCAGCGCCGCGATCAGCAGCGCGCCCTGCGCGCCGGCGGCCTGCTTGTATTGCTTGATGTCGCCGGCGAAATCGGTGTGGATCACGTCGGGCAAGTGCATGTCGCCCACCGCCTGGGTGATGGCGGCGGTCGCCTGCCCGATCGTGGTGCCGGGCGCCAGATTGTAGGTGATGGTGGTGGAGGGGAATTGGCCCTGGTGGTTGACCACCAAAGGCGCGATGCCGCGCGTCACGTGCGCCACCGCCGACAGCGGCACCTGCGCGCCGCCGCGCCCCGGCACGTAGATCTGGCTGAGATCGTTGGGGTCGCGCCGGTATTTGGAGTTGACCTCCATGATAACGCGGTACTGGTTGCGCGTGGTGTAGATGGTCGAGATCTGCCGCTGCGAGAAGGCGTCGTTGAGCGTAGAGTCGATATCCTGCATGCGCACGCCGAGGCGCGCGGCCGCCTTGCGGTCGATGTCGATGGTGGCCTGCAGGCCGCCTTGCTCGCGGTCGGTGGTGACGTCGACCACGCCGGACACCTGCTTGACGCGCTCCTCCACCAGCGGCACCCAGTGCTGCAACGCCCCGATATCCGCGCTCCACAGCGTGAACTGGTATTGCGAGTTGCTTTGCCGCCCGCCGGTGCGCACGTCCTGCGCCGGCACCATGAACACGCGGATGCCGGGGATGCGGTTGAGCCGGGCGCGCAGGCGCCCCACCACGCGCTGGGTGCTCACATTGCCGCGCTCGCTAAGCGGCTTCAGGCTGATGAACATGCGGCCGTGATTGACCGAGGCGTTCCAGTGCGAGGAACCGACCGAGGAGCCCAGGCCCGCCACCGCCGGGTCCGACAGCACCACGCTCATGGCCTTCAGTTGCAGCGCCTTCATGGCGTCGAAGGAAATGTCGGTTGAGGCGCGCGTGCCGGCGAAGATCAGGCCGGTGTCGTCCTGCGGGAAATAGCCCTTGGGCGTGCGGATGAACAGCCCGACCGTGAGCGCGATGGTGGCGACGAACACGATCAGCGTGAAGAAGCGGTGCTCGAGCGCCACCGTCAGCGTGCGGTCGTAGAAGCGCACCAGGCGCGAGACCGAGCCTTCCATCAGCCGGTCGAGCCAGGTGGCGTCGGGGCTCGGCGGCACCCGCACGAAATAGGCGCAGATCATCGGCGTCACCGTCAGCGACACCGCGGTCGATACCGCGATGGCGAAGGCGAGCGTCACCGAAAACTCGCGGAAGAAGCGGCCGACGATGCCGCCCATCAGCAAGAGCGGAATGAAGGCGGCGATCAGCGACACCGAGATCGAAACGACGGTGAAGCCGATCTGGCGCGCGCCGGCAAGCGCCGCGCGCAGCGGCGAATGTCCGCGCTCGAGATTGCGGAACACGTTTTCGATCATCACGATGGCGTCGTCGACCACGAAGCCGACGCTTACCGCCAGCGCCATCAGCGACAGATTGTTGATCGAGAAGCCGGCCACCCACATGCACGCGCAGGTGCCGGCGAGCGCCAGCGGCACCGTGACGCCGGCGGCCGCGGTCGGCGCCGCCCGCCGCAGGAACAGGAACACCACCAGCATCACCAGCACCACCGTGGCGGCGATGGTGAGCTGCATGTCCTCGACGCTGGCGCGGATGGTCTGCGTGCGATCGGCCAGCACCGATATTTTGAGGCCGGCCGGCACCCATTGCTTGAGCTCGGGCAACAGCTTGTAGATGCGGTCGATGGTGTCGATGACGTTGGCGTCGCCCTGCTTGGTGATGAGCAGGATCACCGAGGGCTGCTTGTTGAACCAGCCGGCCGACAGCCGGTTGCGCACGCTCGGCGCGATGCTGGCGACGTTGGACAGCCGGATCACCGTGCCGTCCTTGGTCCGCACCACGATCGGATCGTAGTCGGCTGCCTTGCGCAGTTGGCCGTCGGTGCCGATGGTGATGTTGCGGCCCTCGCCGTCGAAGGCGCCGAGCGGGCCGAAGGCGTTGGAATTGGCGATCGCCGCGCGCACCTCTTCCAGGCTTACGCCGGTGGCGGCCAGCCGCGTCGGATCGACGCGCACGCGCAATGCCGGCTGCTCGGAGCCGGCGACGGTGACGTCGGCGACCCCGTCGACTTGGCTCAGGCGCTGGGCGATCACGCTGTCGGCGGCGTCATAGACCGCGCTCGGCAGCATGCTGTCGGAGGTGAGCGCCAGGATCAGGATGGGCGCCGCCGATGGGTTGAATTTGCGGAAGGTCGGCAGCGTCGGCATGTCGGAAGGCAGGTCGCTGAGCGCGGCGTTGAGGGCGGCCTGCACGTCGCGGGCGGCGCCGTCGATCGAGCGCGACAGGTCGAATTGCACGGTGATGCGGGTATTGCCGAGCGAGGACACCGAGGTGAGCTCGCTGACGCCGGAAATCTCGGCCAGCCGCCGCTCGAGCGGCGCCGCCACCGTCGCCGCCATGGTGCTGGGATCGGCGCCGGGGCGGTTGGCGGAGACGGAGATGGTTGCGAGCTCGACCGCCGGCAGGTTGGAAACGGGGAGGAACACGTAAGCAACCGCGCCCACCAGGAACAGGCCGATCGCCATCAGCGTGGTGCCGATCGGCCGGCGGATGAACGGCCGCGAGATGTTCATGGCCGGCTCCCGGCGGGAATCTTGTGATGCTTGCGCGGCCGCGCCGGCGACAGGCGGGCGCGCAGCCGCTCCATGTAGAGATAGATGACCGGCGTGGTGTAGAGCGTGAGCAGTTGCGACAACAACAGGCCGCCGATGATGGTGACGCCGAGCGGGTTGCGCAGCTCGCTGCCGGTGCCCGACTCCAACGCCAGCGGCAGCGCGCCGAACAGCGCGGCCAGCGTCGTCATCATGATCGGCCGGAAGCGCAGAAGCGCCGCCTGCATGATCGATTCTTCGGGCGAAAGACCCTGCCGGCGCTCGGCTTCGAGCGCGAAGTCGATCATCAGAATGGCGTTCTTCTTCACAATGCCCATCAGCAGCACGATGCCGATGAGCGCGATCACCGACAGGTCATAACCGAACAGCATCAGCGCCAGCAGCGCGCCGACGCCGGCCGACGGCAGGGTGGACAGGATGGTGAGCGGGTGGATGAAGCTCTCGTACAATATGCCAAGTACGATATAGATGGCGATGGCCGCGGCCAGGATCAGCCAGGGCTCGCCGCGCAGCGAAGTGGCGAACTCCGCGGCGTCGCCGGAGAAGCTGCCATTGACGCTCGCCGGCATGCCGATCGTCTGCTCGGCCTGGGCGATGGTGGTGAGCGCGTCCGACAGCGCATAGCCGGGCGCGATGTCGAAGCTGATGGTGACGGCGGGAAACTGCGACTGGTGCGCGATCGCCAGCGGCGCGGTGGTGTGCTCGAAATGCGCGACCGCCGAGAGCGGCACCTGGTTGTTGTTGGTGACGGTGTTGGGCGTGGCGGTGATGTTGGTGTTGGTCGTGCCCATGACGGTGTTGCCGGCGGTGGCGACGGTGCCGGTCGAGGTGTTGGCGCCGGTGACGAACAGCCGGTTGAGCGCGCTCGGGTCCTTCTGGAAGCGCGGCTGCGCCTCCAGAATGACGCGGTACTGGTTGGCCTGGCCGTAGATGGTGGAAATCTGCCGCTGGCTGAAGGCGTCGTTGAGCGTGTCGGTCACGCTCTGCATGGAGACGCCGAGGCGGCCGGCCTGCTCGCGGTCGACCTTGACCATGATGCGCGGGCCGCCTTCCTGCGCTTCGGAGGCGACGTCGCTCAGCGCCGGCGACCGGCGCAGCGCCTGCGTCAGCCTATCGGCCCAGCGCAGCACGTCGCCGCGGTCGGTCGAGACCAGCGTGTACTGATACTGCGCGCGGCTGGAGCGGGTGGAAATCTGGATGTCTTGCGCGGCCTGGAAATAGACCGTCATGCCGGGGATGTCGGCGACGGCATGCTGCAGGCGCGCGATGATGGTGCCGACCAGGTTCTTGCGGTCGTCGCGCGGTTTCAGCGCGATCGCCATGCGCCCGGCATTGGGCGTGGCGTTGAGCGGCGAGACGCCGAGCACGGAGACCACGCCGGTGACGTCCGGATCGGCGCGGATCAAATCCTCGACCTGGCGCTGGCGCCGTTGCATCTCGGTGAAGGAGACGTCGGAGCCGGCCTCCGTCACCGCCGTGATCAGCCCGGTGTCCTGCAGCGGCAGGAAGCCCTTGGGCACGATCACGTAGAGCGCGATGGTGGCGACCACCGTCGCCAGCATGAAGATCAGCGTGGCGCGCTGGCGGCGCAGCACCCATTGCAGGCTGCGGTGGTAGAAATCGACGGTGCGTTCGACCACGCGCGAAAAGCCGCGGCTGAGCGCGTTGCCGGGGGCGTGCGCGCCGCCACCTTCGCGCAGCAGGCGGCCGCACATCATCGGCGTCAGCGTCAGCGAGATGATGGCGGAGGCCACCACCGCGATGGTGAGCGTGAGCGCGAATTCGCGGAACATGCGGCCGACCAGCCCGGTCATGAACAAGAGCGGGATGAACACCGCGATCAGCGACAGGGTCAGCGAGATCACCGTGAAGCCGATCTCGCCGGCGCCGCGCAGCGCCGCGCGCAAAGGCAGCTCGCCGTTCTCCATGTGGCGCACGATGTTCTCGATCATCACGATGGCGTCGTCGACCACGAAGCCGGTGCCGATGGTGAGCGCCATCAGCGACAGATTGTCGAGCGAGAAGCCGGCGAACCACATCACCCCGAATGTGGCGATCAGCGATAAGGGCAGCGCCACGCCCGCGATGATCGTGGCGCGGATGGTGCGCAGGAAGATCAGCACCACCAGCACCACCAGCGCCACGCTCAGGATGAGCGTGAACTGCACGTCGTGGATCGAGGCGCGGATGGTGTTGGTGCGGTCGTTGACGATGGTGAGGTCGACGCCGGCCGGCATGGCGCGCCTGAGCCGCGGCAATTCGGCGCGCACGCGCTCGACGGTCTCGATCACATTGGCGCCGGGCTGGCGCTGCACGTCGATGACGATCGCCGGCTTGCCCTGGTACCAGGCGCCGACCTTGTCGTTCTCCAAGCCGTCCTTCACGTCGGCGACGTCGGACAAGAGCACCGGCGCGCCGTTGCGATAGGCCACCACCACCGACTTGTAGGCGTCGGCGCTGTCGATCTGGTCGTTGGCCGCGATGGTATAGGCCTGCTGGGTGCCGTCGAGCGCGCCCTTCGGCCCCGCCACGTTGGCGCCGACGATGGCCGAGCGCAGGTCCTCCAGCCCGATGCCGTAGGCGGCGAGCCTGGACAAATTCGCCTGGATGCGGATCGCCGGGCGGATGCCGCCCTGCACCGAGACGTGGCCGACGCCCGACACTTCCGACAGCCGCGGCGCCATGATGGTGTCGGCCATGTCGCTTAAAGCGCGCTGGTCGACCGATTTGGAGGTGAGCGCCAGCGTGATCACCGGGACGTCGGCCGGGTTCACCTTCGAATAGAGCGGCGGGTAGGGCAGGTTGCGCGGCAGCGTGGAGGCGGCGGCGTTGATCGCCGACTGCACGTCCTGGGCGGCGGCGTCGATGTCGCGGTTGAGCGTGAATTGCAGCGTCACCTGGCTGACGCCGTAGGAACTCGACGAGGTCATCACCTGCAGCGCCGGAATCTGGCCGAACTGGCGCTCGAGCGGCGCCGTCACCAAGGCGGCGATGGTGTCGGGATTGGCGCCCGGCAGCTGGGTGGTGACCTGGATGGCAGGGAAGTCGACCTGCGGCAGCGCCGACACCGGCAGCCAGACATAGCCGAGCAGGCCGCCCAGCAGCGCCGCGACGCCGAGCAGGGAAGTGGCGATCGGCCGGTGGATAAAAGGCGAGGAGACGCTCATTGCGTCGGCAGCTTCCTGCCCCCGCCCCGGTGTCGTTCACCCGCCTGCGCGCCGTCGCGTTTGCCGCCGCGCGGATGCGCGCCCGGCGCTCCCGGCGCGCCGCGCGGACGCCCGCCGCCGAGCGTGACGCTGGCGCCGTCGGTCAGCCGCGCAAAGCCGGTGGTGACCACGCGCTCCGGCGGCTCGACGCCGCTCTTGACTACGGTCTGCGTCTCGTCCTGTTTCTGTACCGCGATCTTGCGCATGGCAACGGTGTTGTCGGCCTTGACCACGTAGACGAAGGTGCCCTCGGGCCCGCGCTGCACCGCGCCGGTCGGGATCACCACGACGTCGTGCAAGGTGTCGATCTTGAGCCGCACATTGACGAACTGACCGGGCCAGAGCTGCAGATTGCCGTTGGTGAACTCGGCCTTGAGCTTGACCGTGCCGGTCGAGGAATCGACCTGGTTGTCGATCACCTTGAGCGCGCCGTTTTCGATCACGGAGTTGTCGGCCGGGCGCAGCGCATCGACTTCCAGCGGGCCCTTGCCGAAGGCCTGGTTGACGCGGGCGAGATCCTGCTGCGGCAGGTTGAAGATGACCGAGATCGGCTTGAGCTGGGTGATGGTCACGATCGCCGAGCTGGCGTCGGAGGCGCGCACGATATTGCCTTCGTCCACCATGCGGATGCCGGTGCGGCCGGAGATCGGCGCGGTGATGGTGGTGTAGCCGAGGGTGGCGCGCGCGTTCTCGATGGCGGCCTGGTCGGCCTGGATCTGCGCCGAATATTGCGCGACCAGCGCCTTCTGGGTGTCGGCCTGCTGGCGGTTGATGGCGTTACTGGTGACCAGCCGTTCGTAGCGGGTAAGATCGTTGCGGGCATTGGCGAGCAGCGCCTCGTCCTGCGCCTTCTTGGCCGACGCTTGGTCGAGCTGGGCCTGGTAGATGGTGGGATCGATGCGCGCCAGCACGTCGCCCTTTTTGACGTCCTGGCCTTCCTTGAAATTGACTTCGGTCAGCTTGCCGTCGACCTGCGGGCGCACGGTGACGGTATTGAGCGGCTTCACGGTGCCGACCGCGTCGAGATAGACCGGCACCTCGGCGCGCGCCGCGGGCTTTGCCAGCACCGGCACCGGGCCGGAAGCGGCGTAGCGGCGGAAATGCTTCTGCTGCGGCAGCGGCGCGCCGAACACGTAAAAGAGCGCCGCGCCGAGCCCGATCAGGATGAGCGCGCCCGCTAGGTAGCGGCGGATGCGGCTTTTGCGCTTGCCCGTGACATGCTTGGGCAGTTCACCGTGCATTGGATGCTTCTATCGTCGGCTTCGGCAGCCAGCCGCCCCCCAGCGCCTGATAGAGACTGACCACCGCCTGCAGCCGCGCGAGCTGCGCCTGGAACAGCGTGTCCTGCGCCTGGTACAGCGTCTGCTGCGTCTGCAGCACGGTGACGAGGTCGATCGTGCCTTCGCGCAACCGTTCCTCGGAAATGTCGAAGGCCCGCCGCGAGCTCTTCACTTCCTGCGCCAGCTGCTGCACGCGCAAGCTGGTCTGGCGGATGTCGTCGAGCGCGTTCTCCACGTCGCCGAAGGCCGAGATCACCGCCTTGCGGTAGTCCTGCAGCAATTCGTCCTGCTGGCCCTTCTGCAGGTCGAGATTGCCGAGCAGTTCGCCGCCGTGGAAGATCGGCTGCGCCAGGCTGGCGGCCGCCGAATAGATCGCCGATTCCGGACGCAGCAGCAGCTTGAGCACGGCGCTCTCGTAGCCGCCTTCGCCGGTCAAGGTGATGGTGGGCAGGAAGGCCGCGCGCGCGTTGTAGACATTGGCGTCGGCGGCGGCGAGGTTGGCTTCCGCCTGGCGGATGTCGGGCCGCTGCGTCAGCAGTTCGGACGGCAGGCCGGGTGTGACGCGCGGGAGGGCGATATGGCTGAGCGAGCCGCCGCGCACATGCACCTGCTCGGGCGAGCGGCCGATCAGGATCGCGAGCGAGACGCGGTTCTGCCGCAGCGTCTGCCGCAGCGGCGGGACGCTCGCCGCCAGCGCGTAGACCACGCTCTCCTGCTGGGAGATCTCGAGCGCGGAGGCGGTGCCGGCCTGCGCGCGCTGCTGGATCAGTTTGAGCACGCGGGTGGCGCTGACGATGTCGTCGTTGGCGGCCTTCAGCCGGTCCTGCGCGGCCAGCACCTGGAAATAGGCATTGGCGGTGGAGGCGAGCGTGGAAAGCTCGGTCACCTCGCGCGCGTAGCGGGCGGCGACCGCGCTTTCTTCGGCGGCCTGCAGCGAGGCGCGGTTCTTGCCCCAGAAGTCGATCTGGTAGCTGGCGTTGAGGGTTGCCTGCACGTTGCTCTTGACCTGGTCGGAGACCGGGAGGCCGGTCTTGGCGGCGGTGGTGAGCGGGGCCGCGACCAGGCCCTGGCTGCCGCGCGGCTGCAACGAATTCGGATTGGTATTGCCCTTGGTGAGCGTTTGCGAGGTGCGCGAGCGCGAAGTGACGCCGTTGAAGTCGACGGCCGGCAAGAGCGCTGCGCCGGTGATGCGCGCTTGCGCGTCGGCCTGCACGACGCGGGCGATCGCCGCGGCGATGTCGAGATTGGCGACGCGCGCCTGCTCGATCAGCGCGGTCAATTCGCGCGAACGGAATTGCCGCCACCAGTCGAGCCGCGGCAGCGCCCGCTGCGCTACCACCGGGCTGCGCGGCCCATGCTGGTAGGACGCCGGAACGACCAGATTGGGCTCCGGCAGGTCCTGCTTCAGCAGGCAGCCCCCGAGGGGCGTTATGAGCGAAATCGTCTGCAGCATGGTCACCAAGGGGCGCGCATTGGCAAGTTTCGCGCGCAGGGCTTTCGAACTGTGACGCATACCGACGACTTTCAATGACAGGGACGGGCTGGACAGGATGAAATTCTGGTAAGCCTACCCTAATGCCGGTTGCGTTTGGAACTCCCATTGCGCCAGTCGGCCAGGGCGTGGCGGCCGGCCGACGACATTTTCGGCGCCGCGTCCGCGAACACGCCCTGGATGATTTCGTCGAAGTGCTGCCGTGCGGCGCGCATCTTGGCCATGGCGGCGCGCATATCGGCGACCTTGAAGGGGTCCTGCCGCAGGGTTTCGTGGATATCCTCGCGGGCGGCGTAATAGGCGGTTTGCGACTTGTCGATGGCGTCGTGGTCGGCCTCCATGGCGTCGCGCACGATGGTGGCGTCGGACGGCGGCAGCGTCTCGGCAATGCGCTCGACCCGCACGAACACGTTGGGGTCCCAGCGCGGCTTGGCCGGCGCGCGCACCGCCACCGCTACCGCCATGCCGACGAAGAACAAATTGAGCGCGAGCGAGCCGAGCAGCAGCCAGCGCGGGCCGTTGCGGGTCATCGCCGGGGCAAATTGGGCGACGGTCATGGCCGCGCTCCGGTCAGCGGCTCGGGCGCCAGCACGGAGGAATCGAGATCGCCGCCGCTGACCGTCACGCCTTCGAGCCGGTCGAGCGGCCGGTCGAGGCCGGCAAGCCCGATGGCGAAGCCGAGCGCCAGGCAGCCGGCGAGCGCGGCCATGCGCGGCCAGGCCGGCGCGAATTGCCAGTCGAGCAGCACTTCCGGCAGCCGCCAGAACGGGCGCCATTGCCTCGGCAGCGGCCCTGAAAGCCGCGCCAGCACGCGCTCGGCCGCGGCCCGGTCGGCCCCGTTCGGCCCGGCCTGGCGCTTGAGCCCGGTTTCCAGCATGTCCTCAAACTTGTCGGTCATTTTACGCTTCCCTGTCGATCACTCTTCCCGGATCACCGGGGCCAGCGCGCGGCGCAGATTCTGCTTAGCGCGCACCAGCAAGGTCTCCACCGCCGAGACGGTGGTATCGAGAATTTCCGCCACCTGGGCATTGCTCATGCCCTCGGTGTAGCTGAGCACGATCGCCGCCCGTTGCCGCTCGGGCAGTTCGGCGATGGCCGCGGCCAAGAGCCGCTCGCGCTCGGCCGCTTCGGCTGCTTCGCCGGGCAGGGGGCTAAGATCGGCGATCTCGCCGGCCGCCTCCAATTCGAGCCAGGCCGTCTTGCGCTTGCGGTCGAGGCAGAGATTGACCACCACGCGGCTGAGCCAGGTGCGGAACAGCGCCAGCGGCTGCCAGCGCGGCGCGTGCGTCCAGACCCGCAGCATGGCCTCCTGCGCCACGTCCTCGGCCTCGGCGGCATTGCCAAGGATGCGGCGGGCGACCCCGAGCATGACCGGCACATGGCGCCGGGCGAGCTCGCGGAACGCCCGCTGGTCGCCCTTGGCGACCCTGGCCATGAGCGCTTCGTCGCTGTCATCCATCGAAGGCCGTTCGCCATCGGGAAAGCCGATCCATTGTAGCCCCGAACCTCTCTATTGAACGGGCAAGGGTGGCGAATCCTGTGCCGCGAGGGAAGGGGGAGGCGGTGGATTTAGGCGCCGGTTATGGAACTAAGATGTTGGCAAGTTAGGGGTTTTGGAACCCGGCCGGGGCGCTGCCGCAAACTCGGGTCACCTCTCCCCTTTGGGGAGAGGTCGGCGCGCTCTGACCGTGGCGCGGCCGGCACCTACCGCCTTCCCAGCCCCTCATCCGCCAGCGCAAAGCCCGCGATGCGCTTGTAGTTCTCGCTCAAGGCCCTGAGCTCGTCCTGGCTGATGTATTTGTCGAGGTCGTCGAACGGCCTGTCGCCCACCAGCTCCTCGACCTTGATGTTGATGAAGTCGGGCGGGTGCTCGCGGTTGGTGCGCACCACGCGCCCGGCCGGGCCGCAGCGCGCCTCCTCATAGGCCTTGAGCGCGTCGCGTGGGTCGGCGGCCGAGCGCAGGAAGTCGGCCAGTGTGCGCGCGTCGATCGCGGCCTGCGCCGCGCCGTTCGAGCCGCGCGGATACATCGGGTGGGCGGCATCGCCGGCGAGCGTGACGCGCCCGAAGGTCCAGCGCTCGATCGGGTCCTTGTCGACCATCGGATATTCCAGGATCTGGTCGGCGTCTTTGATCATTTGCGCCACGTCCAGCCAGTCGAATTTCCAACTTTCGTAGAGCGGGAAGAAATCTTTCAGCGTGCCCGGCTTGTTCCAATCGTTCGGCTGATAGGTGTCGCGCTTGATCTCGGCCATCCAGTTGATCAGCTGGTTGCCCTTGCCGTCGATGTCGTCGACGATCGGATAGATCACCAGCTTGCCGGTGAGGATCGAGCCGACGCGCATATAGGTGCGCCCGTCGAGGATCGGCTTGTGCCGGGTGACGCCGCGCCACGTATTGATGCCGGCGAAGGCCACCTGGTCGTCCGGATAGAACTGCCTGCGAATGGCGGAGTTGATGCCCTCGCAGTCGATCACCACGTCGGCGCGTACCGGTTCGCGCGCCTTGAAATGCACGGTGGCGCCGGCTTCGTCCTGCTCGACGCTCAACGCTTCATGGTCGGTGCGGATGGCGTCATCGCCCAGCCGCTCGCGCGCGGCCCGGTACAGGATCATGTGCAGTCTGCCGCGGTGGATGCCGACTTCCGGATATTGATAGCCGGCGAATTTTCCGCGCGGCTCCTTGTAGATCAGCTGGCCGAAGCGGTTGTAGAAGCGGCTCTCGCGGTTCTCGATGCCGGCGGCGGTGAGCTGGTCGGCGAGGCCGAGCGCGGAGAACTCGCGCATGGCATGCGGCAACAGCGTGATGCCGACGCCGAGCTCCTTGATCTCGCCCGCGCGCTCGTAGACGCGGCAGCCGATGCCGCGCTGCTTGAGATGCAGCGCCAGCGACAGCCCGCAAACCCCGCCGCCGATGATGGCTACTTCCATATTTCCCTCATCGTCATTCCGGGGCGCGAGCGCTAGCGAGCGAACCCGGAATCCAGAAACGAGCACTGAGTTTGCGTCTAGAGTCCGGGTCCGGCGCTAACGCGCCGTCCCGGAATGACAGGAAAGGCGAGAATGGACGGCATCGGTCATTCTCTGTCAACATGGCGCTATAAAGCGGCATTCAGCCGTCATCAGGAAGGACGATCCATGGACAAGGCGCTCTACGACAAAGGCTTGGCGATGCGCCGCAAGGTGCTGGGCGACGAATATGTCGACCGCGCCGTCGCCAATACCGACGATTTCAATCGCAAATTTCAGGACCTGCTCAACGAGTTCTGCTGGGGCGCGGTGTGGACCGACGAGGACCTGAAGCCCCGCGACCGCAGCCTGCTCAATCTCGGCATGATCGCCTGCCTCGGCCGCATGCATGAATTCGAGGCGCATTTCCGCGGCGCGCTGCGCAACGGGCTGACCCCCAAGGAACTCAGCGCCGTGCTGCGGCAGATCGCGATCTATTGCGGGTTCCCGGCCGCGGTCGACGCCCACCGCGTGGCCAAGGCGGTGCTGGCGGGGGAGGCCAAGAAATAGGGGTGCCGCCATTGTTGCCCGGCCTGCCGAATCCGCCTGGCCGGGGCGCGCGCGGCGGCCCCGGCGGCGCATTAGCAGTCTTTTAGCGCGCGCCCGGCATGCTCGACGGCATGGCAAAAGGCTCCCGCAAACCCCATAATTGTCTTGAATGTGCCGTCATCCCGGGGCAAGCCAGAAGCCTCGGCGATGGCGAAATAGCCATGGGTGGCGAATGATCCGAGTCTTCGGCGGTTTCTTGCTGACGCTCCCACTGGTGGCCGCTTTGGCCGCGCCGCCGGCGCTCGCCCAATCGCAGCCGCAGCGTTTAGCGCAGGCCGGGCAGGATTATCCGGAAGAGAGCGGGCCGCCGCCGATGGCGCTGCCGAACGGCCCCGGCGCCTACGGTCATCAGCTGGAAGGCGGCGACCGCAACGTCCTTCGCCCGCCCGGCGCGGTCGGCCCTAACGCGGTCGAGCGGCAAGACGCCGCGCAAGGCTGGCGCTCCGACGGTCAGGCCGTGGCGGCGCTGCCGCCCGACGAGCAGCCGGAAGTCGGCCCGCCCAAGGAATTGCCGGAAAATCTCAAGCGCCAGCTGGTCGAGTTCCGCACCAGGGAGCCGGCCGGCACCATCATCATCGATACCCCGCACACCTATCTCTATCTGATCCTCGGCGGCGGCAGGGCGATCCGCTACGGCATCGGCGTCGGCCGCGAGGGCTTTACCTGGTCGGGCACCGAGCGCATCTCGCGGATGAAGGAATGGCCGGACTGGTTCCCGCCGGCCGAGATGATCGAGCGCCAGCCTTATCTGCCGCGCATGATGGCCGGCGGTGCCGGCAATCCGCTCGGCGCCCGCGCGCTCTATCTCGGCCACACGCTCTACCGCATCCACGGCACCAACCAGCCCTCGACCATCGGCAAGACCGTGTCGTCCGGCTGCATCCGGCTGCTCAACCAGGACATCGAGGATTTGTACGACCGCGTGCAGGTCGGCACCCGCGTGGTGGTGCTGCCGGGCAGGAATCCGGGCGCGGCCGACCGCGGCGACGCGCAGGCGGCGGATGCGGCGCCTGCTCCGGCGCCGCCGCCCGCAAATCGCGCGCGTGACAATGCCGGCAACGCGCCGCAGCCCTTCGGCGGCATCACGCTGTTCGGCGGCCCGCTGCCGCCGGCGCGCTAGGCTTTCCAACACACGATCTGTCCGCGGCGAACGCGCCGCGGGCGCTCTTTGCCCCCTGCAAGGGCGAGGGCGGCGGCGTATACTGCGCGCAACAACGGCAAAACGCCCGAGGAAACGCCGCCATGATGTCGCGTGAACAGAACGACCAGCTCTGCCGCACCGGTCCCGGCACCTTGATGGGCAGGCTGTTGCGCCGCTACTGGGCGCCGTTCCTGCTGTCGGAGGAAATCGCCGCGCCCGATAGCCCGCCGGTGCGGGTCAAGCTGATGGGCGAGGCGCTGGTCTGTTTCCGCGACACGCAAGGCCGCATCGGCCTGATCGACGAGTTCTGCGCCCACCGCGGCGCCTCGCTCTGGTTCGGACAGAACGAGGAATGCGGTTTGCGCTGTCCCTATCACGGCTGGAAATACGACGTGACCGGGCAATGCGTCGACCTGCCGTCGGAGCCGGAGGCGAGCGGCTTCCGCAAGGCCATCAAGATGAAGGCTTACCCTTGCATCGAGAAGGCCGGCGTGATCTGGGCCTATCTCGGCCCGCCCGAATTGCAGCCGCCGCCGCCGGCGCTGGAATGGGCCGACGTTGCGCCTCCGCAGCGCTTCGTGTCGAAGCGGCTGCAGGAATGCAATTACCTGCAGGCCATGGAAGGCGGCATCGATTCCAGCCACGTGTCCTGGCTGCACGGCAGCGAGCTCGACAAGGATCCGCTGTTCAAGGGCTCGAAGGCGAACGCCTACAACGAGCAGGACCGCATGCCGCGGTTCGAGGTGGAGGAATTCGCCGGCGGCCTGTTGATCGGCGCGCGCCGCAACGGCGCCAACGGCAATCACTATTGGCGCATCACGCCCTGGATCATGCCCTGGTACACCATCATCCCGCCGCGCGCCGGCCATCCGTTGGGCGCGCATGCCTGGGTGCCGATCGACGACGAGACCTGCTGGGCTTGGAGCATCAACTATCACCCCAAGCGCGCGCTCACCAATTCGGAAGTCGCCGCCATGCGCGACGGCGAGGGCATCCACGTCAAATATTTGCCGGGCACCTTCATCCCGCTCGCCAACAAGCGCAACGACTACCTGATCGACCGTGCGGCGCAGGCGGCCGGCCACTCGGCCACAGGCGTCGACGGCATCGCCATGCAGGACGCCTCCATCCAGGAAAGCATGGGGCCGATCCAGGACCGCACCAAGGAACACTTGTGCGCCACCGACGAGGGCATCGTCGCCACGCGCCGCATGCTGCTGCAGGCGGCGAAAGCCGCAAGCGAGAACGCTCCGGTTCCGGCCACCGCGCCGGAGGCGCAACGCGTGCGCTCGGCGGCGATCGAATTGCCGCAGGGCGCTTCCTTCAGCGAAGGCGCCAAGCACGGGCTCTACGCGCCGCTCGGCACCGACCCGCTGTCGGTCTAAACAGTCTGCTCGAAAAAGGGATACCCCCACATGCCGCACTATTCCGCGCTGGTTACGCTGCTGGCCGTCGCTTTGTATTTCTACACCGGGCTGCTGGTAGCCAAGGCGCGGCAGAAATTCGGCCTGAAGGCGCCGGCCATCGTGGGCAACGCCGACTTCGAGCGCGCCTTCCGCGTCCAGCAGAACACGCTTGAATGGATGCCGATTTTCCTGCCGCTGCTGTGGCTGTTCGCGTTCTATGTCAACGACTGGGGCGCCGCGCTCTTGGGCCTGGTCTGGATCGTCGGCCGCGTCCTCTACATCCGCGGCTACAGCGCGGCGGCGGACAAGCGGCACAACGGCTTCACCGTGCAGGCCATCGCTTGCGGCGCGCTGCTTGTCGGAAGCCTGGTCGCTATCATCGGGCGGATGGCGCACGCCTGGTAGCGCCGGGTCTTTACCGGGCGCTTCACTCCGCCGCGCTGATTTATCCGCTCATTCCCGCGTAAGCGGAAATCCAGGGTTATCGGCACGGGGCTTGCGATTGTCGCCCTGGGTCCCCGCTTGCGCGGGGACGAGCGGGTGGGAGTGCCGCCGTGGGATTACTCCGCCGCGGTTTGCTTGCCGATCGCCGCGTTCACCCGCGGCATGACCTCTTCCGCCATCAGCTGCATCGAGCGCTTGGCGAGCGCGGGGTCAACCCAGTCCATGCCGGCATAGACTAGCTCGCCGAAATCGCCGGTCTGCTCGCGCATCTTCAGAATAGCGTCCACCACCTTGTTGACGCTGCCGAAGGTGACGCAATTGTCCATCACCCAATCCTCGCTGATCTCGTCGTCCGGCTGTTCCTTGTGGCTCTTGAACACATAGAGCCGGTTGCCGCGCTTCATCTTGGCGCGCATCTGCCCGAAATAAAAACGATAGGGGCTGTTGGCGTCCTCGCGCCCGTAGCGCGCGGCGACCTTGTCGTCGTCGGCGACGAAGATGGTGCGCGCCACCCGCCAGTCGGAAACTAAAGCCTTCTCGCCGGCTTCCGCCTTGCCCTTGGCGTAGTTCGTCCAATGCGACTTCAAATGCTGCGGCAGCAGGAAGTTGGCCGACAGCGGATGGAAGTCGCGCTTGCCCATCAGCACCACGCCGGGCGAGAACGGCGCCACCACGGTGCCGACGATCTCCGGCCGCGGCTTCTGGAAGGGCTTGGCCATGATGCCGACGCCGAGATGATGGGCGGCGGCGCGCTTGACCGCCACCTTGAAGCGGTTGCCTTCGAAATCGATGTCGTAGGGCGGCTCGCGCTCCCAGATCGCCAGGATCACGTCGATCGCCTCGGCGAACAGCTTGTTGCGGTCTTCGTCGAGCAGGCCGAGTGCTTCCGCGTCCGAGGTGAGCGCGCCGGCCGACACGCCCATGATGAAGCGCCCTTGCGCCAGATGATCGAGCATCGCCGCGTTCACCGCGATCAGCACCGGGTGCATCTGCGACAGATTGGTGGTGCCGGTGGCGAGCTTGATGTTCTGCGTCGCGTGGATCAGCGTCGCGTGGAACAGCATGCTGTTGGTGATGTTCTCGCAGGCGTCGGTCAGGTGCTCGCCGACGAAGGCGTCGTGGAAGCCCAGTCTGTCGGCCAGGATGATCGCCTCGCGGTCCTCGCGCAGCGTCTGCGACCAGTCCCGACCCATCGGATGCACCGGCATCGTGAAGTAGCCCAACCGCATTCGTCTTCTTCCTCTTCTTGCTCTTCTTATCGGCCGCAAATTACCCGAAGCATGCCGCCGATGCAGCAAACTTTCCGTGTGCATTGCAGCTCCGCTGCGCCACGTGAAAGCGCATTTCGCCGCACACACGGCTATGAATTACGTCAATTTTGAGAGGGCGAAAGTCTTCGTCATTCCGGGACGGCGCCATAAGCGCGTTCACGCGCGTCTTCGACGCGCGATGGCGCCGGGCCCGGAATCCAGGGCGACATGGCAAGGTGGTTCAGTTGGGCTCTGGATTCCGGGCTTGCGGCCTGACGGCCGCGCCCCGGAATGACAGAGAAATAGCTACGCCGCCACGCTTTCGAGGAAGCCCTCGACCTCGCGGCGCAATTCGGCCGCCGCTTCCTCCACCGCCTGCGAGGCTGACAGCACGCTTTCCGCCGATTCGCGCGTGTCGCCGGCGGCGCCCGCGACTTCGGCTAATACAGACACCACCGTCTTGGCGCCGTCGGCCGCGCTCGCCACGTTCTGCGAAATCTCGCCGGTGGCCGCGCTCTGCTCCTCGACCGCCGACGACACGGCTGTCGCGCAACTATCGATCTCCTGCATGCGCGAAGCGATCCGCCCGATCGCCGCCACCGCGCCGGAAGTCGCGGACTGCACGCTGGTGATGAGCTGCGAAATGTCCTCGGTCGCCTTGGCGGTCTGCACGGCCAGCGATTTGACCTCCGCCGCCACCACCGCGAAGCCCTTGCCGGCTTCGCCGGCGCGCGCCGCCTCTATCGTGGCGTTGAGCGCCAGCAGGTTGGTCTGCCCGGCGATGGTGCGGATCAATTTGATCACGTCGCCGATCTTCTGCGCGGCCTGCGCGAGCGCTGCGATCTGCTCGTTGGTGCCCCGCGCCTCGGTCACCGCCGCGCGCACGATGTCGGTGGTCAGGCTCAATTGGCGGCCGATCTCGCCGATCGAGCCGGTCAGTTCGTCGGCCGCGATCGCCGCGGTCTCCACATTGGTGCAGGCCTCGTTGGAGGCGGCCACCGCGCTCTCGGCGCTCTTGGAGGTCTCGCCGGAATTGCCGAACAGCGTAGTGGCGGTCGCGCGCATGGTCTCGGCGCCCTCGCTCACCGTGCGCAGGTGCTCCTCGACCCGTTGGCGGAACACGGCGATCGCCTGCTCGACCATGGTGCGGCGCTGCTGCTGCTGGGCCATGGCGGCGCGCTCGGCCTCGGCGTCGCGCCGCTCGGTGACGTCTTCGTGCGTCGCCACCCAGCCGCCGCCCGCCATCGGCCGGTTGGTGACGAAGATGGTGCGGCCGTCGGCCGACTTTACTTCGTTGACCTTGTTGTCGCCCTCCGCCATGGAAGCGATCAGCTCCTTGCGGTAGGCGTCGATGTCGCGCGAGAAGCTGCCGTTGGCGATGCGGTATTCGAGCAGGTCCACGAGCCTGGTGCCGGGCTTGGCGACTTCCGGCGGCAGCTTGTACATCTCCATGTAGCGCCGGTTGCACACCAGCAGGCGCTCGTCGCCGTCGAACATGCACAGGCCTTGGCTCATATTGTCGAGCGCCACGCGCATGCGCTGGTTGTAGACCCGCAGCCGCTGGATGCGGATGAGCGCCGCGCCGGCCGCGATCAGCGCCGCGACAAGCGCCGCGCCGAGCGCCGACGTCAGCCGGCCGGCGGGCGCCGCGTAGCGCGACAGCAAGAAGCCGGCGGCCAAGCAGACCGCCGTGATGAGGGCGAGGAAACGCCAATCGCGCGCTGAGGCGGGTGCTGAAAAGGCCATGATTCTTGCGTCCGGATCGCCGTCCACGGTATTCCCCAACCTGTTGTTTTGCAGTTAATTGCTGGCGCTCGAAACGTTAAGCGCGGGTTAACGCGGGTTCCCGGAGGAAGCGGATGGCGAAGCTCAAGGCGGCCGAGTGCCGCGAATTCATCAAGGCGGTGGTCGAGAAGGCCGACGAGATGGGCGTGCCGATCTCGGTCGCGGTGGTCGGCCCCGAAGGCAATATCATCGCGGTCGAGCGCATGGACGAGGCCGGCTTCGTCACGCCCGACACGGCCATCGCCAAGGCCTATACGGTCGCCGCCTTCCGCTCGATGAGCCCAAGGTTTCCCGACGGGCTGGTGATCCAGCAATGGTTCAAGGAGCGCAATCCGCAACTGCTCGTCAGCCTGGCCGCCATGACCCACGGCAAGATCGCGGCGTCCGGCGGCTCGGCGCCGGTGTTCAAGGGCAACGAGATGGTCGGCGCCTACGGCATATCGGGCGGCACCTCGCAGCAGGACGAGGTGATCGCGCAATATGCCCGCGCCAAGGTCGGCTGGGCGCATAGCTCGACCGAAGCCCCGCCGGAAAACGTCAAGCAGCACATCAACGAGCTGTACGAAAAGGCCGGCATCAAGGATCGGCTATGAACGCGCCCGCCGCTGACAGCGCTGCCGCCTGGACCGGCCGCGTCGAGGACGACGCGCTGTTGCGCGGGCTTGGCCGCTTCGGCGACGACGTGAAGCCGGCGGGCGCGCTCGCCGCCTGCTTCGTGCGCTCGCCGCACGGCTTTGCCCGCATCGCGCGCATCGACGTAGGCGCTGCGCAATCGGCGCCCGGCGTCAAGGCGGTGCTCACCGGCGCCGATCTGGCCGCGCAGCATTATCACGCGATCACCCACGCCCATCCGATCCCCGGCCGCGGCGGCAAGCCGCCGATCTCGCCGCACCGGCCGGCGCTCGCGCACGACCGCGTCATGCATGTCGGCGAGCCGGTGGCGCTGGTGCTGGCCGAGACTTATGCGCAGGCGCAGGATGCCGCCGATCTCGTCGCGGTCGAATACGACGAGCTCGCCGCCGTCACCGACGCGCGCGACGCAATAAAGTCGGACGCGCCGCAGCTCTGGCCGGAGGCGCCCGGCAATGTCGCCTTCGACTGGACGGCGCCCGCCGACCCCGACGGCAAAAAGCAAGCCGCGCTCGCGCGCGCCTTCGCGCAGGCCACGCATGTGGTGAAGGTCGAACTGATCAATCAGCGCCTCGTCGTCGCCTCGCTGGAAGCGCGCACCGCCAGCGCCAGCTACGACGCGCAGACCGGGAAATTCACGCTGCGCTGCCCGACGCAAGGCGTCGCCGGCGTGCGCGGTGCGGTCGCCGCCGCGCTCAACGTCGAGCCGGAAGCGCTGCACGTCGTCACCGACGACGTCGGCGGCGCCTTCGGCATGAAGACCGCGGCCTATCCCGAACATGTCGCGCTGCTGCACGCCGCGCGCCTGCTCGGCCAGCCGGTGCATTGGGCCTCGTCCCGCTCGGAAGCCTTCGTCACCGACTGCCAGGGCCGCGACTCGTTCTGGAGCATGGAGCTCGCGCTCAGCGCGCGCGGCCGCTTCTTGGGGCTGCGCGTCAACTGCTTGGGTAACGTCGGCGCCTACATGACCTCGGTCGCGCATTTCTGCGTCACCACCCACATCTCCGGCTGCCTGCCGACGGTCTACGACATCCCGCACGCGCAGGTGAACACGCGCTGCATCTTCACCAACACGCTGCCGACCGCGCCCTATCGCGGCGCCGGCCGCCCGGAGGCGAACTATCTGATCGAGCGCGTGATCGATATCGCCGCCGACCGGCTCGACATGGATCCGGCCGAATTGCGCCGGCGCAACCTGATCAAGCCGCGGCAAATTCCCTACACCACCGCCTTCGGCAATGTTTACGACAGCGGCGACTTCCCCGGCGCCTTCGAGCAGGCCTTGCAGCGCGCCGACTATGCCGGCTTCCCCGCGCGCAGGAAGGCGGCCAGGAAGGCGCGCAAGTTGCGTGGCATCGGCATCGGCTGCTATCTGGAAATCGCCGGCGCCTTCCCGGAAGAAGCCGCGCGCGTTTCATTCGCCGGCAAGCAGGCGATCGTGAGCATCGGCGCCGGCGCCAGCGGGCAGGGCCACCGCACCGTGTTCGGCCGCGTCGCCGCGCGCCGGCTGGGTCTATCGCCCGCGCAGGTGACGGTGACCTCGGGCGATTCGGAACGCGACGTGCCCGGCTTCGGCGCGGTCGCCTCGCGCTCGGCCATGTATGTCGGCAATGCGGTCGTCGCCGCCGCCGACGCCGCGCTCGACAAGGGCAGGCGCGTCGCCGCCATGTTGCTGCAGGCCGACCAAGGGGAAGTCACCTTCCGCGACGGCAAATTCAGCGTGAAGAACCGCGAGGTCTCGCTGTTCGACGTGGCCGAGCGCGCGGCCGAGCTGGCGCGCCAGGGCGTCATCCCCGAAAGCCTCGACAGCACGGCTCGCATCAAGCTGCCGTCCTCCTTCCCGAACGGCTGCCACGTCGCCGAGGTCGAGATCGACCCCGACACCGGCGCGACGACGATCGTCTCCTATGTGGCGGTCGGCGACTGCGGCAATATGCTCGACGACGTGATCGTCACGGCGCAGATCCACGGCGGCGTCGCGCAAGGGCTGGGGCAGGCGCTGAGCGAGAACACGGTCTACGACGCCGGCGGCCAGCTCGTCTCCGGCTCGTTCATGGACTACGCGCTGCCGCGCGCCGCCGACGTGCCGCCGATGACGGTCGAGCACCGCGCCGTCGCCTGCCGCAGCAATCCGCTCGGCGTCAAAGGCACCGGCGAAGCCGGCACCACCGCGGCGCCGCCGGCGCTGATCAACGCCATTCTCGACGCCCTGCCCAAGGGCGCTTGGCTGGACATGCCGGCGACGCCCGAGCGCATTTGGCAGGCGTTAAAGGCCGCTCAATAATTGTCTGTCATGCCCTCTTGCTGTCATTCCGGGGCGCGTCTTTACCTCTCCCCGCGTGCGGGGAGCGGTCGACCCGCCAAAGCGCCAGCGCGGCGGGTCGGGTGAGGCGGACTTTGCCGCTATTCTGAGCGTGCCGAACGCCCCCTACCCGGCTCGCATTTCGCTAACGCTCTTATGCTCGCCACCCTCTCCCCGCAAGCGGGGACGAGGGAAACCATCACCATTCGGCCATCGTCCGCCGCTAGACGACGCGGACGTCTCGCTTGGGGAATGCCGATGCCGCGTTTGCCCGCTCTGCTGCTCGCCTTGGCGCTCGCCTCCTGCGCCGGCAATCAGCAGCCGGAACAGCCAAGCTTCTACCGCGATCTGACGCAGCCCAGCGAAACGCTCGACGAGGCCGCCGCCGCCTCGATGATCTCGGACTACCGCAAGAAGAACGGCCTGCCGGCCGTGATCCTCGATCCCGCGCTCACCGATCTCGCGCGCGCCAAGGCGCAAGGCATGGCCCGGCGCGACAAGCTCGACCGCGGCAGCAAGAAGCCGTTCGTGCAGCGCCTGCGCAAGGCCGGCTATCCTGCCAAGCGCGCCGGCGAGAATGTCGGCGCCGGCTACCACACGCTGGCCGAGGCCTTCTCCGGCTGGCGCGATTCCAAGCCGCACAACGCCAACATGCTCATGCCGGGCGCCACCCGCATGGGCATCGCCGCGGTCTATACGCCGACGTCGAAATACAAGGTCTATTGGACGCTGATCGTGGCCGAGCCGGAAGGAACGAAAGGCTAGCGCGCGCTGCCCGCGCGCTCACTGCAATTCGGCGTCGAACTTGTTGCTCGCCTCGGGAAAGGTCCCGCCGCCGCCGCCGCCCGAAGCGTAGCGGCCGTGGCTGTGCTCCCAGCCGTTGCAATGCGCCATCTCATGGCGGCGATAGGCGCCGAGATCGCGCACCGGCCCGTTGCGCGGGATCACGATGTAGCAGGTGCCCTTCGTCTTCCAGGAGCAGGCGTCGGCCCGCGCGCCCATATGCCCGCACAGCCGGCGCGCCTCGGCGAGCGGCAGCACGCGCTCGACCACCGGCCCGTGATAGCGGTGGGTATAGGCCGGCGGCGGCTCGAGAACGGCGGTGATCCAGGGCATGGCGGCTAAGCCTGCGCCTTTCCGGGGGACCCCGCAATTGGCATCCGGCCGTTTTGAATTTATTCCGTCAGCAGATTATTATCCCAATTACGTAGTTGACACCAAAGCCGGTCGCTATCGCTGCGGCGAGTGGCGAATTCATGCGTGGTCGCGTTCATACGAAAGATGCACCAGATAGAATTGTTTTCAAGCGGTCATCTGTCTTAGTTATGCGATCACCGGAAGCCCAACTATGTATGGTGCCAATCCAGTCGGATGAAACGTAACCAACCGCGGAAGATTGGTATGGACATTGGCGGTATCTTGTGCGGCTCTGAAACAAGTGCGCGCCGCATTTACTACGTCGCGACAGAAGCGAACCGCGTCTAAATTAAAAGCGTCATTCATTATATTTCGGTGAAGCACAATATTTCTCTCGTTCGGGATGGTCCAAATTACCCGCGCGAACGTGTTTCCGCCGTGTCCGAAGCGGCCTTGGTGAATTACGCCGCACCGCAAGCTATAGCAATCCTCGGCCGTTAAGAACCGATATTTATCGGCCAGATTTCTTGTGTACCAATCGCGGTATTGATCTGGGCTGGTGCGACCGTCATCTGATTCCAAGCCTGCGCAAATGTCCGGCACCATGAGCGACAAAACGATGGCCATATAAAAAAGCCGAGCGTTTAAGGCGCGCTCAATTTCTTGAAGGATCATCTCCATTGAAAAGTTGCCTTCTTTTTTCGATGCGCAGCATAGGCAGAGCAGCGGTTTCGATATGAGGGACCGGACCACGTTCGAGCCACCCCAAAATATCCAAAAGGTCCACATCGGTATAGCTATTGCGCGAAGCGCACCCTACGGGTTAACGCGCTGCACGGGCATCACGCCGTCGCCTGCTGTGTGCGCTCCTCCAACGCCTTCTCCAGCCGCCGCACGTTCTGCAGCAGCCGCTCGCTGGTCAGCTTGAGGAAATAGAAACCGAACGACGGGTTCTGGAAATACAGCTCGCTCACTTTGTCGTAGCTGATCACCAGCATGTGCACTTCTTCGAGACACTCCACCGTCTGCGTGCGCTTGCGCTCGGGCGTGATGAAGCCGAGCTCGCCGAGCAATTGCCCCGGCTTGATCTCCAGATTGAGCTCGCGCACGTGACAGCGCCCGCTCACCACGTAATACATTTCCTCGGCCGGCTCGTCCTTGTGGAACAGGATATAGCCCTTGGTGTAGGTCTCCTTGTGCATGAAGGGCTTGAGCCAGTCGATCGACAGATCGTGCTTGGCGGCCTCGCGCACCTTCTTGATCAGCTCCAGCATCTCGTAGAGGCGCAAGCCGTTGAGCGGGATCAACAGCCCGTACAGTACGAGCGTCGGCCAGGACGGATACATGGCGCCGTAGATGACGAACAACAGGTTGCTGGCGATTTCGGTGAGCCGCAGCGGCACCATCGTCTTCATGTAATGCGCGGCGATATAGAGGGCTCCGGCGACAAAGCCCAAAGCCACGGTGACCTCGTGCATCGACATTTCCATGGTGATCGCATCCATATGTTCCGGTCGGCGGCCCGATGTGGCCACCAGAATCGGAAGGAATCAATGGGCCATTGGCGCGCACCGGCTCTGGACCTTGCGCCCGCGTCTGACTAGCCTTGCCGCGCCATGCCGGGACCTTCCGAAATCCGCGATTACGAGACGCTTTACCGTCAATTCCGCTGGGCCATTCCGGCCCGCTACAATATCGGCGTCGACATCTGCGACCGCTGGGCCGCGCAGGACCCGGACCGGCTCGCCATCCTGCATGTGCGCGGCGACGGCCGCAGCGACCGCATCACTTACGGCTGGCTGCGCGAGACCTCCAACCGGCTCGCCAATGTGCTGCGCGCGCACGGCGTTGCCCGCGGCGACCGGGTGGCGATCTTCATGCCGCAGGCGCCGGAAGTGGCCGCCGCCCATGTCGCGATCTACAAGCTCGGCGCCGTCGCGCTGCCGATCGCCATCCTGTTCGGGCCGGACGCGTTGTCCTACCGCTTGCAGAATTCCGGCGCCAAGGCGCTGCTCACCAATGCGCAAGGCTTGGGCAAATTCGAGGAAATCCGCGGCGACGTGCCGGACGTCGCCTGCGTGCTCTCGGTCGATTCAGGCTTTGCCGATCTGCTGGCGAAGGCCTCGTCCGACTTCACGGCCGTCGATACCGCGGCCGAAGACCCCGCGATGATGATCTACACGTCCGGCACCACCGGTCAGCCGAAGGGCGCGCTGCATGCCCATCGCGTGCTGCTCGGCCATATGCCGGGCGCCGAGCTGCCGCATTATCCGTTCCCGCAAGCAGGCGACAGCTATTGGACGCCGGCCGACTGGGCCTGGGCCGGCGGGCTGCTCGACGTGCTGCTGCCCAGCCTGCATCACGGCGTGCCGGTGGTGGCGCGCCGGTTCGACAAGTTCGATCCGGAGGAAGCCTTCGCCTTGCTGGCGAACGAGGGCGTGCGCAACGCCTTCATCCCGCCGACCGCGCTGCGCATGATGCGCGCGGTGCCCAACCCGCGCGGCCGCTACGATTTCAAGCTGCGCAGCATGGCCTCGGGCGGCGAGTCGCTCGGCGTTGAGGCGCTGGAATGGGGCAAGGAGGCCTTCGGCCTCACCATCAACGAGTTCTACGGCCAGACCGAATGCAATCTGGTGCTCGGCAGTTGCGCGCAGCTCGGCATGCACAAAGCCGGCGCCATCGGCAAGCCGGTGCCGGGACATGTCGTCTCGGTGATCGGCCGCGACGGCGAAGTATTGCAAGCCGGCGAGATCGGCCAGATCGCGGTCAAGCGGCCCGACCCGGTGATGTTCCTGGAATATTGGGGCCGGCCGGAGGCTAGCGCTGAGAAATTCATCGGCGACTGGATGGTGACCGGCGATCAGGGCGTGATGGACGCGGACGGCTACATAAGTTTCGTCGGCCGCGACGACGACGTGATTTCATCGGCAGGCTTCCGCATCGGCCCTGGCGAAATCGAGGACTGTCTGATCCAGCATCCCGCGGTTGCGCTCGCTGCGGTCGTCGGCAAGCCCGATAAGATGCGCGGCGAAATCGTCAAAGCCTTCATCGTGCTCAAGTCCGGCCATGCGCCGTCCGACCAGCTCGCCGGCGAGATCCAGGGCTTCGTCAAGACGCGGCTGTCGGCGCACGAATACCCGCGCGAAGTTGCCTTCATCGGCCAGATGCCGATGACCACCACCGGCAAGGTGATCCGGCGGTTGTTGCGGGATCAGGCGTGATATTTTCCGTCATTCCGGGGCGCGAGCCATAAGCGCGTTCACGCGCGTCTTCGACGCGCTATGGCGAGCGAACCCGGAATCCAGAGCGATGGGCACAGCGCGTGGCTCTGGATTCCGGGTTCCGGCCTTCGGCCGGCCCCGGAATAACTCGTCAATTTTGCCCGCCGCCCAGGATGAACACGTGGAAGCCGACGCGGCGCTTGGCGATGCGATAGAGCAGGATCGATTCCACCGCCAGCGCGGTGGAAGTGGCGACCGCCGCGCCCTCGATGCCGATATGCGGGATCAGCAGCAGGCAAAGCGCGAGATTGACCGCAAAGGCCAAGGCATAGATGGCGGCGCACTGCTTGCGGTCGCCCAGCATGTTGAGCAGCCGCTCGGCCGGCCCGACCGCGGCGCGCGACAACATGCCGACCGCCAGAATGAACATCACGCTGTAGCCCGCGGTGAAGCCCGGCCCGAACAGCGACAGCAGCGGGTACCCGAGCGCCAGGATCACGGCGCAGGCGGCAAGCGAGGGCCAGAAGGTCCAGCGGGTGGTCTCGGCAAAGAACTTGGCCAGCCGCTCCTTGTCGCCGGCCACGTGGTATTGCGTGAACTTGTGGGTGGTGGCGCCGGCGATGGCGAAATAGACGAAGGCGACCAGCGCCAACAGGCGCGCGGCGGCATAGTACACCGCCACTTCGTTGGGCGAGCGCAGCTGCTCGAGCGCCAGGATGTCGACGTAAGTGAGCAAGAGATAAAAGCCTTCCACCACGAAGATCGGCAGCGAGGTGGCAAGCCAGGTCTTCACCTCGTAGCGTTTCGGCCCGGGCGGCACCTTGCGCTTGAGCCGGCGGTCGAGAATGAACAGCTGGCCGATGGTCACCGCCCAGGTGGCGACGACGGCGATGATCATGGCGGTCACCGCGTCGGTCGGCGCGCCGAGCGCCCAGGCCGCGCCCATCGCCGCGGTGATGGCGAGCTGGCGGCAGATGTAGAATGGCAGCAGCGCCAGATTGGGCCAGTCGTAAGACTGCGCGATGCCGGCCTGCACCTGCACCAGCCCGTAGATCGGAATGGTGACGCAGGCGAGATAAAGCGGAATGACGGTGAAGTGGTCGATGTAAGGCTTCAGCAGCGTGACGCCGAGCGCGCCGGCGGCGCCGATGCCGGTGGCGATGGCGAAGGCGAGCCAGCGCGAGCCGGCGAGAAAGCCGCGCAAGCGGGCGAAAGCTTTGATCTCGGTATATTCCGGAATGAAGCGCCGCGCCGCCGACGACAGGCCCATGTCGGACAGCGCGCCGATCATCAGCACCCAGGTCCAGACATAGATGTAGATGCCGAACTCGAACTTGCCCATCCAGCGCGCCAGCAGCACCTGGGAGACGAGCGCCAGCATGGCGTTGGTGACGCGCACCAGGAACACCTTGCCGGCCATCAGCTGCGCGATGCGGCTGTCGCTGCGTTCGGCCAGCATCGTCTTGACGCGCGCGATCAGGCCCGCGGCCGAGAACGGCGCAGGCCGCGCGGCTTCGGTCAGCGCGACGGGCTCTCCCTCAGCCCGCTGCAGCCGGGTTGCGAAAGACGGCAGGGCCATCATTCCCCGATAGCAAGGAATCGTTAAGATTAGGTGGGTGGGGCGGTTTTGCTAAGGAAATCAGACGGTTTCGAGCTTGGACAGCTCGCCGAGGATGGCCTCGACTTGCGCCCGCTCGGCTTGGCTGAGCGCCGCCTGCGGCGGCACCGGATCGCCCACCGCGTAGCCCTGGATCTGCAAGCCGGCCTTGACGCAAGCCGCGAGATTGAAGCGCGCGAAGGCCTCGTTGATGCGCCAGAGCTCGCGCTGCAGATACATGGCCTCCGCCCATAGGCCGGCGCGGCACAGCTCGTAAAGCCGCACGCTCTCGTGCGGCGCGAGGCAGGCCGGGCCCGCCATCCAGCCGACGCCGCCGATCAGCATCACCGCCGCCGGAATATGCGCCGAGGCCGAAAACACTTTCATGCGCGGCGCGCGGTGCATGATCGAGAGCAGGCGGCCGGTATTGGTGGAAGCGTCCTTGATGTATTGGATGCGCGGATGGTCGGAAAGCCGCGCGATCACGTCGAGCGTAAGATCGCTGCGCTGGAAATTCGGGTTGGTGTAGATCACCACCGGCAGATCGACGGCGTCGGCGATGGCGCGGAAGTAGGCTTCGACCTGCGCGTCCTTGAGCGGAAAGTAAGCTTCCAGGATGGCGAGGATGCCGTCGGCGCCGAGCGCTTGCCAGCGTTGCGCCTGCTCGACCGCGTCGGCCGTCGCGGTGGAGGCAACGCCGGCGACCACCGGCACGCGCTTGTTTGCCGCCTCGATGGTCGCCTGCACGACGGCTTCTTTCTGGGCGCGCGTGAGATAGGCGAACTCGCCGGTGGAGCCGAGCGGCGTCAAGCCATGCACGCCGGCCTTGATCAGGTCGCTGCACAGTCTGCCGAGCACGTCGCTCTTGACGCGGCCATCTGCGTCGATCGGCGAGACGAGGTAGGGAAAGACGCCGTGGAAATCGGTCATGTTATCTCTCCGCTGTCATTCCGGGACGCCAGCCAAAAGCGCGTTTACGCGCGTCTTCGACGCGCTATGGCTCGCGAACCCGGAATCCATACGCCGCAGCGCTGAGGTTATAGATTCCGGGCTCGCGGCCGGAGTTTACCATCGGGCCGGCCTTCGGCCGGACCCGTTGGGCCGCGCCCCGGAATGACAGGAAATCAAAACACCCACAGCGCCTCCTCCGGAAACTCCACATAATGCTCGCCCGGCGGCAGCGGCGCGGGCGCATAGGCGCGCACGGTGGCGTGGCCGCGCGCGAACAGCAGCTCCCAGCGCTCGCCCAGATACATCGGCGCTTCCAGCCGCATCGCCAGCCGGTTCGGCCCCGGCTCGCGCGCACAGCGCATGCGCTCGAGCCTGATGATGCCGACTGCGTTGTCGCCGGGCGCAGCCTTGGTGCGCGCCACCCCGGTCAGGCGCTCGCCGAACACTTCCAGCGTGGCGCGGCCGTTGGCGCGCGCAACCAGCCTGCCTTCCAGCCGGTTGTTGCTGCCCATGAACTCGGCGGCGAACAAGCGTCGCCGGCTCGTTGTAGAGCGCGGTCGGCGAGCCGTCCTGCGCGATTGCGGCCGCCTTGCAGCAGCACGATGCGGTCGGCCAGCGCCATGGCTTCCAGCTGATCGTGCGTGACGTGAATGGCCGAGAGGCCGAGCGTGGTGATCAGCGTGCGCAGAAAAGCGCGCGCCTCCTCGCGCAGCTTGGCGTCGAGATTGGACAGCGGCTCGTCGAGCAGGATTACCGGCGGCTCGTAGACCAGCGCGCGCGCGATCGCCACGCGCTGCTGCTGGCCGCCGGAAAGCTGCGGCGGGAACCGCTCGGCGAGATGGCCGAGCCCGATCTGACCGAGCACCTTGTCGACGCGCTGCTTGATCTCGTCGGGCGTCACGCCGCGCAGCTTCAGCCCGGCGGCGACGTTCTCGAACACGGTGCGGTGCGGCCACAGCGCGTAGGACTGGAACACCAGGCCGAGCCCGCGCTGCTCCGGCGGCAGCGAAATGCCGCGCGCGGCATCGAAGAACACGCGCTCGCCGACGCGGATGCTGCCGGCCTGCGGCTGCTCGAGCCCGGCGATGGCGCGCAGCAGCGTGGTCTTGCCGCTGCCGGAGGGCCCAAGCAGCGCGACCGCTTCGCCGGCCGGCACGCTGAGCGAGACACCTTTAAGAATCTCGGTCTCGCCCAGCCGCAGCTTAAGGTCGCTGATGATCAGATCGTCCATGCGGGGAGATTTTGCACGGCTTCAGCCGGCAAAGCCACCGCCGTCGAGAAAGGCCTGCTCCTCCGGCGTGGTGACGCGGCCGAGGATGGCGTTGCGGTGCGGGAAGCGGCCGAAGCGGCGGATGATGTCGGCGTGCCGATCGGCCCATTTCAGGCCGTCTTCGTCGTTCTGCGCGCGGTAGAAGGCGACCGCCTTTTCCTGGTCGGCCAGTGCTTCCGAATGCATGAACGGCAGATAGAAGAAGGTGCGCATATCCGGTGTCGCGCCGTCGAAGCCGTTGAGAATGGCGCGGCTGGCAATGGCGCGCGCGAGCGGGTCGGTGGCGAAGGCGCGCGCCTGCCCGCGGAACATGTTGCGCGGAAACTGATCGAGCAGGATGAGCAGCGCGAGCGCGCCTTCCGCCGTCTGCTCCCAGGCTGTGAGCTTGCCGCTCGCCGCCGCTTCATGCGCGCTGAGGAACCGCTTGCGGATCTCCTCGTCGAGCGCGGCGTCCTTCTCGAACCAGCGCTTCGGCCCCACGTTACGCCAGAAGGCGACGATGTCGGCCGCGCGCGGCTCAGCTTCGCTCATTTACGCGCGGCCTCGCCCGTGGTCTCGTCGCGCAAGACGCGGCGCAGGATTTTGCCGACATTGGACTTCGGCAACTCGTCGCGGAATTCGACGTGGCGCGGCACCTTGTAGGGCGCCAGCCCCTCGGCCATGAACTTGCGCAGCTCGGCTTCCGTCACGTCCGGCCTCTTCTTGACCGCGAACAGCTTGGGCGCTTCGCCGGAATGCGCATCGGGCACGCCGACCACCGCGCATTCCAACAGGCCGCCATGGCTCATGGCGACGTCCTCGACCTCGTTGGGGAAGACCTTGAGGCCGGAGACGCTGATCATGTCCTTCTTGCGGTCGACGATGCGCACGCGGCCTTGCGCGTCCATCACGCCGATGTCGCCGGTGCGGAAGAAGCCGTCCGCGGTCATCACCTTGGCGGTCTCGTCCGGGCGGTTCCAATAGCCCGGCATCACCTGCGGGCCGCGCGCGCAGATCTCGCCCTGTTCGCCGAGCGGCACTTCATGGCCGGCGTCGTCGCGGATCGAAATCTCGGTGGACGGCATCGGCAGGCCGATGGTGCCGGTCCATTCCGGAATGTCGCCGCGGTTGCAGGTGAGCACCGGCGCGGTCTCCGACAGGCCGTAGCCTTCGACGATCGGCTTGCCGGTCGCCTTGAACCAGGCATCGGCGACCGCCTTCTGCACCGCCATGCCGCCGCCGGTCGCGCTCTTGAGCATGCTCCAGTCGATCTTGCCGAAATCGGGATGATGCAGCAGCGCGTTGTACAGCGTGTTCACCGCCGGGAAGACGCTGACCTTGTATTTGCGCAGCTCCTTGATCAGGCCGCCGATGTCGCGCGGGTTGGTGATCAAGAGGCACATGCCGCCGACCCGCACGGCGAACAGGAAACAAGCCGTGAGCGCGAACACGTGATAGAGCGGCAGCGCGGTGACGATGATCATCTGCTCGACCAGCGGCGGTGTCTTGACGCTCGGCCCGTCCCAGGCTTCCACCTGCAGCACATTGGCGACCATGTTCCGGTGCAGCAGGATTGCGCCCTTGGAGACGCCGGTGGTGCCGCCGGTATATTGCAGGAAGGCGACGTCGTCGGGCCCGACCGGCGGCGCCTTGAACGGCAGCTTGCGCCCCTGCGCCAGCACGCTCTTGAACGAGACCGCGCCGGGGATGTGATAGCGCGGCACCATCTTCTTGACGTGGCGCACGACGCCGTTGACCACCGCGCCTTTCAAGAAACCGAGCATGTCGCCGATGCGGGCGACCGCGACGTGCTTGACTTGCGTGTGCGGCAACGCCTGCTGCAGCACATGGGCGAAATTCTCCAGCACCACGATCGCCTCGGCGCCGGAGTCCTTGAGCTGGAATTCCAGCTCGCGCGGCGTGTAGAGCGGGTTGACGTTGACCACCGTCATGCCGGCGCGCAGCGTGCCGGCGATCGCCACCGGGTATTGCAGCACGTTCGGCATCATGATCGCGACGCGCGCGCCGGGCTTCAGCCCGCAACTCTGCAGCCAGGCGGCGAAGGCGCGCGAGACTTGGTCGAGCCCGGCATAGGTGAGCGCCTTGCCCATCAGGACGCAGGCCTCGCGGTCGGCGTATTTCTTGAAGCTTTCCTCGAACATCGCCACCAGCGACGGGTAGGCCGCGGGGTCGATATCGGCGGGGACACCCGGCGGATAATTCCGGAGCCACAGGCGTTCCATGGGCGTTTTCCTCGCAGCGCCGCCGGTTCGGCCGGCGGCTTTGCCGCAACATTCGGCGGAGTCGAGAAGCGACGCAAGGGCTCTGAAGCGCCCTAGCGGTCGGCGCCGCCGAAGGGGACCAGCGGATTGTCGGTTAGCGCCTGACGGTCGGGACGATCGACGCCGGCCGTCCCGAGGAAAGCCTCGAACAGGGCGCGAATCGTGTGTTCAGGCAGGTCGCGCGTGATGAACACAAGCCGGCTGCGGTGGTCGTCGTCCGGCCAGCGCTCCAGCCGGGCGGTCGGGTGGAAGACGTGCTGCACGCCGTGCACGACCACCGGCGTGTCGGGCATTTCGGCGAGCTTGACGATGCCCTTCATGCGCAGCAACTGGGCGCCGTAATTGGCGCGCAGCAATTCGAGGAACATGTCAAGCGTGCCGGCCGGGATCGCTTTGTCCGTCGTGAGCACGAACGAGGCGATGTGTTCATCATGACGGTTGCGGTCGAGCTGGGCGTGATCATGGCCATGGTCGTGGTCGTGATGGTGATGCCCGTGCGGCCCGGCATAGGCCTCTTCCGCCAGCCATTTCTTCACGTCCGGGATCTTGCGTTCGGGATCGTAGAGGCCGCAGTTCAGCAGGCGCCCCGGCGTCGCCTCGCCCTTGGCAGCGTCGAGGATGGGCGCCGCCGGATTGAGCGCGCGCAGCCGCTCCACGATGTGCGCGCGCTGCTCGGGGCTGGCGAGATCGGTCTTGGTCAGCACCAGTCGGTCGGCGAGCGCCGCCTGCTTCACCGCTTCCGCATGCGCGTCCAAACTAGCGTCGCCGTTGACGGCGTCCACCACGGTGACCACGCCGTCGAGCCGGTAACGCAACAGGAGATAGGGATGCGACATCAGCGTGTGCAGCACCGGCGCCGGATCGGCAAGGCCGGTGGTCTCCAGCAGCACGCGGCGGAACGTGCAGCGGCGGTTGTCGAGATCGCGCAGCAGCGTCTCCAGCGCGTCGATCAAGTCGCCGCGCATGGTGCAGCACAGGCAGCCCGACTGCAGCAGCACCATGTTGTCGCCGATATATTCCACCAGCAGGTGGTCGAGCGCGACATCGCCGAACTCGTTGACGATGACCGCGGTCTCGCTGAGCGCCGGATCCTTCAGCAGTCTATTGAGCAGCGTGGTCTTGCCGGCGCCGAGGAAACCGGTGAGCACGGTCAGCGGGATGGGGGTCGGCGGCCGGCGCCGATCGGCGTTTGCGCCCGCCTCGCTCATTTGGCGGCCGAGGAGACTTTCGCTTTCGACTTGCGGTGCGGGCGGCTCTTGGCGGCCTTCTTGGCGGCCTTCTTGCCGGCCTTGCCCGCATGGTGCGCCGCTTTCTTGTGCCGGTGATGCGACGGGCTTGCGACCTGCACCGGATCGGGATGGCCGGCCGGCCCGGTATAGACGACGACCGGCGGCGTCGAGTTCGATCGGCGGTCCGAGCACGAATTTACCGATCGACGGCTTCAGGCTGGAGAGCATGAAGGCATTCGGCGAGCCCGCGCTGGCGGCGGTGGCGGCGGCGTCTTCTTCCTCGTCGTTGTCCTCCGACGGCGGCTTGCGCCGGTGGCCGCCGCACATTTCCTCGCGCAGGTTGGGCGGCTGCGCGTCGATCGGCGCCAGCTGGTCGACGGTGCCGAGCGAGGGCGTCAGCCACGTCAGGCCGCCGCCGTTGAAGCCGCTCTCCAACAGCGCCGCCGCCTGCTGCGTGCGCACCCCGCCGGACCAGGCGCCGAGAATGACGGCGATCAGCCGGCGGCCGTTGCGTGTGGCGGTGGCGACCAGGTTATAGCCGGAGGCGCAGATGAAGCCGGTCTTCATGCCGTCGGCGCCGGGATAGCGGTCGAGCAGGTGGTTGTAGTTGTGAATGACGCGGTTGCCGTACTGGATCGAATGGATGTGCCAGTAGGAATTGTATTCGGGGAATTCGCCGATCAGCGCGCGCGCGAGAATCGCCAGATCGCGCGCCGAGGTGACGTGGTTCTCCGCCGGCAAGCCGTTCGGATTGACGAAATGGCTCTCCGTCATGCCGAGCCGGCGCGCATTGGCGTTCATCATGTCGGCGAAGTGGGGAAGCGAGCCGCCGACGCCCTCGGCGATGGCGACCGCCACGTCGTTGGCCGACTTGACCAGCAGCATCTTCAAGGCGTTGTCGATGGTGAGCCGGGTGCCGGCCCGAAAGCCCATCTTGACCGGCTGCTGCGCGGCCGCGTCGCGCGTGACGGTGATAAGCGTGTTGAGGCTGATGTGGCCCAGCTTGATCTCGCGCAGCACCGTGTAGGTGGTCATCAGCTTGGTGACCGAGGCCGGGTACCACGGATAGGTCGCGTTCTCGGCATGCAGCACCTTGCCGGTGGCGGCGTCGACCAGGAGCTTGGCCTCGGCATGGGCGCGCGCCTGGGCGGTCAGTACCAGCGCCAGCGCGGCAAGAACGGTCGGCAGGGGGCGGAGGCGTAAGCGGCTTTTCACGATTTCCGGTCCAGTCGGTGGTGCAGGTCTGCAGAACCGGCTAGGTTCCATTGAGCCGCGAGCCTATCCAAGCTTGGGACGGGTGGCAAAGGCGGCCGTCCACCGCTTTGAATCATGGTAATTCGCGTTTATCTGAGGCTATTGCGACCAAAGTTCGGCAGAGGAGGCGTCGATGACCGCGGCGATCGTCGGGTGGGCCCATACCGCTTTCGGCAAGCTTAGCGAGGAGAGCGTCGAAAGCCTGATCGTGCGCGTGGCGGGCGAGGCGCTGGCCAATGCCGGCATCGCGCCCAAGGACGTCGACGAGATCGTGCTCGGCCATTTCAACGCCGGCTTTTCGGCGCAGGACTTCACCGCCTCGCTGGTGCTGCAGGCTTCCCCGGATCTGCGCTTCAAGCGCGCGACCCGGGTCGAGAACGCCTGCGCCACCGGCTCCGCCGCCGTGCATCAGGGGATCAAGGCGATCGCCGCCGGTTCCGCCTGCATCGTCCTGGTGGTCGGCGTCGAGCAGATGACGACCACGCCCGCCCCGGAGATCGGCCGCAACCTGTTAAAGGCGTCCTATGTGCGCGAGGAAGCCGATATCGAGGGCGGCTTTGCCGGCGTCTTCGGCAAGATCGCCGGGCTCTATTTCCAGAAATACGGCGACCAGTCCGACGCGCTCGCCATGATCGCGGCCAAGAACCACAAGAACGGCGTGGCCAACCCCTATGCCCAGATGCGCAAGGACTTCGGCTACGAGTTCTGCCGCACCGAGAGCGAGAAGAATCCCTTCGTCGCCGGTCCGCTCAAGCGCACCGACTGCTCGCTGGTATCGGACGGCGCCGCCGCCCTGGTGCTGGCCGACGTGGAAACGGCGCTTCAATTCGACAAGGCGGTGGTGTTCCGCGCCGCCCAGCACGTGCAGGACTTCCTGCCGATGTCGAAGCGCGACATCCTCAAATTCGAGGGCTGCACGCAGGCCTGGCAGCGCGCGCTGGCGCAAGCCGGCGTGACGCTGAGCGATCTGTCGTTCGTCGAAACGCACGACTGCTTCACCGTCGCCGAGCTGATCGAATACGAGGCCATGGGCCTGGTGCCGGAAGGCCAGGGCGCGCGCGCCATCAAGGAAGGCTGGACCCAGAAGAACGGCAAGCTGCCGGTCAATCCGTCCGGCGGGCTGAAGGCCAAAGGCCACCCGATCGGCGCCACCGGCGTCTCCATGCACGTGCTGTCCGCCATGCAGCTCACCGGCAACGCCGGCGACATGCAGATCGCCGGCCCTGAGCTCGGCGCCATCTTCAACATGGGCGGCACCGCGGTCGCGAATTACGTGAGCATTCTCGAGCGCATCAAGTAGCGACAGCACGCCGCGCGCGCATTTTGCAACTTGCGCGCATGGCCGGCGCGCAAAAGCGGCCGTTCCAGCCGGAACGATCATGCCGCGGCGCTATTAATCGAAATTGATCGGCGGGCGAGACCTGTTACATTCCATTCAGTGGAATGCCGTTATCGTTCGCATACAAACGAATTTTGGAGGTCACGCTTGTTTCAGCAAGGGCCAGGCGGTCACGACGCGAGCATGACCAACATTCCAACCGAGCTGCTGCGCGCGCTCGTCGCCGTCGTCGATCGTCGCAGTTTCACCAAGGCTGCCATCGCGCTCGGGCTGACCCAGCCGGCGGTGAGCGCGCAGATCAAGCGCCTGCAATTCCTGCTCGACTGCGAGGTGCTCGACCGCAGCACCCAAGGCGTCAGGCTCACGCCGCAGGGCGAATTGGTGGTTAGCTACGCCCGCCGCCTGCTGTCGATCAACGACCAGATCGTGCATATCGGCGGCGAGGGCCCGCGCCCCGAGCTGGTGATCCGGGTCGGTACCCCGAGCGACTACGTCTCTTCGATCCTGCCCAGCACCTTGGCGCATTTCCGCGAGCGCTGGCCGGACGTGCGCTTCCTGGTGCGCACCGGTTTTTCCGACGCGCTGGCGCGCGACTTGCGCGGCGGCGGCCTCGACGTTGCGATCGGCCTGTCGACCAGCAAGCCGCACGACGCCCGCCACTTCTGGGCGCACGATACGGTCTGGGTGCGCGGCCTTACCACCGAGCTCGATCCGAACCGGCCGGTGCCGCTAGTTTCCTACGGCGACCCCTGCATCTATCACCGCATTGCCGTGCAGGCTTTGAAAAAGGCCGGGCTCGATTGGGAAGACGTGTTCACCGGGCCGAGCATGATCAGCCTGTCGAGCGCGGTCGTTGCCGGGCTCGGCGTCATGCCGATCATCCGCCGGCGCGCCGCCGATCACGGATTGGTCGCGTGGGAAGATCCGCCGCTGCCGAAACTGCCCGACCTCTACAGCGGCGTCTACGTCCGCGAAGGCGGCGCGCGCGCGATCTACGAGCACCTGGCCGACGAAATCGCCGAGGCGCTGACCGCCCCGCAGGCCGGCGTGACGAAATTCGTTCCCGACATCGGCGTGCGGCGCACTTCGGCGGCCTGACGAGCACTCGATAGACTCACTTTGGCCCGTCCCATAAACTCGCTCTCGCAGGGGCGGGTTGTCGAGGCACTCTCTTAATGTCCGAGGGGCGCACGGTGCGGCGGTTGGCCGCCATTCTGGCGGCTGATGTTGTCGGCTACAGCCGGTTGATGGGCGCCGACGAGGAGGGCACGCTGGCGGCCCTGAAGGACTGCCGGCGCGCGATTTTCGATCCGAAAATCGCCGAGTACCAGGGCCGCATCTTCAAGACCACCGGCGACGGCGCGCTCGCCGAATTCGGCAGCGTGGTCGATGGCGTGCGTTGTGCCCTCGACATCCAGCGCGCCATGGCCGCGCGCAACGCCGGCCTCGGCGACGATGCCCGCATCGACTTCCGCATGGGCATCAATGTCGGCGACATCATCATCGACGACGGCGACGTCTATGGCGACGGCGTCAACATCGCCGCGCGCATCGAGCCGCTGGCCGAGCCGGGCGCGCTCTGCCTGTCGGACAACGCCTACCGGCAGGTCAGCGGCAAGCTGCCGCTCGACGTCACCGACATGGGCGAGCGGGAACTGAAGAACATCGCGCAGCCGGTGCGCGTCTACGGCGTGCGGCCGGAAGGGACCGTGCCGCGTCCGGTGCTGTCGCTGCCCGACCGGCCGTCGATCGCCGTGCTGCCGTTCCAGAACATGAGCGGCGATCCCGAGCAGGACTATTTCGCCGACGGCATGGTCGAGGACATCATCACCGGACTGTCGCGCATCAAATGGCTGTTCGTGATCGCGCGCAATTCGACTTTCACCTACAAGGGCCGGGCGGTCGACGTGAAGCAGGTCGGCCGCGAGCTCGGCGTGCGCTACGTGCTGGAAGGCAGCGTGCGCAAGGCAGCCGACCGCGTGCGCATCGTCGGGCAGCTAATCGATACGGCGAGCGGCGCGCATATCTGGGCAGAGCGCTACGATCGCAAGGTCGACGATATTTTCGCGTTGCAGGACGAGATCACATTGTCGGTGGTCGGCGCCATCGAGCCGAGCCTGCGGCATGGCTGAGGCCGAGCGCGTCAAGCGCAAGCGGCCGGACAGCCTCGATGCCTACGATCTCGTCTTGCAGGCAATGCCCGATGTCTCTTCGCGTATGCCGGAGCAGTCGAAAAAGCGCTCGTGCTGCTGGAGCGCGCGCTCGCGCTCGATCCGACTTATGCGCTGGCGCACGGCTATGCCGCGGAATGCCATCATTCCATCTTCCAGCGCGGCGGAATGAGCCAAGAGCACCGGACGGCTGCGACCCGCCATGCCGAAGCGGCCATCGCGCATGGCCACGGCGATGCGTTAGCGCTTGCCTTGGCCGGCTTCAGCATCGGCATGGACAAACACGATCGGGCCGCGGCTTTCGCCGCATTCGAGGCGGCGCTGGCCGTCAGCCCCTCGACGGCACTCACCTATATCCTCGGCAGCGTCATTTTTGCATGGGCCGGAGATGCCGAGCGCGCGATCGAATGGGGCGAGCGCGGCCTGCGCCTTAGCCCGTTCGATCCTTGGCGGGCATCTGCCTTCATCTCGATTGCCGTGGGCCATTTCCAGCTCGGTCGCTACGAAGAAGCGGCCGCCGATGGCCGCAAGGCTGTGCAAGTCAGTCCAGGCTTCAGCATTTGCTACGTCACGCTGGCGGCGCCGCTCGCCAAGCTCGGCCGGTTCGACGAAGCCAAGGCCGCCGCGGCGCGAATTTTGGAATTGCAACCGAATTTCCAGTGCAGCCGGTTTCTTGCGGCCGTGGACTGCTCGCCGGTGTTTGCAGCTGCGCTTGGCGAGGCGCTGGGCGCCGCCGGCCTGCCCGAATAACGCGCCGCCTAGTTCGCCTTGCGCTCGTCGGCGGGCGGCAGGAATGTCGCATCGAAAATGTCCTGCGGCTTCGGCTTGGCCGACTTGAACTTGTAGGCGAGCGTGAGCTGGTCGATTGCGCCGGCAAAACGCTTATCGACGATGCCGCCATAGCCCTCGGCCTTCACCTCGGGCGTCACGATATTGTCGCGAATTACCAACTTCAGGCGGTCCAGCTCGAGGTTCTTGCTCGCCCCGTCGGCGCGCTCGAGCGCGAAGCCGATGGCCGCCGCCGGCGCGGCCACCGTCTTTTTCAGGCCCTTCAGGAAGGCGCGCAGAAAGCCTTTGACCGCGTCGGGGTGCTCGGCAGCGAATTTCGGATTAACGATGATGGCATTGCCATAGAGATCGACGCCGTAGTCGCCCATCAGCATCACCACCACGTCGTCCACCGGCACGCCCTTGTCCTTGAGATCGATATAGGAGGAGAACGACAGGCCGGTGATGGCGTCGATCTGGCCGGCCGCCAGCATCGGGTCGCGCACCGGGATGCCGACGTTCTCGACCGTCACTTTGGCGGCGTCGATGCCGTTGGCCTTCACGAAAATCGGCCATTGCGCGAAGGCGATGCCGCCCGCCGGCGCGCCCAGCTTCTTGCCTTCCAGGTCCTTCGGCGCGTGGATACCGCGGCTCTTGCGCCCGATCACCGCATAGGCCGGGCGGTTATAGACCATGAACACCGCCTTGACCGCGTCCTTAGGGTTAGCGTCGCGGTATTTGATCAGCACGTTGATGTCGGCGAAGCCCATGTCGTAATTGCCCGACGCCACCCGCTTGATCGGCTCGAGCGCGCTTGCGCCAGCGTCGATGCTGACATTGAGGCCTTCCGCCTTGTAGTAGCCCTTGTCGAGCGGCAGCAGGAAGGCCGCGGCGGGCCCTTGGATGGGGCGGTCGAGGCTGAATTTGACTTTTGTTTCGGCTGCCGCCGCGCCGCCGGCAAGCGTCACGGTGAGCAGAAGCCCTGCCCAGACCGCCCCGCCGGCGCGCCAAGCACTCATGCTACTGGTCCCCTTGTCGGCCCGCGTCCCCGCATGGCTTGTCCGGCCGGCCGATTGTCTTGCTTCAAACTCACCAAAATACATGCCTTGCTAAAGAGCAAGACTTTGCGGCGCAAATAACGGTCAATGTTTGGCGACATGGCTAACCTTGCCGGGGCCGGGCGGCGTTAAGTCTCAGGCCGCGAGAATCGCGCGCTTGCGTTATGCTGGTGTGACAGCTTGGAGGGCCGATTCCGATGCAGGCGGCAAAGCCCGCCGGCGCGATATGCGACATTGCGTCCTTCCGCGCGCCCTATGCGCCGGCGGACGAGCCGCTCGCTGCGCGCCTTCTCGCCGCCGCGCCCCGCGCGGCGCAAGCCGAGGCGCGCATCGACGCCCGCGCCACCCGTCTGGTCGAGGCGATCCGCGCCCGCTCGGGCGGCCTGGGTGGGGTCGAGGATTTTCTGCACGCCTATGCGCTCTCCACCAAGGAGGGGCTGGCGCTCATGGTGCTGGCGGAGGCGCTGCTGCGGGTACCGGACGCCGACACCGCCGACGCCCTGATCGAGGACAAGCTCAAAAGCGGCGACTGGGCCCATCACGATACCCGCTCCACCGCTTTGCTGGTCTCGGCCTCGGCCTGGACGCTCGGCATTACCGCTAAAGTCATCCATCCCGGCGAGACACCGGAGGGCATCGTCGAGGCGCTGATCAAGCGGCTCGGCCTGCCGGCGGTGCGCGCCGCCACCCGCCAGGCCATGCGGCTGCTCGGCTCGCATTTCGTGCTCGGCCAGACCATCGACGAGGCGCTCGCGCGCGCCCGCGCCGGGCCGGAATATCTCTATTCCTTCGACATGCTGGGCGAGGGCGCCCGCACCGCGGCCGACGCCGAGCGCTATTTCCATTCTTACGCCGGCGCCATCGAGGCCATCGGCCGCTCCGCCGGCAATGCCGCGCTGCCGCGGCGGCCGGGCATCTCGGTCAAGCTCTCAGCGCTGCACCCGCGCTTCGAGCCCTTGTCGCGCGAGCGCGTGTTGGCCGAGCTGACCCCGCGGCTCATCGAGCTGGCGCGGGTGGCCAAGAGTTTCGATCTCAATTTCACCGTCGATGCCGAGGAGGCCGACCGGCTCGAATTGTCGCTCGACGTGATCGCGGCGACATTATGCGATTTATCGCTCGCCGGCTGGGACGGCTTCGGCCTCGCGGTGCAGGCCTACCAGAAGCGGGCGGGCGCGGCGATCGACTGGATCGCGCAAGCAGCGGAGGCGCTTGACCGCCGGCTGATGGTGCGCCTGGTCAAGGGCGCCTATTGGGACAGCGAGATCAAGCGCGCGCAGGAGCGCGGGCTCGCCGATTATCCGGTGTTCACCCGCAAGGCGATGACCGATCTTTGCTATCTCGACTGCATGCGCAAGCTATTGGCGGCGCGCCCGCGGCTCTATCCGCAATTCGCCACCCACAACGCGCTCACGGTGGCGAGCGTGATCGAAGATGCCGGCGGCGCCGGCGATTACGAATTCCAGCGCCTGCACGGCATGGGCGAGGCGCTTTATCACGAACTGCTCGAAGAACTGCCGGCGCTCGCTTGCCGCGTCTATGCGCCGGTCGGCGGCTATGCCGATCTGCTCGCCTATCTGGTGCGGCGGCTGCTGGAGAACGGCGCCAATTCCTCCTTCGTCTCGGTCGCCGCCGATCCGAACGTGCCGATCGCCGATATTCTCAAGCGCCCGCAAAGCTGGATCGCCACGCCCGAACAGGCGCGCCATCGGCATATTCCCTTGCCGCGCGCGCTGTTCGAGCCGGAGCGGAAGAATTCGCGCGGGGTCGAATTCGGCGACAGCGCCGCGCTCGAGGCGCTGTGCGGCGAGATCCTTGCCGGCGATGTGAAAGTGGATGCGGCGCCGCTGATCGATGGCGTCGCTGGCAAGGGCCGCGCGCGCGGCGTGGCAAGCCCGATCGACGGCAGCGTCATCGGCAGCGTGCGGGAAGCCGACGCGACCATCGTGGCGGCGGCGATGAGCGCGGCGCAGGCCGGGTTTGCCGCCTGGAACGCAGCGGGCGCGCCGGCGCGTGCCGATCGGCTCATGCGCGCCGGCGATCTGATCGAAGAAAACCGCGGCCGGCTGATCGCGCTGCTGCAAAAAGAGGGCGGCAAGACGCTCGACGATTGCGTGTCGGAGGTGCGCGAGGCGTCCGATTTCTGCCGCTACTATGCCGCTCAGGCGCGCCGCACGCTGTGCCGCAATCGCTTGCCGGGGCCGACCGGCGAAAGCAACACGCTGAGCTATCGCGGCCGCGGCGTGGTGGTCTGCATCAGCCCGTGGAATTTCCCGCTCGCCATCTTCACCGGCCAGGTCGCGGGCGCGCTCGCCGCCGGCAACAGCGTGGTGGCCAAGCCCGCCGAGCAGACGCCGCTCGTCGCCTACGAGGCGGTCAAGCTGCTGCATGCAGCCGGCGTGCCGACAAGCGCGCTGCAATTGGTGCCCGGCGACGGCAAGGTCGGCGCCATGCTCACGGCCGACGCGCGCGTCGCCGGCGTCGCCTTCACCGGCTCGACCGAAGTCGGCCGTCTGATCAACCGCGCGCTCGCCGCCAAGAACGGCCCGATCGCGCCGCTGATTGCCGAGACCGGCGGCATCAACGCCATGGTTGTCGACGCCACCGCGCTGCCCGAGCAGGTGACCGACGACGTGATCGCCTCCGCCTTCCGCTCGGCCGGCCAGCGCTGTTCGGCGCTGCGTCTCTTGTGCGTGCAGGACGACGTAGCGAACCGCATGCTGGCCATGGTGCAGGGCGCCACGCGCGAATTGCGGCTCGGCGACCCGCGCGATCCGGCAACGCACGTGGGCCCGGTGATCGACGCCGAGGCCAAGGACAGACTCGAGCGCTGGATCGCCGGCATGGCGGCGCAAGGCCGCTTGCGTTTCCGCTGGGATGGCGCCTTGCCCGCGCGCGGCAGCTATGTGGCGCCGGCCATCATCGAGCTGCAAAGCGCGCGCGAATTGTCCGAGGAAGTGTTCGGACCGGTGCTGCACGTGGTGCGCTGGCGTAGCCGTGAGCTCGACCGGCTGCTCGACGACATTGCCGGCAACGGCACCGCGCTCACGCTCGGCATCCACAGCCGCATCGATTCCGTCGTGGCGCGCATCGTGGCCCGGCTCCCGCACGGCAATACTTACGTCAACCGCAACATGATCGGCGCGGTGGTCGGCAGCAGCCGTTCGGCGGCAGCGGCCTGTCCGGCACCGGGCCGAAGGCCGGCGGGCCGGACTATCTGCACCGGCTCGCTCTGGAGCAGGTGGTGACCGTGAACACCGCCGCTAGCGGCGGCAATGCCGCCTTGCTGGCCGACCAAGAGTAGCGGGCGGCGCCTATTGCGCTGCGATATCCTGGCCTCTCGCAGGAGCGGGCCGTCACGCCCCGGAATCGCCTTGTTAGGGCGTTTGTTAGGCCCTTCATGGCCTTAACGGCCCGGGGCCGCCCCCTGCATAACGGCATCGGTATTGCGTTTGGTTACCATGGCAATCGACCGGCACAGGTCCCCGACAGCGGCAGATTTCGCGGTGCGCAATGCCGTTAACCGCATTGACTCGCGGATCGGGTATTGTGCGGCCTATGACTGATTTGGTCTCCCGCCTCTACGAAGCCGTGCTGGCGGTTCGCAGCGGCGACCCAGAGAAGTCGCGCACGGCGCGGCTGTTCCGCGCCGGGCGCGCCAAGATGGCCAAGAAGCTGGCCGAAGAGGCCGTCGAAGTGGTGATCGACGCCATGCACGGCCAGCCCGAGGCCGTGGTCAGGGAAAGCGCCGACCTCCTGTACAATCTGGTCGTGCTCTGGGTGCATGCCGGCGTGCACCCTGAAGAAGTCTGGGCCGAGATGGGCCGGCGCGAAGCGATGTTCGGCATCGCCGAAAAGGTGCCGAAGACCATGGTGCAGGCCTTGCCGCGGCGCAAAGTCGTGGCGCTGCAGGCCCGGCGCGACCGCAAGCGCCGCTGATCCGCAACGTTTCCGGCGTCGATCCGCTATACTCGATCCGACCGAATTGGCATTTTCGCCGCAGCGTAGAATTCCTCATTTTCGCCACCCGGCGGCCTTAGAGGGGCCCTGCCGGCGCAAATGCCGTAAGCCGATCAACCGCCATTTGGCGACGATGGACAGCAAACCGGCTTCAATGCGTTCCCACAAAACGCGCGGCGCGGCCATGGCCGCGCTCGGCGGCCTGTTCGCCTGCGCGCTCGTGCTGTCCTCGGCGATGGCGCAGGGCGCTCACCCCTCGCCCGCCCACGAGCCGGAGGGCTTTTTCGCCCGCATGGGGCGCTGGTTCGACCAGGGCACCGAGAATTTCAACGCCGGCATCCGCAGCATGCGCGATCATCTCCACAGCTTCAGCCAGGAAGCCGGGGTCGCCGCCAAGACCACGGTCGACAACACCAAGGCCGCCGCCGATGCGATGGCGCGGCTGCCCAATACGCGGGTCGTGCACGGCCACGAGAAGTGCAAGTTGGCGCCCAACGGCGCGCCCGACTGCGTCGCCGCCGCCGTAGAGGTGTGCAAGAAGAAGGGGTTCAAGGGCGGCAGCAGCGTCGACATGACCACCGCCGAGGTCTGCCCGGCCGAGGTCTATCTCGCGGGCCGCAACAGCGGACCCGGCTGCCATACGGAAACTTTCGTCTCGCGCGCGCTCTGCCAATAATCAGGCTTTCGCCTTGTCATTGCCGGGCTTGATCCGGCAATCCATCATTTTGGGTAAGTTGGATGGATGCGCGGGTCGAGCCCGCGCATGACAACGACGAGCACTTGTCCCGGCCACCCGCCTGTGTTTCCTTCTCGCGCGCCAACAGTAGCGGAGCGCGCCAGTGAACCTCCACGCCAAGCTTCTCGAACGCGCAGCGGCCGGCAAACCGGTGACCGTCGGCCTGATCGGCGCCGGCAAATTCGGCACCATGTTCCTGGCGCAGGCGCGCCTGACGCAAGGCATGCAGGTCGCCGGCGTCGCCGATCTGAACGTCGCGCGCGCAATGAGCCAGCTCAAGACCGCCGGCTGGCCGGATGGGAGCTACGGCGCGGCTTCGCTCGACGAGGCGCACAAGAAGCGCGCCGCCTTCGTCACCGACAGCGCCGAAGCGCTGATCGCCGACCCGCACATCGAGGTGATCGTGGAGGCGACCGGCGTTCCCGGCGCCGGCATCCATCACTGCCTGCGCGCGATCGAAAACGGCAAGCACATCGTCATGGTCAATGTGGAGGCCGACGCGGTGGCCGGCCCGCTGCTGGCGCGCCGCGCCAAGGCGGCGGGCGTGGTTTATTCGCTGGCCTGGGGCGACCAGCCGGCGCTGATCTGCGAGCATGTCGACTGGGCGCGCGCCGCCGGCTTCAAGGTCATCGCGGCCGGCAAGGGCACGCGCTACGAGCCGCACTACCACCAGTCCAATCCCGACAATGTCTGGGACATCCTCGACAAGTACTTGAAAATCACCGACCGCAATTCGATCAATCCCAAGATGTTCAACTGTTTCGTCGACGGCACCAAATCCGGCATCGAGATGACCGCGGTGTGCAACGCCACCGGCCTGGTGCCGCAGTCGGACGGCCTCAACTTCCCGCCGGCCACCCGCTTCGAGCTCGCCGAGATCTGCAAGCCGAAGAGCGACGGCGGCACGCTGGAAAAGGCCGGCGTCACCGAGGTCATCTTCCTCGGTCTATCGCGACGGGCGCGACGTGCCGCATCATCTGGCGCTCGGTACTTACGTCGTGTTCGAGGGCGAGACCGAATACGCGCGCCGCTGCTTCAGGGAATATTCCATGCTGCCGGACAAGACCGGCAAATACGCCGCGCTCTACCGGCCGATCCACATGATCGGGCTCGAGCTCGGCATCTCGGTGGCATCATGCGCGCTGCGCCACGAGCCGACCGGCGCGCCCACCGGCTTCCGCTCCGACGTGGTGGCGACCGCCAAGAAGCCGCTCAAGGCCGGCGAGATGCTGGACGGCGAGGGCGGCTTCTGCGTCTGGGGCAAGCAGACGCCGGCCGAGGTCTCGCTGCGCGACGACCTCTTGCCGCTCGGCCTCGCGCACAACGTCAAGCTCAAGCGCGACATCCCGCAAGGCGGCGCGCTCAAATGGGCGGACGTCGCCTACGATCCCAACGACACGGCGGTGAAAGTGCGGCGCGAGATGGAAGCCGCCTTCGGCCGCCGCAATGTCGGGGCGGAAGCGGCGGGGTGACTTTCTCTGTCATTCCGGGGCGCGGCCGAAAGGCCGCGAACCCGGAATCCAGAGCAGTTTGGCAAACGCGTTTGCGGCTCCTGGATTCCGGGTTCGCACGCGGAGTTTACCATCGGGCCGCGCTTTGCGCGGACCCGTTGGCGTGCGCCCCGGAATGACGGACTCAAAGCAGCCGCCTATTCCAGCTCGATGGTGCCGTCGATCTTGTGGCTGAGGCCGGCTTTGTCGATGGTCAGCACCACCCGCGCCGACAGCGCCTCGTTGCCCTTCAGCCGGCCGTCGGCCACCGCGGCGCGGATGGCTTTTTCGATTTCCTGCTGCGAGGTCACCCCCACGACCTTGAGGAATTTGCGCAACGACATGTTGAGGACTTCTTCGTTCATGGCAATCTCCTTGAAAAAGGCGCGGTTTCGGCCGATCTTAATAGCAGCAAAGCGGCGGCGGAAGCCGCCGGCGCGGGCTCGGCGGCGCCGTTGACCGCGGGCGCTCCGCCGCTATTATCCGCGCCGCTTGCGCCGCAAAAATGCCCCTGTGGCGGAATTGGTAGACGCGCCTGACTCAAAATCAGGTGGTGGAAACATCGTGCTGGTTCGAGTCCGGCCAGGGGCACCAGCCTTCGCTCAAACGAGCTTCGGCTCGGCGAGTCGAGGCAAAGCGAGCATCTCGATAAATGGCGGCGCGGGGGCGCAAGGCAAAGGCTTGATGACGACCGACTATCTCACGCTCGCCCGCAGAGACCCGCCGTTGACCGCCGCGGCGCTGGTGGCGCTGATCGGGCTTGCCACCATCGGCGGCTTCTTCTTCTTCCAATACGTGCTGGGTTATCCGCCGTGTCCGCTCTGCCTGGAGCAGCGCAACGCCTATTACGTCGCGGTGCCGCTTGCCGCGCTGCTCTGGCTCGGCGGCAGTTACGGCGCCGCGCGCAAGGTGCTGGTGGCGGGCTTCGCGGTGATCGCGGCGGTGATGTTGTGGAACAGCGGGCTTGCCGCCTATCACGCCGGCGTCGAATGGAAATTCTGGCCGGGCCCGCAGGATTGCAGCGGGCCGATCGACAGTTTCGGCTCGGCCAAGGACCTGATCAAGCAGCTCGGCAATATCAGCGTGGTACGCTGCGATCAGGCGGCCTGGCGTTTCCTGGGGCTGTCGCTCGCCGGCTGGGACGTGCTGGTGTCGCTGGCGCTCGCATTCATCGCGGCCTGGGGCGCCAAGGCCGCGTTCGCGCAAGCCAAGCGATCCGACTAGACTGAAGGCGTTTCGCAAGGGCGCGGGGCGAGCCATGGAAGTCCTCATCATCGGCGCCGGCATCGGCGGCCTGACGCTCGGGCTGATGCTGCAGCGTGCCGGCATCGCAGCCCGCGTGTTCGAGGCGGCGCCCGCATTGAAGCCGGTCGGCGTCGGCATCAACATCCTGCCGCATGCTTCGCGCGAACTATGCGCGCTCGGGCTGGAGCAGGCGCTCGCCAAGGTCGCCGTCACCACGCGCGAGTTCTGCTTCTACAACCGCTTCGGCCAGTTCATCTACAGCGAGCCGGCCGGGCGCTTCGCCGGCTACGACGTGCCGCAGTTCTCCATCCACCGCGGCGACTTGCAGATGGTGCTGCGCGATGCCTTTGTCGCACGCGCGGGCGCCGACAAACTGATGCTCGGCCGCCGCTGCACGCGCGTCGACTACGACGGCGATGAAGCCATTGCCTATTTCGAGGATGCCGACGGCAAGCCGCTCGATCCCGTGCGCGGCACGGTGGCGGTCTCCTGCGAGGGCATCCACGCGACCTTGCGCAAGCAGCTTTATCCCGACGAAGGCCCGCCGAAATATTCCGGCATCAACATGTGGCGCGGCGTCACGCGCTGGCAGCCGATGCTGTCAGGCGCCAGCATGGTGCGCATCGGCTGGCACCATCCGGCCAAGCTGCTGATCTATCCGATCCGCAACGCTATCGACGTGCAAGGCCGCCAGCTGGTGAACTGGGTGGTCGACATCGAGACGCCGCAATACCGGCCAAGCGACTGGAACCGGCGCGGGCGGCTGGAAGACTTCCTGCCCGCCATGGCGGACTGGCATTTCGACTGGCTCGACGTGCCCGACTTCATCCGCGCTTCCGACATGATCCTGGAATATCCCATGGTCGATCAGGACCCGCTGCCGCGCTGGAGCTTCGGGCGGCTGACGCTCTTGGGCGACGCCGCGCATCCGATGTATCCGCGCGGTGCCAACGGCGCGGCGCAGGCCATCCTCGACTGCCGCGCGCTCGCCGACGCGCTCGCCGCCAATGCCGACCCGGTCGCGGCGCTCGAAAGCTACGAAGCCAAGCGCCTGCCGGCCACCAGCGAGGTGGTGCTCGCCAACCGCAAGGCGCCGCCTGACGCCATATTGCAGGAGGTCTACCGCCGCACCGGCGACAAGCCGTTCCGCCACATCGACGACGTCATCAGCCGCGACGAGCTGGTCGCGCTGTCGGAGAGCTACAAGCGGGTGGCCGGCTACGACAAGGAGCGGCTGAAGGCGGCGCGGTGAGGCCGGCGAAAAGGCGGTATCCCTAAAATGCTAACGACCACGAACGAGAAAGGTGCGCGTACATCCAGCGTCACCCGTTCGAATTCGTGGCCGTATCGATAACGGAGCCGTTTCCGGCTCGACATCATCGCTCGAAGCTATATGGGGATGCCATGGTTCCGCCGCAAGGGGCTGGTGAAAGCAGGTTCCCTCCGGCGACAAGGCTCCAAATCCATGGTTGAGAAAACGGGCGGCCGCTATTCGGGCGCGGCCAAGACGCTGCATTGGCTGATCGTGGCGCTGCTGATCGCCCAGTTCATCTTCGCCTGGACCATGCCGCATATCGGCCGCGACACGCCGGTCACCACGCTGATCAGCCTGCATTTCACCTTCGGCGTCATCATCCTGGCCGTCGTCGTGGTGCGGCTGGCGGTGCGCGCCCTGCACGGCGAGCCGGTGCCCGAGGACGGTCTGCCGCCCTGGCAGACGGCCAGCGCGCGCGTGACGCACTGGCTGCTCTACGCGCTGCTGTTCGTCATCCCGATGCTCGGCTGGCTCAATGCCTCATGGCGCGGCATGCCGATCGTGATGTTCGGCCACGAACTGCCCGCGTTGCTGGCCAAGCGCGCGCCCGGCTGGGGCTGGACCGGCGACACGCATGTTTTCATTGCCAATTGGGTGCTGCTGGGGCTGGTCGGCCTGCACGTCCTGGCCGCGCTCTACCACTATTTCGTTCGCCGCGACGGCGTGCTGCAACGCATGCTGCCGGGGGTGTGAGCTACTCGTACCTCAGCGCCTCGATCGGATCGAGGCCGGCGGCTTTGCGCGCCGGATAGTAGCCGAAGAAAATCCCGACCGCGGCGGAGAACAGGAATCCGCCGGCGATCGCGGCCGCCGAGATCGGCGCCGACCAGCCGAAGATCGCCGAGATCGCCAACGAGAAGGCGATGCCCATGACGATGCCGGCGATGCCGCCGGTCACGCTCAGGAACACCGCTTCCGCCAGGAACTGCAGCAGCACGTGCAGGCGGCGCGCGCCGATCGCCATGCGCAGGCCGATCTCGCGCGTGCGCTCGGTCACCGACACCAGCAAGATGTTCATGATGCCGATGCCGCCCACCACCAGCGAGATCGAGGCGACGGCCGCGAGCAGGATCGCCATGATACGGCTCGAGCTCTCCGCGGTCTCGGCGATCTGGCTCAAGTTGCGCACGTTGAAATCGTTGTCGGCGCCGGGCTTGATGCGGTGGCGGCGCGCGAGAATTTCGGTGACCTGACGGATCGCGGTCTGCACGCCGGCCTGATTGACGGCCTGAACATAAACCTGGTTGACGTAGCCGGCGAGATGCGGCTGCAGACCATAGGGGTTCGGCGGTGTAGGATAAATCCAGTTGAACTGCGCCTGCGCCTGGGTGGGCGCGGCCACGCCGAGCACCTTGTGCTCCGCGGTGGTGAACGGGATCATCACCAGGTCGTCCTGGTCCTGGCCGTACGGCGTCTGGCCCTTGGGTTCCAGCACGCCGATCACCCGTATCGGCACGCCCTTCACCTGGATGAGCGCGCCGATCGGCGTCTGCGAGGTGCCGAACAGCTGCGTGGCGACCGTTTGCCCGATGACGGCGACCAACGCCGCCGATGCCAGATCGTCCTGCGAGATGGCGCGTCCGACCGCGATGCGCCAGTTCGTCATCGGCGGATAATTGACGCTGATGCCTTGGATCTGCGTGGTCCAGTTCTGGTTGCCGTATTCGACCTGCCCGGACTGGCGGATGAGATAGCCGACCTCGCTGACCGCGTTCGCTTCGCGCATGATCGCGACCGTGTCGGCGATGGTGAGCGTCGATGCGCTGCCGGCGCCGCTGCGCACGCCGCCCGCCGTGCGCGCGCCCGGCTGCACCACGACCAGATTGGTGCCCAGCCGTTCGATCTGCTTGCGCACCGCGTCGTTGGCGCCCTGGCCGACGGCGACCATGGCGATCAGCGCCGCCACGCCGATGAAGACGCCCAGCATGGTCAAGGCCGAGCGCATCATGTTGCGGCGGATCGCCTGCACGGCGGCCGCCAGGATCATCAGCCCGAATGCCCAGGCCGGGTTGGCGCGCGGGGCCGAGCCGGGCGCGGCCCGCGGCTGGCGCAGGAACGACACGGCTTCGCTCGCCGTTGCCGCAGTTTTCGCCGGCTTCGGATTGCGCTTGTCGGAGATCACCTCGCCGTCGCGCATGGTCAGCACGCGGTCAGCGAAAGCGGCGATATCGGCTTCGTGGGTGACCACCACGATGGTGACTCCCTGCTCGCGGTTGAGCTTGGTCAGCGTCTCCATGATCTCGTGCGAGGTGCGGGTGTCGAGATTGCCGGTCGGCTCGTCGGCGAGCAACAAAGCGGGCCGGTTGATCAGCGCGCGCGCGATTGCGACGCGCTGCTGCTGGCCGCCCGAGAGCTGGCCCGGCGTGTTGCGTTCACGCTCGCTCAGGCCCAAAAGCCGCAGCGCGGAGCGCGCGCGGTCGGTGCGCGAGGCGGCGCTCGCCGGCCCGGAGGCGGCGTAGAACAGCGGCAACGCCACGTTCTCGATGGCCGAGGTGCGGGCGAGCAGATTGAAGCTCTGGAACACGAAGCCGAGCCGCTCGCTGCGCAGCCGCGCCCGATCGGGCTCGCTCAGGCCCGCCACGTCGGCGCCCTCGAAGAAATAGCGGCCGCTGCTCGGCCGGTCGAGGCAACCGAGCACCGCCATCAAAGTCGATTTGCCGGAGCCCGAGTGGCCCATGATGGCGACGAATTCGCCAGCCTCGATGTTCAAGCTCACGTCGCGCAGCGCCTGCACGTCGACGCTGCCGACATTGTAGGTCCGCGTGATGTGCTCGAGCTTGATGATCGGTTCGGCCATGATGACCTGCCGGCGCGGCGGTCAGAGGCCCAGGCGCGGCCCGGTCGCCGGCCTGTTGTTGGCTGCGCCGGCACGCTGCGTGGTGATGATGACACGCTCGCCCTGCTGCAGCTCGCCTTTGACGATCTCGGCGTGGCTGTCGTCGTCGAGCCCAACCGTGACCGGAACCTTGACCGACTTGCCGTCGCGCAGCACATAGACGGCGCCTTGGTTGCTTGGGGCGGCGGCTTGGCTTCCGGGCGCAGTAGCGCCGGCGGGCCGGCCGCTCGCGCGCGTCGCCGCGCCCGACGGCACGAATCGTAGCGCCTGGCTCGGCACCCGCAGCACGCCCTTGCGTTCGTCGGTGACGATGCGGCTCGCCGCCGTCATGCCCGGCTTGAGCGCGAGGTCGTCATTATCGACGCTGACCACGACGTCATAGGTCACGACGTTTTGCAGCGTCTGCGGCGACTGCCGCACCTGGCTGACCTTGCCTTGGAAGTTGCGGTTGGGAAACGCGTCGACGGTGAAATAGGCCTTGTTGCCATCCTTGATGCCGCCGATGTCGCTTTCGCTGACATTGGTGTCGACCTGCATCTTGGTAAGATCGGTGGCGATCAGGAACAGGGTCGGTGTCTGGAAGCTCGCCGCCACGGTCTGGCCGATGGTGACGTTGCGCGCGACCACGGTGCCGTTCACCGGCGACACGATATTCGTATAGCCGAGATTGACATCGGCCGCCTCGAGCTGGGCCTGGCGCAGCTGGATGGTGGCCTGGTCAACGCCGATCTGCGCCCGCGCCTGGTCGAGTGCGCTCTTGGCGTTGTCGAGCGTATCCTGGGAGACGGCCTTGGTTAGCGCCAGCCGGGAGTTTCGGTCATAAACCGTCTCGGTGTAGCTGAGATTGGCCTTGTCCTTTTCGAGCTGCGCCTGCGCCACCGTCAGATTGGCCCTGTTCTGGTCGACGACCGTTTGATAGGGCCGCGGATCGATCTTGGCGCAGACCTGGCCTTGCTTCACCTGCGTGTTGAAATCGCATTGCACGTCTTGGATGGTGCCGGACACGTAACTGCCGACGATGATCGTAAGCACCGGATTAACAGTGCCGGTGGCCACCACGGCGCGCGTCACGTCGCCACGGGTGACGGCGGCGGTGGAGTAACGGATTTTGCCGCCGGCGCTCGACAGCCACCAGACGGCGCCGATGGCGATCAGCACGACAAGCGCCGCGAGGCCGCCAATCAGCCAAGCCGTCCGCCTGCGCGGTGGTTCAGGTGCTGGCTTTGGCACCAAAATGATCGGCGCCGTCGTCTCGGCCCGTTGCTCTGTGGGGCCCACCGGCTTGTTCATTGCAAACTCCGCATCGCGTCCCATGAATAAACGCATAGCGCAGGGCGTTCCCTGCGCCTTTGATGCGCGTCAAATCGCGGCGAAATCTTGAGAATCCGGGCCATCGGGAGCCGGCAAACGCCCCTTGGCTGCTATGTTTCAAGGGGCGGCTCCCGTTAACGTCTCCGTCAGGCGGAGCCAGAATGGGCGCGCAATTGAGGTTTTTGGCCCAAAAGCCTACATTTCAGGCATGAACGACGCGCCGAACCAAGAGGTCGTAAACGACACCGCAAAGCTGATCATGCATCGGCTTATTGTGCGGACGCTGGCGCGCAATCCTTCGCTGCTCGAACGGGCGAAGGCCGCGCATGCGAAGGCATCGGAGCGCTTTTCGGACCGCTCGTTTGTGCAGGGTTGGCACAATCTTCTGGAGCGCCCGCTTCCCGAACTGCGCGCGCGGCTGATCAGCCGCAGCCAGGAAATGTATCGAATGCGGCTGTCATCGCCTTTCATTGTCGCCGATGGAGTCGATTTCACCGACCCGGCCGTGCGCCGTCGCATCTGGTCGGCGGCGCGCCGGCTCGCGGACCGGTCCACGCGCGAGCAAAGGCCGAGCACCCGCTCTCGGCCGACAGCGGCCTGATGGCTGCAGACCGGCCGCTTCGCACTCTGGACGATTTGGAGCGGACAATTCGCGCGCTCGCGACCGAGTTCAAGACCGATAAGGTGTTGTAGCGCACTCCATAGATTGTCTTTTGCGGGGTTTCGCATCACATAAGATTGTCTTTTTGCGCAGTCGCGTCACACGGCAAAAGCGGAAAGGAACAAACGTTATGTCAGCGACGGTTTCCGACCGTCTCGGGGACCATTTGGCCAAGATGAAGGCCGATATCAACGTGAGCACGGTTCACCGATTGATGGTGTTGCTGCGTGAGCTTCTGGAGGAGCGCTGTGCGCGGAAAGTATATCCAGACTCTGACCATGTTTTGTGATTGGTCGGTTCATACTAAATTGGACCGATCCCAAGTCGGGAACGCATTGCTTGATATTCTTGATGCGATGTGGGCGGGAAGCAAAACAGTTGATAAGCAATTCGAAGAATTGGTGCGTGCTATTTCTCCAAAAACTCTACAAGAGCAGATGATTGCGTTGTTAAGCACATCATTTATAGACCCTACTACGCTGGCGGATGCCGAACTTTGCTCGAAGATTTTCCAGCATCTAATCGACGACCTAAAGGGGAAAATTGTTGTTCGGGATCGCGACGCAATCCGGAAAAAGACGGCTGAAAGGCTCTCTAACGGCCTTAGGTTTATCGCTCACCGCTTCTATTTCGAGGAAGATGAAAAGGGCAACAATCAACTTGTCCTTGCCGCCAAACAGATCGAGCCATCGAGTGGTGGAGAGGTGTTAACGAAAACTCCGTGGCGGATTCGGTAAGCGCGCAATGAAGCGCGCCAAGTTAAAGACGTCACGCACGCTTAGACATGGAGCGGACGTAACGTCTTTATGTGATGCTTGACACTCTTACGTGATGCGCCACAACACGTGCCGGCTCCCGCCTACGGCTCCAGCTCAGTATCCCAATAAAGATAGTCGAGCCAGCTTTCGTGCAGGTAGTTGGGCGGGAACAGCCGGCCGTTCCTGTGCAGATGCTGCACCGTCGGCTGGAACGGCATCTGCGAGGGCCACATCTTGGCCTCGGCTGGCGTCAGGCTGCCCTTGCGCAGGTTACAGGGTGAGCAGGCCGCCACCACGTTGTTCCAGGTGGTGTGGCCGCCGCGCGAGCGCGGGGTCAGGTGGTCGAAGGTCAGGTCGTCGCGCTCGCCGCAATACTGGCAGGAGAAGCGGTCGCGCAGGAAAACGTTGAAGCGCGTGAAGGCCGGATAGGTCGAGGGCTTCACATATGTCTTGAGCGAGACCACGCTCGGCAGCTTCATCTCGAACGACGGCGAGTGCACCGCGCGGTCGTAATTGGCGACGATGTTCACGCGTTCGAGAAACACCGCCTTGATCGCGTCCTGCCAGGACCACAGCGACAGCGGGTAATAGCTCAGCGGCCGGAAGTCCGCGTTGAGCACCAGGGCCGGAAAACCGCTCGGCGATACATGAACGTTCAAGCGCTAACTCCTGGCGTCCTTTCGATTCCGGGGGGCGATTCTCGCCCTGCCGGGATAGTCTATATGGAGCGTGACGGGATTGTGAAGCATATCCGGGGGGTTACTCGCAACTGCCCTAACGCTTGAGGAATCGCAACCGATCTCGGGCTTGCCCGAGATCGGCCACTTTTGCCGCACGTCGGCTAAAGCCGACGTGCGAGGAACTCGCCACCCTGGCGCAGGCCTTCCTGGTCGATGCCGTGGCCGACGCCGGCGGAGATGTGCCATTCGGTCGGCACGTCCAGCGCCGCCAGGCTTTGCGCGGCGTGGAACAAAGCCTGCACGGGGATGAGCTCGTCCTGGTCGCCATGCACCAGCAGGACCGGCGGCCGGCTGCGGATCTCGGCGGCGAATTTTTCCGGCTCGACGTCCTCCGGCACCACCAGCATGCCGGAATAGCCGACGATCGCCGCCGGCGGGACCGGCCGCCGCAAACCCACGTGCAGCGACATCATGGTGCCCTGGGAAAACCCGACCAGCGCCAGCGCTGAGGGCGGCAGGCCGTGGCGGGCAAGCTCGGCGTCGAGGAAGTCGTTCAGCCCGGGCGCGGCGCTGGTGACGCCGGCCCAGCGCTCGCCCGGATCGCGGAACGTCAGCGGAAACCATTCGCGCCCCTGCGGCGCCTGCCCGCATGGACGCGGCGCGTGCGGCGCGACGAAGGCGGCATCGGGCAACAGGCTTTGCCAGGCACGGCCGATGTCGATCAGGTCGTTGCCGTCGGCGCCGTAGCCGTGCAGGAAGACGACGAGTTGCTTGGGCGAGCCCGAGCGCGGCGCGAGGCGCGGGCCGTCGATTTCAGCCATTCTTTCGTTTCCTTTTCTTCGCTTTCTTCTTGGCTTGCTTTTTCTTCACCGTCTTGGCGGGCTTCTTCGTTTGAGCGGCCGGCTCAAGAGAGATGCCCTCGCGCCGTTTTACCGCGTGATAGTAGGCCCACAAGAGATGCGCCGCCACACCGCGCCAGGGCCGCCAGGCCTCCGCCAGCTTGGTGAGCGCCTTGGCGTCGGGCCGTTTGCGCAATGAGAAGGCGATGCGCGCGGCTTCCTGCACGGCGAGGTCGCCGGCCGGAAAAGCGTCGGCATGGCCGAGGCAGAACAACAGATAGATGTCGGCGGTCCACGGGCCGACGCCGTGCAGCGCGGTGAGCGCGGCATGGGCGACGTCGGCGTCCATCTCGCCGACTTTGGTCAAATCGATGCGGCCTCGCGCCACCGCCTTGCCGATCTCCCGGATCGACTTGATCTTCGGGGCCGACAGGCCGAGCCGCTTGAGCTTGTCGGTGCGCGCCTTGCGCACGGTGTCGTGGTGAAAGGGGTCGAATGCCGCAAACAGCCGATTGCGGATGGCGGCGGCGCTGGCGGTCGAGAGCTGCTGGCCGCAGACGATGGCGCACAGGCCGGCAAAGCCCGCCTCGCGCCGGCGCAGGGCGAAGGCGCCGGCCTTCTCGGCGACCGGCACCAGGCGCGGATCGGCCGCGATCAGTTGCGCCAGGCCCGCCTGCAGGTCGGATTCGGTGTGGAGGAAGTGGGTCATTGGCCTCATCCTTCGAGACGGCGGCGGAGTTTATCATCGGGCCGCGCTTTGCGCGGACCCGTTGGCCGCCTCCTCAGGATGAGGATCGAGTATCATAAATCCTCACCCTGAGGAGCGCGCGCAGCGCGCGTCTCGAAGGGTGAGGCCAAGGAATTGCAACAAGTGCCACCCGTTTTCCGCTTCGCGCCGTCGCCGAACGGCTATCTGCACCTCGGTCACGCCCTGTCGGCGCTGATCAATGCCGACATGGCGCGCGCGGCGGGCGGGCGGCTGTTGCTGCGCATCGAGGACATCGATACGGCGCGCTGCCGGCCGGAATACGAGGCGGCCATCGATGAGGACCTCGCCTGGCTCGGGCTAGCCTGGGAACGGCCGGTGCGCCGGCAGTCCGCGCATTACGGCGACTACCGCGAAGCGCTTGCCAAGCTCGACGCCATGGGTCTCGTCTATCCGAGCTTCGAGAGCCGCGCCGAGATCGCCATGATGGTGGCCGGGCGCGACGCCAAGGGCCCGTGGCCGCGCGACCCCGACGGCGTGCCGCACTATCCCGGCAGCGCCAAGACGCTTTCGCCCGCCGAGCGCAAGCGCCGCATGGCAGCTGAGCCCTACGCGCTGCGGCTCGACATGGCTGCGGCGCTGGCGCGCACCGGCGCGCTCACTTGGCAAGAAACCGGCGCCGGACCTGGCGGCGAGACCGGCACCGTGGCCGCAAATCCGGCCCATTGGGGCGACGTCATCCTGGCGCGCAAGGACACACCCACCAGCTACCATCTCGCGGTCGTGGTCGACGACGCAGGCCAAGACGTGACCGACGTGGTGCGCGGGCTCGACCTGTTTCATTCGACCAGCGTGCACCGGCTGCTGCAGGCGCTGCTCGGCTTGCCCGCGCCGCGCTACCACCACCACCGGCTCATCCTCGACGCCGACGGCAAGAAGCTGTCGAAATCGACGGCCGCCACCGCCTTGCGCGAATTACGCGGAGCGGGCGCGAGCCCGGCCGACATCCGCCGGCGCGTCGGGCTCGATTGACGCCGGCTTCCGTGTCATGGTCCGGCCCGGGAAAGGGGAGCGATGGCCAAGCATCGGCGCAAGGCGAGGCGCAAGGTCAAGCGCAAGATCACGCGCAAGGTCACGCGCAAGATCACGCGCAAGGCGAAGCCGCGCCGAAAGCGGTCGCGCACGGCCAAGACGGCCTCGCCGCGCGCAATCGAGGCCGCGCTTGCCGGCATCGCCCACGACGTGCGCACGCCGCTCACCGGCATCGTGGCGCTGGCCGAGCTGTTGGCCTCGTCCGGGCTCGGCCCGCGCGAGCGCGAATGGGCGAACGCGATCAAGAGCGGTGCCGATCATCTGGCCGCGCTTAGCACGCTCATCGTCGATGCCGCCAAGGCGGAAGCCGCCGGCCTCACCTTGCGCAAGGAGCCGTTCTCGCCGCACGCGCTGGCACAAGCCGTGGGTCAGGCGCTCGCCGCGCGCGCCGGCAACAAGGACCTCAAGGCCGAGATCGCAATAACCGACGATCTGCCGGCCATGGTCGCGGGCGATTCGCTGCGCCTGCGCGCCGCGCTGGAGAACCTTGCCGACAATGCGGTGAAGTTCACCGGCGCGGGTACGGTGACATTCGCGGCCGCCGCCGAGCCGGCGGGGCGCGGCCGCGTGCGTCTGGTGTTCACGGTGAGCGACAGCGGCATCGGCATGAGCGCGGCCGAATTGAAGAAGCTGTTTCGCCCGTTCGCGCAGGCGAGCGCCGAAATCGCGCGGCGTTATGGCGGGGCCGGGCTCGGCCTGTCCTTCGTCAAGCGCTTCGCCAAGGCCATGGGCGGCGATCTCAAGGTGACCAGCAGCAAGGGCGAAGGCTCGCGCTTCCGCTTCAGCGCGCTGGTCGACCGTGTCGATGCGCAAGTCCCCGCCGAGCCGGGCGGCGCGCGTTCGGGCCCGGCGCGCCCGCTCGTGCTGCTGTGCGCCGAGGACAATCCATATGGACGCGTCGTGATGAACACGATCCTGACCGAGCTCGGCCACCGCGTCGATTTCGTCGAGAGCGGCGAGGCGGCGGTGCAGGCAGCCACGCGCGGCGGCTACGACGCCATCCTGGTGGACGTGGTGCTGGCCGGCCTCGACGGGCTCGCCGCCACGCGCGCCATCCGCGCGCTGCCGGGAAAGAGCGGGCAAGTGCCGGTGATCGGCATTTCCGGGCGCAACGAGGCGGGCGGCGAAGAGGCCGCGCGCGCGGCGGGCATGAATTTCTTTTTTGCGAAGCCGGTGAGCCCGGGCAAGCTGGCGGCGGCCTTGGCAACGATCGGGAAGTGACCAGTTGGCGACGTTGTTCGTTGCACTCACGCTGCCATGCAGTCTAGGACGGGAAGCAGCTGGGGGTGCAGGAATGCTTGCTTGCTCTTGAGGAAGTTAATCAGCGCCACTTCGTCGGCGCGCAATGTGCGGTCGCGCCTGATGCGGTCGGCGAGCCAGCGCGCATCTTCCGCGCTCGCGCGCGGTTCAGTGCCGATTGTCAGTCCCGACGATCCGTTGGCGTGCCGCGCCTCGCCGTCGAGCGTGCCGTTCGTGCAGGCATCCCATAGGGCGTTCAGACTGCCGGTCAGCATCTGGCTCATAAAGCCGCCAACGCCGGGTGTCGGCGCGTCAAGCCAAGCTTCGCGGCGTAGCGCTTCCTGTCGCGTCGGCACCTGATAACCCAAAGTTGACAAGAGGAAGTTTGCTAGCGCCTTGACGAACAGGTCTGACCAGGCTGGATCGTTCTTCGTTTCCGAAGTCGCATCGTTGATGTCGAACAGGACACCGGCCTCCTGCCGCGTGACCGCGATGTTTCCGTCGCCGCCGAAGGCGAAGAGGATGCGCCGGACCATCTCCGTCTCAGCGCGATCGACCACGCCTGGTTCGCATGAACGGGCGGAGCCGATATAGCAGTCGGCGCCGATGACACCCCATTTGACTTGTTCGAGCGCGAAGGTGACGAGTTTCACCGGGCTCAACTTGGCGCGTTCAAGGGTTTTCACCAGCAGCTCGAACTCGCAAGCGCTGTCGACCCGGTCGCTGGAGCGGGTGATGTGCGCAATCAGCCAGGCGGCGTTTTCCTCCGAAATGTAGCCGCTCGGTTCGGCCTGGAACACGATGTAGTCGGTCAGCGCCTCGACGAAGAATGGCGCCCATGAGGGGTCGGCGTTCTTTCCCAGCCTGTCGTCAAGTGCGAACATTGTTTCGGCGTCGTCCGGCGTGACAACGCCTTTCCAGAAAACGCTATGCCGCAACTTGAGCACATCGTCCGCAGTGATCTTGCCGCGCGTCATGATTGCTTCGACCGATTCGCTATCCGCCATGGCGGCGCCCCCTGCAATACATTCACAATTGTGGGCGCGAGCCTCGCACAATTGCCTTTAGTTTTGCCTAAGGTATTCGGCTCTTGAAGTTGCGCGGCGTTATCGAACTGTGAACCTTAATCGTTGGTGGATGCCGCAGCCCGCGCGCGCGGCGGGGATGAATTTCTTTTTTGCGAAGCCGGTGAGCCCGGGGCGGTTGGCGGAGGCGCTGGCAACGATCGGCAATTAATCGTTACACGTTGGTCAGCATATTCTTCCGCTCAACGATCCGCACCAGATCCGCCATGATGCGGTTCAATTCGAAATCCTTCGGCGTATAGACCGCGGCGACGCCGGCCTTTTCCAATTCGGCGGCGTCTTCCGGCGGGATGATGCCGCCCACCACCAGCGGCACGTCGATCCCTTCCTTCTTCATGCGGCCGACCACGTCCTTGACCAGCGGCATGTGGCTGCCCGACAGCACCGACAGGCCGATCACGTGCGCCTTCTGCTCGCGCGCGGCGTCGACGATCTCCTCCGGCGTCAGACGGATGCCCTCGTAGACCACCTGCATGCCGGCGTCGCGCGCGCGCACGGCGATCTGCTCGGCGCCGTTTGAATGGCCGTCGAGGCCGGGCTTGCCGATCAGCAAGGTGAGCCGGCGGCCGAGCTTGCGCGAAACGCGGTCGACGTCGGCGCGGATGTCGTCGAGCCCGGTGACGTCGTTGCGCATGGCGCGGCCGACGCCGGTGGGCGCGCGGTATTCGCCGAAAGTCTCGCGCAGCGTCCAGCCCCATTCGCCGGTGGTGACGCCGGCCTTGGCGCATTCGATCGAGGCCGGCATGATGTTGTTGTTGCCGCCGCCGCCGGCGGCGCGCTTGAGCGACGTCGAGCGCGGCCTTGACCGCGTTGTTGTCGCGCTGCGCGCGCCAGGCCTTCAGCTTCTCGATCTGCCCGCGCTCGGCTTCTTCCGACACGGTGAGGATGGCCTCGGCGGCGTCGGCCAGCGGCGAGGGCTCGCTCTCGAGATATTTGTTGACGCCGACCACGATCTGCTCGCCGCGCTCTATTCGCTCAAGCCGCGCGGTGTTGGATTCGACGAGCTGCTGCTTCAGGTAGCCGGTATCGACCGCGGCCACCGCGCCGCCCATCTCCTCGATGCGCTTGAGCTCTTCTTTCGCCGCCGCCTTCAGCTCCGCGACCTTGCGCGCGATCTCGGTCGAGCCGTCGAATATGTCGCCGTATTCCAAGAGGTCGGTCTCGTAGGCCAGGATCTGCTGCATGCGCAGCGACCATTGCTGGTCCCACGGCCGCGGCAGGCCGAGCGCCTCGTTCCAGGCCGGCAATTGCACCGCGCGGGCGCGCGCGCCCTTCGACAGCGTCACCGCCAGCATCTCGATCAGAATGCGCGCGACATTGTTTTCCGGCTGCTGCTCGGTCAGCCCGAGCGAGTTCACCTGCACGCCGTAACGGAACCAACGCTGCTTGGGATCGGCGACGCCGTAACGCTCGCGCGTGATCTCTTCCCACAGTTCGGTGAAGGCGCGCATCTTGCAGACTTCGGTCACGAAGCGCAGACCGGCATTGACGAAGAACGAGATGCGCCCGACCACTTCGCCAAATTTCTCCGGCGGCACCGCGCCCGACGCCTGCACGGTGTCGAGCACGGCGATGGCGGTGGCGAGCGCGAAGGCGAGCTCCTGCACCGGCGTCGCGCCCGCTTCCTGCAGATGGTAGGAGCAGACATTGATCGGATTCCATTTCGGAATCTCTTTGGTCGTGAACAGGATCACGTCCTTGATCAGCCGCATCGACGGCGCCGGCGGAAATACGTAAGTGCCGCGCGAGAGATATTCCTTGATGATGTCGTTTTGGATCGTGCCTTGCAGGGCGCTGCGCGACGCGCCTTGCTCGTCGGCCACCGCAATATAGAGCGCCATCAGCCACGCCGCAGTGGCGTTAATGGTCATAGAAGTGTTCATGCTCGCCAGCGGAATGCCCTCGAACAGCGCCCGCATGTCGCCGAGATGGCAGATCGGGACGCCGACCTTGCCGACCTCGCCCTTGGCCAGCACGTGGTCCGAAGTCGTAGCCGGTCTGCGTCGGCAGATCGAAGGCGACCGACAGGCCGGTCTGCCCCTTGGCCAGGTTGCCGCGATAGAGCGCGTTGGAATCCACGGCCGAGGAATGGCCGGCATAGGTGCGGAAAATCCAAGGCTTGTCGCGTTTGGGTGTGGTGCTCATGGCGTCAGGCGATTGTGCATTGCAGCAAGCGGTTTGGCAATCGCTTCGCTATGCTCATGGCATATGGACGACCCATCCCCCAAGCTCAACCTGGCCGAGGTCACCGCCATCGGCATCGGCGGCATGATCGGCGGCGGCATTTTCGCCGTGCTCGGCCTCGCCATCGCCCAGGCCGGCCATGCGGTGGCGGTCACGCTGGTGGTCGGCGGCGTCATCGCGCTGCTGACGGGGCTTTCCTACGCCCATCTGGGTTTAGCCTACCAAGGCGACGGCGGCAGCTTCACCTATATCGAGCACGCTTTTGGCCAGCCGGCCTTGGCGGCGGTGGCCGGCTGGGTGCTGGTGGCCGGCTATGTCGGCACGCTGGCGCTCTACGCCACCGCGTTCGGCGCCTATGGCGCGACGCTCATCCCCGGTACGGGACCGCACGGCTTGGTCAGCGGCGGCCTTGCCGCTTTGGTGCTGGTCGGCTTTCTGGTCGTCAATCTCCGCGGCGCCAAGACCTCGGGCATGACCGAATTGATCGTCGTCGCCATCAAACTCACCATTCTCGCGGCCTTCGCGATTGCCGGCATATGGACGGTGCAAGCCGGTCATTTTCACCCCGTATTCGACCGCGGTCTGGTCGCGCCGTTCTCGGCGGCGGCCTTGATCTTCGTCGCCTACGAAGGCTTCGAGCTCATTCCCAACGCCATCGATGAGATGGAAAATCCGCGTGTCAATCTCAAGCGGGCGCTGGTTATCGCTATTCTGGCGACGACGGCGATCTACGTGATCGTGGCGATGGTTGCGCTCGGCAATCTGTCGTCGGCGCAGATCCAGAAAAGTCAGGAATACGTCCTCGCGGTCGCCGCGCGTCCGACCATGGGCGAATTCGGTTTTGTACTGATCGGGATCGCGGCGCTGCTCTCCACGGCCTCGGCGATCAACGCCACGCTGTTCGGATCGGCGCGCCTCGCCATGGTGATGGCGAGCGAACACGCGCTGCCGCACGTCTTCTCGCTGCGCAGCCGCGTTCGCCCGGCGCCATGGGCCGCGCTGATCGCGTTGACGGCGATGGCGCTCGCCTTCGCGCTGGCGGCGCCGCTGGAAATCATTTCGACCTTCGCCAGCGCCACTTTCCTGCTGATCTTCTTCGGCATCAATCTGTCGGCCTGGCGCTTGAGCCGGCGGATAGACTTTGCCGCGATCTGGCCGCTTGCCGGCGCCGTGTTGACCGGTGCGAGCTTCGCGCTCTTGTTATGGCGCACGTTTGTCAGCGCACCGCAAAGCCTTTACTGGATCGTCGGCTTCTACGCGGCGGCGGTCGCTCTCGAGACCGGCCTCGTGTGGCGACGCGGTCCGCGCGCGCAAGCACGCATCGCGCCCTGACCTGGCGCAATTCACGCAGTCCTGATCGATCGACCTGGCAGGTGCGCTATCGTTTGATCAGCCGGATGATGAACAGCAGGATGCAGGCGCCGATCGTCGCGCTGATGATCGCGGTGAGCCACCAGGGCCCGATGCCGGGCAGGTGCAGCGTGCCCCACAGCCAGCCGCCGATGAAGGCGCCGACGATGCCGACGATGATGTCGCCGATCAGGCCGAAACCGCCGCCCTTCATGATCTGGCCGGCCAACCAGCCCGCGATCGCGCCGACGATGATGAGGACGATAATACTGTTGAGCGCCATGGTGCGCCTCCCTGTCGCGGCCATGCCCCGGCGGCGGCCGCAGATGGCTGGATTCAATCAGCGATTCGGCGGAACCGTCGAGCCGCCCGGAACCGCCATTGTGGATGGGCTGGCTGACCGCGCCATGACACCACCTTTGCCTTCTCGGTCTTTCCGGCGTTGCCGGAATTGAATTATTGCGCTGCAACATGAACTGCGGCAGACTAGGCGCCGAGGAGAATTCCAATGCCGGCTGCCGCCCCCAAAAGGAGCATCGCTCCGCTCAAGGACCTCTACGACATCGGCGAGATTCCGCCGCTCGGCCACGTGCCCGAGAAGATGCATGCCTGGGTGATCCGCAAGGAGCGCCACGGCCCGCCCGATAAATCGTTCCAGCTCGAAGTGGTGCCGACTTGGGCCATCGGCGAGGACGAGGTGCTGCTGATGGTGATGGCCGGCGGCGTCAACTACAACGGCGTCTGGGCCGGCCTCGGCCAGCCGATCTCCACGCTCGACGTGCACAAGCAGCCCTATCACATCGCCGGCTCCGACGCCGCCGGCATCGTCTGGGCGGTCGGCGACAAGGTGAAGCGCTGGAAGGTCGGCGACGAGGTCATCGTCCACTGCAATCAGGACGACGGCGACGACGAGGACTGCAACGGCGGCGATCCGCTGCTGTCGCCCTCGCAGCGCATCTGGGGCTACGAGACGCCGGACGGCTCGTTCGCGCAGTTCTGCCGCGTGCAGTCGCGGCAGTTGATGCACAAGCCCAAGCACCTCACCTGGGAAGAATCGGCCTGCTACACGCTCACGCTCGCCACCGCCTACCGCATGCTGTTCGGCCACGCGCCGCACACGCTCAAGCCCGGCGACAACGTGCTGGTGTGGGGCGCCTCGGGCGGGCTCGGCGTGTTCGGCGTGCAGTTGGTCGCCGCCTCCGGCGCCAACGCCATCGCCATCGTGTCGGACGAATCGAAAGCCGAATACGTGCTCAATCTCGGCGCCAAGGGCGTGATCAACCGCAAGGACTTCAAGTGCTGGGGCCAGATGCCGCCGGTGAACTCGGCCGAGTTCGGCGACTGGACCAAGGAGGCGCGCAGATTCGGCAAGGCGATCTGGGACATCACGGGAAAACGCGACGTCGACATCGTGTTCGAGCATCCCGGCGAGCAGACCTTCCCGGTCTCCTGCCTCGTTGTAAAGCGCGGCGGCATGGTCGTGTTCTGCGCCGGCACCACCGGCTACAATCTCACCTTCGACGCGCGCTACGTCTGGATGCGGCAGAAGCGCATCCAGGGCTCGCACTTCGCGCATCTGAAGCAGGCCTCCTCCGCCAACCGCTTCGTGCTCGAGCAGCGCATCGACCCGTGCATGAGCGAAGTGTTTCCCTTCGACAAGATCCCGCTCGCGCATATGAAGATGTGGAAGAACCAGCACCCGCCCGGCAACATGTCGGTGCTGGTCAACGCGCCGCGCGAGGGCCTCAAGACCCTCGAGGACGCGCAGGAGGCGGCAGGCGGTTAAGCCTCACAATCGATAAATATGCACGGCATTATCGTGAAACAGCTTGCGTTGATCGGCCGCGGCCAAGTCGGCGACTGACGCCAGGAAGCCGCGATAGATCGCGTCGAACGTGCCGGCGAGGCGGTCGACCGGATAATTGCTGGCGAACATGCAGCGGTCGGTCCCGAAGATTGCGATCGCGTCGCGAATGACCGGTCCGTTAGCTTCTATCTCCCACGGCAGCCCGGCGCGGCCGAGGCCGGAAATCTTGATTGCCGTGTTTGGCTGCGCGGCAACGGCCGCAAGCGCGCGCCGCCAGGCCGCCAGTCCTTCGCGGCCGCGATCCACCGGCAAACCCGTGTGATTGATGACGATCCGGATGCGTGGGAAATCCGCGGCGAGGCTGGCCGCGGCGTCGAGATGCCACCACGGCGTTTGCAGATCGTATGAAAGCCCGAAGCGCTCAAGCAGGGCATAACCCTTCCGCCAATTCGGATCGTCCATCGAACCCGCCGCGCCGCGCTTGGCCTCGCGCGGGTTGCTCGCCGCTTTGGGCTTATGCCGAATGCCGCGCATCATTGGACTCTTCGCATGCCCGGCCAATACTTCCTCGATATCGGAACGATCGGGCTCGGCGTGGCCGATGCAGGCGCTCGGCAATCCGAATTCGCGATTGACGGCTTCGAGCCAGCGGGTCTCGGCCACGGGGTTGGCGCGATCCCACTCCGCTTCCATGTGAATGGTCCGGACGATATTGAAACCGGCGCTGTCGCGGCGATAGTCCGGCGGCAGATAATTCCGCCGCAAGGCCGAATAGTCACCGTAGCGAAACGGAATCGGGACGGAATCGCACAGCCAAGGGTAATAATTCTTCTCGATGTCCCAGAAGTGCTGGTGGGCATCGACAATCGGCATTGCCGAGGCGTCGTCGTTGGCCATCGTTTGCTCACCTTGCTCGTCGATGATGCGTGGCGAATTTCGCCGCAATCGATTATGCATAAGCATAACAATGGATGACGCCATACCGAAACAGGCAGGCGCCGGATGGGGAGGAGTTATGACCGCAACCAGCGTGGGATTCATCGGTCTCGGCCTGATGGGCCAGGGCTTTACCCAGCGGCTGTGCGAGAAGGGTTATCGGGTCATCGGCTACGATGCCGATGCCGGCAAGACTCATGCCGCAGCGGCTTGGGGCGTGGCGCCAGCCAGTAGCGCGGCAGAGGTCGCCGACGCAGCCGATATTGTTCTCGTCTGTGTCATCAACACAGCCGCGGTCGAGGACGTCACGCTTGGGGCCCGCGGCGTGATCACCGTCGCGAGACCCACCGGAAAAATCTGCGTCGATCTTTCGACCACCGAGTTGGGAGCGACCAAGCAGATCGCCTCGGCGCTCGACGAACGCGGCATGATGTTTGTCGATGCGCCGGTGTCAGGCGGTCCTGGCGCGGCAAAGGCCGGCGCACTGGCGATTATGGCCGGTGGCACGGATGCCGCAATTGCCGGGATTTCATCCGTCATGGGCGATCTCGGCACCATGACGCATATGGGGCCGGTCGGCACCGGGCAGGCCACCAAGCTCGTCAATCAGACCATCGTGCTGACGAATTATTGCGTTCTGGCCGAAGCGTTGCGGCTGGCGCAAGCCTACGGCGTCGATGCTGCGAAAATCCCCGAAGCGCTCAAGCGCGGCCATGCCGGCTCGAACATGCTTGGCCCGGTCTTTCCGCAGATGCTGGCCGACGATTTCGCGCCGCGCGGCTTTGCCCGTCAGGTCCTGAAGGATCTCGAATTGCTGCAGGCGGCGGCTCGCGACCGTCATCTGGCAATGCCGATGGCATCGCAGGCGCTGACCTTGTACCGGCTTTTGATCGCGGCCGGCAAAAGCGAACTCGACGCGGCGGCGGTGGTCACGCTTTATCCGCGGGAAGACGTTCACTAAACGGGTCGGCCGTTTTTGGATCGGCGGCATTGGGGGTGTGCCGCCTCCACTGTGCCTGGCCGACCCTTGAATTCAGCTCGCCGCCATAAATGAAGATCGACGCGCAAACGTAAAGAAACACCAGCGCGACCATCGCGGACGCCAGCCCCGCATACATCGAGACATAGGCGAAGGCATAAGAGGCGAGATAACGCCCGAAGGCCGCGCCGCTGATCAGCCACAACAGCAGCGTGACGACGATGCCCGGCGTGATCTGCAGGAACGAGCGCCGGCCGGCCGGCAGCCAGCGGTGCAGGATAAAGAGCGCGACGATCAAGACCGACGCGGCGATGCCATAGCGCGCCAGCGTCACCACGCCGGCGAAGGGCGCGAGCGCCGGCACGAAGCGGACCAGATGCGCCCAGATCAGCGGCTCCAGCACGACGAGGAACGCGAAGGCCAAGATCGCCGCCGCGCCCACCAGCACATAAACGACCGATTCCAGCCGCAGCCGCCACCAGGCGCGTGGCTCCGGCGTGTTGTAGGCGCGGTTAAGGCCGACGCGCAGGCTCTCCACGCCGCTTGAGGCAAAGTAAAGCGCGAACAGCACGCCGAAGGTCAGCACGTCGCCGCGCGCCCCGGTCAGCACGCGCGTGACGTCCGAGGCGATCGGCCCGGCCACCGCCTGCGGCCAGGCTTCCAGCAGCAGCTTGGCGGCCTCGTCGGCCAATTGCTTGGAGCCGAAGAAAAAGCCGGCGAGCGCCGTGACCACGATCAAGAACGGAAACAGCGCCATCAGCGTGGAGAGTGCGATGTGGCTGGCGATCGCCCAGCCGTCGTCGGCGAGAAAGCCGCGGAATGCGTCGATGGCGATCCGAAACGACAATTTGACGATGCGCAATGGCCGGCTCCGCAAATGACGCTTGCCCTTCAGATCAGCCATTGCGCCGGGGTTTGCAAGGGCGCGGACACCCGGATCGGCGCTTCGCGCCGTCCGGGCACAGGCTCCGTCCGCGAACCCGGAATCCAGGGCGGACATGGAAGGGCTTTGCGATCTGACTCTGGATTCCGGGCTCGCTCGCCTTCGGCGAGCGCCCCGGAATGACGGTGCGAAACTGGGAGATCAGGCCGCCTGCACGTTGGTGAGGAATTGTCGCACTTCGGCTTCCAGGCCCTCGGCCTCGACCGCGACCGCGTCGGCCAGCGCCTTGACGTCGCCGGCGGTGCCGCGGGCGTCGCTGGTGACGCCGGCCACCCGGCTCATCGACTCGGCGCCGACGCGCGCTTCGCCCGAGGCGCGGCCGACGCCCTCGGCGATCGCGGCCACCGCCGAATTCTGCTGATCGACGGTCGCCGCCACCATGGTGGCGATCGCCGACATTTCGCGGATGATGGTGTTGACCTGTTCGATCGCCTCGGCGCTGTCGGCGGCGGCCGACTGGATGGCGCCAATCTGCTCGGCGATCTCTTCGGTTGCCTTGGCGGTCTGGCCGGCGAGCGATTTCACCTCCGCGGCGACCACCGCGAAGCCCTTGCCGGATTCGCCGGCGCGCGCCGCTTCGATGGTGGCGTTGAGCGCCAGCAGGTTGGTTTGCCCGGCGATCGCCTGGATCAGCCCCACCACCTCGCCGATGCGGGTCGCCGCATGTCCAAGCTCCTCCATGGTGGTGACGGTGCGCTGCGCTTCCGACACCGCGCGGCCGGCGACGTCGGTCGATTTCGCGGCCTGCGCGGCGATCTCGCCGATCGAAGCGGCCAGCTCCTCGACCGAGCTCGCCGCCGCGGTCACGTTGTCGGAAGCCGCGCCCACGCGTTGCTCGGCGGTTTGCGCCTCCGCCGACATGGTGTCGGCGGCCTTGTTCAGATCGCTCGAGCTCATTTCGAGCTTCATGGAGGCCGCGCGCAGCTTGCCCAGCACGTTCTCGACCGAATGCTTGAACTGCGCGATGGTCAGCGAGATCGTGGAGCTGCGCTCTTCCTGGGTGCGTCCGTGCTCGGCCTGGATGGCCGCGAGCTTTTCCCGTTCGATCATGTTGTCGCGGAACACGATCACCGTGCGCGCCATCGCGCCGATCTCGTCGTTGGCATGCGTGGCCGGGATGCGGGCGCCGGTGTCGCCGTCGGCCAGCCGCTTCATCACGGCGGCCAGGCCGTTGAGCGGGCGCGTGATGCTGCGTCCGATCAGCCAGGAGAAGCCGAGGCCGAGCGCGACCATGGCGATGCCGACCGCGATGATGCCGGTGCGGGTGCGCGCTTGCGAGTAGGCGAGCGCCGTCGAGGCCTTGCCGGCGGTGTCGTTGGCGGAGGCGATGATTGCGTCCGCGCGCGGCAGCATGTTCTGGCTGTCGATGTCCATCAAGGCGCGGATCGGATGGATGCGGTCGGAAACCGCGATCCATTGGGCGAAGGTGTCGGCGTATTCCTTTACTTCGCCTTCGAGCTTCGCCTTCATCTCCGGCGTGCCGTCGATGCCCGCGAAGGTCTCGTTGAACTTGTCATAGCTGGCGAGGAATTGCTGGCGCGTCAGCTCGCTCGGCGCTAGCCGGTACTCGGCCTCGTAGTTGCGCATGGTGAGCAGCGTGATCATCAGATTCTTGGCCACCGCGTCGGCCAGCCACGTCATGTTCTCGTTGATGGCGAGTTCGATCTTGTTGCCGGTGTCGCGCAGCTTCTTGCGCAAGCCTTCGCGGTCCGAAAAGCCGAGCGTGCGCTGCTCCTTGGCCAGATTCTGGAAATTGTCCTTGAGCTTGAACAGTTCCCGACGCAGGGCCTTGATCTCGTCGGCCTGTTTGCCGCCCATCGAGGCCGCGATGCGGTCGAGGCTTTCATTGGCGAGAATTTGCGACTGCCCGAAGGCATCGATCAGCGTGCGCGGCTGCACCACGAAATCCTTGACCGCGATCCGCATGGCCGCGATGGCGATCTTGAAGTCGCGGCTGGCGTCGGCCAGCTGGCGCGATTTGGTGACGGTCTGGAACGCCTTGCCGACGTCGCGCTCGCCCGAGAGGTAGGTCAATCCATTGGCGACGAAGCCGACCACCGGGATCAGCGCCAAGACGATGATACGGGTGCGCACCGAGCGCGCGGTGAGCGGCCGGCTGTAGCGCCTGAGAGCCTTCGGTAATGGCGGTAGCGACGGCAGGGAAAATGGCAAGCGCATGGAAATCATTGGGATTCGCCGGTAGCCAGAGGGCGTTCCCCAGCGATATGACCGTGAAATGGTTAATTTTGTAGCAATTTGGTAAGGGGGTGTGGCTAAGGCCCTCGCCAAACCGGCCTATTTCGTGGCACTTTTCTTTTGTGCAGTGCACACGTAGTGTGTTTAGGGCCGGCGCCACCATCGTCCCAAGGAGCTCCATGCCGATCGCCGCTTCCCGCCCCGCCGCCGAACACGAATTGGTCGAGCTTGCCCGCGAGGCGACCGCCGCGGCCGACGCCCTGCTGGCAGATGCCACGGCAAAAGTGCGCGAGCGCGTGTTCGTCGAGGGCCATGCGGTGGCGCGGCTGTTCGACCGCGAGCAGCGCGCGACCCACGGGCTTGCCTGGTTCGCCACCTATGTGGAGGCGATCCGCCAGCTCGCGGCCTATGCCGAGCGCATGGCGCGCGACGGCGCGCTGGGCGAGATCGAAGAGCACCTGGTGCGCATCGCGCTCGGCGAATATCTCGCCCAGATGATCGGCGGCATTGCCATGAGCCAGGGCGAAATGGTGCGGCCGGGCGATCTCGGCCTCACGGCGGCGCAGGTGGCGGCGCGCTTCAACCCCATGGTCGAGGGTATGATCGCGAGCGGCAACACGCCGGAACGGCGCGCCCGCCTGGTCGAACTGATACGCGCGGGCCACAACGCCACGGTCGGCGCCTGCGGCCTCGACGAGACGCTCGAATCGATCCGCGACGAGATGCGCAAATTCGCCGACAGCGAGGTGATCGAGCACGCCCAGAAGTGGCACCTGACCAACAGCTACATTCCGCTCGAGGTCATCGCGCAGATGTCGGAGCTCGGCGTGTTCGGGCTGACCATCCCGGAAGAGTTCGGCGGCATGGGGCTCGGCAAGGAGTCCATGTGCGTGGTCTCGGAAGAGCTCTCGCGCGGCTATATCGGCGTAGGCTCCTTGGGCACGCGCTCGGAGATCGCCGCCGAGCTGATCCTCGGCAGCGGCACCGCCGAGCAGAAGGAGAAATGGCTGCCCAAGATCGCCTCCGGCGAAGTGCTGCCGACCGCCGTGTTCACCGAGCCGAACACCGGCTCCGATCTCGCTTCGATCAAGACCCGCGCGGTGCGCGAGGGCAATGTCTACAAGGTCTACGGCAACAAGACCTGGATCACGCATCCGGTGCGCGCCGACCTGATGACGCTTTTGGTCCGCACCAATCCGAAGGAAGCCGGCCACCGCGGCCTCTCCATGCTGCTGGCCGAAAAGCCGCGCGGCGACGACGCCAATCCGTTCCCGGCCAAGGGCATGAGCGGCACCGAGATCGAGGTGCTCGGCTATCGCGGCATGAAGGAATACGAGATCGCCTTCGACGGCTTCGAGGTGAAGGCGGAGAACCTGCTCGGCGGCGTCGAGGGCCTCGGCTTCAAGCAGCTCATGCAGACCTTCGAATCCGCGCGTATCCAGACCGCCGCGCGCGCCATCGGCGTGGCGCAGGCGGCGATGGAACGGGCGCTCGACTATGCCGAGAACCGGGTACAGTTCGGCGTGCCGATCGTCTCCTTCCCGCGCGTGGCCGACAAGATCGCCATGATGGCGGCGGAGATCATGACCACGCGCCAGCTCACTTATCACGCCGCGCGCGAGAAGGATTCCGGCCGCCGCTGCGACCTGGAGGCCGGCATGGCCAAGCTGCTCGCCGCGCGCGTTGCCTGGGCCAATGCCGACAATGCCGTGCAGATCCACGGCGGCAACGGCTTCGCGCTGGAGTTTCCGGTCTCGCGCATCCTGTGCGACGCTCGCATCCTGAATATTTTCGAGGGCGCCGCCGAAATCCAGGCCCAGGTCATCGCCCGCCGCCTGCTGGATGGCAGCAACTGAGCCTTCCTATATCGGCAACAAAACCGCCGGTTTCCGCGTTTGATCCAAAGCAAAGCCGCCGGCCGCGCTTGTTCTAGGCTCGCCCCAGTCAGGAGGTCTTATTCCATGTCCGAATTATTGATCCGCAACGGCGATTGGGTGGTCGTTTGCGACGGCGCCAAGGCCCTCATTTTGGAGAACGCCGGCGACGCCAAGTTTCCCAATCTCAAGACGCTCGAAGTGTTCGAGCATAAGGACCTGCCGACCCGCGAACTCGGCACCGAAAGGCCCGGCCGGTCCTATAGCTCGGTCGGTCACGGCCGTAGCTCCTATGAGCAGACCGACTTGCACAACCAGGCGGAAGAAGCCTTCCTCACCGGGCTCGCGCATCATCTCGACGCCGCGGTCACCGCCGGCAAGACCAAATCCGTGATCATCGTGGCGCCGCCGCGCGCGCTCGGCGTGCTGCGTCCGGCCTATTCGCACTCGCTGAAAAGCGCCGTGCGCGCGGAGCTCGACAAGGACCTGGTCAAGATGCCGGTGCACGAGATCGAGAAGCACCTGCGCGGCGGCTGAGCGCCGCGCCGGTTCCCAGGTCTCCGCGAATATGGCTGGTCCGCCGCAATTGCGATGCTATGGTCCGCCGCGATTTTGACGGTTGCGAGGCCAATTCATGAAACTGCATTGGGGCAAATGCGCGCGCGGCGGCGCGCTGGTCGCGTTCATGAGCGCGGCGCTGGTGGCGGCGGCCGCCGCCCAGCAGGGCCGGCCGCAGGTGCCCAACCGCCTGGGCAATCCGCCCGCCGCGGTGCCGGCAGAGCCGCCCGAGCCGGTCGGCAAGCTGACCGCGACCGACCCGATGGCGGTGCCCGGCTTCTGGGATCCGCGCCGGCGGCCGGAGCGGCCGGACCTCACGCGCATCAGCATCATCCGCTTCCTGACCGAGACCGACTACCCGCCCTTCGACTTCACCGGCTCCGACGGCGCGCCGGCCGGCTTCAACGTCGATCTGGCGCGCATGCTGTGCGAGGAGATGAAAGTGCCCTGCACCGTGCAGCAGCGTCGTTTCGATACGCTGATCGCTTCGCTCAATAAGAATGAGGGAGACGCCATCATCGCCTCGTTCGCCGAGACGCCGGCCATGCGCAAGCAGGTGGACTTCAGCGATCCCTATTACCGCACGCCCGCGCGTTTCGTCGCGCGCAAGGACGCCAAGATCGACGACGTGCGGCCGCAGGCGCTGGAGGGCCGCAAGATCGCCGTGGTCGCCGGCACCGCGCACGAAGCCTTTCTCAAGGCCCAGTTCACCGAAGCGATCGTGCAGCCCTATCCGACCCCCGACGCCGCCCGCTTCGCGCTCAAGCAAGGCGAGGTCGACCTTATGTTCGGCGACGCCATCTCGCTCGCCTTCTGGCTGAACGGCACCGATTCCGCCAATTGCTGCGAGTTCCGCGGCGGGCCGTTCCTGGAAAGCCGCTACTTCGGCGAGGGCGTGGGCATCGCCGTCAAGAAGGGCAACGACCTGTTGCGGCAGGCCGTCAACTGGGCGCTGTTCCAGTTGTGGGAGAAGGGCCGCTTCACCGACCTGTGGCTGCGCTATTTTCCGATCAGCCCGTTTTGACTTTCTTTGCCTCTCCCCGGGGAGAGGGATTTCGAGTTTGACGCACCGCTTGCGGATTCATAGTGTCCGGCCGGTTGGAGAAGCTGATGTCCGTCACCGACACCGCCGCACCCTTACGCGAACTGGCCGAGCAATCGGGCGCCTGGCCGTTCGAGGAGGCGCGCAAGATCGTCGCGCGCCTGAAGAAGAAGCCCAAGGAAGAAGTGATCTTCGAAACCGGCTACGGCCCGTCCGGCCTGCCGCATATCGGCACTTTCGGCGAGGTCGCGCGCACCACCATGGTACGCCACGCCTTCCGCGTGTTGACCGACGACAAGGTCAAGACGCGGCTGATCGCCTTCTCCGACGACATGGACGGCCTGCGCAAGGTGCCGGACAACGTGCCGAACAAGGACATGCTGGAGAAGCATCTCGGCAAGCCGCTCACCCAGGTGCCCGACCCGTTCGGCACGCATGCGAGCTTCGGCGAGCACAACAATGCGCGGCTTGCGCGCCTTCCTCGATCATTTCGGCTTCGACTACGAGTTCATGTCGTCGACCGACTGCTACAAGTCCGGCCGCTTCGACGAAGCGCTCATGAAAGTGCTGGAGCGCTTCGACAAGGTCATGGCGATCATGCTGCCGTCGTTGCGCGAGGAGCGCGCCGGCACCTATTCGCCCTTCCTGCCGATCGATCAAAAGACCGGCGTGGTCTTGCAGGTGCCGGTCACCGGCCATGACGCCAAGGCCGGCACCATCAGCTACGAAGACCCTGAGACCAAGCAGCCGGTCACCGTGCCGGTCACCGGCGGGCGCTGCAAGCTGCAATGGAAGCCGGACTGGGCCATGCGCTGGGTCGCGCTCGGCATCGACTACGAGATGGCCGGCAAGGACCTGATCGAACTCGGTCAAGCTGTCGGGCGAAATCTGCCGCGCGCTCGGCGGGCAGCCGCCGGAAGGCTTCAACTACGAACTGTTTCTCGACGAGAACGGTCAGAAGATATCCAAGTCGAAGGGCAATGGGCTCACCATCGACGAATGGCTGCGCTACGCCTCGCCCGCGAGCCTGTCGCTGTTCATGTATCGCGAGCCGAAGGCGGCCAAGCGGCTTTACTTCGACGTCATCCCGCGCACGGTCGACGAGTATCAGCAATTGCTCGACGGCTATCGGCGCCAGGACGCGCGCCAACGGCTGTCGAACCCGGTCTGGCACATCCATTCCGGCAATCCGCCGCAAGTGGAAATGCCGGTTTCGTTCTCCATGCTGCTGACGCTGGTGTCGTCGTCCAACGCCGAGAACGCCGAAACGCTATGGGGCTTCATCGGCCGCTACCGGCCGGGCGTCACGCCGCAAACGCATCCCGAGCTGAACGCGCAAGTCGAATACGCCATCCACTATTTCCGCGACTTCGTGCAGCCGGAAAAGAAATTCCGCCACCCGAGCGACCCCGAGCGCGCGGCGCTGATCGACCTGCGCGACGCGCTGGCGCAATTGGAGGGCAACGCTTCGCCCGAAGACATCCAGAACGTGGTCTACGAGGTCGGCCGCCGCGAGCCGTTCCTCGATCACAAGAAGAAGGCCAAGGACGGCAAGCCGGGCGTCTCGCTCGACTGGTTCAACCTGCTGTATCAGGTGCTGCTCGGCCAGGAGAAAGGCCCGCGCTTCGGCTCCTTCGTGGCGGTCTATGGCTTGCAGAACACCATCGACATGATCGATGGAGCGCTGGCGCGGAGCGCTTGAGGCAGCGTGCCCCGGATGCGGCGCAGCATCCTCGCGTTTGCGCGATGCGCGTCGCGAGAATTGGCTCCGCGAAGCGAGGATGGTGCGCCGCTGATCCGGGGCCGTTCCACAGTTCTGAATTTGTAAAGGTCCCGGGTCTGCAGCGCACCACTACGTGCTGCGCTGCGCCCGGGACACGAGAGCCGCGCTACGACGACATCAGCACGAAGCGCCGGTTTTCGTCCTGCAGCGGGCGCGCGTTCATCGGAAACAGCTTGGCGAAACCGTCGATGTCGGCTTGCGCCACGCTAATCGGCTCGCGCAACAGCAGCCAATTGACCACTTCGCTGCAGGGCGGCGTGGTGAGCGAGCCCTCATAGCGGTAATAGCCGCGCTCCGAGGGGATGAGCGCGTGCGGATCGATCTTGGGATCGGCCTTGACCGGCGCGCCGGCGGTCTGCGGCATGCTGGCGACGATTCTCTTGAACACCGCGTTGGCCGAACCCGCTTTCATCATCACGCCGAGCACCGCCAAGCTGCCGCCGCCGTTCTGGTGCACGAAATGCGCTTCCATCGCGGAGGGCTTGCCGGCGATGGTGTGTTCGCTCGGATGATGGAAATGAAACTGCAGCAGCGTGAAAGTGTCGTCACCGACGCTGAGCGTGCTGCCGGGCACCACGTCGAGCTGGATGGTGTGGCCGTTGTTGTCGATGGTCTCGACGCGGTCGTGCCAGGCGATCTTGAGGGGCGGCAATTGCGCCTTGACCGGGTTGACGATGTCGATGGGCGATTGTTGCGAGCCGGCGGCGCAGACCTTGCTGGCCGCGTCGATGTTGCCCCAATGCTCCGGCCCGTCCGCTCCCGCGTAGCCCCAGTGCGCGCCCGCGGCGGCGAAGCCTGCGCGCGCGCAGACCGGACAGAGCGCGAGCCCGGCCAGGGCTTTCAAGGCACGGCGGCGGTTCATCGGGCTACCCCCAAACATCTAGACGCGGTGTCGGTAGGCGCGCCCACGACAGCGTCCCTTGGCGCACAAGAATGGCGCGATGATGACACAAAACGCAAAGCCGCGGACGGGACGCTACTGGCTCGCCCACATGATGCGCGCGACCCACAATATGTCGGCCATCGGCAAAGTGCGGTCGCGGTGCTCGGCATTTAGCGATTTCAGTTCGACGCTCTTGGAGTTCTTGCGCTTGAGCTCCTTGACCATGACCTCGCCGTCCTTGGTCTTGACCACGACGCGGTCGCCTTTGCGCACCGGCGCCGCCGGCGACACGATGATGATGTCGCCCTTGCGGTAGGCCGGCTTCATGGAGTCGCCGGAGATTTCCAACGCATAAGCGTGCTCGTCGGTGACCGAGGGGAAGACGATCTCCTCCCAGCCCTTGCCCACCGGGAAGCCGCCGTCGTCGAAATAGCCGCCGGCGCCGGCTTCGGCGAAGCCGATCAGCGGCACGTTCGAGATCACCGGTTTGCCGCTGTCGGAAAGCAGCGTCATGAAGGTGTCGACCTTGGTGCTGGTCGCGGCCAGCGCCTTGGCGACCGATTCGGTCGAGGGCCAGCGCGGCCGGCCTTCCGGCGTGATGCGCTTGGATTTGTTGAAGGTGGTGGGGTCGAGGCCTGATTTCTTGGCAAGCCCGGATGGCGTCAGCTTGGCACGCGCGGCCAAGCGGTCGAGGGCACTCCAGATCTGGTTGTGTGTCAGCATGGTGGGCTCAATACCTCAAGAGGGCGAATCGCCGGGAACACTGTACTGCAATATATAGGAATTATAACCTGAAACAGCCCCCTTTGCGCAAGTTTTTCTTGACCGCAGGTTAGCGCGCTTGTGTGGGGCCGGCAGGCGCCGATAGGGTCGGGCCGACGCCAACCCCGGAGCCGCCGTTGATCGGCCTGTTCGACCGCCTTTCCCGCCCCCTGATGCGGGCCCTCGACCCGGAGGACGCGCATGGTCTGGCGATCAAGGCCCTGCGCTATGTGCCGCTGGCCCGGGCTGCCGCCGACCCGCCGGAGCTGAAAACCCGCGCTTTCGGGCTCAATTTCCCCAATCCGGTCGGGCTGGCGGCCGGGTTCGACAAGAATGCCCAGGTGCCGGATGCCCTGCTGCGGCTCGGCTTCGGCTTTGTCGAGGTCGGCACCGTCACCCCGCGGGCGCAGGCCGGCAATCCGCGCCCGCGCCTGTTCCGGCTGGAGCCGGACCAGGGAGTGATCAATCGGCTCGGTTTCAACAACGAGGGCGCTCCCGCCGCGCTCGCCCGCCTCGCCGCGCGCGCCCGCGAGGGTGGGGTGGTCGGCGTCAACATCGGCGCCAACCGCGATTCGGCCGACCGCGCCGAGGACTATGTGCGGCTGATCGAGACCTTTGCGCCGGTCGCCAGCTATTTCACCGTCAATGTCTCCTCGCCCAACACGCCCGGCCTGCGCGACCTGCAGCAGGCGAGTGCGCTCGACGAACTGCTGGCCCGCGTGATCGACGCCCGCGAGCGCGTGCGGCCGCGCAGCGGCCCGACCCCGGTGCTCTTGAAGATTGCGCCCGATCTGACGCTGTCCGAGCTCGACGACGTGGTCGGCATCGCGCGCAAACATCGCGTCGACGGCATGATCGTCGGCAACACCACCATCGCGCGACCGGCCAGTTTGCGCGCGCGCGACAAGGCGAAAGAGCCGGGCGGGCTGTCCGGCCGTCCGCTGTTCAAGCTCGCCACCCGCATGCTGGCGGAGACCTTCGTGCGGGCCGAGGGCGCCTTCCCGCTGATCGGCGTCGGCGGCATCGATAGCGGACCGACCGCCATCGCCAAGATCAAGGCCGGCGCCACGCTGTTGCAACTCTATACCGGGCTGGTGTTCCGCGGCATCGGGCTGTTGTCGGAGATAAAGGGCGACCTTGCCGCCGCGCTCAGGCGCGGCCACCGCAATTCGCTCGCCTCCATGGTCGGCGTCGACGCCCCCGAGATGACGGCGGAGAGCTGGCCGGGATGAGCCGCTATTTTCCGCGCGGCGCGTTGACCATGCGCATGATGAGCCAGATCGGGATCACCAGCACCGCGCCCAGCAGGAAATAGCGCCACAGCCAGTGGATGGCGTCGAAGCCCATATTCCAGATGGCGCGGAACAGGCGCTCGATGCTGCGCACGATGTCGAACGGATCGAGCCCGACCGCGGAGAGCACCACGCCGACCAGGACCGACACCAGGATCAGGCGCGCGAGCACCGCCAGCGGTGAGCCGCCGAATACCTTGGTCATGGTGTCGTTGCTCATGGGCGTCTCTTTCGGGGTGGTCTGGTCCTGGCTCATGATTGCACCCTAGCACATTGCCGCGCGCGCCGTTGAGATATGCCATAGAATCGCGAAATGGAACCCGCCGCCGCGCTCGAACTCGACGCCCCGCCGCTGCCGCCGGTATTTTCGCGCTGGTTTGCCGGGCGCGGCTGGGCGCCGCGCACGCACCAGCTCGAATTGCTGGCTAAGGCGAAAGCCGGCCGCTCGGTGCTGCTGATCGCGCCCACCGGCGGCGGCAAGACGCTGGCCGGGTTTTTGCCGACGCTGGTGGAGTTGCATGAGGGTGCCATGCGCGCGGCTGATTCCCTCCCCCGCCTGCGGGGGAGGGTTAGGGAGGGGGCTAACTTCGGCGCATCCGAAATTCCCCCTCCCGACCGCCTTCGGCGGTTGACCTCCCTCGCAAGCGGGGGAGGTGAAAGAAGGGCGGGCCTCCACACCCTCTACATCTCCCCGCTCAAGGCGCTCGCCGTCGACATCGCGCGTAACTTGGAAATCCCGGTCAAGGAGATGGGATTGGCGGTGAAGCTGGAAACGCGCACCGGCGACACACCCGCCTCCAAGCGGCAAAGGCAGCGCCGCTACCCGCCCGACATCCTGCTGACCACGCCGGAACAGCTCGCGCTGCTGCTGGCGTCCGCCGACGCGCCCTATCTGTTCGGTACGCTCAGGCGCGTGGTGCTCGACGAACTGCATTCGCTGGTCACCTCGAAGCGCGGCGATCTGCTCTCGCTCGGTCTCGCGCGCCTGTTCGCGCTGGCGCCACAGCTCACCAGCGTCGGTCTCTCCGCGACCGTGGCCGAGCCCGACGATCTCTGCCGCTTCCTGGTGCCGCAGCCGGCGCAAGGGCAGGCGCGCGCCGATCTCGTGGTGGCTGAGGCCGGCGCGCAACCCGCGGTCACCATGCTCGACACGGCCGAGCATTTGCCCTGGGCCGGCCATTCCGCGCTGCATGCGCTGGGCGAAATCTACGCGCTCATCAAGACGCACAAGACCACGCTGGTCTTCGTCAACACCCGCAGCCAGGCCGAATTCCTGTTCCAGATGCTGTGGAGCGTGAACGACGACAATCTCGCCATCGCGCTGCATCACGGCTCGCTCGACGTGGCGCAGCGCCGCAAGGTCGAGGACGCCATGGTGGCCGGCCGCTTGCGCGCCGTGGTCTGCACCTCCTCGCTCGACCTCGGCGTCGATTGGGGTGACGTCGACCTCGTGATCAATGTCGGCGCGCCGAAAGGCGCCTCGCGCATCCTGCAGCGCATCGGACGATCGAACCACCGCCTGGACGAGCCTTCGCAAGCCGTGCTGGTGCCGGCCAACCGCTTCGAAGTATTGGAGTGCCGCGCGGCAATCGATGCGGTGGCCGAGAACGCACAGGACACGCCGCCCTTGCGCACCGGCGCGCTCGACGTACTGGCGCAGCACGTACTCGGCCGCGCCGTCGGCGCGCCGTTCTTGCCCGATGAACTGTACGAAGAAGTGCGCGCCGCCGCGCCTTACGCGTCGCTCGCGCGTTCCGATTTCGACGCGGCGGTCGATTTCGTCGCCACCGGCGGCTACGCGCTGAAAGCCTATGAACGCTTCGCCAAGATCAGGCAAGATACGAAATTTGGCAAAGACGGCCGCTGGCGCATCACCCACCCGCGCGTGGCGCAACGCTACCGCATGAATGTCGGCACCATCGTGGAAGCCGACATGATCAAGGTGCGGCTGGTGCGCTCGCGTGGCCATGGCGCGATCGTGCCGCGCGGCGGCCGCATCCTGGGCGAGGTCGAGGAATATTTCATCGAGACGCTGACGCCCGGCGACACCTTCGTGTTCGCCGGCGAAATTTTGAAATACGAGGCGCTGGTCGAGGATGAGGCCTATGTCTCGCGCTCCACCGCCACCGATCCGAAAGTGCCGGCCTATGAGGGCGGCAAGTTCCCGCTCTCGACCTACTTGGCCGCGCGCGTGCGCGCGATCCTGGCCGATAACCGAGCCTGGCGCGCGCTGCCGGAGCAAGTGCGCGAGTGGCTGGAAATTCAAGCATGGCGCTCGCTGCTGCCCAAGGCCGGCGATCTCTTGGTCGAGACCTTTCCGCGCGCCGCCAAATATTATCTGGTCTGCTATCCGTTCGAGGGCCGGCTCGCGCACCAGACGCTCGGCATGCTGCTGACGCGCCGGCTCGAGCGCGCGAGCCTGAAGCCGCTCGGCTTCGTCGCCAATGAATATGCGCTTGCCGTGTGGGGCGTCGGCGATCTGGGCTTGCGCGTTCAGCGCGGCGATCTCTCGCTCGCCAGACTGTTCGACCAGGACATGCTGGGCGACGACCTGGAGGAATGGCTCGCCGAATCGGCGCTGATGAAGCGCACTTTCCGCTCCTGCGCCATCATCGCCGGGCTGATCGAGCGCCGCTTCCCCGGCGAGGAAAAGTCGCGCCGCCAGCTCACCATCTCCACCGATCTGGTCTACGACGTGCTGCGTAAGCACCAGGGCGACCACATCCTGCTGCGCGCCGCGCGCGCCGACGCCGCCACCGGCCTGCTCGACATCAAGCGGCTCGGCGAAATGCTCTCGCGCATCAAGGGCCGAATCGTCCATAAAGCGCTCGACCACGTCTCGCCGCTGGCGGTGCCGGTGCTGCTGGAGATCGGGCGCGAGACGGTTTATGGCGAGGCGGCGGATGAGCTCCTGGCCGAGGCGGCCGACGAATTGGTGAAGGAGGCGATGCGGTGAGCGATTCGATGTCATTCCGGGGCGCCGCGCAGCGGCGAGCCCGGAATCCAGGGGCCCTGGATTCCGGCCCGCGCGCTGGCGCGCGCGACCGGAATGACATTTTGGTGAGTGGCATCCCCCTCCACGCCGACCCAGCCGGCGCGCTCTATTGGCCCGAGCACGGGTTGCTCGCCGTCGCCGATCTGCATCTGGAGAAAGGCTCGAGCTTCGCGGCGCGCGGGCTGCTGCTGCCGCCCTACGACACCGCCGCGACGCTTGCTCGTCTTGCCCGCTTGATCGCGCATTACGCACCGCGCGTCGTCATCGCGCTCGGCGACAGTTTCCACGACGGCGGCGGCCCGGCGCGGCTGGCGGGCGACGACCGCGAAAGCTTGAGCGCGCTGCAGCGCGGGCGCGACTGGATCTGGCTCACCGGCAATCACGATCCGGAGCCGGCGGCGAATATCGGCGGTGTGTTCCACGAAGATTTTACGCTCGGCGCGCTGTCCTTCCGGCATTTGCCGTCGGGCGCCGATGGCGAAATCGCCGGCCACCTGCATCCGGTGGCCCGCGTTTCCCATCGTGGCCGCGCGGTCAGCCGCCGCTGCTTCGCCGCCGATGCGACGCGGCTGGTGATGCCGGCCTTCGGCGCCTATACCGGCGGCTTGAATATCCGCGACGCCGCCTTCGCCGATCTGTTCGGCACGCTTCAATTCACCGCCCATATGCTGGGCGAGGACCGGCTGTATTCCTTCACCGCCAAGCGCTGCCTGCCGGATTGACGCGGCGTGTCCCGGGCGCAGCGCAGCGCGCTGGCGGTGCGCTGCTGAACCGGGACCTTTAAACATTCGGAATCTGCGACGGCCCCGGATCAGCGGCGCATCACTTCGTGCTGCGCCGCATCCGGGGCACGAGGCATCAATCCCTCCTGAACACCACGCTGGCGAACCAGCCGATGCCGAGCGCGAACAGCGCGGTGGCGAGGCCGTAGAGCAGGCCGTTGTCGCTGGCCGCGTCGGCGACGAATTGCTCGACGCCGGCCTTGATCACTTCCAGCGCCGAATTGGTGCGCGCGATAAGCGCGCCGCCGGCGAACAGCTTGACGTCGATCGCGAAGGTGCCGGTCGATACGTCGGCCGGCAGCGGGATAGCGGTGCGGAACACGGTCGGCGTCAGGTAGGTCACCGCGGCCGGCTGCTCCAGATAAAGCCGCTGCTCGCTCTTCAGCCGCACGAAAGCCACCCGGAACGGATCGCCGCGCACGGTGTCCGCGATGTCCGGACCGATGCGCTGGGGCAGCAGGAAATTGTCGAGGCCGATCTGCAGCCGCCGCAAGGTTTCCTTGTTGGCGATCTGCGCCACCGGGCGGTTGCTCAACACGGCGAGATAGGACGGCACCTTCACGAATTCGCGCGACTCGGTATTGACCCAGATGCCCACCACGCGTTGCTTGCGCCGCGTGCGTAGGGATTCGCGCGGTCCGGTGACGGTGACCACCAGATCGTAGGCCGGCCGCAGCACGCCGCCGTTCTTGTCGGGCTCGACGGTGCCGAACAGCACCAATTCCTCGCCGGTGAAGCTCGACGTCACCTGCACGCGGTGGTTCGACAGCGACACCACCAGCCGCTCGGCGGCGGCCGGCCGCGCGCCGCAGGCGATCAGCGTCAGCGCGAACATGCAAAGGAGCCGCCGCATCAGCTGCTCCCGAGATGGCGGATCGAGAAGATGTCGGCGGGCGGCACCACCAGCTGCCAGGCAAAGCGCAAGCCCACCATCAGCACCAGGATGCCGAGCAGCAGGCGCAGCCGTTCGCCGCGCATCTTCTGGCCCGCATGCGCCCCGAACTGCGCGCCGATCACGCCGCCGATCATCAGCAGGCCCGCCAGCACGACGTCCACCAGATGGTTGGCGACGGCGTGCAGCACCGTTGCCGACAGCATGGTCACCAGCGTCAGCATCATCGAGGTGCCGATCACCGTCACCGTCGGCACGCGCAAGAGATAGATCATCATCGGCACCAGGATGAAGCCGCCGCCGATGCCGAGAATGGCGCCGACGAAGCCGATGATGATCCCGATCGCCCACACCGGAATGAGCGAGACATAGATGCGCGAGCGCCTGAAACGCCGCTTGAGCGGCAGCCCGTGGAACCACGTATGGCTGCCCGCTCGCCGCAGATCGGCGCGCTTGCCTTGGCGCGCGCGGTTGATCGCCTGCAGGCTTTCCGTGATCAGCAGCGTGCCGACGATGCTGAGCAAGGCGAGATAGGCGAGCCCGATCAACAGATCGAGCTGGCCAAGCTCGCGCAGCGCGGTAAACAGCCAAACTCCGAGAATAGTGCCGATGGCGCCGCCGACCAGCAGCATTGCCCCGAGCTCGAGGTCGATGGATTTTCGCCGCCAATAGACCAGGAAGCCGGTGGCCGAGGAGGCGGCGATCTGCGGCGCCACGCTCGCCACCACGACCGCCGGCGAGATGCCGATGAAGATCAGCAACGGCGTCAACAGAAAGCCGCCGCCGATGCCGAACATGCCGGAAATAAAGCCGACCGCCAGGCCCATCCCCAAAATGAGGAAGACGTCCACCGGCAGGTTGGCGATCGGAAGATAGATTTGCACGATTGCGTCGCCCGGCGTTCGGGCCGGTGCGCGCCGATCGCCCGCGGCGCGCGACGGTTCACCTTGCGGTCAACACTGCGGGACGCGGGCAGGCGGCGCGACCGGCCGCTTGCTCATTCAATCAATTCTAGCCGTGAGTATGCGCCCGATCACGTCCGGGGGCAAAAGGCCGCGCTTGTTCACCGGTTTCCGACGGTGAACGAGCCGAGCGACAAGGGCCCGTGCGGCTCCTGGTGCCGGTGCGGCTGCGGGCTGGCCTTGGCCTTGGCCTTGGGCGGCGGGGCGCCGCCTGCGCTGTCCCAGCCGCCGCGCGGCTTCGGCACGGCGATGGCCGCGGCCGGCTGCGGCTCGGCCTTGAAGGTTTTGACCGCCTGCTGGACCGCCGCCAGCTGCTGGGGATCGAGCTGGGCGGCCACCTCGTCGCGCTTTTTGGCGCTTTCCCGATCGCCCCTGGCGGCGGCCAGCGCGAACCATTTGTAGGATTCCGCGTAGTCTTTTTCGGTGCCCAGCCCGCGCGCGCACAGCACGCCGAGATTGTACTGGCTGTCGGCGACGCCGTGCCGCGCCGCCTTGCGGAACCATTTCACCGCCGTGGCGTAGTCCGGCTTGCCCTCGATGCCTTCGGCAAAGAGCACCGCGAGGTTGTGCATGGCCTTGGCGTTGCCGCGGGCGGCGGCGGCGAGATAGAGCCGGCGGGCGGCGCCGAGGTCTTTCTTCACGCCCTGGCCCTTCTCCAGCATGCTGGCGTAGCGGAATTGCGCAAGCGGGAGCCCGGTGGCCGCCGCGCGCTCGAGCCAGCGCGCCGCCTCACTCGGGCTGGCCGGCACGCCGCGACCTTCCGCGAAGCGCACCGCGACCTCGTATTCGGCGGCGCCGTCGCCGGCGATGGCCGCGCTGCGCAGCTTGGCGGTGCCGATGGCGAGCGGCAGCTCGCCGCCGTCCGCTTTGCCGGGCTGCCGGCTGCGCGCCGGCGGCGTGACGCTGTGCGCGATCGATCCGGTGATGTCGCCGCCGTTCGAGGCGGCCGGCGGAATGCCCAGATTGGGCGGGTTCAGCAAGGCCGGGCCCTTGGCCGCGGTCGCACCCAGACTATAGGCCGGAGCGGCCGTGCCTGCGCCTGGCGCTGCCGGCGCGGCGAGCGGCGGGGCCGTGGTCCCGGTTGTCGATGGGTCGGGGCTGAGGCCGATTTGTGCCTGCGGGGCGCGCGCGATTTTCTCGTGGCTATGGGATTCGATCTTGCCGGTTTTGGCGGATTTGGTGCGACCGCCGCCGAGGTCGAGCTTCTTGCCGACGATTTGCGCCCCGCCGGCCACCAGGCCGATGATGCCGGCCGCGACGAACAGCGACTTCATGCGCTTCATCAGCTTGCCAGACAGGGCGCGGCGCGCGCTCGGTTCGATGTCTTCCGCTTCTTCGGTCTCGCCGCGCGGCGCCGGCGTGGCGGGCCCCTGCTGCAAGGCGGCTTGGGCGGCGCGGCGGGCGGCGGCGATGAAGCTCGATTTGCCGCCGGCGGTGCCCGCCGGTGCGGGCGCGGCGCCGCCGAGGGCTGCTTCGGACGCGGCGATGCGGGCGCTGAATTTGGGCGGGCCGGAGCCGGGCTCGAGCGGCTGGTCCGGCGGCAGGTCGGGATCGATCGGCAGGGAGCTGGCGACGCGGCGGCGTGGTGGCGGTGGCGCCGGTGGTGGCGGTGCCGTCGGCGTTGACGCGTGGATCTGCGATTCTTGCAGCTCCAAGGGGGCTTCCAAGCGCGCGCTTTCCGGGATCGACGGCGCCTGCGGCATGGGCGCGGCGTGCTGCTCGGGCGCCGGCAAGGACGCCGCCTTCGGCAGACGCGGCGGCTCCGGCTGCATCGGCTGCACCGGCTGCACCGGCACGTCGCTCACCGCCCGCACCGCCAGTTTGCCGAAGGTCGGCGCGGGCGCCATCTCCTCGGCCGCGCCGCGGCCGCCGCGGATGTCGGCTTCGATCTTGGCGAGGCGGTCGACCACCAGCGCCAAGGTGCCGTGCACGCTGTCGACGGAGTCCTGCGTGCGGGCGATGTCGTGCCGGAGATCGTCCACCGCCGGCGCATTCTCGGCGCGCAAGCCGCCCGGCTCCTTGTTGGCGCGCATGTCCTCGATATGCACCAAGAGGTCGCCCAAGCCGCGCTCGATGGCTTCCAACTGGCCGAGCCTGGACTGGGAAGCGTCCAGCTTCTCGACCAGCTTGACGATGCGGTCCTCGAGGTGGCCGATCGCCACGTCGTCGCTGCGTGACGACTGGATCAGCTCGATCTTGTCGGACAGCGACTGCACCAGCGCTTCCAGCTGCGGCGGCACCGGGCCGCCCGCCTGCGCGCGCTCGGCCAGCGCATCGGCGATGGCCGAGATGCGATGCTCGAGATTGTCGAGCGCCGTGCCGCCGGTGGTGGCGTGGGCGATGTAATCGACCTTCTGGCCCAGCACCTGCACCTCGGCGGCCAGGCTGCTCACCGCCTCGCTGGAGGCGATATGCGTCGTCATCGAGCGCAGCGTGGTGACGGCGTTTTCGAGCTGCGCCATCGTCTCCGGGTCTTTCTGCGCCACGATCAGATCGATCTTGTGGGCGAGACCGTCGATCGCCTCATGGAAGCCGACCAGCTGCTCGGCCGGCGTCAGGCCGCGCAGCGCGTCGCGCACCTCGGCCAGGCCGTGCTCGATGCCGGCCAATGCGTCGTGGTCGATGCCGTTCTGTTTTCCTTCCGCGATGCGCTGGCTGAGGCCGGCGATCTGCTTCTCGATTGTCTCGATCTCGCGCCGCGGCATGGCCTCGTTGAGCGCGTTGCCGATCTCGACCAGCTCGCCGCGTAGCGCGTTGATCGCTTCCTCGACGCCCGGCTTGCGCAAGGTTTCGATCTGGTCGGTGATGCGGCGGAGCTGATCCTCCAGCCCGGAAATGTCCTGCGCCGGCAGGGCCACGCGCGCAGGCGCCGGCGCGGCAGCAGGGGCGGGCGCTGCCGCCGGCATGGGTGCCGCCGCTGCCATGGGCGCGGGCGCCGGCTGCGCCATCGGCGCCTGTTGCTGCGGCGGCGCGGGCGCGGCAGCCGGCTCGCCGTCGAGGGCGCGCTGGCGCGCCGCGATCTCGGCGACCGCGCGATCGAGCCCGGGCGGCAATTGTACGTTCGGCAGCGCAGGCGCCAGCGGCGGGGAGGGCGGCGGCGCGGCGCCGCGCGCGCGGCGCGGCGCATAGGCCGCCGGCCCCGAGCGCGTCATCTGCTCGATGCGGTGCGCAAGATCGTCCAGCCGCTCATGCACGCCGGCGAGGTCTTCGCCATAGGAATTGTCATCGCCGTGCGCGCGCGCTTGCGGGACTGGCTGTGCGGCTTGTCGGAGGATCACGGCGTTGAGCCAATCTCCCAGCGGCATGCCCGAGCGGCGTGCCGCCTGCTTTGCGGTTTCGCGGGCTTCCGGCCCTATCCCCTTCACCCGCCACGGGACGCCAAGTTTCATTGCGCGCACCACATTTGAGAAAGAGCCTGGTTCAGCCCTCCGTGGCGCCGGCACGCGTTAACTTTGGGTGGAGACAGGCGCGGTCCGCAGTCCTCAGACCCCGACTTTTTGCCGTCCGCGGTAAACAAGTGGTTAAGGATTGGCCGAAAGCGCCCGATTTAACCGGCAATTTGCCGTCCGCCAGGGCAGCGCCCGTCCTTAACGGCGCCGAAAGCGGAAATGCGGCATCGTGGTGTGTCGCCGGGCAAGGCCGCGGCCGTCTTACATCGGTCGCAAGCGGCCAATAGTTAACGAGACGTTAAGGGCGCGCTATAAGCGGCGCCGGGAGGAGACTGCGATGCCGATCTATAAAGCGCCCGTGGACGATGCGTTGTTTCTGTTGAACGACGTCTTCCATCTCGACCGCTACGGCAATCTGCCGGGCTTTTCCGACGCCTCGCCCGACGTGGTCGAAGCGGTCCTGCGCGAGGCCGCCAAATTCTCGGAAGAGGTGCTCACGCCGCTCAACCGCGTCGGCGACTCGGAAGGCTGCACGCGCCACGACGACGGCAGCGTCAGCACGCCGACCGGCTTCAAGGACGCCTACAGGCAACTCACCGAAGGCGGCTGGATCGGCATCTCGGTGCCGGCCGAGTTCGGCGGGCAGGGCCTGCCGGCGACGCTCACCGAGATCGTCACCGAATTCCTCTGCTCGGCCAACATGGCCTTCGCCATGTATCCCGGCCTGACGCAAGGCGCGATCGCAGCGCTCCTCACGCACGCTTCACCGGAGATCAAGGCCAAATATCTGCCGAAGATGGTCGAGGGCATCTGGACCGGCACCATGAACCTGACCGAGCCGCATTGCGGCACCGACCTCGGCCTGTTGCGCACCAAGGCGGCCAAGCAGCCGGACGGCAGCTACAAGATCACCGGCACCAAGATTTTCATCTCGGCCGGCGAGCACGATTTGTCCGAGAACATCATCCACCTGGTGCTCGCGCGCATCGAAGGCGCGCCCGCCGGAACGAAAGGCATCTCGCTGTTCGTGGTGCCCAAGCTGATGGTCGGCGACGACGGCGCGCTGGGCGCGCGCAACGCGGTCGCCTGCGGCTCGATCGAAGAGAAGATGGGCATCCACGGCAACTCGACCTGCGTCATGAACTATGACGGCGCCACCGGCTGGCTCATCGGCGAAGAGAACCGCGGGCTCAACGCCATGTTCACGATGATGAACGAGGCACGCCTCGGCGTCGGCGTGCAGGGGCTGGCGCTCTCCGAGGTCGCCTATCAGAACGCGGTCAACTACGCCAAGGAGCGGCTGCAGGGCCGCTCGATCTCCGGCGTCAAATATCCCGACAAGCCGGCCGACCCGATCATCGTGCACCCGGACATACGGCGCGCGCTGATGACCATGCGCGCCTTCAACGAGGCGGCGCGCGCGCTGGTGATGTGGACCGCGCTGCAAAGCGACGTCGCCCACCGCTCCGGCGACGAGAAAGAGCGCAGAAACGCCGACGATCACATGGGCCTGCTCACGCCGGTGATCAAAGGCGTGCTCACCGACCAGGGCTTCGCCAACACCGTGATGGCGCAGCAGGTGTTCGGCGGTCACGGCTACATCGCCGAGCACGGCATGGAGCAGTTCGTGCGCGATTCCCGCATCGCGCAGATCTACGAGGGCGCCAACGGTATCCAGGCTTTGGATCTGGTCGGCCGCAAGCTCGGCAAGGACGGCGGCCGCGCGCTCATGGCCTTCATCGGCGAGGTGCAGGGCTATATCAAGGACAAGGGCGCCGACGAGAAGATGAAGCCTTATCTGACGCCGCTCGGCGCCGCGCTCGGCCATCTGCAGCAGGGCGCCATGTGGTTCATGCAGAACGCCATGGCCAAGCCCGACAATGCCGGCGCCGGCTCCTACGATTTTATGCACCTGTTCGGCCTGGTGGCGCTCGGCTACATGTGGGCGCGCATCGCGGAGGCCGCCGCCAAGTCGCCGCAGGCCAACGGCGCGGGTTCGCGCATGGGCGCCAAGCTGGTCACCGCGCGCTTCTTCATGGAGCGCATGCTGCCGGAGACGGCGAGCCATCTCGCGCGCATCCAGGCGGGGGCGGCGAGCATGATGGAAGTGCCGGATGAAGGGTTTTGAGGGCGTGGCCGGTAGAGGCTGCGCGCCCGTTTTGAAACCCTTTGCGGACGCGTCCTGAAGTTCGCGCCGGGGCCGTGATCGGCCAATTCCGTTCCGGCCCGGACTATTTCAGAAGGTGCATTTCGGGACCGCGCCATTGGCGGCGGCGTTAAGAATAATTGCGCTTGGCGACAGCTTGGCGCCGACGAACAGGTGATGGCCCGAAATCCGGTCGGCCGAGATGCGGCTGGCATCCAGTTTCAAATTTGCCGCGACTTGCGAGTTGAGTTTGGTGCGCTCGCCGATCGAAAGTGTCTCGCTATATCCGATTTCGTAGGTGACGTCGGCTTCCAGGACGGCCCGCGTCTGACACACGACGCCGCCGTTTGTAATGTTTTCCGCGATCGCGGCCTCACATGTGCCCTTCAACAAGTCGTGCCGCGCGGACAGGAGCGTTTCGTCGGTCGCCAGAAGGATACTGGCGTTTTCGAGCTTCAAGTGGACCGATTTGACTTGGCCTGCGCCGGCCAGGGCGGTCAACGTTTCCTTGATTTTTCCGGAAGCATCCAGGCTTTTCTTAAATGACTCCGTCATCTCTCGATCGGTGGTCGGGGCCTTTATCACTTGACCGGCGAGAAACTCCGGCTTCGTGTTGCACGTTGGAAAGAGGGTCACTTTCCCATTACTCAAATGCTCGACGGTGTTGATCGTTCCCGGCCCGCTCAGTGTGCTCGGCGGTTCGATCTCCAAATATCCAATTTGGCCAAGAACGCTCGCCGGCGTCTCGCCCGGCGACCACAAGAAATACGCCGCGACAATGACGAGGGCGATGAATGTGCCGCTTCCTGCCCCGAGCCACTTCAACCTTACGGTCTTGCTGGGCAGCAGAGCTGATTTCGTTCGCCGCATGGCACGTAACCTCTCGGACACGCCGCGGCCAACGCGGGCAGCAAAGCCGCGACAACTGCGACAACGAAGAGCATGGTAAACCGTTTCATGGCGCTCGATCCCGAAACAAACCTGGCAAATTCGCTTGCATTAAATTGTATATCGGAGCGCGTCAGCCTATGTGCGTTGGCTCACAGAGATTGAATTTAATTTTTGAATCCCGCCTGTTTGCGGCGGCGCTTACAAATTGCCTCGAAATGTCCCGGTCCGGTCAAAGCCGTCGATCCGGCCATCCGCGCGATATGCCCCGGCAACGCGTCTCGCGCGCATCCACGCGGGCGCGGGATGCGTGATGAAAGTGCCGGACGAGGCGTTCCGAGCTTGTCGGCGCGCCCAAGTGGCCGACGTTACTCGGGCATGGTCATGCCCGAACCGCCGAATTCGGCCGGGAAGTCCTTCAGCTTGGGTAGCCCATCCTTCATGGGCAACACGGTCTCGGCGTAATTGACATGGACGCCGGGGCTGAATTTCAGGCTCGGTATGGTGGCGGCATAGACGTCCACCAAGCCCAAGGGCGCATGGTTCGTCATGAGGTGACCGCCGCATTTCGTGCAGTACTGCCGGTCGCTCAACTTCGTCTTTGCAAAACGACCGATCAGTTCGGCGCCTTTCGTGACCTTCACGTTCTCGGGCTTCCACAAAGTGAAGGCGTTTACCGGAGCGGCCGACCAGGATCGGCACGACTCGCAATGACAATAGCCCATCGCCTCGGGCGCTCCGTTCGCCTCGATCGCGACGGCTCCGCAGAAACAGCTACCTTTATGTGTGGTCATGGCAGTGGTGCCTCCTTGTGCGTTGCAATTCCGTGATCGGTAGGCGCCGGCATGCGGCGTATAGTGGCCAGCCATTTAGGCGCTATGGCGGCCGGCGGAATGACCGCGCGTCCACAAGCAACGTCAAATTTCAGAGTGTCGCCGCTGAAATCGGCTACGAATCCGAAGCCGCATTCAGCCGCGCCTTCAAGAAGATGATCGGCATGGCGCCTTCGAGCTGGCGCCGGCGTCGCCGCCAAACACAAAGCCGCCCGCCGCGTTGAAGGCGGCGCATCCTAAAACGCCAGCGAACAGGCGCGGCTGCCTTTCGGCTTGTCGGAATTCAGGCTGCCCCTGACGATGGTCAGGCCATCTTTCTTCTTGCCGGAAAACTCGTAGGTCCATGTCGCGCCGTCGGCGGCCTTGCCCTCGCCGACGATCAGCATGGTGCCGGACGGCGAGAGAATGCCGAGGAAGCGTTCCTTGCCGCGCGGGTCCGTCACGTCGCTGGTCCACAGCGGGCCGGAGACGGTGAACTGCAGATGGATGTCGAACGGCCTGAGCTCGCGCGGATTGGCGGAGTGCGAGCCGCAGACGAGTTTCGCCTTCACATCTTTGGCGGCGGGCTTCTGCGCCAAGGCCGGCGCGCTCGATGCGCCGAACATAAGCGTCAAGGCGGCCGCACACAGAAGTCGCAAGCAGCGCGGCGCGGCATGATAGATCATCGGCAGCTCCCCGCCATGCTGTTCAGTCCCGAACTTGCAGCGCCGGCCGCGCGGCCGGCTCAGCCGAACAGCCACGAATCCGGATCGGCGATCGGCTCGCCCGCGTTCAGGGCGAGCAGGCCCTTGACGCAGCGGATCAGCGTCCACACCACCCACCACAGCAGCACGATGGCGCCGATGCCGACGTGAAACGTGATGGCCGCGATGAAGACGTAGAGCAGGCCGATCAGGAAGGTTTTCACCTGAAAGCGGAAATGCGTCTGCGCGATTTCGTCGGCGCGCTCGCTCTGCATGTAGGCGATTGCCGCGCCGATGATCGCCGTCAGGCCGTTGAAGAAGCCGAGCAAATAGAGCACGTAAACGGCAAGCGCCAAGCCATGGTCCGAGACGATGGGAGCGCCGTTTCTGGCGCGCCGCCCATTGCCCGCTTTGGTGCTGGTGGCCATTTCCGCTTCCCCCATGCTGGATGCTTGCTTGCCCGACGACGCCGACGCCACTCACGGCGCGCATTATCCCTTTCCCGGCCTCGCAATACAATGCCGTTGTCCCCATCCGTTTGCGCGCGAAAGGGAGCCGGTGCCGTGAGGTGCGGGCTCAGGCGAGCGCCTGCGGCTCGATGGTTGCCGACAGCCGCAGCGCTGGCGGCGCCGTCTGCGTGCCCATCAGGTCGTGGGTGTCGAAGGCGCCGTCCGGGCAGACGAATTCGAACGACGCCAAAATGCGGTCGACGTTATCGCCGTCGCGCGCGAACGGCAGCAACAACCGCTCGTAATGCACCAGCCGGCCCTGCCGGTCGGCGACGTCGTGGATCAGATAGACCGGCCGGCCGGTGGCGACCGCCTCGTGGTAAGGCGCCAGCGCCTGCGCGCGCGCCGGCTCCGGCTTGTCGTCGTGCAGGAAGACGCCGCGGCAATCGGGCGAGCCATAGACCTGCCCGACCAGCTCGCCGTGGTAGCGGATCTGGAAACGCAGGCCGCCATTGCCGCCGATCACGTCGAGCACGCTCAGGCCGCTCGACAGGCGCGCGAGCTCCTCGGCATCGGCAGACTGCCACTGCGGCACGCGGTGCGCGCCCAAGTGCTGCCGCCAGAATTTGAGCAGCCAGCGCTGGTTGATCGCCCGCACCACGTCCGGTCTCGCGACTTCGAATTGCATGAACGGACAGCCCCCGCTTGCCCCAGCGCCGCTGTTTTTCCTTTTACGCCGCGATTGTCAATAACCCGACCAAATATCCCAGTGTACGGGCTATTCCGCTTGCGAATAAAGTTTCGCGTCCCCGTCGCGTCGCGCGTGGGGGCGCGGCTTCACACGCTCGCTGCGAAGGCCGGCCCGCGCCGCGAGCGCAGCAGCAGCCAGACCATGATCGACATGTTCAATAGGTTCCAGACCAGCCCGTTGAAGAAAGCGGCCTGATAGGAACCGGTAGCGTCGAAGATTGCGCCCGCCATCCAGCCGCCCAGCGCCATGCCGAGCAGCGAGGCCAACATCACCAGCCCGACGCGGGTGCCGGCCTCCTTGGGCGGGAAATACTCGCGCACGATGATGGCGTAGCTCGGCACGATGCCGCCCTGGAACAGTCCGAACAGCGCCGAGATGACGTAGAGCGAGAACAGGCTGTCGTACATGAGATAGAGCATGAGCGCGACGGCCTGCAACAGCGTGCCGAGCAGCAGGGTACGCACGCCGCCGATGCGGTCGGCGATGAAGCCGGAGGCCACCCGGCTGATGATGCCGAAGCCGAGCATCAGCGACAGCATCTCGGCGCCGCGCGCCACGCCGTAGCCGAGATCGCCGCAATAGGCGACGATGTGCACCTGCGGCGTCGCCATCGCCACGCAGCAGGCGACGCCGGCGATGCACAGCAGCACTTGCAGCGTCATGGGCGAGAACGGCATGTCGGCCTGCCGCTGCGCGGCCTGCGCGCCCGCCGCCGCCGTGTGGCCGACCTCGATCCGCCGGCGCAGCGCGAAGCAGAGCGGCAGCATCGTGGCGAACAGGAAGACGCCGATGCCGATATGGGTCGCCCGCCAGCCGTAGCCGGCGATGGCATGCTGCACCACCGGCGGCCAGATCGTGCCGGCGACATAATTGCCGGCGGCGCAGACCGTGACCGCGATGCCGCGCCGGCGCATGAACCAGTGCGAGATGTCGGCCATCAGCGGGCCGAAGGTGACCGAGCAGCCGAAGCCGATCAGGAACCCGTGCGCCAGCGCCACCTGCCATAGGCTGTCCGAGAGGCCGGTCGCGATATAGCCCGCGCTCAGCGCCAGCGCGCCCAGCGTCATGGGCAACGTGATGCCGTAGCGGTCGGCAAGCCGCCCCATGAACACGCCGCCGCCGCCGAAGCCGAGCATGGCGAAGGTGAACGGCAGCGAAGCTTGCGCGCGGTCGACGCCGAAATCGGCCTGGATGGCGGGCAGCGCGACGATGAACGACCACATGCCGACGCCGCCGATGGTGCTGATCGCCAGCGCAGTCGCCAGCCGCCGCCAGGCATAGGCGGATTCGACGCCATAGGCGGCCCCGCCGTCGGTTTCTGCGTTCATGAACTGGTGCCCCGGCTTGCTTGCGCGGTGGTAGCACGCAGCGGGTTCGGCGATAAAGGCCCGGCCGCGCCGTGACGGGGCCCGCCGACGCCGCTAAGCTTTCAGCAAGCCGTCGTTTCCGGGAAACGGCTATTAAGGAGGAACTCCAATGCGAAAATTATTTCTCGTCATCGCAGCGGGGATGCTGGCGGCGTCCGCCGCGCATGCGCAAGGGACCGTCAAGATCGGTTTGATCGAGCCCTATTCCGGCCAGTTCGCCGACGCGGCGGCGCAGCAGGACAACGCCATCAAGCTGTTCATCAAGCAGCACGGCGACACGGTCGCCGGCAAGAAGATCGTGATCATCCGCAAGGACGTGGGCGGCATCAACCCGCCGGTCGCCAAGCGGCTGGCGCAGGAACTGGTCACCCGCGACAAGGTCGACATCCTCGCCGGCTTCATCCTGACGCCGAACGGCATCGCCGCCGGCGACGTCTCCAAGGAGGCGAAGAAGTTCATGGTGCTCATGAACGCGGCAACCTCGATCGTCACCACCAAGTCGCCCTACATGACGCGCACCTCAATGACCATTCCGCAGCTGAACCAAGCCTTCGGCAAATGGGCGGCGATGCACGGCGGCGTCAAGAAGGCCTACACCATGGTCACCGACTACGGCCCCGGGCACGACGCCGAAAAATCCTTCCAGGTCGGCTTCACGTCCGGCGGTGGACAAGTCCTCGGCGCGGTGCGCATGCCGGTCGCCAATCCCGACTTCTCGGCCTTCGTGCAGCGCGCCAAGGATCTCGGCCCGCAGGGCATCTTCGTAATGATCCCGGGTGGCGCGCAGCCCGGCGCCTTCGGCAAGGCGATCGCCGAGCGCGGCATCGATCCGAAGAAGACCAGGGTCATGGGGCAGATGGAAATCACCGACGAGCACGCGCTCAAGAGCATGGGCGACGTCGCGGAAGGCATCATCACCTCGGCCAATTACGACTATAACCACAAGTCGAAGATGAATGCGGCCTTTGTGAAGGCCTACAACGCCGCCTATCACCGCAATCCGGACTTCTTCTCGGTCGGCGCCTGGGACGGCATGCACCTGATCTATGCCGTGTTGAAGAAGACCGGCGGCAAGACCGGCGGCCAGGCCTTGATCGACGCCGCCAAGGGCATGAAGTGGGAAAGCCCGCGCGGCATGATCTCGATCGACCCGGAGACCCGCGACATCGTGCAGACCGTCTATGTGCGCAAGGTCGAGAAGGTCGGCGGCAAGCTGGTCAATGTCGAGATCGCCAAGATTCCGAACGTCAAGGATCCCGGCCACGGGAAGAAGTAGGCATTTCGTCATTCCGGGACGCCCGCCGAAGCGAAAGCGAAGGCCGGCGGGCCCGGAATGACGCTGGATCAGCTCCCTACCACGGCGGCCTTGCCCGCCCTCAGGCGGCGCGCTAGGTGATTCGGCCATGGACGCCATCACTCTCCCGCGCCCGGCCTGGATGAGCGAAGACCTCGTTCTGCTCGAGGAACAGGCGCGCCGCTTCATCGGCCAAGAATTCGTCCCCCATATCGACCGCTGGCACGAGGCCGGCATGTACGACCGCGATGCCTGGACCAAGGCGGGCGCGGCCGGCCTGCTCTGCGCCACCATGCCGGAAGAGTATGGCGGGGCCGGCGGCACCTTCGCGCACGAGGCGGTGATCAACCGCGAATACTCGCTTGCCGGCTTCGACACCTTCGGCGCGCCGCTGCATTCCGGCATCGTCGCGCCCTATATCCTCAACTACGGCACCGAGGAGCAGAAAAAGCGCTGGCTGCCCAAGCTCGCCACCGGCGAAATGATCGGCGCCATCGCCATGACCGAGCCGGGCACCGGCTCCGACCTGCAGGGCGTGCGCACCAAGGCCGAGAAATCCGGCAACGGCTATGTGCTCAACGGCTCCAAGACCTTCATCACCAACGGCCAGCACGCCAATCTGGTCATCGTCGTCGCCAAGACCGATCCCAAGGCCGGCGCCAAGGGCGTCTCGCTCATGGTGGTGGAGACCGACGACGCGCCCGGCTTCCGCCGCGGCCGCAAGCTCAAGAAGCTCGGCATGGATTCCGCCGACACCTCGGAACTGTTCTTCGAAGACGTGAAGCTGCCGGCCGAGAACCTGCTCGGCACCGAGGAGGGGCAGGGCTTCTATCAGCTGATGAAGGAATTGCCGCAGGAGCGCCTGATCGTCGCCGTGCACGCGGTCGCCATGATGGAGCGGGCGCTGGCGCTCACCATCGACTACGTCAAGCAGCGCCAGGCTTTCGGCAAAAAGATCATCGAGTTCCAGAACACCCAGTTCGAGCTGGCCGAATGCAAGACCGACACGACCATCGCCAAGGTGTTCCTCGACCACTGCATCGAGCGGCATATCGAGGGTGAGCTCGACACCGTGACCGCCTCGATGGCCAAATACCGGCTCTCCGAAACGCAAGCGAAAGTGATCGACCGCTGCCTGCAATTGTTCGGCGGCTATGGCTATATGGATGAATACCCGATCTCGCGCCTGTACCGCGACGCGCGCGTCTTGCGCATCTACGCGGGCACCAACGAGATCATGAAGCTGGTGATCGCGCGGAGTTTATAGCGCTGTCATTCCGGGGCGCTCGCGAAGCGAGCGAGCCCGGAATTCAGGGCGACGACGAAGCGCCTCGAATTTGTCTCTGGATTCCGGGCTCGCGTGCTCGCGCATTCGCCCCGGAATGACAAGGAGGAAACTATGGCCGACGCATTCATCTACGACGCCATCCGCACCCCGCGCGGGCGCGGCAAGGCGGACGGCGCGCTGCACGAAGTGACCGCGCTCAATCTGGCCGCGCAGGCGCTTTCGGCGATCAAGGACCGCAACAAGCTCGATCCCGTCCTGATCGACGACGTGGTGCTCGGCTGCGTCGATCCGGTCGGCGAAGCGGGCGGTGACATCGCGCGCGCCTCCGCGCTGGTGGCCGGCCTCGGCGACCAGGTGCCGGGCGTGCAGATCAACCGCTTCTGCGCCTCCGGTCTCGATGCGGTCAACTTCGCCGCGGCCGAGGTCATGTCGGGCCAGCACCAGATGACCATCGGCGGCGGCGCCGAATTGATGAGCCGCGTCGGCATGGGCGCCTCCGGCGGCGCCTGGCCGATGGACCCTTCCATCGCGGTGGAGACCTACTTCCTGCCGCAGGGCATTTCCGCCGACCTGATCGCCACCAAATACGGTTTCTCCCGCGACGACGTCGATGCCTATGCGGTCGAGAGCCAGAAGCGCGCCGGCAAAGCCTGGGAGGAGGGGCGCTTCAAGAATTCGGTGATCAAAGTCAAGGACTGCAACGGCCTCACCATTTTGGCCAAGGACGAGCACATGCGCCCGTCCACCACCATGCAGACGCTGGCCGCGCTGCAGCCCTCCTTCATCCAGATGGGCGACATGGCCGGCTTCGACGCGGTCGCGATCCAGCGCTATCCGGAAGTCGAGACCATCAACCACGTGCACACGCCGGGCAATTCCTCCGGCATCGTCGACGGCGCCGCGGCTGTCTTGATTGGCAGCAAAGAAGCGGGAAAAGCCGCCGGTCTGAAACCGCGCGCGCGCATCAAGGCCTTCGCCAATATCGGCTCGGAGCCGGCCATCATGCTCACCGGCCCGATCCCGGTGACCGAGAAGGCGCTGAAGCGGGCCGGCATGAAAGTGAGCGACATCGACCTGTGGGAGCTCAACGAAGCCTTCGCCTCGGTGGTGCTGCGCTACATGCAGGCGCTCGACATTCCGCACGACAAGATCAACGTCAACGGCGGCGCCATCGCCATGGGCCATCCGCTCGGCGCCACCGGCGCCATGATCCTCGGCACCGTGCTCGACGAATTGGAGCGGCGCGATCTCTCCACCGCGCTGGTCACGCTCTGCATCGGCATCGGCATGGGCACCGCGACGATCATCGAGCGGGTGTGAGCCTTGTCCCGGATGCGGTGCAGCGCGCCAGCGATGCACCGCTGATCCGGGACCGTTACGAATTCGGAACGATCCCGGGTCTGCAGCGCACCGCTTCGCGTTGCGCTGCGCCCGGGAAAAGTTGAGAGACCGCATGCCCAAGCTCGATATCGCCACGCTGCCGCTCGACACGGCGACCAATTATCCCGCGCCGTTCAACAAGGCGGTGGAAGGCCGTGCGCGCAAGCGTATGGGCCGTGCCGCCGGCCTCACCCAGTTCGGCGTCAATCTCTGCACGCTCAAGCCGGGCGCCGCCTCCTCGCAGCGCCACTGGCACGAGAACGAGGACGAGTTCGTCTATGTGCTGGAAGGCGAAGTGGTGCTGGTCGAGGACGCCGGCGAAACGGTGCTGAAGCCGGGCGACGCCGCCGGCTGGAAGGCCGGCGTCGCCGACGGCCACTGCCTGATCAACCGCTCGAACCGCGACGCCGTCCTGATCGAGGTCGGCACGCGCGCCAAGGCCGAACGCGCGCATTATTCCGACATCGACATGCAGGTGACGCGCGACGACCAAGGCTTCCGCTACACGCACAAGAACGGCGAGCCATATGTTTAACCCGTCATTCCGGGGCGCGCCGAATGCGCGAACCCGGAATCCAGATGCGAGGCGTAAGCTAGTTTTTGGATTCCGGGTTCGCTCGCTGCGCGAGCACCCCGGAATGACAGTAAGAGGATCGGGGAAAAGCCCATGAGCAACTTCAAACTCGACATCGACTCCGACGGCATCGCGCTTCTCACCTGGGACATGGCCGGCCGCTCGATGAACGTGATCGACGGCTCCGTCACCGCGGAGTTGGCGCAGATCGTCGACAAGGTCGCCAACGACGCAGCCATCAAGGGCGCGGTCGTCACCTCCGGCAAAGATTCGTTCTGCGGCGGCGCCGACCTCACCATGCTGGAACGCATGAGCGTAACTTACGCCGACCTGGTCAAGCGCGACGGCGAAGAAGCCGCCAACAAGATGGTGTTCGACGAGAGCCGCAAGCTCTCGCTCCTCTACCGGCAGCTGGAAACCTCGGGCAAGCCCTGGGTCGCCGCCATCAACGGCACCGCCATGGGCGGCGGCTTCGAATTGTGCCTTGCCTGCCACCACCGCGTCGCCTCCGACAATCCGAAGACGCGGCTCGGCCTGCCCGAGGTGAAGGTCGGCCTGTTCCCCGGCGCCGGCGGCACCCAGCGCATTGCGCGCATGATTCCGCCCGCCGACGCGCTGCAATTCCTGCTCAAGGGCCAGGACCTGCGCACCGACCGCGCCAAGGCCATGAAGCTGATCGACAACGTCGTGCCGCAGGCCGACCTGATCAAGGCCGCCAAGGACTGGATCAAGGCCGGCGGCAAAGCGGTCAAGCCGTGGGACGAGAAGGGTTTCCGCCTGCCCGGCGGCCAGGTCTATTCCAAGGCCGGCATGATGGTCTTCCCGCCGGCCAACGCCATCTACCGGCGCGAAACCTACGACAACTATCCGGCCGCGCGCGCCATCCTGCAGACCGTCTACGAAGGCCTGCTGGTCGACATGGACACCGCGCTGCGCATCGAGTCGCGCTGGTTCGCCAAGATCCTGCGCTCGCCGGAGGCGGCGGCCATGATCCGCTCGCTGTTCGTCTCCATGCAGGAGCTCAACAAGGGCGCGCGCCGCCCGGCCGCGGTGCCGCCGACGAATCTGAAGAAGATCGGCATCGTCGGCGCCGGCTTCATGGGCGCCGGCATCGCGCAGGTCAGCGCGGCGGTCGGATTGCGGGTCGTGCTGATCGACCGCGACCAGGAAGCCGCCGACAAGGGCAAGGCCGCGCTCGCCAAGGCGCTGTCCGACCGCGTCATGAAGGGCCGCATGAAGGGCGCCGACCGCGACGCGCTGCTGGAAAAGATTACGCCGGCGGCCGACTACGGCGCGCTCAAGGACTGCGACCTGGTGATCGAGGCGGTGTTCGAGGACCGCAAGGTGAAGGCCGACGTCATCAAGAAGATCGAGGCCGTGATCGGCGACGACGTCATCCTCGCCTCCAATACCTCGACGCTGCCGATCACCTCGCTCGCCGCCGAGTTCAAGGACCCCAAGCGCTTCATCGGCATCCATTTCTTCTCGCCGGTCGCGCTCATGATGCTGACCGAGATCATCCTCGGCAAGGAAACCGGCGACAAGGCGCTGGCGGTCGCGCTCGATTACGTGCGTATGATCCGCAAGACGCCGATCGTGGTGAACGATTCTACGCGGCTTCTACGCCAATCGCTGCGTGATCAATTATCTGCTCGAAGGCCACTTGATGCTGCTCGAGGGCATCCCGCCGGCCATGATCGAAAACGTCGCGCGCATGGCCGGCATGCCGGTCGGCCCGCTCGCGCTCAACGACGAGACTGGGCTCGATCTCGGCCTCAAGATCGTGCGCGCGACCGAAGCCGATCTCGGGGCCAAGGCGATCAATCAGGGGCAGAAGAAACTGTTCGAGGACATGGTCGAGAAGCACGGCCGCTCCGGCCGCAAGAACGGCAAGGGCTTCTACGATTATCCGCAGAGCGGGCCGAAGCGGCTGTGGCCGGGGCTTGCCGACATCCTGCCGAAAAAGCTCACGCGCGAGGAGGTCGAGGCGCTCGACGTTACGGAGTTGAAGCAACGCATCCTGGTCACGCAAGCCGTGGAGGCCGCGCGCACTTTCGAGGACAAGGTGGTCACCGACGTGCGCGAGGCCGACGTCGGCTCCATCCTCGGCTGGGGCTTCGCGCCGTTCACCGGCGGCACGCTGTCCTATATCGACATGATGGGCTCGAAGGCCTTCGTCGATCTGTGCCGCAAGCTGGAGAAGAAGCACGGGCCCCGCTTCGCGCCGCCCAAGCTGCTCATCGACATGGCGGCGAGCGGCGACACGTTCTACCACCGCTTCGCGCCGCCGAAGCAGAAGGCGGCGGCGTAAGTTTCCACTGACATTGCCGCGCGCTCTCTTTACCCTCTCCCCTCGGGGGAGAGGGTGGCGAGCGCGGAGCGATAGCGAGCGCGAGCCGGGTGAGGGGGCAAGTGCCTATCGAGCGTCACGTGCCCCCTCACCCGCCCTCGCTCGGCTTCGCCTCCGCTCGGGCACCCTCTCCCCCGAGGGGAGAGGGAAAACGAGTTTGCCGCGCGGCTCGTGGCCTCTCGCTCGCGCTGAATAGTCGAACTACACTCCCGCCAAAGCGTTGAAAGCCCGCCATGGCCGCCGCTCAGCAAAAACGCTCTTTGTTCCGCTGGCGCGAGATCCCCGGCGGCGTCTGGGCGCTCGGCCTCGTCTCGCTGTCCATGGATTCCTCCTCCGAGCTGATCCACGCGCTGCTGCCGCTTTATCTGGTGAGCGTGCTGGGCGCCTCCACGCTCGACGTCGGCATCATCGAGGGCATCGCGGAAGCGACCGCCGCCGTCACCAAAGTCTTCTCCGGCGCCTTGAGCGACTATCTCGGCGAGCGCAAATGGCTGAGCGCGGCCGGCTACGGCCTCGCCGCGCTCAGCAAGCCGATCTTCCCGCTGGCGACCAGCATCGCCTGGGTGGCGGCGGCGCGCTTCATCGACCGCGTCGGCAAGGGCATCCGCGGCGCGCCGCGCGACGCGCTGATCGCCGATCTGACGCCGGACGACCTGCGCGGCACCTCCTACGGCCTGCGTCAGACGCTCGACACCGTCGGCGCCGTGCTCGGGCCGGGCCTGGCGATCGTCTTCATGGCGCTGCTCGCCGATAATTACCGGCACGTGTTCTGGGTTGCGGTGATCCCGGCCTTCATCTCGGTCGCCGTCATCGTGCTGTTCGTGCGCGAGCCTAAGCGCCCGCCGCGCGCCAAGCGCCTGCGGTCGCCGCTGTCGCGCGCCGAACTTATGCGCCTCGACATCGGCTACTGGGTCGTGGTCGGGGTCGCCGCCATCTTCACGCTGGCGCGCTTCAGCGAGGCCTTCCTGCTGCTGCGCGCCAAATCGGTCGGCATGCCGGTGGCGCTGGTGCCGACGGTAATGGTGGTGATGAGCGTGGTTTACGCGCTCTCGGCCTGGCCGGCCGGCGCATTGTCCGACACGATCGGCCGCTACCGGCTGCTGATCGCCGGCTTCGCGCTGTTGATCGTGGCGGACCTCATCCTGGCGCTCGGCGGCGGCGTCGCCGCGGTGATGATCGGCGTCGCGGTCTGGGGCCTGCACATGGGCCTGACGCAAGGCCTGTTGCAGGCGCTGGTCGCCGACACCGCGCCGGAGAATTTGCGCGGCACCGCCTTCGGCGTGTTCAACCTGGTGAGCGGGCTTGCCATGCTGGTGGCGAGCGTGATCGCCGGCGGGCTGTGGGACGTGGTCGGACCGCAAGGCACCTTCCTCGCCGGCGCGGTGTTCACAACCTTGGCTTTGGTGGTGCTGCCGTTTGCGCACCGGCGCAGGTTGGCGGCGGAGAAAAAGGCCTGAGCCTTTCCTTTGTCGTCCCCGCGAAAGCGGGGACCCATACGCCGCAGCATATCGATAGACTGCGGAGTATGGGTCCCGGCTCGCGCTCGCTACGCTCGCTTGGCCGGGACGACAGCCGAAGTTAAACCACCACCGTCAATCTCTTCGCCGCCCGCGTCACGCCGGTATAAAGCCAGCGTTCGCGCGAATCGGGAAACGCAAAAAACTCGTCGAACAGCACCACGTCGTCCCATTGCGAGCCTTGCGCCTTGTGCACGGTGAGCACGTAGCCGTAGTCGAACTCGTCGTAAGGCTTGCGCCGCTGCCAATCGAGCTTCTCGATGCCGCCGGTGAAGCATTCCGGCCGCACCGACACCTTCACCCCGCGCGTCGCGGTCTCGTCGTCGGGCAAAAGCCGCATGGTCATGATGCCGGTCTTGCGGGCGCCGCGCTCCTTCACGCTCCAAAGCCCGCCGTTGAACAGGCCTTTCTTGCGGTTGTTGCGCAGGCACACCAGCTTGTCGCCGGCCGAAGGCATCGCGTCGTCGAAGCCGCGGCGTTCTCTCATTCTGGTGTTGTAGGCGCGCCTGGTGGCGTTCCTGCCCACCAGCACCTGGTCGGCCTCCAGCACGCGCTGCGGGTCGAGATCGCCCTTGGCGACGACCTCCGTCTCGCCGTAGCGGCCGGGCTCGAGATATTCGCCGGCGCGGATATCCATCGACAGCCGCACGATCGGGTCGTCCTGCGCCTGCCGGTGCACCTCGGTCAGCATCGCGTCCGGCTCGGCCTCGGTGAAAAAGCCGCCGCCCTGGATCGGCGGCAGCTGCGCCGGATCCCCCAGCACCAGCAGCGGCACGCCGAACGACAACAGGTCGCGGCCGAGCTCGCCGTCCACCATCGAGCATTCGTCGATGATGATCAGCTCGGCCTTCGAGGCCGGCGCCTCGTCCCACAGGTCGAAGCTCGGCACTTCCTCGCCGCTCTCGCGCGCCCGGTAGATCAGGCCGTGGATGGTGGAGGCCCCGCGGCAGCCCTTGCCCCGCATCACGCTCGCCGCCTTGCCGGTGAAGGCGGCGAACTTCACCTCGCCGTCGGCCCCGTCGGCGATGTGCTTGGCGAGCGTGGTCTTGCCGGTACCGGCATAGCCGAACAGCCGGAACACCTGCGGCGTGCCGTTCGCGCCCGGCTTGGCCTTCAGCCATTGGGCGACGCTTTTCAGCGCCTCGTCCTGGTGCGGGGTGAACTGTGGCATGGCGGAAAACCAATAAAGCATCGGCGTTAAGAGGAAAAGAACAAAATATGAACCTACTCCGGCCGGCCGGGTCCAAGCCCCCATGGCGGACGGTTCGCGCCCGCTATCCACAAGCGGCGGTATCGGCCGAGCGCCCCAACCATGCGCGAGCCCGTGCAAGCGCGCCCTGCCGCCGTTGGCCGCAATGGACGCTGCTCGGTATTTTGCTCAAGATGACGCCCGGTGAAAACGGCCACCGCTGGGGCGCGAAGGCGCGCCGGAGGTGGCCGCATTGTGCGGGACGGGCGTTGCTGCCGCATGAGGCAGGGCGCGCAAGCGGGTTGGCCATTGTGCTGCGGGCGTCCGAAACAAACGACCAGCCATTCGAACCTGAAGCCAGCGCCGCCGACGTCGTGGTGATCGGCGCCGGCCCGGCCGGCCTCACCGCCGCTTATCTCTTAAGCAAGGCCGGCAAGCGCGTCATCGTGCTGGAGCAGGACTCGCGCTATGTCGGCGGCATATCGCGCACGGTCGATCACAAGGGCTTCCTGTTCGACATCGGCGGCCATCGTTTCTTCTCGAAGTCGAACGAGGTGAACCGGCTGTGGGATGAGATCCTGCCCGACGGCTTCGTCACCTGCAGCCGGCTGACGCGCATCTGCTACAACGGCAAGTTCTATTCCTATCCGCTCAAGGCCTTCGAGGCCTTCCTCAATCTCGGCCTGTTCACCAGCCTGGCCTGCGTCGCCTCGTACGCCTGGGCGCGGCTGACGCCGATCCGCCACCCGCGCACGTTCCACGAATGGGTGCGCAATCAATTCGGCGAGCGGCTGTTCTCGATCTTCTTCCGGACCTACACCGAGAAGGTCTGGGGCATGTCGTGCGACGAGATTTCCGCCAATTGGGCGGCGCAGCGCATCAAGGGTCTCAATCTCGCCGCCGCGGTGCTGATCGGGGTCCGGCGCAGCCTGGGCATAGGCCGGCGGGCCACCGGCAAGCCGGTGATCAAGACGCTGATCGAAAGCTTCCGCTATCCGCGCCGCGGCCCCGGCATGTTGTGGGAGGCGGCGGCGCGCAAGACAGCGGCGCTGGGCGGCGAAGTCAAGCTCGGCCGCAAGGTTGCCGGCCTTGCCTATGACGCCGACGCCAAAGCCTGGACGGTGACGGCGCAGGCCGTAAACGGCGCGCGCGAAACCTATCGCGCCGCGCACGTCGTCTCCTCCGCCGCCATGCGCGATCTGGCCGGCATGCTGACGCCCCCGCCCGCAAGCCGCGCGCGCGCCGACAGGCTGCGCTATCGCGACTTTCTGATCGTCGTGCTGATCGTCAAGGGCGCCGAGATCTTTCCCGACAACTGGATCTATATCCACGATCCCTCCGTCAAGGTCGGCCGCGTGGAGAATTTCCGCAACTGGACGTCCGCGATGGTGCCCGATCCGGCGCTGTCGTCGCTCGGCATGGAATATTTCTGCTTCGAGGGCGACGGCATCTGGACGGCCGACGACCGCGATCTCGTCGCGCTGGCCAAGCGCGAGATCGCCCAGCTCGGCCTGGTCGCCTCCGACATCGTGGTCGACGGCGTGGTGGTGCGCCAGCCCAAGGCCTATCCGGTCTACGACGAGCACTACGCCGCCCATGTCGCGGCGGTGCGCGAGGAGCTGGAAGCGCGCTATCCGAGCCTGCATCTGGTCGGCCGCAACGGCATGCACAAATACAACAACCAGGATCATGCCATGATGACCGCCATGCTGACGGTCGAAAACATCCTGGCCGGCGCGCGCAAATTTGATGTTTGGAACGTCAACGAGGACGCCGAATATCACGAGGCCGGGGCGCCCACCGAGGCGCTCAAGAGCGTCCGCCTGGTCCCGGCCCGCGTGCCCGCGCCGGCCTACGACTGAGCCGGCGTTAGCCTGCCGCCGTGCGCATGGCTCACTGACGCTTCCCGCATTGCCCTTTCGCGCGGCCCATGTTTAAGGTCGCGGCCGTTTTGCACATGACCCCAAAAGGATCATGCGTAAACGGCAATAGCCGGATGCTTGCATGGCCCGTGACCAGATCGACATGACCCCGATCGAGACGCGCGACGAACTCGTCGCCTGGCTCGAAGCGGGCTGCAAGCCGGCGGAGCAATTCCGGGTCGGCACCGAGCACGAGAAATTCGCCTTCACGGTGGAGGACCACCGGCCGGTGCCCTATGCCGGCCGCCGCTCGATCCGCGCGCTGCTCGACGGCATGGCCCACCTGCTCGGCTGGGAGCCGATCATGGAGGGCGACAACATCATCGGCCTGTTCGATGTCACCCACGGCGGCGCGATTTCCTTGGAGCCGGGCGGCCAGTTCGAATTGTCGGGCGCGCCGGTCGAGAACGTGCACCAGACCGCGGCCGAATTGATGGCGCATCTCGCGCAAGTGCGCGAAGTGGCAAAACCCCTCGGCATCGGCTTCCTCGGTCTCGGCATGACGCCGAACTGGCGGCGCGTCGACATGCCCGTGATGCCCAAGGGCCGCTACAAGATCATGACCGCCTATATGCCGAAGGTGGGCAAGCTCGGCCTCGACATGATGTACCGCACCTGCACCGTGCAGGCGAACCTCGACTTCTCCTCGGAAGCCGACATGGTCAAGAAGCTGCGCGTGTCGCTGGCGCTGCAGCCGGTGGCGACCGCGCTGTTCGCCAATTCGCCGTTCACCGAAGGCAAGCCGAACGGCTTCCTGTCGATGCGCTCGCAGATCTGGACCGACACCGATCCCGACCGCTCCGGAATGCTGCCCTGGGCCTTCGAAGACGGCATGGGCTTCGAGGCTTACGTCGATTACGCGCTCGACGTGCCGATGTATTTCATCAAGCGCGGTGACAAATATATCGACGTCGCCGGCAAGTCGTTCCGCGATTTCTTCGCCGGCAAGCTCGACGCGCTGCCGGGCGAGCGGCCGACCATCTCCGACTGGGCCAATCACCTCTCCACGATATTCCCCGAGGTGCGGCTCAAGCGTTATCTGGAAATGCGCGGCGCCGATGGCGGGCCCTGGCGGCGGCTGCCTTCGCTCACCGCCTATTGGGTCGGGCTGCTGTACGACGAGGCCGCGCTCGACGCCTGCTGGGACATGGTCAAGCTGTGGAACGCCGAGCAGCGCCAGAAGCTGCGCGACGACGTGCCCAGGCTCGGCTTCCGCGCCGAGATCGGCAATCGCAACGTGCTGACGCTGGCGCAGGAAACCCTGCGGCTTGCCGCGCGCGGGCTGGCCCGCCGCGCGCGCCACGACCGCAACGGCCGCGACGAGACGCGCTATCTGCGTCCGCTCGAAGAGTTGATCGCCCGCGGCATCACGCCGGCCGAGGAGCTCTTGGACAAATACCACGGCGAGTGGGGCGGCACCGTCGATCCGATTTACGACGAGTATGCGTATTGACGACGTGTCCCGGGCGCAGCGCAGCGTGAACGAAGTGAACGGTGCGCTGCAGACCCGGGACGGTTGCGAATTCCGACTTTGGAACGGTCCCGGATCAGCGGCGCACCGCTAATGCGCTGCACCGCGTCCGGGACACGAGGCCGAGATTTACTCCGCCGCCTGCGCTTCCGACAAATTATCGAGCGACAATATGATGTGCTCGGCCAGCGCGTCCGCCAGCGCCGAGGTCTCGTGCGAATTGCGCACCAGCCCGATGCGGCAGCTGGACAATTCCGGAAAGCCTTCCGCCGCGGTGAGCACGCGCATGCCGGGGCGTAGCCCCGATTCCGGCAAGACCGACACCGCGAGGCCGGCGAGCACCGCGGCCGCCACCGCGCCGGCATTCGAGCTCGAATAGAGCACGCGGTAGGGCCGCCCGATCGATTCCAGCCGCTCGATCGCGGTGCGCCGCCAGAAGCAGCTCGGCCGCCCGAGCGCCAGCGGCAGCCGCGGCTCCAGATGAATCGAATGCCGGTTCGAGGTCACCCACAACAGCCGCTCGCGCCGGAAGGTCTCCGAGGCGCGCTTCGACTCGCAATTGGTGACGATGGCGAGATCGACCTCGTTGCCGTCGATGCGTTCGAGCAGCGCCACCGTCGGCTCGCACAGCACGGTCAGCTCCACGCTCGGATAGGCGCGCGAGAAGCGCGCCATGATCTCGGGCAGGTAGCGGTCGGCGTAGTCGTCGGGTACGCCGAGGCGCACGCGGCCAGACAGCGCCGCGTCTGAAAACGCCGCCACCGTCTCGACGTTCAGCTTGACCAGCCGGCGCGCGTAATCGAGCAGGCGGGAACCGTCCTCGGTCAGCTTGGAGGCGCGGCCGTCGCGCGCGAATATCGGCCGCTCGATGCGCTCCTCCAGCCGCTTCATCTGCATCGACACCGCCGACTGCGTCTTGTTCACCACCTCCGCCGCCTTGGTGAAGCTGCCGGTCTCGGCGATGGCGATGAAAGTGCGGAGCTGGTCGATGTCGAGCAAGGTGGTCATGACGCATCCCTTTCCTGTCATTCCGGGGCGCGAGCCAACGGGTCCGCGCGCAGCGCGACCCGATTTTAAATTCCGCAGGCGAGCCCGGAATCCAGAGCGATACTGCAGGGCCGGCCCTGTGGCCCTGGCTTCCGGGCTCGCCGCCCAGAATGACAAAAACTGATGGGTCAGATTAAAAACATTCGTTTCACTAATCAATCCCCGCAGTGCAATATATTCAGGTGCCGGAGAATTCGGGTGGGGATTTCGGGTGTCTCCGGCGCCCGGCTTACGGCCATTTGCGGGCCATAAGCTGCGAACTGCATGGAGATTGACATGACTACCAACGTCCCCGTCGTTCCCCTCGCCGGCGCCATCGTGATCCGCGCCTTTTTCAGCCTGCTGGCCATGGTCACTCGCTGGCTCAATGACGTCGCCCGCGCCCGGCGCCACCGGCGCGAGGTCAGGGTCCTGGCCGGCCTCGACAGCCACATGCTCGCCGATATCGGCGTGACCCGCGCCGATTTGCGCGACGCCTTCTCGGAACCGTTCTGGGAAGACCCGACCGCGCTTTTGCGCGAGCGCGTGGGCGAACGGCGCGCCAGCCGTGGCGCGCGCAAGGTCGAGCCGGGCTTCCGCCGCCCCTCGATCGACCGGCCCGCGCGTCAGGCCTGCTGATCAGAGTTCACGCAAACGGCCGAGCCCTCTCATCGGCCGCGATCCGACACCCGCGATCATCCCCTCTCGCGAGCCGGATCCAGCGCCCGCCGGCCCCTCCGGCGGGCGCATTCTTTTTGACGGCGAAGGTTATTTGACGCGGGCGCGACGGCCGATCGGCCGGGCGATGCCTATGGCCAATCCGTGCTATGAGCCTGCGCTTCCTCTGCGCTACCATGCCGGTAGGGCGCTGGGTCACGGCCATTGTTCGGATCGGGCTGGCGGGCATGCGGTTTCTTGTCAAGCTTTTGGTCGGCGGCCTCGCTGTCCTGGCCGTTACGGGATCGGCGCAAGCCCAACTCGGTTTCGACCGCCCGGGCAGCGATTATTACAATTTCATCGTCCGCTCCGGCGATCCGGCGGTTTGCGCCGCGCATTGCGAGCGCGACGGACACTGCCGATCCTGGAGCTTCTCCTATCCGCGCAGTAAGCGGAAGCTCGCCACCTGCTGGCTGAAGAAGAAATTGCCGCCGCGCGTGGCGGACGATTGCTGCGTATCGGGCGTGCGCGGCGCCGGCGTGATCCAGCCGCGGCGCGGACCGGTCGAATATTCCATCGACCGTCACGGCGGCGACTACAGCACCTTCAACACGACCGCTGATCCGGCCGGCGCGCCCTGCAAGGCGGCCTGCGAGGGGGACCACCGCTGCCGCGCCTGGACCTACGTGCGGCCCGGCTATCTCGGCAATTCCGCGCGCTGCTATCTCAAAGGAAAAATCCCGCGCCCGCACCGCAAGCCGTGCTGTATTTCGGGCGTGGTGCGGTAGGCGTTCGTCATGGCCGGGCTTGTCCCGGCCATCCACGTCTTACGAAAAAGGTTTGCTGCAAAGGCGTGGATGCCAGGCCCAAGGCTTGTGCTCGGGCCGGCCGAAGGCCGGACCCGAGTGCCGGGCATGATGACGGAACTGCGTTCCGCTCAATGCACCCCGGTGAAAAACCGCGACAGCCGCAGGCCCTGCGGCCAGGTCCAGAGCGGGCGGCTCGCCATGGCGAGGTCCCAGGAGCCGACGATCGCGTCGACACGGCCGACCAGGTTCTTGACCGGCAGCAGCCCGACGCCGCCGGATGCCACCGGCACACGGCTGTCAGCGGAATTGTCGCGGTTGTCGCCCATCACGAACAGATGGCCCGGCGGCACCGTGACGGCTGCCATGTTGTCGAGCGGTTCGCTCGGCACCAGCTTGAAGATCAAATGCCGGCGGCCGCCCGGCAGCGTCTCGATGAAACGGTGCACCGGCGCGCGCGCGCCGTTCTCGCTTTCCACGCGGCCGATGCCGTCCGGCGTGAGCGGCGCCGGGATGTTGTTGATGATGACCTGACCGTCGCGCATGGCGATGCGGTCGCCGGGCAGGCCGATCACGCGCTTGACCCAGACCTGGCTGCGGTTGCCCGGCCAGCGGAACACCACGACGTCGCCGCGCTTGGGCAATGCGCCCATGACGCGGCCGCTGCTCGGCAGGTCGAGCAGCGCGGGGAGTGAAGCGGTGCTGTAGCCGTAAGGATACTTGGTCGCCAGCAACTCGTCGCCGATCAACAGCGTCGGCTCCATCGAGCCCGACGGCACGTAGAACGGCTCGGCGATCGCGGTCTTCGCCGCCATCACCACCAGCACGACGCAGACGAGATCGACGATGCTCTTACCCCAGCGCCTGAGCGGCGAGGCTTGCAGCGACGCGTGGTTGCGTTCCGTCGACGCCATTACGCGGTCCCTCCGACGGTGATCTTGTCCATGCGCAAGGATGGCTGGCCGACGCCGACCGGCACGCCCTGGCCGTTCTTGCCGCAGGTGCCGATGCCGGGGTCGAGGGCGAAGTCGTTGCCGATCATGGTGATGTGGTGGAGATCGGTGGGCCCGTTGCCGATCAGCATGGCGCCCTTGACCGGCGCGGTCACCTTGCCGTTCTCGATCTTGTAGGCCTCGGTGCACTGGAACACGTATTTGCCCGAGGTGATGTCGACCTGGCCGCCGCCGAAGCTCACGGCGTAGAGACCGTTCTTCACCGAGGCGATGATCTCTTTCGGGTCGTGCGTGCCTGCCAGCATGCAGGTGTTGGTCATGCGCGGCATCGGCACATGGGCGTGGCTTTCGCGCCGCCCGTTGCCGGTCGGCTTCATCTTCATCAGCCGCGCGTTCTGCCGGTCCTGCATGTAGCCGACCAGGATGCCGTCCTCGATCAGCACGGTGCGGTTGGTCGGCGTGCCCTCGTCGTCGATCGACAGCGAGCCGCGGCGGTCCTGCATGGTGCCGTCGTCCACCACGGTGACGCCCTTGGCCGCCACTTGCTGGCCCATCAATCCCGCGAACGCGGACGTCTTCTTGCGGTTGAAGTCGCCTTCCAGGCCATGGCCGACCGCTTCGTGCAGCATCACGCCCGGCCAGCCATTGCCCAGCACCACGTCCATCTCGCCGGCAGGCGCCGCCACCGCGTCGAGATTGACCAGCGCCTGGCGCACCGCCTCGTCCACCGCGCCGCGCCAGGCATCCGGCGTGATAAAGCGCTCGTAGCCCTCGCGCCCGCCGAAGCCGAACGAGCCCGCCTCCTGGCGGTCGCCGTCGCCGGCCACCACCGACACGTTCAAGCGCACCAACGGGCGGATGTCGCGATAGGTGGTGCCGTCGGCGCGCAGGATTTCCACCACCTGCCAGGTGGCGCCGAGGCTGGCGGTCACCTGCCGCACGCGCTCATCCTTGCCGCGGGCGTAGACGTTGATCGCTTCCAGGAGCTTCACCTTGGCGTCGAAGGCGGGGTGCCCGAGCGGATTGTCGTCGCCATAGAGCTTGCGGTTGGTGCGGCCGGGCGCCTCGGCATAGCTGCCGCTGTGGCCGCCCTTGACCGCGCGCACGGCTTCCGCGGCGCGGGCGAGCGCGGCTTCCGAGAGGTCGGAAGCGTGCGCGTAGCCGACCGCCTCGTCCTTGACGGCGCGCAGCCCAAAGCCTTGCGCGGTGTCGTAGGTCGCCTGCTTGAGGCGGCCGTTGTCGAACACCAGCATCTCGGCCTGCTTGTATTCCAGGAACAATTCGCCGTCGTCGGCGCCGTCGAGCCCGCGCCTGATGATGCCGGCGACCTTGCCCTGGTCGAGGCCGGCGCGGTCGATCAGCGAGGCAATGCTTTCATCCATGGTTTAAGGTTCCTGCCTGGGCGCCCGTGCATCAACAAATAAGGTGCCGAAATCGATAATGCGAGTGCGCTTCGCTAGCGGGAATTCTTGCGGCGGCCTCGCCGCTCACGGCAGCTTGTCGTACCCTTCCGCAAACCCGGCCAGGCTCATCGGAAACCCGATGCCTTCCTCCGGCGTCTGGAAGATGATGAAGGTCGCGCTCTTGCCGGTGCGCAGCTTCTTGACGAGGTTGTCGTCCATGACGACCTCGGCGATGCAGCCGTTGGGCAGGCAGCGCACGAAGCCGGCGCGGCCGATGTCGGCATTGTCGATCTTGAGCCCCAGGCCGGACGGCAACAGCACGCCGAGCGGCGCCACCACCCGCATCAGCCGGCTCTTCTGGTCGGCGGTCTTCAGCACGATGACGGTGAGGCCGACATTGGCGCGGTCGGAGGCCACCACGCTCTGCATCAGGGCGCATTGCTCGGACTTGGCGCCCGGCGGCGTGTCACAGCGGATCTGCCAGTCCTTGTGCACCGACTTGACGGCGCCCTGGGCGAGCGCGGCGGCGGGCAGCAGCGCCAGCGCAGCTACAAACGCCAGCGGCCATGTCCGGCGTCCTTGGGCCTGCCGCGCCTGCCCGAAAATGCCCATTATTCAGTCCCTTGGCCGGCGCCCGGCGGGTTCCGGACGCCTTGGTTGCCGGCGAATCGCCGCATCGCCCATGTATTTTAATTCGTCCCCTTGGTCCATGCCCGGCCGTCGATGTCAAGCAAGGGGGCACGGGCGCCAACCACGGCGGCTCCCGATCCAAGCCGCCCTCAAGTGGCGTAAATGCGGCGTCGGCGCCGCGGCGGGGTATGCGGTTTGTCGCAGCGCTACGGCCTCAAGGCGCATTGCGGCAGGAACGGAATTGTGGTTTGAGAAGCCGGGATTTCCCCCCGTCCCGCCGCACGACAGCCAAAACTGCCACGCCCGTGGCAAACCGCCGTGCTCAGCGGGCCGTGCCGTCCGTGGTGGCCGGCACCAAAGGTGGCCTTGCATCCAGGGCCGTTTCTCGTCGAGGGAGCGCAGAGAATTATGTCGGTGGTCAAGCGGTTGATCGCATTCATGGTCACGGCGGGCGTGACCGTTCTTGTCGGCGGCGGCGCCGCATTGGCCACGACGGCCGCGACCGGTCAACCGAAGCCCTGGGAGCTCGACCTGCAGCCCGGCGCCACGCCCGTCATGGACGACATCATGTGGTTCCATGACTTCCTATTGTGGATCATCGGCGCGATCGCGCTGTTCGTGCTGGCGCTCCTGGTGATCGTGATCGTGCGCTTCAACGCACGCGCCAATCCGACGCCCTCGCGCACCACCCACAACACCACCATCGAGATCATCTGGACCGTGGTGCCGGTGCTGATCCTGGCGGCGATCGTGGTGCCGTCGTTCCGCCTCCTGTTCTACGAGCTGAAGATTCCCAAGGCCGACATCACGGTGAAGGCCACCGGCAAGCAGTGGTTCTGGAGCTACAGCTACCCGGATCAGAAGTTCGAGTTCGATTCGCTGATGCTGCAGGACAAGGAGCTCAAAGGCGGCCAGCCGCGCCTGCTCGCGGTCGACAACGACATGGTGGTTCCGGTCAACAAGGTGGTGCGCGTGCTGGTCACCGGCGCCGACGTCATCCACTCGTTCTCGGTACCCTCGTTCGGCATCAAGATCGACGCCGTTCCCGGCCGCATCAACGAGACCTGGTTCAAGGCCGAGCGGGAAGGCATGTATTACGGCCAGTGCTCGCAGCTGTGCGGGCGCGACCACGCCTTCATGCCGATCGCCGTCCACGTCGTGAGCCAGAAGGACTACACGGCCTGGCTCGAACAGGCGAAGAAGAAATACGCCTCCACCGACGACGGCGCGCCCGCGAAAACCACCGTGGCCGCCGTCGAAAACAAGTGACACACATATAAAAAATCGAATATAATCCGGGCGACAAGGACGAGAGTCGAAGGACAAGAACGATGGCTGAACACGCGGCTGCCCACGGCGCACACGAGGCCCACGAACATCATCCGACCGGATGGCGGCGCTTCGTCTATTCCACGAACCACAAGGACATCGGCACGATGTACCTGGTGTTCGCGATCATGGCGGGCCTGATCGGCGCGTCATTGTCGATCGCCATCCGCATGGAGCTGCAGAACCCGGGCATCCAGTTCTTCCCCTCACCGCACGAATACAACGTGTTCGCCACCGCGCACGGCCTGATCATGATCTTCTTCATGGTCATGCCGGCCATGATCGGCGGCTTCGGCAACTGGATGGTGCCGCTGATGATCGGCGCGCCGGACATGGCGTTCCCGCGCATGAACAACATCTCGTTCTGGCTGTTGCCGGCTTCCTTCGCGCTGCTGCTGATGTCGATGTTCGTCGGCGGCGAGCCGGGCTCTAACGGCGCCGGCACGGGCTGGACGCTGTACGCGCCGCTGTCGACCAGCGGCCATCCGGGACCGGCGGTCGACTTCGCGATCCTGTCGATTCACCTTGCCGGCGCCTCGTCGATCCTCGGCGCCATCAACTTCATCACCACCATCTTCAACATGCGCGCGCCCGGCATGACGCTGCACAAGATGCCGCTGTTCGTGTGGTCGATCCTGGTGACCGTGTTCCTGCTGCTGCTGTCGCTGCCGGTGCTGGCGGGCGGCATCACCATGCTGCTCACCGACCGTAATTTCGGCACCACCTTCTTCGACCCGGCAGGCGGCGGCGATCCGCTGCTGTTCCAGCATCTGTTCTGGTTCTTCGGGCATCCGGAAGTCTACATTCTGATCCTGCCCGGCTTCGGCATGATCAGCCAGATCGTGGCGACGTTCTCGAAGAAGCCGGTATTCGGTTATCTCGGCATGGCCTATGCCATGGTTTCGATCGGCGCCGTCGGTTTCGTGGTGTGGGCGCATCACATGTACACGGTCGGGCTGTCGACCGGCGCGCAGGCTTATTTCATCGCGGCCACCATGGTGATCGCGGTGCCCACGGGCGTTAAGATCTTCTCCTGGATCGCCACCATGTGGGGCGGCTCGATCGAGTTCCGCACGCCCATGCTGTGGGCGCTCGGCTTCATCTTCCTTTTCACCATCGGCGGGGTGACCGGCGTGGTGCTGGCCAATGCCGGCGTCGACCGCGTGCTGCACGACACCTATTACGTGATCGCGCACTTCCACTACGTGCTCTCGCTCGGCGCCGTGTTCGCCATCTTCGGCGGCTGGTACTACTGGTTCCCGAAGATGACCGGCTACATGTACAACGAGACCATCGGCAAGCTGCACTTCTGGATCACCTTCATCGGCGTCAACATCATCTTCTTCCCGCAGCACTTCCTCGGCCTCGCCGGCATGCCGCGCCGCACCGTCGACTATCCGACGGCGTTCCACGGCTGGAACGAGATCTCGTCCTACGGCTCCTACATCGCGGGCTTCGGCGTGCTGGTGTTCCTGTTCGGGATGGTGGAGGCCTTCGTGAAGAAGCGGGAGGCCGGCAACAATCCGTGGGGCGCAGGCGCCACCACGCTGGAATGGACGCTGCCTTCGCCGCCGCCGTTCCACCAGTTCGAGACGCTGCCGCGCATCAATTAGAGGCTCAACCGGCGCAACCCATGTCGCTCGTCAGTGAAGGCGCAGAATTCCGCGGGGCCCTTGCCGCAGGATCGGGGCTCGGCCTGGCCGAGCCCAGCCTGGCCACTGTCGGCGACTATTTCGCGCTGTTGAAGCCGCGGGTGATGTCGCTCGTCGTGTTCACCGCGCTGGTCGGTCTTGCGGTGGCGCCCGGCGCGATCCACCCGGTGACCGGCTTTACCGCGCTGCTCTGCATCGCGGTCGGCGCCGGCGCTGCCGGCGCGCTCAACATGTGGTACGACGCCGACGTCGACGCCATGATGGTCCGCACGGCGCGCCGTCCGGTGCCGCTCGGGCGCGTCAAGCCGGGTGAGGCGCTCGCCTTCGGGCTCACCCTTGCCGGCTTTTCGGTGGTGACGCTCGGGCTTCTGGTCAACACGCTTGCCGCCGCGCTGCTCGCCTTCACCATCTTCTTCTATGCCGTCGTCTACACCGCCTGGCTCAAGCGTCTGACGCCGCAGAACATCGTGATCGGCGGCGCCGCCGGCGCCTTCCCGCCGATGATCGGCTGGGCGGCGGTAACCGGCTCGCTCTCGCTCGAGCCAGTCCTGTTGTTTGCGATCATCTTCTTCTGGACGCCGCCGCATTTCTGGGCGCTGGCGCTCTACAAGTCCGACGACTACAAGCGCGCCGGCATTCCGATGCTGCCGGTGGTGGCGGGCGAGGTGAACGCGCGCAGTCAGATCCTGCGCTACACCATGATCCTGACGCCGCTCGGCGTCGCTCCTTACGCGCTCGGCTTTGCCGGACCGCTCTACGGGGCGACCGCGCTCATCGCCGGCGCCATCATGATGGTGCTGGCCTGGCAGGTGTTCTGCGAGCGTCGCCCGGCCGAGCGCGCCAGCAAGCAGCTGTTCGCGTTCTCGATCCTTTATCTGTTCCTGCTGTTCGCCGTGCTGCTGGTCGATCGGGGTTGGGGCGGGCTGCTGGCCCGGTTGGCGGCGTGACCCTCGGTATCGCCATGAACGATCAGCACAAGGACGAGGGCGTCGTGCTCACCGAGGCGCAGAAGCGGGCGCGCCGCTCGCGCTCCATAGCGATCGCGCTTGCGCTCGCCGCCCTGGTCATCCTGTTCTACGCGATGACGCTGGTGAAGGGGCCGGGCGTAATGATACGCCCGATATGAATTTTGCGATGAACGCACCCGGGCAAAACAAGCGATCCCTGCGCCGCGATTTGGCGGTAGCGGCGGCCTGCGGGGCGTTCGTTGCCTGCATGGTGGGCGCGGCCTTCGCCGCGGTGCCGTTCTACAACTGGTTCTGCCGCACCACCGGTTTTGCCGGCACGCCGCTGGTGGCGGCGCAGGCGCCGGGCCAAGTGCTCGGCCGCACGGTGGCGGTGCGTTTCGATTCCAACGTCGCGCCCGGCCTGCCGTGGAAATTCGTGCCGGAGCAGAACGAGATCAAGCTGCGCATCGGCGAGGTGGCGACGGTGCGCTACAAGGTGATCAACGAGGCCGCGCGCGAAATCGCCGCGCAAGCCGCCTATAACGTCTCGCCGCCGACGGTCGGCGCCTATTTCACCAAGATCAACTGCTTCTGCTTCACCAAGCAGACCATGAAGCCGGGCGAGACGCGCGAGATGACGGTGGTGTTCTACGTCGATCCTGCGATCGCCAAGGATCGCGACCAGAACGACCTCAACACCATCACGCTGTCCTACACCTTCTACCGCCTGCCCGAGCGCGCGGCGCCGCTGGCGCAGGCATCCGACAACGACGCGAACAGGCTTTAATGGGGAATCACGGGCGCTCTTAAGCGCCCGCGGAGACTGGAACGGAGACGATAAAGATGGCCGACGCCCACGCTAACCACCACGACTATCACCTGGTCGCTCCGAGCCCGTGGCCGGCGGTCGGCGCCATCTCCGCCTTCGTGCTGGCGGTCGGCATGATCAGCTGGATGCACCACATGTATGCGGCAGCGCCCTTAGTGTTCGGGCTGGGCGCGCTCGGCGTGCTCTACACCTTCGTCGGCTGGTGGCGCGACGTCATCCGCGAGGCGCAGTACGAGGGCTTCCACACCCGCGTGGTGCAGATCTCGCACCGCTACGGCATGATCCTGTTCATCGCCTCCGAGGTGATGTTCTTCGTTGCCTGGTTCTGGGCCTATTTCAACACCGCGCTGTTTCCCGACGCGCTCAACGAAGTTGCCCGCGTCGCCTTCACCCACGGCGTGTGGCCGCCCAAGGGCATCGAGACCTTCAATCCCTGGCACCTGCCGCTGTTGAACACGCTGATCCTGCTCACTTCCGGCACCACGGTGACCTGGGCGCATCACTCGCTCTTAGAAAACGACCGGCAGGGGCTGAAATGGGGCCTGGTGCTCACCATCCTGCTCGGCCTCACCTTCACATGTGTCCAAGCCTACGAATATTCGCACGCCGCCTTCCACTTCAGCGGCAACATGTACGGCGCCGCCTTCTTCATGGCGACCGGCTTCCACGGCGCGCATGTGATCATCGGCTCGATCTTCCTGATCGTCTGCCTGGTGCGCGCGCTCAAAGGGCATTTCACGCCGACCCAGCACCTCGGCTTCGAATTCGCCGCCTGGTACTGGCATTTCGTCGACGTGGTATGGCTGTTCCTCTTCGCCTGCATATATGTGTGGGGCGCCGGCGTGGTGCACCCCGAGTGATTGTCAGGCATTGAGCTTGCAGGGGGCGGCGGCGACGCCGCCCTTTTGCGTTTGAGGTGGATGTCATGAGTGACCATGTATCGGCCGGCCCTCTGCCGATCGGCCGCGGCTTGCGCGGGCGCTGTCCGCGCTGCGGCGAAGGGCATCTGTTCCAGGGCTTTCTCACCTTGCGCCCCGCTTGCGAGCATTGCGGCCTCGACTACAGCTTCGCCGATGCCGGCGACGGCCCGGCGGTGTTCGTGATCCTGCTCGGCGGCTTCGTCGTGGTGTTCGCCGCCATGGCGGTCGAGTTCGTGTACCAGCCGCCCTATTGGGTGCATGCGGCGCTGTGGTTCCCGCTCATCCTGCTGTTCACGCTCGGGCCGCTGCGGCCGATCAAGGGTCTGCTGATCGCGCTGCAATACCACCACAAGGCGGCGGAAGGCCGGCTCGAAAAGCGAGGGGAAGCGTGAGGGCTGAGCGGCGCGGCATCCTGGAGCCGACCATCTTCGCCCTGGTCGGCGTCGCCATTCTGGTCGGCCTCGGCATCTGGCAGCTCGACCGTAAGGTCTGGAAGGAAAACCTGATTGCCGCCATGACCGCGCGGCTCGCGCAGGCGCCCGCCGATCTGCCGCCGCGCGAGCAGTGGTCGGGGCTTGACCGCCAGCGCGCGGAATTCAGCCGCGTCGGCTTTCCGGCCGAATTCCTGCCGGGGCAGCAGGCGCTGGTTTATTCCGCCGGCTCCGCTTTCCGTCCCGACGTAAAGGGGCCGGGCTACTGGGTGTTCGCGCCGGCGCGGCTGGCCGGCGGCAGCCTGGTGATCGTCGACCGCGGCTTCGTGCCGCTCGACCGCAAGGACGCGGCGGGAATGACGCCGGCCGGCTCGCTCGACATTGTCGGGGTCCTGCGCTGGCCGGAGACGCGCGGTCTGTTCACGCCGGCCGACGATGTGAAGGCGAACACATGGTACATGCGCGACATCAAGACCATGGCCGCGGCACATCATTGGAATGCCGCGGCGCCGTTCTATGTCGAGATGGAATCTCCCGTGCCGCCCGGCGGCCTGCCCAAGCCGGGCAGGCTGGTGGTCAATCTGCCCGACAACCATCTGCAATACGCCATCACTTGGTTCGGCTTGGCGTTCGGGCTCACTTGCGTCTACGCGCTGTTCGTCGTGCGCCGCTTGCGCCGGCGCTATTGAGCGCGCGGCGCTTTACTTTCTCCCTGTGAAACGCGGCGCAGTTGTTGTCGCGCAAGCGGCATGGTTTAGTGCCGCGCGCTTGGCGCTTCGCCGCGACAGTTGAGGGGGTATTTCACATGCTGGCCGGAAAGAAAGTCGTCGTGGTCGGAGGTTCGTCCGGCATCGGTCTCGCCACCGCCGAAATGGCCAAGTCGCTGGGCGCCGATGTGGTCATCGCCTCGCGCAATGCCGAACGCGTCAAGGCCGCCGCCGACAACATCGGCGTCACCGGCGTCACCACCGACGTCACCGACGACAACAGCGTCATCGATCTGTTCCGCGCCGTCGGCCCCGCCGATCACGTGGTGGTCAGCGCCGCGCAGCTGCGCACCGGCCCGTTCAAGACCGTCGCCATGGAGGACGTGCGCGCGACGCTGGAAGGCAAGCTGTGGGGCGCCTGGCGCTGCGCGCGCGCCGCCGAGATCAAGCCCGGCGGCTCGCTCTCGCTGGTCAGCGGTTTCTTGAGCATCCGCCCGCGGCCGAATTCGGCGATCGTCAGCGTGGCGAACGGCGCGCTTGAATCGCTCACCCGCGCGCTGGCGCTCGAGCTGGCGCCCGTGCGCGTCAATTGCGTCTCGCCCGGCATCATCGACACGCCGATCCGTGCCGCCATGCCGGAAGCAGCGCGCAAAGAGATGCTGGAGAAGGCGGCGGCCGCCTTGCCGGTCAAGCGCGTCGGCCTCGGCGAGGACGTCGCCCGCCAGATCGTGGCCTTCATGGAGAACAGCTTCATGAGCGGCTCGATCGTCTATCTCGACGGCGGCGCGCTCGTTACCTGAACAAGCGGCGGCGCGGGACTGCGGGCGGCTTTCTTGTGAAAGGTCCTCGCCGGGGCTAGTGTGCCTTTCGAAAACCGTCGCGCCGGAACAGAATATATAGATTAATCAATGCGTTATGTCTCTACGCGGGGCGAGGCCGCCCCCCTCGATTTCGTCGAGGTCATGCTGGCCGGGTTGGCCCGTGATGGCGGCCTGTACGTGCCTGAGAGTTGGCCTGTCCTCGATCAGGCGGCCATCGCCGGGCTCGCCGGCAAGCCTTACGCCGAAGTGGCGGTCGAGGTGATGCGGCCCTTCGTCGGCGCAAGCCTGCCGGAGGCCGATCTCGCCCGTATGGCGCGCGAGGCCTATGGCACCTTCCGCCATCCGGCGGTGGCGCCGCTCATCCAGCTCGATACCAGCCTGTTCGTGCTGGAGCTATTCCATGGGCCGACGCTGGCCTTCAAGGATCTGGCCATGCAGCTGGTGGCGCGGCTGATGGACCACGTGCTGCGCCAGCGCGGCGAGCGCACCACCATCGTGGTCGCCACTTCCGGCGACACCGGCGGGGCGGCGGTCGAGGCCTTCTGCGGCCGCAGCCAAGTCGACGTGGTGGTGCTGTTCCCGCAAGGGCGCGTCTCCGATGTGCAGCGCCGCATGATGACCACCGCGCCGGACGCCAATGTCCACGCGCTCGCCATCGAAGGCACCTTCGACGATTGTCAGGCACTGGTGAAGGCGATGTTCAACCACCACGCCTTCCGCGACCGCGTGCGGCTGTCCGGCGTCAATTCCATCAACTGGGCGCGCATCGTGGCGCAGACGGTCTATTACTTCACCGCGGCGGTGGCGCTCGGGGCGCCGCACCGCAAGGTCGCTTTCACCGTGCCGACCGGCAATTTCGGCGATGTCTATGCCGGCTATGTCGCCTCCCGCATGGGGCTGCCGGTCGACCGCCTGGTGGTGGCGACCAATGTCAACGACATCTTGGTGCGTGCCTTCGCCACCGGCACTTACGAGATCCGCGACGTGGTGCCCACCACCGCACCCTCCATGGACATCCAGGTCTCGTCGAATTTCGAGCGCCTACTGTTCGACGCCTACGACCGCGACGCCAAGCGCGTCGCCGCGCTGATGGGTTCGCTGGCGCAGTCGCGGCGCTTTTCCATCTCCGCGCACGCGCTCGCCGCCATGCGCGCGCGCTTCACCGCCGACCGCGCCGACGAGGAAGAGAGCGCGGCCACCATGCGCGCGAGCTGGCGCGAGGCCGGCTATTGCGTCGATCCGCATACGGCGGTTGCGCTCGCCGTCGCCGAAAAAGAGACGCGCGATCCCGCGGTGCCGATGATCGTGCTGTCGACCGCGCATCCCGCCAAGTTTCCGCAAGCCGTCGAGGCGGCCTGCGGCCAGCGTCCCAAGCTGCCCGATTGGCTCGCCGATCTTGCCGAGCGGAAGGAACGCGTCACGGTGCTGCCGGCCGAGCAGGCGGCGGTGGAAAGCTACGTATCGTCGGCGTCGCGCGCGGCGCGTGAAGGAGCAGCGGCATGACCGTCGAACTGACCCGTCTTTCCACCGGCCTTTCGGTGGTCACCGACCGCATGCCGCATCTGGAATCGGCCTCGCTCGGCGTCTGGATCGGCTCCGGCAGCCGCCACGAGCAGACCGACGAGCACGGCATTTCGCACCTGCTCGAGCACATGGCGTTCAAGGGCACCAAGCGGCGCAACGCCCGCCAGATCGCCGAGGCCATCGAGGCGGTCGGCGGCGATCTCAACGCCGCCACCAGCATCGAATCGACGGCCTATTACGCGCGCGTGCTCAAGGCCGACGTGCCGCTGGCGCTCGACGTCTTGTCCGACATCCTGTCGGAGCCGACCTTCGATCCGGCCGAGCTCAAGCGCGAGCAGAACGTGATCGTGCAGGAGATCGGCGCCACCGAAGACGCGCCCGACGATCTGGTGTTCGACCGCCTGCAGGAAACCGCCTTCCCCAAGCAGTCGGTCGGCCGCTCGATCCTCGGCACGCCGGAGACGGTACGCTCGTTCAATCCGGCGCGACTGCGCAGCTATCTCACGGGCCACTACCGCGCGCCCGACATGATCGTGGCGGCGGCCGGCGCCGTCGATCACGCCGCGATCGTCGCCGACGTCGAGAAGCGCTTCGCCGGCTTCGCCGGGCAGGCAGCGCCCGCGCCGGAAGCGGCGCATTACCGCGGCGGCACGCGGGTCGAGACCCGCGACCTCGAGCAGGTGCATATCGCGCTGGCGCTGCAAGGCATCCCGGTGCGCGACGAGCAGCTCTACAGCCTGCAGGTGTTCACATCCGTGCTGGGCGGCGGCATGTCCTCGCGCCTGTTCCAGGAAGTGCGCGAGCAACGCGGGCTCTGCTACAGCATCAGCGCCTTCCACATGCCCTATTCCGACACCGGTCTGTTCGCGCTCTATGCCGGCACCGACGAGGCCGACGCGCCCGAATTGATGCGCGTGGTGATCGACCAGATCGGCGACGCCACCGAGACGCTCAACGAAACGGAAGTCGCCCGCGCCAAAGCGCAACTGAAGGCGGGATTGCTGATGGCGCTGGAAAGCTCGGAGGCACGGGTCGGACAATTGGCGCGGCAGATGCTGGCCTACGGCCGGCCGATCCCGCTCGAGGAAATCGTCGCCAAGGTCGATGCCGTCACCGTCGAGAGCGCGCGCGCCGCCGGCCGCATGCTGATCAGGCGCTCGCCGCCGGCGATCTCCGCGCTCGGGCCCGGCGCGGGGCTTGCCACCACCGCGGCGATCGCCGAAAGCCTGATCCCGCGGGCAGCCTGAGAGGGAAGGCGGCGTTCGGTCATGGCGTTCTTCCGCACCGTCAGTCTGAACGAAACCCTGCCGAGCATTCAAGGCGCCGGCGTCACGCTGCGCGTGCCGCACAGCGGCGACTATGCCGAGTGGGCGGCGCTGCGCGAGATCAGCCGCGCCTTCCTGGTGCCCTGGGAGCCGACCTGGCCGGCCGACGATCTCACGCGCGGCGCGTTTCGGCGCAGGCTCAAGCGCTATGCCGAGGACCTGCGCAGCGATCTCGCCTACGCCTTCCTGATCTACCGCAGCGAAGACAACGCCATGGTCGGCGGCCTGACGCTCGCCAATATAAGGCGCGGCGTGGCGCAGGCCGGTTCCATCGGCTATTGGATCGGCGCGCCTTTCGCCCGCCAGGGCTATATGACCGCGGCCATGCGCGCGCTTGTCCCGTTCTGTTTTGGGACACTGCGCCTGCACCGGCTGGAGGCGGCCTGCATCCCCAGCAACGACGCCTCCATTCGCTTGCTGGAAAACACCGGTTTCCAGCGCGAAGGCTATGCGCGGGCCTATTTGTGCATCAACGGCAGCTGGCAGGACCACCTGCTTTATGCGCGTCTTAAGGAAGATGGGCTTTAACCCCTGCCTTGGGCTTGCCACGCTTGGCTTGCTATAAAGCGAGGCGAGGCCGGCGCCGCGGGGGCGCGCGCCGAAGTGCGTAGTGTCGGGGAGTAGCTAAATGGCGCGGTTGGGGGCGGGCATTGCCGCAGGATCGATGCTGGGGCTTTTGCTCAGCGGCTGCGGCGGCGGCACCGGTAGCACCGGCGGCATTGGCGGCCTGTTCAGCGCCTCGCCGCTCGACCTGTTCCACCAGTCCGCGAAGGCGACCAAGGGCGGTACCGACGCAACCGGCCCGGTGGTCGATACCGAATACGACTGCCCCGAGGTCAAGGTGCGCTACGGCGCCGCCACGCTGATGATCGGCGACAAGCCGGGGCAAGGCGAGCCGAGCCCGCTCGATGTGCGCTACCAGGGCAGCATCCTGCGGACCGCGCGCGAATGCCATCTCGCCGGCAACATCATGACCATGAAGGTCGGCATCGAAGGCCGCATCATCACCGGCCCGGCCGGCGCGCCGGGCAATGTCGACGTGCCGTTACGCATCGCGGTGGTGCAGGAAGGCATCAATAACCCGAAGACCATCGTTTCCAAATTCGAGAAGCAGACCGTGACGGTCAACAATGCCGTCGACCGCGTGAATTTCACCCAGATCGATCCCGAAGTGTCGTTCCCGCTGCCGAAGCCGGTCACCGACATCAGCCAATACGTGGTCTATGTCGGTTTCGACGCCTTCGGCGCGCAGATGCAAAAGAAGAAGCCGGCGCGCAAGCCGCCGCGGCACCATCGGCGGCCCAAGGGTCCGCCGCGCTCGAGCTAGTGCAGCTATTGCGGCGAGCACAGCGTGCTCCCTCTCCCCATGCGGAGAGGGCTGGGGTGAGCCAGTCAAGCATCAGCAAGGCGTAATCCTTACCCGACGCGCTTCGCGCGTCGACCTCTCGCTATGGATGAGGTGACAGCGATCGTGCGGCAGCCTCCATGCTATACGACGGTGCGCTGTCGCTGAAGTCCGCACCGCTCACCACCCGCGCAGATCGATGATCGTGCTCTTGAGCGCGCGCATGTCGGAGATCACCACGCGGGCGCCGGCTGTGCGCAGGTGATCGGCCAGCCGTCCGCGCACATGACTGCCGCCGACGAAGCCGATAGCGGTCATGCCGGCGGCAACGCCGGCGGCGACGCCGACGGCGGAATCCTCCACCACGATGCAATCGGCGGGCCGCACGCCCATCTTGGCGGTGGCGTGCAGGAACAGGTCGGGCGCCGGCTTGCCGTTCTTCACTTCGCTCGCCGAAAAAAGATTGGGCTCGAAGAAACGGATGAGCCCGGTGCAATCCAGGCTGACGCGGATGCGGTCGTAGGAGGAGGACGAGGCCACGCATTTCGGTCCGCGCAGCCAGGCGAGCGCCTGCGCCATGTGCTTGGTGGCCTGCAATTCGGCGCGGAAGCGGCGTAGCGTGGCGGCGGCGACCTCGGCGGCAAAGCCCGCCGGCAGCTTGCGGCCGGCGGCGATCTCCACCTCGTTGAACATGTCGGCGGGGCGGCGGCCGGTGAAATAGCGCGCGACGATTTCCGGCGTCAGGCGGAAGCCGGCGCGCATGAACTCCTGCGATACAACTTGGGTGGCCAACGGCTCACTGTCGACAAGCACGCCGTTGCAATCGAAGATGACCACGGGGTCCCCCGATGCTGAGGCCGGAATACGCGGCCCACGCGACGAACTGTGCGGACGAATCAGTTGTGAGAGGATAGTGGCGGTGCCATGGTAGGCAAGCCCGCCCTTCACAACGCACCGGTTGTGCACCGGCGAACGCTTAATAGCGGGGACAATTGAGGCGCGCCGGCCGCCCGCGCTTGCTTTCGGGCGGGGGGGCCGCGCCCGGCCGCGCCGGGCACCGGCTAGTTCAGCTTGTTGCGGATGTCCTCGATGCCCTTGGCGATCAGCTCGTCGGCGAGCTTGCCCTTGGCCTCCTGGGCCAGGATCTTCTCGGCGGCGGCGACGGCGGCCTCGGCGGCGGCGCCGCGCACCTCGCTAGCCGCCTGCGCCTCGGCCTGGGCGATCTTGGTCTCCGCCATCTTGGTGCGGCGCTCGACGAATTCCTCGACTTTCGCCTTGGCCTCGGCGGCCATGCGCTCGGCTTCGGCCTTGGCGCCCTCGATGATGCCGGCCGCCTCGCTCTCGGCCTCCTGCCGCTTGCGCTGATAATCGGCGAGCAGTTGCGCCGCCTCCTCGCGCAGCTTGCGGGCCTCGTCGAGCTCGGCCTTGATGCGGGCGGCCCGCTCGTCGAGCGATTTGGCGAGCGTCTTGTGCACGCCGAGATAGCCCAAGACGCCGAGGAACACGAAAAAGCCCAGCGCGACCCAGAATTCGGCTTCGTGCAGCATCGGATGCCTCTAGCGCTTGAGTACGTCGGCGACCGCGTCGGCGACCGCCTTGTCGCTCGGCGCCGCCCCGATCAGCCGCTCGACGATGGCGCCGGCCGCGTCCTGCGCGATGGTGCGGACATTGGCCATGGCCGCCTCCTTGGTGGCGGCGATGGTCTTCTCCGCCTCCATGAGCTTGGCATTGAGCTCGCCCTCGATCTTCTGGCGCGCGGCCTCCGCTTCGGCCGCCTGCTTCTCGCGCGTCTCATTGGCAATCGATTGAGCGCGCGCGCGGGCGTCGGCGAGCGCCTTCTCGTAGGCCTCGACCGCCGCGTCGGACTGGGTCTTGAGGTTGTTGGCCTCGGCGACGTCGTCGGCGATGCGCTTCTGGCGGTTCGCGATGACGCGGCCGACCTGCGGCAGCGCCCATTTCGCCATCAGCACGTAGAGCAGGATGAAGAACAGCACCAGCCACACGAGCTGCGAGGCGAAGGTGTGCGTGTTGAACGGCGGAAAGCCGCCGTGCGCGCCCTTCGGGACCTCGGTGCTTGTGGTGTGTGCGGGCTCTGCCATCGCCGGCTCCGGTCAGGCGGCCCGCTTAGAGCGCGAACAGCAGCAGCAGCGCGATCAGCAGCGAGAAGATGCCGAGCGCCTCGGTGATGGCGAAGCCGAAGATCAGGTTGCCGAATTGGCCTTGCGCGGCCGAGGGATTTCGCATGGCGGCGGCGAGATAGTTGCCGAAGATGATGCCGACGCCGACGCCGGCGCCGCCCATGCCGATGCAGGCGATGCCCGCACCGATATATTTCGCAGCCACTGGATCCATAACGAACTCCTCTTTGCTTGTCCGGTCGGGCCCGTTCAGTGGCCCGGGTGAATCGCATCGTTGAGATAGATGCAGGTGAGAATGGCGAACACGTAAGCCTGCAGGAAGGCGACCAGCGCCTCCAGCGCGGTGAGCGCTACGATCATGGCGAAGGGCAGCACGCCGCCGGCCCAGCCGATGGCGCCGAGCGCGCCGCCCAGAAGAATGATGAAGCCGGCGAACACCTTGAGCGCGATGTGGCCGGCCAGCATGTTGGCGAACAGACGCACGCTGTGCGAGATCGGGCGCGAGATGAAGGAGAGGATCTCGATGGCGACGATCATCGGCAGGATGTAGATCGGCACGCCCTTGGGCACGAACAGATTGAAGAAATGCAGCCCGTGGAGGATCAGCCCGTAGGCCAGCACCGTGAAGAACACGGTGAGCGCCAGCGCCGCGGTGATGACGATGTGGCTGGTGACGGTGAAGGCAAAGGGGATCAGCCCGAACATGTTCAGCACCAGCACGAACATGAAGATGGTGAACACGAAGGGGAAGAAGCGCATGCCCTCGTGGCCGGCGGTCGAGCGCAGCATGTCGGCGACGAATTCGTAGGTCAGCTCGGCGGCCGATTGCAGGCGCGTGGGCACCGCGCGTCCGCCCGCGGTGCCGATCACCAGGAAGCCGGTCAGCAGCACCACCGCCAGAGCCATGAAGGCGGCCGAATTGGTGAAGGCGATCTCGGCATTGCCGAGCTTGCCGAGCGGAAACAGGTTGACGATCTGAAACTGGTGGATGGGATCCATGGCCGTTAACGTTCTAGTCTTTCAAACGCCTCTCATCGACGACCCCGGCAGCCCGCATCACGTTCAAGACGCCGGCGGCGAAGCCGAGCAACAGAAACACCATGAGCCCCCAGGGCGTCGTGCCCAGCCAGCGGTCGATGAGCCAGCCGACACCCGCGCCCACCAACACGCCCGCCACCAGCTCGGTTGACAGCCGGAAGCCGCGCGCGAACCCCGACGCATTGGCGGTCGGACGAGGACCGGAGCCGTTTTCGGATGGTCGGCTCACATTCGCGAGCCGTTCGCCGAGACGCTGGAGCCTCGCGGAGAGTTGAGCCTCGTCGTCCGGCGGTTGCTTGCGTTCGCCTTCGTCCCGCGTGCCGTCAGCCATGCTCAGCGACCCGCTCGGGATGAAAATGCCTCGCTTTTTTTCACCGCCGCCCTAAAAGCCGCGCGGACCATACTGATCGGGTCCGGCCAAGTCAAGAAACCGCCCATGCGGCATAAGTGACTGATTTACGGGGCTTAATGTGCGTTTGGCGGGCGGGTTCCATGAGCCGCTTTCCTGCATTGCGGCATGTCCACATGCCCCACCTTCTGCGTTCTTCAAGGCGAGGCCGCGCCGGGGTAGGCTCGGCGCGGGCTGAGCGAGAATGCGAAAGGAACTTTGCCGCATGCGGACCGTGACGCTCGTTCTTGCCTTGGCCGCGACTTGCGCCGCCGCGCCGGCGCTGGCGCAGGCGCGCATCCTGACGGTGCAGGATCAGACGCAGCCGGCGCTGCCGGCAGCGCCGCCGCCGCCGGCCGCCGAGGTGCAGCATCAGGCGCCGCCGCCGCCAATGGCGCCGGCTCCCGCCGCGCCGCCGGCGCAAGCGCAGCCGGCGCCTGCGCCGGCGAAGGCCGAGCTGGCCAAGCCGCCCGAAAGCGCGCCCGAAAGCCAACAGAGCGCGGCCAAGCGGCAGGATCGCGCGCCGCCCAGCCCGCCGAGCCGCTACCATTTCACCCGCGTCGATGACGGCTATCTGCGGCTCGACCGCAATTCCGGCCAGATCAGCTATTGCACGGCGCGCACGCAAGGCTGGTCCTGCGAGGCGGTGCCGGAAAACCGCGCCTCGCTGGAAAAGCAGATCGACGAATTGCACAATGAAGTGACCGCCGCCAAGTCCGAGATCGCCGCGCTCAAGCAGGAGATCGCCGCGCTGCGCGCGCCGCCGCCGCCGCATCCGGTGCCGCCGCAGACGGTGCCGCCTTCGCCGGCGCCGGGCGATCGCACCGGCGGCATTACGCTCAAGCTGCCGAGCCACGAGGACATCGCGCGCGCCCGCGGCTACATCGCCGACACCTGGCATCGTCTGGTCGAGATGATCGAGCACATGCAGAAGGACCTGCTGCGCAAGGACGACGACGCCAACGGGGTGTCGCGGACCTGAATGAGCATGGCAGGCCGGCTTTCACCCGTCCGCACGGCAAGCCCGCAGGTGATCGCCAATGCGACGCTGCGCGTCGAGACGCCGGGCGCCGGCTTTACCGACATCACCGCGCAGGCGAAAACCTTCATCGCGCAGGCCGCGGCCGGCGACGGCGCGCTTCTGGTCTATCTGCGCCACACCTCGGCCTCGCTCGCCATCCAGGAGAACGCCGATCCCGACGTGCAGGCCGATCTGATCGCCGCGCTCGACCGGCTGGCGCCGGAAGACGCGCCCTGGATCCACGACGTCGAAGGCCCCGACGACATGCCGGCGCATGTCAAGGCGATGCTCAACGGCGTGTCGCTGCACGTGCCGGTGACCGGCGGCGCGCTGGAGCTCGGCACCTGGCAGGGCATTTATCTGATCGAGCACCGCCGCCGCCCGCACAGCCGCGAGGTGATCTTCCAGTTCATCGGCAGCCGCGCGGCGAAATCGCCTTAGCGCCAGCCGCTATCCAGCCCGCTGAGACCGATGAAGAGCGCGATCGCCCACATGACGACGGCGACGGCCGCGGTCCACAGCGCGAAATTCAGATAGGTCTCGCGCAACACCGTGGCGCTCGCCCATTGCGCATATTCGTCCGGCGGCCGGTAATGCTTGGGCAGATACAGCCACATCTCGGTCTTGCGATAGGGCTTGGTGCGCGCCTCGCGCGCCTTGTAGATCAGGATGGCGGCCATCAGCACGGTCATGGTGCCGCCGGCCTTGAATGAAAGCTTCAGATCGTAGGACAGGCCCACCATCAGGCAAAAAATCGCCAGCGCGCTGAACAGGCACGCCCGCTGCACGGTCTGGAATGCGATCTGGCGCATCCGTTCCATATCGCGCTTGCCGCTCGTTAGCCCTCTGCCGCAGCGAGGCTATCTTAGCGCGATTTGCGGGACCTCAGAATTCACGAACTGGTGTGACGGCGACGGATCGGCCTGCGCCAAGCTTCCCGCCAGCGCCATCACCAGCGCCGAGCCATAGAGCAGGCCGGCGAAGCCCGAGGCGCCCTTGGCGAAATGCAGCAGCAGCACTTCGAGGTGCCCGCGCGCCCAGCGCCGCCCGTCCTCGCCCGGCGGCCGCTGCTCCTCCGGCAGCGCGCGCCAGACCTCGCTGCGCTCGAGCCGCTCCTCGGTAAGAAAATACACCCGCACCAGCAAGCCGACGGAGAAGATCAGCGCGATGGTGGCGCCGATCTCGAAGGAAACCTCCGGCCGGAAGCTGAAGGCCAGCATCAGCATCGTGGCGGCGAGCGTGACAAAGCCGGCATCGCGCGCCACGGTGAAGAAAGCGAACCGCGAGAAGGGGTTCATGGTCACTCCTTTCCAACCACCCGTCCCCCAAAGCACCCGCCAAAACAAAAGCAAGCGCCGTGCCAGAGCGCCGGCAGCCGCCTTTCGGGGAGTCCAAACCCCGGCGCCGCCGATCGGTTCCGCGCCGGCCGCCGGCGGTGGGGCGGCCGGCGGCGCCTTGTTCGCCCGGCGCCCGCTTGGTAGTGAACACACGCCTGAGCGCCGCGACTGGCAATCGCTTACCCCCCGCAACCCAACCAGCCGCATCGCCATCATGACCTCGCTTTGGGACAAGGCCGGTGGCTTCCTGCGGAATATGGCGGTTCTGCTCGGCGCCGGGCGCGACTCTGGCCCGATCGACAGCGTTGCGGCGCTTGAGCGGTTTGTCGCCACCCGCTCGGCCTATGTGGCGCAGAAAACGCTCTATGGCTATGTGAAGACGCGCATGGGCATACGCTACGCGGCCATGTTCGAGGACGAAAAGATCATCGCCTCGCTCAACATCGCCAAGTTTCACGTCTTTGCCGCCTGCCTGTCCGATCTGACGGTCTACGCGGTCGCCACGGCGTTCTACGGTTTTCCGGTCGGCAATGACGAGCGCGCGGCGATGGCGCGGCGCTTTTACGCGGCGGGCATGCGCGACAATACCGCCGATGCGCCGGCGCAGTTCTCGTCGCAAGATTGCATCGACGAATTCGAGCGCCGGCTCGGCGCGACCGACTGGCAACGCGGTGCGCGCCAGCCGGACAATTTCACGCGCAGTCCGCAGATGCTGGTGCGATGGGCGCCGATCGCCGAGAACCTGAAAAAATTCGACAGCGAGGTCGTCGAGAACTCGGTCAAGTTCGCCTGGCGCGACATTCGCGAGCAATTCAACAAGCGGCTCGATGCGGGCGCGGTCGCCGCCGACTGGGCGCGTCACCCGGCCGGCTGATCGAACGCCCCGGCGCTACGGCGCTCTGTTGAGGTAATGATAGATCATGTGGGCGACTTCGCCTTCCAGCGGGAAGGAGAGCATGCCCATCACCGAATAGCCGAGCAGCCACGGCATCAGATAGAACCGGATCATGAAGAAGAACCAGGCGACGTAGAGTGGGACCAGCGGGTCCAGCAGGAAGCTCGGCGTGATCGGCGAGAAAATTTTAAGCAGCGGATTGGTCGCCCGAACAAAAAACCGCATGAAGAAGAAGCTCGAATCCTCCGGCAGGAAGAAGCCCATCGCGGTCCGCCCGATCAGCGTCCACATGATGATGCCGAGCACGTAGTCGATCGCGACGACCCAGATTGGAAAGATGGCGAGCGGATTTTCCATGGCGTGTTTTAGCATGCCCCGCAAAAAAATGAGGGGCGGGAAATTTTCCCGCCCCTCACGATTGGTTGCTTAGACGTCAGTGGGTCTGAGCGAGGATCGTGCCGCCGGTGGGCACGCGGACCTCGTCGACCATCCTCTGCGTCTCCGCGTCGGGCTCCGGCGTCATCAGGGTGACCGCCACCATGGCGACCAGGCTGACCGGCATGCCGATCATGCCGAACCGCAGATGGTCGATTGCGAACAACAGCGCGCCGCCGTGTTCGACCCACCAGAGGTAGCCGGCCCCGGCCACGAAGCCGCAGACCATGCCTGCGATCGCGCCTTCGCGGTTGGCCCGTTTCCACCATACGCCCATGATGAGCGGGAAGAAGAGGCCGGAGCACGCGAAGTCGAATGCCCATGCCACCGCGCCGAGAATGCCGGTGAGCTGGAGCGATGCGATTGCGCACGCCGCCACGCCGATGAAGACCAGAAAGACGCGGGCCACGATGAGGCGTAGCCGGCTGTCCGCATTCGGATCGATCATCTTGTAGTACAGGTCGTGGCTGAGCGCGTTGGCGATCGCCAGCAGCAACCCGTCGGCCGTCGACATGGCCGCCGCCAAACCGCCGGCGGCGACGAGGCCGGAAATCACGTACGGAAGACCCGCCATTTCGGGCGTTGCCAGCACGACGATGTCCGGCCGCATGAAGAACTCGTTGAGCTGCAGGATTCCGTCATGATTGCTGTCGGAAATATGCAACATCCCAACGGCCGCCCAGTTTTTGATCCACGCCAAGTTGGCCACCTCGGCAAACGGCTTGCCGATGATGGCGGTCGGCAGATGCGGATCGAGCAGTTGCAGCTTGGTCAGCGTCGCCAGGCAGGGCGCGGTGAAGTACAGCAGGAAGATGAAGAACAGCGACCACGCCACCGACTTGCGCGCCGCCCGCACGGTCGGCGTCGTGAAGTAGCGCATCAGGATATGCGGCAAGGACGCCGTGCCGCACATCATGCAGATGCAAAGCGTGAAGAACTTCCAGCTATCCAGGGTCGAGCCGGTCGCATTAATCGGCGTTTTCAAGGTGCTGAGGCCCTTGAACGATTCGGTTGCCTGCGGTCCCGAGCTTCAACAACGGCTGGAGTTCCTGAATGCGGTGCACGGCACCACCGTAGGAGAAGTGCGGGATGATGCCGAAGCCCTGTACGTTGGACATCCAGATCACCGGCGTCAGGTAGGCGATGATCAGCACGATGTACTGCGCCACCTGGGTCCAAGTCACCGCCCGCATGCCGCCCAGCATCGAGCACATCAGGATGGCGGCGAGGCCGACCCAGATGCCGACGCTGAACGGGATTTGCAACGCGCGCGCGGCAATGGTGCCGGAGGCGTTGATCTGCGCGGTCACGTAGGTGAAGGAAGCGACCACCAGAACGACCACCGCGCACAGGCGCGCGAAGTTGCCGCCATAGCGAGTGCCGATGAAGTCGGGCACCGTGTAGCAGCCGAACTTGCGCAGGTATGGCGCCATCAGGGCGTTCACCAGCACATAGCCGCCGGTCCAGCCGACGACGAAGGCCATATAGACATAGCCGCCGAAATAGATGCCGCCGGCCAGCGCGACAAACGAGGCGCCCGACATCCAGTCGGCCGCCGTTGCCATGCCGTTGTAGACCGCCGGCACCTCGCGGCCCGCCACATAGTAGGCGTCGAGCTGCATGGTGCGCGATAGCCAGCCGATGATCGCATAGATCGCGATCGTAAAGCCGACGAAGAGAATGCCGATCGTTGCGGCGCTCGCCCCCAGCTTGCTGAGGATCGACATCAACAGGATGAAGAGGATGAACCCGCCCGTATAGATGCCGTAGATTTTCGGGAGGTTATCGACCAGTCTGCCTTGCAGGAATGCCATGGTGTGCCCCTTACTCTTCGCCCATGCCGCATTCGTCGTCGATTTTGTCCTGGAGCCAATTCTGGATCCAGATCATCAACACGAATGCGATCAGTGAGCCTTGAGCGGTGAAGTAGAAGCCCAGCGGGAAGCCGATGAAGCTCATCGAGTTCAGGGCGTGCGCGTACCACGGCAACACAAATGAGAAGATCGCCCAGAAAATCAGGATGACGATCGTCAGGTTTCGCGTTTTCGCCCAGTGTTGGCGTCTCTGTTCTTCGCTTGCAGCCATGGTCGTTTCCCTCCTTTTGTCGTGCCTTGCGCTGAAGGCGCCGCTGCTGTCCGCACGTAATGGCGACCGGAAACCAATGTGATCGGTATCGGGTCTTGCGACGCCGGCGTGCCTGTTCGTTTCTTTTTCCGGAATCGCTTCGTACCGTTCACCGCTTCGGTCGTCGTGTTGACCGGTCATCGACCGCGGCGGATGGACGATTCGCTTTCAGTCGCCTCCCTAAGCAATGCTCCGCCCGCGTTTTGCGCGCGGGCCGAGCGTGCGGTTGTGAGGAGGCTGTGGCGGATATACGCGGAGCCCCCCGACTGGCCGCGTTTTCCGGTCGCATTTCCCGAATGGACCGGGCACTTAAAGTTAACATTACGTAATGAACTCGCCTTATACAACTTTTGGCTAATGATGTTTCGTAAATACATTGAAACGACTTGAAAATTTCCGTTTTGCAGTGCGGCTATCAACTGGAATTGTCGCTGCGATGCACTATTTTTAGTCAGCGGCGTGATGCCGCTGCAAAAGAAATTCGCCGATTATCTTGCCCCCGCCTAAAGTAGGGTATGTAGATTGCGGGTGAGGCTTTGCGGGTTCGCGGCCTCGGGGTGTGCGAAAGGTTATCTCGGTTGAGCGAGGCGACGAACTATCGGCTGGTGATCGCCGACGACCATCCGCTGTTTCGCGGTGCATTGCGCGAGGCGGTTGCCGGCATGCTGGAGCGCGTTGACATCGCGGAAGCCGGCACGTTCGACGAGGTCGCCGGCCTCTTGGACCGCGGCGGCGACGTCGATCTCGTTCTCCTGGACTTGAAGATGCCGGGCGTGCGCGGCTTTTCCGGCCTCATGTATATGCGCGCGCAATATCCGAGCGTGCCGGTTGTGGTGGTGTCGGCCAACGACGACCCGACCGCCATCCGCCGCTGCATGGAGTTCGGCGCCTCCGGCTTCATCCCGAAGACGCTCGGCGTCGAGGCCATGCGCGGCGCCATCCAGCGCGTGCTCGACGGCGGGGTGTGGACGCCGCCCGACGTCGATCTCTCGACCGGTTCGGATGCCGAGACCGCCGAACTGATGTCGCGCATGGCGACGCTGACGCCGCAGCAGGTGCGCGTGCTGATGATGCTGTCGGAGGGCCTGCTCAACAAGCAGATCGCCTATCAACTCGGCGTGTCGGAAGCCACCGTGAAGGCGCACGTCTCCGCCATATTGCAGAAGCTCGGCGTCGAAAGCCGCACGCAGGCCGTGATCGCGGCCGCCAAGATCGAAGCCGGCCAATGGCCGCAGCAGGCGCCGGCGGCGGGGTGATCTTCAAGCATTGAGTTTGACACGAGCGCGAGGCGCGCTCGCTTCCCCCTCTCCCCTTTTGGGAGAGGGTGGCGAGCGCGGAGCGATAGCGAGCGCGAGCCGGGTGAGGGGTCAGTGCCTAACGCAAGCGCGGACCCCTCACCCGCCCTCGCTCGGCTTCGCCTCCGCTCGGGCACCCTCTCCCACAAGGGGAGAAGGAAAAGTGCGCTTGCGGCACGCGTTCGCCAAAAGAGAAACTTCTACTCCGCCGCCGCCACCCGCAGCACCCGCCACTGCGCCAGCAGCGCGCGCAGCGCCGCCGGCTTGATCGGCTTGTGCAGCACCTGGATGCCTTGCGCGCGCGCCTCGTCGCGCACCGTGGGCGAGCGGTCGGCGGTGATCAGGATCGCCGGCAGGTCGCCGCAGCGCTGGCGCAGCGCGGCGATGGCGTCGATGCCGTTGCCGCGGTCGAGATGGTAGTCGACCAGCAGGCCGTTCGGCGCGGCCTTGCTGTCCGCGAGCGCCGCCAGGGCCGTGTCGAGATCCGGCGCCTTGATCACCTGGCAGCCCCAGCCTTGCAGCAGCGTCTCCATGCCGTCGAGCACCGCCGGCTCGTTGTCGATGCACAGGGCGGTCATGCCGGCGAGCTGGCTCGCATCGACGCGCGCGTGCTCGCGCGCCGGCAGCTCGATCGGCACCGCGCTCGACAGCGGCACCGTCATCGAGAAATGCGAGCCGTGCCCGACGCGCGAGGAAACCTCGACCGCGCCGCCCAGCACGCGCGCCACGCGTTCGACGATCGACAGCCCGAGGCCGAGCCCGCGCGCGATCTTGGCGCCGGCATCGAGCCGGTGGAATTCCTCGAAAATGTCGCGCTGCTTATCGTGCGGGATGCCGACGCCGGTGTCGTAGACGTCGATGCGCAGGTTGTCGCCGCGCCGCCGGCAGCCGACCAGCACGCGCCCCGCGGGCGTATATTTGATGGCGTTGGAGACGAGGTTCTGCACCAGCCGGCGCAGCAGGCGCCGGTCGGCGCGCACCACCGCCGATGACGGCACGAAGGTCAGGTCGAGCCCCTTGGCGTCGGCGAGCGGGGCGAATTCCAACTCGATCTGCCGCATCAATTCGTCGATGCGGAAGCTCATGAGCTCGGGCCGCATGGCGCCGGTGTCGAGCCGCGAGATGTCGAGCAGCGCGCCGAAGATTTCCTCGACCGCTTCCAATGAGGCGTCGACATTGTCGATCAGCCGCGTGTCCTCGCGGCCGGTCCGCTCGATCAGGCTGGTGACGTAGAGGCGGGCGGCGTTGAGCGGCTGCAAGATGTCGTGGCTCGCAGCCGCCAGGAACTTGGTCTTGGAGATATTGGCGGCGTCGGCCTCGCCTTTGGCCCTTGCCAGCGCGGCGTTGAGGCGGGTGAGCTCCTCGGTGCGCTCGCGCACGCGCTGTTCCAGCGTCTCGTTCGATCGTTCGAGCGCTTCGGCCGCCGCCACGCTGGCGGTGATGTCGGTGAAGGTGCTGACGATGCCGCCGTCCGGCATGCGGTTGGCGCGCACCTCGATCACCATGCCGGGCTCGGCGAAGCGCTCCGGGAACGGCTCGTGGCCCTCGATATAGCGCGCGAGTTGGCTGTGCACGAATTCGTCGATACCGTCGGGTGGCATGTCGCCGCGCAACGCGTTGAAGCGCAGGATCTCGGCGAGTCCGCTGCCGACGCGGATCAGGCTCGGCGGCAAGTCGAGGATTTCGCCGAACTGCCGGTTCCAGCAGATCAGCTCGAGGTCCTTGTCGAACACCGCGATGCCCTGGCGCACGTGGTCGAGCGCGGTCTGCAGGATCTCGCGGTTGTACTGGATGGCGGCGTTGGCGTCGTCGAGCAGCTTGAGCGCCGCCTTGGTGGAGACGGTGCGTTTGCGCAGCAAGAGCGACAGCACCAGGCGCGAGGACGCGGCGCCGATGGCGGAAGCCAGGATATGCTCGGCATAGCGCACCAGCCGGAAGTCGGCGTCCTCCTTGCGCTCGAGGCTGATGCGCTGGCTGGCGGCGAAATTTTCGAAGGCGGTGCGCGTGCGCTCCTCGCCGAGATAGCGCGCAACCGTGGTGGTCAATTCCTCCACCGTCACCGAGGAGCGCCACAGCCGGAAGCTCGGCGCGATCGGCGTCAATTCCGAGGGCACGAACAGATTAGCCTGCAGCCGCTCGATCGGCGTCGGCTCCCTGCGCAGCGAGAAGCCGACATAGCACAGGATGTTGACGGCCAAGCTAAAGACCACGCCGTGCACCAGCGGCGCCAGATCGAGCCCGAACAGGTGTTGCGGCCGCAACAGCGCGATGCCCCAGGGCCCGTCGGTCAGAATGTGCTTTCCGACCATGCCGATGTCGGCGAAGGTCGGCAGCAGCATGGTATAGGCCCACACCAGGATGCCAGCGGTCATGCCGGCGATGGCGCCGCCGGCGGTGGCGCGCCGCCACAGCAGCCCGCCGAAGAAGGCCGGCGCCAGTTGCGCGACCGCCGCGAACGACAACAGCCCGATCGAGGCGAGCTGCGCGTCGCCGGCCGAGCGGTAATACATATAGGCCAGCAGCAGCAGCCCGAAGATCGCGAGCCGCCGCACCATCAAGAGCAGCGAGCCGATATTCTCGCGGCGCGAAATCAGCGTCTCGCGCCGTTGCAGCACCAGCGGAATGATCAGGTCGTTCGACACCATGATCGAGAGCGCGACCGATTCCACGATCACCATGGCGGTTGCCGCCGACAAGCCGCCGACGAAGGCGGCAATGGTCAATATGTTGGAGCCGGCCTGCAGCGGCAGCGCCAGCACGAACATGTCGCTGTCGACCTCGCCTTTCGAGAAGGTCAGCAAGCCGGCGAGCGCGATCGGCACCACGAACAGGTTGATCAGCAGGAGATAGAGCGGGAACAGCCAGGCCGCGCGCTTGATTTCGCCCTCGTTGTTGTTCTCCACCACCGCGACGTGGAACTGGCGCGGCAACAGGATGATCGCCACGAAGGACAACAGCGTGGTGGCGAGGAAAGTGTCGAGCGCCGGGCTGCGCGTGAAGATGGCGGCGGTGTTCGGCTCGGCCTTGGCGGCGGCGAGCAGCGCGCCCGGGCCGCCGAACATCCAGAAGGTCACGAAGGTGCCGACCGCGAGGAAGGCGAACAGCTTGACGAGCGATTCGGTGGCGATCGCCAGCATCAAGCCGTCCTGGTGCTCGGTGGCGTCGATATGGCGGGTGCCGAACAGCACCGCGAAGGTCGCCATCAGCAGCGCCACGAACAGCGAGATGTCGCCGAGCACCGGGCGCGTCGCGTCGGCGCCGGGCGAGACATGGCCGATGATGGTCTCGAGCGACGACGACACCGCCTTGAGCTGCAGCGCGATATAGGGAACCATGCCGACGATGGCGATCAGCGCCACCGTCGCCGCCACCGCCTGGCCCTTGCCGTAGCGCGCGGCGATGAAGTCGGCGATCGAGGTGATGTTCTGCGCCTTCGCCAGCCGCACGATGCGCGCGATCAGCGGCGAAAACAGGCCGATCATCAGCACCGGGCCGATATAGATGGTGAGAAACTCGTAGCCGGTGCGCGAGGCCGATCCGACCGAGCCGAAGAAGGTCCACGACGTGCAGTAGATCGCCAGCGACAGCGGGTAGATCAGCAGCCGGCCGCGGCCGTCGCGCCCGAGCCCGCGCGTGCGGTCGCCATAGCTCGCCACCAGGAACAAGAGCCCGATATAGGCAAGCGCCACCGCGATGACGACCCAACCCTGCAGCATGCACACTCCGAAACCGGGGCTTGCGCCCGGCATTTCCCGGCGGAACCCCGCCTAAAGTAGTGTACCGCCTGGCAACTCAACATAGAATGGACACCGGGTCCATCGTGGCCCGCCGGGACCCGCGCCCGCTCGAAAAGCCCCGTTTATCGGGCAAAAGCGCGGCTGCCCGGCATCGCCGCAATTGGCCGGAAACGCCGCCGGGGCGGGGGGCCCATGGCCATCGTCAATAACGCCACACCGCTGATCGCGCTCGATGCCTTCGTCATCGACACCGAGACGACCGGGCTCGATCCCGCCAAGGCGCGCGTGGTCGAAATCGGCGCGCTGCCGCTCGCCGGCGGCAAGCTGAACGAGAAGGCGGCGCTGCGCCGGCTGGTGCATCCGGGCGAGCCGATCCCGCCAGCCGCGACCCTCATCAACAAGATCGACGACGCTATGGTGGCGGACGCGCCGGGTTTCGCCGCGGTCTGGCCGGAATTCGCCGGTGCGCTCTCCGGCTGCGTGCTGATCGGCCATACGCTCGGTTTCGATCTTGCCGTGCTCAAGCGCGAATGTGCGCGCGCCGGACTCTCCTGGCGCCAACCGCGCACGCTCGACACAAATCTACTGGCGCAGGTGATCGCGCCCAATCTCAACGGCTATACGCTCGAGCATCTGGCGAGCTGGCTCGGCGTCACGGTCGAAGGCCGCCATTCGGCGCTCGGCGATGCCGAGTTGACGGGCAGGATTTTCCTCGCGCTCATCCCCAAGCTGCGCGAGGGCAATATCCGCACCTTGGCCGAAGCCGAGCAGGCCTGCCTGGCGCTCACCCATGTGCTTGAAGATCAGCACCGCGCCGGCTGGGAGCAAGCGGTGGCGGCGCCCGCTGAGCGCCGCGAGCCTGCCTTCGCGCGCATCGACTCCTATCCCTACCGCCATCGCGTGTCCGATGTGATGAGCGCGTCGCCGCAATCCATCGCCGCCGACGCCTCGCTCGGCGACGCGCTGCAACGCATGGCGCGGGACAAGATCTCGTCGCTGCTCATGCCGGCGAAGGATGACGGCCGCCCGATGCACGCGCGCGACACTGGCATTGTCACCGAGCGCGATGCGCTGCGCGCGGTCGCCGCCCACGGGGCCGAGGCGCTGGCGCGGCCGGTCGGCGCCTTTGCCAGCAAACCGCTGGTGGCGGTGCCGGCCGGCGCCTTCGTCTATCGCGCGCTCAGCCTCATGAGCCGCTTCAACTTTCGCCATCTCGGCGTCGAAAACGAGAATGGCGAGATTTGCGGCATCGTCACCTCGCGCGACCTGTTGCGGCTGCGCGCGCAGGAGGCGACGATTCTCGGCGATAGCCTCGACCGGGCCGACGACGTGCCGGCACTGGCCGCGGCCTGGGCGCGGCTGCCGCAGGCCGCCGGCGCCCTGCTGGCGGAAGACGTGAGCGGCCGCGACATCGCCGCCGTGATCTCGCGCGAGCTCGGCGCGCTCACCCGGCGCGCCGGCGTGCTGGCCGAGCGCCGCCTGCAGGAAGCCGGGCAGGGCGGTGCGCCCTGTCCTTATGCGCTGTGCGTGCTCGGCTCCGGCGGCCGCGGCGAGAGCCTGCTCGCCATGGATCAGGACAATGCCATCGTATTCGCGGAAGGGCAGCCGGGCGGCGCCGCCGACATCTGGTTCGCGGCGTTCGGCGGCATGGTCGCCGACATCCTGCACGAGACCGGCGTGCGCTATTGCGACGGCGGCGTGATGGGAAGCAATGCAAAATGGCGCGGCTCGCTCGCCACCTGGCGCACGCGGGTGGCCGAGTGGATTTCGCGCTCCAATCCCGCCGACCTGCTCTCGGTCGATATCTTCTTCGATCTCATCGGCGTTTATGGCGACGCCGCGCTGGCGCAGGAGCTATGGCGGGCCGGCTTCGATGCCGCGCAAGGCAATGCGGTCTTCGCCAAGCTGCTGGCGGATGCGCCCGGCGAAATGCCGCCCGGGCTCAATTTGTTCGGCGGCTTGCGCACCGACAACGGCCGTATCGATCTCAAAAAGGTCGGCTTGTTCGGCATCGTCGGCACCGCGCGCGTCCTGGCGGTGCGTTATCACCTGCTCGAGCGCTCGACGCCGGCGCGGCTGGCTGCCGTCGCCGCGCTCGGCCGCGGCCAGCACGACCTCGAGGCGCTTGGCGAGGCGCAAGCGCTGTTCCTCGATCTCATCCTCGAGCAACAGATCGCCGACATGCAGGCCGGCCTGCCGCCGAGCAACAAGGTCGCGATTAAGCGGCTCTCGCGCGCGCAGCGCAAAGACTTACGCGCGGCGCTCGGTGCGGTGCGCCATCTCGAATTCGCTGACGCGAGATTTGTTGTTTTAAAATTTTTCTTCGTCATTCCGGGGCGCGCCCAACGGGGCCGCGCTTAGCGCGGCCCGATGACGGCTCCGCGGCGGCCCGGAATGACGTAGTGGAATGGCAGCCGCGATTTGACGCGGCGCTCGGCGCGCGGCATTGATCGCACCCCGTGCCCGCCGCCCGCCGCACCGCCGCCCTCCGCAACGTCGCCGAGACGCTTGCCATCGCCGCCGTGGGCGGCATTGCGCTCGGCCTCGCCGGCATGCCGGCCGGCTATCTCTCGGGCGCCATCCTGACCACCGCGGCGGCCGCGTTCATGGGCCGGCCGCTGCTGATGCCGCAGTTGTTGACGCGCGCGATCTACGTCGTCATCGGCATCTCGCTCGGCGCGGTGGTGACGCCCGCGACGCTGCGCGGCGTGGCGAACTATCCGGTCAGCATCGCCATGCTGATCGTCGCCATGGCCTGCGTCAGCCTGGGCGGCGCGGTCTATCTCTATCTGGTGCACCGCTGGCGGCCCTTGTCGGCTTATCTTGCCTGCTCGCCCGGCGGCATGTCGCAGGTGCTGGTGGTGGCGGCCGAGCTCGACGCCGATCTGCGCGCCATCGCCATCGTGCAGACCCTGCGGGTGGTGATCATCGCGGTCGGCCTGCCGTCGGGGCTCGCGCTGCTCGGCATGGCCGGTCATGCCGTGCGCCCCGGCAACGGGCCGTTGAGTTTCGCGGTCGCCGGCGAGCTGGCGATCCTGGTGGCGGTCTCGACCGTGGTGGGGCTCATCGCCTTCCGCATCCGCTTTCCGGGCGGGCTGCTGTTCGGCGCCCTGTTCGCCTCGGCCGGTTTGCACGGCAGCGGGCTGATCCATGCCCATGTGCCGCCCTGGGTCGCCAATATGGCGATGGTCACGCTCGGCGCCGTGATCGGCGCGCGCTTTGCCAACACGCCGCTGCGGCTGCTCGCCAACTACCTCGCCGCCGGTTTCGGCTGTTTCGCGGTGGCGGTGGTCATCGCCGGAGTCTTCGCCGCTTTGCCGGTCAACATGCTGGGCCTGCCGATCCCGGAAGTGATGATCGCCTACGCGCCCGGCTCGGTCGACGCCATGATGCTGCTCGCGCTCGCGCTGCATCTCGACCCGGTCTATGTCGGCGCTCACCACGTCGTGCGCGTGATGTTCGTGTCGCTGGTGATGCCGCTGATCGCGCGCCGGCTTGCGCGCGCGCCGGCGAGCGCGCTCAAAGCGCCGCGCAAGCCCCCGACCTTCCAGGATTGATTTTCTGTCATTCCGGGACAGCGCGAACGTCCACGCTAAGCGCGGCCCGATGAAGGCTCCGCGCTGGACCCGGAATGATTGATGATTCGAAATGTGTTCAGCCGCGCAGATGGATCAGCCGCTTGCCGAGATTCTCGCCGCGGTAAAGCTCGGCGATCGAGCCGGGCGCACGCTCAATGCCGTCGACGATCTCCTCGCGATAGTTGAGCTTGCCCGCGCGCACCCAGTCCGCCAGCCGCGCCACCGCCTCCTCGTAGCGGTGCTGGAAGTCGAACACGATCAGCCCGCTCATGCGCGCCCGCTTGACCAGCAGATGCCGCTCGACGCGCGGCCCCAAGGGCCACGGATCCCAGCTTGAAATCGACGCGGTGCCGCAGATCACCACGCGCGCATGCAGCGCGAGCTGCGCCAGCACCGCGTTGCTGATCGCGCCGGAGGTGTTATCGAAATAGACGTCGACGCCGCGCGGGCAGGCCTCGGCCAGCGCCTTGCCGACGTCGCCCGCCTTGTAGTCGATCGCCGCGTCGTAGCCGAACTCCTCCAGGCACAGCTTGAGCTTGACCGGCCCGCCGGTGACGCCGACGGTGCGGCAGCCCATCAGCTTGGCGATCTGGCCGACCGCCGAGCCGACCGCGCCGGCGGCGGTCGAGACCACCACGGTGTCGCCCGGCCGCGGCTCACCGAGGTCGAGCAGGCCGAAATAGGCGGTGATGCCGTTCAGCCCGAGCACGCCGAGCGACAGCGACAGCGGCAGGTCGGTCTCCTTGACTTTGCGCGTGATGGCGGCGCCGTCGGTGACCGCGTAGTCCTGCCAGCCCAGCATGCCCATCACCGCATCGCCCTCGGCGTAGCCCGGGTGGCGCGAGGCCACGACCTTGCCGGCCGCGAAGGCGCGCATCACCTCGCCGATGCCGACCGGCTCCGAATAATTGGCGACCGCCGACACCCAACCGCGCATGGCCGGCTCGACCGAGAGGAATTCGTTGCGCACCAGGATCTGGCCGGGCGCGGGCTCCGGCACCGGCGCCTCGGCGAGGTCGAAATGCTCGGCCTGCGGAATGCCGTGCGGCCGCGATTTCAGACGGACCTGGCGGTTGACGGTGGCCATGCGGGCGTCCCCTTTGCGTTTCGGTCGGGATCATCGCAGGCCAGTGGACGAGAGGCTAGGCCGGTGTTTATCGGCTGTCATTCCGGGGCGCACGCGTAAGCGTGCGAGCCCGGAATCCGGGGCGACACGAAAGTCTTTGCTAGGGATCTCTGGATTCCGGGTTCGCGGGCTTCGCCCGCGCCTCGGAATGACAAGGACTACTCCGCCGCTTGTCGCCGCTCGCGGCTCGGCAGGCCGAGCCGCTCCCACACGTCGACCAGCGCTTCCGCCAGCCGATCGATCAGCGCGTCGTCGTGGTAGGGCGAGGGCGTGATGCGCAGGCGCTCCATGCCGCGCGGCACGGTCGGATAATTGATCGGTTGGATATAGATGCCGTGCTCGGCCAGCAGCAGGTCGCTCGCCGCCTTGCACTTCTCGGCGTCGCCGATCAGCACCGGCACGATATGGGTGTCGCTTGGCATGACAGGCAAGCCGGCGGCGTTGAGCACCGCTTTGACGCGCGCGGCGCGGTCCTGATGGCGCTCGCGCTCCCAGCTCGAGGTCTTCAGGTGCCGGATGGCGGCGGTCGCCGCCGCGCAGATCGCCGGCGGCAGCGCCGTGGTGAAGATGAAGCCGGGCGCGTAGGAGCGCACCGCGTCCACCATTTCGGCGGAGCCGGCGATATAGCCGCCTAGGCAGCCGAACGCTTTCGCCAGCGTGCCCTCGATCACGTCGACGCGGCTCATCGCGTTGTCGCGGTCGCAGATGCCGCCGCCGCGCGGACCATACATGCCGACCGCGTGCACCTCGTCGACATAGGTCATGGCGTTGTAGCGCTCGGCCAGATCGCAGATCGCATGCACCGGCGCGACGTCGCCGTCCATGGAATAGAGGCTCTCGAACACGATCAGCTTCGGCCGCGCCGGATCGGCGGCCTTGCAACAGCTCTTCGAGATGCGCGAGATCGTTGTGCCGCCAGATCTGCTTCTCGCAAGCCGACTGGCGCACGCCTTCGATCATGGAATTGTGGTTGAGCGCGTCCGACAGGATCAGGCAGTTCGGCAGCAGCTTGGCGATGGTCGGGATGCCGGTCTGGTTGGAGACATAACCCGAGGTGAACACCAGCGCCGCCGGCTTGTCATGCAGGCCGGCGAGCTCGCGCTCGAGCTCGACCAGCGGATGGTTGGTGCCGGCAATGTTGCGGGTGCCGCCGGCGCCGGTGCCCATGCGGGCGGCGGTCTCCACCATGGCACCAACCACTTTGGGATGTTGCGCCATGCCGAGATAGTCGTTGGAGCACCAGATCACGACGTCGCGCCGGCCGGCCGGCGAATGCCACACGGCATGTGGGAAGCGCCCGGCGATCCGCTCCAGATCGGCGAACACGCGATAGCGCCGCTCTTCCCTCAGACGGTCCAGGGCCGACGCGAAAAAATCCTTGTAATTCATGCAGTTTTCTTCTTTCCCGCCCCGCGCGGTACCCCTTTTTAGAAGGCTTCCAGGGGGTTTGTCGAGGCGAGATTCGTCGCATTCCAGACTGAATACCTTGACCTCGGTCAAAGGCTCGCCGGCTCTATTGGCCGGCCTTCAGCGTTCCGAGGTCGATAAAGCCGCGCAAGCCGGCCAGCAGCAAGGCGCCGATATGCAGTTGCAGCACGAATTCGCCCGACAGGATCAGCGCCGCCAGTTCGGCCGGGCCGACCAGGCGCAGTTCTATGCCGGCCTCGCTCGGCTGCCCGCGCTCGCCGGTCTCGACAAAGAACGAATGCACCCGGTTCGACAGCCGGGCGGTGCAGGGCGCGAAAGAGCCGAGCGCATGAACCTTGCGCGCGGCAAAGCCGGTCTCCTCCTGCAATTCGCGCGCGCAGCAGGCCTGCGGGCTTTCGCCTGCGTCCACCATGCCGGCCGGCAATTCCCAGGTGAAGCGCTCGAGCGCCGGCCGGTACTGCCGCACGATCGGGAACTGCCCGTCCGGCGTGCGCGCGACGATCGCGATGTAATCTTGCTGGCCGACCGCGTGATAAAGCTCCGGCGCCGCGCCTTCAGTGAACTCGACCCCGCGCTCGATGATCTCCATCCAGGGCGACACGCGGGTCGCGCGGCGGCTGACGATCTTCGGCCAATCGCCCGTCATCGGATGACGTTCGGGCCTTCCAGATGGCCCCAGACGTCGAACACCGGCTTGCCCTTGAAGTCGGCTTGCGCGTAGGCCGCGTGCGGCGCGCACAGGATCAGGAGATCGCTCTTGGCGATCACCTCGTCGAGCGGCTTGAGTTCCGGATCGGTGGTGACGAAGTGATCGGTGGTCAGCACGGCGCGCGCCTGCCCACTCAGCATGTTCTTGAACTTGTAGCTGAGCGAGGCACGGATGTCGTCGCTCTCGCCCTTGAACGCCATGCCGAGCAGGCCGATGGTTGTCTTGGGCAGATCGTAGCGCCGCTTGATGTCGTCGATCACGTGCAGCACCAGGCCCTCGTTGATCAGCAGGGCGGCGTTGCCAAGCCCGAAGCGGTTGCTGGCGAAGGCCGAGAGCTGCATGGTGTCCTTGACCAGGCACGGACCGGCGGCGAAGCCGGGGCGCGGGATGCTCTTCAGCCGCGGATAATTTTGCTTCATCGCCGCGAGCACGTTCTGATAGTCGACGCCCGCCGACTTGGCGATCAGGTAGAATTCGTTGGTGGCGGCGAACTCGATATAGCGATAGGCGTTCGCGAACAGCTTGGCGAATTCGGCTTCAAGCGGCTTGACCGCCACCACTTCCGGCGCGATGCGCTCGAACAGCGCGGCCGCTTCGCGTTCGGCTTCTGGCGTCGTGCCGCTGACGATCTGCGGCATCTCGCGCAGCTCCTTCAGCCCAAAGCCCTGCACGACGCGTTCGGGGCAGAACGCCACCTTCAGCCGGCGGCCCTTGTCCGCTAGATACGACGCCAGCCAGTCGGTGGTGCCGGGGAACACGGTCGAGCGCAGCACGATGAGCTGACCGTCCTTGAGCGTCGGCAGCAATGCGTCGATGCATTCCTGCACCACGCGGCGCACCGGGTTGAGGAATTCGTCGATCGGCGTGCCGATGGTGACGATCACCGGACCGCCGGTCGAGATGCGTGTCGAGGCGTCGGTGAACACCAGCCGCTTGCCGGCCAGCGCCTTGGCCAGCACGCTTTCGGCGCCGTGCTCGACATAGGGCAGCTTGCCGTTTTCGAGCGTGGCGAGCGTGGCGCGGTTGAGGTCGTTGACGTTGACGCGCAGGCCCGCTTCCGCCAGCGCCAGCACCAGCGGAATGCCGACATGGCCGCCGCCGCCGACGACCGTTACGTCGGCGTTCTCGATGGTGGTCGGCGCCTCGGCGGCGGCGATATCGGGCCGCACGGTCATCGCGGCTTTTCCCCGCTGGTCAGCACGAAGGGACGAAACGGCTTCATGATCGCGAGCTTGAAGATGGCGTTGTCGATGAAATTATAGACCGGCAGCATCGCCCGCGTGCGCTGCGAGGCGACGTAGCGGTAGGGCAGGCCGGCGAGATAATTGGTTCGCACCCGAAAGCCCTCGTTGCGAAAGACTTGCGCCACCTGCGCGGCCAGCACCGGCCGCTCGTTCTCGGTGACCCCGAGCGGACTATAGAATGGCGACGTGCGGTCGCGATAGAGCCACATGAAGGGGTTCATCCGGTTGGGGTCGAAGGCCATGAAGCGGCCGCCCGGCTTGAGCACGCGGGCGGTTTCCGCCGCCAGCCGGCGCGGGTCGGGAAAATGATGCACCAGGCCGGAGAGCAGCACGCCGTCGAACGTGCCCGCCTCGAACGGCAGGTTCTCGGCATCGCCCTCGTGGAAGTCGATTGTCCCGAATTTCCGCCGCGCCAACGCGATCAGCTTGGAGGAAATGTCGATGCCGCTCGCCCGGTAGCCGCGCTCGGCCAAGAGCCCGGTGAAGGTGCCTGAGCCGCAGCCGACGTCGAGTACGTGCGCGCCGGCGCCGAGCCGGCTCAGCCGCGCGAAGGCGTCCATGATGCGCGCCTTCGCCTGCGGCTGGAACACGTCGTAATCGTCGGCCGCGGCGAAGCGGTCGAAGAAGGCGATCTCCTTCGCCTTGTTCTGCGATTGCGGGTCCACGGCCTGATCCATCACAGCACCCGCGGCGCCGGCAGCGGCGTAATCAACTGGCCGCGGAAGCCCTTGGCCCTCAGCTTGGGCGCCAGCTCGTCCGCGATATGCCAGGAGAACACCACCGCGCAGTCGGGCTGGTCCTCGAACAGGCGCGCCTCGTCCACGACGGGGATCGCCGTGCCCGGCATGCATTTGCCGATCTTGAGCGAGCCGGGGATTTCGCAGACATAATCTATGATGCCTTCGTCGAGCCCGACATAATTGACCAGCGTGCTGGCGCGCGACGGCGCCGAAATGCCGGCGATGCTTTTGCCCTGCTCCTTCAACTCGCGCAGCATCGACAACAGCCTGAGTTTCGAGAGCACCACGTCGCGCCGGAAGGCGGCCAAGCGCTTGCTCATGGCTTCGCCGCGCGGCTCGGCCGCCAGCATGCGCCGCACCGAATCCTGCACCGTGTGGCTGCCGTGGCGCGCGGCGTAGACGCGGATCGAGCCGCCGTGGCTGGGGATCGGCCGGGCATGGAAGATTTCCATGTCGTGCATCTCGAGCAGGTGTTTGAGGCTCGCCACCGAATAATAGCGCAGGTGCTCGTGATAGACCGTGTCGTATTGCAGCGTGTCGAGCAGCGGGATTAAATAATGCGACTCGGAGATGAAGGCGCCGTCCTCCTTCAGCATCGCGACGATGCCGTCGACGATGGCGTGCACGTCCTCCATATGCGCAAAGCAATTGGCCGCGGTGACCACGCTGGCGGCTCCGTGCTCCTTCACCACTTCGCGCGCGACGTCGACGCCGAAATAGCGCTTGAGCGTCGGGATGCCGCGCGAGTTGGCGATGTCGCCGACGTCGGTCGGCTCGATGCCGAGCACGCGGTGACCGCCGTTCTTGAAATTGGACAACAACGTGCCGTCGTTCGAGCCGATGTCCACCACCAGATCGTTCTTGGTCAAGCCCAGCATGGCGGCCGACTCGCGCTGCAGCTCGGCGAAATTGTCGCGCAGCAATTTGGTGGTGCCGCTGGTGTAGGGGTATTCCGGCGGAAAGATGATGGCCGGATCGACCGCCAGGCCGAGCTGCACCAGGTCGCAGTTGCGGCAATGCAGGAGATTGGTCGGGAACCAGGGCTGCTGATGCGGCACGCTGCCGATCGCCACCATCTGGTTCACCGGCGGCATGTAGCCGAGCGACAACACGTCGTCGAGCGGCGCGTGGCCGCAGGCCTGGCAGCATTCGATCGGAACGCTTGCCCCGGTGCCGGCGGCGCGCGCGACTTTGCTGGGACGCAAGGCTGTCAGTCTCCTCATTTCACACTGTCATTCCGGGACGCGAGCGAAGCGAGCGGACCCGGAATCCATACTCCGCAGCGCCGGGATTATGGATTCCGGGTTCGCGGCCTTCGGCCGCGCCCCGGAATGACGAAAAGCGAGCGTTACGGCTTCGGCGCCATCGCCGCATTGCGCCAGTACCAGTCGAGCGTGGTCTTTAAGCCCGACCTCGAGCGGCACGGCGGGCTTATAGCCCAGCCGCGCCAATTTCGAAATATCGGGACAGCGCCGCGGCGTGCCGCCGGCCTGCAGCGGCCCGGCCACCAGCTCGATCTCGCGCCCGGCGAGATTGGCCATGCGCCGCGCCAGTTCCGCGATCGCCACCTCCTCCATGGTGCCGACATGATAGATGCCGAGATGCTCGCCCTTCTCGCGCATGACCATGACGCCGGCCACCAGATCGTCGATGAAGCAGAAGCTGCGCGTCTCTGCGCCGGTGCCCTGGATCTCGAAGCGCAACGCGCCCGAGGCTTGCGCGTCGGCGAGCCGCTTCAGGCGCAGGGCGAATTGCGGGATGACGTGCTCCCATCCCATGTCCGGCCCGTAGACATTGTGCGGGCGGAAGATCAGCACGCGCTCGAAAAATTTGCGGCCGTAATTGACCGCCATCACCTCGCTGATCAGCTTGCCGGCGCCGTAGGAATAGCGCGGGTTCATCACGTCCGGCACCACCAGCGGAACGTCCTCCGCGGTCGGGACCTGCGGCGGCGTCTGATAGACCTCCGACGAGGAGGCCAGCACCAGCGTGCCGACATTGGCTTTGCGGCAGGCATCGAGCACGTTGACCATGCCGCGCACGCCGACGTCGAGCACCAGCTCCGGCATGGTGTAAAAGAACTCGGTGCCGTTGACGAAGGCGAGATGATGCACTTCGTCCATACCTTGCGCGGCCTGCGTCACGGCGTCCGCATCACGCACGTCGCCGGCGATGAACTCGATGTCGTTTGCGACCTCGCGCAGCCGCCGGGGTGACCCGCGCGAATTGTCGTCGAGCACGCGCACTTTATTGCCGGCGGCCACCAGCGCCTTCACCAGGGCGGAGCCGATGAAGCCTGAGCCGCCGGTGACCAGGATGCGGCTCACGCCTCGGCCTCCATTTGGGCCGGCGCCACGTCGATCGCCGCGCCTTCCCGGTGCGAGCGCTGCGCGGCCGCGATCAATTGCTGCACGCGGTAACCCGCCGCGAAATCCGGCTCGGCCGCGCCGCCATTCTCGATCGCGTCGAAGAAGATCTTGACCAGCCGCGACACCGGCGCGATGCGGCCGTCCGGATAGCGCGCGTCGTCGGGGTCCTCGATCGGCACCTGCGCCAGCGCCGCCGCCGGCCGCCGCCCTTGCCACAGTTCGAAGCCGCGCATGTAGTCGCCGGTCGAATTGCTCAGCACCAGCGTGCCGTCCTCGCCGTAAAGCTCGACGCGGTGGCCGCCGCCCAGATAGGAGGCGCAGCTCATCGCCAGGCTCGCCATATGCCCGCCCGCGAAGTCGAACGCCATGGCCGCGGTGGTCTGCAGGTCGGCGTCGCCCGGCAGGCCGCCGAGCCGCGCCGACAGCCGCGTCACCGGCCCGCCGAACCATTCGAGATAATGCAGGCAATGCGAAACGAAATTGCCGAGCACGCCGCCGCCGTCCCCGCTCAATGTCTTCCAGTTGCGCGCGCGCATGCGCGTCGAATAATTCTCCACCTGCCAATGCACGGCGATATGACGCAAGACGCCGATGGCGCCGTCGTCGAGCAGGTGCTTGGCGCGCTGCCAGCGTCGCGATCTGGTGGAAATCGAGATCGATCATCGCCGGCAGACGGGCCTTGTCCGCCGCGCGCAGCATGGCGCGCGCGTCGGCAAGCGTCGCGGCCATCGGTTTCTCGGCGAACACCGGCTTGCCGGCTTCCAGCGCGGCGATCGCGATCTCGGCCTGCGCGGCCGGCGGCGTGGCGATCGCCACCGCGTCGACGTCCTTGTCATCGACCAGCGCGCGCCAGTCGCCAAGCCCGCGCGCCACGCCCGCCTCGCGTGCCAGCGCCGCCGCGCGCGCCGCATCGGTCCCCGCCAGCGCCACCACCTTGGCACGCGCGTCGGCGCGGAACGCCGGCAGCAGCACGCTGCGTCCGTAATTGCAGCCGACGATGCCGACGCGGATCTCAGCCATGGCTAGCGCTTCCCGTCGGCGCGCGCGTCGCCGGCCGGCGCCGCTTTCGCCGGGCCGATCTCAAACGGCCCGCGCCCGAGAAAAGTCGTGGCGAAGCCATAGAAGTACCAGCGCAGATAGCTCGGCAGCCATTGCAGCACCTTGAAGCGGCTGGCGCCGTGCGCGCGCTCGAACCAGCGCGCCGGCACCTCGCCGATGCGCCAGCCGAGCCGGTGCGCTTTCACCAGCAGCTCGATGCTGTAGCAGAAGCCCTCGGTCGATTCGATCGGGATCTGCGTGACCGCCCGCCGCGAAAACAGCCGGAAGCCGTTGCTGGCGTCGTGCGTCGGCAGGCGGGCGAGGTGATAAAGCGTGAAATTGCCGGCGCGCACCAGCACCGCCTTCAGCCACGGGCAGCCCACCATGCTGCCGCCCGGCATGAAGCGGCTGGCGCAGACGATGTCGCAGCCGCTCTCCGCCAGCCGCACCATCGGATCGAGGATTTCGGCGTTGTAGTCGTCGTCGGCCGGAAACACCACCGCGAACGGCGCTTGCCCGGCCGTAAAGCCCGCCAACACCGCGCCATGCGCGCCCTTGCCGCGGTTGCGCACGAAGTCGACGGCGAGCCCGGCGAGCTTGTCGGCATTGCCGCGGATCGCCGGCAGCGTGTCGTCGTCCTCGCGGTCGTAGCAGATCAGCACGCGCGCCGGCGTCTTCACCGCGCGCTTGAGCGATTGCAGGGTCCGCAGGATATTGGCGCCTTCGTTGTAGACCGGGATGACGATATCGAGGCGCGCCGGCTCTGCCGCTGTCATCGCAGGATGCCAGGCCCGTTGCGGCCGCTTATGACCGATGCCAGTGCAGCTATCCCGACGATCACCGAATACCCCCGTTGCGAAACCTTGCGGCGGCCTGCCTTGCGCCTGAGGCGCGGCAGAATAGCACGCCGGCACCGACGCGGTCATCCGCGGCCGGGAACCTCCAATTTCCATGGCGCCCGTGATATAGCCGCCAGGATCGGCGGCAACGCAAGCGCCCCTTGCCGAATGAGGCCGGATTCCGGCGGACCATGATCGATTCTAGCACAGCCGAACCGTCCTCCGCCGCGACAGGCAGCTCCTGGGCGCGCGTTTTGGCGCTCGCGCTGGTCGTGTTGGCGATCGGCCTGCCGGTCGATCACCTGTCCGGTTATGCGCTGCTCTTGATCGCCGCCGTGCTGATCTTCAGCGGACGCTTGACGCTTGCCGCGCGCAACTGGCTGATCGTTGCTGCCGCCGTCGCGGCGGCGGCGCTGCTGCCGCTCGTCATCGCGCCCGCGCCGATCGCGCAAGGCGAGAACGTGTTTCTGCCGGGCAAGCCGGGCAACGTGCTGGAGCGCGGCCTGCCGGGCGACGTCTACAAATTCATGCGCGCTGAATTCGACGCGCAATATCCGCCGGCCGAGCGTTGTAAGGGCGAGACGAGCGGCTGTTGGGTCGATCAAGGTTTCCCCGCGCGGCTTTATGCCTTCTCCGCCGACGGCGCGTTCGGCAATCCGCGCTATTCGCGCAACGTCGCAGGCCTCGACTTCTCCGATCCGGTCTGGCTGCGGCTCGGCTTCGTCAACGACAAGCGCTACAACTGGGCAAGTCATCGCGGCGAGCGCGACCGCCGCGTCTGGGCGGGCCTGCACCGTTGGACCGTCACCATGCCCTGGTTCGTGATGGTTCAGTTTCCCGCCGACTACGCGGGCTCGCGGCTATGCTGGCGTGGCACTTTGCTTTGGCCGAACGCCAACGGTCATTACGCGCCGCTCCGCCACGCCGCTATGTCATGCCGCACAGTCGCGCCCGCCGATATCGGCGCGCAGATTTTCGGCGCGGCGATTGCGCCCGGCTCGCTCGCCATGACGCTGCACGCGCCGGCTGGCGTGCAGGCGCGCCTGATCGCCATAAGCATCGCCACGCTGCTGGCGGTGCTCGCGCTGCTCGTCCTGCTGGTGCGCGTCAACCCTTGCGCTCTCGCTGCGGCCGTTCGTCTTGCTCGCGCTGTCGCTGATCGTGATCGCCGTCATCGACGCAAGCTTCATCGGCGGCTGGCGCCCGATGGACGGCGGCGACGACGGGCTTTACTACACCGGCACCGGCCGCGCGATCCTGCAGCATCTCCTCGGCGGCGACGTCATGGCCGCGCTGCGCGGCAATGAAGACATCTATTATTACGGCGGACCGGGCTTGCGCTATTTCCGCGCGCTCGAAATGATTTTCTTCGGCGATACCAATCTCGGCTATCTCTCGCTCGTGCTGGCCCTGCCGTTGCTGTTGCTCGGCCTCTACCGGCGTTTCCTGTCGGATGAATTCGCCTGGCGGTTGGCCGTGATCTTCGTCGCCGTGCCAGTCGGCGAGATCTTCGGTACCAGTTTCCTCGACTATGCCAAATGGGCGGCGCGCGGCTTCGCCGACCCGGCCGCGTACATCCTCATGGTCTGGGGCGTCTGGGCGATTGTCGCGCGGCGCAACGGCGGCGCCGAGCGCGCCGGCGCCGCTGCCGGCGGCGCATTGCTGATGGCGCTCGCCGTCTTCACCAAGCCGCTGGTCGCGCCGATCGCCGCCGTCATGCTGGGCGGCGCCGGCCTTGCGGCGCTCGTCGAGCGGCAATGGCGCCGCCTGGCCGCGATGTGCATCGGCTTCCTGCCGGTGCTGTCGATGCCGCTGCACAATTGGTATTTCGGCCACCGGCTGGTGCTGCTGACCAGCAACGCGCAATTGCCGCAAGTCTTTGTCATGCCGCCGTCGGCCTGGCTGGCCGCGCTTGCCGAACTGGTCAGGCTCGATTTCGCCGGCGCGCATGTGCAGCGCGCGCTGGCGCAGATCGGCGCCTGGCTGAGCGGGCCGGGCGGCGAACTGGCCTTCGTGCCGTTCAACGCCGCCGCCGTCGCGGCGGTCGTCTATGTCGTGCTGCGCGGCCGCGATTTCGATCCTTGGCTGCGCCTGATCGGCGCGGCGGTGCTGGCCGAATGCGCGGTCGACCTCGTCTATGTCGCCACCCCACGCTATTACTTCGGCATGTGGCTGCTGAGCGCGGTGGTGGTCGCCGCCTTGCTCGAGCGCAGGCTGCCGGCCTGGCTGGAAAAGCGCGGCTGGCTGGGGGCAAAGCGTCTCTTCGAGCGCGCGCTCGGCATCCGGCCGGCGACGGCGCTGTGACCGCAGGCCGCGCGAGGCGCTTGCATTCGGCCCGGCGCGCCTGCACAAAGTGACCCTCATGAACGAACCCGTCGGCATCGCGCACGGCCTCACCAATTACGGCGACCGCGATTTCTCGCTCTATCTGCGCCGCTCCTTCGCGCAGTCCATGGGCTATTCGCGCGCAATGCTGGAGAAGCCGGTGGTCGGCATCGCCTATACGCCGTCCGGCTTCAACAATTGTCATCGCCATTTCCCCGAAATGCTCGACGCCGTGAAGCGCGGCGTGCTGGCGGCCGGCGCGCTGCCGATCGAATTCCCCACCATCTCGCTCGGTGAGGTGTTCCTGTCGCCCACCAGCATGAAATTCCGCAACCTGATGTCGATCGACACCGAGGAGATGGTGCGCGCGCAGCCGATGGACGCGGTCGTGCTGATGGGCGGCTGCGACAAGACGGTGCCGGCGCAATTGATGGGCGCGGTCTCGGCCGGCAAGCCCGCCATCGGCCTGGTCGCCGGCCCGATGATGACCGGCCGCCATCACGGCGAGCGATTAGGAGCCTGCACCGATTGCCGCCGCTTCTGGGCGCAGTATCGCGCCGGCGCAATCGACGCCAAGGAAATTTCGGAGATCGAAGGCAAGCTCGCCACTACCGCCGGCACCTGCGCGGTCATGGGCACCGCCTCGACCATGGCCTGCCTTGTCGAGGCGTTGGGCATGATCTTGCCCGGCACCGCCGCCATCCCCGCCGTGCATGCCGACCGCTTGCGCGCGGCGGAAGCAACCGGCGCCGCCGCCGTCAAGCTGATCGGCTCCGGCCTCACGCCCGACAAAATCGTCAACGCCAAGTCGATCGAGAACGCGTTGCGCGTGCTGCTCGCCATCGGCGGTTCGACCAATGCGGTGATCCATCTCGCCGCGATTGCCGGCCGCGTCGGCGTCCCCGTTTCGCTGCGACGGCTCAATGAATTGTCCGACACCACGCCGGTGCTGGTGAATCTCAAGCCGGTCGGCAACGGCTATATGGAGGATTTCTTCGCCGCCGGCGGCATGGGCGCGCTCATGCGCGAATTGCAGGATCTCTTGCATCTCGACGCCATGACCGTCACCGGCGAGACTTTGGGCGAGCGCCTGGCGCACGCAGACAAGGACGCTTTCGTCGATCGCGGCATCATCGCCGAACGCAAAAAACCGTTGGAGGCGCAGGGCGGGCTGGTGGCGCTGTTCGGCAATCTGGCGCCGCAAGGCGCCATCCTCAAGCGCTCGGCCGCCGACAGCAAGCTGTTCGAGCACGAGGGCAGGGCGGTAGTGTTCTCCTCGCTCGAAGATCTCGCCGCCCGCGTCGACGATCCCAAGCTCGACGTTACCGCCGACGACATCCTGGTGTTGCAGAACGCCGGCCCGCATTCGCCGTCCGCCATGCCCGAGGCCGGCTATCTGCCGATCCCGAAAAAGCTCGCCGCCAAAGGCGTCAAGGATATGCTGCGCGTGTCCGATGCGCGCATGAGCGGCACCGCCTTCGGCACCATCGTGCTGCACGTCACGCCCGACGCCGCCACGGGCGGCCCGCTCGGCCTGGTACGCGACGGCGACCGCATCCGGCTCTCGGTCAAGCAGCGCAGCATCACGCTCATGGTCGACGACGCGGAACTCAAAGCCCGCGCGGCGCAAATGCCCAAACCCGCCGATAGCCCCGCGCGCGGCTATGCCAGGCTCTACGCCGAACAGATCCTGGGCGCCGATGAGGGCTGCGATTTCGCTTTCCTCAAAGGCCGCTGAAGGCCGCTAAAATTGACGGTAGCGCGTTCACGCTGCCGTAGCATTAATCGCGAATTAACGATGGTGGCCCGCGAATTTTAACGGGCGGCCAAAGGCGCCCCTCCTAAGTTACAGAAATATATCGTGGATTATCGAAGCCCGCGGCAAAACCCGAACCATGTTCGACAAGCTGGCATCGCTCCATTGGTACCGCGATCGGCGCGTCATCGTCGCCGCCGGCGCGCTCGGCTTTGTCCTCACCTTCGCGCTAATGGAGGGCATCCACGTCTTTTTGGTGTCGCTGAGCATGCTGTCGATCGCGTTGGCTGGTGCTGTCGGCGCGCTGTTCGGCATATGCATCGCCGGCGCGGCGTGGTTCAGGCGCGTGCGGCGTACGCTCTCCGAGCAGAACACGCGGCTCGACGGCGCCGTCAACAACATGAACCAGGGCCTGTGCATGTTCGATGCGCAGAACCGGCTGGTTGTGTGGAACGAGCGCTACCGCGCCATGTACAGTATCGAGCCGCACCGTATCTGGCGCGGCTGCGGCGTGCACGACCTGCTCGACGCGCGCATCGCCGCCGGCACCTTCCCGCTCGATCCCGGCCGCTACGAGGCCCAATTGCGCGCGGCGCTCGAGCAGGGCGATACTTTCACCCTCAACGTCGAGCTCGCCGACGGCCGCGTCATCGCCGTGGTCAACCAGCCGATGAACGGCGGCGGCTGGGTGGCGACGCACGAGGACATTACCGATCGCAAGCGGGCCGAGCGCGATCTCGAGCAGACACGCGCCTTCCTCGACACCATCATCGAGAACGTGCCTTCGCCGATCATCGTCAAGGACGCGCGCGACCTGCGCTATCTGCTGCTCAACCGCGCGGCCGAAATCTATCTGGGCATCGACCGTGGCAAGGTGCTTGGCAAGCGCGCGATCGAGGTCATGCCGGCCGCCACCGCCGAATATATCGAAGGCGAAGACCGCAAGCTGACCGAATCGGGCAAAATCCTGTTCATCGACGAGCACGCCGTGCTCACGCCGAGCAACGGTACGCGCATCGTCACCACCACGCGCCTGCCGGTGATGGACGCCGCCGGCAAGCCGCAATATCTCATCAGCGTGATCCGCGACCTCACCGATAAGAAGCGCCATGAGCAGCGCATCGCGCACATGGCGCACCACGACCCGCTCACTGACCTGCCCAACCGCACCGCCTTCAACGAATGCATCGCCGCCACGCTCGACCTGGCGGCCACCTCGGGCGATAGCTTCGCGGTTCTGTGCGTCGACCTCGACCGTTTCAAGGCGATCAACGACGTGTTCGGTCATTCCGCCGGCGACGCGCTGCTCCGCGAGGTGGCGCACCGGCTGGCGGCGGAGTGCGAAGGGGCGTTCCTTGCCCGCGTCGGCGGCGACGAGTTCGCGGTCATCACGCCGGCCGGCGCGCAGCCGGCCGGCGCCGAGGCGCTGGCCGGCCGGCTCGTCGCCGCGCTCGACGCCGACATCGACGTCGGCGGCACTGCCATGCGCGTCGGCCTCACCATCGGCATCGCGCTGTTCCCGCAGGACGGCGCCGACTCCGTCACGCTGGTCGCCAACGCCGACGCCGCTTTGTTCCGCGCCAAGTCGGAGGCGCGCGGCTCGGTGCGCTTCTTCGAATTGGCGATGGACAAGCAGTTGCGCGAGCGCCGTGCGCTGCAGCAGGACCTGCGGCTGGCGCTCGAGCGCGACGAGCTCGCTTTGCATTACCAGCCGCAGGCGCATATCGGTGGCGAGATCACCGGCTTCGAGGCGCTGGCGCGTTGGCACCATCCGCGCTTCGGGCTAGTACCGCCCGCGACCTTCATCCCGCTCGCCGAGGAAAGCGGCCTCATCATCAAGCTCGGCGAATGGATTCTGCGCACCGCCTGCGCGGAAGCCGCCTCCTGGCCCCGCCCCTTGCGCATCGCCGTCAATCTTTCGCCGGTGCAGTTCCAGCGCGGCGATCTGGCCAAGTTCGTGCACGAGGTGCTGTTGGAGACCGGGCTTTCTCCCTCCAGGTTGGAGTTGGAGATCACCGAGGGCGTGCTGATCGGCGACTTCCCCGGCGCGGTGTCGATCCTGCGCCGGCTGAAAAATCTCGGCGTGCGCATCGCCATGGACGATTTCGGCACCGGCTATTCCTCGCTCTCCTATTTGCAGTCCTTCCCCTTCGACAAGATCAAGATCGACCAGGCCTTCATCGCCAATCTCACCCACAGCCAGCAGGCGGTCACCATCATCCGCGCGGTGATCGCGCTCGGCCGCGGGCTCGACCTGCCGGTGGTGGCGGAGGGCGTGGAGACCGAAGAGCAGGTCAAGTTCCTCGCCGCCGAGCAGTGCAGCGAGATCCAGGGTTATCTGGTCGGCCGCCCGCAGCCGATCGCCGAATACGCCCACGTCGTCGGGCGCGCGCCGGCGCCCGTGCGCGCTCCCGCGCGGCGCAAGAAAACGCTCGCCAAGGCGGGTTGAGCCGCCGAGCCGCTTACTTGCTGTTGGCCTTGATGAAGTTCCCGATGGCGCCGACAGCCTCGCGTTCGACCCCGAAATAGCCGTGCTGCGCCTTCGCCTCGCAGGGCTTCGACCGCGGCGGCTTGCCGCCGTCGAGCAGCACCACCGCCACCTTGCTTGCCTTGCCGAGCCGCGCCTTGAGCTTGGCCGCGCCCGAAGGCGGCGAGGCCTCGCAACCGTCATTGCGGTGCGCCACGATCAGCGTCGGCACGGTGACGCGCGACAGCGCCATGTTGGCGACGCCCTCCGGATAGCTGTGGGCGATCGTCCACTTCGGCTCGGAACGGGTGATGGTCGAGGTGAGCACCAGGCCGTCGACATTGCCGGCGGCGATGGCGCCTTCTGCCGCCGAGAACGTGCCCATGCTGGTGCCGATGAGCCAGACCGGCACGTCCGCCTGCTTCTTCAGATAGGCCGCCACCGCGGCGATGTCGTGGGCGTGCGCCGCGCTCATGCGGAAGATCGCGTTCATCTTGCGGTGATCGGACGGCGCATCGACCACCGCCACCGCGAAGCCCTGGGCGGCGAACAGGTCGCGCGTGCGCACCAGGAAATTGCCCGCGCCCCAGGCCATCGACGACGCCCCCCGCAGGCCGAGCCCGCCGTGGCCGCCGGCGAACAGGATCACCGAGGCGACGGGCTTGGCCGGCTCGATCAGGATGAACACCTGGCTGACGCCGCGCGGCGTCTTGATCGACACCAGGCGCGCATCGGCCGCCTGCGCGGCCGTCGCCGCCGCCAGCAAAGCCGCCAAAGCTGCAAGGATCGTTCGGGTCATCGGGGACCATCCGCGGCCAGGGCCGGTCAAGACCGGCGCCCTTGACGAGGACATTATCATATTTGACCGGCGCTGAAATCGGCTGGCCGCGGCCTCTGTCTAAAGAGTCGTGCGCCCGGCGTCGCCAACTTCATACAGCGGGGCGTGCGCGAGCACGCGGCGTAACGGCAGGCCGAGCGAATTCCCGACTGGGCGGCGCCTTCCGGCCGTTCAATCCGCGCTACATTCGGTCGAATGCTTTCCGCGCTTGAGCGTGGTGCCGGTCTTCGCGATCTTTAAGGTGATGTCGCCCTTGGCGTAGCGTCTCCCGCCGAGGGAGATGCGCTTTGGAAGCGCGAGCGCTTTTCCGTCGAGTTGCAGGTGCGCGCGTTTGTCGCCTTCGAAAAATGCGACGACGAATTGGGAGCCGTCATGGCAACGATAGGTCGTGAATGTTTGCGCGCCGGCCGGCAGCCACCCGGCAAACAGGCCAGCCGCGACCAGGAACCCAATTCTTGCGAGGCGTTGCATGCGCTGAATTGCCAGCCGGACGGTGGTGCCGCCGAAAAGGATTGAGCTTTAGACCTCCACCTTACCAAGGAAGCGGGCGGCATGCAAAAATCATTATGCCGAAAACTACTTAGAGGCACCAATCATGTGACCGATAGTGACGCCGGTTAACATCACCGGTTCGAGCAGATTCAGTATGGCATCCATCGGCGCCGCGCGCCGGCTCTCCTCTTCGCGACGCAGCAGCGCCAGCAATATGCCGATATATCGGACCAGCGCCGTACCGAAGCTAACGTGACCGCTGCTGATCGCAGAATCTTTCATCCGCTGAATTCCATCTTGTGAACGCGCCACGCGTGCAGGCCCCTAGAAGCGCGAACCGTCCACTTGCAAAACGTCTATGAGTTTTAAATAGTTTTGTTCTATACTCCTGTCATTTGGAAGGCCTCGCGATGCAGGTGCTGCCAACGAGTATTTCGAGCGTATTGTTGATCGAGCCGAAGCGCGTATCCGACTCGCGGGGGTTTTTTGCCGAACTGTACAGAGCCGACCGCTATGCGCCCTTTAATGTCGCGTCGCCCTTCGTGCAGGACAACTGGTCGCGGTCGAGCCGTGGCGTCTTGCGTGGATTGCATCTGCAGCATCCCAATGCGCAGACCAAATTGGTCAGCGTGCTGAGCGGCGAAGTCCTGGACGTGGCAGTCGATGTGAGGATTGGCAGCTCTACCTTTGGGCACCACGTCGCGGCCGTCCTTTCTGAGGAAAACGGACGGCAACTTCTGGTGCCGCGCGGATTTGCACATGGCTTCTTGGTGCAGTCGGATTGGGCGGACGTGATCTATAAATGCGACAACTACTACAGTCCGGCAGATGAAATTGGTATTCGTTGGAATGATCCGGCCATTGGGATCGCGTGGCCGATGGCAAACCCGATCTTATCCGGCCGCGATGGAACGGCGCCCCTCTTGGCTGATATCAAAGGGCTGCCTCTCTTGGCCGACTGCTGATGCGCGTCTTGATAACAGGCGTCGGTGAACAGGTTGGATCCGCTGTCCTGCACCGATTGCGAGGATTCGGTTCGCTGATAGGGACCGATCGCTAGGTGCTGCTGCATTTTCAGGGATACTCAACATGAAACTCACGGCTTATGTTATCGACGGGTATAACATCGACATTCGCCCCGTGCCGGTCGACCGCAATTGGATGGACAGCATTGATCAGCGCTTTGCGTACCGTTGCTTACCGCTGAGCATGGCCAATGTCTAAACAACTCAAAACAAATGTTACCGCTCGTCGGACACTGACGCCGCCCTAACGGGTTACCGTGCACTTCGTATAGAAAAGTTGCCTTTCTGCTACAGCCGTCGCGCTCGATCCTAGCTAGGATCGAGTGCGTAAATTCGTATCTACATGAGGGAACTATGACGATCATGTCAGGTAAAGGTGATCGATGATGGAGTACTGAACAAAGACGCAAGATAACCACATCACCGGAGAAGCCCTGGGGGTTGGGGGCAGGCGGCTGGTGGCTGATAGACCACGGGTACTTGGGGGGTCACATGGCACCGCGACGTCCGCCGTTTACTTACATCCCGCCGACTCACATCATGCCAGTTGCATGCTCGCACTGTGGAGAAAGTGCCCATGCCATCTGGCATTCGCCGCTCCCTGCTGGCCTCAAAGGCGAAATGCATGTTTTCGAGTGTGAGGACTGCGGCGGCCAGACGAAGTTAATCGTTGATAGGTAGAGCGCCACGGATGGTAGCGACTATTTAGGCATTAGCTTGCCGCCATGACTCTCGCCAACATGCGCCAGAATGGCGTGCGCTCGCTTGCAGTCAATTGCGGCGGGCTCGGCTGCCATCACAACGCGATTTTGGACGTGGGTACCTATCCCGAAAACGTGCCAGTGCCGTCCTTCGGCGCACGCATGGTCTGCACTGAGTGCGGTGCCATCGACGCTGATGCGCGGCCAAATTGAAACGAACGGGAGGCGATAGGCGCATTCCCGCCTCGTCGATAAGAGCGGCCGCGCGAAAGGAGTCCCAGGATCCTTTCGGGCCCTTCGGAAAGACCGCCAGACGGCTCCTCCACCGGCACGTGGGTGCCCATGAATGGGCGCGCTGTCACCGCTATCGAATAAAAAGCTGCTGCAGTGCGTCGATCGCGACTGACACTTAGCGGCCTATCGGAATTGTCCTTTGTAAGGACGCTATTGGGATAACAACTGACGACGGACCGCCCAGGGGCTGAATTGCTAGGCCCTCAATGACCCTGGCTGTGTGAAAACGCATCTCTGGGTTTGATTCTCGGGATAAGATTCTCGCGCGATTTGCGGGAGGGTCAGATGAAGCGCTTCGTTGAAGGCATGGATCGCGGGCAGAGGACGCTGTTTCCCGAATGCCTGGAAGACTGGATCGACGAGAACAATCCGGTTCGGGCGGTCGATGTTTTTGTTGATGGGCTTGATCTTTCCGAGCTGGGATTTGATGGGGTCGTTCCTGAGGCAACTGGCCGACCTTCATATCATCCCGCGGGGCTGCTGAAGCTCTACATCTACGGCTATCTCAATCGGGTGCAATCGAGCCGCCGGCTCGAGCGTGAGGCCGGTCGCAATGTCGAGGTCCTGTGGCTGACAGGCCGGCTGGCCCCCGACCACAAGACGATTGCCGACTTCCGCAAGGACAATGGCCCTGCGATCCGCAAGGTGTGTGCGCGCTTCGTCGAGCTCTGCCGCACAATGGGCCTACTGGCGACAGCCAGCGTTCTCCAGCATTTCCCACCGCGCAGGGTCTTCTCCCGTGGGGCCGCCGCCCTGCGTTGTTCGATCCGCGGGGCGGCGGTTTCGCGCTGTCTTGGTGCAGCAAGGATTTGGTAAGACCTTGGCGGACATCGTACTCCGAGTGCAGACGGGAGTGAGGATCATGTGGACGGTGGGAATGGTATTGATCGGACTTATCTTAGGCTTTGCGTTCGGCCGGCTCTGGGAAATGAGGCAACAGTTTCTGCGGGAAGACGGGTTCAATTAGCCATCGCTGTCACGCCGGACTCGCCTGCCCCTTCCATCTTTTCGCGCGCTGCGACCAAACGCACCATAGCAAACAGTACATACAGAAAAACCGCCTCGCGGCGGTCTCTCCGATATCAGATTTGGTGCTTCGATAGGGCGAAACGGACATGAGCCGACAGGAAAAGCTGACCAACTCGGTCGGGAGTCACCCACAGCGAACGGTTTTGATTGGCGGCGAAAATGCAATGTAGCACCTTGCGTGGCACACTCGTTTGAGATGTAGTTCGCTTCACGTGGGCGGGGGTGAAGTAATGCAAAGTCATGACCGAGTAGGCCAGAAGCTTGCAAGAAGCGAGCGCGCCACGGTGCCAGCGGGATCCAAGCCGAAATCTCGAAAGCGCAATTTCAAAACAGAAACTTGGTACGCCGCGGCAGCTCCCAGAATTTGTGCAGCGCGGACGCAAAACCTCCAAAAGGACTGGCGCCTTCAAGAGAAGAAAGCGGAGTGAGCCCGTTTTTCGGGCTGAAGCTTAGGGCGCGCCGAGGCCACTCGACTGGCTACTACTCGACATTGAGCGACTTCGTCAAAAAGGAAATCCCAGCCGCGCGAATGTGCAGCGGGGTTTTCTTTGACGGAAAGCTGATCAGAAATGATAGTTGAGGCCGACCCGAATGATGTTGGTATTGATCGAGCCGTCAACGCCGACAGTGCCAGGAGGTGACGGGAAGTCACTCGGCGTGTTTATGTAAAGGTATTCGAGCTTGGCACTCCAGCGGTCCCAGAGCATGGTTTCTACACCGCCACCAATGGTCCAGCTCCAATAGGTTGTCGAGCTTGAGAACGCACCGGTCGTTGTGAGCGTGCCGTCGTAATTGAGTTCGCCGTAGACCCCACCGCCCGTCACGTAGAACAGCCACCGATCTGCAGCGTAACCGAGACGGCCGCGGATGGTCCCGAACCATGGAGTCTTGAGCGTGCCAGTCAGCCCTGGCGTCCCATTTAGGTCGCTACTTCCGGAACTGCCTTGAAAGTCGGTCTCAAGTCCAAACACGAAGTTGTCAGCTTGCCAATTATATCCCGCCTGGATGCCGCCCAAGAATCCGTTGCCATCGCCGGAGATCGGCGGTGCGCCGAGGCCAGTTATCCAAAGTGTGCCGTCGCCGCTCGACCAGCCCCAGCCAATGTTGCCGCCGAGATAGAAACCGGTCCAGGTGAACGGTGGCGCGACATAAATGGGCGCAGGCGGTGCTCTAGTAGGTACGGGTCGATAGAGATCGGCTGCTGCCGCTATTTGTACGGCGCTAAGCGCCATGGAACCTATCGCAACGAGCGCGAGAAGTGAGCGATGCCGCATGTGGCGCTCCTCTGAGCTAGACGGCTATGAGCCGTTTTATGGCTTCTCGTGGTTTCGAAATCCTTAATGACCCCTTGGACCACTCGAAGTTGCAAAATCCAAATCGCTGGAGCGCTGATTCGTTCGACAAAGGAATCGCCAAAATCAAAAATGTCTCGAACTGTTGCAAATTAGCAACCATCAGCATTTTAGAAGCCTAACGTGATATTCGGCGCAACCACGCTGTGGGCCTTCTAATATCGATAATTAAGACCTTGGCAGCGTGGTCTCCTGAAGCGCGCTGGTGCCGGGTATGCGTGTGCTGGGCCGCCAGGAGAGCTTTCCCGAACTACCGGAAATCGACGTCGTGCTCCACCGCAGCCCAGGCCAATCGAGCGCGGCGGCTCAGTGCCTGGCCGATTTCGTGGTCGCGAACTTCATACAGCGGGGCGTGCGCGGGCATGCGGCGTAGCGGCAGGCCGGGCGAATTCCCGGCTGGGCGGCGCCTTCCGGCCGTTCAGTCCGCGCTACATTCGGTCGAATGCTTTCCGCGCTTGAGCGTGGTGCGCGTCTTCGCGATCTTTAAGGTGATGTCGCCCTTGGCGTAGCGTCTCCCGCCGAGGGAGATGCGCTTCGGAAGCGCGAGCGCTTTTCCGTCGAGTTGCAGGTGCGCGCGTTTGTCGCCTTCGAAAAATGCGACGACGAATTGGGAGCCGTCGTGGCAACGATAGGTCGTGAATGTTTGCGCGCCGGCCGGCAGCCACCCGGCAAACAGGCCAGCCGCGACCAGGAACCCAATTCTTGCGAGGCGTTGCATGCGCTGAATTGCGAGCCGGACGGTAGTGCCGGCGGAAGGATCAAACTTTCGACCTCCCCCATACCAAGGAAGCGGGTGGCATGCAAAAAAATATTTTGCCAGCCACAGTCTTAAGCCGCTAGACCTAATGGGCTCTTTTTGTTGGGGCGAGCTCGGTAAGCTAGCAGTCTAAACGCATGTTTTCATTATTTGCTTTCCCGGAACCGCGGCGCACTCTACCTTATCGTTTTGGGAAATCGGCTCCACTTCCGGCCGGAGGATGAAACGTGGCGACGATCTTCAAAAACCCAAATCTTCCGGATTACTTTGTAGCGGCAGAGGGTGTGCGGCGCGGCACACCGCTCGATCAGGTCCGCTCGTTTGTTCCGGAGTACGAAAACTCCAAGGTCATATACTTCCCGAACCTCAAACTGGACATCGATTTTGAGTTTTGGGCGAACGTCCCATCGGACCAATTCCCGAGCATGAAGAAGCTCGTCTGCCGGGTTGATAACGAACAACAGGCCGATTTAATCGAGCGATCATTGAAAAAGGCGAACGGACCGCCCGAGCTGAATGAGCCGCTGCGCAAAAACATGCGCACGCTCTTTGAGCAAGTGATGCCTTTCTATTACCGGATTTTCGGGGGTTACCGGTTCTCTGAAAAACGCGCGATCTGGCGCTTGAACACGACCTTGAACGAGAACATGCACATTGACACGTACAAAGAGGAATATCCCGACCACTTCTCAAGGATGTTCATCAATCTCGACAATCAGCCTCGCATCTGGATGACGAGCTACACTGCGGATGAAATTCAAAAGCGGTTTGGCCCGAAGGTTGCCCGTAAAAAAGTGGAGACGATCACGGATAATCGATATTGGCGCGAGCTCACGATAGCTGCGTTCGGCGGACTGGAGAGGTGGTACGACAACGAGCCGCGCCATGTGATCTATTTCGATCCAGGCGATATTTGGATTGTCGATAGTCGATTGGTATCTCACCAAATCTTCTACGGCCGGCGCGCCATTTCGATAGACTTTTCTGTTGAGCGCGCGAGCATGCTGGATTCGAGCAAACACTACCTCGCTTTGGCGAAAAAATACCGGAGCGATGCCCTCGCCAGCGCTTTCTGAAGGATCGGAGGCAACTCGCCAAGGCGCGGATCGGAAAATCGTCGGCATTCCTTTTAGTCGATCCGTGACTCGCCGCCAAAGTAGTCGTGCGCCTGGAAACGATGTCAGTCGGTTGATCTGCCCGGGATGAAATAAATGCGCATTCGATCAGTTGCTCTCGCAATCGTCGTTGTCACGTCATTCGTTGCATTTGCGCAATTCGTCTCCTCATCGCTCGCCACGGCGTCGGACGGCAGCGCGGTGAACACTGCGCAGAAGTTTCTTTTCGATCGTTCGCCGCATTTCCGACCGCTACCGGGTATCCGGGCCGCGTCACGCAAACAACGTTCAAGCGGCGGCAAAAAGAGGCGGGCGTCGGGACGTTTCGCGTTGCGGACCGCAAATGCAGTGTGACACTCCGCGATTTTGGCGCGAAGGGCGATGGAAGGACTGACGACGCGCCCGCAATCCAACGCGCCCTTAAGAGCGGCTGCACCGTCCGCGGCGAAAATCTCTCGTATAGGATTACCGCCGCGCTGCGCCCGATCAGCAACAGCGTCTTTGCCGACGCAACCCTCATTCAGGCCATTCCGGCGGGCGGCCTCAAACGCCCGATCTACGCCAACGCGATCTCAAACCTGACACTCAGCAATATCAAAATAGATCGCGGTAAAGATCCATTTTTCGGCTTGGGCCCCACGACCGATCCCTATCGCGCATCACACGATATAGCGGGCATTTGGATCTCGAATTCAAGCAACATAACTCTTAACGATGTGGAAGTGTACGGAGATGGGGTCGGCTTCGGAATCATTCTCGCGCAGGACACCAACGTGCATCTGGTGCGGCCTTACGTACACGACATGCGATGGGCGTCGCAGGTGCAACCCGAAAATGAATCGCTCGTAGGCATCATGGCGGTCCGCTCGTCCCACGTCGTGATGGATTCGCCGCGCGTCGCCAATCTCACTCCAGCCGCAATCAACGCGATCTCTGGTCGCGCGGCCGGCAGGCGCAACAACATGACTGACGGCATCGACTCGAGCGGGACGCAGGAATTCATCGTCAACGATCCCGAGATATGGAATGTCGGCGAAGGCATCGATATCAGTGGCAAGTTCAGCACGACATTCAGAATCTCAGGCGGCAATCTGCACGATATCGATTCGTACTGCTATAAGGTGACCCACAAGCAGGGGCCGGGCGTCATTCGGAATTCGACCGCGACACGTTGTGGCCTCGGCGGGTTTGTGCTTTCGGGTCCTGTCTCAGGAGTGAAGCTTGTCAACGATAATGCGATCAATATCGGCCAAGGCAGCCAATGGCCGAACAAGGGCAAATTCGGCTTTAGTCTCGAATTTTCATACGGCGCGATGCCGTCGAATATCACGATCGCAAACTGTAAGAGCATCGACAGCCAAGCCAGCCCCACCACCTATGACGGCTTTTACTACCAGGGTGGACACGGCCCCGCCCAGAATGTGCTGATCACGGGAAGCTCGGCTCACGGGTTTTCGGCGTTCCGCGATCTTTGGTTTCGAGAGGAGCGGCGGCGCGAAATAAATCTCGTGGTGCGGGTGGGAGTTCAAAATTCCCGCCGCCCCGAATCTCCTAAGTCTGCTCCGCCAAGATCGATTGGCGGAGGTCTTCAGTGAATCGTAGATACTGCTTGCGGCTATTTTTCATCGAGTTTTCACTGACAACGAAATCGATCGATATTGCGCGCCTGCCGTAAAATATTTGATGCGCTATCTGGCGGCTGTCAACGATCCAAATGTCGCCCGGATTGAAATAGATCACGTGACGGGGCTGCGTGTCCCACCATTCGCGACTCGATTTGCCAAACGTGCGGCGGTTCAATTCCGCCCAAATGTCATTCGCTTCCGCTGTGCGAAGAAAATCTCTCGGTAGGGCCGCCCTCTGCATTTGGGCTATTTCATTGATCGTCCAACTCGTCTGCCAAATTCGCGGCTGCGTATCGATATTGATGAACATGCGCGCGAAGTGGTGATCATACGGCTGCCTGTAGGTGTCGACATGCATGTTTTCGTTTAGCGTATGTGGTCAGTCGCCACACGGCGGGCATTGAAACGAATTCGTAGCCTTTGAAAATTTGCAAGTACGCCGGAATGATGCTTTCAAAAAAACGCGAAGACTGACGGCATATTTCTTTTTTTAAAGCATCGCTTACGCCGCCAGCGGCCAGCTTGGCCTCAAGAGCTTCGTTATTTTCGAAATCTTTTGGATCGACGCGCGTGCGTAGCTTCTTTATCGGAAATCGGTCTGTATCGAGACTTGACCAGAAATCGAAATCAAAATCGATCTTCAAGTTCGGAAAAGCGACGACTTTCGGGCTTTCATACTCATCGACGTAGCTCCGGATATTGCCTCCGGCGACAACGTCAGGAGCCGACAGAAAGTAGTTCGGAAGATTTGGATTGACAAAAATTTCGGGCATGTTCCGTAGCTCTCGCCCCGCCGTATGTTTTTCAAATCATGAAATGAAGCGTACTATATTTGGCGTGTAAAGCAAAACAGCTTAGCGTGATTTCCGCGGCTTTCCAGCGCGCCGCGTTGGATACCGTCTATGCGGCGATGCCGATCAATTTGTGGGTTTATCGACGCACGAGCCGAACCAAACGAACGAACAAATTGGCGGCAAACCATGAATCGTTCAGCGCAAAAGCCCGTGTCCTTTCCTCGGACGGTTCGCATGCGATGAAGACCCCTTCCGCATATGCCCGCATCGCGGTGACCCTTGCCAACGGGATCCTCCTGGACTCAGTTTCACTCGTCAGCATGTAAAGATTGCGGTTCGTCACCACCAAATCGCCGGTTGATTCTTCGCGAAGTGTGTCGCGCGGCAAGGAAGCTTCCTTGAAGTGGCCGAGGCCGTAGTAGTCCGCTTTGCCGAGCAGCAAATCGAAACTGGTTGGATTGTCGTCAATTCCGGCCGTGGTGGACTCCTGATAGGACGTCACATGATTGAATATCCATATGACGCTTTCGCCGCGCCGCAGTTCGAGCGGCATTGGTCCGACAATCGTCACCAAGTCGGGAATATTGCCGTCATGGAGCTGAGACAGAATGTTGGCTTTGGCAAAAAGTTCCTGAAGGACGGGATCGTCGGCGAGAATTCCCCCCAATCCTTCCGTGATCTTCAGAATGCGCTCGATGTCCTGATTCGTGGGCAATCTCCGCTTGAGAAGCGTCCTGACGATTTTTGATATGCCGGCCGCGGCAAGAGTTTTGAGTTCGTCAGACTTGACAAAGGAAGCTTCGGCTGCCGCGTGGAGGAGCTCACAAAATCGATCGACGGGTAACTCACTTTCAAAAAATTTGGGAAAGAACCCTGGAATGAGCACGCTGGCGCGTTCATGCCGGTCACGGCACTCGTCGTGAAATTTACGGAGAAAACCCGCCGGCCGGCCGCAATAGGCGCAATTCCCCATCAGGAGCCTCGCGTGCTCAGATATAGCGAATTTTCGAATGGCCAACATTTCCCAACGGTACCTATGAATTGCCGGCGTGCCCGACGACGAACGTTCGACCCAACTGGCGCGCCGCACGGAAATCGGAATTACTTCGAACCGCCGTCACAGTCTGACCGAAAGAACATCGCGGTGATTTCGTTTGCGCACGCGGCTGGAATATAAGCCGAAGGCCACGCAATCGATAATAAAAATGGATTTAGCTGAAACGTTCACGGACGGACCGTACAATCATGAGCGCGGCTATCCAGAACGAAAGTGCCATCAGCGCGACCAGCACGACCGACATGAACCGGCGCGGGTAGGTGGAGCTTTGCGGCAAATGCGGCCGAACATAAGGCGTGATATACAGATGTTGCGCCAAAGCATTCGCGCGCGCCTGGCTGAGGGCTTGCATGGCCCCCGTAACCATGTTCTGCGCGAATTGCATTTCGAGGCTAAGTTGTTCGTATTCTCCGACGACGGCCGATAATGCCGAGCCATTGTCGCTGCGCTTGCCGACATCGGCCTCGGTTCTCGCGAGCTGCTCCCTGGTTGATTTGATCTGGCTCTTGAGAACAACGACCGCCGGAGCATTAGGCGCCAAATTCTGCGATTGAAGCGTGGCAAGCTGCGTTTCGAGCTGAGCCAGATTTGCCCGTTGCCCCTGGATCAAAGCCGCGTTGCTTGCCGCGACACTGGCGGTCGGATCGATAATGCCGAATTTATTGCGATATGCCGTAAGACCTTCTCGGGCCTGTCGCAGGCGGACTCTTTGTTTTTCGACTTCTTGTTCGGCGAAACGGACTGCGTCTTCCTGGCTTCGCTTTTCGATCTTGTTGATGAGCTCTTCGGCAAGCGTCACTAACGTGTTCGCGATCAGCTGCGCGTCCTTTGGTGAAAACGCCCGAACCTTGGCGTCGGCAATCCCGGTTATCAGGTCGTACCGGGCCGCCACCATGCTTTGCCAGTAATTCACAAACGCCTCGATCGGCTGTTTTTTTGAAAACCGCGACCACCAATCAATGCTCGGCTTTGAATAGAGATCGATGACGTGAATGCGATGTTGCAATTCTTCGACGGCTTGGCGGCTGGTGAGAAAATCGGTCACAACATAATTTTGATTGCTGGTGCCGCCGCCGCCGCCTCCCAAAAGGCTCAGGATGCCGGCCGGTGCCGGACCCGAAGGCATGGTGGCGTCGGTGACGGTAAATCGAAATTCGGCGACATATTGGTTCGACGCGATGAACCCATAATAAATGGAAGCCAAAGCGACGGGCAGCACGACGCTGACAACGAACCAGATGTAGGCGGAGTAGTTGCGCCTCGGTCCACTCAGGCCGGGCAAAAGCAGAAACTGCGATCCAGAAACTGCGTCCGCCGGGACTTGCCGATCCGGAATGACCGTGAGCCGCTGTTCAATGCGCTTCAGCGAAGGTTGGTTTGACTTGGCTATTGCGCGCCCGGTCGCCGCTTGGCCTTGATTGGGGTCACGCGGGCTGCGTCCGTCTCGCTCTTCGCCGTGCGGAAAGGGTATGACGGCATTGAGCCCGTATAGATCCTGAACATCGCTGATTTCGCGATGCGGGTCACGTGCCCCCTGCGTTGGCGTCTCTTTTGCCAATTCGTCATCCCTTTGGACAGCCGCAACGCAGTTTACAGCCAAACTCTTAAATTATGAAAACGAATCCACGCGCATCGATCTCGCAAAGACCCGGCCAGGAATTCTCTATAATGCATTGAATAATCACATGAATTTACTGCGACCCGCCACCCCTTAGCCCGCGGATTTGGTCCCGGCAGGCATCGCACTTTGCGTTATTTTATCAGGCTGTAGACCCTCCAGTCATAAGCGACACCGGTAAAGGTGCTGACCATTGTCAGCAGTTTCTGCAACTGCGCGCCGGCTGCATTGGTAACGAGCACGACGTCTTTGTCGCGCATTTGGAAAGCTTGCGCCAGGAAGTAACCTTCTGCGTCGCGCAGATCGATGCGATAGAGAATCGGTGCAAATCGCGGCGGGTCGCTTCCAACTGAGGCAGCATATTGAGGATCGACTAGATCCTTGGCGATGAACCAAGGCTCGAAGCGGAACAGGTAAATGCCGCCGGGATCGCCGCTAACGTCCGTCGGTCCGCCGGCTTGCGCGATCGCTTCCGCAAGTGTGACCTTCTCATTGGCAAATGGATATTGGGCGACTTTCTGGGTGGCTCCGAGCACGGCGAAAGTTCGAGGATTGCGTGTCAAATAGATTTGGTCGCGCGGGCGGACGAAGATGTTTTCCTTTGGGTCGTTTACGATAGTCTGCAGCAGAACATTGCCTACCTGGCCTTTTCGCACCACCTGTACGTAGGTTTCATAGGCTGGATATTTTGCGCCGCCGGCGGCGGCAATTGCGTCGAGCAGGCGTTCGCCGTGCGAACTGAGTGGGACCGCGTGCGCAGCATTGACTTCACCGCTCACGGTCGCCACGTTGCCGATATTGTTGACCAGCGAAACCAGCACTTGTGGTGAAACGGCCTTCCCCTGTAGGTCCTTTTCGATCAGGCTGCCGGCCTGCCCCGGTGTAAGTCCCGCCACCTTTACGCGGCCTACGAACGGCATGAAGATTGTGCCGTCCGCTTCGATAATTTGCGGAGGTATGTTGCTTGCTCCGGTGGCGACAGCGCCAATTGGCGTGGTCGTGGCGACCGCGCCAGGAACGACCGCGGGCGGTGGAAAGAGCGTCTGGCCGCCGGTTTCGTAGACGGTAATGGCTATCGCATCGCCGGGATGAAGCGCGTTAGTCGCCACGTAGCGAGCGCGCTTGAAACTGGGTCCAAATGATGGATGATAACGATCGAGAAGCGAAATAACGTGCGCGTCCAGTTTGACGACCGTGTAGTTAAAATCGCCGCCATTGGCGGACTTCATAAGCTCGAGTGAAGTGGGTGCGGCAGCCGGCAAGGCACAACCGGCCAGTACGGCCAGCAAGCCGGTGACTATGGTCGCGCGCAAGCGGAGCGACATTGAACTCCGCTTAAACTGCTCGACAATATACAATTTTCCCCGCCCTTTTGAATCCGCGCCGCCGATTGCGGAACAAAGATTACCCCCGCATCCTACCGGCCTTTATTATGCGATGATTTGAAAATGGGCAACGAAAGGGCGCCAATAATACAATTAAGCTTTGGCGGTAGTGCAAATTTGCAACTAACCGGTTGGCGTAAAGCGTGAGTAGTTTTTGCCGCTTTCGATGTCTGGTGTCGACAACGACGGAGGCGTGGGCAACTTTACCGAACACTATATGGCTGGTGAGCCCAATAATTCTTGTACTTTTAAATGTTATACTATCGATAAACATACGAAATCTACCAGGACTATTTGTGGCCATTATCTTAATACTAAATCGTTACGGTAATACTAATCGGCGGCGCTGCCATCCGATAGCCGCAAACCATTATGTTCCTAATAGCGGTGATGTAATCAAGCTCAGCCGCGAGCCGACCCAACCTGCCCACCGACGCCTGTTAGCAAGACGCGCATTGGCAGTCGGCCAAGAGAGGCAGCCCTTTGATATCAGCCAAGAGGGGCGCCGTTCCATCGCGGCCGGATAAGTTCGGGTTTGCCATCGGCCACGCGATCCCAATTGCCGGGTCATTCCAGCGAACAACAATTTCGTCCGCCGGACTGTAGTAGTTGTCGCATTTATAGAGCACGTCCGCCCGATCCGACAGCACCAAGAAGCCATGCGCAAATCCGCGCGGCACCAGAAGCTGCCGTCCGTTTTCCTCAGAAAGGACGGCCGCGACGTGGCGCCCAAAGGTGGCGCTGCCAATCCTCACATCGACCGCCACGTCCAGGACTTCGCCGCTCAGCACGCTGACCAATTTGGTCTGCGCATTGGGGTGTTGCAGATGCAGTCCACGCAAGACGCCGCGGCTCGACCGCGACCAGTTGTCCTGCACGAAGGGCGCCGCGAGATTAAAGGAGGCGTAGCGGTCGACCCTGAACAGTTCGGCAAAAAACCCGCGCGAGTCGGATACGCGCTTCGGCTCGATCAACAATACGCCCGAAATACTCGTTTGCAGCACCTGCATCGCGAGGCCTTCCAAATGACAAGAGTATAGAATAAAACTATTTAAAACTCATAGACGTTTTGCAAGTGGACGGTTCGCGCTTCTAGGGGCCTGCACGCGTGGCGCGTTCACAAGATGGAATTCAGCGGATGAAAGATTCTGCGACCGGCCACGGTCACGTCAGCTTCGGTACGGCGCTGGTCCGCTATATCGGGATATTGCTGGCGCTGCTGCGTCGCGAAGAGGAGAGCCGGCGCGCGGCGCCGATGGATGCCATACTGAATCTGCTCGAACCGGTGATGTTGATCGCCGTCAGCGCGCTGGCGTTCCACATCCTCAACAGAAAGCAAAGCCCGCTGGGCGGGCCGCCGGTGCTCTTTTACGCGACCGGTTTCTTTGCGAATTACTTTTTCATTTATCTGTCGCGCCGGATGGGGCGATCGGTCGACGCGCCCGGCCGCCGATTTCCGATCGAACAGACGCTCGATTTGATGATTGCTCACGTCATTCTCAACACCATCGATTATACGATTCTCGGAATCCTGCTGTTCGGCGGGATCTACTTTGCTTTCAGCGAGCAGGCGCTGCCCTACGATCTTGTCCCTGTCGCCGAGGCCGCGCTCGCCATCGTGATGCTCGGCTTCGGTGTCGGGGTCTTGAACCTGGTCATGGGCAAGATTTTCGGGTTGTGGAAATTCCTGTTCCCGCCGGTGATGCGGATGTCGCTGATTTTTTCGGGAATGTTCTTCGTCGTGGATTTTGTGCCGCCTTCCGCCCGTTACGTGCTGAGCTTCAACCCGATGACGCATGCGATCGTGCTGTTCAGGCTGGGGTTTTATCCGGACCAGCCCACATTGGTGCTGGACACCGGATACTTGACGGGATGCGCAATTTTTTCCGTGGTTTGCGGGCTGGTCCTCGAACGGCTTACGCGGCGGGGCGAGGGATGATCGTTTTCGAAAACGTCAGCAAGATCGTCCGCATTCACGGCCAGAGGCGGGTCGTGCTTGCGGGCGTCAATGTCACGATCCCTTCCCACCGGCGCATAGCGTTTTTGCGGCCGGCCGATCACGACAAGCAGACTTTCGTGAATCTTCTCGCCGGAATTACCATGCCGAGCGCGGGGCGGATCATGCGCCGCGCGCGCGTGTCGTTTCCGGTCGGCTATCTCGGGGGATTTACGCCCGACCTCAGCGTCCGTCACAATGTCGCGCATGTCGCGCGCCTCTATGGCGCCGATGTAAAGTCCGTCGTCGAATTCGTGGCGCAGGTCGGCCAGTTCGGCCGCTTCTTCGACAAGCCGTATCGCGACCTGCCCGGTCCGCTGAGGAACCAGCTCGGAATTCTCGTGACCTACGGCATACCGTTCGACGTCTATCTGCTGACCGCCGAATTCAACCGCGGCAAGGGCGCGCCGCAAGAGTTCCAACAGACCGCATCCGAGCTGTTCGAAGCGCGCGCGCAAAGCGCCGGCATGATCATGGCGGTCAACAACCTGTCGTTTGCCCGGCAATACTGCGACATGGGCCTGATCGTGCATGGCGGACAAGTCCTGCTTTTCGACGACCTGGAGCGCGCCATCGCCGCGTCCGAAGCGCTGCCGGTCGCCGAACCGGTCGCGCGCTAGCCCGAACCCGCGGGCGGCCTTGCGGGCGGTTCGAAGCGGCCGTTTCCCGCGGCCGGCATGGCGCCGGGCGAGATAATCAAGAGACTTGACAATTGGCCGGGGCGCCGCCACCTATCGTGCCTAATCCATGCAAGGAGCGCGCGGTGCCGGAACCGGCCGCCAGCCAGCAGCAAAAAGCGCCCAAGGTCGCCGTCACGCACCTTGCCGAGCTGGTCGCGCGCATGAGCCGCTTTTTGACGGGGCTTGCCGTCATGCCCACGTTCAAGACGGCACAGGTCGGTCTGGCCGAATGGGTCGCGCTCTGCGCGCTGGCGGAGGCCGACGGCATCGGCAACAAGCAGCTGGCCAAGCGCCTGGGCGTCACCGGCCAGCGCGTGAACCAGGTCACGACCGATCTGGTCGACGACGGCCTGATCTCCATCGCGCCGTCGCCCGAGGACGCGCGGCGGGTCGTGCTGAAACTGACCAAGGCCGGCAGGCATCAGCTTAAAGCGATCAACCGGGAGCTCGCGCCGCTGCTCGCCGGCGCGCTTGCCGGGCACGAGGCGGCTCTTGTCGAGGGCCTCGACAGCCTCCGGCTGCTGCTGAAGTTCGTCGCGATGGCGCAAGTGAACGGTCAAGCCAATCATCCGCCGCGTCATGGCCATTCCGCGCACGGTCATAAACGCTAGCAGTTAGCGAATGATTCCTCGCGACGGCGACATTGCGGTCGAGGCAATATAGACGGTATATAAAAATCTAACTGCCCGGCGGACAGAACACCAATGGCATCAAGTTCAAGCGCAGCATCCGTCTTCGAAGACAACCGGAACAGCGGCCTCGTCTTTTGCGAAAATGCGCCGCGTCATATGCTCATCACCGGCTTTGGCCGTGGCGGCACCACCGCCTGCGCGATGATGCTGGAAGCACTTGGCTTCACCCTTGAGGCAAACACGCCGACCAAGGAATCGACGGAGCTGCGCCAAGTCGTCCTGGACCGCGATAACGATGCCGCCCTGGCGCATGTTGCAAAATGGCCCGCCGTCGGCCCGAGAATGGTCTGGAAAGACCCGAAACTTTTCTCGCTCCTCACGTTTCTCAAGCAGATGCCGTCCGACATCGGCATGATGTTCGTGTTTCGCGATCCGCTGAAGGTCGCGATCCGCAACGAAAAAGGAGGCGGAATAGCGGGAGAACTTGAGCGCGTCGCAAAGAGACTGCGCCGAATCAGCGCAACTATCTCGTCCTTGCCAGGCAGAAAAATGATCCTCGTCTCTTATGAATCGCTGCTCGTAGAACGCGAGCGCACCGTCAAAAAGATAGCCAACCACCTTGGCATAAACGATGAAACAACGATCAAAAGGGCCGTGAATGTCATCGAACCAAGTCCTGAAGGATACAGAAGGCTGATCGCTAACCGTAAGAATTAACGCGAGAAATGTGATGCCTGAAGGAAGTGACGCCAACACCGGGTGTCTGGTCCCACGGAATCGTGGCGCATTGTACCGCGATCTCCTGAGAGATGGACGAGTACATCTGCAAGGTCTGGGCGACACAGCCAAATCAGTTCAGCACTGAACACCTAGGGCAGCAGCACTTTCGATGCGGGAGAGAACGTGGCCGAAACGTTCTATTATGACAGTGTCGTGCAGCTCATTCTTGTCCCACTTCGCGAAGGAGTTTTTTCTTACACGGTGTCCATCAGCCTTACCGCGCAGAAGCTTTTGATCATAGTCTTCGCGTGACTTCGTGTAGTAGTGATTTACCCGAGCAATGTCTGCCGCTTGGTCAGAAATTGCCTTCCCGCCCGGTTTTCTAGGATTCCACGTGACCGGTTCGCCCGCTGCATTGACGTATCGTGACGGCAACATGAAATGCGGGTTGATGAAATTCGATTTCCGCTCATTTGGTCGGTAGATCGTCTTAATGTGATTGTTGGGTCGTTTTGCTCGGTACGTATAAGTCTTCGTAACGAGTCCACTAGGGCGGCTAATGTGCCCACTGGACCCATACATGACCCAGTGAACTGCGACATGCTCAAACTTTGCAACAGACGCGAGGAAATCACGGCAATCCGCATGTTTCAGCGGGAGCAAAAATTCATCAGCATCCAACATGCAGAACGTATCGAATTCGCTTCGAAAGCGCGTTATCGCATCGTCATATGCTTGTATCTGGCCGGGGTGCAGGGGCCAATCGATTAGCCTGATGTCAGCGAATTTCGATGCTCTCTCGACCTCAGCCGCCGTGCCATCCGAGGAGTTGTTATTGTAGATCAGAACGGCGTCGAACCCGTTGAAGGCATGATACAGCGCCCATTCGAAAACCGAATGGACCTCATTCTTGACTATGCCCACCACGCAAGATTTCATGCGGCCCCTGAACCGCGTAACGAGTACGCCGGCATGAACCGCAACGTCAACACGAAATTGATCTTTGATATCGGGACAAGTGAAGGGAACGATACGGATTTTTACCTTAGGAAGGGGTTCGACGTGGTGTCGGTGGAAGCGGACTGCTGACCAATCAGGCCTATGTCAAACGGTTTGCCAAAGAGATCGACCAAGGACGCCTTGTCAGCATCAACGCAGCGGCTTGGTCCAAGGGTGGCGACACAATCCAGTTCTGGAGGAACGACAAAGACCAGGGGCTCTCTTCCCTCACCAAAAGCAAGAAAACCCGCTACATCGAAACGCAGACGCCCTACGCTGTTGAAACAGTGGATTGGAAACAGCTCGTTTCTCTCAAGGGCATACCCTACTACGCGAAAATCGATATCGAAGGCGGAGAGGTGGAATTTCTCGCCGGGATAAGAAGTGCCGACGCGGCTGCGACGTATCTCTCAGCAGAAGCCAAGACCCTCGACGTCGTCCGAGAAATGGGCCGCATCGGCTACCGAAATTTTCGCATCATCGATCAAAAATCACATCGATACGCGACCGCACCGAACCCGCCACACGAAGGCCAGTATGTCGATAGCAACAATGCCAAACACGGTTCAGGGCTGTTCGGACGCGAGCTACCGGGAAGTACATGGCTCACCTTCGATCAGTGCCTTTCGTATTTGCAGATGCTTTTCTTTCTCATCAAAGAACGATCGATCGTCCCGACATGGTACGATTGCCACGCTTGGCTAGGCGATTAAGAACCTAGACCATATCGTACCGCTGCTGCCCCGGACGGCGTGCGCGGCCGGTCCGAATACCTGATGGTTGCCCGGCCTTGGGCCTATCCCATCGCGCCCAAGCTCAAAGCCGTGGCCTGACGGTCCAAGAGCGGTTTCTTTCAGTGTTCAATTCGTCAAGGGGGCAAGGTCAAAACTAAGCACGGCAGACGTACAAAACCCTGAATTCGCCCGCCGGATTTCCGTATGGATTAGGATACATCATTCGATTGATGTTCTTGAAACCCGCATTTCGCAGTCCTTTGATCAGTGAGTTTTCGCGTGCCCAGAAGCTTGACGTGTTATCGAGAGAGCTACGGATTTGAGTGGCGCGCTCGGCCAGTGTCGTGCTTTCAAGATGCTCCTGATAGATTCGACCGCGATAGCCCCCCTCGATTTCGCGTTCTTCGCTGAGGCGGCTGGCGAATTTACCATCCTTGCCCTCGCACCCAGCTTCGGATGTGTGAGTATACAGGACCATGGTGTCAGATGTGACAGAACGGAGTTTCCTGAGCATTTCAAAGAAGACACTAGCGTCAAGATGATGAAGGATCCCCAGGAACAGCACGACGTCGAACATTCCTGGATCCGCCGCGCTAATGTTGCGAACATCGCCTAACCTGAAGGAAACATTGTTCAAACCGTATGCCTCGGCAACGAATGTTGCACGGTCGATATAAATCTGGCGACACTCAATGCCCAGCACGCGCCGAGCACCAGCGGCGGCGAATTCAATGGCGTGACCTCCTTCCGCGCAGGCCAAGTCGAGGACGGCCAGTTCGCTGAGACGGCCGGTCTTTGTGATATAAGGGATCGAATTGATGATCGTGCGGCCGATCATCGTGTGTCCATGGACTTTTATGTAGTTGCGGTCGTTCGGGGAGACGGTAGTTAGTCCCGGCGCGAAATCATAACGATAGTACCAAGGAATTTCCGGCTGCAATCCGGCTAAGCGGGACTTAATTGTCTCTAGCGGGAGTTTCGGCTCCCTTAGCTGATAGTTGATGTCGGCCATATCGCTCATTCCTGCTATTGCTATATTAGGGTCGGTTTGGGGAGCCGCTCTCATCCCATCAGCTTCCTGACCTTCAGCTCCGCGCTGGCCTTGGGCAGCCCGTCTTCGGGCAAGGGCTGAGTCTTGACCCAGGCCGCGAATCGCCGAAGTCCCTCGGCAAGGCCGATCGCGGGCGCGCAGCCGAGGATCGTCCGCAGGCGCGCGATATCGGCGCAGTTGTGCCGGATGTCGCCCAGCCGGTATTCGCCGGTGACGACGAGATCGGGGGCGACGCCGAAGGCCGCCGCGAGCGCCCGCGCCATGTCGGCGACCGTGGTCGGCACGCCCGAACCGACATTGATGATGCCGTTGGGCGGAAGGTCGCAGCCGAGCGCGGCGATGAAGGCGTTGGCCGCGTCCTCGACATGAACGAAATCGCGCGTCTCCAGGCCATCCTCGTAAATCGGCAGATCGCGGCCGCGCCGCAGCCGCGTCGAGAAGATCGACAGGATGCCGGTATACGGATTGTTGAGCGACTGCCCTTCGCCATAGACGTTCTGCAGCCGCAGGATCGCGTAGCCGACGCCGAGGGCGGAGCAGGCGATGGCGACGAGATGCTCCTGCGAGAGCTTTGTCGCCGCGTAGATGGAAGCCGGCCGGACCGCGTCGTCTTCGCGCGTCGGCACCGCCGTCAGCGTCGCCCCGCAGCGCTTGCACGTCGGCTCCCATTGCTGCGCGGTCAGTTGTTTGGCGCTTCGCGGCGCGGGGTAAACGCGCGTTTGCGGCGCGCAGGTCGCGCAGACATAGGCGCCTTCGCCATACACGGAACGGCTGGAGGCGAGCACCAGACGCTCCACGCCGTGGTCCCGATTATTGGCCAGGACATCGAGAAGCGCCGCCGTGCCGCCGACATTGGTCTCGTTATAACGGGCGATCTCGTACATGGACTGGCCGGTGCCCGTTTCGGCGGCAAGGTGGACGACCGTCTTGACCCCGACGAGGGCGTCCCGCAAATCCTTTTGCGAGGTCACCGATCCGCGAATGAATTCGACATCGGCGAGCCAGTCGGGGCCCGTCGGCGGGGATCCATGGACTTGCGGGGAGAGATTGTCGAGAACGCGAACCCGGTACCCCGCCTTCCGAAGAGCAGACACGACATGGGAGCCGATAAAGCCGGCCCCGCCCGTCGCCAGCACAAGGCTCATGGCGTCGCTCTACATCGCTTTGTTTTGACGAATGGACTCCTCATAGAGATTCCGCTCGGCGATCCAGACGTCCGCATAGTCGACATTCTGCCAGTTGGTGAACCAGGGGCCGCCATTGGTGAAGTGGATCGCATTCGGCGTCTTCTCGGGTTTTGGGTATTCGCCGGCCAGGAAGTTCCAGCTGAGCGGCAAAGCGCCGATCAGATTGTCATCCGGAATCCAATTGAAACGATGCAGAAAGGCGGGGCTCTCGCTGTTGACGACGGCCGGTGTCAGCGCCTTTACGAGCGGATGGGCATTATTGAAGAGAATGAAAGACGACCAATTTTTACGCGGATAGGACGTCTGGACCTGGGCGTCCATCTTCATCGCGTTCTTCGGCGTATAGTCGTGCTGGACCACGTAAACCGCCTTTTTCCGGTCGGCGCCCTCCAGAACGTTGAAGACGTCGGTCGTGAAGAGCACGTCGCAATCGACGAACACCGTCCACCCGTCATGGGCGGCTAGGTACGGCGTAAGGAAACGGGTGAGCGAAAACTCGGTCGAGGCATTGTCGGGAGGACGCTTATAAAGGCCTAGTTCCCGCAATGCGGCCTGCTTCAGCGGATAAATTTCGAGACTGCGGCTGGCGTGGCGGACGAGCGAATGCCGGCACACCTGCCAAGCAATATCCTCGCGACTGTCGTAACCGATGTATATCTTGAGTGCGTCCCGCATTAAATCGGCCTCCCGTCAAATATTCAAACCGAGGGGACTCGCATAGAGTACACACGGCAGCGTCGATTGTATAGACTTGTGAGACTTTTGGTGTGCGCGGACCGGGCTTTCTTCGTGATCCAATAGGAAAGTATACGCTTTCCCCGTTCTCGTGATACGCTAACGACTTACGTTAAACAGTGCTCCACATCGAGGGTAAGCAATAGCCGTCTGCCGAATTGGCTCGTCAACTTGCTCGATTGCCTGAGGCTGAACTGAATCGTGGGTACCATCGCGACGACTGAAAATAAACGCAGGCGGACGGCGATTCTGGTGGCCGGCATGCATAGGTCCGGCACCTCCGCGCTGACTCGCGTTTTGAATTTGCTCGGATTTGATCTGCCGAAGAATTTATTGAAGCCCAACAAGGGCAATGAAAAGGGTTACTGGGAATCGCCTTCGGTCAATCAACTCAATGACGAAATCTTGATTGCGGCTGGCACTTACAAGTGGGACTGGCGAGTTTTTTCTCTTGAAAAGCAAGGCTCGCTCGAATTGGCGACACTTGAGAAGAAGGCACTCGCGCTGTTGGAGGACGAATTCGCCTCGTCGCGTTTCATCGTATTAAAGGATCCGCGCATCTGCCGGACAATGTGGTTCTGGCGTGGCGTGCTCGAGGCTTTCGATGCAAACCCTTTGGTCGTTTGCCCTATTCGCAACCCGCTCGAGGTGGCTACATCACTACGAAAGCGCAACATTCTAGAGCCCGCCCATTCCCATTTGCTCTGGATGCGGTACGTGCTCGACGCCGAAGCTTACAGTCGTGATCTGCCACGGTCTTTCGTGAGCTTTAGCGCCTTGCTGACAGCCTGGCGGCCAACTGTGCAACGCTTGGCATCTGATCTCTCCCTTTCCTGGCCCGCCATGTCCTCAAGCACGGTAGGCGAGATAGAAGAGTTCCTCTCCGACCGGCATCGCCACAACCGTGAAACTACGGAAGCCGTGATAGAGGCGGCCGGATTGCCGGAATGGCTCGGCAAAGCTTTTACGATCTTTAGCCGATGGGCCGAATTGCGGGAAGACAGAAATGATTTCGTCGAACTCGATCGAATTCAGAGCGGAATTCAACAACTCAGTGCTTGCGTTTGGTGCCCTGTTTCCTCAAAGCACGGATATAAACGAAAAACTAGGAATATTGACGCGAAAGCTTGCGAAAACTGAAGCCGAGCTCGGCAAGCAAGGAGAACTACAGAAAATCTCTTTGGCGGAACGTGAATCAATGCGGGCGCAACTCGCCGACGCCATCAAGAATCTTGCTCGAAGCGAGGCAAAAGCCGAAGCGCGTTCAGCGCAATTCCGCGCCTTAAAAGTCGAACTCACGCATGCGGCTAAAGACCTTATGGCGCGGGGCCATGCGCTGAGAGAATTGAAGGCAGAGCATTTTCGCGTGAGTAGTCGCCTCAAGCGGCACGATACTCGTATCAAGACTCTCTCCGCGGAGCTCGACGAGGCGCACAATAATGTGAGCGAGCTTAAGCGCGACCTGCAAAGCGAGCGAGAGAATCTCGCCGCCGCGCAAGCTGCAATGTCCAAAACGCGTTCGAAGCTGGCCGATTCCGAGGCGAAGGGCCGAAAGCTCGAAACGGCGCTCGCACAGTCGAAGGAAACGCTTGATCAAATTCAATCGAGCCGGGCTTGGCGGTTTGCCCAATCGATAAACGATATCGCGCATAGCGCGCGCAGTCTTGCGGGCCGCGTGCTGCCAGGCCGGGAGTTGGAAGAATCCGTCGCCCTGGTCAACAACAGCGACTTCTTCGACTCCGACTGGTACCTCGCCCATTACCCGGATATAGCCGATAGCGGAATGGAGCCTGCCCGGCATTATGTCGTCTTCGGCGCATCCGAAGGGCGCGATCCCGGCCCTCTGTTCAGCACGCGCTACTACTTTGAAATCTACCCGGATATCGCCAAGGCCGGCGCAAATCCGCTCGTCCACTACCTTATCTACGGGAGAAATGAAGAGCGGCAAATTGCCCCTTCATCGCTGGTAAAAGGCGAGGCGGCGACTATCGGCGTCGTTGAGACGCAAAGTGAAACGATTGACGCGCTTCCGCCATTGTCCTTTCCGCTAGCGCCGCCAACTAAAAAGCAATGGGTGAGGCACGGGGATCTTCAGCTTAACGGCAAGGCCGGCCTCAAATTTCGCGATGTTCTTCTTGGAACCGCACCGACATTAAACGATGGCGGGCAGGCGTTTGCCCAGGCAGCAGCCACGGTCGAGGTCTTTTGCCGGCTGATGTCCAGGGATGTTAAGCAAGAGTTGCGCTGTTATGTCGGCGAAGACCTGGTCGAATTGGGCGACAAGAGCGAACGGAGCGTATCGTCAACTGTTTGCTTTGAGTCCGACTACCCGTCTCTTGTCGATCTTTGGTTTATCAACGATCACACTTTAAGGATCCGATTTGGCGAGGCTGGCGCGAATAATGACGGGCTTCGTATTGTAAGGTTGTTCCAGAGCGACTTTTCCCACGAGACTTCGCCTGTCCTGGTCGCGGAATTGCCGCTGAATCATGATGCTCCAACCATATTCGACGCCACGCTTGCCAATCCCTATCTTCCGGTTCTCATGATCGCGACGACAGCCGATGGGGGTCTTATCTCGGCTAGCGTGCTTCCCTTTCCGTCGTTGTGCAGAGCCGGCGCTCACTATGGGGAATTGTGCGCCCAAATGGCGCAAGAGAGCTATTTGGAGAAGCTAAGATCCTTATCGGGCGCGCTACTTTCTGAACTGTTTGCGGATCCGGCTGACGCAGGCCATTTGCGGTTGGCGCGAATTGACGTTGATCTGCAGGGAGCGACCGGCGCCGAGCGTATATTTCTAAGGCCGATGCTGGAATGGCTGGCCGGTGTCATGCAAATCAAGCTCGCGCCGACCAACGCAGTCGCGGTCAAGCAGGATAAGGTTCGCGCATATCTTGAATTGAGCCTCGGCTCTCCTTGTTCGGCGGAGGCCTCCCTGCAAAACAAGCTTGCGGCCAAGCGCGCGCGGCACGGCGCTCTGGTGCTGACAATGCCGGCAGACGGCATTCCCTCGCTCAATTGCCTTGTATCCAGAAACCTCGATATTCCTGCCGGCAATCGCTGCGTGCTCGGCTCATTTGTTTTTGCCGAAGCCGCAACTGGCGATCCGAAATGGCTCGTGACCGTTCCGCCTATGAACGATGAGCTTTTTAAGGTGCAGCCCGTAGCAACGGCAATCGGTTATCCGGTTCTTACTCGGGTTTTGGAAGGAGAGGACACCACAAAAAATTTGGGGTGTGGGCCGTTTGCGGTGTCGCTACGCTTCGGGAACGCGCGCGGCCAAAACGAGGCACAGCTTCTGATGCCTTCGGCTCCGGATGCGCCAGGACCCATCCTGCGGGTCGATCAACGAGCATCGACCAGGGATACGGGCCGAATTTCGGTTATTCTGCCTTCCCGCGCCAATGCATCCGAGACCCTTCCGGCTTTTGTGGAATCGCTACGGCTCCAGACGATCGCAGAGGCGCTCGACATCGTCGTCAACATTGCCGAAATCGACGCGCGCGCGAATTTTGAAAAACTGCTCAGGGCGCACTTCCCCGGTAGGTTCCGGCTCATTGAGTGCGCGGGCGGAGAAAGCGCCAACGTCGGCATCAATTTTGCCGGCGATCATGCTGCCGGCGAATTTCTCCTTTTTAGCACCGGCAGCGCCATCCTTTTCGACCCGCGTACAGTAGAGACGCTCCGGCTACTGGCCGACAACGAAAGGGTAGCGTCCGTGAGCTGCGTCCAACTGCAGGAAAACCCGACTAAGAAAGGCGACACGGCAACGGTGTTCCGATGCGGGGGCATCTTGCCGTCCGCCGCAGACGGCCCGGCGACCGCAGGTTTGCGGTTTTCCGAGCCGGATTGTCATGCAATCTTTCCTTGCGCGACGTATCCCGTGGCTGCCAATTCCGCTTCCCTCTTCATGGTGCGAACGGATATTTGGAAAATGCTTGGCGGCTTTCGTGTCAATGCAGGCCCCGATAGCTACGGTGAAATTGAATACGGGATTCGCGCAATCTCGCAGGGCTACCATCATATTTGCACATCGGCGGTTGCGGCTGGACTTCGGGGAGCGGATCTCGCTCCGACCTATAGTGATGTTCACGTACCTATCGCCGGCGATCAGCGAATTTGTGAAAATCTGGCTTCGGCATCGTGCGTCATAAGGGCGCTCAGAGGATGAAAATTTGCGTTCTCGTTCCATCGGAAGAGCACCTGAAGCAGGGTGGGGTTCGGATACGATATCGACGTATTCAAGAACACCTCCAAGGTCTCGGCGATGAGCTACAAGTTATTCCCTTGGGAGAATTGGCCAACGCGCGTGACTATGTGCACGACATCTACATCATCAGTAAGTGCTATGACGCGGCCGCCATCCTACTTTCCGTTCACCTGAAGAGTATCGGCAAATTGGTCGGCGTCGACCTGTTTGATGATTATTTTTCTCAGTCTTACGATAGCCGATTTATAAGGCAACGGTTATGGCTGCGTTCATTGGTGCCCTTGGCGGATTTCATCCTCGTCTCCACCCCTGCGATGCGGGACGTTGTACATGATTTCGCACCGGGCAAACCGGTCCATCTGATGAACGATCCTTCGCCGCCGCTTGACAGCGGGACAATTCGGGCGGCCGTCAGACACAAGCTGGAAAAGCTGGATCGGGAAAAGATACTGAACGTGGGCTGGTTCGGTATCGGCGACAATCCGCATTTTCCGGTCGGCCTAGCGGATCTCGTGGCGTTTGGAACGGAATTGACCCGTCTGCGTGCTCAGAGGTGGGATATTCGTTTGGACATTTTGACGAATGAACGCGCGATGACATCCGACGGCTTGGCAATGCTGCGCCGCTTGCCCCTGCCTTGGACAGTCGAAGTATGGACGGAGGATCGGGAGGCCGACCTGCTGGCTAGAAGCATGGTAATTTTCCTGCCGGTAAACGCCCAAAATTTCAGTATCGCTAAATCGCTCAACCGCGCCGTATCGGCCCTTTCCGCGGGCGCGCAAGTCCTTTCCAGTGGGTATCCGCTCTATGAGCCGTTGTCGGCATTCATTTATCGTAATCCCGCGGAATTGCGCGCGGATGTCGAGATGCACAGGCCCGCGTTGCGAGAGGAAACAATCGGTGATTTTCTGCAGACCATGGCGCAGTTGGGCTCCGCGCCGGAGGAAGCCCGAAAATTGAGTGAGTTTCTTGCGACGCAACGCAAGAATGAGTTTGATAGCGGACATCGCACGGGTATTTCCCAAGCCGTTATTCACGGCAAGAGGTCGTCCGGCGAAGTCCATAAGCTTGCCCAGGAAATAGGTGCGCTCTCGGTCGCAAGTCCCTTCGCTTCTCAAAAACTAGATTATGACGTGAAATTTTTGTTTTCACGAGGCCTGCTGGGCCTTGACGTATTGATCGCGGAAAAACATTGCGCCCGATTGCGGCCTGAAGTGCAAAATCTGCTTTATACCTATGGCAAGGAGGCCGGCATATATTACCGAACGATCGAGTTTTCTCACCTCGTTCCTGGTTATTTGTTCACGGGAGAAGCCCTCGTAAACACAAATTCGACGTTCGGGATGCTCGCAAGCTACGCTCATGTGATGAATGTCGTTGAAAAGGCGATCCGAAGCTTATTTCCCGGAATTTCCTGTTATTATTCGGAACAATCGAAAATTCCGTTTTGGACGATGCACGCCGCCTAGAGAACGCAACGATGGCTCGCCGCGCAATTTTCGTAATAAATCTTCTGCAGGACGTAAATATCGTGCGGCCGTTGGCATTTCTCGCGGCGCGTGACTTGAAATTGCGCACGGAATTTCTTGTGACCGAGCAGTTCGTTGCGCGGGACAAATCGGGGACATGGGGACGAGAACTGCGCGAAATTGGCGACAAGACAGGGGCGCCCATCATCATCTATGGCCATTGCCGGGAAGCCCTGCAGGTGCTTCAGGGTGAAGCAGGGATTTTGATAGCCGCCAGCGAATTGGATCTTGCGGCTCATACACCGACTCACGATCTCTTCCGTCTCGCGCCTTCGTCTTTCTTGAAGGTCACGCTGCAGCACGGGTTTGAATGTGTTGGCTTTCTGCAGAGCAAGGATCACGATTTTGCGCATGGGAGAAACGTGACCTCCGCTGCGGACGTCCTTTGCGGCTGGTGTGAAGATTCGCGGCTTGCATCCATGGCGCCTACGCAGCGCAGCAAATTGTACGTGTCGGGCCCGACCGCTGTGCTTCAAATGCCGGTCCCAAAGCCGGGCGCAAATCGTGCGCCGACTGGCATCATTTGCGAGAACCTGCACTCGGTGCGCCTGAACGCCGCGGGAGACTTCAAGACGGATTTCATGGCCGTTTTCGACGCGTTCTGTATGACGTTGGCCAAAGAGGGCCGAGACGTTACCTTGCGCCCGCATCCTGGTGGGCAATACGTCCTGAAGAATGCCGTCCGGTTGCCGTCCAACGTGAAGGTCAACAACGATCCGATATACAAGGTTGATTTGACACAATACGCCTACGGAATTTCCGCGCCTTCCTCGGTGGTGATCGATATGATTCTGGCGGGGATTCCGGTCGGGGTGTGGCGCGACGCATCCGGTCTCATGGATGCGAGCAATTATGACGGCCTTACTAAAATCAGCACGCTGGGTGATTGGCAGGATTTCAGTCGTGAGGCGGTTGCCCACCCGGAGAGATTTGTCGATCTGCAGCAGCGATTCCTTGAGCGTCAGAAAATGTTGCATGACCCGCCGGAGGTCTACCGTCGCTTCGCGCAGCTCTTCACTGAATGGACTAATGCTCCCGCGCTGGTTCATTTTGGCCGGCGGCCGGCGGAACGCATCCTATTCGTCGCGAACGGCTATATTCCGACGCTGCAGCTGAGCTTCATGTCGCCGCTCGCACCGCTCGTGCGAGATGGCGAGGTTGCTGTTGATTTTCTTACCGAACCGCAAATGCAGGAAACCTTCGGCAAGAAGTTGCGCGATAGGTCGGTCGAAACCTGGGTCGCCAAGCGGCTCGCCTCGTTTAGGCCGACGCTTATGGTCTTTTGTCGGTACAACGGTCCGCATTTCAAATATCTCGCCGATTGGGCGCGTCACGAAGGCATACCGACGATCTATCATATCGACGACGATCTGCTGAATATTCCCATTGAAATCGGGCGAGAGAAGCATAAAGGGCATAACGACCCCATCCGGCTCGCCGCGGTGCGGCATCTCCTCGACAATGTCGATCTCATATATGCGTCAACAAAGCAGTTGGCGGAGCGCCTGAAAATTCAGGGAATAGCGACGCCTGCCTTTACCGAAGAAATTTATTGCTCCGGCAAAATAATCAATCGAGCGGCAAAACGGCCCGTCCGAAAGGTCGGCTATATGGGATTTGATCACGCACACGACTTTGCGACTGTGCTGCCGGCGGTTGTCGAGTTTCTGCGCCGCAATCCGACGATTTATTTCGAACTTTTTGGTTCCATCGTGAAACCGGCTGAACTTGAAGAATTCAGCGACCGGATTTCGGTTTTCCCGCCCGTGCGAAACTATGAGGAATTCTTGGATGCGCTTGCCGAATTGAACTGGGACATAGGCATCTGCCCGCTGGCTCGTACTGAATTCAATTTGGTGAAAGCAGACACAAAGTGGGTCGAATACACTTCGGTTGGCGCTGCAGTCATCGCCACCCGCGGTACGGTGTATGACAAATGCTGCTCAGACGGCTGCGGTACGCTTGCAGGCACGCTGGAAGAATGGCTTGAAGCTCTGGAAGGTTTAGCAAGAGATCCTGATGAGCGCTTTGCTCAGGTTGCCAGGGCCCAAGCGAAACTCGAGAACGAATACTCAATCGAACGCCTAAGAAGACAACTTTCCAAAGTCTTCGAAAGAGCCAAGGCCCATTCTCAAGAACGCGATCGAATTCTATTCATTGCAAACGACTATGTTCCCACGCTGCAGCTGAGCTTTGTCAAGCCGCTTGCTCCGCTCGTCGAATCCGGGGAACTGGTTGTCGACTTTCTGACCGTTCAGCAACTGAAGAAGAGGCCGAAGTTCGATCGTCGCAAATTGTCGACGCAAGACTGGATTGCGGATCGGCTGAAAAAATTCAATCCGACGATGCTTGTATTCTGCAGATACAATGGGCCATTCGCGGATTTCATTACGAAACTCGCCCATGACGCTGAAATTCCGGTTGTCCTGCATATTGACGATGACTTGCTAAGCGTTCCGCCCGATATTGGGCCGGAGAAGCACGCCTATCACAATGATCCGAAAAAATTGGCCGTACTCCGTCATCTGCTGGACAATGCCGATCTCGTGTACACGTCAACCGGGCGACTGAAAGAGAGATTTGAGAGACTTGGCACGAAGGCTCCGATCGTCGCCGGTGAAATCTACTGTTCAGGGCAGGTCATAGTTCCTGCGTGCAAACGGCCGTTTCGGAAATTCGGCTATATGGCAAGCGCCGATCACGCCCATAACCTCGAGTTGATTTTGCCGACCATCGTCAAAGTTCTGCGCCAGAATCCGAATGTTCGGTTCGAGCTGTTTGGGTCCATATCAAAACCGCCGGCACTAGAAGAGTTCGGCGAACGAATTACGATGGCACCCTCGATCGGCGACTACGATGCATTCCTTGGAGAATTTGCCAAACGCGAATGGGACATTGGAGTTTGCCCGTTGGCGCCAATAGGCTTCAATCTGATGAAAGCGGACACAAAATGGGTCGAATATACTTCCGTCGGCGCGGCCGTAATCGCCAGCCGCGGGACGGTTTATGATGACTGCTGCGCCGATGGATGCGGCATCCTCGCGACTACGCCGGCAGAATGGCTTGCGGCATTCGAAAGGCTCATCGACGACCCGTCCGAACGTTTTGCGCAGGTAAGCCGCGCGCAGAAGAAGTTGATGCGGGAATATTCGGTGGATCGTCTGCGTGCCCAGGTACTGAACGTATTCGAACGGGCCCGCTTTCTTGAGCGACCGAAATCTCACTGATCGGTGTCGCCGGCGGTCAAATTGCCCGGACGCGTGTTGGTTGGTCTATCGGGTTTGCATGGATTATAGTACCCAAGATGATGTTTGTGTTTAATGCCGATAAAACGCGGGAACTGACGATTGCCTCGAAATTTCCGGTCAGTCGTTTTTGGAGCGCTGGAAATCCTAGAATGGATTGGTTTTTCCGTCGAACGATTCTTTGTTCTTGGCTTGGAGCTCGCGCGCCGAAGCCTTCGTCGTCTTGACCCCCGCGTTTATGTCGAGCGCTTGCGGGTCAAAGAAATCACCGATGGCGGCGCCTGTAAGCCCACCGGAAAATTTCTGATTTTTGTATTGTACGCCCGCTTCGATCTGCCGGGCTTTACAACAAACCTAATTAACGCGCTGAAAGACAGTCCGTTCAATCTCATTGTCGTATCGAATGCGCCGTTGAGCCAAGAGCGTAAGGTCCGATCTGCTGCAAAATTGTTGCATGCTGGTCGAACGAACGAATATCGGGCGAGATTTCGGAGGCTATAAAGATGGCGTCGGTATTGTGTTTCGACGCTTCCAAAACGTCGAGCGATTGATCATAGCGAACGACAGCGTTTTCTATATCGAGGAGGGCCTTGATCGGTTCTTGTCGGCGTTGGACGGCTCGGAAGATTTCATCGGTGTCTCGGAAGTCTTCGAGCACCACTATCACGTCGCGTCATTCTTGATCTCATTCGGACCGAAGGTTCTCAAAGATCCGGTTTTTCGTCGATTTTGGGCGCGCTATCTGCCGCTGCAGACACGAATGTGGGCCATCATGGAGGGCGAAGGTGAATTGACCAAACGTTTAGTGAATGCCGGCCACCGCCCGCATATTTTATTCAGGGCAGAAGACCTCCAGCCGAAATTGCAAAATTTGAGCGCCTCCGAACGCGACGAAGCGACATTGCTTTTTCCACAGAAGATCCGTGGCGTCCTGTCGCTCCATGCCGGCCAGGCGCATGCATCGGCAATCGATTATGCCGCTGCCGCGATCGCGGAGGTCTTGCAGAGCAACCAAATGCACGTTGCCGGATTTGCGTTCATGAAGTTCCTCGGCTTGCCGCTATTTAAGCGTGATATCGTTTACCGAGAGCAATTCACGCTTTCCGAGGTCAGGCGCATCATGATTGATTTGAGCGTCGCGGAGCAGGCTGAAATCGTCGCCGACTTGGGTCGTCGTTCTCCACCCGGCAGGTCGAATGTGTTCCGACGGCTGCTCTTTCGGCATGGATTTGTTTGATTCGTGGGGCGTCACATCGTGTCCGAAGACGACCTTATCAGCGTCATCGTTCCCGCTCACAATGTAGCGCCTTTCATTCGGCGGACGATGACTTCTGTGCTCAAGCAGACTTATCGCGCGCTTGAAGTCGTCGTGGTGGACGACGGCTCGACCGACGATACGGCGGCGATCGTCGGGGCGATCGCCGAACAGGACGCGCGCGTCAGGCTGATCCGTACGCAGAACTCCGGCGTTTCGGCGGCGCGGAATTTGGCCATAGCCGAGGCTCATGGCGCGTTGATCGCGCCAATCGACGCCGACGATCTTTGGCATCCGTCAAAGCTCGCAAAGCAGCTCGCGACTATGCGCAAATCAGGCCCCAAGGTAGGTGTTGTCTATTGCTGGTCGGTCGGCATTGATGAACGCGACCGCGTGATTCTACCGAACTGGAACAACAGTTCGGCAGCAGGCAATGTTCTTCGCGAGATCGTGGTGAGCGGTATCGCCGGCAACGGAAGCACGCCGCTCATCCGAAGAGCCTATGTTGATTCCGTCGGGGGATATGACGAGACTTTGGCGCTCTGCGAAGATTGGGAATTCTATACTGCGCTGGCAGGCGTGTGCGAGTTTGCCGTCGTGCCGGAATATCTCACCGGTTATCGGCTTCGCTCGCAAAGCGCGTCAACGAATGTATTCTCCATGGAAAAAGCAATTGAGCAGGTTACGAATTGGATCAGGCGCACTTGGCCGTCACTCCCGGACGATGTTTTTCGCGATCGAAGTTATACGGTGAATGCGTATCTCGCTTTCCTTGCGATTCGGCAGCGCGAGTTTTTGCATGCGCTGAAACTGCTGCGCTCGGCTTTGCAAGCGAGGCCAAGGAAGCTTTTTGCGCCTTCGTTTTTTCAGTTATATTTTTTATTGATCGCTCATGCGATTGGAATTCGCCGCTATCGCTGGCTTTTCTGGAGGCGGCCGAGACTTTTTGCAGACTCGCAAGCGGCTTGAATCCGTCGTTATTGTCGATTTTTCCGATGACCAAAAGGCAAGCCAACGGCAGCATCTAACAATAGCGCCGGCAGGTCAAATGTATCCGGAACCTTTCCGATATAGTCACCGCGCTTGAGGAGGGTGAGCAGGGCGTGGGCGCGCCCGCCAATTGTCTTGGCGCTGTAGACGGCAAATCGTATTTTGCTTCTTGCGCAGAGGGCTTCAAAATATGCACAGGCATTTTCAACGAGTTCGATTTCGCCAGGGGCCAGTAAAGCATGGCATTGATGCAATAGGTTCAATCGGTTTTCCGCTCCGAGAGATTCACCGCTTACATAATTTGCGGCATTCGATATGTGATCGAGGATATACGCGGTCAACCCGATATGAGGCCAGCCCGACGTGTTCTCAGGGTGCTGGCGGTACTGGGCTAGACAATCCGATATATAAAATGTTTCGCCGAGGACGGAGGCCCAAAACGCAAACCATTGATCGTGCGGCATAGGTTCATTTGGGCAGTAAGGGTCGATCGAATTTGCATGCAGTGAGTTGAAACGCAGCAGCGATCGGCTGATCATTTGCGCGTGCCCGGGGATGATCATCCATGGACGCATCGTGAGTGGAGCAAACCTTGCGCTGCGATTTTTGAAAACTCTGCCGAGAACAGCTCCGTCCTCATCGATCAAAGTCGAGTTGTGATATGCAAGTACGGTGCCGGGCTCGTCGAATGCTCGCCGCATTATCTGAAATCTTTTTTGAGTCCCAGATGTCATCCTGATCGCAGAACGCGATGAGGTCAGAGGCGCATGCGGCCGCTGCCTTCATGAAATTGTATCGGTAGCCCAATTTCTGTTCGTTTTGGGTGATGCGGATTGGGAAGGGAGCCGTTTTCGCGAATTCTGAGATAATGTCCAGGGTCCCATCGGATGAGCAATCATCGACGACTACGAGTTCCGACGGCATTGCTGTCTGGTTGGCAATGCTTTCAAGTTGTGGAATCAAAAAGCGTCCGCCATTATACGTAGCGAGCGCGACCGAGACGGTAGGCATAGACAAGCGCTTCCCTTCGTGCCTCGGGTCCGGCCTAAATGCCATAGCCGCCATGGTTTTTTCCGTTAATTTCAAAAAGACCAATTCTCCTTGCACGCTGAAATTTAAACAACTATTAGTTCAACTAGCAGTTCCGGCAGGGGCGCCTGAAAGTGAAAGCTTCGCCAGTTCATCATCTGCATGACGATATCGCTATCGTCGGCTGGGCTTGCCGATTGCCGGGCGCCAATTCGGTGGATGAGCTTTGGTCCCTACTGCTTGAAGGTCGTTGCGCGGTTTCGCAGGTCCCCGAAGATCGATTTTCGCTTTTTCGGTTTGGTCATCCGCGCCGCCAGGAAAGAGGCAGAAGCTATACCTGGGCGGCCGGCATTTTAGACGACATTTGGGGCTTCGATCCAGGTGTTTTCGGAATTTCGCCGCGTGAAGCTGTACAGATGGATCCGCAACAGCGGATCCTGCTTCAATTAACATGGGAAGCGCTTGAAGACGCCGGTATCCCGCCGTCCTTACTTGCGAATTCGGACACCGGCGTGTTTATCGGTGCATCGCAGACCGACTACGGTCATGCCTTTTTCAGTGACCCGGCTATTGCCGATGCCCAATTTGCGCCGGGCACAGCCGTGGCAATCTTGGCCAACCGCATTTCCTACATTTTCGGACTGCGCGGACCAAGCATCACGGTCGATACCGCTTGCTCCTCCTCACTGGTTGCCCTCAATGAGGCTATGGCCGCGCTGAGGAGCGGAAGGGTTGATACGGCAATCGTCGCGGGCACGAATTTGATCGCCAGCCCGGCTTCATTTATCGCATTTTCACAAGCCAATATGCTCTCGTCCAAGGGCCTGTGTCAGGCGTTTTCCGCGGGCGCCGACGGCTTCGCGCGGGCCGAGGGCGCGGTCGTTTTCGTTCTCAGAAATGCCGGCCATGCGCGGGCAAAACAAAATCCAGTCCACGGACTCTTGCTTGCGAGCGATGTTAACTCGGACGGTCGGACCAATGGAATTTCGCTGCCGAGCGTCGAAGCCCAGGAATCATTGCTTCGGCGCATCTATTCACGCAATGGCATAAACCCTGAGCGTCTGGCTTTCATCGAGGCGCATGGCACCGGAACGCCTGTCGGCGACCCGATTGAAGCGACGGCGCTCGGCCGCAGCATCGGTCAAAAACGTACCAGCCCGTTGCCGATCGGTTCGATCAAAACGAACATTGGCCACCTTGAGCCCGCCTCCGGGCTCGCCGGCGTCCTCAAAGCCGTGCTCGCGCTCAATCATGGCGTTTTACCGCCTTCTCTGCACTTCGAGGAGCCGAACCCGCATATTGCGTTTGATGCTCTCAATCTCAGCGTTTGCACCCAGCCGCTTCTGTTGCCGAAATCGGGCGAACATTATGCCGGCGTGAATTCTTTCGGCTTTGGCGGCACCAACGCCCACGTGGTCGTTGCGGCCGGCCGCAAGGCTTCCACTGATGCGGTCGAATATACCGGCGGCCACAGCGTTTTCACATTCTCGGCCAATGGCAGCGCTGCGCTGAATGCTCTCGCGCGCAAATATAGCGTTCAGATCAACAACCAATCGGATCACGACACCGCGGCCATTGCCAGCGCAATTATGCACCGGCGTGAGCGCCAATCGAATCGCATCGTGATTTCAAGCACGCGCACCCAGGATGTCGCCAAAGCATTGGAAGCATTTATCTCCGGCAACGACGACCCCAAGCTTACGGTTGGAACCGCCGTCGGACATGAAATGCCGGCGGCTTTCGTTTTTTCCGGAAATGGCGGCCAATGGGTCGGCATGGGTTTGGCGGCATATCGGAACAACGAGCACTTCCGTGCGCGATTTGAACAGGCAGATGGTTATTTCAAGCAAATTGGCGGCTGGTCGCTAAAGGAAGCGCTGTGTTCCGATACGCTCCGCGAGCGGCTGCCCCTGACGAGCATTGCGCAACCGCTTATTTTCGCAATCCAAAGCGCGTCCACGGCGGCCCTGCAGGCTGCCGGAGTGCAGCCGGCAGCGGTCATCGGCCACAGCGTCGGTGAAGTGGCGGCTGCGGAGGCAGCCGGCGTTCTCGATCTGCGCACCGCCATCAAAGTCATCCATTTCCGAAGCGCCCACCAGGAGAGGGTTCACCGGGCAGGTCGGATGGTTGCGGTGTTCGCCTCCGCCGACAGCGTCCAACAGCTGATCGACGCGGTCGATGGGATCGAAATCGCCGCGATCAATAGCCCGCGCGCGGTGACCGTGGCGGGCGCAACGGATGCCATTGCGACACTCAAGAACGTGGCGAGAGAGGAGGGCATCGCGGCGCTCGACCTCGATCTCGATTATCCGTTCCATACGGCGTTAATGGCCCCGGTCGAGAGGCCCTTAATGGCCGACCTCCGCGAAATTCACCCCCGCGATGCCGGTATCCCCTTCGTCTCGACCGTTACCGGAACGTGTTTGCCTGGTTCGCGCCTGGGCGCGGGTTATTGGTGGCGCAATGTGCGTGAAACCGTGCAATTCACGAAGGCGATACTTGCGGCGGCCGAACTAGGTGCGCGTTACTTCATTGAAGTTGGACCGCGCGCCACTTTGCTCAAACATATTGCGGATAGCCTCCAGGGCGAAGTCAATGGCTACGCGACTTATGCTGTTCTTGATCGCTCCGACGACGACTGTGATCCTTTCGAAAAAGCACGCGCGCATGCGATGGTGACGGGCGCGCGCATTGAGATGGCTAAGATATTTGGACCGAATCCGGGTCCAAGCGTCGCATTGCCGTCCTATCCGTGGCAGCAAAGCCCGTTTCGATTTAAGCCGACCGTTGAGGCCGTTGATAGCGAACCGGAGCATCATCCCTATGCTGGAGCTCGCTCTAACGGCGAAGCATTGGAGTGGCGATCTTATATCGACACAATGCTTTATCCCAAGCTTGTTGATCATAAGCTCGGCGAGCAAACGATATTCCCCGGAACCGGCTTTCTTGAGATCGCATTGGCGGTGGCGCGGCGCTGGCTTGGAACGGAAACCATCAGCCTTTCCAATTTCGAAATTCTCAATCCGCTCGATTTGACCAACGGAGACACGCACGAAGTTCGCACGCGGGTTTCGCCGGGGTCGAATACGCTCGAAATTTCAAGCCGGCCGCGTTTGTCGCAAGTCGGTTGGCTATTGCATTGCCGGTGCAAGCTTCAAACCGGCAATGCCGCGAGCGCGGCTTTCGCTCCCGATCGGCCGAATGCCGGTCGCGTAATGGCGCCGTCGGATGTTTATGATCTGGCCGACGCGAGCGGGTTGCATTACGGGCCCGCGTTTCGGCTCGTTGAAAGCGTTACAGTTCATGACGCGAAGCTCATAAGTGTGGAGCTGACGCCGCACGATGAACAAACGCCGTTCCTGCTGGACCCGATGCGGCTTGACTGCAGCGCGCACGGATTTTTCACGCTTTTCCCGGAGTTGCGCGCCGTCGAACGTGGCGTAACCTACATTCCCGTACGGCTCGAGGGGGTGGCTTTATATCTTCCGCACGTTGCGCCCGAACGGGCCCTCATTGAAATCGTGAGCAAATCCGAGCGTTCAATTGTCGCCAACTGCTATATCTACGGAGCCGACAACGAAATCGTCGCGATACTTCGCGGTGTTCGCAGTCAAGCTGTTTCCGTGCGGCGGACGAACGCGATAGAGGCGGTCGCCTTCGTCGAGGTCGCGCAGCTGGTCGACGGAACGATTTTGACCCAAACCGGCGTTGACGCAAACGCTGGCGATATCGTCGAGGCGGCGAGCGCGCTCGGTATTGCAGCTGAAGATTCTACGTCGTCGACCGAATCCGAGATGCTGGTCGAAGGTTGGGCGACGGCGGCGGCCTACGAGATCGCCTTCGCTTTGGCCGACAACGGGACGATCGATATCGACAGGCTGATCGCCACCGGCCGAATACCCGAAAGTCTGCGAAATTGGATCATCAGCGTCCTCACCAGGCTTGAGGCGGCGGAACTGGTGAGGAAGGAAAAATTATCGTGGACGCTGGTTCGCGACGAAACCTTGCCGAGCTCGATTTCGGTCGTGAAGGCGCTTGCGACGGAACAACAGTCGCACGCAGCTGAAATGTTGATTGCTGCTGCGATTTCCGGCTTCAAAAAACAGATCGCCACGAGCGGCAAAATCGTATTATCTGATTCTCCTATCCCCCACGCGGCGCTCGATTTTTACAACTCGACGAGCATAGGGCTGCACGAAGCGAGCGAGACGCTTTACAAGATCTTGGCGTCAAGCAAGGGACTATGGCCCAATAGCCGCGCGCTGCGGGTTCTGCAGATCGGCGTTTCGCCGCTCGCGCAGCGGTTGCTCGCGGCGCATCGGAACGTAATGCTGACAATTTTCGAGCCGGATCGGCGCCGCTATGAAAACATCGATCTTGCCCTGTCGAAGAGCCGTGAAGTTCGTCTTATCGACGCTGAGCATGCGAATCAACTCGGCGAATATGATCTAATCGTCGCTGTTGACGGATTGCACCGGCTTCCTGTGACGGCCGGCCTTGCAGACATCAAACGCATGCTTTCCCCCGGCGGCATCCTTGTTGCGGTGGAACCGAGGTCGTCGCTCTTCAAAGATCTCGTGTTCGGCCTCGACCCCGGCTGGTTCTTGCCCGGGCCGCCGGATAAGCCGGTATCGCCGCTGCATTCGTTGGGCCATTGGCCCATCAAATTGGACGGAGCGGGCTTCGAGAATTCTCAGGCATGCGCTGTCCGTTGCGGCTCGGCAACTAATTTCCTGATCGTCGCCGACGCGGGCGGCGTTCAAACAGCTGCGGGCATCGGCCGAAATTGCCACGCCGCAGGCCGCGCCTCGCAAGGAGAATTCTGCTCTCGTTATCGCATCGGCAAATAGCTGTGAACTGGCAGATGAGCTTGCGGCATGTATGGCCGCGTCCGGGGTCTCACTGGTCGTCGGCTGTGATGAATTCGAGGTTCTCGATCGGAACCTTGTCATTCTGGTGCCGGAGTTTGTCGACGAGCCCAGCGATCCGGTCGCAGCATTGACGCGGCGCTGCCTTGAGATCAAGCGATGCGCGGAAAAAATCAACGACGCGCCAGCGGTGCTGTGGCTCGTTTTTTCGGGCGCGCTCGCTGCGGAATTGTCTCAGATTAGACCGATAGAAACCGGTGCCTGGGCATTTTCGCGCACGCTTGCCAATGAATTTCCGAAACTGGACGTGCGTCGGATTGACGTCGCCCCCTCGGTCTCCCCCGAAGTCGCCGCCAAGCGCATCCAAGCCATCATAGCTTCGGGTACGGACGAAACCGAATTGCACTTGGATGAGAATGCCGTCCGCGCGGTTCGCGTAACCGGGCTTAAACGGGCGCTCGATGTCAGGCCGTCGTCACCCCAGGCAGCGGTAAGGCTGGAGCGACAATCGGCGGTTGGACAACGCTTGTCCTGGCAGCCGACCGAACGCAGTAAGCCCCGTGCGGGAGAGGTGGAGGTCGCGGTCGAGGCGGCGGGGCTTAATTTCCGCGACCTGATGTGGAGTCTGGCGCTGCTGCCGGAAGACATGCTGGAAGGCGGATTCAGCGGCGCCACGCTCGGGCTCGAATGTGCAGGCCGGGTCGTCCGCGTCGGAGCAGGCGTCGAGAAGCTCAAAGTCGGCGACCGGGTGATGGCGTTCGCGCCCTCGTCGTTTGCCACCTACGTGACTATCAACCGCAATCAGGCGGTGAAGCTCCCGGAAAACCTGTCGTGTGTCGAAGCGGCGACAATCCCCGTCGCTTTCTTCACCGCCTATTATTCCCTTGTCACCCAAGCCAAGCTGGCGCGAGGCGAATGGGTTCTCATCCACGGCGGTGCCGGAGCTGTCGGCATGGCGGCCATTCAAGTGGCTCAGGCACGTGGTGCGAAGATCATTGCGACGGCGGGCTCGCCGGCCAAGCGTGAGCTGCTAAAAGCCTTGGGCGTCGCCCATGTCCTCGACTCTCGCTCGACCAGCTTCGCCGATGAGATCCACAGGATAACGAAAAACGGCGTCGACGTGGTCTTGAACAGCCTGGCGGGAGAAGCGATGGAGCGCTCGATTGCCTCGCTGCGTCCGTTCGGGCGTTTCGTCGAGCTCGGCAAGCGCGATTACGCGACCAATACACATATCGGATTGCGGCCGTTCCGGAGCAACCTGAGCTATTTCGGTGTCGATATCGATCAGGTGATCGGCGCTCGAAAAGCGCTCGGCGATCGCGTGTTTGCCAAAATCGTTCGCCAATTCGAGAAGGGCGTCTTTGTCCCGCTGCCGTACAGTGTATTCGACGGGGACAATGTCTCGGCGGCGTTCCATTTGATGCAACAGTCCGGCCACGTCGGCAAAATCGTGGTGCGCCCGCCCTCCAAGGGCCAGGCGGCCCACGCCAAGAAGCCGTTCTGCGTCAGCGCAAAAGGCACCCATATCATCACAGGGGCGTTTGGCGGGTTCGGCTTGGAGACGGCAAAATGGCTGGTCGAGAAGGGCGCTCGCCATCTGGTTATGATCGGGCGCCGCGGCGCCGCTACCGAGGATGCGAAGGAAGTTCTGCGAGGTTTTGCTGCCCGCGGCGTCAAGGTGCTGGCAAATGCCTGCGACGTCACCGACCGGCATGCGCTTGAAAAATTGTTCGAGCTCATACATTCGACGATGCCGCCGGTCGCCGGGGTAATCCACGCCGCGATGGTTCTTGACGACGGCATCCTCGCCAATCTCGACGCCGAGCGCTTCCATCGGGTCTTGGCCCCCAAAGTCGCCGGCGCCGAAAATCTCGACCATCTCGTGCGCGGCGAAAACCTCGACTACTTCATTGTTTACTCGTCGGTGACGACGCTGATCGGCAACCCCGGGCAGGCAAATTATGTCGCCGCCAACGCCTATATGGAGGGCCTCGTTCGCCGGCGGCGCCAGAAAGGATTGCCCGCGCTGGCGATCGGCTGGGGACCGATTCTGGACGTCGGTGTCGTCGCGCAAAACCAGCGCTTGCAAAGCGGTCTACAGAGATTGACGGGCGTCACGGGGATGCGGGCCCGGGATGCCCTGGCGCTGATGGAGCAGGCGCTTGAGCAGCCCGTCGACCTTGCCGACACGGCCGTTATGACTATTTCGCCGAACGAGGGTTCCTTCAGCAGCGAACGGCTCGCCGTCCTGCGTTCGCCGACCTATAAGGCCTTTGTCGGCGCCGGCCACCGGCAACGGGAGGGCGAGGCCGAAAGCATTGACCTTCATGCCTTGGCCGCTAAGGATGGCGTCGAAGCTGCGCGCAGCAAGGTGGCGGACGTGATCAGCTCTCAACTCGCCCACGTCTTGCATTTGCGCGAGGAAGACTTCAGTCAGGTACGGCCGCTCGGCGAAATCGGGCTCGACTCGCTCATGGCACTTGAGTTGGTGATGAATCTCGAGCAGTGCTTCGGCATCCATATCCCGCTGACCGGCGCCTCAGGCGGGATGACGATCGCCGACATTGCCGACCAGATCATCGCGCATGTGGGTTTGGATCGTGACCGCGACGATGCCATGGTTGCTACGCTCGCCGAACAGCATCATGCCGAGGTCGAGCCGGCGCAGCTCGAGTTGTTGAAAGATATCATGACCGAAAACGCGCGCGCGCCCAAGAGGTTGCTCTCTTGACCAAGGAAAATGCTCTCACGGGATCGGCCCGCGAGCGCCTATTCTCGCGCGTTGCCTCGATGCGCAAGCCGGAGATCGCGGAGACATTCGAACCGGCGGTAGAGGGCGGCGCTGCCAGCCGGTTCACCGACTTCTCGACACTGCCTGGTTATGACGAGTTGCGGCTGCAACGCATGATCGGCGAGAAGCTCGAACCTGGAAAATCCGTATTTCCGGATGCACGAGGGACGCCTCGGCACCCGAACGCTCATTGACGGGCGCGAGCTGCTCAACTTCTCCTCCTACGACTATCTCGGGCTGAACGGCCATCCGGAAGTTGTCGCGGCCGCGAAAACGGCGATCGACCGCTATGGGATTTCTGCCTCGGCCAGCAGGCATGTCGCGGGCGAGCGGCCGATCCACCGCTCGCTGGAGCGCGCACTGGCCGAGCACTATAATGTCGAAGATGCGCTGCTTTTCGTGAGCGGATACGCGACGAACGTCAGCGTGATCGGACAGCTTGCCGGCGCCAAAGATCTCGTGATTTCGGATTCGGCGGTCCATAACAGCGCCGTCGTCGGCGGTGTGCTTTCGGGCGCGGCGCGGCGAAGCTTCGCGCATAACGATCTCGACAATTTGGAGCAGATACTTTCATCGATCCGCAACAAGTTCGAGCGCGTGCTGATCGTCGTCGAAGGCCTTTACAGCATGGACGGCGATTATCCCGATTTACCGCGCTTGATCGAGATCAAAAAGCGGTTCCATGCCTGGCTGATGGTCGACGAGGCGCACGCCCTTGGAGTGATGGGGCCTCGCGGGTTCGGCATTGCCGAACATTTTGGGACCGATCCGCGCGAGGTGGATATCTGGATGGGGACGGTTTCCAAAACGCTCGCCGGATGCGGCGGCTACATTGCCGGGTCGGCCGTCATGGTCGATTATTTGCGCTGCATGGCTGGCGCCTTCGTGTATAGCGTCGGCATGCCGCCGGCGATTGCGGCGAGCGTGGAAAAGGCTTTGGAGCTTATGCATCGGGAGCCCGAGCGGGTCGCGCGACTGCAGGCCAACGGCGCCTATTTCAAGAAATACGCGAAGGAGCGCGGTCTCGATACCGGGGCGGGCCAGGGTCTCGCCGTCGCTCCGATTATCGTAGGCGATTCAATCGCCACCGTCATGCTTTCACAGGATCTATTTGAACGCGGCGTCAACGTGCTGCCCGTGCTTTATCCCGCGGTGCCGGCCAAGACATCTCGGCTGCGCTTCTTCTTGACCGCGATGCACAACGAGCAAGACATTGAAAGCGCGATCGATACGACCGCCGAGTTGATGGCGAAGCTTCCGGAGCGGCTAAACGTTCTGAAGGTTCCTGGATGAGCTGCCTCGGGAGACTTTCCGGAATATGGGCGATCCAGCGCAGTGGCGGAAAACGCAAAACATCCGCACCATCGTCATTACCGGCGCCTCAAGCGGAATTGGAAAGGCCCTGGCACTGCGCTACGCGCGAGAGGGGACGATACTAGCGCTTATTGGCCGCGATCAGGGACGCTTGCAGGCCGTTGCAGACGAATGCGGCAGGCTCGGTGCGAGCGTACGGGTGGGTTTGCTTGACGTACGAGACCGCGCGGCGATCATGCGCTGGCTTGACGACCTTGATCGCGCGACGCCCCGTCGACCTCATCATCGCCAATGCCGGGCTGATGGCCGGGACGCCACCGGGCGGCGAAATTGAGCCGGCAAATGCCGGTTACGCCGTGATCGAGACGAACATCTTAGGTGTTCTCAATACGATCCAGCCTCTGTTGCCGGCAATGATGTCGCGGCGGCGCGGGCAGATTGCGATCATCGGATCGCTTGCCGGATTTATTCCATTGCCCGACAGTCCAAGCTATTGCGCCAGCAAGTCCGCCGTTCTGAGTTATGGTCTGTCGTTGCGGGCGCTGCTTTCGCCGTATGGCATTGGGGTCAGCGTCGTCTGTCCCGGCCATGTCACGACGCCGATGACGGCGCGTGAATTGGGACGCAAGCCGTTTGAGATGACACCCGAAAGAGCGGCGGGAGTGATCGTCGCCGGTCTTGGGCGCAACCGCTCGGTCATTGCGTTTCCGTTCTTTTATGCCCTGTCGGCCAGGCTACATGGATTGCTGCCGGACCGGCTTCGCCGTTGGCTCTTGGCTCGCTCCCGCTTCACGGTTTCGGACTAGATCACTAGGGGGCGTAGCGCCGGCGTCCGCATGCTCGGCCGGCGCTTCGGCCATGATCTTGGCGTAAATCTCTTCGAACCAGGCAATACGTTCTTCGTGCCGGCCGAGGATCGGGAAAGCCTTTGATTTGATGCGCAACCGTCTGAATCTGCTCGCACACGCCATTGTCTTCGCTGAAGATCTTGCGGATGTAAAATGGCATAACGAACGGCACAAATGGCGCCACGATGCGCCGCAGCAGCCCGTGCAGCCAATGTGCGGTTCGGCCGGCGGGAACGGCGCCGGAAAAAACCAGCTACGGGAAAGCGTGCGGCCGGGCGCTACCGGCACGTATTGCTGGATGAGCACGTACCAGTTCATGGCGGCTTCGACGTGCAGCGCGAGCAAATTCGGAAAAAATTGAAAAATGCGATAATTGGCCGGGCGATACTCGCCGCGGCGGCATTCGTCAGCCATTTTTTTTACTTCATTTTCATCGCCGCCGTAGAAATAAGCGCTATGTTGTCCTAAGCGAAAATAGCGCACGGCGTCGGGCGGCAAATAGCCATTCTTCCCGAAAGTATCGGGGTGCACAGCGACGATATGATAGTCGTCAAGGGTGATGTGATAGAGCAGTTTCCAGTTAGCGGCTATATCGGTTTTGATGTAGTAGGGAGCGCGCCGCAGGCTCCACATTGCTTGCAATATTGGGAACGCCTCGCCGAACGATTGTTCGAGCGTTTCAGTGTGCTGCGCATTTGCAAAGCGCCCAAAAACGAGAATGCCGCAGGTTGCGATTTCGACCGGCGTTAGCCTGGCGCCGAGTTCGCGCGGCGTGACACCGAACATTTCCTGGCACTTTGGGATGCCAACAGCCAGGCCGTCTTTATTGTATTGCCAGTGATGGAAGCCGCAACGGATGGGTCCATTGCCTTTTTCGTTTGTGCGCAAAGGATAAAAACGATGCGCGCAAATGTTTTCGAACCCGCGTAGACTATCTTCGAATCGCTGTATGAACACGGAACGACCCCCGAGCGTGGCGCGAATCCAATCTCCGTCATTCGGAATGTCGGTTGTCAAACACAGCAACGTCCATACTTGGCCAAGTTGCGCTTGCTCCTGTTCAAAAAATGCCGGATCGCTAAAGGAACGCGCCCAGCCAGGAAAATTGTGAGTGCTCATCCGCGTCATCATTGTCAGGTCCGCTAAGGTGCATATGGCACCAACCGTCTCGTGCGCGATCTCGGACAAGTAATCGATCGGCGTAAATGTGTCGCGCAACGCGGTCTTTCAGGCTACTCGAAATAAAGGCCGTTAACTATCAAAAAAGTTGTGGGTTGAGCTTGCTCAATTAATTCGCGATGTATAGTTATTGCAATTTAATGGCGAGGCGGAAGCTTCGTGTTCAAGGGCGGCGAAGGGGGAAGCGTCGTAATGAAGGGAATCATACTTGCTGGCGGAAAGGGGACAAGACTTTATCCTGCAACCGCGGTGATCTCCAAACAACTGCTGCCGGTTTTCGATAAGCCGATGATCTACTATCCCTTGTCTACCATGATGTTGGCAGGCATTCGTGAAATTCTGATCATCTCGACAAAACATGACCTGCCGCTGTTCGAGCGTCTGCTCGGCGACGGATCGCACCTTGGATTGCGCTTTTCTTATGCGGCCCAGGATGAACCTCGCGGTCTCGCCGATGCATTCATTGTCGGGCGTGATTTCGTTGGTAAGGATTCCGTCGCGCTCATTCTCGGCGATAATATTTTTTATGGGCACGGCTTGCAGGATATTCTCGTGCGCGCGGCCGCCAGGAAAGCCGGTGCAACGATTTTTTCCTATGTCGTAAACGATCCCGAGCATTATGGGGTCGTCGAGATCGACGCGGGCGGACGCGCTGTATCAATCGAGGAAAAGCCAGTGCGCCCGAAATCGCACCATGCAGTTACGGGGCTTTATTTTTACGACAATGACGTGCTTGAAATCGCTGCTTCGCTCGAATCGTCTGACCGTGGCGAACTAGAAATTACCGACGTTAACCGGACCTATATGGAGCGCGGCAAGCTGCACGTCGAAATGCTTGGTCGTGGCTTTGCTTGGCTTGATACCGGAACTCACACTTCCCTCCTCGAGGCGGCGACTTTCGTCCAAATACTTGAACAAAGGCAGGGGCTGCGTATCGCTTGCCCGGAAGAGGTCGCGCTTCGGCTCGGCTATATTTCACGACAAGCCTTCTTTGACCTTGCCCAACATTGGTCGCAAAGCAGCTACGGCCAGTACTTGCTCTCGGTACACGCTTCACTTGATAATAAGGACGATCTGGCGGCGGAATAAATCAATGCTTTGGGGGAATAGCCGTTTCGGCAGTACGATAATGGTTACTGGCGGCGCCGGGTTCATTGGCTCTGCAGCGGTGCGTTATTTTCTCACCGAGACAAACGCCACGGTTATCAATGTCGATAAGCTCACTTATGCGGCACATCTCGGATCGATTCCGCAGGCAAAAACGCATCCACGTTACCGGCTCGAAAAAATCGACATCTGCGATGCCTCGGCGTTAAGGCGCGTCTTTCAACAATATCGCCCCGGCGCCGTCTTGAACCTCGCTGCCGAATCCCATGTCGATCGTTCAATCGACGGCCCCGGCGCATTCATCCAGACAAATCTCGTCGGCACATTCACGCTGCTGGAGGCCGCGCTACGATACTGGCAAAGCCTGGACCGGGAACAACGTGATGAGTTTCGTTTTGTCCATGTTTCAACGGACGAAGTATTCGGCTCCCTTTCCGATGGCGAGTCATTCTCGGAACGCTCGCCTTATGCGCCCAATTCACCTTACGCCGCGACCAAGGCGGGTTCCGACCATCTGGTGCGGGCGTGGCGGGAAACCTACGGCTTGCCGACGCTCGTCACGAATTGCTCAAATAATTACGGACCGTATCAATTCCCGGAAAAACTGATTCCGCATATGATTTTGCGCGGGTTGAGCGATCAGCCGATGCCGGTTTACGGCGACGGATTAAACGTGCGCGATTGGCTTTATGTGGAAGATCATGCGCGCGCCCTTGCGTTGGTGTTGGGAAAAGGCGTCGTAGGGGAGACCTATAATATCGGTGCGCGGAATGGGCGGACGAACAAGGAAGTCGTTGAGACTATTTGCGATCTGCTTGACGGATTGCGGCCTTCAAAACGTGGTTCGCACCGGTCGTTGATCGAGTTTGTCGCTGATCGCCCCGGTCATGACCGGCGATATGCGATCGATCCGACGAAGGTCGAGCAGGAGCTCGGTTGGAGGCCGGCCGAGACATTTGAGACGGGCTTGGCTAAAACCGTCCAATGGTACCTCGATAACCAATCCTGGTGGGAAACTATCCTGCAAAGAGGCTACGCGCCCGAACGTATCGGCCTTGCGCTCTCTTGAGCACCTAAAAAGGCTAGGGCGCGTACCCATAAATCCGGTTGAGTAAGTGCTGCTCACTAAATGTCCGCTTCGTTCCGAAAGCGACCGGATTGCTGCGTCGCCGCGAAATGACGCGAAGGGCCAGTAGCTGTCATCTTAAAGCGCTAAGAACCGAAATCCGCGCTGGGCATCAAGGAGGTCGAGATTGGAGAAGATGATGCAAGCGGTATCGCCGTACTTGCATCAAAATGCAAAAGCATGGTCCGGAGTCTTCCAGTCTAGGAAAACCTCGCATAAAATGGCCTGGGCACCCCAAGTGTTCTTTGGAGGCCATCATGCTTCGCAGGTTCAGTTCGCTCACTCTCGCGGCTCTATTCATCAGTTACGCAACTTACATCGCAGCACAAACGAATATTTCGAAACGTCCCAAGTATTTTGTCGCTCGGGGTTGCCGGCGTTGCAACTCCTCAGACCAACGTATTGTCCGTCGCAGCGCCACTCGCGAATCTCACGAACCGCGCGGTAGCTGAGGTCAAGATCGATCGCATCCAGTTGGCGAAGGCTCCGGTTCAAACTCCGCTGCCCATGATGGTCGGCGCCATCCGCGCACGCTCCAACGTGATCGTGCAGGCTGAGCTCAACAGTGAATCTCTCCGCAGTGGTCAACGTTACGAACTCGTCATGCTTGGCACCTATCGCATGCTAGGCACTCATCGCGGCAGCCAAGGTGCTGCTCGCAAATTCAGAGTGCACACATTCGTGGTTATGCCGCCGCCCTCTGAGGGTTCCGGTGAGCTACGCAAGACCCAAGTGCCTTCGCAAAAGGTCGAAGGGGGGCGGTATCCGCCCCGACCACCACGTATGGACAAGGACGTCAACTCGGGTGCCCCGCCAGTGCCGACGAATCCTACAGTGCCTGGCAAGCCCACACCCACGACAACCGAGGTCAAACCCGTGCCGAAATGAAAATGCAGAACTTGCTTATCGTGCTGAGGCCGCCCTAGTTTCGTGTCCTCGCCAGCGTCTTGGGGAATCGGTTGGCGGCACAAGCGGGCCTGAACATCGCCAAGTTTGCTTTGGAGGTCATCATGCTTCGCAAGCTCAAGTCTCTCGCTATCGCGACTCTGTTCCTCAGCTTCTCAGCTCAGGCAGATGCCGCCGGCGTCAAGTTCGATACGAACAATTCGGTGGGAATTACCGGAGCAGGACTTGGTTGCAGCGGCGACTCGGCCGCCGCATGCGCGGAACCGAGCGGCGCCAGCGGCAACGGCGTGATCTTCATATCAGCGAACTGGAGAATTGCCTTTTCGACGGACGGCGGTAGTACCTTTAAGACCCTCGACCCGACAACGATATTTCCTAACGATACCGTCGGATTCTGCTGCGACCAGATCATCCAGTACGCGCCTTCTATCGACCGCTTCATCTGGCTTCTGCAAGGCACTGGATACCGACTTGCCGTCGCTAGTCCGGCCGATATTAAAAGCAGCAATGGCACAGCATGGACTTATTGGAATCTGACCCCCAGCCTTTTTGGCAAATGTACCGGCCCCGATTATCCCGACCTTTCGGTCGGTGACAACTCGCTTTACATAAGCTGGGACGCAGGCGGCGGTACTGGCTGTACCGCGGGCTTCCAGGTAGTGCGCACGTCGCTTGCCGGCATTAAGGCGGGCGGCACAATAACGCTTGAATTCACCGATCCGGCGAATGCGCCGAGGTCTAAGATATGGGGAGAGCATCTCACGCAGAACACCGGCGATGAAATATTCTGGGCGGGGCACAACGGAAATACCAAACTGACAGTGTATTCGCTTAAGGAAGGCTCGAACACCTATTTCTGGCGCGATGTCGGCATCTCGAGTTGGGCAAACAACGCGCCCACATCAATAACACCAGACAAACAAGATTGGCTGGCAAAGAACTTCAACGGCCCGGGCGGGAATTCCTTCCCGCGCAACGGCATCATTGGTGCGGCCAGGTCCGGGAATCAACTCTGGTTTGGCTGGACGGCAGGCACCGACGACAAGTTCAAGCAGGCGCACATCGAGATCGTTACACTCGACCGCGATAAAAATTTCAGCAAAACACAACAGGTGCAGGTCTGGAATAACAGCTACGCCTTCGCATATCCCGCGTTTTCCAGCAATGCCTGCACGGGAGAACTCGGCATGTCATTCGAATACGGAGGCAACGGGAATTTCGAGAACCATGTGGTAGGCTTCTGGGGAGACTTCGTCGCCTACATCACAACAAGCAGTGACGCGGGAACGGACCGCTTTGGAGATTACGTGACAATTCGCCGTGCGCCCCCGACTCGAAATGAGCCCGGAAATTTCTTCACCGCCTTCGGCTTTGGAGTCAACAAGCAGACTCCGCCGAATACTGGGAAGAAGACCGATGTGAGATATATTCTCTTTGGCAGACCCTCCTGCCGTTGACCGGCAACTCGCACGGGTCAACAAACAGCTGCACCGGTGCGCACTCTCTCACCACGCCGCGACATCGGCGACGATCAACCTTGTAGGGGGATGCAGTCCGAAACACCAATTGCGCCATTTAGATTGCCGTCTATGAAATTCGAGTTTGTTCGTGCCTTATCGCTGAGCGGAAATACGAACGGTTGAAATCGGCGGCTCTTTTGGTGAAACAGTGCTTTTTTCAACCTTGGCGGCCTTGGATGGGGCCTTGATCTTCCGCTCCTCCCACCAGGCCACCTCACTGCCGGGCTGATGCAGCTGCCGATGATGGTCTCGGCAAATAGGCACCGTGAATTCATTCCTTACCTTCATGCCGATGGCACGCCGTGGGGTAAACCTCAGGTGCCGCCAATGGCCTTCGAAATCGAAGGTGCAAGGTGCATTTCGGATGACTTGAGCGAAAACGCCATCAGCGAGCGGGCAAGTGGCGGTATTTGCGCCAGTCCGTGAAAGTCTGACAGATCGCCACTAGGCTGACGACGGTCAAGGCGAGAGCGCCGACAATTGGCCCGTTGGCGAAGGCCAGCACCGTTAGGCAGACGAGGCCTATCGTTCCTGTGACGTGCGACAACATATAATTGCGCCGTGCGGGGTGCGGTACCGCACCGCTGAAGATGAAGCGGTCGACGACAAATCGCGCGGTCCAGCGTTCTTGCCAGGGATAAGGTAGCCAGAGCCGGGCGCCATTGTATGCGGTGCAGGAATAGTAACCGCACAGGCCGAGTTCGAGCGCGGCGGCGGCGAGCGTGAGAAATGTGACAGCCGAGCTCATGCCCCACATTTTCCGTGAGCTGACTGAACGATCCTTTAAGACGACCGCAGAGCCAAGGGGGTTGATAGATACCGCCAGTTAGGGACGCGGCTTGGCTGGCATAACCGCGGCGCCAGCATCCGCGGTGACGATCGTGATGCGCTTCGAGAACCCGCAGCTCTACACCAGGTTACAACGAATATCCTTGTAACAGGAGGCGCTGGCTATGTCGGCAGCCACGCATGCAAGGCCCTGGCTGCTCACGGCTTCGAGCCGGTCAGCTACGATAACCTGTCGCGCGGCAATCGCTGGGCGGTAAAGTGGGGGCCGCTGCAGATGAGCGATATTGCCGACGCCGCTCGCCTGCAAGAGGTGTTAGCGCGCTATAGGCCGGCCGCAATAATGCATTTTGCTGCCTATGCCTACGTCGGCGAATTGATTGAAAATCCGCTGCTTTATTACCAGAACAATGTCACCGGCAGCGCCGTTTTGTTGTGAGCCATCCTGGAACATCGCGCCGTGCCGCCGGTGTTTTCCTCAACCTGCGCGGTGTACGGCAACCCGGAGGCACAAGAGCCTCGAAGTGCTGATCCCGATCCTCTACTTGTGAGGCGTCTCGACCGGGGTCTTCGGGGGTCGCTGGCAGCGTTGCTCGGCCAGGTCGCCGGTGGACTATCGGCATCGAGCATTGCGCGCCTGTAGAGGCCTGCGTCGTCGAGCACGCCCGCTGTCGCGACCGCGTCCTGTCCGCCTAGCGGTATGTCTACGTCTGCGCCGTTGGCATCTACGTCCAGTCCCCGCTCGTAGTTGTCTCGCAGTGTCTATTGTTGATCATCGTCGCCACCGCCGTAGGCTAGTACGTACTCGTTTCGCTTGCCGTCCTCATCCTCTAGAGTGCGCAATCCTCGTAGTAGCTGCTGCTCGATCTCTATCGTCTCTTCCTCTCGATCTCCCCGCAGCTCGCTGTCGCCGACCTCTCGCTCCTCTTCTCTTAATCGATCGATGAGTTATAACCTTAGACTCTCTATCAACTCTGCTTCTTACACAAAACAACTAATAACACATGTCCCTATCCCGGAAGAACATCCGCAGCGTCCGATCAACCCTTATGGATTTTCGAAGCTCGCGGTCGAGCGTATGCGTCACAGTGTACGGCGAAGGATCGCAAACCCGCTCGTTTTGCTATGTAGACGACATGGTCGACGGATTGATACGGCTCATGGCGACTGAGAATTCGGTGACCGGCCCGGTCAATATCGGCAATCCGTCCGAATTTTCGATCCTCGAATTGGCGGCGACCGTGATTGAGATGACCGGCTCGCGCTCGAAGATCGTGCATCGGGCGCCGCCGGAAAACGACCCGCGCCAGCGCCAACCCGACATTTCGCGCGCCACGCAACTGCTTTCATGGCAGCCGACCACGCCGCTAAAAGACGGCCTTGCGCGCACGATTGGCTATTTCGAGGGTTTGCATCGGGACAATTGCGTGCGGGCGGTGTTGGAGCGTGAAAAGCGTTAAGGTTCACCATTCGCGGGAAGGTGATGTAGCGTTATTCAGAGCACGCCTTCTCAATCACGGCGTCCGCAAAGACAAGGCAGTTGCATAAAATTCAATCAAAGCGCGTGATGAAGGACACGATTAGTCTCGCAATTTTAGAAAGTTCCTCGCAGGTGGACCGTCCCATACACACCGCTATGATCGTTGAGACTATCACTGCGCTCGTCCCAACTATAGCCACCCGAAAAAATCAAATCCGCTGCCGGAGTTATCTTAAATCCGATGAATGGACCCGTACGAATTGCGTCAAAGCGGTCGTTACCAAGGGCCATAACCTCGGGTCCGAAAGAGATTAAAGGAGTAATATTATAGCCCACTTTTCCCATCACGAAGTAGTTGCTCCAAACCGACGAGACGGTACCTTGCGCGTACACATACCAATACTGATTTAATGGAGCGAAAATCTCACCTTGGCCTTTGACTCCCCACTTCGTTCCATGAATTTTCGCAAAAGGATCTGTGCTGTTGTGATGATCTTCGACATTCGCCCCGACATAACCGGTGATGCGAGTATCGCCAAAATAGGCTTGGTAACCGACCATGATGTCGCCGGTTTGGAAATTAACGCCGTGACTCAACCCTGGAACGATGTTGTATTTGTAATGCCCGTCGCCGCCGGCTAAACGAAACAACCAGCCGTCGCGATTGAGGTTAGCGTTGAAAGCTGCAACGCCTCCGCCATAGGCGTACCAGCTGTCCGGGGCCACGACATAGCCACCAAAAAGCTGGAGCCATGGACCGACTGTATTGGGTGCGGCCCGCTGCGAGCTCGTCGGCATTTCGGAAGCATGGGCAGAAACCAACAAGGCGCCGAACAATGCGGCGGAACAAAATTTGCGCCCCAACTTACGCATTTCACGTCCCCGCGCGACCCGAAAACCCACGTGAAATCAGACCACATAGCCAGTCACCCGTACAGAGCATGCGGTGGATTGTGGCGCGGACCGAGCGCCTCCCTCTCGGATCGTCTAAGTCGAATCTGGTGGGAATCTCAGAATATTATCGTTGATTAGTGACATAAACATCACAGTTCTCCACAATTCAATACCGCGTCCATCGGCCGGCTCGGTCGTTCAATTCGCCGGCTCTCAAATGGTCAGAGAGGATTTTTTCTTCACCAAGGATAGCTAATTCTTTTAGGCTTAGGGCCTAATGTTGATGACATACCCAATTATTGGCGGAATTGAACTTTGAGTAACGATGAGGGGCCCATGGGAGCATTGATTGCTCCAGCATGCCGGCAGAACGCTGCCTTCGACCGCTTTGCATCGACGTCTTGCGCTGATTACGTTGAAACAGGCGGCAGGCGAAATGATTGCGACGGTCGGCCCAATGACCCACATCAAATCCGCAATGAAAGTCTGCCCGGAACATCATTCCGACTGTATATGCTGGAGCGCCTACGCGGGCGCACGCGCGTTCGCATGGCGATTGGCATCATCTACCTTTGTACGGCGCTGGTCTACCTAAGTTGGCGCCTCACCGTCTTCAATCCCGATGCGCCGATATTTTCTTTGGTCTTCTACCTTGGTGAACTTTTTGGATTTATTCTTGCGGTCTCATTGATTGCCATCGCATGGCGCTACCGGCATCGCGGTTTCGTTGCAGCGCCCCCGGGATTAAAGGTCGACGTTTTCATTCCAACTTACAATGAAGATGTAACCATGCTGCGGCGCACGGTCCTTGCCGCTGTACGCATCCGTTATCCGCACCAGACTTGGCTGCTCGACGACGGAAACCGACCGGAAGCAAGGGCGATCGCGGATGAGCTCGGCTGTCACTATATCGCACGCGAGAAGAATACCAATGCAAAGCCTGGCAATCTGAACAACGCGCTTAAATACGCCAGCGGCGATTTCGTGGCGATTATGGATGCAGATTACGTCGCCCAGATAAATTTCCTTGATCGTCTGCTCGGTTATTTTTTAGATCCGCTCGTCGCCTTCGTGCAATGCCCCCAGAGCTATTACAACATTACGGCGTTTCAATACCGGGCAGAGAATCGCGATCGTTTTCTCTGGCATGACGAAGGGCCATTTTACGACGTACTCCAGCCCGGCCGCGACTTTTGGAACGCCACCAGTTCGTGCGGTACATCGGTCGTCTATCGTCGCAGCGCGATCGACGACATTGATGGATTCGCGCCGGAGACCGTCACCGAAGACATGCATACGGCCATTCGCTTGCATAAGCGGGGTTATAAATCGATCTACTATCCGGAACCGCTGGCTTTTGGCGTGGCGCCCAACGACCTTGCGGAGTACTGCAAGACCCGCCACCGCTGGGGACAGGGCAACATTCAAGGCCTGAGATGCGAGCGTGTGCCGTTCAGTCGCGGCCTGACGATTATGCAGCGTCTTTGTTACCTGCAGCTCGGATTGATCTATATCGAGGGCTGGCAACGTCTTATCTTATATAGCGCGCCACCATTCATTCTAATGACCGGACTCTACCCAGTCAGTAATACGCCATTGTTCTTTTGGTTTTTTGTGCCCTACATATTGCTCGATTATCTCTGCTTTGAGGAAACGCTGCGCGGTTACGGGCGAGTCTACCTAAACGAGCAACTCTGCATGTCCCGTTTTCCGATTTATATTTTGTCGACTTTTGCGTTGTTTCGCGATTATGCCCGCTGGCGCGTTTCTTCCAAGAAAATCATCGGGGACCTGCCGGTCTACCTGCTGTCACCGCAGATCACCGTTCTGCTGCTCAACATTGTCGGATTCGGCTTCGGAATTCGGACTATCATCCTCGACAAAACGCCTTTCGTGCCGACATGGATTACAGCATTCGTATGCCTATTTGCTGCGGTCTATGCGGTGCTTGCGCTTCTTGTAATCAAGGAGGCAGTAAAACGGGCAAAGTACAAGCGGCCGGATTTTCGATTCGATATTCCTCTACCAGTTCAGATCGACACCAAACATGGCACGCCGTTTTTTGGTGTAGTGACGTCGATTTCAGCGGTAGGGATGACATTCACGCTTCTGAAACCTGCTGTGCCGGTGGGCGCGTGCCATCTAAGCGGCTCGATTTATTTGCCCAATGGGCCGGTGCGCTTTGTCGGCATAACCGAATGCGACGATGACGTCGCGCGGGCGCGCGGTAAAAAGCTCGATGCCGGCGAAATCGCCGTCCAGTTTCAATGGTCTGATCTGACCGAAATGGATAGGCTGGACCTGTCTCTGCATGCTTGTGGTTGGCATCGACGTTTCGTCTATCCGAACGCGTATATGGTAACGCCTATCGAATGGTTTCAGCAAAAGCTGACACGGCGACTGCCACCAATGCCGCTTGAGAAATGGAAATACATTTTGTATCGCCGTGCGGAAACGGCTGATGGACGGCTTGCGCTCGGAGTCCTCCAAGTTGCGGACGGGGCGGAGAGATTAAGCCGCTTGATCGGATTTGATGTGCTCCCAGTAGGCTGCCATCTAACGATCATCGACCCGGCTTCAGATGAAATCTCCGAGCTGGACGTCACGATCGATGCGCGCGGTGCACTACCGCATCCGAGTGAGATTGAGATCGAAAATGCAACGATTGTGAATTACCACTTTGTATCCCGGTGCGATTTCGATGTTCGCGATGCTAATCGCCTGATCGGGGACGAGGTCCTTGTCTAGGGAAAGTTCGGATGCCTGCACCAAATTGACGAGTGTAGCGGTCACACGCCGCGAAATTGCGATCGGCCTAATGGCAGCTGTGGGAAGCGCGCTTCCGAATTGGGTGAGCGCTCAGGGCGACGATGCGCGGCTAAAGCTCACGCTACCTCCAGCTGGAGGTTCGAATGCTGCGAGCTTCGATGTATTCTTGGCGCTGTCTCAGATCGTGCTAATCAAAGCCGATTTGGACCGGGTCGTGGCACGTCAACTGTACGACCTCTTCTCTAAAGAGCCCTACGGTCCCAAACATATTGCTTCAGCCTACGCGGCATTACGCGCCGTCTTTGAGAGGCGCGGCCAGCGCGGTGGGCAAGAAATGGTCGCGAAAGCGTCATTACCTTATGGCGAACGATGGTTCATATCCCACCTCGTCACGACTTGGTATGTCGGCGTCTATTACCACCCTGATCGGCCGACTCGATGGATCACGCTACGCAAAGCCATGATGTATCGAGGCGTGCATGGAGTTATTCCAAGCCCCTATGACGAAAGTGTAGGCTTTGGGCGTTGGGCGACTCCCCCGGAATCGCAAAAGTGACCGAGCAAGCCGACATCGTCATTATAGGATCCGGGATCGCAGGAGCTCTGTGTGCGTGGCGACTTGCGCGAACTGGACGCCGTGTGCTGGTGCTCGAAGCCGGCCCGCGAGTTGATCGTGCTGACGTAGTGAAAAGGTTCGCATCGGCGCATCGATATGACTATTCCTGGGGCTATCCGAATACGCCGAGCGCGCCTCGGCCCGACTGGAGCGAGGGGAGAGATCATTACATCGTTCAGGATGGTCCAGATCGGGTGACATTCGAATATCTTCGGATTGTCGGAGGAACAACTTGGCATTGGGCCGCAGACTGCGACCGCGTTCTACCGAATGATGTGCGTCTGAAATCGGAATATGGCGTGGGGCTCGACTGGCCGTTCGGTTACGAAGAAATTGAGCCCTATTATGCCGAGGCTGAACGCGAGCTTGGTGTGTCGGGAGACTCCGATGTGCATTACGGATCCCCGCGTTCCACGGCGCCGCCACTGCCGCCACTGCCGAAAACCTTTGGTGAAAAGGTCGTAGCCGACATACTAAGCAAAGTTGGAATTAGCTTTGCTACGCAAGCTGTAGCACGTAACAGCATTGCTTACGATGGGAGGCCGCAATGCGACGGTTATGGTAAGTGTCTGTCTATTTGTCCAATTGGCGCACAATATGCGGCGATTGTTCATGTCGAAAAAGCCGAGCAGATCGGAGCGCGCGTGATTGAAAATGCGCTCGCGGTCAATGTTGAAGGCGACACTTCGGGAGTAATTACCGGGGTCCGGTTCCGGCGATCTGATGGATCAACCGAGCTAGCCGTGGCCAAGACCTACATTATTGCAGCCAATGCGGTGGAATCGCCAAAGCTGTTGCTGGCGTCGGCGAGCGAACGCTATCCGAAAGGGCTTGCCAATAGTTCCGACCAAGTTGGACGAAACTTTATGGCGCACCCAGTGCTCCAAACGCGTATGGAAGCTGCCAAACCGCTTTATCTGGGGCGCGGACCGAATTCGACGATGTATATCCATTCATTCCGTGATTTGCAGAGCCGGCGCACCGAAGCCGCAGCTAGCATGTTCGTGGAGAATGTTTTCAACATATTCCCGGCAACTCTTGAGCTCTTGGCCGATAATGTGTTGCCTCCCAACCTTGACGTAGCTATTCGCAAGCGAGCTATTCATGAGGTAGAAATCTTTTCTTTCATGGAACAGCTACCGCGACCCGAAAATCGGATTACGATCAATTCGTCCGAACGCGATAGCTCTGGTCAGCCGCGTATCCGCGTCGCCTACAAACTGAGCGACTACGAAAAGCGCGGAATTGCGCGCACGAAACAGCGGTTAGATAAGATTGGCCGATTGTTGGGCTCGAAGTGGCTGAAGTACAACGACCTCGCAACCCAGAACCATCTAGCGGGGACTTTGCGCATGGGCAAAAACCCAAAATCATCCGTCGTCGATCCCTTCGGACGCGCTCATGACCATCCGAATTTGTACGTCGTGGGTGGCGCGGTGTTTCCTACGTGCCCCGCCATTGCCCCAACGATGACAATTGCTGGACTTTCGCTGCGTACTGCAGAAGCGATTGCCCGACAGTCAAAGTAGCTTATGCTGCTTCTCAAGGTCGGCACTGATAAATTCAAACTCTTGGCCGGTTCTCGAAGATTGCGCTCCGAAGACTGGCAGCTGCTACTCTGTCTTTTCAAGAGACGAGCGGCGCGACGGTTGAGGTGTGCATTAGTCTTTAGCCTTTTTGGTCGCCGCCAACGCTATCTTCGCGTTGGGTTGAGAGTTTTGGATGGCTTTGCTCCCAAAGCCCTCTGGCGATCTCTAGGGCGTTGATCTTCCGCTCCTCCCACCAAGTCATCTCATTGCCGGCCTGGTGCAGTTGCCGATGATGGCCTCGGCAAAGGGGAACGGTGAATTCGTCGCTGACTTTCATGCCGATGGCGCGCGGTTGGGCAAAGCGTAAGTGATGCGGATCGCTGGGTTGCCGTCCACAGATCAGGCAAGGCTGGGTCGCGACGAAGTTGAGGTGCGCCCGGTCGCGTATCCGCTTTGGCTCAGAGATTGTAAGGACGCTTTTGTCGATCCGACCGGGCGGCAGATCGGGGGCCGCAGGGGCGAGCGGTGGCGCTGCCGGTCTTGGCGCCAGTTGCCGCCGTTCATGGGCAAGATGTTCGCTGACCGGCGGGGATTGGCGGCGGCCGTAGTATCGTGACGGCCGCGGAATAGGGGTGGTGTCATCCGGGTGAAAGCCGGTGCGGGCCTCGGTGACAGCTGGTTGTCGCGAGGGCTTTTCGGCCTGCGCCGCTTTGCCGTTGCGGTAGAGCTCAAGGCCAAACGGCTTACCGAAGGTGGCGAGTGCCCGTTTGGTGGCATCGGTTTCTGCCGCTTTGACCGCGATATCATGCACCTCGGCAGGTGAGGTGCCGCGGCCTTCGCCTGAGCCGTGGCCCTCGCGAATAACGCTTGCTTCCTTTGCGTGCACCGTGATGCGGACGCGGGCGACATAGACGGCGAGGAAGTTGCCCCGGCTCTCACGGGCCAGCACGCAGCGGGACTCCGTGGTCTCGCGACTCCAGCCGTCGAACCCGAAAATCCGGTTGGCTTCCGAGATGACGTACCAGCCTTCCAGATAAGAGAACTCCCGGCCATGGGCCTCACGGGTGCGCACCTGGCGGGCATTCAAATCACGCCGCAGCGCTGTTAATTGCCGTGCTGAAAAGCCCATCACTTGGTCCTCACACTCAGTACCGGTTCGGGATTGGACAGGCTGACGCCGGTGATCTCGGCGCCCTGCTTGAGGTCGGCCAACAGCCCCTGCCGGTTGAGTCTTGGATCGCGCGGCTCCCAGTAGATGCTGGGCACCGCCGCCTCATCGATCACCATCAGGGCGGGGGTGCCGGGCCGGATAGAGGCGGTGAAGTCGGGGGCCTGGAGTTTCTTCAGGTCGAGCTCGACCATCACGTCCTTGGCGATCTGGCGCCGCTTGGAGGCCCGGTCCTCGAACCGGTTAAGCCGCTCCTCCATCTCGATGATCCTGCCCTTCAGCCCCCTGGCCAGGGCCTCGTCTTCCAGGGCCGAGCGGATGATGGCCTCGACGATCTGATGCAGGTCGGTGAGCCCCTCCACGGTATCGGCGAGGGTTCGCTCGTCGATTTCTGGGTCCTGGGCACGGATGCGGTCGCGGATGGCGCGGTAGTGGATGGCGGCGAATTCGAGGTTCATGGCGAAACTCCAAATCTGATTAAACTGCACTTGGGCGCTACGACGATTGATAGAAATACTATTAATTCGGCCGGTGCCCCAAGTCAATAGAATTTCTATCAAAAGAGGCGGGTCAATTGGTGAGCACTAGGCAAATTAAAGCGGCTCGTGCTCTGCTTGGATGGTCCCAAGCCGATTTGGCCGAAAAATCCGGTGTTTCGGAGCCGACGATCGCCCGTCTGGAAGCTGTCGACGGCGATCTAGGCGGTCGCGAAAACACGGGCCAAAAAATTCGGAGTGCTATCGAAGCCGCCGGCATTCAGTTTTTCGAAGAAAACGGGGGTGGCGAGGCGGGTTCGCCTTCGGAAACCAAGAAGACGCGTGTCGCCGGTCCGGAGATAGACAAATACTGGCACGAGGCCGCTGTGCCGGCGTCGAATTCATCGACGAGAATGGCGGCGGTCCAGGGGTAAGGTTGCGCCAGCGCCAGGGGAAACGACCGGGGGCATAAATCCTGACGGCAGCTTGCCCGACCGTTCGTTCACACAATGGGTATTGCGATCTGCGCGCAAAGGCGCTATTTCTATCAAGGTAGAATAATAGGAACCTAGGTATACGATGATGCCCCTAAGCATCAAAGACCCCGAAGCCGATCAATTGGCGCGCAAGCTGGCACAGACGACCGGTGAGACCATCACGCAAGCCGTCATTACCGCTTTGCGCGAACGCCTGGCGCGGGAACAGCGAAATGCGCAAGCCGTCGAAGACCTCGTCGAGGACGTCATGGAAATCGGGAGGCACTGCGCCGCCTTGCCGTTGTTAGATGAGCGGTCCCCCGATGAAATCCTTGGCTACGATGAGCAAGGCTTGCCGCGATGATTATCGATACCTCGGCACTGATCAGCATCCTGGACCAAGAGCCGGACGCAGCTAGATTCGTTCGAGCTTCGCGACAGATCGGGAGCGCCTGTTGTCTGCAGCTAACCTGGTCGAAGCCGGCATCGTCATGCAGGCGCGGCGCGGAGACGACGGCGTACGCGATTTTGATCTGCTGATTGCGAAACTCAAAGTGGATATCGCTCCCGTTTCAATCAAACAGGCCGATCTCGCGCGCAAAGCATTTCGTCGTTTCGGCCGCGGACGCCATCCCTCCCAACTCAATTTCGGCGACTGCTTTGCCTATGCGCTCGCCAAGGACTGCTCGGCGCCGCTGCTGTTCAAGGGCAATGATTTTGCCCAAACGGACATAACGGTAGCGCACTACTGAGGTTTAGCTGACGAAGGGCTAATTTGTGAAAAATACCGGCGAAAGACATGCCAAGCGGCTAAAGCGCGAGGAACGCACCTTGAGAGAGCGCATCAAGGACTTTCTGATGGCGCTTGGGCCTAGTATTGTCTGCGCGGCCGCGATGAAGCCAAACGGTCCGATTAAATCGGTACTAATTGGGTTCGAGTATACTCCTTACCCCCTAAGAAACGTCTGAGGCCTAGGGCAACAGGGAGGCCCCGGGTTCACAGAATGCGCGATCGCCTGATGAAACCCTTGAATATGACGAGCATGGCTTGTCGGAATGATCATCGATACATTGCGCTGGTCAAATTCATTAGGCCGCGTACTCATAAATTCGGTACTGTAAACGCGGCGCGCTGAATGTCCGCTTCGCTCCGAAAGCGACCGAATTGCTGCGTCGCCGCGAAACGTCGCGATGGGCTAAAAGGCGACATCGCTATTTTGGCAAGAACTTCGGCAGTACCCTCATTCACGGTACTCACGTGCCGGTGGAGGAGCCGCCCACAGCATCGACACACGCGGCTACGCTCCGCAGTATTTAGTGCGGCGGCGCTCAGCCAACCTAGTCCACTCTGGTCAGCTCGGCGATTTTCTTGACGTGCGCGACCGCGGCGCGCCCGCCGGTGGTCTTGGTCAGGAGGCCGAGTGTCTCGTCGTTGTCGTCGCCGACCGGCATAAGCGCCTGATCCATGTAAGACCGCGCGGCAGGATCTCGCGCGATGGCCAGCCTCAGCAAGAGCAGTCGCGCGATCATGCCAGTAATGACCATATGCTTGCCGATGGTCTCCAAAACGAAGCGTGGCCAGAACGTCCATGCGCTCTCGCGCAGCAGTCCGGGGCGGCGTTCGGAAGGGTGTTTGAGCCGAAGAATCCCGCTCTGGATGGGATGCAAGTTTTCGAGACGGATCGTGGTTGCGAAATTGACCAGCAACTTGACAAGGCTGCCAATCGGTACGCCGGTTGCCGCGGCGCGGCGCAGCAGCGTCCCCATGTGCTTCGGCGTGTAATAGAGCGACCACGCCTCGCGATAAATTCCTTCCCATTCCTCCCAACTCATTTTTGGATGGGCGGTACAGACGTGCTCGATATCATATTTGTTGAGATCTGGGTCCATCGCGACACCCTTTTTCCAGAGGACCTGATGATCCTCCGAACCCGGCAGCGGTGTCAGGCAGAAGAACTCGATAATGTCGAGCGGCAGCTCGTCCTGGATGATCGCGATATCGCGCCGAATCGTCGCCGGCGTATCCGACGGAAATCCGAGGATATACCCCGCCAGCGTGATGATGCCCTGCGCCTTCCAGGCCAACAGCATTTTGCGATACTCGGTGATCTTGTTTTGACGTTTCTTGGCTGCCGCGAGGTTGTCCGGATTGACGTTCTCCAATCCAATGAACACTCGAGTCACGCCCGCCCGCTTAGCCTTCTCGATGAAATTCGGAATCTTGTGGCACAGCGTGTCGACCTGGATCATCAAACCGAGCGGGATGCCATCATCCTCGCGCAGCTCGATCAGGCGATCTAAAATCGCCTCCCATTTTTTGTTGCGCGCGAAGTTGTCGTCGGTGATGAAGAACTTGTGGATGCCCTGCGCCCAATTGAGGCGCACCAGATTTTCGATATCGTCGGCCGCGCGGAATCGCGATTTGCGGCCCTGCACGTTGATGATGGTACAGAACGAGCACTGGTAGGGGCAGCCGCGACCGGCGTCGAAGCTCGAGCTCAGACCAAGCGTGCGCTCGACATATTGCTTTGGCAGAAACGGCGCCGGCGAGCCCTCTATGCTCGGCAGATCCTTCATGAAGTTGTAGATCGGTGCCAGCCGGCGCGCAGCGGCGTCGCGCAACACCAGGTCGAGCTGGCCCTCGGCCTCGCCGGCGAACATGGCGATGCCCATGTCGTGGCAGGCGTCGAGCTCGACGGCGCCTCCCTCCAGCATCGACAGGCAGCCCGATACGTGGAATCCACCCATGGCGACTTGGATTCCGGCCTCGCGAAACGGTCGCGCAATATCGAGCGCACGCGGGTACTGGTTCGACTGAACGCCGACAAGTGCGACAAGCCCAAAATCAGCATGACGCCGGAAGCGGGCGAGAAGCGCCGGCACTTTAATGCGGGCGTTGGTCTCATCGATGACCGTGATGTCGATGTCGACGTCCGATCCGAGCACTTGCCGTTCGGCGCAATCGACCGCGATGCTGTAAACGGCAGCGAGCGAATTTGACGGAATTATCGCCCGCCACCAGCGGATCACATACCCTTCATCGTCATAGTGCGACGGCTTGATCAGAATGAGCTGGAAGCGGGACTTGGCGGCCACGAGAATCCTTTCCGAGATTTCTGCGGTGCAATTTAACATGGGCAGAAAGGTGCATCCTAGCTACATACACTCCTCATGTCCGCATTGGGTTATTCGCTACCGCCCCATTCAGCGCCAGCGCGGCCCAATGTCCGCTTTTACTCCAATTGCGACCGTGGCGTTGCAATACGGCGAATGTCGCTAAGGGCCAGTTTGAGACATAAAAAATATTTCCCGGCCGGGTACTGGCAGGGCTCCCAAGGAATCCGGTGCCGCGGGTAGCGCGCGAATATTCGGTTAGAAATGAGGAAATGGCACCACAATAGCGAGCTCTCCCACCAGCCCGAACGTATACAATGCAAACCATAGGCAGCCAACCAAAATGCCCAAGTCGATGATTACAGTGAACCAAAACCAAAATGGATTCTTGTCTCGTTGGAAAGTCCAGCCGCGACTACCAATTCGCCCGGTGGCCCAAGCCCTGAATAGAGACCACCCCACGATCAGTGCGAATAGGGTGCAAAACAAAAGTATGACTTGTTGGTTCACATGAACCCTATCTCATTTCATTAGCGCTTTGTGGGCGCACGGTGAACATCATAACGCCTTCGCGTCCTGCTCGGTAGTGAGGTAAACCAAATAAAAATTCTAGTGGACCAACGGGTCAGTCCGCTGTTCCCCAAAAGCAAACTCCAAGGAAGTATTTGGCTGGCCGTTTATGAGTTCACGTCCTAACACTACTTTGGCAGAATCTGTTTGCGCCACGGTTTTTCAAGGATTTGTTTTCTGCAGTGCGGACACCGCTGAGACGGTGGCCGAAGGATGAGATCAACGATGGCGTGACGTACGGCGGGCATGGTTGGTTGAGGCGGAGGCCCGTTGATTCTTTTTTTTCCGCCCCGCGTGTGCGAGGCGGCGGTGTTGCAGGAAGGCGTAGGCAATCATAGTCATCAGGGCGTGACGATGAAGACCTTGCCACGAACGCCCTTCGAAGTGATCGAGTCCAAGCTCCTCTTTCAACTGCTGATGCGCCTGCTCGCAAATCCATCGTGCCTTGATGGTAGCGGCCAGTGTGCGCAGATCTGCCGCTGCGGGCAGGTTAGCAAGATAGTATTTCTTCTCGCCCGAGGCGCGCTGCTCGCCAATGAGCCACGCTTCGTCGCCTGGGAGATGCTGCTGACCCTTATCCCATATCCGCTGCGGAGGCCCGTCGGCGGTGCGGACACGGACAGCAACAAATCGGGCTTTCAGCCGCCCCTTCGTCCCGCTGCGCCAACTCACGGATTTCCACTTGGCGCTGGCCAGCATGTCTTCGGCCGCGATCGATAAAATATCTGGCACATGGTGCTTTCGAGGTCGACCTCGAACTTTGGTAACCGGCCAGATGAGCTGCACATCAACCGGATAAACCTTGAGATGTCGAGGGATGCCGACCGCCCAAGCCAATCCGCGTGCCGTTAGCCCCTGTCGAAACGGCGCGCTGAGCCCGTATCCTGCATCCGCCAGCACACACCCAAAGCGCACGTTGGCTGAGATCGCGCGGTCAATCTCAGCCAAAGCAATTTCCGGCTTGGATCGTGGCGTTTGGTATTCGACCGGTACGCGGGCGCGCTTCAATCGAGGCACGTCGCTTGTCCAACTCTCAGGCAGAAAGAGACGCAACGCGACCATCACCGGCACTTCGCCGCGCGCAAGTGTCAATGACACCAGCGTCTGGCAATTTGCCGTTTTGCCAAGAGCCGACGCATATTGGGCCGCGACACCAACCGAGCGCTCGCCCTTCTTCGGCATTGCCGTGTCGTCAATAACCAGCACGGCATCCTTGCCGCCGACAAGCCGGTCCGCCTGGTTGAAGCAGTTCCGATTCCAGCGGTGTCGCGTCCCAAACACCATCGGCGATGAAATGGTGCAGCTGATCGTAGTTGCCCGATGCAACGCGTTCCGCCATCGGCTGAACGCTTTTGCGGTCGCCGGGACCGATTAATCCCGCAACGTACAGCGGACACATCCGCTGTCGGGTCTTATGACCCAACCGATCCAGGAAAGGCTTCAGCCAGCGTTCGAGTTCTTCTTCCCATTCCGCCATGGTCAGCCCTCCAAGAGCCGACCACCCATGAATCATTGAAAAATCGATTTGGGAATCCTAATAAAACGCCCAAATCCAACAATCTGCCAAAGTAGTGCTAATCAGTTTCGCGCGCCTATTTGGAGTGCGGGGACAATCCGCCTGGACCCCACAGTCGGTAATATTCCACTTTAAGCCGCTCAATCATCTTTCGAAGTTGTGTGACCGTGAAGATTGCGAGGTCGCGGTCCTCGTCTGCCTCCGAGCGATCGAGATTTTCGTTAGCGTCACGAACTTTGTCGAACGCAATTACCGACATTTGGTCGACGTCACGAATCATCGTCTCAAGCTCTTCAAAGGCACGGGCAAGCCGAACGTCGCGTGCAAGCCGGGCCTCGTCGAGCGAGAGAACGTTTGATTTGGTGGGCATAATAGCCGACCTCCTTTTCATGGAGCCACGGCCAGGCGCGGTGCCGGAGATTTTTTGCCATTTTTCGAGTCGGTCATCGGTCACCGTTTCGCGGTGGTAGATGGCAAGTGCCGGTCGGGAGCATCCAATTTCCCGGCCGGTGCGCTAAACTGCGCCATTGGTCGGCACGCGTCAAAGGACTTGTCGTCCTAGAAAGCGATGTTGCACACAAGCCGTGGGCCCATGTCGCACGTTTGGCGCATGCATTGGCTTCTGCCGCAAAATCGCAACCCCACGCGGCGTGGGGTCGCCTGTGGACAAATTCGCGCGTATTGGCGTGCTTGTGCCCTATTGCCAGCGGTGTAGCAGCGGGACAACATCGGCCGTCATGTGCGGCCGATTTATCCGGATGCACACTTGGCAAGAGCTTGTCGCGCTCTACAGGCTCACACTCGGGACGTCGAATTTGCAGCCGCGCTACAACATCTGCCCGACCACCCAAATTGATGTTGTCGATTCGGCAGGTGGCACGCGCGAGCTCGTCAGCATGCGATGGGGGGCTCATCCCGAGTTGGTGGAGAAAGCCGCTCAAGGAAATGAAGCTCTCGACGTTCAATGCGCGGGCCGAAACCGTAACGACAAAGCCGATGTTCCGCTCAGCATTCAAACGCAACCGCTGCATCATTCCGGCGTCAGGTTATTACGAGTGGCAGACAACGCCGGCTGGCAAGCAGCCGTATTATTTCACTCCAAAGGACGGCCCCATTCTGTCGATCGCCGGACTGTGGGACGAATGGAAAAATCCAGAAACTGGAAAATCTCTTAGATCCTGTACGATGATCATCACTGAGCCTAATAAGTTTGTCGCCAAGATCCACGACCGAATGTCGGTCTTGCTGTCGCCTAATCAGTTCGAACCCTGGTTGTCGGGGAAAGCGGGGACCGAAATCTTGAAGCCTGCGCCTGACAGGACGATCACGATGCGGCCCGTGTCCAAGCGCGTCAACAGCTCGCGCGCGGACGATAGCGACGCCAGCCTTATCGACACGGCGGAGCTCGCATGGCCGTGCCGATGACCCTCGGCAAAATGCGCGGCAACGGGGTGTGGACGTTGCTCGTGTGCTGCGGCGGCCGGTTCTGTCGTCACTGAGGCGCGCTCCCGAGGCGCAAGGTCTCATGACATAAGAAAATAGCAGACCAAATGATGCCGCTGGTTGTCGCACGCTTTGACAACACGCTGAGCGGCTGGGGAAATCGGCGCGACTCGTTCTATACCCTTTTGTAATAGTAAGCGGGGGGAAGCAACGTGGTGCATTCGTTCATCACCTATCTGAATAGCTTGGCTCGGCGGTGTAACTTGGTGGCCGAAAAATGCCCGGATGCGCGAACCAAAGAAGAGATCAGCGCGATCAGCGTGGAGCTGGTAGAATACGCGGAGCAACTGAAGTCTTCACCTTCGGGCCTCAGCCGCCATTGAGACCGCCGTGGATCCGAACCCCGATAGAAGGACGAGTCCGCGCCGGCGCGTGCTGAAGACCGCCTACATCGTCATCAGCGACAAGGCGCCCAAGCTGGAATGCGTCGTGCGAAACGTTTCAGCGAAAGGTGCGCGCCTCGAGGTTGCAACAACGTTCGGCATTCCGGAGACCTTCCGTGCCATCATCAATGGTGTGCCGCATTCCTGCCGCACCGTGTGGAGAACGGACAAAATACTTGGCGTGCAATTCGAGTAGACCAGTGCTTAGGACTGCCGCCTAGATTCTCACCCGATGAGACCTGCATGCCTTGATTGCCAGCCTTGGCTGTGCATTCACTTTGATCGGGGCGGCTTTGCTGGGGGAAGCGCAATGGCTACGAAGCGCATAAAAGACCCAAATGGCGTCGACAAATATGTAGGAAGCCGCGTGCGGATGCGCCGGCGAATGCTCAACATGTCTCAGGGCAAGCTCGCCGACGCGATCGGTCTTACCTTTCAGCAGGTGCAGAAATACGAAAAGGGCACCAACCGCATGGGATCGAGTCGTCTGCAGCAGATCGCGAACGTCCTCCAAGTGCCGGTCACCTTTTTCTTTGATGGCGCGCCGAGTCAGCCAAAGATAAGCGGCAAAGCACCATCGCCGGCTTTCGTGTCCGACTACCTCGCAACTGCCGATGGACTCGCGCTCACGCGTGCTTTCATTCGACTACCGACCGCCAAGCTTAAGCGCAGTGTCGTTGCGCTTGTCGAACAGATTGCGGACCGCGGTTAGTGTCGTGCCGCCAATGACCCTCGGCAACATGCGCACCAATGGCGTGCGCACGCTTGCCGTCTACTGCGGCGCCCGGGGGTGCAGTCGTCAGGCCGTGCTGGACGTCAGCCGCTGCGCCGACGACGTACAGGTGCCATCGTTCGGGCTGCGAAAAACCCGGCTCAATTGGGGCCGGACTAAGTCTTGCGCGAGGAGACTGGGAGTCAGTACCCGGACCGCTAAAACGCAAAGGCCATAAAGATCAGAATAACGCAAATAAAGGCGGTTGTAATTGCAATGATCTTTAGGCGCGTCTGATCGCTAATTTCAATCATACTGGTGGTCGATGTTTTCGGCGTGCCGAGGAGCCACAATCATCTGTGATTCAATGAAAATGCCAACCCCTACAGATGAGGGGGACGAAGCGATAGGCGCGGACACACGGCCGAACTGGCTGGAGCGAGCGCCGGTTAGCTTGTTCGGGCCGCGCTGAGCTAACCAGCTTTTGTTACTTTTCCCGGCCGGGCAAGCGCGCTATTCTTTCTCGCCATGGGCCTTCTTTCAGACCAAATCGTCGACCTGTTCGGGCGTGCTCGACGATACTACGCTGACGCCCGCGCTTGCGAAGACGCCGATCTCAAACGGCGGCTTGTGCTGATGGCTGACGATTACGTCCGGCAGGCCAAGGAAATGCAATGCAAGCAAGAGCGCTTTTTGGAGGACTCACAATAAATTAGGGGCGCAATCGGCGCCGATGCTCGGCCAAATTGGAATGAGCGGGCGCCGGTCTGTTTGTTCGGCGCCAGATGAAATTGATCTAGGACATTTACACGTAAAAGCAGGTTGCATGTCCGCTTCACCCCGAAAGCCGACATTCATTGCGATAAGCAGGTTGTCCGCTAAGGGCCGATTCCGTTGAAAAAGTCGGCAGTTGCGACGCATGGTGTTCACTGATTCAGTCGCTGCGATAGGCAGGACTGAAGATCATGATGGGACATCGGCAAGTCGAACAGGCTGCGTTGTTTTATGAGTTTTCGCTCGAAAGGCACATTCCGCCCGATCATCTCTTGCGATCGATCGACAGGTTCGTCGAACTTGGTGAGTTAAGGCGGGAGCTGGTCGCCTTCTACAGCCCGATGGGGCGGCCCTCCGTCGATCCCGAACTGATGATCCGGATGCTGATCGTGGGCTATTGCTTTGGCATCCGCTCCGAGCGGCGCCTGTGCGAGGAAGTCCATCTTAATCTGGCATATCGCTGGTTCTGCCGGCTCGGGCTCGATGGTCAGGTCCCGGACCACTCCACCTTCTCGAAGAACCGGCATGGCCGCTTCCGCCAGAGCGATCTGCTGCGGCGGGTGTTCGAGACGGTCCTGCAGCGCTGCATCCGAGAGGGTCCCGCCATGTCTGCTGTGCCCCGAAAGCGGAAGTAAAACAGGGCATTGGCATTTGGCATTAGGGGCCGGGGCGGGTTGATGGTGTCGCCCGGTGCGTGATTCAAGCTCCCAAACCGGAGCCTCAAATCATGCGCTATGAACTCACCGATTATGAATGGGCCGCCATAAAGCTGTTCCTGCCGAACAAGCCGCGTGGCGTGCCGCCTTGCCGTTGTTAGATGAGCGGTCCCCTGATGAAATCCTTGGCTACGATGAACACGGCCTACCGCGATGATCATCGATACGTCGGCACTGATTGGCATCCTGGACCAAAAACCGGACGCAGCTAGATTTGTTCGAGCTATCGCGACAGATCGGGAGCGCCTGTTGTCAGCAGCTAACCTGGTCGAAGCCGGCATCGTCATGCAGGCGCGGCGCGGAGACGACGGCGTGCGCGATTTTGATCTGCTAATTGCGAAACTCAAAGTGGATATCGCTCCCGTTTCAATCAAACAGGCCGATCTCGCGCGTAAGGCATTTCGTCGTTTCGGCCGCGGACGCCATACGGCCCAGCTCAATTTCGGCGACTACTTTGCCTATGCGCTCGCTAAGGACGGCTCGGCGCCGCTGCTGTTCAAGGGCAATGATTTTGCCCAAACGGACATTACGGTAGCGCAATACTGACGCATACATGAGGAACAGCCAATTTATGAAAATAACCGACGAAATCGACGCCAAGCGGCTGAAGCGCGAGGAGTGTGCCTTGCGAGAGCGCATCAATGATTTTCGTGCTACGAATTGCCTACCGCGTGAAGACGTGCATTGCCGCGGTTGATAAGTCGCCATGATGTCGGACGCTCGGCTGCCGTGAGCTGCTCTTTGAGACATAAGCCATGGGCGCGAGGTCGAATGCGTGACCACCCATAGTCCGCTTCGCTGTCGCGCATTGGTGAGCAAAAGTATTCTAATGTCCAACCGGTGCATCCGCTGTTGTGCGAAGTCGGTAATCTAATACGCCCTCGACTTGCAAAAGCTCATCTTCGACATGCAAATGAACGTTTATTGATTTTCTCTTTGCAAATGTCTTCGCGAATTTCTCTCAGCGTCATCGACTGATCGAATAAATGCGACCAACTCAATCCCAATTGGCATGACGGTCAAATAAAGCGCGACACATTGACGTTCGGATTTAACAGCACTCAATGGGTGCATGAATTTTGTGTAATCAATAATCTATTTATATTTTTCGGTGTACATAAAGATCGTCGAAAAAAATTCCGTGTTGCTCCAACGACACCAGTTGGGCAGCATGAGGCAAACGCTCTAAGACCCATTGAGCGGATGCCATGAATGCGCACTACGGTAAAATCGTCCCAACCAGAGGACAGATTGAGTCGACTGCGCCGATGCAAGCCACGCAGTGATCCGTGACCTCTGGTTGGAAAGGGTATCTGCAGCTCGGCCCTAGATCACCAAACAGCAAAGTATAGGCCACGGCTTTGTGGCCTCATGCTGTGAGCGGGGTTGGTCCGGAATCGGTCCAGCTCAAAATTCATGACGCATGGAGTAGCGCCTCCATGCTTGAGATCGGAAGGGAGAAGATCAAGTGCAATAACTAACAAACATCCGATGACAAACATGCGCGTCGCGTTGAATGCCGCTCGATCACATCGGGTGATAGAGTTGCGATCGCCGCCCGAAACTGGCGAAGCTGCAATCAATGCGATGCGCGGCCGGGATGCTCTTTACGAACTTCATAACTGCATTGAGTTGCAAAAAAGTTTGAGCGCTCCACTAGTATTTGCTCACAGCGCCACGACATGTCTGCGTAACGGGGACATGGATGAATTCCATGTCATAAAATCGGGGAGTAAATGAAATGACCGCGGAGCTGCCTAAGGCTTCAATCTTAGCCGAGGTTGAAAATATAAAACGCTTGTTCGGGCCGCCGCCAGTTTTCCGATCGGAAAATGTGGATGCATACGATGCGATATTGATGCAATGCATTGAGTCCATAAAACCCAGGAACTTCCTGGAGCGGATGCAAGTCAAGCACATGGCCGACGATCTTTGGAAAACAGAGCGGTACAAATTGCACCAAGCCGTGGCCGTAAATCGCCGAGAGCAAGCCATTTTGCAACTTAACAAGCAGCGTGCGGAAATCGAAACGGCGAGAGAGGCTCGCAAAGATCGTTGCGCCGCCATTTTGGATGGTCCAACCGAAGAGCAGGAATTTCAGAAGGACGCGGGCCTCGAAGCTTGCAACGTGGTTTACGAGGAAGTTATGGAACACTCAAATCGTTTTATTCCCGAATTTGAAACCGCGACTGCTTTGGAGCAAAGTCTCGCTTATTACGATCGACTTGAGTGGCTCGAGAATGGCGCGATCAAACGCTTCAATGATGCGTTTAATCAGATTGAGCGCTACCGACAAAGTACGACGATCGGTTTGCCCGGCCGGCAAGTTATTGACGCGCACTCTGATGAAATCGAAAAAACGTCGGATACGCCATCGCTCGCCCCGCCCATGGGTGTATCCGATGATTAGCGAACGAAAAGCTGCGGCGAACCGAATAAACGGTCGAAAGGGTAGCGGACCACGAACGGAAGCTGGAAAACGAGAATCGCGCGGCAACGCATTCCGTCACGGTTTGACGACAATTACCCGCCGCAATCCATTGTATGCGAGCGAAATTCAGCAGATGGCCAACGCCATTTGCGAGGGCGATGACGATCCGCTGTTGCTTGAACAGGCGCTGATCGTTGCCGAATGCGAAGTGCTATTGCGGGGCATAAATTTACAAAGCGTTCAACTGGTAGAGCGGTTGCTGTATGCGGTGGCGGGTCCGATCGCGAAAGGGAAGTTTAGTAGGGCAGACCAAATTGTGGCGCGAGGCAATCAAAATATGAGCGACCTTTCGAGACTCGAAGCTCTATTCGCCGCTTACAACAAAGATCAATTAGCAGGGGCAAAAGAAGGTCTGCGCCCACCCGACAAATCAAGTTGGAGCTTTACCTTCGTCAATGAACGAGATGAGCATGATGCACTTTGCGAGGCGATCCCAGACTTGCAGCGGTTCGCGCGCTACGAACGCCGCGCGAGGTCGCGCCAGAAACGCGCCCTCAACGCGTTCATCGCAATCAAGGCTGGTGGTCAAAAACCAAAACCCAATAGCCAAGGTGCTGCTCTCTCGGTGGTCACAGCGATAGAGGGGTCAACCTGACGACTTGCCGAGGTCGCAGCCAACAAAAAGAAGAAATTGGTACGACATACAACCATAAAGTGTTGTTTGGCAAAACGAACCCAACCTGACACGACCCGGTTTTCCTTAAAGGTGCGGCCGGCAGCATGAATTCCACCAATTCGGGCCGACTATCCGAATTAAGGTAGCAATTCGCCCTCGCGGAGGCGCTTTTTCCCGCTTCGGGTCAACGCCAGCAATCGACAGCGAGGCGAGTGTGCCAGCAGAGTTCCCTATGGGCCCTGGAGGTGAATCCCATTCCTCTCCCTCCACCGATTACTGGAAGAGTTACGAGGGCTTAGACGGGGTACGGAAATGGTGCTGCCGGAAAGGATTGAACTTTCGACCTCCCCCTTACCAAGGGGGTGCTCTACCACTGAGCTACGGCAGCGCTTGCGGCAGCGAATATCCGATCATGCCCACCCTGTCGAGGCTTGCGGCTTGCGGCCGGCGCGCCGGCCTTTTATCCCTGGCGGCATGGCGGAAAGCGGCAAATCCGGCGATCGCAAGCGCGCCGAGCGGCTGAAAGCGGCCCTGCGCGAGAACCTGCGCCGCCGCAAGGCGCAGGCGCGCGGGCGCGGCGGGCAGGTCCAAGTGCCGCCGGCGAAATCGCCGCCGCGCGACAGCGAGAGCCGCTGAACGCGCGTTTTGCGGCCCGTTTCCGCCCTATTTGGCGGCCCGCCCAGCTAATCTTGCGAAAATTTCGGCTTTGCCGCGGGCCCCCGCCGGTCCATAACTGCAGGCCGGTTCCCGGCCGTACGGGCTGTAAGCGGGGCGTCATGGATCGTATTCGTATCGTCGGCGGACAGCGGCTTTCCGGCGCCATCCCGATTTCGGGCGCCAAGAACGCCACCTTGCCGCTGATGATCGCCAGCATGCTGAGCGAGGACACGCTGATCCTCGACAACGTGCCGCATCTGGCCGACGTCGGCCTGCTGCAACGCATCCTCGGCAACCACGGCGTCGACATCATGATCGCCGGCAAGCGCCCGGGCGAGAACGGCGACAACGGCCGCACCATCCACATCTCCGCCAAGACCATCGTCGACACCACCGCGCCTTACGAGTTGGTCTCCAAGATGCGCGCCAGCTTCTGGGTGGTGGCGCCGCTGGTGGCGCGCATGGGCGAGGCGAAAGTCTCCATGCCCGGCGGCTGCGCCATCGGCACGCGCCCCGTCGACCTGCTGATCATGGCGCTGGAGGCGCTCGGCGCCGAGATCGAGATCGAAGGCGGCTACGTGATCTGCCGCGCCAAAAAGGGCCTGCGCGGCGGCGAGATCAAGTTCCCCAAGGTCACCGTCGGCGGCACCCACACCGCGCTGATGGCGGCTTCGCTCGCGCGCGGCACCACCGTGATCGAGAACGCGGCGCGCGAGCCGGAGATCGGCGACGTCGCCGACTGCCTCAACAAGATGGGCGCGAAAATCTCCGGCGCCGGCACCGCGCGCATCGTGGTGGAGGGCGTCGACCGCCTGCATGGCGCGCGCCATTCCGTGCTGCCCGACCGCATCGAGACCGGCACCTATGCGTTCGCCGTGGCCATGACCGGCGGCGACGTGCTGCTGCAGAATGCGCGTCCCGAATTGCTGCAATCGGCGCTCGACGTGCTGGCGCAGACCGGCACCAGCGTGACGCCGACCAACGAAGGCATCCGCGTCGCGCGCAACGGCGCGGGGCTTGCGCCGGTCGACGTCACCACCGCGCCGTTCCCCGGCTTCCCCACCGACCTGCAGGCGCAGCTCATGGCGCTGATGACGCGCGCCGAAGGCACCTCGCGCATCACCGAGACCATTTTCGAGAACCGCTTCATGCACGTGCAGGAGCTGGTGCGGCTCGGCGCCTCCATCCAGCTCGACGGCCAGACCGCCACCATCGAGGGCGTCGAGCGCCTGAACGGCGCGCCGGTGATGGCCACCGATCTGCGCGCCTCCGTGTCGCTGGTGATCGCCGGCCTTGCCGCCGAGGGCGAAACCATCGTCAACCGCGTCTACCATCTCGACCGCGGCTTCGAGCGGGTCGAGGAAAAGCTGGTGCGCTGCGGCGCGGCCATCGAGCGCATCAGCGATTAGGCCTCACTCCGCCTCATCCTGAGGAGCTCGCCGAAGCGCAGCGAAGGCGGGCGTCTCGAAGGATGGGGCGGCCTCATGACCGATCTCGGGTTTACCCGCGATCGAATTATCTGCGCAAGTCGGCTATAGCCGACTTGCGATGTCGAGACGCGCGGCTTCGCCGGCGTCCGCAGCATGAGGCCGATTGGGGCTGCGCGCAGTCGCGCCGTGCGCAAAAAAGCCAACTTGCCGGCCCAGCTTCGCGCGCCAGGGACGCCCGCCGATGCTCGACCGCCGCCAACTGCTCTCTTCCCTCGCCGCCGCCGGCTCGAGCGCCGCCTGCGCCGCGCTTGGCGTCGGCGCAGAACGCCCCGCTGCTCACCCGCAAGATCCCCGCATCGGGCGAGCAACTGCCTTTGGTCGGCCTCGGCAGCTGGCGCACCTTCAATGTCGGCGACGATCCGGAAGGGCGCGCGGCTTGCGCCGCCGTGATGGCCGCCTTCTTCGCCGGCGGCGGCCGGCTGATCGATTCCTCGCCGATGTACGGCTCCTCGCAGGACACCATCGGCTACGGCCTTGCCGAAGCTCGATGCGCGCGGCAAGGTCTTTGCCGCCGACAAGGTCTGGACCTATTCCGGCGGCGCCGCGCAAGTCGAAACCTCGCGCGCGAAATGGGGCATCGCCCGCTTCGATCTGCTGCAGGTTCATAACCTGCTGGCCTGGCAGGACCACCTGCCGATGCTGCTCGAGATGAAGGCGCAGGGCCGGGTCCGCTACGTCGGCATCACCACCTCGGAAGGCCGCCGCCACGCCGAGTTCGAGCGCGTCATGCGCGGCGAGCCGCTCGACTTCATCCAGGTCACTTATAATGCTGCCGACCGCGAAAGTCGAAAAGCGCATCCTGCCGCTGGCGCGCGAGCGCGGCCTGGCGGTGATCGTCAACCGGCCGTTCCAATCCGGGCCGCTGATACGCCGCGCCAAGCGCCATAAGCTGCCGGCCTGGGCCAAGGAGATCGACTGCGCGAACTGGGCGCAAATCCTGCTCAAGTTCATCGTGTCGCATCCGGCCGTCACCTGCGCCATTCCGGCGACCACGCGCGTCGATCACGTGCGCGAGAACATCGGCGCGGCTTACGGCCGCCTGCCCGACGAGAGCATGCGCAAGCGCATCGCCGCCGCGGTCGAGAGCTTCTGATGTCGGTGTGGTTGAGCTACACGCTCGGCGACTTCCTGCTGTTTACCCCGCACACCTATTACCGCCTGTTCGCGCTCTACAATCGCGCGGTCTGGCCCTTGCATCTGCTGGCGCTGGCGCTCGGCCTGGCGCTGCTCGTGCTGCTGTTTCGTGGTGGCGCTTCGCGCGGTGTTTGGCGCGGCCGCGCCGTCGCCTTGATCCTCGCCGCCTGCTGGCTGTGGGTGGCGTGGGGCTATCTCTACGAGCGCTACGACACCATCAATTGGGCGGCGCGCTATTTCGCGCTCGCCTTCGCCGTGCAGGCGGCCTTGCTGATCGCTTCGGGCGTGGTGTTGAACCGCCTCGCGCCCGGCGCCGATCCCGTCAACCGCGCCGGCGCGGCGCTCGTCGCCTTCGCGCTGTTCGTGCAGCCGCTGCTTGCGCCGCTCACCGGCCGCCCGTGGCTGCAGATGGAATTCTTCGCTCTCGCGCCCGATCCGACCGTCGCCGCGACGCTCGGCGCGCTCATCGCGCATGCGCGGCGCGCACGCGCCGCTGCTCGTCATCCCGCTGCTGTGGTGCGCGCTCACCGGCGCGACCTTGTGGGCGATGGCGGCGCCGGATGCGCTGTTGATGCCCGCCATCGCGGTCTTGGGCCTCGGTCTGACGGTGTGGAAAGCCTTGCGCCGCGATCGAGCGGATTAGCGCGCAGGGTAGGCAAAGGCGCGCGGCACGCGCGCCGTGCCCACCGCGCGATTCCCTCTCGGCCTCATGCTGAGGAGCCCGCCGAAGCGTTAGCGAAGGCGGGCGCAAGGGGCAGGGGTGATTGCTTTCGCCACCTTCTATCCGCCTCATCCTGAGGAGCGCCCGTAGGGCGCGTCTCGAAGGATGGCGGCCTCATGCTTCGAGACGCGTCGCTTGCGCGACGCTCCTCAGCATGAGGCGGAGAAACGACTTATCCCCGCTTCGGCACGCGCAACTTATTGAAAACACACAAGCGCAAAAAAACTTATCCCCGCTCACTCAGGCGCACTTATCATGCGTGCATCCCGCCTCGTACCGAGGGGTGTCTGTACAGCATCTTCAGACACGGGGCGGGGAGCGGTGGCCGGGGAATGACTTTGCATCGGAGATGCGGTGCGAGGGCCCGGCGGTCCAAGCCGCATGTGTCCCGGCGCGCCAGCCGCGCGCCACGGGGCCCCGTGATGGCGGCACCGGCGACCGGTCACAGGTTTGCCGGCCCGACCTGGGCCCGAGAGCGGTGGATAGGCGACCTTCCGTGAAGGAAGGTCGCCTGAAAGGTCAGTCCACCGGGGGCGATGCGGAGCAAGCCTCAAACACCGCGCGCGGGACGCCTTGGGACTGGCGGACTTGCGGAGCCTTGCACCGATCGCCCTGAAGCGCGCAGGCGCGAAGGAGGGCGCGCTCGATGCCGTGAGGTGTCGAGGCCCGTGGGTCCGTTCGGACCCTTGGCGTCCCGCGCGCCCTCGGTGCTTTTTCCGAAGGCCGCGGCAGGAGGCAGACGACGGCGTACCCCGCGCCGACCAAACCAACAGGGGCGGCGGAGCGTTGGCTTTTCTCCGCCTCATCCTGAGGAGCCGTCGCGAAGCGACGCGTCTCGAAGGTTGAAGCCGGCCACTCGGCCTGCCATGAGTTCGAGACTAGCGCCGCTTCGAGCGGCTCCTCGGCGCATGAGGAGAAAGGCCGCAGGCTGTTTGAAAGCCGAATAAAATTTCGCATACCATCCGCCGCGCAAAAACCGGGAGGCTCAGCGTGGCAACAATCAAAGTCATGGCAACCGGCGCCGTGGAATCCATGGTGCGGCGGCTCGGGCCGGACTACGAAAAGCAAAGCGGCGACACGCTCGATCTCAATTTCGGCACCGCCGGCGCGCTGCGCGCCCGGCTCGAAAGCGGCGAACAGGCCGATCTGGTCGTGCTGCCGGCGGCGATGATCGCGAATTTCGACAAAGCCGGCCTGTTCGTGCCCGGCAGCATCGTGGATCTCGGCCGCACCGTCACCGGCGTCGCCGTCAAAGAGGGCGCAGCCGCGCCCGACATTTCCACCCCGGAAAAGTTCAAGCAGGCGCTCATCGCCGCGCGCGGCGTCTCCTACAGCGATCCGGCCGCCGGCGGCTCCTCCGGCAATTATTTCGCCGGCCTCCTCGAGAAGCTCGGCATCGCCGAGGAGATCGGCAAGAAAGCCGTGCTCGGCAAGCGCGGCTACGAGGTGGCGCAGGCCGTGGTCGACGGCCGCGCCGAGCTCGGCACCACCTTCATCAGCGAGCTGCTGACCGTGCCGGGCGTGACCATCATCGGCCCGCTGCCGGGCGACCTCTATTTCGCCAATACCTATACTGCCGCCATCCCGGCCAAGAGCGCGCAAGCCGGCGCGGCGCAGGGTTTGCTGCGGGTGCTCACAAATCCGGCCAGCCGGGCGCGCTGGACCGAGGCCGGGCTGGAGCCGGCCTTCCCGGACTTGCGCGGATAAAGGGCCCTTCCTACCTAGCGTCTCGAGGGGAACGAAACATGCCGGCCGACCTGCTCAAATTCATCGTCCTCGACGAGGAAGACCTGGAGATCGTGTCCGCCCACGTGCAGGACGCCGTGGTCAAAGGCGCCGATGTCCTGTGGCGGCCGCAGGAAAAGCGGGTGGTGGTGGCGCTCAACCGCTTCGACTGGGAAGGCGCCCAGAACGGCGGGTCCGAATATCGCCGCCGGCGCGCCGCCCTGCGCTTCGAGCGGGTGCTCTCCTGCAAATGCCGCGACATCGACCCGGCCGGCAAGGACACCGTGCTCAACCTGCTGGCGGTCGAATTCGCCGAGACCGATGCGCCGGCAGGCGCCGTCACGCTCACCTTCTCCGGCGGCAAGGCGCTGCGGCTGGAGGTCGAATGCCTGGAGGCGGAACTGGCCGATCTCGGCCCCTCCTGGACCGCCTGCGGCTGCCCCGCCCATGCCGTGGTCGAGGGCGAGGCCAAGAGCAAGCCGCAAAGCAAGCCCGAAGCGCGCTGACCCCCAGGCGCCCCCCGTTGCAAGATTTCGGTTCAGAACCGCGCAGGCTTCCGCCTTCGCCGCGTTGCCTTGCTTGTAAAGCCGCGGGTTAAGTGGCGTATTCGATTTCCCACCACAGGGGGTGATTCGATGCGCAAACTCGTCATCGCCGCGGCGCTGCTGATCGCCGCCGCGCTTGTTCCCGGCGCGCCGCGCCGCGCGCCCGCCGCCGGGTGTCAATGCGTGAAGTTCGGTGCGCCCTCGGTCTGCATGCAGACGGTGCGCGCCTGCAATGACCAGATGCACGGCGTCTGCCTCGCCTTCTGCTCCTATCCGGGCAAGCAAGCGGTCAAGCGGCACGCGGTCAGGCGCCACGCGGTGAAGCGGCGCGTGGCCCGGGCGGAGCCGGTCCACCCGCCCAAGAAGCACAAGGTCGCCAAGAAACCGGCGCCCAAGAAAAAAGCCAAGAAAATGTGACCTGAGCGGCCGTCGTCTTCCTCGCAAGGCTCCGTCCGCGTGCGGAGCCTTCGTTTTTTCGAGGCGCCGCGACAGGGTTGACGGCAGGGGGCGCATAACCCATTGACCTGTCATCCGGCCGCGGCCCGCCGCCGGACGGGACTTGGACCATGCCGCTGCGTTTGGACAGCCAGAGCGCCGATTTCGCCGAACGTTTCCGCGCCTTTCTCGCGGTCAAGCGCGAGGCGGCGCCGGACGTCGAGCAGACCGTGCGCGGCATCATCGCGGACGTTGCCGCGCGCGGCGATGCGGCGCTCTACGAACTGACCGCCAAGTTCGACCGCGTGGATCTTACGAAAACCGGCCTGCGGGTGAGTGCGGCCGAGATCGACGCGGCGGAGAAAGCCTGCGAGCCGCAAGCGCTCGCCGCCCTCAAGCTCGCGCGCGAGCGCATCGAGGCCTATCACCGCCGCCAGAAGCCGGCCGACGAGCGCTTCACGGATGCGTTGGGCGTCGAGATGGGCGCCAAATGGACGGCGATCGAGGCGGTGGGCCTTTACGTGCCGGGCGGCACCGCGGCCTATCCTTCCTCGGTGCTGATGAACGCGGTGCCCGCCAAGGTCGCCGGCTGCCCCCGCCTGGTGATGGTGGTGCCGGCGCCCGACGGCAAGCTCGCGCCTCTCGTTTTGGCCGCGGCGAAATTAGCCGGCGTCGACGAAATCTACCGCATCGGCGGCGCGCAGGCGGTGGCGGCTTTGGCTTACGGCACCGAAACGATTGCGCCGGTCGCCAAGATCGTCGGCCCGGGCAATGCCTATGTTGCCGCGGCAAAACGCTTGGTGTTCGGCAAGGTCGGCATTGATATGATCGCTGGCCCCTCGGAGGTTCTCATACTCGCCGATGCGACCGGTAATGCCGACTGGATCGCCGCCGATCTCTTGGCGCAGGCCGAGCACGATGAAAGCGCGCAGTCGATCCTGATCACCGATGACAATGCGCTCGCCGATCGCGTCGCCGCCGCGGTGGAATCGCAGTTGAAGTTTTTATCGCGTTCGAAGGTCGCCGGCGCGTCCTGGAAGGATTTCGGTGCCATCATTCTGGTCGCCAAGCTCGACGACGCCGTCGCGCTGGTCGACCGGCTGGCGCCCGAGCATCTGGAAATCGCCGCCGCCGACGCCGAGAATCTCGCCGCGAAAATCCGCAATGCCGGCGCCATTTTCATCGGCGCGCACACGCCGGAAGCCATCGGCGATTACGTCGCCGGCTCCAACCACGTGCTGCCGACCGCGCGCTCGGCGCGCTTCTCCTCGGGGCTCGGCGTGCTCGACTTCATGAAGCGCACGTCATTGCTCAAATGCGGACCGGAGCAGTTGCGCGCGCTCGGCCCCGCGGCCATCGCGCTCGGCGAAGCGGAGGGCCTGACCGCCCACGCGCGCTCGGTCGCCATCCGGCTCAATCAGCGATGAGCGCCACGCAAGACACCGCCCGCTGCCAAACAGCGCCTGATCGCCGTCACGCTCGACGAGGAGACGATCGGCCGCTCCAATCCCGACATCGAGCACGAGCGCCAGGTCGCGATCTACGATCTGCTCGAGCAGAACAGTTTCGCGCCGGTCGGCGATACCAATGGGCCTTACGCGCTGCACTTGAGCATCAACGGCAACCGGCTGGTGTTCGACATCCGCAGCAAGGACGGCAAGCCGGTGGTGGCGCATCTGTTGTCGCTCTCGCCGCTGCGCCGGATCGTGAAGGACTACTACACGGTGTGCGACAGCTACTATCAGGCGATCCGCACCGCCACGCCCGACAAGATCGAGGCGCTCGACATGGGCCGCCGCTCCATCCACAACGACGGCTCGCGCGTGCTGATGGAGCGGCTCAAGGACAAGGTGAAGCTCGACAACGACACCGCGCGCCGCCTGTTCACCCTGATCTGCGTGCTGCATTGGAAGGGGTAGCGTTCGCTATGTCGAACGGCAGCCCCACATTCCGCTCATTCCCGCGCAAGCGGGAATCCAGAGTTACACATTCAGCTTGTACAAGACGGCACTGGGTCCCCGCTTTCGCGGGGACGAGCGGGGAGTAAGAATTGGCTGCGTCCGAGCGCCGCGCGCGTCCCCAGGCGGTGCTGTTCGCCTGCGGCTTGAATGCGGTGCGCTCGCCCATGGCCGCCGGCCTGTTGCAGCAGATGTTCGGCAAGTCGGTCTATGTCGGCTCCGCCGGCGTGCAGAAGGGCGAGCCCGATCCCTTCGCGGTCGCCGCCATGGCCGAGATCGGCATCGACATCGCCCGCCACAAGCCGGTCACTTTCGAGGAAGTGGATGAATTGGAAGGGCTCAATTTCGATCTGATCGTGACGCTGTCGCCGCCGGCGCATCACAAGGCGCTGGAGCTGACCCGCACGCTCGCCGCCGACGTCGAATACTGGCCGACCGCCGATCCGACCGCGGCGGAAGGTAACCGCGAGCAGCGGCTGGAGGCCTATCGTGAAGTGCGCGACCAGCTCATGGCGCGCATCCGCGAGCGCTTCGGCAAGCCGGGCGGCGGTAACGAATAGCGCCGGCTTGTCCGCCCCGAATATATCAATAACATGTCGGCTCGTTGTGCCGGGAGGGAACCATGCCGCAGAGCCTGTCGAAGGCCGCCATCGAGGCATATCATCGCGACGGTTATTATTTTCCGGTGCCGGCGCTGTCGGCGGACGAGGTCGGCCATTTCCGCCGCGCGTTGGAAGCCCATGAAGCCGAAATCGGCGAGCCGCTGCAGGGCAACTTCCGCCACAAGTCGCATCTGCTGTTCACCTGGGTCGACGAGCTGGTGCATCACCCGCGCATCGTCGACGCGGTCGAGCAGATCCTCGGGCCCAATCTTTTGTGCTGGACCACCAATTTCTTCATCAAGGAAGCGAAAAGCCCCGGCTTCGTATCGTGGCACCAGGACGCGTTCTATTGGGGGCTGAGCAAGGACGACGTCTGCACCGCCTGGGTCGCGCTGTCGCCGGCCAATCTCGAAAGCGGCTGCATGAAATTCGTGCCCGGCTCGCAAACGCAAGACCACCTCCAGCACGTCGACACGTTCCACAAGGACAATCTCTTGTCGCGCGGGCAGGAGATCGCGGTCAAGGTCGACACCGAGCACACCGTCGACTGCATCCTTAATCCCGGCGAGATGTCGCTGCACCACGTGAAGTTGGTGCACGGCTCGGAACCGAACCGCTCGAGCGGGCGGCGCATCGGGCTCGCGATCCGCTACATCCCGACCGACGTCAAGCAGCTCAAGGTCCGCGACTCGGCGACGCTGGTGCGCGGCGTCGACCACGACGGCAATTTTGACCTGGAGCCGCGGCCCAAGGCCGACCTCGACGAGGCGGCGCTGGCCGCGCATGCCGACGCGGTCGGCCGCCAGGTAAAAGCCCTTTATTCGGGCACCGACAAGCAGGCATTCCGGGCCTGAACGCCGTAATCGACATTGTGGCGGCATAGGTCTTCCGCTAGTTTCCGCGCGCAATGGAACCCGGACAATGATCGGCCGCCCCAAATTCGTGCTCGCTTCCGGCTCGCCCCGCCGGCTCGCTTTGATCAACCAGGCCGGCATTGAGCCGGACGCGCTCAAGCCCGCCGATATCGACGAGAGCCCGCGCCGCGGCGAGATCCCGCGCGCGCTGGCCAAGCGGCTGGCGCAGGCCAAGGCGGCCGCCGCGCTGGAAAGCGTCAAGCTCGATGACGAGCTGCGCGGCGCCTATATCCTGGCCGCCGACACCGTGGTGGCGGTCGGCCGCCGCATCCTGCCGAAGGCGCAACTGCTCGACGAGGCGGCGCAGTGCCTGCGGCTGCTGTCCGGCCGCAATCACCGCGTCTACACCGCCATCTGCGTGGTGACGCCGAAGGAAGCTTTCCGCCAGCGCCTGATCGAGACGCGCGTGCGCTTCAAGCGCCTGTCGGAAGAAGACATCGAAGCCTATCTCGCCTCCGGCGAATGGCGCGGCAAGGCCGGCGGCTACGCCGCGCAGGGCATCGCCGGCACCTTCATCGTCAAGATCGTCGGCTCCTACTCGAACGTGGTCGGCCTGCCGCTCTACGAGACCATGAGCCTGCTCGGCGGTGAGGGCTATCCGATCCGCTTCGGCTGGCTCAACGCGGTGATGTGAACGAACGTCATGCGGGTGCCGGCATGAATCTCGCTTTGTGGCTTCAGCGCGCGGGTTTGAGCCATCCGAACATGCCGGCGGCGGCGTCCGGCACGCGCGTGGTCGCGAGCTACGGCCAATTGGCGGAACGCGCGGCAAGGCTTGCCGGCGCCTTGCGCAACAAGTTCGGCCTCAAGCCCGGCGACCGCGTCGCCATCGCGGCCAAAAACACGCCCGATTACGTCGCGCTGTTCTACGGCATCTGGCACGCCGGCCTCGCCGCGGTGCCGGCCAATGCCAAGCTGCACGGCTCGGAGCTCGGCTACATCCTCGAGCAATCCGGCGCGCGCGTGTGCTTTGCCTCGAAAGGCATCGATACCGACATCGCGCCGCACGCACCGAAGACGCTGGAGCGGCTGATCGCCATCGGCAGCGCCGAATATGCCGCGCTGTTCGCCGAGGACGCGATCGATCTTGCGCCGCGCGCGGGAGAAGACCTCGCCTGGCTGTTCTATACATCGGGCACGACCGGCCGGCCGAAAGGCGCCATGCTGTCGCACCAAGTCCTCGCAAAGGCCAGCTTCGCCTATGCCGCGGAAGTCGATTCCGTCACGCCGGGCGACGCCATCCTGCACGCCGCGCCCATGAGCCACGGCTCCGGCTGCTATGTCATGCCGCATGTCGCGCGCCTCGGCGTGCAGGTGGTGCCGGAGAGCGGCGGCTTCGAGCCCGACGAGATCGCCGCGCTGTTTAATCATTGGCCGCGCATGTCGATGTTCGCCGCGCCCACCATGATCAAGCGCCTGGTCGCCTCGCCCGCCAACTGCAACGCCGAGAACATCCGCACGCTGATCTGGGGCGGCGCGCCGATGTATGTCGAGGACGCGCTCGCCGCGCTCGACCGCTTCGGGCCGCGGCTTGCGCAGATCTACGGCCAGGGCGAGGCGCCCATGACCATCTCGACGCTGTCGAAGGAGGACATCGCCGACCGCGCGCATCCGCGCTGGCGCGAGCGGCTCGGCTCCGCCGGCAAGCCTTACAATTGCGTCGAGGTCATGGTGGCGGACGGCGCGGACCAGCCGGTCAAGTCCGGCGAACCGGGCGAGGTCCTCTGCCGCGGCGTCATCATGTCCGGCTATTGGCGCAATGAGGAGGCGACGGCATCGGCCATGCGCGGCGGCTGGCTGCACACCGGCGACGTCGGCATCCTCGACCAGGAGGGCTATCTCCACCTCAAAGACCGCTCCAAGGACCTCATCATCTCCGGCGGCTCCAACATCTATCCGCGCGAGGTCGAGGAAGTGCTGCTCACCCATGGCGGGGTGCGCGAGGTCTCCGTCATCGGCCGGCCCGACCGGGAATGGGGTGAGGTGGTGGTGGCCTATGTGGTGGGGGAGGTGGCCGCAAAGGAGCTCGATGCGCTCTGCCTGGCGCATATTGCGCGCTTCAAACGGCCGAAGGATTATGTATTTGTCGACGCGCTGCCGAAGAACAATTACGGCAAGATCCTCAAGACCGAGCTGCGCGCGCTTGATGCGGGCCGCGGGCAGCGCGGAGCGGAGTGAGCATGGCCGATATCGTCCTAGGCATTGGAACCTCGCACAGCCCGCTGCTCAACAGCCCGGCCGAGGACTATCCCAAGCACGCCGCCATCGACGCCTCCGGCCGCAAGCTGATCGACAAGAACGGCAAGCCCTGCACCTATGGCGAGCTGTTGGAGCAGGCCGACCCGTCGATCAAGCAGCAGATCGAGCCCGAGGTGCTGGAGGAGCGCTCGGCCCGCTGCACCGACAATATCGCGCGGCTGTCGCGCGATTTGGCCGACGCCAAGCTCGACGCGCTCATCATCATCGGCGACGACCAGCACGAGCAGTTCTTCGAAGACAATATGCCGGCCATGCTGGTCTATTGGGGCGAAACGATCGAGAACAACCCGCTGCACATGGAGGAGGACGCCCCCGCTTTCTGGCGCAAGGCGCGCTCGCAATTCCACGCCGGCGACAAGCCGCGGCAATATCCGGTCGACTCCAAGCTCGGGCTGCATCTGATCGAAGGGCTGATCGACCAGGGCTTCGACGTCAGCCATTCCAAGAAGCTGTCGAAGGAGCACGGCGAGGGCCATGCCTTCGGCTTCGTGCACGTGCGCATGATGCAGGACAAGGTGATTCCGATCGTGCCGGTCGCGCTCAACACCTACTTTCCGCCCAATCAGCCGCGCCCGCGCCGCTGCTACGATCTCGGCAAAGCGATCCGCAAGGCGGTGCAGGGCGCCAAGGGCGGCGAGCGCGTGGGCGTCCTCGCTTCCGGAGGCCTCAGCCATTTCACCGTCGACGAAGAGCTCGACCGCCGCGTGCTGAAGGCCTGCCAGGACAATGACGGCGAGGCGCTGGCCTCGATCCCCGTCACGAAGCTCAATTCCGGCTCCTCCGAAATCCGCAACTGGATCACGGTGGCGGGCGCCGCCGGGCATTTGAAAAACGTTTGGCAAGAATACATCCCGTGCTACCGCTCGGCCGCGGGCACCGGCTGCGGCATGGGCTTCGCGCTGTGGAAATGAATCTGATGAATGAAGTGGACCGAAAAATTTCGCCGGCCGCGGTCTGCCCGCTCTGCGGCAAGCCGACCGAGCGGGCGTTCCGCCCGTTCTGCTCCAAGCGCTGCGCCGACGTCGATCTCAACCGCTGGCTTTCCGGCGTCTATGCGGTGCCGGTGAAGGATGAGGAAGACGAGGACGGCGAGCGCCCGCCCGAAGGTGAAGCGGGGGAGCCGACATGAACGCCCCGGCAAAGACCGGCTGGCCCGACCAGCTCTACGATGCGCTCAAGCGCGCCGGCGTAACCCAGGTCGGCTATGTGCCCGACGCCGGTCACGCCCGGCTGATCGAGCGCTGCCGCGCCGACGCGCAAATCCGCGACGTGGTGCTCACCACCGAGGAGGAGGGCGTGGCGCTCGCCGCCGGCGCCTGGCTGGGCGGTGAGCGTTGCGCGCTGCTGATGCAGTCGAGCGGCGTCGGCAATTGCATCAACATGCTGTCGCTGATGCGCACCTGCCGCTTTCCCATGCTGATGTTCATCACCATGCGCGGCGAGTGGGAGGAGTTCAACCCGTGGCAGGTGCCGATGGGCGGAATCGTCGAGCCGGTGCTCAAGCTGTGCGAGGGAGAAGTCTACCGCGCGCGCACGCCGGATGAAGTCGCCGGCGCGGCCGAGCGCGCGATCCAGCAGGCCTATGGCGACGAGCGCATCGTCGCGCTGCTGCTGTCGCAGGAACTGATCGGCAAGAAGGTCTGGACCAAATGAGCCAAGGGGGACATGCCGGGTTGGACCGCCGCGCCGCCATGGCCACGCTGGTCGCCGACCGCGGCGAGGATCTGCTGGTCGTGCCCGGCCTCGGCTCGACCGCCTGGGACCTGGCGGCGGCCGGCGAGAACCCGCGCAATTTCTACATGTGGGGCGCCATGGGCGGCACGGCCATGATCGGGCTCGGTCTCGCGCTGGCGCAACCGAAGCGGCGGGTCGCGGTCATCACCGGCGACGGCGACATGCTGATGGGCTTGGGCTCGCTCGCCACCATCGGCCTGCAGCGCCCGCGCAACCTCGCCGTCATCGTGTTCGACAACGGCGTCTACGGCGAGACCGGCGGCCAGCCGAGCCACACCCAGAAGGGCGCCGACCTGGTCGGGGTGGCGCGCGCCTGCGGCATACCGCTCTGCCTCGACGTGCACGACGAGGCGGCGCTGTCCGGCCTCGCCGGCCGGCTGAAGAGCCTGGACGAGACGCTGTTTGCCCGCGTGGCGATCTCGGCGGAAGAGCCGCCGCGGGTGCTGCCGGAAAAGGACGGGGTGGCGCTGAAGCGGCGGTTTCGCGCCGCGATTGGCGTTTAGCCTTGGGTTTTGTGGGGTCTGGGCCGTTCTGGACAGTGTGGGGGAGGGCCTTTATAACGCCCGCGCTTCCGTTCCGGCCTCTCCGGGGCCGGGCCGGCGCCCAGGTAGCTCAGTTGGTAGAGCACGTGACTGAAAATCACGGTGTCGGTGGTTCGATTCCGCCCCTGGGCACCATCTGTCTGTTCGCCGCGTTTGCCACCGCCCGGTCAACCGAACAATTTCAGCGGGTCAAATCCACTCTCGACCGTGGAAGACCGGGTCCGACCGGCAGCAGCGACCTCAGCGCTGCCGTAACAGGTGAGAAAATCTCGGAGCGCTCTGATCGCTGGCGTAGCGTCTTGGTTGCACGGTGGCGTAGGCGGCCCCGTTCACCGACGTTACGAACTCGTCGGTCGTAATGACCCTGCAATACAATGGCAGAATGTCGAGCATCGCGTTGTAGTTGCTGTCCGTGAATCCGCTCGTTGCGTCCTTGATGATGGTGGCGTTGTAGCCGATGTTGGCGGCGCGCTTCACGGTGGTTTCCACCACGTGCTCGATACATTGGCCGCTGACATAGACGTGACCGACATTGTTGACGCGTAGTATCTTGTCGAGATCGGTACCTTCGAAGCTGTCCGAGCCGTAATTGATCACGATCAGCTCGTTCCTGGTGGGCTTGAGCGCATCGATGACCTCGACATCCCAGCTTCCGATGATGCCCTTGTTCTCGTCTTTCGCGCCCTGCAGCAAAGGATAGAACTGGTTGTCGGGCAGTTCGGGGAAACCGGCACGCCAGCCGATATTGACAAAAATCGTCAACATTCCCCTGTCACGGGCGGCCTCGAGGACCTTCTGCGCATTGTAGATTGAATTATTCTTCGTGATCTGCGGGTACAGGCTCTTACCCCAAATCCCTTTGGGGTCGGCGACGCTGTTCTGCCAGTGAAGCATCAGCAGGGCGGATTCCGGGGAAACCTGCTTGGACATGGTCCAACCTCACACCCGAATCGAATATGCGCTTCCGCTGCACTTGGCGCGAAGTCGGTGCCGCGAATTGTTGTGCGAGTGCATTAGCAGTTTTTTGCGTCGTCGCAGTCGGCCACGCCCGGAGGCGTGGCCGAAACCTTGTCTGCATTGGTCGGCTTACGGGTAGTTCTTCTTGCACGCCGGGTTATCGCGTCCCGGCACGCCGATCTTGCGGAACACGTCCTCGGGAAGACCGAGCGTCTGGTTCACGTTGGTCACGGCCCTCACCACCTTGTTCACGAGGTTGCCGTCCTTGTCCTTGACGACTTCGGTGACGAAGTTGGTGCCGATCGCCTGCCGGTTGTGATCGAGCTTGATCTGTCCGACCGGCGAGTCGAGCACGAGCGAAGACAGCGCGGCGCGGAATTTCTTCTGACCGTTGCCGAGGTCGCCCTTGACTTTGTCGAGCGCCTGCAGCGCCGCATCCGTCGCGTTGTAATAGCTCACGGCGCAGATCGACGGGCCGGTGAAGCGGGTCTTGAAGTAACCCTCGGCCGGCGCGTCCTTGTAGCGCTTCACGAACGCCTGCCATTTCGGGTCGGGATTGGCATCGGCTGCGCCGGTCGCAGCCGCGGTACCGATCAACGCCTCTTTCGCTTTGCCCTTCGAAGACAGCACGGTCTGATCGATCATGATCGTCCCGCCGATCAGCTTGGCGTTGCCGCCGGCCTGCTGGTACTGATTGAGGAAGTTCACGGCGTCGGCGCCGCCGAGGCCGAGATAGATGGCGTCCACGTCATCCGGCAATTGCGGGATGAACGAGGAGAAGTCCTTGGTGCCGAGCGGCACCCAGATCCGCTTGGTGATCTGTCCGCCGAGCGGGCAGTAATCGAGAACCAAGCCGGCGACCTGCGTATAGACGAAGGCATAGTCTTCGCCGATCGTTGCGATCTTCTTGAAATGCTTGACGTTGTAGATGTATTGGCCCAGGCCCTTCTGCCACTGGGCGCCGTCCAGGTTGAAGCGGTAGAAATTGGGCGCCGGATTGACGAAGGTCGTCTCCTGCGCGCCGGAGCAGCCGTTGATGATGGTGACCTGCGGCTGGGTCTTCGCATAATCGTGCAGCGCGATGCCTTCGGCGCCCGACAGCGGCGCGATGAGAACATCGACCTTGTCCTGCTCGACCAGCTTCTTGGCGGCGCGCAGCGCCGAGTCGGGGCTCGCGTCGGAGGATCCCGTGATGATCTCGAGATCCTTGCCACCCGCCTTGTCATGGTGCTTCGAAACGGCGAGGGAGAAGCCGCGCATGCCATCCTCGCCAAGGGCGGTATACGTTCCTTCCAGCGTCGAGAATACGCCGATCTTGATCTTGTCCGCGGCGTTCGCGGTTCCGCTGCCGATAACCGCGGCGAACGCGGCCGCGATGGCACATCCCATCACTCTTCGCATTGCTGTTCCCTCCAAGTGTCCAAGCACAAATGTTCGTTTCCCGGGCCGGGCGCGCTTGCCTATTGTTGTTTTTGAAAGCGCAAACGTCGCCCGCTTTGGCCCAGCAAATCGTACCAGCGCGGCGAATGCGCGAGCGTGTCTGCTAGTCTGATTCTTTGCTGCGCCCGAGCGCGGTCGACGGTGTGAGTGTGCGGCGCCAAAAGTCGCGCCAGGACCACTTGTCAACGACGCCGGGCGGGCGTTTAATCCGATAAATAAAACAATAACGTACGGGCAAAAGCGTTACCGTACGGGGGAGGGCGTCGATGAGCACTGCTCTGGCGGTCTGTCATGGCGCGTTCGGTCGGGTAACCGTCTATCAGCTCGACCGGCCGATGCGTACGCATGCCCATCGCGAAGGCCATTTGATCTTTTATCTGGCGGGCCCACCGGGGATCGTCACGATTTCCGGCACCCGGCATCTGGTCGACCAAAACGCCGGAGTAGCGATTAACCCATGGCAACCACACGCTTTTCTGCCGTGTCGCGAAGGCGTCCCGTCGGTCATCTTGGTCGCCTATATCAGCGACCGTTGGCTCGACCGTGATCAGGAGGGGCGTGGCAGCCTGCGCTTCGGCACCAACCGGATCGATGTCAGAAAGCCGATCCGCGACACCGCCTACGCGCTTGCCGATGCACTTGTTACGGTGGCGGATTATCGACTCGTCGACCGTGGATTGAATGATCTGTTCGATGCATGCTTCGACAACTCCTGGAGCCGGCGCGACCAGCCCAACTATCTCGCGCAACAACGCGATTGCCTTGACTATCGTGTCCGCAAATCGTTGCGCCTCTTGCATGACGGTCTGTCCGAGGGCGTGGCGCTCGACGCGGTGGCGCGCGACGCCGGCCTGTCGCGGCCGCATTTCTACAAGCTATTCCGCGAGAATACCGGGGTAACGCCGGCACTTTACGCCAATACGATGCGTGTCGAGCGGGCGCTCGACCGGCTGGTCGGGTCGCGCGTTTCGGTCACCGACATCGGCTATGACCTCGGCTTCTCCTCGCAAAGCCACTTCACCCATTTCTTCTCCGCGCACGTTGGGATTGCGCCCACGCTTTATCGCACGATCGCGCGAGTCGTGAGCGAATAGCGGGCCGGGCCGGCCTAATCGCGAATTCCGCCTTCGGGCGGACCGCCTCCGGGGCGCGAAAATCAGACTACCGAGCATGTCCCCTGGGCAGGGCTTGGGTAGGTTTTTCAGGCAAAACTGGGGGGAGGAGTGACCACGGTTTACAGCGATGATGCGGTGGCTCACGGGGTGGCGATCGGGGATACGCGTGCCCGCTGGGTCGCACGCCATCCCATTGCGTCGCTGATCATAGCCGTCGTGGTCGTTTTCGTACTCTGGCTCGTGCTGGCGCCGTGGCCGCACGGCTTCACGCAAGTATTCGGCAGCAAGCGGCTTTTCGTCACCGCTTTGTTCAACGGTATCACGCTCGGCGGGCTCTATTTTCTCGTCGCCGCAGGCTTCACGCTCATCTTCGGGCTGATGCGCAACGTCAATCTGGCGCACGGCTCGCTCTATCTGTTCGGCGGCTATATCGGCTACGAGATCACGCGCTGGACCGGCTCGTGGCTGTTCAGCTACGTCGTTGCCTTCGCCTGTTGCGCCGTCGTCGGCATCGCCATGCAAGTGCTGATCTTCCGCCGCATGGAGGGGCAGGAACTGCGCCAGACGCTGGTCACGCTCGCGCTCTCCATCATCTTCTCCGACCTGATGGTCTGGATCTGGGGCGGCAACGCGATCCAGATCGATTCACCCGACTATTTGTACGGCCCTGTTGCCACGCCGATCGTCATTTTCGTCAGATCGAGCGGGGATGTTGTTTTCCTGCGCTATCCGGCCGTGCGCATCGCCATCTTCGCGGCGGCGGTCGTGATCGGCGTCGCCATGTGGCTGGCCATCAATCGCACCCGGATCGGCACGATGATCCGCGCCGGCGTCGATGACCGCGACATGCTCTCGGTGCTCGGCTATCGGGTGCAACTTCTCTTTGTCCTTGTCTTCGCCTTCGGGGCGGGGCTCGCCGGTATCGGCGGAATTGTCGGGGGGACATTCCAATCGATCTCGCTCGGCGAAGATACGCACTTCCTCCTTGCTTCGCTGCAGGTGGTCATTGTCGGCGGCATGGGATCGATTCCGGGTGCGGCGCTCGGCGCCCTGATCATCGGCTGCGCCGAGCAATTCGGTCAGGTCTACTTCCAACACTACGCCGTCATGGCGACTTTCCTGATCATGGTCCTCGTGCTCGCGATCCGGCCGCAAGGGCTGTTGGGGAGACGCTGATGGCCCTCACGCAGACCACAGAGTCCGGCGAATTCGGCCTCGAGCCCACGCAACGCGCCACCGCGCTGGCGCGCTGGGCTTCGGAGAACTGGCTGCTGCTGCTGCTGGCTATCGTGCTGCTGCTGTTGCCGGCGGTGGCGGGCGAGTTTCTGCTCTTGCAGGTCGTCGGCTGGTCCCTAGACCTCGGCTTGATCGCGCTGTCCCTGATGTTCCTCGCCGGCTACGGCGGCATGGTCAGCCTGGTCCAGATGACGGTGGCCAGTGTCGCCGGCTACACGTTCACCATACTCGGGGCGAGCTCGATCACCGCCATCAGCCTGTTCTGGCCGTGGTGGCTGGCGGCGCCATTGGCGATCGTGGTCGCGGTCGTGTTCGGGACGTTCGCCGGCATCCTGTCGGTGCGCACGGAAGGCATCTACACGATCATGATCACGCTCGCGATCGCGGCCGCCTTCTTCTATCTGACGGTGCAGAATTACGCGCTATTCAACGGCTTCAATGGCTTCACGCAGATTCCGGCGCCCAAATTCTGGGGCATCGACTGGAACGAGCCGATGCCGCTCTATTATCTGATTTTGTTTTTTGCGGCGCTCGGTTACGTCGTGGTCGTCTATCTCGCGCGCGCGCCATTCGGGCTCGCCTTGCAGGGCGTGCGCGACAATCCCCGCCGCATGGAGGCGATCGGCTACAACGTCACCGCCCATCGCGTCGCCGCCTATGCCTTTGCGGCGCTCATCGCCGGCATCGGCGGCATCCTCATGGTGTGGCTCAACCATCAGATCTCTCCCGGCACGGCCGGCATCCAGGCGACCATCTACCTGCTCGTGGTCGCGGTCGTCGGCGGCATCGGCCACCCGATCGGCGCCTTCGTCGGCGCCTTCATCTTCGTGATCCTGCGCACCTTCGCGCTCGACGCCCTGGTCGCCGTCGGGCTCGACGGGCGCCGCTTTCAATTGCTGATCGGGCTCGGCTTCCTGGTCATCGTGCTGTTTTCACCGGACGGCGTGGTGGGCCTTTGGCGCCGCTGGGCGGCACGGGTGCGCGGCAACGGCGAGAGGAACGGCCCGTGAGCACCATCGCCGAACGGATCGCGGCTTCCGGCACCGGCAACGCCATCGAGTTGCGCGGGGTAAGCCGTCTGTTCGGCGCGCTGACGGCGTTGGCCGACATTACGCTCACGGTGCGGCCGGGCGAACGGCGCGCCGTGCTCGGCTCGAACGGCGCCGGCAAGACCACGCTGCTCAATTGCGTGACCGGCGATTTCCCGCCCACTTCCGGCACCGTGCGCTTCTTCGGCGAGGACGTCACCCGCTTGCCCCCGCATGAGCGCATCCGCCGCGGCTTGCGGCGCACCTACCAGATTTCATTGCTGTTCCAGGGCCTCACGGTGCGCGAGAACGTCTATCTCGCCTGCCGCGGCGTGTCGCGCGGCCGCTATTCGTTCCTGCGCACGCGGGCGAGCGACGCGATCATGCAGTCGGTCGACGACTTGATCTCGCTCGCGCACCTGGAATTGGTGGCCGATCGCCTGGTCAGCGAGCTCGCGCACGGACAGCAGCGGCAGCTGGAAATCGCCTTGGCGCTCGCCGGCGCGCCGCGCTTCATCCTGTTCGACGAGCCGGCTGCCGGTCTGTCGCCGACCGAGCGCGGCGATCTGGTCGCCATTCTCACCGCGCTGCCTGAGCATATCGGCTACATCATCATCGAGCACGACATGGACGTGGCGCTGCGCGTCGTCGAGAGCGTCACGATGATGCACAACGGGCGCATCTTCAAGGAAGGCGCGCCGCACGAGATCGAAGCCGATCCCGAAGTGCAGGAACTCTACCTGGGGGGCGGCCATGGCTGAGCAGCGTCGCCCCGCCGCCCTCCTTGAAATTCGCGGCCTCAATGTCTTTTACGGCCGCAGTCACGCCTTGCAGGGCGTCGACCTCAAGCTCGAGCACGGCATTCTCTCGCTCGTCGGCCGCAACGGCATGGGCAAGACCACGCTGTGCAAGGCCATCGTCGGTCTCATCCCGGCAGCGAGCGGCTCGATCCGATTTGCCGACGAAGAGCTCGTCGGCCGAAGCCCGGCGGATATCGCCAGGCTTGGGCTCGGCTATGTGCCGCAGGGCAGGCGGTTGTGGCCATCCTTGACGGTCGACGAGCATTTGCGTCTCGCCGGCGGCAGCAGCGGCGGACAATGGACGATCCCGCGCATCTACGAGACGTTCCCGCGGCTGGCGGAGCGGCGCAGCAACCGCGGCAATCAGCTTTCGGGCGGCGAACAGCAGATGCTCGCCATTTCGCGCGCGCTGCTGCTCAATCCCCGGCTCCTGGTGATGGACGAGCCGACCGAGGGTCTGGCTCCGGTCATCGTCGAGCAGCTCGAAGAGATGCTGCTCAAGATCGGCGAGGATGGAGATATCGGCGTCCTGGTCGTCGAGCAGAACATCGGGGTGGCCACGGCGGTCGCGGAAAAAGTCGCGATCATGATCAATGGCCGCATCAACCGGATCATGGATGCGCCGCGGCTGGCGGCCGACCGCGAACTGCAGCAGCGGCTGCTTGGCGTCGGCCAGCACGGCGAGGCGGAAGAGCCGCCCGAGCCTGCCGAGGCGGCGTCTGCGGCGGAAGGCGAGGCTCGGCCGGCGAGAGCGCGTGGGCCGGTGCGCGTCTATCTCTCCAACCCGACCATGCCCACACGCTGGTCCCAGCCCGTGCCTGCCGCCCAGATCGAAACCGCAGCGCGCACGCGCACGGTGGCGTCGGAGCCCACAACCGCGCCGATTGCGCCGTCCACCGTCGATCTGCGGCCGATCCACCGCGGCGGCGTCGCGCCGGTCATTGTTGCCGGGACGCTCGACACCAAAGGCGCCGAACTGCGCTTTATCCGCGATCAGATCGCCGCAGCCGGGGTTCGCGTGGTGCTGGTCGACCTTTCGACCTCAGGCCAGCCGTCGCCGGCCGAGGTGCCGCCCCACCATGTCGCGACCTATTACCGCGGCGGGCCGAGTGCGGTGTTTTCCAACGACCGCGGCGCGGCAATCAGCGCCATGGCTGAGGCGTTCGCCGCCTGGATCCGTCGCCAGGAGCCGATCGGCGGCCTCATATCGGCGGGCGGCTCGGGCGGCAGTTCGCTGGTTGCTCCGGCGATGCGCTCGCTGCCGATCGGCGTGCCGAAAATCCTCATTTCGACGGTCGCCTCCGGCAATGTTTCGCCTTATGTCGGGCCCGCCGACATCATGATGCTCTATTCGGTGACCGACGTCGCGGGCCTCAACTCGGTCTCGCGTCTAGTGCTCGCCAACGGCGCCGCGGCCATGGCCGGCATGGTGAAGGCGCGCGCCAATGCCGAGCGCGAGCGGGCACCGGCGCGGCGCGGCGGCGGCCGGCCGGCGATCGGCCTCACCATGTTCGGAGTGACGACCCCGTGCGTCGACGCGGTCGTCGACGCGCTTGAGGAGGACTTCGAATGCCTGGTTTTCCACGCCACCGGCGTCGGCGGGCAGTCGATGGAAAAGCTCGTCGATTCCGGCGTGCTTGCCACCGTGATCGACATCACCACCACCGAGGTCTGTGACCTTCTGCTCGGCGGTGTGATGCCGGCGACGGAAGACCGCTTCGGCGCCATCATCCGCAACCGAGTTCCTTATATCGGCTCGTGCGGAGCGCTCGACATGGTGAATTTCGGGCCGATGGAAACCGTGCCCGAACGCTACCGCGGGCGCACGCTGCACGTTCACAATCCGACCGTTACGCTGATGCGCACGACCCCGGAGGAGAATGCTCGGATCGGCCGCTGGATCGGCGAGCGGCTCAATCGCATGGAAGGCGCGGTCCGGTTCTTCCTGCCGGAAGGCGGCGTCTCCGCGCTCGATGCGCCGGGCCGGCCGTTCTTCGATCCGCGTGCCGACGATGAACTGTTCAGGGCACTCGAAGACACGGTCCGCCAGACCGGTTCGCGGCAGCTTATCAGGCTGCCGGCGCACATCAACGATCCGGCTTTTTCAGCGGAAATCGTCGCCGAATTTCACCGACTGTTCGGCGGGCGCGCGGTCCGCCGGCGGGGGAGAGGGTAGTCGCATGGGCCCCGTCGCGCGTTCGGACATTCTTGCCCCGTTCGACCCGATGAAGGCGCACGATGCGTCATCAGCGGCGCCGGCTTTTCCGCGTGCTGCCGCGCTCGCCATTCGCCGCGGCTGCAATCAGGCCGCGGCGACGGGGCGGCTGTCGTCGAGCCGGCGATTCACCACCGGGTCTGGGAGTTCAATGGCCTCAAGAAGGCCTTAACCGAGAAGAAATGCGGCCCGAGTCGGACCGAGGGTCCGCCGGGCGGGTAGGGAGGAAAAGATGTCTGTCGCCACAGTCGCGGGTCTGATCATTTGGCTGATCGTCGCGATCATCGTCATCGCGGTCGTCGTCTATTTCGTCAACTGGCTCTACCGGCGTTCGTCGAAGGAAGTCTCCTTCGTGCGCACCGGCCTGTTCGGCGAAAAGGTGGTGATCAACAGCGGCGCATTCGTATTTCCGTTCATTCACGAGATAACGCCGGTCAACATGAACGTGTTGCGCATGCAGGTCGTGCGCAATCGCGAAGACGCGCTCATCACCAAGGATCGCATGCGCGTCGATATCGAGTTGGAGTTCTACGTCCGGGTGCCGCCGACGCGGGAGGCCGTGACCATCGCCGCGGCGACGCTCGGCCGCCGCACGATGAACGTCACGGAACTCGACGCGCTGCTCGGCGGCAAGTTCATCTCGGCGCTGCGCTCGGTCGCGTCCGAAATGACCATGGTGGAGATGCACGAGCGGCGCGGCGAATACGTCACCCGGGTCAAGGAATTGGCACTGGAGGGCCTCAAGCAGAACGGGCTCGAGCTGGAATTGGTGGCGATCACCGATCTCGACCAGACCGACCTCGAATTCTTCAATCCGTCCAATCGCTTCGACGCCGAGGGCCTGACCAAGCTGATCGAGGACATCGAGGCCCGGCGCAAGCTGCGCAACGACATCGAACAGGATTCGATGATCCTGATCCGCACCCGCAATCTCGAGGCCGAGAAGCAGGCGCTGGATATCGATCGCGAGAGCGAAACCGCCCGGCTCAACCAGGAGCGCGACATCGAGGTACGCCGCGCCGTGCAGCGCGCCGAGCTCGCCCGCGAGCGTTCGTTGCGCGAAACCGAGGCCGAACAGGCGCAGTTCGCTTCACGCGAGGAGATCGAAAAGACGCGGATCGCCCACGAGCGGGCGATCGCCGAATTGCGCATTGCGTCGGAGCGCGATATTCGCGAGCGCGAGATCGATCGCACCAGGCAACTCGACGAGGCGGAAATCGGGGCCCGCGAACGGGTCGAGCGCGCGCGTATCGCGCAGGAACGCGCCGTCACCGACGATCGTATCGCCCACGAAGAGGAAACCCGCCGGCGCGAGATCGTCCGCAATCGTGCCGTCGAAGAGGAGGAGATCGCCGCGGCTAAGGCGACCGAGGCCGCCCGCATCGCCCGTGAAAAGACGCTGGCCGCCGAGCGCATCGAGTCCGAGCTCGCCACCCGCAAGCTCGAAATCGAGCGCACGCGCGCGATCGAGGAGTCCGACATCGCGGCGCGCGAAGTTACCGAGGTCGCCCGCATCGCGCAGGAGGAGCGCGTGCGCGCGCTCGACATCGCCCGCACGCAGTCGATCGACGAGGCGGAGATCGCGGCGCGCGAGGCCGTCGAGGCGGCGCGCATCGCGCACGAGAAGAAAATCGCGGTCGACCGCATTGTTTCCGAGGAAGAGACGCGAAGCCGCGAGATCGCGCGCATCAGGGTGATCGAGGCGGCCGAGATCAAGGCCCGCGAGTTCGACGGAAATCGCGCGCATTGCGCTCGACAAGAAGATTGCGGCTGACCGCATTGGGGCCGAACAGGACACCCGCGGGCTGGAAATCGCCCGCAACGAGGCGGTCGAATCTGCCGAAATCGCGTCGCGCCAGCTCGTCGAGTCGGTGCGCATCCTGCAGGACCGCAAGCTTGCCGGCGAGCGGATATCGCGCGACGAGGAGGTGCGTGCGCTGGAAATCGCCCGCAATCGCGCCATCGACACCGCCGAGATCGCGGCGCGCGAGACGGTCGAACAGGCGCGTATCGCGCAGGAGAAGCGCGTTTCCGCCGAACGCATCGCCGCCGAGCAGGAGACCAAGGCGCGCGACATCGAGCGCGAAGAGGCGATCGAGGACGCCGAGATCAAGCAGCGCGAAGCGATCGAAAAGACGCGCATCGCAACCGAGCTGGCGCTCGAGCGCGAGCGCATCGGGTCGTCGCGCGCCCGGGAGGTCCTCGACGTCGAGCGGCGCAAGATCATCGAGATCGCCGAGCACGACCGCACCATCGAAGTCGCGGCCAAGCTCGCCGAACGCGCCGATGCCGATCGCCGCGTGCGGGAAGCCACGATTGTCGCCAACCAGCAGACGGAACGCGCCGACGTGGTGCGCGAGCAGACCATCGATCTCGCCCGGCTGGAGCGCCGGCGTGCGGTCGAGCAGTTCGAAGTGGCGCGCGTGCAATCCTTGCAGGAGGCCGAGATCGCCGCCCGCGAGGAGGTCGAGCGTACCCGCATCGCCTCGGAGCGCGGCCTCGATGAGGCGCGCATCCTGCGCGAACGGGAGCTGCGTCAGCTTGAGATCGGCCGTGAAACCGTGGTCGAAACGGCTCGCATGGAAAGCACCATCGAAATCCACCGCAAGTCGCTCGAGCAGTCGGCGGCGCAGGTGAAGGCGGAGGCGGCGCGTGCCCAGGCCGTGGAGGCCGAGGAGCGCGTCAAGACCGTGCGCGAGAGCGAGGCGGCGCGTCGCCGGCGCGACGTCGAGGTGGTGATCGCGGAGAAGGAGGCCGAGGAAGTGCGCATCGCGGCGGCCGCCGAAAAGGTGCGCGCCGCGGTGGAAGCCGAGGCTCAGCGCCTGCTCAACGAGGCGGAGAATGTGCTTACCGACGAGGCCCGCGCCTCGCTGTTCCGCCGCCGGCTGCTGGAGCGGATCGAAGGCATCGTGCGCGAGAGCGTCAAGCCGATGGAGAAGATCGAGGGCATCCGCATCCTCCAGGTCGATGGCCTCAATGGCGGCCGCGGCAGTGGCGGCCGCAGCGCCACCGACGAGGTGATCGACTCGGCGCTGCGCTATCGCGTGCAGGCGCCGATGATCGACCAGATCCTGGCCGAGATCGGCATCGAGGGCGGCAGTCTCTCGCGCATGCCCGGTCTTATCCGCGAAGCGCGCGACGTGCAGGGCATCCGCAAGGAGACTGGCGGCGGCAGCGGCAGCAGCGACAGCAGCAGCGGCAGCACGGAAGCGCCCGCCACGCCGGCACGGGGACGCCGCAAAGAGCCCTCGTCCGACGGACAGAGCTGAAAACAGGCCTGAGCGGGGAAAAGGAGAAAGGAAGCGAAATGGCTCGCGTCTTTGTTTCGAGCGTCATCAACGGACCTTCCGACCGGGTCTGGGCGCGGGTGCGCGACTTCAACGGTTTGCCGTCCTGGCATCCCGGCATCGCGGAAAGCCGCATCGAGAACGGCGAACCCTCGGACAAGGTCGGCTGCGTGCGCGATTTCCGCCTGCGCAACGGCGACCGCATTCGCGAAAAGCTGCTCGGTCTCTCCGACTTCGACCTGTTCTGCACCTACGCTATTCTGGAGTCGCCGATGGGCGTCGAGAACTACGTGGCGACCCTTCGTCTTACCCCGATCACCGACGGTAACCGGACGTTTGCCGAGTGGACGGCGGAGTTCGATTGCCCGCCTGAACGGGAGGCCGATCTGGTCGCCACCATCGGCGGCGGCGTGTTTCAAGGCGGCTTCGACGCCCTCAAGCGCCAGTTCGGAGGCTGAGCCGTGATCCGTATCGTCCGCTCGACCATCATCGATGCTCCGACCGATGCCGTGTGGGCGCTGCTGCGCGACTTCAACGGCCATGATCGTTGGCATCCCGCGGTCGCCAAAAGCGCCATCGAGCGCGGCCAGAGCGCCGACAAGCTCGGCTGTGTGCGGCACTTCTTCCTGCGCGACGGTTCCGAGCTGCGCGAGCGTCTGCTCACGCTCTCCGACCTCGAGCAGACCTATTCGTACTGCATCTTGGAGACGCCGGTGCCGCTTTTCAACTACGTCGCCCATGTCAGGCTCGTTCCGGTGACCGATGGTGACCGGACGTTCTGGGACTGGCGCTGTTCGTTCTCGACCCGCGCCGGCATGGAGGAAGAGATGAAGCGCATGGTCGGCGAGGACATCTACGACGCGGGATTTGCCGCCATACGCAGCCGTCTCGCCGCATCGGCAGGATTGGAGGGCCGCGCATGAGCGTCAACGTGAAGACGTTCGACCGTTTGGCCGATGCCGCCGGCGCGCTGTCGAGCGAACGCGGGGCGCGCTTTCTGGGCGGCGGCACGCTGCTCATGCGCGCGATCAACGAAGCCGACCCGGAAGTGGAGACGATTGTGCGCTCGACCGATCCCAGTTTCCTGCACCTTGCCGTCTCCTCCGGGCGCGTAGAGTTGGGCGCCGGCGTCACCATGGCCGCCGTCCTGGCCGCGCGCGATCTGGCCTTCCTGCATCCGGCGGCGCGCGCGGTCGGCGGGCCGGCGATCCGCGAGGCGGCGACCGTCGGGGGCAATCTGTTCGCGCCGTCGCCCTACGGCGATTTCGCCACCGCGCTGCTTGCGCTCGAGGCCACCGTGACGCTCGCAGGCGGCATCGGCCAGCGCGAGCAGCCGCTCGAGGAGTTGCTCGGACGGCGCGACCGCGGTGCCACGCTCGTCTCCATGGTGGCGTTCAAGCGGCCGCCGGCCGACGCCTTTCGCTTCTTGAAGGTCACCCGCGTGCACCCCAAGGGCATTTCGGTTCTGTCGATCGCCGCCCAGCTGCCCGCCACAAGCGGCCGGGTGACCGGCGCCCGCATCGCCTACGGCGCCATGCACCGCACGCCGGTGCGCGCCAAGGCCGCCGAGCGCGCGCTCGAGGGCCGCGCGCTCGATGCCGCCGGCATTGCCCCGGCGCTCGCCGTCGCCGCCGACGGCACGGCGGCGGTCGACGACGCCATCGCCAGCGCCTGGTGGCGCAACGAGATCCTTCCCGTTCACCTGCGCCGGCTGTTGCTCGGCCAAGGCCAGGCATGAGGGGACGATGAAGACGCCAGTTCAATTTCGTCTCAACGGCGAGGAGGTCGCGACTTTCGCCGACGCCGGCGCCAACCTGCTCGACGTGCTGCGCGAAGCGGTGGGCGATCTGTCGGTGAAAGGCGGCTGCTGGCAGGGCACCTGCGGCACCTGCACGGTTCTCATCGACGGCGTGCCGCGCCTTTCCTGTGTGACGCTGGCGGAGAGCATCGGCGGCCGCGCGGTCGAGACCGCCGCCGGCTTGCGCCGCGGCGCCGACCTGCACCCGCTGCAAAACGCCTTCATGGAGCGCTTCGCCGCCCAGTGCGGCTATTGCACGCCGGGCATGCTGATGGCCGCCAAGGCGCTGCTCGACCGCAACCCGTCGCCGACCCGCGAGGACGTCATCGACGCGCTGTGCGGCAATATCTGCCGCTGCACCGGTTACGAACCGATCATCCAGGCGGTGCTCGATGCCGCCCGCGTCGACAGCCGCCGCGCCTGAAGGACAACAGCATGCTCGAACTGCGCAAGGACATCTTCGCCGACGAACGCGACGACAATCTGAGCGAAATCGGCCAACCGACGCAACGCCAGGACATGCTCGGGCACGTCACCGGCACCTCGGCCTATTACGACGACCACCGCTTTGCCGGCCTGCTGCACCTGAAAGTCCTGCGCAGCCCGCACGCCCATGCGCGCATCCGCTCGATCGACGATTCCGCCGCGGCGCGCGCGCCCGGCGTCAAGCGGATCATCCGCGCCGCCGACGTGCCGGTGAATCTCAATACGCTGTTGAGCCTCATCCAGTTCGGCAAGGACGACGAGCCGTCGCTGGCCAGCGACATCGTGCGCTACAAGGGCGAGCCGATCCTGGGGATCGTCGCGACCAGCGAACGCGCGGCGCTGGAGGCGCTTCGCCAGGTGCGCGTGACCTACGATCCGCTTCCCGCCGTCTTCGACGTCGAGGAGGCCTTGAAGCCCGGCGCGCCGTCGGTCAACGCCACCTATCCGAAGAACACGTTCGAATATTACGGAAAATACGATCACCAAAATCTGCGCTTCGGCGATGTCGATGCCGGTTTCGCGCAAGCCGATGTCGTGCTCGAGGACCGCTACCAGATGTCGCCGATCGAGCACGCGCCGACCGAAACCAACGGCTCGATCGCGGTGCCCGACACCAACGGCCGCTTCATCGTCCACACCTCGACCCAGGCGCTGTTCTTCTCGCTCGACACCGCCGCCAAGATCAACGCCATCCCTTCCAACCAGCTGCATTTCATCGGCGGCACGGTCGGCGGCGGCTTCGGCGGCAAGGTCGACACCATGACCGAGCCGCTCGCCGTGCTGGCGGCGCGGCTGACCGGCGCCCCGGTGCGCTATCGCTTCAGCCGGCACGAGGAAATGCAGTTCGGCTCGCCGCGCGGCGGCGAGCGCATCTACATCAAGGACGGCGTCATGCGCGACGGCCGCATCGTCGCCCGCCACGTGCGCTGCTATTTCGACAGCGGTGCCTATACGCGGCTGTCGAGTTACGCCGCGGTCAAATGCGCGGCGCACATTCCCGGGCCCTATACCGTCCCGAACGTGTCGGCCGAGGTGTACTGCGTCTTCACCAACCGGACGCCGGCGACGGCCATGCGCGGCTTCGGCGTCACCGCGCTCGATTTCGCGCTGGAATGCCAGATGGACAAGCTCGCCCACGCCATCGGCATGGATCCGGTCGAGTTCCGCATTCTCAACGCCTATCGCGACGGCGACATGAAAGCGCACCGGCGCGAGGCGAAAAACTGCGCGCTGGTCGAATGCGCCCAGGTGGCGGCGGAAAAGGCCAATTGGCCGATCCGCGACGAATTCCGCCGCATGTCGTCGCGCACCGGCGGCGGTGCGGGCAGAGCCGGCGTTCCCGCCGCCGACCGTACGCGTGCTCCGGCGCCCGCGCCGGCGCCGGCAGCTGCGCCGCAACGCGTCTCCTACGAGCGGCCGGCGGCACCGCAGACCGCAAGCGCGCCGGCGCCAACACCGCCGCCACGCAGCGCACCGCCGCCGCCAAAGCCGGCGACCACCGCAACGCCCGGGTCGTCGCACGGCGCGCGGCGATTTTCTTCAGTGTTCGGCACCAGGAGGCGTTGATCATGGCCAGGCATCGCGGGCGCGGCGTCGCCACCATCAACTATCCGATCGGCATGAATCTCGGCGGCGATCCGAGCCAGGCGCTGGTCCATTCCAACCCGACCGGAAAATTCACCGTGGCGCTGTCCTCCATCGATCTCGGACAGGGAATGAAATCGGTCACGCGCCAGATATGCGCCGAAACGCTAGGCATTCCGGTCGAGGACGTTTATGTCGATACCGCCGACTCCGACACCGGCCCGCATTGCATGGGCTCGTTCGCCTCGCGCGGCACGCACCGCGTCGGCAATGCGGTGATGATGGCGGCCCGCGAGGCGCGGGCGGTGATGATGGAGGCGGCGGCCGAGGAACTGGAAGTCGATGCGGCCGACCTCGAAACCGACGGACGCGGCTCGATCCACGTCAAGGGCGCGCCGCATCGCTCGATCGCGGTGCGCGACGTCGCCATCGCCGCCCAATTCCGCCAGGGCCGCACCATCTCCGGACGCGGCATTTTCCTGGTGCCGCTGTCGGACGTCGATCCGGAAACCGGCGAGATGTCGCCGGCCACCTGCTACGCCCATGCCTGTCTGATCGCGGAAGTCGAGGTCGACGACGAGACCGGCGACGTCACCGTGCTGAAGATGACCAGCGCCTATGAGATCGGGCGCGCGTTGAACCCCAAGCTGGTCGAACAGCAGCTCACCGGCGGCGCGTGGATGGGGATGAGCCATGCCCTTTATGAGACGCCGGAGCCCTATTACCCCGACACGCGCGAAGGCCCGCGCGACTTCAACGAATATCTGATGCCGGGCCCCGGCGACATCTGCCCGCACGACATCGCCGTGCTGGAACGGCCGGCGCCTGACGGCCCCTTCGGCGCCAAGGGCCCGGGCGAGATGTGCGCCAATCCGGTGCTGCCGGCCGTCGCCAACGCGATTTTCGCCGCGGTCGGCGTGCGCATCAATGATTTGCCGATCACGCCGGAAAAAGTGCTGCGGGCGCTGAAGGCGCGCGGCGGCGCGGCTGCGACGGGCGGGCGGCAATCCTGATGACGGTACGCCGCAACATTGTCGGCATCGGCAGCCCGCGCGAGCTGGAGGAGGCGCTGCGCGCCGCCTATTACCTCGCCGACGAGGAGGTTTCGACGGCCGCCTATCTGGCGCTGGCGCTCGGCAAGCCGCTGCTGCTCGAGGGCGCGCCGGGGGTCGGCAAGACTGAAGCGGCCAAGGCGATCGCCGGCGTGCTCGGCCGCGCCCTGCTGCGGCTGCAATGCTACGAAGGGATCGACGCCGCGGCGGCGCTCTACGAATGGAATTTTCCGCGCCAGATGCTGGCGCTGCGCCAGCAAAGCGCGAGCGACGGCGAAGCGCAGGCGCCCGTCGACATCTACCGGGACGAATTTCTGATCGAGCGTCCGATGCTCGCGTGCCTGCGCCGTCCGCAGGAAACGGTGCTGCTGATCGACGAAATCGACCGCTCCGACCACGAATTCGAGGCGTTCCTGCTCGAGTTCCTCTCCGACTTCCAGATCACCATTCCCGAACGCGGCACCGTTCGCGCCCAAGAGCGGCCGGTGGTGATCCTCACCTCCAACCGCACGCGCGAGCTGCACGAGGCGCTGCGCCGCCGCTGCATCTACCATTGGATCGACTATCCCTCGCCCGAACGCGAGATGCGCATCGTCCAGATGCGCGCCTCCGGCGTCAGCGAGCGCGCCGCGCGCGCGGTCGTCGCCGCGGTCGGCCGCTTGCGGCGCGAGCCGCTCGCCAAGCGCCCGGGCATCGCCGAAACGGTGGAATGGGCGGAAGCCGCGACCCTGCTCAACGAGCAGGGCGCGCAATGGCCGGAGGCCTTGCGCCGCTCGCTCGGCGTCGTCCTCAAGGATGAAGACGACTTCATCCATGTCGCGCCCAAGCTCGACGCCATTCTCGCCGAGGCCCGGGCATGAGCGCATCGGGGAACATGCCGGCGGCCGACCAGGCGCGCACCATCGCCCCTTTTCTGGGCTTTGCCGCCTTGCTGCGGCGGGCGGGCTTTGCCGTCGCGCCGGAGCAGACGATCGCCTGGCTCGCCGGGATCGAGCTTTTGGGCCCGCGCGGGATCGGCGATATCCGGCGCGCCGCGCACGCCACGCTGGCGCCGCAGCCGGAGCGGATCGAGGAATTCGATGCCCTGTTCGATGCGCATTTTCTAGGCAGCGTGCAGCAGGGCCTGGAAGCCGCGCCGGAGGAGGAGGAAGCCCCGCGCGCGGCCGACGACTCCGCCGGCGGACCGGAGCCGATTTACGGCGAGGACACGCTCGAATCCGGCGCCGAGGCGACGGCCGCCGAAAAGCTTGCGGCGCGCCACTTCGCGGCCGCCGATGACGATTTTGTGCTGCGCAGCTTCGCCCGCGCCGTGCCAGCCCGCGTCCCGCGCCGGCGCGGCTACCGCTTCCGTTCGGCGCGCGGCGGGCAGGCTTACGATGCGCGGCGCATGTTCCGCGACGCCATGCGCCACGCCGGCGAGCTCGTCAATTTGCGCTGGCGCAAGCGGCGAACGCGCCAGCGCCGCATCGTCGTTCTTATCGACGTCTCCGGCTCGATGAAGGAGCGCACGCAGGCGCATCTCACCTTTGCCCATGCGCTGGCGCGCGCCGCCGATTCGGTCGAGGTGTTCACCATCGGGACGCGGCTCACGCGCGTCACCCGGGCGCTGCGCTTGCGCAACCGCGAGCAGGCGCTGGCCGCCACGTCGCGTGTGGTGGCCGACTGGGACGGCGGCACGCGCATCGGCGAGGCGCTCGCCGCCTTCCTGGCCGTGCCGCGGTTTTCCGCGCTGGCGCGCGGCGCGGCCGTCGTCGTGCTCTCCGACGGGCTCGAGCGCGGCGATCCGGGCGCGATGCGCGACGCGGTCGAGCGCCTGTCGCGCATCGCCTGGCGCATCGTCTGGCTGACGCCGCTCGCGACCGATGCGCGGTTTGAGCCGCGCACCGCCGGCCTGGTGGCCGCGCAGCCCTATCTCGACGAAATCGGCAGCGGCGGCTCGCTCGAGCAGATCTGCGCCCATGTTCTCGATCTGGCAAACGAGAGGGCCGCATGACTGCGATCGTCGCGTCGCGCGACACGGCAACACGAATTTATCGGCTCGATTGAATCGAAGGGGATGCTGGAATAGCCCCGAGCGCGGGAGGAAAGAAAATGGCACTCGAAATCAAGATACTCGACTACGGCGATATCGAACTCGAATTGAGCTTCCTGGTGCTCGGGCGCGACTGCGGCCGTACGCGCCGCGTGCCGGTGTGGGGCTTTCTCATCCTCGGGGGCCCCTGGCCGATCCTGGTCGACACCGGTTACCGCTCGAACCAGATCATGGAAACGCTCGGCATGCGCGGGCTGCAATCGCACGAGACCATGATCGAGAACCAGCTCAAGAAGCACGGGCTCAAGCTCGGCGACATACGCTATATCTTGCATACGCATTTGCACATCGACCATGCCGGCAAGGACGACCTGTTTCCGATGAACACCACGGTCATCCTCAACCGGCGCGAGCTGGAATATTCGGTCTCCGGCCTCATGCATCCGCAATATCCGCAGCCCGACATCAAGCACCTGATCGATCGGCTGCACACCAAGAACGCGCTGCGCTTCCTCGACCTCGAGATCTCCGGCGCGAGCGAAATCTGCCCGGGCGTTACCTGCGAGGCCGCCGGCGGGCACACCGAAGGGTCGATGAACGTCATCGTGCAGACCGCCGAGGGGGTCGCCAATATCTGCGGCGACGTCATCTACGACTTCAACGACCAGATCATCGAGCCGCTGCACGAAATCAGCGACATGGAGCCGCGCGTCACCGGCAATCACGGCACCACCAAGCGGCAGGAGAAGGCGGCGATCAAGAAGGTGCTGGCGAACTCGCGCTTCGTGCTGCCGATCCACGACCAGCCGGCGCTGATCGAGGGCGGCCACGTCGTCGGCCGGCTGCGGGACTCGGTTCCCGGTCCGGTCGTGCAGTCGCTGCCGCGGCGACAGTGGTTCCCGGCCTGACGGGGGAGACGTGTCATGAGCCACACCGAGCTTCGCCGCGAGTTTGCGGACCTGATCGATCCCGAGGCTGCCGTCGAACAAGTGGGGACGGGCTTTACGTTCACGGAAGGGCCGCTCTGGCATCCGCGCGATCAGTTTCTGTTGTTCTCGGACATGCCGGCGGACGTGCGCCGCCGCTGGGACGAGCGCGGCGGCGTGCGCGAGGTCATGCGGCCGTCCAACAAATGCAACGGCATGACCTATGACGCCAAGCTCGGGCTGATCGTGTGCGAGCACGCGACATCGAGCCTGATCCGCGAGCGCGACGGCAGGCGCGAGGTTCTGGCCTCGCACTTCGAGGGCAAGGAGCTCAACAGCCCCAACGACGTCTGCGTGCGCTCCGACGGCTCGATCTATTTCTCCGATCCCTGGTACGGGCGCATGCCGGTTTACGGCGTGGAGCGGCCGCGCCAGCTCGGCTTCCAGGGCGTCTACCGCGTGCCGCCGGAGGGCGGCGAGCCGCAGCTCGTGGTCGACCGCCACCTGTTCGATCAGCCGAACGGCCTGTGCTTCTCGCCCGACGAACAGCAGCTTTACGTGAACGATACCGTCAAGGCGCTCATCCGCGTGTTCGACGTCAGGTCCGACGGTTCGCTCGGCCCGGACCGGATTTTCGCCTCGGGCATCCGCTCCGAGCTCGAGCCGGGCGTGCCCGACGGCATGAAATGCGACAGCGCCGGCAATGTCTGGGTGACGGCGCCGGGAGGCATCTGGGTTTACAGCCGCGGCGGCGCGCTGCTCGGCAAGGTCAGGGTGCCCGAGCTGGTCGCCAATCTGCACTGGGGCAAATCGGATTGGCGCACGCTGTTCATGTGCGCCACGCATTCGCTCTATGCCGTGCGGACCAAGGTCGGCCCGCGCGTCGAGCCGTTCATGCGGGCGGGCGCTTCGGCCGGCGCGGCAAGCGCGTCGGCGACTTCCACTTCTCCACCTCTGCCTACTGAGCCCGTTACGACCAAGAGCGGCCTCGCGCTCGATCCTGCCCGCTGCGCGCTGATCATCCAGGACATGCAGAACGACGTCATGATGGAAGGCGGCGCCTTCGCATCGTCGGGCGCGCCACAACATGCACGCGAACAGAATGTGGTCGAGAACATTCGGCGGCTGGCGGAGGTCTGCCGCGCCCGCGGCGTTATGGTCATCCACGTCTGGTTCCTGGTCGAACCGGGTGCGCCCGGCTTCACGCTCAACGCGCCCTTGTTCGAAGGGATCGTCGATTTCGAAGGCGATGGTGCGCGGCACCTGGGGCGGCCAGCCGGTCAGCGGGCTCGAGCCGCAGCCCGGCGACATCGTCGTCGAAAAGGTGCGCATGTGCGCTTTCGAAGGCAGCAAGCTGGAAACCGTGCTCAGGGCGGGCGGCCGCGATACCATCATCGACACCGGCGCCTGGACCAACATGTCGATCGAGCACACCGCGCGGACCGGGGCCGACAAGGGCTACTTCGTCGTCGTGCCTGAGGACTCCTGCTCGACCATGAATGCCGACTGGCACCGTGCGTCCGTGCAGTACGCCATGCAGAACGTGGCGGCCGTCACGAAGACGAGCGAGGTGATTGCCGCGCTCGGTTGAGCCCATGACGACCTCGACGCCTTTTTCGACAGCATCGACCCGATGCGGAATCCTGCCTTCTGTTCCTCACAGGGCTCTGGCTATTTCGGCGATGCGTGCGAGCAGCCATTGATGCGCGCCATCCTTTTCCATCCTCGGCTGCCTAATTTTTTGGCTATTTTTTCGAATTGTATGCAATTGACGCTGTTTACCTCAGCCTGAATTCTTCCCCTGTGGGCGCAATAGCTACGGCAATTCAATGCCTTAAAGGCCGGTGCGGCGCTTCGCGACGCTTGGCATGAGTTTTGCGGAAATCTCCCCAAGGCATCCACGGCGGGCAGAAGGCGCGCGTCGGCATCGCGCGCGCCATCGCGCTCAAGCCCGACCTCATCATCCTCGACGAGCCGACCGCCGCGCTCGACGTCTCGGTGCAGGCGCTGGTGCTCAATCTGCTGCAGGACCTGAAGGACACGCTCGGCATGAGCTATCTGTTCGTGTCGCACGACCTCAACGTGGTGCGGCTGTTGTGCGACCGCGTCATCGTCATGCGCGGCGGGCAGATCGTCGAGCAGGGGCCGACCGAACAGGTGATGGACAGGCCGGCGGCGGACTATACCCGCGACCTGCTGGCGGCTATACCGCACCCGCCGCTGTAGAGATTGGTTCGCGCATGGCCGAAGACGGACTTGATAATTTCATCGCAGCCGCCGCCGTTGTGCTCGGACTGCCGCTGGAAGAAGCCTGGAAGCCGGCGGTGAGGGCCAATCTCGCGGTTACGCTGCGCCACGCCGCGACGGTCGAGGAATTCAAGCTGCCCGACGATGCCGAGCCGGCGCCGGTGTTTGAGACCTGACCCCCATGGCCGGCGATTGCGCATGGGCGAGCGCTGCGGAGATCGCGCGGGCCGTAGCGTCGGGCAAGACCGGCGCCGCCACGGTGGTCGACGACGCGCTGGCGCGTATCGCCAAGCTCAATCCGGCGCTCAATGCCTTCACCGCGGTGACCGCCGAGCGCGCCCGCGCGAAAGCACGTGCAATTGACGCCGCGCCCGAAAAGGGACCGCTCGCCGGCGTGCCCTTCGCGGTCAAGAACCTGTTCGACGTTAAAGGCATCGCCACCGTCGCCGGCTCCAAGATCAACCGCGCCTATCCCGCCGCCACGCGCGACGCAGAGCTGATCGAGCGGCTGGAAGCCGCCGGCGCCGTGCTGGTCGGCGCGCTCAACATGGGCGAATACGCTTACGACTTCACCGGCGAAAACGTGCATGACGGGCCCTCGCGCAATCCGCATGACTTGAACCGCATGAGCGGCGGCTCCTCGGGCGGGTCGGGCAGCGCGGTCGGCGGCGGCCTGGTGCCGCTGGCGCTCGGCTCCGACACCAATGGCTCGATCCGCGTGCCGTCCTCGTTTTGCGGCATTTTCGGGTTGAAGCCGACCTATGGCCGGCTTTCGCGCGCCCGCACCTTTCCTTTTGTCGCCAGCCTCGATCATCTCGGCCCCTTCGCGCGCACAGCGCGAGACCTCGCGCTCAGCTACGACGCCATGCAGGGTCCGGACGCCGGCGATCCGGCCTGCACGCGACGCGCGGCCGAGCCGACGGCCGGCTTGCTCGAGCGCGGCCTCGACGGCCTGCGCATCGCCGTTGCCGGCGGCTATTTCAAGAAGGGCGCCTTTGCGGAAGCGCTGGAGGCGGTCGCGCGCGTGGCGAAGGCGGTCGGCGCCGAGGATGAGGTCGAGATTCCGCAAGCGCAGCGCGCCCGTTCTGCCGCCTACGTGATCACCGCCACCGAAGGCGCCAGCCTGCATCTCGATCGCTTGCGTAAACAAGCGCACGATTTCGATCCCGCCGTGCGCGACCGCCTGATCGCCGGCGCCATGGTGCCGGCGGTGCTGGTCAACAAGGCGCAGATTTTTCGCCGCTGGTATCGCGCGCAGGTGCTCAAGCTGTTTGCGCGCTACGACGCCATCCTTGCGCCATCGACGCCTTGCACAGCGCCTCGAATTGGCCAGCAGACTTTCGCGATCGACGGCATCGAAATGCCGCTGCGCCCCAATGTCGGCATCTACACCCAGCCGATCTCCTTTATCGGCCTGCCGGTGGCGGCGGTGCCGGTGCCGCTGGCGCCGCTACCGATCGGCGTGCAGATCATCGCCGCGCCCTGGCGCGAGGACGTGGCCTTGCGCATCGCGCACGCGCTGGAGCAAATGGGAACGGTGGCGGCGACAAGGCCGGACTTTTGAGGAGGAAGCGAATGGACATCGACCTGCCGGAGGTCGTGGCCGAGGTGCGCGAAGCCTTCGAACGCTACGAGAAGGCGCTGGTTGCGAACGACGTCGATACGCTCGACGTCTTGTTTCGCGACGACGCCCGCACCATCCGGTATGGCGCGGCGGAAATTCTCTATGGCTATGACGAAATCAAATCCTTCCGCGCGGCGCGCTCGCCGGCCGGGCTCGCGCGCACTTTGTCGCGCACCGTCATCACCAGTTATGGAACGAATTTTGCCGTTGCATCAACGCTTTACGAGCGGCCGACGACGCCGGGCAAGATCGGCCGGCAGACGCAGACCTGGGTCAAGTTCCCGGAGGGCTGGCGCGTGGTCGCGGCGCATGTGAGCCTGATCGACGCGCCCAGCGGGACAGCAGCATGAGCGTCATTTCCTCCGCCACAGACGAGCCGAACGCCCCCTGGCCGGGCCTCACCCGCGCCGAGGGCTTGCGGCTGCAGCTCGCCGACGAGATCGTGCGCGGGCAGCTCGCGCCCGGCTCGGCGCTCGACGAGAGCGAGCTGGCGCGCCGCTTCGGCGTCTCGCGCACGCCGGTGCGCGAGGCGATCCGCATGCTGGCGGCGAGTGGGCTGGTCGAGATGCGCGCGCACCGCGCCGCGGTGGTGGCGCGGCCGAGCCACGCGACGCTGATCGGCATGTTCGAGGTGATGGCGGAGCTCGAATCGCTCTGCGCCGGCTACGCCGCCGAGCGCATGAGCGCGGCCGAGCGCCGCGCGATGGAGGAAGTGCACGAGGAACTGCGCGTGCTGATCCAGAGCGGCGATCCGCAGCGCTATCACGAGGTCAACGAGGCTTTCCACGCCACCATTTATTCAGGCGCGCATAACGCCTATCTCGCCGAGCTGACGCTGATGACGCGCGCGCGGGTGCGGCCGTTCCGCCGCGCTCAGTTCCGCATCCGCGGCCGTCTCGCCAAGTCGCATCTCGAGCACGACCGCGTGGTGCAGGCGATCCTGCGGGGCGAGCGCGTGCTGGCGGCGCAGACCATGTACGCGCACATCGTCACCGTCGGCGAGGAATACGAGCATTATACCGAGACATTGTGAGTCGTGTCCCGGGCGCAGCGCAGCACGAAGTGGTGCGCTGCAGACCCGGGACCGTTGCGGGGTCCGAGTTTCGAACGGCCCCGGATCGGCGGCGCATCACTTCGCTGACGCTCGTGCTGCGCCGCGTCCGGGGCACGGGCTCACGCCGGCGCTTCCGCCGGCTGCGGCGCATGAAGCGCCCCCAGCGGTAGCTTGGTATCGGCGTGGAACACGCGGCCGATTTCGGCGAGCGCGGCATCCTGGCCGCCCGGCGCCAGCAGCGTGATGCCGAAAGGAACGCCTTCGGGCGTAAAAGCTGCCGGCAGCGCCAGCCCGCACAGGTCGAGCAGATTGACGAAATTGGTATAGGTGCCGAGCCGGCTGTTGAGCTGGATGGGATCGGCCAGCACCTGCGCGACGGTGCAGGCGGTGGGCGCGGTCGGCAGTGCCAGGCAATCGATGGCGCCGAAGGTGCGCTCGGCGATCGCGGCGTAATTCCTCCAGCTTGTAGAACGCCGCGAAGGCGTCCATCGCCGTCGGCTTCAACCCACTGACGATGATCTCGCGCGTTACCGGGTGCAGCGCGTCCGGATCGGAATCGAGCACCGGCTTTGCCGTGATGGCGCGCTCGGCCACCCAAGGGCCTTCATAGAGCAGGCGGGCGGTCTCGTAGAACGGCTCGATGTCGATCTCCACGATCGCGCAGCCGAGTAGCGCAAGCCGCGCCAGCGCCGCCCCGTAAGCCGCTTCGAACTGCTTGTCGCCGAAGAACAGCCGCTGGCCGGTAAGCGGCACGCCGAGCTTGAGCGCAGCCGGCATGGCGCCGGGCGTGGCGAGCGGGCGCCGGCGCGAATAGGGATCGTGCTCGTCCAGCCCGGCCATGGCCGCGAGCGCCGTCCAGGCGTCGTCGACGGTGAGCGCGAACAGCGAGACGCAATCGAGCGTGCGGCAGGCCGGCACCACGCCATAGGTCGACACTAGGCCGAGGCTCGGCTTGAGTCCGACGATATTGTTGAGCCCCGCCGGCACGCGGCCGGAGCCGGCGGTGTCGGTGCCGAGCGCGAGCGGCACCACGCCGGCGGCGACCGCGACCGCCGAGCCGGAGCTCGAGCCGCCGGGGATCAACGCCGCGTCGAATGGGTTGCGCGGCACGCCATAGGGCGAGCGGACGCCGACCAGTCCGGTGGCGAACTGGTCGAGATTGGTCTTGCCGATGACGATGCAGCCCGCGGCGCGCAGGCGCGCCACGACCGTTGCGTCGCGGTGCGGCGTATAGGCGAATGCCGGGCACGCGGCGGTGGTCGGTAGGCCCGCGACGTCGATATTGTCCTTGACCGCGATCGGCACGCCGTAAAGCGGCAGGCTGGTATCCGTCAGCGCGCGCGCTTCGGCCAGGGCATCCGCCTCATCGCGCAGCGCGATGAACATCGCCGGATCGCCATGGGCGCGCAGCCGCGCGTAGCTGCGCGCGACGGTCTGCTCGGGGCGCAGCGTGCCGGCCCTGTGGGCGGCGACGATGGCGGCGGCGGTTTCGGCCACGCGGGTCTCCCGACAGCAAGAGCGGCGCCGCCCGGCTAAGGCTGCGCCGCTCTTTGTGCGAAAAATCGCCTATTTGCGCAACTGCCGCGCTATTCGGCTGGCACCGCCTCCGGCACCGCCACGAAGGCCGGCTTTAGGCTGAGCGCGTACAGGAACACCGCGACGATCAGATAGGCGAGCGCCACGCCCGGCGTCACGCCGAGGCCGTGGTTGCCGATGCCGACCGCCGAGCCGTGCATGAAGCCGAAATAGGTCATGACCGCGCCGGCGAAGGCAAACGCCGATGCCTTCATGAAGTCGCGCTCGATCACGAACACCGCGATGGCCGCGAGCGTGAGGCCGGCCAGGATCGAGCCGCCGCCCAGCACCGCGAGGCCGTCGTAAATCACGCCGACGCCGGCGAGCTTGGCGATGCCGAGTTTTGTCGCGCTGGTGCCCGCGACCGTGAGCACGCCGTCGATCAGCGTCTTGGCCCAGGCGGCCAGATGCGGCGTGAGCGCCAGCACGATCGCCGGCGCGTGGCTCTTGGGCGTGGTCTGGAACGCCTGCGCGCCGATCAGCATGCCGATGTACAACAGGATCGGCGAGATCGCGACCACCGGCACGACGTCGAGCAGCAGCGAGATGATGCCGAAGCACGACAGCACGATGACCATGACGCCGGTCGCCGCCGAATAGCCGATGCGGCCGCCCATCGCTTTCCAGCCGGGATGGCCGATATAGACGGCGTTGATGAAGGGATTGCCCATCAGCGCGCCGATGCAGCTCACCACGCCGTCGGCGGTCAGCACGCGCGTGGTCGGGTAGGGATCGCCGGCGGCTTCCGCGCTTTCGACATTGTCCATGGCCTCGACCAGGTCGTAGACGCCGAACGGGATGGCCGTGACCAGGATGGTGCCGATAAATTCAAAGCCGCCGAAAGTGTGCCAGCCCGCCGGCACCGGCAGCGACACGTGGATGCTCTTGAGCGAGGTCCAAAGCGCGGCGCCGCTCATGCCGCCGTAATGCAGCCCGAATATGTTCGAGCCCCAGGCGATCAACGTCCCGACCACGATGGCGACGAGGCCGGCCGGAATGCCCATCGGATAGCGCACGCCGCCGAACCAGCTCACCATGATGATGGCGAAGCAGGTGATGCCGATGACCGGCGTCAGATACATGTCGAGCGCCGGCTTCATCGAGATGAAGGCGATCGAGACGCCGGCCAGCGTCCCGAGCAGGGCGGCGCGCGGCGTGATTTTGCGCACGTAGGGCGCGACGAAGCCGCCGGCCATCAGGATGAAGCTCTGGATGAACACCCAGGTCGTGCCCGCCTCCCACGCCTTTATCGGATCCTTGGTCTTGAGCAGGATCGGCAGCATGATTACGAAGGTGACGATGAACATGTGCGGCACGCTCACGCCCGAGGGCAGCGCCGCCACGTCGTCGCGGCCGGTCTTCTGCGCCAGCCGGTAGGCGAGCCAGGCGTAGTAGAACGTCGACAGGCACATCATCAGCCCGAGCGCCGGCAGGATGCGGCCGAACACCAGCGAGTCCGGCATCTTCAGCACGAAGCGCAACAGGCCGGTCAGCACCAGCATGTTGACCAGGATATTGGTGCCGAAACCGAAGAAAGCGTTCCAGTCGCCGCGCGTCCACAGCGCCGGCTTGAATGTGCTGCTGCTCATGATCTCCCCTTCCTCAGGCTTGTTGCCGCGACAAGGCGTCTGTGCCGCGCGCGAGCGCCGCGAGCGCGTTCTTCGAATCCGAAACCCAGCCGAAAATGCCGCCCTGCGCCTTGATCATCTGCAGGCCCATCGCGTGGAATTCCGGAAAATAGGAGGCGCAGCAGTCCGCCAGCACGATGCAGCGATAGCCGCGGTCGTTGGCCTCGCGCACCGTCGTGTTGACGCAAACTTCGGTGGTGACGCCGCAGACGATCAGGTTCTCGATGGCGCAATTCTTCAGCATCGATTCGAGATCGGTCTGGTAGAAGGCGCCCTTGCCGGGCTTGTCGATCACCGGCTCGCCGTCGATCGGGTAAAGCTCCGGTACGATATCGTGGCCCGGCTCGCCGCGAATCAGGATGCGGCCCATCGGGCCTTGGTCGCCGATGCGCTTCGACGGCGCGCCGCGCTCGACCTTGGCCGGCGGGGCGTCGGACAGATCCGGGCGGTGGCCCTCGCGCGTATGGATCACAAGGAGCCCGGCGGCGCGCGCTGCCGCCAGCACCGCCTGCAGCGGCTTCACCGCGGCTTGCAGGCGGGAAACGTCATTGCCCAACGTCTCCCCGAAGCCGCCGGGCTCCAGAAAGTCGCGCTGCATGTCGATGATGATGAGCGCCGTGCGGTCGAGCTCGACGTTGATCGGTTGCGGTTCGGCGGCGATCTGGGTCTTCACGACGGACCTCGCGCAGCAAAAACGCCGGCCGCCCACGGCGGGCGGCGAGCCGAATTGTATGCAATGCGGTGACTCGCAAGCGTTGTGCCAAGCGTGCGGCGTGCCCGTGGGCGCCCCGGCGTTAGCCGTTTTTGCAGCCGGAACAATGCTTTATGGGCAGACCCCAGCGCCGCCAGCGCAATTTATCGCGCCGCCGCGATGCTCAAAAAATCGCCATCTTCGGCAGGCTTGGCAACTAAAGCTGCACGTGGCCGGGTTTTGTCCGCTGACGGGGCGATCTCGACCAAGCCGCAAGAGCGGCCGAAATATTGCGCGGCCGCGTTCCGGTGACGGCTGCGCCCCGGCGCCCGCGTTTAAGAGAGGCAAAAAAGAACGGCGCGCACACCAGGCGCGCGCCGCTCTCGTTATTCGCCGCGATCAGGAACCGCCCATCTCGCCGCTCATGACGGGGCCGATCGGCTTCCATTCCTTGCCGTCGAACTGCTGCAGCTGCATCTGCTCGATCGGGTAGTAATCGGTCGGGCTGGTGCTGATCTTGATGCCCGGCAACAGCATGGGCAGTTCAAGATTCTTCAGATTGGCGGCCTGCTTCATCACGTTCGCGCGCGTGAGGTTGTTGCCGCACTGTTTGAGCACCTGCGCTAGCGTCTGCGCCACGGTGTAGCCGTAGACTGTGAAGCTCGAGGTCTTGTCGCCCTTCGGGTGATACTTGTCCATGAAGGCGACCCACTGCTTGTAGCCGGCGTCGCTCTTGATGGCCGGGTCGGTCGAGTCCTTCAAATAGAAGGTCGATATGATGCCCTTCGAGTTATCGAGCCCGGCCGGCTTGAGCACGGCGCCGACCGATTGCGAGACGTTGTTGAGCAGATGGATCGGATGCCAGCCGATCTCGGCCGCTTTTTTGATGGCCTGCGCGGCGAACTTCGGAGTCGTTACGTTGTAGAAGACGTTGGCGCCGGATGCCTTCAGGGTGACGATTTGCGAGTCCACCGTCGGGTTGGTGACCTCGTAGGGTTGCTCGGACACGATCATCTTGGCGGCTTTGGCGCCGAGGCCGTCCTTCATGCCTTTGACGTAATCCTTACCGTAGTCGTCGTTCTGGTAAAGGATGCCGATCTTGGCGTCCGGGTGCTTGCTCAGCAGATACTTCGCGTAGATGTGGCCTTCGGCCTGGTAGGTCGGCTGCCAGCCCATGGTCCAGTGGAAATGCTTCGGATCGCCCCACTTGGTCGCGCCGGTCGCCACGAACAGCTGCGGCACCTTCTTGGCGTTCATGTACTTGTGGATGGCCGTGTTGGTCGGCGTGCCGAGGCTCTGGAAGATGAGCAGGACTTCGTCGCTCTCGACCAGTTTGCGCGCCTGCTCGACCGTCTTGGGCGGGCTATAGCCGTCGTCATAGGAGATGAATTTGATCTTGCGGCCGTTGATGCCGCCCTCGGCGTTCACCTTGTCGAAATAGGCGGCGATGGTCTTGCCGATCTGGCCGTAGGCCGAAGCCGGGCCGCTGTAGGGATTGATGTTGCCGATCTTGATTTCCTTGTCGGTCACGCCGGGGCCATATTTCTTCTGCGCCAGCGCGGCCGAAGTCCCGAGCGCCAAAGCAAGCGCCGCGACTGCCAGTAGTCGAAGTCGTTTCATTGCACGTCCTCCCTCATTTTGTTGCACGGATTCGTGCAACTCTGCTTACGATCAAACGAATTAATCCGGCGGCGCCGGACGGCATGATGTAGATGACGAGAATCAGGATGACGCCGTATACGGCGCCTGCAAGGCCTTTGGAGACCTGTTCGGCGATGTTGGGAACGAACAGCACGAACAGTCCGCCCAACAGGGCGCCCGCGATCGAGTCGACGCCGCCCACCACGAGGCCGACGAACAGGGCGATGGCGAAGGCGAAGGTAAAGCTGTCGGGCGCGACGAACTGGATGACGATCGCGCCGAGCGCGCCTGCGACGCCCGTATAGAACGCGCTGACCCCGAAGGTGAGAGCCTTATAAAGCGAGATGTCGACGCCCATCGCGCGCGCCGCGATCGGGTTGTCGCGGATGGCGATGAGGGCGCGGCCGGTGCGGCTGTTAACGAGATTGGCGGCGCAGATGAACATGACGACGACCACCGCCAGTGTCAGAAAATAAAGCCATTGATCGCCCGACAGCGGCAGGCCGAAGGGCGCGTCGGGCTTGATGATGACGATGCCCTGCACGCCGCCGGTCCAGCCTTCGAGCGGCTTCGATTTGAGCAGTTGCGGCGTCGCCACCGCCAGCGAAAAGGTCGCGAGCGCGAGATAGACTGCCCTGCAGCCGCAGGGCGGGCAGCCCGAACAGGAAGCCGAATACCAGGCTGACGATGCCGGCGGCCGGCAGCGTCCAAAGGTAGTTGATGCCCCAGTGATCCATCATGATCGCGGCGGTATAGGCGCCGATCGCGAAGAAGGCCGAATGGCCGAGCGAGAACTGGCCGTTGAAGCCGGTCAGCAAAGCGAGCCCGAGAATGGCGATGGCGTAGGACATCGCTAAGGTCAGCTGGAACAAGACGAAGTTCTTGACCGCGAGCGGCAGCAAGACCGCGATGACGAGCGCCACGATCGTCATCAGCAATTGCGGGCGCGCCGCCCGGCCGGGCGTGCCTTGCAGTCCTTGGAAAAGCTCGCGCTTCGACATCGGCTACACCCTGGTGACGATTACGCGGCCGAACAGGCCCTGCGGCCGGATGGTGAGGACCGCGACGATGATCGCAAGCGCGATGGTCAGCTTCAATTCCTGGCCGACGTCGGGGATAAAGCCGGAGAGATTCTCGATGACGCCGAGCAGGAATCCGCCGATCACCGCGCCGCCCGGCGACGTCAATCCGCCGAGCACAGCTCCGGCGAAGCCGTAGAGCAGGATGAAGACCATCATGTTCGGCTCTAGAAACACCACCGGCGCGATCATCATCCCGGCCACCGCGCCGATCGCCGCCGCCATGCCCCAGCCGAGCGCGATCATCCAGCCGACGCGGATGCCGACGAGCCGGGCCGATTCCGGGTTCGCCGCGGTCGCGCGCATGGCGAGGCCGACACGCGTATAGCGGAAGAACGCGTAGAGCAGCAGCAGCACGATCAACGTGACCGAGATCATGCCGGCGTCGTGCGACGAAATGAGGCTGCCGAACAGCGGCGTGGTGCCGAAGGGCGTGGGGAAGCTCTTGATGTTGAAATCCCAGATGAAGCCCGCGCCGCTATTGAGGATGGCGAATAGCGCGATGAACACGACGATATGGCTCAAGATGGGCGCGTTCTTGAGCGGCTTGAAGATGATGCGCTCGATCAGCACCCCGCCTATGAACGAGATCGCGATCGTGATGAAAAAAGTCGGCCAGTAGGGCAGGCCCCAGTTCAGCAGCTGCCAGGCGATGAAGGTCGAGAACATTGCCATCTCGCCCTGCGCGAAATTGAGATGATCGATGGCCTGGTAGATCATCACGATGGCGAGCGCCATGCAGGCATAGATGCCGCCGGTCGAGAGCCCCGCAAGGATTTGGCTGAGAACGAGTTGCATGGCCTAGTACCCGAGATAAGCGCGGCGGATGTTCTCGTCGCGGCCGATTTCCTGGGCGAGCCCGCTCATCACGATCTCGCCGGTTTCGATCAGATAGGCCTGGTCGGCGAGCGCGAGCGCGACGGCCGCGTTCTGCTCGACCAGCAGCATGCTCACGCCTTCGTTCTCCTTGAGCTTGCGCAGGATCGCATAGACCTCTTCGACCAGCAGCGGCGCCAGACCGAAGGACGGCTCGTCGAGCAGCATCAGCTTCGGCCGCATCATGAGCGCGCGGCCGATCGCCAGCATCTGCTGCTCGCCGCCGGACATCGTCCCGGCCTGCTGGTGTACGCGCTCGCGCAGCCGCGGAAAGTAGCCGTAAATGCGCTCGATATCGGCGGCGATGCCGGCGCGGTCGTTGCGCGACATGGCGCCAAGCTGGAGGTTTTCTTCGATCGTCATGCGGCTGAAGGTGCCGCGGCCTTCCGGCACGTGCGCGATGCCGAGCTGCGCGCGCTCTTCCGTCGATTTTCCGGTGAGCGGTTGACCGGCGAAGCTGATCTCGCCGGTGGTTTCGATCATTCCGGACAGCGCGCGCAGCGTCGAGGTCTTGCCGGCGCCGTTGGCGCCGAGGAACGCGGTCACGTTGCCCTCGACGATATCGAAATCGATCCCGTGCAATACCCGCGTCGAGCCGTAGAAGGCGCAAAGCTGTCGGGCGGAGAGCAAGGTTCGGCTCATCGGGTTTAGGTCCCTAGATAGGCTCTGATGACTTCTCTGTCGTTGCGCACTTCGTCGGGCGTGCCCTCGGCGATCTTCCGCCCGAAATCGAGCGCGACCACCTGGTCGGAAATCGACATCACCAGGTTCATGTGATGCTCGACCAGCAGCACGGTGACGTGTTGCTCGTCGCGAATGCGGCGGATGAGCTCTCCGAGAGCGCCGATCTCGTGGTGATTGAGACCGGCGGCCGGCTCGTCGAGCAGCAGCAATTTCGGCCGCGCCGCCAGCGCGCGCGCGAGTTCCACCCGCTTCTGCGTCCCGAACGGAAGATCGGCGACGCGGCGATGCGCCACCGCATCCAGGTCGAGATAGCCAATCATCTCGCGCGCCAACCGCTCGAGCGATCGCTCCTCGCGGCGCACCCAGGGCAGATGCAGCGAGTCGCTGAAGAAATCGCTGCGGCTCTGCGAATGGCCGCCGACGCGCACATTGTCGAGCACCGACATCGAGCGGAACAGCGCGAGATTCTGGAAGGTGCGGGTGATGCCAAGGCCGGAAATGCGGTTGGCCGCCAGGTTGAGAATATTCTGCCCGGCGAACTCGATCGCGCCGCGGTTCGGCGTGTAGATCCGCGTCAGGCAATTGAACAAGGTGGTCTTGCCGGCGCCGTTGGGGCCGATCAGGCCGAGGATCTGGCCTTGCTTGAGCTCCATCGACACATCGTCGAGCGCGACGATGCCGCCGAAGCTGATGCCGACGCCGCGCACGGCCAGCAGCGGCTGCTGCGTTTCCGCCGGCGCCTGGGTGTTCGTCTTGACGGCCATTGCGCCGGCGGAATGCATTTCAAGGCCCACTCAGTTCGGCTTCGATGTTTCGCACGGTGTTGAGCAGCCGCGGGCCGATTTCGTTTTCGAGCCGGGAGCGGCAGAAATGAAACGCCGGCGCGCCGCAATTGAACGCGAAGACGCCGGAGCCGTCCGGCGCAGCGAGCGGAACGCCGACCGCGTTGATGTCGAACTGCCATTCGCCGACCGATATGCTGAAGCCGCGGCTGTCGACGTCCTTCATTGCCCGCTCGATGCCGGGACGGATTTTGGTCCATTTGCCGTTCTCGCGCCGCGCGATCTGGCGCAGCAGGCGTTGCTGGTCCTTGACCGGCGCGCCGGCGAGCAAGGCGCGGCCCATCGCGGTCGTTGCCAGCGGAATGCGCGCGCCGACGTCGAGGCGAAGCATGGTCGCCGACTTGCCGCGGCAAAACTCGATATAGATCGCGTTGAGACGGTCGCGCGTGCCGAGCGCGACGGACGCGCCGCTATAATTCGCAAGCGCCTGCATATGCGGCTTGGCCACCTGGCGGATGCGCATATTGGCGAGCGTCGAATAGCCGATCGCGAGCGCGCCGGGAGCGAGCTGGTATTTCTCGAGCCGGTCGATATGCGCGAGATAGCCGAGCGTGGTGAGCGTATAGGTCAGCCGGCTGACGGTCGCCTTGGCGAGACCGGTGCGCGCCGCGATTTCCTGATTGCCGAGCAATCCCTCGCTCGGCGTGAACGCGCGCAAGATCTCGAGCCCGCGCGCGAGCGCCACAACGAATTTGCGATCGTCATGCGCGACGCTGTCGTCGAGTCGCTCAAGGCCCGCTCTCCAACTGTCCGCCGTCGCCATTTCCCCCCACGCCCGTTTGATAAAGGCTGTTTGACAGGGATCGCACCACTTCCTAGCATCAAGGTCAAGAATTGCAGAATGATATTCCGCACTGCGGAATCCGTCACAGGAATTGCCGGATGTCCTCTATGGTTGGCATGCACCGCGATGGCGACATCGCCGTCATCGTCGTCGACAATCCGCCCGTCAATGCATTGAAACACGAGGTCAGGCTCGGCCTGCATGACGCCTTCGCAAGTGCGAACGCGGCCAAGGACGTCGCCGGCATCGTGCTGACCTGCGCCGGCCGCACTTTCATCGCCGGCGCCGACATCACCGAGTTCGACAAGCCGCCGCAAAGCCCGAGCCTGATCGATCTGAACGGGGAAATCGAGAACATCGAGAAACCGGTTGTGGCGGCGACTTTCGGCACGCCGCTTGGCGGCGGGCTCGAGATCACGCTGGCGTGCCATTTCCGCATCGCGGCACCCACGACCCGCCTCGGCCTGCCGGAGATAAAGCTCGGCCTCATCCCCGGCGCCGGCGGAACCCAGCGTCTGCCGCGCCTGGTCGGCATGGCCAAAGCCATGGCCATGATCCTGTCGGGCGATCCGATCCCCGCCAAGGAAGCGCTGGCGCTTGGGCTGATCGACGAGATTTTCGAGGGCGATCCGGCGGCGGCGGGCGTGGCCTTCGTGCGGCGCGTGATCGCGGAAAAGCGCCCGTTGCGCCGCGTGCGCGACATGGACGACAAGCTCAAGGAGCTGCGCGCCCAGCCGGACAAATTCGCCGAAATCGCGGCCGCCCACGTCAAGCGCGCGCGCGGCCTGGAGGCGCCGACCGCCGCCTTGGAAGCCTTGCGCTGGACGCTTGACGTCCCGATCGACCAGGCGCTCGAGGGCGAACGCAAGAAGTTCATGGAACTGCGCGCCGGCGAGCAATCGAAGGCCCAGCGCTACTTCTTCTTCGCCGAGCGCGAGGCCGCCAAGGTTCCCGGTGTCACCAAGGACGTCAAGCCGCGCGACATCAAGCAGGTGGCGGTGATCGGCGCCGGCACCATGGGCGGCGGCATTTCGATGAGCTTCGCCAATGCCGGCATCCCGGTCACCGTGGTCGAAGCCGCCGCCGACGCGCTCAAGCGCGGCTTCGGCGTGATGGAAAAGAACTACAAGACCTCCGCGTCGCGCGGCGCCCTGCGCGAGGAGGACGTGACGAAACGCATGGGCCTGCTCACCGGCACAACCGATATCGCCGCGGTCAAGGACGCCGACCTGATCATCGAGGCGGTGTTCGAAGAGATGGCGATCAAGAAGGAGGTGTTCGGCAAGCTCGATAAGCTTGCACGTGCCGACGCCGTGCTCGCCACCAACACCTCCTATCTCGACGTCGACGAGATCGCCGCCATGACGGCGCGGCCGCAATCCGTGCTCGGCATGCATTTCTTCAGCCCGGCCAACGTCATGCGGCTTCTGGAAATCGTGCGCGGGGAAAAGACCGCGCCCGACGTGCTGGCAACGGCCATCGCGGTCGCCCGCCGTATCGGCAAGGTGCCGGTGGTGGTCGGCGTCTGCCACGGCTTCGTCGGCAACCGCATGCTGCGGGCGCGCTCGATCGAGGCGGAAAAGCTGCTGCTGGAAGGCGCGCTGCCGCACGAAGTCGACGGCGCGCTCACCGAATTCGGCTTTCCCATGGGCCCCTTCGCCATGGGCGATCTGGCCGGCCTCGACGTCGGCTGGCGCATGCGCAAGGCGCAAGGCATCCGCGCCGAGATCGCCGATACGCTGTGCGAGCAGGGCCGCTACGGGCAGAAGACCTCGAAAGGCTTCTATCTCTATGAGCCCGGCTCGCGCGCCGGCCGGCCGGACCCGGAAGTCGAGCAATTGATCGTCGCGGCCTCCAAGCGCTTAGGGATCGCCCGCCGCCCGATCGACAAAAAGGAAATCGTCGAGCGGTTGATCTTCCCGATGATCAACGAGGGCGCGCGCGTTCTCGAGGAGGGCATCGCGCTGCGTTCCGGCGACATCGACGTGATCTGGGTCTACGGCTACGGCTTCCCGCGCTGGCGCGGCGGGCCGATGTTCTACGCCGACACGGTCGGGCTTGGCTATATCCGCGACCGCCTGGCGGCGCTTGCGAAAACCTCCGGCGACAAGCGTCACGAGCCGGCGGCGCTGCTCACGAGGCTCGCCGCCGAGAACTCGACCTTCGGCGCGGCGCCCAAGAAGGCCGCCTGATGAGCGCGGCGCGGCAGCCTTGGGAGCAATCCTACCCGGCCAATGTGCGCTGGGACGCGCCGATCGAAACGACAACCTTGCAGGAGCTGCTCGACCGCGCGGTCGAATCCTACGGCGAACGGCCGGCGCTGGAATATCGCGGGCGCCGCATCTCCTATCGCGAGCTCGGTGAAATGACCGCGCGCGCGGCCGCCGGCCTCATCGGCCTGGGCATCGGCCGCGGCGATGCCGTGGCGCTTTACCTGCCCAACACGCCCTATCATCCGATCGCCTTTTTCGGCGCGCTGCGCACCGGCGCGCGGGTCGTGCATTTGAGCCCGCTCGATGCCGAGCGCGAGCTGATCTACAAGCTCAAGGACAGCGGCGCACGCACGCTGGTGACCACCAACCTGTTCCGGCTGCTGCCGGTGGCGCTTAAATTCATGACCGAGGGTCATGTCGAGCGCCTGATCGTCGGCGACGACCGCGACTGGGGCGAGGCGCCAACGCCGCCCGAGCCGTTCAGCGAAAGCGCCAAGATCGTTTCCTTCGGCCGCCTGATGGCGGAGGCGAAAATCCCGGCGCGCTGGCCGGAGGTGTCGAAAGACGACATCGCGCTCTTGCAATATACCGGCGCCACCACCGGCCTGCCCAAGGCGGCGGTGCTGACCCACGCCAATCTCACCGCGGCGGTGACCAGCTATCGCGTCTGGATCGCCGGCCAGCGGCCGCCCGGCGCCGCGCCGCCCGACCGCGTGATCATGGTGCTGCCGCTGTTCCACATATACGGCCTGTCGAGCGTCATGCTGCGCCATTTCGCGAGCGGCAACGAGCTGCTGCTGCGCCCGCGTTTCGAGGTCGAGCAGATCTTGCACGACATCGAGGTCGGGCGCGCGACATCATTTCCCGGCGTGCCGACGATGTGGATCGCGCTTGTCAACTACCCGGGCATCGAGACGCGCGACCTGAGCTCGCTGCGGGTCGTGGCCTCGGGCGGCGCGCCGCTGCCGCTCGAGATCGCGGAGCGGTTCCAGCGCCTGACCGGCCTGCCGCTGCCGAGCGGCTGGGGCATGACGGAAACCTCGCCCGCCGGCATCAGCCCGCCGGCCGGGCCGATCCGTAAAGCCGGCTCGATCGGTTTCCCGCTGCCCGGCATCACCGCCCAGATCGTGGCGCTCGACGACCCGCACAAGGTGCTGGGCGCCAACGAGGTCGGCGAGCTGCGCATCAAGGGCGTCAATGTCATGCAGGGTTACTGGAACAAGCCGCAGGAGACCGAGGCCGCTTTCGCCGACGGCTTCTTTCTCACCGGCGACATCGGCTATTTCGACGGCGACGGCTGGTTCTTCCTGGTCGACCGCAAGAAGGAGATGATCATCTCCGGCGGTTTCAACGTTTATCCGGTCAAGATCGAATACGCGATCTACGAGCACCCGGACGTGGAAGAAGCGCTGGTGATCGGCATTCCTGATCCTTATCGCGGCGAGGCGGCCAAGGCCTTCGTCAAGCTGAAAGCCGGCGCGCCGGAATTGACGTTGGAATCACTGCGCGAATTCCTTGCCGACAAGCTCGGCCGCCACGAACTGCCGGCGGCGCTCGAAATTCGTGCTAGCCTGCCGCGCACCAGCGTCGGCAAGTTCTCCAAGACCGAATTGATCGAAGCCGAACGGCGCAAACAACAGGAACAAGCCAATGCGTGAAGCAGTGATCGTCTCGACCGCCCGCACGCCGATCGGAAAGGCGTATCGCGGCGCTTTCAATATGACGCACGGCGCGACCATGGGCGGCCACGTGGTCAAGCACGCGGTCGAACGCGCCAAGATCGCGCCGGACGAAATCGACGACGTGGTCATGGGCTGCGCGCAGCCGGAGCGCGCGACCGGCCAAAACATCGCCCGCCAGATCGCGTTGCGCGCCGGCCTGCCGGTCACGGTTTCCGGCATGACCATCAACCGCTTCTGCAGCTCGGGCCTGCAAAGCATCGCGCTGGCCGCGCAGCGCGTCATGACGGGGGAAGCCTCCATCATCGTCGCCGGCGGGCTCGAATGCATCAGCCTGGTGCAGGACGGCCGCGTTCCGCCGGTGCAGGAGGAATGGCTGCTGGCGCACAAGCCGGAAATCTACATGGCCATGATCGACACCGCCGACAATGTGGCGGCGCGCTACAAGGTTTCGCGCGATGCGCAGGATGAATACGCGCTGGAGAGCCAGCGCCGCACCGCCAGCGGTCAGCAGGCCGGCCGCTTCAGCGCCGAGATCGTGCCGATGGCGACCAAGAAGAAGGTCGTCGACAAGCAGACCAAGGCCGAGCACGTCGAGGACGCCATGCTGATGAGCGACGAGGGCAATCGCCCCGACACCACGCTCGAAGGCCTGGCCGCGCTCAAGCCGGTGCGCGAGGGCGAAAACAAGTTCATCACCGCCGGCAATGCCAGCCAGCTCTCCGACGGCGCTTCCGCCTGCGTGGTGATGGACGCCAAGCTTGCCGAGAAGAAAGGCCTCGAGCCGCTCGGCAGTTTCCGCGGCTTTGCGGTCGCCGGCTGCGAGCCCGACGAGATGGGCATCGGCCCGGTCTTCGCCGTGCCGAAACTGCTTCAGCGCCTCGATATGAAGGTCGACCAGATCGACCTTTGGGAGCTGAACGAGGCCTTCGCGGTGCAGGTGATCTATTGCCGCGACCGCCTCGGCATTCCGCAGGAGCGGCTCAATGTCGACGGCGGCGCCATCTCGATCGGCCACCCCTACGGCATGAGCGGCTCGCGCATGACCGGCCACGCGCTGATCGAAGGCAAGCGGCGCGGCGCCAAGACCGCGGTCGTCACCATGTGCATCGGCGGCGGCATGGGCGCCGCCGGCCTGTTCGAGATCCATTAGGAGAGCGCCATGGACCTGCGCTTCACGCCTGAGGAAACCGCATTCCGCGACGAGGTGCGCGCCTTCATGCGCGACAACGTGCCGGAGGCGACCCGCCGCAAGATCGTCGAGGGCCGCCGCCTCGCCAAGAACGACCTGATCGACTGGCAGCGCGTCCTCAACAAGAAGGGCTGGGCGGTGCCGCACTGGCCGAAGGAGTGGGGCGGCACCGGCTGGAATTCGGTCAAGCGCTATATCTTCCAGGACGAGATGCAACAGGCGCCGGCGCCCGAGCCGCTTCCCTTCGGCGTCAACATGGTCGGGCCGGTGATTATCGCCTTCGGCAACGAGGTGCAGAAAAAGAAATACCTGCCGCGCATCGTCAATCTCGACGACTGGTGGTGCCAGGGCTTCTCCGAGCCCGGCGCCGGCTCCGATCTCGCCTCGCTCAAGACCAGTGCCAAGCGCGACGGCGACCATTACATCGTCAACGGGCAGAAGACCTGGACCACGCTCGCGCAATACGCCGACTGGATCTTCTGCCTGGTGCGCACCGACCCCACCGTCAAGAAGCAGGAGGGCATCTCGTTCCTGCTGATCGACATGAAGACGCCGGGCATTACGGTGCGGCCGATCCAGACCATCGACGGCGGCCGCGAGGTCAACGAGGTGTTCTTCGACGACGTGCGCGTGCCGGCCGAAAACCTGGTCGGCGAAGAGAACAAGGGCTGGAATTACGCCAAGTTCCTGCTCGGCAACGAGCGCACCGGCATCGCCCGCATCGGCATTTCCAAGTCGCGGCTGCGGCGTCTGAAGGAGCTCGCCGCGCTCGAGCATGTCGACGGCAAGCCCATGATCGAGGATCCGGATTTCCGCCGAAAGATCGCGGCGGTCGAGGTCGAGCTGAAGGCGCTGGAAATGACGCAGTTGCGCGTCGTCGCCGCCGGGCGGCAAGGCGCCAACGGCAAGCCGGACCCGGCTTCGTCCATCCTCAAGATCAAGGGCTCGGAGTTGCAGCAGACGATCACCGAGCTGCTGCTCGAAGTCGTCGGGCCTTACGCGCTGCCGGCGCCGCGGCCGGGCGAGGACGGGCGCTGGAACGAGCCGCCGGTCGGCCCGGACTGGGCCGAGACCCTGGCGCCCAGCTACTTCAACATGCGCAAGGTTTCGATCTACGGCGGCACCAACGAAATCCAGAAGAACATCATCGCCAAAGCGATCCTGGGCCTGTGATGCGGAATGCGGGTGATCAATTCTGTCATTCCGGGACGGCGCGAAGCGCCGGGCCCGGAATCCAGGGCTGCAACGGAATGATTTGCCGTGTGGCCCTGGATTCCGGGTTCGCTCGCTTCGCTCGCGCCCCGGAATGACGAGCTGATCAGCAGGGGGAAGTCGGGAAAATGGATTTCGAGCTCAGCGACGAGCAGCGGCTGCTGAAGGACAGCGTCGACCGCCTGCTGCGCCAGCAGTACGATTTCGAAGCCCGGCGCAAATACGCGCGGGAGCCGGACGGCTTTTCGCGCAAGATCTGGCGGCAATTCGCCGAGCTCGGGCTGTTGGGGCTGGCCTTCGAGGAAAAATACGGCGGCATCGGCGGCAGCCCGGTCGACAGCATGATCGTCATGGAGGCGTTCGGGCGCGCGCTGGTGATCGAGCCCTATCTGGCGAGCGTGGTGCTTTCCGGCTCTCTGCTGCGCCTGGGCGGCAACGAGCAACAGCGCGACGAGTTATTGCCGAAGATCGCCGGCGGCGAGCTGCTGATGGCCTTTGCCCATGCCGAGCGCCAGGCGCGCTACGATCTGGCCGACGTTGCCACGACCGCGCGCAAGGACGGCGGGGGCTTCGTGCTCGACGGCGCCAAGACGCTGGTGCTGCACGGCGACAGCGCCGACAAGTTCATCGTTTCGGCCAGGCTTACGGGTAAGCGGCAGGACAAGGACGGGATCGGCCTCTTTCTGGTCGATGCCGCGGCCGATGGGCTATCGCGCCGCGGCTACGCCACCAATGACAGCCAGCGCGCGGCCGAAGTGACGCTTTCCGGCGTGCGGGTCCCGGCCGATGCCGCGATCGGTCCTGCAAACGCATATGTATTGATCGAGCGCGCCGCCGATCTCGCGCTCGCCGCGCAATGCGCCGAGGCGGTCGGCGCCATGAGCGAAATCCAGGACATGACGGTGGAATACCTCAAGACGCGCAAGCAATTCGGCGTGCCGATCGGCAATTTCCAGGTGCTGCAGCACCGCGCCGCCGAAATGCTGATCGCGCTCGAGCAGGCCCGCAGCATGGCCATGCTGGCCGCCATGACCGCCGACGAGGAGAACGCCGCCGAGCGGCGCCAAGCGATCTCTTCCGCCAAGGTGCAGCTCTGCAATTCCATCCGCACCGTCGGCCAGCAGGCCGTGCAGCTGCACGGCGGCATCGGCATGACGATGGAATACAAGCTCGGCCATTATTTCCGGCGCATCACCGCCATCCAGGCGATGTTTGGCGATGCGACGCATCATCTCAACCTGCTCGCGCGTGCCGGCTGAGCTAAAGCCGGCGACAGGAGGTTATCCATGCTGCCGCCCCCTTCGTCCCGTTCCGCCGAGCTCGGCAAGCGCATCACGGCGTTCCTGGAAGAGCACATCCTGCCGGCCGAACCGGTCTTCCAGCGCCAGGTCGACGAGGGCGACCGCTGGGGCGAGCCGCCGGTGATGACCGAGCTCAAGGCCAAGGCCAAAAAGCAAGGCCTGTGGAACCTGTTTATCCCCAAGAGCCATGACAAGGACGCGCTCAGCGTTCTGGAATATGCGCCGCTGTGCGAGATCATGGGGCGCTCGCCGATCGGCGCCGAGCCGTTCAATTGCTCGGCACCCGACACCGGAAACATGGAAACGCTGATCCTGTACGGCAGCGACGCGCAGAAGAAGCGCTGGCTCGCGCCGCTGATGGAGGGCGAAATCCGCTCCTGCTTCGCCATGACCGAGCCGGCGGTCGCCTCTTCGGACGCCACCAATATCCGCGCCGAAATCAAGCGCGACGGCGACGACTACGTCATCAACGCGCGCAAATGGTGGACCTCGGGCGCGCTCGACAAGCGCTGCAAGGTGGCGATCCTGATGGGGCAGACCGACCCGTCGGCGGCCGCGCACAAACGCCAGTCGATGATCCTGGTGCCGCTCGATACCCCGGGCGTGAAGATCGTGCGGGCGCTCACCGTGTTCGGCTATGACGATGCCCCGCACGGCCATGCCGAGGTGATCTTCGACAACGTGCGGGTGCCGGCGAGCAATATCCTGCTCGGCGAAGGCCGCGGCTTTGAGATCGCGCAAGGCCGGCTTGGGCCCGGCCGCATCCATCATTGCATGCGCATGATCGGGCTGGCCGAGCGCGCGCTGGAAACCCTGTGCCAGCGCGCCATCTCGCGCACGGCATTCGGCAAGCAGATCGCCGAGCAGGGCGTGACGCGCCACTGGATCGCCGAATCGCGCATGGAGATCGACCAGGCGCGGCTACTGACCATGCACGCCGCGCGCATGATGGACGAGGTCGGCAACAAGGCCGCGCGCGCGGAAATCGCCATGATCAAGGTGGTGGCGCCCAACGTCGCCCAGAAGGTGGTCGACCGCGCCATCCAGGTCTGCGGCGGCGGCGGCGTCTCGCAGGACTTCCATCTCGCTTACGCCTATGCCCGCGCGCGCGCCATTCGCCTGGCCGACGGGCCGGACGAGGTGCATCGCGAAACCGTCGCCAAGATGGAATTGCGCAAATACGCGCCGCAGGGCTCGAACGTGCGCTGAGGGCTTAAGCCATCACGCGATGGTGACGCCGCCGTCGGCGACGATGACCTGGCCGGTGATGAAGCTCGCCGCCGGCGAGGCAAGGAATGCGGCGATGCCGCCGATCTCGTCCGGCCGGCCGATGCGGCGCAGCGGCGTGTCGGCGTTGCGCTTGGCCAGCCGCTCCTCGTCCTCCCACAGCGCGCGCGCGAAATCGGTCTTCACCAGGCCGGGCGCGATGCAGTTGGCGCGCACGTTCTGCGGGCCCCATTCCACGGCGAGGTTGCGCGCCAGCGCGAAATCGGCCGATTTCGATATGCCGTAGGCGCCGAGCATCGCCGTGCCGCGCAGGCCGGCGATCGAAGAAACGATGATGACCGCGCCGCCGCCGCGCTTGGCCATGTCCGGGATGGTCAGGTTGCAGAGCCACAGATTGCTTTTGACGTTGGCGCCCATGATCTTGTCGAAGGCCTCGTCGGAGAGATCGCGCATCGGCCCGTACACCGGATTGACCGCGGCATTGCAGACCAGGATGTCGACCGGCCCGTAATGGCGCTTGGTCTGATCGACCAGATTGACGATCTCGTCTTTGCGCGAGACGTTGCAGGGCACGACATGGGCGTCGCCGCCTTGCGCGCGGATTTCCTTGGCGACGGCCTCGCAGGCATCGGCCTTGCGGCTGGAGATGACGACCTTGGCGCCGAGCGCCGCCATGGCTTCGGCGATGGCGCGGCCGATCCCGCGGCTCGAGCCGGTGATGAGCGCGACCTTTTCGGTCAAGGCGAACAAGGCAAGGCCGCGATCAGACGGCATGGTTGGCCCCCGACAATGATGTCCACCGTCCGGTGCGGCGCTTGCAAGGCGCCGCACCGGCAATTCGCAAGAGACGCCCGTTCAGCTCGGCAGCGGCTTGCCCTTGGTTTCGGGCAGGAACGGCACGCACACGAAGCCGAGGATGTAAATGAACGAGAAGGCCACCGCCACTTTGCTGAAGCCGCCCAGTTGCGAGATCAGCAAGCCGGCGAACAGCGGCCCGAGGAACGCGATGAAGCGCGGCCCGTTGAACACGAAAGCCATGCCGGTCGCGCGCATGCGGGTCGGGAACAGCTCCGGCAGCCACACCGCCATCCACGAATATTGCCCGAGCGTGAAGAAGCCGTTGACCGCCGTGACCAGGATGATCAGGTGCAGGTCGTGCGTCCACAGATAGAGCACGGGCGTAAGGATGAGCGAGGCCGCGAAGAAGATCATCACGACCGGCTTGCGGCCCCAGCGGTCGGCGAAGAAGCCGAGCCCGATATAGCCGCAGATGGCGCCGATATTGTAGCTCATGCCGGCATAGCTCGCCCAGGTTTGCGGCGGCAGATGCTGCTTGGCCGCAAGTCCCGCGACGAAGGGCGGCACCCAGGTCGAGATGCCCCACCAGGCCAGCGTCGTGGTCAGCGACATCAGGAACGCCACGATGGTGTACATGCGCACGTTCGGATCGGCGAACAGGTCGGCGACGGTGAAGCGGGTGAGGGCGTGATCTTCCGTGCCCAACGTCTGGCCGCTCTTTTTCTTAGCCTGCGCCGCCAAACGCTTTTCGTTGCTTTGCACCCAGGGCTTGGATTCCTCCACGCCGCTGCGCAGCCAGAAGGCGAACAGCGCCGGGATGATGCCGATGAAAAACATGTACCGCCAGGCGCCCGGCCCGTGCGTGCCGACGAACAGCCAGATGAACGAGGCCAGGAAAAAGCCGATGCCGAGCCCGCATTGCATGAGGCCGGCGCCGCGCCCGCGCGCGTGGTTCGGCCAGGCTTCCGCCGTGATCGAGGCGCCGGTTGCCCATTCCGAGCCGATGGCGATGCCGACCAGGAAGCGCAGCAGCGCGAACGATTCCCAGTTCCAGGCGAAGGCCGACAGGCCCGTGGTCAGCGAATAGGCGAGGATGGCGTACATCATGGTGCGCCGGCGGCCGATATAGTCGGCCAAGATGCCGCCGAGCACGCCGCCGACGCCCCAGCCCAGCAGCGTGATGCCGATCACCGTGCCGGCGATAGGCGCGGATGGCGCCGAACTGCGCGGGCTCGAGCAGTTGATGCAGCGCCGCGCCGACCACCAGGATCAGCGCGAAGGTCTCGTAGCCGTCGAACATCCAGCCGATGTTCGAGGCGATCATGGTCTTCCATTGGTTCGCGTTAAGGCTGCGGTACCACGGTTCCGGTCCAGCCACGGCGGCAGTTGACATTGCTCCCTCCCTCAAGTCGCCCCGTTACGGTTCAGCCGGCTTGGCCGGTCTTGTTGTCGCGCGCGGCCATCTTGACCGCATTTACGATCTCTGGATAGGCCGCGCAGCGGCACAGATTGCCGGACAGCCAGTTCTTGATCTGCTCGTCGCTCGGGTCGGGATGGCGGGCGAGCAGCGCTTTCGCCATCAGCACGAAGCCGGGCGTGCAATAGCCGCATTGGAAGGCGCCGGCCGCGATGAAGGCCTGCTGCACCGGGTCGAGCGCTTGCGCGTCGCCGAGGTGCTCCACCGTGACGACCTCGGCGCCGTCGACGAACACCGCCAAATGCAGGCAACCCGACACCGGCGCGCCGTCGACCAGCACGGTGCAGCAGCCGCACAGGCCCTGGCCGCAACTTTCGCGCGCGCCATAGAGCGCGAATTGGCCTTGCAGCATTTCCACAAGGTTATGATGCGGCGCGACCTCGGCCGACACCGCGCGGCCGTTGAGGGTGAAATGGATGGTGCGTGCCGCCGTCATTTCATGCGAGCTCTGGCTGGTCATTCCGGGACGCTCGCAATGCGAGCGGACCCGGAATCCAGATGCAACCACTGAAGCTTTTTCTGGATTCCGGGTTCGCGGGCTGACGCCCGCGCCCCGGAATGACGAACTGATGTTTCGGATTTCCTATCATTCGTCCCCCAGCGGCCTGCCGGCCTTGGCGCGCAGCGCGCGGAAAAGACTTTCAGCGGTGAGCGGCAATTCCGTCAGCCGCACGCCGACCGCGTCCTCGATGGCATTGGCTATGGCGGGCGACACGCCGAAAGTGGCGAGCTCGCCGACACCCTTGGCGCCGAACGGGCCGTTCGACTGATAGGCCTCGACCGCCGCGTTCTCCATCGCCGCCGGCACGTCGTGGATGCCGGGGATCTTGTAGTCGGCAAAAGAAGCATTGGTCACCTGGCCGCCGTCGAGCTGCATCTTCTCGAACAGCGTGAAGCCGAGCTGCATCAGCGCGCCGCCGGACAATTGCGTCTCCACGATCCTCGGATTGATCGGTCGGCCGACGTCGGCCACGTTGATCAGCCGCGTCACCCGCAATTGGCCGGTCTCGGTGTCGATCTCCACCTCGGCGCCGGCGCCCGCCGTCATCCAGAACGGCGTGGCGTTGGGCGTCTGCCCGGTCTGCGCGTCGGGCGGCACGTAGTCCGGCTTGTAGCTGCCGGTGCCAACGATATTGCCGGCGCGCATGCCGTATTTCTTCACGAACAGATCGGTGAGGGGAACGTTGCTGCCCTCCGGCTCGCCCACCTCGCGGGCGAGCGCCGCGATCTTGGCCTTGGCATCCTCCGCCGCCAGTCGCACCGCGTGTCCCATATGGAACAGCGAGCGCGAGCCGAGCGTGCCCATGTCGTAGGGCGTCACATCGGTGTCGCGCGGCACGACGCGGATGGTCTCGGCCGGCATGTTGAGCACTTCGCCGACCATTTGCGCCATGGCGGTGTCGGAGCCTTGCCCCATGTCGACGGTGCCGCAATAGAGCGTGCAACTGCCGTCGGCCGCCACGTTGACGATGGCGACCGAGGTGGTGGGCGAGATCACCGCCTTCAGCCCGACCGCCAGCCCGCGCCCCCGCCTGATGGTGCCGCTGCCGCGGTCGAAGGGCGCGTCCCAGTTCAGCTTCTCGGCGATGGTGTCGAGCACCTTCTCGATCGCGACGTCTTTGAGGATGGTGCCGGTGGCGTGCGGGCGGCCGTCGCGCAGCAGGTTCTGCCGGCGGAAGTCGAGCGGGTCGCGCCCGAGCGCGCGCGCCATCATGTCGGTGTGGCTCTCATAGGCCCACACCAGCTGTGGAATGCCGAAGCCGCGCAGCGCGCCGGCCGGCGGCAGGTTGGTATAGAGCGCGTAGCTGTCGATCGAGAGATTGTCGATGTCGTAGGGGCCGCTCGCCGTGAAGCCCGATTTCTGCGTCACGCGCGGGCCGATATCGGCATAGGCGCCGCCGTTCCACCACACGTCGCATTTGCGCGCGACGATTTTGCCGTTCTGGTCGACGCCGCTCTTGATGCGGAATGTGCTCGGATGCTTGGTGATGGTGTAAAACACCTCGTCCATCGTGAGCGCGACCTTCACCGGCCGCCGCGCCAGCATCGACAGCGCCAAGGCCAGCGCCTCCAGCTTGATGTAGAGCTTGCCGCCGTAGCCGGCGCCCAGATAGGGCACCTTGATGCGCACGCGGTTCTCCGGCCAGCCGAGCAGGCGGGCGATCTCGGTGCGCACGAAGGACGGCCCCTGCGAGGCCGAGTAGATGGTGACGCCGTCGTCATTGTAGTCCGCGATGGAGGCGTGCGGCTCGAAGGCGAGATGCAGCACTTTCTGGGTCTTGAAGGTATGCTCGAACACGTGGGCGGCGCCGGCGAAAGCCTTGTCCACGTCGCCGCGCCGCAATTTGAAATCGAGCGCGCAATTGGTGTTCTTGGCGCCTTTGAGATGCTTGAGGTCGGCAAAGGTCGTCGCCGGCTTCAGCTCCTCGTGCACGATGACCTTGTTCTCCGCCGCATCGAGCTCGTCGAACACCGCCGGCAATTCCTCGTATTCGGCGGCGATCAGCTGCACGGCCTGTTCGGCGATATGCGGGTCCTCGGCCAGCACCGCGGCCACCGGCTCGCCGACATAAAGCACCTTGCCGAGCGCCAGGATCGGCTGGTCGTGGAAGGCCGGCCCGTAATAGGGATCGGGAATGACCTTTTTGACGTCCTCGCCGGTATAGACGTCGAACACGCCGGGCAAGCTCACGCGCCGCCGACACATCGATCGACTTGATGCGGCCGTGCGGCACCGTGCTGCGCAAGAGCTTGGCAACCAGCATGCCGGGCAGCCGCATGGTGTGGGTATATTCGGCGCGCCCGCTCACCTTGGCGCGCCCTTCCAGCCGCGGCAGCGAGCGTCCGATCTGTTTTCCCGTGGCCGGCGCGTTCATCGTGCGTCTCCCGCCGCCGCGCGCAGCGCGCGAGCGACATAGACGCGCAGCAGCTCGCGCTTGTAGGCGGCTGAGCCGCGCAGGTCGCCGATGATCTCGGCTTCGGCGGCGGCGGCATCGCCGGCCGCCTTGAGCGTCTTGTCGTCGAGGCTTGCGCCCGCCAGCAGCTTTTCGACCGAGGGCAGGCGCGTCGCCTTCGGCGTCGCCGCGCTCACCACCACGCGCGCCGACTTTATCCTGCCGCCGTCGGGCTCGAGCGCAACCGCCGCGCCCAGCGCCGGCCAGTCGTCGGCCGCGCCGGCGGTGACCTTCATATAGGCCGTGCGCGTCTTGCCTTGCGCGGGCAGCGTCAGGCTGGCGATCAATTCGTTGGGCGCGAGCGCCGTCTCGTAATAGCCGGTGAGCAGGTCCTCGACCGCCAGCTCGCGCTCGCCGCGCGCGCCGACGATGCGTACGCGCCCGCCGAGCGCGATCGCCACCGGCGGCAGGTCCATATGCGGGTCGCCGTGCGCCAGCGCGCCGCCGACGGTCGCCACATTGCGCACGCGCACGTTCGACAGCCGCGTCATGATGCGGGGAATGACCGGCGCGTGCTGCGCCACCTGCGGCGAGTGCTCCAATTGCGCCAGCGGCGTCATCGCCCCGATGACGAGCGCGCCTCCCTCCGCCGTGATGCCGCTCATGCCGCCGTTCAGCCGGCGCAGGCTGATCAGCCGGCGCGGCGGTGAACACGCCCGCCTTCATCATCAGCATCAAGGCGGTGCCGCCGGCGATCGGCCGCACCGTCGGATCGTCGGGATCGATCAGCGCGATGGCCTCCTTGAGCGATGCCGGCTCGAGCAATTCGAACGGCGTCATGGCGCCACCTCCGGGCCGGCGGCGAAGGCCTTGAGCAGCCGCTGCGCGAACTGCTTTTCCATCTCCTTGGCCTTGGCCTTGAGCACCGGCTGGCCGATGCTGCCGAGCTTGCCGGTCAGACTGGCGTCGATGGCGTAGTGGATGTCGGTGCCGCCCGCGCGCTCGCTCAGCCGCGTGCCCGCGATCGCTGTCAGCCGGCCGATCACGCCCATCGGCGTGCCCTCGACCTTGGCTTCGATCTCGCTCGGCGGCGAGACGCGCGACATCTCCACGTTCACTTTGAAGTTGAATCGCATATAGGCGATCTTGGTGGCGAAGCTCGCGCTGTAATGCGTGGGATCGATCTCGGTGAGGTCCTCGACGCCGTCGATGCAGGAGGCGAAAAAGCGCGCATCGCTCAACCGGCTGAAGACGAGGTCGCGCGGCGCATCGACGCTGATTTCGCCCTCGACCTTCATCGCGACCCCGTTTCGGCGCTGCAACATGCGCCGTGCACCGGCGGCGATGGTTGCAGACAAGCGCCGGCAAGACAATGCATGGCCGGCCAAGCCATGCCAAAATTTTTGCCTTTCACGATACGCAAAACGTTAAGCCGCGCCTCGACGGCGCGCGGCCTGCGCTCTAGCGTGGCGCGCAACGCCCGACGCCCGACGCAATAACGGAACCGCCAATGCCGACGCCCATCATCGACACCCATGCCCACATCGTGCCGCCGGAAATGCTCAAGGCCTTGCGCCGCAACAGCGCGCATTACGGCGTTACCTTCACCGGCAGCGAAGACAAGCCGGTCGTGCAGCTCGCCGGCTCCGACTATGTGCGCCCGCTGCCCATGTTCCTGACCCATCTCGACCGTCGCATCGAGACCATGGACCGGCAGGGCGTGGACATGCAGATTCTCACCGGGTGGGTCGACTTCTCCGCCTACACCATGCCGCTCGCGCTCGGCGTCAAGTTTTCGGAACTACAAAACGAAACCATCGCGGCAGTGGTGGCCGCGAACCCCGGCCGCTATGCCGGCGCCGCCAATGTGCCACTGCAGGACGCTCACAGCGCCATCGACGTCATGCAGCGCGCGCGCGACAAATACGGTTTCCGCGCGGCGCAGATCGCCACCTATCTCGGGCCCAACCGTTTCCTCGACGATCCCGCGCTCGATCCGTTCTGGGCGGCGGCGCAGGAGATGGGCACCTTCCTCATCTTCCACCCTTACGACGAGCAGCGCCCCGCCGGCCTGCACGATTTCTTCCTGCACAACTGCATCGGCTATCCGCTGGCGACCACCATCGCGATCGTGCGCATGATGTTCTCGGGCGTGTTCGACCGCTTTCCGAAATTGCAGATCAAGGTGCCGCACGCCGGCGGGTTCCTGCCCTACCAGATCGAGCGCTTTCAGCACGCCGCCGATTTCCGGCCCGAGCCGCGCTCGAAAGGCTTCCAGGGACGTCCGGCCGACGTGCTGAAGAAGCTCTATTACGACACCATCGCCTTCAGCCCGGCCACCTTACGCTATCTGATCGATCTGGTCGGCGCCGAGCGCTTGATGCTGGGCAGCGATTACCCCTTCGAGATGGGCGATCCCGACCCGGTGGCCTCGGTCACGGCCGCGGTCGACGCGGCGCACCGGCCTGCGGTGCTCGGCGGCACCGTGCAGGGCATCATGGGCCTCGATCCGGCCTGCGGCTGCGGCGGCCGCCCGCTCAAGCCCGACGGCCAGGGGACGTGAGCGTCACTGCGGCCCGAAATAGCGCGAGCCCCAAAGCACGATGATCCAGATCGCCGCAAGGATGGCGGCCGCAACGGCAAGGATTTCAATTCCCATCGTCATCCTCCGTCTCGTCTCTGTCGCGACAGCGTCAGGACGATTGGTGTTTCCCCGATAGCGTCCCGAATTCTGCACCGCTCGCGCGGCGCGTCCGGGCTCTTTGCGTTCCGTATCGATGATCGTAGGCCAGCTTTCGTTCGACGCCACGCGACCCTCGCCTCTGCCGCTGCCTTCCGCTCCCGGCCCAGGAAAAACAGATAGCGATTTCAGTGGCTTGGAAGCGGGCCGCATCGCGGCGGGAAAGCCTGTGCAATAATCGCGAGCCGCCGTGGTTCCGGACAATCGGTGACGCCTTCGCCAAACGGCAGGGCGCGAAGCGAGAACGGCGGACGGGGAACGCTCATGAGATGGCGTGCGATCTCGGCAATCGCGCTCGTATTGATGCTGGCGGCGGTGGCGGGCGGCGCCGCGGCGGAGCGCCGCGCCTTGGTGCTCGAGGTCGACGGCGCCATCGGCCCGGCCATCGCCGACTACATTGCCAAGGGCATCGCGCAGGCAAAGCCGGACGATACCGGTCTGGTGATCATCAGGATGAACACGCCCGGCGGGCTCGACGGCTCCATGCGCAAGATCATCCGCGCCATTCTGGCCTCGCCGGTGCCGGTCGCGACCTTCGTCGCGCCGAGCGGGGCGCGGGCGGCGAGCGCCGGCACCTATATCGCCTATGCCAGCGCCGTCGCCGCCATGGCGCCCGGCACCAATATCGGCGCGGCAACGCCAGTGCAGCTCGGCGGCGGCGGCTTGCTGGGCGGGGCTAAGAAGGATGAGAAGAAGGACGACAAGAAGGACGACAAGCAAAAATCCACCAGCGCGCCGGCCGACACCGAAACGCGCAAGATCGTCAACGACGCCACCGCCTATATCCGCAGCCTCGCCGAGCTCCACAAGCGCAATGTGGAATGGGCCGAGAAGGCGGTGCGCAGCGCCGAGAGCATTTCCGCCACCGAGGCGCTCAAGCTCAACGTCATCGACGTGATCGCGACCGATGTCCCCGACCTGCTGCATAAGATCGACGGCCGCACGGTCATCGCCGCCGGCAAGTCCGTGCAGCTGCATACCGCCGGCCTGAAACCGGTCACCCTCGCGCCCGGCTGGCGCACCGATTTCCTCGCCGTCATAACCGACCCCAACGTCGCCTTCATCCTGATGCTGGTCGGCATCTACGGGCTGATTTTCGAGTTCGCCTCGCCCGGCACCATGGTGCCGGGCACCATCGGCGGCATCTCGTTGTTGCTCGCGCTCTACGCGCTCAACCTGCTGCCGATCAATTATGCCGGCGGCGCCCTGGTGCTGGTCGGCGTCGGCCTGATGATCGCCGAAGTTCATCTCGGCGCCTTCGGCGTCATCGGCATCGCCGGCGTCATCAGCTTCGGCATCGGCTCCTTCATGATGTTCAATTCCGGCGTTCCGGGCTTTCAGCTTTCGCTGGCCGTCGTCATCACGGCCATGGCCATCACCGCCGTGCTGTTTCTGCTGGTGCTGACTTTGCTGCTGCGCTCGCGCAAGCGTCCGGTCGTCACCGGCAAGGAGGCGCTGCTCGGTGCCGAGGGCGAGGCAGTCGGCTGGCAGCAGGAAGAGGGCAGGGTGCGTGTCCTAGGCGAGATCTGGCGCGCGCGCGCGACGCAGCCGCTTACGCCCGGAACGCGCGTCAAGGTCATCGATCGCGATGGGCTGGTTCTGTTCGTGGAGCCGGCCTGACGATCTCACCGCCGTTCAAAGGAGTCAGAGCCATGATTGTTTCCGCCGTCGCCGCCCTCGTCATCGTCGCCGTGCTCATTATCCTCTATTCATCGATCCGCGTCCTGCGCGAATACGAGCGCGGGGTCATGTTTACCCTCGGCCGCTATACCGGCACCAAGGGCCCCGGCCTGATCCTGATGGTGCCGATCATCCAGCAAATGGTGCGCGTCGATCTGCGCATCATCGTCAACGATGTGCCGCCGCAGGACGTGATTTCGCACGACAACGTTTCGGTCAAGGTCAACGCAGTGATCTATTTCCGCATCGTCGACGCCGAGCGTACCGTCATCCAGGTGCGTGACTTCATGGAGGCGACCAGCCAGCTCGCGCAAACCACGCTGCGTTCGGTGCTCGGCAAGCACGATCTCGACGAGATGCTGGCCGAGCGCGACAAGCTCAATCGCGACATCCAGGACGTGCTCGACAAGCAGACCGACGCCTGGGGCATCAAGGTTTCCAACGTCGAGATCAAGCGCATCGATCTGGACGAGAGTATGATCCGCGCCATCGCCCGCCAGGCCGAGGCCGAGCGTTCGCGCCGCGCCAAGATCATCAATGCCGAAGGCGAGCAGCAGGCCGCCGCCAAGCTGGTCGAGGCCGCCCGTATTCTCGCGCCGGTGCCGCAGGCGATGCAGTTGCGCTATCTCGCCGCGCTGTTCGACATTTCCAGCGAACGCACATCGACTATCGTGTTCCCGTTCCCGGTCGATCTTGTGCAGACCTGGATGCAGCGTGGCACGTCCGGCGCGAGTTGACCGGCGGCGGCTCACACCTGTTCGGCGTTGAGATAAGCGAGGCGCGCGCCGCAGAAGGCGCAGATCGCGCCGAGCGCCAGCGCGGTGAGCGCGGCGATCACGCCCGGCGTGCCGCCGACGCTGCCGCTCTGGCTCATGATGCCGCCGGCGGTGGCCACCGCGAACACGAGAGCAATGAGAAAGCCGCCGGCCAGCCGGTAGACGAATTCGCGCTCGCGCGCCGCCGCGATCAGATAGGCGCCGGTGCCCCAGCCGGCGACGAAGCCGGTGCCGGCGATCGCCCACCACGCCAGCGCCGAGATCAACTGCTGTTGCGGGGCTGGAGGCGGCGTGCAATACGGCATCTAGGCCGACGCCGAGCACGCTGAGCACGATATGAACGGCCAGGGAGGCGAACACGCCGCAGGCGACGGCCGCGGCATAGTTCAGGCGGCGGAGGACTTCGGTTTCCATGCGCGCACCATAGCCGATGCCGCGCGGGCCGCGAAATCTTTAGCTACATCAAGCCGTTGCAATTCGCCGAACATGAGTCGTTTCAACGCGTTAGGGTTCCGGGGGAGGCAAGCGCAAGCCATGGCATCCGGCCAAGTCGTCGAGAGCGATATCCCAGCGCGGCTCGACCGCCTGCCCTGGGGCCGCTTCCACACGCTGGTGGTGGCGGCGCTCGGCGTCACCTGGATCCTGGACGGGCTGGAGGTGACGCTCGCCGGCTCGCTCGCCGGCGCGCTGAAGGAAAGCCCGGTCTTGCGCTTCTCCAATGCCGACGTCGGCTTGGCGGCCAGCACCTATCTGGCCGGCGCGGTCGGGGGCGCGATTCTTTTCGGCTGGCTGACCGACCGGCTCGGCCGCAAGAAGCTGTTCTTCATCACGCTCAGCGTCTATCTCGTCGCCACCGCGCTGACCGCCGCCTCCTGGAACCTCTTAAGCTTCGCGGCGTTCCGCTTCGTCACCGGCGCCGGCATCGGCGGCGAATATGCCGCGATCAATTCCACCATCCAGGAGCTGATCCCGGCGCGCGTGCGCGGCTGGAGCGATCTCGTCATCAACGGCAGCTTCTGGATCGGCGCCGCCATGGGCGCGCTCGGCTCGCTGGTGCTGCTCGACCCGAACGTGATCGATCCGGAAATCGGCTGGCGGCTCGCCTTCCTGATCGGGGCGACGCTCGCGCTCGTCATCTTCTTCATGCGGCTGTGGCTGCCGGAGAGCCCGCGCTGGCTGATGACGCATGGGCGCGCGGAGGAAGCGCATCGCGTGATCGACGGCATCGAGGCGCGCTTCGACAATCTGCCGCCGGCGCGCGGCCTGCCGAAGGTGAAGCTGCGCACGCGCAAATCGACGCCGTTATGGGAAGTGGCGCAGACTTTGTTCAAGCGCCACCGCCAGCGCACCTATGTGGGTCTCGCGCTGATGGCGGCGCAGGCCTTCTTCTACAACGCCATCTTCTTCACCTACGCGCTCATCCTCACCGATTTCTATCACGTGCCGTCCGACCGCGTCGGCTGGTACATCTTGCCGTTCGCGGCGGGCAATTTCCTCGGGCCGGTACTGATCGGCCGCCTGTTCGACACGCAAGGGCGGCGGCCGATGATCGCCTTCACCTACATCACCTCCGGCCTGCTGCTCGCCGGCACCGGCTGGCTGTTCGCACGCGACCTCATCAACGCCGAGACGCAGACGCTGTGCTGGATGATCATCTTCTTCTTCGCCTCCGCGGCTGCGAGCTCGGCCTATCTGACGGTGAGCGAGACCTTCCCGCTCGAAATCCGCGCGCTGGCCATTGCGTTCTTCTATGCGGTCGGCACCGGCGTCGGCGGCATCGTGGGGCCGTGGCTGTTCGGTCGGCTGATCGACACCGGCTCGCGTGTGAGCGTGTTCGGCGGCTATCTTTTGGGCGCGGTGCTGATGGTGCTGGCCGGCCTCGTTGCCTGGCGCTGGGGCGTCGCTGCCGAGCGCAAGCCGCTGGAGATGGTGGCCAGGCCGCTGACGTTTATTGATATTGATTGAAGGGCGGACGCTAACGCCGGTTATCGGCCCAAGCCCGCGACCGTCTTCATTACGGCCCACTTTCCCGCAAATGGATCGCGTTTACTTGATGAAGCTGAGGTATGACGCGAGGGCTTCAATTTGATGCGGAGACAATTTGCCGGCGACGTGCGGCATCGGAAACCGCGCGCCCGCATCGTATCCTTCGCCCCACTGCGCAAGTCTTGTCTGCAAGTAGGAGTACGACAGCCCTCCCAAACGAGGAATTTCCCTGACGCCCTGGGCACTCGGGCCATGACAAGCGACGCAGGCCACAATATTGGAATCCGGCATTCCCTCTTGATAGATCGTCCTGCCGAGGCCTACGAGCTCCCTGTTTCCGTCGTTGGCGGGTTCGGGGCGCAGCGATGAAAAATAAAATGCCAAATCGTGCGCCGCCCACGGCGTCAGGTTTGCTGCTGCGTACCACATGTACATTTTAGAAAACGGATTGTCCCGCCGGTTGTGGGCGAAGCTCTTGAGCTGATCCTCGATGTACTGGGTCCGCTGTCCGGCCAGGCGTGGCGCGGGCGTATAGCCTTGTGCCGATGCCCCATGACACCAGGTGCAATTGCGGACAGCAAGGCTCTCGGCGCGCGCCGCCAACGAGGCGGCGGCAAAGCAAATAGTTGCCAGGACCGCTATTTTTAACTTGCTGCGTTTCATGATCCGAATTCCACGCTATCTGCCCTTCATGCACGGCGCCGGGAACTACTTCAGGCTACTGAGATATTCCGCCACGGCCTCGACTTGCGTTCTGTTCAAGCTGTGCGCAACCGGCCCCATGATTGCTGAGGTGTCCGGTACCGACGGATTTTGACCGCGCTCTTTGCTCCAATAGGTCAGCGCTTTGATGATGTAGGGATAGAGTTGACCAGCCAGGCGAGGAATTTGCTCGTGACCGCTGGCGTCCGGGCCATGACAGGCGGCGCATGCCGCAACATTGGCGTCGGGCACCCCGTTCTGAAAGATTTGTCTTCCCTCGGCCACGTGGCGCCGAGGCGCACCGCCGATGGGCCGGGGATTGAGGGCGTGGAATTTCGCGGCGAGTGCCGAGATCATCGACGGCTTCAGCACGTGCGCTACGTTCGACATGATTGGATTGGGGCGCCTGCGCTCGATGAAGGCCCGCAGCTGATTTTTGAGGTACTCGGGTTGCTGTCCGGCAAGCCGCGGGATCGGATAAAATCCGCGATAGCCTTGCGCCGACGGCCCGTGGCAGTCCTTGCAGTAGCTCAGCTTGGCTTCGACGGCGCCTCTGGAAACGCCGGACACGTTTCGCGCCGCCGCGCGACCGCTCGCCGAGATGGCAATCGCCACGAGCGCCAATGGCAATGCGAATTGTAGGCCCCTGATCTTCATAATCCGGCAGCTCCGATGGGCCGCGCGTGGCGCCGCGCGCAGGGTCCGACTGCGGTCTTTTCCTGAGAGCCCCTTTGTTGTCTCGATGCGTTGCATGATCGGAAGGACCTATTCCAGATGACTGACATAGGCCGCGACCGCGTCGATTTGCGGCTTGGTCAATTCGTGCGCAATCGGCGCCATGATTTCCGCGTTTTGCTCCGCGCGCTCCTTGGCCCAATTCGTCAGTTGCTTGATGACGTACGGATAAAGCTGGCCCGCCAAACGCGGAATTGGCCCGTTGCCCTTGCCGTCCGCACCGTGGCAGGAGGCGCAGGGCGGAACATTGGTGCCTGGAATTCCGTTTTCAAAGATTGTCTTCCCCGCGGCGATATTCGCCGTTGGAGCGCCCCCAAAGGGCTTAGGATTGAGATCGTGAAAATTCGTGGCCAGCGCCTTGATCATCGCCGGGCTCAGGACATGGCCGACGTTGAACATGACATTCGCCGCTGTCGGCGCCGCCGTATTCACGCGCTTGTGCTCGACGAAGCCCTTTAACTGATTTTCGATGTACTCGACTTGTTGCCCGGCGAGCCGCGGTATCGGGTAGTAGCCGACGAAACCGCGCGCCGACGCCCCGTGGCAGACTTCGCAATAGTTCAGCTTGGCGCGCAGCGCTTGCGGCGGAACGCCGGCCGTGTCGTCCGCGCCATAGGCGCGGACCGTCGCGGACAAAGCGATGACAAGGATCGACGCCGGCAGGGCCAACCGTATGTTGGCGCGGCCGAACATCCGGCGTCCGCGGCCTTCATTTAGCATTCGGGCCATTGTCTCACCGCTTTTATCCGCTTTCGCAATTTTGCAACTCCAACCGTCTTGCGCCTACAGCCCGCGTCGGGACGCCATTGCGCTACATTGCAAACCACGCGAACAGGAACAGCGTATTGTTGTCGTGCGCGTTTATCGTCGTGCCATCGAACTTGTTGTAGTAGGTGTACTGCAGGCCCAGACGCACATTGGCCCACGGCCAAAGTGGAGCGGTACTGCTGATGAAGGGGATATAGTCGATTTCGGCAATATAGCCGTTGCTGTTCGGGCTACAGTTGGTGGTCAGTACACAACTGTTCAGGTCGGCGTAGAGCAACGGGTCCGACGATCCCCAAGTGTCGAAATACTGCCCTGAGAGCACGATCCGGTTGTCATTGCCATAGGCCAGCGACGCATACGCTCTAACCGTATTCAAAGTGTTGGTTGAATTGAAAGCCGCACCGTTGTTGAAGAGGCCATCGAGTTTTTGATTTTCGTGGATATAAGTGCCCCGCAACGTGATCCAGTAGTTGTCGCCCTGGTATTGGTACTGTGTATCGAAGGCGACATCGGTGTACCGGTCGGTTTGCGTGAATGTCTGAGGCAGCAAGTTTCCACTACCATCCCCGTTGGCGTCAGCACCTGTCCATGTATGGACTTTTTCGAAAATGCCAAAAGCACCGAACTCAAACCAATTTCTGCCCCAATGCGGTTCCACCGCCACGCGCCAATAGGGTGCCCAGCCCGAGAGCGGTCCCGGCATACCGAACGGATCAACGCCCAATTTTGGGAGCGTCTTGTAATCGAGCGTCCGGTAGGCAGTCAGTTCCAAATAGACTAGGTTATCGATGAACACGTAGCCGCCGGCGCCTCCTACGAATTCCGCATAGGCGCCGTCGATCTGCGTCGCGGCCGCGGGTCCAGGCGCAACGTTCGACCCCGAGTAAGGAAAACCCCAGGCCGGCGTCGTGTTCCACGGATCTTGAACGGTCGGATTGTTGTTGGCCGTGATGCCATAAACGACGCTCATATTCCCGAGCATGCCGGTGTTGGCATAGCGCAAATCGGTATTGTCCCATGCCCACTCGCAATTCCAGCAGGGATCGGTAGGAATCACCGGCAATCCCGTCGAAGTGTCGATCGCGGACCCGCCGGGTGGCGCGTTGCCATAAGTGGTCTGCGAAAACAGACCGATATGATCGGTTATGGCGCCGCCATAGAAAATGCTGAGTTGCCCGAGGTTGGCGTTATCATTCGTATGATAGGGCGAGAGCATCGGCTGGTCTAATTTCGTATGCGTATAGCCGTAAATCGCCATCATCGAGATGGGCGGCACCCAGACGCCGCTCATGTCCGGCCGGCCGTCCAAATTGGTGCCGTTTCCCCCATTGGTTTTTTTCGCGTAAGCGGCCAACGCATCGTCCGGGTTGCGCCAAGACGGAAAAAGCGTCGTGCGGAACCTGCCGCCGCCGGTCGTATAGCCGTTCAGCTTGAAAAGCCGTCCGTATGGCGTAAGTCCGGGGTAATCGGTGTGGCAGGTGCCGCAGGGCTGCCCGGTCTGGCGCGCAAAGCTCGGCAACGCTTGCGCCGGCTGGCCGGTCGCAACAACGATTGCGGCGGATATTGCCGCGCTCAGGGCTACGACAAGAATTGTCGGCACAGGGAACGGTCGTCGTGGCACTTGATGCTTAGAACTTAACGGAAATCGGCCCTCATCGGCGTCACGCCACATAGCCCACCCGCCCGCTTAATTACGTCTTATTAATTATTGTGGCTGAGTCATTGTGTGCTGTCGATTGACATAGACCAAAAGCAAGATTGGCTGATCGAAAACCCACGGCGCGTGTCTTTGCCGGCACACGCGCGATGCAAAACCGCACCAAAATAAAAAACTCCGGCCAGCTAAGGCCGGAGTCCTGACAAAATGCTGACAACGTCGGCTACTTCTTGCGCCAGAGAAGGCACCAGCCATCCGGGCTGATGTCTCCGTCAACGTTTTTGCAGCTTTTGGGGGGCTCGAACAGCGAGCAATTGCTGCATTTATTATCGCCGTTTGGCGTCGCGCGGTATTTTACCGCCTTCTGCGGCAGTTTATTCGCCAGGGCGGCATTCGTGCTTGCGGCAAGCGCAGCCGCAATTCCGGTAGCACATGCAAAACCCTCCAATAGCATCGATCGCCGGGACAGCCTGCCCGACCGGTGATCTGATTCATGATCCATGGCAATAACTCCGCGAATGGCACGCCCCTGACGTCTTATATTCGAAGCGTTGAATTTGCCGCAAGTCAATGTGCGGTCATTAGCCGTACATCTATAAAATTGCCATGGCCAATTTTTTATATCGCTGCCCGAATACCGGACTTCATGCCTATGCATGGATTGACGGAGCTGATGACAATGACCGGACCTACCTAGCGGTGACATGTCCGGCCTGCCAACGCGTTCATCTCATTAATAGCAAGTCCGGCAAATTGATTGGTGACGACGATGATTGAAGCGATGCTCAAACAACTCACGTTCGCCTTCTTCGCAAGAGACCTAATCGCTGAGGGCGCCAGAAAGCCTCCGCTCGCTTATTGGTCTTTTTGACCTAGATCAATGCGGATGATTCCGTGCCCGCTTTGATGGTAAAAAAGGGGGGTGGCTTATGAACGAGCAACCCACGGTGCATCCAGATTATGAAAGCCTGCAATCCATTCTAGGCGCGATAGCGCAATGGGTCGCAAGGTATCGGGCCGCGTTTGGCATTCGTAACGAATTGGCGAATTGCAGTCCGGAGGAAGTCGCGGGAATTGCCCGCGACCTCAAGATAGCGCCCGGCGAGCTTACTTCACTTGCGAAAAAAGGTCCGGATGCCGCCGCTCTTCTGCAACGGCTGTTGTTTGCGCTTGGGGTAGACGCCAAATCACTCGAACGCGGCGATCCGGCAGTCATGCGCGATCTGCAGCGGCTGTGCGTTACCTGCGGCTATAAACGCCGATGCGAGCTCGATCTCGCAAGCGGAGCGATTGCCGATAAATTCCAGGATTACTGCCCAAACGCTTTTACCCTGGACGCTCTATTGAAAGCGAACCAATAGCGGCTTTGCTGCCGATGAGCTGTAGGCGCGCAGGCGCGCTTCCCCGGATTGTTTGGTCGATCGAAGAGCAGAGGCGAAGAACAATAGGCGCGCGCGGATTGTAACGGTTCGTTCTTGCTTGCTTTTAAGAAGCGTTTCCAAAGGCGAACAATGGCGGCACGAAATACGAACGCTTTTGCTTGATGCTCGCAATGCGCTTCGGTCAAACCAGAGGCGCGCAAACCGCATATCGCCATGCGCCGAGGCCGCCGAGCTAATTTGCGCTAGATCAATGACTTATAGCCTAGGAATATCCTATTTTTTAGAAAAATAAGAATAGATGGTGATGCCCCATGCGCATCCTGCTTGTCGAGGATCATTGCCGATTGGCCGAGTCGATTACCAAAGGCTTGGCCCGACATGGATTTGGCGTCGATACGTTTCCAACCGCCGCGGCCGCGCTTAATGCGACGAGAATCGTCGCATATGACGCGATTGTGCTCGACCTCGGCTTGCCGGATCGCGACGGTCTCGAAGTCCTGGGCGAATTGCGCAAGGGCAAGGAGACGGCGCCGGTCCTGATCCTGACCGCGCGTGACGGCGTTGATGACCGCGTGAGCGGGCTGGATGCCGGCGCCGACGACTACGTCGTGAAGCCGTTCGCAATGACGGAGCTGGCGGCCCGGTTGAGGGCCCTGTTGCGGCGTCCCGGACGGCCACTGGGCGCAGTTCTTACGGTCGGGAAACTACGACTCAACGTCACCTCTCGCCAAATCACCGTGAATGGCTCGACAGCCCATTTTTCTGCACGTGAAATCGAAGTGATGGAAATGCTGATGCGCCGAGAAGGCCAGGTGGTCTCGCGCAGCAGTTTGGAAAAAGGCCTTTACGGCTTGAGCCGTGACGTCACTGCCAATAGCGTTGAGGTGCTGATTTCACGGCTGCGCCGCCGTCTGATTGCGATCGACGCCGGCTGCGCGGTCCATACACTGCATGGCATCGGCTATTTGTTGAAGGAAAACGTTCCTTGAAGCCCTATTCGCTGTCGCGCCGCATTACCATCGGCCTCACGATTACGATGGTCGCGGCTAGCTTGAGCGCATTTGGCTGGTTGTATCTCAAGGCCGAATGGACGGATATCGGCCTGCGCCAGCAGACGCTGCTCGATCAGGCGCGTGTGATCGCGAGCTATCTGACCGTCAACGAAAGCGGCTCCGTCGAGCTCAATCTTCCGGCGCGCCTCGCGGATGCGTATAACAGCCCAGACAGCCAATACCGCTACGCGGTGCGCGACGCAAACGGTCAGTTCATCTTCGGCGGCCAGACGCAGGTCGGGCCGCTGCCCGCCGTTTCCAATAGCGGCCGCAAGCTCTATGACTACGACCCCGACGGAACCGGCCCGATTCGTGTCTTCGGGGCGGCTTTGCGGACCGTTGTGGCTCACCGAACGTTTTTCGTTCAGGTCGAACAGCAAGCCCACGAGCCAGGCCACATTGGCCAGGCGGCGTTCGATGAATTTGTAACTGACGGCGGCTGGCTCGGAATCCTATTCCTGTTTGTGCTGCTGGGTGTAAGCGTATGGATTGTTAAACGTGCAATTGCACCACTGACTCGGATATCAAAATTGGCCGAAACGATCGGTCCAAGCAATGCCAACGTCCGCTTGCCGATCGATAGTGTGCCGCTCGAAATCCTCCCGCTGGTCCGCGCTATGAACTCGGTCCTTGATCGCCTCGAACAGGGATTGCAGCACCAACGTGAATTCAACGCCAATGCCGCCCATCAGCTGCGCACGCCCCTTGCGGTGCTGTTGGCCAATATGGACACACTCAAGGACGCCGACGCTGCGCGCCGGCTGCGCGCCGATGTGGAGCATATGAATCGCATTGTCGCGCAGCTCCTGCTGGTCGCCCGCTTGGAGACCCTCTCTGTAAATTTCGACGAGGCGATCGAACTGAGTGCTGCGGCCGCCGATATCGCCGCAAGTTTCGCGCCACTGGCGATCGCGTCGGGAAAGACCATCGAATTGCAGCGATGCGATCATCCGGTGCGCGTCCGCACCAGCACCTTCGCGCTGCGGGCGGCGCTCGGCAATCTTATCGAAAATGCCATCAACCACACGCCGGTCGGGACCTCCGTCCGCATCCGGGTGACGGATCGTCCCGCCATCGAGGTGATGGACCGAGGCCCGGGCATTCCGCCCGAGCAACGTGCGCTGGTGTTCCAGCGGTTCTGGCGCGGCGATCAAAGCAAGGGCGGCGCGGGACTTGGGCTGGCGATCGTCGAACGGATCATGGCCGCATTAAACGGATTCGTTACCGTCGCGGACGCTCCCGGCGGCGGCGCGCTTTTCACGCTTATCTTCCCCGCCGCCGCCGCTTTACCCGTCGCAGCCGCGGACGAGCCGGCGCTGACCGAGGTTTAATGGCGGCGGGCCTGACTCATCATCCAAAGCGCACGCCGCAAAAACGTCGCTCGCCTCGGTGTTGATGGTGCTGGGCGGGCTCGTCGTGCGGCGCTTGCGGCGTGGCGGCCGAGCGCAAGCCGCTGGAGATGGTGGCGCGGCCGTTGACTTTCAGCGATATTGATTAGCGGTGGCGATGGCGTCGCAACGGCGGGGTATCACGCGTGGTAACACCCTGGTAGCGCGGATTGGGGTTGCAGAAATCGCTGCCGCCGGCCCTGTCCCGCAAGCAGGCGTCGAGCGAATTGTAACGGCAATGCTCTTCACCGCCCTTGGTGAACAAGCACCAAGGCGGCCCCAAGGCCTGCGCCGGCCGCGGGGCGAATGTCGTGGCGGCAACTGCGGCGAGCGCGATCGTCAAAAGCCGTGTCATCCTGCCGTCTCGCATCGATCCAATGGCATGAACACCGCAGTTCGTCTCTTTATTCGGCACGGGTGGCGAATAAGCGCGGTCAGCCCCGGATTTCGCTTCGCTAAAATCCGGACTCCGCATGCTATGCCCCCTGGGTCCCCGCATGCGCGGGGACGCACGGAGAGTGGGACGAAGCCCGTCAAAGGCTTGATTGTCCCGCCATACGGGAGGGGCTATCCTTCCCCACGCAATCCGCCACGACGATTGCGCCAAAAACCGAACAACAATTCCCCGGGAGGGAAAAATGTCGACATTGCAGGCAGTGCTTGACGACGCCGTGCGGGCGGGCGACGTACCGTTCGCGGTTGCCATGGTCGGCGACAAGAAGGGCATCAAATGGTCGGGTGCCGCGGGAGAGCGCGCAGCTGGGCAGGCAGCCGCCGCCGATACGGTGTTCCGCATCTTCTCGATGACCAAGGCCGTCGGCAGCACGGCCGCGATGATGCTGATCGACCGCGGCAAGCTCAACGCCGACACGCCGGTCGAAGATATCCTTCCCGAATTTGCCAAGCTCCAAGTGCTTGAGCGCTTCGACGGCGACAAGCCGGTGTTGCGCGCGCCCAAGCGCAAGGCGACGGTGCGCCAACTGGCCACCCACACCAGCGGGCTCGAATATGAATTCTGGAACGCCGATGTGGCGAAATATCTGACGGTGACAGGCAATCCGCCGATCCTGTCCGGTCTTAAAGCCGCGCTGTTCTATCCGATGATGACCGATCCGGGCACGCGCTGGGGCTACGGCATCGGCATCGACTGGCTCGGCCAGGCGGTCGAGAAGATCGACGGCCGGCGCATCGACAAATTCTGCCGCGAGGAAATCTTCGCGCCGCTCGGCATGCCCGACACCGATTTCGAGGTCTCGGCCGCCATGAAGCCGCGGCTGGCCGCCGTGGCCGCGCGCGGCGAGGACGGCAAATTCGCGCCCTTCGACATCGCGCCGCCGAGCCATCCGGAATTCTATGGCATGGGACATTCGCTCTACTCGACGGCGCCGGACTACATGAACTTCCTGCGCATGTTCCTCAACCGCGGCGAGCTCGGCGGCAAGCGCTTGCTCAAGGAAGCCTCGGTCGATTGGATGCTGGCCGACCGCATGAACGGGCTGACCTTCCAAAAGATGGTGACCGCGGCGCCGCCCGTCACCGCGGATTGCGATCCCTTCTCGGGCACGAAGCGCACGCACAGCTTCGGCTTCTTCCGCGTCGACGAAGACATCCCGGGCATGCGCTCGGCCGGTACACAGTCCTGGGCGGGCGTGTTGAACACCCACTTCTGGTTCGACCCGAAGAAGGACGTCGCCGCGGTGATCATGACGCAGACGCTGCCGTTCGTGGAGCCGCGCTTCGTGGACACCTATGGCAAATTCGAGCGCGCGGTATACGCGGCGGCGTGAGGCAAGCGCGTGACCGCGTCGCCGAACAGGCGGCGCGGCTGCTGGCTTTTGCCGATAGCGGCTGAGCGCTGTCAGGCGGGTTGCGCGCGATGACCGACATGACCATCAAAGCGGTGCGTTTGAGGCGGCTGCATGTGCCGTGGCCGCAAGATCCCTGGCTGAAGGGGCACGCCTTCGGCGCCATGCGCGACATCCTGGTGGTCGAAGTCGAGACCCAGGGCGGCATCGTCGGCATGGGCTATCTGCACGTGTTCCGCCCGGTCGTGAACACGATCAAGGCCTGTCTGGAGGAAAGCATCCTCCCCCGCGTGCTCGGCAAGGATGCCACGGCCATCGAGGCGATCTGGGACGATCTGTGGAAATACACCGTGACGTTCGGGCGCGGCGGCATCGCGACCATGGCGATGTCCGTGCTCGACATCGCGCTGTGGGACGCGCTCGGCAAACGCGCCGGTTTGCCGCTGCATCGCTTGTGGGGCCATGTCCGCAGCGAGCTGCCGGTTTATGGCAGCGGCTGTTTCCGCGGCTCCGGCGGCGACGGCATGATCGCCAAGGCGCTGCATTACAAGAACCAGGGATTCAAGGCGATCAAGATGCAGGTCGCGCATACCCAGGACCTCAAGCGCGATCTCGACAATGTGCGGCGCATGCGCGAGGCGCTGGGCGCCGACATCGCGATCATGATCGACGTCAATATGGGATGGACCGCCGACGTCGCCATTGAGATGGGCCGCAAGTTCGAAGCCTACGACGTCTACTGGCTGGAGGAGCCGGTGCCGCCCTATGATTTCGACGGCTACAAGCGCATCGCGCGCGCGCTCGATCTTCGCATCGTCGGCGGCGAGACGCATTTTACGCGCTTCGATCTTATGCCGTTCTTCGAAGAGCCCCTCTTGCCCATCCTGCAGCCGGACCCGATGCGCGGCGGCTTCACCGACCTGCGCAAGACCGCGGCACTGGCCGAGGTAAAGGGCATCAAGATCGCGCCGCATCTGTTCCCGGAATTGAACGTGCAGCTCTTGGCCTCGATCCCGAACGGCAGCTGGATCGAGGACATGCGGCTGTCGGCCGACCTGTGGGCCGAGCCGGTGCCGGTGACGAACGGCACGATTGTCGCGCCGGAGCGGCCCGGCCACGGGCTGGCGTTCAAGCCGGAAATTTTGCGCGACTGTGCGGTGCCATAAGCGGCTACCTCAACGGTGCGCGCCGCCGCGCGCCTGCATCTCGCGCACGGCGATGGCCGCGATCGCGACCGGGTCGGCGAAGCCCACCGCGATCTCGCGCCTTATCAGGTCGTGCAGTTCCTTTGCGATGCCCGGACGCTCGTCCAGCGCGCGGTCTGTGGCGATATGCTCGCGCGCCAATTGGAACGCCTGGCTATAGAGTCTGATCCGACGCTCGATGTCCGCCATGCCCCGTCCCACCGTGCACGCAATGCCGGTTGCAGCGGGAAGTTGCGCTCAATCGCCGCCTTTTTGCAATCACCGCTATTTGTGACGGGTTCGGCGCGGCGGCGCTTACTTGATGCCGGCGAACATGAAGGACTGCACGAACTGGCGCTGGAACAGCAGGAAGGCGATCAACAGCGGCGCCACCGAAATCAGCGTGCCGGCGGTGATGATCGACCAGTTCACACCCGACTCCGGCGCGCCGAACACCGCAAGGCCGACGGTGACCGGCCGCGTCTCGACCGAATTGGTGATCACCAGCGGCCACAGAAAATTGTTCCAGTGGTAGCTGATGGAAACCAGCGCGTAGGCGATATAGGTCGGGCGCGCCAGCGGCACATAGACCTTGAGCAGCACCTGCAGCCAGTTGCAGCCCTCTACGCGCGCCGCCTCCTCGAGCTCGCGCGGCACGGTCTTGAAGGTCTGGCGCAAGAGGAAAATGCCGAAGGCGCTGGCGATATAGGGTAGCCCGATGCCAACGATGGTGTCGGTGAGGCCGAGCGTCGCCATCACCTTGTAGTTCTCCACGATCAGCACTTCGGGCAGGATCATGAGCTGCATCAGCACGAGGAAGAAGGCGACGTCGCGCCCGAAGAATTCGAAGCGCGCGAAGGCGAAGGCGGCCAGCGTGCAGATGATGAATTGCCCGATCAGCACCAGCGTGACCAGGATGAAGGTGTTGAGCATGTAGCGCGCGAACGGCGCGGTCGCCCAGGCGCCTTCGAAGTTCTCCAATGTCAGCGGCGCGGTGAGATCGAAGTGGGTGGCATAGGCCGGCGGGTGGAATGCGCTCCAGAAGGCGTAGAGCAGCGGCGCCGCCCACAGCAGCGCGAACAGCCAGGCGCCCACCGTCTCCAGGCCGCGGCCGAAGCCGGCTGGACGCGCGTAACCTATGGCGCCGGCGCTCATCGGTAATGGATCCGCTTTTCGAGCAGGACATATTGCGCGATCGCCAGGGCGATCAGCACCGCCAGCAAGAACACGGTCTGCGCGGCGGCGCCGGCGCTGTCGAAGAAGCTGAACGCGGTCTCGTAGATGTAATACAAGAGCAGCATGCTGGCGTTGTCGGGACCGCCCTTGGTCATGATGAAGAGCTGATCGACCACGCGGAATGAATTGATCAGCGCGGTGATCAGCACGAACAATGTGGTCGGCATCAGCAGCGGGAAGGTGACGCGGCGAAAGTAAAACCAGCGCGAGGCGCCTTCGATGCTTGCTGCCTCGCGCAGATCGGGCGAGATCGACTGCAGCGCGGCGAGATAGAAGATCATGAAGAAGCCGGCCTCCTTCCAGATCATCATCACGATCAGGCACCACATCACGGTGTCAGGATCGCCCAGCCAGTTGTGGCCGGGTAGTCCGAGGCCGCCGAGGATCTGGTCGAGCAGCCCGATGCCGGGCGTGTAGAAGAACAGCCAGATATTGGCGACCGCGATCATCGGCAGGATGGTGGGGGTGAAATAGGCCATGCGCATCAGCACGCGCCCCGGCAGGCGCGAATCGGCGATCAGCGCCATTAGGATGGCGAGCGCAATTGCCGCGGGGAATCGTGCCGAGCGCGAACCAGACATTGTTGAACAGCGCCTGGTGGAACACCGGGTCGTCGAGCATCGCTGTGTAATTGTCGAGCCCGACGAAGCGGCCCGGGCGCGTCGCGGTCGCCGGCAGGAACAGGCTTTCCCAGACCGAGGCGACGGTCGGGTAATGCGTGAAGGTCGCAAGCAGCACCGCCGCCGGCAGCAGGAGCAGCCAGCCATAGACGTGCGGCAGCAGCGAACGGCGCAAGCGCATCGGTACGAGGCCGGGACGGCCGGCGCTTCCGCCGGCCGCCCCAGCGCGCTACGTTCTACTGGTAGCGCTTGAGCAAGTGCTCGGCCCGCGTCTGCGCGCCGTGCAAGCGCCGCCTTCGGCGTGGCCTTGCCGGTTAGCGCCGCCTGGATGGCATCGTCGAGCAGCTTACGCACGCGCCCGGTGTCGTAAGTCGAAAGCTCCGCCACCGAATATTTGAGCTGGTCGCGGGCGACCGCCGCCGGCGGGAATTCCGCCACGTATTTCTTCAAGCGCCGGCGTCTCATAGGCGTCGGGCCGCGTGCCCATATAGCCGGTCTTGATGCTCCATTCGGCGGTGCGCTCGGGCGCCGTCATCCACTTGATGAGGGTGAGGGCGGCGGCCTTGGCCTCCGGCTTGGCGGCTTTGAAGATGTAGAAATTGCCGCCGCCGGTCGGGCTGCCGCGGCGCTTGTTGGCCGGCAGCATGGCGACGCCGAAGTCGAACTTGGCGGCTTTCTTGACGGCGGTCAGATTGCCGGTCGAGTGCCACATGATCGCGGTCTTGCCGTCGAGGAAGGACTGGCGCAGCGTGCCCCATTCGACCGTGCCCTTCGGCATGACGCCATCCTTGGCGGAAAGGTCGTGCCAATATTGCAGCGCCGCGACCGAAGCCGGGCTGTCGAAATAGACCTTCTTGCCGTCGCGGCTCATCAGCTCCTGGCCGTTCTCGATCGCCAACGCCTGGAACATCCAGTAGGGATAGCCGGTGGAGGGGATCTCCACGCCCCAGCGCTCGACGTCGCCGCTCGCGTTCTTTTTCACGAGCTTCTTGGCCATGGCGCGCATTTCCGCCCAGGTGGCCGGCGGGTGGTTGGGATCGAGGCCGGCTTGCTTGAAGGCGTCCTTGTTGTAGTACATCACGATGGTAGAGCGCTGGAACGGAATGCTCCAGGTCTTGCCGGCAAGCTCGCCGTTCGCCATCAGTGAGGGATAGAAGCTCTTCAGCCAGGCCTTGTCGGCTTCGGTCTTGACCAGACCGTCGAACGGCTCGATCGCGCTCAGCTCGGTCAGCTCGTAGAGGTCGATGGAGAACATCACCGACATTTCGGCCGGCTGGCCGCTCTTGAGCGCGGCCAGCGCCTTGATGCGGGCGTCGTTGTAGTTGCCGGCGTAGATGGCGTGCACCTTGATGTCGGGATGCGCCTTCTCGAAGTCGGCCACCATGCCGTCGACGATCTTGGTGAGCGGGCCGCCGACGGCGACCGGGTAATACATGGTGAGGTCGACCGCGCGCGCCGGAGCGCCGAAAGCGGCCGCGAACATGATCGCCGCGGTGAGCGCCGCCGCGGTGATGAAAGCGTTGAGTTGTCGCATTGCTGTTTCTCCCCTTTAAGTGTTGTGGATTTCGGCGCCGGCGACGCGCGCGCGGCTGCGTATCGGCGCGGCCACCGGCGCCAACGCCGTGCGCCGGCCGTCGGCATCGAAAACGTGGATGTCGTCGTCGTTCCAGGCGAGGCCGAGGCGGTCGCCGGCTGCGCGCTGCACGCGGCCGGGCACGCGCACCGCGATTTGGCAGCCGCCGAGATCGGCGGTGACGACGGTATCGGCGCCGAGATAATCGATCGCCGTCAGCGTGGCGGCGACGCCGTCGCTGGCTATCGAGATGGACTCGGGCCGGATGCCAATGCGGCGATGCGCCGAAAGCTGCGCGAACGGCGCCGCGGCGCGCGCCGCGGCGGAAAGCGCGTCGAGATCGATGATGTTCATCGGCGGCGTGCCGATGAAGCCGGCCGCGAACACCGTCGCCGGCCGGTCGTAAAGCTCGGCCGGCGTGCCTTCCTGCTCGACGCGGCCGTCGCGCAGCAGCACGACCTTGTCGGCCATGCTCATGGCCTCGATCTGATCGTGCGTCACATAGACCAGCGTGATGCCGAGCCGGCGCTGCAAGGCCTTGATCTCCAGCCGCATGTCGTGCCGGAGCTTGGCGTCGAGATTGGACAGCGGCTCGTCCATCAGACAGATGGGGTTTTCGGAAATGATGGCGCGCGCCAGCGCGACGCGTTGACGCTGGCCGCCGGACAATTGCGAGGGCTTGCGCTCGAGCAACCCGCCGAGCTCGACCAGGCGCGCCACCCGCTCGAGCCGTTGCGCGCGCTCGGCGGCGGGCACGTTGCGCACCTTGAGGCCGAAGACGATGTTCTCGCGCACGTTGAGATGCGGAAACAGCGCGTAGGACTGGAACACCATTGAGACGGCGCGCTGCGAGGGCGAAAGATGGCTGACGTCCTTGCCGTCGATCAGGATGCGGCCGGCGCTCGGCTCCTCCAGGCCGGCGATCAGCCGCAGCGCGGTCGACTTGCCGCAGCCGGAGGGCCCGAGCAGCACCAACAGGCGGCCTTCATCCGCCGTCAGCGAAACCTCGCTGACCGCCGCCGTCGCGCCCCAGGATTTGCTCACGCGATCGAGCAGAATGCTGCTCATCTGAACCCGACTGATCGCTTTAAGGATGGCGTTGCCTCCGCCGCCCCGGTCATCTTTGCCCATCGCGGCATCTTTGGCCAGCGCTCATGACAGAGCGATGACCCGGCGGGAACCCGGTGTGGGAAAGCGGCGCGATGCGCGCGGTCCGCTCGCGAGCGACCCGGGAAACGTTCCGGCGGCTGCGACTTTATAGGCCCATCATACGCCCATGAGCCGCTCGCTCACCATGTAGCCGGTGAGCAGCGCGGCGCCGAACAGGATGATGACGGCGGCGGCCGCGGTTTCCAGCCCGCGCACGATCAGCAGCGCGGCGCCGGGCCTCGACTTGGCGAGCTTGCCAGCGAAACCGCGCGCGCCCACCGCGAGCGTCGCCACGGCTGCAACCGTGATGGCTGTGCCCAGCCCCATCACAAAGGTCGACGCGACGCCGATCCAGAACAGGCCTTGCGCCAGCGCGAACACCAAAACGATGATGGCGCCCGAGCACGGCCGCAGGCCGACGGCGATAATGGCCACTAGCCCGCGCTTGAGCCAGTGCGGACCTTTAAGCTCGGCCGGCTCCGGCGCGTGGGCGTGGCCCCAGGCGGAGGCTTCCACGTGTTCATCATGATGGTCCACATGGTTATGCGCATGATCGTGATGCTCATGGTTATGCGCATGACCGTGATGCGCATGGGCATGGCCATGATCGTGGCTGTGCGCATGGCCGTGATTATGGTCTTGCGGCGGCCCGCGCAGCAGATGCAGGAACGAGCGCCCTTTGACCCAGAACAGGCGCAGGCCGATCAGGACGATGAACAGATAGCTCATCGTCTCGATGACGCGCACGGTGTTGCCCATGACATGCGCGGTGGCGCCGAGCAGGACGGCGGCGATGCCGACGATGGCGATGGCGGTCAGCGCCTGCAGAATCGCCGAGCAAAAGGAGAGCACGACCCCGCGCCGCCAGGTCTCGTTATTGGCGACCAGATAGGACGAAATCACCGCCTTGCCATGGCCGGGGCCGGCGGCGTGGAAGACGCCGTAGACGAAGGAAATGCCGAGCAGGGTATAGGCGGCCGAGCCGTCGGCCTTGGAGGCGCGGATCAGATGCGACAGCTTGAGATAGAACCTGGCTTGCTCGGCCAGGATCCAGCCGGCGAAGCCGCCCGGCTCGGGCGCCGCGTTGGTGTGCAGCCCGAACGGCTGCGCCAGCGCCGGATCGAGCGCGGCGACAAAGGCCAACAGGCAAGCGATCAGAAAAACGTAATACAACAAAGCGGAGCGCCGGGCGGGCCTGGTCATGTTCGCGATTCCCCTTGCGTCGCACGCCGCCCCCGCGGCTGACGTAGTGCCGGTCAAGGGCACGTCACCATGATCTTGTTGGCGAAAAAGGATCCGAAATTGGTCGCCGCCTCGGGATTGTTGCTGAGCCGCTTGCCCAATGCGTAGGACATTTCGCGCGGCCATTCGAGGCCGAGCTTGCATTGCGCCGGCGCGCCGATGAGATGCACCGGCGTCTGCTTGGCGAACGTGAAGGCGACGAAATAGGTCGGATCGTAGAGCGCGATGGTGAGGTTCTTGGCCTTCACCGGCTGCTTGAACGGCAACGTGAAGCTCAGCGTGAGTATCTCGTTCTTGTAGTCGAGCGCGTAGTCCGGCAGCGGATCGCCGAACGGCGTCTTTTTTCCGTCGACGGTGGCGTAGGTGAAATAGGCCGCGTCTTTCAGCTCCTTGATATTGACTTCGGCGAGCGGCGCCAGTTCCGCGCGCGTGAACTTGCCCTTCTCTTTGCTGGCAAGGCCCTGCACGGCGAAGGCCGAGTACATGTCGTCGAACGCCCAGTGCTCGCGGATGCCGGTCACGCTGCCGTCGGGCGCATAGACCAATTCGCCGGTGGCCGTCACCCAGACGTGCGGATGGGCGGCGGCCGGCGCGACGATACACAGGCCTGCCACGGCGGCGAGCAGGAGGCGGAGCAGGGCGGTCATGCGGAAGCAAGCATAGCACGGGCGGCCGCGTAAAGGCGGTTTTTACACGCTGTAACAGTGTTGCTTGGCCGCGGCCACGGCATCATGGGCAGTTCACCAGGATCTTGTTGGCGAACTGCGCGCCCCAATTCTGCGACGAAGAGAGCGAATTGAAGAACGCCTCGCCCAGATTCTGCGATTGCGCGGCGGTGATGTCGTGCGGCAGCTCGACGTCGAGCTTGCAGCCTTTCGGCGCGCCGATGAGCTCGACCGGCGTCTTCTTGCTGAACTCGAAATCGACGAAAATCGTCGGGTCGTAGATTTCGACCTTCAGCAGTTTCGCCTTCACTGGGTGCTTGAACGGCAGCACGAAATTCAGCACCAGGATGGAATTCTTGTAATCGAGCCAATAGCCCGGCAGCGGGTCGGCAAACGGCGCCTTCTTGCCGTCGGCGGTGGCATAGGTGAAGTATTTGTACTCTTTCAGCGACTCGATATTGGTCTGGGCGAGCGGCGCCAGCTCGGCGCGGGTGAACTTGCCTTTGACCGCGCTCGGGATGCCTTGCGTCGCGAAGGCCGAAAACATGTCGTCGAAGGCCCAATGATGCTGGATGCCGGTGATGCTGCCGTCGGCGGCATAGACCAACTCGCTCTTCATGGTCACCCAGACATGCGGATGCGCCTGAGCCGGCAGGGCGAATGCCATGCAGGCGAGGGCCGCCAGCAAAAAGCGCAGCAATGCAGCCATGCGGCCGACCATACCCGCGACTGCGGCGCAAAGGTGGCACTACACAGGTGTGGGCGAGCTGCGGCTGCCGCTTGCGTTATGTAATGTTATAATATAACATTAATCAGAAACTGACAGGGAGAGGGAGCATACGCATGAAAAGCGCTGTCGACATCGTCTTCGCCTTTATCTTCGCCCTCGCTTGCGCCACGACGTCCAGTGCGGCCGGTGCTGCGATCAAATTGGTCGCAGCGGAAAATTTCTATGGCGGCGTCGCCCAGCAGATCGGGGGCGCGCAGGTCGAAGTGACCAGCGTCATGAGCAATCCGGACCAGGACCCGCACCTGTTCGAAACATCGCCAGCGGTCGTCCGCGAGTTAACATCGGCGGACATCATCATCTATAACGGCGCCGACTACGACCCTTGGATGCCGAAGCTGCTCAACGTCGCCACACGGCCGGGGCGCACGGTGATCGTTGCCGCTCAACTCGTGCACAAGAAAGCCGGTGACAATCCGCATTTGTGGTACGACCCCGCGACCATGCCGGCGGTCGCTCAGTCGCTCGCAAGCGCTTTTGCCAAGGTTTTCGCCTGCTATGCTCATGCCTTATTCGGCGGCCACGACTTGGCTGTTCTGTGACATGATGCGGCCAAGGGGCGGCTGATTCCGGGGCGGGAGTAGCAGCCAAAATGCCAGTTACGCGAATAGCGCGGGTTTGCGCGGCAGCCGTTCTCGGGCTGGCTTTGCTGCCGCAAACCGCGGCCGCCCACATCATCCAGGGCGCGCAGGGCGGTTTCGGCAGCGGTTTTGCGCATCCGCTTGACCGGGCCCGACCATTTCCTGGCGATGTTCGCCGTCGGCCTGTGGGGCGCGCAGATGGGCGGGCGCTCGGTGTGGACGCTGCCGGTCACTTTCCCGCTCATCATGGTGATCGGCGGCGTTGCCGGCATGGCCGGCCTGCCCTTGCCGGCGATCGAGATCGGCATCGCGCTCTCGATCATGGCGCTGGGGCTGGCGATCGCGCTGGCCTGGCGCCCGGCCGAATGGATCGCGCTCGCCCTGATCGCTTATTTCGCGCTGTGCCACGGCTACGCCCACGGCGCCGAGCTGCCGCTGGCGGCCGATCCGGCCGACTACGCCATCGGCTTTGTGCTGGCGACCGGCATGATCCATTTGTTCGGCATCGGCGTCGGGCTCGCGCTCCACAAGCCGGTCGGCGGATTGCTGGCGCGCGGGCTGGGCGCGCTGATCGGCCTTGGCGGAATCTACTTCCTTGTCCCCGCTCTGCTCGCCACCTGACGCGCAGCCGCGCGTCTTGCGACCGGCGCTGCGCTGGAGCGGCCCGGCTTTGGCCGGACTGTTCGCGCTTGGCGTCGCCGCGCTGCTGCCGGCGGCCGACGCCAACCCGCTCGCCCGCTGGATCCTGGCGGACGTGCTGACGCCCGAGCGCATGCTGCCGCTGGTCGGTCTCGGCGCGGCTTGCGCGCTCGTCGGCGCGCGTTCGCTCGCCGCCGCGCTATTGCTGTTTGCGCTCGGCATCGCCGGCGGCCTATGGGCGGAAGACAGGTTGCTGCGGCTGCTCGATCACGTGCCGCAGGCGGCGACCCATCTGTTCTTCGCCGGCCCGATCGCGTTCCTGGCGGTTGGCGCTGCGCTTGCCGCCGGCGCCAGGCTGTGGTCGTGGCTGACGCCGATCGCGGCGCTGATCGTCGGCGCCATGCTGGCGCTGGTCATCAAGCTGACCGACCCCAGCCTGCACGCGCCGGCCTATACCTGGGCGCCGCTCTTGCTTGCCTGCTGGATCATCGCTGCCGTGACGCTGACCCTGCGCGCTTTCCGGCAACGCTGGTTTGCGGTCTTCGGCCGCATCCTCGGCAGCTGGCTCTTGGCGATCGGCCTGCTCTATGGCGGGGCGGCGCTGTTGCCGAAACGCGCTCCCCCGCCGCCGGCGGTCGCGCCGGCGGCATCGCCCGAAAACGCGCCTTTGCCGGGCTTCGATCGGACGATCCCCGGCTTGCCGGCGCCGGCGCAGCCCGCGCCGTTTCCGGGCGGCGCGGAACGGCCGCAGTAGCCGTAAAATCCGCCGGCGCTCCGCGCCCGCTCAATCGCGCGATCCGGCTCATCTATGCCACGGTATGACGCCTACGGCTTTTTCGGCGTCTTGTATTCGGCTTCCTTCTGGAACGGTTCCCAGACGGTTTCGTAACCGACGAAGCCCTTTTCGTTTGGCTGTTTTTGACGCGTTGTCAAAAAACGCGCGTGTCCGTCAGGGACTTTGGTGGTGGTGGGTTTTGCATCGCTCATATGTCACCTTTTGCCGTGAAGCCGGGATTGCAGTGGAAATTTTTCCGATGCCTTCAAACAGGTCGCATGAGTGACGGGTCGATATCCGCCTCGGCGGCGATCGCCCCGCCCGCCCTGGTTTCTTCGTCGGTCGCGTCGCGCACAGTCACTATCTTAAGCGTAAAGACGACCTCTCTGCCGCAAAGCGGATTGTTGCCGTCGACGGTCAGTGTCTCGTCGTCGATCCGCGTCACGAGAAAGCTGCGGGTCTGGCCTTTGTCGTTTTCCATGAGGATGGAGGTGCCGAGTTGCCGATACTCCTCGGGAACGTTGTCGATGTGATCGGTAAAAACCAGCGACTCGTCTCGAGGGCCGAAGATCTGATTGCCGTCGATCGGCACATCGATGACGTCGCCGGCGGACTTGCCCTCCAGTTCCATATGGACGGAAGGGGCCAGAATTTCATTGTGTCCGTGAACATAGCCCAACGGGAATTCGACCATGGTGAGGACGTGCCCCGATTTCTTGTCGGTCACCTTGTAGGTCAGGCCGACAAACTTGCCGTCCCGGATGGTTTCACTCATGTCTAGCCCGAGCCAACTGGTCAGAAGATGGACGCACCGAAAATCCTGACTTTTTCATTTTCATAGCCGAGGACAAGTCTGCCGAGCCATTCGCCCGCTTTCTTGGTGCTCCGTTGCCGGTAAAGAACCGTCACGTGTTCGCCCCTGCGGATAATGCCGAGATAGTCGAAGTGCCCAGACAGGTTGCGGGCCAGTTCGCTGTTTGCGAACTGGTGGCCGGCCTCGACTTGATTCATGGCACGCGCCAAGTCGCTGGAAAAATCCTTGACGAATTCACCGTATTTGCCTTCGTTGGAATTTTTCACGAGGTCGCGCCACAGGGGATCGGCTAGGGCCTGTATCTCCTCATCGGTCTTTTCAATAATGTTCACGCGCGGCTCTCTGTGACCGGAAGAGACCGGCTTTATAGGGCTCAAAACACTCGACATGCCGGTCTCTTTTGCGCCAGGCAGCAGCTCAACGTGAACTCCTGCCTGGGGACATGACTACTCGTCGTCACCAACCAGGTGATAGCAAGGCGCCTTCTCCATGGTGTATTCGCCGGTCTTCGGGTCGCGACGCGACACGGTCAGCACGTGCCAGTTTGCGTCGTCCACCTTCATGGCGTCGCCGCGGTAGTAGTAGCCCGGCCAGCGGGTCTCCTTGCGGAACAGCGTGTGCTGCGTAACGCACTCCGCGGCGCGATGCCGGTGCTTCAGCTCCCACGCACGCAGCAACTCGTGAATATTCTCCGCGGCCAGGCTCTCGAGGTCTTCCTCCATGATCTTGAGCTTCTTGAGACCGATATTCAGGAGCTTATCGTTGGTCATGTAGCTGACGGTCACCCCGCCGCAATACTCGTCCATCAGCTTCTGCAGACGGTCCAGGCCCTGCTTGGGATTGATGTAGTGCGGATTGACATCGCCCGCCACGATCTCGTTGCGGTAGACCTTGTAATGCTCCAGCGGCTTGTAGATTTCTTTCTTGCGGCGGTTGATCTGCTCCTCGGACACGACAATGCCTTCGCCCTTGCCGTCGTCGATATATTTGCAGGCGGCCTTCGCGGCGAGACGGCCTTCGGTGAACGAGCCGGATGAGAAGGCGTGCGGCGTGCCGCCAACCGCGTCACCGGCGCCGAACAGACCTTCGATCGTCGTCATGCGGTTGTAGCCCCAGAAATATTCAGGGGGAGAAACGTCCTCGGGACCCGAGCACCAGGCGCCCGAGCAGGTCGCATGCGAGCCCATGACGTAGGGCTCGGATGTGGTCAGTTCGGGGTTCTCGTTCTTGGGGTCCACGTCGGTCGAAGCCCAGAGGACCGCCTGGCCGATGGTCATGCCGAGGAAGTTCTCCCAGCCGACCTCCTCCAGATGGGGATCCTGGAAGGCCTTCATGGTCACCATGTGAATGGGTCCGCGGCCTGCATTCACTTCACTGATGATGCAATGGTTTCGTAGACAGGTCGGGATCGGCCTGTGGGTCAAGTGTGAAGCTTCCGGATCGAGATATTCCTTGCCGACCATTTTCTGCAGCTCGGGGAACCACTTGGATTCGTACTCCTCGCCCAAGCAATTTTGCGTATAGGTCTTCAGGTGGAGGAAGTAGGCGCCGACCGGGCCGTAACCGTCCTTGAAACGCGCCAGCACGATGCGGTTTTCCATCTGCGTCATCTTGGCGCCGGCGTCGATCATGAGCCCATAGGCGGACGCGGACGACCAGGGCGCATACCAGGTACGGCCGGAACCTTCGCCCACCGAACGCGGCTTGAAGATATTGGAAGCCCCGCCCGCGCCGCAGATCACGGTCTTGGATTTGAAGACGTGATAGTTGCCGGTGCGCACATTGAAGCCGACGGCGCCGGCGACCCGGTTCTCCTTGCCGTCGTCCATCAGCAGGTGGGTGACGCAGATCCGATTGAACACCTTGTCCGCGGATTTCTTGGCGGCCTCGGCCACGATGGGCTTGTAGGACTCGCCGTGAATCATGATCTGCCATCGCCCCTCACGCAGATAGCGCCCGGTTTTCGGGTCCTTCATGATGGGCAGGCCCCACTCTTCGAACTGGTGCACCGTGGAGTCGACGTGACGGGCCATATCGAACAGCAGGTCTTCGCGCACCAACCCCATCAGGTCGATGCGCGCGTAGCGGACATGGTCCTCCGGTTTATTTTCGCCCCAGCGGGTGCCCATGTAGCAGTTGATGGCGTAGAGACCCTGGGCGACCGCGCCGGAGCGATCGATGTTCGCTTTCTCGGCAATGACGATCTTTTTGTTCTGACCCCAGAATCTCGCCTCCCAGGCGGCACCGGTGCCGCCAAGGCCCGCACCGACGACCAGAATGTCGATGCCGTCTTCGACGATCGTTTTGTAAGCCATCAGTAATACACGCCTTTCTTCAGCTTGAGACCGGCTGCCTGAAGGGTATGCAAACCGCCGTCGTCCATGCGGATCCACTTTGGCTCATTGTAAAGCATCTGGCCGTCGCGCATGTCTTTGCTGGGCCCGGGAACATCCGCGAGCTTGGGGATCGCCGTCCCCCAGGGCTTGGTGGTGATCGGCGACAGGAAGTTCTTTTCCGTGCCGTTGCGGTATTTGATCTTCCAGGCGATCGTGCCTTTCTGTTCGTCGCGGTCGACGCGAACGCTGTGACCGAGCGGGGCGAAGTCGGCATATCCGCGCACATCGATCGCATGCTGCGGACAAGCCTTGACGCAGGAGTAGCACTCCCAGCACATGCTGGGCTCGATGTTGTAGGCGCGGCGATAGGTCGGATCGATGTGCATGATGTCCGAGGGACAGATGTCGACGCAATGTCCGCATCCGTCGCACCTTGTCATATAGACGAAGGTAGGCATAAGTCCGGCTCCTTATCTGTTCCAACAGAACTTGCGGGCTGTTTTTTAATAGTGGCGGGGCGCTTCGCGCTTGATGCCAAGTCCCATATTCATGGGAGCGTCTCGCAACAGTTCCATGGAGGGTCTTTTCTGTTGTTCAGGATCGTCACGGGTCAGCGTCGGCAAGTTCTGGGCCGAGCCATTGGCCTTGGATACTCTCTTCTCGAACGCCGCGGCCGGCTTGAAGAACATGTGCGAGAACTTCGACCATGGGATCGCGCCGAACAGCATCGTGGTGGCGATGAGGTAGAGCGCTAGCAACACATAAGACGACCTGACGTGGCCGGTCGACTGCGCATAGGCCCAGATCAGGCCGAAGGTCTGGCTCGCCAGCAGCGAGACGATGAACAAGTCGGCGCGCATCAGGCGGAACGGCGTTTGGCCTTCGGCGGAGACGTCGGCCCGGATGAAGAACCAGAACCAGTAGCCGCCGACGCAGACCATCAGCGCGCCGATGTACCAGAGCTGCGGGATGATGGCGTGCACAGGCGCGGCAACCGTCGGGTACCGGAACACCAGGATTACGGTGGCGACGATATTGATCACCAGGCCGTACATGGTCAGCAGGTGGGCGATGCGGCGCTTCTGATTGCAGAATTCGGCCGACGTCATGACGTCCACGACGGCGGTCTGCACCGCGATCCCGGCCATCTGGCCGCCGCCGACCGGCTGGCCTTTTTTCTTCACGTTGCGCCAGTTGGCGAAGAAGTACTGGGCGCTCTTCTTGTGCAGGACGTCGACCAGGGTGCCGCCGGCAACCAGGATGATCATGACGACGACATACGTCTGCATGACGACCGGCGGGATGGACGTCGAAAGCAGCGGCGAACGGATTGGTGCTGAACATTGCCGAACGTTTCCCCCGATGAGACTAGATTTTAAGCGTAGGTTAGCCGACGGAGCGTCCGCTTTCAATCATTCGAATATTTAGATGAAGACGGAGACGGTCGCCCGATCGTCAGGAGCGGCTTTCTAAAGCCTTGTGCCAGCAGGTGTAAAGCAAAAGAAGAGTCTCGCGGCGTGATACCTCGTTCATTCATGAAAAACGAACGTTTCGTTCGATGTACCTTCTTAGTGCGTCGCGGCGCGTAATCGACGCGATTGGTCGCGCCGTCAGTAGGTCTAAAGCAGGTGGGTAGTCGGGGAATAGCCCCAGAGCCTGAGCGCGACGGCCTTGCTGATCAAGCCGAAGTGCCAGGCCCAATAGGTCAGCCCCGATATGCCGGACGCGTAAAACGCCGGATCCTGGCCGGTGAGCGAATGATAGTAGCGCCTATCCGCCATGCCGAACTCGCTGACCATGAAGACGCGGGTGCCGCGTTCGCCGGTGGTCTTCGTGCAGCTCCAGTTGCCGGCATCCTTGATAGCGCAATCGTTCAGGATGAAATCCTTGCGATACCATTCGCCCCGGCTGTTCACGAAGGAGACGTGCACCTGCCGGGTGGTCTTATTGACCCTGATCTCGATCTCGCTGGTCAGCCGTTCCGGCTTGAGGCAGCGTTTGTCGCGATCCAGTCCGGTGTCCTTGACGCATTCGACCTGCAACACGCGGGTGCCCGAAAACCACGGACAAATATTGCAGCCGGCGAGCGTGAGCGACAACGCGGCTATGACCGGTAGTGCAAGTAGAGGATGGCGGCGCATGAAAATCGGCGGCTCGATTCGGCGTTCATGAAAGACCGGGCATTATAGCGTGGAGTGCGGCGGCCGATCTAGGGCTCCTTCCAGGGGCGGGTGTTGCGGGAAAACCGGCCTGCCGGCCCGGTTCTGCGGCGCCGAGGCCGGCTTCGGTCGCCAAAATGCCGCGCAAAAAAGCCGGCAAGCCTCCTGTGCGAACGAGCGCGCCGCCGGTAGACGCGGCGACCGTGGTGTCGGTTTCCATCGCCGGTTCGTTCGGATAACGTTCGCGTTCCAGGGGAGGAATGCGATGTCCAAGAAAATTATCGACGCCGCCGGGCGGCGAAACATCCTGAAAGCCGGGCTCGCCATCGGCGCGCTGCAGGTGGCCAGCCCGTTCGTGGGCCGGGCCTTCGCGCAGGCCGCGGTCACCTTGCGCCTGCACACCCACGTGCCGCCGGTTTCCGGCTCGTATAAGAGCCTGCTGTGGTGGAGCAAGAGCGTCGAGAAGGATTCCGGCGGCAAGCTCAAAATCGAGATGTACGGCTCCATGCAGCTCGGCGGCAAGGCGCCGGACATCTACGACCAGGTCAAGAACGGCGTGGTCGATATCGGCTGGACGCTGCCCGGCTACAAGGCGGGCCTGTTCCCGATCACCTCGGCCTTCGAGCTGCCCTTCATCGGCGCGCCCGCGCATGTGGTGTCGCCGGCGATCGACGCGTTCCTCAGGAAATACGGGCAGAAGGAATGGGGCGCGGTGCACCCGATCGTGTTCCACTCGGCCGGCATTTCCGTCATCCATATGAAGACGCGCAAAGTCGAGAAGTTGGAGGACTTCAAAGGGCTGAAGCTGCGCACGCCCTCGCGCATCTCGAGCGCGGCGCTGTCGGCGCTCGGCGCCACCCCGGTGCCGATCCCCGGGCTGAAAATGACCGAGGCGATGATGCACGACGTGGTCGATGGCGTAATCGCGCCATGGTCGATCGCGCTCGCGATCCGCACCATCGACGTCGCCAAGTTCCACACCGAGACCACGGTGCATGAGCCGACGCTGGCGCTGTTGATGAACAAGCAGAGCTACGAGAAGCTGCCGGCGGATCTCAAGAAGGCGATCGATTTAAATTCCGGCGAAAAGCTCGCCATCGCGCTCGGGCGGCGCTGGGAGACGGACGATATGCGCGGCATCGCGCGCGCCAAGAAGCTCAACCATCCGATCATCGATGTGCCGGCAGCCGAGCAGGCTCGCTGGCGCAAGGCGACCGAGCCGGTCTACCAGAAGTGGATCAAGGACATGGACGCCAAGGGTCTGCCCGGCAAGCAGATGGTCGCGGACGCCGAGCAGCTGGTCGCCAAATACAAGGCAGAAGCCAAGGCCAAATGAACCGGGCCTTGCAGGCCGTAACGCGCGCGCTGGCGCTGGCGGGCGGCGTGTTCCTGGTGGCGGCGGCCGTCATCACGGTGGTCAGCGTGATCGGCCGCTACGCTTTCGGCGCGCCGGTGCAAGGCGACTACGAGCTGGTGGAGATCACCTGCGCCGTCGGCGTATTCCTGTTCTTTCCCTACACGCACGCGGTCGGCGGCAACATCGCGGCCGAGTTCTTCACCGCCGCGCTTTCCGAACGCCACCGGCGCGCGCTCGACGTCGTCAACGACCTGGTGTTCGCCGCGGTGGCGCTGTTGCTGACCTGGCGGCTGGCGGCCGGGCTCGTCGAGAAATACGCCAGCGGCGAGACCTCGATCCTGATCGGTATTCCGGCCTGGTGGGCCTACGCCGTCGCGGTTCCGTCCATGGCGCTGCTGGCGCTCGTCTGCCTGATGCGCGTTGCCGGCGGGGAAACGCGGCGATGATGCATCTGGAAGTCGGCACCGCGCTGTTTGCGCTGATGATTGTGCTCATCGTGCTGCGCATGCCGATCGCCATCTCCATGCTGGTGAGCGGCGCGCTCGGCTTCGGCCTGATCGCCGGCTGGCGGCCGCTGCTCGGGCTGATGAGCGAAGTGCCTTATTCGCGCGTGGCCAATTACGAGCTCACGGTCATTCCGCTGTTCGTGCTGATGGGCCAGTTCGCCGCGCAAGGCGGCATCAGCCAGTCGCTCTACCGCTCGGCGCTGGCCTGGGTCGGGCATTACCGTGGCGGCATCGCCATGGCGACCATCGGCGGCTGCGCGGCCTTCGGCGCGATCTGCGGCTCGTCGGTGGCGACCGGCGCCACCATGGCAACGATCGCGCTGCCGGAGATGCGCCGCTACGGCTATTCCGGGGCGCTGGCGACCGGCGTGCTCGCCGCCGGCGGCACGCTCGGCATCCTGATCCCGCCGTCGATCATCCTGGTGATCTACGCGATTCTGACCGAGCAATCGCTCGGGCAATTGTTCCTGGCCGCGATCGTGCCGGGCATCATCGCCACCTTCGGCTACGGCGCGGCGATCTGGGCCTATACCCGCGTGTTTCCGCAAGCGGGGCCGGCGGTTGCGCGCGCGGGTTGGCGCGAGCGCTTCCATAGCCTGGGGGCGGTGTGGCCGGTGCTGGTCATCTTCCTGGTGGTGATCGGCGGCATCTATTGGGGCGTGTTCACGCCGACCGAGGGCGCCGCGGTCGGCGCAGCGGCGACCGGCGCACTGTCCTGGACGGTGGGCGGCATGCGGCTTGCCGGCATCAAGGCGGCGATCCTGGAGACCGCCAAGATCAGCGGCATGATCTTTCTTATTTTGATCGGCGCCGAGTTCTATTCCTCGTTCCTGGCGCTGTCGCAACTGCCGCAGGCGCTGGCGCAATGGGTGGCGGGCACCGGCTGGCCGCCCTACACGATCCTGGCGGCCATCGTGCTCATCTATCTGGTGCTCGGCTGCCTGATGGACGGCCTGGCAATGATGCTGGTGACCATTCCGGTGTTCCTGCCGCTGATTCTCAAGCTCGACTTCGGCATGTCGCACGACGCGGTGGCGGTTTGGTTCGGCATATTGGTACTCATCCTGATCGAGGTCGGGCAAATCACGCCGCCGATAGGGCTTAACGTCTATGTCATCAACTCGATGGCTAAGGACGTCCCGATGACCGAGACGTTCAAGGGCATCATCCCGTTCTTCTTGTCGGACCTGGTGCGCATCGCCATCGTCATATTCGTGCCGGCCACCACCACCTGGCTTGCGGGTCTGTCGTGAGCCGGCGGCGGGGAGCCTGACATGGTGGACGAGCGGCCGAGCGTGATCGTCGTGGGCGGCGGCATCGGCGGCCTGTTCGCCGCCAATGCGCTGAACGCGCAGGGCCTCAAGGTGTCGGTCTATGAGCAGGCGCCTGAACTTGGCGAGGTCGGCGCCGGGGTGTTCCTGACACCCAACAGTGTGCGCCAACTGGACAGGGTAGGGCTGGGGCCGGCGGTGGAGCGATGGGGCGCGCGGGTCGGCACCGGCTCGCATTATTTCCGGCACGACGGCGCGCCGATTGCGCCGGTGCAGGTGGCGGACGCCTCCGGCTGGAACGCGACCTTCGGCATGCACCGCGCCGATTTCGTCGCGTTCCTGGCCGAGGCGCTGCCGGACGGCGTGGTGCACACCGGCCACCGCGCCACCGACTTTGCGCAAAGTGACGAGCGCGCGCGCGTATCGTTCGAGAACGGCGCCAGCGCCGAAGCCGACGTGGTGATCGGCGCCGACGGCATCCATTCCGAGCTCAGGCCCTTCGTGTTTCCGCCGTCGAAACCGGTTTTCCACGGCACCATCGCCTATCGCGGCGTGGTGGCGCATGAGCGCATCGCGGATTGGCCGACCGACCGCTGGCAGATGTGGCTCGGCCCGAGCAAGCACTTCCTCGCCTTTCCGGTGCGCGCCGGCCAGCTCATCAATTATGTCGGCTTCGTGCCGGCCGACCGGGAGATGAAGGAATCCTGGTCGGCGCCCGGCGATCCGCAGGTGCTGCGCCGCGAATTCGCCGGCTGGGACGCGCGCATCGAGCGCGTGCTGCGCGCGGTGGAAAACACCTTCCGCTGGGCGCTGTACGACCGCGAGCCGCTGCCGACTTGGACCAAGGGGCGGCTGAGCCTGCTCGGCGACGCGGCGCATCCGATGCTGCCGCATCTCGGGCAGGGCGCCAACCAATCGATCGAGGACGGCATGGCGCTGGCGACGATCCTCGCGCGAGCGACGCGCAAGACGGCGCCGGCGGCGCTTCTTGCCTATGAGCGGCTGCGGCGCGAACGGGTGGCGCAAGTGCAGCGCGGCGCGCGCGAGAACGGCTTGCGCTACGATTCCGCCTATTCCGACCTCGGCCTGCGCGACGCCGAGATCAAGGCGCATGCCGAGTTTCGCAAAAAACTCTACGCCTACGACGTGGTGCCGGAGGCGCAAGCCGCGGCGGAAGCGCTGGCCTAGCCGTCAGCGTTTCCGTCTACTTCAGCGGCTTGGAAAACTTCAGGCCGAAATAGGGGTGTACGTTGTCGTTGCGGAATTGCGACGTGCCGGGCGGATCAAACGTGTCCTGCTGGCGCGACAGATCGGTGTCGAATTGCGCCGAATAGCCGTTGAAGTCGAGCGACGGCATCTTGATGTTCTTCTCGATGATCTTTTTGTCTTTATCGGCATCGGCGGCGTAGCTGATGCTCGCCATGCAGAGCAGGGCGACGAGCGTGCAAAGAGCGGCCCGCATGTGAACCTCCTAGCGAATGCCCGACCAGGAGCGTGGCGGAATCCTAGACAATATTTCGCTCGCTGAACAGCCCGTGCGGTCAGCTCAGGTCGTGTCGTTGCCGCGTGTATCCCACGGCGCGGCGCATCGAAGCTCTCTCCGATTTGCATAAAAACGTTCGTTTTGATTCGCTTCAAGGCATCTTGAGGAACCTTTGGTTCTATCTCCGACTTGATTAGTTCATCGGTCCGGCCGCTCATCGCGGTATTATAAAGCCAGCGCCGAGGAGCGCTCAGGTCATGTCAACCATCGCAATGCCGACCCGGCAATCGAGCATCTGGTGGGTTTTCCTGCTGCAGGGCGTGGCGGGGATACTTCTGGGTCTCATGTTGCTCACCGATCCCGGCGCGACGCTGATCGTGCTGGTAACCTTTCTCGGGTTCTATTGGCTGTTCACCGGCGTCATGGCCCTGGTGCGGGTCTTCGTGGATCGCTCGGTGCCGTGGATATGGTCGCTGCTCATCGGCATCGTCGGCATCTTTGCCGGGCTCGTCGTGCTGCACCATCCGCTGCTCGCCGCGCTGACCGTGCCGGCGGTGATCGTCATCGTGCTCGGCGTGCAGGGGCTGATCATGGGCGTGCTCGAAATCATCGGCGGATTCACCGGCGGCGGGATCGCATCGTTCTTCCTCGGCGTCATCAATTTCGTCATCGGGGTGCTGCTGCTCAGCGCGCCGCTGATGGCGGCGCTCGCGGTCCCGCTTGTCTTCGGCGTGCTGCTGCTGATCCAGGGGGTGGCGCTGATCATCGTGGCCTTCCGCGTCCGCTCCGCATGAAACGGAATCGGCGCATGAAAAGCGCAAAGCCGCTCGTGATGCTTGTCGCGCTGCTGGTGGCGCCGGCTGCGCGCGCGCAAGTCACCGTCGACGTCGCCAAGATCACCTGCGAGCAGTACCTGGGCTTCAGCGTGGCGGACCCCAGGGACATCGCCATCTGGCTCAGCGGCTATTTCCACGGCAAGCAGGGCATTACGGTTCTCGAACCGCAGAAGCTCAAGCAAAATGCCGAGAAATTGCAGACGGCGTGCTTCCAAAAGGCGAACGCGAAGCTGCCGGTCATGCAAGTGATCGAAAAGGACCCGACCCTCGCCAAATAGCCGGAATGCCGCCGCCGGCTCACATGGTTTCCATGTGCACCATGATCTTGGCGGTCTCTATCGCCGGCAGCGCTGAGCGCAAGGCGAGCATGATGACGAAGAGGCTCCAGGCCGCGACCAGCGCGACGCCGGTCCAAAAGCCGAGCACGCCGAAGCCGCCGCCGACGTCGCTCAAGGCCGACAGCAACCACATGCCGCCGAACCAGGGCAGCAGCCAGGCGATGTAGCGCCAGCCGAAATCCTCCCGCGGCTTCTTGGCGATGTAATGGTAATACAGGGCGTAAAGCGCAAAGCCGCCGGCGACCAGGCAGAACAGAAAGGTCGTGGCCTTGAAGCCGGTCCAATAGATGATCCAGTTGCTGCAGATGAAAGCAATGGGCGCGAGGATCTCGGCCGCCCACAGCTTGAACGGCCGGCGCAAGGTCGGCTGATTGCGGCGCATGACCAGCAGCACGATCGGCCCCAGCCCGTAGGTCAGCACCGTGATCGAGGTGATGTAGTTCACCATCAACTGCCAAGCCGGAAACGGCAGCAGGAACAAAATGCCGGCTACCCACATGATCAGCACCGCCAGCCACGGCGCCTTCGCCTTGTTGAGCAGCATCAGCCAGCGCGGGCCGGCGCGCATCTCGCCGACCGCGAAGAGAATGCGCGAGCCGCCCGTCACATACATCAGGCCGGTGCCGCCGGGCGAAACATAAGCGTCGATATAAAGCAGCGTCGCCATCCAGCCGATGCCGAGCGTGGCGGCAAGACCGGCGAAGGGTCCGGCCTCGCCGGTGAAGGTCAGATTAGCCCAGCCATGCGCCAGGTCGGACGGGCGCAGCGCCATGATGAAGGCAACCTGCAGCAGAATGTAGATGATGGCTGAAATCAGCACCGAGCCGATCACCGCTATGGGGATGTGACGGCCGGGGTTGGAGCTTTCGCCGCCGAGGTCGATGGCGGTGCGAAAGCCGAGATAGCTGAACACGATGCCGGCCGCCGGCAGCGCGGTGAAAATGCCGTCGAAGCTGTAGCTGCCCGGGTCGACATGCCAGACGTCCCAATGGGTGCTGGCGGCGATCAGCACCACGATGGTCATGAGCGGCACGCCGATCTTCCACCAGGTGATGGTGGAATTCACGTTGAGCAGCAGCCGCACCGCCAAGAGGTTGAGCGCCGCCAGCAGGCCGAGCAGCGCCACGCAGACGGCGAAGCCGGTCGCCGTCAACACGCCGTTGTTATGCGGCTGGATCAAGAACGGCAGGTAGTTGTTGGCGTAGGTCACGATGGCCTCGGCCTCGACCGGCGGCACCGGGACATAGGAAAGGAACAGCATCCAGCCCCACAGCCGGCCGAGGCCCTCGCCGTGGCTGGCGTGGCTCATATGCACCAGCGCGCCGCTGCGCGGGAACAGCGCCGCCAGCTCCGCGAAGCACAGCGCGATCAGCATGATGATCACGGCGCCGACCACCCAGCTCCAGATGCTCAAGGGACCGGCGATCTTGGCGGCGTGAAAGGCGCCGAACAGCCAGCCCGAGCCGATCATGCTGGTGGTGGAGGCGAACAGCAGGCCGACAATGCGCGCTTCGCGCCGTAATTCGCTGGAAATGCCTGAACCCGGGGATTCGGCCATGCGCGGCTAATCACATGCGGGGCTAATCAATGCGGCGATCGCGCCAAATGGTTCCAGTTCTCGAATTGTGGCGCAAGCGAATTGTTCCCTCACGGGTGGATAAAACGAAAAGTGCAAGGCGGAATTCGCCGGCGCGGCACGCGTATCCAGAAATAACCCAATTCTCGCCTTCAATTCGCACGAGGTGCTCTCTTAGCTCCCGACTCGGCCGGGGGGCCAAAAAAGCCGAGGGGAATTCCGAAATGGTGGTCCGCCTGAGCGCCGCGCTGTGCGGCGTCGCGGTGATGATTGCTTCGTTGCCCGCCGCGACGGCCAAATCTCCAACCGCTTCCGTCAAATCCGCTGCCGCTAAAAAATCCGCGAAGTCCAAATCGGCGCCGCCGGCCGCGCCGGCGAAACACGCGCCGGCGCTTGACGCCAATGGCAAGGTGAGCGGCAGACGCATGTTCGCCGCCGGCGTTGCGCCTTTCCTGTGCGAGGTGCGGCCGATCACCTTCGCCGACCGGTTCCGGCCGGCGCAAATCGCCATCAGCCGATCGATGCTCGCGCAAACCAAAGCGGAAGACCTGGGCGTCGGCATCATCGGCGTGGCCTCGATGTACAATCCCTACCGGCCCGGCTACCAGGAAGGCGGCATCCAAACCGCCTCCGGCGAGCTCTACGATCCCTCGGCCTGGACCGCGGCCATCCAAACCGACCTGCGCGGCGATTTCGGCGGCATCGGCTACGGCAAGGACTATCGCCCGCACTACGCGCTGATCGAAAGCGGCGGCAAGCGCGTTGTCGTCAAGATCAACGACGTCGGGCCGCTCAAGCCGGGACGCGTCATCGATCTCAACCAGCAGGTCATGCACTATTTCGATCCGTCGCTGCGGCAAGGGCTGGTGGCCGATATCATGATTACGCCGCTGCCCGGCGACGGCTGGGTGCCCGGCCCGGTGGACGAGGGTCTGGGCCTGACCGGCGGGCGGCGCATGGAAGCGTCGGCCTATTGATAGGGGATCTGGTAGATCGTCACCTTGTCGGAGAGCCCGCGCAGGGTGGCGTGCTGCGCTTGCGGCGCCAGCTTGCAGACTTCCAGCAGCTTGGAAACTTGCGGGTTTTCGACCACCGGCTTGGTGACCAGGATGGCCTGCGAGTCGGCCAAGCCCTGCACGCGCGCGGCCGCCGCGCCCTGGAGCCTAATCCTGCGCCAGCACGCCGCGCTCGGAAAGCGCGGTGGTCTTGAGCAGTTCGGCGAGTGCCGCCACTTCCTTGTCGTCGAGCTTGGCATAGGGCGGATAGGGATCGCCGACCGGCAGTCCGATCAGCCGCATCGCCGCCTTCATGGTGGGGGTGAGCCCGCGATGCATCCAGCGCGCCGGAAACAGCGCGAACTGCAATTGCAGCTCGGCCGCCTTGGCGTGCTCGCCGGCCATGTAGGCCTGTACCACCTTGTTGGCGATCTCGGCCGCCGGCGGCGGCATGGTGGCGCCGGAGCCGCCCAGCATCAGCGTCGCCAGCAGCATCTGCATCGTGGTGAAGTAGCGGGCGTGGCCGGCGTGGTCGATCTCCACGATCAGCCGCGACACGCGCGCGAGATCGCGCGAGCTCTCCTTGACGTATTGCACCTTGGGCAGCCGCGACAGCGCGATGGTCGCCGGGATCGAGACCTCGGCGCCCGGCCCGGGATTGAGATAGAGCACGATCGGCAGCGAGACTTCGCGGCTGATCGCCTCGAAATAGGCGACCAGATCGGCCTCGCTCGGCGGTCCGCCATGCGCGCGCAGCGGCGCCAGCACCTGCACGGCGGCGGCGCCGAGCTTTTCGGCGTATTGGGCGAGCTCGATCGCGGTCTTGAACGAGGGATGCGAGATGCCGACCATGACCGGCCGGCGCGTGTCCACGAGATCGATAGTGCGGCGGATCAGGTCCTTGCGCGCATCGAAGCTGAGATAGGTGTATTCCTGCGCTTCCACGCCGGCGGCCACCACCATGGTGGCGTTGCAGTCGGTGACCACGTAGTCGATCTGCCGGCGCAGCGCGCCCACGTCGAGCTGCAGGTCGGGCGTGAACGGCGTCAGCGGTGCCACCAGCAGCCCGGGTTGATGCATCGATTTCTGCGCCATGGCCTTACTCCCCGGGCGCATATTGAGGCGGGAGCGCGGGCCGGATCAAGCCCACGGGCGGCGGGCAGGGCGCAAGGCGCGATCCATGGCCCGGGCTGTCAGGCGGCGGCGATCGGCTCGTCTTCGGCGGCGGCCGGCGCCAGCGGCACCGGCTCGCCTTCGACCGCCGGGGCGAGCGGCGCCAGCTCGCGGTAAAGCGCGAGATACTGCGTGGCCGAGGCCTGCCAGCCGAAATCCTGGCCCATGGCCTGGCGCTGCAGCCGGCGCCAGGCGACCGGCTGAGCATAGGCGTCAAAGGCGCGGTCGAGGCAGGCGAGCATGGCGGACGCGCTCTGTTGCTCAAAGCTGAAGCCGGTCGCCGTGCGCTCGCGCATGGCCTGGGCGCCGGCGTCGCGCACCGTGTCGGTCAGGCCGCCGACGTTGGTGACCACGGGGATGGTGCCGTAGCGCATGGCGTATTGCGGGGTCAGGCCGCAGGGCTCGAAGCGCGAGGGATGCAGCAGGATGTCGCCGGCCGCGTAGAAGCGGTGCGCCAGCGCCTCGTCATAGCCGATATGGGCGGCGACGCGGCCGGGATAGACCTGCGCCAGCTCGGCAAAGCCGCGCTCATAGGCCGGATCGCCTTCGCCGATAAGCGCGAATTGCACGTCGCGCTCCATCAGCGCCGGCAGCATTTCCAGCGCGGTGTCGGCCATCTTCTGGTGGGCGAGGCGGCTCGCCCAGACCACCAGCGGCGTCTCGGGCGCGTGGTCGAGGCCGAGCTCGCGCTGCAGCTCGGCCTTGCAGATGTGCTTGCCGGCCATGGCCTGCGCGTCGAAGCGGGCGGGCAGAAACGGATCGGCGGCCGGGTTCCAGACGGTGCAGTCGATGCCGTTGAGGATGCCGCTCAGGTCGCCGGCGCGGTCGTTGAGCAGGCCGTCGAAGCCGCAGCCGAATTCGGGGGTGAGGATCTCGCGCGCATAAGCGGGGCTGACGGTATTGAAGCGGTCGCTGTAGCGGATACCGGCCTTGAGAAACGAAATGCGGCCGTAGAACTCGATGCCGTCGGGCCCCATCAGCGCTTCCGGCAGCCTGAGCTCGCCGAGCGCGCCGGCCGGGAACAGGCCCTGGAAGGCGAGATTGTGGATGGTGAACAGCGTGGCGGGCGGCGCGCCGGCGCTTTGCTTGAGCAGCAGCGGCAACAGGCCGGTATGCCAGTCGTTGGCGTGCACCACGTCGGCGCGCCAGTCGGCGACGATCCCGCCGGTCGCCAGCTTGGCGGCGACGCGCGACAGCAGCGAGAAGCGGTGGTGGTTGTCGTGCCAGTCCTCGCCCGCGGTGTTTTGGTAGAGGCCGCCCTCGCGCCTGAACAGCGTCGGGCAATCGACCAGCCAGACCGGCAGGCCGCTGTCGGGCAGGCGCGCGCTCAGCACGCGCGTGCGCGCGCCGTCGTGGCGGCATTGGGCCTCGATCTTGATGTCTTCGGCGGTATCGAGCGCCTCCGGATAGCCCGGCATCACCAGGCGGACGTCGACGCCGAGGGAGGAAAGGGCAATGGGCAGCGCCGCGCTGACGTCGGCCAGCCCGCCGGTCTTGGCCAGCGGGTAAATCTCGGGGGAGACGAATAAACTTCGCATAAACGTTCCGGGCAGGCGCCATAGCGCGCCGATTGTATTTTGTCTCGCAAGCGTCGGCTTGCGGCATTGATCGAAATCAATGCCGAGAATGCCGCACGATTGCTTCGTGCCGATGACAAGCAACTTGCGTGCCGCGGTTTAGTTCAAATTCCGGCCAGCGCCGCATGTGCTTATAAAGCCCGGCTTGGCCCTCGAAGCCGATGCCGGGGCGGTCCGACAGCGTGAGGGTGCCGTTCTCCACGCGGGCATCGTCGGCGAAGCCGCCGAAATCGCCGAACACGCCGGGATAGGACTCCGCCCCGCCGAGCCCGAAGCCGGCGGCGATTGAAAGCGACATCTGGTTGCCGCCGTGCGGAAACAGCGCGCTGCGCAGCCAGCCGTGGCCTTTCAGCATGGCGACTGTGCGGGAAAACTGCACGATGCCGTAGGCCTGCGGCGGATCGATCTGGATCACGTCGCGGTCGGCGCGCAAGCCGCCGCAGCGCACCAGGTTTTCGACATCCTGCGTCGAATAAAGGTTCTCGCCGCCGGCGAGCGGGCCGGCATAGGCGTCCGCCACATCCGAGTAGAGCGCGAAGTCGAGCGGGTCGCCGGGCTCCTCGAACCAGCGCAGGCCGAACGGCGCCAAAGCCTCGGCGTAGCGCAGCGCTTCTTCGCGCTCGAAGCGGCAATTGGCGTCGACCGCCAGCCGATCGCCGGAGCCGACCACTGTCAGTACGGCTTCGAGCCGGCGCAGGTCCTCGGCGAGCGGCAGACCGCCGACTTTCATCTTCACCAGCGTGTAGCCGGCGTCGAGATGGCGGCGCATCTCGTCCTGCAGGTCATTGATCGTTTGGCCCGGCCAGTACCAGCCGCCGCCGACATAGCAGAACACGCGCTTAGGCATAATGCCGCCGCTGAAGCGCTCGGCGAGCAGCGCGTGCAATGGCTTGTCGAGGATCTTGGCGAGCGCGTCCCACACCGCGACTTCGATGGTGCCGATGGCGATCGAGCGCTCGGAATGACCGCCCGCCTTCTCGCGCTTCAGCATGACGGCGAGGATCTTCTCCGGGTCGAGCTGGCCTTGCGCGTCGAGCAGCAGCGGCGGGTCGGCCGACAGGATGCGCGGGATGAAGCGCGCGCGCATTTGCGCGCCGCATGCGTAGCGGCCGGTGGAATTGAAGGCGAAGCCGCAGACCGGCCTGCCGTTGCGGATGACGTCGGTGATCACCGCCACCACCGAGGTGGTCATCTCGGAGAAGTCGAAGCTGGAATTGGCCAGCTTCGATTTGAGCGGGATGGCGGTTTCGCGGATGTCGACGATGCGCATTGCCGGGCGTCTCTCCTGCTTGGCGCCATCCTAGCAGGAGGGCTTGCCATGGCAGCCCCCGGCAGGCTCAATTCGCGCCAGCTGCAAAAAGCCGTCTTCCACAAGGGGAAACAAGGATGGCCGCCAAGAAAGTCACCCGCCAGGACCTGCGCGAGGCCGCGGAGAAATACAAGAACTGGGGCAAGTGGGGTCCCGACGACGAGGTCGGCACGCTCAATTATACCACGCCGGAGGACATCGTCGCCGCCACGCGGCTGGTCAAGAAAGGCAAGGTGATCTCGCTGGCGCTCAATTTCGACCACACCGGCCCGCAAGGCGCCAAGAGCAAATATCCGAGCATGGGCCGCACCAATCCGATCCACACCATGCTGCGCACCGGCACCGACGCCTATTCCGGCGTGCTCGACAAGCGCGGCATCCGCGCCGCCGACGATATGGTCACCATGCCTTTGCAATGCGGCACGCAATGGGACGGGCTCGGCCATGTCTTCTATGAAGACTACATGTGGAACGGCTACGATTGCCGCGAGGTGACCTCAGCCGGCGCGCAGAAGTGCGGCATCGAGAAGACCCGCAACAAGATGGTCGGGCGCGGCGTGCTGTTGGACGTGGCGCGCTACATGGGCGTCGACTCGCTCGACGACGGCTACGCCATCACCAATGACGACCTCTACGGCACGGCCAAAAAGCAGAACGTCGCGCTCAAGCGCGGCGACTATGTCATCGTGCGCACCGGCATGATGGAACGCTGCCAGAAGGCTAGGCAGCTGGGACGGCTATCCGGGCGGCGACGCGCCCGGCTTCGGCTTCGAGACGCTCGATTTCGTCAAGGACACCGAGCTCGCCGCCTTGGCGAGCGACACCTGGGGCTGCGAGGTGCGGCCGAACGAGAGCGAGCCGGGTATCAATCAGCCCTGGCACTGGATCACCATCCCCATCATGGGCATGACAATGGGCGAGATTTTCCAGCTCAAGGAGCTGGCCGACGACTGCGCCGCCGACAAGGTCTACGAGTTCCTGTTCGTGGCGCCGGCCTTGCCGATCACCGGCGCGGTGGGCTCGCCGATCAACCCGCTGGCGATTAAGTGACCGCGAAGCGGTCATCCCGGACGGCGAAGCCGATCCGGGATCGCTACAGATACGGTGCTATGAACGATCCCGGGTCTGCAGCGCATCGCTGACGCGCTGCGCTGCGCCCGGGAAAAGTGGAGAGACCCAAATGCCGAAACAATACCCCGTCACCCACAGCGAAGCCGAATGGCGCAAGATCCTGAGCCCCGAGCAATACGACATCATGCGCGCGCACGGCACCGAGGCGCCGGGTTCCTGCGCGCTCAATTTCGAAAAGCGCCCCGGCACCTTCGTGTGCGCGGCCTGCGAGCAGCCGCTGTTCGTGTCGCACAAGAAATTCGAGAGCGGCACCGGCTGGCCGAGCTTCAACGATCCCGAGCCGGGCGCGGTCGAGACCAGCGAGGACACGAGCTACGGTATGACCCGCACCGAGGTGCATTGCAGCCGCTGCGGCAGCCATTTGGGGCACGTGTTTCCCGACGGCCCGCCGCCGACCGGCTTGCGCTACTGCATCAACGGCGTGGCGATGAATTTCTTGCCGGAGTGAAGCCATCCCGTCATTCCGGGACGCTCGCGTAGCGAGCGAACCCGGAATCCAGAAACGGATACTGAATTTGCATCTGGATTCCGGGTCCGGCGCGGAGCCTGTCATCGTGCCGCGCTTCGCGCGGACCCGTTGGCGCCGTCCCGGAATGACAGCGCGGGTTGGCTGAACTCGTCCATTACTAGCCTTCGTCCAGCAGCCGGCCGGTATCGTCCTTCAATTGCACGCCCGAAAGCCGGCGCTGGCGGATGGCGCTGAGCATTTGCGAGAGCTTGGCGGCGGCTTCGCCATAGCCGATGCCGTCCGGCCGGATGTTGGAAATGCAATTGCGCTCCGCGTCGGTGGTCTGCGGGCCGGGCCGCCAGGTGAGATAGGCGCCCATGCTGTCCGGCGCCGTCAGGCCCGGACGCTCGCCGATGAGAACGGCGGCGCAGTCGGCGCCGAGCAAGGCGGCGATCGTGTCGCCGATGGCGACGCGCCCGTGGCGGACGATGACCAGCGGCGCGACGCGCCAGCCCGCCGCGCGCAATTCCGGCAGCAATGCGGCCAGCACCGGTGCCGCATGCGTCTGCACCGCGCGCGCGGACAGTCCGTCGGCAATGACGAACGACGATGTCGTAACGGCCGGCGTGCGGCGTCAAGGCTGCCGCGGCATCGGCTGCCAGGCTGCGGCCGAGGTCCGGGCCGCATCAGGTAGCTTTGCCGGTCCGGCGCGGCGCTGGCGACTTCCAGCACCGGCAACCCGAAACCGGCGATGTCGGCGGCGAGGCGCGCCCGATCGAGCGGCTCGTGCACCGCGTCGCGCGCCTGCGCATGGGCGAGCTTGAAATCGAGCAGCGGCGCGGTCGCAAGCGAGGCGCCGCTGCGCGCCAGTCCGATGCGCGCCGCCGTCAGCCGGCGCAAGGCGGCCCAGGCGTCATCGCCGCCGCGCGGCGGGCTTGGCGTCCGGTCGGCGGGAGGGCGCGGGCGGTCGGCCATGGCTCACGCCGTCAGCAGCTTGCGGAAGCGCGCCGGTATGCTGGCCGCGGGCGCACGCGCTTGTCGCCATCCATCAGACCCTGCCGCTCCAGCCAGGCCTCGAATTCCGGCGCCGGCCGCTTGCCGAACAGATCGCGCATGGCCAGCGCGTCATGGAACGACGTGCTCTGGTAGCCGAGCATGATGTCGTCGGCGCCCGGCACGCCCATGACGAAATTGACCCCGGCGGCGACCAGAAGCGCGAGCAGCGCGTCCATGTCGTCCTGATCGGCCTCGGCGTGGTTGGTGTAGCAAACGTCGACACCCATGGGCACGCCCATGAGCTTGCCGCAGAAATGATCCTCCAGCCCGGCGCGCGTGATCTGCTTGCCGTCGAACAGGTATTCGGGGCCGATGAAGCCGACCACGGAATTGACCAGCAGCGGCTTGAAATGCCGCGCCACCGCATAGGCGCGCGCCTCCAGCGTCTGCTGGTCGACGCCGTGATGGGCATTGGCCGAGAGCGCGCTGCCCTGGCCGGTCTCGAAATACATCACATTGTCGCCCACCGTGCCGCGGCGAAGCGACAGCGCGGCCGCGCGCGCCTCGGCCAGCAGCGCGAGATCGATGCCGAAGCTCTTGTTGGCGGCCTGCGTGCCGGCGATCGACTGGAACACGAGATCGACCGGCGCGCCGCGCCGCATGAGCGCGAGCGTCGTCGTCACATGGGCCAGCACGCATCCTTGCGTCGGGATGTCGAGGCCGGTGCGGATCTCCTCGAGCATGGCCAGCAGCCGGTGCGCGCGCTCCGGGCTGTCGGTCGCCGGGTTGATGCCGATCACCGCGTCGCCCGATCCCAGCAGCAATCCGTCGAGGATGCTGGCGGCGATGCCGGCCGGGTCGTCGGTCGGATGGTTGGGCTGCAGCCGCACCGACAGCCGCCCCGGCAACCCCACGGTATTGCGGAAGCGCGTCACCACCGAACATTTCGCCGCCACGACCATGAGGTCCTGCAAGCGGCTGATCTTGCTCACCGCCGCCGCCATTTCCGGCGTGAGGCCCGGCGCCAGCGCGGCGAGCGCCGCGGCGGTCGCCTCGTCCGACAGCAGCCAGTCGCGCAAACCGCCGACCGTCAGATGCGCGACGGCGCGGAAGGCCTGCGCGTCGTGGTTGTCGACGATGAGGCGGGTGACTTCGTCGGCCTCGTAGGGGACGACCGGCTCGTTGAGCAACGTCGATCAGCGGCAGGTCGGCGAGCGCGACTTGCGCGGCCACGCGCTCCTCGCCGCTCTCGGCCGCGAGCCCGGCGAGCCGGTCGCCGCTGCGCAACGGGCTCGCCTTGGCCAGCAGCGTCTTGAGATCGGGAAAAGTGTAGTTGCGGGCTCCGATCGTCGTGCGATACATCGTCGGCTCCAGAGAGGAACGCCACTATATCGCAACGCGCCGGCCAAATCGCGAGGGCGCCCGCCCTTTGCGCGCTTTGTGCGCCATGCCATAAAACCGGCCCGGAAGGACATCGACCATCATGCAGCTTGGACACAATCAGAAACGCATCGGCGCCGAAGTGCTCGCCGACATGCTGGCGGGCTACGGCGTCAGCCACGTCTTCATGGTGCCGGCGGTCTTGCGGCGCACCTTCGCCGAGATGGAGCGGCGGACAAGAATCGCGCGCGTGCATTGCCACGGCGAGAAGTCGGCGGCCTATATGGCCGACGGTTATGCGCGCGCGTCCGGCAAGCCGGGCGTGTGCATGGCGCAGGTGATCGGCGCGCTCAATCTCGCCGCCGGCTTGCGCGACGCTTGGCTCGCGCATTCGCCGGTGATCGCCTTCACCGGCGGGCGCGATCCGAGAACCAAGTTCCGCAAGGTCTATCAGGAGATCGACGACGTGCCGGCCTTCGAGCAGGTGACGAAAATGAACGTCACCGTCGACGAGGTGGCGCGCATTCCCGACATGGTGCGGCAAGCCTTCCGCACGGCGACGACCGGCGCGCCCGGGCCGGTGCATCTGCAGTTCCGCGGCAATGAGGGCCAGATCGACCTGGAAGAAGCCGAGATGGAGGCGCTGGTCGAGACGCAGTTCGCCCATGTGCCGCCGTTCCGGCCGCAGCCGGAAGCGGCACGTGTGGAGGCCGCGCTCGATCTGTTGCAGAAGGCGGCGCGGCCGATCATCATCGCCGGCGGCGGCGTGCGCGCCTCGGGCGCCGCGCGCGAGCTGGTGGCGCTGGCCGAGACGCTGCAAATCCCGGTCGCCACCTCGCTCAACGGCAAGGACAACATCCCCGGCGTGCATCCGCTTTCGGTCGGCGTGGTCGGCAGTTACTCGCGCGAAAGCGCCAACCGCGCGGTCAACGCGGCCGATCTCATCTGTTTCATCGGTACCGAAACAGGAGGCATGACCACGCATTTCTGGGCGGTGCCCAAGATCGGCACGCCGGCGATCCAGATCGACATCGAGCCGGAATCGCTCGGCCGCAATTATCCGCTGCAAGCGGGCGTCTTGGGCGACGCCAAGGCGGTGCTGTCGGCCATGCTGGCGCAGGCCGACAAGGCCAGCGCCAAAAAGCGCGAAGCCTGGATCAAGGAGATTTCCGGCCTGCGCGCCGACTGGTACGCGAAATTCAAAGCCGATCTGGAATCGGACGCCGCGCCGATCCATCCCGCCCGCATCTGCCACGAGCTCACCCAGCACGTGCCCGACGACGGCATCGTCGTGGTCGACACCGGCCATGCCGGCATGTGGATGGGCGGCATGTACGATCTGCGTGAGCCCACGCAGAGCTACCTGCGCAGCGCCGGCCATCTCGGCTGGGCCTTTTGCGCCGGCATCGGCGCCAAGGCGGCCTGCCCGGAGCGGCCGGTGGTGGTGTTCACCGGCGACGCCGGCTTCTGGTATCACATCGGCGAGCTCGAGACCGCGGTACGCTGGAATATCGCCAGCGTCACTTTGGTCAACAATAACAGCGGCGGCAATCAATCGAAGCGCGGCTTCGATCGCGCCTATGGCGGCAAACAGACCGAACAGGCGCGCGAATTGTGGACCTACCGGCCGACCAATTTCGCGCGGCTCGCCGAGGACATGGGCGCGCTCGGCATCCGCGTCGAGCAGGCGAGCGAGATCGCGCCCGCGCTTGCGCGCGCGATTGCCGCCAAGCGCCCGGCCGTGATCGACGTCGTCAGCGATATCGAGGCGCTGGCAGCGCCCGCGGTTACGTAAAAGCGCGTAGATGCGGGCGAACCGGCATCCGCTTGCGCCTTTGACCCACGTCAAGGCCGCCGCGGCCGCGCGGCGATAGACAACATCGGTTTTCAGCGCCAGCTCGCTTCAGGAGGAGCGCCCGACATGAAATACGTTCGCCTGCACGCCGACAAGAACGGCAACAGCCATTTCGAGGACGCCACCCTCAAGCTCGACGAGGCCGATTACCGGCCGCCGGCGCCGATGGTGTACCTCTCGCATTCCTACCGGAGCGACGGCGTGCAGTTCATGCGGCTGCCCGCCGGCTGGGCCGCCGATGGCATCCAGGTGACGAAGAAGCAGTTCTTCGTCTGCCTGAAGGGCCACGTCGAAATCACGGCGAGCGACGGCAAGAGCCGCAGCGTCGGCCCCGGCGACACGGTGCTGGTCGAGGACGGCGACAGCAAAGGCCACCGCGTCCGCGTCAAGGGCGAGGCTGAGTGCATCGCTTTGGTCGTCCCGGTGGACTAGCGCCGTCTGTGCACGGTCGAAAAACGCGGTGATGACCCGAGTCTCGTCATCGGCTCGTCGAATAGACGACGCGGAGCACCCGGCCGTCGCGCTCGGGAATTGACCGGAAAACGCGAACCACTTGGGCGCGGTTCGGGTCCGGCTCCATTTCATCGGGCTCTTTAACGGTCCGCTCGACCCAACCGCGATCGATCTCCCGTTCGGCCAGCATCGTTTCCGCGTGGCGGGTGAATGAGAGCCGGCGCTCGGTCATTCCGCCGCGGTGGGAAGCTTCGCTCCAGCCGCGAGATGCTTGCGGGCTTCCAGAAATTCAAAAGCCACGATGCGGCCTTCTGCGTCGAAATCCAGCACGACACCATCGGCCACTTCTTCGCTTTCGACCACGGGCGAATCGGCAAAGCGCACGTAAAGTGCGTCGGCCTCGGAGTCATAAATCGTCTTCATGGCATCACCTTCCGGTGCCGCAAATATAGCACCATTGGAAGAATTAGCGAAGGCTTCATCCTTCCCCGATCTCCTTCAAAACCTCCGCCGTGTGCTCGCCGAGCAGCGGCGCGGGGCGTTCGGAGGCCGCCTTCCAGCCGTCGATCACGATCGGCGTGCGCACGCCCGGGATGCTGCCGGCCTTGGCGGCGTCACTCTTGATCTCCAGCCGCATGCCGCGGTGGATGACCTGTTCGTTGTCGAACACCTGCGCGACATTGTTGATCGGGCCGGCCGGCACCTGCACGGCTTCCAGTCTGGCGAGCAGGTCGTCGCGCTTAAACGTTGCAGTGCGGGCGATCATGGCATCGATCAGCGCGGCGCGGTGCTGCAGCCGCCCGGTATTGTCCTTGTAGTCGGGATTTTGCGCGAGCTGCGGCGCGCCCAGCACGCCGCACAGCTTGACGAACTGCCCGTCATTGCCGCAGGCGATGATCACGTGGCCGTCGGCCACCGGGAACACCTGATAGGGCACGACATTGGCGTGCGCATTGCCGAGCCGCTTCGGGATCTTGCCGGAGATCAGATAGTTCAGCGCCTGGTTCGACAAGACGCCGACGGTCGAATCGACCAGCGCGGTGTCGATGTGGCAGCCCTTGCCGGTCTTTTCGCGTTCGTGCAGCGCGGCGAGAATGCCGATCGCCGAATAGACGCCGGTGAATATATCCGACACCGGAATGCCGACGCGTAGCGGCTCGCCGTCCGGTGTGCCGGTCAGGTCCATGACGCCGGCCATGCCCTGCGCCATCAGGTCGTAGCCGGCGCGCGGCGCGTAAGGCCCGTCCTGGCCGAAGCCGGTGACCGAGCAATAGATCAGCCGTGGGCATTCGTCCTTGAGGCTCGCGTAGTCGAGCCCGAACTTGGCGAGCCCGCCGACCTTGAAATTCTCGATCAGCACGTCCGAGCGCGCGGCGAGCTTGCGCACGATGCGGCGGCCCTCGTCGCTCTCGAAGTCGAGCTCGATCGAGCGCTTGCCTCGGTTGGCGCCGTGGAAATAGGCAGCACCGATGTGCTTGCCGTCCTTGCCTTCGACGAAAGGCGGTCCCCAGGCGCGGGTGTCGTCGCCGGCGCCTTTGCGCTCCACCTTGACGACGTCGGCGCCGAGATCGGCGAGGATCTGCCCGGCCCAAGGTCCGGCCAGGATGCGGGCGAGTTCGAGGACGCGGAGGCCCGCCAACGGCTTCGGCATGTCTGTGATGCTCCCAGCGACGCATTATGAACGACAGTGGCCGGGGTTATAAAACCATCGTCCCGCGCTGGCCAGACCGGGAATAGCTCTTTCGGCGTATGGACTTGTCGGTAGCCTTGCGGCTCGGCTATAGCGCTTGCCCACCCCGGCGGGTAAGGTCGCCGGCAACGGCTAGGCGGGGGCGACAACCGGCCACCGACTAACCCGCGGCGGGCCCCGCCGCTATAAGAAGCTTAAGGGAGAACGATCAATGAGAACGATGAAGACGATGCTCGCCGCTGCTGCGGGCGCCCTGTTGCTGACGATGTCGGCGCAGGCGCAGACGACGCTGAAGGCCTCGCACCAGTTCCCGGGCGGCAAACACGACGTGCGCGACGACATGGTGCTGATGATCGCCAACGAAGCCAAGAAGGCCAATGTCGGCCTCAACATCCAGGTCTATCCTGGCGCCTCGCTGATCAAGCCGAAAGAGCAGTGGAACGCCATGGTCAATGGCCAGCTCGACATTTCGCTGTTCCCGCTCGACTACGCCAGCGGCAAGGTGCCGGCCTTCGGCGCCACGCTGATGCCGGGCCTCATCCGCAGCCAGGACCGCGCCAAGCGCATCAACAATTCCGCCTTCATGAAGCAGATGCGCGCCGAGATCGAGAAGCACGGCGTGATGGTGCTTTCGGACGCCTGGTTCGCCGGCGGCATGGCCTCCAAGAACGGCTGCATCACCAAGCCGGAAGACATGAAGGGCCGCAAGTTCCGCTCGGCCGGCATCACCTTCGCCGACATGTGGAAGACCGCCGGCGCCAGCATCGTGTCGCCGCCGTCGAACGAAATCTACAACGCCTTCCAGAGCGGCGTGATCAACGGCACCGACACCAGCCTCGGCTCTTTCGCCTCGATGCGGCTCTACGAGGTGACCGACTGCCTGACCGCGCCCGGCAACAACGCGCTGTGGTTCATGTACGAGCCGGTGCTGATGTCGAAGAAGAGCTTCGCCAAGCTCAACAAGAAGCAGCAGGCGGCGATCATCAAGGCCGGCAAGGACGCGCAGGCGTTCTATGAGGGCAAGGCCAACGAGGTGAACGACGAGGCCATCAAGGCTTTCAAGGACCACAAGGTGAAGGTCGTGAGCCTGACCGACGGCGAATACAATTCCTGGCTCGCGGTCGCCAAGAAGAGCTCCTATGCCGATTTCGCGAAGAAAGTGCCGAACGGCCAGAAGCTGATCGACGAAGCGCTCGCGGTCAAATAACAACCGGAAGCTTGCGCCGGCCGGCGGGTTTCCGCCGGCCGGTTGCAAGCCGAACGCGGCCGCCGCGCCTTAATCGTCCCGCCGGAAAATTCGTCCCATGGATATTTACATCCGGGCTGTGCACATGCTGTCGCGCGCCGCCGGCATCGTGGCGGCCCTGTTGATCGCGCTCGCCGTGTTCGTGATCTGCGACATGGTGATCGAGCGCTACGTCTTCAACTTGACCACGATCTGGCAGCTCGACGTGGTCACCTATTCCATCATCGCCACCACCTTCGTCGGCAGCGCCTATGTCCTGATGACGCGCGGCCACGTCAATGTCGACGTGGTGCCGATCTATCTTAAGCCGCGCGCGCGCTATTGGCTCGCCATCTTCGCCAATCTGCTGGCGCTCGCCTTCGCTTCGATCCTGTTCGTCCTGTGCACGAAATTCTGGTGGCAGGCTTGGTCGAACGACTGGCATTCCGACACGGTCTGGCGCGCGCCGCTCTGGGTTCCTTATTTTTCCATGCCGGTCGGCCTCGGCCTGTTGGTGTTGCAATATCTGGCCGATCTGATGGCGATCGCGACCGGCCGCATCCCGCCGTTTCCCACCGGCCACGAAGAGCCCATTGCATGAGCCCGACGCTCGAAGGTTCGGTCATCCTGGTCGTCACCATCCTAGTCCTGCTCACCGGCATTCCGGTGGCGTTCGGGCTCGGCGCCGTCGCCGTGATCTTCCTGGTGTTGTTCCAGGGCATCGACAGCATCCAGGTGGTGGCCGAGACTTTCTACTCCAGTCTCGACGAGTTCACGCTGGTGGCGATCCCAATGTTTATCATGATGGGCGCGGCGATCGGCTCCTCGCCCGCCGGTAAGGACCTCTACGAGGCGCTCGACCGCTGGCTCTACCGCGTGCCCGGCGGGCTGGTGATTTCCAATCTCGGCGCCTGCGCCATTTTCGCCGCGCTCACCGGCTCATCGCCCGCCACCTGCGCCGCCATCGGCAAGATGGGCATTCCGGAGATGCGCAAGCGCGGCTATCCGGACGAGGTCGCCACCGGCTCGATCTGCGCCGGCGGCACGCTCGGCATCCTGATCCCGCCGTCGATCACTTTCATCCTTTACGGCATCGCCACCGAGACCTCGATCGGCCGCCTGTTCCTCGCCGGCGTGCTGCCCGGCCTGCTGCTGACCGCGCTCTTCATGGGATGGACGCTTGTTTACATCTGGATGAAGGGCTTCCGCGCCTATGCGGCGGATTTCCGCTTCACCTGGAAACAGAAATTCGAATCGATCCCCAAGGTCGCGCCCTTCCTGGCGGTGGTGATCGGCGTCATGTACGTGCTCTATGGCGGCGTCGCGACCCCTTCGGAGGCCGCCGGCGTGGGCGCCGCCTTCTGCGTGCTGCTCGCCGTCTTCATCTATCGCATGTGGAGCCCGACGGCCTGGTGGCAGATCCTGCGCTCCACCACGCGCGAGTCGGTGATGATCCTGATGATCATCGCCACCGCCGCGCTGTTCGGCTACATGCTCACCTCGCTCTACATCACCCAGACGCTGGCGCAATCGATCGCCGACGCGCATTTCAACCGCTGGGTCCTGATGGGCATGATCAACCTGTTCCTGCTGGTCTGCGGCTGCTTCGTGCCGCCGGCCGGCATCATCCTGATGACCGCGCCGATCCTGTTGCCCATCGTCACGGCGGCCGGCTTCGACCCGGTCTGGTTCGGGGTGATCGTGACCATCAATATGGAGGTCGGCCTGATCACCCCGCCGGTCGGGCTCAATCTGTTCGTGGTCAACGCCATCGCGCCCGACGTCCCGACCAAAACAGTGCTCTTGGGCTCGCTGCCCTATGTCTTTATGATGATTATCGGAATCGCTATCTTGTCGATCTTCCCCGATATCGCCACATGGTTGCCGAACCATTTGATGGGCATAGGTAAGTGAGGGACGGCTGCCGGACCGTCTGAACGGCACCCGGAGCTGAAGTGATGAACACATCGTTTTTCGGCGAAATGCTGCAAACCATTTCCGAGCGCGGCCGCGCGCTTATCGAGCGCGCGCGCGAGCGGCGCGGCACCGATTCGACGCGCTCGGAAAGCCTGGTGGAACTGGCCGAGCACCTGTTGTCCGGCCGCGGCGAGGCCTCGGGCGTGGCGCTCGCGCGCGAGATCCTCTCCCGCTACGCCGCGCTGACCACCGGCCCGCGCATCGCCTTTTTCGAGGCGCTGGCCGAGCGCTTCGGTCCCGATACGGCGCGCATGGAGGCGGCGGTCGCGGCCTGGCGCGCGCAGCCCACCGACGCCAGCGCGGCCGAAGTGCATGCCGCCTCCGAGCCGCGCCGGCAGGAGCTGTTCCGCCGGCTCAATCTGGCGCCCGGCGGCACCACCGCGCTGGTGCGCATGCGCGAGCAGCTCATGGACGTGCTCGCCCACCGCGACGACGATCTCGGCCAGGTCGACGCCGATTTCGTCCACCTGTTCTCGTCCTGGTTCAACCGCGGCTTTCTGGTGCTGCGCCGCATCGACTGGTCGACGCCGGCGATCGTGCTGGAAAAGATCATCCGCTACGAGGCGGTGCACCAGATCCATGGCTGGGACGACCTGCGCCGGCGCATCGATCCGCTCGACCGGCGCTGCTACGCCTTCTTTCATCCGGCGCTGGTCGACGATCCGCTGATCTTCGTCGAGGTGGCGCTCACCCGCGACATGCCCGGCGCCATCTCGCCGATTCTCGCGACTGAACGCGAGCTGGCCGACGCGGAAAAGGCGCGCACCGCGGTGTTCTACTCGATCTCCAATTGCCAGCGCGGGCTTTCCGGCGTCTCGTTCGGCAATTTCCTGATCAAGCAGGTGGTCGAGGAAATCAGCCGCGAAATGCCGAAGCTCGCGACCTTCGTCACGCTGTCGCCGGTGACGGGTTTTGCCGCCTGGCTCAAGCGCGAGCGCGCGCAGGAATCTTCCGCCGCGCTGACCGAAGGTGACAAGGCGCAGCTTTCCGCGCTCGACGAGCCCGGCTGGTGGGCGGACCCTACGCTGGCGGAGCGCTTGCAGGATGCGGTGATGCGCGCGGCGGCCTGGTATCTGGTGCGCGCGCGCTCGCCGCGCGGCCTGCCGCTCGATCCGGTCGCGCGCTTCCATCTCGGCAACGGCGCGCGGCTCGAGCGCATCAATTGGCTGGCCGACGTCTCCGACAAGGCGCTGGCGCAGGCCGAGGGCCTGATGGTGAACTACCTCTACGATCTCGACGACATCGAGAAGAACCACGAGACCTATGCCGAAGGCCGTACCGTGGTCGCCTCCAACGCCGTGCAGCGCCTGCTGCGCCCGCCGCTCGAATTGGTGCCGATCGCGGGGTAAGCGCTGCGTGTCCCGGGCGCAGCGCAGCGCAATTGCGGTGCGCTGCAGACCCGGGACCGCTTCAAACTCGGAAATCGGAACGACCCCGGATCAGCGGTGCACCACTCCGCGCCTTCCGGCGCTGTGTGCTGCACCGCGTCCGGGGCACGCCGAAACAGCTTCACGCCTTGCCGTACACCGGCACCACCGCCCCGCGCGTGACGGCGTTATCGGGCGAGGCCAGAAACAGGATCGTCGCCGCCACTTCTTCCACTTTCGGCCAGGCGTTGAAATCCGCTTTCGGCATTGCGGCGCGGTTGGCCGGCGTGTCCATGATCGAGGGCGCAACGGCATTGACCAGGATGCCGTCCTTCGCCACTTCCTCGGCCAGCGCCACCGTCAGCGCGGCGACGCCCGCCTTCGCCACCGTGTAAGCCGCCATGCCGGCGCCTGCCCGCCATTCCAGGCCCGGCCGCGCGGCGACATTGACGATGCGCCCGCCCCCGCGCATGGCGTTGACCGCGGCGCGGCAGCACAGGAAGCAAGAGATCAGATTGGTGTCGAGCTGCGCCATCAGCGCGGCCTTGCCGGTGTCGACCACCTTGCCCATGGCGAAGCCGCCGGCGATGTGGATCGAGGCCCAGGGTGTCAGTCCTGCATAGACCTTGGCGACGTCGGCTTCCTCGCCGAGATCGCCGACCGCGATCAGCGTGACATTGGGATCGCCGGCATGCGCGAAGCGCTGCGCCTCCGCCGCGACCGCATAGGGCACCGTGCAGGCCGCGCCCGCCGCCAGCAGTCCGCCCACCACCGCGCTGCCGAGCGCGCCGGTGCCGCCGGTAACGACGACGTGCTTGCCGGAAAAGTCCATGGAGCGTTCCCCTCATAGCTGTCATTCCGGGACGCCGCCATCAGCGCGTTTACGCACGTCTTCGACGCGCTATGGCGGCGGGCCCGGAATCCATACTCCGCAGCACCGGGGTTATGGATTCCGGGCTCGCGGCCTGACGGCCGCGCCCCGGAATGACAGAGAGAATTCTACCCTCTTCCCCGCTTCGCGCGCGTCGGCAGCACCTGGAATTCCACCCAGTTCGCCACCTCGCTCACCCGCAGCTTCTTGTCGAGAATATTCTTGCTGACGCCGTTCCGCCACGACAGCCGCTTGCAGGCGGGATCGTGGTCGAGCGTGTCGAGGTCCTGCGCGAATTCCAGCATGTCGGCCTCGTTGGCGAAGAAGCCTTCGCCGATCAGCCGCGTGCCGATGCGGCGCACGATCGCCGCCAGTTCGCGCAAAGGGTATTCCGGATGATACTGCACCGCCCAGGCCACCGACCCGTTGGTGCGGATCTCGGCGCTCTGCACCGCCGACATGGCGTTGGTGGCGAGCACCGTGGTGCCGGGCGGCACGGTGTCGACCTCGTCGAGATGCACGGTCGGCGCGTTGAACACGTCGAGCTTGCCGACATACATTGGATGCTTGCGGCCGGCTTCGGTCAGCCTGATGCCGCGGCCGAAGCCGATCTCGCGCCCCTTCGGGTTCTTGCGCACGCTGCCGCCGGCCGCCGCGGTGATCACTTGCAGGCCCCAGCACGAGCCGAACACCGGCGTGCCGGTCTTGAGCGCCGCGCGCGTAAGCTCGACCTGCCGCATCACCTCCGGCCCGCCGGCATAGACGTGCAGCGCCGAGCCGGTGATGGCGATGCCGTCATAGCCTTCCAGCGCCTCGCCCGCGGGCAGGGCGGCGGCCGGGTCGCCCGGATAGCAGATGTCGACGACGGCGCGCGGCAGCAATTCGCGCAACAGGTCGGAATAGCCCTTGCTCGCCGGCACGCCGCCGGCGGCCACGTGCTCGGCCATGGTCTGCGGTGAATTGCCTTCGATGACCAGCAGGCGAGGGGAGGGCATGGATCCGGGTCAAGTCCCGCCGCGTTGCAGCGGGCTAAAGGACATTGTTTACGACATATGGCTAGAACTTGGCCGTTTGGCAATCGCGCCGCGAATGTTGTGGCTTTAAGCGGGTTTGCGGCGGGGACTTCTTGAGCGCGCCGCGTTGGCCGCCCATTCTCTCGCGCAACGGGACCGAATCAGCAGCAATGGCCGACTTCGACCTCGCCATCATCGGCGGCGGCATCAACGGCACCGGCATCGCCCGCGACGCCGCGGGACGCGGCTTGCGCGTGCTGCTGGTCGAGATGAACGACCTCGCTTCCGGAACCTCCTCGGCCTCCTCCAAGATGATCCACGGGGGCCTGCGCTATCTGGAGCACGGCGCTTTCCGGCTGGTGCGCGAGGCGCTTTCCGAGCGCGAGGTGCTGCTCAACATGGCGCCGCACCTGATCCGGCCGACGCGCTTTTTGCTGCCGCCGGCGCCGGGCGGGCGCAACCCGCTGCTGCTGCGCTTCGGCCTCTTGCTCTACGACTGGCTGGGCGCGCGCAAGCTGCTGCCGGCCTCGAAAACGGTCGATCTCACCCACTATCCGCTGGCCGCGCCGCTCATGCGCTCGTTCCGCTACGGCTTCGAATATTCCGACTGCCTGGTGGACGATTCCCGCCTGGTCGTGCTCAACGCGCTCGACGCCGCCGAGCACGGCGCCGTCATCCGCACGCGCACGCGCCTTGCGCGCGCCGAGCGCGGCGACGAATGGGAGCTGGTGCTCAATTGCCGCGGCCGCCGCGAGGTGACGAGCGCGCGCGCGCTGGTCAACGCCACCGGCCCCTGGCTCGACGCGGTGGCCGACACCGTGATCCGCCAGCCGCTGCCCAAGCCGGTGCGGCTGCTCAAGGGCAGCCACATCGTGGTGCGCAAGCGCTTCGAGCATGACAACGGCTACATCCTGCAGGCGCCGGGTGGGCGCGTGGTGTTCGCGCTGCCTTTCGCGGACGAATTCACCTTGATCGGCACCACCGACGAGAATTTCGTCGGCGACGTCAATGCGCCGGCGCCTGACGCCGACGAGATACTCTATCTGTGCGGCGCGGTGAACCGCTATTTCCGCGACAAGGTCACGCCCGACGAATTGATCTGGTCGTTCGCCGGCGTGCGCGCGCTTTATGACGACGGCCACGGCCGGCCGGAGGACGTCACGCGCGATTACGTGTTGGCGCTTGACGAGCGCGCCCATCACGGGCCGCTGCTCACCGTCTATGGCGGCAAGATCACCACCCACCGCAAGCTGGCGGAAGCGGCGATGGACAAGATCGCCCATTTCTTCCCGACGCTGCCGCCCTGGACCGCCGGCTCCAAGCTGCCGGGCGGCGCGTTCGCGCCCGACGCCTTTGCCGCGGTCGTGGCGGAGATGAGGGCGCGCTGGCCGTTCCTTTCCGAGCCGCATGCGCACCGGCTCACGCGCGCCTATGGCACGCGCGCCGAGCGCTTCCTGGGCGAGGCGCAAAACATGGACGACCTCGGCGAGCGCTTCAGCGGCGACCTGACCGCGGCCGAGGTACGCTATCTGATAGCGCAGGAATGGGCCGAGAGCGCCGAAGACGTGCTCTACCGGCGCAGCAAGCTAGGCCTTTCGGCGACCGCAGAAGAACGCGAGCGGCTGGGGAAGTTCATCGCCGGCGTCATCGCCGAACCGGCGCGGCAGCCCGCGCGCTGAGCCTTTTGGTTAGCGGTTCCTTTCCGCGATCCACGCAATTGCTCCGGCCGGCTTCAAGCTACAACCATACCTTTGTGCTTTAGTCGCGCCGGGTAACTGCCGTTCCGGGGGTTATGGACCGCAATGCAAATCGACACCAAAGCACTGACGCAGCGCTTGGCCGCCATCAGCGTCCTCGTGGTGGACGACGAGCACTATATGCGCAAGGTCGTGCGCACCATGCTCATAAGCCTGGGCGTGCGCACCATCTACGAGGCGCCCGACGGGCCGGCCGGCCTCGAGCTGATCCGCTCCAACGCGCCCGATATAGTCATCCTCGACTGGCAGATGCCCGGCCTCGACGGCGCGAGCTTCGTGCGCATCGTGCGTTCGCCCGACACCTTCCCCTATCCGGCCGTGCCGATCATTATGCTCACCGGCCACGGCGAGCGCTCGCGCGTGGTCGAAGCCGTGCAGATCGGCGTCAACGAGTTCCTGCTCAAGCCGGTCTCGTCCAAATCGCTGCAGGACCGGATGATCTCCGTGCTGGCCAACCCGCGCCCGCTGGTGCAGGCCGGCGGCTATTTCGGCCCGGCGCCGCGCAAGATCGCGGCGGCCTCCATCCACGCCGACAACGACGAAGCCGTCGCCAGCCTGGTCTTCGTGAATTAAGCTCCCCGCCGCGCGCCGTCTTAGGCGTAGTTTTGCGCGCAGTCCGGGGATCGCCGCATGCCTTCTCATCTCGTCGCCATCGACCAGGGCACCACCTCGACCCGCGCCATCGTGTTCGACGCGAATCTCGGCGTCGCTCGCAACCTCCCAGCGCGAGCTGCACCAGATCTATCCGGCGCCCGGCATGGTCGAACACGACCCGGAGGCGATCTGGCAGGATACCGTCGCCACCGTGCGCGAGGCGCTGGCCGAGGCTCGCCTCACCGCGCGCGATGTCGCGGGCATCGGCATCACCAATCAGCGCGAGACCACCGTCATCTGGGAGCGCGCAACCGGCAAGCCGATCCACAACGCGATCGTCTGGCAGGACCGGCGCACCGCCGATCTGTGCGGCCTGCTGCGCGAAAGCGACCGCGAGGGCGAGATCGCCGCCAAGACCGGGCTGCTGCTCGATCCCTATTTCTCCGCCAGCAAGATCGCCTGGCTGCTCGAGCACGTCGCCGGCGCGCGCGCGGCGGCGCAAGCAGGCAAGCTCGCCTTCGGCACCATCGATAGTTTTTTGTTGTGGCGGCTGACCGGCGGCAAGGTGCACGCGACCGACGCCAGCAACGCCGCCCGCACGCTGCTGTTCGATATCGGCAAGGGCGTATGGGACGAAGGCCTCTGCGAGCTGTTCGGCGTGCCGATGTCGTTGCTGCCGGAGGTGCGCGACAATGCCGGCGAGTTCGGCGTCACCGAGGCGAGCCTGTTCGGCTCAGGCCTCCGCATTCTCGGCATGGCCGGCGACCAGCAGGCGGCGACCGTGGGGCAGGGTTGTTTCAAGCCGGGCATGATGAAGTCGACCTACGGCACCGGCTGCTTCCTGGTGCTCAACACCGGGCCCGAACGCGTCACCTCGAACAACCGGCTGCTCACCACGATCGCCTATCAGCTCGAGGGCAAGCGCACCTACGCTCTGGAGGGCTCGATCTTCATCGCCGGCGCCGCGGTGCAGTGGCTGCGCGACGCGCTCAAAATCATCAAGCACGCAGCCGACGTCAATGATCTCGCCGCGCTCGCCGATCCGGCCGAGCAGGTCTATCTGGTGCCGGCCTTTGTCGGCCTCGGCGCGCCCTATTGGGACGCCGAGGCGCGCGGCGCCATCTTCGGGCTGACCCGCCAGTCGGGCGACGCCGAGCTTGCGCGCGCCGTGCTGGAGTCGGTCGGCTACCAGACCCGCGACCTGGTCACGGCCATGCGCGCCGATTGGCCGGCGGGCGGCGGCGCGGCATCGGTGCTAAGGGTCGACGGCGGCATGACGGCGAGCGAGCCGGCCATGCAGTTCCTCGCCGACATGCTGGCGAGCCCGGTGGACCGGCCGGTGGTGATGGAGACGACAGCGCTGGGCGCGGCTTATCTGGCCGGGCGGGCGGCCGGAATTTGTCCCGACCTCGACGGCTTCGCCAAGCAATGGCGGCTCGACCGCCGATTCGAGCCGCGCATGGACGAGGCCACGCGCGAACGCAAATATGCCGGCTGGCAGGACGCGGTGCGGCGCACGTTAACGCGCCGGTGAGGATTGCTGGACGAAGATCGCTGTTCGCGGATTCGCCCAGTCATGAACATCAACTCAAAGCAAGTCGATTTCCTGATCCAGCAGCTCACTTTGGTGGTGGTGGACGACAATCCGTTCATGCGCATGCTGGTGCGCGGCATGCTCGCCAATATCGGCGTGAAGACCATCTACGAAGCTGGCGACGGCATCGCCGCGCTCGAGCTGATCCGCCAGGTCAATCCCGACGTACTGATACTGGACTGGGAAATGCCGCTGCTCAACGGCGCCGAGCTCGTGCGCATCGTGCGCTCGCCCGGCCTGTTCGCGACGCCGGACCTGCCCATCATCATGCTCACCGGCCATGGCGAGCGCTGGCGCATCCTCGAAGCGGCCAAGCTCGGCGTCAACGAGGTGCTGTGCAAGCCGGTGTCGGCCAAGTCGCTGTACGACCGGCTGCTGTCGATCCTGCTCAAGCCGCGCCAGAGCGTGAAACACGGCGAATATTACGGCCCGGTGCCGCGACGCCCGGCCTCGCCCGCGCCGGAGCGCCCGCAGTCCCGGCGTCGCCTGAGGCATTTTTCAAGTTCCGCCATTGTCCGGTTGAGCGCGCGCGCGGCTAGCGTTGAGCGCGCTCCACTTCCTAACCTCCCCCTGCAAGGGGGAGAGCTTGCCCTCGGGCTTGACCCGAGGGTCGCCCGCCGAAGCGTAGCGAAGGCGGGCGGGTGGGGGTCAAGGCAACGGCGCTGAGACCCTCTCCCTGACCCTTCCCCTTTCAGGGGGAGGGAACGGAAAGTCTCTCGTCTCCCTAACAATGTGGTAGTGCGTGCAGACGGGAGAGGGGACTCGATGGGAGCGCGCGGGGACGAGGATGACGGCAAACCGCTGGTGCGCTTCGAGCGGGTGAGCAAGCGCTTCGGCGCGCTGAAAGCGGTCGACGGGCTCACGCTCGACATCGCGCAAGCCGAGTTCTTCGCGCTGCTTGGCCCCTCCGGCTGCGGCAAGACCACGCTGCTGCGCCTGCTCGCCGGTTTCGAGACGCCGGACGAAGGCCGCATCCTGCTCGACGGCGAGGACATCGCCGCCGTGCCGCCGCATCGGCGGCCGGTCAACATGATGTTCCAAAGCTACGCGCTGTTTCCCCACCTGACGGTCGAAGGCAATATCGGCTTCGGGCTGCGCCAGGAGGATGTCGGCCGCCGCGAGCGCGCAGAGCGCGTCGCCGAGATGCTGGCGCTGGTCAAGCTGCAGGGCTTCGGCAAGCGCCGCGTGAGCCAGCTCTCCGGCGGCCAGCGCCAGCGCGTGGCGCTGGCGCGCTCGCTGATCAAGCGTCCGCGCGTGCTGCTGCTCGACGAGCCGCTCGCCGCGCTCGACAAGAAGCTGCGCGGCGAGACCCAGTTCGAGCTGATGGAATTGCAGCGCCGGCTCGGTACGTCGTTCGTCATCGTCACCCACGACCAGGAGGAGGCGATGATCGTTGCCGACCGCGTGGCGGTGATGCGCGAAGGCCGCGTGGCGCAAGTCGGCCAGCCTGCCGAGATCTACGAGCGTCCGAATTCGCGCTGGGTCGCCGATTTCATCGGCGAGGTGACGCTGATCGAAGGGCGGCTCGCCGAGGACGGCGTGTTGCAGACCACGCTTGGACCCTTGCGCGTTGCGCCCGGCGGCGCCATCGGCCAAAAGCGCTGGCTGGCGCTGCGGCCGGAAAAGCTGCGCATGAGCGCCGAGAAGCCGGCGGCCGACGGGCATAATGCGCTGTCCGGCACCGTGGCCGAGATCGGCTATCGCGGCGACGTGTCGATCTACAAGGTGCGGCTCGCCGACCGCACGCTGATGAAGGTGGCGCTGGCCAACAGCAGCGGCATCCCGTCCTTCGCGCTTAACGACCTGGTGTGGGTTGCGTGGCAGCCGCAGGCCGGCGTGCTGCTCGAGGAATAGCGATGGCTGCGCAAGACAAATCCTCCGGCCTGCGTCTGGTGCTGCTGCTGCCCTATCTGTGGCTGCTGCTGTTCTTCCTGGCGCCCTTCGTGATCGTGCTGAAAATCAGCTTTTCACAAACGGCCATCGCGCTGCCGCCCTATGTGCCGGTGCTCGATCCGGCTGCCGGCTGGCACGGCCTCGCCGCCTTCTTGCACCGCCTCACCGCCGACGGCTACCGGCTCTTGGCCTCGGATCCGATCTATCTCTTGTCGTACCTTAAGAGCCTCAAGGTCGCCGCCGTCGCGACCGCGATCCTGTTGGTGATCGGCTATCCCATCGCCTACGGCATCGCGCGCGCCCCGCGCGGCATCCAGCCGTTGCTGGTCATGCTGGTGGTGCTGCCGTTCTGGACCTCGTTCCTCATCCGCGTCTATGCCTGGATCAACATCCTGCAGCGCGACGGCCTGCTCAACGACGTGCTGATGGCGCTCGGTCTCGTGCAGACGCGCCCCGAATGGCTTGCCTCCGACACCGCCATCTATATCGGCGTCGTCTACTCCTATCTGCCCTTCATGGTGCTGCCGCTCTACGCCACGCTGGAGAAGATGGACGAGAGCCTTTTGGAAGCGGCGGCCGATCTCGGCTGCCCGCGCTGGAAGTCGTTCTGGCTGGTGACGCTGCCGCTGTCGCTGCCGGGGGTCGCCGCCGGCTCGCTGCTCTGCTTCATCCCGATCGTCGGCGAATTCGTCATTCCCGATCTGCTCGGCGGCTCGCAGAGCCTGATGATCGGGCAGACGCTGTGGCTGGAATTCTTCTCCAACCGCGACTGGCCGGTCGCCTCGGCCATCGCGGTCGCGCTGCTGCTGTTGCTGCTGCTGCCGATCGTGCTGTACGAGCGGCTGCAGCGGCGGCAGCTGGAAGGATTGCGCTGATGCGCCGCACCTCCGCATTCAACGTCGTCACCGTGGCGCTCGGCCTGGCCTTTCTCTATCTGCCGATCGTCATCCTGGTGATCTATTCGTTCAACGCCTCGCGCCTGGTCACCGTCTGGGGCGGCTGGTCGCTTGCCTGGTACGCCGAGCTCTGGCGCGACGACGCCATGCGGCAGGCCGCCTGGATCAGCCTGCGCGTCGCCGCGCTGTCGGCGACGTTTGCCACCGTGCTCGGCACCTGCGCGGCGGTCGCGCTCACGCGGCTTGGGCGCTTCCGCACGCGGCTGTTGTTCTCCGGCATGGTCTATGCGCCGCTGGTGATGCCGGAGGTGATCACCGGCCTGTCGCTGCTCCTGCTGTTCGTCGCCGTCAATGTCGACCGCGGCTTCTGGACCATCGTCATCGCCCACACCACGCTAACCTTGTGCTTCGTCACCGTGATCGTGCAGGCCCGCCTGATCGGCTTCGACCGCAGTCTGGAGGAAGCCGCCATGGACCTCGGCTGCCCGCCGCTCAAGACCTTCCCCACCGTCACTTTGCCGCTGATTCTGCCCGCCATCGCCGCCGGCTGGATGCTGGCCTTCTCTCTTTCGCTCGACGATCTGGTGATCGCGAGCTTCACCACCGGGCCGGGCGCCACCACGCTGCCGATCCGCATCTATTCGCAGGTGCGCCTGGGCGTGAAGCCGGAGATCAACGCCATCTGCACCATCATCGTGGCGGTGGTGGCGCTGGTCACGATTATCGCCTCGCTGATGATGAAGCGCGGCGCCGTGCGCCGCGAGCGCGCGGCTTATGCCGCGCAGGTCTAGGCCTATTCGCTGCGGCTCTGGCCGGGCGGGCGGAACAGGAAGACGATGAACCAGATCGGCACGATCACCAGCGCGCCCAGCAGCACATTCGGCCAGGCCCAGGCCAAGCCCTTGCGCGCGTAGTCCTCCACCCGGTCGGTCGACAGCCCGACCTCATGCATCAACTGGTCGGCGGTGATGCCGAAATGGGCCAGGATCGTGCCTACCACCAGCGAGGCGACGGCGACCTTGGCGATCGTTCGCAGGGTTGCGTGCAGCATGCGTGCTCGCGCCGGCCCCCAGCCGGCAAGTGATTCGTCTGCGCACCGATCATAGTCAAATGGACGCGCCGCGGCACGTTGGCACCGGGGTCCGGCAGGCGCGTCAATTCAGGTTTTTCAGGGTTTCCGGGCAGGAGCGGTGGTCTTCTCGGCCGCCGGGGTGGCGCCGCCGCCGGTCAGCCGGTCGATCACGGTGCGCGCGGCATCGCGCGCGCTCCGGTCACGCACCGCGTCGAGCAGCGGGGCGGCCGCGCCCGAGCGGCGGATCAGCGCCTCGGCGTCCGGCAGCATGATCGGGTCGTCCCAGGAGCCCTGCACGATGAAGGGCAGCGCGAACGGCACGATGCCCGGCTTGGGCGGCTCCACCAGCGCCGCGGTGCCGGTGAGGTCGAGCTCGCGCGACGGGATCGAGGCCGAGCCCGCCATCGCGAGGTGCACGCTCGGGCCGACGATCTTCACGTCGTCGACGCTGACCTTGCCCTGCGCGATCTTCAGCGCCACCGCGATACTGTCGTAGGGCGTGCGCCCGGTGCGGAAATCGCCGCCGCCGGACAGCGGCCGGCGCTCCAGCCGGCGCAACAGCTCGGCTACGTCGAAGCCGACAATGGCGCCGCTCTGCCCGGTGAGGCTGGCGGTGCCGTTGAGCGTGCGCGTGACGCCGAGCACGCTGTCGCCGGCGCCTTCCACCGCGAAGGCGATATTGCCCTTGCCTTCCAGCCGATGCAGGCCGAACAGCTGGCCGAGGCAGCTTTCCAGATCGACGTCGGTGAATTGCAGCTGCGATTTGACGTCGACGCCCTGGTCGAAATTGGCGAGCGTCACCGAGCCCTTGATCACCCCGCCATAGGCCTGCGCCTCGCCGATGGTGACCGTCAGATGGCCGCCGCGCAAATTGGCGCCGATGGCGGTGCGCCCGAGCTTGGCGTCCGACAGGATGACCTTGGCCGCCGACAGCCGCAGGTCGAAATCGGTGCTGGCGAGGCCGTCGAGCGCGATCGGGCCGCTGTTCCATTCGTGCCGGTTGGCGGCGAGCAGCTTCACGGTCGAGACATAGGGCGTCAGATCGAGCGTGTCGGCGGCGAGCGTGCCTTGCAGCGTCTGCCGCCCGTCGGTGGCGAAGGTGAGCACGCCTTCGGCCGAGTTGCCGTCGAGCTCGACGTTGACGTTAGACAGACCGATCGTGCCGCCGGTGACGTCGGCCTTGGCCTTGATGGCGAAGCGGCCGAAGCCGCCGCCCGGCAGCGGCTTCTGTCCGGCCCAGGTCAACGTGTCGCGCAAGGAGGCGGTGTCGCCGGCGAAGGTGCCTTCGATCTTCAAGGTGGGCTTGATGCTGATCGAGCCCTCGAAGGCGGCCTTCATCGGCTCGCCCGCGACGCGCAGCTTCAGGCCGGTGCGGTTGCCGGCGAGCGCGGCGGCGAAATCGGCCAGCGTCACGGTCATGTCGAGCGGCTCGTCATGCCAGACGAAGCGGCCGGTGGCGCCGAAGCTCTTGGAGATCGACGGCCAAGCGAGCGAGAACGCCACGTCGCCGAACGTTTCGTTCAGCTTGTGCGACTTGTCGCTCAGCATCACGGTGCCGCCGCGGATACGCATCTCGGAGAAGGCCGGGCCGGGCTGCGCGTTCGGCTTCTGGCTGCGCGCCAGCGTCTCGATCAGGCCGGACCAGTTCGAGCGGCCGTTCGGCCCCAGGTCGATGGCGATGGTCGGCCTGACCAGCGATACGTCGGCGATCTCGACGCGGCCGGCGAGCAGCGGGAAGAAGCGCAGGCGCGCGGTCAACCGTTCGGCGGTGAGCGCCGGTTTCTTGGCGTTGCCAAGGGCGACGTCCTCGAAGCTCACGAGCCCGCTGGGAAACAGCTTGACCGTGGTCGGCCCGCGTAAGATCGGGTTGAGGCCGGTAACGGCGCGGATCTCGTTCAGCGCCTGCATGCGCACGCTGTCGGGCGAGATCAGGAACTGGGCTGCGACCAGCGCGCCGGCGCCGAGCGCGATCACGGCGAGCAGGGCTAATCCCAGGCGTCTGAAGCCAGTGGCGGCCGTCACGTGCGATTTCCGGTTGATTTTGGTGCCGATTTTCCGGCGGACTATAGCACCCGTCCGTTGCGAACCAACCTTGGGCGGCCTCTGTGACCCTTTCATGGCCGGCCGTTAACCCCGCTCCGGCAGCGCCCGGCGGGGCAGGCTCGCGATCTCGGCGATCATCTTCTTGACGATGGCGTCGCCGAATGAGCTGAAGTTCTTCGCCTGCATCACGAATGCCCCCGGACCGCCCACCACATGGACGCGATAATAGGCGGCAAGCCCGCCGGGCGGGTTGGTGTGCTCGGGATTCCACACCAGCGGGTGTTCGCTCAGGATCACCAGCCCGTTGATGGTGATGCCGAGCGCGAGCGCCGCGTCGCGCGCCAAGTCCACGTCGCGGCCGGAATTGTTGGTGCCGTCGCCGGAGACGTCGATGGTCTGGCGCTCGGCGAAATAGGGCAGGCGCGCGAGTTGGCTGACGGCGAATTCGATGCCGGCGCTGATCGAGGTGCGGTTGGCGAAGGAGCGCGGCGCCTCCAACAGCCGCCCGGCGAATGCCTTGGCCGCCGTCGCGCCGTCGATCACGGTCCAGTCGACCACCACCTGCTGGCTGAACAGGCCGGACCACTCCATGAACAGGAGCGCGATGCGGTGCGCGCGTCCGCTTTGGATCGCCTCCAGCACGCGGCGGTCGGTGATGGCGGCGGCATAGCCTTGCCGCTGCAGCTCGAACTTCTCGACATCGACGCTGCGCGAGACGTCGGCCGCCAGCACCAGCGCCAGATCGACTTTGTCGGCGGCGTGCGCAGGCGTGGCCGCAAAACCGATCAACAGGAGCGCGCGGATCAGGCGCCGCATTTTGGCCGTCCCCTAACGGGGACGAGCTTAGCCGATTTCGCGGACTATTGCGCGAGCACGCGGGTGGCCGGGAACGCCACTTCCACCAGGGTTCCGTCCTCGACCCGGCTGGTGATGGCGAAGCGGGCGTGGTTGGCTTCGGCCAGCGCCTTGGTGATGGGTAGACCGAGGCCGGTGCCGCTGGCGCCCCAGCGTGGCGATGTGGCGAGCTGGCGGAAGGGCTCGAGCGCGGTCTGCAGCTCCTTCTCGCTCATGCCGTGGCCGGTGTCGCGCACGCGCAAGACCACCTCGTGCGCGTCGGTCAGCGCGGTCGAGACGATCACCTGCCCGCCGGCGCCGGTGAACTTGATCGAGTTCGACAGCACGTTGAGCGCGATCTGCCTGACCGAGCGCGCGTCGGCCACGATCTGCGGCAGGCCGGCCGCCAGCGAAGTGCGGATGATGACGCGCTCGCGGTTGGCCTGCTCCTGCAGCATCGCCACGCACTGCTGCACCAGGTCGTTCAGGTTGACGCTGACGAAGGTCAATTCGAGCTTGCCGGCTTCGATCTTCGACAGATCAAGCAGGTCGTTGAGCAGCGAGATCAGGTGGCCGCCGGAGGCGTGGATGTCCTTCAGATATTGCCGGTAGCGCTCGTTGCCGATCGATCCGAAGCGCTCGTCCATCATCACCTCGGAAAAACCGATGATGGCGTTGAGCGGCGTGCGGATCTCGTGGCTGATCTTGGCGAGGAATTCCGATTTGGCGATGGAGGCCTTCTCGGCCTCCATCTTGGCGTTGATCAGCTCCTCCTCGCTGCGCCTCCAGGCGGTGATGTCGCGCAAGACCGCGCAGAATTTCTCGCCGTCATTGACGCGCCCCATGGTGATGTGGATCGGCACCAGCCCGCCCTTGCGCTCGAGCCCGATCGCCTCGCGCCCGGCATCGAAGCTTTCCGGTCCGCCGTTGCGCGCCAGCCGGTCGAGATGATCGAGCAACGGGCGGCGGCTTTCCGGCGCGAACAGGTCGCCGAGCGACAATTCGGCGATGTCGTTTTTGTCGTAGCCGAACAGCGCCTGCGCGCTGCGGTTGGCCGACAGCACGCGCCCGGCGCGGTCGAGGATCACCACGCCGTCGGTGGCGGTGTCGAGAATGGTTGAAAGCTCGTGGTTCTCGGCTTCGAAGAGACGCAGCTGCTCGGCCACCTTGTCCGGCGGCTCGGCGGCGGCGCCTTGCGTGTTGAGCATCAGCACCAGCGCGTTCTCGTTGTTCCAGGTCACGTTGAACAGGCGGCCTTCCACCGGGCGCCGGCTGCCGTTGACGGTGGAGATGGTCAGCGTCTTGCCGGTGTTGCGCGCGTCGGGCAGGCCGCGGTCCTTGCTCTCGATGTAGAGGCTGTCGAGCCCGCCGGCTTCCGCCAGTTCGTCCAGCGAGCCGTAGCCGGCCCAGTCGAGGAAGGCGCGGTTGGCGTAAACCAGATTGTTGAGCCGGTAGACCAGGATGCCGACCGGCAGGCGATCGAGGATCGGGCGGCCTTCGCTGGTGTCGCGCGCGGCATTGGCGGTGCGCGCGGGCGGCGGCGGCTCGGGCGCCGGCGGCGCGGGCGTGATGAAGGGCTGCTCCGCGCCGAAATCGTCCGAAGCCGGCCCGGGCGGCGGCTTCTTCAAGCGCTCGCCCAGTTCGCGCGCCAGTTCCCGGAAGGCCGAATGCTCGCCCGGGCTGAGCGCCGGCGCGGTCGGGAAGGGCAGCACCTTGGCCTGTTCTTCCGGCGGCGGTTCGGCCGGCGGAGGCTTTTCCGCGGCGGGGGCGAGCACGGGCGCAGGCGGCGCCGCCCGCCGGCGCTCCAACTCGCTGAGCCGCTCGACGTCGCGGCAGATGGCGAAGCCGCGGAAGCCGGCGAATTGGCGGTCGCGGTCAAACACCGGCAGGCCCGACATTTCGACCGGCAGGCGTCGCTCGTCGTCGTCGAGCGGCCAATCGACAACGATGCCGCTCCAGGTGTCGCGCGCGGCGAGCGCCGCCGCCACTTGGCCCGGCGGATCGAGCTTGAGCGCCGCGGCGATCTCGGCCCAGGGCCGGTCGAGCACGGCGGCGGTCTTGGCACCGAGCAGGCGCGCGAACTCTTCCATGCCGAGCGTGAAGCGGTTGGCGGCGTCCATCTGCCAGACGAAGCGCAACGGAAGGCGGCGCGAGCGTTCCTCCGCCGCCGCCGGGTTGGGCGCCACCGGCGGCGCGTTTTCCATGACCGCAGGTGCGGCTTCCGCGACCGGGGGCGCGGGGCGCGGCGCCGGCGCTTGCGTATAGATCATCAACAGCGCGACCGTTTTTTCGGCGCCGAGCTTGAGCATGATGACCTTGCCGTCCGCGATGTCGCCTTCGGCCCTGCCATTGAGCATGGTCTCGCGCGCGAGCTGATCGGCGCCGAGCGCGCTCAGGTCGTGGGCCGCGCCGAGGCGCGCGCGGGTTTCCGCCTTGCTCGCGATCAGCTCGCCGTCGGCACCGAACATGGCCGCCGGCTGTGCAAGATCGGCCAGCAGCCTTTGCGCGCGCTCGGGCAAGGCCAGCTCCTTGCCGGCACGCTCGATCGCCGCCACCAGGACCGCTGCATTGTCGGCCATCGAAATGCGCGAGCACATGCACATCAGCGTGCCGCCGAAGCGCGCGCCGAATCCGCGCAGCCGTTCCAGCCGCGGCATGCCGGCCTGCGCCAGCGTGCCGGCTAGGCGCGCGATCTGCTTGGCGGCTGGATGCTCGGGCTCGAAGCGCAGCGCGACGGCGTCAGCAGGCGTCGCACCGTCAAAAATCGCGGCGGCGACGGCATTGGCCCACAATATGCGGCTGCCGTCGGCGCTCCACAGCCACGCCGGCGTCGGGCTCAGGGCATGCGCCGCGAGCCGCTGGTCGTTCAAGCCGGCGAATTGCAGCCCGGTCCCATTCATCGCTTCGTCGCACGCACGGATTACGGCTAATGAATCCTTAATACGGCGGCTTTGCCGCTGCGTCCACGAACCGGCGGCCGCTACGGTCCGATAACCTTAATAGCTCGAGTTTTAAGGGTAGCGGGAACCGGGCCTTGCCCTAGCTAGGGTGCAGAGACAGCCGGGCCGGGGAGCGAACAGCCAGGAGGTCTTCATGGCGGCCCAGGGAACCACGAATCTCGAAATCCCCGCGGAGGTGTGCGCCAAGGACTCGCAGGAGGTCATGGCGTTGCATGCCGACTATGTGAAAGCGCAGGTCGCCGCCTTCGGCGGCCAGGCGCGGGAAATAACCAAACAGGCGGCCAAACTGGCCGGCGAGAGCGTCCCGCTCTGAGCCGAGCCTGAAAAACGCCTCCAAATGACCACCGCGCCGGCTATCTGGCCGGAGCGCGGAGGGTTTTGGCCATTTTGTGCGCTGCAATATTTTTATTGCAATGCAACCAAATTCGTGTTAAGTACGTTTTTATTGTGATCCGCCGGTAAGACGCTTCGGCTATCCGGAGCGGCGGATCCCTCAAACAGGCGCGGGCCAGCTAGCCGAGGGCGGCGGTTCGCCGTCAGCCCTACCGCCCTCGCAAGCCTAGGGAATCACAGTCATGGCCGAAACCACCGAAACGCCGGCTGCCACGCCGAAATCGAAAGCCAAAGCCGCGCCCGCCCCGTCGAACGTGTTCGAGATGCCGAAATTCGACATGCCGAAGTTCGAGGTGCCGGCCGCCTTCCGCGAGATGGCCGAGAAGGGCATCGCGATGGCCAAGGAAAACTACGACAAGATGAAGAGCACCGCCGAAGAGGCCACCGACGTGCTGGAAGAGACCTACTCGACCGCCTCCAAGGGCTGCTCGGGCTACGGCCTCAAGGTGATCGAGGCCGGCCGCGCCAATGCCAATGCCAGCTTCGATCTGATGACCGAATTGCTCACCGCCAAGTCCTATGCCGAGGTGGTCGAGCTCTCCACCGCCTTCATGCGCAAGCAGTTCGAAGCCGTGACGGCCCAGACCAAGGAACTGGCCGAGGAGGCGCAGAAGGTCTGCACCGACACCGCCGAGCCGATCAAGGAAAGCTTCACCAGCGCCTTCAACAAGGCGGCCTGACGAATTTCGCTGCCGCGCAGCGCGGCGCCGACCGGAAGCCCGGGCCGAGGCCCGGGCTTTCGCTTTTTGCGGGCGCCTCTGTCACCCCTCCGCGCGTGCGGGGAGCGGGAAGGGCGCTTGCCAAACCGCCGCCCCGAACCTAGGTTCGCCCCGCAACGGCTTGCCCGTTGCGCCTTGTGCAGGTGTAGCTCAGTTGGTTAGAGCGCTGGTCTGTGGAACCAGAGGTCGGTGGTTCAAGTCCACCCACCTGTACCAGCCACATCCGCCGATTTCCCCGTCACGCCGCCCGCGCCGCGGCGCATGCCATCGCCAAAAGCAAAAACGCCGGCGAAAATCTCGCCGGCGTTCGCGTGTCGTTTTAGCTGGCGGTCAGCGCCGCGAATAACGCCCGCTGTCGCCGGCATGCGGCCCGATAAAGGCGTGCGGCCGGTAGGTGCGGCGCGGCGGCGGCTGATAGCGACCGCCGCCGCCGAACAGGAAATCGAAGAAGTTCGGCCCGCCGCGGGAATAGCCGTCGTCGTTGCCATAGGCGCCGTAGGTGCCGGCCGGCATGCGCACCGGCTGGCTGGAGGGGTCGGCCGCCCGCTCGATCGGGATATAGGCGACGCGGCGTTCGGAGCTGTTCTTGAGGATCTCGATCATCTTGGCGTCGCGGCCATAGACGTCTTCGCGGAACTGCAGCTTGCCGTCGCGGTCGACGAAGGCGGTCTGATAGGTCAGATGCACCGGGATCGGCACCGGGAAGTTGATGTTCTTCTCGCTGTCGCCGAACATGTTCTCGAGCCTGGCCGGCGTGTAGTGGTCGTTCGGCAGCTCGATCGCCAACAGCTTGGCGGCGTATTCGAGCGGATCCTGCACCCGCATGCAGCCGTGGCTGTAGGCGCGCTTGGCGCGCTTGAACAGATATTTGTCCGGCGTGTCGTGCTGGTAGACCAGGAACTTGTTGGGGAAATTGAAGCGGATGCGGCCGAGCGCGTTGCCGGCGCCGGGCGGCTGATAGATGTGCACGGTGCCGTCGCGGTCCTGGTAGATTTTCAGGCCGTAGCGGTCGAGCACTGTGGGATCGGCCTGCAGCGCCGGCAGATATTCGTTCTCGATGATCGAGGGCGGCACGTTCCAGGTCGGATTGACCGTGATGTATTTCATCTCGGCGCTCGTCATCGGCGTCATTTTACCCGGCTTGCCGACCACGATCTTGGTCTTCCAGTTGAGCTTGCCGTTGTGCATCAGCGTAAGCGAGTAGTCCGGCACGTTCACCACGACATAAGTGTTTTCGTCGTTGCCGAGCTTGCGCGGCAGCCAGCGCCAGCGCTCCATGTTGACGAGCACGGTGTCGATCGCATTGTTCGGCTTGCGGTGTACCGTTTTGCTGCCGGCGTTGAGCGCGGCGATGGTATTGGAGCCGGCCACGCCGTCGGCGTTGAGATCGGCGCCGGTCTGGAACGCCTTGACCGCTTCGACCACGTCGTCGTCATAGAGCGGGTTGTTCTTGTCGCCCGCGACGTCGAGCCGCTTGCGCAGCGCGATCACGCGCGCGTCCTTCATGCCGGGCCGCAGCATGCGGCCTTCCGGTACGCGCACCGGCGCGGGCTTCTCGTCGGCGGGCTTGGCGATCTGTCCGCCGTTCGCGCGCAGCGCGGCGAGTTCGGCCTTGAGCGCCTTGAAGCCGGCCTGCGGCGGGTTGTAGCCGTCGAGCGCCTTGGCGACGTCGGAGGCGTCGGCGACCGTGGCCAGCACCTCGGCCGGCTCGGGCGGCACGCGCTTGAAGGCAATGTCGGCCGCGACGCGGCTCGGGTGGATGCGGCCGATCTGCGCGTCGCGCGCATATTTCAGCACCGTGGCGGTGAGATGCAGCTCGGCTGCCGCCAGGTCGTCCGGCGTCGCCGCCGTGGCGAAATCGGGCGTATGATAATCGCTCGGCACAAGGCCGTCGGTCGCAACCTGACCGAGGAAGGCGATGGCCGCCTCGGCGCGCGCGTCGATCTTGCCGTCGCTGGTCCAGAGCGGCTTGTAGTCGCGCTTCTTGTAGAATTGCTCGGCACCGGCGCGGTCGTCCTTGAAGGCGACGTAGCGGTCGAAGCGCTTACCGTTGACGAGGTTGCGCAAGGCGTCGGCCACCTGCGTGTCCATGCTGGGCGGCGGCGGCGCGGCCTGCGGCGCTTCGGCGGCCTTGGGTGCGGGGCTTGCGGGCGCGGCGTCCTGTTTCGCTTCGCTCTTGCCTGGCTCGCTCTTGGCCGGCGCGGCGGCCTCCTGCTTGGTCTCGCTATTGGGCTTGCTCGCGTCGTTGGCGGCGGGCGCCGGCTGAGCCGGCTCGATATCTTTCACTGTCGGCGGCGGCACCGGCGTCAGGTCCGGCATCGGGACCACCACCTGCGCGTTCGGCTGTTCGGATTGCTGTGCGAGGCCTGCGTGAGCGGAGAGCGCGAGGGTCAGGCCGAAAGCGGTCGAAGCCAGCAGGCGCTCGAGACGGACGAATTTCACCGGGGTCTCCCAACGGACAGGGCGGCTTAAAGGACCGCCTATTGAGCGGCGCATACTACCTCATGCGCCTGGTTTAGTTACGTTTTTCACAACATAGCGGCCATCTCGCGGCCGACTGTTGCTATTTTGCACGGGTCGCCGATTCCCGCTATTTCGAGCCATATTTGCGACTTTTCCAGCCTCTATAGTCTACCGCAACTAACGCCCTGGCTGATCGTTCCCGGCGCGATTCGAGGAGTTTTACCCGTTGATTTCTTCGTGATCGGCGGGTCCATCCCCCTTTGGTCGGACCGGGCGGCTTTCCGGTTCACGCCGGGCTGGGGATGCGGCGGACTTTTCGGATTGCCGCCGGCGCCCCTCCTGTTGGAGACTTGGCGCGATGGAGGTTGCGCCGCCAGGGCCGGTCTCGATTCGCACTGCGCAGGGAGCGCGTGCGCGTTAGCTGTTCGGGAGGCTCTTCAATGCCGGCGCGTGTTTGGCCTCGCCTACTGCTTGCCGTTGCGATGGCCGCCCTGTTGCCGGCGGCCGCACTCTATGCGCAGCAGCAGATGCGCAGCAGCAGCAGCAGCAGAGCGGCCCGCCGCCCGGCAATGCCGCCGCCGCCCTGCTCAAGCCGCTGCCGGGCCCGCCCGAGCCGACGCCGGCCGACCGGCTGCCGCTCGACAAGCTCAAACTGCCGGACGGCTTCCACATCGAGGTCTATGCCGCCGGCATCGCCAAGGCGCGCGCGCTGCGCCTCGGCAAGCAAGGCACCGTGTTCGTCGGCAGCAGCGGCGACAAGGTCTCGGCCATCGTCGAGGCCGACGGCAAGCGCGCGGTCAAGGTGATCGCGTCGGGCTTGCACCGGCCGAACGGGCTCGCCTATCACGACGGCACGCTCTACATCGCCGAGTCCACGCAAATCTCCAAGATCGACAATGTCGAGGACGCGCTCGACAATCCGCCCAAGCCGGCCGTGATCTATTCCGACCTGCCGAAGAACGATCCCGACAGCGCGCGCTATATCGGCGTCGGCCCGGACGACAAGCTCTACGTTTCCGTCGCGCTGCCCTGCAACAACTGCGTGGCGCCGGCGGGCGCAGGCGAGATCCGCCGCATCGAGCTGAGCGGCGAGAATATCGAGGCGGTCGCGCGCGGCGTGCGCAACGCGCAAGGTTTCGACTGGTCGCCGCGCAACAAGACGTTGTATTTCACCGACAACGGCCGCGACTGGCTGTCGGAAGACGCGCCGAGCGACGAGCTCAACCGCGTGCGCAAGCCGGGCGAGGATTTCGGCGCGCCCTATTGCTACCAGGGCAACCTCGCCGACCCGCAATTGGGCTGGGGCCGCTCCTGCGACGAATTCACGAGTCCGATCGCGCTGCTCGGACCGCACGTCGCGCCGCTCGGGCTTCGCTTCTACACGGGCCGTATGTTCCCGCGGCGCTACCGCGACGCCATCTTCGTCGCCCGCCACGGCTCCTGGAACAGGACCAGGAAGCTCGGCGGCGACGTGGTCGTGCTGCATCTCAACAAGGAGGGCACGGTGCAGTCGATGGAGCCGTTTCTCACCGGCTTTCTCGCCGACAACAATTTCCTCGGCCGCCCGGTGGACATTGCAGTGATGCGCGACGGCTCGCTGCTGATCTCCGACGATTGGAACGGCGCGGTCTACCGCGTCACTTACGGCAGCGGGCGCGAGGAGCGCGCGGAGCCGCGCGAGCGGCGTCGCCGTTATCGCCGGCGTTACTTCTTCGACAACTTCTGAACCGAGCGCGCGTTGGCTACGAAAAAACCGGGCCCCGCGAGGGGCCCGGTTCAGAGTTTGCCGGCGTGGGGGGCCGGCAACATTCCAGAGGGGAACATGCTGCTAAGCCGGTTTACTCTGGGAGGATACGCAGCCGGCCAACAGCGTGGTTGGACTATGCGCAACACAGAGGCCCCCAGCAACGGGGCGCGCCGCATGTCAGCCATGCCGAATCGCGAAGCAACTGCAACATTTTGCCGCAAGGTTTTTCAGCCTGGAAATGGGCGCGCGATTCCCGAACCGTGGGACCGGTTTTCGAAATATCCGCCGTCGAACGCTAGAAGTGCCAGCGCTGTGCGTTGGCGACCAGGAAATCGCGGAAAACCTGGATGCGCGCCACCGATTTGAGCTCTTCCGGGTAGACGAAGAAGGCGTCGAGCGCGAGCGTCTCCTCGTCGCCGAACAGTTGCACCAGCCCGCCGTTCTCTTCCACCAGATAGTCCGGCAGCATGGCGACGCCGAGCCCGCGCTGGCAGGCGCGCAATAGTCCCAACACATTGTTGATGGTGAGGATGGGCACGCGTGGGCCCTTGCCCTCGCGGCTCACCTCCGCCAGCCAGCGCCGGTTGGCGAAATGCGCCGGCACCGGTCCGCTCAGTAGAATGAGGCGGTGCTTGTCGAGCTCGTCGTGGCTGCGCGGCGTGCCGAAGCGTTTCAGATAATCGGGCGAGGCATAGGCGTGGAAATGCACCGAGAACAGCTTGCGCTGGATCAGGTCCGGCTGCGTCGGTTGGCGCAGCCTGATGGCGACGTCGGCCTCGCGCATCGCCAGATCGAGTTCCTCGTCGGTGGTGATCAGCGTGATGTGGATGTCGGGATAGAGGTCGAGGAACTCGCCGAGCCGCGGCAGCAGCCAGTGGATGCCGATGCCCGGCGTGGTCGACACTTTCAATTCGCCGTTCGGCCGCTCGCGGCTGTCGGTCAGCTTGGTGCGCGCGGCCTCCAGCTTCATGAACACTTCGTGCGCGGTGCGGTAAAGCAGTTCGCCCTGCTCGGTGAGGATCAGCCCGCGCGCGTGGCGGTGGAACAGCGAGACGCCGAGCTCGCCCTCGAGCGCGGACACCTGGCGCGACACCGCCGATTGCGAGAGGCCGAGCCGCTCGCCGGCATGGGTGAACGAGCCCGCTTCGGCGGCGGCGTGGAAAACTTTCAGCTTGTCCCAATCCATGGAGGAGCTCGGCGAGGCGGTGATGGTCATGCTTACTCCGCCGCCGCCCGCTCGTGCTCGTGCGCGGCCAGGAACTTCTCAGCTTCGAGCGCGGCCATGCAGCCTTGCCCGGCGGCGGTCACCGCCTGGCGATAAATGTCGTCGGTGACATCGCCGGCGGCGAACACGCCGGGCACCGAGGTGGCGGTGGAATGGCCGGTGGTGACGATGTAGCCGGACGGCTTCATCTGCACCTGGCCGGCGAACAATTCGGAAGAGGGCGAATGGCCGATGGCGATGAACACGCCGTCGATGGCGCGCTCGGTGACGGCGCCGGTCTTCACGTTCTTCAGTTTCACCTTGTTGACCTTGAGCGGCTCTTCGCTGCCGAGCACGTCCTCCAGCACCGTGTCCCAGATCACCTCGATCTTGGGATTCTTGAACAGCCGGTCCTGCAGGATCTTTTCCGAGCGGAAGGCGTCGCGCCGGTGCACAACCGTGACCTTGGAGGCGAAATTGGTGAGGAACAGCGCCTCCTCCACCGCGGTATTGCCGCCGCCGATCACGACCACTTCCTTGTTGCGGTAGAAGAAGCCGTCGCAGGTCGCACAGGCCGACACGCCGTAGCCCTTGAATTTCTGCTCGGACGGCAGATCGAGCCAGCGCGCCTGCGCGCCGGTGGCGATGATCAGGGCGTCGGCCAGATAGACGTCGCCGGAATCGCAGGTGAGCTTGAACGGCCGCTGCTTGAGATCGACGGCGTTGACGTGGTCCATCACGATCTTGGTGCCGACGTGCGCGGCCTGCGCCTGCATCTGCTCCATCAGCCAGGGGCCTTGGATGACCTCGGCGAAGCCGGGGTAGTTCTCCACGTCGGTGGTGATGGTGAGCTGGCCGCCCGGCTGGATGCCCTGGATCATGATCGGCTCCAGCATGGCGCGCGCGGCATAGACCGCGGCGGTGTAGCCGGCGGGCCCTGAGCCGATGATCACGACCTTGGCGTGGGTGGTTTTCGCCATTGCTCCTAGCGCCCCCTGGCGGGCTATGTTGGCCGGCCGGACCCTCGGCAGGCTCTTTTTTGCCATGCACGATCTAGGGTCTGCGCACGAGCTATGCAAGCGACGCAACCCGGCAAGCCACAGGTCCCGCCATCGGTAGGGCTCGGAACCCGGCAGCCGCGCAATATTCTTTCGCGAAAGATTATTTCGCGGTATGGATGTTCCGGCGCGCCTCACCGCGCCCTGCCGGAGGAGCCCTCGCTTTGCCCGCCCGTCTCGACGCCATCGACCGCAAAATCCTCAAGGAGCTGCAGGACGACGGCCGCATCACCAATGTGGAATTGGCCAGCCGGGTCGGCATTTCGGCGCCGCCCTGTCTGCGGCGCGTGCGCGCGCTGGAGGAGGCCGGCTACATCAAGGGCTACCGCGCGCTGCTCGACGAGAAGAAGCTCGGCTACGAAGTGACGGTGTTCGCCATGGTGCACCTGGCGAGCCAGGCCGAGGCCGATCTCGTCGCCTTCGAGAACTTCGTGCGCGCCGAGCCGCTGGTGCGTGAATGCTGGATGCTGTCGGGCGAGATCGACTTCCTGCTCAAATGTGTGGCGCCGGACCTGAAGACCTTTCAAGGATTCGTCGAGCGCCTCACCGCCGCGCCGCAGGTGCGCAACGTGAAGACCTCGCTCACGCTGCGCAATTCCAAGGACGCGGCCATGGTGCCGATGGAATCCGGGGCGCCGTCATAACGGCCTCGTCGACACCGGGCCGCGGCGGTCCAGAGGCGCGCCATGACCGAGTTCAATCACATCCTGGGGGCGATGGCGCCGTGGATCCAAACCTACGGGTCGGCAGCGGTATTCGTGATCCTGACGTTCGAATCGCTGGGGTTGCCGTTACCGGGCGAGTCCCTTTTGGTCGCGGCGGCCATTCTGGCGGGGCGCGGCGAAATCTCGTTTCCGGTGTTGCTCCTGTCGGCATGGGGCGGCGCCGTCATCGGCGACAATATCGGCTATCTGATCGGCAGGACGCTCGGCCGCACGCTGCTGCGGCGCTACGGACGGAAGGTCGGCATCAAGCCTGAAAGTCTGCAGAAGGTGGAAGCGGTCTTTGCCCGTTATGGCGCGGTTGCGGTCGGCTTCGCGCGCTTCGTCAACATCCTTCGCCAATTGAATGGCGTCGTCGCCGGCGCGCTTGAAATGCACTGGTTGAAGTTCCTGATCTTCAACGCCCTCGGCGGCGCGGTCTGGGTCGCGGCCTGGACAATGGCGGGGTTCTATCTCGGAACACACGACGCGAAGCTCGAAGAGCTCGTGCAAAAGCTCGGAATTTATGGCGTGGTCATTGCGGTCGCGGCCGCCGCATTGATGATCGGCGTCATTTGGCATCGAACGCACCGCGCCAGCGCGCCGTGATCTGCGCGCCTCACCGCCGCGCCCCAGGTGCGCGACGTGAAGACCTCGCTCACGCTGCGCAACTCCAAGGACGCGGCCATGGTGCCGATGGACTAGCTTTTGATGAACGCCAAGAGGTCGGCGTTGATCGTTTCCGCCTGCGTGGTAATCATGCCGTGCGGGAAGTCCTTGTAGGTTTTCAGCTTGCCGTTCTTCAGCAGCTTTGCCGACAACGGCCCGGCGGCCACATAGGGAACGATCTGATCGTCCTCGCTGTGCATTACCAGCACCGGCACGGCGATCTTCTTGAGGTCTTCGGTGAAATCGGTCTGCGAGAAGGCGACGATGCCGTCGTAGTGCGCCTTGGCGCCGCCCATCATGCCCTGCCGCCACCAGTTCGCGATGTTCGCCTCCACCGATTTCACGCCCGGCCGGTTGAAGCCGTAGAACGGCCCCTCCGGCAGGTCGCGATAGAATTTGGAGCGATTGGCCGCGAGCTGCGCCTGCAATCCGTCAAATACTTCTTTGGGAAGGCCGAGCGGATTGGCCGGCGTCTTCACCATCAGCGGCGGCACGGCGCTGATGATGGCCGCCTTTGCCACCCGGCTTTCGCCGTGCCGTGCCAGATAATGCACCACCTCGCCGCCGCCGGTGGAGTGGCCGACATGAACGGCGTTCTTCAGATCGAGATGCGCCGTCACCGCCGCAAGGTCGTCGGCATAATGATCCATGTCGTGGCCGTCGGCGACTTGCGTGGAGCGGCCGTGGCCGCGGCGGTCATGGGCGATGACGCGATAGCCGTGATTGAGGAAGAACAGCATCTGCGCGTCCCAGTCGTCGGCCGACAGCGGCCAGCCGTGGCTGAACACGATGGGCTGACCTTTGCCCCAGTCCTTGTAGAAGATCTCGACGCCGTCTTTGGTTGTGATCATCGGCATATCGCATGCTCCCTGCTTGCGGGGCTGTTACCGTTCAATGTGGAGAGTGCGGGCGCTGAGTCGTGCGGCCCATCTTGATTTTCTGCGAAGAACACTAGCACACGCGCGCCCGCGCGGCGCGGCTACAAAAGTATAGTGTCGATGCGCAGTGAAACGCGGGCTTTTAAGACAGATTCAAGACAAGTCTGTGCGTGCCGTGCCCGCTAAAATGAAATGGCCGGGACAAGCCCGGCCATGTCGTCTCAATGCATTTAGACGCGGAGTGGCAGCCTACCGCCACTCCACCTTCTTCACCTCGTAGGCCTTGGCGCCGCCCGGCGCATTGACCTCGACGGTCGCGCCCTTGGCCTTGCCGATCAGCGCCTTGGCGAGCGGCGAGGTGATCGAGATGCGGCCCTTCTTGGCGTCGGCCTCCGGCTCGCCGACGATCTGCCACACGCGCTTCTCGTCGGTGTCCTCGTCGACCAGCGTCACGGTGGCGCCGAACTTCACCGTGTCGCCCGACAGCTTGGAGACGTCGATCACGTCGGCGCGCGCGAGCTTGTCCTCGAGCTCGGCGATGCGGCCCTCGTTGAGCGACTGCTGCTCCTTGGCGGCGTGATACTCGGCGTTCTCCGACAGGTCGCCGTGCGTGCGCGCGTCGGTGATCTGCTGGATGATGCGGGGCCGCTCCACCTGCTGGCAGTGCTTCAGCTCGCTCTCGAGCGCGCTGTAGCCCGCGGCCGTCATCGGAATTTTTTCCATTTTCTCGTCTCCTCCTGGCGGGCGCCGAACTCAACCTCGCTTTGCGCGCCGCCAAGCCCTTCCCATCCTCGAAATCGTCGTTGCTCCGACTCGTAATACGACTCCGGCCGCGGACGGACCCGCGACGCCGGAGCCTTGTCACCCGAGGGCCGGTCAAAAAAACCCTGACCGCGGGCAGTCTCACCTGCGCCGCGACCCTGGGCTTGCCCGCCTAACTCGTGCCGCCGCCTTGGTTTCGGACCTTGGGAACCGCCCTTTAAGTCCGGCTACCGTAGTAGCTCTGCAGCGCGCGTACCTCGAGGTCGCCCCCGAGATAGGCCTTGATGCCCTGCGCCGCGGCGACGGCACCTGAAAGAGTGGTGTAGTACGGCACTTTATGCAAGAGGGCCGCGTGGCGCAGCGAGCGGCTGTCGGCCAGGGCGGTAGCCCCCTCGGTGGTATTGAAAACCAGCTGAACCCCGCCGTTTTTGATGGCATCCACGATATGGGGCCGGCCTTCCAGCACTTTATTGATCTTGACCGCCTCCACCCCCTGCTCGGCCAGGTAGCGCTGGGTGCCCGAGGTGGCGATGCACTTGAAGCCGAGCGAGGCCAGGAGCTTCACCGCCGGCAGGATGCGCGGCTTGTCCTCGTCGCGCACCGAGACGAAGACTGTGCCGCCGCGCGGCAGGCTGGTGCCGCCGCCGATCTGGCTCTTGGCGAAGGCGATCTCGAAGCTGCCGTCGATGCCCATGACCTCGCCGGTCGACTTCATCTCCGGGCCGAGCACGGTGTCGACGCCGGGGAAGCGGGCGAAGGGGAACACCGCTTCCTTGACCGCGCGGTGCTTGTAGTGGGTCGGCGCCAGATGGAAGCTGGCGAGGCTCTCGCCCGCCATGATGCGGGCGGCGATCTTGGCGACGGGCAGGCCGATCACCTTGGCGACGAACGGCACCGTGCGCGAGGCGCGCGGATTGACCTCCAGCACGTAGATCTCGCCGTCCTTGATGGCGTATTGCACGTTCATCAGCCCGCCGACATTGAGCGCCAGCGCAAGCTCGCGCGTCTGCCGCTCGAGCTCGGCGATGGTCTTGGCGTTGAGCGAATGCGGCGGCAGCGCGCAGGCTGAATCGCCCGAATGAATGCCGGCTTCCTCGATGTGCTCCATGATGCCGGCGATGAACGTGTCCGTGCCGTCGGCCAGGCAATCGACGTCCACCTCGGTGGCGTCCGACAGATAGCGGTCGATCAGCAGCGGGCTGCGTTTCGACACGACCAGTTCGCCTGGCCGGTCGAGATCGGATGACAGCCGCGCCACGTAGCGGTCGAATTGCGCGCTGTCGCGCACGATCTCCATGGCCCGCCCGCCCAGCACATTGGACGGCCGGATCACCACCGGATAGCCGATCTCTTCGGCGATGGCGCGCGCGGCATTGGGCGAGGTGGCGATGCCGTTCTGCGGCTGGCGCAGCTTGAGCTTGTGCAGCAGCTTCTGGAAACGGTCGCGGTCCTCGGCGAGATCGATCATGTCGGGCGAGGTGCCGAGGATCGGCACCTTGGCCTTTTCCAACGGCTCGGCCAGCTTGAGCGGCGTCTGCCCGCCGAACTGCACGATGACGCCGTGCAGCGTGCCGTTGCTGCGCTCGGTGTCGATGATCTCCAGCACGTCCTCCGGCGTGAGCGGCTCGAAATAGAGCCGGTCGGAGGTGTCGTAATCGGTCGACACCGTTTCCGGATTGCAGTTGACCATGATGGTCTCGTAGCCCGCTTCCTTGAGCGCGAAGGCGGCGTGGCAGCAGCAATAGTCGAACTCGATGCCCTGCCCGATGCGGTTCGGCCCGCCGCCGAGGATGATGACCTTTTTCTTGTCCGACGGCCGCGCCTCGTTGGCGACGGTGCCGGCGAACGGCGTCTCGTAGGTCGAATACATGTAGGCGGTGGGCGAAGCGAATTCGGCCGCGCAAGTGTCGATGCGCTTGAACACCGGATGCACGTCGAGCGCGCGTCTTTTTTGCGTGACCGCCTCGGCAGCGGTTGCCGTGAGTTTTCCGAGGCGGGTGTCGGAAAAGCCCATCGCTTTCAGCCGGCGGAACGGCCCGGCCGCTTCGGGCAGGCCTTTCGCCTTGATCTCGGCTTCCGCCTCCACCAGCCCACGGATCTCGGCCAGGAACCAGGGATCGATGCGGCAGGCGTTATGGATCAATTCGTCGGTGGCGCCGAGCCGCATCGCCTGCGCCAGCGTGAGCAGCCGGTCGGGCGTCGGCGTGCCGAGCGCGGCGCGAATATTGTTCTTGTTGTCGTCGTCGTCGATGCCCTTGGCGGCGTCGAAGCCTTCGATGGTTATTTCGTCGAGCCCGGTGAGGCCGGTCTCCAGCGAGCGCAGCGCTTTTTGCAAAGACTCTTTGAAAGTGCGGCCGATCGCCATGGCTTCGCCCACCGATTTCATCGAGGTGGTGAGCACCGGCGAGGCGCCGGGGAATTTCTCGAAGGCAAAACGGGGAATCTTGGTGACCACGTAATCGATGGTCGGCTCGAACGAGGCGGGCGTGGCGCCGCCGGTGATGTCGTTGGCGATTTCGTCGAGCGTGTAGCCGACCGCGAGCTTGGCCGCGACCTTGGCGATCGGAAACCCGGTCGCCTTCGACGCCAAGGCCGATGAGCGCGACACCCGCGGGTTCATCTCGATCACCACCAGCCGCCCGTCCGCCGGGTTGACCGCGAACTGCACGTTGGAGCCGCCGGTCTCCACCCCGATCTCGCGCAGGACGCGAATCGAGGCGTCGCGCATGATCTGGTATTCCTTGTCGGTGAGCGTCAGCGCCGGCGCGATGGTGATCGAATTGCCGGTGTGCACGCCCATCGGGTCGACATTTTCAATTGAGCAGACGATGATGCAATTGTCGTGTCTGTCGCGCACCACCTCCATCTCGTATTCCTTCCAGCCCAGCACCGATTCTTCGATCAGCACTTCGCTGGTGGGGGAGGCGTCGATGCCGCGCTCGACGATCTCGATGAACTCGGCCTTGTTGTAGGCGATGCCGCCGCCGGTGCCGCCGAGCGTGAAGCTCGGCCGGATGATCGCGGGCAGCCCGATGTCGTCGAGCGCCTCCAGCGCCTGCGGCAGCGTCTTGATCTGGTGCGAGCGCGGCGTCTCCAGCCCGATCTTGGTCATCGCGTTGCGGAACAGCTCGCGGTCTTCCGCCTTGTCGATGGCGTCGGCGGTGGCGCCGATCATCTGCACGTTGAACTTCTCCAGCACGCCCATTTTGCGCAAGGAAAGCGCGCAGTTGAGCGCGGTCTGCCCGCCCATGGTGGGCAGCAGCGCGTCGGGGCGCTCCTTCTCGATGATCTTGGCGACGATCTCGGGCGTGACCGGCTCGATATAGGTGGCGTCGGCGAGATCGGGATCGGTCATGATCGTCGCCGGATTGGAGTTCACCAGCACGATCCGGTAGCCCTCGGCCTTCAGCGCCTTGCAGGCCTGCGTGCCGGAATAGTCGAATTCGCAGGCCTGGCCGATGACGATCGGGCCGGCGCCGATGATCAGGATCGATTTGATGTCGGTTCTTTTGGGCATCGGCTTCGCGGTTTTCCTTTTCTGTCATTCCGGGGCGCCGCGAAGCGGCGAGCCCGGAATCCAGATACCCACGCAGTGCTTGTGTCTGGATTCCGGGTCCGGCCTGGCGGCCGTTCCGGAATGACCGGGAAACACGGGCACAAAAAAAGGGCGCGCTACTCGCACGTCCCCCGGACCGCGCCGAGGTTGGTCCTCGCGCGCGGGGGGTCTTTAGACCAGATTCGAGGGGGAGGGAAGGGCGGCCGCCACGATGGCGGTGGACGGCGCTTTCCGCCGGGAAATTGCCGGTACGTCAGGCAACGCGGCGGCGCTTGGGGGAGCGGCGCGGCGTGGCCGGGCGTGCCGAAAGCGTAAGGCCCAAGGCCCGTACGATCCGCATCACGGTGGCGAATTCGGGATTGCCGGCGTCGCCGAGCGCCTTGTACAGGCTCTCCCGGTTCAAGCCCGCGCTCTTGGCGATCTCGCTCATGCCGCGCGCGCGGGCCACCAGGCCGAGCGCGTCGCGCACGAAGTCCGCGTCGCAGGTTTCCAGCGCCGCCGTGATATAGGCGACCTGCCGCTGCTCGCTGTCGAGATATTCGGCGGCATCGAACCGCTTCGTCTTGCGCATCACAGTGTCTCCGCCAGTTCTTGCGCCCGCTTGATGTCTTGCCGCTGCGTGCGCTTGTCGCCGCCGCATAGCAGGATCACGAATTCGGCTCCGCGCTGCACATAGTACACGCGATAGCCGGGACCATAGTCGATCCGCATTTCCATGACGCCCTTGCCGACGCTACGGGCGTCACCCGGGTTTCCCTGCTGCATGCGCCGAATGCGGCCGACGATGCGCGCGACGGCATTGGCGTCTCTCAGGCGGTGCAGCCAGTCCGAAAATTCCTCCGTCCGCCGGACTTCGATCATGAGATATGTAGTCTATAGGCGACAGACGATCAAGGGCCGGCCATATCGTCGCTACGAAGCTGGCTTGCCGAGCCGAAGCGGCCTTGGTCGCGATCGCCCATCTTCGCGCTTCGCGCTACGACGGGCACCCGCTACGCGAAGGTCTTGCCCGCCTTCGCCGAGGCTACGGCGGGCAGCCTTCGCGCAAGTATGGCTTGCCAGCCGAAGCTCCGAAGGAGCGAAGGCTGGAGGCCCGGCCTGGATTCGAACCAGGCTGGAAGACCATGCACGGCTTCTGCGTCGCCACTCCGCCACCGGGCCGGTGACAGGCTTTAAACGTACGGCCTTGCCGCGCGGTAACCGGGCCCGCGCTTATTCCCGCGGCGCTGCCTTTGCGGTTAACGCGCGGTTTACGCCGCGCGCCGCCACAGGTGCACGAGCGGCCCGTCCCGCCCCTTGACCGGATCGCTCGCCGGCAACGGCACCTTGGGGATCGTGACCAGCGCCGTGGCGCGGTCGGCCGGGTTGTCGGCGCGGCAGAGATTATAGGTGCCCGCGGGCGGATAGGCGCCGATCACCAGAAGATCGGAGCTGGCCGACAAGCGCTGATGCCCGGTGCCGGCCGGCAGCGCCGCGACGTCGCCGGCTTCAAGCTCCACCACCTCGCCTCGATCGCCGCCCAGGCGCACCTGCGCCGAGCCGCGCGCCAGCCCAAGCACCTCATGGATCATCGAATGATAATGCGTGAACGGATAGATGCCGTCGCGCCATTGCCCGTGGCCCCAGCCGTTGTGCGCGAACAGCCGCTCGAGCTCGCTTGCCGGATCGCCGCCGAGGCCGACCGCAGCCTTATAGAGCAGCGCCGGCAGCGCCGGATTGTTCGGCACCGCATCGTCGTCCTTGAAGCGGAAGGTGAGCGGATCAGGCGGCATCGCACATTCGCTCGCAGTCGCCGCTACGCCGCGGAGCGCGCCGATCCTGCGGCCTTGCGTCGCCTTTTGGTCAACGGCTTCACGACGATCTTGGAAGCATTGCGTTCGATTTGCGCCAAATCATATTGCAGCTGCAGGCGCATCCAGAACTCCGGGCTGCCGTTGAACACCTTCGACAGCCGCACGGCCATTTCCGGCGATATCCCGCTCTTCTTGTTGACGAGATTGTTGAGCGCCTGACGCGAGACGTTAAGAGCTTTGGCCGCATCGGTGATCGATAGGCCGAGAGGTTCGAGACAATCGAAGCGCACCAGCTCGCCGGGGTGCGCAGGGCTCTTCATCCGCATGCCGTCATTCCTCAATGATAGTCGATGAAGTCGACATCGAAAGCGTCGCTTTCCTCGAACCGAAATATGATCCGCCAATTGCGACTGACCGTGACACTCCAGAAACCTTTCAGCTCGCCGCTCAGGCGGTGAAGCCCGAAGCCCGGCACGTTCATATCGTCGATCGAACCCGCCGCATTTAGGCGGGTCAGTATGCGGACGATCCGATCGACGAGATCGGGGCGCAGCTTGCTTCGGTCGTCGCGCTCAAAAAGGCGCTTGAGGCCGCGATGCCGAATGCTCCGGATCATCGGCGCAGCGTAAAGTGACAATTGTCAATTGTCAACGCGCTGACGGGCTAGGCAATCTTCCGCTTCGCCTGCCGCATCATCTCGACGAAGCGCGTGAACAGGTAATGACTGTCGCGCGGGCCGGGCGAGGCCTCCGGGTGATACTGCACCGAGAACACCGGCTTGTCCTTGAGCGCGATGCCGCAATTGGAGCCGTCGAACAGCGAGACGTGCGTCTCCGTAGCGTTCGCCGGCAGCGTCTTGCCGTCGAGCGCGAAGCCGTGGTTCATCGAAGTGATCTCGACCTTGCCGGTGGTCAAATCCTTCACCGGATGGTTGGCGCCGTGATGGCCTTGATGCATCTTCACGGTCTTGCCGCCGACCGCGATGCCGAGCATCTGATGGCCGAGGCAGATGCCGAAGGTCGGCGTGCCCGATATCGATCAGCTTCTTGATCACCGGCACCGCGTATTCGCCGGTCGCCGCCGGATCGCCCGGGCCGTTCGACAGGAACACGCCGTCGGGCTTGAGCGCCACGATATCCTCGGCCGAGGTCTTGGCCGGCACCACCGTCACCTTGCAGCCGGTGCCGGCGAGCAGGCGCAGGATGTTGCGCTTGATGCCGTAATCGATCGCCACCACGTGGAATTCCGGTTTGTCCTGGCGGCCGAAGCCCTCGCCCCAGACCCACGCCGTCTCGTCCCAGGTAAAGCGCTGGCCGGATGTCACCATCGGCACCAGGTCCATGCCGACCAGGCCGGGCCATTCGCGCGCCTCTTGTCTGAGCGCTTCGAGATCGAACTTGCCGTCCGGCGCATGCGCGATCACGGCATTGGGCATGCCCTTCTCGCGGATGAGCGACGTGAGCGCGCGGGTGTCGATGCCGGCCAGCCCGATAATGCCGCGGCTCTTGAGCCAATCGTTGAGGTTGCGGGTGGCGCGGTAGTTCGAGGCCGGCGTGATGGCGGAATGCAGGATCACCCCGCGCGCGCCCGGCGTCGCCGCCATGTTGACGGTCTCGATGTCTTCTTCGTTGGTGCCGACATTGCCAATATGCGGGAAGGTGAAGGTGATGATCTGCCCGGCATAGGACGGGTCGGTGAGGATCTCCTCATAGCCGGTCATGGCGGTATTGAAGCAGACCTCGCCCACCGCGTGCCCGCTGGCGCCCAGCCCGAAGCCTTCCAGAACGGTCCCGTCGGCCAGCACTAAAAGCGCCGTGGGCTCGGGTTCAACCCAAGCCCCGGCGGGTTTGGCTTGCGACTGGGTCATGGCCACTTAGTTGCGTATTATATGAGGCGAGGCAAGAGGCCGGACTTGGCCGCCCCCAGGCAGATTTCAGAGGCGATCATGCGCAATTTGCAGGTTCCGCGGCTTGCGGTTTTGCTGGCCGGCCTCGTCTTCGCCGCGGCCGCGGCGGCCCAGCAGCGCCCGCACCATGCCGGCTTCAAGCGCGTCACCGTCGCCGCGCTTACCGCGCAGGGCTTCGAGGTCAAGGCCATCACCGGGCGCGAGGCGCTCATCCTGCAGAAGGGCCAGGAGGTGTATTGGTGCGGTTTGCGGGTGGCCGACACCAGCCCGTTGAGCTACCAGTCCGACTGCTACGCCATCCATTGAGGATAGAAGGAAACCTCCCCGTGCTGCGCGACGACATCGACAAAGCCTTGAAAGAGGCGATGAAGGCCAGGAACGAGCGGTCGGTCTCCACCCTGCGCATGGTCAATGCCACGCTCAAGAACGCCGATATCGAGGCGCGCGGTTCCGGCAAGCCGGCGCTCGGCGATGCCGAGGTGGTTTCCGTGCTGCAGAAGATGATCAAGCAGCGCCAGGAATCGGTCGAGCTCTACCAGAAGGGCAACCGCGCCGATCTGGTCAAGCAGGAGCAGGACGAGATCGCCATCATCTCCGGCTACCTGCCCAAGCAGATGTCGGACGACGAAATGAAAGCCGCCATCGACGCCGCCATCGCCGAAACCGGCGCGGCGAGCATGAAGGACATGGGCAAGGTGATCGGCGCGCTGCGCGCCAAGCACGCCGGGCAGATGGACATGGGCAAGGCCAGCGCGCTGGTGAAGGCCAAGCTGCAGTAAAATATGACCAGGTCATGCCCGCGCTTGTCGCCGGCATCCACGTCTTAAGAGTCCATCCAAGACGTGGACGGCCGGGACGAGCCCGGCCATGACAGACAAAAGATAGCAGCTTCTAGCCGATACTTGCCGCCGCCGCTTTCGGCAGTAGCCCCGCCAGCCGCTCGGCCCATTGCCGCTGGCCGGGCTCCTCGCCGATCAAGTCCTGGCGGATTTCGATCGCGACATGCGGGATGCCGCGCTGCTCGCCATGCACCGGGATCGTGTAGTCGGTCTCGTCGTCGACCGTGTAGGGCTCGTTGTCGCCGACGGTGAGATCGCCCGGCGCGCTCAATTCGCTGCGCAACGCATCGGCCAGCGTGCGATAGCGGTGATAGAGCACGCCGGCCTGCCACGGCCGCGCTACGCCGTGATAGCTGGGCGTGAAGCTGTGCAGCGAAATCAAGATCGCCGGCGCTTGCGCATTCTTCCGCGCATCGAGATGTCGGTCGATCGTGCTGTGATAAGGCTCGAAGATTTCCCGCACGCGCGCCGCGGCGTCGGGCGCCGACATGTTTTCATTGCCCGGGATCGCAGTGCCGTCGCTTTCGGACACAATCGACTCAGGGCTGCCGGGCGGCCGGTTGCAGTCGATCACCAGCCGCGAATAGCGCTGCATGACGGCAGCGGCATCGAGCCGGTCGGCGAGCGCCCGCGCCACGCCGGCAATGCCGATATCCCAGCCGATGTGGCGCGCGCGCTCTTTCTCCGGCAAGCCGAGACCGTGCAGCCGGCGCGGGATGCGCCGCCCGGCATGGTCGCAGACCAGCAGGAACGGCGACGCGCCCGCGGTGCGATATTCGATGACCGGCGTGGGCTCGTCCGGCGCCAGCAGCGTCACCGTCGCGGGCCTCATCCTCTCGCTGCCTTTCCAAGCGGCATTCGCTGCCTATGTTTTGTACAGCGCTCCGGGCAATTTCCCGTTACGCTAGGACGGATTCGAGACCGCGCCGAGCGATCAGTGGAGCGACGAAAAACTCACATGCCAGTGCTGACGATCCGCCACAAGACCGAATACAGCTACGCCGCGCCGGTTTCCTTCGGCGAGCACCGCGTGATGCTGCGGCCGCGCGACGGCCACGATCTGCGGGTGCTGGCGTTGCGCATGACCATCGATCCCGAGCCGATTTCGTTGCGCTGGATCCACGACGTCTTCGGCAACAGCGTCGGCATCGCGAAATTCGATCGCCCCGCCGACCGCCTGGTTTTCGAAAGCGAGGTGACGATCGACCACGAGCCCAAGCACGGCATCGATCTGCCGCATGACGACGAGGCGTTCTTCTACCCCTTCCGCTACGCGCCGGAGGAGATGCCGGACCTCGCGCGCTCGATCAAATGCCAATATCCCGATCCCGACGGCACGCTCGAGGCCTGGAGCCGCCAGTTCGTCAAATCCGGCGCGCCGACCAATACGCGTGATCTGCTCATCGACATGACGCACGCGATCAAGCGGCAGTTCAGCTACAAGCGCCGGCTCGATCCCGGCGTGCAGACGCCGCAGCAAACCTTGCTGCTCGGCACCGGCACCTGCCGGGATTTCGCGCTGTTCATGATCGAGGCGGTGCGCGCGCTCGGCTTTGCCGCGCGTTTCGTCTCGGGCTACCTGCACGTGCGCGCCCGCTCGGGCCGCCGCGGCGGCGGCGCGACCCACGCCTGGGTGCAGGTCTATCTGCCGAGCGCCGGCTGGGTGGAATTTGATCCGACCAACGGCATCGTCGGCAATCACGACCTCATCCGCGTCGCGGTCGCGCGCGAGCCGCGGCAAGCCGTGCCGCTGTGCGGGACATTCACCGGGCTGCGGACGGATTCGATCGGCATGAAGGTCGACATCGATGTGGTCGCGCATGCCTGACGATCCGGCAGGGCGGGCGCGGCCATGCTGATAAAGATCGGCTTCGACATCGCCTTTACCGCGCCGCAGCCCACGCCCATGGTGGTCATGCTGAGCGTGCATCCCTCGCGGGTGGCCGATCTGGTCGAGCCCGAGAACATCGTGTGCGATCCGCCGGCGCCGATCCATTATTATCACGACAGCTTCGGCAATTTTTGCGGCCGGCTGGTCGATCCCGCAAGGCCGGCTGACGTTGAGCAACCGCGCCGTCGTGCGCGACAGCGGAGCGGCCGACGTCGTGGTGCCGGACGCCCGGCAGATTGCGGTCGAGAACTTGCCCGACGACGTAATTTTGTTCCTGCTCGCCAGCCGCTACTGCGAAACCGACCGCATGGTGGATCTGGCGTGGAGCCTGTTCAAGGATACGCCGCTCGGCTGGGGGCGCGTGCAGGCGATCTGCGACTACGTGCACGGTCACCTGACCTTCGGCTATCAATTCGCGGGCGCGACCAAGAGCGCCCATGACGTGCACGCCGAAGGCAGCGGCGTGTGCCGCGACTTCGCGCATCTGGCGGTAACCCTGTGCCGCTGCATGAACATCCCGGCGCGCTATTGCACCGGCTATCTCGGCGACATCGGCGTTCCGGTGGACGACACGCCGATGGATTTCAGCGCCTGGTTCGAGGTCTATCTCTCCGGCCGCTGGTTCACCTTCGATGCCCGCCACAATATGCCGCGCATCGGGCGCATCCTGATGGGGCGTGGCCGCGACGCCGCCGACGTGCCGCTCGCTACCGGCTTCGGGCGCACCGAGCTCAGCCTGTTCAAGGTCTATACCGACGAAGTGGCCGAGGCGCCGCCGCCATGACTGCCGGGCGGATGGACATGAGCAAAGCCAGCGCGCTGGTGAAGGCGAAGCTGCAATAGTCGCGGCGCCACGGACAAAACGGCTCGACAAAACGGCATGCCTTGGAGGGCAGGGCACTGCGTTTCGTTCTGGGTGCCGTCGGATAAAAATGCTATCTTCGCAGCGCGAGCTTGCCTTAAGTCCGCGCAATGTCACCCGCCACACAAGCTCGTGACCGGGTTTGCCATGGCCCAATCCGATCCTCAAGGCGCGCGAAGCGAACAGACGACCGCGGTCGGCAAGCAGTCCGGCGCGTGGCGCCCGCCAAAATTACTGGGTGGCCTGGTCATCCTGGCCATGTACGCGGCAATCGCGGCGATGATCTACAAGTTTTACTATGAACACGGCTGGGGCGAGCTCATCTACGCCGCCGTCTTTTCGCTCGCAATTTTCTCGCTCGGTGTTCTGAGCTCTCTTTACAAACGCGTTGGACGCGCCATTGAAGTGCTGTTTGGCGCCTGGTTCTATTTTTTCGGCTGGGCGTTCGTTACTCTGGTGCCGATAGTTCTGTTTCGACAACTCTCTCAGTACGTGCTGAACGAGTTTCCGTTCTGGTTTCAGATTCTCAGCTTCGTGTTGTGGGGCTTGCTGCTTGCATGCGCGCTGGCGCTGATGATCACCGAGGAAAACCGCAAATGGTTGTTTGGAAACCTCCAGTGGGCAGGCGGCTTCGCGCCGGTCATTTATTCGTTCAATGTGTTGATGATCGCGGTGATATTTTTCGCCTCGCTTACCTATTTGCTGTTGACTCACCACGTGATTGCCGCAGGCGAGCACCCGGTAAGCTCCGAAAGGCTGTTGGATTTCTTCACGTGGCACTTCCTGGACGCGATCCCCGCCTTGCAGGTGAACCAGACGCTGCACTGGAAAGAGCCGTGGACCTACAACAGCGCCACGGTCGGTGCGATCCTGCTGTTGTTCAAGGTTGTCGTGATCGTGCCGGTGCTCGCCGCCTTTGCGGGCTATTGGAAATATCGCAGCGGCAAGCCGCCGCAACGACCGCTTAATGAGCGTCGGCCCGCCGCCGCTCGCGCCGCCGCGGCGGCAAAGCCTGCCCGCGCGCGGGCGCGCTTCAAGCCGCATCCCGCACGCGCTCCGCAAACAGCAGTGAGAAATACTGCCGGAACTGGCGCAGCTGCCGCACCACCAGCGCCGGGTCGTTGAAGCTGCGCGACAGGATGAGCGCGCCTTCGAAGATGGCGATCACCTGCTCGGCGAGGTCGCGCGCGCTCACCTGGGCGGCCGGCTTATAACGCGCCAGCACGGCCGCGAATTTCTTTTCGTAGAACGCCGACCAGCGCCGGAAGCACTGCCCGATATAGGCCTGCAGCTCCGGTTCGAACTGCATGATCTCGTGGGTATAGGCGGCGAGCACGCAGCCGGCGAGCGGCGTCGGTCGCCGTTCGACGAAGTCCTCCATCGCCTTGAGGAAGACGAGCGCCTGGACGAACGGGTCGTCGCTCGCCGCTTCGCCCGCGGCGGCGCAGCGCTCAAAGCGGTCGGTATCGCTGCAGGCGCAGCGCTCGATCAGCGCGCGCGCGAAGGCCGACTTGTCCTTGAAATGGTGGAAAAAGGCGCCCTTGGTCAGCCCGGAGGCGCCGAGAATGTCGTCGAGCGAGGTGCCGGCATAGCCCTGCCGCAGCACCAGCGGCTCGGCCGCCGCCAGGATGCGCTCGCGCGTCTGTGCGCCTTTGTCCATCATGTCAGCCTCCAGCATACCGGACAGTCTGTAAAATAGCCATGCCAGGTCCTAGTTTCAAGCAGGCTTCAATTAAGGCATTGATTATTCAACAAGTTTAACAGGAAGCTGTGGCCTCCGTTCCCCCTTGCAAAGAGACCGTTTGGTATGTATATCAGACCAGACGGTATGTTTTGGGCGAGAGCCCTTAAGACCGGCGGAGACCAAACGTGGTTTTGCAACTGCTCAATCCGATGGAGATGATCATGCTGACGCAATTTTTCACCTGGCTGCTTTTGGGCCTGGCGCGCCGGCGCGTGCACAAATGCGCCAGCACCATGCTGAAACTCGACGACCGCCTGCTGCGCGATATCGGCCTGACCCAGAACGACGTGCTGCACTGCATGGCCTCGCCCACGCACATGACCGACCACTGCCTGCCCGCGCGCCGCGGCGATAACCTCGAGACGCCGGCGCCCGCGGCCACGGCCGCGCAGGCCGCGCCGCCCGCCGGCGGGCTGGCCGCCTGATCGCCGCCGCCAGCCCTTTCCCGGCAGTGCCGGGGCAGGGGGGGCGGCTGCCGGCCGTTCGTGCGCGCAAAATTTCGTTTGCACGCACGCAAACTGCGTCAAAGCGCTCCACAGCGTTCCACACCAATCCACAGGCCTTCCACCGTCCCTCTGTTGATAGTGATGAGCGGCGCGACCATTGGTTGTTGCCGGCCGTCCGCTACCGCCTAATGGCGCAAAGCCGTCATTGGCGGAGTGGGGCGGGGGGACATGCGTTTTATTGCGCGAGGACTGCTATGCGCCGGCGTGCTGCTGGCGGCGGCCGGTTGTAACGTGGACGGCGTCGGCACGAGGCTCTACCCCGACGACGTCGCCAATCAGACCCAGTTGCAAAACGCTTATGTCGAGGACATCTGCCGCCAAGCCGGCCTCGAACCGACGGGATTCGACGGCACGACGAGTTGCGGCACCAAGCCCTTTGACCCGGGAACATGGTGGCTGTTCGTCCAGGCCGGCATGAACGACATCGACCGGCGCTGCGACGACTATCTGTTGTGGCTCGACGACCTGAAGCGCTCGCGCGTTCCGGTTCTCAGCCAAATCTCGCAGATGGGTACCACGGCCACAAACATCCTTTTTGCGACTGGCGTCCACAGCGTTCCTATTACGATTGTCGGCGACGCATTCGGTCTCGCGCACGACACCTTCACCAACATCTACATGCGGCTGATCCTGGAATTGCCGCATTCCACTGTGCAGGCGGTCGTGCTCAGCCGTCAAAAGCAGTATCGCGAGGACCTGATCGGCAACGCCACGGACAGGCCGAAGGTCATCATCGCCAGCAGGCCGGCGGCAATTTATGCACTGCGCCAGTATTTGCGGCTGTGCATGCCGATGACCATCGAGACCGAGATCAACAATACGATCACGGTCGATGCGCGCGGCGGCCCGGAAGCGCTCATGGACAGCGAGCCGATGATTTCGGCGAAGAGCGTCGGCGTTGCCACCATCACCAACCCGAATGCGCCGATCCCGGCCGGACCAAAGCCGTCACCGGCGCCGCCGGATCGCCGTGGTCCCTTCGAGGGGCCGCTGCCGGTGAAAGCGATCCAAGGTTATCAGAAGGCGCTGTGCGTCGCACCCGCCGACGGCAAGCTCGGCCCGCAGACGCGTGCGGCAATCAGCGAATACCTGAAAATGCACAACGAGCTTGATACTTCGGCCGAATTCGACCGGCGGACGTCTGGCATTCTGCAGGACGCTGCCGACAAGATCGGCGATTGCCGGGGTAAGTTCCTCACCAACGTCTACGAGGCCGTCAACTATGGCAAGGTGGACGATGCCTCGCGTGCCAAGAGGATCAGGTCGCTGCAAATGGAACTGAGTAACGCGCTCAAGGCCAGCGGCAAGCCGGAGATAATGGTCACCGGCAAATTCACTGACGACTCTAAATTCAAGGACGACCCCACGAAAGGCGATCCGACCCGCAGTGCCATCGCTGAGGTTCGCTCGATCCTTTTCCCAAACGACGCTGTGGCCAAGGACGCCAAGAACTTGAAGAACCGTCAATTGGACGGTGCTTTCGAAGATAAGCTTTCGCCGTGAGATCGCGGAGCCGCCGGCGCTCGGCGGAATGTGTCAGGAGACTTCGGCATGCCTGAGATCAATGCCAATGTGTCGCTGCGCGACGGGCCCAATGGCAACAAGATTGGCGGCAAGGTTGCCCACGCTGGCGATGCCGTGACCGTGCTCGAGGTCAAGGCAGGTTGGAGCCACGTCAAGGTCGCAAACGCGGGCCAGGACGAAGGCTGGGTGCTGATGACCTTCATCGACGAGGTCGGCACCGGGCCGGCAGCGCCGACGATCGACAAACAGAAATTCGCTAATTCCTGCGTGATCCAAGCGCTGATCAACGGGGTCAATCCGCACTATCTAGTCGGCGTGGCGCAAGTCCGCTCCGGCATTACCGGCGGCAACGACGGCGACCGCATCGGCCCCTTGCGCCTGACCGCCGCCGAATGGAATGCAGTCGTCCCACCTTTTATCGCCGGCGACATCAACAGTAACAATCAGCAGATCGGCGGCTTCGCCTTCATGGTGCAGAAACTTATGGTGGTACTCGGCGACAGCGCGACACCATTGCAACTCTACAAGCAGCAATGGACGGACGCGCCGGACGATATCGAGGCCAAACTCAAAGCCGCTTTCGATGACACTGCCGCGATCGAAGCCAAGGCCGAGGAGGATATACTCGACCCGCCGGCTGATTCCGACGCTGATCCACCGGCGTCGGGCGATCAATTCGGCGAAACGCCGTCCAGTCTGCCGATTTCAAAGCGCGCCTATAATCTCATTATTTCTTTCGAGGTGAGCAGCCAGGCGGTCTACAATAAGCGTTACCGTCACCCGGAGTGGCCCGGCGGCAAGTCCGGCGTCACGGTCGGAATCGGCTACGACGTCGGTTACTGCTCGGAAGCTCAGCTCAATAACGATTGGTTGGGCGAGATCGCCCCGGCGATGATCGCGTCTTTGCAAGGCGTGCGCGGCCTCAAGGGACAAGCCGCCAGAAACGCACATTCTAGCGTGCAGAATGTCGACGTGCCCTGGCAGAACGCGATCAACGTCCATTCGAAGACGGTCATCCCGCGCTGGGTGACTATCGTGACCAAGGCGGTGCCGGGAGCCAGCAATTTGAATCCCGACTGTCTCGGCGCTCTGGTCTCGCTCGCTTATAACCGCGGCGCTTCGTTCTCGGCGCAAGGCGCCCGCTATGCCGAAATGCGCGGCATTAAGCAGGCAGTCGCCAGCAACAATCTTTCCGCCATTCCTGGTTTAATCCGCGACATGAAACGGCTGTGGCCGGGCGTTCGCGGTCTGCTCATCCGCCGCGACCGCGAGGCGCAATTATTCCAGGACGGCTTGAGCGGTGGCGGAACGCCGATCCAGGGCAGTGTCTGACGGCCCGATACTTTCCTCTCGTCCTGTGGAAAACTAGGAAAAGACCGCCAATCCCCGCGCCCGATGCAGGTTCCTGGTCTCGCCCCGGAAAACCTTACTTCGTCGGCCTATGATAGGCGGACCGATTCGGCCAAACCGTCAGACTGAGCCGGCGCGCCCCAGCGCGCCAAGGACGCAATGCGCTTCACGCCCCAGTTCCTCGACGAGCTAAAGGCCCGCCTTCCGGTCTCGGAAGTCGTCGGCAAGCGCGTCAAGCTTCAGCGCGCGGGCCGCGAGTTCAAGGGCCTGTCGCCGTTCAACAAGGAGAAGACGCCGTCCTTCTTCGTCAACGACCAGAAGCAGGCCTGGTTCGATTTCTCCTCCGGCAAGAACGGCAGCATTTTCGATTTCGTCATGGAGTCGGAAGGCGTCAGCTTCCCGGAAGCGGTCGAGCGCCTGGCGCAGATGGCCGGCGTGCCGCTGCCGAAAATTTCGCGCGAGGACGAGGCGCGCTCGGCGCGCGCCAAGTCGCTGCACGACGTCATGGAGCTGGCGGCGAAATTCTTCGAGGCGACGCTCGCCGCGAAAGCCGGCGCCAAGGCGCGCGGTTATCTCGCCGACCGCGGGCTCGATGCCGCCACACAACTGAAATTCCGCCTCGGCTACGCGCCGGGCGAGCGCTACGCGCTGAAGGAGCATCTCGGCAGCCACGGCATTCCGACCGAGGACATGGTGGAAGCGGGCCTGCTGATCGCCGGCGACGACATCCCGGTGCCGTTCGACCGTTTCCGCGACCGCGTGATGTTCCCGATCGCGGACTTGCGCGGGCGCGTGATCGCCTTCGGCGGCCGCGCGCTCGAGAAGGACGCTGCTGCGAAATACTTGAACTCGCCGGAGACGCCGCTCTTCCACAAGGGCGCAACGCTCTACAACATCGCCGCCGCGCGCCAGGCCGCGCACGCAGGCAAGTCTACGCAGCCTGCGCAAGAAAATGCCGGCGCGGCCCTGATCGCGGTCGAAGGCTATGTCGACGTCATCGCCATGGTGCGCGCCGGCTTCCCGGCGACGGTGGCGCCGCTCGGCACCGCCTTGACCGAGGACCAGCTCGGCCTGCTCTGGAAGATGGCGGACGAGCCCACGCTCTGCTTCGACGGCGACAGTGCCGGGCTACGCGCCGCCTACCGCGCGGTCGATCTGGCGATGCCGCGGCTCAAGCCCGGCAAGAGCCTGAAATTCGCCACGCTGCCGCAGGGCCAGGACCCCGACGATCTCTACCGTTCGGGCGGGCGCGAGGCCATCGCCGACGTGATCGCGGCCGCGCGCCCGCTTGGCCAGCTGCTGTGGGCGCGCGAGACCGAAGGGCACTCGTTCGATACGCCGGAGCGGCGCGCGGCGCTGGAAGCGCGCATCAACGAGGTCACCTCCGCGATCGGCGACGATTCCGTGCGCAAATATTATCGGCAGGATTTCAACGAACGCCTTTCGCAGTTCTTCGCGCCGGCGCAAGGCCCGCGCGGCGCGCGCGAGCAGAATTGGCGGCAGGGCGGCGGCCAGGGCCCATGGCAGGCACAATGGCGCGCGCGCGGGCAGCGCCAAAATTGGCAACGCGATTGGCCGCGCAACGGCGCGGGCGCGCGTCCCGCGCCCGGCAAGGCCGGCCCCTATGTCGTGGTCAGCAACCAGATGGCGGCAAGCCCGGTGCATCGCGGCCACCGCACCGCGGTTCCCCGCCGCGAGGCGCTCATCCTGCAGGCCGCGCTCAACCACCCCTGGCTGCTGCACGACCATCTGGAGGAACTTAGCCATCTCGAGTTCCGCCACGCCGAGGCCGAGCGGCTCAAATGCGCGCTCATCGACATCGCCGCGCAGGACGCCTCCCATGCCGCGGCGCTGGACGCGGAAGCCATGCGGGCGGAACTCGTCGCCCGCGACCTGATCGAGATCGCCGAGCGCCTGGCCGCCTCGATCACCACCCTCTCGGTCTGGGGCGCCCGCCCCGAGGCTGCCCCCGACGACGTGCTGGTGACCTGGCAACAGCTTGTCGCCTTGCATCGTCAGTGGCATTCCCTACTTAAGGAGCTCAAGGACGCCGAGCAGGCGCTCGGTCAGGACGCGAGCGAGGCCAACTACTTGCGGTTGCGCGACGTCAAGACGCGGCTGGCGCAGGTGGACGGCACGGAGGCCCTGATCGAGGGCTTCGGCGCCTCTTCCGGTCGCGGCGTCCGTAGTTTATGAGCACTGGCGTCCCGCATGGGGATGTGCATGGGCAAAGCCGGCGTGGAATAATGGGTCGATTCCCGCGGTATTTCTTTAGGTTAAGCGGAGCTTAAGCGGGTTCCGGGAACACTGAGGCGACCTGATTCGGGGGCCTCCGCCCGTTATGGCGGCGCGGCCCTTTTTGGCCATGGGCCCCGGCCGCGGGCTCAAGGCGGCCAAAGGGCCAGAAGGCCGGCAGAAGGCCAGGAGAGAGACGGATGGCGAGCAAGGTCAAGGCGCAGGCTGCCAAAGAAGAAACCCCCGAAAAGGAAGCCGAAGGCGCGCCCGACACGCCGCTGCCGCTGCTCGACCTGTCCGACGCCGGCGTCAAGAAGATGATCAAGGCCGCCAAGAAGCGCGGCTACGTCACCCACGACCAGATCAACGCGGTGCTGCCGTCGGAGGAGGTCACCTCCGACCAGATCGAAGACGTCTTCGCCATGATCAGCGAGATGGGCATCACGGTGGTGGAAAGCGACGAGAGCGAGGAAGGCGAGGAGAAGGCCACCGACGAGGTGGCCGACGACGACGACGACGACACCGCCAACGAGCTGGTCGAGTTGAAGGCCAAGGCGCTCGCGGTCACCGAAAAGAAAGAGCCGTCCGAGCGCACCGACGACCCCGTGCGCATGTATCTGCGCGAGATGGGCTCGGTCGAATTGCTCTCGCGCGAGGGCGAGATCGCCATCGCCAAACGCATCGAGGCCGGCCGCGAGGCCATGATCGCCGGCCTGTGCGAGAGCCCGCTGACGTTTCAGGCCATCATCATCTGGCGCGACGAGCTCAACGAAGGCAAGGTCTTCCTGCGCGACATCATCGACCTGGAAGCGACCTACGCCGGGCCCGACGCCAAGCAGATTCAGCCGCCGGTGATCGGCCCCGACGGCAAGCCGATCCCCGCCGCGGTCGGCACGCCGGTGCCCGGCGCGCCGCATCTGCAGGTCGTGCAGCAGCCGGTAGCGCCGCCGGCAGCGCCCCCCGCCGCCACCCCGTTCAAGGCCAAGCCCGAGGGCGAGCAAGGCGAGGAGGAGCCGAAGGATCCGGGCGAGGCCGCCGCCGAAAGCGATTACGACGAAGACGACATGGAGTCTTCGCTGTCGCTCGCGGCCATCGAGGCCGAGCTGAAGCCGAAAGTGGTCGAGACCTTCGACACCATCGCCGACAGTTTCAAGCGCCTGCGCCGCCTGCAGGAGCAGGACATCGAGTTCCGCCTGAAGAACACCTCGCTGTCGCCGGCGCAGGAGCGCAAATACAAGAAGCTGAAGGAAGAGATCATCTCCGAGGTGAAGTCGCTGCGGCTCAACCAGGCGCGCATCGACAGCCTCGTCGAGCAGCTCTACGACATCAACAAGCGGCTGGTTTCCAACGAGGGCCGCCTGATGCGGCTGTCGGAGAGCTACGGCGTCGCGCGCGAGGACTTCCTCAAGCAATATCTGGGCGGCGAGCTCGACCCGCGCTGGCTCAACCGCGTCTCGAAGCTCTCGGCCAAGGGCTGGAAGAATTTCGTCGCGCGCGAGAAGGACCGCATCAAGGAGATCCGCGGCCTGGTGCACGACCTCGCGGCGCAAACCGGCGTCGAGATCGGCGAGTTCCGCAAGATCGTGCACATGGTGCAGAAGGGCGAGCGCGAGGCGCGCCAGGCGAAGAAAGAGATGGTGGAGGCGAACCTGCGCCTCGTCATCTCCATCGCCAAGAAATACACCAACCGCGGCCTGCAGTTCCTCGACCTGATCCAGGAAGGCAACATCGGCCTGATGAAGGCGGTCGACAAGTTCGAGTACCGCCGCGGCTACAAGTTCTCGACCTACGCCACCTGGTGGATCCGGCAGGCCATCACGCGCTCGATCGCCGACCAGGCGCGCACCATCCGCATCCCGGTGCACATGATCGAGACCATCAACAAGATCGTGCGCACCTCGCGCCAGATGCTCAACGAGATCGGCCGCGAGCCGACGCCGGAGGAGCTGGCCGAGAAGCTGGGCATGCCGCTGGAGAAGGTGCGCAAGGTCCTCAAGATCGCCAAGGAGCCGCTCTCGCTGGAGACGCCGATCGGCGACGAGGAGGACTGCCACCTCGGCGATTTCATCGAGGACAAGAACGCCATCCTGCCGATCGACGCGGCCATCCAGTCGAACCTGCGCGAGACGACGACGCGCGTGCTCGCCTCGCTCACCCCGCGCGAGGAGCGCGTGCTGCGCATGCGCTTCGGCATCGGCATGAACACCGACCACACGCTGGAGGAAGTCGGCCAGCAGTTCTCGGTCACGCGCGAGCGCATCCGGCAGATCGAGGCGAAGGCGCTGCGGAAGTTGAAGCATCCGAGCCGAAGTCAGGAAGCTGCGCTCGTTCCTCGACAATTAACCCGGCAAACCATCGGAATCGAAACGGCGGGCCTACGTCCCGCCGTTTTTGTTTCAGTGGCGTCGGGTGTGCGGCCTGCCCAGATCCGACCACCTCACGGTAATCCGTTTATCGGATTGGCCCGCGATGAGGACGGTCTTGCTGGGCACGCTCGAGATCATGGACCAGACGTAACGCGTGCCGTTCTTGGTGATGTTCCGCACGACCTGGTTCTGCGCGTTATAGGAAACGAGCGCCATCGACACCCGGTTGTCGATGAAGCTATAGGCCCAGGTCGTGATGCCCTGATACTTCACGACCGGGCAGGTCTTGCTTGACTGCAGAACATTAGGACCGCGCAAGCAGGTGACTTTGAGGCCAGCCGGCACCGGCGGGTGGCTGGTCGCGGGTACGGAGACGATCGTGGCGCCGGCGGGCTTGGCGACCTGCGCCGCGGCCGGCCCAACAAGAAGCACGGCAACGGCCGCCATTCCGCTCAACTGTGCGCGCATCGTGGCAAATCCCTGTTTTCGATATGGCGGGTCGAATACGACTATAGGTCCATCGTCGGTTAAGGTACAACACCAGGGACGGCGGGTGCATTTGGCGCTGTCATGCCTCGCGAAAGCGGCGCATCCAGTAAACGCCGCGCTCAGCGATTGAGTCGCGGCGTTTGTGTTTACTGGATATCCTTGCTCAGGCGGTGGCCGGTATGAAGCATGAGCGCGGTGCCGCCGCCCCACGCGCGGTGATCCGGACGGGCGGCGCCTCGCGCGCACGCTGGCGATGGTCCAGCGCGCGGTCGCGCAGGCGATCGAGGAGCAGGGCAGGGAGCCAATTCCGCCGCATGGTGAGGAGGCCGCGCAGCGGCCGTCTCGAACCATAAGGCGGCCGCACGCTTCTTCGAAGCGCTCCTCGGCATGAGGCCGCTAGAGGCTGTCATGCCCGGGCTTGATCGCCCGCCTCCCTCCGAATCGAAACGGCGGGCCGCAGGCCCGCCGTCCGCTACGATCGAGAAATCCGTCCCGCTTTTACGGCCGGCAGTGCCGCACGCCGCTATAGTCGACATAGCTGCCGTAGCGGCAGTGCACGCGGTAGTTATAGTCGTCATCGTCGTCGACATAGTGATGATGACGATGGTGACGGTAGTAGTAGTCGTCGTCGTGCTGCGCGCTGACGATCGCCGCGCCGGCGAGGACGCCGAGGACCGCGCCGGCGGCAAGCGCGCCGTTGCGGCCGTTCCTCACCTCGACCACGAGGCTGCCGGTGTCTGCCGCCACGCCCAGCGTCGGCGCGTTAGCAAGCGGGGCCGCCGAGGCCGTCGCCGAAAGCCCCATGGTGCCCAAGCAGATCAGGCCGGCCAAAGCAAGCCCTTGAAGCACCTTCATAATCTTATACCCCCCGTGATTGAGATCGTTTCGTCGGCGAGACTCGACTTTCTCACTTTAACACGTATTTACGCGCTGTTTACAAGAATCGGGCGCGATCTTGTGCCACGGCACAACCGACGGCGCCGCCCGCGCCTGCGACGGAGAAGCGCTTTCCACCGGCCCGCTTTGCTGGCCTAGAGTCGCAACGCCAGGGGGGGTCATGAAGGAAAAACGGACCATGATCTTGCGCGTCTTTACGGCTCTCATCGTCACGCTGACGCTCGCCGCGCCCGCCGTCGGCCGCGCAATGCGGCGGCAACTTCAACGCCTTCCTCGGCCAGATGGCGCGCGAGGCGCAAAGCGCCGGCGTCTCGCGCGCCGTCGTTGCCCAGGCCTTCGCCGGGCTCAGCCCCGACCAGCGCGTGCTCGCCTTCGACCGCCGCCAGGCGCACGCCTTCCGCCGCGAGGGCAACTTCGAGGTCTTCATCAAGACGCGCGTCGGCACCGCCCGCGTCAACCGCGCCGCCAAGCTGATGCGCCGCCACGCCGCGCTCTTGTCCCGCATCGAGCGCCAGTTCGGCGTGCCGAAGGAATTGCTGGTGGCGATCTGGACCATGGAGAGCGACAACGGCACCGGCGACATGGGCAAGCTGCCGGTCATCCGCACGCAGGCGACGCTCGCCTGGGACTGCCGCCGCACCGAGCTGTTCCAGCGCGAGCTGATCGCCGCGCTGCGCATCCTCCAGCGCGGCGACCTGCCGCCGCGCGAACTGATCGGCGCCTTTGCCGGCGAGATCGGCCAGACCCAGTTCCTGCCGTCGTCCTACATCAAGTACGGCGTCGACTATGACGGCAACGGCCGCGTCGACCTGCGCCACTCGGTGCCGGACGTGCTGGCCTCCACCGCCAATCTCTTGAAGGTCAACGGCTGGCGCGCCGGCCAGCCTTACGCCATGGGCACGGCCAATTTCGAGGTCATGCGCGAGTGGAACCGCTCGGAAATCTACCGCCGCGCGCTGGTGCTGTTCGCCGAGCGGCTGGGCGGGCGGCCGTGAGGGGGAGCGCGGCAGCTTATTATCCGCCTCATCCTGAGGAGCGGCCGAAGGCCGCGTCTCGAAGGATGGGGCGGCCCCATGGTTCGAGACGGCGCTTCGCGCCTCCTCACCATGAGGCCGCGAGAGACAATCGCCTACCCCACCTTCATCAACTTCTTCGGCTTGGCGCCGACGCGCGCGATGCTCTTGATCGCCAGCGGCGCGCGCCCGGATTTCTCCGCGATCTCGCGGTCCTGCTCGATGATGAAGCCGCGCGCCGGCTCGTCCTTGGCCAGCCCGCCGAGCAGCTCGGCCGGCACCCGCCGGTTGGAGCGCTGCGAGCCGTCCTCGTAGACCACGTCGAAGAACACGAATTCGCCTTTGGGGTTGGTTCCCGGTCTTTTTGCCATGATCGTCACCATATCTGCGAAAACGAAAACCCCGCGCCGGGGGGCGGGGCGGGGTCGCTTGCTGCGCCATATATAGGAAATCGCTGGCGTTTTGCAAATCGCCCGTTAACCGTGTTCCTTGCCCAGCATCATCACGGCGGAGCCCATCGCCACGCTGCCGAAGGTCACCGTCAGCCCGAACAGCAGCAGCCCGAGCGCGGTTGCGCCCATGCGGTCGGCCAGGATCAGTGCGCGCAAATTCCCGGGGTTGAGCAGCATCAGCCCGCCCAGCATCAACAGCGCGGCGGCAAAGCCGCCCGCCAGGTTGATCGCCAGCAGCCGGATCAGCGGCTGGCGCAGTAACGCGCGGGCGCGCGGCGCACTCATTCCAGCCCCTCGATGATGCGGATGTCGCGCACCGCGCCGTCGCCCAGCGCGGCAATGGCCTTCTGGTAGGCGGGGGAATCGTGCGCGGCGATCGCCTTTTCGAGACTGGGAAATTCGGTGATCACCACGCGCTCTTTCTGCCCCGCTTCGTAGGTCGCCTGCGGCAGCCCGCGACAGAGATATTTGGCGCCGAACGGCGTGGTGGCCGGCGGCGCCAGCTCGGCATAGGCCTTGAGCTTGGCCGGGTCCTTGATCTCGCGATAGACGGTGATCCAATAGGCCTTGGGCATGGGCGGCTCCGGTGTGGTGGGAAACAAACGCAACATAGCGAGATTGGTGTTTGGGATGAATGGCGGCCACATACTCGCTGAGTCTCGCTTTTCTTGTGGGCAAGATGATGAAGTCACCGCGGCGGCGCCAGCGATCCGTAAAAAATCCATGAATTTCAATTGATTAGCTGGATCACTTGTGCCGTAGGGCGAATTTCCGTATATTATATATTATTTATGCGGGGATCATGTGATGAATAAGACCCGAATCCCGTTGAGGCTGGTTTCGCTGTTCACGCTACTGATCACGATTTTGATTGTGGCAAGTACTATCGCGCAGGCTGCGCCCGTTAACGATCCATAATTCCAATAGCTGCCTCCCGTAGGGAGGCCTGCTTGCCGCGCGCGTTTACTCATTGGCTGATAGCACTCGCAGCTTTTCCGCTAACCTCTGCTGCGTGGCCAAAAGCCGCTCGTAAAGATCAATGATCTCGCTGCTAGATACACGCAGCAGGAAATCGTGCGCATTTTTTCGTTTTTCGCGCTCCTTTTCATAAGGCTCTTCAATCTGTTCAAGTCCCCAGCGGACGACCTGCTCTGCCTCTTTGACCTCTTTCCGTAGCGTTTCCGCGCTCTTGAAAGGCCGGATTTTGTCGGCCAAGTTGATCTGATTGCGTGCGTAGTAGTCAATGATTTCAGCCCGCTTTTCCTTCTTGGCTTCATCGTCGAGGCATTTGAGGCTCCCCGTCATTAGTTTATGCGTATAGTTCGAAATACCCTCCGCATGTTTGCTGGAATCTTCCCTGTGTTTCAGCGAATGGTCAATGTAGCCTGCAATTGCGCTCACATAGCTTTGATAAAGTGGAGCGACCAGTTTGTTGAGCAAATCTGTGTCAACGGCTTTTTTGTGCGAGTGGGTGTCCACATCCTTCAATGATGCGGCAACGTTGCAGGGACCATCGTCGCCGGTAAAGGTTACGCCAAACGCACCGATCTCAAGATTTGTTTTGCCGCTTCGTGCTTCGATCCATTAAATCACATTTACGATCTTTCAGCCCGGCAATAATCGCTGAAAAATTGTCAATGTGATACTGCCGCAGTGACAACGGCACATTGTTGCCTTGCGCCCTGATCCATTCCTCCAAGTAGCCGGCCATGAAAAATCTTGCCCGCAGTAGGTACCATTTCAACGGAAATTCCGAATTTTTCAGTTTCTCTGCGCGATTGATCCAATTGTTCAAAGCGAGTGTAGCCGCGCTATAATATCCGAGCTGTGCCAGGAAGCCCGCATAGGCCATCGTCAGGTACGGCAGTTCCCTGACGTTGGGCGCTAGAAATTGATTGCCAAAGGCATTTTTGATTGTTTCCCCTAGGACTGACTTGCGCATGATATTAGCTGGCGCCTCATTTTCGCTGGGCTTGAATCTAAATTCGTCGAAATGACCTTGCTGGGATATGATATTTTCATCTCTTTCCTTTTGAATGACTGATGGAAGCGCCAAGCAGTTTTCTACAGTCTTGGCGTTTTCTCCTTTGAGGCCGTTTGGCTGGATATCTTGCTTTCGGATGCTCTGATCAGTTTGCTCCTTTCTAGCATCGACTAGCCACGTCCGACTTTGCTGTGGATCTAGCCAAGGCGTTTCGGTGGGCAGCAAATAATTCTTTGGAATGACACACCGTAAGCTTATGGCCGCGGTGCAGGCCTGAATGAACTCTCTCTCTGCAATCGAATAATGCTTCGTTTGCTTCAGCAGGGCCCTAAGACCGACATTGTAAGCTTTCGTTGCTGTATGGTCCAACGCAGTTGTAAACGCGAGCTCAGGCTTATCATCCAATGCGCTTTCAGCATTAAGCTTCGGAAACTGATCGATAATGCCGGCAAGCTCTGTTGTGACGAAAGCCGCATTTGCAGTTCGCGCATAGATGGCGGCCAAACAGGACGCAAACGGCGAGATTGTGGTGCGCGCAAAAGCTTCCATCTTGTCGAGCGGCTGTAGATCGAGTTTGGGAAGATTTTCGAATTGTTCGAATAGCTGAAGATACAGTCGGTCCTTCGCAATTGTGTCCGCTAGTTTGGCGTCTTTCAGGAGTCCGGCGGATCCGCCGCCACGCAGGAAATCGGATTCTTCACTACTGGGTCCTGCGGATTTGAAAGCGGTGCCGGGCTGTTCAACTGGCGCAGACCGCGAATTTGGCGGTGCATCCGAAAACGCGATCTCGTTTGTCGCGCCAAATGAAATCTTGCTGATTTGTCCGCCATAGGAACGAAGCAATTGGTCGCCGCCGATGCCAAGTATAAGCAGCAAAAAGATAAGTATGAGCTGTACCCAATCAACTGCTGACAAAGAACGTGCGCCCCGCGCGTGCGTAATGCGATTAATCAAATTACCGATAAGAATGCCGACAAATAGGCCAAATATCCCTGCCGCAATACGCGGACTTGTGAGAGCGTCGGTAATGCCATACGCGTATCCGCTAGTTGGGTGAATCTTTTGTGAGACAATCAGAAGCGCGCCGAGTATTAGCACCACAGCGGCGAACGTAAAGAATGCAATCTTAACGTTCAAATAAGTGCGGACCGGAAGCCAAACGATTACTCGCTGGCCGAATTTTAATTTGTGAACTCTTTGGCGACGTCCTTTCGTAGACGTTGTCACATGAGGTTGTATTAGGGATGCTGTCTGGTGAAGAACCAGGCCAAGAATCACAGCCCATAAAAATAGCGACATGGCCCTACCAATGTTTTTGCATACGCAACGCCGGATGCCACGGATCCCTCCACGCTAACGGCGCAACTTTTTATCGGGCAAAAACCGAGAACATCATTGTAGAGGATTGTAATGTGGCTGCAACCATAGAGAGCGCGCGGGGCGGCGGCCAGCAAGCGTTGCTGCGGTTACGAGGCATACGCCAACCGAGGGGCGCCTCGCTTGTGCACCCAAACGAAACCGACTGCAGGAACTGAGCATACAGGCCGAAACAACAAGGAATTTTCAAAAGTCCGCCGCTTGACGAGATCATAATCCTGTGTTTATATACCTAGCAACCAGCTCACGGGACGTTTCTGAAGGACGCTTCAAGGGACGCGGGGAGGGGGGCGCCCCCTGCGTGCGGGCTCGTACGCCGCACTTGGGAGGTTCTGGGACCCGATCGGGGGCTACGATCCTTCCGAGAGGAACTTCGCTGGACAGGGCCGCCTCGGACGTCCAAAGGCGGACGGCGTGACAAGGCGATCAGCCGAAATGGTGCCTTGGCCAGAGGAAACAAGAGGCGGCGGATTGGAAACACGGACTCTGGAACGGAAATCGCAGCAGTTGAGCGCCGGAAGGCGGAGACTGGCGGTTGCGCATTTCGGCGCTCCGACCTCTCGCACTTGCTGCGAGGGAAAAGAAGAAGCGACGGCCTACCCCGCGCCGCAAAGAATAGGGGCGGCAGAGCGTTGGCTTGCCGCGCTGGAGCGCAGCGAGGGCGCACTAATTTGCTCCACGGGCTGTTTGAAAATTTAATCTGTGAAGCACGAGCCAAAGGCAAACTCAGCGCGTCGTCGCCGGGCTCGACTACTCGCGGCGCACGAAGAGCCTCGAAGTGCTGATCCCGATCCTCTACTTGAAAGGCGTCTCGACCGGGGACTTCGGGGAGGCGCTGGCAGCGTTGCTCGGCCAGGACACCGGTGGACTATCGGCATCGAGCGTCACACTCCTGAAAGAGACCTGGGTCGACGAGCACGCCCGCTGGCGCGACCGCGACCTGTCCGCCAAGCGGTATGTCTACGTCTGGGCCGATGGCATCTACGTCCAGGCCCGGCTCGAAGATAGACGCGCAGTGTCTAATGGTGATCATCGGCGCCACCGCCGAAGGCAAGAAGGAACTCGTTGGGCTTAGCCGACGGCATCCGCGAGAGTGCGCAATCCTGGAAGGAGCTGCTGCTCGATCTCAAGCGGCACGGCCTGACGATCTCCCCGCAGCTCGCTGTCGCCGACGGGGCGCTCGGCTTCTGGAAGGCGATCGATGAGGTATGGCCGAAGACGCGCGGGCAACGCTGCTGGGTGCACAAGACGGCGAATGTATTACCGGCGATTCCGTTCAGGAAGGCACAGCGTCCCTAAGCGAAATGGCCAGGACAAGCCCGGCCATGACAGGAAGCTAAGTTCTCCGCTACCATCCGCGCAACGAACACAGGGAGGCAACAATGAAACTGCCCAGCCGCATGATCGACATCTCGGCCACGCTCGACAACGAGACCGTGCTCGATCCGCCCTTCATGCGGCCGAAGATCGAATACCAGACCGGCAAGCAGACCGGCCCCATGGTCGCGAGCCTGTTTCCCGGCCTGCGCGTCGAGGACTTGCCGGACGGCGAGGGCTGGGCCTTCGAAATCGTGACGCTCGCCACCCACAACGGCACGCATATGGACGCGCCCTATCACTTCCAGTCGAAGGACGTCCACGGCAACCGCATGATCACCATCGACGAGGTGCCGCTCGACTGGTTTTTCCGCCCCGGCGTCAAGCTCGATTTCCGCGCGCTGCCGGACGGGCACGTGGTGAGCGCGGCAGAGGTGGAGGCCGAGCTCAAGCGCATCGGCCATGAGCTCAAGCCGTTCGACATCGTGCTGGTCAACACCCGCGCCGGCTCGCGCATCGGCCACGACGACTACATGACGGCCGGCATCGGCATGGGCCGCGAGGCCACGCTCTATCTCACCTCGCGCGGCGTGCGCGTCTGCGGCATCGACGCCTGGGGCTGGGACGCGCCCTTCGTCTACACGGCCAAGCGCTGGGAGGAGACGCACGACCCGTCGATCATCTGGGAAGGCCACAAGGCCGGCCGCGAGATCCCTTATTGCCACATGGAGAAGCTCGCCCATCTCGAAGAGCTGCCGGCCGACGGCTTCATCGTCGCCTGCTTCCCCGCCAAGATCAAAGCGGCGTCGGGCGGCTGGACGCGGGCGGTCGCGCTGTTCGATTGAGCCGCGTAGCGCCGGACTGTTTCCTTACGCCTTTATGACCGAGCGCATGTGCCTGGCGCATGGACCTCATGCTCGCTTGGCGCTACCTAAACATTCGGAATCGGCTATATTGCGCTGCAATAACACTAAGAAAATAAAGGAGAAACGCCAGGGAGCCTGAAAGGAGAAGGTTCCATGGCTTTTGCTCCGTCCGCTTCTGCCCAGCGCGCCGGCGAATTCACCGAAAAGGTGCCGCGCGCAAAGCGCGGCCCGTTACGCCGGCTGCTCGACGCGGTCGAAGCTGCCAATATGCGCAAGGCCGAGCGCGAGATCGCCCGTTATCTCGGCGGCCCCGGCGCCAAATTCACCGACGAATCCGAGCGCGAGATCGAGCGCTTTCTGAGCGATTCGAACCGCTGACCACCGACTTAAGGAGAAGTAGATGTCGACTTTGGAAATCCGCGCTCCGCACGCGCCGAAAACCCGGCCGTCGTTTGGCGGCTTGGCGCGCGTCGCCGCCGCCTTCATGACCGTGATTCATGTGTTCGGCGAAGCGCAGCGCCAGGCGCACGAGGCGCAAAAGCGCTATCCTTTCACCGCCTGGTGAAACGTCCATGACTTGCCTGGGCGCATTTTCGCTCAGGCGGCGCCTTCTAATATTCGCATATCACGCGTCGCATTGCCGGTGCCCAACACCTTGAGCGCTTCCTGATAGCCGGGCGTGTCGTAGGCGGCGAGCGCTTTGTCCAGGCCGTCGAACTCGATGACCACCGTGCGCTGATTCATGCCGGCTTCCATGGTTTTGGCCGGCGTTCCGCGCACGATGAAGTTTCCGCCCGCGGCCTTGATCGCCGGCCCTGCCAGCTTGGCATAGGCCTGCAAGGCGTCCGGGTTCTTCACGGCGTGATAGCTCACCACCCAATAGGCCTTCGGCATTTTCATCCTCCCTGGTTCGTTGCCGCGCGCATCTTAGTCGCTCGCCGCCACGTCGTCGCCGGGCGGCACGTAATGCTCCGGCACCACGACCGAAGGATCGAACGGGTCGAGCTGCTCGCCGGTGACCATGGCGCCGATCGGCGCAGTGGCGGCGAGGTCGAATTCGGTCTTCTCGGGCGCGGCCAGCGGCGCCTGCACCTTGGTGCGGTAGAACACGTAGACCGCCAGCAAGCCTTGCGCCGCTGCCGTGAACAGGAACAGCGCGCGCGGTCCGAGCGCCGCCATCACCAGTGAGGCGAGCAGCGGGCCGATCGCCGCGCCCACGGCGTTGGCCAGCAGGATGGTGGCCGCGGTCGGCACCATGTCGCTAGGCGCCGTCTTGTCATAGGCGTGGGCGGCGGCGAGCGAATAGCAGGGCAGCGCCAGCGCGCCGAACAACACACCGAAAGTCAGCAGCAGCCAGCCGTTGCGCGCGAACATCCAAAGCAGCACGCCGGTCACGGCTGCGCCGACGAGCAACGCAAACAGCACGATGCGGCGGTCGAGGCGGTCGGACAGCCGGCCGACCGGCCATTGCACCAGCGCGCCGGCGAGCGTCGCCCCGCTCATGAACAGCGCCACCTTGCCGACGCTCAAGCCGTTGCCGGCCGCCGAGAGCGGGCCCAGCCCCAAGAACGAGCCATTGGCCATGCCCACCATCAGGCATCCCACCAAGCCGACCGGCGCCGCGCGGTAAAGCTGCATCGGCCGGAAGATGACGATGGTGATCGGCGCCGGCTGCGCCGAGCGCGTGAGCGCGACCGGCAGAATGGCGAACGAAAGCAGCATGGCGGCAAGGATGAAGTTGCCGTCCTCCCGAATCGGATAGAGCGTCACCATCAACTGACCGACGGTGAAGGCCAGGAAGTTAACGAACACATAGGCCGACATCACCATGCCGCGGTTGTGGTTGCTGGCGCGGTCGTTGAGCCAGCTCTCGATCACCAGGTAGATGCCGGCGAGGCAAAAGCCGTTGACCAGGCGGAACAGCGTCCAAGCAATCACGTCGGTGTTCAGCGCATAGGCGAGCGCGATCACCACCGCGAGCGCCGCCATGGCGGCGAAGGCACGGATGTGGCCGGCGCGCACGATCAGGCGGGGCGCCAGCAGGCAGCCGCTGACGAATCCGATGTAATAGGCCGAGCCGATGACGCCCAGGGCAAAGTCGCCGAGACCGTCGGCGTGGCCGCGCAGCGGCAGCAGGGTGAACTGCAGGCCGTTGCCGGCCAAGAGGAAGGCGACGGCGAGCAGCAGCGATGCGATCGGTCGCAGGTGCGATTGCATGCGGCTGGCGGGCTCCGACGGCGTCAAACGCCGCCGGGCATAACGGGAATTGGCGCGCCAGCCAAGGCCCGCCAGAAGACCCGCTGGAAGACCCGCTAGCAGGCCGGCTGGCAAGCCCGCGGCGCGGCCTAAAGCGTGATTGCATTGCGTTGAACCAAACTCCGTTCGCTCCCGCGCAAGCGGGAGCCCAGTTCTTGCTGGGTCCCCGCTTGCGCGGGGACGAACGGGGATGACCAACGCGCAAACGGCGCAATTCGCCGCACCGCCTCGCGCGCTCGCTAACATCGTGAATCATTTCGTGATGGAGCGACTTCTTTTGCTCTCGGTTGCGCCACAAACCCGCCGAGGTTCCCGTACAGAAACCGCGCATCCCACAACAATCGAATCGCATCCCGCAAGCTTCGGAGCCGACATGATTCGCATTCTCTTTTCCGCCGCCGTTCTGCTCGCGCTCACCGCTTCCGTCTCTCCCGTCTATGCCAAGCATCGCCGCGCGGTGTCGCTCGACGCCAACGGCAATCTCGATGCGCTGGTCGCCAGCCAGGCCGCCGCCAACAACGTGCCGGCCGCGCTGGTGCGCCGTGTGATCAAGCGCGAGAGCGGCGGCAATCCGCGCGTCGTGCACGCCGGCAATTACGGGCTGATGCAGATCAAGCTCGCCACCGCGCGCTCCATGGGCTACCGCGGCGGCGCGGCCGGCCTGCTCGACGCCGACACCAACATGACCTATGCGGTGAAATATCTGGCCGGGGCCTACCGCGCCGCCGGCGGCAACATGGACCGCGCCGTGCATTATTATGCGGCGGGCTATTACTTCGCCGCCAAGCGCAAAGGCTTGCTCGACCGCGACATCAACGCGTTCGCATCCACCGCGGCGGGCGGCCGCTCGATCGCGCACCACGCGCCGAGAAGCCGCAGGGCCAAGATGCGCGAGGCGCGGGCGACCGGCTCGAGCGTCTCGTCGGCGTCGAGCCTCTACAGCGGGCGTCTGGATTATTATTGAGCGCGGTCCGGGCGGCCCATGCGGGGCGTCACTGTACCGAAGTCGGCTCGACGTGCCCGCCCGGCGGGCCGGAATGGAATCCGAACAGCGCGCGGAAGAAGTCGAATTCCTCGAAGTCCTGCTTTTTCTTGCTGCGGCGCGCGCGGCGCGCCACGCGCAAGTGCCGCGGCTTGGCGCGCTGGCGGGTGACTTGGCGGATTTTGCGCTTCGGTGCGGCTTGCGTCGGCGCGGGCTCGCGGCTTGCCTGCTTTGACGATGCAGGCATGGGCGCGGCGGCTTTGCTTTCCGGCTTGGGTGGCGCCGGTTCCGGCGCGGCGGCCTTGCTTTCCTGCTTCGGCGGCGCGGGCGGCGGCACCGCTTCGCGGCTGGCCTGCTTGGCTTTGGCGGGCTCCGGTACCGCTTGGGTTTGCGGCTTTTCTTGCGCCGGCTGCGCGCTCGCGTCGTTGTCCGGCGCGGTCTGGCGCGCCGGCATCATCGTCACCGGCGGCAGCTCCTTGTGCGGGATGACCGGCAATTCGGCCGACGAGGTTTCGCCGATGTCGACCGGGATGGCGGCGTCGGGCGACGGCACCGTTCCGGTGATGTCATCCTGTCCGGTACTGCTGGGGTGCACGCCGGCGAGTTCGGTCGCGTCCGGCACCCGGCCGGGCGCGGGCTTTGCCGGCTGCATGACCTCGCCGCGCACCAGCGGGGCGGTGCGCGTCGGCGTATCCGGCAGGTCGCGCAACTTGCTCAGCTCGTCGGCGCGCCGCAGTGCGGCCAGTATGAGGAATTGCCGCCATTCCGGATGCTGCTCGCGCGCGATCAGGGGGCCGCGCGCCGGCATCATGGCCGCGGTGAAATGAGCATGCGGTCCGACCGGCGGTCTGAGTGCCAGCACCAGAATCGCAATGGCGAGGAGTACGCCGCCAACCGGAATTATGCGTAGAATTGGCAGCATAGCCTGTGCATAACTGAGTCGGCATTTTTTCCAAAGCAATCACGAAACAAAGCACCGGCCGCCGACGGCGCCCACCACACGCAGGACGAGTCCATGCCGCGCCCGGCACGGGCAGGCGGTGACAGCGGGCAGGGCCGTTGCTAGGAAGCGGGGCTCATAGACGCCCGCGGGAAACCTCATGCTGAAAAAGCCAAACTGTCCGGTGATCGCGATCGAGGAGCACTATTGGGATCCGGAACTCGCCAAGCACTTCACCGGCACGGAGGCGGGCCGCGCCGGCGAAACCGAGCAGCGGCTCTACGATCTCGGCGCGCTGCGGCTGAAGGAAATGGACGAGGCCGGTATCGACGTACAGGTGATCTCGCACGGCGCGCCGTCCGCCCAGAAGCTCGGGCGCGACGTCGCCGTCGACCTGACGCGCGCGGTCAATGACCGCCTCGCCAAGGTTTGCGCGGCCAAGCCGGAACGCTTCGCGGCGTTCGCCGCGCTGCCCACCGTCGATCCGCAAGCCGCCGCCGACGAGCTCGAGCGCAGCGTGCGCGCGCTCGGCTGCAAGGGCGCCATGATCCACGGGCTCTCGAACGGCGAGTTCATCGACGGCAAGAAGTTCTGGCCGATCTTCGCGCGCGCCGAGAAGCTCGACGTCCCGATCTATCTGCACCCCTCGCTGCCGGACGCGCGGGTGACGGAGGTCTATTATCAGGACTACGCCAAGGACTTCCCGCTGGTGGTGCGCCCGGCCTGGGGCTACACGGTTGAGACCGCCACGCAAGCGATCCGCCTGGTGCTGTCGGGCGTGTTCGACGCGCATCCGAAGCTGAAGATCATCCTCGGCCATCTCGGCGAGACGCTGCCGTTCCTGCTCTGGCGCATCGACGCCGCGCTCAAGCGGCCGGGCCAGAAGCCGATGAGCTTCCGCGACATTTTCACGCGCAACTTCTACGTCACCACCAGCGGCTTTTTCTCCGATCCGGCACTGTTGTGCTGCGTGATGGAGCTGGGCGTCGACCACATCCTGTTCGCGGTCGACTGGCCGTTCGTGATGAACACGCCGGCCACGGATTGGATCGCGCAGGTGCCGTTTTCCGACGCCGACAAGGCGAAGATATTGAGCGGCAATGCCAAGCGGCTGCTGAAGATGTGATGTTGGCTCCGTCATGCCCGACCAACCGGATCCGGCCTTCGGCCGACCCGGCTGTAAACTTGTGCCGGGCATCCACGTCTTCCTTCTTGCGGCAAGTACTCCAAGGCGTGGATGGCCGGGACAAGCCCGGCCATGACAGCTAGAGCATTTTCGTGCTTATTTGAATTGATTGGGGATTCCCAAGGGGCTGAAGTTCTGATTCACCATGCTGGCTGGGCAGGAGGCCAGCATGGATGCCGAAAGCCTATTCCAACGACCTGCGCGAGCGCGTGGTCAAGGCTGTTGAGGCGGGCCAGTCCTGTCGGTCCGCGGCGCTTCGCTTTGGTGTGTCGCCGAGCTCTGCGATCAAATGGATGGAGCGGTGGCGTTCGCGTGGAGATGTCTCGCCGGGCTCCTCGCGCGGGCGGGTTCGCTCGCCGCTTCATCCGCACCGTTCATGGCTGCTGGGGCTGGTCGCGGCGCAGCCGGACCTGACTTTGGCCGAGATCCAGCATCGGCTCGCCAGCCGTGCTGTTAGCGTCGGGCTCGGCTCGATCTGGCGATTCTTCGCCCGCGAAGGCATCAGCTTCAAAAAAAACGCTGCTGCCATCCGAGCAGGACAGGCCCGACGTCGCGCGCAGAAGGGCAAGCTGGAAACGGCATCAGGGAAAGGTTGATCCGGCCCGCCTTGTCTTCATCGACGAGACCTGGGCCAAGACCAACATGGCCCGCACCCATGGCTGGGGACCACGAGGCCAACGCCTGCGCGGCCAGGCGCCGCACGGCCATTGGCGAACGCTCACCTTCCTCGCGGCCTTGCGGCACGACCGGATCGATGCGCCTTGCGTTCTCGACGGGCCGATCAATGGGATCGGCTTCAGGGCTTACGTCGAACAGTTCCTGGTGCCCACGCTCAAGCCCGGCGACATTGTCATCATGGACAATCTCGGCAGTCATAAAGGCCACGCCGTGCGCCAGGCTATCCGCAAAGCCGGCGCCAAGCTTATCTTCCTGCCGCCGTATAGCCCTGACCTCAATCCCATCGAGCAGGTCTTCGCCAAGCTCAAAACGCTGCTGCGCAAGGCCGCCGAGCGCACTGTCGAAGCAACATGGAAGCGCATCGGCGCCCTGCTCGATCGCTTCACGCCCGCTGAGTGCGCCAACTACATCCGAAACGCCGGATATGCCGCTACCTAAATGGAAAATGCTCTAATAGTCAGCCGACCGGATGCCGCCGGTAAAACTCCGTATCCTCCGTTGACTGCGTCCACGCCGCGTTACCCCGCCAGGCGCGATGATGGGCCCGCATATCGGCGCCGTAGCGCACCCGGAACAGCAATGAGCGCGCGTGCCCGTTCTCGTATTCATGCACTTCGCCCGGCGGATGCACCACGAAGCTGCCGGGCGTCACCGCCACGGCTGCGGCCGGCGTGCGCATGGTGCCGCCGCCGGAAAAGCAGAAATAGATTTCGGTCGCCTCGGGGTGGCAGTGATCGGGGCTGATCTGGCCGGGCTCCCAGCAGGCGACGGTGAAATCGCCGTCCGCCACGTGGCCGAGAATCTTCTCGACATGGCGGCGCGGGTCGAACGCCTGCTCGCGCTCGAGGCTGAACACCTGCATATCCGGCTCCTCGTCGATAACGTCCGCCTTGAGCGTAATCCAAGGCGGCGGGGCGCGGGACGAGATTGCGCCCAGCCCACCCGCATTGATAGAAGGGGGTGTTTCCGGGCCCGTAGCTCAATGGTTAGAGCCGACCGCTCATAACGGTCTGGTTGGAGGTTCGAGTCCTCCCGGGCCCACCACGCTTTTTTTTGCTAGCCTTGGTTTCCCGGGTTCCGCGCAATGCCGGCGCGTTTGACCCCGGTCCACGGCTGGGTCGTCATTCGGCGCCCTTCTTGCTGGCGTATTTGGCTTCGAACGCGTCGATCTGATCCTTGCCGACCAGGCGCTGGCGCTCCGCAAAGCCTGTGACAATGCCGTCTTGCTCGGAAATCAGCTTGTGGCTGCGCAAATGCTCCAGCGCATTCTGCATGCCGAGGATCGCGCCTTGCAGCGCGGCATTGGCGTAGAGCACGATCGCGACCCCCGCCTGCTGCAAGTCGGCGTAGGAAATCGGCGGCGTCTTGCCGCCGATCACCATGTTCACCAATTGCGGCGCGGCGAGCCGCTGCGTGATCGCCGCGATCTCCTCGCTCTTCTTGGGCGCCTCCACGAAGGTGATATCCGCGCCGGCCTCGATATAACGCGCGGCGCGCTCGAGCGCGGCTTCAAGGCCGGCAATGGCGTAAGCATCGGTCCGCGCGATGATCTGCAGGTCGGGATCGTGCCGCGCGTCGACGGCCGCCTTTACTTTCTGCACCATCTCCTCGGCCGGGATCACGTCCTTGCCCTCGAAATGGCCGCAGCGCTTGGGGAAAACCTGGTCCTCGAGCTGCACGGCGCTGGCGCCCGCCCGCTCGAGGGTGCGGATCGTGTGCCAGACATTGACCGCGTTGCCGAAGCCGGTATCGCCGTCGACGATCAGCGGCCTCTCGGTGATATTGCGGATGGCGGCCACGTGGTCGGCCAGTTGCGACAGCGACAACAGCGCGACGTCCGGCAGGCCGAGATAGGCATTGGTCACGCCCGCGCCGGTCACGTAAAGGGCTTCGAAGCCCATGTCGTCGGCGATGCGGGCGGCGAGCGCATTCATCACGCCCGGCACCAGCAAAGCGCGCCGTTCGGCGACCGCCTTCTTCAATTGGGCGGAATGGCTCATCCCCACGGCGGGTTCCTATTTCGACAGGCGTCTTTTTCGAGCGGCGAGGCGGCGCCATACGCGCGCTGGCATAGCGCCCCGTCTGCCTGAGTTCAGTGCCCTCCGCAGCCTTGGCGGAGGAGGGCGATTTACTGCCGCGGGCCGATCTTGGCGGCCTTCGCCTGGTCGAGCCACCACAGGGCCGGGAACGCCGCCATGCCGTATTCCGGCATCTTCTCGGGCCGGCCGAAGCGGTCCCAGCGCGCGGTGCGCACCTTGCCGTAGGTCCATTGCGGCACGACGTAGTGATTCCACAGCAGCACGCGGTCGAGCGCCCGGCAGGCGGCGACCAGATCGGGCCGGTTGTGGGCCGTGATGACCTTGTCGATCATGGCGTCGACCGCCGGGTTCTTGATGCCGATGATGTTGAGCGAGCCCTTCTGATCGGCCGCCTGCGAGCCCCAAAAGCCGCGCTGCTCGCTGCCGGGCGTGAGCGATTCACCCCAGGCGAAGGTGATGGCGTCGAAGTCCCAGCCGCGCACCCGATTCTCGTATTGCGCCTCGTCGACCGTGCGCACCGACACGGTGATGCCGAGCCGCTCGAGCGACGGCTTGTAGAACAGATAGACGCGCTCGAAGATCGGGGCGTTGGCCAGGAACTCGATGGTGAAGGGCTCGTTGGTCTTCTTGTCGATGAGCTGCTGATTTTTGATCACGTAGCCGGCCTCGCGCAGCAGCCGCACCGCGTGGCGCAAGTTGTCGCGTATCTTGGCGCGGCTGCCGTTGACCGGATTGGTGAAAGGCTTCTTGAACAGCTCGGCCGGCACCTTGTCGCGCACCGTATCGAGCAGCGCGAGCTCCTTGCCGCTCGGCACCCCGCTGCAAGCGAGATCGGTACCCTGGAAATAGCTGGTGATGCGGTGGTACTGGCCGAAGAAGATCTGCTTGTTCATCTCCTCGAAGTCGAAGGCGTAGTCCAAGGCCATCCGCACGCGCGCGTCCTTAAACTTGTCGCGCCGGATGTTGAACACGAAGGCCTGCATCAGGCCGAGATTGCTGATGGGGAATTCCTCGAGGATGACGCGCTTTTCCTTCACCGCCGCGAAGTCGTAAGCCGTGGCCCAGTTCTTGGCGCTGTTTTCTTCGCGCCAATCCACGTGGCCGGCCTTGAAGGATTCGATGGCGACGGTGGCGTCGCGGAAATATTCGTAGTGCAGCTCGTCGAAATTATCGCGGCCGATATTCACGTTGACGTCCATGCCCCAATAGTCCTTCACGCGTTCGTAGACGATATGGTGGCCGGCGGAGAATTCCTTGATGCGGTAGGGACCGCTGCTGAGCGGCGGCTCGAGCGTCGTTTCGCCGACGTTGCGCTTCTTGCCGTTCTTGTCGGTGCCCTCCCACCAGTGCTGCGGCAGCACTGTGAGCTGGCCGACCGTTTGCGGCAGGTCGTGATTGCCGGCGCTGGCGAAGGTGAAGGTGACTTCGTGCTCGCCGGTCTTTTCCGCCGTCTTGACGGCGCGGAATTGGGCGCCGTATTGCGGACTGAGCTTTTTGAACGACTCGAAGGAGAAGATCACGTCCTCGGGCGTGACCGGCTTGCCGTCGTGCCATTTGGCTTGCGGGCGCAGGCGGAACGTGGCTTTGGAATAGTCGTCCGGGTAGCTCACCGATTCCGCGATCAGGCCGTAGGCGCTGGTCGGTTCGTCGAGCGATTGCACGAACAGCGTGTCGGAAATCTGATCGATGCCGGCGGCCGGCGTGCCCTTGATGCCGGCGACCACGCTGTTGAAGCTGTCATAGGTGCCGAGCGCGATTTGCCAGGCGGCGCCGCCTTTCGGCGCCTGCGCGTTGACGTAGTCGAATTTCTTAAAATCCGCCGGATACTTCAGGTCGCCGAAGGTCGACATGCCGTGCCGCCAGTTTGCCGCTTTGTCCTGGGCCAGCGCGGGCGTTATCCATGACGGTAGCGGAAGCCTCCGCGCGGCAAACACGAGCAGGGCGGAGGTAAGCAGAGACCGGCGATTCATCTGACGCTCCAATGATGCTTGCAACAGCGCGGGAGGCGCCATCATTGCCAATGCGTGCGGCCTTGGCAATTGCATCGCCGCGCACCGGCGGCAAAACGGATTTCGCGTGCCGCCTATGCAACCGGCGGCACGGCGACGCGCGGCGTTTCGCGCGGCCGTTCTAATGGGGTGTTGTGATGGGGCTGCAGCAGCGGGGCGTTGCGCCGGTTCCGGCGCCGCCCGCTGCCGAAGAGGGGATCACATAAAAAAGAGGACGAAGCGCCGTGGTCTCCGGCGCTTCGTCGGAGATTTCGTCGCTCCGGCTTCAGAGATCGATTTTAGAAGCCAGGACCAGGTTAAACTGGTCAAGCCGGGCAGGCAGACAGGCCAGTGCAGAAACCAAGCGTATAGGCCCCCGCCTTCGCCGTCGCCGCCGTCTCCAGCGACTCGTCGGAGACTTCGTAGCTCAGGATTTCTTCTTCGATCTGGTCGAGACCGGTCGTCTTGTCGCTCATGGCATTGGTCCTTTTGTTCGCCAGCGATTACGAGGAGAAACTAGGATGATCCCCCCGCACACATTAGAGCATCGGGTGGGTACGATGTAAAGTCTGTCCAAATACGTCATAAAACTATCGAATTACCAAGGGCCCGCATGGTTAATGCATCGAGCGCCGGAATTATGCAGATAAACCCACCCGATCTGCTGGCCGAATTAGGGAGGCCGGAACGTTTCGGGCACAGGCCGCGATGCGGCCCGGCTGCCCACGGGCCCGGCAAGCGCGCCTTGCGCGGCCGCGACGGCAGGCCGCGCGATGCTTCCCGGCTATCAAGTGACCGCGGCCCGGGTTTGGATTAAAAATCCGGTCGGAGAAGAATATGGATGCCTTTTACGAGCGCTTGCTCGTACGCGCCGCGACCATCGACGAACTCCTGTCGGACGATTTCGAAGCTTTGCCTGGCGAGGAAGACGACGCCGATTTGGCCGCGCGCCGCCTTGCCGTCTGGTGCCGCGCCAGCGCCAGCGGCGATAAGTCGCTGTTCCAGCGGCGGCTTGCGCGCGACGGCTGGACGGCCGATCGGGTCGCGGCGCGCTTGTCCGGCGCCCGCCGCAAAACCTCCGCCGCGCGGCCGGCCTGGCTTGACGACGCGATCTGGCTCGAGGCGGCGCTGCAAAGCCCGGCCTCCGACCCCGCCGCCGCGCCTGAAGGGCCTGAGCCTTGCGCCTTCGAGCACTTGTTCGCGCCGCTGGTCCGCGAGGCCGAGACACGGCTCTGGGCCGGGATTGACGCGCGCGCCGTCGACACGCTGAACGAGGCCGCGCGCGCGAACTTGCGCCATGCCCTGCTGCGGGAACTGTCGGCGCTTGCCACGCCCGCGCTCTACGAAGTCTTCGTCAAGGCGCGCAAGGCGGCCGGCGTTGCGCCCGATCCGGCAAACCCCGGCAGCGCGCTCTACGGCCAATTCATCGCCGACATGCGGACCGGCGGGTGGCGCACGCTGTTTGTTGAAAAGCCGGTATTGCTGCGGCTCATCGCCGTGCTCACGCGGCAATGGGTCGATACGAACCGCGAATTCGTCGAGCGGCTCGCCGAAGATCGCGACGCGCTCGGCCGCGCTATCCTCGGCGCGCGCGCCGGCCGCGCCGGCAAGATCGAAGGCGACTTCTCCGACCCGCATAACAGCGGCCGCTCGGTCAAGATCGTCACCTTCGAGGACGGAACGCGCGCCGTCTACAAGCCGAAGGATTTGCGGCTCGACGCCGGCTGGCACGCTTTGGTCGAACGCTTGAACGCGGCATCGCCGCCGTTCGCGCTGAAAGCGGTGCGCGCGTTGGCGCACGACGGCTACGGCTGGACCGAGTTCATTGCGCACGATGCTTGCGAAGACGAGGACGGCTTCGCGCGCTTCTTCCGCCGCGCCGGCGCCTGGCTCGCGCTGCTGCATTGCTTTGCGGCCAACGACATGCATCAGGAGAACATGATCGCCTGCGGCGAGCAGCCGGTGCCGATCGACCTGGAAACGATCCTGCAGGCGAGCGCGGAAGCGCACCAGGCGCCGGATGCCGCCGACGCGGCCTATGCCGCCGCCAATGCCATCGTCGCCAATTCGGTCATGACGGTCGGCCTGCTGCCGGCCTATGGGCGCGGCATCGACGACAATGTCTTCGCCGTCGGCGGCATGACCGCCGATTGGAACACCAAGATCAAGCTCAGCTGGACCGACATCAATACCGACGCGATGCGGCCGGCGAAAACGAAAGAAGTCGGCGCCGGCACGCCCAACCTGCCGCGCGTCGGCACCCGCACCGCCAAATTCGCCGAGCATGTCGATGACTTCATCGCGGGATTTGAGGCTTACGCGAAATTCTTAAATGCCGCGAGCAGGGGCGCTGCGCAGGGCGGACTGTTCGAGGGCTTTGCCGGATTGCCGGTGCGCAAGGTCATCCGCCCGACGCGCTTCTATTACATGCTGCTGCAGCGCCTGAAAAATCACCGCGCCATGGACGACGGCATCGCCTGGTCGGCGCAGGCCGATTTCATCGCGCGGCTTGCCGACTGGGAGACGGAGAGCGACCCGCTCTGGCCCTTGCAGCGCGCCGAGCGCGCGGCGCTGCTTGCGTTGAACGTGCCGCATTTTACGGTGCCCGACGACGGCGACGACGGTGCGCGATCAGACCGGCATTGCGATCCGCACCGGCGCTGGCGCCGGCCTTGAGCGCGCGCGCGCCCGCGTCGAGGCCTTCGACGAACGGGAAATCGCCTGGCAGATTACGGTCATGCGGCAGAACCTGAGCGCGGTCGCGCGGCCGGCCGCGCCGCCGGCGGCCAACGCGCAGCTTAAGGAGGCGCTGCTGGCGGAGCCGGCACCCGCGGCCGACGCCAAGCTGTTTGCCGCGGAAGCCGACCGCATCGCCGAGGAAATCGCGGCTTGCGCCATCCGCCGCGGCTCCGGTGCCGCCTGGATCGGGCTCGATTGGCTGGGCGACTCGGAAGTGTTCCAGCTCGCTTGCCTCGGCCCCGAGCTCTACAACGGCGTCTCCGGCATCGCGGTCTTTCTCGCCGCCCACGCGGCGGTGAGCGGGCGCGCCGGCTCGGGCGAGCTCGCGCTGGCCGGGCTCACGCATCTGCGCAAGGAACTCAAGAGCCGCAACGCCGCGCGCATGGCCCGCTGGCCTGGGCATCGGCGGCGCCTCGGGGCTGGGCTCGATCGTCTATGCGCTGGCCGTGATGGCCAAGTTCCTGCGTGACGACGCGCTCGCGGCCGACGCGCACAAGGCGGCGGCGCTGTTCAGCGACGCGCTCATCGCGGCGGACAAGCAGCTCGACGTCATGGGCGGCAGCGCCGGCGCCATCCTCGGCCTGCTGCGGCTCTATCGCGACAGCGGCTCGGCCGAGGTGCTGGCGCGTGCGATCGAATGCGGCGAGCACCTGTTGCGCCAGCCGCGCATCGGCGAGGCGGGCCGGCGCTGCTGGAGCGCCCAGGGCGCCGGCCCGCACGGGCTCAACGGCATGTCGCACGGCGCCGCCGGTTTTGCCTATGCGCTCGCGGCGCTTGCCGCGGCGAGCGGGCGTGAGGACTTCGCGCAGGCCGCCGCCGAATGCATCGGTTTCGAAAATGAAAGCTATGACGCCGAGCGCAGCAATTGGCCCGATCTGCGTGGGGAAGGCGCGCCGGCCTGGCCGTGCCAGTGGTGCCACGGCGCGCCCGGCATCGGCCTGGCGCGCATCGCCGCCGGCAAGCGCGGCGGGCTCGCGCCCGCGCTGCTCGCGCCCGACATCCGTAACGCGCTCGCCGGCGCCGAGCGCGGCTGGCCGGGGCAGGTGGATACGCTGTGCTGCGGCACGCTGGGCAGCATCGAATTCTTCTGCGAGGCGGCAGGCGCGCTCGGGCGCAGCGAGCTCGGCGAGCAAGCCGCGCGCCGGCTGGCGCAGCTTTTGCAGGCCGGGCGCGCGGCCGGCGATTTCCGCTGGAACAGCGGCGGCCGGCGCTTCAATCTGGGCCTGTTCCGTGGGCTCGCCGGCGTCGGCTACACGGCGCTGCGCCGCCTCGACGCGTCGCTGCCCAACGTCCTGATCTGGGAATAGGCGGCGCTTTGCGCGCCTACTTCGCCTTATCGCAAGTCGCGTTGAGTAAGGCTTCGAACATGTCGAAGGACTGCACCTTGATACGGCAGGTGGTCTCCGGATCGGGCGTCACCTCGAATATGTCGCCGGTGACGGCCTTATGCTGCTTGCCGTTGATGTTGAGCGTGAGCCCGTTGATCGACGGAGGTCCGATCAGGCCGATCGTCAGCTTGCCGTCGCCGATGCTCAGCGCTTGATTGGCGTTGATGTTGTAGGTGTTCTCCGCCGGCTTGACCGCGTGCAGCGCGGCCTCCGATCTTTTCAGCTTGGTCTCCAGCGAAATGATCGTCGTGCTTTGCTGGTCGATCGTCGCCTTGAGCTTTTGCGCCTGCGGTTGAAGTTGCTGCACCAGCTGCAGGGCGTCGTTGAGCGGTCGGCGCGCCAGATCGTGGCCGAACATATAGCCGATGATCGTGCTGCCCACCAAGAGCAGCACGCTGGCAAGCACCACCAGCAGGCGGCCCCTGCGCGCCGGCGACAAGCCGGACCCGCTCGATTGGCTGCTGTCGGTCACGTTGCAATTCCTTCCCGCCGCGCCGGCGCGCGCTGGCCGGCATGATCGCCGATTTTCGCGCGCCAAGGCAATTCGAAAAACGCCGTGCGCCTGCGCGCCGCCTGCGCTCGTCTTACATCATCCCGGCCCGGTCTTGCGTTGTCGGACATTCGGCTCGACTACTTTTTCGGTTGTTCGCCCGACCCGGAGGTCTTCGGCGGCGTGCTCGCGCCCAGGCCGGCGGTGATCCGGGAAAGCAGGGCTTTGATCTCGGAAAGATCGAGCGCGATGGAGGAGGGCGGGCCGGCGGCCTGCGTCCTTTCCGGCGGCTTCGACGCCTCGGCGGTCGCCGCCGCCTTCTTGTCGTTCCCGGTCGGGGTGGCGGCGCCGCTCGACGGCGGCGTCGCCGAGGCGCCGTTCGGCTTCGGCGCGGTCTCGGGCGTGGGCGCCGGCGCCTTGCCGGCCGGCGCAGGCGCAGTGGCCGGCGCGCCCGCCGGCGTGTTCGTGTTGTTGTCCATATTGCCGAGGATGATCGGCAGGCCTTCTTTGCCGCTGCCGATGATCACGATCTTGGAGTTCCTGGATGCCGCCAGCGCCAGCGTCGCTTCGATGCCGCGCCAGCGCAGATAGGAATCCGAAATCCCCTTGCTCACCGTGCGCTGGAAGGCGGCGATGCCGTTGGCCTCGACCTGCTTGCGCTTGGCTTCCTCGACCTCGCGCTCGACGCGGTATTTGTACTCCTGGATCTGATAGAACTGCTCGGTCTGCCGGTTGATGGCGGCGACGATCGCCGGCGGCAGCTCGATGCTCAGCACCAGCGTGTCGAGAATCTGGATCGAGTTCTGCAGGAAGTCGTTGTAGTGCTTCGGGTCCGGCTGCTCCATGGCCTCCGGCTGCACCAGGCTGTTGAGATGCGCGCCGAGGCTGGCCTGCGATTTGTTGCGGATCGCCTTCTGGATCGCCTCGCGCGAGCGGTAGACCTCCTCGGCCGAAAACTGGGAAATGACCTCGCGCGCCTGGCTGCCGATTTCGGGCGCGACCACCGATGCCAGATATTGCGGACCGATGAACTTGTGCAGCACGCCGATGGAGTTGTGCAGCAGCTGGTAGCGAATGTTGATCTGCACGACCACGCTCACGCCGTCCTTGGTGATGGCGTTGTAGGTCTGGGTCGTCGATTGCAGGCGCAGATCGTAGATGTACAGCTTGTCCCAGGGCCAGACCAGGTGCAGGCCTTCGTCGCGCAGCTCGCGCGGATCGAGAATGGTGCCGCGGCCGACGAAGCACCAGCAGTAAAGGTCGTAGCCGTTGAAACGTTTCCACAGCACGCCGACGCTGCCGCTCGGCACCGTGATCACCACGTAGGGAAACAGCAGCGTGGCGACCAGCATCGACGCCAGCAGCATGACGGAGAGGCTCGGCAGATGGCGCCCGACAAAGCGCCACACTCCGGCCCGCGCCGGGGCCGGCTTCCGTTCGAGGGGTTCTGTATAGGTCATCGGCCGTACTCCATCGAACGCTATCCTCCGCTCTGCGTCGGTTGCCGGTCGACGAAGCGGCCTTCATCCATGCGAAGCCTGCGCGCGGGCAAATCCAGCTCGTCGAGATAGCGGTCATCGTGCGTGATCACCACGATGGTCACGCCGGCTTGCAGCATTTCCGGCAGCAGCTCGTGGTAGAATTTGCGGCGGAACTCGGGGTCCTGCTCCGCGGTCCATTCGTCCAGCAGCAGGATCGGCCGCTTCTCCAGCATGCTGACGATGAGCGCGAGCCGCCGGCGCTGGCCGCCGGACAGGTCGAGCGTGCGGAATTCGCCGTTCACCAGGCCGGTCTTGTCCTCCAGCCGGAACTTCTCCAGCAGCCGGTCGAGCTCGCCCGGCGCGGGCTCGGGGATGCCGTACAGCCGACGGAACAGATGGTTGTCGAAGAAGATGCCGGAGAGCAGCGCGCGGTAGACGTCGCGCGTCTCGTCGGTGATGCGCATGCCGTCGAGCATGATCTCGCCGGAGTCGGGCGGGTAGAGCCCGGCCAGCACCTTCATGAAGGTCGATTTGCCGGAGCCGTTGCCGCCGGTGATGAAGACGAGATCGCCGGAATGCAGGGTGAAGTTCAGCGGCCCGATCTGGAAGGTGGTATCGGAGAATTTGTCGACGTAGCGGAACACGATGTTCTGCATCTCGATCGTGTCGAAGCGCTTGGGGATCTTGATTTCGCGATCGTGCGGCACCTTCGCGAGATGCGCGCGTAGCGTGGCGTCCAATTGCTCGATGCGGTCGGCGGCGGCGTTCGCGATCAGCAGCACCGGGATCGACTGCACCAGGCCGAAGCAGGCGCCGACCACGAACATGAGCGCCGTCGTGGTCTTGGTCAGCGAGGCGCCGGTGAGATTGGCTGCTCAGTTGCGGCGCCACGAACACCACCGCGCCGAGCAGCACGTACATGGAGACCTGCGAGGTCACGATCAGCTTGAAGGTCTCGGCCTGGCTCTTGATCTTGATGTTGGCGGCGGTGCGCGACACCTCCTGAGCGTCGTCGTACAATTCGTCGCTGCGCGCCTTGTTGAGCCTGATCTCCTTGAAGCCGTCGAGGAAGTCGATCAGCCGGTCGAACAGCCGGCGTTCCCACTCGGCCGCCTGCTGCTTCTCCGCCGCCAGGCGCTTGTTCTTGTAATGGAAGATCAAGCCGGCGGTGGTGATGACTACGATGGTGATGAGGATCGCCGCCACCGAAAGGAACGCCACGTAGATCGCCACGAAGAAGATGAGCACCGCGCCTTGGATGGTGAAGGCAAGCAGGTTGCTCGCCTGCGTCAGCACGGCGGTGTCGCTGGTGATGGCGGCGACGATGCGCGCGCGCCCGATGTTCTCTACCTCCAGAAGCTCCGAGCGCCGCACCTGATCCATCAGGCGCAGGCGGAGCTTATGGATGATGGCTTCGATCTCGGCGGTGGTCGTGATCGTCACGTAATACTGGGTCTTGACGAACAGAAAGAGTGAAACAATGAACAGTATCGCCGCCCATAAATTGGAGCCCCCCTGCATGCCGGCATTGATGGCGGCGAGGAGGGTGGCCGTAGAGATGCCGCCGAGCCGCCGACATGAACAGCAGCTTCGGCAGCGAGCCGTGCATTTCGCGGCGAACGAGCTGAAGGAAGGACATAACGCAATGTCTGCCGTTTACACTTCCACAAGCCGCCGCCGGCCGAGCGAGGGATGCGCTTGCCGTTCCCGATCAGGCGGTTGCGCTAGGTTCGGCGGCGCCATTCGACGCGCCGGTTCGGGCCGGTGAGCAACAGCAAAGGCAACACCACGAGCGGCGTGGTAACCAGCGCAAGCAGGAACGTACCGAAGAAGCCCATTCGGCGATCGATGCCGCAGAGTCCGGTGAGCAGGCAGAAAGCGATATAGATGACTGATTCGAGCATAGGGCTCGCTCTCGCCGGTCGAAAGCTCAGGCGCTTCGGTCAATTCCCCCTGATTGGCTGGCATAGCCCCGTGCAAGTCAAGAACTAGTTGCCGCCGCCCCCGAGCTCGCTTCGGAAGCGTCGGATTGCGCGCCGGCGCCTTTGCCGCGGCGTGCATCCCAGGCTTCCTTTTGCGCCTTGATGAACTCGCGGTAGTCCGGCGGGTTGAAATCGAGCAGCGTGCCGCCCGAGGCGAAATGCTGGATGAAGGCCTTGCCGATGGCGTAGGTGGCGCCGGCCGACAGCACCGGCATCACGAAACCGGACGCCAGCATGCCCAGCACCGGCACGAATTTGAGCGCGCTGGCCGCGCCGATGCCGCTGGTCGCCGGGATCATCGAGCCCGCGATGGCCGCGATCAACGCCTTGCCGCGGTTGTCCGAGAACGGCACGCCGTAGATCTGCGAAATCCGCCGCAGCATCTGCACCTGCACGCCGCCGACGGTCGCGATGTCGACGACCGGGATCGGAATGAGTCCGGCGACACCCGACCAGATGGAAAAGCGATCGACCAGCTTCGATGCCATTTCTTGCTTTTGTTCCGGCGTCAGCTCCGGCGTTTCGCCTTGCTCGGGGCTCTCGGACGCAGTCGTATTCTGTGCCATGGCGGATCCTTTCTCGTCTCCCGGGCCGAGCCCACTGCGCGATCGAGCCGATTGTGATTTATTCGTTGGCTCAATCCGGCCAATGAAAAAAAGGCTAACATGCCGGGTTGCGGCTGCCAAGCGCGGGGCGCTTAAGGGCGCGGCCGGCGGCCGATAGCCGACAAGTATTTTCGCGCCGCCGGGCCGGCATTGCGGCGGCCTTGCCAGATCGGACCCGATTTCATTAAAGTCGTGCGACCGCGATCGCTTCCGGAGACGGATGATGCAACCGACGAAGTCCTCAGAGACCGGTCATGGAACGCGGCGCGCCTGGCAGCCGCCTACCGTCACAAAACTGGCAATCGGCACGCAGACGAAAACCCGCGCCAACGCGCCGCACGCAGCGGTGCAACCGCCGGCGCCGGCGGCGCCCGAAAGCAAGCTCGGATTCTCGTTCGAAATGTCGCTGCCGCTGTCGGCCCGCACCGGCGATTAGAGCGGCCCGCGCCATGCGCGTCGCCGCGGAGCTGACCGCAGTGAGCGTCACGTTGCACAGCGCACGCATCCGAGACAAGCGGCCATGAAGGCGAAGACGATGCGGCGCGTCTATCTGCGCGAAGCCGCCGTCATGCTGGCGCTGGCGCGGCTCGCCGTGCGTTTCATTCGGCCGGCGCGTCTGTTCGCCTGGGCCGACCGCGCGCCGCGCCGCATCCGGCGGTTCGCCGGCGACGAAGCACGCTGGGTGTGCTGGGCGGTCGAGGAGATCGGCGCGCGCACTGATGCGCTGTGCTTGCCATGCGCGCTCGCCGCGCATGCCATGCTGCGGCGGCGCGGTATTGCCAGTACGCTTTGCCTCGGCGTCGCGCGCGACGGCGACACATTCGCCGCGCACGCCTGGATCGAGATCGGCAAGGACAGGCTGGTCGGCGCCAGCGAAGCCGAAGGCTATACGCGGCTTGCGTCTTACGGCGGTGTGGCATGAGCGCGATTGCCGGCATGCTGCGCTTCGACGGCGGGGCCGTTGACCGGCGCGCGCTCGAACGCGCGGCCAATGCGCTGGCGCAACACGGCCCCGACCGTTCCGGCATCTTCGCTGCCGGCGCGATCGGCCTTGCGCATGTGCTGATGCGCATGACGCCCGAGGATCGCTTCGACCGCCAGCCCGAACGGGGCCCGAGCGGCGCCGTCATCGCCGCCGATCTGCGCCTCGACAATCGCGACGAGGTGCTGGCGCGCGTCGGCATCGCGCCGCGCCAAGCCGCGGCTTGGTCGGATGCGCGCGTGCTGCTCGCCGCCTGGGAGAAACGCGGCGACGCGGTCTGGCCGCTGTTGCGCGGGCCGTTCACCGCCGCGATCTGGGATGCGCGCGCGCGCGCCCTGACGCTGGCGCGCGACCCGCTCGGCCTCAACGTGGTGATGTGGCACAAAAGCGCGCGCGCCTTCGCCTTTGCCACCATGCCCAACGGCCTGTTCGCGCTTGAGCAGGTGCCGCGCCAATTGAGCGAGGAGAAGCTCGCCGATTTCCTGGTGCTCAATCACGCCGATCTTGCCACCACGCTCTACCGCGACGTCTTCCGCCTGCTGCCGGCGCATGTCATGCGCGTCGCCGCCGACGGCGCGGTGAGCGAGCGCTGCTACTGGCAGCCTTGCGACATCGCGCCGGTCAAGCGTGCGTCGGACGCCGACTACGCCGAGGGCTTGCGCGATGTGCTCGACCGCGCCGTGCGCCGGCAGATGCGCAGCACGCAGCCGATCGGCTGCCTGCTCAGCGGCGGGCTCGATTCCTCTTCCGTGTCGGTGCTGGCCGCGCGCGCGCTCGCGACAAGCAATAAGCGCCTTGCCGCCTTCACCGGCGTGCCGCGGCAAGATTTCGACGGCGAGGTGGCGCCCGGCCATTACGCCGACGAGACGCCCTATGTCGAGGCGATCGCCGCGGCCGCCGGCAATATCGACGTCACCTATGTGCGCAACGACGCCTGCGACGACTTCGCCGAGCTAGAGCGCTTCTTCGTGGCGCTGCAAGCGCCGGTGCGCAATCCGAGCAATCTCGGCTGGGTGCTGGCGGCTTTACGCCTGGCGCGCGCGCAAGGACACCGGGTGCTGCTGGGCGGGCTCTACGGCAACTCAACCATCAGCTGGCCCGGCTGGTCGCAGGCGCTCGGCCATTTCAAGCGCGGGCGCCTTGTCACCGCCGCCCGCCAGGCGCGTCTTTATTACCGCCGTACGCCCTATTCGCGCTGGGTGGCCATGCGCAAGCTGTTCATCGAGCCGCTGGTGCCGGAGCTGATCGGCGATTGGGCCGACCGCCGCCGCCACCCGGCCCGCGCCGCCGCCTGGCAGGAGCACGCCGCCATCCGCTCCGACTTCGCCGCCGCCATGGCGGTCGATGCGCGCGCCCGCAAGGCCGGCCATGATTTCCTTTACCGCCCGCGCGGCGACGAACGGCTGCGCGCGCTCGCCCAAGTCGACTACGCCGGCGACTGGCGCGCGGCGGAAAAGGCGGTCACCGGCGTGGAGGTGCGCGACCCGACCGCCGACCTCGACGTGGTTGCCTATTGTTTCGGCGTTCCGCCCGAACAGTATCTGGCCGAGGACATCGACCGCTCGCTGATCCGCCGCGCCATGTGGGGCCTGCTGCCGGAAATGGTGCTGACCAACCGGCTGAGCGGCCTGCAGGCGGCCGACTGGTACGAGAAGCTTTCGAGCCGGCGCGGCGAGCTTAAGCGCGACCTCGCGGCGCTTGCGGCCTCGCCGCTGGCGCGCCGGGTGATCGACATCGCCCGGCTCGAGCGGGCGCTCAGCGATTGGCCGGCCGGCGGCTGGCACCGGCCCGAGGTCTTCCGCGAATACAATCTCGCGCTCACGCGGGGGCTGGCCGGCGGCCGCTTCCTGCGCTGGTTCGAGCAGGCCAACCTGTCGGCGTGAACGGGCGCGCGTTCGCCTTCACAACGCCCAAGAGAACTGCAATAAAAACGCGATGTGAGGCGCGAGTTTTGAACGATTCTTGATGCGCCGCGAGCATTTGGAAACGGCGGAATGACGGCTTTGCGCTGCACCGGCTGCGTGGGTGCTGGGCGACGGCGAGAGCCACGGAGCCGCGAACGCGGATAGCAGGGAACGATTCTCGCACGGAGGTGGGAATGCTGAGTGCCCTTCCAGACATTACTGGATTCTTGGATCGCATCGCCGAACGCGCGGCCCAAAATCTTACGATCGAGAAGCTGCTTATCCAGCTCAACCTCGATCCCAGCAACGTCACCTTCGAGGCGATCTGGCACCGCGTCGCCGAAGTGATCCTGGCCAACATCAATTTCGCCAATACCTGCGCGCTGATCGGCGCCGCCTTCTATGCCGCCACCTTCCTGATGCCGACCATGGTGCGCCTGCGCGTCTACGGCATCCTCAGCGCCGTGTTCTTCATGGCCTACGGCGTGCTCGCCGGCGTGATCTCCACCTTTCTCATGTATTTCCTGCTGATGCCGATCAACAGCTTCCGGCTTTACCAGATCGTCAAGCTGCTCAAGAAGGCGCGCGTGGCGGTGCAGGGCGATCTGTCGATCGATTGGCTCAAGCCGTTCATGGACGCGCGCAACTACAAGGAAGGCGACCTCTTGTTCCGCAAGGGCGACGTGGCGCACGAGATGTATCTCACCGTCTCCGGCAAATTCCTGGTGAAAGAGATCGGCATCGAATTGCCGCCCGGCCGCCTCTTGGGCGAGCTCGGCTTCGTCACGCCCAACAACAAGCGCACGCAGAGCGTCGAATGCATCGAAGACGGCACGGTGATGACCATCAGCTACGACCGGCTGCTCGAGGTCTATTTCGAGTATCCGGACTTCGGCTATTACTTCCTGCGCCTGTCGAGCGAGCGCCTGTTGCAGAACATCGCGCGGCTGGAGGGGACGGTCGAGCAGTACAAGACCCAGCTCGCCCAGCTGCAGGCGGCCGCCGCCGCCAATCCGGCCGGCGCGCAGTAGCCCCCGCTTGCGGCCTGCCCGGTGGCCGCCGGTAAGCTTGCGGGCCCGCTCAAAAATCGCGAGAATTCGCGGTCGCCCGGGCCCCGCTTTTGGGAGAATCCGGGCGCGGTTTCCGATAGCATCGGCCCCATGTGATTCGCCGTAAACGCAACGAAACAGCAAGGGCAGGTGGGTCATGAGGCAGATCATCACGGTGGCGACCATGAAAGGCGGCAGCGGCAAGAGCACGCTGGCCAGTTGCCTGGCGGTGCATTGGCATTTGAGCGGGCGGCCCGCCACCATCGTCGATGCCGATCCGCAGCGCTCGATCGCGCGGCTTGCCGCGCGCGAGAAGGCGCTCGGCGGCGTGACCGTGGTGGAGGACGCCACAGAGAACGCCTGGAAGACCGCGCGTAACCTCGCCTCGAACGGCCCGATTATCATCGACACCCCCGGCTTCCGCTCGCTGGCGACGCTCGCCTGCATCGCCGCGGCCGACTTCCTGCTGGTCCCGGTCAAGGCCTCGCCGCTCGACATCGACCGCATGCTCGATACGCTCAACTCGCTGATCGAGGGCGACGAGGGCGAGCGGCGCTTCTTCCGCTGCGTGCTGACGCAGACCACGCGCGATTCCGTCATCGCCAAGCACATCCGCGGCGAACTGATCGAGGCCGGCTTCCCGGTGCTCAAGAACGAGCTGACCAACCGCGTGATCTACGCGGAAGCGGCGCTTGTGGGGCGCCACCCCGAGCCTGATCGAGAAGAACGGCATCGCCGCGCGCGAGATCGCGGCCGTCGCCGCCGAGGTCGACGACCTCGTCGGTATGCGCCAGGCGGCGTGATCATGAATAAGAAGAAGCTGCCAAAGGCGATCAGGCCGGACGCCGCCGAAGCCGGTGGCGCCGGTTCGCCGCCCGCCGCGGACGAGCCGGCGCAGGCAAAGGAAACGAAGCGGGCCGCGCGGCCCGCGCAGGGAGGTTCGATCGTGACGCAGGAAACAGCATCATCCGAGCCGGCCACGCCGGAGGAGCGCCGCGCCTCAGCCGAGAAGGCGGTCGAGCGCTACTCCTTGTATTCGGGCGCGGCCGGGCTCATCCCGGTGCCGGGCCTCGATCTGGCGACCGTCGGCGGCGTGCAGATCCAGATGCTGCGCCGCCTGTCGCAGATCTACGGCGTGCCGTTTTCCGCAAACCTCGGCAAGTCGCTGCTCGCCGCGCTCGCCGGCGCGACCATCCCGGCCGCCAGCGGCATGGGCGCGGTCAGCCTGGTCAAGAGCGTGCCGGTCGCCGGTACGATCGTCGCCGTGATGGCGATGCCGACGCTGTCGGCCGGCGCCACCTACGCCATCGGCTTGGCCTTCGTCGAGCACTTCGCCTCGGGCGGCACGCTGCTCGATTTCAACCCGCCGGACTATCGCGCCTTCATCAGGGCGCGTAAGGAAAAGAAAGAAAAGCAGTAGCCGATACGCGCCGGCGGCCCTGCCGCCGCGGCGCGCGACAAGGAAATCGAGCGATGGGCGTGCTGCTCTATATCCTCTTGATCGGCTTTGTCGCCGGCGTCATCGCGCGCCTGCTCATGCCCGGACCGAACAAGCCCAAGGGCTTCCTCATTAGCACTTTGCTCGGCGTCTCCGGCGCGCTGCTGGCGACCTTTGCCGGCAGCGCCATGGGCATCTATGCATTCCACCAAGGCGCCGGCTTCGTCGGCGCCACCGTCGGCGCGCTCGTCATTCTCTTTATCTGGCACCGGCTGGTGGCGGCGAACGTCATCACCGATCACGGCCTGTGACCGCGACCTGAGCCTTCACCAGCTTCGCGAAAAAGCTAAGCGCTTGCCTCAGCGCACGATCACCGTGGCGCCGACCTTCGCCCGGTTATACAGGTCGATGGCGTCGTTGTTGGACATGCGGATGCAGCCCGAGGACACCGCAGCCCCGATCTTCCACGGCTCGTTGGTGCCGTGGATGCGGTAAAGCGTGCTGCCCAGATAGAGCGCGCGCGCGCCGAGCGGATTGTTCGGCCCGCCGTCCATGTGGCGCGGCAGACTGGGGAAGCGCTTGAGCTCGCCCGGGGTCGGCGTCCAATCCGGCCATTCGCGCTTGTCCGACACCTTGGCGACGCCGATGCCAGCCATAGCCCTCGGCGCCGACGGCGATGCTGTAGCGGATCGCCTGGCCGTGCCCGAGGATGTAGTAGAGATACCGGTTGCGGGTTTCGACGACGATGCTGCCGGGCGGCTGGTTGCTCTGGTAGGCGACCTGATTGCGCGGCACCTCGCTGTACAGGATGCCGAACGGCGTCTCCATCGTCCACGGGTCGCGCGAACCGGTCTTGCGCTCGGCGTGCGGGGCCGAATAGGCCGAGGCGTAGGCCTTCGTGCCGGTCGATGCGGTGGACGAGCAACCGCCCAGCGCCAAAGCTGCCATGAAGAGACTTGCCAGAACGACTGCTGATTTCACGACGCCACGCGCCCCGTCTAGGCCGCTGCCGCAACGCAAGGGGGTGGCGGCCCTGTCTGCCCCTTGCGCGAATTGCGGACTATCTACCACCGCCGTCAATCGCCTCTAGTGCGGAAAAGCCACACCCGCACAGCATTGTGCGGGCGTCATGGCCGGCCGGGCCGCGGTGGGCACCGGACCGGCCGCCCGCCCCGCCTTATCGCGATACCATCGGCCTGCAGATCAGGTCTTCTGCCAGACCGCGCACCTCCGCGAGCATCGGGCCCGAGCAGGATTTCCTCCAGGCGGACCAGCGCGCGGGCGACGGTGGCGCCGTCCATGACGCGGTGGTCGTAGATGATCCTGACGTCCAGATCGCCTTCCGGCGTCATGACGCCGTAATTGAGCAGCGTGGTGATCGGCGACAGGGGATGCAGCGATTCCGCCGCGCAGCGCCGAATAGACCGAGACGCGCGAAGGTGCCGAAATAGTTGCCGCGCTGGCGGCCGAAATTCAGGCAGATCCACCAGAATGCGCGGCACACCGCGCGCGGCAGCCGCGCGAAATTCATGCTGCGGCGGAAATCCTTGATCTCCTCGATCGGCGCGGTCGAGGCGTGATGCAGCTGGCGGCCGATTTCGGCGATCGAAAGCTGCGCCGGGTCCTTGATGCCGATCGAGAACAGCCCGGGCTCACCCTTGTAGTCGCGCTCGATGATGACGGTGGCGTTGCTGCGGGGATATTCGTAGAGATGCGTCCACGGAATCTTGCAATAGGCCCGCCGGAATTCGGGGAACTCGTCCGCCATCAGCGCATAGGCCTTGGTGAAGATGGCGGTCCAGCGCGGCCGCTCCTTGCAGGCCGCGCGCGCCTCGATCAGCGGTTTGAGCGCCATGCGCTTCTGCACCGGCACGGTCGGAATCCTCTTGGCGAAATAAAGAAGGTCGATTGACCATGCGCCGCGGGATGGACAGAGGGATCATTCGCCCGCGCATGCTTGTCTCCGTGCCGCCTAAACGCCCGTCAAGACGATCCAAGGAACGATGCGCTTGGTGTGCGCCATATAGGCGCGATATTCCTCGCCGAAACTTTCCAGCATCATCCGCTCTTCGCGGGCGACGCGAAAGCCGAATAGCACGCCCGCGCCCGCGATGCCGGCAAGCCCGGCCAGCCAGTTCGGCAGCAGCAGCGCTTGCGCGACACCCAGCAGGAAAAACGAGGTGTACATCGGATGGCGGATGAAGCGGTAGACGCCGCTTTTGACCAGCGCGTGCTGCTCGCGCAGCTCGAGCGAGATCGACCAGTTGCGCCCGAGGTCGGCGTGGCTGCGCCGGAACAGCCAGAGCGCGGCGGCGTCGGGCGCTACGCCCGCCCAGGCGACCCACGCAACGAACGGCCGGTCGAGCGCCGCCGGAACGCCGCTCAGCACGTAGATCGCCGGGATCACGAATAGGCCGAGCAAAGCGAGCGCGAGCAGGCTGATTCACGCCGGTCGAACAGCGATTTTTTGACCCCGATCTTCTTCGCCCTGCGCTCGAAGGGATGGCGGATGATGAACCAGCCGACGAGGCCGGCGAACCAGACGAGGGCAGCGGCTGTTTTGGTCATTCTGGCGCCCATCTTAGTGCGCCGCCCCAGCACCTGCCACCGCCCCGATTTCGGCCATTTCCTTTGCTTTGCGGCGAGGTAAGCTGGGCGGACGCCCAAATCTTGACGGCGCCTGCTCCGCAGTGGAAATATTTCGCTGCTCTAGAGCCAACCCGCCTGTGAGGCACCTGATCGAATGCGAAAAATTTTCCTCGGCTTAGTTGCGCTTACCGGCGTCGCGCTCGTCGCGCCCACGCCGTCCAGCGCCCGCGAAATCGTCCGCATCCACGGCTATTCGGCCGGCACCATCGTAGTGAAGACGGGCGAGCGGCGGCTTTATTACGTGCTCGGCGACGGTAAGGCGATTCGCTACCCGGTCGGCGTCGGCCGCGCCGGCATGCAATGGGCGGGCACCGCCTATATCGACGGCAAATACATCAGGCCGGCCTGGCAGGCGCCGGAATCGATCCGCAAGGATTACCGCCGTTATCCGCGCGTGATCCCAAGCGGCAGCCGCAGCAATCCGATGGGGGCGGCGGCGATGACGCTGAGCGGCGGCGGCCAATACGCCATCCACGGCACCAATGCGCCAGGCACGATCGGCCATTTCGTCTCGCACGGCTGCATCCGCATGTACAACAGCGACATCATGGACCTCTACGGCCGTGCCAGCTACGGCACACGCGTGGTCGTGACGCGGTGACGGGGACCGACAAGTCGCGCTAATCAAAGGAGCCGCTATGAAACTGCGAACGATCGGTCTTGTCTTGCTGACCGCCGCGAGCGTTGCCGCCTCCGCCACCCCCGTCTTGGCCTGGTGGCAATTTGTCGCGCTCGGGCCCAATGGCGAGCGCAAGGTCTATAGCCGCTACGGGTCCGAAAAAGCCTGCAACGCCGCGCTCAAGACGGTCGAGAAAAGCCTCGAGAAGAAATACCCGGACAAGTCCCGTTTTCCGCTGGTCGGCAGTTGCGAGGAATATCACTGAGCTAAGCCGGCGCTTTTTGCGGCGTGCCGCGACGATAGCCGCGCCCTATCGGCGGTTCTGCGCGTCCGGCGCTTTGCCGCTGCGCGGGCCAAATCGCCACGCTGAGCGCCGTTTATTCGCTGCAGTGCACTTGCCGACCAATTACACTCACTCGTATTTCAGCGACCGCCACAGCCGCTCGATGAAGACGTTATCCATCCAGCGCCCGCGTCCGTCCATCGAGATGCAGATGCCAACATCTCGCAGCGTGCTAGTGAAAACGAAACTAATGAACTAACTACCCTAATCCGTGTTAAAGATATCAAACTTACCGTAACAAGCCATAACATCATAAAATACCTCGACACAGAAGTCATCGTCCATCGTGTTCGACAACCACCAAACCAAAACCTTACCACTAGCCCAGTCCATGATCGCCACGAGATAGAAAAACCCTCGCCGATCCAGATGTAAATCACGTCAGCGCACCAGACCTAGTTCCTCTGCTCGATAATCAGATACCACAACAGATACACATAAATCTTATACCACAAATACAACTCACTAATCTTCAACCACTGATAAATCAACACCAAACCCATTTTTCATCATCAACCAACAAACTCGATAACACCCAACGCATCTACCGCAGCGCACCAGATACCGCAACATCTGCTGCGAGCTGTTGTACTTGCGAAATCCACAAACGCGCGGCGGAAAAGATGTGGCCGGAGCCCTGCAAGCGGGGCCACCCACGATTTTACCTTCGCGATCTAACCCTCTGAAAAGACGTCTAAAAAGAGGCCTGGGCGGGCCGAACTCAGCCCCGGCGCCGGCAAGATAGTTGTGGGGTGTTGCTTTTCCGCACTAGCTGCGTGTTTAGCCGCGCTGTTAGATAGCCCTCGTGTTTAACAATAAAACTGGGTGGCGCGTTATGAAAAAGTTCCTCGTCATCGTCTGTTCGTTGGCTTTGGCCCTCGGCGTGGCTAGCTGCGCTGGTAAGGGCAAGGCCCCGATCGGCAAGGGCAAAGCCCCTGTCGTGACCAAGGGCTAAGCTCCTGGTTGGAGCGATGGCAAGCAGCTCGCCTGTTTGTACTCGTTTCAGCGCGAACAGCGATAAGGATCCGATCCCCGGGGGCCTCCCCCGGGGTCGGATGCTACTTTCCGGGTTCGGAAGCAATGCATCTGTTGAGTTGACTAACCTCTGTTCAGGTTAGGGAGCGAGTCATGCGGTATAGGCTTCGTTCGGGTAGCACCGCCGGCCTGTTGTTCGGTGTCGCCATGGCGGTCGTGCTCGGGCTCAATGCTCCGGCCGCCCGCGCCGACGATGCCATCAAGACCGCCTCGCCGAAGACCGTGGCTGCGGCCAAAATCTACCACGCCAACAAGACCGCGCAGCACAAGCGCTCGGTTCCACACCGCTATTTCGTCGAATTCCGCGCGCGCAACGCCGCGAGCTACGGCCATATGTACGTCCTCTATGGCCAGGTGAATTCGCGCGACCAGATCGTGAGCAGCCGCATCGCGGGCTTCTTCCCGGCCGGCGACAAGCGCGACTGCGTCAATTGCAGCGTGTTAAACTGGACCATCGGCCACGTGGTTTTCGTGCCGGGCGAAATGGGCGCCAGCGACGGCGATCTCGAGGAAAAATACGTGCTCGCCCGCTTCCGCGTATGGGTGACGCGGGACGAATACAACAAGGTCGTCGGCTTCATCAAGAAGAAGCAAGCCGACCCGCCGCTGTGGAACGCGCTCTGGAAGAATTGCGTGGATTTCGGCCGCGACGTTGCCGAGTTCATGAAGCTGAAGGTGCCGTTCTTCATCTGGATGGAGCCGAAGGATTTCGTGACCGCGCTGCGCGAGGACAACGGCGTGCATCACGTGCAGCTCCCGCTCAAGGACGCCGGCAGTTCGGCGCAATCGGCCGCGCGCAAGCAGTCGCTGCCGCCGCATCGGCCGCAGGGGCAGCCGGCTGCCGCGGCGAAGCCGAAAAAGCAGGAAAAGACCGCCAGCGAGCCGGCGCCGTCCAAGCCGAAAAAGCAGCCGACCACCGGCGCGGCCAAGCCCCTTAAGCCGAAGAAGCAGGCAGCCGCCGGCGCGGCGCGGCACAAGACCGAGACCGTGGCATCCACCAGCCTTACCCACTGAATTGGCTCGCCTTAACGCGAAATTATGCCGGGCTGCGGCCCGGCATTTGCTATTTTGGGCTCCCGCTTCCGGCCGCGACCAAGGGCGTTCATGAGCGCGATGCGAAAATGGCTGACGGCTTTGGCGCTCACCGCCGTGGTGGTCACCGTCGGCTATTTGTGGCTCGACCAGCCGCTGGCGCTCATCGCGCACGGGCTCGGGCCGGCGCACAGGCACGCGCTGTTTGAGCCGCTGACCCATATCCCCGAACCGCTGATGCCGGCGGCGGCGCTCGCTTTCGTTTGTCTCGGGCTCTATGCGCTCGCTGGCCGGGCGCTGCCGCGCTTTGCGCGCGTGATCGTGCTGTGCAGCCTCAGCCTGGTCATGGGCGAGGCCGTCAAGAACCAGTTGAAATTGCTGTTCGGCCGCACCTGGCCGGAAACCTGGGTGGGGAACAATCTCTCCTTCATCCGCGACCACGTCTACGGCTTCAACTGGTTGCACGGCGGCGCCGGCTACGGATCCTTTCCCTCCGGCCACATGACCGCGACCTGCGCGGTGCTTGCGGTGCTGTGGCTCTGCTATCCGCGTTTGCGGCCCGCCTATGCGCTGGCGGCTCTGGCCGTCGCCGTCGGTCTGATCGGCGCCGATTTCCATTTCTTCAGCGACGTGATCGCCGGCGCCTTCGTCGGCGCCTCCGTCGGCTGGATGATGGTGGCGCTCGCCGAGCGTCAGGCGCCCGCGCGCTAGGCGCGGGCTTTGGCCGCGAGCTTCTGCCCAAGCCGGTCGAGGTCGACCACCATGCGCTCGTGCGTGCCGCTGCCGATCTCCTCGGTCTCGTCGCGCGCGCTCACCTTGAATTCGATGCGGCGGCCGTCGACCTTGGTGACCTCGGCCTCGGCCGTGATCTGATGGCCGACCGGCGTCGCCGCCACATGGCGCACATTGACCAGCGTGCCGACCGCGCTTTCGCCGGGCTCCAGATAGTCGCGTACCGCGTTGAGGGCGGCGTTCTCCATCGCCATCACCATCATCGGCGTGGCGAATACCTGCGGGAGCGCTGCGTCCTTGAACTGATTGGCGAGATGCGCCGGCGTCACCTTCAGCGTGTAGCTTCCCTTGGCGCCCACCGGAATTGCGCGCATTTACGCCTCCTGCCGCCGCACATGGTTGATCGCCGGCGCCAAGATCATCAGCACGACGCCGCACAGCGCCACCGGCACGAAGGCGAAGCCGCCCTCGCCGCTCGGCGTCCCAGGCCGCGCCGCTCAATATCGGCACGATCACCGCGCAACTATAGCTGATGGTGAACATGGCGGCGGTGACGCGGTGCACGTCGTCGGGCGGCGCCAACAGCGGCGGCAGCGCCAGCACCAGCACCAATATGCCGGCCGCGGAAAAGCCGATCAGCGTGGCGGAGGCGACCACCAGCGGCCCGCTCCCGAACACGATGCCGGCGGTGGCGAGCGTGCAGATCAGCCCGCAGGCCACATAAGGCCAGGCCCGAGCTCGAGCCGGCTGGCGAACATCAGCAGCAGCACCGAAGCGGGCAGCTGGCCGAGGTTCAAGCCGGTGAGCGCGGCGCTGATCCAGGAGTCCTGCCCGTGGCTGTTCAGATAGGCGGGTAGGAAGGCGTTGGCGGTGAAATACATGGCGTTGACGGTGCCGAGCATGATGCCGAGCCGCCAGATCAGCGAGGAGCTCCAGTCCGGCCACCAGCGCCGCCGCGCGAGGCCGGCACGCGTTCGCCGGGCGCTGACGCGGCGCCAGCGCCAGCACCAAAAGCGCGATCGCCGCTACCGGCGCGCTCCAGAACGCGAAGCCCCATTGCCAGTGTTGCGACCTGCGGCAGCACCAGCGGCAGCGTCAGCGCGACGGGCAAAATTTCGCCGACGATCAGCCCGTTGGTGTAGATCGCGGTGGCGAAAGCGATGCGCTGCGGCGCCCAGGCGCGCACCGCCGGCGGCATGGCCACCTGCATGACGGCGACGCCGGCGCCCATCGCGACGGTCATGGCGTAGAGCCAATAGACGTCCGGCAGCAGCCCGCGCAACGCGCCGCCCACGGCGTTGAGCGTCAGCCCCACCACCAAGGCCGCGGTTACGCCCAGCCGCGCGATCAAGAGCGAACCGGGCACCGCCGCGATGGCGAACATCATCGAGGGCAGACCGGTGAGGATGCCGACCTGCGTGGCGTTCAAGGCGAGCTCGTCATGGATGCGCGGAATGACCGGCGGCACCGCCAGAATGGTCAGCCGCAGCGCGCAGCCGGCGAGCCACAAAAGTGCGAGCGCGCCGAAAAGGCGCGCGTGAGATGGACTGCCGTCTTGATCGCTCATGGTCCCGGTCGCGATGGCTGAAGGCCGGCGCCGCGGCCGCGGCGTCGCGCATCCGGTTAGCAAATTCCAGGCGGAGAGGGAAACTTAAGGCGCGATGCGCGCGCGCTCAGCGCCGCCGCAGCCGGCTCGCCGGCGCGCCGTTATGCAGGATGGCTTGCGGCAATGTGTTGTGCTGGCGTTCCCAGTAATCGGCGTGCAAGGCGGCGACGTCATTGGGCGGCAAGTCGTGCAGGACGCGGCCTTGCTCGACCTGCCAGTCGTAAGAATTGCCGTGCATGTCCAGCGTTTTCATGACAGTCCCCCCGGTGCCGTCAGCGCCGAAATTTCGCAATGCGTATCGAGGCCCGGCGGCGAGGCCGGTCGCATCCGCCCGTCGCCAAGGCGCAACGTTAGGTGCGCGGTCGGCGGCCGCAAATAAACGTTCGAAATAACCTTAAATGCTAAGCTTTAACGGCGCGTGAAAACGCGCCGCGTGGGCACGCGCCAGGGGAGTGCGCTAGCCGGCGAACAATCGGGGCTTCCGCAGCCACGCCAGAGCGCTGTCGTGGAGGGTTAAAGCGTAAGAGCAGGCGATCGACCCGTTCGCGGTATAAGTGTCGCCGGCCAAGCGGCCCGGCGCAGCGTTAGGCAGCTTCTAACGTGCAAACGGGGACGGAGAACAAGGTCTGTCCAAAAGCATCGCGCACCCGAACACTAGTATCCTGGCGCTCGGCGTTTTCCGAACAAGCCAAGTCGAATGATACGATCTCCGCCATTTCGCGGGCTTCATTTTCGGTCTTGAAGTATTGGCCGTGAAAATCGTAGGCGCTCGACGTTCCATTCACGACATCGAAGAAGAAACGAGTCATGGCCGCTCCTTACGCATCCGCTCGTCGCTCAGACGATAACGCCGATCTGTTGGTAGCCGCTTAGTTTGAACGGTTGCATTTTACCGACCATACCATCCCGGCAACCGCTTGCAGGCCTGCCTTTGCTTAACGAAAGCTTAAGGGCGCGGGTGGATTGCCGACCCAAGCCCGGAATGGGGTAGAGACTAATCTGAACCCTTTTCTTGTCAGCCCCGGCTTCGCTCCTGAATTGTTTCCTAAGATGCGATCGCTTACAGATCAAACTAGCAATAGGACCTTCAACTTTCAGTAAGCAATGCTGCTTACGGTGATACCGTTCCGGGCCCCTACGGCTGTCTGTGTCCGGGCAACAGGGAGGCCCCGGCCGTTATTGCCGGGGCTTCTTTTTGCCTCCGATTGGCGGCTTCATTTCTCTGCATTTGTTATGCTTCTAAGTTGGCGTATGCCTGCTGATACACGACCTGAGCCGCTCGCCATTATGACTTCCGAAAACGAACTTCGAACACAAGCGCATCACCGAATTTATGCAATTGGCGACATCCACGGTCGGCTCGATCTCCTTGAACGCGCGATTGACGCAATCCGCCACGATATCATGAAGCATGGCCCTGCCGCCCTGACGGTCACGGTCGGTGACTATATCGATCGCGGTCCGGATTCGCGCGGCGTGCTCGAATGCCTGAGCGCCGATCCCTTTCCGACACCCTACGCCGCGCTCAAGGGCAATCACGAGGAGATGCTGGCAGCCTTCCTGGCCGATGCCGCCGCCGGCGCGCATTGGGCCGCCAATGGCGGGTTGGAAACGCTGCGTTCCTACGGCGTGCGCGTGGACGGGGCTTGGACCACGAATTTTGCGCAGGCGCGCGCGGACTTGCGCGCCACGCTGCCGCAAGCGCATCTCGATTTTCTAAGCGGGCTGAAGCTGTCTTTGAGCCACGGCTGCTATTTCTTCTGTCATGCCGGCGCGCGGCCCGGCGTGCCGCTCGAACGCCAAAGCGAGGAAGATCTGTTGTGGATCCGCGGCGTCTTTCTCGCAAGCGACGCGGATTTCGGCCGCATCGTCGTGCACGGCCACACGCCGGTCGAAGCGCCCGAGGTGCGGGAAAACCGCATCGGCATCGACACCGGGGCCTGTTTCAGCGGGCGGCTCACCTGCCTGGCCTTGGGGGAGGGGCAACCGCGGTTTTTGCGGGTGTGAGCGGCCTTGCCGTATTGGCCCTTTCCTTGCTGCGTTTGCGCGTAGGCGTCCACGAGTGCGCGGATCATACGCTGACGGGGCACGCGCCGCTGCTTGGCGGCGCGTTTGAAAAAAAAATCGACGCTTCGGCGCGACAGCGACAACATCACCTTCACGTTTTCCTCGCGCGGCACCAGCGCCTCGGGCGCGGGAAGGATATCCTCCACGACACATGGCACCTACCTCACCATGGCCAGCTTGGGGATGGTACGGATCTTTGACCCGGAGCTTTCTAGATCAATCAGTCGAAATCATCGCGAGAATTATGTTTACAACGGCACCGCCGCCTTTGCTTGTCGCGGCCGACTTATTGAAAATTATAAATTGGGTTTGACCTACGCTGACTCACCAGACAATCGATTGCGTTATGCACAAAATGGGCGATAGCGATGATAATGCTCGAGTGATTGAGCCAAACACGCTATACATTGGACAGGGTGTCACCATAACGGGGGATGTCGATGCTTCACGAATTGTCATAGTAGAGGGTAACATAAAGGGTAGTGTGACCGGGCGCGCCGTTTGGGTGGGGCCGACAGGCACCGTTAAGGGAAGGCTTTGCGCCACTGAAGCTGAAATCCACGGGTTAGTGTCAGAAAGTATTGAGGTGACGCAGCGCCTGCGCATTCATTCGACTGGTCGAGTATTTGGGCATGTCAGCTATGCTGCACTAATTTTGGAAAATGGGGGCACGATTTCAGGGACATGTGCGCCTATCGATTTTGAACTTCGAAAAAGTCAGTCAAAGCTCGAAAGCGATCAAAACGGATGTGAGCATCTGACTTTGATTCGTTCGGAGGATCCTGCAACTTCTGTCATTGCACTTTTTAAAAAGTGAATTTTTCCCAGCGCTCGTTGTGAGGGTAGTCGGCCAAATAATTGTAGCATACGGCTATTGCGCCGGCGGCATGAGGAGACGTTTTTAAGCGTGGTCGATTCCACGGCAGCCATTTTAGAGATTTAGGAAATCAATAAGTCGCACTTACATTAATTGCTGCCCTGGCATGGCTAAGTAATTTAACGGCACATGAAGTCTGAGATCTGGATAAACTTAATTTAATAGGCGCTGCACTGTTCGCGAACGACCAGCTGTGCCCGTGGTCTTAGCTGACCTCGCGCTCCGATTCTTAAAATGTAAGAGCTGTAAGGCTCATTGCCGATCGTGCGATCTGCGCACAGCCAAGCTGCAAAGCCCGTTAGGATTGGTTCTCACGTTTAGAAGCCGTTTACGCATTACCGCTACGGTAAACATCCCGATAGGAGAACAACAATTTTGGCCTACACCGTATTTTTCTTTTTCCTAGCCGGCGGGGTGGTCGGCTCAGCATACAAGATTCGTACGTTGTTACTGCTACTTAGCCTGGTTTTCGTCGAATTTGTAATCTTCGCCACGGTGAAAGGCGCCGACGCAATGCCATGGGCCATCCTAGGTCTGGCCGTGATTTAGCTTGGATATTTCGCAGGAATGGCCGCCCGTGGGCTTCTTGAACACGCGGGCTATATGCATCCGGACATCAAAACACGCCACCCGTCTTAGGCATCAGATATTGAATGAGCCGTGTCTTAGAAGAAACGATCGTAAACGATTGCAATTGCCAAGACGATCAGCCCTGATGTCTGCGTAGGGTCCCGCTTCAAGCAGTTGGCCCCGGCGGTTCTCGGTGGGGCGACCTTTATCAGGGTTGCTGTTCATATTTACGGCTCAATTATTAGTCTGATGCTGCGCTTGTCCATAATCGGTCGCGTGATCGATTTGAGCGATTTAGTGAATTGGCAATGTCGATCGAGAGATACTAATAGTAGAGGGCGAGCGAAGATGCTCAGGTTGCGCAACTAGGATGTAGGTGTCTTGGCATCTATCGTCTTCGATCCGTTATCAATAGGAATGAAGCGTATACCGACTGCATTATTTGTTCGCCACACCACTGAGCAATTGCGGCGAGGACCGGATTTTGAAGAAAGTACAACCGTAAAATGGTTGGGTACATCGATCTGTTTGGTCAATATAAGTTTTGCGCCCCCCGCTGACATGTTAGCCACAGTCGCGAAACTAATAAGTTTGTTTTCATCGGTCAGCAACGCGGCCAAGATTCGAATGCTGTACCGAGGACCGTTCCGCCTTTTGGATGAACGATCACCCTGTTCGACTTTGCTAACCGGGTTCGAATCCACGCTCACACCTCGAAATATGGTCTCTCGCCGGCTTTCCGAGTTGTTTTACACACCGAAATTCAATCATCTAGGACAACGATCCTAGAAAGAGTTGATTGCTTCAGCGCAATTATGCCGACTAATTATAAAAAAATCTTCAACCTGCGATACCAGTTTGGGTGGCGTGCAAAGTCTAAGAGCGGCGCAGTAGACGCGCAGTATTGGCAGCGTGGGTAGCCCAATTATCCCTGGCGTTAACCATTTTCGCGCTTTTCTGGAACGAGGTGCCCAAAGGAAGAAACCGCCTCGGTTGGCCCACGGGGGCGTCCGCGATAAACCAGGGCTCAAATCGGAACAGATAAATGCACGTTGGATCGCCAATTGTATCGATCGTGCTTTCGCATGACACGTTAAATATTCTTGGCATAATGGAACGAGGAAGATTTGGAAATATCGACATCGAAGCCTGCCATAAGTAATCCATAAGGAATAGAGAACAGGAGACCGGAGCCGATTTCGCTAAGAAGACCTTGCCAACGCTGGAGAAGCAACCGCGCTCAGCGCAGTTGGAGCAGTCAATCCGCGCTTGCTTGAATTGGCGCGTCACGCCGCGCGGCGGTATTTGCACCAGTCCGTGAAAGTCTGGCAGATCGCCGCTAGGCTGACCATGGACAAAACAATCGCGCCGAATAGCGGCCCGTTGGCGAAGGCTAACACCGTTAGGCAGACGAGGCCAATCGAGCCTGTGACGTGCGACAATATATAACTGCGCCGCGCGGGATGCGGTACCGCGCCGCTGAAGATGAAGCGGTCAAAGACAAATGGCCCGGTCCAGCGTTCTTGCCAAGGATAGGGTAGCCACAACCGCGCGCCTTTGTAAGCCGCGCAGAAATAGTAGCCGCACAGACCGAGCTCGAGCGCGGCGGCGGCGAGCGTGAACAATGTGACGGCTGGGCTCATGCCCAGCATGTTTCGCGAATTGCCTGAATGAACATTTAATGTTTCGGTAAAGCCTGGGCGGTTACACGGTACCGTTGGTTAGGGATGCGCTTTGGCGGGCTTTGCCGCGGCGCCGGCGCCCTTGGTGACGCGAGCATGGTGGCGGCTGCGATGAGCGCGAGCACCGCCTCTAGGCGTCGCATGGCGTCGGTTTCCCCCCTGGCCCGGGCCTAAGCCCAGCTAAGGGCGCCGGGCGCGACAACGGCGAGACCAAAACCGGTCCACGTGCTACGGCGCCAGCGGTGAATTGAATTTCTGGGCGGTATCGACGATCTGGGTATCGCACGCGCCTGCCGTGAACACTGGGTACCCCGCCATCGCGGGGTCTGACAACAAGTGATGATGGCGTCCCCTTGAAGAGGCGGCCGGTTTTTGCCGCCGCCGCATCTATCGCGGCCTGAACCGGATCAGCCAACCGGTCGCTTTGGCCTGCTTGGCGTGCGCACGGCGGGAACGATGGACGCGCTTGCGCGCTTTATGTGTCTTCTTGGCCTTTTCCTGTTTTTCCTTGCCGGCGGCGATCTCGGCCTCGGTTGCGATGCTGATCGGCGCCCAGCGCGTGAGATACCCGCAAGCGCGGCGTGAGGAGGGGTAGGCGGCGCGCGTGATGACGCCAACAAGCCAGCCGCCGCGGATCACCGGCCCGCCGGAATCGCCGAAACAGGCGCTGGCGCTTATCGAGCCTTTTCGTTCGGGGTCGACCAGCGTGTGCTCGCTCTCGGCCACGAGGCTGGCTTGGCGGAGTCGGCCGCCGCCATAGCCGGCGATGACGAAAGTGTCGCCTGGCTCATCGCTATTGCCGATGCCGACCGGCACCGCAGCCACCGTTTCGGGCAGCGGCTTGCTGAGCTGCAGGAACGAAGAGTCACCGCTCGCCGTGACGTAGCGGCCGTCATCGAGCCTGCCCAGGCGCAATACTCTAGCGACGCGGTAATAGCGATGGGCGGCCACCACGGCCATGCCATAGGCACAATGGCGCGCAGTGGCGACCAGGCGGCGCGCGACAACCACGCCGCTGCAATTGCCAAGCGTTGCCGGCACGATGACCGCGGGCAAGGGCGCGTTGAGCTTGATGAGCGCGACGTCGGCAGTGGCGCGGCTCCTGTTGTAGCTCGCCAGATCGAAGCGCGGGTGGGTCGCGATCGAACGCACCTGGACGGCTACGCCGGTCTGGTAGGGCTTGACCTCGTAGCGTTCTTTCCGCGCGACGCAATGCGCCGCCGTGAGCACCAGTTCGCGCGTCAGCGCGGTGCCGGTGCACAGATCGCCGCGCGGGTCGATCACCATGACGATGGCGCGCGCCGCCCAACCGGTCGCGGGCGGGGCGTTGCCGGTGACGGCAAAAGCGCCTGTGGATAGGGCAAGGCTTGAGAGGGCACCCAATAAGAAGCGCATGCGCGGCGATGAGCCTTAGTCCGCGTGCCGTGTCAACGGTGTAGCTCGGGGAGTTCGTATGCGATAGATTTTGCCAGTTTTTTGCTTCACAAATGAGACTCGCTATGGACGTTTTCGAAGCAGTAGCTTCGCGCTATTCCTGCCGCGCTTTTCTACCCGCGCTTGTCCCCGAAAAGACCGTCCGCGACATCGTGGAGCGCGCGGCGCGCGCGCCCTCGGCCGGCAATATGCAGCCCTGGCGTGTCTATGTGCTGGCCGGCGAGCGTGTCGAAAAGCTCAAAGCGTTGATGGCGCCGCGCATGGCGACCGAGCTGCCGAGAGGCGAGGGCACCGACTACACTATCTATCCCGAGCCGCTCACCGAACCGTACAGGGCGCGCCGCTTCCAGGTTGGCGAACTGCTCTACAAGGCGATTGGCATCCCGCGTGAGGACAAGCCGGCGCGTTATCGGCAATACTCCCGCAACTACGAATTCTTTGGCGCGCCAGTGGCGCTGTTCTTCGCACGCGAAAAGACGCATGGACCTGCGCAATGGGCCGACATTGGCGGCTACTTGCAGACAGTCTGCCTGCTCGCCCGTGGCCACGGCCTGCACACATGCCCGCAGCAGGCATGGGTCAAATTTCATAAGACGGTGCGAACGTTTTTAAAGTTGCCACCCACTCTTATGATCTATTCGGGCATGGCGATGGGCTACGCTAACGAAAGTTCGCCCATTAACTCTTGGCGTTCTCCACGTGCACCGCTGGACGGATTTGCCACATTTTCAGGTTTTGAGTAGATCTGGCCAATACTGTTGGACTTGGCGTCCTGCGCGCGCGGGTGGTATGAACATCTAGGTCCAAGCGTTCGGCTAGGCGCCATGTCGAAACGAATTGATTCGATTCATAGGGTGGTCGGAAACAACATCCGGATTTTTCGGCTTGCGAAAGGCTTCTCGCAACAGGACCTCGCAAAATTGCTCGGTGTCACTTATCAGCAATTGCAAAAATATGAGTATGGCACGAATTGCGTCGGAGCAGGTCGATTGGCGAGGCCATCGAATCTATTGGACACACCGATAAGCCGGTTTTTCGAGAGTACTCTGGACGCAAGCGGCCAAAATGCGGATAGCGTAACCGAGCTGCTAATCAACCCTTATGCAATACGTATGTTGAGGGCACTAAACCGTATATCGGACGGCGAGACAATTGTGTCGATCGTCAAGTTGGCCGAAACGATCGCTGAAGTAAGGCGGTGATGGATCTTGCGTCCTTACTCGTTTTGACCGGCGGCGTCTCGCAGGCACGCGAACCGCTCGGTCGGCCGTCTAGCCCAAAGCTAGCAATGAAGGTTTTCGATGCCTGAGCTTGATTTCAAAAGTGGTGCTGCTGCATGAGTCCGCCCGAACTTTTCGGCCTGCGCGGAAAACGAGTCTACGTCGCCGGCCACAATGGAATGGCGGGCTCCGCGCTGGTGCGCCGATTGTCCGGCGAGGGCTGCGAAATTGTCACCGCCGACCGCAAGGCGCTTGACCTCACCGACCAGGGTCAAACCGAAAGATGGCTCGCCGCCAACAAGCCCGACGCTGTGTTCCTCGCCGCGGGCCTGGTCGGCGGTATCTACGCCAACGACACCTATCCCGCCGATTTTATCGCCGACAATCTCGCCATCGGCCTCAACGTCATCCGCGGCGCCTATCGCGCCGGCGTCAAGAAGCTGCTGGCGCTCGGCTCTTCCTGCATCTATCCGAAGCTCGCGCCGCAACCGATGACGGAAGAAGCGCTGCTCACCGGCCCGCTCGAGCCGACCAACGAGTGGTACGCCGTCGCCAAAATTGCAGCGATCAAGCTGTGTGAGGCCTACCGCAAGCAGCATGGCGCCGATTTTGTCTCGGTAATGCCGACCAATCTTTACGGCCCCGGCGATAACTACCACCCCGACAACAGTCACGTGCCGGCTGCCCTCATCCGCCGCTTCCACAAAGCCAAAGAGGCCGGCGCGCCGACCGTCACCGTCTGGGGCACCGGCAGGCCGCGGCGCGAGTTTCTCTCATCTGACGATCTCGCCGACGCCTGCGTTTTCGTGATGAAGCATTATTCTGGCCCAGGCTTCCTCAATATCGGCACCGGCCGCGATGTCACGATCGCCGAGTTCGCCGAAATCGTGCGCGACGTTACCGGCTATAAGGGCAAGATCGCCTACGATATCGCGCGCCCCGACGGCCCGCCGCAGAAGCTGCTCGACGTTTCCAAACTCAAGGCGCTCGGCTGGGCGCCGAAGATCCCGCTGCGCGAGGGGCTGGCCGCCGCCTATGCGGATTTCCTCAAGGGCGGCGGGCGCACCGGCGCTTGATCATTAAGCGCGCCGTCCCGGTACCGGCTGTCTCGTCGCCGCCGAAACCCCGATCAATAGGCAAATTCCCTGTTTCCCCGTGCACAGGATTTGCTGGGGCGTGGACTCATTAGCGCCCAGCAAATGCTGACCTGCAACAAAGCGCCAACGAATGGTCGCTCTCAGCGGTAAAGCGGACATTTGGGGATGTCGGGGCAGGCTTATCGCCCCCTAGACCGGTAGCAAAGAGTGGGAGGGCATTCGACGGGCCACCGCGCGAATGTCAGTGCCGGTCTATGGCGACGATTACGCGACCGACGACGGCACCTGCGTGCGCGACTACATTCATGTCGGCGATCTTGCCGACGCCCATCTGCGCGCGCTTAAGGACCTGCTGGCCGGCGGGCTGAGCGGCGCGCTCAATCTCGCCAACGCGCGCGGCCACTCGGTCATGGACGTGATTGAAACGGCGCGGCGCGTATGCCGGCGGCCGATCGAGTACCAGGTGCTGCCGCCGCGGCCGGGCGATCCCGCGGTGCTGATCGGTTCGGCCGAGCGGGGGCGCGCGCACCTCGGCTGGCGGCCGGCGCGCTCCGACTTGCAGAGCCAGATCGCCGATGCCTGGAACTGGATGTGCAAGAACGAGGCAAGGCAGAATTTGGGGCGGGAAGCCGTGTGACGGCGCCTGCCGGCATAGGGCCCGGCGGCCAAAGGAAATATTCACGCATTTGCAACCGCGCATCCTTGTAACCGGCGGCTCCGGTTTTTTGGACTCGCACCTGTGCGAAAGGCTGCTGGCGCAGGGCACGGAAGTCGTCTGCGTCGATAATTTCTTCACTGGCAGCCGACAGAATATTGAACATCTGCTCGGCGACAAACGTTTCGATCTCGTCCGGCATGACGAGACCTTTCCGTTTTATGTCGAGGTCGACGAGATTTACAATCTTGCTTGCCCGGCGTCGCCGATCCACTATCAGCACGATCCCGTGCAGACCACGAAATCAAGCGTTCACGGCGCCATCAAAATGCTTGGGCTCGCCAAGCGCGTGAAGGCGAAGATCCTGCAGGCCTCGACTTCGGAACCAGAAATTCATTTCGAGCAGGCAAGCCCAGCTGGGGGCGGAGGATATGAGAATTCGGCTGAGGAAGGCCGCGATGCAGCTTAAGGGGCTGATCGCTTGGTAGGAGAGCCAGGCCGCGGCTACCTGGCTTCTTCAGCGGGATCATTCCGACGGCGAACGACTAATTGACGGTTTCTTCCGCCACCCTGAACGACTTAGTGACGCCTTCTGAGTTCATTGTGCGTCCGTCATTTCAGCTCCTCGAAGGCGGCGCGGCGGAATGGGAAGGGAAAACGCGTGCGGCTCGTTCGTTGCTTGCGGCGGTGCATCGCCTGCAATGTAAATACAATCTGCCGCGCCTGCCGCCACAGCACGTGTTCGTAGCGGCTGAGCCGATCCAGTGGATAAGTTGACAGGGCAGCCAAGCGCAAGAACCTGTCACCGATAGCCCTCTTTTGATCGAGACCAAGCGTTTCTGTCGGCCCGGCGGCAGATTGTCGATTTGTACCCAGATATAATTGGGTTACCTTTGAGAGGTCGGCTGCTACGACGTCGGGCGGACGAGGCTGCTCAAGCCTGCCAGGTTCGGTGATGACAATCTCGAAGAGAGCTGTTTCAATTCCAGTTGCGCGGCGCAGCCGCCAGAGAACACTCGCCAGCCGAAGTACCATCTCGCGCTCGACTGCTGTTTCGGCGTCGTAGTCGGCGATTACGGCGGCCTCGAAGGCCTGGTAATCCTCTGGGTCTTCGAGCACAGCAATGACGGTCTCTGAAGTGAGTCCATGACGCAACGCATTGCGGCGTGAACGTTCTTTGCCTTCCGGAGTTGTTGGCCCAGTGCTTTTGAGCGCGTTACGGCGGTTGGCTTCGATCTGCTTGAGTGTGCTCATTGGGGGCCACAGCAAGTTAATTGGGTTCGTTTTGTCATTGGCCGGTTCTTGTCAAGCCGTGGTCGGTGCATCATCCTTGGACAGCTGCACCTCGTTCGCTGAGTTTGGATGTGTTTGCTCCCAGAGGGACTTGGCGGTCGCCAGTGCATCTATTTTGAGGCCCTCCCACCAGGCAACTTCGTTGCCGGCCTGATGCAGCTGCCGATGATGACCACGACAGAGAGGAACGGTGAATTCATCGCTGACCTTCATGCCGATTGCGCGTGGCTGGGCAAACCGCAGGTGATGCGGATCGGATGGCTCGCGTCCGCACACAAGACAAGGCTGGGACGCGACAAACTTTAGATGGACCTTGTCGCGTATCCGCTTCGGCTCGCCAATGGTGAGAGCACTTTTGTCGATCCGGCCGGGTGGCAATTCGGACGTGGCAGGAACGAGGGGAGGAGCTGCCGGCCTTTGCGCCAGTTGCCGCCGTTCGTGGGCAAGGTGTTCGCTGACCGGCGGGGATTGGCGCCGGCCGTAATCGTAATAGCGCGACGGCCGTGGAATAGGCGTCGTATCATCCGGATGAAAGCCGACGCGGGCGTCGGCTGGAACTGGGACGGGCGGTGAGGGCAGGGGCATTTGAGGCGCTACGGCCTTACCGCCCCGATAAAGCTCGAGGCCAAACGGTTTCCCAAAGGTCGCCAATGCCCGTTTGGTGGCGTCGGTTTCCGCGGCCTTGAGGGCGACGTCGTGGACCTCGCCAGGGGAGGTGCCGCGGCCTTCGCCGGTGCCATGACCCTCGCGAATAATAGTCGCGCCGTCCGCATGGACGGTGACCCGGACCCGGGCGAGGTAGACCGCCAGGAAGCTGCCGCGGTTCTCCCGGGCCAGCACACAGCGGGATTCGACCGTCTCCCGGCTCCAGCCATCAAAGCCGAAAATGCGGTTGGCCTCGGAGATGGCGTACCAGCCCTCCAGATAGGTCAGCTCACGGCCATGGGCCTCGCGGGTCCGGATATGGCAGCGGCCGGGTTGGCGGCGCAGCGCCTGCACCTGTTTTGCTGAGAAGCCCATCACTTCGTCCTCACGCTCAAGACCGGCTCGGGGTTGGCGAGGGTGACGCCGGTGATTTCGGCGCCCTGTTTAAGGTCGGCCAGCAGCCCTTGCCGGTTGAGGCGGGGATCGCGGGGCTCCCAGTAGATGCTGGGGACCGCCGCCTCATCGATGACCATCAGGGCGGGCATTCCCGGCCTTACAGAAGCGGTAAAATCGGGTGCCGCTAATTTCCTCAGGTCAAGTTCCACCATCACGTCCTTGGCGATCTGGCGGCGTTTGGCGGCCCGATCCTGCAGCCGCCCCAGCCGACCCTCCATTTCCGCGATGCGGCCCTTGAGGCCCGTCGCCAGGGCCTCGTCGGCGAGGGCGGCCCGGATGACGGCGGCCAGGATTTCGTGCAGATCGGTGAGGCCCTCCATGGTATCGGCCAGCGTCTGCTCGTCGATCTGGGGGTCTTCCGCCCGCAGGCGGTCGCGGATGGCGCGGTAGGTGGATAGTGGAAAATTCGAGATTCATGCTGGAACTCCAGTATGTTTTGATGATGCTTCGTTGGGGTCCTTTATGGGATATTATAACCCAATGACGATGTAAAATGACCCATATGGGCTCGATAAAGTCAACATGCGACCTTCGATAACCAGTGCGCAAATCAGAGCGGCGCGCGCGCTATTACGGTGGAGCGCTGCCGATCTGGCTCGGCAGTCCGCTGTGGGCGTGAACACGATCAGACGCGCTGAAGTAGCTGAGGATCGCACTTCGCTAACTGCGCCGAACGAGCTCGTCTATCTAAGCGCGCACTAGAGGCCGCGGGCGTCGAATTCATCGACGAGAATGGTGGCGGTCCTGGCGTCCGACTCCGGGAGCCTCGAAGGCGATCCAAGCCTTAGCAATGCGAGTTCCGAAGATGCGAAGGGTCGCGGATCGGTACGCGGCATCCCCGAGAAAGGCCCAACTTAACGGAAGGCTCGCTTAGAGGCTGTTGAGTAAAGCACATCCGTATCCGTGCTGGTTGAGCAATTTCTGGCTGAGCAAGCAACCGGAAAAACCAACGCAAAGCATCTGAAGTGCAAATAGGGGGGCTTTCGAAACCGCATAAGACGCCATTACGCAGCCGCCCGTCTGCGGGTTGACGATATGGACGACCCCGGCACATGAGAACCACGCTATTTTTTTATCGGAGTGGCCTCAGGCCGGAAGAATTCAACGCCGACAGAGAACCCTTCGCGCCAGATGACCTTGCATCGCCGCAGCACCGAAGCATCGGCTTTAAGGGTCAACATGAATTCGTTTGGGAGCGCCAACTCCGGCGCATGGATACTTGCGCCGAAAGGCGACATGTCCATCACCGTACACGGGATAGACGATAGGCCTTCGCCTCGTCGAATAGTACCTGGAAAATTCAATACGCGCCGAGATTCACGTCTGCGCTCGTGAATAGGCGGGCTCCGATCCATATCGGGAGCGTAGGAATCAAACCTGAAGAGCCGGTTTAGAAAGACCGTTAAGCGCTACTTCGCGGTACATATAAAATTCGAAATTTGTTCCAATTTACTTCACGCGCAATGTGCTCTGGCAGCGGACTGTGGTGCGGTCACTCGGGCAGCTCCTGTGCATGCTGGGTTTGTCGTCAGCCTGGGGCTTCTTGATAGCTTGCGCAACTTTGGCGACCGGCAAAACCTTATGCTTCGCGGAATCGCCTTACCAGGCGGTTAGAATGATCGAACTGTTCTCGATTGATTATTTTATGGCATCGCACGACCAGCTCTTAGGTATAGCGCGCGTCGCCCGTAAATCGTCTGCACGCTTAAAAGCCTTCGCACGGTAGTTGCGGGCGGCAGCGTTCCGTCTCGGGCGCTGCTCGACGCAGCAATGGCTTATGTTTGCAAGGATATCATTTGCAGATACGGAACTACGGAGCTCGGCCTAGTAGCCGACGCCCCGGTAAGTGAAGTCTTGTCGAAGCCCGGTCTCATAGGTCGCGTCATACCAGGCGTGGAAATTGCTATTTTCAATCCGAGTGGGGGCAAGCTGTCGCCCGGCGGGCCAATGGCAAGGTTCAGCGCGCTCAATTAATGACATTGATGGTCTTAGCTGCCGAGAAATCCCAACAGTTCTGATCGCGTTCCCAGCGCGCCGCAAAGGTTTCCCGAATCATTTGTTGTGCGAGAAAAGACCGCTTCTGGCACTTAACGGCCTAACGGAATTATCCATTGTAAAGACGCTATTGGGGCAACAACGGACAAAGGGCCGTCCGGGGCTGAATTGCTAGGCCCTCAACGACCCATTTAGGTCATTCGCCGGCTCTGTGATTGGGGTATTGCATTGACTCCTTCGCGCACATCCGACCTGCCATTTTTTTGATTCGAACAGCTTGAGCGCGTTCTTGACCTGGATCAATGTCGATTTCGAGAGAGCCCTAGAATAACTCTCATGTCTTCATATCGTCTATTCACGATCGCCTTGGCATTCATCGCCGCAATAGCGGCGCGTGGTGCGTCAGCCCAGAACTGCGACGGTCTCTTTCCTTGGCTCTGCCCAGGAGTTTTCGATCCTCCCCGATCAACCCGACCGCAGGCGCCTTCTGCGCCAATGAGGATCTTGCCAGATGATCTCGACGAGCCGGCCGAGCGGGCGGCGCCGGAGCCGCCGAACGAAATGCCGGAAACCATCAACCCCGCGGTCAGGAGCCAGTACCCTATGCGGCGGTCAATGATGATCGTTTTCCGATTCCGGCGGTGAGACTGTCGGACATCAATCCGAATTATTTTCGCAAGACTGTGTATTACCATACGTATGAGCACCCCAGCACCATCGTTATCGATCCACAAAATCACTTTCTATATTTCATCGAGGGTGGCGGTCGGGCGATCCGGTACGGCGTCGGTGTAGGACGCCAAGGCTTTGGGTGGTCCGGGGCAGCGGCCGTCCACGACAAGCAAAAATGGCCGGACTGGTATCCGCCCAAGGAGATGATTTAACGGCAACCTAGGTTGATGGAACACTTGACCGAATTGCAGAGTGGCCTCGGCATGCCAGGGGGACCACGCAATCCGCTTGGATCTCGTGCCATGTACCTCTGGCAGGGCAACAAAGACACGCTGTACCGTATTCACGGCACAAATGAGCCGTGGACCATCGGCAAAAGCGTTTCCTCCGGCTGCATCCGCATGATCAATCAAGATGTCATCGATTTATACGAGCGCACGTCAGTCGGCACGAGAGTCGTAGTCCTTTCGCCGCGCAGACCGTATCAATAATATCGGGGGTGAGGTGTCGTGGATGAAATTGTTGCAAAGATAGGCTCAGAGGCGAACATTGAAATAGTCGAGCATCATTCAGGAAAAGTCAGGTCGCGACTTTTTGTGACGCCGCAGGATGTTGCTTATTTGGCGCGTGGACTACTTGCATGCGCTGGCGGTTTATGCGGACCAAATCCCCCACAAGCCGGGACGATTTTTGCGGACCCACACATACCGGTTTTGAAATGGGTGGTCGACGCGTCTCACGGCGAGCCCGTGCTCACCATTAAGATCCAGTCAGGAATTGAATTGAGCTTTCGGATGCCTGCCCAAAACGCCAGGAAATCGGGACTTCTGGATAGATGATAATGCCGAAAATTATATCTGCCCACAGTTCATTGCTGCCGTGGCTGCGTGCACTGCGCCATGTCTCCTCGTGGCACATCGCGACGTTTTTCAGCAACGCGGCAATTCGGTCGCTTTCAGGGTGAAACGGACATGAGCCGACAGGCAAAGCTGGCCGACTTGGTCGAGAGTGGCCCACAGCGAACGAATTTGATTTGCGGCAAAAGTGCAAAGTGGCACCTTGCTTGGCGCACTCGTTTGAGGTGTAATTAGCTTCACGTGGGCTGGAGGTGAAGTAATGCAAAGTCATGACCGAGTGGGCCAGAAGCCTACAAGAAGCGAGCGCGCCACGGTGCCAGCCAGTTCCAAGCCGAAATCTCGAAAGCGCAATTTCAAAACGGAAACTTGGTACGCTGCGGCAGCTCCCATAATTTGTGTAGCGCGGACAAATCTTCGTCAGGGCCTGGAAGGGGTACGCGCTGCACCGCTTGCGCCAGATTGATAGGTAGACGACCGCATTCGTCAGTGAGGCGCGAAATGATAACCGATGAAGACGCCAGATCGAGAATTGAGGTGGTCCATGAAGTCTGAGGTTGTCAAACGTTCAATTGTAATTGCGGGTCACAAGACCAGCGTTAGTCTCGAAGATGCTTTCTGGGCGGGTCTGAAAGAAATCGCTAACGGCCGCGAGACGACGCTGTCCGATCTGGTGGCTACTATCGACACTCATCGCCCTCACGGCAATCTGTCATCTAACGCTTTCCGTCTACTGAATTCGGGATTCCCAAGGAGGGTGGAAGGGCAGAGTCTAGGCGGGTGATTCGGTTTTGGGGAGAACTATGGCCCGACCCTATTCTTCGGATTTACGCGCACGGGTGATTGAAGCGGTTGACGACGGAGCTACACGAGACGGAGGCGGCGGAACGCTTTGGCGTCAGCGTAGCCTCTGCGGTACGTCTGGCATCAGGCATGGCGGAACACATGCGAACGATTGAAGCCAAGCCTTATGGTGGAAGCCGTTCGCCGCTGGAGGAATACGTCGAGGATCTCCTCGCGCTCGTCGATGAGCGAAATGACCTGGACGTTGGACGAGTTTGTGGACGCAATGCAGCAAACGTCAGATTCCGGGCAGTCGCACGTCCCTGTTTCGGTTTCTGGAGCGCCACGGCATCACTTTTAAAAAAAGTGCTGCACGCCAGCGAGCAGGAGCGCGCGGACGTTGCTCGCGCCCGCCGGCGCTGGATGCGCAAGCAGGGGCTGCTTGATTTGACCCACCTTGTCTTTATTGATGAGACGTCCGTGAACACCAATATGACGCGCTCCTATGGCCGCGGTCCACGAGGCGACCGGGTAATTGGGCGCGTGCCGTTCGCGGCCTGGAAAACGTTGACGTTCGTAGCAGCGCTGCGCTGCGACCGCATGACCGCGCCGATGATGATTAAGGGGGCGCTCAACGGCGAGGTCTTTCTCGCGTATGTCGAGCAGTGCCTGGTCGCCAACCCTCAAGCGCGGCGACATCGTCGTCATGGACAACGTCTCGGCTCACAAGGTCGAAGGGGTGCAAGAAGCCATCGAAGCCGCCGGCGCAAGGCTGCTTTACTTGCCGCCGTATTCCCCGGACCTCAACCCGATTGAGAATGCCTACGGCGCTTTCAAGGCCTTCCTGCGCAAATGCGCCGAGCGCACCGAAGATGCGCTCCGTCGTCGCGACTGGCCAATTCGTGCGGCGATTGCGGGCCGAGACCTGCGCTAATTTCTTCGCTCACGCCCGCGTTATGCAATATATCGGATCGCTGCTAAGATCCGCCTATTTGTTCTCGACGATTATCGCTCTATAGCCAGTCAAAAGTCCCCCCAGCGCAGGGAATTTATCGAAAGTCAAAGTCATTAATGGCATCTAACGGACAACCCAGCGGCAATGGGTTTTGTCGCCTTTGGACCAACAACGGGCAAAGGACGGCCTAGGGCCTGAGAAGCTCCGCAGCGATTGACCCACTGCGACATTACGCCCGTTTCGTTGCCTTCATCCAATAGCCACGACCAGCGCAACGATCGTGTAATATTTCGCCAGCTGCCCCTCAGCTCAGGCGTGCCGAGGTCTTTGTGAAAGACGGGCAGTGATCTTGCCGTCGGCGGGCATTCTCTCTCCCTTTGAAAATACTGGCATTTTTCGAATGAACGATGCCACTTGTGTGCTTGCATTGTGTACTTTCAACAAGGCTCGATGGCGGCTGAACCATCTCTTTACCTAAAGCGTATTAGAATATTGGAAGCAGCCCTCCGGGATTTGTTGGGGCTGCGTACTGCGGAGTAGGCGTCATGGCCTCGCGCGTATTGTCCCATTACCGCTTCTTTCGTGATCTGCCACCGGCCTTTTTGCTACTTGGCTGCGTCGTCGTTGCCATGAGCCTTCTCATGGTTCTTTTCTCTTACTGGTCCCCACTCCCGCGGAAAAGCACAACGACCCCGCATTTGAAAGTCTCGGAACCGCAATTGAATGAGTTTAACTTTGACAAACGCTATGCTGGCGAAATCATCACTGGCTCGCCGTACGACGGAAATTGCCAGGAACTCATCTTCGACAATCGCAACGGGAATATGTGGGACAAAGGCAACGTCAACTGCGATAGTGTGTTGCTCCAGTTTTTGCAGCAAGATCGCCCGAAAAATATGGATGTACTTCGCCTGCGCGAAGTCGGCAAAGCGTTTCGCCATAAAGGCGATTGACTACCGCGCCTCCAAATTGAGCGCCGAGCTGCAGGATTTGTCGTTTGGATCATTCATAATTGACCTTTCTTACGCTTTTTGAAGCGAACGGCGCCGCTTGTGTACACTCAGTGTGCACCCTCAACGGGCGGCGCCTTTCAATCTTGCGATAGCACCCAATCATGGCGAGGTTAGAAGGCGCGCGCCCACGTCCTGCATAATTCGGTGACCCGGTGAGAGGTTAGAAATTTTTGCGGCTCTTCTCGCGGCATAAAAGCGCATGATACGCTCCGCGGTCGTGCGCTTGATAGCAATAAATTCTGCTTTTGTTTGTACTAAGTCGTCGCCAACTCGTTCACCGCTCAACAGGCGCGAACGATAGATTGTCTCTACCGTCGCCATGTGAAATCCGATTGCCTTCAAAATAACGGCGACTGGGCTTGACCAAGGACTTAAGAGCAGTCGTTCAATTTCCGCTGTCGAAAGGCCCGATAGCTCTGCAATTGAAACAATTATCTCTTCGAGTTTCTTTGCTTCCGCAAATTCGATAACAACCGCTTCGCTTAGCGGTTGCGATTTAACAACAAGTTCGGCCGTCCTGTAATCCCTGAATGGGCCTTTCATCCTATTTCCGATTGATCGCGCACTATCCGGAAAAAGTTTGTCAATTATTTCACAAAGCTCCGGAATTTCTGTCATCAGTTCTTGCCGAACGATTTCCGACGCCTTCAATATGAGTTCACGAAAGTGATGCTCCGGAATATCTGGCCTCCTAGCGACGCATTTTAATAGCCAGTCATCCCCGGTGCTTTTTTGGATGAGCGTCGCATAACTCGGATCAGAGATTGCTGCGCCCGGGTTATTGACTAAGGTGCCCAGAACATTCTTGTTGCCGTTTTTTACCAACTGGTCAGTAACCGTCCTGCTGAGCTTATTGCGAGTGGCGATAGCAAGCAGATGTTCCTGCCCATTGATTGCTATGCAGCGGGTAAGAGTATCGTCGTCTACCACGCTAGATTGACTAAGAATAGGCTCTGCGACCGCTATCGCATTATCCAGCGCTAGTAACCGGATTGTATTCTTTGGCGCTTTGTCAACCGGCGCAAGTCGCTGCGCAAGTTCAGCGCGGGCAGCGACGCCGATTTTAACAACAAATGCCTCTAAAACGTCATCGTACGCGTCCAATTGGTCGTCAGTGTATCGCTCTGCATTTGCAAGGAAGAGGTCAGTTATCTGACGCAACATTGCGCCGCCCTCGTCTGACCGAGTTGCGATTGCCTTTTCAATGTCGGAAATGAGATTGCTAGGTTCCAATGGTGTCCTCGTGACGTTGCACAATGGCTACCAAAGTTAATCGTGCAATGAAGTCGTAAATTCTACGGTTATGAGGATACTTAACGAAATATTCACTTGCCGAAACTGCATTGTTTAACCAAATTCACCATTTTGATTTGGCATCCGGTTTCGCTTGATGGAAACATGAAATTCTACAATTGTTCTCGGGGCTGCATGTGACCATTGTTTCCGTTCTCACAATGAAACGGCTAACTTTCGCGGCCACTATTTGCGCCGCTATTTTGGGCGGCAGCGCGTCTGCTCCATCGAGCGCGGCGGAACTTGGGTCGGCTCTGGCGCCTGGCACCAAGCACGTCAGGACCTCGTGGCGTTACTGGACTTGGCGCGACCGATGCGCTTCGGCAGGCTACTACTGCCTCTATGCTTGGCACGGCTACGTCTTCCATTATCCTTGGGATGACCGCGCTTACGCTTACGGCTTCTACCCGCATCGGCACCGCCGACATAGATTTTAGCACAGGGCTTAGCTGAAATCCGCGCGTTCATCAGCGCGGCTGTCACCGTTATCTCCCTTGACCTCCACATTGGACGCTTTTGCTCATGTGGACGCTCCTGTGGATATGGACCCTCACCGCTTGCAAGTACGTGGGCCTTTGACGGCCTTGTGGGTGTGAGCCACCCTCGTTGAAGTGGTCCGACTTGAAGTATTTCTTTTCGTATCAAGCAGGACCGATATGCCGCGGAAGAGATACAAGCCTGCGGAGATTGTCACGAAACTGAGGCAGGTCGATATATTGGTCTCGCAGGGCCATCACATGGCCGACGCGATCCGCCAGATCGGCGTGAGTAAGGTGGCCTACTTGACGGATCGCTCAACGGTGAGATGTTCCACACGCTTCGAGAGGCTCAGGTCATCGTCGAAAGCTGGCGCCGTCACCACAACGCGATCCGCCCGCACACAGCGCTTGGCCACAAACCACTAGCACCGGAGGTATTCGTGCCCACCTTCACCGCGTGGCCGGCTGCGGTACGTCGACCGGCTTCGCCGGCCACGCTGGCGCAACAGCCTGCTCGGAACTAACATCCCACCTAGACCACTCGATGTGGGCTGCTCAGGTTGATGGGGGGGTGCAAATGGAACTGGTCGAAAAGCAAGCGATTATGCTTTTTCCCACGCCTCTTTTTGCGGGAAAAATGTCCGATATTACTGCGTGCGACAGGGTCGAGAAAAAGCTGCGGGAAATGCAGAAATTGGGACAAGGCGTCCCGCACAAGTGGGGAAAGTCAATTTTTTTCACCCATGACAACATCCATCTCCTTCCGGAGATGCAAGAGCTGGTTGATTTGATCATGAAGGAATCCAAACTGGTTCTTGATGAGTACAAAATGAAAAGGGAATCCCATTACATTACGTGCATGTGGGCAAACATTACCCCACCAAATAGTTGGCATCATATGCACACGCATGCGAATTCCATGTTTAGCGGCATCGTCAATATAAGAATGCCGGAAAATTGCGGAGCAACGATTTTCCAAGATCCAAGAATGCCTTCAAGAATGATCGAGCCTACCTACACGGAACACAATCTTCTCAATTCGGCCGAATTTTCGGTTCCGCCGCTGAAGGGTCTCATGTTGATGTGGCCCAGCTATCTTCCGCATACAGTCCAATACGGCACCGCAAAAGAAGGCGAAGATAGAATCGTTGTCGCGTTCAATATTATGATTCGTGGGCTAATTGACCGGCGAACCGCGCAATTGGAGTTGAGATAATGCGCGCGCTTTTTAGGATGCGAGCTTCAGTTCGAATATAGGCGCGTACAAGGTCGAGGTGCTGGCCAGTTCGTTCTATCTTCGCGGTTAATCTGGCTTACTGATACGGTCAGATCTTGTTTGCTTTTTCGAATAGCTCCGCTCGGTTTTAGGCTTCGCGACGAAACGAAAATTCTAACTGCGATCAGCGAATTACAATGGTTGAAGCCATCTTGAGTAAGCTAGAGCAACGGCTGGGCGGGCGCGTGTATGCAAGGCAACGCCTGGGAATAGAGACCGATCACGAGGCTCAGATATTTGGCCAAGGGCTCAATTTTTTCCATATCGAGAACTGGTATTCAATTCACTCCGTCATCCGTATCTTGCTCAAGCTGACAGGATTGTATTGGCGTGGGCGAGCCAACGCTGCGCGTGTTCAGGTCAGGTACAATGATTTCCGCTTCAAGTCGTTGCCGGCCGAATTCGACGGTTTCACGCTGCTTCATATTAGCGACTTTCACGCCGACATGAATGAGGGCGCGATGTGCCGGTTGGAAGAGATCCTTCCTGGCTTGAGCTACGACTTGTGCGTTCTAACCGGCGATTATCGTGGCGCGACATTCGGGTCATTTGATGCTGCAATTGCGCGCATGCGATCAGTGTTAGCTGGCATTAAGCGCCCTGTTTATGGCGTGCTGGGCAATCACGACACAATCCGGATGGTGCCTGATCTCGAAGCAATGGGAATTCGCATGCTGCTCAACGAATGTGAGCCGGTCACGCGTGGGGCCGCGCGAATCTATCTCGCGGGCATCGACGATGCTCATTATTTCCGAGTCGATAACATCGAAAAGGCCGCATCAGGCATACCGCATCCGGCATTTTCGATCTTGCTCTCGCATACGCCGGAAATTTATCGGCAAGCGGCCCATGCTGGCTTCGATCTTTTGCTGAGTGGCCATACGCACGGTGGGCAAATTTGCCTGCCCGGATCTGTTCCAGTTACGCTTGACTCGGTTCTACCACGTAAGTTCGGAGCGGGCACATGGACCTATCATGAGATGGCCGGGTACACCTCGGCAGGTGTCGGGTCGTCGATCGTGACCGTGCGCATCAATTGCCTTCCAGAAATCACATTACATCGTTTGTGGTGTGCTAAAGCGGCAGCCATTCAATAGGGACGATCGCGCAGCCGCAGCCCTTGAAAATTGAGGCTGAATTGACGCTTTTCATCCGAGAGAGCGATAGTAATATTACCGTCAGCTATAATGATCGCTGCGACGCGCCAAATGGTTGGGGGCAAAAGTGAAAACGCGAACGTGTGTGATTGGAATGTTTTTATTCCTGCTGAACCTGCCTGCCGTTATGGGCGCCCCGAATGCTGCGCTTCGCGCGGCCTGCGCAAATGATGTGAAAAGATTGTGCGCTGATGTTTCTACTAATCGGAAGGCACGAGTAGCTTGCATGCGACACCGCCGCGCAGAATGGTCAGCTCGCTGCAAAGAGGCGGCGATCAAATTCCGGCGCAGTAAAGCTGGCGCCATACCCAATACCGCTCATCTTGCTCCTGGTGCCAGTCGCCGGGAAAGGTGTGCGACCTATATTTCGGACTACTATCGTTATCAGGCGGGAACACATCTCAATGCCGCTAAAGCCGGCTTAAGACGCTGTATGCACGGCAAGAAAATTTAACCTATCCGATACTCCCCTGATAGGCTCTGATTGAGACACTAAGGCCGTGGAGCAGGCGTGGGCCTGCCTGACCAAGCGCGCCGGGCTGAACGGCAAGACGCGCTCGTTACCTCGACGGTTCCCTTGCCAAGGGAAGCCAATAAAATACTCGCGCCTAGATTGAGGTTCGTGAATTTCGCTAAGCTGGCTCCCGGCTACTGGGAGAGGCGGCCATGCGGCTCGAATTCTTCGGCACCGAAGGAGTAACGCCTGACGATCGCGCCTATGCTGGCTCGCGCTTCGCGGAGGTGCAGCAGGCGATTTTCGCCAATCCCTATCAGCCGCTCTGGGGCGCGCCAAATGCTCCGGCGCTGCCACGCTACAAAATAGCATTGCGCAGCCTGCTGGCCGGTATTCTTCCGGGCGGTCTGCCTTACCAATTCCGCGCTGCCACCGAGCGGGCCGTCAATTCACATGCTGATCTACGCTGGGGCGTTGGCCAGGAAGGCTATCGTCGGCTTCTGCACCCGAACGGCATTTGCCTTACTGGGCTGTGGGAAATCGCAGCCGACACGCCCTATTCCGGCTATTTCCGCCAGGGTAGCCGCGCGCTCATCGTGGCGCGCTATTCTACTTGCTGCACCGAAACGCGGCGTGGGCACATGCGCTCGCTGTCGATGGTCGGCAAGCTCTATCCGACTACTGACCCAAATCACGTTGAGCCGCTGCGCACCGCCAATTTCATCACGCAGCAAGACATCGGCGGCGACCGCACCGATTTCATCAACGACGTCGAAACCCGCAACGCCGCCGACGTCACCGCGCTTCGCCGCGGCAGTGGCATCTGGGGCTTCCTGGTAACCGGCGTGGTGTTTGCCCGCGTCGATGCCAAGCCGGAGATTCGCCAGCTCTACGAAATAGCCGAGCTTGGCAAGCTGCCGAGCGAGCCGACGTGTGCGCCGCAATTTATGCGGCTGCTCGTTGCCGAAAGGCAACCGCGCATCACCGGCGCGCAGCTCGACTTCCGCGACGAAATCATGGCGCAAATCTACGATCGCGCCGATCCGGCTCCCAAGCGCAAGCTTATCTTCCGCATCGAGGTAACCGACGAGGGCGAGAGCCACGGCCTACCGGTGCGGCTGCGCTGGCGCTTCCGCAATTGGCGCGAGATCGGCAGCATCACTTTCGATCGTGCGGTCGCCTCGTACAACGGCGATCATGTGATCCATTTCAATCACCCGACTTGGCGCCAGGACCGCAACGACCCGACCACCGCCACAAGAGTTGACGGGCGCAAAATGCACTGAAAGTCGCGGTATCAGTAAAGCCTAGACGAAGGCCGTTGGCACGGCAGGTGAGCCAAAAGAGCATATGATTCCGATAATTGTCATTATCGGAGCCTTTGCCTGTGCCATCTGTAACCTCCGTCTCCAGATGCTTGGGGCCGACTCACGTCGTGACCCCGTTTCATCATCTATCGGGGAACAGCCACATCAACTGCTCGCTCAGAGCAGCGCCCATTACGGCATCTAGTTGGTTTTGTCGGTGCGTTTAGATATTGAATTGGGAGCCTGTATTCGCGGCTTTTGCCGCGAAATCGATCCTGTCACATCGGTCGAAGTCACGCGGGTCTGCCTATGTTCGCGGGCAAATAGAACAGACCCGATAATTATGCCGCCTAAAAATACTGCGGCAAAAGCCAGACCGATCAGGCTTGGAGGATGCGGATTAACTCCCCACAACTGTTTGTCTAGGCGCGCTTTGTCGTGGCGATTCATGTGAACACGCGGTACGGATACGTTTGCTGCCGCCGGCAAACTTCGACCAAGTTTCTTAAAAACGCGTAAAAAGCCACGTCCTCTCGGCCAGCTTGGCCAAACATCCGTGGCGATGGCGTTGCAGCTTGTGCAGGCGATGCGTTGGCCGAAAGACGGCCGACCACACCACCGAAATAGGCACGCCGCGGAAAACGAAAATTCCTACCCCAAGGGTCGGGACTGGCTTCCGGGCGCAAGGCTCGGTCGCTGGGGCTTAGGCCACTCCTGCGGATATACTGGAATCTCAAAAGCGCGTCATTTGGTTAGTCTAAAAAATCCAATTGCAGGCCTCCTGGGCACTTGCCGACCGCAGTTGCAATTCTAGTCATTGCCACCTTTAGAGTTTGCTTAATAATTGCTGGTAATAATTGCTACGTGAGGAGATAGTCATGGATGACCTCGATCGGAAATCGAATATTGACCAGCGGTCGGCCGGTGATCGGCGACGTGCCGGCGACCAGCGTTCTGGTGTCGATACACGCTCGGAGGAGGAGAAGCAGCTCCAAGGCGAGCGTCGATCTGGAATAGATCGACGTTCAGGCAAGGACAGGCGCGCAACCTGAACAAATACGGCCGTGTGGTGGCGGTTTCCTTGGGGCTCGTGTCGTCTCGCGAGAGTTCGAGAATTTCGGCCAATCTTCTCCCACTGTAAAAAGCAGTGTTGCATGTGGCGATCGCAAAAAGATGACAGAAACCGATTTAATCCGAGCAGCAGTCGAGCGCAGGCGAGCAGCCCGTAGTTCAGCGCAACAGCAGCAGAGCGGCGTCATCAAATTCGGCCCCTCGGGACAAGACCTTCCATGCACCATTCACGATCTAACATCGGATGGCGCAGGCCTTAGCGTCGGACGCACCTTTGGTTTGCCAGAGGCTTTTCGACTGGCAATAGCTGGCGAACGGGAAGAGCGATACTGCAGATTAATTTGGGTTGATGGGAAAAGGCTTGGGGTTTCATTTGAATAGTCTCCAGACGTAATTCCGAGCTCGCAACGTCATGAGCTACTAGGCGCACACAATGCAAAAAATCGGTAAGCCTCAACGGACCCTGATGTACCTGACCATCACTGCTGTTAGTTTGGTCATGCTAATCGGAGCCGTTTACTTGCCGGCCCACTTCATTCACTAAAGCAATAATTTCAATTGCAGGTTGGCTGGCTCTCGGTTTTCCCATGCCCCCGAATGTCAGCGGTCCCGGGGGCATCTCATATGCCGCCGGGATTTTTAATTGGCGTTGATCGCAGCGCTTAGATATGCATTTATTTGACTGGGAAATTTCCAGGAGGCGGCAATGGCTAGGCGGAAGGCACCGGAACCGGTTGACAAGTACGTGGGGAGCCGAGTGCGGATGCGTCGGCTGATGCTCGGCATGAGCCAGGAAAAGCTCGCCGATGCTATCGATCTTACGTTTCAGCAGGTGCAAAAATACGAGAAGGGCACCAACCGGATGGGATCAAGCCGTTTGCAGCAAATCGCCAACGTTCTCCAAGTGCCGGTAACCTTTTTCTTTGAAGGTGTGCCAAACCCGTCGAACAAAGGTAGTACGACATCACAGCTTGCTTTCATGTCCGGTTTTCTCGCGACGGCCGATGGGCTCGCGCTCGCCCGTGCGTTCATGCGGCTATCGAGTGACACGCTGAAGCGTGACATTGTTAGACTGGTGAACACGATTTCGGAATTTGGCTAGTGCGACGCGGCGTGAAAAAGCCGCCCCGGGTTAGCTTCCGGGGCGGCGAGGCGGATCCAAAATCGGCTCGTGAGCGAATGCTGCATTAAAGGTTGTACCAGCGTTCAATACAAGTTTCTCTTGAATTTAACCTTACCCCGCCGGCACGAAAACAGGGGCGAGTTGCACCCTCAGCCTTGAGCCTTTTTGGTTCGCGCGAGCACAAACGGTCCTACGAAATTCATTCTATCGGCGCTGCCGCAGGCGGCTTGCTCGACGCCGCGTCGACCCACACCATAAGTCGGAGCTCTCTACCGCAATTAGTGCACTCGTAAACGCGGGTCTCCGCGCCAACAGATGCTGGTGCCGGTTCCGAACGCGCCAAATGCATTTCAGCGCCGCAGTGGCAATCCGGCAACTCCTGAGAGTCAGGCTCCAGAACGCGTTCTAATTTGGACATGAAACAAACCTTTAAAAAACTATAAGCCGGCTTTTGTACAAATCCAAAGCCGAATCGATAGCAGCCTTAATGCCGAGCGGCCGGCCGACTTCGGACAATTTGTTCCGAGGCGATGCATATTTAGAGGTTAACGTGGGCGCCCGTTATAACTTAGCCTGTACGCATTTGGGCAATCGACCTCCTGAAGCGCGCCAGGGCCTGTTCCGACAAAACAAGCCTGCCGTGTTCGCAGTCGTGTACTCGCAGGGTACGCGCCAGAGCTCCCCACGCGTGTTGCGGAAATAGCAGCCCTCGGGTCTGATCAAATAACCGACGATGCCGCCGGCTGCGCCGCCGATGACGGCACCCGCAGCTATAGCCCCAGGGCCGCCGCCCGTCGCCGAGCCGATAAGAGCGCCGACGCCGGCTCCCGAGGCGGCGCCGAGAAGCGCATTACGTTGCTCATCCGGCATTGCCGCACAACCGGACAGCATTGCGGCGGCGAGCGCAATGGCTAACATCTTCTGCATATTGGCCCCCCAAGACCGCATGCTCGTCTGTTTGGATAATAGCGCGATCGTCGCCTTCAAGAACAGGCGAAAGTTCGGGGATTCACACGTCCAGCAGATGGATCGGGCACGTGATTTGAAGTCAGCCGTGCTTTCCGATTATCCTGTAGTTTCAAGCGGTTAGCGGCTGCGCGCTGCTTATTAGCGCCATCCCGCTTGAACAAGCCCCAGCGCTATAGCGCGGTTCGAACTGAAGCCATCAAAATAACGGGATTTGAACTTGAGGAAATAGCCATTGCCGGTGGAATCCCCGTTCAGTAGGCATTTTTGCCGCGCAATACCTCAAAGACTGTCATTAAGATAATTCTGAGATCGAGAGCGAGACTCCAATTATCGATGTACCAGAGGTCGGACCTGATGCGCTCTTCGATGTCGGCGACCGTGCGTGCTTCACCACGGAGCCCGTGTACTTGCGCCCATCCGGTGATGCCGGGTTTGACGTGCTGACGAAAAGCGTAATTGCCTACTAGCTGGTCGAACTCATCGTCGTGGGCGACGGCATGCGGTCGCGGACCGACAATAGACATCGATCCCTGTAGTACGTTCAATAGTTGGGGCAATTCATCAATGCTGGTGCGACGCAACCACTTTCCAATACGCGTGATTCGATCATCGTCTATCTTGGCCGCAACGACTTTTTCGCCATCTTCCATGACGGACATCGTGCGAAATTTGAAAATATAAAACATCCTGCCATTGAACCCGCAGCGACGCTGTCGGAATATCACCGGACCGGGTGAATCCAATCTTATTGCAATCGCTGTCATTACGAACAGCGGCAGGAGCAGAGCAAGTGCGCTTCCCGCGACCGCAATATCCATCGTTCGCGTTATGAAACGCTCGACCAGAGTGCGCGGCCCGCGCTGCAGCTCGATCGTTACGGTCTCTCCGATCAAGTGCGACGGCAAATAGAAAAGATCTTTTGTCGGACCAACCGGAACAAAATTGACAGGAAGTGGCAAAACCCTAAAGCCCGAAAGTACATCGCGAATTTCAGGCCAGCGATCGAGATTGGCGGCCACCACGATTTCTTCCACATGCGATCGGCGTAACGACGCAACAGCTTGCGCGATGACTTCTTGTTGCGCCTGCTTGTCTTTGTAATTGGCGGGAAGCACGAAGTGATGGGCAAGTTGCATGCCGTGGCGCTTCAGCGTTTCAAGTAGGCCCGAATCGATAGCCGAAGCTTGATCCGCAACCAAGATGACATTGCGACCTGCGAATTTGCGCACTGCCAAACCGTCAGCAAGGATCAAGCGCCAAGCTGCACGCATTCCAATCAATCCGCCGAGGCCAAAGACGACAAACAAAGCGGTCGCACCACGTGAAAAGTTTTCCCCGATTTTCATCGCAAAGCCGGCGGTCGCCAAAAAAAGCAAGATGCCGAGCCATCTGAGGATGATCTGCCGAACTTGCAATTTGAAATTTAACAGCGCGGATGAAGCGTAAAGCTTGGCGCTATTTCCGAGAGTGATCAACAACGCTCCCGCGACGGCAGCCAAACCGGCATACTGCGTGATATTGCCGAAATTCCCATATGTGGAGAGCTGATAGACCACGCAACCGGCAATACCGGCGATCAATATGATTAGTGCATCCAGGGCCATCGCAAGCGGCGCTACTAGCTGATGGGAAATGGTCCAGGATGTCCGCTCGGAGGGGAAAACCTCCACGGACTCGAGCGCAACGCTCTTACGTCCGCGAAAATCGTGCTTGCGATAATTGCTGTAGTTCATGATTACGCGGCGACGCCACTCGAACGAAAGAAGCCACAACTTTGTTTAGCAGATTTCACTCGGTGCCCGGATCGCGCTCCCTCTTCGCGCCACCGGAGAACAGTAACGTCCTAAATCGAGGAAAGTATACGGTAACTTTGTGTTAATTTTAATACGAAAGGTGATTATTCTGATTTAGGGGCGTGACAGAACGCGAGAAAACCCGGGTGGTTAAGTCTCTGAATTTATTTGCATATTTTTATACGCATTCACGGCTTGATATGTGTTTGCCTTATTTGCGTATTGTGCGCCCGGGAACTGGGCGTTTGTTCGATGGAACAAGGAGAGAAATCCTTGAAATGGCTACGGCAGAGCAGGCTATCGCGCCAATGCTCTTATGCGGTTCATTTGCAAATCTGATCCGAGCGCCATTGCGCGACGCCATCCAGTGCTTTGCTCAGCGGGGCACCTTTTAGGAGCGCGACATACCGTCAGGTGTCATTTCGGTTAGGGTTGTCGACTAACCCTAAATGCGAATGGCACCACTAGATATCTCGACAACGCCAATACTATCGCAGATAAGACTTCGCACTGTCGACAGGAGTCCAACGATTGGAGGGATGGCCCCGGTTCCGCCACAAGGCCGGGGTCATTCTCCATTGCTGACAGAAGAATTGTTTATGAATGCAATTTTCCGACGGAGATGGTTTTATGTCGTGACGGAAGCGCGATGGATCTGACAAAGAGCGCTTTTGTCGAATCCAACGTCAATGCAGGGACGTGAACTTGGCTTGCTGATTTTGTCGCGCGCGGAATTACCAATACGACTTGGTAATCACGCGCCGATCAAGCGAAGAGGAAGCCAAACTAAAGCGGCGATCCAGACAATCGTTAGAACCAAGCCAAGTGCGACAAGGATGATCGGCCACCGCTTTGAAGATCTAATAAGTTTTTGATTTTGCAGACTGTGCATATTACAAACAGCGCTTTCAAAACGGATGTTCGCCTTTAAAAAAGTATTCGCCAATCAAGACGAAGACGTCAACGAGAGCGCCTATAAACCATTAATTTTAAGGACCTCGTATTTCCCGTCGCTTATGGAGGCGGAAGGCTCCAGTTTGCTAAGGTATCGCGGGGTCACAACGGCCATAACTCGGCTCTGAAGCCACCAAGTGACAATAGGATTAGAGGTTTGTCATGGAAGGGCAGGGGGTAAATTTCGCGATAATTCAAGATTGAGCGTGTTCGGCTGATTGCGCGCGCGGATTATCACATGCGCGGGCATCCTAAGACCCATGCCCGCAGCCGGGCAATCGAGTGAAGAAATTAGCCAACGGGCCACGGCACGCTTTCGGTAGCGCTTAGGCCGGTGCCGCCTTGGCATGGCTTCTAGAAGAGGTGAAAATTATGGCCGTTCAGTTGACTGATTGTGGTGTCGTGCAAAGTGAGAGAGTTATGGGCATCAGCCGCAATGACCACATCAGCACCAACTTGGCTAGCGTGCTCTAGGACGCTTGCTAAATCCGAAAACACGTCATGGCTTAATTGCACGACGTCGTTGTTGGGTTGGAAGTCCGCGATAGTATCCTTGCCGAAGTTCTTCGGGAAAACGAAAGTATCGTTACCGCCGTTACCGAAAAAGGTCTCGCTTGCCGCCGTGCTCTTAATGGTGTCATTTCCAGTCGTGCCGTAGATCACGCTGGGGGATTCTGTGTTGCCGGTCGGCGGCACGGCACTTTCGACATCGACAGTCAGTGGCGGCGATGAAACGCTCACATTACCGGCCGCGTCGGTATCGGTGGCGGCGAATGTGTGTACGCCGTTGCTCAAGGGCGCGCTTGTATAGGACCAGGCTCCGCCTGGGTCGGCAACAGCGCTGCCCAGTAGCGACCCACCATCATATACCTTCACCGAGTCATTAGCTGATGCGTTACCTGTCAGCGTCAGCACGCTTGCAGAAGTGACACCATCACCAACTGTATCCGTATCCGGCGAGAAAGAGACGATGGACGGGGCAGCAACCGAGGTGTGGAAGGTAGATGAGAATAAGCTGCTGGCAATATTGCCCGCCGCATCTGTCTCGCTCGCGATGACCGTGTGGCCGCTACCATTGGCCGTCGCGGTGCCTGCAATGGCGTTGCCATCGACTGTGAAGTGCACAACTGCGTTTGGATCGGCCGAACCGATCGGCTTTAAGGTGCTAACGTCGGTGATGTGGTGTCCGGCCACGCCCCTATCCGGTGAGAACGGGGTAATCTTCGGGACGAGCGGGGATTGAAGATTGATCGCCTGGCTTAAATTTCCTGCTAAATCGACGGCCGTGACGGTGAAGTTCGTGCTGGCGGTAACGCCTGACGCCAAGAAACTCCACGTGCCGTCAGCTGCGGTCGCCGCATTGCCCAAAAGCGCGCCGGAGCTGAAGATAGAAACAGTGCTATAGGGTTCTGACGTGCCAACTATGGATGCGAAAGTTTTGTGAGTTACGGTGGTGCCGGTAATTACCGGCGAAGGCGCCGTACTATCTAAGGTGAAGGCGAGGGAAGCGGTGCCGGTGTTGCCGGCCGCATCGGTCTCGCTCGCCACAATAGTATGAGCACCGTCTGAAAGATTTGTCGGTGTAAATGTCCAAAAACCGCTGCTGTTGGCCGTTGCGGTGTCCGAAACAGCATTGCCGTCCACGGTGAAATGCACCACCGCGTTTGCGTTACCAGAGCCGGTTAGCGTTGCGTTCGATGTAACGGTGTCGGTCGATGATGTCCCGGTGTCACTCGCTAGGCGTTCCGTAACGACGGGTGCACCCGATACAACTGTCACGACTAAGGCCGAGGAGGCACCGCCCGTGTTGCCGGCGGCGTCGGTGGCAGTGGCGGTCAGGCTGTGCGTGCCGTCGCTCAGCGCCGCCGTGTTGTAGCTCCAGGCGCCGCTGCCGTTGGCGGTGGCGGTGCCGAGCAGGGTGGCCCCGTCATAGAACTTGACCGTGCTGTTGGCCTCCGCCGTGCCCGTCAGGGTCAGGAGGCCGGTATTGGTGATGCCGTCGCCCACCGCTCCGCTGTCCGGGGAGAACGACGCAATGGTCGGGGCCGCCGGCGCGCTGGTGTCGAGTGTGAAGGTAAGCGACGCGGAGCCAGTATTACCTGCCGCATCGGCTTCGGTCGCGACGACCGTATGTATGCCATCAGCCAGGCCGGTCGGTGTGAAGTTCCACACCCCGCTGCTGTTGGCGGTCGCCGACCCAGCCGCGCTGCCGTCCACGATGAAATGTACCACCGCATTGGCATCGCCCGTGCCCTTCAGTACGGCGTTTGAGGTAACGGCGTCTGTGGATGAAAGGCCGGTATCGCTGACCAGGCTTTCGGTGACCGTCGGGGCGACCGTATCCACCGTCACGCTCATCGGCGTGGAGGCCACGCCCGTGTTGCCGGCGACGTCAGTGGCCGTGGCGGTCAGGCTGTGCGTGCCGTTGCTCAGGGCGGAAGTCGTGTAGCTCCAGGCGCCCGTCCCGTTGGCGGTAGCGGTGCCGAGCAGCGTCGCGCCGTCATAGACCTTGACGGTGCGTGTTGGCTTCCGCCGTGCCGGTCAGCGTCAGCGTGTTGTCGTTGGTGATGCGTCGCCGACCGTGCCGCTGTCGTTGGAGAAGGAGGCGATGGTCGGGGCGACCGGGGCGGCCGTGTCGACGGTGACCGAGAGGGCCGTGGAGGCCGCGCCCGTGTTGCCGGCCGCATCGGTCGCCGTGGCGGTGAGGCTGTGGACGCCGTTGTTGAGGGTGCCGGTGGTGTAGCTCCAGGTGCCCGTCCCGTTGGCGGTGGCGGTGCCCAGCAGCGTGGCGCCGTCATAGACCTTGACGGTGGCGTTGGCCTCGGCCGTGCCGGTCAAGCGTCAGCGTGTTGTCGTTGGTGATGTGATCGCCGACCGTGCCGCTGTCGTTGGAGAAGGAGGCGATGGTCGGGGCGACAGGCGCGGTGGTGTCAATCTGCGGGCTACCCTGGATCACGCCACTGAGTGACAGGTTGGCGGCGTTGCCGGCGCTGTCCGTAATGGTCGCCGAGTTGAGGTTGACCGCCGTGGTCATCAGATCCGGCGTGTTCTCTCCGGCTGCTACGGTGTAGACAAAGGTCAGAGCGTTGGTGCCGGAGCCGCCCGTGTAGGTCGCAGTGCCGCCGTCGTTGAGGGTGAGCGTCGGTGTGCCCCCCGCAACGGTCACGGCCTCGCTCAGGGTCAGCGTTAGCGTGACCGTCTTGCCAACTCCGAGAACGCCACTGGAGGGCGATTCTGTGATCGAGGATATTGTTGGCGCGGTGGTATCGAGGGTGAAGGCAACAGAGGCGGTGCCGGTATTGCCGGCCGCATCGGTTTCGCTCGCCACGATCGTATGGGTGCCATCGGCCAAGCCCGTCGGCGTGAAGCTCCACACTCCGCTGGCATTGGCGGTCGCAGTTTGGCCGATGGCATTGCCGTCGACAGTAAAGTGCACCACTGCGTTGGCATCGCCGGAGCCGGACAGTGTGCCATTGGAAGTGACCTTGTCGGTCGACGAAGAGCCGGTATCGTTCGCGAGGCTTTCCGTCACTGCCGGGGCCACAATGTCGACGGTGACCGACAGAGCAGACGAAGCGGCGCCGGTGTTGCCGGCCGCATCGGTCGCCGTGGCGGTCAGGCTGTGGGTGCCGTTGGCGAGCGCCGCGGTCGTGTAGCTCCAGGCGCCCGACCCATTGGCGGTCGCGGTGCCCGAGCAGCGTCGCCCCATCATAGACCTTGACGGTCGAGTTGGCCTCCGCCGTGCCGGTCAGGGTCAGCGTGTTGTCGTTGGTGATGCCGTCGCCAACCGTGCCGCTGTCGTTGGAGAACGAGGCGATGGTGGGGGCGACCGGGGCGGCCGTGTCCACCGTCACGCTCATCGCCGTGGAAGCCACGCCCGTATTGCCGGCAGCGTCGGTGGCCGTCGCCGTCAGGCTGTGGGTGCCGTTGGCGAGCGCCGAGGTCGTGTAGCTCCAGGCGCCCGAGCCATTGGCGGTGGCGGTGCCCAAGAGCGTTGCCCCGTCATAGACTTTGACGGTGGCTGTTGGCTTCCGCCGTGCCGGTCAGGGTCAGCGTGTTGTCGTTGGTGATGCCGTCGCCGACCGTGCCGCTGTCGTTGGAGAACGAGGCGATGGTCGGGGCGACCGGGGCGGCCGTGTCCACCGTCACGCTCATCGCCGTGGAGGCCGCGCCCGTATTGCCGGCGGCATCGGTCGCCGTCGCCGTCAGGCTGTGGGTGCCGTTGGTGAGGGCCGAGGTCGTGTAGCTCCAGGCGCCCGAGCCATTGGCGGTGGCGGTGCCCAAGCAGCGTGGCGCCGTCATAGACCTTGACGGTGGAGTTGGCTTCCGCCGTGCCGGTCAGGGTCAGCGTGTTGTCGTTGGTGATGCCGTCGCCAACCATGCCGCTGTCGTTGGAGAACGAGGCGATGGTGGGGGCGACCGGGGCCGACCGTGTCGACCGTACACGCTCATCGCCGTGGAGGCCGCGCCCGTGTTGCCGGCGACGTCGGTGGCCGTCGCCGTCAGGCTGTGCGCGCCGTTGCTCAGCGCGGCAGTGGTGTAGCTCCAGGCGCCACTGCTGTTGGCGGTGGCGGTCCCGAGCAGGGTGGCGCCGTCATAGACCTTGACGGTCGATTGGCTTCGGCGGTGCCGGTCAGCGTGAGCGTGTTGTCGTTGGTGATGCCGTCGCCAACCGTGCCGCTGTCGTTGGAGAACGAGGCGATGGTGGGGGCGACCGGGGCGGCCGTGTCCACCGTCACGCTCATCGCCGTGGAGGCCGCGCCGGTATTGCCGGCAGCGTCGGTCGCCGTCGCGGTCAGGCTGTGCGCGCCGTTGCTCAGGGTGCCGGTCGGTGTTAAGGTCCAGGCGCCCGAGCCATTGGCGGTGGCGGTGCCCAAGAGCGTTGCCGCCGTCATAGACTTTGACGGTGCTGTTGGCTTCCGCCGTGCCGGTCAGGGTCAGCGTGTTGTCGTTGGTGATGCCGTCGCCGACACGTGCCGCTATCGGAAGAGAACGAGGTAATCGTCGGCGCGACCGGGGCGGCCGTGTCGACGGTGACCGAGCAGCGCAGACGAAGCGGCGCCGGTGTTGCCGGCCGCATCGGTGGCCGTCGCCGTCAGGCTGTGCGACGCCGTTGTTGAGGGTGCCGGTGGTGTAGCTCCAGGCACCCGTCCCGTTGGCGGTCGCGGTGCCCAGCAGCGTCGCCCCGTCATAGACCTTGACGGTGCTGTTGGCCTCGCGCCGTGCCGGCCAGCGTCAGCACGTCCGTCATTGGTGATGCCGTCGCCGACCGTGCCGCTGTCCGTTGCGTGAAGGACGCGATGGTGGGGGCGACCGGGGCGGCCGTGTCGACCGTCACCGAGCAGGGCCGTGGAGGCCACGCCCGTATTGCCGGCGACATCCGTCGCCGTCGCCGTCAGGCTGTGCGTGCCGTTGCGCGAGCGCCGCGGTCGTGTAGCTCCAGGCGCCCGTCCCGTTGGCGGTCGCGGTGCCCAGCAGCGTCGCCCCGTCATAGACCTTGACGGTGCTGTTGGCTTCCGCCGTGCCGGTCAGGGTCAGCGTGTTGTCGTTGGTGATGCCGTCGCCAACCGTGCCGCTGTCGTTGGAGAACGAGGCGATGGTCGGGGCGACCGGGGCGGCCGTGTCCACCGTCACGCTCATCGCCGTGGAGGCCGCGCCCGTATTGCCGGCGGCGTCGGTAGCCGTCGCGGTCAGGCTGTGCGTGCCGTTGGCGAGGGCAGAGGTCGTGTAGCTCCAGGCGCCCGTCCCGTTGGCGGTGGCGGTGCCGAGCAGGGTGGCGCCCGTCATAGACTTTGACTGTGGCATTGGCCTCGGCCGTGCCGGTCAGCGTCAGCGTGTTGTCGTTGGTGATGCCGTCACCGATCACGCCGCTGTCGTTGGAGAACGAGGCGATGGTCGGGGCGACCGGGGCGGCCGTGTCAATCTGCAGGCTACCCTAGATCACGCCACTGAAGTGACAGGTTGGCGGCGTTGCCGGCGCTGTCCGTAATGGTCGCCGAGTTGAGGCTGTGACCGCCGTGGTCATCAGGTGCCGGCGTGTTCTCTCCGGCTGCCACGGTGTAGACAAAGGTCAGAGCGTTGGTGGCGGAGCCGCCCGTGTAGGTCGCAGTGCCGCCGTCGTTGAGATCGTGAGCGTCGGTGTGCCCCCCGCAACGGTCACTGCCTCGCTCAGCGTCAGCGTTAGCGTGATGCCGTCTTGCCGACTCCGAGAACTGCCACTGGAGGGCGATTCTGCTGATCGAGGATATTGTTGGCGCGGTGGTATCGAGGGTGAAGGCAGAGCAGAGGCGGTGCCGGTATTGCCGGCCGCATCGGTTTCGCTCGCCACGATCGTATGGGTGCCATCGGCCAAGCCCGTCGGCGTGAAGCTCCACACTCCGCTGGCATTGGCGGTCGCAGTTTGGCCGATGGCATTGCCGTCGACAGTAAAGTGCACCACTGCGTTGGCATCGCCGGAGCCGGACAGTGTGGCATTGGAAGTGACCTTGTCGGTCGACGAAGAACCGGTATCGTTCGCGAGGCTTTCCGTCACTGCCGGGGCCACAATGTCGACGGTGACCGCAGAGCGCAGACGAGGCCACGCCGGTATTGCCGGCAGCGTCGGTGGCCGTGGCGGTCAGGCTGTGGACGCCGTTGGCGAGGGCAGCGGTCGTGTAGCTCCAGGCGCCCGTCCCGTTGGCGGTCGCGGTGCCCAGCAGCGTCGCCCCGTCATAGACCTTGACGGTGCTGTTGGCCTCCGCCGTGCCGGCCAGGTCAGCGTGTTGTCGTTGGTGATGCCGTCGCCGACCGTGCCGCTGTCCGGTGTGAGAACGAGGCGATGGTCGGGGCGACCGGGGCCACCGTGTCCACCGTCACGCTCATCGCCGTGGAGGCCGCGCCGGTGTTGCCGGCGGCGTCGGTGGCCGTCGCCGTCAGGCTGTGCGTGCCGTTGGCGAGGGCAGAGGTCGTGTAGCTCCAGGCGCCCGTCCCGTTGGCGGTCGCGGTGCCCAGCAGCGTCGCCCGTCATAGACCTTGACGGTCGCGTTGGCCTCCGCCGTGCCGGTCAGGGTCAGCGTGTTGTCGTTGGTGATGCCGTCGCCGACCGTGCCGCTGTCGTTGGAGAACGAGGCGATGGTCGGGGCGACCGGGGCGGCCGTGTCCACCGTCACGCTCATCGCCGTGGAGGCCGCGCCCGTGTTGCCGGCGGCATCGGTCGCCGTGGCGGTCAGGCTGTGCGTGCCGTTGGCGAGGGCAGAGGTCGTGTAGCTCCAGGCGCCCGACCCGTTGGCGGTGGCGGTGCCGAGCAGGGTGGCGCCCGTCATAGACTTTGACGGTGCTGTTGGCCTCGGCCGTGCCGGTCAGCGTCAGCGTGTTGTCGTTGGTGATGCCGTCACCGGCCATGCCGCTGTCGTTGGAGAACGAGGCGATGGTCGGGGCGACCGGCGCCGCCGTGTCCACCGTCACGCTCATCGCCGTGGAGGCCGCGCCGGTGTTGCCGGCGACGTCGGTAGCGGTGGCGGTCAGATTGTGGGCGCCATCGTTCAGGGCAGCGGTGGTAAGTAGCTCCAGACGCCGCTGCTGTTGGCAGTGGCGGTGCCGAGCAGGGTTGCCCCGTCATAGACCTTGACGGTGAGTTGGCTTCCGCCGTGCCGGTCAGGGTCAGCGTGTTGTCGTTGGTGATGCCGTCGCCAACCATGCCGCTGTCGTTGGAGAAGGAGGCGATGGTGGGGGCGGTCGGCGCGCTGGTGTCGAGGGTGAAGGAGAGCGAGGCGGTGCCGGTGTTGCCGGCCACATCGGTCTGGCTCGCCACGATGGTATGGGCGCCGTCCGCCAGGCCGGTCGGCGTGAAGCTCCACACCCCGCTGCCATCGGCGGTCGCGGTCTGCGCGATGGCGCTGCCGTCGACGGTGAAGTGCACAACCGCGTTCGGATCGGCCAAGCCGGTCAGCGTGGCATTCGACGTGATGGCGTCGGCCGATGACGAGCCGGTATCGTTCGCCAGGCTCGCCGTCACCACCGGCACCCCGGTCTCGATCGTCACGCTCATCGCCGTGGAGGCCGCGCCGGTGTTGCCGGCAGCATCGGTCGCCGTGGCCGTCAGGCTGTGGACGCCGTTGTTGAGGGTGCCGGTGGTGTAGCTCCAGGCGCCCGTCCCGTTGGCGGTCGCGGTGCCCAGCAGCGTCGCCCCGTCATAGACCTTGACGGTGCTGTTGGCCTCGGCCGTGCCGGTCAGCGTCAGCACGCTCGCATTGGTGATGCCGTCGCCGACCGTGCCGCTGTCCGGCGTGAAGGACGTGATGGTGGGGGCAACCGGGGCGACGGTGTCGACGGTGACCGACAGCGCCGTGGAGGCCGCGCCCGTATTGCCGGCGGCATCGGTCGCCGTGGCGGTCAGGCTGTGGGTGCCGTTGGCGAGCGCCGCGGTCGTGTAGCTCCAGGCGCCCGTCCCGTTGGCGGTGGCGGTGCCCAGCAGCGTGGCCCCGTCATAGACCTTGACGGTGCTGTTGGCTTCCGCCGTGCCGGTCAGGGTCAGCGTGTTGTCGTTGGTGATGCCGTCGCCAACCGTGCCGCTGTCGTTGGAGAACGAGGCGATGGTCGGGGCGACCGGCGCCGCCGTGTCCACCGTCACGCTCATCGCCGTGGAGGCCGCGCCCGTATTGCCGGCGGCGTCGGTCGCCGTCGCCGTCAGGCTGTGCGTGCCGTTGCTGAGGGCAGCGGTCGTGTAGCTCCAGGCGCCCGTCCCGTTGGCGGTGGCGGTGCCGAGCAGGGTGGCGCCGTCATAGACCTTGACCGTCGCGTTGGCCTCCGCCGTGCCGGTCAGGGTCAGCGTGTTGTCGTTGGTGATGTGGTCACCGACCACGCCGCTGTCGGTCGAGAACGAGGCGATGGTCGGGGCGACCGGCGCGGCCGTGTCCACCGTCACGCTCAGCGCCGTGGAGGCCGCGCCGGTGTTGCCGGCGGCATCGGTCGCCGTGGCGGTCAGGCTGTGGGCGCCGTTGGCGAGGGCGGAGGTCGTGTAGCTCCAGGCGCCCGTCCCGTTGGCGGTGGCGGTGCCGAGCAGGGTGGCGCCGTCATAGACCTTGACGGTGCGTTGGCCTCGGCCGTGCCGGTCAGCGTCAGCGTGTTGTCGTTGGTGATGCCGTCGCCGGCCACGCCGCTGTCGTTGGAGAACGAGGCGATGGTCGGGGCGACCGGCGCCGCCGTGTCCACCGTCACGCTCAGCGCCGTGGAGGCCGCGCCCGTGTTGCCGGCGACGTCGGTAGCGGTGGCGGTCAGGTTGTGCGTGCCGTTGTTCAGCGCCGCGGTGGTAGTAGCTCCAGGCGCCGCTGCCGTTGGCGGTGGCGGTGCCGAGCAGGGTTGCGCCGTCATAAACCTTGACGGTCGCGTTGGCTTCCGCGGTGCCGGTCAGCGTCAGCGTGTTGTCGTTGGTGATGCCGTCGCCGACCGTGCCGCTGTCGGTGGAGAACGAGGCGATGGTGGGCGCGACCGGCGCGGTGGTGTCGAGGGTGAAGGAGAGCGAGGCGGTGCCGGTGTTGCCGGCCACATCGGTCTGGCTCGCCACGATGGTATGGGCGCCGTCCGCCAGGCCGGTCGGCGTGAAGCTCCACACCCCGCTGCCATCGGCGGTCGCGGTCTGCGCGATGGCGCTGCCGTCGACCGTGAAGTGCACAAGCGCGTTCGGATCGGCCAAGCCGGTCAGCGTGGCATTCGACGTGATGCCGTCGGCCGACGACGAGCCGGTATCGTTCGCCAGGCTCGCCGTCACCACCGGGACCCCGGTCTCCACCGTCACGCTCAGCGCCGTGGAGGCCGCGCTGGTGTTGCCGGCGGCGTCGGTGGCCGTGGCGGTCAGGCTGTGGGCGCCGTTGCTGAGGGCGCCGGTGGTGTAGCTCCAGGCGCCCGTCCCGTTGGCGGTGGCGGTGCCCAGCAGCGTCGCCCCGTCATAGACCTTGACGGTGCTGTTGGCTTCGGCCGTGCCGGCCAGCGTCAGCACGTCGCTTGGTGATGCCGTCGCCGACCGTGCCGCTGTCGGGAGAGAACGAGGCGATGGTGGGGGCGACCGGGGCGGCCGTGTCGACGGTGACCGAGAGGGCCGTGGAGGCCGCGCCCGTATTGCCGGCGACATCCGTCGCCGTGGCCGTCAGGCTGTGCGCGCCGTTGCTCAGGGCCGCGGTGGTGTAGCTCCAGGCGCCCGTCCCGTTGGCGGTCGCGGTGCCCAGCAGCGTCGCCCCGTCATAGACCTTGACGGTCGCATTGGCTTCCGCGGTGCCGGTCAGCGTCAGCGTGTTGTCGTTGGTGATGCCGTCGCCAACCGTGCCGCTGTCGTTGGAGAACGAGGCGATGGTCGGGGCGACCGGGGCGACCGTGTCCACCGTGACGCTCATCGCCGTGGAGGCCGCGCCGGTGTTGCCGGCGGCGTCAGTGGCGGTGGCGGTCAGGCTGTGCGTGCCGTTGGCGAGCGCCGCGGTCGTGTAGCTCCAGGCGCCCGTCCCGTTGGCGGTAGCGGTGCCGAGCAGGGTGGCGCCGTCATAGACTTTGACCGTGGCTTGGCCTCGGCCGTGCCGGTCAGCGTCAGCGTGTTGTCGTTGGTGATGCCGTCACCGGTCACGCCGCTGTCGTTGGAGAACGAGGCGATGGTCGGGGCGACCGGCGCCGCCGTGTCCACCGTCACGCTCATCGCCGTGGAGGCCGCGCTGGTATTGCCGGCGACGTCGATCGCGGTAGCCGTCAGATTGTGAACGCCATCGTTCAAGGCGGGGGTCGTAAAAGCCCAAACGCCGGCGCTGTCGACAATGGCGCTACCGAGGAGGGTTGCCCCATCATAAACAGACGATGCTGTTCGCCTCCGCCGTGCCGGCAACAGTCAGTATGTTGACATCGGTGATGCCGTCACCGGTGATGCCACTGTCGGACGAAAAGGACGCAATGGTCGGGGCTGCCGGCGCCACGCTGTCGACAGTGACAGTCAGCGCCGTCGAGGGCTCGCTGGTAATGCCGGAAACGGTGTCAGTTGCCGTGAAGCTGTGTGTGCCGTTGGTCAAAGTCCCGGTGGTGTAGCTCCAGGCGCCAGTGCCATTGGCCGTAGCGGTGCCGAGCAGAGTTGCGCCGTCGTAGACGCTGACAGTGCTGTCAGCTGTGGCCGTGCCGGCCAGAGAAAGTACCGTAGCGCTGGTGATGCCGTCGCCGATGACGCCAGTATCTGGCGAGATCGAACTGATCACCGGCGTGCCGGGCGGGTCGACCATGAGGCCCGGGAATGAGGTCACCGCGGCGGAGAGGTCGGCAATGTTACCGGCAGCATCCTTGACCGTAGCGCCATTCGGCATGTTCACGGCAGTGATCGCCAATTCCGAGACGGTGCTGTCGCTCGCGCTAACCGTGTAGGTGAAGGTCAGGGTGTTGGTGCCTGATCCGCCTGCATAGGTCGCCGTTCCGCCGTCGTTTAGCGTCAGCGTCGGGGTGCCGGCGACTGTCACAACCTCGCTAAGGTTGAGAGTTACCGTTATTGTGTCGCCTGGGTTTTCAGTGCCGGTTGCGGGCGAGGGGACGGTCTGGGTCACCACCGGGGCAGTGGTATCGAGAGTAAAGGAGAAGGAGGCGGAGCCGGTGTTGCCGGCCGCGTCGGTTTCGCTCGCCACGATGGTATGGGAACCGTCGGCGAGACCCGTCGGGGTGAAGGTCCAGACACCGCCAGAATTGGCTGTTGCTGTCTGGGCGATGGCGGTGCCATCCACGGCTAAAGTGCACGATCGCATATGCATCGCCCGATCCGGTCAGGGTGGCGCTCGACGTGATCAGGTCGCTTACGGAGATGCCGGTGTCGTTCGCCAGGCCTTCCGTCACCGCCGGGACGTGGGTATCGACCGTGACGCTGAGCGCAGACGACGCCGTGCTGGTGTTGCCGGCGACATCGGTAGCCGTGGCGGTCAGATTGTGGGTGCCATCGCTCAGGGCCGCAGTCGTAAAGGCCCACACGCCGCTGCTATTGGCAGTGGCGGTACCAAGGAGGGTTGCGCCGTCATAGACCTTGACGGTCGAGTTGGCTTCCGCGGTGCCGGCAAGCGTAAGGGTATTGACGTCGGTGATGCCGTCGCCGACCACGCCGGTGTCCGGAGAGAATGACCCAATGGTGGGGGCCGCCGGCGCCACGGTATCGACGGTCACGGCTAGCGCGGAGGACGCCACGCTGGTGTTACCCGCCACTCGGTCGCGTAGCAGTCAGGCTGTGGGTGCCATCGCTCAGGGCGGCGGTCGTAAAGGCCCACACGCCGCTGCCGTCAGCGGTCGCGGTGCCCAGGAGGGTGGCCCCGTCATAGACTTTGACGGTTGAGTTGGCTTCCGCGGTTCCGGCAAGCGTAAGGGTATTGACGTCAGTGGTGCCATCGCCCACGACACCGGTATCCGGCGAGAACGAGGCAATGGTGGGGGTGGCCGGCGCCACGGTATCGACGGTGACCGACATCGCGGTTGAGGCCGCGCTCGTGTTGCCTGCCACATCGGTGGCGGTGGCGGTCAGACTGTGGGCGCCGTTGCTGAGCGCTGCGGTGGTGTAGCTCCAGGCGCCGCTGCCTATTGGCCGTCGCAGTGCCGAGCAGGGTCGCGCCGTCGTAGACCTTGACGGTCGAGTTGGCTTCCGCGGTACCGGTTAGCGTGAGCGCGTTGACGTCGGTGATGTCGTCGCCCACAACTCCGGTGTCCGGCGAGAACGAGGCGATGGTGGGAGCAACAGGCGGCACGGTGTCGACCGTGACGCTGAGGGCCGAGGAGGCCACGCCGGTGTTGCCGGCGACGTCAGTAGCGGTGGCGGTCAGGCTGTGCGTGCCGTTGGCGAGGGCAGCGGTCGTGTAGCTCCAGGCGCCCGTCCCGTTGGCGGTGGCGGTGCCCGAGCAGCGTGGCCCCGTCATAGACCTTGACGGTCGCGTTGGCCTCGGCCGTGCCGGTCAGCGTCAACGTGTTGTCGTTGGTGATGCCGTCACCGGTCACGCCGCTGTCGGTGGAGAACGAGGCGATGGTCGGGGCGACCGGGGCCGCCGTGTCCACCGTCACGCTCATCGCCGTGGAGGCCGCGCCGGTGTTGCCGGCCGCGTCGGTGGCCGTGGCGGTCAGGCTGTGCGCGCCGTTGGCGAGGGCCGCGGTCGTGTAGCTCCAGGCGCCCGTCCCATTGGCGGTCGCGGTGCCCAAGAGCGTTGCCCCGTCATAGACCTTGACGGTCGCAGTTGGCCTCCGCCGTGCCGGTCAAGGTCAGCGTATTGTCGTTGGTGATGCCGTCGCCGACCACGCCGCTGTCGTTGGAGAACGAGGCGATGGTGGGGGCGACCGGGGCGGCCGTGTCGACGGTGACCGACAGCGCTGTCGACGCCCCGCTGGTGTTACCGGCGACGTCGATCGCGGTAGCCGTCAGATTGTGAACGCCATCGTTCAAGGCGGGGGTCGTAAAAGCCCAAACGCCGGCGCTGTCGACAATGGCGCTACCGAGGAGGGTCGCCCCATCATAGACTATGACGATGCTGTTCGCCTCTGCTTTGCCGGCAACAGTCAGTGTGTTGTCATTGGTGATGCCGTCACCGGCGATGCCACTATCGGGTGAAAAGGACGCAATGGTCGGGGCTGCCGGCGCCACGCTGTCGACAGTGACAGTCATCGCCGTCGAGGGCTCGCTGGTAATGCCGGAGACGGTGTCAGTCGCCGTGAAGCTGTGTATACCGTTGTTCAAAGTCCCAGTGGTGTAGCTCCAGGCGCCAGTGCCATTGGCCGTAGCGGTGCCAAGCAGAGTTGCGCCGTCGTAGACGCTGACAGTGCTGTCAGCTGTGGCGGTGCCGGCAAGAGAAAGTATCGTAGCGCTGGTTATGCCGTCGCCGACGACGCCAGTATCTGGCGAGATCGAACTGATCACCGGCGTGCCGGGCGGGTCGACCATGAGGCCCGGGAATGGGGTCACCGCGGCGGAGAGGTCGGCAATGTTACCGGCAGCATCCTTGACGGTAGCGCCATTCGGCATGTTCACGGCAGTGATCGCCAATTCCGAGACGGTGCTGTCGCTCGCGCTAACCGTGTAGGTGAAGGTCAGGGTGTTGGTGCCTGATCCACCTGCATAGGTTGCCGTTCCGCCGTCGTTTAGCGTCAGGGTCGGGGTGCCGGCGACTGTGACAACCTCGCTAAGGTTGAGAGTTACCGTTATTGTGTCGCCTGGGTTTTCGGTGCCGGTTGCGGGCGAGGGGACGGTCTGGGTCACCACCGGGGCAGTGGTATCGAGAGTTAAGGAAAAGGAGGCGGATCCGGTGGTGCCGGCCGCGTCGGTTTCGCTCGCCACGATGACATGGGAACCGTCGGCGAGACCGGTAGGGGTGAAGGTCCAGACACCGCCAGAATTGGCTGTTGCTGTCTGGGCGATGGGAGTGCCATCCACGGTGAAGTGCACGATCGCATAGGCATCGCCCGATCCGGTCAGGGTGGCGCTCGACGTGATCAGGTCGTTTGCGGAGATGCCGGTGTCGTTCGCCAGGCCTTCGGTCACCGCCGGGACGTGGGTATCGACCGTGACGCTGAGCGCAGACGACTCCGTGCTGGTGTTGCCGGCGACATCGGTCGCCGTGGCGGTCAGATTGTGGGTGCCATCGCTCAGGGCGGCAGTCGTAAAGGCCCACACGCCGCTGCTATTGGCAGTGGCGGTACCGAGGAGGGTTGCGCCGTCATAGACCTTGACGGTCGAGTTGCCTTCCGCGATGCCGGCAAGCGTAAGGGTATTGACGTCGGTGATGCCGTCGCCGACCACGCCGGTGTCCGGAGAGAATGACCCAATGGTGGGGGCCGCCGGCGCCACGGTATCGACGGTCACGGCTAGCGCGGAGGACGCCACGCTGGTGTTACCCGCCACATCGGTGGCTGTTGCGGTCAGGCTGTGGGTGCCATCGCTCAGGGCGGCGGTCGTAAAGGCCCACACGCCGCTGCCATTAGCGGTCGCGGTGCCCAGGAGGGTGGCCCCGTCATAGACTTTGACGGTTGAGTTGGCTTCCGCGGTTCCGGCAAGCGTAAGGGTATTGACGTCAGTGGTGCCATCGCCCACGACACCGGTATCCGGCGAGAACGAGGCAATGGTGGGGGTGGCCGGCGCCACGGTATCGACGGTGACCGACATCGCGGTTGAGGCCACGCTGGTGTTGCCGGCCACATCGGTGGCGGTGGCGGTCAGACTGTGGGCGCCGTTGCTGAGCGCTGCGGTGGTGTAGCTCCAGGCGCCGCTGCTATTGGCCGTCGCAGTGCCGAGCAGGGTCGCGCCGTCGTAGACCTTGACGGTCGAGTTGGCTTCCGCGGTACCGGTTAGCGTGAGCGCGTTTACGTCGGTGATGTGGTCGCCCACGACTCCGGTGTCAGGCGAGAACGAGGCGATGGTGGGAGCAACAGGCGGCACGGTATCGACGGTGACGCTGAGGGCCGAGGAGGCCACGCTGGTGTTGCCGGCGACGTCAGTAGCGGTGGCGGTCAGGCTGTGGGTGCCGTTGGCGAGGGCAGAGGTCGTGTAGCTCCAGGCGCCGGTCCCGTTGGCGGTCGCGGTGCCCAAGAGGGTGGCGCCGTCATAGACCTTGACGGTGCTGTTGGCCTCGGCCGTGCCGGTCAGCGTCAGCGTGTTGTCGTTGGTGATGCCGTCACCGGTCACGCCGCTGTCGTTGGAGAACGAGGCGATGGTCGGGGCGACCGGCGCCGCCGTGTCCACCGTCACGCTCATCGCCGTGGAGGCCGCGCCCGTGTTGCCGGCGACGTCGGTAGCGGTGGCGGTCAGGCTGTGGGTGCCGTTGGCGAGGGCAGAGGTCGTGTAGCTCCAGGCACCCGTCCCGTTGGCGGTCGCGGTGCCCAGCAGCGTCGCCCCGTCATAGACCTTGACGGTCGAGTTGGCCTCCGCCGTGCCGGTCAAGGTCAGGGTATTGACGTCGGTGGTGTGGTCGCCCACCACCCCGGTGTCGGGTGAGAACGAAGTGATGGTGGGGGCGACCGGGGCGACGGTATCGACGGTGACCGACAGCGTTGTCGACGCGCCGCTGGTGTTACCGGCGACGTCGATCGCGGTAGCCGTCAGATTGTGAACGCCATCGTTCAAGGCGGGGGTCGTAAAAGCCCAAACGCCCGTGCTGTCGACAATGGCGCTACCGAGGACAGTCGCCCCATCATAAACTATGACGATGCTGTTCGCCTCCGCCGTGCCGGCCAGCGTCAGCGTGTCGGCATTGGTGATGCCGTCACCGATCACGCCGCTGTCGTTGGAGAACGAGGCGATGGTCGGGGCGACAGGGGCCGCCGTGTCGACGGTGACCGAGAGGGCCGTGGAGGCCGCGCCCGTGTTGCCGGCGGCGTCGGTGGCCGTGGCGGTCAGGCTGTGCGTGCCGTTGCTCAGCGCCGCGGTCGTGTAGCTCCAGGCACCCGTCCCGTTGGCGGTCGCGGTGCCCAGCAGCGTCGCCCCGTCATAAACCTTGACCGTCGAGTTGGCTTCCGCGGTGCCGGTCAACGTCAGCGTGCTGGCATCGGTAATGCCGTCGCCCACCACGCCGCTGTCTGGCGAAAAGGATGTGATTGTGGGCGCCGCCGGCGCAACAGTGTCGATGGTGACCGACAACCCAGTCGAAGCCGTGCTGGTGTTGCCCGCGACGTCGGTCGCGGTGGCAGTGAAGCTGTGAGCGCCGTTGGTCAGTGTCGCGGTCGTGTAGGCCCAAACGCCGCTACCGTTCGCGGTGACACTACCGAGCAGGGCCGCCCCGTCGTAAATCTTGACGGTTGAATTGGCCTCGGCGGTGCCAGCGAGCGTCAGCGTATTGACGTCGGTGATGTGGTCGCCCACGACTCCGGTGTCGGGCGAAAACGATGAGATGGTCGGTGCGGCAGGGAGCACTGTGTCAATGCTGACCGAGAATCCCGAAGAGGCGGTGCTGGTGTTGCCGGCGGCGTCGGTGGCTGTGGCCGTCAGATTGTGGGTGCCATTGCTGAGCGCCGCGGTGGTGTAGCTCCAAGCGCCACTGCCATTGGCGGTGGCGGTCCCCAGCAGAGTGGCCCCGTCATAGACCTTGACGGTGCTGTTGGCCTCCGCCGTGCCGGTCAGCATCAGCGTGTTGTCGTTGGTGATGCCGTCACCGGTCACGCCGCTGTCGGAAGAGAACGAGGCGATGGTTGGGGCGGCCGGGACTACAGTGTCGACCGTCACGCTCAGCGCCGTGGAGGCGGTGCTGGTGTTGCCGGCGACGTCGGTGGCGGTCGCGGTCAGGCTGTGGGCGCCGTTGCTCAGCGCCGCTGTAGTGTAGCTCCAGGCACCGTTGCTATTGGCGGTGGCGGTGCCGAGCAGGGCGGCGCCGTCGTAGACTTTGACCGTCGAGTTGGCTTCCGCGGTTCCAGTCAGGGTCAGGGTGTTGTCGTTGGTGATGCCGTCCCCGACCGTGCCGCTGTCGGTTGAGAACGAGGCGATGATCGGGGCGACCGGGGCGGCCGTGTCGACGGTAACCGAGAGGGCCGTGGAGGCCGCGCTGGTATTGCCGGCCACGTCGGTCGCCGAGGCGGTCAGGCTGTGCGCGCCGTTGTTGAGGGTGCCGGTGGTGTAGCTCCAGGCGCCCGTCCCGTTGGCGGTGGTGGTCCCCAGCAGAGTGGCGCCGTCGTAGACCTTAACGGTGCGTTGGCTTCGGCGGTGCCGGTCAGCGTCAGCGTGTTGTCGTTGGTGATGTGTCGCCGACCGTGCCGCTGTCGTTAGAGAAGGAGGCGATGGTCGGGGCGACCGGGGCGGCCGTGTCGACTGTCACGAGAGGGCCGTGGAGGCCACGCCCGTGTTGCCGGCGGCATCGGTCGCCGTGGCGGTCAGGCTGTGCGCGCCGTTGTTGAGGGTGCCGGTCGTGTAGCTCCAGTCGCCCGTCCCGTTGGAGGTGGCGGTCCCCAGCAGCGTGGCGCCGTCGTAGACCTTAACCGTCGCGTTGGCTTCGGCGGTGCCGGTCAGCGTCAGCGTGTTGTCGTTGGTGATGTGATCGCCGACCGTGCCGCTGTCGTTGGAGAAGGAGGCGATGGTCGGGGCGACCGGGGCGGCCGTGTCGACTGTGACAGAGAGGGCCGTGGAGGCCACGCCCGTGTTGCCGGCGGCATCCGTCGCCGTGGCGGTCAGGCTGTGCGTGCCGTTGCTCAGCGCCGCGGTCGTGTAGCTCCAGGCGCCCGCTCCCGTTGGCGGTCGCGGTGCCCAGCAGCGTCGCCCCGTCATAGACCTTGACCGTCGCATTGGCTTCCGCCGTGCCGGTCAGCGTGAGCGTATTGTCGTTGGTGATGTGATCGCCGATTGTGCCGCTGTCGTTCGAGAACGACGCGATAGTGGGGGCCGTCGGCGCGGCGGTGTCCACCGTCACGCTTAGAGCTGACGAGGCCGCGCTCGTGGTGCCTCCAGAATCGGTCGCGGTCGCCGTCAGGCTGTGCGTGCCGTTGCTCAGGGCGCCGGTGGTACAGGTCCAGTTGCCACTACCGTCGGCCGTGGTTGTGCCGAGCAGGGTGGTGCCGTCATAGACTTTGACCGTGCTATTTGCCGCAGCCGAGCCCGTGAGCGTCAGCGTGTTATCGTTGGTGATGTGATCGCCGACCGTGCCGCTGTCGGTGGAGAAGGAAGTTATGGTCGGGGCTGCTAGGCCGGTTGCTGCGGTCCAGCCAATCGCCTGCATGAGGGTGATGTCGGTGGCGGAGAATGTATCAATGACGCCCGGAGAGCCGTAGTCATTGCAAGCGTCATGTCCGCCAGAGCCATACCAGTCGCCAAGATCACCGTTGTTGGGATTGTTATTCCAGCTGTTGAGTAATGTGTGGCCGCCGTCGATCGAGAAATAGGCAAGGCTGCCAGAGCCGCCCTTAGTGAGAGAACGATCACCGGAAGAGGTATAGCGAAAGAGGTCCATCACCGTGTAATAAGAGGGCTGGTGGTCGATAAAGGATACGCGGCCCATCAGTTCGGTAATCTCGTGTTCGAGAGTGCCGACTAGATAATATTGGCCTGCTGATGGCGTAGTGTTCGGGTCATAGCTCCAATTGACACTGCTGCTAAACCCGACATAGCCGGCGTTGGTACCTGATGAGAGCCCGAGGGCGTCTGCTTGGGCCTGGGTTACGTATAGGCTGCCAGAAAGAGGAGAAGTCGATGGAAGCGTGTTTGCGCCAGGAGCGTTGCTGACCAGCAGCTCGCTCCTTACCGTGCTATAATTTGTTAGAACGTAGCTACCTTAGACTCGCGGCGAGCGCGCCGCTTCCTAACGGAATTCCCGCGCATTCGCCGTATCCGACGTTGATGTCAATAGTGATTGGGTTGGTGAACAAACTGTCGAAGTAGCTGACCACATAATTTACAGCCGTCACAAAGCCGGTCGGAAGGCTGTCGACATTCTGGTCGTAGGTTACGTTTATCTGCACGTTTGCGCCCCTGCTGTTCTTAAGTCAGCAAGTCGCGCCAATCGGCGTCTGCCGATTTGTCAGTCCGAAATATCGGGTGACAGCTCGCCGGAAAATTGCCTGCTTAAATTTGCGGAGCGAGCAATCGACCAAAAAACTGCTCGCGCGAACAGCGCTTGCGACAAGACACGTTTTACTTACCCCCCAGCGGGCCAATGATTGCTCTGGAGAGTAGAAGGGGCGGATTAAGTTTGGATCGGCAGCATTAGGCGAATGCAACGGAGCTGCTTAAGGAATCTGACGCAGGCCTGTTCAATAAAAAATCAAACAAAAACCTAGGCTTGCTAGCGGGGTAGAAGAATACCGAGCATGCGAAGCCATTAACTAAATTTGCTAAGAGTTGGTTTCGAAAGTCATAATGCCCATGCAATCCGACGGGCGAGGAGCATGACGGAAGCGGCGTAGAGAAAAGCACGTGCGGAGTCGATAGTGGCCTCGAAGTCCTTTGCCAGTCTCCTGTTGCGACCGATCCAAGCTGAAGAACCGCTCGACGACCCAGCGCCGCGGGTTAACGACAAAGCGGACCTGATCGGGATCTTGCGCACAATCTCGGCCGCGACCAATGTAGCCTTGGCGACCTTCCCACCTGCAGACGCGGCGCGAACGCGCAGAACGGCCCGCCGCCGTCGCGGTCTTGCGCAAAGGGTTGAGGCGCGGATTTGGGGACGCGGTACGGCCCTGGGCAACAATAGGTTGCATCGCTAGGTCGATGTTTTTGGCGCGGGCGGCTTTGAAGATCGTAGCTCGCGGAAGTCCCTGGGCTGTCCGGTCGCTCGGGCGCGACAAAAAGCGGGACGATGAGGCACGCCCGCGATCTGCTGGTCTAGCGAACTGCCAAAAAAAAGCCCCGGAACTTCGTCCGGGGCTTGGGTTATGCGTATGAGTGAGAAGTTGTCGGCTTCAGGCTGCTGCTATAGCCGCCGCTGTCTTCTGCTTCCGGCGCCTCGCCACCAGGCCTATCAGGCCAAGACCGCTAACGAACAACGGCAAGCCTGCAGGAATAGGAGTGAGACCGGCGTTATTTTCACCTGTAACGTTCGAGTATTCAAACGCGGCTTGGCCACTGTCGCTTAATACCACCGCGCCTATTGCCTTGGCGCCACCGACCACCCCGAACGTAATTTCGTCGAAACCCGCACCAGCGACCGCCGGTGGAGTAATACCAGGATCAGTTCCAATGAAACTAGCGATCAGGGTTCCGCCTTCCGCCAGAGTGGGCAGTATAGAAGGCAACGGTATTGTAACTATCCGGTGATCCCCAAAGGAAACTGAACTGGTTAATGCCGCCAGAGTCGTATTCTGCGGTCCCAGCACCGACCCCACCGTAACTTAAGACGCTGTACGGAAGGGTACCCTGACCCGCAACCCCGTCCCACGGCGACCTCGCCTCCGCTGGCGACAGATGATTGTCAGTTACGGGCGAGGTATAACTGCCTGTCGTCACATCAGGAATCGTGATAGTCGAGGTGACTGGCGCAAGAGTGGTGTTTTGGGAATTTATACTAATAGTGACTGCGTTTGCCCCGCTTGTGCACAACATCAGCGCACAAAATAAGGCGGCTCCCACAGAAGCCAATCGTGTCATGGTCTTGTCTCCTCACAAATAACCCTACGCCACTTTAACATCAGATCAAAACTATTGGCATTTGGCAAGCTTTTTTAATCAGCAATTAAGGATTGTACCGACCAGATGTGTAGAATATCGTTCCCTTGTATGTTATTATTTAAAATAGTATTCTACGTTTCTGTTGATATACAAAATAATATTTTATTCCGGCCGCTACGTGCCCTAGGGGCGCAGTCCCGCGGTGAGCTGCATAGGTTCTCTTGCGCGTGAATGGCCTTGAGCATGTGGGCCACTCCGCGGCACCCTCGACCAGGCCGCGCTTCGCGTGCTGGATCCCCAAACGAAACTTGTAGTGGCAACCCAAACCCTATGATCCTGGATTCCGGTGCCATACTTTTGGCGACCGCAACATGTGAGTGCAGCGAACCGTCCTCGGCGACGGCCGCCTGTGCATGTCGAATAATGCGGCCGAACGCGAACTACGCGCGGTCGCCGTCGGACGCCGCAATTGGACCTTCGCCGGCTCCAATGAAGGTGGCCGACGCGCCGCCGCCGTCTACACCTTGATTGCTACCGCCAAGCTCAATGGCGTCGATCCCCGGGCCTGGCTCGCCGACGTGCTCGCCCGTTTGCCCGATCATCCGATGCGGCGGATCGACGAACTGCTACCGTGGCAATGGTGTGGATTGCGTCGACAAGCCGCCTGACCGCGCCTCTCGCCGTATGCCATGATGCGGCGCAGCGTCTTGGAGGCCACCGTGTTCGCCCACAAGCTCGCCGATGAGATTGCCGTCGACTGTGTCGATCTGGAGTTGCTCGACAGTTTCCTGATGTCCGACCGCGCGCCGTCGGAGAGCATGATGCTGTCTGATCTCGATGGCTTCCTCACCGGCATTGCCGTAGGACCGGAACTTGTCCTGCCCAGCGAATGGCTGCCGCTGATCTGGGGCGGCGAAGCTCCTGAGTTCGCTGACGAAGCCGAAGCCAAGGCGATCCTTGGCACCATCATGGGCCGTTACAACGAGGTTCTTCGGCAGGTTCGGGATGACGCCTTCGAACCCGTCTTCTGGGCTGACCGCGACGGCACGCTCATTGCAGCCGACTGGGCCGAAGGTTTCCTGCAAGCGATCATGCTGCGCGCAGATGCATGGAGACGGCTGTTGAAGTCCAAGCGGGACGGTCTGTTGCTCTTACCGATTCTGGCCCTGTGCGGCGACGTGAACGGCAACTCTCTGCTCGGTCTGACGCCGGACCAAGTGATCGAGCAGCCCCCGCGCTCCGCCGATTGGCCGAAGCGTTCGTGCCGCAGCTTCCTGATCGTGAGCTTGAGCTTCTCGATCAGCAGCATGCGTGCCTGCGCATCGGCTTCCGCCGCCAGGCGCGCTGCGCGCTCCGAAAGCAGCATCGCCTTCAGCGTCTCGACATCGTCGGGGAGAAAATCATCGGCGCGCATCATCGAGAACGGAATCACAATAACTCGCGGCTGTCTGCACCGGCGATCACATTGTCGATTCAAAAGTCCGCGATCAACCGGCCGCTTGCGGGCGCCAGGTATATTGCGGCATCCGCCAGTCGATGCCTTCCAGCAAGTAGGCGAGCTGCGCCGGCGTGATCGTCACCGTTCCATCCGCCGGCGATGGCCAGAGGAAGCGACCGCGCTCCAGCCGCTTGGCGAATAAGCACATGCCTTGACCGTCGTGCCACAGGATCTTGATCAGCGAGCCGCGTCGGCCCCGGAACACGAACAGATGCCCGCTGTGCGGGTCGCGGCGCAGCGTCTCCTGCACCAGGAGCGCCAAGCCATCAAAACCCTTACGCATGTCAGTATGGCCGGCCGCCAGCCACACCCGCGCCCCACTCGGTACCGGGATCATCGCTGGCCTCGCCTGGCCTTGCTCAGCGCTGCCAGCAGCGCCTTGACCGTGGCCGCATCGACCGGGCCGCTCATCCGCAGCCGCCCGCCATCGGCAAACTCCACCTCGATCACGCCGGCGCTCTCCGCCGATCCCGCAGACGCCGTTCCCGGCTCCGGCGCGATCGTCACCGCATTGAAGCTTGCCGGCATTGCCGCCCGCTCGCAGAGCTGTCGGCGCCACCGAAACAACTGACTGCTATGAATCCCGGCTGCCCGCGCCACCTCGGATGCGACCGCACCGGGCTCCAGTGCCGCAGCGACAATCCGCTCCTTCTCCGCCCGCGACCAGCGTCGGCGCCGCTCAACGGACGTGATCACCTCAACCTGCGTCTTGGTCATAGGACTATCCCCAGGAATAGTCCTATCGCTTCCCCTTCAGCGCCAGATCGTCAAGGCGGCCTTCGCCGGGTGCGTACGTTTTGGACGGCCTGCGCGGCAAGTTCCAGCATCGCCGAGCTTTGCCGTCGTGAAGGCATTGCCGAGAGCCTTTATTGCGCTTGGTCCAAAGAGTTCCTGGAGGCCGGCAAGCGCCGTCTGGCAGGCGACCACGCTAAAAGTCTATCGTCTGTCAGCGGAAAAAAATTGAGTTTCAAATCTCGTGCTCGATAGCGCTGATGCGCAGCCTCGCTCTCAATGTCAAAGCCTAGTGTCTAATTATTGCCATATCGATAATAATGCTCTTTAGCTGACACTGGCGCTTTGTTGAGAACGACGCGAACGACGGGTGTGGTGTCGAGGTGCTTGTTGCACTCTTTGATTTCCGCCACTGTCGACAAGCCAGACGCCACAACAAATAGCGCACAGTCAACTTGCGGCAAGATCGTAATAACGTCATCGCTCGTCAGCAACGGCGGTAGATCCAGTATTACCGTCGAGCCTCTAAATTCGCGCTTGATCTGTTGCAAAAGAGCGCTCATTGAGCGCGACGCCATTAACGCGGATGAGCGTAGTGTGGAAGCTTCGCATGGAAAAATCGCCATTTTTTCATTTCTAATGCGACCCTCAAGAATAGCATTCGATAGCTTTGTGCGTCCCTCGAGAACGCCTATTAGGCCCTGGTCGGCCTTAATCCCTAGGCTCTTAGCTACATGCGGATTTTGGAAGTCCATATCGATCAACAAGACGGAACGTTCGGGTTGGCGAGCTATACTAAGCGCAAGGTTGATCGCCGTTACTGTTTTTCCGCAGCCCGGATTTGGAGAAGTGATCGCAAGCAGCTGCCAGTTTTTCAGGTCCATCGTTTGCAGGACCTGCGTCCGAAGCATATCAAACGTCTTCGCCCGCTGATCGGTGATATCGTGCGAAATTATTCTGTGCGCCTCGAGGTAGGCACTGTTCAAAGCAATCTCTGCAAACGCCTTGTCGTTGGTGACTACACCCTGTTCAGGCTGCGTCGGGGGCAGTCCCAATTGAGGCAGCGGCTCGACATCTAGGCCAGTAGGACCTCGAGCCCGCTCGACAGCTTGTCTGATCTTTTCCATTGGTACGCTTTGGTTATCGGAACAATGTTGTGAGCACCTTAGACGTTAATTTATCGAATAGCAGGTCAACGGACGGCAACAGAAAAACAATGGCTAATATCCCTGCCAAAATGAGAGCTACGACGATCGTAATGGTCAGGATAATTCTCCTTTTTTTCCGGCGCTCTTCTGCGGTCGTCGAGATATAGGGAATGGACACGACCAGATGGCTGTCGACCAACGAAAATAAATCTGAGCTGCGGCGGACGGAGTGATCTAGCATTTCCCCAGCCATCGCTAAACCGCCGCCTGCCATCAGTGCCAACGCAATTACGGCAGCGAACAGTTTTGGCCGGTTCGGGCTGACAGGTTTTGTGGGCAGCGTCGGCTGCTCGATGACTTGCAGCCGTTCGGAGTGCTGGCCTCGCTCAAGGCTTTCGCCGAGCCTGGCAGTTGCGAGCTTCCGAGAGGCAGCTTCAAACTCCTTTTTTACATTTGCTTGCCTTGCCTCAAGTGCATCGATACTGACGCTGGATGCGTTTTCGGACGTGTTGGACTTGGCTGCGTCGGTTGAAATTGGTTTGTTGGTTGCAGAATTTGTCTTCTCGAGGGCTTCGATTTTTCGCTTAAGCGCCTTGATGTCGGGATGTGAGTCCGAATAGGTCACACTCTTAACAAGTAGTTGAGACTTCAGCGCAGCAAGCTCTTTTCCGCTGTCCAGATTCTTGGGATCGGTAAGCGACGACCGCGCTCCTTTTGCCTCAAGCTGAGCTATTTGCGAATTGAGCAACGCGAGCTGAGCTTCCAACCTTCGGGCGTCGCGTTCAATGAAACTGGTTGTCTCCGTCGCATAGGCCGTTCTTGTGCGGGCGTCCTCTTTTAGCATCATCGTGAGTATTTCATTCGCGACGCCCATCGCGACGTGAGGCTGTTCGTATTCAAAACCGATCGTAAAGGCGATCGCCTGCTTTTTGATACCTTTCACTTTCGCTTCGATCGGCTGAATCTGCGTTCTTTCCCGAATGAAATCGACGACTTCAGTTCCTGAAAGCATTGCTCGCCAACCAGTCGAGAGATGGAATTTCGTGGCAAGCGCAAGCAGATTATCGCGGGTCATGACGCGCTGCTCAAGAACGTCGATGCGCTCATTGGCTGCCGAAACGACTGTGGGCTGCACAAGATCGGATGGGATTTCGGGAGACAGAACGAGTACTTTGCCTGACGAGATATATTTGGCGGGCCAGGCCAACACGAGCAAGGAGCCGACCGTCGCAATGAGCACAAATGGGATGAAGAAGTACAATGCACGTCGCTTCACAATCTCAAGAACATGCGACGGCGTTAGAAGCTCACCGAGATCCTCTTCGGCCGGGTGGTTTAATGTTGTTTGGCTCTGAAGCATTGTACGACGACTACACCAGGTGAAATGGGAGCACGCTCACGGCCCCATATGGGATTTGCAAGTATACCGAGTGAATATAATCCGAATACAGCAAAAAATTGACGTAGTTAAGACATCGGCCGAGAAGATTTTTCTCGCCACACCCAATGCCGGACACGCACGGTTTTGGGGTTCCCGGCAGAACTGACGCGAGTAACCTTGCCCTTTTGGGCTTGGCGCAATCATAAAAAAACAATATGCGAAAAGATGGATTTAGGGTGTGATGGATGTCACACGAACGTATAAATATCTCTTAAGTATGTCTTGCTATTTCTTTAAGTATATCTTGCTATTTCTTCTACGATTTACGTATATGGTAGTAACTTTAGATTTTCGCGGGTAATTTATGAAGAGGATTTAATAGGCATTACTTTGGAAATTAGCGTTTGTGGGTGGCCAGTTTGCCCCGAATACCCAGTCCGCGCGACACTCAATGGACGCAATATCAAGATAGCAGTTAATCTAGAAGTCCGCCGACCGTACTCGGTAACCTAAACGGTGGTTAGTGTTGGCGCAAGATCTGCTCGTTTGGCAAAGATTCCGGGCTCGTGGTGCAAGAAGAAGACGTTGGGAACCCTTAACGTGGCTTTTCGGTCACGCAGTGTCATTTTCGTTCGGCGCCCGTTTCTTATGGCCCTAACGGTCCCTACAAATGGGTGTACTTGTGTTTCTAGCTCGGGCGTTCGTTTAAAGTTCCAATTCTTGGAATTACGGACACCTGAGCTTCGGTCGTCGAGCAAGGACCACTGATGTACGAGGCGTACTATCAGCTGAAGGCGAAGCCGTTTTCGATATTGCCCGATCCCGACCTGATCTATTGGGGGCGGGCTCATCGTATGGCTTTTGCCATGCTTGAATTTGGAGTGATGAATAACGCTGGTTTCACAGTCGTCACCGGCGAAATCGGTTCGGGTAAGACGACGCTAGTCCGCCATCTCCTGCGGAAAATCAATCCAAATTCAGTAAATGTCGGATTGATCACAAACACGCCGCGAGGACGTGACGAACTGTTGCAAATTCTTATGCTTTCGCTGCGTCTGCCATTTGAGGGAAGCTTCCCAGCATTGCTCAAGCGCTTCCAGGATTTTCTTTATGATGAACGGGTTGCTGGTCGACGAACTATCGTGATCGTGGACGAGGCTCAAAATCTAGGCGAAGAGGCGCTCGAGGGCCTCAGGATGTTGTCGAACATCAATGTCGACAAGTTCCAGATCCTGCAGCTGGTCCTCGTCGGGCAGCCTCAATTGAAGGACAAGCTTTGCAAGCCAGAGTTGCAACAATTTGCACAACGCGTCTCATCGGACTTTCACCTCAAGCCGCTGAATCATGGCGAAGTTGCCAAATACATTTCCTTTCGGCTCCATTCAGTGGGTGGCCGTCCCGATCTCTTTACAAAAGAGGCCTGTAAGCTGATCGAGCAGGCGAGCTCGGGGGTTCCGCGGATCATTAATATCTTGTGCGACACGGCCTTGGTCTACGGATTTTCGGTCCAGGCGGGCCAAATTGACGCGGATTTGGTTGGCGAAGTTATTAAAGACAAAAAGGAATTTGGGATTTTCCCGATCAACGGTCATATGGTAAAAGTCGACGCTAGTTAAGGGGCGACTCTGGGGAGCTCGGCAAATGATGCGAAGGTTTCTGGCCGCATTTTTCTTCTGCGGGTTGTTTTTCTGCAGCGTCCTCGCTCACGCGGCAGGGGAGGTTTTGAAACCGGGCGATCAAATCCAAATATCTGTCTGGCAGGATGAAAAGCTCGACCGAACGGTTGTGGTTGGCCCCGACGGTTGGATTTCATTTCCATTCGCAGGGCACATCAGAGCGGGAGGTCGGTCGACGCAAAGCATTGAAAAAATCATCAAGAGCCGACTCAAGAATAAATATAAGGGTGAACTCGACATAACGGTTTCGCTTGCCGCATTGCCTCCAGAGAAACAACAAAAAGACGAAGACAAGCCCAGGATTTTTGTGACGGGCGAAGTCTTAAGGCCTGGCCCGTTTATCTTTAGGTCGCCTACAAGCCTCGTTCAAGCTTTGGCGCTCGCTGGCGGGGTTGGACCGTTTGCGGCGCCGCAGCGCATTCAGGTGCATCGGAATATCAAGGGGGCGGACTCAATTTTTCTGTTCGATTTCAATGCATACCGATCCGGACGGGACACCATCGATAATATCAATCTTCGCGCTGGCGACATTGTCATTGTTCCAGAACGCGGCTTGTTTGAATGACCTATGGGGCAGGCCCGCCATCAATGCATAATACAGCGAGCCATTGTGAAAACATGGGCCTACCCCGTCTTTTTGCTATTTTGCCTGGGTGCTTCGGCGCCTAGCGCATTAGCCGCCTACTTCGCGATTAAGGGCAACGCTAACGAGACGCTCACGGCAAGCGACAATCAGTTTTTGAAAGTTGAATCGCCCAGTTCAACGGGCACGGGTTCGACATCTACGACGACTGCGACAAATGGGCCGTCAGGCCCTACATATAAGTCGACAACTGCGGGAATGTTGGATTTTCTTGCCCAAACCCCTACGACGAGATACCTGCTCGACACGCACTATAGCTACTTCAAATATTTTGGACCTGGTGCTGCAGATACTGAGCTCAAATGGGGCACACCTGCCAGCGCAAGATTTACAATTGATCACACGACGAAGCTCAGTACGTTTAATATAGGAGCTTCGTGGAACAGGGTCGACGTCCAAACGGCAACGTTGGCGCAAACCGGAACCGCCACAGGGCGGGGCACTACCGATACCTACCATATGTTTGGCGGTCTCACGCATGACTTCAGCCGCCTTGATACAGTTTCTTGGTCAGCGAATGGCTCAACGGTCTCGTATACTGATCCGACGCAAACGCCTTATTTGGATGTAACGTCATCCCTCGCTTGGAGACATAATTTTAGCCAATTGACGACCTGGAACAATTCCGTGAATTTCGATTGGTTTTCCGAGGATAACACGCAAAATAGCCAGCGATTATTTTGGCGGCTACAAAGCGGGTTGCAATCCCAACTTTCTCATCGCTTAAAATTTAACGGCGATATAGGTATCGCCTTTGTAAATGCTTATCAAAACGGCAATGCACAAGCTTCCGCTCTATCGAATTCAACGGTTGGTGGGCCATTCCAGCTCCAAGTTGGCGCCGCAAACGCTATCATTGGCGATGTCGGATTGACCTATCAAGCATCGAAAACAACGACAGTTTCGTTGACGGCGGCACAGACAATTTTCCCGACGCTGACTGGTCAGCTGCAGCAGAGTTCAACGATCGGTTTACATGTTGACCATAAGATAAATGATCTGGCTCGTCTGTCGGCATTTGCTCAGTTTGCCGAAACGAATTCGTCGGGCCAAATTGGTCAAAGCAACTCGAACGCGAATAACTCGTTTTTTTACACCGCATCGATCGACTACAGTTACAAGCTAACTCGCGAATGGCGTGCCAACCTGTCTTACACTTATCGTCAAAGAGATGATAATACTGGAACCGCAAGATCGAACACTGTATTATTTGCGTTGTCGCGCGATCTCAACATTTTGGGGAATCCTTCACCGATCAATGAAGCCCAACATGAAAGGCAGAGGGAACTAGCTCGCCAGTCCGTTGGAGAAGTATTTCCATTTTACCATTGACCAGGTTGTGGCATTTATTGAGGCGCGCTTAGCTCTTATTTTTTCCTGATTTGTCTCGGAGCGCCCCATCTATTTTTGTTTGCAGCTCTGCGTCATGCGGCGAAAGAGCGCGAGCCTTTTTAAATTGTTCAGCGGCTTTTGCGTTTTCATCGATTGCCATGTAGCTCATGCCAAGGTGGTAATGGATCATCGCGACGTTGGGCAATTTAGCGACGGCATCCTCAAGGGATGAAATAGCGGCTTTGTAATCGCCTTGCTGATAATCGACCCATCCAATCGTGTCTTTAAATTGCGGGACAGGGGACGCTTTAAGAAGAGTGGAAAGTGAGCGCGCCTTCTCTATGCTCGCCTTATCTTTGCGATGATCCGATAACAGGCTCGCCAAATTGTTGGCTACAACCATCGAGCCGGGCTGATCGCGCAGCATCGAATCGTATTCAGCGATGGCGGCATCGTAGTCTCTTTCACTTTCGAGTAACCCCGCCAATGTCAAACGAAGAGCAAAGTTTTTTGGCTCTTGTTTGAGCCCTTCGCGCACAACTTTAATGCCTTCGTCCAGCTTATTCTGGCTCGCGTAAAGTGTTGCCAGTGCTCTGTAGCCGACAGCATTTTTAGGCTGTTGCTCAATTGCCGCTTCAAATTCAGCTTTCGCCTTCTTTTGGTCCTTACTTGTCAGATGAACCGATCCGAGCAGAACCAAAGCCTCGGCGTTATGGGGATTTGCTTTTAGCACCTCGTGAAGAAACGCTTCAGCCTTGTCGATCTGCCCCACCCGCATATAGACATTGACCAAGGCAGTCATCGGCTCGACGCTCGGGTTCTGAGTGTAGGCGTCTCGAAATATGGCAAGGCTCTCGTTTAATTTTTTCTGACCGACTAAAGCTGCGCCTTTGATCTGATCGGCTATGTTGCTTTTTTTGTTTAAACGATGGATTGCGTCGGCGATCTTCTGTGCGCCGATCCAGTCGTGGTGCGCTAGCTTTGAATTAGCCAGTGCTGATAAGACAGAAATATTTGTCGGATTATGCGTTGCAAGTACGGTAAGTGTATTGTCGACCTGCTCCGAGAGGCCTCTGCGCTCAAGAAATGCAACGTAATTGAGCCCATAAGCTGGCGCGAATCCGGAGTCCTTCATTGCCTCAAAAAAAGATTTGTCAGCCAGTTCTATGGCTCCGCTGCGCTCATAGGCGAGGCCAAGGCTTGCGAGAAGCTCGCGCCGACCGCGGTTGAGCGTTAAGACGCACGACGCAGGTCGGCAATGGCGTCGTCAACCTGGCCGCGGTTAAGCCGAATGGTTGCACGCAGTTGCAGTGCGTCGAGGATTCCCACTGTCAGATTCAAGGACCTCTGCAATCAACGGCTCCGCTGCAGCAGTGTTATTTCTGGCCAGATCAACTTGAGCCAATGTCACCTTGGCCGTCATCGCATCATTCTGATTTGAGCTTTGGCCCAACTTTGCCAGGAGTTCTGTGCTCGCAGTCGCTTTTCCTTGAGCAAACTCGAGTTTTGCTAACGCGATCTGGTACGGAAAAACGTTGCCCCCTGCCTTTATGCGCGAGACTAGCTCAGCTTGCGCTGCGGCCGGCCCTTTGATCACTGAGAGCAGGTTGACAAGTTCAAGCTCGGCTTTCATATCGGTCGGATTGGCGGCAATGAATGTCCGCAGCTCCTTTTCGGCATCCTCTGGTCGCTTGTGCGCAATATAGAACTGGATAAGTTGTGTGCGAAATGCAGCTTCCTTTGGCTTGAGCGAAACAAGGTGTCGCAACAACGACTTCGACTTCCTGCGTTTTGCCCATCCGGTCATAGATGCTGATTTTCAGCATTGTGACGCCAAGATCATCTTTGTGAGCGCTTGAAATATTCGCCAGCGACTCGAGAGCTCCCGGCAAGTTGCCATTTATGAATTTTTGGGTTGCTAGAACCACGTTTGCATCTGGGTTACCAGGATCAATCTTGAGCGCGTTATGAGCTTCACGCGTCGCCCCGTCAGAGTCTTTTAGCTTGAAAAGCACGGCAGCTTTGAGCGCAAGAACGCTCGCATCTTGCGGCTTTAATTCTACCGCCGCATTGGTCAGCTGTAACGCTTGGTCAAGCGAGCCGCCCAAGAGATATAGCTTAGCGAGCTGGACTCTGGCTTTGGCATCCTTTTTGTCGAGGTCGACGATCCGACGGAGGCTTCCGGCGAGCTCTGACCACTTGTGATCATGCTCGTCGATCTTGGCGAGGGCTCGCCAAGCCTCGATCATGTCTCTGTTGAGCTGAAGGGCATTCCGGAATTCAATACGCGCCTTCACATAATCGTTCTTCTTAAGATACTCCATGCCGTGTTCGTAGTAATTTTTGGCCCGTTCCGCGCGCGAGCTGCAGGCTGCCAATTGCAATCCCGCCAAGATCAGGCACGCGCCTAGTGCGAGGATTTTAACGAAGGATCTGGTGCCAAGTCGAGACATGGTGCTCTCTATGAATGATTGGCCTTTGGCGAAATCATGGCCGGCTTGATCTTTGACTGGTTTTCTGAGGGCAGGTAGCCGGCTAAGTTCGGAACTATGCGCTGGGTAAATTCATGAAGCGCTTATCAGCATCGCTCTTCTAATTCGCCGGGATAGAGCGGAGTCACCAGACGCACCAAGGCGCCGTCGGTTCTATTTTTGAAAATCGCGTCTCTCAGCAAATACAGTTTCGACAACCATTCATTGGCGATCGTCATGCCACGTTCTTCGAACCAATAGTACACCAGCTCTTTCTGCGACCCGCGTTGCATGACCACGCGATTTATGGGGAAAGATAAATTTGGGCCATGATAATAGGTTCGTTCGAACGTCGCTATCTGCCAACCATTGCCTGGCAGACATACACTCGGCGAGTGAGGCGAGAGCCCGCTTCGCTGTGACGCATAATACGCCACATAAAAATTTACATCTTGGCCGTTTGGCTTAGCGTAGTCCGATCAAGACATAATCCGTAAGGCCCAGGAAATGGACGCGTACCGGGCTCAAGCGATGAAGATCGCCCATGCCAATCGCCAACGTTAATAGGAAATGTAGCGAACGTTTTGCGCTCCGGTAGAATCTCATGCCGGCTGGAGACAAAGACGCCGGCAATTCCAGTCGCCGCCAGCAGAGCAAAACAACTTAAAAGCGGCGCGCGGCGCGAATGATCGATGCGAATTTGGTGCTGTCTCGGTTCGGCAACCACTTTGGGAGGATAGAACACGTCGAGAAAGCGCTTTTTGGCTCCGAAACGCGCCAACAGCGCCATCTCCCCAACCAAGCACGCCCGCACATGCAATGAAAATAATCCAACCTTCGAACATGTGGAGAAAGCCGTCAGCATCTTGTGGTCCAAAGTTGTCGACCATCACACCGACCACGCCGATACGGAAGCTATTCATGAAGATTGTGATGGGAATGGTGGATAGAAATACCAATGCCCGCTGCCAGAAAGGCGCCTGGAAAAGATATGCCGCCAGAAAACCGAGGCTCATGAAGCGGATAGAGATAGCGCAGTCCGCTACATGCTTCGACGACTTGAAGCTTGTAATTGCCAAGATCGATGACGTTTCCCTCGAGATAAACCGGAATTTGGAACAACCTAATGAAAAATGTTCCCAACTGCGATGAGATGAGCTGGAGCTTAAAGGAGAGCACTGCGTCGATGAAATAGGGAACTGGAATCGCAAATATGAGGAATATAATTGGGACAAACGTCACTTTGAGTAACGAGCGCCCACCGAACGCCAAGCACGATGCCAATCAATGCGACGATGAAGCCGAGTTGTGACAATATGTATAATGCGCTCAATTCACCCAAAATGTGCATCGCGGCTGCGAGCAAGATGAGCGCGGGCCGGTCCAGGAAGGCTGACCGATACTTGCACGCAATGCATCTCGGCGGCTCCAAAGTAGCCAAGCGACAATAAAGGGTATCAAAAATCCGTGGCTGTATTCTTCTTGGACTCGCCAGCGGTGCACTAATTCCAAAAGCGATTTACCAAATCCAATAAGGCCCAGAAGCACCGAGATGGAAATAAGCAAACCTATGTAAGAGTGCTCTTGTTTGCGCGGGTCGGGTGTCGACCGCGGTATCGCGCTTCATAAGCATTTTACGCTACGCTCTCGACTTTAGTGTTGAGCAAATAGCCAAACTCGTTGAGACGAAATAGCCTCGCTAGCGACGGCGAAACCCCGGTAAATTGCAGCCGGAGCCGCTGTCTCGTTAGCTGTTTATTTAGCATAAGCAACAACCCGAGAAAACGGGTATCAATGAGGCACGTATCAGTGCAGTTAATGACGACATCCTTTGCCGCGATGATTGCGTCTCGGAAATAAGGCACAGTTTTGCCGACATTTTCGGCCGTGGCGGCGCCGCTCAGGCTCAATGTGACGGTTTTGTGGTCTTCGGACTTTTGATCGTTAAATCTGACCTTTTGCCTTCCACCGCATTCGGTGCCATTGCTTGAGAACTAGGAGCGGGAGCGACCCGGGTTAACACAAGTTTCAACAGTACGAGGCCATCGCGCCAATAGCGCGTCCAAAGCTGTGGTTCTTCCTTGATGCGCCATAGCCATTCGA
>CAWFYB010000005.1:0-379844 GCA_963819955.1 uncultured Pseudomonadota bacterium | reverse complement strand
CCGGGCCCGCATGGCCTGGGAGCCCCCGGTCGATGTCCTGGAGACCGAACACGACGTGCTCGTGTTCATGGCGCTGCCCGGGGTCGCCCCGGAGCGGGTCGAGGCGGGAATCGACGGCGGCGACCTGGTGGTGGCCGGCAGCCGCGTGCTGCCGGCGGCGCTGCGCACCGCGGTCATCCACCGGCTCGAGTTGCCGCAAGGGCCGCTTCGAGCGCCGCGTGCGCCTGCCGGCCGGCCGCTACGCGTCGGTACGCCACGCGATGGCGAATGGCTGTCTGCTGATCACCCTGGAAAAAGCGGGGGCGTCCCGTGGTTGAAAGTGAAATGATGCGAACATTGGAACAAAGCACCCAACCGGCCGCCAATGAGCCGGCGAAGGTGCATAGCGAACAGAACCTGCCGCCGCTGCCGGACGATGCGATCATCATCGTGCCGGTGCGCAACTTCGTGCTGTTCCCCGGCATGGTGATGCCCGTCACCGTCGGCCGGCCGAAGTCGATCGCGGCCGCGCAACAGGCCGTGCGCGAGCAGCGCCCGGTCGGCATTCTAAAGCAGCGCGATCCGGACGTGAACGAGCCAGCCGCGCTCGACATGCACCGCATGGGCACGGTGGCCAACGTCGTGCGCTTCATCACCGATCCGAACGGCGCCCATCACCTGGTCTGCCAGGGCGAGGAACGCTTCCAGGTGGTCGAGTTCCTGCCCGGCTGGCCGTTCCTGGTGGCGCGCGTGATCCGCGTCGCCGAGCCAGCCGGCAAGACGCCCGAAATCGAAGCCCGCCTGCTGCATCTGCGCGGCCAGGCGCTGGAGGCGCTCGAGCTGTTGCCGCAGGCGCCGCGCGAACTGGTCGCCGCCATCCAGGGCATCGAGCAGCCGGGCGCGCTCGCCGATATGGCCATGGCCTATATGGACGTGAAGCCGGACGAGAAGCAGGAAGTGCTGGAGACGGTCGACGTCGGCGCACGCATGGACAAAGTCTCGAAGCTGCTGGCGCACCGCATCGAAGTCTTAAGGCTGTCGGCCGAGATCGGCCAGCAGACCAAGGCCGCGCTCGACGAGCGTCAGCGCGAGATGCTGTTGCGCGAGCAGATGGCCGCCATTCAGAAGCAATTGGGCGAAGGCGAGGAAGGCAAGGCCGCCGAGATGGCCGAGCTCGACAAGGCCATCGCCAAGGCCGAGATGCCGAAGGAGGTCGAGGAGGCCGCCCGCAAGGAGTTGCGCCGGCTGCAACGCATGCCGGAGGCCGCGGCCGAATACGGCATGGTGCGCACCTATCTCGATTGGCTGATCGAGCTGCCCTGGAAGCTGCCGGAGGAAGCCCCGATCGACATCGAGGAGGCGCGGCGCATTCTCGACGCCGACCATTACGGCCTGCCCAAGATCAAGCGACGCATCATCGAATATCTGGCGGTGCGCAAGCTGGCGCCGCAAGGCAAGGCGCCCATTCTGTGCTTCGTCGGACCTCCGGGCGTCGGCAAGACCTCGCTCGGCCAGTCGATCGCGCGCGCCATGGGGCGCAAGTTCGTGCGCGTTTCACTCGGCGGCGTGCACGACGAGGCGGAGATCCGCGGCCACCGCCGCACCTATATCGGCGCGCTGCCCGGCAACATCATCCAGGCCATCCGCAAGGCTGGCACGCGTAATTGCGTGATGATGCTGGACGAGATCGACAAGCTGGGCGCCGGCATTCACGGCGACCCGTCGGCGGCGCTGCTGGAGGTGCTCGATCCGGAGCAGAACAATACGTTCCGCGACAACTATCTCGGCGTACCCTACGACCTGTCGCGCGTCGTGTTCATCACGACCGCCAACATGCTCGACACCATCCCGGGGGCGCTGCGCGACCGCATGGAGATCATCAGCCTGGCCGGCTATACCGACGGCGAGAAGCTGCAGATCGCCACCCGCTATCTGGTCCAGCGCCAGATGGAGGCGAACGGCATCAAGGAAGGCCAGGTCGAGATCACGGAAGCAGCGCTGTCCGAGATCATCCAGCACTACACGCGCGAAGCGGGCGTGCGCAATCTCGAGCGCGAGATCGGCAAGGCGCTGCGCCATGCCGCGGTGCGCATCGCCGAAGGCGAAAGCGGGTCGATCAAGATCGATCGAGACGATATCGAGACGATCCTCGGCGCGCCGCAGTTCGAGAACGAAGTCGCCATGCGCACCAGCGTGCCGGGCGTGGCGACCGGGCTGGCCTGGACGCCGGTCGGCGGCGATATCCTGTTCATCGAGGCGACGCGGCTGCCGGGCCACGGCAAGCTGATCCTCACCGGCCAGCTCGGCGACGTGATGAAGGAGAGCGCGCAAGCCGCCTTGAGCATCGTCAAGAACAGGGCGTCCATGTTCGGCATCGAGCCCGAGCGCTTCGAGAAGAGCGACATCCACGTGCACGTGCCGGCGGGCGCCATCCCGAAGGACGGGCCGAGCGCGGGCGTCGCCATGTTCATGGCGCTCACCTCGCTGATGACCGAGCGCACCATCCGCAGCGATACCGCCATGACCGGCGAGATCAGCCTGCGCGGGCTGGTGCTGCCGGTCGGCGGCATCAAGGAGAAGGTGGTGGCGGCGGCGCGCGCCGGCTTGAAGCGCGTGATGCTGCCGGCGCGCAACAAGAAGGACTTCGACGACATCCCCGAGGAGGCGCGCAAACAGCTGGAGTTCGTGTGGCTCGAGCGCGTCGACGACGCGGTGGCGGCGGCGCTGGAGCCGGCCGCGAAGGCTGCGGCGTCCGCAACAGATGCGGACGCCGCGGCTTAACCGCTCGTGATTGGCGACCGTCGTCCCGGCGGCGCGGGCGCCGGCGCGGCGCCCGGCGCCCTAAGGTCCTTCCCCCAAGTCAACGAATACAGATCGAACCGGCGATCCCGCAGGTTCATGACGGTGCCGTCCTGGCGCGACGCCCGCAGCGCGTCGAGCTGCAGGTCGGCGATCGCCACCATCTCGACATTCGGCGTCGTGTCGGCGGCGATGCCGTCACGCGCGAAGGCAAAGTCGCAGGGCGTCAGCACGCAGCTTTGCGAGTACTGCACGTCCATGTTCTCGACGTTGGGTAGATTGCCGACATTGCCGGCCATGACGACATAGCACTGGTTCTCGACGGCGCGCGCCTGCGCGCAATAGCGCACGCGGCAATAGCCTTGCCGTGAATCGGTGCAGAACGGCACGAACAGCAGCACCGCGCCCTGGTCGATTAGATAGCGCGTCATTTCCGGAAACTCGCAGTCGTAGCAGATCTGCACGCCGATCGGGCCGCAGTCGGTCTGCACGATATCGACGTCGCTGCCGCCCTTGATATTCCACCAATAGCGTTCACTCGGCGTCGGATGGACCTTGCGCCGCGGGTGCACGCTGCCATCGCGCAGGCAGACGAAGCAGATGTTGTAGACCTCGCCGTCGGCTTCGCGCGTCGGATGCGAACCGCCGACGATGTTGACGTTGTAGCTGACCGCAAGGCGGCTCATCAGCTCCTTGAGCCGCGCGGTGTAAGTGGTCAGCGTTCCGATCGCTTCGGCGGCGGGAATGCGTTTATTCTCGATCGAAAGCAGTTGCAGCGTGAACAGCTCCGGAAACAGTACGAAATCCGCCTTGTAATCGGCGACCACGTCGACGAAATACTCGACCTGTTTGGCAAACTCCTCGAACGATGTCAGCGCGCGCTGCTGGTACTGCACGACCGCCACGCGCACGGTTTGCAGGCCGCGCGTGGCGGTGCCGGCAATCACGACCGAGTCTTCAGGCACCTGCGGGTTGCGCCAGATCATGTGCGTGGCGAAGCCGCGCGATTCATGATCGACCGGAAGATAGTCGTGCAGGACGCCGATCGGCTGGAAGCCATTGCGGGTCTGAAAACCGATCACCGGATCGCGCAGCTTCCCGGCCAGAAACAATTCGAGATATTTCTCCGCCGAGCCGACAGAACCCCATCGGCGCGCCAGTTGCGGCATGCGGCCGGCGAAGACAATCCCTTTCAGTCGCAGATGTTGGCAAAGCCGCTTGCGTTCGTTGTAAAGCCGCTGGCCGATGCGAAGGCCGCGAAAATCCGGGTCGACACAGACATCCATGCCGTAGAGCCAGTCGCCCTTGGCGTCATGGCGCGACGCAAAACCGCGCCCGGTGATCGTCACCCAGTCATGCGGCTTAAGCGCGACTTCGCCCGAAATCCGGAACGTGACGCAATAACCGACGATGGTGTTTTCAAAAATCGCGACGAACTGTCCTTCTCGGAACTGATTCTGATGACCGAGAAGCTGCGCCTCGGAATAGACACCGGCAGCGCCGAGCGGCGCGTAGGCCTTGGCCATCAACGCCCGGATTCCGGGGATATCGCCGGGCACCGCATTGCGTACGATCAGCGTCGGACGAGAACTCTTGTCGCGCGGCGGTTTGGTGGTATCGGCATTGGTCTTCATGGAGACGTTCTCGCCTGTGAACCGTCGCAATCCAGAGCGAACGCATGCGTGCGCGGCTATCGTACCGCTGCTCGCTTATAGATGGGTTCCACTCAGGTCAATGCAACCGCGAAAGCCCTGCAAAAGCCCAACAATCACGGCGATCTTCGGTGCAAACACTATCTAGTCCGCACCATCAGCACCCGCTCCGCCGCCGCGACGCCGGTAAGATAAGCGCCGTGCGCCGTCGAGTAATCGTGCTTGGAGCAGGCTTCGCCGGCAAAGAACAGCCGCTCGTCCACGGGCGCGGCCAACACTGCACGACAGCCGGCCTTGCCCGGCAGCGCGTATGAATAGGCGCCGCGCGCGAAGGGATCGGCGCCCCAGCGGTGGATGCGGATCGGCTTGAGCCGCTTGGCGAACGCGCCGCCGAGCAGGCCGGTGAGCTCGCCGACGGCGAAGTCGAAGAAGGCGCCCTCGCCGGCCGCTTCCAACGCATGCGCATTGTCGCCGCCGAAAAACGCCTCGATCTGCGCGCGCCCGAACGGACGAATGTGATAGGCGGCGGTCTTGCTCGTGTCCTTGACGCCGAACAGCCGGCTGTTCGGCTCGAACTCTTCCGCGCGGTCGAGCGCGATGAACAGCTTGTCGTTAAGGCCGAGCGGCAACCCGCGCGCGGCCTCGATCTTCTCCGGCAACGCCGGCGCAAACAGCGTCTCGGCTTGCGCCAGCACGCTGGTCGGCAGCGTCACGATCGCCCGGTCGGCGGCAATCGCGCCCCGCGCGGTTTCGATCCTCAGCCGCTTGCCGCCGTGGTCGATGCGGCGCACCGCGGCGCCAAGCGCCACCGGCACGCCCTCGCCATGCCTGGCGACGGTCGCGCCGTAACCTTCGACCACGCGCCAGTTCACCTCCGTGTTGTGGTAATTGTCGAAGTCGCGGGCGGAAATCTGCGCCGGCTCGGCCCCGCCGATGAAGGTAATCGCCCCGCCGAGCAAGCCGTTCCAGCGCCCGCCCGGCTCGAGCGCTGCCGCCACGGCGACGTCCTTGTCCGCGCGCGCCAGCGCGCCGACGCGCGCGTAGAACGCGTTCATCGCGTGATGGAAGTCGCCCTGCTCGCCGCCCTTGAAACCCAGCGACGAGCGCATCCAGGGCGGCGGCGTCTTGTCGATGGTGTGGCCCTCGGCCTCGGCGATCTGCACCCACGGATTGCGGTCGGCCGAATGCAGCCAGCCGCAGCCGAGATCGAGCGGCGTATCCTGCGGACCGGTGACGGTAAAGGCGCGGCCGCCGAGCCGCTCGCGCGCCTCCACGATCAGGCAGTCGACGCCGGCCTCATGCAGGCGCCGGCCGGCGGCGACGCCCGCCGCGCCGCCGCCGATGATCGCCACCTCGGTATCGCCGCTTGCCATACGCGCGTTTTTGCGCCGGCCCCGCGATCATTGCAACGGCGCGGGCCGCAAAACATTCGCTCGAAAACGCGCGCTCAGAATTCCAGCTTGTCCTGCACAGCGGCGAGCCCGGCCTTGGCGCAAGATTCGTCCTTGTCGCCACCGGGCGCGCCGGCGACGCCGACGCCGCCGAGCAGCGAGCCGCCGGCCTCGATCATGAGACCGCCGACCAGCGGCGTCACCTGCGGCAAGCCGGCCAAGCCGGCGCCGATGGTGCCGTCCTTGACGCCTTTGACGAAGTCGGCGGTATTGCGGGTGAAGGTGACCGCCGTCCAGGCCTTGCCTTTGGCGATGGCGATCGCGCCAACCGGGGTGAAGCGGTCGCGCAGTTCCACCAGCGGCGCGCCGAAGCGGTCGAGCACCACCACGGCGACCTGGTAGCCGTCCTTGCGGCACTGGTTGAGCGCCGCGCGCGCCAGATCGAAGGCGACGTCCGGCGCCAGCGACTTGTAGGTGATGACGCCTTCTGCCGCGTGTGCCGGCAGCGCCGCCATCAGCGATGCCGCCGTCACCGCAGCCAACACGATGCGTTTCATGTGGGCCTCCCTCCGGGAGTTACGGCTTAATGTAGGTCCAGCCTTGTTCCTGCAGCTTGGTCAGGCGCACCACGCCGGCCGTCACCATATGCGCTTCCGGCACGATCTTGATCGCGTGGCCTTCCTTCTTCTCCATGTTCATCATGGTATTGCCGCAAGCGGAAAACGTCACCTTGGACGGAAAGCTGATTTTCTCGATTTGCGTCAGGCGCGCTTTCACCGGCGACTTGTCTTCGCGCAGCATCATGAGCCCGGGCCCATAGGCCACGACCTCGACCTCAGCCTTTTCGCCCTTGCCATGGTAATATTGCAGGACGTTGGCGACATTGTTGAGCACCAGGTTCATCGTCGCCGGATTGTTGGCGCTGACCTGGAAGGCGATTTTGTGGGTCTTGGCGTTTTCGGCCGCCTGGCCGGGCGCGGCCAAGACCGTGCCGACCGCGAGCGCGGCGGCAAAGGCAAGCATGCGTGCAAAGTATCTCATTGTCGTTTCTCCTTGGTTGTTTGTTTACGGACGAACCAGCGTGTAGCCCTTCTCGATCAATTGCAGGATGCGCTCGACGCCAACCTGCACCCGCACCGCCTTCGGGTTGATGTCGACGTGCTTGCCGGCGCGCTCGAGCGTGTCGACGGTGTTCATGCAGATGTCGAACTGCACGCCTTGCGCGATCAGGCTGTCGACCAGCGGACGGCTGGGGCTTTCGGCGCGCAACAGATCGATGCCGGGCCCGAAGGCCACGACCTCGAGCGCGATCTTGTCGGGACCGTAGGCTTTCAGCAGATTGTAGGCGACGCTGAGCACCAGCGCCTGCTTGTCGGGCGCGCGGTCGGATAATTGCAGAACAAGATGATGATCGGCGAACGGCTTGTCGGGCAAAGGCGATTGCGCCGCGGCCGGCGACGCCAGCAGCGTCACCACCGCCACAACCAGCGCCCAACGGGATAGCGCCATCGTCATCTCAAGACATCCTATCCGGCCACGCCCGGATTGTTGGCCACGCCTTTGAGCACCACCCGGTTGAGCTTGTTCAGCTTTGCGGTCTTTTCGCGGCGCAGATAGTCGGCCACCAAGTCCCAGACCGGCTTGCCGCTTTGCGGGTTGACCGAGGCCCAGCCGGCGACCTTGTAGCTCTTGCCGGCCTCGATCTTCTTGCCGTTGTCGAGCGTCATGTCGGAAATGCGCTTGCCCACGCTTTCGGCCGGCGCGCAGGCATAGTCCATGCCGCCGACGCGCACCATGTCGCCGCCCTGCTGGCGGTAGGGATCGGGATTGAACAGGTTGTCGCAGACGTCCTCCATGATCGCCTTGAGCTGCGCGCCGGTCATCTCGGTGACGTAGACTTCCGGATAGGTGATCGCCGTCTCCGACAGCAAGTCGTCCATGGTGATGGCGTCGCCCGGCAGCACCGTGTTGCCCCAGCGGAAGCCGGGCGACAGCACCAATTCGGCGTCGAGCGCGTGGCGCAAGCGCGTCGCAGATGAGCTGGTCCATGCTGCCGTTGAAGTTGCCGCGCCGGTAGAGCAGATCGCCGGCCACCGCCAGCTTCTCGGCAAACGCCGCGGCGTGCAGCTTGGCTTGGCGATCGATCAGCGCCTGCATGGCGGGTCGGGCTTCAGCAGCCCGGCATAGACCGGCAGCAGACGGTAGCGCGCGTTCTTGACCGCGCCCTTGCCGAGCTCGAGGTCGAGCACGGCGAGGAACTTGCCGGCCGAGCCGGCGCTGGTCACCAAGGTCTTGCCGCCGGCATTGCTCACCGCGACCGGCCGCGGCACCGCGTCGTGGGTGTGGCCGCCGAGAATGACGTCGATGCCGGTGACATGGGCGGCGAGCTTCAAGTCGACGTCCATGCCGTTGTGCGACAGCAGGATGACGGCGTCGACCTTGTCGTTGCGGCGCAGGCCGTCGACCACCTTCTGCAGCTCGGCGTCGCGGATGCCGAAGGTCCAGTCGGGCGTGAAGCGCTTGGGATGCGCGATCGGCACGTAAGGGAAGGCCTGGCCGATGACGCCGATGCGGAAGCCGCCCACTTCCTTGACGGTCGCCGGCTTGAACACGCGGCCGGAGGCCTTGTCGAAGGCCGGCTTGTCGTTGAAGGCGGCTTCCTCGGTCAAAAACACGTTCTGCGCCAGGAACTCGCCCTTGAGGCGCTTGATATTGGCGCGCAGCGTGTCCTCGCCGTAGGTGAATTCCCAATGCCCGGTCATCGCCTCGACGCCGAGGAGGTTCGCGGCCTCCACCATGTTGGCGCCGCGCGCGGCATTGGCGAGGCCGCTGCCCTGCAGGAGGTCGCCGCCGTCGAGCAGCAGCGAGCGGCCTTCGCCGGCCTCGGCGCGCAAGCGGTCGATCAGCGTTTTCAGATGCGCGAAGCCGCCGAGCCGGCCGTAGCGGTGGGCGCCTTCCGCGAAATCGAGAAAAGTGAAGGCGTGCGCCAGCCGGCTCTTGGGCGCGACGCCGAAATGCTTGAGGAAGGCCTCGCCGACCAGATGCGGCGGCTTGCCGGCCATGCCGCCTACGCCGAGATTGACGCTCGGCTCGCGGAAATGGACCGGAGCGAGCTGCGCATGCGTGTCGGTCATGTGCAGCACGCGGGCATTGCCGAAGCGGCCGACGTCGTAGAGATCGTCGGCGGCGGCTGCCCGCGCCAGGCGGGGAACGGTGCCAGACATCGCCGCCGCCGTGAGCAGCTTCAGCACATCCCGGCGGCGCATCTCTTGTGGCTCCTCGCTGTCAGGCCGGCGCGCTAGAGCGCGATCCGATTAGATTGAAGCACCGCGCGCTCCTGACATTTTGCATGCGCATGATCTTTTCCGAAAACCGGTGCCCACTTTTCGGGATCATGCGCTAGCGAACGACGGCGTCCTTCCAGAGCTTCTTCTGCTGCTCGGCCTGCGCGATGGAGGCGTGCGCCAGCGCTTCGGCCTCCTTGGCGTGCTTGACGGCGTCGTCGAGCTTGCCGGCATCGACCGCCTTTTTCGCCGCCTTGAGCTCCTTGGTGGTGGTCAGCCAGCCGGTTTTCATGGCGAGCGCCTTTTTGCTCGCCGCTTCCGCCTTGGCATAGGCCGCCTTGAAGTCGTCGGCGGAGGCGGCGAAGGCCGCGGTCACGAAGCCGCCGACGCTGAGGATGACGGCCAATTGGATCAACAGACGAGTGCGCATGTTATTCCTCCACTTGGTCCGTTACGGGCGCGCGCCCGGCCCCGAGATCGGCAGGCCGTTGGCCATGTACGAAAGAAAATATTCGAGGTCGCGATACTCCACGTCGTTCGGCTTGAGCGGCGTCGCGCGCACCTGGCTGTTGCACGAGGTGATGCGGCGGCTGGTGGAGCCCATGCCGGCCCAGGCCGAGCGGTAGATCGGCAGCGCGTTCATGATGCCGAGCGCCGGCGCCAGCACCTCGGTGCGGATGTGGTTGCCCGCGCTCTGCACGTGACAGCTCGCGCAGGAGAAGTTGAGCTGGCCGCGGCGGGTGTAGAAATATTCCTTGCCGTTCTCGTAAGCCGCGAGCGCGCGCGGGTCGTTCGGGATCTTGATGTCCATCAGCTTGCCGCGCGAGGTGAAAGCCATATAGGCCGTGACCGCCGCCATATCGCCCTTCTTGGCGTCGAACGGCTTCTCGCCGTTGGCGGTGCGGCATTCGTTAACCGCCACTTCCAGCGTGATTACTTCGCCGCGCTTGGCGTCGAACATCGGGTAGTCCTGACGGATGCCGATGCCCTTGTTGGGGAAGCAGTCGGCATAGGTCTTGCCGTTCTTGAACGGCGTCTTGAACATCTGCTCGCCCTTCTCGACGGCGAACTGATAGGGCGGGAATTCGTCGATCGCCTTCCACTGCTTGCGGAGCCCAGCGTCCATCGAATAGGGGCCGTTGACGAAATCGTTGAACGGCACCTTCGGGAAGCGCTTCTTGAAGTAGTTTTGGAACGCCTGCTGGTCCTTCGTCGGGTTGACCGCGTTGTCAGCCAGCAATGGCTGCGCCGTACCGGCGACGATCGCGACCGCAATGCAAAGTTTGCGCAGCATCCACCAATCCTCCCCTGTCGCCTCACCTCTCCGGAGGCTTTATTGAAACCTTATTGAATCTTGGTCGTGAGCGAATCCGACTGGCCCTTGTTGTCGACCCAGCTCACTTTCAGATCGTCGCCCTTCTTGCCGCCGCTGAAGCTGAACTTCACATAGGGGTCCTTGGAAACGGCCGGGCCCCAGAAGGCGGTGAACACCGTCTTGCCGCCGTGCTCGAATTGCAGCACCTCGATGTGATGCGCCGGAATGATCTGGCCTTTCTTATCCTTCACGAAGCCGGAATCCATCGGATGCCGGATCAGCGATTGGACTTGCGTCTTGCCGCCGCTCGCGACCGCCTTAACGCGAATTGTCGATGCCATAGCTATCGCCTCTCTGTTCGATGACGCCGGTCAGCCGCCGCAGCCGCCGACGGTGACCTTGATCTCTTTGCTGGCGCTATAGAGCTTGCCGTTCAACTCGAAGACGGCCACCACCTTGCTGGTCTTGGCCATCTTCAGGCGGTTGGACACCGCAGCCTCGGTCCCTTCCGGGATCTTGTAGGCGGCGGCCAGCACGCTCGGGTTGTTCAGCACCAGGATGGCGATGGCGGTGACCTTGGGCAGCGTGCTGGAGGCCGCGATCGGCACCACCGCGCCGTTTTCGGCGATTTCCGGCACGTCGAGGCTGATCTTGTCCGACGCCTCGGCGGTCTTGCCGTACAGCTTCTTCAGCGCGTCGGCCTCGCTCTTCTGCTTGAAGGCGTCGGCCGGCCACTCCTTGGCGTCGGCGGCGGCGTAAGCCGGGAACGGGAAGTTGCCGAGGCCGAGCCCGATGAGGCCGCCGGCGACGGCGCCCTTGAGGATCGTGCGTCGCGCGCAACCGGGCGCGTCGTTGAGATCGTTCATCACATTCTCTCCTTGTTGCTCGCCACGCGCTAGCGCGTGTACAGGAAATCGACGATGGCCTCGATTTCCTTGTCGTTCAAAATGAGGTTGCGCTTGAAGGGCGGCATCACGGTTTCTTCATTGCGCTTGGTCTCGTCGGAGACGATCGCGATCAGGTCCGCGCGCTTGGGAAACCGATGCTTCATATTGTTGAGCTCCGGCCCGATATTGCCGGACGCAGAGCCGCCTTTGATGGCGTGACAGGTCAGGCAATTGCCCTTGCTGCGCTCGAAGGCGAGCTTCTGTCCGTCCAACGCCGCGGCGGATGCGGCGGGCGCCAGACCCAGCAGGACGGCGCCGAGGACCGCGCCGGCGATCGCCGCCAGCACGCAATGCGACTTTCTCAATTCCATAATGCTTTCCTCCCCCGCGTGGGCCGTTAAGACCGGTCCTATTTCGGTTGCATCTTATCCAGTGGACCAACGGTCCGTGGCGTTACGTCCTTTCCTTCCGCGCTCGATTCGATCTTTATCTTCTTGGAATCGGCGCAATCCTTCATGCATTCCGTTGCCGAAGTATCGGGCCGCGGGTCCTTCCACGTGAACCCGCTGTGGTTCGGCATATTCACTTTAGGCAAAGTGTTGCGATCTGCAATGAAATTATTTGCCACAATATCGTTCAGGTTGAGCACGTAAGCGGTGACCGCGTAAACATCATTAGCGGATAACGAGTGCGGTGCGATATATGGCTGCGCGCGATTGATATAATCGAATAAAGTGATAACGAACGGCCAGTAGCTGCCGACCGTCAGCTGCGGGCGATCGTCGCGCAGGCTTCCCATACCGCCGGCGAGCTTCGGATAGCGGCCGGAGCCTTCGCCGAAGGTGCCGTGACAGCCGGCGCATTGCACGGCGTAAACTTCGGCGCCGCGCGCGACCGATCCGCTGCCGGGCGGGAGGCCCGCGCCATCGGGACGTACGTCGATGTCCCAACCGGCGATTTCCTGCGGCGTCGGCGGCCGGCCGTAGCCGTGGTGTGCGGCTTCGGCGGCGGCGGCCGATCCGGCGAAAGCCGCCGCCAACAGCATGGCGGGCAGCGCGCTGCGATGGTCAGGCAAGCTGCACATTGTGCACGCTCCCATCGGCCTTCACCTGCCAGGTCTGGATGGCGTTGTTGTGGTAGACCGAATTCACGCCGCGCGCCTTGCGCAACTGCGCGATGCTCGGCTGCACGTAACCGGTTTCGTCGAGCGCGCGCGCCTGCAGCAGCGCCGGCCTGCCGTCCCAGCGCCAGGCATGCGTGAAGCGCGTGAGCGCCTTGTCCAGCACCGGCGCCTTCAGCTCGGCGCGCGTCCAATTCACGCCGCCGTCCACCGAAACGTCCACCGCCTTCACCTTGCCGCGGCCGCTCCAGGCCAGCCCGCGAATTTCGTAGAGGCCGGCGCCGCGCGGCGGTTTTTCCGGACAGGGAAAGGTGATGACCGATTTTGCCTCCATCACCCAGGTGAAGCCGCGCGCGCTGCCGTCGGGCATCAGGTCGGTGTATTTCGAGGTCTCTTCGCGCGTGAACCAGGGTCGGTCGCCAAGCTTGATGCGGCGCAGCCATTTGACCGAAACATTGCCTTCCCAGCCCGGCACCAAGAGACGCAGCGGAAAGCCCTGCTCCGGCCGCAGCGCCTCGCCGTTCTGCGCATAGACCAGCAAGCAATCGTCGAGGCATTTCGCAAGCGGCAGGCTGCGCGTCATGTGGGCGCCGTCGGCGCCTTCCGCCAACAGCCACTTGGCTTCTTTTTTGACGCCGACTTCCTCGAGCAGCGTGGAGAGCTTGACGCCGGTCCATTCGGCGCAGCCGATCATGCCGTGGGTAAATTGCAACGAGTTCGAGCTGCGCGCCGCGCCATTCCATGCCGCCATTGGCCGGGCATTCGATAAAATAAATGCGCGAGACGCTGGGAAAGCGCGCGATGTCCTGCATGGTGAGGAGGAGCGGCCGCTCGACCAACCCGTGGATCATCAGCCGGTGCTGCCGCGGGTCGATGTCGGCACGGCCGGAATGATGGCGCTCGAAGAACAATCCATTCGGCGTGATGATGCCGCTCAGGTCCTGCAAGGGCGAGAAGCTGACCGAGGATTCGCGCGTGGCGGTCAGCCACGGCACGTTGCGCCGGATCACGTCCTGCACGAACGGCGAGGGCTGGCCGTAAGGCCGGTCGACCACGCCCGGCCCGAGCGCGCGCGACCAGGGCGGCTCCTGCGGCGGGAAACTTTCGGCGGCTTGCGCGCGCCCGAACACGGCGCCGCCGGCGAGCGCGGCACCGAGCGCCATGAATTCGCGCCGCCCGGCTGCGCCGTGGACGCGCGAAGACTTCCGGCGATACAGGGCCGGCCAGCGCATTCTTATTGTTCGCTCCCTAGACCTTTTTACATATTCAACCTGTCCTAGGTGTTTGTCGGAGTCCAGCGCAATTTCGTGCGGGTCGGAGCGCTGCCCAACAACCACGGGGCGCCTCCGCGCGGTTACGCGCGCTTCGATAAAGTGTTAGTTTTGCTTGGTTTTTCGCGCATTTCGGAAACGTGTCTTGGATTGCCAAGTTCTCATCGTCGGCGCCGGCCCCGTGGGACTGACGCTCGCCATCGATCTCGGCCGGCGCGGCCTGCGCTGCATTCTGCTCGAGCAGAAAGACGCGCCGCAGTTCCTGCCCAAGATGGAGCGCTGCAACGCGCGCACCATGGAAATCTATCGCCGCATGGGGCTGGCGCAAAAAATCCGCGACGTTGGTTTCCCGTACGACGCGCCCATGGACGTGTTCATCGTCACCTCGCTGATCGAGCCGCCGCTCTTGCACCTGCCCTATCCGTCGGTGGCGCAGGCGCAAGCCGAGATCGCCGCCTGCCATGACGGCACGCTGCCGCTCGAGCCCTATCAATTGATCTCGCAATACACGCTCGAGCCGCTGCTCAAAGCGGTGGCGGAGGGCATGCCGAATGTCTCAGTGCGTTACGGCTGCGAGTTCCTCTCGTTCGATCAGGACCAGGACGCGGTACGCAGCAAGGTCGAGACGAAGGACGGCATTGTCGAGATCAAGGCCGGCTATCTGGTCGGCTGCGACGGCGGCGCCAGCACGGTGCGCCGGCAGCTCGGCATCAAGCTCTCGGGCGAAGCCAATCTGCTGCAGCTGCGCCAGGCCTTGTTCCGCTGCGACGACCTGTTCGCGCGCATCCCGATCGGCAAAGGCCGGCATTATCACGTCGCCGACGCGCATGCGACCTTCCTGATCGTTCAGGATTCGACCAGGCATTTCACGCTGCACTCCGTGCTCGACAGCGACGATGAAATGAAGGCGATGTTCGAGCAGGTCGTCGCCATGCCCGTGCAATACGAAATGCTGTCCTGCGCGCCGTGGCGGCAGAACCTGCTGCTGGCCGACAGCTACGGCAAGGGCCGCGTGTTGCTCGCCGGCGACGCCGTGCATCTGATGATCCCGACCGGCGGGCTCGGCATGAACAGCGGCGTCGGCGACGCCATCGATCTGTCGTGGAAGCTGGCCGCGACTTTGCAAGGCTGGGGCGGGCCCCGTCTGCTCGCTTCTTACGAAGTCGAGCGGCGGGCGATCGGCGCGCGCAACGTGGAAGCCTCGCGCCAGGCCGCGCGCGGGCGGCGCGCCTGGCGCGCGGCCTACCGGCCGGACATCCGCGACGACACGCCGGAAGGCGCCGCGACGCGCGCCAATCTCGCAACGATCGCCGACGTCGAGCAGCGCAAGAGCAACGAGATGATCGGCGCCGAGCTCGGCTACCGCTACGACGGCTCGCCCATCATCTGGCCGGAGGCCGGCACGCCGCCGCAGGACGATCTGATGAAATACGCGCCGACAAGTTGGCCGGGCGCACGGCTGCCGCATGTCTGGCTGGCCGACGGCACCGCGCTGCACGACCGCATCGGCGACGGCTACACATTGTTGCGGCTCGGCGGCGCGACCGAGGGCGAAGCGCTGGCAGCCGCGTTCGCGGCGTTTGGCGCGCCGCTGGCGACGCTCGACATCGCCGATGCCCGCCCGCGCGACATCTATGGCTGCGATCTGCTGCTGCTGCGGCCGGATCTGCACGTGGTCTGGCGCGGCAACCGCCTGCCCGAAGACCCCGCCAGGCTGGCGGCACTCGCTACCGGCCATTAGCGCCCGGCGGCGTAGCCCTGCATGCCGCGCGGATTGGCGGCGGCGCGCCGGCGCCTGCCCTCGCGCGCGGCCGCCGTCAGCCGGCCTTCCGACCAGGCCGGGCCGATCTCGATCTCATGGCCGCGCTTGCGCAATTCCTTGATGGTTTTTTCCGGTACGCGCTGCTCGACCACCAGCACGCCGGGGCGCGCGGTGCGCGGCCAGAACGAGATGGGGAAATGCTCGGAATGCCAGGCCGGCGCGTCGATCGCCTCCTGCAGGTTCATGCCGGCATGCACGTGGCGCAGGAAGAACTGCGCGGTCCATTGATCCTGCTGGTCGCCGCCGGGCGTGCCCCAGGCGAGATAAGGCTCGCCGTCGCGCAGCGCCAAGGTGGGTGACAGCGTGGTGCGCGGACGTTTGCCGGGCGCGAGCGCGGCCGGATGCTTCTCGTCGAGCCAGAACATCTGCGCGCGCGTGCCGAGGCCGAAGCCCAGCGCGGGGATCACCGGCGAGGATTGCAGCCAGCCGCCCGAGGGCGTCGCCGACACCATGTTGCCGGCGCGGTCGACAATGTCGAAATGCACGGTGTCGCCGCGCACTTCGCCGAGGCGGCCGACGGTGGGCTCGCCGGCACCGAAGCTGCCGACCGCCGCGCGCGCGCCTTCGGCGCGGCGCATCGCGACGACCGACCCGAAGCCTTCGATGGAGCCGGGCCGCAAGTCGAGCGAGGCCTTGTCGGTGACCAGCTTGCGGCGCTCGGCGTTGTAGGCGTCCGACAACAGCGTCTTAATCGGCACATCGACAAAATCCGGGTCGCCGTAGAAGCTTTCGCGGTCGGCGAAGGCGAGCTTGGCGCACTCGACCTGATAATGAATGAAGTCGGGCCCGGCGGGATCGAGGCCGTCGAGGTCGAAGCCCTTGAGCAGCGCGAGCTGCTGCAGCAGCACCGGACCCTGGCTCCAGACGCTCGCCTTGCAGACGCTGTAGCGGCCGTAATCGTAAGCGAGCGGCGCTTCCACCGTCGCCTGCCAGGCCGCCATGTCGGCGCCCGTGAGCACGCCGCCATGGCGCTCGCCGGTGACGTCCATCACTTCTTGCGTACGGCAGAACCTGTCGATGGCCTCGGCCACGAAACCTTGCGACCAGCATTTGCGCGCGCGCTCGACCTGCGCCACGCGGTCGCCGCCGGCACTCTCGGCCTCGCGCACGACGCGCGTATAGGTGTCGGCGAGCCTGGCATTGGTGAATAGCGTGCCCGGCGCCGGCACCTTGCCGTCGGGCAGATAGACCTCAGCCGAACTCGGCCAATGGTCGCGGAACAGGCCTTCGACCATGTCGATGGTGGCGCTGGCGCGCTCGAGCACCGGATGACCGTCGCGCGCGTAGGAGATCGCCGGCGCCAGCACGTCGGCAACACGCATGGTGCCGTAGTCGCGCAGCAGCAGCATCCAGGCATCGAACATGCCCGGCACGCAGGCCGCCAGCAGCCCGGTGCCCGGCACCATGTCGAGGCCGAGCGCGTGAAACAGCGCGATGGTGGCGGCGGCCGGCGCCGGCCCCTGCCCGCAGATCACCTCCGGCCTGCCGCGTTTCACGTCGTACAAGATGACCGGCACGTCGCCGCCCGGCCCATTCAGATGCGGCTCGACCACCTGCAGGGTGAAGGCGGTGGCCACCGCGGCGTCGAAGGCGTTGCCGCCCTTTTCCAGCACGCTCATGCCGACCGCGGTGGCGATCCAATGGGTCGAGGCCACCACGCCGAAGGTGCCCTCGATCTCGGGCCGCGTGGTGAACGGGTTGGGATTGATCTTGGAGACGTCGCGCCGCATGCGAAACCCTCAGCGATACGCCAATCTAGCGCAGGACACGCGCCGCCAGGCAGCATAATTCGGCTGCTTGCCAAGGCTCCCGCCAGGCCCCACCATGGCCCATTATTAGTGCTGGAACCGGGTAAAGCGGCAATCGTGGCGGGCGAAAGCGACCATATCGTCGCCGAGGCGGCGGCGCGGATATTTGCGGACCTCGCCGATCCCCAGACCGTCAATAACGCGAAAAACGGCGCCTGGCGGACGCCGCTGTGGCAGGCGCTGGAAGATGCCGGGCTGCCGCTCGCCTGGGTTCCCGAGGAGCTGGGCGGCGCGGGCGCCGGGATCGCCGACGGTTTTGCCATTCTCGGCGTGGCGGGGCGCTTTGCACTTGCGGTGCCGCTCGCCGAAACGCTGCTGGCCGGCTGGCTGTTGGCGCGCGCGGGACTTCGGGCGCCGGCCGGCAAGATGACGGTGGCGCCCGCTCGGCCGACCGACCGCATCGTCTTGAACAATGACGGAACGCTGAGCGGGCGCGCCATCGGCGTGCCGTTCGCGTCCGAGGCCGAGCACATCGCCGTGCTGGCAGAAAGCGGTACCGGCAGCGCGGTCGCGCTGGTCGCGGCCAAGGATTGCCAGCTGGGCGACGGCGTCAATCTGGCGGGCGATGTGGCGAATGTTGTGACGTTCGATCACGTCAAGCCGCTCGCCAGCGCACCGGCGCCCGCGGGCCTCGATCGCACCGCGCTGATGCTGATGGGTTCGGCGGTGCGCAGCGCCGAGACCGCCGGCGCCTTGGAGGCGGTCCTGACGCTCAGCGTCGCCTACGCCAACGAGCGCGTCGCCTTCGAGCGCAAGATCGGCAAATTCCAGGCGGTGCAGCAGAACCTGGCGCGGCTCGCCGGCGAGGTGGCGGCGGCGCTGGCGGTGTCGGGCTCGGCCGCCGACACGCTTTCGAACAGCGATGAATTCGACGACGCGGTTTTTCTCGAAGCCGCCTCCGCCAAGATCCGCTGCGCCGAGGCGGCGAGCGAAGGCTCTGCCATCGCGCACCAGGTGTTCGGCGCCATCGGTTTCACGCAGGAGCACATCTTGCACCGCTTCACGCTGCGCATGCTGGCCTGGCGCGACGACTTCGGCAATGAGAGCTGGTGGGCGGCCGAGCTCGGAGCCCGCGTCGCGCGCGGCGGCGCCGACGAGTTCTGGCCGCTGGTGGCGTCGCGATGAGCGCCCATCTGCAGTTCGATCCGATCCGCCTGCCGGGCGAATGCGAGGCGCTGCGCAACGACGTGCGCGCCTTCCTGGCCGAGGAAATCGCCGCCGGCACGTTCGATCCGCACCGGCCCGGCCACGGCGATTCGCACGATCGCGCCTTCAGCCGGCGCATCGGCACCAAGGGCTGGATCGGCATGACCTGGCCGAAGCAATACGGCGGCGGCGAGCGCAGCTTTCTCGAACGCTACGTGGTGACGGAAGAGTTTCGCGTCGCCAACGCGCCGGTGCGGCTGCATTTCGTGGCGGACCGGCAGAGCGGGCCGATCCTGTTGAAATACGCGCCCGAGCACGTGAAGGCCGATATATTGCCGCGCATCTGCCGCGGCGAACTGTGCTTCGTCATCGGCATGAGCGAGCCGGGCTCCGGCTCCGATTTGTTCGCGGCCAAGACCAAGGCCACCAAAACCGACGGCGGCTGGCGCATCAACGGAACCAAGATCTGGACCAGCAACGCGCATATCGCCGACTACATGCTCGGCCTGTTCCGCACCTCGCCGCCCACGAAAGAAAACCGCCGCCACGGGCTGACGCAATTCCTGGTCGACATGAAGGCGCCGGGCATCACCGTCAACCCGGTGATCCAGATGACCGGGCAGCACGACTTCAACGAAGTCGTGTTCGAGGACGCCTTCGTGCCGGACGATTACGTGATGGGCGAGATCGACGGCGCCTGGAAGCAGGCGACCAGCGAGCTTGCCTATGAGCGCAGCGGGCCGGAGCGGTTCCTGGAAACCTTCTACGTCATGGTCGAACTGATCCGCGCCGTCGGCCAGGAGCCCGACATCCGCAGCGCCGAAGGGCTCGGCCGGCTGGTGGCGCAATTGCACACGCTGCGCCGCATGTCGGTGTCGGTCGCCGGCATGCTGCAGGCCGGCAAGGAGCCGGTGGTGGAGGGCTCGCTGGTGAAGGACCTCGGCACCATCTGGGAGCAGAAGCTGCCGCACCGCGTGCGCGAGCTGACGGCCTTCCTCGAGCCGGAGATCGGCAACCGCGCCACGCTGGAAGAGCAACTCGCCTTCGCCATGACGGTCGCGCCCAAGCTCACCATCCAGGGCGGCACCACCGAAATCCTGCGCGGCATCATCGCGCGCGGGCTCGGCCTGCGCTGAGAGGCAGAGCGCCCGTGCCCGACATCGCGAAATTGCTGATGCCGAAATCGGTGGCCGTGGTCGGCGCCTCGAACGACGTGGAAGGCTTGCGCGGACGCATCCTGGAAGTGATCCTGAGCCATCCCTTCGCCGGCAAGGTCTATCCGGTGAGCCGCAGCGCCGAAGAGGTGCAGGGGCTGAAGGCCTACCGCTCGGTCGAGGAACTGCCCGAGCAGGTCGATCTCGCGATCGTCATCGTGCCCGCGCAATACGTGCCGGCCGAGTTGGAGCGTTGCGGGCGCGCCGGCATCAAGGCGGCGGTCATTCTCTCCTCCGGCTTCGCCGAGGAGCCGGGCGGCGCCGGCGCGGCGATGCAGGACGAGATCAGGCTGATCGCGCGGCGCTACGACATGGCGGTGAGCGGGCCGAACACCGAAGGCTTCGCCAATATCGCGGCGGCGTTCTGCCCGACCTTCAGCCCGGCCATGGACAAGAAGGCCGGCGCCTTGCGGCCTGAGCGCGCGCTCGGCAAGGGCCAGGTGTCGGTGATCTCGCAGAGCGGGGGATTGGGCTTTGCCTTCTTCGACCGCGCCCGCCCGCGTAATCTCGCCTTCCGCTTTATCGTCACCACCGGCAACGAGGCCGCGCTCGAAGCCGCCGACTTCATCGACTTCATACTGGACGAGGGCGGCACCGATGTTTTCCTGCTGCTGCTGGAGGACGTGAAATCGCCGGAGAAGTTCAAGCTTGTCGCCGAAAAGGCGCTGCGCGCGGGCAAGCCGCTTATCGTCGGCAAGATCGGCCAGTCGGAGCCGGGCGGCCGCGCCGTGTTCTCGCATACCGCGGCGCTGGCCGGCTCGAAGGCCGCCTACCGCGCGGTGTTCGAGCGCTACGGCCTGATCGAGGGCCGCGATTTCGACGAGATGATAGACATCGCGGTGGGGTTCCTTGCCTGCGGCGACAGACTGCCGGCCGGCAACCGCGTCGGCGTCTGTACTTCGTCAGGCGGCGCCGGCGTGTGGATGGCGGACGCCTGCGCCGCCGCCGGGCTGGAAGTGCCGGTGCTCGACGACCTCACCCGCCAGTCGCTCGACGTCCACATTCCCAGCTACGGCACCTCGCAGAACCCCGTCGATTCGACGGCGCAGGGCGTGCACAAGATGGGCTATGCCGAATTCGCGCGGATTGTGGCTGGGTCGCCGCGCATCGACGGTGTAGTCGTGGTGGTGACGGCGCGGCGCTCGGCCTTCCTGGAAAATGACTTGCCGAAGCTGAAGGACCTCGCGCGCACCTCCAAAAAACCGGTCTTCATGTGGACCTATACGCTGCCGTCCGAGCGCAGCGTGGAGATATTGAACGAAGCCGGCTATCCGCTGTTCACCGGCGCCTATGGCTGCGCGCGCACGCTGCGCGCCATGGCCGATTACCGGCGATTGCGCGAGCGCATGATCAAGCAGCCGCTCGCCGCGCCGGCGCCGCATGCCGCGCGCGCCAAAGTGCGCACCGCGCTCGCGGATGCCGGTACGGTGTTGTGCGAATGGCAGGCGCGGCCGCTGCTCGCCGCCTATGGCATCGACGCCGGCAACGCCGGCCGCCTGGCGCGCTCGGCGGCGGAAGCGGAAGCCGCGAGCCGCGCGGTCGCAGGCGCGGTGGCGCTGAAGGTGCAGTCCGCCGACATCCCGCACAAGACCGAGGCCGAGGCCGTCGCCTTAAACGTCGCTGCCGCGGACGCGCGCGCCGCTTACGAGCGCGTTGTCGCCAACGCGAAGCGCTACGCGCCGGCTGCGACGATCGACGGCGTGCTGGTGCAGGCGATGGCGCCGCCCGGACGCGAGGTCATTCTCGGCGTCAACCGCGATGCGCGCTGGGGGCCGCTGCTGATGGTGGGCTTGGGCGGCGTGGCGGTGGAGGCGCTCGGCGACGTCGCGCTCGCACCGCTGCCGCTCGAGCGCGACGCGGCGCTTGCGCTGATCGCGCGCCTGAAGGGCGCCGCGGTGCTCGGCGCCCATCGCGGCCAGCCGCCGGCCGACAGCGAGGCGCTGGCCGACCTGATGGTGAAGCTGTCGCAATTTGCCTACGACCATGCCGAAGACATCGCCGAGATCGATCTCAACCCGGTGATCGTGCACGGCAAGGGCGACGGCGTTTCGGTGGTCGATGCCCTGATCGTCAGGCGCAACGCGAAAAGCACGGCGCGTCGCAGCGCCGCCGAATAATAAGGGAAGGAAATGAGCGATGAGCGACATTGCCATTGAAAAAAGCGGCCACGTGGCCCTGGTCGAGATCAGGCGGCCGCCCAGCAATTTCTTCGACATTCCGCTGATCAAGGAGATCGCCGCCGCCTTCGAGTCCTTCGACCAAGACGGCAATGTCCGCGCCATCGTGCTGGCCTCGCAGGGCAAGGCCTTTTGCGCCGGCGCCAATTTCGGCGACGGTGGGCAACTCGACGCCCAAGGCCGCCGCCCGGACGAGCCGGGACCGAGCGTGGCGCCGCTCTATATCGAGGGCAACCGGCTGTTCCGCACCAAGAAGCCGATCATCGCCGCCATCCAGGGCGCCGCGGTCGGCGGCGGGCTCGGGCTTGCCATGGTGGCCGACTTCCGCGTCGCCTGCCCGGAGGCGCGCTTCGTCGCCAATTTCACCCGGCTCGGCTTTCATCCCGGCTTCGGGCTGACCGTCACGCTGCCCGCCGTGATCGGCCCGACCAAGGCGGCGCTGATGTTCTACACCAGCCGCCGCGTGCAGGGCGATGAAGCTTACGCCATCGGCCTGGCCGACCTGCTGGTGCCGCAGGCGCAAGTGCGCGAGGCCGCGCTCAAGCTCGCCGGCGAAATCGCCGAGAATTCGCCGCTCGGCCTCATTTCAACGAGAATGACGATGCGCGGCGATATCGCCGACCGCGTGCGCAAGGCGACCGACCACGAGCTGGAAGAGCAGACGCGGCTGCGCAAGACCGACGACTTCAAGGAAGGCATCAAGGCGATGGCGGAACGGCGCGTGCCGAACTTTAGCGGGCGCTAGAACGCCGCGGTAGCGGACATCGCAGTCGCACCGTCGAGACGTTCCGCGCGCAGCGCGCACTCGTTGCCGCTGATGCGGCCGACGAGGCGCACCTCCTGGTCCGCAAACAGCGGCGCCTCGCCGCGGAAGGCAAAGCGCGACAGGTTGCGCCCGGCGATATCCTCGGCGAATTCGGCGAGCCGCGTCGCCGTAAACGGCCCGTGCACGATCACGCCGGGGTAGCCTTCTTCCTGCGTCACGTAGGGCCAGTCGTAATGGATGCGGTGCGCGACGAAGATCGCCGCCGAATAGCGGAACAGCTCGACCGTGTTCGGCATCCAAGCCTTCGACGTCTCGCCCTCTTTGAGAGACGCGCGCGGCGCCGCCTTGACCGGCGGGGTCGGCCCGCCCTCACCGCGATAGACGATTGCCTGCTCTTCCTCGATGCACGGCTCGCCGCCTTGCGAAAGCGTCAGCGCCACCCGCACGAACACGAGATCGCCGCTGCGGCCCTGCCGGTGCTGCACCGAGACGATGCGCGAGGAGCGCGCCACCTCCTGCCCGATGCGCAGCGGGCGCAGGAACTTGAGATCGGAGCCGGCGAACATGCGGCGCGGCAAGCTGACCGGCGGCATGAATTCGCCGCGGCGCGGATGGCCGTCATGGCCGAGCGCGCCGGTCGGCGCCGTCGGCTGAAACAGGCCGTAGTGCCAGAGCGCCGGGAGGTCGCGCTCGGGCAGCGCGCGGCCGAGCGTCGCCGCCATGCGCGCGGCCAGATGCACGCCGACGCTGTCGGTCTCGCTCAGCGTGCGGCCGACATGGCGCTGGTAGCTCTCGATATCGGCGGGCGTGATCTGCGGCTCGGTCATGGACGCAACCGGCCGGTTCAGGCCGCCTCGACAGCGTCGGGACGACGCGAATCTTCGAGCAGAACCCCCGATTCGGCATGCCAGCACAAGGTTTCGCGCTCGCCCACCTTGTAGAGATGTTCCTGCGCGTGCCGGTGCTGCTCGACATGCACATATTGCCCGGGCGCCACTTCGAAAACATCCGTCTCGAGCGAGCCAAGAAACTCGCTGGCGATGTACTTGCCCTCCACCCGGTTGGCCATGTCCTGCTTGTCGCCGGTACTCATCAAGTCCGCGCGGACCGAGAACCATACGTTCTTGCCGATCGGCACATGGGTGACCGTCGCCGGGACCCTGATGTAAAGCAACTGGCCGAGCGACTCGATGAAGACGATCGAGCCGCTGCGCGAGCGGATGCGGCCCTGGAACAGGTTGTTGTTGCCGATGAACTCGGCGACGAATTTCGTCCGCGGATACTCATGCACCTCGCGCGAGGTGCCGATCTGCTGGATGACGGCGTCGCTCATGACGATCACCATATCCGCCAGCGACATCGCTTCCTGCTGCGAATGCGTGACCATGACGAAGGTGATGTTCAATTCGCGCTGCAGCCTTTTAAGCTCGATCATCATCGCCTGGCGCAGATTGACGTCCAGCGATCCGAGGGGCTCGTCGAGCAGCAGCACGGTGGGCCGGCTGATCAGGGCCCGCGCCAGCGCGACGCGCTGCTGCTGGCCGCCGGACAGCTCGCGCGGCCGCCGCGTCGCGAAGGTGGTGAGCCCGACCATCTCCAGCATTTCCCAGACGCGCGGGTCGCGCACGCTCTTGTCAATGCCTTTCATCTTCAGGCTGAACTCGACGTTCTGAAAGACCGTTCGATGGGGAAACAGCGCGAAGCTCTGAAACATCATGGAGGTGTCGCGGCGCGCCGGCGGCAGATCGGTAACGTCATTGCCGGCGATGAAGATCTTGCCTTCGGTCGCTTCCTCGAGGCCGCCGATCATGCGCAAGGTCGTCGTCTTGCCGCAGCCGGAGGGACCGAGCATGGCGATAAATTCGCCGTGCTTGAGCTCGGCGTTGAAGTCGATGACGGCCCTCGCCCCGCCGGGATAGGTCTTGGAGACGTGCTCCATCACCACATCGAATTCGCTCATCTGCGAGCCCGGCTATCCCGCCGTCTTGGCGACGGCATTGATCATGTTCCATACCGAGTCGAACGGAACGTCGTTGAGCGCGCCTTCCTGATTGAACTCGGCCAGCAGCTTGATCGCGTGGCGCAGGTCCTCGTTTTCGCCGGCGTGTTCGCCGAGCCGCGCGACGGCCTCGGGGAAGGGGATTTCGCGCGCCTTCTTGGTCTTCAGATGTTCCTGCACGAGCGCCTTGAGGTGCTCATGCGTCTGCTTCAGCGAGCCGCCATTGTAGGCGCGGCCGATCAGGCCCTGGATGCCGTTGGCAGCAAGGCGCTGGCGCAGCCCTTCGGGAATCGATTGCGACAGGCCTTCGAGCACCTCGCCGATACCGAAGCCCTGCGTGAACAGCCCGCGGATGGTGTCCATCGTCCCGTCGCCGCCGCCGTACATGCGGATCTGCGCACCGGAGAGGGCGTTGCCCATCGCTTTGGCCTGATCGATGTGGACGTCGCGCTCGGCCTCGATGCGCAGGCGCGCCAGTTCGAGGAAGGTCGCGGCCTCGTTGTATTTCTTCAGCGCTTCCGCTTTCGCCTCAAGGCCGGTCGCCTCGGCTTCGAGCTGGCGTTGCGCGTTGGCGATGCGCAGCGCTTCGACTTCCATATCGGCGCGTCCGCGCGCTCCGGCCTCGCGCTCGATTCCTTCCGCGCCGATCTTCTGCGCCTCGGTCGTCGCACGCGCGCGGGTCATCGTCGCTTCCGCCTCCTGCTCCGCAGCGAGCCTGCGCGCCTCGGATTGCGTGATCATGTGCATGCGCATCACCGCGGCCTTGTTTTCTTCGTCGATGCTGCGCGCCTCGGCTGCCTTGCCGACCTCGATGATCTCGATCTGACGGGAGCGCTCCGCATCCGCCACCAAGCGCACGGATTCGACGGTGTGCTCGGCGCGGGCGCGCTCCGCGGTCGCGGCGAGCCGCTCGACCTCGGCGAGCTCGCGCGCCCGCGTCTTGGCGGCAAGCGCGATCTCGCGATCGCGCTCGGCCCGCTCGCGGGCGAGGAAACGGGCGATGTCGGTGCGTTCGCGCTCACTCTCCTTGTCGATGAGGGCAATGTCGCGGCTCAATTCTTCCAGCTGGGTGGCCAGCGCGCTGCGCACCTGCGCCTGCTCCAACTCCCCGTCCTTCGCCACAAGCGCGATCTGGCGCTCGCGGTCCTCTTGTTCGCGCGCCAATTCGCGGCGAATTTGCGCGCGCTCGAGCTCCCCGGCCTTGGCGACGAGGGCGATTTCGCGGTCGCGGTCCTCCTGCGCCCGCACCAAGGCGCGACCGATCTCCGCCACCTCGCGCTGTTTGGCTTCTTCAATGATGGCGATTTCTTTCTGTATCTGCGCGGTTTCCAACGCCTGCTGCTTGCGGATCTCCTCCTGTTCGACTTCCCAGCGCTGCTCCAGCACAAACCGTTGCTGTTCGCTCAATATCCGCGCGCGTTCGTCGGAGATTTCTTTTTCCTGTTTCGCCGCGGCGATCGCCTCGTCGCGATCGACCTCGAGAATGCCGAGGCGCGTATCCAAGCTGCGCCGGCGGACCGACAGAGCGGTTTCCTCGCTCGTCTGGTGCCGCAGATCGCGCGCGCGCTCCTCGGCGGCGGCGACCGCCGTGGCGCGGGCGATATCCGCCTCCTGCCGCTGGCGCTCCTTGGCGGCCAAGTCGATATCCTTGTCCCGCTCGGCGCGCTCGCGCGCCAGATTCCGGGCGATTTCGGCGACTTCCATTTCCCGCGCCTTGTCGATCAGCGCGATCTCGCGGTCGCGGCGCTCCTGCTCGAGCGCAAGCTCCTTCTGCACTTGGACGATTTCGCGGCGCTTGGCCTCCGCCGTGAAGGCGACGTCGCGTTCGGTGCGAAGCTGCTCCAGCGCCTTCTCGTTCGCAAGCTCCCGCTCCTCGACCGCCAGGCGCTGATCGAGCACGAAGGTCTGCTTTTCGCGCAGCTGCTTGGCCTGCTCGTTGGCGATCTCCTTGTCCTGGTTGGCGCGCGCGACCGCTTCCTGGCGCTCGATTTCCAGCAGTTCGAGCTGCGTGGTGAGGTCCTTGTTGCGGATCGCGACCGTGGTCTGCTTCTCGGTCGTATGAACCTTGCGACGCGCTTCCGAGGTGATCTCGGTGATGACCTTCAGACCTTCGGCGTCGAAGACGTTGTCGGCGCGGAAATACTCCTTGGTCGACTGTTCCAGCGCGACGATGGTCACTTCTTCGAGCATCAGCCCGTTGGCGGCGAAGCTTTCGCTGACGTTGTCCTTGATTTCCCGGGCAAAGGCGTCGCGGTTCTCGTGCAGCTCCCTGAGCGTCTTGGTGGCGGCGTAACTGCGCAACGCGCCGACGACCTTCGCCTCGAGCAGGTTACGCACCTTTTCGGCATCGAAAGTCTTTTCGCCGAGCGAACGGCTGGCCGTCAGCACGGCCTCCTCGGTATGGCCGACGTGCGCATATAATTCGGTATTCACGTCGACGCGGATGTTATCCGCAGTGAGTATCGCCTGTTCGCGCGCGCGGCTGACGGCGAACTTGATGGTTTCGAGAGAGATCCAGGTTATCTCGTGAAAAACCGGAAGGACGATCGCGCCCCGGCCCAGGCACACTTTCGTGCCGAGGAAACCGGTGCGTATAAAGCCCATATTGGACGGCGCGCGTTTGTATATCCAAATCGAGACGATGTAGAAGATCGCGAAAAGGATGATCGCGGCGATGAGGACACTGATGATGACTTCAAGCATCGTGGGTCCGCCCTGTTTACCGAAGTTTATGCATTGTCATTGACCAAACCCGCTCAGCCGCCCGCCGCCCCGCGGGACGCCGCGGCGCCGGCTTTACGCTCGCCGAAATTGAACAGTTTCGGAGTTTTTCGATTGCGGCGCATGCCGTCGCGCAGCTCGTCGACCGCCCGCCGATCGATCTCCAGGCCGCTTCCCAGGAGAACGACGCCATATTCCTCGCGCGCCTTTGCTTCGCTCATCAGCTTGCGCGCCACGTCGTTGCGGGTGCGCACGGGATCGCGCTCGAGCGGGTCGCCCCAGCCGCCGCCGCCGGCGGTGCGGAAAATCACGCGGTCGCCGGCGTAGACGCGCACGTTATCGACTTTGGCCGGCAGCGGCTGGCGGGCGCCGTCCTTGCGCAGCAGCCATTTTTCCGAGCAAGCGCCGGGCTTGCCGCCGAGGATGCCCCAGGGCTGCGAAAGATGGCGGTCGTCGTGGATCGATATGTCGCCTTCCTCGAGCAGGAGAAAGATCTTCTCGACGCCGTTGCCGCCGCGGTGCTTGCCGGCGCCCCCGGTGTCGATGATCGAGGTGTAGCCATCGATGCGCATCGGATAGTAGATCTCCAGATATTCGCTCGGGATGTTCTGGAACAGCGGCCACCAGGAATGACCGTCCATGCCGTCGCCCATAGGACGGCCCGGGATTCCGCCGTAGAGGATTTCCATGAGTTGAAAGGGCCGGCCCGATTTGTCCACGCCCGAATACATGAAGTGCGGACTCGATCCGTAGCCCGCCGCCGTCGCCATCTCCGGCGCGTTGTAGCTCAGAGCCCCGCCGAGCACATCGAATTGCCGCGACAGCGTATGGGTCCGGCAACCTAGCGCCGCAGGGAAGTTGGGATTGACCAACGAGCCCTTCGGCATCGTCACATGGATGATATCGTAGAAGCCGTCGTTGAACAGGATCTGGGGGTCGAAGACCATGATCATATAGACCCCGATGAACATCTTAAACATGCCTTCGTGCAGATAGAAGTTGATCGGCCCGGGCGCCTGCGCGGCGGTGCCGGTCCAATCGAAATAGGCGTGGTCGCCTTCGCGCCAGACGGTAAGCTTCATCTTGAACGGGCCGTTGCCGCGGCCATCGTCGTCGACATAGTCCTCGAAGGATTTCGGCTCCTCCGGCAGATTCTTCACGATCAATTGGCGCATGGCGCGGTTGGTCCGATCGAGCAGCGCCTGGCAGGCCTGGTGGTAGGTATCGCGGCCGAACCGATCGCAAATCTCGATCACACGCTTCTCGCCCGCGCGGCAACCGGCAATGATCGCCATGAGGTCGCTGTAATTCATCTCCGGCGTGCGCGTATTGCTCATGACGACGTCGAGTGCCGCCCGATTGATCTCGCCGCGCTCGTAGAGCTTGATCGGGGGAATGCGCAGGCCTTCGCCGAAGATCGAAGTCGCGTTGGTGGGCATGCTGCCTGGCACGGCGCCGCCGACATCCATCATGTGTCCGAACATCGAGGTAAAGCCGACCAGTACGCCCTCATGGAACACGGGCACCAGCACCATGAAATCGTTGAGGTGGCTGATCGCGCCGGAACAGGCGTAGGGATCGTTCTGCAGGATGATGTCGCCGGGCTCCAGCTCGAAGTTGCTCTGCTTGAGCATATTGGCGACGTAGGAGCCGAATTGCCCGACGATCATGCGCCCATTCGCGTCGCAGATCATCGGGAATTCGTCGTGCTGTTCGCGGATAACCGGCGACATGGCCGAGCGGAACAGCACCGCGTCCATTTCGTGGCGGGCATTGCGCAGTGCGTTCTCGATCAGGTCGAGAGAAACCGGGTCGAGCCGGCGGCTCTCGCGCGGCCTGGCCGCCGGTGCCGGCGGCTCGGTGGCGGCGACGCGGCCGCCGCCGCGCCCGACCGGCGGGGGCGTGCGGGTCGACGGTTCGGCGCGCGCTTCCACCGCCGCGGCGCCGAACATATCCGCACAAGCGCGCAGCGCTACCTGCGTCGCCCGGCGCAATGCTTCGCCCTCGTCGCCATTGGCGCGCGCCGAGCCGAATTGCATCTTCGCGGTGCCGTCCACGGTCAGCTTGCAGAGCACGGTGACCGATCCGCGCTCGATCTTGTGTTCGACGATTTCGGACGACCACCGCGAGCCGAAACGCTCGTTGAGCATCGCGTAGAGTTCCGATTCATCCCCGGCCGCTTCGGAGGCAAGACTAGCGGACGCCAAATCCACGACCGTGGGCGGCCGGCGGCTCGTTGCCAGCAGACCCAAATCGCTCGTCTGCGCCGCAAAAATCTTGTCGAACTGCTCCTTGTTGGCCTTAAGCAGATCGTCGAACCGCACCGTGCTGCTCAGCGGGCTGAAATCTGTCATCGCCTGTCTTCTCCGGCGCCTCAGGACGCTCGATCGGGTTTGATCAGAATACTCAAATACTCATCCACTTCGCCAGTATGATTGGGGTGGATCACCGTCGTCGCGTCCATCTGCACGACGATGGCCGGGCCGTGTACGCGGTTGCCGGCGCGCAGGCGGGCGCGATCATAGACGTTGACCGAGGAAAAACTGCCGTCGAAATAGGCGCGGTGCTGCTCGACCACGGCGGCGGCCGCGTCGGGCCCCTCCTTCTCAAATTTCGGAAGATTGATCTTTTGCACGGCCCCGACTTCAACCGCGCGGAGATTGACAACCTCCACGGGAAAATCGAGCTTGAAGCCATAGATGCGCTCATGCGCCGAGCCGAAGCGTGCGACAAGGTCGTCGAGGGCCCCGCTGCCGAGGCGGTCGGGATCGAATTCCAGGGAAAACTCATAACCCTGCCGGAAATAACGCACATCGGCCTCGTAGCTTACGCGCTGGTGCGATGCCTCGATTCCCTCTTCGCCCAGCCAAGCCCTCGCGTCGCGTCCCAGCTTGGTCAGAATATCACCGATTTGGGTGGGGTCGGCTTCATCGATGGTGCGCACGAAAGTCTGGGCAAATTCGTTTTTGACGTCGGAATAGAGAAAGCCCAACGCCGACAACACGCCGGGCGTCGGCGGCACGATCGCCGGATAGCAGCCGGCGAGCATGGCCATGGCGTTGCCGTGCAGCGGGCCGGCGCCGCCGAAGGCGACGAGCGCAAAGTCCCTGGGGTCGAGGCCCTTCTGCACGGTGACCAGGCGCAACGCGCCGAGCATGTTCTCGTTGACGATATCGAGGATACCCTGCGCCGCCTGGTGCAGGTCGAGGCCGAGCGCGCGGGCGACTTTCGCCACCGCCTCCTCGGCGGCTTTGCTGTCGAGCACCATTTTGCCGCCGAGAAGCCGCGGCGGCAGACGGCCCAGCACCACATTGGCGTCGGTGACGGTCGGGCGGTCTCCGCCTTTGCCATAGCAGGCGGGGCCCGGCATCGCCCCGGCGCTTTCCGGACCGACGCGCAACGCCCCCGTCATCGGCACGTGCGCGATAGAGCCGCCGCCGGCACCGACGCTGTGCACGTCGACAGAAGGCACCTTGATCGGATAATAGCCGATCGCCGTCTGGCGCGAGATCGTCGGTTTGCCGTCCTGAATGAGAGAAACGTCGGTGGACGTGCCGCCCATGTCGAAGCCGAGGGCATGCGGATGGCCGGCAAGCGAGGCCATGAAAGCGGCGCCGGAGACGCCGCCGGCAGGCCCGGACAGCATGGTATGCACCGGCGATTGGCCGGCGCGCTCGACGCTCATCAGCCCGCCGTCGGAGCGGACGATGTTTACAATGGGTTGAAACTGGATGGCGCGGAGCTTTTCTTCGAACCCATGCAGATATCGCCGCATGCTCGGGCGGACATAGGCGTTCATGACGGTGACAAGCGTGCGCTCGTATTCGCGAAACTCGGGCAGGATTTCAGAAGATAGCGACACCGACATCTCCGGCGCCGTTTCTTCGATGATGGCCTTGACCCGCCGCTCGTGTTGCGGGTTCGCGTAGGAATGCATCAGCGATACGGTGATGGCTTCCGCGCCCAACTCGATCAGCTCGCGGACCGCGCCGCGGGTCGACGGCTCGTCGAGCGGCGTAACCACGTCGCCGCGCGCACTGATGCGTTCACGGATGCCGCGGGTCAGCTCGAGGTCGGCCAGCGGATCCGGCTTTTGCATGATGATCCAGCCGGCCAGCGGTCCCGGCGTCTGCGAGCGCGCGAGATGCAGGACCTGCTCGAAATTTTCCGTAACCAGCAGGCCGACTTTGGCGCCCTTTTCCTCGAGCACGATGTTGGTCGAGACCGTCGTGCCATGCAGGAGCGCGGCGATATCGGAAGCGACCACGCCGGTCTCCGCGATCAGCTGCTGGATGCCTTCGAGAATCCCAATCGACTGATCGCTCGGCGTCGACGGTGTCTTGAGCAAGCGCATTGCGCCGGAGCGTTCGTCGAACAGTAGCAGGTCGGTAAAAGTCCCGCCGACATCAATGCCGAGCCGGCTACTCATAGTCCCCTCTGCATTGGCCGCAGGCGCGGTATGCCGAAACCCGAACCAATCGTTCTTGTTGCCGCTCTCACAGGTCCAAACCTTCAGCCTCAAGCACGCGTGCTTACTGCACGCCCGTCCTCATTCGGATGGTCCCGGAGCGGGCCAATAGTCCTGGAGCAGCGTGCGGTTGTCAACTCGTTCGGTTGGCGCTGTAATGTCGCGGAAGGCGCGCCGGCAGATGGATTTTGACATCACGATGGAATGATTTACCATTCCCGGCAGAGCCTGCAACAAGATGGCGAACATGGCGGACGATACCACCAAACAGCAGCGGTTATTGATCGGGATCGTTGCGGCCATCATCGTCCTGATCTTTCTCTACTTCTATCGTCCGTTCGAGACCTATCTGCAGGCGCATATCCCGTTCATTCATTTCAGGAATGTGGTCTTCTGGTTCGCCTCCGTCGTCGGAATTGTCGCCTACGCTTTCGCGCATTGGCAGTCGTACCGCGGCGAGATTTTCCGCAACGTCAGCGAGCTACACGTTGACACGCTGGTGTTCGACACGTTGCAGGCGGCTATTCTGGTCGCCGTCATCTTCTGCGCGGGCGCCACGCTGCAGGCTATCGAAGTTCTCAGCGAATATTTCATCGGCCGCGGACCCATCTTCGATGCCGCGTTCGGCGAGAAGCTTCTTGCCATCGTCCTATTGGTGATCCTGGCGGTGCTTTTCTTTCTGCTGCATTACGTCGTGCGCGCGTTGCGCTCGGGCTGGCGTCCGCGCAGTGCGCCGCCGCGCATGACGCGTTGACCCCGGCTCGCCTCCGAATCAGATTCCGGCGCAAGCGGGTCAGACCGGCAACGCCGCCGGCATATTGACCAAGTCGTTGAAGACGGCGAGCGAGCGCTCGATGCGCCGACGTTCCAGCGCGCGCACGATGAATATCAGACGCGAGCGACGGTCTTCGTCCGGCCACGCTTCCAGATGGCTCGGCGGATGAACGATGTGCTGAACTCCGTTGATCAGGACGGGGGTCGGCACTCCCGCCACGTTCAGCAAGCCTTTCAAACGCAGCACGTCGGCTCCATGACGATGCAGCAGCATGCTGAGCCAGACGCCGAAGGCGGTCCAATCCAACGGCCGATCGAAGACAACCGCGAAAGACTGAACGCCCGCAGCGTGCTCATGCGCTTCGTGTCCGCCGGTTTCCTCCCCCGTCCAATGGCCGGCCTCGCGAAACTTGCCTTCGGCGTCATAGATGTCGTCGGTCAGCATTCGATGGAGGTCGCCGTGGATTTCGCTCGACTGCACAATTTGCGCGGAAATGTTGAGCGCCCGCAGCTGCCGGCGCAAAGCGGCCGCGGCAGGCTCGTCGCAAAGATCCAATTTCGTCAAAATCAGCCGGTCGGCCATCGACGCCTGTTTGACGGCTTCGGGAAAATCGGCGAGATGCGTCCTCCCGTTCACGGCGTCGATCGTTGTGACGATTCCGGAAAGCCGGAAATGATGGCGCAGGACGGGCTCTGACGACAGCGTATAAGCAATCGGCGCCGGATCGGCCAAGCCGGACGTTTCGATGACGACGCGGCGAAAATGCGGGACCTCCGCCCGCGTTCGTTGCGACAGCAGGTCGCGCAGCGCCTTCTTCAGATCGCCGCGAACCGCGCAGCAAACGCAGCCGTTTTCCAGTAAAAGTGTGCTTTCGGCGACGCCCTGCAACAAATGGTGGTCAAGACCGACCTCGCCGAACTCGTTGACGATGACGGCGACGTCGGACAATTCCGGCGAACGCAACAGGCGCTGCAGCAGCGTCGTCTTGCCGCTGCCGAGAAAGCCGGTGACGATGTTGACCGGCGTGAGGTCGCTGTAGCTCGTCATTTGCTGCGCTTATGCCTTTGCGGCGGCGAGCGCGCCCAGGTAGCGTTCGTCGAGCGGATCGCATTGTCGGCCGCTGATCTGTTCGGCGGCTTTCCAGATTTCGCCGACCGTTTCCACGATCGCGGTACGGCCGGTGCTGCCGGTCAGCAGATAGGCGCTGCCTGACCAGTCCTTTACGGAAACGCCATGATGTTTAAGGACGGCGTTGAGCAAACGCGCGCGCGCTTGACGCTCGCGCAGCCGTGTCTGCGGCTCCGCCCGCCCTGCGAACGCCGCCGGCGCACTGGCGCTATCGCTCCAATGGCCGTTGCCGCCGAGCACCCCGCACAAGGCGCACATCGAGGCCGCCGCTCAGCTCGCCCGCGCCGCTTCGGCAGGAGCGCTCTGCCGTGGGCAGCGGCGGCGGAAATCGTCGGCAATCTCGTCGAAGGTGCAAAATTTCACGCCGGCATGCTTGGAGAGATAGTCGTATATGCGTTCCAGCATCAGCAGCACCTGCGGACGTCCGGAGACGTCGGGGTGAATGGTCATGGCGAACACGGCGTAGTCGTACTCGCGATAAACCCAATCGAACTGGTCGCACCAAAGCTCCTCGATGTCGCGCGGATTGACGAAGCCGTGGCTGTTGGGGGCGCTTTTGATGAACATCATCGGCGGCAGATCGTCGAGGTACCAGCTGCCGGGGATGTCGATGAGGTCGGTTTCCTCGCCGCGAACGAGCGGCCGCATCCAATCCTTCGGATGCTTGGAATAATCGATCGGCGTCCAGCTGTCGCCGACCCGCACGTAAAACGGGTGAAAATCGTCATTCATCAGGCTGTGGTCGTATTTGATGCCCTTCTTCAGCAACAGCGCGTTGGTGTGGTTCGAGAATTCCCACCACGGTGCGACATAGCCGGTAGGGCGGCGGCCGGCGAGGCGCTCGATCAATTCGATGCACTTGTCCATGACCGTCTCTTCTTGTTCGGGCGTCATGGCAATCGGATTCTCGTGCGAATAGCCGTGCATGCCGATTTCATGTCCGGCATCGACCACCATCTTGCATTGGGTGGGGAAGGTCTCGATCGAATGGCCGGGAATGAACCAGCTGGTGGGCACGCCGAGGCGGTCGAACAGCTTGACCAGCCGCGGCACGCCAACTTCGCCGGCGAACAGCCCGCGCGAGATATCGCAGGGCGAGTTCTCGCCGCCATAGGAGCCGAGCCAGCCGGCAACCGCATCGACGTCGATACCGAAGGCGCAGAATATTTCCTTCTTGCCGCCAGCACCCGATCGCGGCAGCGACCGCGCGCTCCTTGCCGCTTGCACGCTAGCCGACGACACCAACGAGCGCGGTTGATAGCGAAGTCCACCCCGGATCTTGTCTGTTGTGGAGCCATAGCCGGCGCGACTGGCGCCGAACGGCGGACCTGGACGATTTTCGTCGGACATGCTGGTGCTCGGCCGCGCTGGTGAAACATTCGACAGGCGACAACGGCAAACCGCTCGGCGGCAATCGAACGGACCGCTGCTCCGCAACAGTCCCATCTTGTGAGCTCATCGGCAAGGGCTGGTGCGGCCGCAGGGGCCGGGAAACGTCTTGCGTCCGCCGCCCGTCGCCACATTGACAAGCGGCCAAAGGCGACGCCATCTTTACTAGACTTCGCCGGACGGAGGGCCACCATGAACGATTGGCAACAGGGTACGCGGGCGGACTACGAGCGCAAGGGCTTCGCCGGCCGATCCGGCTATGGCCGCAGTCCGGTTCTGCTTGTGGTCGACTTCATCAACGGCTTTACCGATCCGACGACGCCCTTGGGCGGCGACTTCTCCTCCGAGCTCGACGCCACACGCCAACTCCAGGATGCATTCCGCCGCGCCGGACTTACCGATCGCATACACGACCATCGCCTATGCGCCGGACCTGCGCGACGGCGGAATATTCGTCAAGAAAGTGCCCTCGCTCGCAATCCTGCAAAAGGGCTCGCCGCTAGTGGAAGTCGACGAACGAATCCGGCCATTGCCCGGCGAGCGGGTCATCGTAAAGAAATATGCCAGCGCGTTTTTTGGCACCGATCTCGACCTCGATCTGCGTTCGCTCGGGGTCGACACCGTGATCATGGCGGGCTGCACGACCAGCGGCTGCATCCGTGCTTCGGCCATCGATTCCCTGCAATATGGCTATCACACCATCGTGGTGCGGGAAGCAGTCGGCGACCGCGCCGCCGGACCGCATGAGGCGAACCTCTTCGATATCGATGCCAAATACGCCGACGTCGTGGCGCTGGCGGACGCGCTCGATTATCTGCGGTCCTTCACCGCCAGCGTCGACTTCGCCGCCAAGGCGCAGGAAGATTTCGCCCGCTGGTGGCCGCGCGCCCAACGTGGTTGAACGTCATATGGCAAACACCAAGGGACGCGAACTGTCGTCGGTGTTCGACGATATGCTGGCGCAGAACAAGAAGCGGTTCGACGATCTCAGCGGGCGCGACCGCCGCACCGCTGCCGTGCCGCCGGCGGCCGCCAACGAACCCGTCGCCGCCGAGAGTGCTTCGTCCGCCTCGCCGCACGCCGCGCCGCAGCCCCGGCTCGATCCGGATTCCGCGGCCGCGCGCCGGCTCAACGAGCGCTTCGGCAAGGATTGGCGCTACGAAGTCGTCGAGCAAAAACGCGACGGCGACGAAGCCATCGTCCTTTGCAAGCTCGTTCTCGGCAAGGAAGGCGCGGTCCGGACGCAATTCGGACGCGCCAAGATTTCGCAGGGGCCGGTGGTCGGCGCCAGCGGCGACGTGCGCTTCCGGCTGGATATCGCCCACGCGGAACAGAACGAACGCGACGCTTTTCGCCTCGCCATCGAAGCGGCGCTCATGAATTGCATCGAACTCACCTAGCGCGCCTGGCTGCCGCTCCCACCATCGAAACAATCAGTGCGCCGCCGTGACGTTGCGCGAAGCCTGCCGCGCGGCTTCGCTCCTGTCCGCGTATTCGCCGCACCAGTCGCCGCCGAACGTGATCGGCCACGCGCCGACGCCATTCTCGCGCCGACTGGGCGGGAAGCGCCGGCAATATCCGACCGCCTGATCCGAATCTGCTTCAATGCCTTCGGTCGGATGATAGTGCCACCACCTGCAGCCGGCGCAAACCAAATTGCCTGTTACGGGCATCTGATGTATCCCTCCTCATTTGCGGCTCTCATTCAATCACCTTTCGTTCGTTCGACTCAACTCTTCGTGGCAAAGATCGCACCCTCTGGAGCGCGCAGGGCGAGACGGCATGACGAGCGTGCACCGCCGGTGCCGACAACTTTTCCGTCGGGGGTTGCGCGCGCTGGACAATACTGACAATGTTTCTTCAGCAATCGGCCTAACAAGGCGCTGTGCATCCGGGTCTGGCACGGCGCGAGGAAGATCAGGCGACCCATGGCGCGCGTAGGCGTCGACGTCGGCGGGACCAATACCGACCTCGTGCTCGAGGCCGATCATGGCGTCTTCGTCCATAAAATCGCAAGCACGCCGCACGACCAGTCGGAAGGCGTGCTCAAGGGCCTGCGCGAACTCTGCGACATCTCCGGCGTCCAACCCCAGGATGTATCTCTGATCGTCCACGGGACCACGGTTGCCACCAATATCACCATTGAGCATAACGGCGCCGAAGTCGGAATGCTCACGACGCGCAACTTCCGCGACATTCTCCATATCGGCCGGCACAAGCGGCCCTACAATTTTTCCCTGCATTTCGAAGTCCCTTGGCAGCAGCGGCCCTTGGTCAAGCGCCGCAACCGCGTCGCCGTGACCGAGCGCATCCTGCCGCCCGACGGCAGAATCGAAATCCCGCTCGACGAGAAGGAGGTCGCCGAGGCTATCGCGCTGTTCAAGCGCCGCGGTATCAAATCGGTCGTCATCGGCTTTCTGTTTTCGTTTCTCAACGACGCCCACGAGCGGCGCGCCGCCGAAATCGTTCGCGCCGAAATGCCGGACGCCTATGTCTGCACCTCGTCGGAAGTCGCCAACGTCGTCCGCGAATACGAGCGCTTCTCGACCGCGGCGATGAACGCTTTTGTCGGCCCCAAGACCTCCCTCTATCTCAACAATCTGCAGAACAAGCTCGCCGCGAACGGTTTCCAGGCCAACCTGCGCATCATTCAGTCGAACGGCGGCATCGCCACCGTCGAGACCTGCGCGCAAAAGGCCGTCGGCATCCTGATGTCCGGCCCAGCCGGCGGCGTCATCGGCGGCCGCGCCGAAGGCATGTTGTGCGGCCGCAGCAACCTCATCACCGTCGATATCGGCGGGACGTCCGCCGACATCAGCACGATTCCCGACGGGCGCATCAAGATCATGAACGCTCGCGACTCGCAAGTAAACGGCCATCCGATCCTGGTGCCGATGATCGATCTCGTCTCGATCGGCGCCGGTGGCGGATCGATCGCCTTTATCGATTCCGCCGGCGGCTTCCACGTCGGTCCGCGCTCCGCCGGCGCCGAGCCCGGACCCGGCCTGCTACGGCAAAGGCGGCGACGAGCCCACGGTCACCGATGCGCAGGTCGTGCTCGGGCGGCTCGACGCCGACAAGATGCTCGGCGGCGACGTGCCGCTCGACCCCGACCTTGCGCACAAGGCCGTGGAGAGCAAGGTGGCGCGGCCGCTCGGGCTTTCGATTACCGAAGCAGCTCTCGGCATCATCAAAGTCGTGAACTCGAACATGGCATTGGCGATCCGTTCCAATTCGGTTGCGCGCGGCATCGATCCGCGCGAATTCGCGCTGGTGCCGTTCGGCGGCGCCGGTCCCTTGCATGGCGTTGCGCTCGCCGAGGCAATTTCGGCGAAGGAGATCATCGTGCCGGTGGCGCCCGGCATCACCGCCGCGATGGGCCTCCTACAGACCGACATGCAGTACGAGCATGCGCGCTCCCACATCGTCTCTCTGAAACACGCGGATCAGGCCGCCATCGCCCGCATCAACGGCGTGCTCGACGATCTCATCGAGCGTTGCCGGCACGATCTGGAGAAAGACGGCGTTGCGCCGGAGCGGCAGAAAATCCTCAAGCTCGCCGAATGCCGCTATCACGGCCAGGGCTTCGAATTGCGCGTGCAGCTTCCCGACGGCAAGGTGACCGCGGCCAATCTGGGCGACGTGGTCGCGGGCTTTCACCAGCAACACCGGCTCGACTACGGCTATCACTTCGAGGACGGCGAGGTGGAGCTGATTACCATCCGCGTGATCGGCCGCGAGGACGTGGCACCGCTCAAGGTGGCGCGGGTCGAACAGGCCCACGGCCACGACATCGCCGACGCCTTCCTCTACAGCCGTTCGACCACCTTCGACGACGGTCATACGGTGGACACGCCGCGCTATAGCCGCGATCGCCTGAAGGCGGGACATCGGATCGCCGGACCTGCGATCCTGATCCAGCACAATTCAACCGTCCTGCTGCCGCCCGGTTACGTGGCGCAGGTCGCCGAATTCGGCAATCTTCACGTCTATCACGGCGGCTGAGAGCGAACATCATGTCCGGAGCGGCCATCGATGCCATCACGCTGCAGGTGATCAACGGCGCCCTGCAGACCATCGCGGAAGAGATGGGGCATGTCCTCTACCGGATGTCCTTCTCCTCGATCATTCGCGAATCGCAAGATCTCGGCGCCGGACTGTTCGATACCGATTTCAACACGCTGTGCGAATCGGAGTCGACGCCGCTGCATATCGGCTCGCTGCCCGGCTATCTCGCCGGCATTCGCGACACCCTGCAGGGCGGCGAATGGCATGAAGGCGACGTGGTCATCCACAACCACCCCTACCACGGCTCGAGCCACTCGCCCGATATCGCCGTGGTCGTGCCGGTCTTTTACGAAGGCATTCTCGTCGGGTACTCGGCGAATACAGCGCACCACCTCGACATCGGCGCGGCGACGCCGGGCTTGATCATCGACATTCCCGACGTTTTCGCCGAGGGCATGCTGTTTGCCGGCACCAAGCTTTACGAGCGCGGCAAGCGCAACGAGGCGGTATGGGATTTCATCGGCCGCAACAGCCGCGCCGCGCGCCAGCTGCAGGACGACCTCGACGCCCAGATCGCCTCGGCGCGGCTTGGCGCCCGACGCTTCGTCGAGCTGATCGACCGCTATGGACGGCAGGTCGTGTTCGACGCGACGCAGCAGCTGATGGACTACACCGAGCGTGTTCTGCGCCAGCGCATCGCCGCAATTCCCGACGGCGAATACCGGGCCGAGGGCTTCCTCGACGACGACGGCAAGAACCGCGACGTGCGGCTGCCGATCAAGGTGTGCGTCCGCGTCAAAGGCGACGGCATCGAGATCGATCTGACCGGCTCGTCGAAACAGGTCGAGACCGCGTTCAACGTGCCGTTCGAAGGTTCGACCAAGGTCGCGTGCTTCTGCGCCATCCGCTCGCTGCTGCTGGATGCCGTGACCTCGGACGTGAAGGTGCCGTCCAACCAGGGATCGTTCCGTCCGGTGAGCGTCATCGCGCCCAAAGGCTCGATCTACAATCCGATCTTTCCCGCCGCCGCCGAGGCGCGCTTTGCCCAAATCAATCGGGTGATCGACCTGATTTACAAGGCCTTGGCGCCGGTCTTGCCGAACGACATCATCGCCGGCAGCTCGGCGAGCTTGTCGTTTTGCTCCTATGCCGGCATTCGCCCGAGCGGCGACTACTGGGTCTTCCTTGAGGTCAATGAGGGCTCCTATGGCGGCCGCCCGCGCGCGGACGGTCCCGACAGCATCGACAATCTCATGGCGAACACGCGCAACAACCCGCTCGAAGACCTGGCGATGCACTTGCCGATGATCTGCGACCGCTACGAACTGCGCGACGACGTGATGCCCGGCGCCGGCGCGCTTCCGGGGCGGCATCGGCGTAGTGAAGGCGCAGCGGGTTCTGACCGACGCCTTCATCACGCACGAGAACGAGCGGCACCACGACGTGCCGTGGGGCATATTCGGCGGCGGTCCTGGAGCGGTCGGCCGAGTCGACATCTATAACGTCGCCCGTCCCGATGACATCAAGCACATGCCGGCGAAATTTTCCGGCCTGCGCGTGGCCGCCGGCGACGTGCATGTATTTTACGGTCCGTGCGGCGGCGGCTTCGGCGACCCGCTGGAAAGACCGGCGGCGAAAGTCCTTGACGATGTGCTCGACGGATTTTGCACGGTCGAGCACGCGCGTCTGGCCTACGGGGTGGTCGTCGATGCGGTTGCGGAGACCGTCGACGAGGCGGCGACCAACGCTCTGCGCGAGCGCATGCGCGGCGCCCCGCGGCCGATTGCCGCCGCCATTGGAGTGGCGCCAACGGCCGCACTTGCGCCGGCCGGCGCGTCACCCATGCGCCCGATCGTGCCGGCGCCTGCGTTGGCGGCGCGGCTCCCCGGTGCGAACGAACGCTCGCTGACCGAGGTCATCCGCCGCTTGCGCGATGCTTATGGCGAAGGTTGGAGTTTCGAGGTCGTTCACCACACCGCTTACGCCGACGTGGTCGAGGTCGTCGGCCAATTGCGCGCCAATGGCGCGACGGTGCGCGAGACGGCGGTCGCGGCCGCGGTGCCGGATCGCTCCCTCGGCGAGTTGTTGCAACGGGCGGCCAGTGACAGCCTTTGCAAGTGTGCAGAGACGCTTATGCGTGACGAGGCTGGCGTCAAAACCGAGCGGCCGGTTTAGCGGAAGGAACGTCGGTGCAAGAGCGAGCGGCAATTTTCGTGGAAGCGATGGTCTTCGTCGCCGCCGTCGGCGTGCTGGCTTTCCTCATCGCATTGCTCGCGCGTATCCCGCAAGGGCAACAGGCCGGCAGCGGCGGGGCCGAGCGGCAGGCGGCACCGACGCCGCGTCGGCTCGAATTCACGCTCGCGGTCATTCTCCTTGCCGCAATTGCGGCTTTCGCCGTCTGGCTCATTTCCAGGAGCAAGGAATGGCTGTGGGGCGGAACCTTCGGCGATTGGCAATCCGATACGCGGACAATCGTCTTTGCCGCGGTCATGGTAGGCCTGGGCGTCGTCGGGCTCGTCGTCTCTTTCGCCTACATCGTGGTCCAGGCCGCGCGGCGCTCGGCGGCTGTCAAGCCGATCGAGGCCGCGGCGCAAGCGCCGCCCGCAAGCGCTGACGTTTCGCCGGCGCCCTCTCCGCTGCGCGTCCTCGGCTTGCTGGCCTTGGCGGTGGCGCTGGTGCTGCTGTGCTGGATCGGCTTGTCGGCCGCCGAACAATACCGGCTGATCGCGCAGTTGATCTATCCCGCGAGCCTCGGTGTGGCGCTGGTGCTGCTGTTCGACAAGGCGACGCGGACCTGGGACGTCAAGACTGGGGCCGAGACGGCGCGCGAATGGCTTATGTGCGACCTTCTGGTCTTTCTGCTCGTGCTCGCTTTTCTGAATTTGCGCGGCGTCGCCAAGCCGCAATCCTATGCCGGCAGCTTCTGGGATATCCTCAACGTCGCGCTCTTCTTTATTGCGTTCTGGGTCGTCGATCGTACCGCCGTGCGCGGCCGCTTTCTCCTCGGTTACGGGTACCTGATCGTCGCGCCTCTTCTGCTCCTGATCTGGGCCACCTTCCAGGGCGTCGCGGCGCCGGCTTCGTGGTGGGCGTCGATCTGGCCCTTCTTTATCCTCGCCGCGGTGTTCTTCGTTCTCGAGATCGTCACGCTCGTTTCCTCGACCGGAGAACGGAAGACTTTGCCGGCCATCAAGGACACGGTATTCGTGGCGCTCTACGCGGTGCTGCTGATCGTGGCGGCAAGATCATGAGCCGGAAGAGGTTTCACCGTTCGGCCGCCCCTTGCCGTTATGAACGCGTCGTGCTCCAATCGCGGTCGAGTACCGGGACGTCCGCGGACAAACGAGGGATTTGATCGAGATGACTGGCTGGCGGCTGTTCTGGGCGCTCGTGGGCTATGTGGCCTTTATCGTCGTTCTGATCTTTCTTTATTTCTACAAGCCTTTCGAACAGTTCTTTACGCTTGTCATCAACGGCCTCGGCTACGACAACGCGATGTTCTGGGTCGTCCTGATCGCCGCTATTGTCGGCTTTTGCGGCTATCATTGGCGCGCCTATCGTCTGTACATCGTGCAGCAGCGCAGCGTCGACGGTATGGTGCTCGCTTCTTTGCGCGGCTCCGCATTCGTCGCGATACTCTTTTGCGCCGGCGCCGCGGTGCAGTCCCTGCTCATTCTTTGCGTCTATCTGTTGCAGGACAACTACTCGCTCGGTGCCGAGTTCGGCGCGCGGCTTGGCGCCGTCGTCGCGATGGTCATCATGACCGTGATCTTTTGCTTGATCTTTTGGCTGCTCAAGATCATCCGGCATACGTCCGCCGCTAGTGGGACCGCCGGTACAGGATCGTATAAATTACAATGAACAGTCCGATCATGAGCAGCGAAAATATCGTCGAGGCGGTGCCGAGCGCGAACAGGTTCGGCTGCACGCGCTGCGTCAAGGACGCCTGAATATCGAGCGGCAAAGTGTTCTGCGCCCCGGATAGCAGCGTGGTGCGGGCGAATTCATCGTAAGAGAGCGTGAAGCCGAACAGGCCCGCCGCCACGATACCCGGCGTGATCAGCGGCAGTGTCACCTCCCTGAACACCGTCCATTCATTGGCTCCCATGTCGCGCGCCGCCTCTTCGAGGCGGCCGTCGAAGCGGTTGAACACCGCCATCATGACCAGGAAGCCGAACGGCAAGGTCCACACCACGTGAACGCCGAGGCCGGAATACCACCAGGCGGGAGCAAGCCCGAACTGATGCAGCAGGCTGGCGAGGCCGAGGCTGAGCAGAACGCCCGGCACCATCAGGCCCGACATGATCGCGTAGAACAGGAGCCCGGAGCCGCGAAAACGCTTGCGAAACGCCATCGCCAGCATGGTCGAGAATATTGCGGTGATGATCATGACGGCCACCGCAAGGATGAGCGAGCGCACGAGCGAGCTCTTGAGATCGCCGACGGCTGACGGCCCGGCCAGCCTTTCCCACCAATAGAAGCTCAGACCGCGCATCGGAAAGCTAGTGCCGCCGCGCCGCCCCTGGAACGACAGCACGAACATCGCGAACATCGGCCCATAAACGAAAATCAGAAAGATCGCGTAGAACACGCTGAAGCCGGCCTTGACTCGCGCCTTGCGGAGACGCTCTGGCGTCCAGCGTGCCATCGCTAGAGCTCCTTACGGATATCGACCAACTGCAGGATGACGTAGACGCCGATCATCATCGCCACCATCAGCATGATCGCGTTGACCGCGGCGAAGGGATAATTGGCGATGCCGTAATAGTTCAGGATCACGGTGCCGGTCGTCGAAGTCTTACCGCCATAGACGACCACCGCGGTTGCGAATTCGCCCATCAGCATGACGAAGATGAAGATCATGCCGATGGCGACGCCCGGCAGCGACAGGGGCGCGATGATCTCGCGGAAGATCTGGAACGGGGTCGCGCCCATGTCGCGCGCGGCCTCCAGCAGCGCGCGATCGATCTTGGCGAGCGAGAAGAAGATCGGTCCGACCGCCAGCACGACGTAGAGCTGGACCAGCGCCATCGTATAGCTGAACTCGGAATAGAGCAGGAAGCTGACCGGCTGGTCGACGACGCCGCTCCAGACCATGAACTCGTTCAGCAGGCCGTGGCGGCCGAGCATCGGCAGCCAGGCGACCGCGCGAATGAGATAGCTGGTCCAGAATGGGACCATGGACAGCAAAAACAGGGTGAGCTGCCATTTGAAATTCTCCACCTGCATCGACAGGTAATAAGCCACCGGATAGGCAAGGATCAGACAAAACGCCATCACCGTGATGGTGAAGCGGAACGTGCTCCACAGCGTGCGAATGAAGACCGACAAGGTGAGATATTCCGGGCTCTTTGGATTGAAAAAGCCCTCCGAGACGAAAAAGTCCCGGTAATGCTGGAGCGTGAAGGCCGGCGTCATGCCGTGGCCGCTCGCCTTCCAGAAGCTGAAAATGAAGATGAAGATAAGAGGCAGAAAGAGAAAGACCACAAGCCACAGCGTGGCCGGTGCGATCAGCACGGACACCGGAAAGCCGGGTTCCCGGCGGTACGTGCGCTCGGCCTCGGGGCCGGCTTGCGCCACGGGCGCGCCGCCGATCAGTCCACGCGGCGCAGCTGCGATATGCGGAATTTTCCCGTAGTTCTCGACCGTGGTCACGTTTCAACCATGCCCGGAAGGGGCTGCCGCCAGCTCCGAAGCCGGCGGCGCCTCCCGATTTCCAAACGGTCTCTGAACGTCAAGCGGAGAGGAACTCGGTCCAGCGCTTGACCAGATAGTCGTTCTCCTTCATCAGCGAATTCCAGACCGCGATCTTGGAATACCGTTTCCAATAGGAGCCGCCCGATCGCGTGTGGCCCTTCTTGATGATGACGGTGCCGAACGGGTCGGACAGGTCTTTCGCCGCCGGCTTGCCCATATACCAATAGTCCCATTCCTCGGCCGAAAGGAATTTTTTGGCGTTGTCGGGAACCGAGTGATAGTAGCCCTGGCGGGCGACGAAGGCGGGCGCCCAGCCGGAGAGCCACCAATTGATGTACTCGTAAGCCTGGTCGAGCTGCTTGCCGCGCACCTTGGCCGAAATGGCGAGACCGCCGTGCCAGCCGCGCATGCCCTCCTTCGGGAAGGCATAGACGCAGGGCACGCCTTCGGCCTGGATCGCGGCAACGGCCGGAGACCACATGCTCTCCAGCACCACTTCGCCGTTGACCATGAGATCGACCGACTGCCCGAACGTTTCCCAGAAGGCGCGGAAGTGACCTTTCTTCTTCAGCGGGATCAGATAGTCGATGAGGAAATCGATCTCGGGCTTGGTCATGTTGCCCTTGTCGCCGAATTTCTTCAGACCGAGCGCCTCGACCGCCATTGCCGCGTCCATCGTGCCGATCTGCGGCACGTTGAGCAGCGCTACCTTGCCGGACCAATCCTTGTTGAGCAGTTCGCCCCAGCTTTCGATGGGGCGCCCAGTCGCCTTCGAATTGTAGCCCATGGAGTCGGCGTTGTGCCACGCCGGCGTCAGGATGATGTAGCGGGAAGGCCCGTCCACCCGGGCGCCGTGTTCATCGCACCACATCAGGCTGTAAGGGGCATCGCCCTGGCCTACCGTCGCTTCCGGCGTCAGCTTGCCGGTCTTGCAGAGATTGGTGACCTTGTCCCAGTCCTTGAGCTTCTTGGTGTCGATGGGCTGCCAAACCTTCGCCGGTCCCATGACGCGCAGATCGTTGAAATAACCTTCGGCGATCTCGTATTGATCGTTCTGGTTCAGCATCTTGCTGAACATCGCGCCGTAGCCGAGCGCCTGACCGACGATCGGGAAACCCAGATCCTTGGTCGCCTTGCCCTGAATGTCGTTGATGATGCTGACCCCGAGGCCGACGCTTCGCAATCCCGCGTCCGCCGCCGCCGCACCTCGCGGCAGGCCGCCAGCCATGACGCCGGTTGCAACACCGGCAGCCGTCGCTTTCATGAATGACCGACGCGACCACGCGTTGCGTGGGACACGACCTGGGCTCATCTGCGCCATACCCGTCTCCTCTGTTTTGCCAAGTTGGATTGCGCGTTTTATTGAAGCCCGGTGGGGCGGTCAGAAAAGCTCTTGTGCGCCGCTTCAATATGAGAATGATACATCAGAACCGGGGCCTGTCAAACCGCCAGCGGGGAGCCCAAAGTGAGTGTACTGATCAAGAACGGCCGCATCGTGACCGCGGTCGACGATTATCACGCTGACGTTTTCATCAAGGGCTCCCAAGTCACTCTGATCGGCAAAGACCTGGTCATAGACGCCGATAAGCAAATCGACGCGTCCGGCAAGCTGGTGATTCCGGGCGGCATCGATCCGCACACGCACCTTGAGTTGCCTTTCGGCGGCACGACAACGTCAGATACGTTCGAGACCGGCACGCGCGCGGCCGCCTACGGCGGCACCACCTGCATTATCGATTTCGCCGTGCAGACACGCGGCAATTCGACGATCAAGGCGCTGGATTCCTGGCACGCCAAGGCCGAGGGCAACACCGCGGTCGATTATGCGTTTCATATGATCGTGACGGACATGCCGCAGGACCGCATCGGCGAGATGCGCAGTCTCGCCGACGGCGGCGTCACCAGCTACAAATTGTTCATGGCCTACCCGGGCGCGCTCTTGGCGGACGACGGCACCATCTTTCGTGCGATGCGCAAGGCGGGCGAGGACGGCACGCTTGTCTGCATGCACGCCGAGAACGGCATCGTCATCGACGAGCTGGTCAAGATCGCGCTTGCGCAACACCACGTCGAGCCGAAATATCATGCGCTGACCAGGCCGACGCGGCTGGAAGCGGAAGGCGTGCACCGCGCCTTGGCGATCGCGGAGGTGGCGCGCGCGCCGGTCTATATCGTTCATTTGAGCTGCTATGACGCATTGCACGAGTTGCGCATGGCGCAGGCGCGTGGCGTCATGGCGCACGCGGAAACCTGCCCGCAGTATCTGCTGCTCGACGTCGATCGCTACGACGAACCGGGCTTCGACGGCGCCAAATACGTGCTGACTCCGCCGCTGCGCGAAAAGTGGAATCACGACGAGCTCTGGGGCGGCTTGCGCTCGCACGCGCTCGACGTCATTTCGACCGATCATTGTCCGTTCTGCCTCAAAGAGCAGAAAGAATTGGGGCGCCACGACTTCAGCAAGATTCCCAACGGCGGCCCCGGGATCGAGAACCGCATGAGTCTGATTTACCATTACGGCGTCAGCGCCGGACACATCTCGCTCAATCGCTTCGTCGAGCTGACATCGACGGCGCCGGCAAAGATCTTCGGGCTGTTTCCGAAGAAGGGCACGATCGCGGTCGGCAGCGACGCCGACATCGTGATCTTCGATCCGGCGCGTGAGGAAACGATCAGCGCCTTCAACGGTCATACCCATCACATGAATATCGATTACAGCGCCTATGAAGGTTTCAAAGTGAAAGGCTACACCGAAACGGTGCTGTCGCGCGGCAAGGTCGTGATCGAGAAAGGCAACTATGTCGGCCGCGCCGGCGATGGCGCCTTCGTCAAACGCGGCGCTTACGGCGGACATTACGCCAACACCCACGCCAACATGGTGCGCGACGTGCTGACGCCGAGAGCAAGTCTGGGGTCGCCGCGTCACCGCCATTCTTGAAGCCGCTAAAGCGGCGGCCGCTCGCCTCTCCGCCCCGCCACCGCCTCGTAGGCGGCGCCGATGCGAAACAACAGCGCTTCGCGAAACGGCCGCGCAATGAGCTGCATGGCCTGCGGCAAACCGTTGCGGGTAAATCCGATCGGCACCGACAGGGCTGGCAGGCCGAAATAGTTGAGCGGACGCGTCGCAGCGACGATGCGGGAGAGCACGTCCGCCATTCCCGCCGACCCGCCGACGTCCGTTTCGGCAGCGGCCGGCACCGGCAGTTTGATGACCGGAACATGCAGCACGTCGCATTGCGAGAACGTCTGCCGCAATAACTCATCAAGCAGGCGCGCCCGTGCCTGCAGTGCCTGCTCGTAGAGCGTGGCAGGCACGCCCAGGCCGACCAGCAAGCGCGCGCGCACCTGATCCGAATAGTCGGGCGCGCGGTCGCGCAACCAGGGCAGATGCAGCGCCGCGCCCTCGGCGGTCATCACTATGGTCGCCAGCTCTGCAATCGCGCCGTGATCGCCGATCGGCACCTCGACGATCTTTGCGCCGCGGCCGGCAAGGACGGCGCGGCTCTTCGCCAGCAGCTCCGCCACTTCGTCATCGGTCTCCTCGTAATAATATCGGTCGGGTACGCCGACCGTCACGCCGGCGAGCGCGTTGGCGCCGCCCGCCTCGTCGAGACCGCGCTCGAAATCCTGCGCGGGGCGGCGGCTCGCCGTGCCGTCGCGATCGTCGGACCCGGCGATTACGGACAACAGCCGCGCGCAGTCGCCGACGTTGCGCGCCAAAATCCCGATGCAATCGAGCGAATGCGATAGCGGCATGGCGCCGCAACGGCTCACGCGACCTTGCGTCGGCTTTATGCCGACCACGCCGCACATCGCCGCCGGCAATCTAACCGATCCACCGGTATCGGAGCCGAGCGCGCCGAAAACGAGCCCAGCGGCCACGGCGGCGCCGGAGCCGGACGACGAACCGCCGGTGATGTGGTCGGGATTCCACGGATTGCGGCAGCGTCCGAAATGATCGTTGTGACCGGTCGGTCCGAGGGCAAATTCCGCCATGTTCAGGCGGCCGAGTTCAATGGCGCCGGCGGCGTCGAAGCGCGCGAGCACGGTCGCGGTATGGTCGGGGACAAAGCCGGCGCGGATTTTCGAACCGCAGGTGCAAACTTCGCCGGCGCGGTAAAACATGTCCTTGTGCGCAAGCGGCACGCCGTGAAGCGGACCGAGCGCATGCCCCGCCTTGACCGACATGTCCGCCGCGCGGGCTTTGAAGCGCGCCGCTTCAGCCGTGACACGGATGAAGCAGTTGAGCACCGGCTGCAGGCGTTCGATGCGATCGAGACTTGCTTCGACCAGCGCCTCTGCGTGCAAGCGGCGCTCGGATATGGCGACGGCCGCCTCGCGCAGGGTCAGCGCCGTGACATCCTTCACCGGCCGGTCCCCTCGCTGGCATCGTTCTCCAGCAGACGAAAGAACCGCTCGCCGGTTTCGTCGAAGGACGACGATTGCAGCAGGCTCGCCGCCGCGCTGTGCATGCGGGCGAGCGAGCGGACCACCGCATCGAGCTCTGCCGGAGCAGGGCTCACGCCGCTCGCCGCCATCAAAGCTTCGACCGTCGCCCTGTCGATTCCGCCAAGTGGCCGAGCGCTCATGCGGGTGACCTCCGTATGAAAGAACTGTACACAATCGGCACGGCGTAGCACAATCTGCTGCGGACTCTCACCGGCGGCATCGTGGCGGAAGCGGGAGCACAAGCATGAGCATGAACGGACCACAACATTCCAACCTCCGTGCGCGACTGGCAAGACCGGAGCTGCTGAGCGCTCCGGGTGTGTTCGACGGAATTTCGGCCAAGATCGCCGATCAGCTGGGCTTCGAATCCCTCTATATGACCGGCTACGGCACCGTGGCTTCCCATCTGGCACTGCCCGATGCCGGGATCGCGACCTACACGGATATGGTGAGCCGCGTCGCGATGATCGCCGGCGCCACGACGACGCCGCTCATCGCCGACGGCGACACCGGCTATGGCGGACTGCTCAATGTTCAACATACGGTGCGCGGCTACGAAGCCGCCGGCGCGGCCGCCATTCAACTCGAGGACCAGGAGTTTCCCAAGAGATGCGGTCACATGCTGGGTCGCCGTGTGGTGGCGCTCGAAGACATGGTCGACAAGATCAAGGTTGCGGTAGCCAGCCGCGACTCCAGCGACTTTCTGATCATCGCTCGCACTGACGCGCGCACCACACTTGGACTCGATGAGGCGCTGCGCCGTGCGGATGCCTACGCCAAGGCCGGCGCCGACATTCTTTTCGTGGAAAGCCCTGAAAGCCTCGAAGAAATGCGCACCATAGGCCGAAGCTTCGACCGGCCTCTGGTGGCCAATATGGTCGAGGGCGGCCGTACGCCGCTGGCGGATGCCAAGACGCTTCAGGAGATCGGTTATTCGATCGCCATTTTCCCGGCACTCGGCTTTCTCGCCGCGGGCGAGGCGCTGCGCACCGTCTATCGCTACCTCAAAGAACACGGGTCCAGCGCCGGCGGCAATTTTCCGCTCTATAAATTTCCCGAATTCAGCGCACTGATGGGCATCGACGCGGTGGTTGAGCTGGACAAGACTTATCGGCGGTAGCCGCAAGCGCAACGAAATTGCGCGGACTATTGTAACGACTTCTCTGCCAGCCAATCGAGCAGACCGAGGTCGCCGCCGCCCGGCGCATTGCACGGATCGTGCGCGATCATTGCGGGCGATGCAGCGCCGCCGGCTGGCGGGACACCGTCTTGCGGCCGCGCTTGAAGACGTAGAGCGCCGGCGCGAGCTCGGCGACGGCCATGTCCGGCTCGGCGGCGTCGAGCACCACAAGATCGGCGGATTTGCCGACAGCGAGCCCGTAGTCTTTGAGCCGCATCATCGCGGCCGGCCGCGACGTGACCATGTTGAAGCACTCGCGCATGTCGGCCTTCTTTCCGACCTGACAAATATTGGCGTACAGGTTCGCCATCCGCACCTGCGAGCAATCCCCGAACGGCGTGAACGGGTTGAGGATGTTGTTGCTCGACAGCGAACAGTTCACCCCGTGCTGCAGGAGCTTGTGCGCCGGCACCACCCCGCGCGTAATGTTGTGGTCGTGCTTGTGGTTGCGTCCCATCAGGTAGAGATCGGTGGACGGCAAAACGGTGAGCGCGACGCCGGCATTGGCCAGCCGCTTCGCCATGGCGTCGAACTCCGGCATCGACAGGCTTGCCGCCTTGGTTACGTGGCCGATGGCGACGCGGCCGCCATACTGAAATTCTTCGGTGCGCCGGCAGACGTGATCGAGGTCCATGCCTTCGGCGGTCGGGCCGAAATCGAGATGCATGTCGATATCGATATCGTAATCGCGCGCCAGCTCGAAGATGCGGTCGATCTGGCCGGGCGGGTCGCTGTCGGTATAGGGCGCGCCGCCGACGACGCGGCAGCCGCGATCGAGCGCTTCCACCATCAGCTCGTCGGTGCCGGGATTGTTCAGCAGGCCCTCCTGCGGGAACACGCAGATCTCGAGGTCGATCGCCCAGGCGTATTGCTTGACGAGCGGCAGCACGCCCTCGAGCCCGCGCAACCCGACGCCGGGATCGACTTCGAGATGCGTCCGCATGTGCGTCGTGCCTTGCAGGATCGCCTTTTCCAGGGTGCGCACCGCGCGCGCGTGCACGTCCTCGGGCGTGAACGCCGCCTTGGCCTTGGCCGCTTCCGCGATCGCCTCATCGAGATCGCCGCGATCCGACTTGCAGCGGTCGAGGATGCAGGATTTGTCGAGGTGGATATGCGTTTCGACGAAGCCGGGCGAGACCAGGCGCCCGCCGAGATCGATCGTTTCGCCTTCGGCCGCGAGGCCGGGCTCGATCGCGGCGATACGGCCGCTGGCGATCCCGATGTCGGTCAGTTCGCCCTCGGCGCCGATCCGTCGTGCGTTTCTGAGAATGAGGTCCATGGTGGTCTTGCCTCGTCCAGGATGCGGCCTTGCTATGGCGGCGCGCGATGCGGCCTCGCGTGGTCTGATATGGCACGCCGGAAGCCATTGTGAAATACTCGCAAGCGCCGTCCGCCGTGGCACGCCCAATGTTTATTCATGCGGCGGGAAAAAATGGGCTTCGATGGCATCGGAAATTGAAATTGCAGCATCGTCTTATCCGATAGGCGCGCCGGCGCATCACTTCCCGTCCCCGCCCGATGATGATCGGCCTATACTGGCCGGCGCACGCCATGAAACCGGCACCTTTTAAATACATCGCGCCTGCCTCGCTCGACGAGGCCCTGACGCTGAAGGCCGAGCATGGCGAGGATGCGCGGTTTCTTGCCGGCGGCCAGAGCCTGGTTCCAGCGCTCAATTTCCGGCTAGCACAACCGTCGGTCATCATCGACCTCAATCCGTTGACCGGCTTGTCCGGCATCCAACGCCAGAACGGCCATGCGTTGCGGATCGGCGCGCTGACCCGCTACCGCGCCCTTGAGCGCGATGCGCTGGTCGCCGAGGCTTTGCCGCTGGTTCGCGAAGCGCTGCCGTACATCGCGCACCCGCAAATCCGCAACCGCGGCACGCTGGGCGGCAACCTTGCCCACGCCGATCCGGCATCGGAACTGCCGGCGATCGTGCTGGCGCTCGGCGGCCGATTACGAGCGCAATCGGCAGCGGGAGAGCGCTGGATCGACGCCCGCGACTTCTTCGTCGCGCAACTGACCACGGCGCTGACACCGGACGAGATGCTGGTGGAAATCGAACTGCCGGCGCGCACTGGCCGCAGCGGCTTCTGCTTCATGGAGGTGGCGCGCCGGCGCGGCGACTACGCGCTGATGGGCATCGCCGCCGGCGTGACACTCGGCGAGGATGGGCGATGCGACGGCGCGCGGATCGCATTGTGCGGTGCCGGCGAGACACCCATCGACGTGAGCGATGTCGCGACGGCGCTGATCGGACAGCCGGCCGACCGCGCCGATGTCGCGGAAACCGCGGCGGCGGTGCAGAATGCCATCGATCCTCCCGGCAGCATCCATGCCAGCAAGGAATTCCAGCGCCATCTTGCCGGCGTGCTGGTGAAGCGCGCCGTGCGCACCGCACTGGAGCGCGCGCAAGATGGCTGAGGACGTGCACGATATCGCCCTGACGGTCAACGGCAAGCGCTATCAGCGGCGCGCCGAGGCGCGCATGCTGCTGAGCGATTTTCTGCGTCACGAGCTGCTGCTGGCGGGTACGCATGTCGGCTGCGAGCATGGCGTGTGCGGCGCCTGCACCATTCTCTATGACGGCGTGCCGGTACGCTCCTGCCTGATATTCGCCGCGCAAGCGAATGGCCATGAGCTCACGACGGTCGAAGGCCTGGCGCCGACGACCGGACACATTGCATCCCTTGCAGGAGGCCATGCACGCGTGCCACGGCCTGCAATGCGGCTATTGCACGCCCGGCATCTTGATGACCATGGTCGCCTTCCTCGCCGAACATCCGGCACCGAACGAAGTCGAGGTGCGCGAGGCGCTGTCGGGCAATCTCTGCCGCTGCACCGGTTACCAACACATCGTCGACGCGGTGCTCGCCGCGGCGGCGCGGATGCGAGGCTAGTCGATGGCAACGCGCTACTTTGGCGAGGCGATCACCCGCAACGAGGACCAGCGGCTCCTCGTCGGACAAGCCTTGTTCGTCGACGACGTGGAACTGCCCGGCTTGTTGCACGCTGCCGTGCTGCGCAGCCAGGTCGCGCACGCCCGCATTGTGAATATAGACGTGAGCGCGGCGCTCAAACGTGCCGGCGTCATCGCGGCCTATACGGCTGCCGACCTCGGTGCCTATTGGCAGCCCGGCCCGTTGCTGGTTCCGCCGCCGCCGATCGCGGGCATCACCTTCAACCAGCGCACCCAGGTGCCGCTCGCCAAGGATAAGGTGCGCCATGTCGGCGAGCCGCTGGCGATCGTGATCGCCGAGACCCGCTATATCGCCGAAGACGCCCTTTCCGACATCGTCGTCGAGCTGGAGCAGCTAGCCCCCGTGGTCGATCTGGAGAAGGCGCTCGCCGCCGAATCCCCGCTGGTCCATGAGGACGTGCGTTCGAATGTGGCCGCCCATGTGCGCCAGTGCAAAGGCGATTATGCCGCGGCCCTGGCCAAGGCCGACCACGTCATCCGGCGACGGTTTCGTTACGAACACGGCATGTCGTCGCCGATCGAGACGCGCGGCGTCGTCGCGCAATGGGACGCCCGCGCCAATCATCTCACGGTTTGGGATACCACCCAGGCGCCCGTCTTCATCCGCAATGGGCTCGCCGCCATGCTGTCCTTGAGCGAGCGCCAAGTCCGCGTCATCGCGCCCTTCGTCGGCGGCGCCTTCGGGCCTAAGATCATGATGTTCTATCCCGAAGAAGTGCTGCTGCCCTGGGCGGCGATCAAGCTCAACCGACCAATCAAATGGATCGAGGACCGGCTTGAGCATTTTGTCGGCACCACGCACGAGCGCGGCCAAATTCACGACGCCGAAATCGCACTCACGCGCGACGGAAAGATCCTTGGCGTCAAAGACGTGTTTCTGCACGATAGCGGCGCCTATGACCCTTACGGGCTGACGGTGCCCATCAACAGCCAGTGCACGCTGCTCGGCCCTTACGTGGTGCCAAGCTACGACAGCACCTTCACCGTCGTGTTCACGAACAAGACCATCGTCACGCCCTATCGCGGCGCCGGCCGCCAGCATGGCGTATTCGTGATAGAGCGCCTGCTCGATTTCGCGGCGCGCGATCTGGGCATCGACCGCGCCGAAATCAGGCGGCGGAACCTCATTCCGCCGGACGCATTTCCCTACAACAACGAGATCATCTACCAAGACTTCGCGCCGCTCACCTATGACAGCGGCAACTACGAACCCGTGCTCGACAAGGCGCTGGACGCCATCGGCTACAAGAAATTCCTCACCGAGGAGCAGCCGCTTTTGCGCGCGCAAGGGCGTCATGTCGGCGTCGCCGTCGCCTGCTACGTTGAAGGCACCGGCATCGGCCCCTACGAAGGCGCCAAGGTGCAGGTGCAGGCGAACGGCAAGGTCAGCGTCGCCACCGGCATCGGAACGCAAGGTCAAGGCCATTTCACCAGCTTCGCGCAGATCGTCGCGGATCAGGTCGGTGTCGATATCCGCAATGTCGACGTGGTGACCGGCGATACCGACCAGTTCTACTGGGGCGCCGGCACGTTCGCCAGCCGTGGCGCCGTGGTTGCCGGCAACGCGGTCAACGAGGCGGCCAAAGCGGTACGCCAGAAGGTATTGCGGCTCGCCGCCGAGCACTTCGAATGCGCCGAGGATGACCTGATCATTGAGGACGGCAAGGTTTCGATCGCCGGCGTGCGCGGCCAATCGATCACGCTCGGCGAGCTGGCCACGCGAGCGAATCCCATGCGCGGCGCGGTCAAACCCGGCACCGAGCCCGGGTTGGAAGCGACGAAATATTTCGGTCCGCCCAGCGGTGCCACCGCCAACGGCGTGCATGCCATGATCGTCGAGGTCGATCCCGAGACGATGATGCTGCAAATCCTCAAATACGTGGTCGTGCACGACTGCGGAACCGTGATCAATCCGCTCATACTCGCTGGCCAAATCCACGGCGGCGTTGCCCAGGGCATCGGCAACGCCTTCTACGAACAGCTCGTTTATGACGACGAGGGGCAATTGCTGAATGCCTCGCTCGCCGACTACCTGTTGCCGACGGCGCTGGAGGTGCCGACGATGCAATTGGAGCACATGGTGACCCCCTCGCCGCTCAATCCGATGGGCATTAAAGGCGCGGGTGAAGCCGGCGCCATTCCCGTCGGGCCCCTGTTCGCCCAGGCACTCGAGGACGCACTCGAGCTGGCCGCAAAGAATGTCGAGTTGCGCGAGATTCCGCTCAGCCCCAACCGGCTCTGGGAGTTGGCCGTGCGTGGCCATCCCAGCGGCTAGAAATGATCCCGCGCTGGCTGCACGGACGCGAACCGACAAGCCGCGCCGATTTCGCCGCGCGCGCAGCCGCCGCTCAGCAGTAAGGCGGCCAGCCGATTGGCCGCATACGCTGGATCACCTTGGCAAGCGAAAGAATGCGCGGCTCCTCGAAACGCGCGCCGACGATCTGCATGCCGACCGGCAGGCCGTCGCTCGTCTTGCCGGCCGGAACGCTTGCCGCCGGCAGGCTCATCAATGTGATCAGGAACGAACCGGCGATCCAATCGGTGTAGTTTGCGAGCTTCTTGCCGTTGATCTCGGTCGGAAAATTCTGCTCGACAGGGAATTGCTTCACCGGCGAGGCGGGCGTCAGCAGCAGATCGAAACGCTCGAACAGATCGCGAAACCGCAGAAACAATTTCCGGCGCGTCTGCTCGGCGGCCGCGAAATCGAGCGCCGTGACCTTCAGGCCGGCTTTCACATTGCCTTTCAGATTGGCACCGAATTCTTCCAGACGATCGAGATTGGCGAATTGCTGGCCGACCATCCAGAGCCCGCGCCAGGCTTGATACGGGTCGCGGCCTTCGGATGCATCGAACAAAATTTCTTCCACGCCGGCGCCGGCATCGCGCAACGATTGCGCCGTAGCGCGGCAAATCGCGTCGATCTCGCCGTCGACCCCGATGCCGGCGATGTCGGACACATAGGCGACGCGCAAGCCCTTAACATCGTTGCACGCTTCGACTTCGGCCAATGCGCTCTTCCACGGCGGCGCCACCGAGATCGGCGAGATGCGGCTGAAGCCGGCGAGCGCATCCAACGCACGCGCGACATCCTCGGCGGTGCGCCCGAGCGCGCCGTGCACCTGTCCGGGATCCCAGGCGAGCGGCATCGGATAATTCGGCGTGAGCCCCGGCGTCGGGCGGATACCGACAATGCCGCAGAACGCCGCCGGCATGCGGACCGAGCAGCCGAAATCGGTGCCTTGCGCGAGCGGCAGCATGCCGCTCGCGACCGCCGCCGCCGAGCCGCCCGAGGACCCGGCCGGGCTCAAGGCGGGATTCCAGGGATTGCGGGTGGCACCGAACACCGCGTTCACCGTGTTGGCGCCGGCCGCGAATTCCGGCGTGTTGGTCTTGGCAAGCACGATCGCGCCTGCGGCTTTGAGCCGCCGCACCGCTTCGGCGTCCTCGTCCGGCACATGATCTTTAAACAGCGGCGAGCCAAAGGTGGTGCGGATGCCCGCGGTCGGCGTGATGTCCTTAATGCCGATCGGCAGGCCGTGCAGCGGGCCGGTCGGCCCGCCGCGGACCACCGCATCCTCGGCGGCGCGCGCAGCGAGACGCGCCTTGTCCGCCGCAAGCGTGACGATGGCATTGAGCTTCGGGTTGACGCGCTCGATCGCCGCCAGATGGGCGTCGAGCACTTCCACGGGGCTCACCGCGCGCGACTTTATGAGCGCGACGAGCTCGCCGGCGGATTTCCGCGTGAGGCTTTCGTCCGGCATCGAAGTCAATCGCTACTTACCCGACCAATGCACGAAGCGCCGCTCGATTACGATGAACAAGAGATTAAGCCCGTAACCGAGCACGCCGGCGGCGAAGATGGCGGCATACATGCGCGGCATGTCGAACAATTGCTGCGCTTCAAAAACACTATGGCCGAGCCCATCTTGCGAGCCGATGAACATCTCGGCAACGACGATGATGACGAGCGCGAGCGAGACGCCATTGCGCAAGCCCACGAAGGTCTGCGGCAGCGATTCGAGCAACATGACGTCGAACAGAACGCGCAGGCGCGAGGCCCCCATCACTTTCGCGGCGAGAAGCCGCGTCTTGCGTGCGTTCATGACGCCGTAAGCGACGTTGAACAGAATAACAAGGATGGCGCCGAAAGCGGCGACCGAAATCTTGGTCTCGTCGCCGACGCCGAACAGCACCAGGAACAGCGGGAACATGGCGGACGCCGGAGTCGATCGGAAAAAGTCGATGACGAATTCAAGCGACCGGTAGACCTTTTCCGAAGAGCCGAGCACGATGCCGAGCGGAATGGCGATCACCGCGGCGATCAGGGTCGAGACCGCCGTGCGATAGACGGTCTTGACGAAGTCGAAGCCGAGGTCGCCGTGCATGCCGCTCCACAAGGCGTGGAAGGTCGACTCCGGCGACGGCAGCAGCACGGGATCGACCCACTGCCGCCACGCGGCCAGCGACCAGATCGCCAGCAATCCGGCAACGCCGACGACCGGCAGCAAGGGTTGAAGGCTTTTCGCGTTCATGCGCGGCGCACCTCGCGTTGGAACACTTCGAGGCAATGCGCCTTGGTGTGCACAAAATCCGCATCGGAGAGCGTGGCGGCCGTGCGCGGCCGCGCCGCGACAACCGGCGTGAAATCGGCGACCCGCGCCGGATGACGCGACAGCAGCAGCACGCGGTCGGCGAGATAAACGGCTTCTTCGAGATCGTGCGACACCAGCATGGTGGTGGTGCCGGTCTCCATGAAGATGCGCTGCAGCTGCTCGCGCATGAACAGCGTCATCTCGTAGTCGAGCGCCGAGAACGGTTCGTCGAGGAACAGGATCTCCGGCTCCACGATCAGCGCGCGCATGATCGAGACCAGCTGCTGCTGCCCGCCGGACATCTGGTAGGGATAGAGATTGAGGTCGAGCTTGATGCCGAGATGCTCGACCAGCTTTTCCGTGCGGGCGCGGCGCTCGGCGGGCGCCACCTTCATCATCTTCAGCGGATAGGAGATGTTGTCGAAGGCGCGCAGCCAGGGGAACAGCGCCTCGCGGTAGTTCTGGAACACGTAACCAAACTTGATCTGATCGAGCCGCATGCCATCGAACAGTATCTCGCCGGCATCGACCGGAATGAGGCCGGCGATCATGTTGATGAGCGTGCTCTTGCCGCAGCCGTTCGGCCCGAACACCGAGATCAGCTCGCCGCGCGGGATGTCGAGATCGAAGTTCTGGTAGACCGGTACCTGGTCGAAACGCTTGGACAGGCCGCGGATGGTGACGTGCGGGCGCTTCGCCGTGCCGCTGATCGGCGGCGCCGGTGCGCTCGCCGACGCCACGCGGACCGCGTGCTCGACTGCGCTCATTGCACGTCACTCATCGCGGGGCACGCCTCAGAACGACTTCAGGTACTTCTTGACGTCGACCTTTTCCGGAACGACGCCGACGTCATGGCCGAAATCGGCGAAGGTCTGCAAATAGCCGAGCTGCTTGGGGCTCATGTCCTTGGTCATGATATAGCCGAGCGGCGGCACGATATCGACGAGATTCACCGGCGTCATCGTGTTCTTGGCAAGGTGCTTTTGCGCGGCCGCGCGGTTCGTCTTGATGTATTCGATCGCCCTTGCCCAGCCTTCGGCAAAGCGCTTGGCGACGTCGGGGCGTTTTTCGATGAAGTCGGTGGTGAGCGCGCAACCGGCCGCGTAGGCGTCGGCCATCGGATCGCCGAGCACGTATTTGGCGATCACGCCGGCCTCGACGGTCCGGGCGATCTTGAGCTGGTGCATGATGCTGGCGGAGGGCTCCAGCGTATAGCCGCCGTCGAAGACGCCGGACTTCATGGCGTTGACGTGCTGGCCCATGCCGAGCTGGTCGATGGTGTAGTCACCCGGCTTGAGGCCGACCTTGGCGAGAATGCCCTTTGCGGTGTTGAGGTTGGCGGGCCCCGGCGCCGTCATCAGTTTGAGGCCCTTGAAATCGTGAAGCGTCTTCACCTTGTCGGCGAGCCCCTCGCGCACCACGAACTGTTCCATGACGTAGTGCTTGTTCTGGCTGTGCATGGCGATGTACATGGCCACGCCCGGCTTCTTCACGTCGGCGTTGAGACCCTCCAGCGTCACCATCACGGCGGCCGCCTCGATCTGCTTGGTCATCAGCGCCGCGACGTTGGGCGGTCCGCCCATGAGCCTGATCGTCTGCGGCTCAATATTGAGTTCCTTGTAGTAGCCAAGGTCGATCGCCACGAAATAGGGCAGCGACGATGAGACCGGAAACACGCCGACGTTCACCTTGTCGACGGCGGCCCTTGCCCTCCTCGGCAGGCCCGCCATGCCGGCGGTCGCCAGCGCTCCGACCATCATTTGCCGCCGCGTGGTACTGAACTTGGTCATTTTGCATAACTCCCCGTTTTGGCAGGACATTTCGTCTTACTGAGTCCGCATCCGGCCGCTGGCCGAATTTCACTTGCATGCAAGCAAACCTCGTGCCGCAGGCGCGCCTACTCCCCGGCGTCAATAATGGCAATGCAGGGCCCGCCGCCTTGCGGGCCCTGATGCATGGCGTCGACCGAAACGAACACCGCCGGGTCGCCGATGGCGGCGGCCGCAACGCCGCCCACCGCCGCCTTGGCATGGCGATGCCAGGGCACGTCGGAATCGTCGAGCATGATCTGCCGCCGCCCGCGCAACAGGCCGGTGCGGTCGGCCTCGCATTTCATGAAGCAGTTCACGAGCTTGCCGCCGAGGTCTTCGGCGCGCGGGCGTTCCGGCAGGTTGAGGCCGGCGTTGCGAATCGAATCGTAGATGCCGTCGATGTCGAGCGCATCGCGCATCACCGCGTGACCGATGCGGTAGCGGCCGCCGGCGCCCGGCTTGTTGCCGAGCAGGACGATCTGCGCCTGCGTCAGCTCGACGCCCGAGGAGCAGGAGGCGACCGAGGAATAGAGATCGAGATCCTTGCAGATCTGCTCCGCGCGCGGCATGGGCGTCTCGCCGAGCGCGACCGCGATGCCGAGCGCGGTGGTGCCGTTCGACACGCCCATGGAATCGTGCACCTCGCAAGCAACGTGCTGACCGCGCCTCTCGGCATCGCGCACCGATTCGATGGTGAGCAGCGGCGTCTTGGTCTGCACGTAATGCACGTCCTTGGCGTCGTCGATGCCGGCGTCTTTCATCGCCGCCTTCACGGCCGCCGCCACCTTCTCGACCATGGCGGGACGGCCGATATCCTCCGGCAGCAGTTCGGCGCTCAGCGCCGTGCCGATGGCGAGGCGCGCCTGCGAGGCGGGACCAGCCTTGTCGTTGCGCGCGAAAACGGTCGCGTGCGGGGTGATGACGCCGTCGCAGCCGCCCGACCACACCATCGGAATCTTGGCGATCTCGGCTTCGCCGCGCCTGCCATGCTTGAGCAGCACGCGGCGGAAAGCCTGATCCGCGAGGATGCGGGTGAAGTCGTTGACGCCGCCATTGCCCTCGGTCTTGCCGACGACGGCAATCACCTGATCGGCGCTGAACTGACCGGCCTGGATGCAGGCTTCGACGCCGCTCGCATCCTGCACGGTCTTCAACTCGACTTTCGCGACTTCGATAGCCATTCTTTGGTTCCCGATCCTATTTCATTCTCGGCTTGCATTCGCCGCGCAGCATCTTCTCGAATCCCTCGCCGCGGTCGATCATCGGCAGCGGCCCCGTGCGCTGCGCGCGCAGCTGTCGCACGCCGCTTCGCGGTCGCCGCCTCGTCGGCAACATAGCCGTCGGCGTCGCCGACGAGAACCACGCCATAGTCATCGCTCGCACTTTGCAGCGATACGCGGCCCTCGACCGCGTCGCGCAGCACCAGACCGGTCTCGCGCTCGAGCGGATCGCCCCAGCCGCCGCCGCCGGTCGTGACGACGCGCACCATCTGGCCCTTCGTGACCTGCTCGCCATCGACGAGACCGCCGAGCTCGCGCGCCTCCCCTGCGAGGTCGACGGTGACACAGAACGGCTGGCCGGCCTTGCCGCCGTTGAGACCGTAGCAGCCGAGCCGCACCCGGTCGGCCGTCACGATGGTGCGGCAATCGACGAGGGCGCGATAGTGCTTCTCGTAGCCGAGGCCGCCGCGCCGCCTGCCGGCGCCCCCGGAATTGGTGCGCAGCGCGAGCTTCTCGACCAGCAGCGGAAAGCGCGTCTCGGTGAACTCGGCAGGCTGGTTGCGCGAATCGGGCACGATGTGGATGGCGTCGTTGCCGTCGGCGTAATAGCGCCCGCCCGATCCGCCGCCGAGCACCTCGCGCGACAGGAACGGCTTGCCGTCCTGGTCCTTGCCGAAAAAGCCGGTATAGCGGATGGTTTCCTGATCGGCCGGCATGCGGCCGTCCACCGCCTGCGCCACCACGCCGGCGAGCAGGCCGAGGCAGCGCAGCAGCACGAAGGAGCGCGCGTTGGTCGCCGCCGGCCATTCCGGCGTGATCAGCGTGCCCTTGGGCGGGAAGACGACGTCGAAGACTTCGCACACGCCTTCATTGACGTGGATCTCGGCGGCGCGCTCGGGCGTGTCGGCGAGATTGCGCAGGATCGGCGCGATCCATTTGATCAGGAAGGCGCCGTCGGCATAATCCGCCGGCCAGTTGATCGGCCCGCTCGACTGCGGATCGGTGCCGTTGAAGTCGAGCGTGATGCGGTCGCCCTTCTTGATCATCTTCAGGGAGAGCTTGTGCAACTTCGGGTCGGTGACGCCGTCGTGCTCGACGTAGTCTTCCCAGGCGTATTCGCCGTCGGCGATCTTGGCGATCAGCTCGTTGCGGTAGATGTCGCGGCACTTGTCGAGGATGGCCTGGAAGCAGGCCTCGACCTGCGCGCGGCCGAAGCGCTCGAACAGGCCCGCCATGCGGCGCGCGCCCATGACGCAGGCCTGCACCTCGCTGTCGATGTCGGCGCTCAGCATCTCGGGCACGCGCGTGTTGCGTCTGAGGATGGTGAACACGCCATCGTTACGCACGCCTTCGCTGTAAATCTTGACCGGCGGGATCGCGAGCCCTTCCTCGAACACGGTGACCGCGGTGCCGGGCATGGAACCCGGCACGCGCCCGCCGATGTCGTCGTGATGGCCGAAGGCCTGGATATAGGCGACCACCTCACCCTCGTGAAACACCGGCACGGTCGAGCACAGGTCCGGCAAATGGCCGATCGAGCCTTCCGTCAGGTACGTGTCGTTCATCAGGAACACGTCGCCCGGCTTCATGGTATGCGGAGGAAAATCGCGCACCACGGCGTTCGGCATGGCCGAATAGGAACGGCCGGTGAGCTTGCGGCAATAGCGGTCGAACAGGCCGACCCGGTAGTCGTGCGCCTCGCGGATCATCGGCGAGCGCGCGGTGCGCTCGATGGCGAATTCAATCTCGGCTTCGATGGAGTTGAGCGTGCCCTCGACGATCTGCAGTACGATCGGGTCGACGTGGCCGGCGACGCGGCGAGGCGCGACCGGCCATGGCTTGCTGTCGTTCGGCGCCGGGTGGACATTCATGACGCCGCCTCTTTCGACACGCGCACGATCAGAATGCCGTGCGGATCGACCGCAAGATTTTGCCTGGGAAATACTACCGTGGTCGAGCCGAATTCCTCCACGATCGCGGGTCCAGCGAGCTTGTAACCGGGCGGCAGGCTGGCGCGGTCGTAGATCGGCGTGTCTTGGAAGCTGCCGTCGAAATAGACCGGACGGACACCGGTCGAATCCGGGTTGGCGGTCGCGACATCGAGCTTCGGCATGCTCGGCCGCTCGATCACGCCGAACCCCGAGACGCAGAAATTGACCAGCTCGACCTTCTGCCGGCCGGCGTAATTGTAGCCGAATGTCCGCAGATGCGCGGCATTGAAGGCGTCGATGAGCTGCGCCAGAAACGTCTTGTCGACCGCGCCGCTTGGCGCCGGCACGCGTACCTCCATCGACTGCCCGGCGTAACGAATATCGGCCTCACGAACGATGCGGATGCGCGAGGCCTCGATGCCGTCGCGCCGAAGCGCTTCGGTCGCTTCGTTTTCAAGCGCGGCGTAATGCGCGGCGATTGCACCGAGGTCGACATTGTCCTCATGCATGACCTTGGTAACGATGTGATCGGTGCGCCAGTCGACCGCCAGCAGACCGAAGGCGGAGAGATTGCCGGGATTAGGCGGCACGATGCAGGCCCTCATGCCGAGCAATTCCATGATGGCCGGCGATTGCGCGGGGCCGGCGCCGCCGAACGACAAGAGCGCAAAGCGGCGCGGATCGATGCCATTCTGGATCGTCAATTGCCGGATGGCGTTGGCCTGGTTCCAATTGGCGATCTCGATGATTCCTTGCGCCAACTGCTCGGCGCTCATATTGCCGGGCAGGCGCGCGGCCAACGCCGCAAGTCCATCGCGCGCGCGCGCAAGGTCGAGCGCGATGCCGCCGCCGATCAGCGCCGGCGGGATACGGCCGAGCACGAGATTGGCGTCGGTGATCGTCGGCTCGTCGCCGCCGTTCGGGTAGCACATCGGTCCCGGTTCCGCGCCGGCGCTGCGCGGGCCGACCTTGAGATGACCTTCGCGCGAGAGCCAGGCGATCGAGCCGCCGCCGGTGCCGATGGTGGCGATGTCGATCATCGGGATGCGCACGGGGAACTGCCCAACCGCGCCGCCATTGGTGAGGTGCGGCGCGGCGCCCTCTATCAGGCAAAGATCGGTCGACGTGCCGCCGGCGTCGAGCGTCACCAGATCGGGAAAGCCGGCGATCTCGGCGATCACCGCGCTCCCGAGCGCGCCGGCCGCCGGCCCCGACAGCGCCGTGGTGATGGGCTTGCGCAAAATCTGCTCGGCGCTGGCGACGCCGCCGCTCGACTGCATCACCAGGAACGGCTTGTCGCGCAGATCGGGCCCGAGCGCGTTGTGCACGCGCTTGAGGTAGCGGTCGAGATACGGTTTGACGAAAGCGTCGACCAGCGTGGTCACCGCGCGCTCGTATTCGCGATATTCCGGCAGGACGGCGCATGACAACGACAGTGTTGCGTCCGGGTATTCTTCGGCCACGATCTCGGCGACCCGGCGCTCATGCGCGTCGTTGGCGTAAGCGTGCAAGAGACAGACGCCGATCGCCTGCACACCCTTGCGGCGGAAGAATTGCGCCGCCGCGCGCACGCTTTGCTCGTCGAGCGGACGCAGCTCTTCGCCACGGAAATTCATGCGCCCGCCCGCCTCGCGCACATAATGCAGCGGCACCAGGCGCTCGGGCTTCACCCAGAAATAAGAATTGCCGTAGCCCTCCGGCACGGATTGCCGCGCGATCTCCAGAATATGCCGGAAGCCTTCGGTGACAATCAGACCGAGCGAACGGATTTCGCCTTGCAGCAGCGCGTTGGTCGCGACCGTCGTGCCATGGGCGAGGCCAAGCACGTCGGCCGGGCTCTGCGCCGGCCGCCGCCAGCACGGCCTTGACGCCGCGCACGAGACCGATGGCGGGATTGTCGGGGGTGCTGGCGACCTTGGTGACGCGCATGGCGCCGGTGTCGGCATCGACCGAGACGATATCGGTGAAGGTGCCACCGGTGTCGATGCCGATACGAAAACGCGCCTGCGGTGCCGTCATGCGGGCATTATCGGCGGCACGCCGCATTTAAGTCCACCATGCTTTGGCGATGCCATTATCGGCATTCCCGATAACTAGCAAAAATACCTAGTCTTTCAGCGCATCGCGCAACGCCGACAGATAGCCTTCCTTGCGCCGCGACAACGGCTCCCGCCGGCGGAACAACGAGAGCGCGATGCTGCGCGCGGGTTCTATCGACATCACCTTGAGCACGCCGAGCGCGACCTCGTTATCCGCGCAAAACCGCGGGACAATAGCGATGCCTTTGCCCGACTGCACGATCGACTTCATGGTCTCGACATTGTTGGCGATTGCCAGAATGTTAGGCCGCATGCCGAGGTCGGCGAACAGCGACAGCACGACGGGCCCATAGCCGACGGTCAGTTCGTTCATCACGATCGGCTCGGCGGCCAGCCGGCCGACGTCGATCGGCTGGCGTGCGCGCGCCAAGGCATGTTTGGGGTGCGCGATCAGCGCCATCTCGACCGAGGTCAGCCGCTCGAAGACGAGACCTGCCGGCACGCGGTCCGGCTCGGATTCGAGCGCCAATCCGGCGTCGATGCGTTCCTCGTGCAGATCATTGAAGATGCTGCGCGTCGGCGCTGTGAAAACCTCGAGCCGGACGCCCGGCATGATCTCGTCGAGATTTTCGAACAGCCGCGGCATGAAGATTTGCGCCATACCGGAGCCCATGCCGATCTTGAAAGTGTCGAGCCCCGCGCCGCGCAGCCGCCGTGCCGTATCGGAAAGGCTGAGTACGTCGCCGACGATGCGCTCGGCCTCGTAGAGAAAGGTACGCCCGCGCTCGGTCAGGTCGATGCCGCGCGGCCCGCGCCGGAACAGCGGAAAGCCGGTCTCCTCCTCGAGCAGTTTCACCTGCTCGCTCACGGCGGATTGCGAAATGCTTAAGCGCTCAGCCGCCTTGGTAAAGCTGCGTTCCTTCGCCACCGCGAGGGCATACCGGATTTGGCGGAATTCCAAGGTCGAAATCCTCTATCTTCTCGTTTACCCCGCCAGTTTAGCCTCATTTGCGCGGCCAGCGCCGCCCTTGAGCAAACCCTTGGCAGCCTTTATATTGTTTTTTTGAAGCCACTCGTTTCGGTCCGCCGAAAGGGGGCTTTTTGCTTTTGTGGGGCAATCTGCATGTCCACGAACCGAGACGGCCATATCAGGCTGACGTCGCACCCGGGCCACCGCGCTCCCGGCCGCTATCCGCTCAGTTGGGCTGCCGCAAGCGCGCGCGAACGCGGACCGGTTATCGGAACGATCACGTCGGCGGGTGACCGCAACGCCATCGGCGCCCATGGCGGCCCCTACGCGCTTTATCGCGCCTTGGCGGTGTCGTCCGGCGCACTCAATCCGATCGCCCGGCCCGATCTCACCAATACGGCGCCGGTCGTCGAGATCGGCCCATTCCCGCAGTGGCGCGAGCCTGACCGCATCGTTTCGCTCGACCCCTGGGGCCATCGCGTGGCGGAAGACTTCCGCGACGAGATCGCCGAAGGCCTCGATATCCGCCCGACCATCGCGGTTACCAAAGCGCGGCTGACCATTCCGGAATTCGCCGCGGGCGGATGGGGCGTGCAAACGGACGGCGAAATCGTGCGGCCCGGCGGCGACATCGCGGTCACCAAGGCGGCGATCGATCCGGTCTGGTATCTGCCCGGCATCGCCGAGCGCTTCCATGTCGGCGAGGACAGACTGCGCCGCACGCTGTTCGAGCAGACCGGCGGCATCTACCCGGAGCTGGTGACGCGGCCGGACCTGACGGCGTTCCTGCCGCCGATCGGCGGCATCACGCTTTATATTTTCGGCGATCCGGCGGCGGTCGCGGATCCGAAGCGCACGCTCACCTGCCGCGTCCATGACGAGTGCAACGGCTCCGACGTGTTCGGCTCCGACATCTGCTCCTGCCGGCCCTATCTCATTCACGGCATCGCCGAATGCGTGAAGAGCGCGCAGGACGGCGGCGCCGGCCTCATCGTCTATAACCGCAAGGAGGGCCGCGCCCTCGGCGAGGTCACCAAGTTCCTGGTCTACAACGCGCGCAAGCGACAAGAGGGCGGCGACCAGGCCGCCACCTATTTCGAGCGCACCGAATGCGTCGCCGGCGTGCAGGACGCGCGCTTCCAGCAATTGATGCCGGACGTGCTGCATTGGCTGGGCATCACGCGCATCGACCGCTTTGTCTCGATGTCGAACATGAAATACGACGCTGTCGTCGAATCCGGCATTGCGATCGGCGAGCGCGTCTCGATTCCCGCACGAGCTCATCCCGCCGCGACGCGCAGGTCGAGCTCGAGGCCAAGAAAGCGGCCGGCTACTACGCGCCCGGCGCGGCGCCGGGCACGGACGATCTCAAGGCGGTCGTCGGCCGCAAGCTCGAAGAGTTCTAGCCATTCCCGGGCTGGCGCACAGGCTCGATTCCGAGCGCGCGGCGGCGCTGTCGCTGTTGACGGCGGCAGCGGTGCGCGAGCGCGCCCACGAGCTGCTCGCCGTCGGCGTCGCGGACGCGCTGCCGCACTTCCGCATCGATTTGGCGCGGCTTGCCCCGACCGCAAGTTTCGTCGCCGATGTCATCCGCGAGAATTATCCGGATCTTAAGGTGCCGCTGCACGCGCGCTGGCGGCATTTCGTGTTTGGCGGACGCGATCTCTGGGCTGAGACGGCGCGCAAGGCGCAATGGCCCGACGCACGAGCGCGCGCGCGCGCCGAATTCGATCTCGCCATCGTCTCGGTTCTGCTCGACGCCGGCGCGGGCGCGGATTGGCTTTACCGCGATGCCGGCACTGGCCTGAGCGTGGGGCGATCCGAAGGATTGGCGCTTGCCAGCCTCAAGATGTTCGCGGCCGGGCTTTTTTCGTCCGACCCTGCCGACCCGCTGCGGGCCGATGCCGAGCGGCTGGCGGCGCTCACCGGCGAAGAACTGGCCAAAGGCTTGCAAGCGAACGAAAGCAACGCGCTCGCCGGCCTCGACGGCCGCGCGGCGCTGCTGGCGCGGCTCGGCCAATGCATGCTGGCAAACGAAAAGGTCTTTGTTGGCGCACGCGCCGGCGGACTTTTCGATCATCTGGCCGGCACGGCAAGTGGCGGAGCCGTCCCGGCGCCGGCCATCCTGCATGAGCTGCTTGTTCATTTTGCGCCGATCTGGCCTAACCGGACGCCGCTGGGCGACACTTGGCGCCACAGCGCCATCAAGCGCGCCGACGCAAGTAACGGTCTCGTGCCCCTGCACAAGCTTTCGCAATGGCTTGCCTATTCGCTGATCGAGCCGCTGCAGACGGCGGGGATGACCGTCACGCGCGTCGACGGCCTCACCGGCCTCGCGGAGTATCGCAACGGCGGGCTACTCGTTGATTCCGATGTCATCGTCTTGCGCGACCGCGCGCAGGCGGATCAATCCCATCAGGTGGGTTCGGAATTGATCGTCGAATGGCGCGCGCTGACGGTCGCGCTGCTCGATCGCCTCGCGCCGCTCGTGCGTGAAGAGCTCGGGGTCCCCGCGCAGCAGTTCACCCTTGGCCAGATGCTGGAGGGCGGTAGCTGGGCCGCGGGCCGCAAACTCGCGGCACTGAAACGGCAGGACGGCGGCCCGCCATTTCGCGTCATCAGCGACGGAACCGTGTTTTGAGCCTTCGAGGTTTGCCATGAATGGCGTCACCATCGTCGACCACCCTCTCGTGCAGCACAAGCTCACATTGCTGCGCGACAAAACCCGCTCGACCAAGGTCTTTCGCGAATTGTTCAGCGAGATCGGCGCCTTGCTCTGCTACGAGGCGACCCGCGATCTGCCGCTGCAAATGCAACCGGTCGACACACCCTTTGCGACCATGACGGCGCCGGTCCTCGCCGGCAAGAAGCTGGTGCTGGCGCCGGTCGGGCGCGCCGGCTCGGGATTTCTCAAAGGCATTTTCGAGCTGGTGCCGACGGCGCGCGTCGCCCATATCGGGCTGTATCGCGAGCCGCGCACGCTGGTGGCGGTGGAATATTTCTTCAAGGCGCCCGAAGACATGGAAGACCGGCTGGCGCTGGTGTTGCATCCGATGCTGGCAACCGGCAATTCGGCCGTGGCGGCGGTCGATCGCCTGAAGGAAAGCGGCGCAAAATCGGTGCGCATCGTTTGCCTGCTGGCGACGTCACGCGCGGTCGAGAAGTTGCAGGCCCATCATCCCGAGGTGCCCATTTGGACGGCGGCGATCGACGAGATTGTGAACGAGCAGGGCTACATCGTTCCCGGTATCGGCGACGTCGGCGACCGCATGTATGGCACGCGCTAGCGCTCTGTCCCGACCGTCCGGCGACGTCGTAGTCGCACTGCCGGAAGTACCGCGGCGACGTCATGGCGCAGTCGACGCATCCATCCGAAAAATGCATCGGATTGCTGGCGGTCCCGACAGGAGTCGAACCTGCGACCTTCGGTTTAGGAAACCGCTGCTCTATCCAGCTGAGCTACGGGACCGGCAAGCGACATTTAACATAATGCGGCCGGCCGTGCACGGCGGCGCTGGGCCGCTTGCCCAGCGGCGCTATTGACGGCGGCGCCTTCCCGTTCGGACAATCGCCGCGCATGAAACGCGCTCTGCCCGGCACGGCGTTCTGTCTCGCCTTGGCGCTCGCCGCGCCGGACGCGGGCGCGCAAGCAACTTGCCCGCTCACGCCGCTCGGCATAGCCAAGGTCGCCGCCGTGCGCGACGGCCACACCTTGCAGCTCGCCGACGGCCGCGTGCTGCGTCTGGCGGCGATCGAAGTCACCGGCCAAAGCCGCGCCGCGCTGCAGGCGCTGGCCGAGGGCCGCACACTGCGGCTCGCCAAGCTCGGGCCCGACCGCGACCGCTACGGGCGGCTCGTCGCCTTCGCCTTCGTGGGCGAGGCAAAGCAGTCGTTGCAGCAGGCGCTGCTGGCGCAAGGGCAAGCGCGCGTCGGCGCCAGAGTCGGCAACAAGGCCTGCGCGGACGAACTGCTGGCGGTCGAGCGGGCGGCCCGCGCCGGGCGCCGCGGGCTGTGGGCCGATCCCAATTTCGCCCCTTTGCCGGCCGAAAGTTCCATGCGCCTGAGGGACGAACGCGGGCATTTTGCGCTGGTGGAAGGCAAGGTCTTGTCGGTGCACCAAAGTGGCGGCACTATATATGTGAATTTCGGGCGGCGATGGACCGAGGGTTTCAGCGTCATCATTCTGCGGCGCAATGCGGGCAAATTCGCCGCCGCCGGGCTGGCGCCGAAGCAACTAGAGGGTCGTCGGGTGCTGGTGCGCGGCTGGCTCGAGCAGCGGCGCGGCCCGGTCATCGAGGCCGATGCGCCCGAGCAGATCGAGCTCGCCGGCGCGGCGGCCGCGCACTAGCGAGACACGCAGGATCATGACGGCGGCAGGCGGACGAAGGGCGAGATGGCTGACGGGCGCTGGCGTCGCGCTCGCGCTGCGCTTGCGCTTGCCGGCTGCGCCAACCTGCCGGACAACGGCCAAGTCTCGCTGCAACTGCCCAAGCTCACGCAGCCGGCGGCGCCGGCGCCGCCGCGCACCGCCGAGCAGCGCGAAAACGCCCGCATCCTCGCGTCCTATGGCGGCGTCTATGACAACGCCGAGCTGCACGCCATGATCAGCCAGATGGTCGGCCGGCTGGTGGCGGCGTCGGAAAAGCCCGACCAGCAATACGAGGTGACGCTGCTCAACTCGCCGGCGATCAACGCCTTCGCGCTGCCGAACGGCCATCTCTATGTCACCCGCGGGCTGATCGCGCTCGCCAACGACAAGTCCGAGCTCGCCTCGGTGATCGCGCACGAGATGGGCCACGTCATCGCGCGCCACGCCGAGATCCGCCAGGAGCAGGCGCGCCAGGCCGCCTTGGTCGACCACGTGATGACCGAAGTGGTCAGCGACCCGCAAACGACGGCGCTGGCGCTCGCCAAATCCAAGATCGCGCTGGCGAGCTTCTCGCGCGCGCAGGAATTCGAGGCCGACGGCATCGGCGTCGGCATTTCCGCGCGCGCCGGCTACGATCCTTACGGCGCCTCGCGCTTCTTGACCGACATGCAGCGCAAGGCCGACCTCAAATCGGGCGCCCCCGGCGGCTATGCGCCCGACTTCCTCTCGGCGCATCCCTCGACGCCGGCGCGGGTGAAGAACGCGCTCGCCAATGCCCGCCAGTTCAGCGGCCCCGGCACCGGCGAGCGCGACCGCAACGAATATCTCGGCGACCTTAACGGCATGGTCTACGGCGAGGACCCGAGCGAGGGTTTCGTGCGCGGGCGGCGCTTCCTGCATCCCAAGCTCGGCTTCACCTTCCTGGCACCGCCGGGATTTACCCTCGACAATACCGCGCAGGCGGTGCTCGGCCTTAAGACCGGCGGCGGCGAGGCCATGCGGCTCGACGTGGTGAGCGTGCCGGCCGAGCAGTCGCTGCCGGCTTATTTGAATTCGGGCTGGATGGAAAATGTCGATCCCACGAGCGTGCAGGAATTCACCGTCAACGGCTTCCCGGCGGCGACCGCCACGGCGAAAGGCGAGCAATGGTCGTTCCGCCTGTTCGCCGTACGCTTCGGCAGCGACGTCTACCGCTTCATCTTTGCCGCCAAGGCCATGACGCCGGCGGCCGACCGCTCGTTCCGCGAGTTGATCGTCAGCTTCCGCCGCATGAGCCTGAAGGAGAGCAATGAGGTGCGCCCGCTGCGGCTGAAGATCGTCAAGGTCGGCAGGGGTGACAGCGTGGCCAAGCTCGCCCGCCGCATGGCGGTGTCCGATCACGCGCTCGATCGCTTCCGCGTGCTCAACGGGCTCGGGCGCCACGACCGGCTTAAAGCCGGCGAGGAAGTCAAGATCGTGGAGTGAGCCTCAGCTCTCGCCGCCCTCGACATTGATCGTGAATTCGCGCGGCACGTCCGGACCCCAGAGGTAGAACGAATCCTCCGGCTTGTGGTCGGCCGCCGGCCAGCGATCTTCCTTGGGGATGTAGTCGATGTCGCAGGAATATTCCGAAAAGCTGCCCCAGGGATCCTGGATGTAGTGGAAGTAGTTGGAGCCGAGCACGTGGCGGCCGAGCCCCCAGCCCTTCTGATAGCCCTTGTCGTGCATGCGCATGGCGCCGAGGCCGATGTCGTTGACGCTGGCGACGTCCCACGAGCAATGATGGAAGCCGGGCGCGGAGGATTTCACCAGCGCCAGCAGATGATGATCGCTGCCGTGGATGCCGTGCATGAAGGCGACCAGATCGGCGGCGCGGTCGGACAGGCGCAGGCCGAGATTGCGCGCGTAGAAGTCGATCGAGACGTCGATGTCGCGGGTGAAGATGAGCACGTGCGACAGCCGGCGCGGGCGCACCGGCGGCGCCTTCTCGCGCGTGGTCGCGCCGGCGGCGCCCGCCGGCACCGATAGCCATTGGCTATCGGACTTGCGGTCGGGCGAGACCTTGGGCGCCACCTTTATTTCGATCAGCACGCCTTCGTGGTTGCGGAACCAGAAGCCGTTGCTCTCGAAGCCGGGCGGCGGATCGATCAGCTTGACGCCGTTGCCCTCGATGCGCGCCTTCAGCCGCGGCAGATCGTCGGCGTAGCAGCCGAACGACAAGTGGTGCAGCGCCTTGGCCTGGGCGCCCTCCACCACCGAGCCCCAGCGATGGTCGTGGCCAAAAGTCTTAAGTTCCAGGGTGTTACCCTTGGCGCGGACATCGAGGCCGAAAAGCCCATAGAATTCCTGCGCCACCGCGGCGTCGGGCACCGCCAGCACGAACTGGTCTAGCGAGTGCACGCCGAGGGCGTCGGCCTCCGTGGTCGGCGCGACATAGCCACGAATGGCGGTCATTTTTTTGCTCCCTAGGCGAGATTGCGATGATGGGCTATCATTTTAGCCGCGCGGGCCTTTCGGGCAAGCGCGGGGGGCCGGCCGGGTTATCCCATGCGACATCCTGGCCGGGAACTATAGTCGCGCCAATAGTTTATAGTCCGAAGCGTCATGTATCCGTCCGAAGCAAGAGACCTCGCCGTCTCGGTTGTGATCTATATGATCGCCATCCTGTTCGGCCTGTCGCTGTTCGTGGTGCCGTTCTATCTGTTGAGCCGCCCGACGGTTGTGGAAAACGCCGGCGCGCCGGCGGCGTCGGTGAACCGGACCTTGGCCGGCGGCGCCGGCCATGAGCGGTTTCCGGTTGCCAATCTGAAGCCGCAGACCATCGTCAATCCGGCGACGATCGCGGAGCTCAACGCCAAGGCCAAAGACGACGAGAGCGATCGCCCGCGCAGCCGCCGCAGAGCCTATGCCCGACCGCAGCCGAGCCGCGCGTCGAGTGACGCAGCACCTGCGCCGCGTCGTGCGGTCTATCCGAATTTTTCCACGCTGCAGTGAGCGCGATCAGGGCCGCAAATAGGCGTAGCCCATCGACTGCAGCTCGACCAGGCGCACCACGCCGCCCTGCTCCGCCTTGACGAAGCCCGGCAGCAGGTCGGCGAGCGTGATCTTCTGCGCCCGCATGGTGTTGCCGCAGGCATTGAGCTGCAGCCCGTCCTTGGCGAAGACGCCGACATGGCGCGCGAGATCGGGCGATGGCGGCCTTCTTCTGGAACGCCTTGAGCGCGGGCCCGTGCACCACCAGCGCAATGGTGACCTTGTCCGGCCCGCCGACGCCCTTGTAGTGGTTGCGGATATTGCCCAGCACGAAGGCGACCTTGTCGAGGTCGGACAGATGGTAGACGACCTTCGTCTTGTCGGGCGCGGCCGTAGCGCTACGCGAAGCCGTGGCGGCCGCGATCAGCCCACCGGCGCCGGCAAGCGCCGCGGTTAGAATATTGCGTCGACGCATGGCATTCTCCTTTGCTTTGGCCGCCCGACTTACATGGTGGCGGGCTTGTCGTCTTGCGAGCGCATCATCGGCTTGCAGGCATCGAGCTTGACCCGGTCGAGGCGGAACACGCCGTCGTCGGCGCCGGCTTCCAAGCTGTCGCGATCGTCGTCCGGCTTGCTGTCGTTCCAGATGGCGACGCTGCCGAGGCGCAGCAGGACCGCCTTGTCCGCATTGGCCAATTCGATCGAAACGCCGCCGCCGTCGCAATCGACGCCGCAGCCGATGTGCAGCTTGTCGGCCGAGTCTTCATAGGCCGCCGCATGGCCGCAGGAGCCGCTGGAGCTGAATTTGCCCTTGCGGTCACGGAAGCCGACATTGAACTGGAAGCCATAATTCAGTTGCTTGTCTTCCGCCAGCGTCTCGGCGCTGACCAAGAGCGTCATGTATTTGACGGTCTGTTTCGGATGTTTGGCGAGATGGGCGGCGTCATAGCGCCGCGCGAAGCAGGCGTAGGACTTGCCCTTGGCGTCGAAGCGTCCGGCGAACATTCGCTTGGCATATTGCGCCGCCTGGTCGACCTGCGCGGCATCGTCGCCGCGGGCGGCCACGCCGCCGGCGGCCAAGGCCGCGACCATCGCCAGCGCCGCAAGGCCGGCGCGCAGATTGAACTTCATCTTGGTCTCCCGAATTTTCCGCGCCGTCGTTTGAACTGCCGGCACCGGGGTCGCGACCAACAGACGGATCGCGTGCTTTTAGTCGCCGCGAAACGGCCGCCGGTTCAAGACGACCAAGGCAAGATTAGCGCCTGTCGCGGCGGTCCGGAATACGGCAAGCTACCAAGCGCCGTGGCACGGAGGCGGGCGGCGAACCGCCCGGAAAGCGATGAGCGCCAAGCGGTTGACCGTGGTTTTGAGCGGACTTTTGACCGGTTTTGCCGTCGCGGCGGCAAGCCTGCCCGCGCTGGCGCAGACCGCGCCCGCGGACGCGCAATGCCACGGGCCGGTCGCCACCCTCGAACAGCGCGTCACCGCCTGCTCCGCCGTCATCGCCGCCGGCAAGGCCAGCAAGCGCGCGCTCGCCGACGCCTATGCCCAGCGCGGCTACGTTTACACCCACGCCCGCAAGCTCAACCTCGCCAAGCAGGACCTCGACCGGGCCATCGAGACCGATCCGGATTACGCGCGCGGCTATATCAACCGCGCCAATTTCTGGAACGTGGCGGGCCGACCCGACCGCGCGCTCGCCGACAGCGAATCCGCTATCCGGCTGGCGCCCAACGAGGCGCTGGTTTATTTCGTGCACGGCAGCGCGTCCTTGAAGCTCGGCCATTACGACCGCGCCATCGCCGACTACGACAAGGCGCTGAGTATGAACCCGGGCCTCGGCACCGACATCTACGAGCCGCGCGGGCTCGCCTATCACCGCAAGGGCGACGAGGACCGCGCCATCGCCGACTACAGCGCTCTGCTTAAGCTGCAGCCGAACAAGGTCGGCGCCCTGCTCGACCGCGGCGACGCGCGCCGTAACAAGAAGGACTATGCCGGCGCCGTGGCCGATTACGGCGCGGCGATCAAGCTCGCGCCCGACAATCCCGGCGGCTGGAAGGGACGCGGCTTCATCCGCGTGATGACGCAGGACCCGAAAGGCGCCGCCGCCGATTTCAGCGAGGCCATCAAGCTCAGCCCCAAGGAAAGCGCGCTTTATCTCGACCGCGGCATTGCCTGGGGCTTTCTCGGCGACAACGCCAAGGCGCTCGCCGACTATGACAAGGCGATCGAGCTCGAGCCGAACCACCCGCTCGCCTATGTCAACCGCGCCGAGCCGCTCAACAGCATGGGCAAGCACGCGCAAGCCATCGCCTCGCTCAGGAAGGCGCTGGAACTGGCGCCCGGCCTGGCGCCCGCGCTCGACGTGCTCGCCAAGATCGGCAATGCCGACGAAAAGGCGCAAGGCCGGCGCACGAACCTCACGCGCGATGACATCCGCGAGCGATACTTCCTCTGCACCTTTCCGGTGTCCAATACCCATTTCAGCCTGGACCACGTCAACGACGTCATCACCGCCTGCACGGCCTTGATCAACACGCCCGGCGGCAATGCCGAAAACCGCGCGCTGGTCCATCTGCAACGTGGCGCCATGTACCGGCGGCTCGGCAAGTTCGCGCTGGCCTTGGCCGACTTTTCCGAGTCGATCCATTACGATCCGAAATCGGCCGATGCCTATACCGGGCGCGGCAATGCGCATCGCGGGCTGCATCAATTCGATGAAGCGATCGCCGACCACAGCAAGGCCATCGCGCTAAAGCCGGGCTTTGCCGCAGCCTATTACAACCGCGGCAATGCGCGTTTCGAAGCTGGCGACAAGAAGGGCGCCATGATCGACTACGATGCCGCGATCAGGATCAATCCGCGCAACGCCTCGGCGCACTTCAACCGCGCGCTGGCGCGGGCCGATAGCGGCGACAAGCAGGGCGCCGCCGCCGACTTGCGCGCGGCGCTCAAGCTCGACCCGAAAATGAAAGACGCGGCCGATATGCTCAAGCAGCTCGCGGCGGAGGCGCCGCCGAAGAAGCGAGCGGCACAGGCGGCATTAGACGCGGGCCGCGGACTTTCAAGGACGAGAGGGGGCAGCGATGAATTCGAGAAATCCGGCGGCCAAGATCGGGGCGGCGCTCTACGTGCTTTGGGGAATCTTGCATGTCTTCGCCGCGGGTTCGCTCTATCGCCTGTCCGAAAGCGCGTCGGGCATGGTGCAGGGCCGGCTGCGGCAGGACGCCTTCTATCTCTTGTTCTTCGCCGTCGCAGGGATCGCGGTCGCGCTAACGCTGAATTGGCGCAATGACCGTTACGGCTACTGGATCAACGGCATCCTGATCGCGGTCGCCGACATACCGTTCGTGCTGTTCGTGCTGGTGCCGGGCCTGATGCCCTGGTGGCCGGAACTCGTGGGCCCGTTGCTGTGGGCCGCCGCTTTCGTTTTCACAACGGCCGGCCGTTTCGGAGCAGGATCATCGCGCGCGTCCTGAGCGAAAGCGTGAGTGATCCGCTGTTTCGGCAGTCCCTTCCCAAAAACAAAAAGCCCGGCGTTTCCGCCGGGCTTTCGTGTCTCGTCGATGCCGCCTTGAAGCTTACGCCGCCTCTTCCTCGGCCGGCTTACAATTTTCTGCATCTGAAATTCAGTGAATGCACACTAAAGGGCCGTTATTTTATGAATTAGAGCGGATTCCGATCATATTGCATAACCGGCGTGAGCGAAGAAATTAGCGCAGGCGTCGGCCCGCAGTCGTCGCACGAATTGACCAGTCCGGCGACGGAGCGCGTCTTCAGTGCGCTCGGCGCATTTGCGCAGGAAGGTCTTGAAAGCGCTGTATGCGTTCTCGATCGGGTTGAGGTCCGGGGAATACGGCGGCAAGTAACGCAGCGTGGCGCCGACTGCTTCGATGGCTTCTTGCACCCCCTCGACCTTATGAGCCGGAACATTGTCCATGATGACAATGTCGCCGCGCTTGAGGGTAGGCACCAGGCACTGCTCGACATAAGCGAGAAAGACCTCTCCATTGAGCGCCCCCTTGATCATCATCGGCGCGGTCATGCGATCGCAGCGCAACGATGCCACGAAGGTCAACGTCATCCAGCCCGCGAACGGCACGCGCCCGATCACACGCTCGCCTCGTAGACCGCGGCCAAAGGAACGCGTCATGTTAGTATTCACCGATGTCTCATCAATAAAGACAAGGTGGGTCTAATCAAGCAGCCCTTGCTTGCGGATCCAGCGCCGGCGGGCGCGCGCACTCGCTCCACGCAGATATTTGGTTTGAACGCGTTGTGACAATCGGCGGCCAGGCTGCGCCACAACCTGCCATGCCTGTACGGCTGAAGACCCTTCGCCTAACATTAGCGGCAAGCGGCGCTGCGCCTGACACCCATCTTCAATAAAACCGGCTGGCGCCGTCAGTCCGACGCGATTCGGGAAACGCTCGAAAATCACATTGCACGCTTGCATTCCATCGCAAGCAAAGGGAGGGACAGCCATGGCGGACCAGACCAGATCGTATGAAAGCTATGGGTCACAATCCACATCGTCCGGCTACACTCCCTTATGGGTCGCAGCAACGCGCTTCAACCTACCTGAGCCGTTCCAGCGCGCCGCCGTCCGGCTATTCGCCGCCTGCGCCGCAGGCGCGAACTTCAACCTATCCTGCCGGCTCCAACGAGATGCGCGGCACCGACATCATCGCCGAGTATCTGGTCAAGGAGAAGGTGCCTTATATCCTCGGCTACGCCGGCCATGGCGCCATCGGCTTGCTCGACGGGCTCTACAAACAGACGGACCGCATCCGCCACATCTCGCCGCGCATAGAACAAGACGGCCGGCTTCATGGCTGACGTCTACTATCGCCTCACCGGCCAGCCGCTTGCGGTCTATGCCTCCACCGGCCCCGGCCCCATGAACCTGATGATCTCGGTGGCCAATGCCTTTTATGACGACTCGGCCTTCTTCGTCATTACCGGAAATGTGCCGACCAACCAGCTCAACAGCGGGGCCTTGCAGGACGACTATCGCTACCATGGCGACATGTCCTCGATGTTCACCCCCATCGTCAAAAAATCCTGGCGCATTGGCAAAGTCGAGGACCTTGTGAAGGCGCTGCCCAGCGCCTTCTCGATGATGCGCAACGGCAGACCGGGCCCCGTGCATTTCGACATGCCCTACGATCTGTATATGCGCACCGCCCCGGTCTCGACGCCCGAACCGAATGCACATGGAGAGCCGCTCAATTGGCGCACGACGGTTGCCGACGAGACCGTCGAGAAGGCGCTCAACCTTCTCACCAGTTCCCAGCGGCCGTTGATCCTTGCCGGCGGCGGTGTACGCGTCGGCCGCGCTTACGAGGAGCTAAAGGCGCTCGCCGAACAGCTCGATATTCCGGTCTATACGTCTTTCATGGGCAAGAGCGCGCTGCCGTCGGATCACCGGCTCCATCTCGGCGTTGCCGGTGTGTGGGGCGAGTATCCGGCCACCGAAGCGGTCCGCAACGCCGATGTGATCCTCGCGATCGGCGCCCGCTTCAACGATCTTCATACCGGATCGTGGCTGCCCGGCTATGTCTATAACGTCCCGCCGACACGCATCATTCAAGTCGACATCGACCCTGAAGAAATCGGCCGCAACTATCCGGTCGAGATCGGCATGGTCGGCGACGCCAAGGCCTTTCTCGGCCAAGCGGTGAGGATCGCCCGCGCCAAAGGCAGCCGCCACTTTGGCGGTGCCTGGCACAAGGAAATCGAAGCTTGGCGTACGGACTGGCGCAATTTCTGCGAACCGTTCGAGCGCTCGAACGACGTGCCGATAGAGCCGCGCCGCATCATGGCGGAGATGAACAAGATCTCGCCGCCCGACACGGTGATGGTCGACGACGTCGGCAACTGCCAGGTCTGGTCGGAGCAATACTGGAATCCGCGGACTCCCGGCAATCACCTGACGGCCGGCGGCTTTGCCGCCATGGGCTTCGGCGTATCCGGCGTCTTGGGCGCGCGGCTTGCGCGGCCCAATTCGCCCTGCGTGACGCTGTGCGGCGATGGCGGCTTCATGATGATGCCGCACGTCATCGCGACCGCCGTCGAATACAATCTTCCGGCGGTGTGGGTGTTGCAGAACAACTACGCCATCGGGACCATCCGCGACCTGCAGCGCGTCTATCACGACGGCCGCGAGTTCGGCACCAGCTTCGTCAACGAAAAGACCGGGCAATTGTGGAATCCGGATTTTGCCAAGATGGTCGAAGCGATGGGCGGGCGCGGCATCCGCATCGAGCATCCCGACCAATTCGGCGATGCCTATCGCGAGGCGATCCGCTCCAACACGCCGACCGTGCTCGACGTGGTCATCAATCGCGATACCGGCATACCCGTCACCGGCACCTGGCAAATGCCGCCCATTCCGGAAGTGCAGCCGACCTTCGGTCAGCGCAAGGTGCGTTGAACAACCCATAGCCGACGTGGCGCGCATGCAAAAAGCCCGGCGTTTCCGCCGGGCTTTTCGTTTGTTCGTGGCAGGAAGCTTGCTGGCCTTACGCCGCCTCTTCCTCGGCCGGCTCGTCGTTGGCGGCCTCGTCGGCGGGCTTGGGGCCGCGCCTAGGGCCCTTGGCGAGCGAAGCCTCGATCTCCTTGATCGCCTCGGTCTCGGTGATCTTCTGCACCACCGAGATCTCGCGCGACAGCCGGTCGAGCGCCGCCTCGTAGAGCTGACGCTCCGAATAGGACTGCTCCGGCTGGGTGTCGGAGCGGAACAGGTCGCGCACCACTTCCGCGATGGCGACGATGTCGCCCGAGTTGATCTTGGCCTCGTATTCCTGCGCCCGGCGCGACCACATGGTGCGCTTGATGCGCGCACGGCCTTTCAGCGTGTCGAGCGCGCGCTTGACCAGCGGCGCCTCCGCCAGCTTGCGCATGCCGACCGACACGATCTTGGCGGTCGGCACCCGCAGCGTCATCTTGTCCTTGATGAAGTTGATGACGAACAGTTCGAGCTTGGCGCCGGCGATCTCCTGCTCCTCGATGGCCATGATCTGGCCGACCCCGTGGGCGGGGTAGACGATGAACTCGTTGGTCTTGAAGCCTTGTCGCTGGGTAGTCTTCTTATTGGGGGTGGCCATTCCGGGCAGAGCTCCTTCACCGGCGCCTTTGCGGCCGCCGGCCATTTTGGCTGCGGGGGCCCCATGGCGGACGGCGCCGCGCGAGGCATGAGTGGTCCGCCGCGCTACGGCAGACTTTTTGTCCTTCCGGCGCTCGCCGGCTGAACCTTTTTTCGATTTATGACGCGATTTTCCTGCCACTGCTCACGCGTGGATTGCACGCCCTCTTATCCAAACCCTTGGAAGCAGCCGCCAAAAATAAGGCTCCCGGGAGGGGGAGCGCTTTGGCGGCGTTATCCTTCATGATTTGCGTTATATAGCACATTTTTGGCCAAAATCAAAGCCTTATGGCGCCGCAAAATCGCAATTCGGCGGTAAAAATTATGCAATTTTGGCGGATCGGTTAATTCCCGCCACTGCCGGCGGTATTGCGGGGTGGCGGCGGCTGGCGCGCTACGCGCTAGTCCCCGGTCCCGGGATTGGACGAGAAGAATTTCTTGAACTTCTCGGGCACCCCGTCCCAGTCCTTGCCGTCGGGGGGCGCGTCTTTCTTGGTGGTGATATTGGGCCAGGATTTGGCGTATTCGGCGTTCACTTCCAGCCATTTCTCCAGGCCCGGCTCGGTATCGGGCTTGATGGCTTCCGCCGGGCATTCCGGCTCGCAGACGCCGCAGTCGATACATTCGTCCGGGTGGATGACGAGCATGTTCTCGCCCTCGTAGAAGCAGTCCACAGGACAAACCTCCACGCAATCCAAGTACTTACACTTGATGCAGTTTTCGACGACGACGTAGGTCATCCCGCACTCCGGACACAAAATCTGGCAGCGCTGCCTATCGCATCGATAAATAGGGCGCAAGCGGCGCCCGATCGACCGTTTTGACGGCTAGCCTGCCTGGCTTTTGGGCGGCGCGACCTTACCCGAATCAGAGCCCGGCAGGCTGGCCTCGGCGCCGGAACCTATGGTCATTTCCCGGTACAGCGCCCGCGCCGCCGGGGCCGCGCCCCGGCGCTCGCAGAAGCGCTCGACCCACAGCACGCGCACCGAGCGGTCGAGGGCGAGCGTGATGACATCGCCGGCGCGAATCGACTGGCTTGCGGCGGCGATACGTTTCCCGTTGAGCCGCACATAGCCCGCCTGCACCAGCGCGGCGGCGTCGCTGCGCGTGCGCACCATGCGGGCATGCCAGAGCCATTTGTCGATGCGTTGCCGGGCGAGGATGTCGGCCGGCGCGTTCAAGACGGCTCTTTGCCGTTCTGCTCAAGCTGCTGCTTGAGGGCGGCGAGCTTGGCGAAGGGCGAATTGGGATCCGGCTCCTTGTTGCGGGCGCCGCCGCCGGTACCGTAGGGCTTGGCGTAATACTGCTCGCGCTCGGCGCGGTCGGGGCCGTCGTCGCGGCGGCTGCGGCGCGGCCGGTCGCGGCGCGGGCCGCGGTTTTGGGCGTCGCCCTGCCGCTCGCCACGCTGGTTCTGGCGGTCCGTGCGCTGCTGGCGGTCATGACGATCGCGCCGCGCCTGCCGATCCGGACCGTCCTTGCGCTCGTGCCGCGCTGGCTGCGGCCCCGGTGCGGGCTCGGCGCCTTCGGCCGGCGTAGCCGCAGCTTCCGCCGGCGCGGCGGCGGCCGCCTCGCCGGTTTCGGCGGGCGCGGCGGCCTGCTGCGCACGCGGACGGCGCGGTCGATGCGGACGGCGCTCCGAGCGGCCGGCCGGACGCCAAACCTCGATGAAGGCGGCTTCCTCGGCAGGCTTTGCCTCCGCCGCCGCTGTTTCGGCGGCAGGCGCTTCGGCAGCGGGAGCTTCGGCAGCAGGAGCTTCGGCGTCGGCCGCTTCAGCGGCGGGAGCTTCAGCAGCAGGCTCGGGCGCCGCCGCTTCGGCCGCCGGCTGCTCGTCCGCCGACGCCATCGGTTCGGCGTCGGGCAGCAGGGCGGCGGACGGCTCCGGCGCTTCGACTGCTTCCGCTGGCGCGGCCGCTTCGGCCGGCGGCGCTTCCACGATTTCGGGTGACGCCTCAGGTGTTGGCGGCGTTTCGGCGGCGGCCGCCTCGGCCGGCTTGCTCTCGGCCGGCTCCGCCGGTTTGGCCTCCGGCGGTTTAAGTTTGCGGTCCATGCGATAGCCGAGCGAGCGCAGGATCGAGGCGAAGTCCTCGCCCGAGGCGCCGGTCAGCGACGTCATGGCGCCGGTCACGCTGAACGAGCGCCCGTCGACGGCACCATCCGGCTTGGGCGTCGCCACGCCCTCGCGCCACGACAGCGCCGGGCGGATCAGGTCGGCGAGCCGCTCTAAGATATCGACGCGCACCGCGCGTTCGCCGGCGACGCGATAGCCGGAGGTGCGGTAGAGCGCCTTCGGCGTCTCCTTGTCGACCGGAATGGAGGTGCGCCCGCTGCCGGCGAGATGCAGCAATTCATCGACCCCCTTGGCGTCGGGCGCTTCGTGCTTGAGCGCCCACAATTGCGTCGCCAGCGCGCGCGGCGCCGGCTTCAGCAGGATCGGCAGGTAGATGTGATAGGCGCCGAAGCGCACGCCGTATTTGCGTAAAGTGGCGCGCGCCGGTTGATCGAGGCCCTTGACCTCATCCGACACCTTCTGCCGCTCCAGCACGCCGAGCGCCTCCACCAGCTGGAAGGCGACGCCGCGCGCCATGCCGGTGACATCGTCGGCGGCGGCGAGCGAGAACAGCGGCGCCAACAGCTTCTCGATATGGGTCTTGAGCCAGAGATCGAGCCGCGTCTGCACCAGTTCGCGCGCCGGCCCGGTGAGATGCTCGTCGGCGATGATGCGCAGGCGCGGGCGCAGCGTGTCGTCGCCCGCGATCAGCTTGCCGACCAGCTCACCATGCCAGCGCACGGCGCCGTCGCCGGCCAATACAAGCTGATCGTTGGGCGCCTGCGACAGCCGCGTGGCGCGCGCCTCGATCTCGCCGGCCAGCGCCTTCTGCGCGGCGGCGTTGAGCGCCTTGGCCTCGGAGCCGGCGGCGGACGCATCGGGCGCGAACATGAAACCGTCGAGCCGGCCGATGACGTGGCCCTCGACGGTGACTTCGCCGGTTTTTCCGATTTCGGTTTCCAACATCGCGTTCTCTCGCAGCCGGCGCATCAACACGCTGGTGCGGCGGTCCACGAAGCGTTCGGCAAGCCGCTCGTGCAGCGCATCCGACAGCTTGTCCTCGACCGCGCGGGCCACGCCCTGCCAATGCTCCGGGTCGGCGAGCCAATCCGGGCGATTGGCGAGGAAAGTCCAGGTCCTGACATGCGCGATCCGGTTGGAAAGGGTATCGATGTCGCCGTCGGTTCGGTCGGCCTGAGCAACTTGGCGAGCGAACCAATCGGTCGGGATGTTACCCTCTCGCATCAGAAATCCATAGAGGGTCACCACCAATTCTGCGTGGGTGGCCGGCGCGATCTTGCGGTAATCGGGGACCTGACAGGCGTCCCACAACCGCTCGACGTCGCCGGACTTCTGCGCCATTGCCCGCACCTCCTCGTCGCGCGCGGCATGCTCCAGCACCAATATGTCTTCCGCGATCGGCGCGCGGGTGAGGCCGGGCTCCGACGGCGTCGCGGCAAGGGAAGCCTGCAGCGCGCCGATCGAGGTGAATTCGAGCGCCGAATTGCGCCATTGCAGCACGCGGATCGGCTCGAAGGAGTGGCTCTCCAGCGCCTGCACCAATTCCGGCTCGAACGGATCGCAACGCCCGGTCGTGCCGAAGGTTCCATCGCGCGTCGCGCGGCCGGCGCGGCCGGCGATCTGCGCGAGCTCGGCCGGATTGAGCCGGCGGAATTGATAGCCGTCGAACTTGCGGTCCGACGCGAAGGCGACGTGATCGACGTCGAGATTGAGCCCCATGCCGATGGCGTCGGTCGCCACCAGGTAATCGACGTCGCCCGACTGGTAGAGCGCGACTTGCGCATTGCGTGTGCGCGGGCTGAGCGCGCCCAGCACCACCGCGGCGCCGCCGCGCTGGCGGCGGATCAATTCGGCGATGGCGTAGACTTCTTCCGCGGAGAACGCGACCACGGCCGAGCGCGACGGCAGCCTGGTAATTTTCTTCTCGCCGGAGAAAGTGAGCATCGACAGCCGCGGCCGGCTGACGATGTGCGCGCCGGGCAACAGCTTCTCCACCATCGGCCGCATTGTGGCGGCGCCCAGCACCAGCGTCTCCTCGCGCGCGCGGCGATTGAGCATGCGGTCGGTGAAGACGTGGCCGCGGTCGAGGTCGGCGCCGAGCTGGATCTCGTCGATCGCCAGAAACGCCACGTCGATGTCGCGCGGCATGGCCTCGACGGTGCACACCCAGAAGCGCGGGTTCGCCGGCTTGATCTTCTCCTCGCCGGTGATCAGCGCGACGGCATCGACGCCGGCGCGGTCGGCCACCTTGTTGTAGACCTCGCGCGCCAAGAGCCGCAGCGGCAGCCCGATCATGCCGCTCGAATGCGCCAGCATGCGCTCGATGGCGAGGTGGGTCTTGCCGGTATTGGTGGGTCCGAGCACCGCCGTCACCCCGGCGCCGCGGGTCCGCGACGCTCTGGCTGGCTGCCGGGAGAAGGTGAGGGTCATTAACGCTTCCGAACTGGCGGCGGGGAGGGCCTCGCCGCCGGCTTTCTGTATCACAATGCGACGGCGGAATGGGCCGCGGTTAAGCTTTAGAACGAGTTTGGAACGAACCGCGCCCGAATTGCTGACTTGCCCGCTGTATGGATTCGTTCACGGCGATATCTGGCAAGCCCACCCTCCTTGGCCACAAGATCGAGTAGCGCTGAGACGATTCAAGGGCGATTTGGCCCCTCCAAACGTTAATACCGGTCGCGATTTGCATGTCGGCTAAGAGTTAAGCCCAATTCGGCGCCTCAGTGCCCTTTCGCGCCATTGGCGGAGGCCCGGGCGGTAGGCTTGGCCTCGGTGACGAACTGGATCGCGTTCAGCACCGCTTCGCCGATCGGGGTCGGGCCCTGCGCCCGGAACGGCACCAGCACGCGTGTGCCCGCGATCGGCGCCAGCCAGACCTCCATATCGCGCTGCGCCTTCAAGTACCTAATGGTCGCCCGCGACGGGATGTAGCCGCCGAGCGGAGAGAAATTGACCGAGCAGACCACGACCGGGCCGGCGTAGCCCTTTTCCGCCTTCACCTTCTCCATGCGCTTGAAGGCGAGCTGCAGGTCGTAGCGCACGCGGCCGTCGAAGATCGCCACCGTCCGCTGGCAGGCTTCGGGAACGAGCGGGCTGCCGACGCCGGGGACGCGCAGCAGCCAGGCGGTCATCGGATCGAGCACGCCATGATGCTGCTCTTCGGTGACAGGCACGCGCTCGCTGTCATTGTCGGGCGGCGGATCGGCCTTGAAATCCTTGACGTTGCCGTGGTCGAGGGTCACGCGCACGCTGTCGGTCCATTTGCGGCTCTTGATGGTCGAGGCGTAGATAACGTTCAGCGGATGGCCGCCATTGAGCGTGCCGCGCGAGGCGCTGGTGCCCTCGCCCTTGGTCAAGACGCGCATCAGGCCGGTGGTGATGCCGCTGGCGGCCGCGCTGAAGCGGGTGTCGCCGATATCGATGACCCAATTGCCCTTGCCGATCGGGATGCCGGCCAGGGTTACGGCATAGCGCGCCTCCAGCCGACCTTGCGCGCAGGCGGGCGCGGCCGCCGCCAAGAATAGCGCCAAGAACGGCGCCAAGAACGGCACCAAGAGCGGCGCCAGCAGCAGGAGCCGCCAGGGTCGAAGGATTCGCGTAACGGCCAGCACGAAGCTCCATTCTCCCGCGCGGGCGGCAAAGACCGGCGAGGGTCGCGCTCAATGTCGGGCGGCGCGCCGGCACCGGCAAGAGGCGTCCGGCCGCCGGGGGCAAGCGGCCCACAGCCATGCGCGAACCCTCTGGTCGTCGCTGATTAAGTCTATTCTGTGTTCGCTACAGGCACTTAGGTCCTGCCGGCCGGCCCGGCGCGCTTGACGCCCCCTGCCCCGCCCCCTATACGTCCCGCCGTCTTCCAAATTGCTTGGGCCGGACCGGCGCCGCTTAGGCGCCCATGGATGCCGGCTTCGTTTCGAGGGTTGAGCCATGTCTTGGCGTTGCGATCTGACCGGCAAGAAGCCTCTGGTCGGCCATAAAGTGAGCCATTCCAATATCAAGACCAAGCGGCGGTTCCTGCCGAACCTGCGCAATGTCACGCTGATTTCCGACGCGCTGAACCGCAAGGTGCGGGTGCGCGTATCGGCCAATGCGCTCAAGACGGTGGATCACCGCGGCGGGCTCGACGCCTTCCTGCTCAAGGCGAAAGACGCGGAGCTGGCGCCGAAAATGCTCGAGCTGAAGCGGGCGATCGTCAAGAAGAAGAGCGCGGCCGCGGCAGGCTGAGAATTCCAGCAGCGCGCGGATGCATCATGCCCGGCCCTGTGCCGGGCATTTTCGTTTAGTCGCCGACCAGCGCGAATTGCAGCAGCAGCGTGCGCTGGATGGGCGAGAAATTGTCGTCCGACACCAGCGTGATGATGGTTTCCCCTTGCGCGTTGCGGTGGATCGCGATGCCTTCCATGTTGTCGATCTGATAGGCGAGGTCGGCCTCGAGCAGGAACGGGCCGTCAAGCACGGCGCCCTCCTTGATCGCGGCAAGCGCGATGCGGCGGATGCGAACGCCGAGCCCGGCGGCAAGCGAAAAGCGGCGCTCGAGCAGCAACAAGTCGGCCGGCGGCAGGATCGTGCAATCGCTGACGTCGAAATCCGCGCTGCGCTTGACCGCGAAGCGGATGACCTTGCCGCCCTTCAGCACGAAGGCGCGATGGTTGCCGGCCGCATCGAGGCTGTGCTCGGTGACCGCGATCAGCGCGCCGGCATGCGCTGCGCCCTTGGGCGGCGCCGCCAGGCATTCCAGGCTCTTGTTGTATTTTAGCGTCTTGAAATCGTCCGGCACGGCGATCGGCTCGCCGCGCGCCGCCAGACCGTCGCGGGCGATATTGAAGCGCACGATCTTCTCGACGCGCTCGATGCCGACATAGAAGCGGCCGTCGATGCCTTGCGTGAGCGATTCGACGTCGTACCAGCCGTGCGCGGCCAGCGGCTTGCCGTTTGCTCCGAGGATCGGCGCCATCTCGCCGTCGGCGATGGAGCTCGGCCGGCCGTCGCGATAGACGATGCGGGCGCGCAGCCAGGAGCCCTTGTCGGTCACGCCGAGCAAACGGACGCCTTGCGCATCGAGATGAATGGCGGAAAGGCCGCCGAAGGAGCGGGATTTCGAGGCGAGCTCCAGCCCGCCGCGGAATTCGAGCTTGCCGAACCGCGTGCGTCCCGCATCGCGGTTGTCGAAATGGTCGATCGGCGCGGCGAGAATCCCGATGCGGGTCGGCTTGTCGGGATAGCGCGGCGCCTGGGCGATCGCGAATGAGACGGCAACAAGGAGCAGCGCGGTAACGAGCGTGGCGCGGCCGAGCCAGCGGCGGCGCATGGGCGTCAAGCGACGCGCCGGCGCGCGCGCGGGGCCGGCCGCTCGTCGGCGGCGTGGTGTTCCTCGAACAGCTCGGCCAGCTTCTCGGTCATGGCGCCGCCCAATTCCTCGGCGTCGACGATGGTGACGGCGCGGCGGTAGTAGCGCGTCACGTCGTGGCCGATGCCGATGGCGATCAATTCGACCGGCGAGCGGGTCTCGATCTCCTCGATCACCCAGCGCAAATGGCGCTCGAGATAATTGCCGGGATTGACCGAGAGCGTGGAATCGTCGACCGGGGCGCCGTCGGAGATCATCATCAAGATCTTGCGCTGCTCGCTGCGGCCCAGCAGACGCTTATGCGCCCAGTCGAGCGCCTCGCCGTCGATGTTCTCCTTGAGCAAGCCCTCGCGCATCATCAGGCCGAGATTTTTGCGCGCGCGCCGCCAGGGCGCGTCGGCGGACTTGTAGATGATGTGGCGCAGATCGTTGAGCCTTCCGGGATTGGCCGGCTTGCCTGCGGTCAGCCACTGCTCGCGCGACTGCCCGCCCTTCCAGGCGCGCGTGGTGAAGCCGAGGATCTCGACCTTGACGCCGCAGCGCTCGAGCGTGCGCGCCAGGATGTCGGCGCAAGTGGCGGCGACCGTGATCGGGCGGCCGCGCATGGAGCCGGAATTGTCGAGCAAGAGTGTGACCACGGTGTCGCGGAACTGCATGTCCTTCTCGGCCTTGAAGGTGAGCGGGTGCAGTGGGTCGACCACGATGCGCGACAGCCGCGCCGGATCGAGCTGGCCTTCTTCGAGGTCGAATTCCCAGGAGCGGTTCTGCTGCGCCATCAACCGCCGCTGCAGCCGGTTGGCGAGGCGGGCGACCACGCCCTGGAGATGCGAGAGCTGCTTGTCGAGATAGCCGCGCAGGCGCTCCAGCTCCTCCGGCTCGCACAATTCCTCGGCCGCGATCGTCTCGTCGAATTTGGTGGTGAAGGCGCGGTAGTCCGGCCCGCGCGGCTCGTTGGCGCCGAATTGGCGCGGCCGCTGCGGCTCGCCAGGGGTCTCGGCGTCGCCCATGTCGGTGTCGTCGGCCATGTCGGAAGAAGGCGCCTCGACCGCTTCGGCGGCGGCGTCGGGCATGTCCTCGGCGGAGGCCTGCGTGTCCTCCACGCTCATGCGCTGCATTTCGTCGCTATCGGCGGCCTCGCCGTCCTCGCCGGATTCCTGCTTGCGGCGGTCCTCCTCGCCATCCTCCTCTTCCTCCTCGGAATCGGAGGAGCGGTCGTCGCCCATTTCGAGCGCGTCGAGCAGGTCGTGCACGGCATCGCCGAACTGGCGCTGATCCTCGACCAGGTCTTCGAGACGGTCGAGATCCTTGCCGGCGCGGTCCTCGATCAGCGGGCGCCAGAGATCGACCAGCTTCTTGGCGGCGACCGGCGGCGCCATGCCGGTCAAGCGCTCGCGCACCATCAGCGCCAGCGCTTCCTCGATCGGCGCCTCGGCGCGCTCGCTGATCTGGTCGAACTTGCCGCGGTGGAAGCGGTCGTCGAGCATGGCGGTCAAGTTCTGCGCGACGCCGTCCATGCGGCGCGCGCCGATCGCTTCCACGCGCGCCTGCTCGACCGCCTCGAACACCGCGCGCGCCTGCTGGCCGGAAGGCTGCAGGCGGCGATGCACGCCCGCGTCATGGCAGGCGAGCCTGAGCGCGATCGAATTGGCATTGCCGCGCACGATCGCGGCTTCCGCCTTCGACAATTTGCGCGGCGGCTCCGGCAGCCGCACCTTGCCACCCATAAGGCCGGGACGCTCGGCGGCGAAGGAAACCTCCAGTTCCGGCTTGCGCGCCAGCGCGCGCAGGCAGCCGGTGACCGCCCGCTTGAACGGCTCGGTCGGGGATTCCTTCGCCGACGGTTTGGCTTTGATGTTGGATGCCATGGTCTTACCCCCGCCTCCGCGGGGACGACATCATGAGAGCGCCACGTTCACCGCGGACTCGGGCAACTCGACGCCGAAGCAGCGCTGATAGAACTCCGCCACGATCGGCCGCTCCAGCTCGTCGCACTTGTTGAGGAAGGTGAGCCGGAAGGCGAAGCCGATGTCGTTGAAGATCTCGGCATTCTCCGCCCAAGTGATCACCGTGCGCGGGCTCATGACGGTCGAGATGTCGCCGTTCATGAAGGCGTTGCGCGTAAGGTCGGCGACCCGCACCATCTTGTTGACGATGTCGCGGCCTTGCTCGTTGCGATAGTGCTTGGCTTTCGCCAGCACGATCTCGACCTCGTTGTCGTGCGGCAGATAGTTGAGCGTGGTGACGATCGACCAGCGGTCCATCTGGCCCTGGTTGATCTGTTGTGTGCCGTGATAGAGGCCCGAGGTGTCGCCCAAGCCCACCGTGTTGGCGGTGGCGAACAGGCGGAACGCGGGATGCGGCTTGATCACCTTGCTCTGGTCGAGCAGCGTCAAGCGGCCGGAGGCTTCCAGCACGCGCTGGATCACGAACATCACGTCCGGACGGCCGGCGTCGTATTCGTCGAAGCAGAGCGCGACGTTGTTCTGCAGCGCCCAGGGCAGGATGCCCTGGCGGAATTCGGTGACCTGCGCGCCGTCCTTGATGACGATGGCGTCCTTGCCGATCAGATCGATGCGGCTGATGTGGCTGTCGAGATTGACGCGCACGCAGGGCCAGTTGAGCCGCGCCGCCACCTGCTCGATATGGGTGGACTTGCCGGTGCCGTGATAGCCGGTGACCATGACGCGGCGGTTCTTGGAGAAGCCGGCGAGAATGGCGAGCGTGGTCGGCCGGTCGAAGCGGTAATCCGCATCGAATTCGGGCACGTGCTCATCTGCCTTCGAATAAGCCGGAACTTCCAGATCGCTGTCGATGCCGAACACCTGCCGGATCGACACTTTCATGTCCGGCAGGCCGGCTGTTTCTTGAACTGCGGCAGTCATTGGTCCTCCGTGGCTTCAGAACGCCCGAAGCCCTCAAATGCGGTCCGACGCGTACGGTCCGGCTGATACGGGCGGCAACTTAGCAGACGGGGGCGGGCCGAAAAACCCGCGGGTCTCGAATAGCCCCATCAATGTTTTCAATAAGATAGGGTGCCGAGCCCCTGCGGGAAAGGCAGGGCTGGGTTGCCCGGCGCAATTTTCCGCCGGCGCCCGTGGGTCAGGCGAAGCCCACCGATTTCAAGTAGTTATAGGACTGGATCACCTCGACCAGGCGGTCCTCGGTCGAGCGGTCGCCGCCGTTGGCGTCGGGGTGGTGGCGTTTGACCAGCTCCTTGAAGCGCATCTTGACCTGCTGCTTGCTGGCGCCGGCCTCGAGGCCGAGCGCACCGAGCGCCTTGCGCTCGGCATTGCGCACCGGGCGGGTTTCCGCGCGCGCCTTTTGCTCGGCGCGCGAGCCGTCGCCGAACAGGCCAAAGGGATCGGCGCCGCCGCCGAAGGCCTGGAAATCCGGGCGCACGGTGCCCTTGCCGGTTCCCATCTTCCAGGTCGGCCGGTGCCCGGTGAGGGCGTCCTTCTGATAGGCCATCACCGCGGCGTCGCTCATGCCTTGGAAGAAATTGTAGGACTGGTTGTATTCGCGCACGTGATTAAGGCAGTAGCGCCAATAGTCCTTTTCGCGCCCGCGGCCCTTGGGCGCGCGGTGCGTGGCCTTTTCCTGACAGCCGTGCCAATCGCAGCCGGGACCGTCGGTTTTGATCCGGCGGTCCTTGTCCGGCTTGACGCGGACCTTGTCGAACAGGGGCGAGTTGAATTTCATGACCGATTACTATGCGCCTTTGCCGATGACGCGTTCAAGACTTGACAGTTGGGCTTCTTGCGAATTCCGACCGCGAAGCAGCCATTGACCGGCCTGCCCGCCGTCCTTTAAGTCCGGCAGCATGCAAACCGCCAATCAGATCACAAAGAAGTTGACCGAGGCTTTCACCCCGCAAAGCCTCAAAGTGGTCGACGAATCCCACCAGCATGAAGGCCATGCCGGGCATCGGCCGGGCGGGCAAACCCACTTCCGCGTTTATATCGTGTCTGAGGCCTTCAAAGGAAAGACCCGGCTGGAACGCCACCGGCTCATCAATGGGGCGCTGGCCGGGGAGCTCGCCTCCGGCGTGCACGCGCTCGCCATCCACGCCGCGGCGCCGGGCGAAGGCGGGGCCGCGTAGAGCCGGCCGCGTTTAGAAATGGCTCACAGGGCGTCCCTGACAATTTGGACGCGCATAGTCTTTTTGCGAAAACCGATTTCCCCGTTTCGGGATCATGCGCTGGCGCGCCGGGTTTTTCCCAATTTTTGATCCTTCAAAATCGAATTCAAGGAATTATGGACCCTGAGATGATCGTTGCCATATTCAATCAACCCCAGCTTCCGAAACTTGTTCATGAATTTGTTTATGCGCGGCCGCGTGGTGCCGACCATCCTTGCGATCATGTCCTGATTGATCGGCATGTCCATCGACTCGGTTTCGACACTTTGATCATTTGACGCGAGTCTCAAAAGAAGCCGCGCCAGCCGTTTCTCGCATGAAAGGAGCATCTGGTCGACCAAGGCTGCTTTCAATTGCTTATTTCGTTGCACGAGGAATCTCGAAAATAACTGCGTGAAATCCAGATCACGGTTCAATGCGTCGACGACTTCACTCGTTCGCAAGACCGCAACTTCGCAGTCGGTCGAAGCCGTGACCGTCGAACCCCTAAGCGGCGGCAGATCAACGCAATCCTCGCCGAAGAAATTTCCCTTTTGGAGAACGGCGATAAGGGCTTCCTTGCCACATGGCGTAACGATGGTAACCAAGACCCTGCCGCATAGAATGTAGAAGAGTTCGTTTGCCCGATCGCCCTGCGCATAGATCGGCGCCTGCCGTTTGTATTTCCTGACCTTACCGCCATATTTGCCGATCAAGTCCATGGCGTCAGGCCGATGCACATTCAGCATGGGTGCTCCCCTGGGTAATTTGATACCTAGTCCATAGGGGTATCCTATGGTTTCCCGCAATATGCCCGGACACGCATAGGTTTTGTAGAATACAATTTCGCAAGAATAATCGCAGCAATTTCATTTTGGCAACGTCTGCGAACGAAGCCCATTTTCTGCGGTTGATCCGCTCGAAGCGACCAGCAATCAAAACACACGATGCAGCGCCCGTTCGGCCGCTATACCGCATCGTGGGCCAGCGCGGCTCAGGCCGCGGCGATAGGCTGTTGGCGTCGTTCCGATCGTGCGGCGAAATGCTGCCGTGAGAGCGGCCGGATCGGCAACCTATTCGACCTGCGTCGCTGCGAAATCTTTATTCTTCCAAGCGAGCCGAACGGCGAGCTGCTGGCCGGGTTTGCTGGCAAGCTCCGCGGCGAATGGGAAGTAGATCGGGCGCGCATAAAAACCGTGCGGCGCAGCTCCTGGCCGCGCCTCCAACGTATGGTCCTGCCAACCGGTTGAACCTGGATCACTCAGTGCAAGGCTCGCTCCAGAAGCGCTTCGTTAGCGTATAAGGCTTAGCCCGCGCGCGCGCGCGCCGTCTGCTTGCGCGGCAGCGGCTGGATGCGCAGCGCGGTGATGCGGTTGCGCGCGCGCCGCAAGACCCGGAAGCGGAAGCCGTGGAAGGTGAAGCTCTGGCCCACTTCGGGGATCGAGCGCGCCTCGTGGATGACGAGCCCCGCGATGGTGGTCGCCTCCTGGTCCGGCAGGTTCCAGTCCATCACCCGGTTGAGGTCGCGGATCGACACCGCGCCGTCGACATTGACCGAACCGTCGGGCTGACGCCGCACGCCCGGCACGGCGACGTCGTGCTCGTCGGTGATGTCGCCGACGATCTCCTCCAAAATGTCCTCGAGCGTGACCAGGCCTTCGACTTCGCCGTATTCGTCGACCACCAGCGCGAACGGCGTCTTGCGGCGGCGGAAGGCCTTGAGCTGCTCGGATACGAGCCTCGTGTCGGGCACGAACCAGGGCGGCGTCAAAAGCGCCGCGATGTCGACCTTGGCGGCGTCGCCGTCGACCGCGTGCAGCGCGCGCAACAGATCCTTGACGTGCAAGATGCCGACGATGTTCTCCGGATTGCCGCGCCAGAGCGGGATGCGCGTCACCGGCGAGGCGATCACGGCGTTGACGACGTCCTCGGCCGGGTCGTCGGCGTCCAGGCTGATCATATTGGTGCGATGGACCATGACGTCGGACAGCGCCAGCTCGCGCAGGTCGAGCACGCCGCCGAACATGTCGCGGTCGAGCTTTTCGACACCGCCCTCGCGGTGGAACAGATCGACCGCGCCGCGCAATTCCTCGCGCGCGGACAGCACCTGCTGATCCTCGCCGACCGTCATGCCGAAGTGCCGGAGAATCCATCGCACCAGCGCCTCGATGCCCATCAGCACGGGGCCGAGCAGCTTGACGACCAATTGCATCGGCCGCGCCACCAGCAGCGCGATGCGATCGGGGGCATTGAAGGCAGCCGTCTTCGGCAGTACTTCCGAGAAGATCACGATCACCGTGGTCATCACCACCGTCGCGTAGAAGACACCCGCCTTACCGAACCAGACCAGCAAAATGCCGGTGGCGAGCGCGGAGGCCGCGATATTGACCGCGTTGTTGCCAAGCAGCAGCGCGCCGATCAGCCGCTCGCGCTGCTCGAGCAGGCGGTTGACGATCTTTGCGCGCTTGTTGCCGTGTTTCTCCAGCCGCGCCATGCTGGCGCGCGAAGATGCCGTGAGCGCGGTCTCGCTGCCGGCGAAGAACGCCGAGAGCAGCAGACAGACGATGACGATACCGAGAGAAAGCCAGTCGTTCGCGGTCATCGCTTATTCTCTGCGCGTGATGTTATCCGAAAACCGGTGCCCACTTTTCGGGATCGCGCGCTAGCGCATCTTGTCGGCAAGAAAGGCGCGCACCTCGGCGGCATCGACATCGTTTTCGACGAAGGCGCGGCCGATGCCGCGCACCAGGATGAAGGTGAGCTTGCCGCGCTTAACTTTCTTGTCTTGGGCGATCAGGTCCATCAACTCGTCGACGCTTGGCGCGCCGCCGGGAATATCCTTCAAATGGGTGGGCAGGCCGACGCCTGCAAGGTGATTGCGCGCGCGTTCGGCGTCCGATGCCGGCAACAGGCCCTTGCGGGCGGAAAAGTCGAACGCCAGCGCCATGCCGAGCGCCACCGCCTCGCCGTGCAGCAGCCGGTCGGAAAAACCGGCGCCCGCTTCCAGCGCGTGGCCGAAAGTATGGCCGAGATTGAGCAGCGCGCGCTCAGCCGTTTCGCGCTCGTCGCGTGCCACCACGCCGGCCTTGGCGCGGCAGCACACCGCGATGGCGTGCTCGCGCGCAAAATTTCCAGAAGATTGCCCGCCGGCGAAGATTTCCCGCCAGTTCGCTTCCAGCCAGGAGAAGAAGGCGGCATCGCCGATCAGCCCGTATTTGGCGACCTCGGCATAACCGGCGCGGAATTCGCGTTTCGGCAGCGTGTCGAGCAGCGCTGAGTCGGCGATCACCATGGCCGGCTGATGGAAAGCGCCGATCAGGTTCTTGCCGTGGCGCGAATTGATGCCGGTCTTGCCGCCGACCGAACTGTCGACTTGCGCCAGCAGCGTGGTCGGCACCTGCACGAAGTCGAGCCCGCGCCGCACGCAGGCCGCGGCGAAGCCGGCGAGATCGCCGATCACGCCACCGCCGAAGGCGACAACCAGATCGCCGCGCTCGATGCGCGCCGCGATGATCGCCTCGCACACCGTCTCGAAGCTGGCATAGCTCTTGGAGCCCTCGCCTTCCGGCACCACGATGCGCGCGGGCTCGAGCCCGGCTGATTTGAGCGACTCCTCAGCGGCGGCGAGATGGTGGCGGGCGACGGTCTCGTCGGTGACCAGCGCGAGACGCGCGCCCGGCCGCAGCGCCTTGATGCGCGCGCCCAGGCTCGCCAGCAGGCCGCGGCCGATGACGATGTCATAGGCGCGCTCAGCCAGCGCGACCTGCACCACGATCGGTTCGCCTGCGCGCAGCGGAGCGGTCATGACTTCGCCTCCGGCGCGGGCGCGACCGCGAGGTGCGGCGGCAGCGCGGCCACGATCTCGTCGACAATGGTGTCGTGCGGCTCGTCGCGCGACTGCACGACGATGTCGGACATGGCGTAGACCGGCTCGCGCAGCGGCAGCAGGTCCTTGATCTTCTCGGCCAGCGGGCGGTCGTTGCGTCGCTTGGTACGCTTGAGCAGCACGTCGAGATCGGCCTTGAGCCAGACCGAGACGCCCTTGATGTGGATGAGATCGCGGGTGCGCTGGTCCATGACGGCGCCGCCGCCGGTGGCCAGCACCTGCGGGCCGTTCTCCAACAGGCGGGCGATCACGCGCGCTTCGCCGGCGCGAAAGTAAGGCTCGCCGTGCTTGGCGAAGATTTCCGGTATGGTCATGCCGGCGGCGCTCTCGATCTCGGCATCGGCGTCGACGAAGGGGATGCCCAGCCGGGAGGCCAGCCTGCGGCCGACCGACGACTTGCCGGCCCCCATCATGCCCACCAGCACGACGGTGCGGCGGCCGAGCGCCGCGAGGATCGCCTGTTCCGGGCCGTTTTCCGGCGGTTTTTGAACGGCCGTGTGAGGCATGCTAGGGTTCCCAATCAACGCCCGTTCCATATACCAGAATCGCAAGGTCTGCGATGGCGGGACTTGCCAGCGGTTAAGGAACGTGGTGGTTCACGCAAAAAGCCGCCCGCGAGGGCTTGCCGGGTTTCGCGCATGCCAAGTCTGTTCAGATTTCTGGTTTTCCTCGGCCTGGTCGGGGGGCTGGCCTACGGCACGGTGTTCTCGCTCGCCAATTTCATCAAGTTTCACCCGCGCGAGATCATCGTGACGATTCCGGCCAGCAAATTCGTCAAGCAGCAGCAGTGACCCTGGACCAGGCAAGGCGATGGCGCGCCGGCCGGCAACATCCGACGACAAACTAGTCGAGCTTTTCCTCGACATGCAGGCGGCCGAGCGCGGCGCCGGCGAGAACACGCTCGCCGCCTACCGCAACGACCTCGACGACCTCGCGGCGCATCTGCGCGCCAGCGGGCGCGGCATTGCCGATGCCGACACCGAGGACCTGCGGGCATTCCTGAGCGCGCTCGCCGCGCGCGGCTTCAAGGCTTCGTCGGTGGCGCGGCGGCTCTCTGCGCTGCGCCAGCTCTTCCGTTTCCTCTACGCGGAGGCAAAGCGCGCCGACGATCCGGCGGCGGTGCTGGAAGGGCCCAAGCGCGGGCGAGCCTTGCCGAAAGTGCTGTCGATCGCCGAGGTGGACCGGCTGCTCGGCGCAGCGCGCGCGGCCGCCGAAGATGAAAGCCAAGCGCCGGCGGCGCGCCTGCGCGCGGCGCGGCTGCTGTGCCTGTTGGAGGTGGTCTATGCCACGGGCTTGCGCGTCTCCGAACTGGTGGCGCTGCCGGCTTCCGCCGCACGGCGCGACCAAAGAATGCTCGTCGTGCGCGGCAAGGGCGGCAAGGAGCGGCTGGTGCCGCTCAACCAGGCCGCCAAGCGCGCCATGAGCGAATATCTTGCGCTGCGCGCGGGCGGCGAAGGCAAGGCGCCGTCGAAATGGCTGTTCCCCTCCTTCGGCGCGCATGGCCACATCACCCGCCAGCACTTCGCCCGCGAGCTCAAAGCGCTGGGCGCGCGCAGCGGTATCGGCGGCGAGCGGCTCTCCCCGCACGTGCTGCGCCATGCTTTCGCCAGCCATCTCCTGCACAATGGCGCCGACCTGCGGGTGGTGCAGACCCTGCTCGGTCATGCCGACATTTCCACCACGCAGATCTATACCCATGTACTGGAGGAGCGGCTGAAGACCCTGGTGCGCGATTTGCATCCGCTGGGCGAAAGCTAGCCAAAAAGCGCGTGTAAATCCAGTATTTACCCGTTTGCTTGACTTAAAGGGGTCGCCCGGGTCACCTCGCGCCTGTTGCACCCGTCTTGTTACGTTGACTTGTTACGTTCACTTGGCAGGAACCATGCTCGCTGGAAGCGTCCGCAGCTATCTCGACTTCGAAAAGCCGGTGGCCGAGCTGGAGGCCAAGGTCGAGGAATTGCGCGCGATTGGCGAAACCGGCGACGGGGTCGCCATCGGCGATGAGATCACCCGGCTGGAGGCCAAGGCGGCCGACGCGCTCAAGGAACTCTATGCCGAGCTCACCCCCTGGCAGAAGACCCAGGTCGCGCGCCATCCGCAGCGGCCGCACGCCGTCGATTATATCGGCGGCCTGATCACCGACTTCGTGCCGCTCGCCGGCGACCGCAAATTCGGCGAGGACGAGGCCATTGTCGGCGGCTTCGGCCGCTTCCAGGGCGAGAGCGTCTGCGTGCTCGGCCAGGAAAAGGGCCCGGATACCGAGAGCCGCATCAGGCACAATTTCGGCATGGCGCGGCCGGAGGGCTACCGCAAGGCAGTGCGGTTGATGGAAATGGCCGATCGCTTCGATATTCCGGTGATTTCGCTGGTCGACACCGCCGGCGCCTATCCCGGCATCGGCGCGGAGGAGCGCGGCCAGGCGGAGGCGATCGCGCGCTCGACCGAGGCCTGCCTCAACCTCGGCGTGCCCAATGTGGCGCTGATCCTGGGCGAAGGCGGCTCCGGCGGCGCCATCGCCATCGCCACCGCCAGCCGGGTGCTGATGCTGGAACACGCCATCTACAGCGTGATCTCGCCGGAAGGCGCCGCCTCCATCCTGTGGCGCGACACCGCCAAGGCGCAAGATGCCGCCACCAGCATGAAGATCACCGCGCAGGACATGGTGCGCTTCGGCGTGATCGACGCCGTGGTGCTGGAGCCGACCGGCGGCGCCCATCGCGACCCGGCCGCCGCCATCGCCAATGCCGGCGAGGCGATCGCCAAGGCGCTGAGCGAGCTCAAGCCCTTGTCGCGCGAGGCGGTGCGTAAGCAGCGGCGCGAGAAGTTCCTCGCCATGGGCCGGCCCGCAACCCTTCCGGCGGTCAAGCCGGGTTGACCGGGCCAGGCCCGGCCGCCTGCGGACTCGCCTTTACGTCCGATTTACCATAGGCTTAGCGGTATCCATTGGCGGCACTTACTGCCTTGCAGATGCCACATCTTATGGATAACGATTATTGAATGAGGGCCCGCCTCTTCGGGGAGTAATCGCGTTTGAGCCATCCCGTCGTACGCGCGCTGCTAGCGCCCGCGGCCATCGCCGCTGCCATTGCGCTTGCCGGCTGCAACGCCGAAGACATTACGCCCACCGGGCGCGCCATGGCGCCGCTTTCGCCCCGGATGGTGGCCGAAATCCAATCCAAGAATATGGATCCGAACTCCCCGATCCTGGTCCGCGTCTTCAAGCAAGAGGCGGAGCTGGAGATGTGGAAGCAGAACCGCGACGGCCAATACGCCCTGCTCAAGACCTATCCGATCTGCCGCTGGTCGGGCGATCTCGGCCCCAAGAAGAAGGAAGGCGACCGCCAGGCGCCGGAGGGCTTCTATACGATCACGCCCGGGCAGATGAACCCGAATTCCAACTACTACCTCGCCTTCAACACCGGCTATCCGAACACCTATGACCGCGCCTGGGGCCGCACCGGCTCCGAGCTGATGGTGCATGGCGACTGCTCCTCGCGCGGCTGCTACGCCATGACCGACGAGCAGATCCAGGAAATCTACGCGCTGGCGCGCGATAGCTTCTTCGGCGGCCAGCGTGAGTTCCAGTTCGAGGCCTTTCCGTTCCACATGACCGCGCTGAACATGGCCAAGCATCGCAACAACCCGAACTTCAAGTTCTGGAAAATGCTGAAGGAGGGCTATGACGACTTCGAGGCCACCCATCAGGAGCCGAAGGTCGCGGTCTGCGAGAAGCGCTACGTGTTCGACGCAGCGCCGCCATCCGGCGCCAAGGGGGCACTGCGCTTTAGTGCGCGCGGCAAGTGCCCGGCCCATCAGCTCGATCCGGCGGTCGCCTCGGTCATCACCGATTACCGGCGGCAGCAAGAGATCCAGATGGCCAATTACATCGCCCGCGGCGTCGATACGGCGCCGCCACATCAGGGCGACGGCGGCATGAACCCGGTGTTCGCGGCCGAGCTTGGCGGCGGCATGATCGGCAACAATGACGGCCGCTATGCGGTCGCCGGCCTGACGGCGCCGTCCGGTGCGCTGCCGCACGTGCCCGGCGCGCTGCCGCACGTGCCCAACCCGCCCGGCACCACCATCCCGAAGGTCGGCGCCGCGCTGGTCAAGAAGCCCGCACCCGCGCCGGCGAGCAAGCCGGCGCCCGCCAGCGCGCCGCAGCCGGCGAGCGAGCCGGTCATGATGGCGAGCGTGCCGATGCCGGAGCCCGCGCCGCTGCCGAAGGAAGGCAAGCCGCTGCCGGAGCGGAAATCGACCTCGCTCGCCAGCCTGTTCGGCAATCTGTTCAGCGCCAAGCAGGGGGCGGCGCCGCCCGCCCCGGCGCAGACGCAAGTCGCCAATGCCGACGACAATGCGCCGGTGACATTACGCGGCACCAATACCGAAATGGCCGCCAAGCCCAAACAGGTCGCCAAGCAGGCCGCCAAGCCGGCCGCTCCGCACCGCGCCAAGACGCGGGTGGCCGCCGCGCCGATCGCGCTGCATCCCAAGCCGCATAGGGCCGCGCACCAGCCGAGCGCGGTGGCCAAGGCGGCGCCCGCCGAGCCGGCGCCCAAGGCGGTGGCCAAGGCCGAGCCGGCGCGTAAGAAGCAGGCGGCACCGCGGCTCGCGCGCGAGCGCAAGCCGGCGAAGCCCGAGCCGGAAATCCGCACCGCCTTTTCGACGCCGCCGGCGAGCGGCGGCTTGCTGGCCGGCGCGCAGCCGGTGATGCCGACCGGCTCGTTCAACAGCCGCTGGACCTCGCTGCGCTGATCGCGCGCTTTGCGACCCCGAAGAATGGACTGCTACGTCTACGTCCTCGGCACCCGCGACAAGACCCGCATCCTGACCTATGTCGGCTGGACCGACGACGTCGCGCGCAGGCTCGCGCGCCATAACGCCGGCAAAGGCGCGCGCTCGACGCGCGGACGCCGATGGGTGCTGCTGCATTCGGAGCGCTTCGCCGGCAAGCGCGCGGCCATGAGCCGCGAATGGCACTTGAAGCGCGACCGCAAGTTCCGCAAAGAACTGGCGCTGACGCTGAAGAGCAAGCGCGCGCGGTGAAGTCTCGCTGATGGGTCCGCACCGGCCGAGCGCTATCGCCCGTATTTTTGACGGCCGCGGGGAAGTTGTTTCTCGGCCTTCTCCGCCTCATCCTGAGGAGGCGCGAAGCGCCGTCTCGAAGGATGGGGCGGGCCCCATGCTTCGAGACGCGTCGCTGACGCGACGCTCCTCAGCATGACGGCCGAGAGAGGCTTGCGTTTACTGGGTCCCCGCTCCCCACCTTCGCGGGGACAGGCTTCGCGGGCGACGATAGCAGGAGACGCCCTCAGACGTATTTGCCGTGGCAGTGCTTGAACTTCTTGCCGGAGCCGCAAGGGCAGGGCTCGTTGCGGCCGACCTTGCCCCAGGTCGTCGGGTCCCTCGGATTGCGCTGCTCGGGCGCGCCGCGCCCGGCCGGACCGCCATTGGCGCCGGCCATCGCGGCGGCAAGCGGCGCGTTGGCGAGCGCCAATTCGTCCTCGCCGGTGAGCGGATCGACCTTGTGCGCCTCCATGTAGGGCAGCTGCGCTGCCTCCTCTTCCTCCGCCGGCGGCTGCACCACCTCCACCCGCATGAGCTGGCCGGTGACCGCCTCGCGCAAATGCGACACCAGCGCCTCGAATAGCGCGAAGGCCTCGGCCTGGTATTCGTTGAGCGGGTCGCGCTGGCCGTAGCCGCGCAGGCCGATCACCTGGCGCAGATGCTCGAGCATGACCAGGTGCTCGCGCCAGAGATGGTCGAGCGTCTGCAGCAGGATCGACTTCTCGACATAGCGCATGACGTCGGGGCCCCACTTGGCCACCTTGCCCGCCATGAACTCGTCGGCGCGGCGCGTGATGCGCTCGCGCACCTCCTCGTCGGCGATGCCTTCTTCCTTGGCCCAGTCCTGCACCGGCAGGTCGAGCGTGAGCACCTCGCGCACGACGGTCTCCAGGCCGGCGGTGTTCCACTGCTCGGGATAGGCGTTTTCCGGGATGTGCTTGGCGACCAGCTCGTCGATCACCGAATGGCGCATGTCGTTGACGGTCTCGTCCACCGCCTCGTCGCGCATCAGTTCGAGCCGCTGCTCGAAGATGACCTTGCGCTGGTCGTTCATCACGTCGTCGTATTTCAAGATGTTCTTGCGGATGTCGAAGTTGCGCGCCTCGACCTTCTGCTGCGCCTTTTCCAGCGCCTTGTTGATCCAAGGGTGGACGATGGCCTCGTTCTCGCGCAGCCCGAGCTTCGTCAGCATGCCGTCGAGCTTGTCGGAGCCGAAGATGCGCATGAGGTCGTCTTCGAGCGACAGGAAGAACTTGGAATGGCCGGGATCGCCCTGGCGGCCGGAGCGGCCGCGCAGCTGGTTGTCGATGCGCCGGCTCTCGTGCCGCTCGGTGCCGAGCACGTAGAGCCCGCCGGCCTTCAGCGCCTTCTCCTTCAGCCGCGCCACTTGGCGGCGGATTTCGTCGGCGCGCGGGCCTTTTTCGCGCTCGCGCGCATCCGCGATGTCGGCGATCTCCTGACGGATGCGCATGTCGGCATTGCCGCCGAGCTGAATGTCGGTGCCGCGGCCGGCCATGTTGGTGGCGATGGTGATGGCGCCCGGCACGCCGGCTTGGCTGACGATGAAGGCTTCCTGCTCGTGATAGCGGGCGTTGAGAATGGCGAACACTTTGGTCTTGGTGGCGCCCTCGTCGCCGGAATAGAGCGCGGCAAAGGCATTGGGATCGGTGAAGTCGTGCGCTTCCCAGCCGGCCTCGCGCAGCATATCGGCGAGCTGCTCGGATTTCTCGATCGACGTGGTGCCGACCAGCACCGGCTGGCCGCGCTGCTTGCAGTCCTCGATCAGCGTGATGATGGCGCGGTATTTCTCGTTCGCCGTGCGGTAGACCTCGTCGTCGTCGTCGAGGCGGATGAGCGGCATGTTGGTCGGCACTTCCAGCACTTCGAGCTTGTAGATGTCGAAGAACTCGTCGGCCTCGGTCAGCGCGGTGCCGGTCATGCCGCCGAGCTTGTCGTACATGCGGAACAGGTTCTGGAAGGTGATCGAGGCGAGCGTCTGGTTCTCCGGCTGGATCGGCTGATGCTCCTTGGCCTCGAGCGCCTGGTGCAGGCCTTCCGAATAGCGCCGGCCCGGCATCATGCGGCCGGTGAACTCGTCGATGATGACGACCTCGCCGTTGCGCACGATGTAGTCCTTGTCGCGCTGGAACAGCTTGTGCGCGCGCAGGCCCTGGTTGACGTGGTGCACGACCGAGACGTTCTCGACGTCGTAGAGCTTGCCGCCCTTGAGCAGGTTCGCCTCGCGCAGCATGACCTCCATCTTCTCCATGCCGGCTTCCGTCATGCTGACGGTGCGCTGCTTCTCGTCGACCTCGTAGTCGGCCTTGTCGAGCTTGGGGATGAATTGGTCGATGGTGTTGTAGAACTCGGAACGGTCGTCGAGCGGGCCGGAGATGATCAGCGGCGTGCGCGCCTCGTCGATCAGGATCGAGTCGACTTCGTCGACGATGGCGTAGATGTGGCCGCGCTGGACCATGTCGTCCAGCCGGTACTTCATGTTGTCGCGCAGATAGTCGAAGCCGAGCTCGTTGTTGGTGCCGTAGGTGATGTCGCAGGCGTAAGCCGCCTTGCGCTCCTCGTCCTCCAGCCCGTGCACGATCACGCCGGTGGTCAGGCCGAGGAAGCTGTAGATCTGCCCCATCCATTCGGCGTCGCGCTTGGCCAGGTAGTCGTTGACGGTGACGACGTGCACGCCCTTGCCGGCGAGCGCGTTGAGATAGACGGGGAGCGTCGCGACCAGGGTCTTGCCTTCGCCGGTCTTCATCTCGGCGATGCTGCCCTCGTGCAGGATCATGCCGCCGACCAGCTGCACGTCGAAATGGCGCTGGCCGAGGGTGCGCTTGGCGGCCTCGCGCACGGTGGCGAAGGCCGGGACCAGCAGGTCGTCGAGCTCGGCGCCGTCGGCGACCTGCTTCTTGAATTCGTCGGTGCGGGCGCGCAGCGCGTCGTCGGAGAGCGCCTCGATCTCGGCTTCCAGGGCGTTGATGGCGTCGACGCGCGGCTGATAGCTGCGGATGCGCCGGTCGTTGGCGGAACCGAACAGCTTGCGGGCGACAGCGCCGATCATCGGGAGCTCCTCAACTTCTTGCCGGCGTTTCCGTTACCACGCCGCCGCGGCCGGATTTTGCTTCCGGCGCTCCGGAAATACGGCACTTTTCGGGCAAATTCGACGCGAACGGGGGCTCAACGAAGCATCGCCGGCCGAGATGAGCGAGAGATAGGAGGGGGTCGGATTATTGTCAATTGGCGGCTTGCCATGGGCCTTAACGGCGCTGCGGGCGGGCGAGGTCACGGGGAGTTTAGCCGGGGGCGGGCCTTACGCCATTGCAAAGCCACCATTGTTGGGTGACAAGGCCGGCGCCCTCCGCCCGGTTAGCGGAGCATCCCATTCCGAGCACCGCGTCATGCGGAGCATCCCATTCCGAGCACCGCGTCATAAGGACTGCGTCATGATGAACACCCTCCTCGGCGCCCGCCCGTCCCGCCGCGCCGGCCTTATCGCCTTCGGCTTGACCGGTCTTTTGGGGCTCTTGATGGCGGCGGCCGGGCCGCTGCACGCCGAGGACGCCAAGGACCCGCTGATCGCCAAGGTCGACGGTGTCGAAATCCACCAGAGCGACCTCGCCGTCGCCGAGCAGGAGGCCGGCCAAATCCCGCCCATGCCGCCGGAGGCCAAGCGCGACTATCTGGTGCAGTTCATGGCCGACGTGATCCTGGTGGCGAAGGCGGCCGAGGCCAAGAAGATGGCCGACACGGCCGAGTTCAAGCGCCGCCTGGCGTTCGACCGCCGCAAGCTGTTGATGTCCGACCTGCTGCAGTCGGTCGGCAAGGCGGCGCTGACCGACGCGGCCATGCACAAGGTCTATGAGGACGCGATCAAGCAGCTCGGCGAGCATCAGGAGGTGCACGCCCGCCACATCCTGATCCGCGCGCCGCAGGGCGACGCCAAGGCGAGCGCGGCCGCCAAGGCCAAGATCGAGGCGGTGATCGCGCGGCTGAAGAAGGGCGAGGACTTCGTCAAGGTCGCCAAGGAGGTGACGGAAGATCCCTCCGGCAAGGCGAACGGCGGCGATCTCGGCTATTTCACCAAGGAGCAGATGGTGCCGGAATTCTCCAAGGTGGCCTTCGAGCTGAAGAAGGGCGAGATTTCCGGGCCGGTGCAGACCCAGTTCGGCTGGCACGTGATCAAGCTCGAGGACAAGCGCCTCAAGCCGCCGCCGAAATTCGACGAGGTCAAGCAGCAGATCGAGAATTTCGTGACGCGCAAGGCGCAGGCCGACCTGGTGCAGAAGCTGCGCGCGGAGGCCAAGATCGAGAAGTTCTATAAGACCGCGGCCGAAACCAAGAAGGACGCGCCGGCGAAGAAGGATCAGCCCGCCAAGACGGGCACGCCGGCGAAGACGGATACGCCGGCGAAGAAGTAACGGCGATCGTTCGCATCAAATGATTTCGTGATGGCCGGCCCTTGTGCCGGCCATTTCGCTTAGGTAGGCACAAGCGTCATTGGATGACGCGCCATGAGCACCTCAGTCTCCCCCCTCGCCCCCAAGCACGTGCCGGACATGCCGGCGATCGACGGCGTAGCGATAGCGACCGCGGCGGCCGGCATCCGCTATGCCGGGCGCACCGACGTGCTGCTGGCGGTGTTCGAGGCGGGCACGACCGTGGCCGGCGTGTTCACTACGTCCAAATGCCCGTCGGCGCCGGTCGAGTGGTGCCGGGCGCACCTGAAAACGGGCAAATCTTCAAAGAACTTGGCGCGCGCGCTGGTGGTCAATTCCGGCAATGCCAATGCCTTCACCGGCAAGAGCGGCCGCCTGGCGACCAAGCTCACGGCCGAGCTCGCCGCCAAGGCGGCCGGCTGCAAGGTCAGCGAGATATTCCTCGCCTCCACCGGCGTGATCGGCGAGCCGCTCGACGCCACGAAATTCGGCGGCGTGATGGACGGGCTGGCGGCGGGCGCCAAGGCGGGCGCTTTCCTCGAAGCCGCCAAGGCGATCATGACCACCGACACGTTTCCCAAGGTGGCGACCGCGCACGCCAAGATCGGCAAGGACAAGGTGACGATCAACGGCATCGCTAAGGGCGCCGGCATGATCGCGCCGGACATGGCGACCATGCTGTCCTTCCTGTTCACCGATGCCGCAATCGCGGCGCCGGCGCTGCAGGCGCTGCTGAAGGAGAACGTCGCCGACACCCTCAACGCCGTGACCATCGACGGCGACACCTCGACCTCCGACACGCTGATGCTGTTCGCGACCGGAAAGCGCGGCCCGCGCGTGACGCGCGCCGCCGACCCGCGCCTGCGCGATTTCAAAAAAGCATTGCATGCCGTGCTGGCGAACCTGTCCGAGCAGATCGCGCGCGACGGCGAAGGCGCGCGCAAGCTGGTGGAGATCGTGGTGGAAGGCGCGGTGTCGGACAAATCGGCACGGCGCATCGCCATGTCGATCGCCAATTCGCCGCTGGTGAAGACCGCGATCGCCGGCGAGGACGCCAATTGGGGCCGCGTCGTCATGGCGGTGGGCAAGGCGGGGGAGCCCGCCGACCGCGACAGGCTCTCGATCTGGTTCGGCGGCATCCGCGTCGCGCACAAGGGCGCGCGCGATCCGGCCTACGACGAAGCGGCGGTGAGCGAGAAGATGAAGCAGCCGGAGATCAGCCTGAAGGTGGCGCTCGGCATGGGCAAAGGCCGCGACCGCGTGCTGACCTGCGACCTCACCAAGGAGTACATCGCCATCAACGGCGATTACAGGTCTTGAACCGGCGAATGCGGGCCAGTCGGCGATTCGCCGCAATAACTCTTATTTTCTTTTTCTAACAAATGGCTCGTCATGCAGAACATAGTTCAGCAGAGCTTTTTGAACTTTCAGGGTGCCGTTGTAGTCGATCAAGCCCATCTTTCGAAACTTGTTCATGAATACGGTCACCCGAGACCGGGTGGTTCCAATCATCTTGGCGAGCAGGTCATGGTTCACTTTGACGGGGATCGGTTCCGGACCAGCGTCGCCGCCATAATTGGCCAACAGCAGAAGAGCCCGTGCCAGCCGCATCTCGCTGGAACTGAATAATTGGTCGACCAAGTCCGCTTCAACGCGGGCGGTCCGAGTCAAGAGATGGTAGAGAAAATAGTCGGCAAACTCCGGCTCGAAACGGAGCAGCCGCTCCATGGTCTCCTTATCCAGCCGAATAACTTCGCATTCCGTCATTGCGGTGGCTGAAGACAAGCGCAGCGGCGCCCCGGTCATGCCTTCCTCGCCGCAGAATTCGTCCGGCCCGCGGATTGCGACGACGGCTTCCTTTCCGTGCTCGGATATGACGGTGACTTTGACCTTGCCTTTGTGGACGTAAAAAACGGAATCCGCCGGATCTCCTTGTGCGTAGAGATTCTTATTTGCTCGATATTTCGATAGGCTTCTTACGGGTGCGCGGTTTGTGAGAAAGCTTAAGACGTCAAAGGATGCCGGATATTTGTCCATTGCCCGCCGCTCCCCCGCGGCTGAAGCCGAATTTTTTCTGTCATATTAGTGACAACGTAGTGGCAACCCATCGTTGCGACAATCCGTTACATTTTCGTGGTATCCTGGTAGCAGCGGCACCTCGGCGCGGCCGTCTGCAATGGCGGCTACCGCTCGTAAAGCTATTGTTTACCGTTGCGGCAGAACCGGCAATCGTAGCCGTACGATTGAAGGCCCCTTAACCAAGGCCGCCTATCGTCGAGATTGTAGGGCCGTGAGCATCAAAACCGTTCTTGTCGCCGCCTGCGCCCTCGTCGATGCCGACGGCCGCGTGCTCATCGCACAGCGGCCGAATGGCAAGCCGATGGCGGGCCTGTGGGAGTTTCCCGGCGGCAAGGTCGAAGAAGGCGAACGGCCGGAAGATACGCTGATCAGGGAGCTCAAGGAGGAACTGGGTATCGTCGTCAGCGAGCTCTGTCTCGCGCCGCTCACCTTCGCCAGCCACGTCTACCCGGACTTTCACCTGCTGATGCCGCTCTATGTCTGCCGGCGCTGGGAGGGGACGGTCCGAGCCACGGAAGGCCAGACGCTTGCCTGGGTGCGACCGAACCGGTTGCGGGACTACGAAATGCCGCCGGCGGACGTGCCGCTGGTGCCGCACCTGATGACGCTGCTTTAGTTCCTGGAGCCAAGGCCGATGCAGATCGATCCGCGCGCCGACATCCGCCACTTGCTGCGCGCCTGCGAGGGCGCCACGGCCATCGAATACGCCATGATCGCGGGCGGCATCGCGGTTGCCATCGCCGCCACCCTCACCACGCTGGGCGGGCGGGTGAACGCCCTGTACACGTCGGTCGCCGCGATTTTCAACTAGCTGCCCAGCCTCCCCGTCTTGGTGTAGACTTGCTCCCGAAAGCGGCCCATGAGCGGCCGCCGACCGGGGGAGACGCCCATGAACAGTTTCTTCGCGCGCCAGCTTGCGATGTATGCCAGCTACCACCGCGACGAGCGCAACCGCGCCACGCATTTCATCGGCATTCCGGCGATCGTGTTTGCCATCCTGGTGCCGCTCGCGCTCGCGCGCACCGGCAACGGCATTTCCGCCGCCATGGTGGTCGCGGTCCTGGCGGTGATCGGCTGGATCGCGCTCGACCGCGTCATCGGTCTCGCCATGGCGGTGGTCATGCTGGCGATGCTGGTGGTGGCCGAATGGGTCGCCCGCAGCTACGGCAGCAGCACGGCCTGGATCGTGTTCGCGGTGTTCTTCGTCGGCGGCTGGGTGTTCCAGCTGGTCGGCCACATTTGGGAAGGCCGCCGCCCGGCGCTCGCCGACAACCTGTTCCAGGCCTTCATCGGGCCGATGTTCATCATGGCTGAGGTGCTGATCGCGCTCGGCCTGAAGCCGGAGCTGAAAGCCGCGATCGAGCACGCGCCGCGCGCGGGCTGAGCGTCAGCGCCCGGCCTTATCGCCGGCCGGCAATTCCCTGGTGCCGAGCGCGTCGGCGAGGCGGCGCGTCGCCGTGCCCGGCTTGAGCGGCTGCTGCTGACTCTCGTGCGGCGCCCAGCCCGACAGCCAGACGATCTCGAAGGTGGCGCGCAGGCGACCATCGGCATCGGCGAAGCGCGCGGCGTAAATCTCGGACATACGCATCAGTGTGGCGCGCCTGAGTGGCGTTCGCCGGCGCTCGGCCAGCACATTGGTCGCGCCCATGCGACGCAAGTCGCGCATCAGCGCGAAGACGTTCTGATAGCGCACGGTGAGGCGATCGCTGTCGACCACCGGCAGCGCGAACCCTGCGCGCTGCAACAGCGCGCCGAGTTCGCGCAGATCGGCGAAGGGCGCAACGCGCGGGCTGACGCCGCCTTCGATCTCGCTTTCGGCGGCGGCGAAGGCCTGGCGCAATTCGGCGAGCGAATCGCCGCCGATCAGCGCGGCGAGCAGCAGACCGTCGGGCTGCAAGGCGCGGCGGATCTGGATGAGCGTGCCCGGCAGATCGTTGACAAATTGCAGCGCCAGCGCCGAGACCACGAGATCGAGCGCGCCGTCGGCGAAAGGCAGCGCCTCCTCGTCGGCAACGACGCGCAAGCATGACGCGTCTGCCTGCACATCGTGCGCCGCGCGCACCACGGTCGTAACCTTGCCGCTGGCGGCCAGCACGCGCGCGACGGCGTCGCCGGGCGTGCCGAGATCGACGGCCTTGTCGAACGCGCGCAGCACGGCGGCAAGCCGCTCGCCCAGCTCCTCGGCGACGCGGTCGATCAGGAAGGTCTCGGGCCCAAGCGCCCGCGCCCGCTGCTGGCGCGTGCGCAGGAGGGAGCGGTCGAAGAGCGTCGGACTGGGCATCGGCCTCGCCGCGTTCGTCCCCACCCCCCGCGTGCGGGGGAGGGACAGGGAGGGGGCAGTATTAAAGCAATTTATGCTCTAATTCCCCCTCCCCAACCCTCCCCCGCAAGCGGTAGGCTTGCGCTTGCGGTGCTGATTATGGCCACACGCTCATGACGCAGGTCGAGGAAACAACTTCCGTCGAGTCGTCACGCAACTCGCGCTGGGCGACGCCGCTGCGCGCGTTTTTGCGCCACGCGCTCGACGCGGCGCTGCCGCCGCTGTGCCCGGCCTGCCGCGCCCCGCTTGGGCTGGGCGCAGGTCTGTGCGCCGACTGCTGGTCGAAGCTCTCCTTCATCGCGCCGCCCTACTGCGCGCGGCTCGGCATTCCCTTCACCTACGATCCCGGGCCCGGCCTGTTGTCGATGGAGGCGATCGCCAACCCGCCGGCCTATGATCGCGCGCGCGCCGCAGTGCGCTACGACGACATCGCGCGCGCGATGGTGCTGTCGTTCAAATACGGCGACCGGCTCGATCTCGCGCCGCTGCTGGGGCGCTGGATGGCGCGCGCCGGACATGAGCTGACGCCCGATGCCGACGCACTGGTGCCGGTGCCGCTGCATTGGCGGCGGCTGTGGTCGCGCCGCTTCAACCAGTCGGCGGCGCTGGCGGGCGCGATCTCCGCCGCCTGCGGCGTGCCGGTGCTGTACGAAGCGCTCAAGCGCGTGCGGGCGACGCCCCAGCAGGTCGGGCTGTCGAAAACGCAGCGCGCCGACAATGTGCAGGGCGCCTTCCGGGTGCCGGCCGAGCGCAAGGCGGAAATTGCCGGCCGGCGCCTGCTGCTGGTCGACGACGTGCTCACCTCCGGCGCCACCGCCGACACCTGCGCCCGCGCCCTGCTGCGGGCGGGCGCCGCCCATGTCGACGTGCTGGTATTGGCGCGGGTTGTGGCGCCGCTGCGCAGTCCCATATAAAACTAGCCGGGGAAACAACCGTTTACGCCCAATTGACCGCCCAATGCCGCCGATTGAAATCTACACCACCCGCTGGTGCTCCTATTGCCACCGCGCCAAGGCGCTCTTGAAACGCAAGGGCGCGGCCTTCACCGAGATCGACCTTTCGCGCGACCGCGAGCGGCGCGGCGAGATGGTGGCGCGGGCCAATGGGCGCTATACCGTGCCGCAGATCTTCATCGGGCCGGTGCATGTGGGCGGCTGCGACGACCTGCACGCGCTGGAGCGCGCCGGCAAGCTCGACGCGTTGCTGGCCGGCGACGGAGCGGCGGCATGAGTTCGGGCACGTTCAAAGCGGCCATGGTCCAGATGCGCTCGGGGCTGACGCCGAGCGCCAATGTGGACGCCGCCGCGCGCATGATCGGCGAAGCCAAGAACGCCGGCGCCGATTACGTGCTGACGCCGGAGATGACCAACATCCTGGCGGCCAAGCGCGAGCAGCTGTTCGCGGCGATCGTCGAGGAAGAGCAGGACACCGCGCTCGCCACTTTCCGCGAGCTCGCGCGCAAGCTCGGCATTTACCTCCATATCGGCTCGCTGGCGATCAAGTCCGGGCACGACCGCGCCGTCAACCGCGCCTTCGTGATCGATCCCAAGGGCGAGATCGCCGCGCGCTACGACAAGATCCACATGTTCGACGTCGATCTGGGCGGCGGCGAAAGCTACCGCGAGTTCGAGCAACTACCGGCCGGGCGACCTGGCGGTGCTGGCCGACCTGCCCTGGGGCCGGCTGGGCGTCACCATCTGCTACGACCTGCGTTTCCCCGCGCTCTACCGCGCGCTGGCCGAGGCCGGCGCCACCATGCTGGCGATCCCCTCGGCCTTCACGCGCAAGACCGGCGAGGCGCACTGGCACGTGTTGAACCGCGCGCGCGCCATCGAAAACGGCTGCTTCGTGTTCGCCGCCGCGCAAGGAGGTCGACACGAGAACGGGCGCGAGACCTTCGGCCATTCACTGATCGTTGACCCCTGGGGGCGCACCCTGGCGGAAGGCGGCAGCGAGCCGGGGCTGGTGATGGCCGAGATCGACCCGGAGGAAGTCTCCAAGGCGCGTTCGCGCGTTCCCTCGCTCGAGCACGGGCGGCGCTTCGAGATCGTCGAGCCGATGGCGGAGCCCGCGCATCTGCACGTGGTGCGGGGAACGGGGGCCGAATGATCCGCTACGCGCTCATCTGCGAGAAGGGCCACGGTTTCGAGAGCTGGTTCGCCGAACTCGAGCGCCTACGATAAGCAGGCCAAGCGCGGCCTGGTGAGCTGCCCGCACTGCGGCTCAAGCAAGGTCGAAAAGGCGATCATGGCGCCGCGCCTCGCCGCGTCGAAGAAGCGCAAACAGGCGCAAGCGCCGGCGCTCGAGGCGCCCGCCGCCACGGAGACGCCGGCGCCGGTCGCCATGGTGTCGCCGCACGAGCACGAATTCCGCGCCAAGCTGAAGGAATTGCGCGACCATCTCACCAAGAACGCCGACGATGTGGGGCCGAAATTCCCCGAGGAAGCGCGCAAGATGCATTACGGCGAGACCGAGCACCGCTCGATCTACGGCGAGGCTTCGCCCGACGAAGCCAAGGCGCTGGTGGAGGAAGGCATTGAGGTCCACCCGCTGCCGGTGCTGCCGGAGGAGCGGAACTAGGCCGCCGTCAGGCGGCCGTGTCCCGGGCGCAGCGCAGCACGAAGTGGTGCGCTGCAGACCCGGGATCGATTTTTCCTGGGCCCCGGATCGCGGTGCACCGCTTCGCGCTGCACCGCGTCCGGGGCACGAGTCAGTAAGCCCACACCAGCAGCGCCACGCCGATCACCACCAGCACGATGCCGATGCCTTCGCGCCTGGTGGTCGGCTGCTTGAAGATGAATTTCGAGACGCCTTGCGCGAACAGCACCTCGACCAGCGCCAGCGTACGCACATTGGCGGCCGAGGTGATGGCGAAGCCGAGAAACCAGAACTCGGAGGCGAAGGCGCCCATGAAGCCGGCGAACAGCGACGGCCGCCAGGCCTTGGCGATGGCCCTGAGCACCTTGGGGTCGGTCAAAACCAGATAGATGGTCAGCATGACCGCCTGCATGACCAGCCCGACGGCCAGCGTGAAGGTCGCCGCCATGACGAAATGCGGCAGATGCAATTCGAGGATGGCGCCGCGGTAGCCGATGGCGGCAAAGGCGAACAGCGCGCCCGACAACAGGCCGATGAAGGTCGAGCTCTTGGTGCTGACCTTGGCGGCGCCGGGCTTGAGCGAGATGACGATGACGCCGGCGGTGGCGATGACGATGGCCGCGGCCGAAAGCGGCGTGACATGATCGCCGAGGAAGACGAGGCCGAACAGCGCGACCTGCACCGGCTCGGTCTTGATATAGGCGTAGGCCACTACGAAGGAGCGCTTGTCCATCACCGCCAGCATGGTGGCGGTGGCGGCGATCTGCGCGAAGGCGCCGCCGATCACCCAGGGCCAGAACATCGCCGGCGGATGCGGCAGGCTGTAGCCTGCGAAATACATCACGCCGGGCAGGAACACCAAGAGCGCGAAGGGAAAGCCGAACAAGAAGCGCACATGGGTGGCGCCGACCGTGCCGAGCGTGGCGGTCAGCTCGCGCTGCATGGCGTTGCGCGCGGTCTGCGCCGCCGCGGCGATCAGCGTGAAGACGGCCCAGAGCATGTCCTCTCCGTGGTCATGCGCGGGCTCGACCCGCGCATCCATTTATTTCTTTTGCGGAATGTTGGATTGCCGGGTCAAGCCCGGCAATGACCGAGCTGCTATGCGCTGCGCGCTCGCACCTCAGGATGACGGCGCGAGGTTTACGCCGCCGCAGCCGACTTGATCTCGGCGGCCTCGGGGAACTCGCTGACCTTGCCCTGCTCGTTGTCGATCAGCAGGAACAGATCGAAATAGCGGATGCGCGGCGCGCTGCCGGTGCGCTTGATGATCGACTGCCGCCAGGCCTCGTCATGCGCCTTGTGCGCGGCTTCCAGCGAGGGCCAAACGTAGACGCCGCCGCCGGTCTTGCCGTCGAGCTCGAGCAGGAAGTGCTTGCGGTTGAGGTCCTTGTTGGCCTGCCAATGCGCGATGACGTTGCGGGCTTCTTCCGCCACCTGCTGCCGGCTCCAGCCTTTCGGCGAGTTGAATTCGACGAATTCGAGAATCATGGGTTTTCTCCCTGTTTTACGGCCACCAACATATAGTTCACATCCATGTCGGAGGACAACTGCCAGCGGTCGGCGAACGGATTGTACATGACGCCGCGCTCGGCCGTTACGCTCAGGCCGCTGTTCTCGACGGCGGCCTCCAGCTCGCGCGGGGTGACGAACTTGTCCCATTGATGGGTACCGCGCGGCACCCAGCGCAGCACGTATTCGGCGCCGACGATCGCCAGCGCGAAGCTCTTGAGCGTGCGGTTGAGGGTGGCGGCGATGAACAGCCCGCCGGGCTTGACCATGGAGGTGCAGGTGGCGACGAAGGCTTCGACGTCGGTGACGTGCTCGACCACCTCCATGGCCAGCACCACGTCGAAACGTTCATGACCGGCGGCCAGGTCTTCGGCGGTGGTGGCGCGGTAGTCGACCTCGACACCCTGCTCCTCGGCGTGCGCCTGCGCGGCCTCGATGTTCTCTTCCGCCGGGTCGGCGCCCACCATCCGCGCGCCCAGCCGCGCCAGGGGCTCCGACAGGATGCCGCCGCCGCAGCCGATATCGAGCATGCGCAGGCCCTTGAGGCAGTCGAGCTTCCTGGGATCGCGGGCAAAGCGCGCGGCGGCCTGGTCGCGGATATAGCCAAGCCGCACCGGATTGAACTTGTGCAGCGCCGCCATCGGCCCGCGCGGGTCCCACCAGTCGGCGGCATGGCGCGAAAAGCGCTCGACTTCCGCCGTATCGACGCTCGCTGCGCGGGCCTTGCGGGCTGCCATCGCGGTCCTCTCGCGGTCCGCCATTGTTGCAGGGGGGCCGACCCGCCGGTATGTATACGCGCCTTTTGGGGCCGGCGCTTGGGCTATCCTGCGCCGGCCGCCTATTAAGCGCCTAACGGCGGCGTCCGGGAACGTCAATGGCACGGCTCGTGATGAAATTCGGCGGAACGTCGGTCGCCGATCTCGACCGCATCCGCAACGTGGCGCGCCACGTCAAGCGCGAGGTCGACGCCGGCCATGACGTGGCCGTCGTGGTCTCGGCCATGGCGGGCGTCACCAACCAGCTGGTGGCCTGGTGCCGCGAGGCGGCCGCGCTGCACGACGCGCGTGAATACGACGCCGTGGTGGCGACCGGCGAACAGGTCACCGCCGGGCTCTTGGCGCTCGTGCTGGAGGGCATGGGCGTCAATGCGCGCTCCTGGCAGGGCTGGCAATTGCCGATCCTGACCGACAACGCACACGGCGCCGCCCGCATCCTCGACATCAACGGCGCCGAGCTGATCAAGCGCTTCAAGGAGCATCGGCAGGTCGCGGTGGTCGCCGGCTTCCAGGGCCTGCACAAGGAAAGCGGCCGCGTCACCACGCTCGGCCGCGGCGGCTCCGACACCTCGGCGGTGGCACTCGCCGCCGCCATCCAGGCGGCGCGCTGCGACATCTATACCGACGTCGACGGCGTCTACACCACCGACCCGCGCGTGGTGCCGCGCGCGCAAAGGCTCGACAAGATCGCCTACGAGGAAATGCTGGAGCTTGCTTCGCTCGGCGCCAAGGTCATGCAGGTGCGCTCGGTCGAGCTCGGCATGACGCACAACGTGCCGATCTTCGTGCGCTCCAGCTTCGAGAAGCCGGAAGACATCGATCCGAAAAAGCCGCCCGCCGGCACGCTCATTTGCGACGAGAGTGAGATCATGGAACAGCAAACCGTCACCGGCATCGCCTTCTCCAAGGACGAGGCGCAGATCTCCATCCGGCGCGTGCAGGACAAGCCGGGGGTTGCCGCCGCGATCTTCGGGCCGCTCGCCGACGCCAACATCAATGTCGACATGATCGTGCAGAACGTCTCGGCCGACGGGCAGACCACCGACCTGACCTTCACGGTGCCGTCATCCGACTACGAGCGCGCGCGAGCGACCATCGAGAAGGCCAAGGGCACCATCGGCTTCGACCGGCTCGACACGGCGACCGACGTAGCGAAAGTTTCGGTCATCGGCATCGGCATGCGCAGCCATGCCGGCGTCGCCGCCAAGGCGTTCAAGGCGCTGTCGGAGCGCAACATCAATATCCGCGCCATCACCACTTCCGAGATCAAGTTCTCGGTGCTGATCGACGCCGCCTATTCGGAGCTAGCGGTGCGCACGCTGCATTCGCTGTACGATCTCGATAAATAATCCGGGGAGGAAGCCATGCGCGTCGTCGCGCTCGAAGAGCATTTCACCGTGCCGGAACTGGTCAAGAGCATCGATCCGGCGGTCATCAAGGCGCGCGGCTTCATTCCGCGCAAAGCGCCCAAGGACCGGCCGAGCCCGATGCAGCTCTTGCCCGACATGGGCGAGCAGCGCCTGAAGGCGATGGACGAGGCCGGCATCACGCTGCAGATCCTGTCCAACACCGGCCCCGGCCCCGATCTGGTGCCGGGCGCCGACGGCGTCGCCATGGCGCGCGCGATGAACGACTATCTGGCCGAAGCGGTGGCGCGCCATCCCGACCGCCTGGCCGGCTTCGCGGTGCTGCCGATGCAGAGCCCGCAGGCTTGCGCGGCCGAGCTCAGGCGCTGCGTCAAGGAGCTGAAATTCCTCGGGGCGCTGATCAACGGCACCACCGAAGGGCGCTTCCTCGATCATCCGAGCTATGACGACCTGCTGGCGGAGGCGGTGGCGCTCGACGTGCCGATCTACATCCATCCGCATATTCCGCCCGCGCCGGTGCGCGAGGCCTATTATTCGGACCTGGCGCAGGGCGCCTCGCGCGTGATCGCGACCGCCGCCTGGGGCTGGCACTCGGAGACGGCGGTGCACGTGTTGCGCCTGGTGCTGGCCGGCACGCTCGACAAGCATCGCAAGCTCAAGCTCATCATCGGCCATATGGGCGAGATGCTGCCGGTGATGATGGACCGCATCGACAAGGTCTCGGCGCTCGACGTCGACTTTCTGCAGCGGCCGATCAGCCAGACCATCCTCGACCAGGTCTGGCTCACCACCAGCGGCATCTTCACCGAGCCGCCGCTGTTGGCCGCACAGATGACCTTCGGCATGGACCGCATCATGTTCTCGGTCGACTATCCCTATGCGCCCAACATGGCCGGCCGCCGCTTCCTCAACTCGATCTCGCTGGCGCCGGCCGACATGGCCAAGCTCTGCCACGGCAATGCCGACGCACTGCTGAAGCTGAAGGCGTGAGAGGCGGCGGGCCGCAGCTTTACCTCTCCCCGCCTGCTTCCCTCGTCATTCCGGGACGTCCCCGAAGGGGCCGGGCCCGGAATCCAGGGGCCGCGCATTCCATGCATCCCTGGATTCCGGGCTCGCGGCCTGGCGGCCGCGCCCCGGAATGACGCGGGTTGGAAGCGGAGAGGGAAGACGTGCCCGTTTGGCTTGCCCCTTGCATGGGGCATTCGCTATAGCCTGACCCATGCGGCCGTGGGAATCGGCGTCCCCGCGGTCGCTATTCGTACATGATTGGGCCGTAGGACGAGGCCGCGGTTGAGGCCGCGGCCGAACAGGGACCTCGACAATGCGTGGCGCGCTCGGCGGTCCGCGCGTGCTGTTACGCCGGCTTCGCGAAGTGATGGCGGAGCCGGTCAGCGCGCAGGACCGCCTCGACAAGGTGGTCGTGCTGATCGCCGCCAACATGGTGGCGGAGGTGTGCTCCGTCTACGTGCTGCGCGTGGACGGAACCCTCGAGCTATACGCCACCGAAGGCCTCAAGCGCGAAGCCGTCCACAACACCGTGCTGAAGGCCGACGAGGGCCTGGTCGGCCTGGTGGCGAGCGAGGCCAAGCCGATCAACCTGTCCGACGCGCAAAGCCACCCGGCCTTCTCGTTCCGCCCGGAGACCGGCGAAGAAATCTACCATTCCTTCCTGGGCGTGCCGATCCTGCGCGCCGGCAATACGCTCGGCGTACTGGTGGTGCAGAACCGCGCGCGCCGCACCTACACGGAAGAGGAAGAAGAGGCGCTGCAGACCACGGCGATGGTGCTGGCCGAGATGATCGCCTCGGGCGAATTGTCGGCGCTGGCCCGGCCCGGCGCCGAGCCCGCCGCCCGCCATACGCTGCATCTGGTCGGCACCTCGCTTTCGGACGGCATCGCGCTCGGCCACGTGGTGCTGCACGAGCCGCGCGTGGTCATCACCAACGTCATCGCCGACGACGTGCCGCGCGAATTGAAGCGGCTCGATGCCGCGATCGCCGCGCTGCGCGCCGATCTCGACCGGCTCATGGAGCACCGTGACGTCGCCGAGGGCGGCGAGCACCGCGACGTGCTGGAAGCCTACCGCATGTTCGGCTACGACCAGGGCTGGCTGCACAAGATGCGCGAGGCGGTGATGACCGGCCTGACCGCCGAAGCCGGCGTCGAGCGCGTGCAGTCCGACACGCGCGCGCGCATGCTGCGCGCCTCCGATCCGTACCTGCGCGACCGCCTGCACGATCTCGACGATCTCGCCAACCGGCTGATGCGCGTTCTGATGGGCCAGGACCACGCGCCGAGCAAGGAGCGGCTGCCGGAAAACGCCATCGTGGTGGCGCGCTCTATGGGGCCGGCGGCGCTGCTCGACTACGACCGAAAAAGACTACGCGGGCTGGTGCTGGAGGAAGGCGGGCCGACCTCGCACGTCTCGATCGTGGCGCGCGCGCTTGGCATACCCGCCGTAGGCGAAATCTCCAACGCCACCGGCCTGGTCGAGCCGGGCGACGCCATCATCGTCGACGGCTCGACCGGCCACGTGCATATGCGCCCGCCTGCCGACATCGAATCCGCCTATGTCGAGCGGGTGCGGCTGCGCGCGCGCCGGCAGGCGCAGTACCACGCGCTGCGCGATAAGCCTTGCGTGAGCAAGGACGGCGCCCGCATCGTGCTGATGATCAATGCCGGCCTCGCCATCGACCTGCCGCATATCGAGGAAACCGGCGCCGCCGGCATCGGCCTGTTCCGCACCGAATTGCAGTTCATGGTGGCGAGCACTTTCCCGCGCACGCAAGAGCAGCTTTCGCTCTACCGCGCGGTGATGGACGCCGCCGGCAAGAAGCCGGTGACCTTCCGCACGCTCGATATCGGCGGCGACAAGGTGCTGCCCTATATGCGCAACGTGGAAGAAGAGAACCCCGCGCTCGGCTGGCGCGCCATCAGGTTGGGCCTCGACCGGCCCGGCCTGCTGCGCAGCCAGCTGCGCGCGCTCTTGCGCGCCTCGGGCGGGCGCGAATTGCGGCTGATGTTCCCGATGATCGCCATGGTGGAGGAATTCGACAAGGCCAAGGCGCTGGTCGAATTGGAGTTGACACACCTGCGCCGGCACGGCCATCCGCTGCCGGAGCGGGTGGAGATCGGCACCATGCTGGAAGTGCCCTCGCTGCTGTTCCAGCTCGACGAATTGCTGGAGCGGGTGGATTTCCTCTCGGTCGGCTCCAACGATCTCATGCAATTCCTCTACGCCGCCGACCGCGGCAATGTGCGGGTGTCGGATCGCTTCGATCCGCTGTCGGCGCCGGTGCTGCGCGCGCTCAAGGACGTCGCCGACCGCGCCAAGAAGCACGGCAAGCCGGTGGCGCTGTGCGGCGAGCTCGCCTCGCAGCCCATCGGCGCGCTGGCGCTGGCGATCATCGGCTACCGCGCGCTGTCGCTGTCGCCGTCGGCGGTCGGGCCGGTCAAGGCGCTGCTGATGGAGCTCGACGTGCGCAAGGGCGAAGAGGCCATCCTGCCGTTCCTGGCGCAGCCGGTCGGCAGCGTGTCGATCCGCCACAAGCTGGAAAGCTTCGCGGCGGCGGAGGGGCTTGCAGCTTGTGATCGCGCTGTCCCGCAACGCAGAAGCTCGACGCCCTGCTCGCCCGCCACGCGCTGGTGGAAAGCGAGCTGGCGAGCAATCTGACGCCCGAGGCTTACGTCAAGCTCTCGCGCGAATTCGCCGAGCTTGGGCCCGTGATCGACGCGATCAAGGCCTATCGCGCGGTGGCCGGCGAGATCGCCGATCTGCGGGCGCTGATCGACGATCCCAAGACCGACAGCGAGATGCGCAAGCTGGCGGAAGCCGAGAAGCCGGCGCTGCAGGAGCGCAGGGAGCAGCTCGAGCGCAAGATCAGCCTGGCGCTCATCCCCAAGGACGCCATGGACGAGCGCAACGTCATCATCGAAATCCGCGCCGGCACCGGCGGCGACGAGGCGGCGCTGTTCGCCGGCGACCTGTTCCGCATGTACGAGCGCTACGCCGCCAAGATGGGCTGGAAGGTGGAAATCCTGTCGATGAGCGAGGGCTCCAAGGGCGGCTTCAAGGAGATCGTCGCCGAGATCCGCGGGCGCGGCGCCTTCGCCAAGCTGAAATTCGAATCGGGCGTGCACCGCGTGCAGCGCGTGCCCGACACGGAAGCCTCCGGCCGCATCCACACTTCGGCCGCCACCGTGGCGGTGCTGCCGGAAGTCGAGGACGTCGACGTCGATATCGACGAGAAGGACCTCAAGGTCGACACCATGCGCGCGAGCGGCGCCGGCGGCCAGCACGTCAACAAGACCGAGTCGGCGATCCGCATCACGCACCTGCCGAGCGGCATCGTGATCTACGTGCAGGAGGAGCGCTCGCAGCACAAGAACCGCGCCAAGGCCATGACCATGCTGCGCGCCAAGCTTTACGACCAGCAGAAGAGCAAGCGCGATTCGGAGCGCGCGGCCGAGCGGCGCGGACAGATCGGCTCGGGCGACCGCTCGGAGCGCATCCGCACCTATAATTTTCCGCAAGGCCGCGTCACCGACCACCGCATCAACCTGACGCTACACAAGCTGCCGCAGGTGATCGAGGGCGAGGCGCTCGACGAGGTGATCGACGCGCTGGTGACGCAGCACCAGGCCGAATTGCTGGCGGCCGAAGGCGCCACGTGAGGGTCGTTCCCGGGCTGAAGGATGGCGCTTCGGTTGCCGAAGCGCTGCGGCTGATGGCGCAGCTGTTCAAGAGCGCCGGCATCGAGGCGCCGCAGCCCGACGCGCGCGCCTTGCTCGGCCACGCGCTGCGGCTCTCGCGCGTGCAGCTCGTGGCGCAAGCAGACCGCGTGCTGGAAGCGCGCGAGGTCGACGCCGCCTCCGCGCTCGCCGCGCGCCGGCTCAAGCGCGAGCCGGTGGCGCGCATTCTCGGCCGCAAGGAATTCTGGAGCTTGACCCTGGCGGTCACGCCCGACGTGCTGGTGCCGCGGCCGGAGACCGAGACCGTGGTGGAAGCAGCGCTCGACGCGCTCGGGCGCGACGGCATGAAGTTGGAGGGCTTGCGCATCCTCGACATCGGCACCGGCTCGGGCGCGCTGCTGCTGGCGCTGCTCAGCGAATTGCCCAAGGCGGTCGGGCTCGGCACCGACATCAGCGCAGCCGCCTTGGCGGTCGCGCGCGAAAACGCCGAGCGCAACGGGCTGAACGACCGCTGCACCTTCGTCGCCTGCAACATCGCCGAAGGCGTCGAGGACCGATTCGATCTGATCGTGTCGAACCCGCCCTATGTCTCACGCGGCGAGATCGCAACGCTTGCGCCCGAAGTGCGTGACTTCGACCCGCGGCTTGCGCTCGACGGCGGCAATGACGGGCTCGACGGCTACCGCGCCATCGCCAGACACGCGCGCCGGTTGCTGGCGCCGGGCGGACGGTTGATCGTGGAACTGGGCGCAGGCCAAGAGCAGGCGGTGCGCGCGCTGTTTACCACGGCGGGCCTGCAGGTGGGCGCAAGCCGTGCCGATTTGGCCGGTATTCCGCGCGCCTTGCCGGCCAAGATTGCGCCGTAAATTAAGGCCATGAGGGGCTTGCATTGCCACCCGATGAAAAGCGCAATGCGCCCATAAGTCTTGAAAAAACCTCTTGGAATATGGCGCGGAAACGACTAGCTTCCGGTCACGGAATCGACCCGTGACGATTGCATCGCCTGTAAACCCTGGAGCCAAAGGGCTCTGTGCGGCGGCGGCGCAAGGGCGGATGACGAAGGGCCGGCTTAAGAACCAAGACGGCAACGAAATCGCCAGATACGGGTCTGGATGCTTCACCGGTTGGGCGCATCAAATTTCGAAACCTATGCGATGCGCGTAACATGAGGTTGGCAACGCTGCGGGGTTTAGGCCGCGGCCATGGGGTTGCTGTTGCAATCGCGATAACGGTCGCAAAACGTTCGAGCATTCGCGCGGAAATTCGGCGCGGGCGTAACGCCAGCGCGGTGGATTTTTGTGCGGGTTGAAGTGCAACGATCGGCGGCGAGCTGCCGCGAGCTAAACGAGCTAAAAACGTCGTAACGCGAAAAAGCGAAAGGTCAGCGAACAGGCATATCATGAGAAACGGTCAAAAGCGCATGCGGGGTCGCGGCGGTGGCGGCGGTCATCGCAAAAGCCAGAATCCGCTGACGCGGGTCTACGAATTGAACGGACCCGACGTGAAGATCCGCGGCTCCGCCTCGCACATCGCGGAAAAATACATCCAGCTCGCGCGCGACGCGCAAAGCTCGGGCGACCCGGTGGCGGCGGAAAATTATTATCAGCACGCCGAGCATTATTTCCGTCTGATCGCCGCCGCGCAGGAGCAATTCCGCCAGCAGAATCCGTACTACCAGCAGCCGCCGCAGCAGGGTGCCCAGCAAGGCGGCGACGACGGCTACGACGAGGACGGCGACGAGGGCCAGCCCTTCATGGGCCAGAACGAGCCGAGCTTCGTGCAGCAGCACACAGCAGCAACAGCCGCAGCCTTATCTGCCGCGCGACGCGCAGCCGTTCCCGCCGCGCGATCAGCAGCAGGTGCGGCCGCAGCAGCCCGTGAGCGATGAGCAGCCCGCCGGCGGCCTGCCGGCCTTCATCACCGGCGGCGGCCAGCCGCAGCCGAATGCCGGCAACGGGCACGATCAAGGCGAGCGCGGCCAAGGCGGGCAAGGTGGCCAGGATCGCTTCGGCGGCGGCTATCGCCGGCGCCGGCGCCATCGCGGCGGCTTCCGCGGCGAGCGGCCGGATTTCGCCGGCGGCGCCCAAGGCACGCAAGGTGCGCCGCAAGGCGAAGGCAGCGACGAGCCGCAGCCGGGGGAGTGACTTTCGTCTCACTCGGCGGTCTAATTTTTCCTGTCATTCCGGGACGGCGCGAAGCGCCGGACCCGGAATCCATACTCCGCAGCACCGGGGTTATGGATTCCGGGTTCGTCCGCCATAGCGCGTCGAAGACGCGCGTAAGCGCGCTTACGGCTCGCGCCCCGGGATGACAAATTGATCATCCCCCGGGCGATGGCGCGAGCGCCGGCTCGAGCGCCGGCACCAGGTTGCGCTTGACCCTGCGCGCCGGGATCGCGCGGTAGACCTGCTTGGTCGCCTCCACCAGATGCACGCCGGCGAACGGCGCCGACAGCGTGGCGCCGGTGCGCTCCCAGGCGAGCGCCGAGCGCAAGAACCAGCCGCGCTCGACCGGCGGCACGTAGAGCGCCTCGCTCCAGCCGGTCGGCGTGAACCAGGTCTCGCGCAAGAGCTGGTTGATCTGCGTGCGCGAATAGGGCCGGCCGTGGCCGAAGGGCGTGGTGTCCGTGCGCGCCCACACGCCGCGCCGGTTCGGCACCACCGCCAGCAAGCGCCCGCCCGAAGCGAGCACGCGCCAGACTTCGCGCAACAGGCCGGACGGGTCGTGCGTCATTTCCAGCGCATGCACCAATAGGATGCGGTCGACCGCCGAATCGGGCAGCGGCAGCTCGAACTCGTCGACCAGCGCGGACAGCGCCGGGCGCGCGGTCGGCCATTTCACCACCCCCTGCCCCGCCGGCATGAAGGCGAGGCAGCGCTCGGCCTCCTCGCGGAACAGGCCGAGATAGGGCGTGGCATAGCCGATGCCGAGCACGCGCTGGCCGGCAGTGTCCCGCCACAGCGCGCGAATGCCGCGGCCGATGAAGCGGCGGGCCACCACGCCCAGCCGCTGGCCGTAGAAATTGCGCAGGTCGACGACGTCGATCGACATGGATCGAAAATACCACGAAACCGCGCGACAAATCGCGCCGGGGTTGGGAACGGGCGAGGTGCGGGAGGGTTCCTCCACATGTTACGGTTAACCGGCCCGCCAACGTTACGAGGACGCCCATGCCTGCCGAAACCCGCCTGTTTCTCTGCCTGAAGGACAATTACGGGGTGCTGCTGCACGACCCCGACACCGGGGCCACCGCCTCGATCGACGCGCCGGAGGCCGCGCCGGTGGAGAAGGCCCTGGCCCAGACCGGCTGGAAGCTGACCGACATCCTGGTCACCCATCATCACGCCGACCACACCCAGGGCATTATGGCGCTCAAGAACAAGTACCACTGCCGGGTGGTGGCGCCGGAAAAGGAGGCCAAGAAAATCCCCGGCGTCGACGAGACCGTGCACGAAGGCGACGGCGTCGTGGTTGGCAATCTCGCCGCCAAGGTGATCGAGACGCCCGGCCACACGCTCGGCCACATCGCCTATTGGTTTCCCAAGGACCAGCTCGCCTTCGTCGGCGACACGCTGTTCTCGATCGGCTGCGGCCGCGTGATCGAGGGCACGCCCGAGATGATGTGGCGCTCGCTCAAGAAGCTGCGCGACCTGCCGAACGAGACGATCGTTTATTGCGGCCACGAATACACCGCCGCCAATATCCGCTTCGCGCAGTCGATCGACAAGGATAATCCGGTGCTGGACGCGCGCGCCGCCCAAGTCGAGCGGCTGATCGACGAGGGCGAGCCGACCATCCCCGTCACCATCGGCGACGAAAAGCTGGCCAACCCTTTCCTGCGCGCCGACGCGCCCGATCTGGCGGTCGACGTCGGCATGGCGGGCAAGCCGGCGGCGGAGGTGTTTGCGGAAATTCGCGGGCGGAAGGACAGGTTCTAAGCTGTCATTCCGGGGCGCGGCCGAAGGCCGCGAGCCCGGAATCCAGGGGCGGCAGGCACAGAGCGTTTAGCTCTGGATTCCGGGTTCGCTCGCTGCGCGCGCGCCCCGGAATGACGAGGATCATCTATGCCCCTCCCCACCGCCGCCGAGATCATCGCCAAGCTCGAGCTCAAGCCGCACCCCGAGGGCGGGCACTATCGCGAGACCTTTCGCGACACGCGCACACAAGACGGCCGCGCCGCTTCCACCGCCATCCTATTTCTCCTCGCGCGCGGCGAGCGCTCGCATTGGCACCGCATCGACGCGGTCGAGATCTGGCATTTCTACGCCGGCGCGCCGCTCAAGCTGGAAATCGTCGACGGCGCCAAGGAGGAGATCGTGCGGCTAGGCGCCGCCGTCCATGCCGACGAGGTGCCGCAGGTGACGGTGCCGGCGCGCGCCTGGCAGGCGGCGGAAAGCCTGGGCGACTGGACTTTGGTCGGCTGTACGGTGGCGCCGGGGTTTGAATTCGAAGGGTTCGAGCTCGCGCCGAAAGACTGGAAGCCGCGCTAGGCTGTCATTCCGGGGCGCGGCCGAAAGGCCGCGAGCCCGGAATCCAGGGCCGGCGGGCACAGTGCGTGTTGCCCTGGATTCCGGGTTCGCACGCTGACGCTCGCGCCCCGGAATGACGTTAGAGTGTGCCGCGAATAAAGGGAGAAAACGCCGGTGCCGATTTCCCTTGCCGAAGCGCGCGAACAGCTGGCGCGCGCCAACCGCATGATCGCCAACGAGGGCGTGCTCGACGCCTTCGGTCACGTCACCATGCGCCATCCCACCGACCCGGAGCGCTATCTGATGGCGCGCTCGCTGGCGCCCGAATTGGTGCAACCGCAGGACATCCACGAGTTCACGCTCGACTCCGAGATCGTCCGCCCGATCAAGGAGCGGCTCTACAGCGAGCGCGTCATCCACGGCGAAATCTACAAGGCGCGGCCGGAAGTCAACGCGGTCATGCCACCATCACGCGCCGTCCATGCTGCCGTTCTGCGTCACCGGCATGACGATGAAGCCGCTCAACCATCTCGGCGCCACCATGGGCGCGAAGGTGGCGGTGTGGGACAGCCGCGACGAATTCGGCAACACCAATCTGCTGGTGGCGAAGCCAGAGGAAGGCGCTTCGCTCGCGCGCGCGCTCGGGGCGCATTGGACCGTGCTGATGCGCCGGCACGGCGCGACCGTCGCCGGCCGCACGCTGGAGGAGCTGACCTTCCGCACCATCTACACCGCGCGCAACGCCGCCGCTCAAATCCAGGCCGAACTGCTGGGCGCCGGGCTCGAGCCGCTCAATGCCGAGGAGACCGAGCTCGCCGCGCGCTTCAATCTCGCGCCCGGCCCGCTGATGCGCGCCTGGCAATACTGGTCGGTGCGGCTGGACAAGGTCGAGGGCAATTGGCGGCCGGGAAGGCAGCGAAGACGCGTCGCGCCGAAGCGCAACGCGGCGGTGAAAAAGAAACGCGCGAAGCGCAGGCGGTGAAGCATACTCCGCTCATTCCCGCGCAAGCGGGAATCCAGAGCGGCAAATTCAGACTCAGCAATTGCCGCCCCTGGGTCCCCGCTTTCGCGGGGACGAGCGGAATGTAGGTGCACCTTCTCCGTCAATTGTCGGCGTCGCTCACGTTATCTATTCCCCGCCATCGGCACGTTCGCCGTCCAATCGAACGTGCCCTGGTCGCGCTCATCGACCGCCTGCTTCCAGCCCACTTCCTCCGCGCGATGCTTGAAGTTCAAGCCTTCCGGGCTGTGGCGCGTGATGCCGTCGAACACCGTCGCAACCATCTGCGTGGTCTGCAGCCCCATATTGTAGAGCGCCTGGTTGATCATCAGCTTCTGCATCATCAGCTGGTTCTGCGGAATGCCGGCCATGCGGTGCGCGAGCGCGTCCACCTCCTCGTCGAGCCGATCGGCCGGCACCGCCTTCAGCACCAGGCCGAGCTTCTCGGCCTCACGCCCGTCGATCTTGTCGCCGGTGAACAGCATGCGCTTGGCCTTCTCCGGCCCGAGCCGATAGAGCCACATCGCCGTCGTCGGGCAGCCCCAGACGCGCACCGGCATGTAGCCGATGCGCGCGTCCTCGGCCATCACGATGACGTCGGAGCAGAGCGCGATGTCGGAGCCGCCGGCCACCGCGAAGCCGTGCACCTTGGCGATCACCGGCCGCTTGGAGCGGAACAGGCTCATGAACAGCTCGGTGTTGCGCATCATGAAGGCGTAATCCTTCATCGGATCCCACGGCATCTTTTGCGTGCCGCTGTTGGTGCCGGCCGCCTGCGCGTAATAGGTCAGATCATAGCCGGCGCAGAAGGCGCGGCCGGCGCCGGCCAGCACGATAACATGCACCTGCCGGTCGTTGTCGGCGCGCTCCACGCAGGCTGCCAGCTCGCGCGGCACGTCGTCGTCGATGGCGTTGAGAACGTCGGGCCGGTTGAGCGTGATGCGCGCGATGCGGCCGTCGCGCTCGTAGAGAACCTTTGCCATGCTTGCCTCCGGGCTTCGCAAACCGGGGGCAGGCTAGCGTAAGTAGGCCTTACACAAGAACTCATTTTGTCATTCCGGGGCGCTCGCGCAGCGAGCGAACCCGGAATCCAGAGCCACGCATTCAGAGCTTGCCGCCTTGGATTCCGGGTCCGGCGCTAACGCGCCATCCCGGAATGACGGACTCGAACGACCGGAGTCGGTATTACGCGAAATATTGCCCGCCATTGGCGGTGAGCGTCGAGCCGGTGATGAAGCCGGCGTCGTCGGAAGCCAGGAACACCACGCAGCGCGCGATCTCCTCCGGCTCGCCCAGGCGGCCGACCGGAATCAATGGCAGGATGCTCTTCTCCAGCACGTCCTTCGGCACCGCCTGCACCATCTCAGTGTTGATGTAGCCCGGGCAGATGGCGTTGACGGTGATGCCGGCGCGCGCGCCTTCCTGCGCCAGCGCCTTGGTGAAGCCGAGTTCGCCCGCCTTGGCGGCGGAATAGTTGGTCTGGCCGAACTGGCCCTTCTGGCCGTTGATCGAGGAAATGTTGACGACGCGGCCGAACTTGCGCTCGCGCATGCCTTCGATCACCTGGCGGGTCATGTTGAACAGCGAACCGAGATTGGTGTTGATTACCGCCGTCCACTGCTCGGGCTTCATGCGGTGAAGCTGGGTATCGCGGGTGATGCCGGCATTATTGACCAACACGTCGACGGCGCCGAGCGCGGCCTCGACTTTTTTGACGCCCTCGGCGCAGGCCTCGAAGGACGACACGTCCCACTTGAACACCGCAATGCCGGTTTCGGCGTTGAATTTCTGCGCCGCTTCGTCGTTACCGTGATAGACGGCGCCGACGTTGTAGCCGGCCGCCTTCAGCGCCTTCGATATCGCGGCACCGATGCCGCGGGTGCCGCCCGTGACCAACGCAACGCGAGCCATATCGTCCCCTCCCAAAAAGTCCCTCTCTAACGGTCATGGCCGGGTCGAGCCGGCCATGACACAGATCAAATTGTCGCGCGTGCCTTAGCGTTCCACGCACATGGCGATGCCCATCCCGCCGCCGATGCAGAGCGTGGCCAGGCCCTTCTTGGCGTCGCGCTTCTGCATTTCGTAGAGCAGCGTGACCAGCACGCGCGTGCCGGAGGCGCCGATCGGATGACCGATGGCGATGGCGCCGCCATTGACGTTGACCTTGGAGGTGTCCCAGCCGAGGTCCTTGTTGACCGCGCAGGCCTGCGCAGCGAACGCTTCGTTGGCTTCAATCAAATCGAGATCCTCTTTCTTCCAGCCGGCTTTTTTAAGCGCCGCGCGCGAGGCCGGGATTGGGCCGGTGCCCATGATCGACGGGTCGACGCCGGCCTGCGCCCAGGACACGATGCGCGCGAGCGGCGTCTTGCCGAGCTTGGCGGCTTCGGAAGCCTTCATCAGCACCACGGCGGCGGCGCCGTCATTGATGCCGGAAGCGCTGCCCGCGGTCACGGTTCCCTCTTTGTCGAAGGCTGGGCGCAGCTTGGACAGCGCTTCGACGGTGACGCCGGCCTTGGGAAATTCGTCGGTGTCGACCACGGTGTCGCCCTTGCGGGTCTTGATGGTGACCGGGGTGATCTCGTCCTTAAACTTGCCGGCCTTCATGGCCGCTTCGGCCTTGTTCTGCGAGGCGGCCGCGAACTCGTCCTGCATCTGGCGGGTGATCTGCCACTGCTTGGCGACATTCTCGGCGGTGTTGCCCATGTGATAGCCGTTGAAGGCGTCCCACAGCCCGTCCTTGATCATGGTGTCGACCATCTCGAAATCGCCCATCTTCACGCCCTGGCGCAGGTGCTGGGCGTGCGGGGCCATGCTCATGGATTCCTGGCCGCCGGCCACCACGATATCGGCGTCGCCGTTGCGAATCTGCTGATAGCCAAGCGCCACCGTGCGCAGGCCGGAACCGCATAGCTGGTTCACGCCCCAGGCGGGGCTTTCGACCGGGATGCCGGCGGCGATCGAGGCCTGGCGCGCCGGGTTCTGGCCCTGCCCGGCGGTCAGGATCTGGCCCATGATGACCTCGTTGATTTGGCCCGGCTCGACGCCCGCCCGCTGCATGGCCGCCTGAATGGCCGTCTTACCGAGCTCGTGGGCCGGAAGGTTCGCAAATGCCCCGTTGAAGGCGCCCACGGGCGTGCGGGCGGCGCTGACAATGACGATATCGTCGGACATCGAAGACTCCTTTTGCGGTCGGTTGCGGGGGCTGAGCGGCTTTTTGGCGCTGCCGCATGTTCAGGCCAGCCTGGCCGCCCTGTCAACACGGGGCCGAGAGTGGATACGCGCTGAGAAATGGCCCTTTTCTGCGGTTTTCGCAAGGGATGCCGCAGCGCGTCAGCGGCCCTTCCGCGCCGCGATAAAACATTGGCCCGCGCCCGCCGAAAGCGGTTATGCTTGCGTTAAAAGGCAAGGGGAAACGTGTGAGCGCCATGGCAGAGGAAAAAGAGCCGGTCACAATCAAGAAATACGCCAACCGGCGGCTCTACAACACCGGGACGAGCACCTACGTCACGCTCGAGGACCTCGCCACCATGGTGAAGGAAGGCGAGGATTTCGTGGTCTACGACGCCAAGAGCGGCGAGGACATCACGCGCTCGGTGCTGGCGCAGATCATTTTCGAGCAGGAGAACAAGGAAGGCCAAAGCCTGTTGCCGATCGCCTTCCTGCGCCAGCTCATCCGCTTCTATGGCGACAGCATGCAGATGCTGGTGCCGCGCTTCCTCGAGCAATCGATGCAATCCTTCACCGGGCAGCAGGACAAATTCCGCGAGCAGATGGCGCAGGCCTTCGGCGGCGTCGGCTTCGGGCCGCTCGAGGATCAAGTGCGGCGCAACATGGAGATGTTCGAGAAGACCTTCGCCATGTTCGCGCCCTTCGCGCGCGGCCAGGGCAAAAGCGCCGAGAGCGGGAAGCCCGCGGGCGGATCTTCCGGCGAGATGGACGAGCTCAAGCGCCAGCTCGACGAGATGCAGAAGAGAATCGACCGGCTCGGCAAGAAAGAAGAATAGCCGGCGCGCTTTCCGCGTCCGTCCTGAATGCAAGGCCACACACCAGTTCTGATCGTCGGCGGCGGGCCGGCCGGCTTGGCGCTGGCGGCCGAGTTCGGCTGGCGCGGCATCGCCTGCACCCTCATCGAGCAAGGCGACGGAAGCATCGCCACGCCGAAAATGAACGAGGTCAATGTCCGCACGATGGAATTCTGCCGTCGCTGGGGCATCGCCGACGCAGTGATGAACTGCCCGTTTCCGGGGGACCATCCGCTCGACGTCGTGTTCATCACGACCTTGTTCGGATACGAGCTCGGCCGCGTGCCGCGTCCGGCGCGCAACCAGCAGACGCCGGAGCCGGCGAGCCCCTATCGCCTGCAGGCCTGCTCGCAGATCTGGTTCGACCCGCTGCTGTTGAAGCTCGCCCGCTCCTTCGCCGGCGTCACGGTCAAGCACCGGCACCGGCTGGAGGCCTTTACGCAAGACGACGACGGCGTCAGCGCCGAGATCGCGGACCTTACGGGCGGCACCCGCCACACGCTGCGCGCCGACTATCTGGTCGGCTGCGACGGCGCCGCCAGCCTGGTGCGCCGCGGCCTCGACATCGCGCTCACCGGCAAGGGCACGCTCGGCCATCCGATCAACATGTTCTTCCGCGCGCCGGACCTGCTGAAGCAGAGCGGCCGCAAGCCCGGCACCTTCTTCATCCCGGTCGACCGCGGCGGCGTCTGGGGCAATCTGCGCATTATCGACCCGGCGCGCGGCGTCTGGCGGCTGATGGTCGACCAGGCCGGCGACGAGGCGACCCCGGAGACGGCCGACCGCGCCGGTTACCTGCGGCGCGCGCTCGGGCGCGACGTCGAGGTCGAATGGATCGACGTCAATGTCTGGCGGCGGCGCAGCCTGGTGGCCGAGCGTTACGGCGAAGGCCGCGTGCTGATCGCCGGCGACGCCGTGCACCAGCTCTCGCCCACCGGCGCGCTCGGCATGAATTCGGGCGTCGCCGACGCCGTCGATATCGGCTGGAAGCTCGCCGCCGTGCTGCAAGGCTGGGGCGGCGCGCGCCTCGCCGAAAGCTACGACGCCGAGCGCCGCCCGGTCGGCCAGCGCAATGTGGAAATGGCGACCAGCTTCTACCAGCACAACGAGGCCTTCGCGCATTGGTCGCCGCAACTCGAAGAAGACGGCGCCGAAGGCGAGCGCGCGCGCCGCGAATTCGGCGCGACGCTGGTCAGCAAGATCGGCAGCGAGTTCCGCACGCTCGGGCTGCAGATCGGCTACGCCTATGAGAATTCGCCGATCTGCGTTCAGGACGGCTCAAGTCCGCCGCCCGACGATCCGGCGAGCTACGTGCCGAACGCGCGGCCGGGCGCGCGGGCGCCGCATGTCTGGCTGAAGGACGGCCGCTCCATCCTCGATCTTTTCGGCCGCGGCTTCGTGCTGCTGCGCTTTGCCGGCGCGCCGGAGCCGGCGGCGCTGATGCACGCCGCGCAGGCGCGCGGCGTGCCGCTTGACGTGCAGGATATCGACCAGCCCGATGCGGCGGAAATCTACGCGCGGCGGCTGGTGTTGGTGCGGCCGGACGGTCACGTTACTTGGCGCGCCGACGAGATGCCGGCGGATGCCGGCGCGCTTATCGAGCGCGTCCGCGGCGCCTGATCATTTCATGGCGGCGGCAGGCCGCTCCGTCGCGGCCCACGCGCGCGCGGGCGAGGCCAGCCCGATCAGCGCGCCTTGCAGAAAATCGCAGCCCCAATCGCACAGCATCGTCGCCGCCTGCTCGTCCTGCACCCATTCGGCGACGGTCTTCAGGCCGAGCCGGTGCGACAAGTCGACCAGCGTATGCACGAAGGCGCGGTCGTCGCTCGACTTCATCATGTTCTGCACGAAGGCGCCGTCGATCTTGACGATGTCCACGCCGAGCTTGCGCAGGTTGCGGAACGAGGTGTGGCCGGCGCCGAAATCGTCGATGGCGATGCGGCAGCCGAGATCCTTGACGCGGGCAACGAAGCCGCGCGCGTCGTCGACGTCCTGGATGGCGGCGGTTTCGGTGATCTCGATGATCAGCCGCTCGGCCGCGCTCGTATTGGCGCGCAGAAGCGCGCCGAGGCCGGCCCACCAGTTCGGATCGACGGTGGAGGCGGGCGAAACGTTGACGCTCGCCTGCAGCGCGGGCGCGGCGGCGAGCTCGCCCACCACCAGCTCCAGCACGCGGTGGTCGAGCATGCGCACCAGGCCGACGCGCTCGGCCACCGGGATGATCTCGTTGGCCTGCGCGAAGCCGCCGTCGGCGCGCTGCACCCGCATCAGGCATTCGTAGAAGGCCGTTCGGCGGCTTTGCGCCTCCACCACCGGCTCGAAGGCGAGCGTGATGCGGCGCTCGTTGAGCGCCGCCACGATCTCGTCGGTGGCGCGCGCGCTTTCACGGCGCAGGTTCTCGCGCTCGACGCTCGGCCGGTAGGCGGTGAAGGAGCCGTGGCGGCGCGCGCGCGCGGCATGCAGCGCATCGAGCGCGCGCGAGAAGATTTCCGGCACCGTGCGGGCGTGGCGCGGCGCGGTCACGCCGCCGATGGTCACCGTCACCGCCACCGGACCGCCGGCGGTCGGGATGGTCTCGTCGCGCACGCCGGCGAGCAGGCGCTCGGCGGCGACCGCCATCTCGTCGGCGGTGCAACTCGTCAAGACGGCGCCGAATTTGTTGCCGGAGAAGCGGCCGAGATGATCCTTGCCGCGCAGCCGCGCGCGGATGCGTTTGGCGACCCGCGCGATCACTTCCTCGGCGGCGTCGAAGCCGTAGGCCTCGTTGAGATGGCCGAGATAGTCGATCGAAACCAGCAGGAAGCCGCAGGAAGTGCGGAAGCGCACGGCTTCCTCGAGCGTGGCGCCCAGCACCTCGGTGAGCTGGGCGCGGTTGAGCTCGCCGGTGAGCGGATCGAAATTGGCGAGCTTGATCAGGCGCTGCTCGCGCGCGTGGCGGGCGTCGATCGCGCGCACCAAGCCGTGCGCGCGCAAAGGCTTGCCGTCCGGGCCGGCGAACCAGCGGCCGGTATCCTCCAGCCAGGTCACCCTGCCGGTATCGGCGCGCTGGAAGGCGTATTGCGCACTGTAGGGCCCGCCTTTGGCTGCCTCTCCCTGCGCGGACAGCGCAATGGCTTCGAGCCGGCTCTTGCCGCCGTCGGAAGCGACACGCGTGGCATAGGCGCGGCCGCTGGCGATCTCGGCCGGATCGACGCCGAGCACGGCGGCGGCGTTGCCGCTCCAGGTCAGCGTGTCGCTGTCGAGCCGCCACTCATAGGCGACCTCGCCGACCGAGGTAAGGATTTCGCCCAGGTCGGGCCCACCGGTCGCAGGATCGAAACGGGTCACGCACGCCCCTTTTTGGGAACGCCGGCGCCAGCCAAGCGTTGATCGGCGAATAGGGAGACCGCGCCCAAGCTACGGATAATCCTTAAACAATTCGACAATTCCGGCGGATTGCGCTGGGCGGCGGCGGCAAGGCGAACGCGGCACGAGGCTTGCGGAGCTGAAGGAGGACAAGGCTTCGTTGTCCCGGATTGAGACAGGCAGCGTCATGCGTATTGGCGGCATCGAGAAAGCGGCACAGCACGGGCGCGCCGCGCCGGCGGCGGAAGCGTCCGCCCGCGCGCTGGTAGCGCTGACGCCGCCCGCCGGGCCCGGCGAGCGCCCCGCCCTTTACCGCCAGGCGCCGTTTCTCGCCCAACTGCTGGCGGTGAAGGACCAGCACGCGCAGACGCGCGAGCGCCGGCGCGCCGCGCCGGCCGAGGCGATCGCGGCCTATCGGGCGGCTGCGGGTTTGACCAGAGGCTAGGCCGCGCCTCGCCCACCGACGTCATCGCCCGCGGAGGCGGGCGATCCAGTACACACCGACAAGTCCTTGATTACTGGGTCCCCGCCTTCGCGGGGACGACAAATGAGAGTGTTGCGCGCGACGCGCCTCAATACCCGAGCGCGCAGCCGTCCTTGCGTGGCTCGGAGCCGGCGATCAGCACGCCGCGCTGCCAGTCGATCTTGATGGTCTGCGCGCCGCCCCAGGGTGACGGCGCCAGCACCACGTTGTGGCCGCGCTGCTTTGAGGCCTTCGATGGTGGCAGGCTTGGTGGCACGCTCGACCACCGTCAATTCGTCCTCGAAGAAGAAGCGCGGGGCGTCGATCGCCTGCTGCACGTCCATGCCGTAGTCGAGCATGTTGGTGACGATCTGCACGTGGCCCATGGGCTGATAGTCGGCGCCCATGACGCCGAAGCTCATGTCGCAGCGGCCGTCCTTCATGGTCATGGCCGGGATGATGGTGTGCATCGGCCGCTTGTTGGGGCCGAACACATTGGGATGGCCGGCTTGCAGCGTGAAGCAGGAGCCGCGGTTGTTGAGCAGAATGCCGGTCTTGTCAGTGCAGATGCCGGTGCCGAAGCTGGAATAAAGCGAATTGATGAAGGAGCAGGCCATGCGGTCGCGGTCGACCACGGTGAGATAAACGGTGTCGCCGCCCGGGGTCGGATGCGGCGGCAGCTTGGCGCGCTTCTTCAGGTCGATCTTGGCGGCCAAGCGCTTGGCGAAGGCTTTGTCGAGCAGGTCGGCGGCGGCGACGCGCATCGTGGCGGGATCGGCGATATGGCTGTCGCGCACGGCGAACCCTAAGCGCGCGGCCTCCAGCATCAGATGGAAACGCTCAGGCCCCACGGGATCGAGCGCGGCGAGATCGAAATTCTCCAGGATATTGAGCATCACCAAAGCGGTAATGCCCTGCCCGTTGGGCGGAATCTCCAGCAGATCGAGCCCGCGATAATTGGTCGAGATCGGCTCCACCGCATTGCCGCGATGGGCGGCGAAATCCTCACGCGTCAGGAACGAGCCGCGCGCGGCAACGGTCGCCGCCATGTCGTCGGCGATTTCGCCCTGGTAGAAGGCGCGCGCGCCTTGCGCGGCAAGCGTCTTCAGCGTCCGCGCCAGCGCCGGAAAGCGGATGACGTCGCCTTCCTTGGGCGCCTTGCCGTCGAACAGGTAATGCTTGGCGGCCGCCGCATCGGCCTTCAGCTTGGCAACCTGGCGCTCCCAGTCCCAGGCCACGCGCGCCGTCACCGGAAAACCGCCCTCGGCATATTTGATCGCCGGGGCCAGCGCGCGGTCGAGCCCGAAGCGGCCATGCGTTTTGAGGATCGCCTCCCAGGCTTCCAGCGAGCCCGGCACGGTGACCGCATGCACCGAGGTCGCGCCGATCGCCTCCATGCCCTTGTCGCGCAACGCCTGGTCGGATGCCTTGGCGCCGGCGCGGCCGCAGCCGTTATAGCCCCAGACCGGCTGGCCCGGCTTCGATATGAGCGTGAAGCAGTCGCCGCCGATGCCGGTCATGTGCGGCTCGACCACGCAGAGCGTGGCGCAGGCGGCAACCGCGGCGTCGGCGGCGTTGCCGCCGGCGCGCAGCACGTCGATGGCCGTAAGCGTCGCCAGTGGATGCGAGGTCGCCGCCATGCCTTCGCAGGCGATCACGGGCGAGCGGCCGGGGAACTGGAAATCGCGGCTCATGCGGATGTCGGTATGCCAGAGCGATCAGGAGATATGGTCGATGCCTTCGACCGTGAGATCGCGCTGCGCGGTGCGCAGCGTCACGGCGAAGCCGCCGAGCACGTCGATGAAGCTGACCACCAGCAGCAGGAAGAAGGTTGCGGTCGCGGCCTGCTTGACCAGCAGGAACTCCACCAGCATGCCGAGGAATAGCACGAGCGAGAGCCCGTGGTCGATCACGGTGCGGATGCCGATGCGGGTCGCCTTCATCACCTCGCCGAACAGCATCAGGATGGCGAGCCCGACCAGCATGTCGCCGGCCGACATGGTCCAGTCGGCGCCGGAAACCATGTGCACGCTGGAGAGCGCAGCGGTCCAGCGCAGGCCCGGCATCAGGAAGGCGATGATGTTGTAGATCGCGAACGGGACCAGCAGGAGGGGAAAACCGACCATGAACATGACGCGCTTCCCCCCGGCGGCGACGCGTTACGCCTCGGTCTTCACCTTCAGCACCTGGCGGCCTTTATACATGCCGGTCTTCAGGTCGATGTGGTGCGGCCGGCGCAATTCGCCGGAATCCTTGTCCTCGACATAGGTCGGGCGCTTGAGCGCGTCGGCCGAGCGGCGCATGCCGCGGCGCGACGGCGAGGTTTTTCTTTTCGGCACAGCCATGGGCTAAAACTCCTGAAAAACGCGCTTATTGTCGGTTTGAGGCGGGCTTATAGAGGATGGCTCGGGTCAAGGCTAGCCCTGTCAACGGCCCGATCGCAGGCAGGCCGCCGAGCCTGGCGCTGAGCGCGAGCGGGCGACGTAAAGCCCGGCGAGACGGCGCAGGCCCGGTCCTGGACGGCGGGCGTCGCGGTCGCGCGGATTGGGCAGCATGGCGGCCAGCAGCGCGGCCTGATAGCGCGAAAGGCCGCGGGCCGACTTGTGGAAGGCGCGCTGGGCGCCCGCCTCCACGCCGAACACGCCGTTCGGGCCCCATTCGGCGATGTTGAGGTAAATCTCCAGGATGCGCCGTTTCGACAACACCAGGTCGATCCACAGCGCCAGCGGGAATTCCAGCGCCTTGCGCGCAATGCTGTGGCCGGGCCACAGGAACAGGTTCTTGGCCACCTGCTGGGTAATGGTGGAGGCGCCGCGCATGTCGCCGATATCGTCGGCGGTGTCGATGGCGTTCTGGATTTCGGCGAAATCCACCCCGTGATGGGTGCAGAAACGGCCGTCCTCGGCGATGATGACGGCAAGCGACAGCGCCGGCGAAACCCGCGTGAGCGGCACATAGATGCGCTCGACCCGCTCCCCCATCGCCCGCCGCCACAACATCACCGTCGAGACCGGCTCCCCAAACGCATAGAACGGCGCGATCAGATAGGGCAGCAGCAGCAGAAGCAGCACCGCAAGCCCGATCAGGCGCAACGGCCGCGGCACCTTCGGCAGCCGCAGGACGTCATAGGCCAGGCTCATTCGCTTGGCCGAACGGTGCTTGGCGGGTCGGTACATACGGGCGACAATACCGCATCCCAAAGGCCCTTTGCGCAGCGTGCGACGGCGAGGTAAATGGCCGCCATGGAGGCCAGTTCAATGCACGATTTCGGCACAAGGCTCGCAGCCGTGGCGGGCGAGGCGGAAGGTGTACTCGAGCGCCTGCTCGATGACGCCCCCGTGACGGGCGAGACCGCGCGGCCGCCGCGCCTCTTGGCCGCCATGCAGCATGCCGCGCTGGGCGGCGGCAAACGCCTGCGCCCGTTCCTGCTGGTGGAGAGCGCCGCGCTGTTCGGCGCCGACCGCCAGGCTGCGCTCACCGCCGGCTGCGCGCTCGAACTGGTGCATTGCTATTCGCTGGTGCATGACGACCTGCCGGCCATGGACGACGACGATCTGCGGCGCGGACGGCCGACCGTGCACAGGGCCTTCGACGAAGCGACCGCGATCCTGGCCGGCGACGCGCTGCTGACGCTCGCCTTCGACGTCATGGCGCGCGACGAGGTGCATGGCGAGGCGGGCGTGCGGGCCGCGCTGGTTTTGGAGCTTGCGCGCGCGGCCGGTCTCGGCGGCATGGCCGGCGGGCAGATGCTCGATCTCGCGGCGGAAGGGCGTTTCGCAGAGAAACGCGCGCTGTCGATCGCGGAGATCGAGACGCTGCAGGCGATGAAGACCGGTGCGCTCATTCGCTTTGCCTGCCGCGCCGGCGCCATCCTCGGGCAAGCGGACGCGCCCTCGCTTGCATGCCTCGACCGCTACGGCCGCGCCGTGGGCCAGGCGTTCCAGGTCGCCGACGACCTGCTCGATCTCGAAAGCGACGCCGCCACCCTCGGCAAGGCCGCCGGCAAGGACGCCGCCGCCGGCAAGGCGACCTTGGTGACGGCGCTCGGGGCCGCCGGCGCGCATGCCCGGCTCGACGCGCTGATCGTCGAGGCGGAAGACGCGCTCGCCCCGTTCGCGGCCAAGGCCGAGACTTTGCGCGCCGCCGCCCGCTTCGTCGCCGCGCGGCGGCGGTGAACGCATGGCCCGCCGCGCCGCGAAATCTAAACCCGCCGCGCCGCTGTTGCCGCTGCGGCTGGCGCGGCTGCATATCCGGCTGCTGCTGTCGACCGTGCTCGGCCTTGTCGTTCTGGCGGCGAGCTTTTCCTTGGACTGGCGCACGCCGACGCGGCTGCTGGCGGGTTGGGACGTCGGCGTCTTCTGCTATCTGGCGTTCACTTTTTCGATGATGACTTTTTCGACGGTGGATCACATCCGCCGGCGCGCGGCGATGCAGGACGAAGGCGCCTTCGCGATGCTGCTGCTGAGCAACGCGGCGGCGATCGCCAGCCTCATGGCCATCGTCGCCGAGCTCGCCATCGCCGACGCCAATGCGAGCTACGGCTGGTACCAGTTCGCGCTCGGCATGGGCACGATCCTTTTGTCCTGGCTGTTCATGACCACCATCTTCACGCTGCACTACGCGCATGAATTTTACGGCGAACGCCGCGACGCGCGCATCGGCGGACTGGAATTCCCCGGCAAGGAGGAGCCGGACTATTGGGACTTCTTCTACTTCGCGATGGTGCTCGCCATGACCTCGCAGGTTTCCGACGTCTCGATCAGCAGCCGGGTCATCCGTCGCGTCGCAACCATCCACGGCGTGATGGCGTTCTTGTTCAATCTCACCATCCTGGCGTTGACCGTGAGCATGATCTCCAACCTGATTCAGCCGGGGCAACACCCGTAGCGGGGCGACAATGACCGCGGTCATGCAGACGCTGCTGTTCATGCTGGCGGTGCTGGCGGCGGTCGCGATCGCGGCCAAGCGGCTCAACGTCGCGCCCTCAATCCTGCTGGTGGTGGCCGGCATCGGCATGGCGCTGGTGCCGGGACTGCCGAAGGTGCAGCTGGCGCCGGAAGTGGTGCTGCTGGTGATCCTGCCGCCGCTGATCTACTCGGCCGGCGTCGGCATGAGCTGGCGCGAATTCCGCTTCAACCTGCGGCCGATCGCGCTCCTGGCCTTCGGCGGCGTCGTGTTCACCGCCTGCGCGGTGGCGGCGGCCGCGCATTACCTGCTGCGCTTCGATTGGGCGACCGGCTTCGTGCTGGGCGCCATCGTCGCGCCGCCCGACGTGGTGGCCCCGCTGGCGATCGCGCGCCGGCTCGGCCTGCCGCGCCGCATCGTGGTGGTGCTGGAAGGCGAAGGGCTGGCGAACGACGCGACCGCCTTGATCCTCTACCGCTTCGCGGTCGCCGCCGTCGCCACCGGCGCGTTTTCTTTCGAACGCGCGGCCGGCACCTTCGGGCTGATCGTGGTCGGCGAAATCGTCTGGGGCATCGCGGTCGGCTGGCTGAGCCTGCGCTTGCGGCAATGGGCGAGCGACCCGCGCGTCGAGATCACGCTGTCGCTGATGACGCCCTATCTCGCCTTCTGGGTGCCGGCGCATCTCGGCGGCTCTGGCGTGCTGGCGACCATCGCCTGCGGGCTCTATGTGAGCTGGAACGGGCCGCTGCTGATCTCGTCCGCCACGCGACTGCAGGGCATCTTCTTCTGGGACTTGATCGTCTATCTGGTCGAAGGCCTGGTGTTCCTGGTCACGGGCCTGCAGGCGCGCACGCTGATCGATCAGACGCACGCGTTCTCGATCCAGAACCTGGCGATCGCCACCGCGCTCACGACGCTCATCGTCATCGTCGCGCGTTTCGTCTGGGTGTTTCCGGCAACCTACCTGCCGCGCTGGCTGATTCCGCCGGTGAGACGACGCGATCCATCGCCGGCCTGGCAGGCGCCGTTTTTCATTTCATTCACCGGCGTGCGCGGCGTGGTCTCGCTCGCCGCCGCGCTGGCGATTCCCTACGCGCTCGACAACGGGGCGCCGTTCCCGCATCGCGAGCTGATCCTGTTCGTCACCTTCGGCGTCATCATCATCACGCTGGTCGGGCAAGGCGCCATCCTGCCGAGCATGGTGCGCTGGCTGGGCCTCAACCGCATCGGCACTGACGAGCATCTGGGCGAGATTGAAGCCGAATTGACCGCGCGGCAGGCGGCGCTGGCGGAGGTCGAGCAGCGGCTGGAGCAATTCGCCAGTGAGCGGGATCTGCCTCCGGACGTTGTCGAACTGCTGCGCACGCGCAATATGACCCGCAATCAAATCCTGCCCAAGGACCTCAAGGACGGGTTGGACAAGATACGGCTCTCCGCTGCGGTGAAGCGGGAGCTGATCGAAGCCGAGCGCGCGTTCATCTATCAGCTGCTGCGCGACGGCAAGATCTCCGACGATGCGCGCAGACGCATCGAATACGAGCTCGACCTGGAGGAGGCGAGCTTGGCCAATCGCGGCTCCGACGGCGGCGGGTGGATTTAGGCCGGCTCGCGCCGCCCCGCTCAGACCGGCCGGTCGCCCTTCACCGTGACGCGACTGCCCGAGCGCGTGTAAGGCCAGTAGTCCCACATGGCCCGGTGCTGCGCGCAGCGATTGTCCCAGAAGGCGATGGCGTTCTCGCTCCATCGGAAGCGGCACTGGAACAGCGGATTTTCCGCGTGCCGATAGAGATAGGCCAGCACGGCGTCGCTTTCGTCGCGCGGGATGCCGACGATGTGACTGGTGAAGATGCGGTTCACGTAGAGCGCCTTCTTTCCCGTCACCGGATGCGTGCGCACCACCGGGTGCTCGGCGCGCGGATAGGCCGGCTTGTCGGCGACGCCGAAATGCGCATAGCGGCCGCGATAGACGGGCTCGCCGTCGTGCAAGGCGGTCAAACCGTCGAGATAGGTTTTCATCCGGTCCGACAACGCCTCATAGGCGGCGTACATGTTGGCGAACAGCGTATCGCCGCCGTGCGGCGGGCATTGCCTCATGCGAAGGATGCTGCCCATCGGCGGCTCGTTGTCGCAGGACACGTCGCTGTGCCATTCTTCGCCGGTGGCCCGCGGCGAATCCTTGTCGGCATGGATCTTCATCAGCGCCGGTTCGCCCGGCTCGTGCGGCGCGGCGGGATGGATATGCAGGTCGCCGAACAGCCGGCCGAAGGCGAGATGCTGTTGCGGCGTAATGTTCTGATCGCGGAAGAAGATGACGAGGTTCTCCGCCAACGCGCGATGCAGTTCGTCTACCGTGCGGTTGGACAGGGGCTCGGCGAGATCGACGCCGCTGATTTCCGCGCCGATGATGGGCGTGAGCTTGTCCACGCCGATGGTCTCGTAGGGCTCGTGGTCCTCGATCGCCTGTCGATAGCGGGGACCTTGATTGGTCAGAGGCACACTCATGAGGCATCCTCCGGCGAAATGCCATTGCCGCGGATGGTAGCCCGGACGGCGCAAAGCGCAAACCTTCGCTTGCGCTTGGGCGCGGCAAGCCATGCGCCATCGCCCTTTTCTTTGACGGCGCGGGGACGCCGGTGTTGCCTTTTTCCGTCCCTCAAACGAGGGAATTAAGTGCCACAGCGAGCGAACGGCTACTTCGTCACCATGTTGTAGATCCAGGCGACGATCACGCCGGCGACCAGGCCGTCGACGAAGGCCCAGATGGCGCCGATGACGGCGCCGAGGATCGACGGGCCGTAGCCGATATAGAGCGTGCCGAGCGCGGCGACGATGCCGCCGCCCCAGTTGAACATGGCGGTGATGCCGATGCAGAACACATAGACCGCCCACAGCACGCCCAAGGCGACGCCGAGCGGCACGGGTTGGAGCTTGTTCATGGCTCGTTTCCTCCGCCTTTTTCAAAGTGCGACAGCCTATTCAATCGCGGCTGTCATGCCCCGCGCAAGCGGGGCATCCAGTAATTCCTGCGCCGTCGGCGTTTACCGGGTCCCCGCCGCAAAGTGCGGCGATGATGAAAGCGGCGGGTTGATTGTCGTCACGCCGCTTTGCGGGCTGGGCGCGAACGCCTCTTCGGGCGGATGACGATCGTTACGTCTTGATCGAGCCGGCGCACGCAGCGCAGCAAACGCTCGAGCGAGAACTTGTGCACGCGGCCGGTAACCAGCGCCGACACATCCGGCTGCTTGAGGCCGAGACGCTCGGCCGCTTTGGCCTGCGTCAGCCGGCGCCGCTTGATGATGTCGCGAATTTCGCGCACGAGCTGCGCCTTCAACAACTCCTCCTCGGGATGCTCGAAGCCGAGATCGGCGAAGACGTTGCCGCTCCCGGGCGTGACGGCGATCCTCTTCTTGCGTTTTGCAGTCACAGCTGGGATCCTTTCGAGGATTGCGCGCGATAATGATCTTCCGCTCGCTTTAGACGTTCCTTGATCAGGTCGACATCTCGCTTCGGCGTTATTTCTCCGCCACATACGTCACGTGCACGAAATACGAGGCGTCGAGCGTTTTCATGGTGCGCTTGGCATTCGGCGCGGCGGGATAGGTGATTTGCAGTGCATTCTCGGAGAGCCATTGCATCTTCGGCAAGCCGGCGCGCTCTGCCGGCGGCGCGCAAGGGCCGGCATAGACTTGGTAGGTCTTTTCGCGTTCCGCGAAGCTGTCGGGATAGACGGCCAGATAAACCGCGATCGTGTCGAAACAGGCGTTGCCGCGCGCCAGCGACACGCGCACCGCCTTGTAGCGGCCGTCGGGCGAAGCCACCGCCGTGACCGATTTCTCCGGCCGCGTGGCGGTCAGGTTGAAATAGACTGAGGCAACAGCGGCGCCGACCAGCACCACGACAAAGCCGATCACAAAGTTCTTGGCTTTCACTCAGCCGCGGTCCGCGCGCCGCCGGCGCCGAAGCGGCGCTCGATATAGTCGATCACCATCTGCTTGAAATCGGCGGAGAGCGTGGCGCCGCGCAAGGTGGCGGCCTTCTTGCCGTCGATGAACACCGGCGCGGTCGGCTGCTCGCCGGTGCCGGGCAGCGAGATGCCGATGTCGGCGTGCTTCGATTCGCCCGGGCCGTTGACGATGCAGCCCATGACCGCGACGTTGAGCGTCTCCACGCCCGGATAGCGCGTCTTCCACGCCGGCATGGAGTCTCGGATGAAGCTTTGGATGTCGGAGGCGAGCTCCTGGAAAGTGGTCGAGGTGGTGCGGCCGCAGCCCGGGCAAGCCGCCACCAGCGGCACGAACGTGCGCAGCCCCATGGTCTGCAGCAGTTCCTGCGCCACCTGCACTTCGCGCGTTCTGTCGCCGCCCGGCTCGGGCGTGAGCGAGATGCGGATGGTGTCGCCGATGCCCTGCTGCAGCAGCACGCCCATGGCCGCCGATGAAGCGACGATGCCTTTCGAGCCCATGCCGGCCTCGGTCAACCCGAGATGCAGCGCATAGTCGGAGCGGCTGGCGAGCATCGCATAGACCGCGATCAGGTCCTGCACGGCGGAGACTTTCGCCGAGATGATGATGCGGTTTTTCGGCAGGCCAATCTCTTCGGCGCGCGCGGCCGACAGCGTCGCCGACTGCACCATGGCCTCGTGCGTCACGGCGCGCGCCTCGCGCGGCTCTTTGGACTTCGAATTCTCGTCCATCAGCTTGGTCAGCAGTTCCTGATCGAGCGAGCCCCAGTTGACGCCGATGCGCACCGGCTTGTTGTGTTTGATCGCCATCTCGACGATCTGGCTGAACTGCGGATCGCGCTTGTTCTTGAAGCCGACATTGCCGGGATTGATGCGGTATTTGTCGAGCGCCTCGGCGCAGGCCGCGTGATCGGCCAAGAGCTTGTGCCCGATGTAATGGAAGTCGCCGACCAGCGGCACGCTGACATTCATCTGCGCCAGCCGGTCCTTGATCTTCGGAACGGCGGCGGCGGCCTCGTCGCGGTCCACCGTGATGCGCACCAATTCGGAGCCGGCGCGCGCCAGCGCCGCCACCTGGCGGGCGGTGCCTTCGACGTCGGCGGTGTCGGTATTGGTCATCGACTGCACGACGATAGGAGCGCCGCCGCCGACCATGACGCCGCCGACATCGACCCCGACCGTTTTATGACGCTGCTGCGCGCTCGTGCTCATCGGACCTTCCGGCAACCAGGCGCCCCGGCAAAAGTTCCCGCCCAGGGCGTGCCAGACAAATATGACAGGGTCAATGCGGGCGAAAGAGGGGCGTTTACCCCGCGAAATGGCGCGTTATTTCGCACGGTTGACCAGGATCAGCCCGCCGGCGACCAGCGCCACCGCGGCGGCGAAGGCGCCCGTCAGCGGCTCGTTCAGCACCAGATGACCGGCGGCCACCCCGAACAGCGGCGACAGGAAGGTGAAGGCCGACACCCGGTTGGCCGAGTAGCGCACGATCACCCAGAACCAGACCACGAAGGTCACGCTGACCACCCAGACGGTCTGGTAGGTGAGCGCGCCGATGGCGATCGCCGACGGCGCGTGTGTGATGTGCTCGCCGAGCAGATAAGCCGCCAGCCCCAGCACCGGCGCCGACACCACAAGCTGGTAGAGCATCACTTTCTCGGCCGAGATGCGGCTGAGCACGCTCGCTTTGATCAGCAGCGTGGTTGCCGCCCAGAACAGCGCGGCCGCCACCAGCATCACGTCGCCCAGCGTCTGGCGCGGATCGAGCGCCGGCGTCGGAAGGCCAAATGCGACGATCATGCCGGCGAAGGAGAGCGCCAAGCCGGCCCATTGCGCGGCGTGGAAACGGTCGGCGGGCAGGAAGATGCGGGTGCCGATCACCACGAAGAACGGCGCGAGATAGAGAAACAGCGTGGCACGCGTCGCGGTGGTGAAGGCGAGGCCCTGATAGATGCAGATGAATTCGGCGCTGAACAGCGCGCCGGCGATGACGCCGAGGACAAGCGTGCCGTCGCGCGTCAAACAGCGCGATGCCGCGCAGCCGGCACCAGCCGGCGACCAGCAGCGTCGCGCCGGCCGAACGGATGGCGCCTTGCATGAGCGGCGGGATGTCATGGATGGCGAGCTTCACCGACACCTGGTTGAAGCCCCAGGACAGGCAGAGTACCAGGATAATCGCGACGGCGAGCGCGTCGAGCGGACGGGTGACGTGGGTGTGGGTGGCGGACGTGGAGGACATGCGGTACCGGCGGGCGGTTTTAGCGCGTGAACGCGCGCGGCGCTATGCGGAGTTTCAGATACGAGTTTTGCGCGCCGCACGGGCGAGGAAATTACGCCACGTTCCTGCAATGCGCGCAGATGCCGGAAATCTCGATCACCGGCGTCTTGGGCGTGAAGCCGGCCGCGCGCGAGGCCGATTTGATAGTCTCGGCGACCGCGGCGGACGCCGCCTCGCCCACCGTTCCGCACTTCTCGCAGATCAGGAACACCACCGGATCGCCGCTCGCGTGGTTTTGCACGCAGGCGATGAAGGCGTTGCGGCTCTCGATGCGATGCACCAGCCCCTGCTCGCGCAGGAAATCGAGCGCGCGGTAGACGGTGATGGGCGCCGGCCGCGCGCCCTGCGCGGCCAAGCGGTCGATCAGCTCATAGGCGCCGAGCGGGGCATGGCTCGCCAGCAGCGCCGCCAGCACCCGCCGGCGCATCGGCGTCAGCCGCTCATGGCGCGCGGCGCAGATCGCCTCGGCATGGGCGATCGCGTCGCTGGCGCAGCGCTCGTGATCGTGGCCGGGCGGCGGAAACACCGGCTGAGCGCTGGTCTTGCGGGCCAAGGGCTGCTCCTAAGCGACTGTAACCCAATCGTCGCGAAATCGCGAAAGATGTCGTCATTCCGGGGCGCGGCCGCCAGGCCGCGAACCCGGAATCCATAACCCGGCGCTGCGGACTATGGATTCCGGGCCCGCTTGCTTCGCAAGCGTCCCGGAATGACCACGTTCGTATATATTGCATTGCAGCAAAAATGGGAGCAGTTTCCCGGCCGCGCTTCCCGAGCCCCTTTTCCGGCCATTTATTACAACCGACGAGGACCGCCCATGTTGCAAGGCAAGACCGCGCTGGTCACCGGCTCCACCTCCGGCATCGGGCTGGCGATCGCCCGCGCGCTCGCCAAGGACGGCGCCAACCTGATGATCAACGGCTTCGGCGAAGCGGGCGCAATCGAAAAGGAGCGCGCCGGCCTGGAAAAGGAGTTCGGCATCAAGGCGCGCTATTCGCCCGCGGATATGTCGAAGCCGGCCGAGATCGCCGCCATGATCGCGGCGACCGAAAAGGAATTCGGCGCGCTCGACGTGCTGGTCAACAATGCCGGCATCCAGTACGTGGCCAATATCGAGGATTTCCCCATCGAGAAATGGGACGCGGTCATCGCCATCAATCTTTCGTCCTCGTTCCATACCATCCGCGCCGCGGTGTCCGGCATGAAGAAGCGCAAATGGGGCCGCATCATCAACATCGCCTCGGCGCATGGGCTGGTGGCGAGCGGGCAGAAGGCGGCCTACGTCGCGGCCAAGCACGGCATCGTGGGCCTCACCAAAGTGGTGGCAATCGAGACGGCGAACGCGGGCGTCACCTGCAACGCCATCTGCCCGGGCTGGGTGCTCACGCCGCTGGTGGCGCAGCAGATCGAGGCGCGCGCCAAAGCGGCGGGCCAATCGTTCGACGAGGCCAAGCGCGAGCTGGTGGCGGAGAAGCAGCCGATGCTGGAATACACCTCGCCGGAGAATATCGGCGCGCTCGCCGTGTTCCTGGCGAGCGACGCGGCTGCCACCATAACCGGCTCGGCCTACTCCATCGACGGCGGCTGGACCGCACAGTGGACGTTCCTCTCCCGCGCCTTCGGCGGCGACAAAGGCGACAGGCCGCGCGGCAAGAAGCGCATCAACCTGGCGCTGCAGGGCGGCGGCGCGCATGGCGCCTTCACCTGGGGCGTGCTCGATCATCTGCTGGAGGACGGCCGGCTCATCGTCGAGGGCATTTCCGGCACCTCGGCCGGCGCGGTCAACGCGGTGATGCTGGCCGACGGACTCAAGCGCGGCGGCGCGGAGGAAGCGCGCAAGCGGCTGGCCGATTTCTGGCGGGCGGCGAGCCTGGGCGGCGACCTGCCGCCGCTGCAGCGCGCGGTGATCGGCCGGCTGTTCTCGCTGTTGCCGGGCCCGACTTCGCCTACGCTCGACTGGCTGACCGCCTGGTCGCGCTATCTCTCGCCCTATGACGTCAATCCGCTCAACATCAATCCGTTGAAGGAACTGATCGAGCGCTTCGTCGATTTCGACGGGCTACGCGCCGATGCGCGCCCGATCTTCATCGCCGCCACCAATGTGCAGACCGGGCGGCTGCACATTTTTCCGCATGACAAGATCTCCGCCGAGGCGGTGATGGCCTCGGCCTGCCTGCCGGCGGTGTTCCGCGCGGTCGAGATCGACGGCGTCGCTTACTGGGACGGCGGTTATCTCGGCAATCCGGTGCTCTATCCGTTCTTCCGCGCGACCGACAGCGAGGACGTGCTGATCGTGCAGATCAACCCGCTGGTGCGCAAGAAGCTGCCGACCTCGACGCGCGAGATCATGGCCCGCGTGAACGAGATCACCTTCAACGCGCCGCTGCTGTCGGAACTGCGCGCCATCGAATTCGTCAACCGGCTGATCGACCAGGGCCGGCTGCCGCGCGGCACCGGCAAGGACGAATACCGCCGCATCAACGTGCACCGCGTGGTGCTCGAGGGCCTGGGCGAGCGCTTTTCCTCGGCCAGCAAGCTGCGCACCGACTACGACTTGTTCCAATTGCTGCGCAAGCTCGGCCAGCGCGCGGCGCGGCGGTTTCTCGACGCGCATTATGCGGATATCGGCGAGCGCAGCAGCATCGATTTGAACGGCGAGGTATATGCGGAGCGGGGGTAGTTACCTCTCCCCGCTTGCGGCATTTATCACTGTCGCCCCCGCGCAGGCGGGGACCCATACGCCGCAGCATCTAGCCGCCTCATCCTGAGGAGCATCGCGAAGCGATGCGTCTCGAAGGATGGGGCGGCCCCATGGTTCGAGACGCGCTGCTTCGCAGCGCTCCTCACCATGAGGCCGAGAGAGACCGGGGTTACTGGGTCCCCGCCTTCGCGGGGACGACCGTTGAGATGTATAATGCCCGCATGTCCGCCCTCACCGCCGAAATCGGCGCCACCCGCCTCGACATCGTTGTCGCCGACATCACCACGCTCGCCGTCGATGCGATCGTCAATGCCGCCAACCGCTCGCTGCTCGGCGGCGGCGGGGTGGACGGCGCCATTCATCGCGCCGCCGGCCCCGAACTGCTGGCCGCCTGCGAGAAGCTCAACGGCTGCGACACCGGCTCGGCCAAGATCACGCCCGGCTTCAGGCTGAAGGCGCGCCATGTGATCCACGCGGTCGGGCCGGTCTGGCACGGCGGCGGCCAAGACGAAGAAGCGCTGCTCGCGGGCTGCTACCGCACGGCGCTCGATCTCGCCGCCGAACACCGGCTCGCCTCGATCGCCTATCCGGCGATCTCCACCGGCGTCTATCGTTTTCCGCCCGATCGCGCCGCGCGCATCGCAGTCGGCACCGTGGCCTCGGAGATCGCCGCCCAGCCGCGCGGCATGACACGCGTGGTGTTCTGCTGCTTCTCGGCGGAGAGCGCCGAGCATCACAAGGACGCGTTCGGGGAATTGGGGTTGGTGTAGTCATCGGCCTCATGGTGAGGAGCGCTGCGAAGCAGCGCGTCTCGAACCATGAGGCCGCCCCATCCTTCGAGACGCGCCCTTTGGGCGCTCCTCAGGATGAGGCGGATTTGGGCGCCACGTCCAACCTTGCGATCCAATTCGCCAGGTTCGGCTGCGCCGGCGGATAGAGCTTCAGCACATCCGGGTCGTGCCCCGGCACCATGTGCTGGCGCGAGGAGGCGAGCTTGAGCAGCGTCTTGTAGCCCTCGAGCGTGTCACCGACGCTGTAGGTAATGGGGAACACGCGGCCCTCGTCGATGTGCGAATACAAGTGGCAGCAGTCGGAGGCCAGCACCACCATGCCGCGCTTGGTCTTCACCTGCACGCATTGCAGCCCCTTGGAGTGGCCGCCGATCTTGTGCACGGTGATGCCGGGAGCCAGCTGCTCGCTGCCGTCGTGGAAGTCGACGCGGTAGCCGTAGACCTTGGCGACCATGGCGTGCACGTCGTCCTCGCTGAACGGAATGCGCAGCGTCTGGTGACACATGCAGCGGCCGGTGCAATAGGCCATCTCGGTGTCCTGCACGTGATAGCGCGCATTGGGGAACAGGTCGTAATTGCCGGCATGGTCCCAGTGCATGTGCGTGGCGATCACGTGATCGACCTTGTCGGGCTTGATGCCGAGCGCCTCCAGCCCTTCGCCCACCGGATGGACGATCTTGCGCCCGCGCTCCTTGGCCGCCTTTTCGTCGAAGCCGGTGTCGACCACGAAGGTGCCGTGCGCACCCTTGATCACCCAGACGTAATAGGCGATCGACGTCATCTCGTCGTGCGGGTCGCCGAAGATGTAGTTCTCGCTGCGCTTGCGCGCGTGCTCGGCGTAACAGACGGCGTAGATTTCGTGAATGTCGTCGCTCATGATTTCTTCCCTCCGCCCACGGTGACGCCGGCGCGTTTCTCGATCGGCTGAATGACCCTGGTGAAATCCGCGTCGGCGCCGTTCTCGGCATTGGCGGTTTCCCAAACGTTGAGCACCGCGCTCATCACGTCGTCGGGCACGCCGAGCGCGCGCGCTTCCGCCACGCACAGCCGCACGTCCTTGAGCATCAGCGCGGTGGCGAAGCCGAGATTGAAGCTGCGCGGGATGACCGCTTTCGGGAACTTGTCGGTGGTGGCGGTGTTGCGGCCGGAGCCGTGATTGATGACGTCGACCATGATGGCGGGATCGAGCCCGGCCTTGACGCCCATCACCACCGCTTCCGAGGTGGCGGCCATGGCGGTGGCGGAGAGGAAATTATTGGCGAGCTTCATGGTCTGCGCCATGCCGGCTTCATGGCCGATGACGAAGACCGGGCCGAATACCGAGAGCGCGTCCTTCACGGCGTCGATATCGGCTTGCGGGCCGGACACCATGACGGCCAGCGTGCCCTTGACCGCGCCGGCGACGCCGCCGGAGACCGGGCTGTCGATCTGCACGATGTCGCGCTTGGCAAGTCCGGCGGCGATGGTGGCGGCCATGCGTGCGCCGGTGGTCGAGAGGTCGACGAAGCGCTTGATGCGCTTGCCGTGCAGCACGCCGCCCTCGCCCACCGCCACTTTGGCGACGATCTGCGGCTCGGGCAGGCTCGCCATCACGGTCTCGACCCGGTCGGCGACGTCCTGCGGCGAGGACGCAAGTTGCGCGCCGAGCGCCACGAATGGCGCCACCGCGTCGTTGCGGGTGTCGTAGATCGTGAGCTTGTGGCCGGCCTCGATCAGCCGCCGCGCCATCGGCGCGCCCATATTGCCCAGCCCAATGAAGCCGATATCCATTTTGCGTTCCGTCCCTACTGAATATCCATTGTCATTCCGGACGCCGCGAAGCGGCGATCCGGAATCCAGACACACGCGCCGTGCCCGCTGCTGGATTCCGGGTCCGCACCTTCGGCGCGTCCCGGAATGACAGAACCGGAGCTTCGCGCGCGACTTTGCCCGATGCGGGCGGCGGCGTCATCACACCTGCTGACGTCGTCCCGGCCAAGCGACCCCGGACTTGATCCGGGGGAGCGCGAGCCGGGACCCAGTAACCCCGGCGCTCACGATACGGAACGACCGGGGTTACTGGGTCCCCGCCTCCGCGGGGACGACTCCTGGAATTGGGTAGCGCCCGAAATACCTCTTGACCTTATTATAAGCACCCTTATTATAACGCTGCTCCCAAAACCCCGAATGCCATGCCCGATATGCCTGCCGCCCGCGAAATCGCCTTTACGGTCATGGACGTAGCCAGGATGCTGCGGACCTATGCCGACCAGCGCGCCCGTCAATTCGGCATCAGCCGCGCGCAATGGGGCGTGCTGGTGCGGCTCGACCGCTCGGAGGGCCTCAAGCAGTCCGAGCTGGCCGATATCCTCGACCTGCAGCCGATCTCGCTCACCCGCCTGCTCGACCGGCTGGCCGAGAACGGGCTGATCGAGCGCCGGGCGGATCCCAACGACCGCCGCGCCAACCGGCTCTATCTGACGCCGGCCGCGCGCCCGTTGCTCGGCGAGCTCGCCAAGCTCGGCGCCGGCATGATGGAGGAGGTGCTGGAGGGCTTCGATCCAAAAGCCAACGAGCGCCTGCTGCACGACCTCGCGCGCATGAAGGACAACCTGCGCAGCGCCATCAACAACCATGCCAACGGCAACCTAGCCGCCACGGTCAAAGCCCTATGAGTGACAAGACGCTGAAGATCGTTCCGGCGCCCGACGCCAAGACCGCACCGGCGGCCGCGCCCGAAGCAAAGAGCGAGGCGCCCGCAAAGGCAGCGCCGCGCGCGGGGCGCAAGCGCCTGCGCATGATGCTGCTGGTCGTGCTGCCGCTGATCGCGCTCGTGGGCGGCAGCATCTTCTATCTCATGGGCGGGCGCTATATCTCGACCGACAATGCCTATGTCGGCGCGCAGAAGGTGCTTATCACGCCCGACATTTCCGGCAAGATCATCCATATCTCGGTCATCGAAGGCCAGCACGTCAAGCCGGGCGACGAATTGTTCACGCTCGATCCCGTGCCCTATCAGCTGGCGCTGCGCCAGGCCAAGGCCAAGCTCGACGCCGCGCGCAGCGACTACGACAAGCTGCGGACCACGTTCGGCTCGCTGACCACGCTTGCCGACCTGGCGCAGAAGAACGTCGCGCTCAAGAAAGCCGATTTCGAGCGCAAGCGGAAGCTGCTGGCTTCGCACGCCACGTCGCAGTCCGACGTCGACACCGCCGCCTCGGCCATGGTCACCTCGCAATTGCAGGCGCAGTTCACCAAGCAGCAGCACGATTCCACGCTCAATCAGCTGCTCGGCGATGCCAAGCTGCCGCTCGCCGAATTCCCCGAATACGCCCAGGCCAAGGCCGCGCTCGACGACGCCAAGCGCAATCTCGACCACACCGTGGTGCGCGCGCCCATGTCGGGCACCGCGACGCAGGTGGATAGTATCCAGATCGGCCGGTTCGTTGCCGCCGGCACGCCGGTCTTTAGCGTGATCGACGACCAGAGCCCTTGGGTCGAAGCCAATCCGAAGGAAACCGACATCACCTATCTGCGCATCGGGCAGAAAGCGACGCTCGCGGTCGACAGTTTCCCCGACCACGTGTTCACCGGCCATGTGATCGCAGTAAGCCCCGGCACCGGCGCGCAGTTCTCGATCCTGCCGCCGCAGAACGCCACCGGCAACTGGGTCAAGGTGGTGCAGCGCGTGCCGCTGCGCATCGCCTTCGACAAGGACGAGGACACGCATCTGCTGCGCGCCGGCATGAGCGTCGATGTCGACATCGACACCGGCCATAGCCGGCTGCCGGCCCTCTTCTCGATCTTCGCCAGAGAAAAGCCCGACGCCAAGAAATGAGCGGTTTCGCTGCATCGCTGTCGCCGAAGCTGTTGCGCATGCTGGTGACGGTGTGCGCGATGACGGCGACCATCATGCAGGCGCTCGACACCACGATCGCCAACGTGGCGCTGCCTTATATGCAGGGCTCGCTGTCGGCTTCCCTCGACCAGATCAACTGGGTGCTGACCTCCTATATCGTCGCCGCCGCCATCATGACGGCGCCGATGGGCTGGCTCGCCGACCGCTTCGGGCGCAAGAAGCTGTTCCTCGTCAGCGTCGCCGGCTTCACCTTCGCCTCGTTCCTGTGCGCGTTGGCGCAGAACATCGATCAGATCGTGCTGTTCCGCCTGTTGCAGGGCATGGCCGGCGCCGCGCTGGTGCCGCTGTCGCAGGCGGTGCTGCTCGATTCCTATACGGCCGAGGAGCGCGGCGGCGCCATGGCGATCTGGGGCGTCGGCGTGATGCTGGGCCCGATCATGGGTCCGACGCTGGGCGCCTGGCTGACCGACAATTATTCCTGGCACTGGGTGTTCCTGATCAACCTGCCGATCGGGGTCTTTACCGTTATCGGCCTCTTGCTTTTCATGCAGGAAACCGACCGACACGAACACCTACGTTTCGACTGGTTCGGCTTCATCGCGCTCGCCATCGGCATCGGCTCGCTGCAACTGCTGCTCGATCGCGGCGAGCAGGTCGGCTGGTTCGACGCGAGCGAGATCTGGATCGAGATGATCGTCTCGATCGTCGGCTTCTACTATTTCTTCGCGCATTCGTTCACCACCGACGAGCCGTTCGTGCGCTTCGACATGTTCAAGGACCGCAACTTCGTTGCCGGCTGCGTGTTCATGGTGGTGATCGGCGTGGTGCTGTTCGGCACCATGGCGCTGGTGACGCCGTTCATGCAGAACCTGCTCGGCTATCCGATCCAGACCGCCGGCTTGCTGCTCGGCTCGCGCGGCGTCGGCACGCTCATCACCATGCTGGTGGCGCCGCGGCTGATGAAGCTGTTCGAGACGCGCTGGCTGATCCTGGCCGGTCTCGGCCTGACCGGCGGCACGCTCCACTACTTCACCGGCTTTTCGCTCGACACCGGCCAGACCACCATCATCGTCGCGAGCATCATCCAGGGCGTCGGCCTCGGCCTCCTGTTCGTGCCGATCACCACCGCCGCCTTCTCGTCGCTGCCGCACCATCTGCGCACCGGCGGCACCGCCATCCTGACGCTGGTGCGCAATATCGGCTCCTCGGTCGGCATTTCCATGGTGATCGCCAACCTGACCAACGAGACCATCTACATGCACGCGCGGCTGGCCGCGCAGGTGACGCCGTTCAACGACGCGCTGCGGATGCCGGACGTGCACCGCATCCTCGACATGACGACCGCCGCCGGGCGCGCCATGATGGACGTGATGATCACCCAGCAGGCGGCGATGATCGCCTATCTCAACGACTACAAGCTTTTGATGGTGCTGACCTTCGTCATGATGCCGCTGGTGCTGATCATCCGCAGCGCGCGCCAGGCGCCGACCGAGGAGGATCTGGAAGAGGCGGCGGTGCTGGAGTGATGCGCTCGTGTCCCGGGCGCAGCGCGGCGTGGAACGCTGCGCTGCAGACCCGGGACCCAGCTTTCTCAAAATATATCTAGGCCCCGGATCTGCGGCGCACCACTCCGCTACGCTACGTGCTGCGCCGCGTCCGGGGCACGGAGTCGGCAAACTCCCTCCTGATCATCTCCGTATGCTCGCCCAGCACCGGGATTGCCCCGTAGTGCCGCGCTTCGCCCATGATGCGCGGGGCCGGCGCCGGCATCGACACCGGCCCGCTCGGCGCCTGCACCGTGATGCGCCGCAGGTGCGGATGCGTCGACAACAGCTGCCAGTCGTTGACGCGGCCGAAGGCGATGTCGGCCGCCTGCAGCGTCTGCATCAGCGGCTCGACGTCGTGGCTCGCAAACACCTTGGCGACCAGCGCGTCGGTCTCGACGCGGTGCTTGACCCGCGCCGGCACGGTGGCGAATTTCTCATGCGTGCCGAGCGCGGCGTCGCCCAGCACCCTGTCGGCCAGCATGCGCCATTCGCGGTCGTTCTGGATGCTGATCAATATGTCGGCGCCGTCGCGCGTCGTGAACACGCCGTAGGGCGCGATGGCCGCGTGCGCCAGCCCGATGCGCTTGAACGGCGCGCCGCCCTCGCCGTGCAGCAGCGGCACCGTCATCCATTCCGCCATGCCGTCGAACATTGACACCGAAATCTCGGCACCTTCTCCCGTGCGGCCGCGCGCGATCAGCGCTTCCAGGATGGCCTGATAGGCGTTGAGGCCGGCGGCGACGTCGACGATCGAGACGCCGACGCGCGCCGGCGCCTCCGGCCCGCCGGTGACGGACGCCACGCCCGATTCCGCCTGGATCAAGAGGTCATAGGCCTTGCGCTGCGCGTAAGGGCCGCCCTCGCCGTAGCCGGAGATCGAGCAGCAAATCAGCTTGGGATAATCCTGGCGCAGGCGCGCCATGCCGAAGCCGAGCTTGCCGAGCGCGCCGGGCTTGAGGTTCTGCACGAACACGTCGGCCTTGCCGACCATCGCTTCGAGCAGCGCCTTGTCGTCGTCCTTGGTGAGATCGATCACCACCGACTGCTTGCCGCGGTTGAGCCAGACGAAATTGGAGCTCTCGCCGTGCACGATGTGGTCGTAGTAGCGCGCGAAGTCGCCCTCCGGGCGCTCGACCTTGATCACGCGCGCGCCGGCGTCGGCCAGGCGGCAGGTGCACTGCGGCGCGGCCACCGCTTGCTCGACCGCGACGACAAGCAGGCCTTCGAGGGGGAGAGTCATTTCAATACGACCGCGGCAGGCCCAGCACGTGCTCGGCGATGTAGGACAGGATCATGTTGGTGGAGACCGGCGCCACCTGGTAGAGCCGGGTCTCGCGGAATTTGCGCTCGACGTCGTATTCCTCGGCGAAGCCGAAGCCGCCATGCGTCTGCACGCACATGTCGGCGGCGAACCAGGCGGCATCGGCGCCGATCATCTTGGCCATGTTGGCCTCCGGCCCGATCTCGCCGCCGGCTTCGTATTTGGCGGCGGCATCGTGCACCATCAATTCGGCGGCGCGCATCTGCGCATAGGCGCGCGCGATCGGAAACTGCACGCCCTGGTTCTGCCCGATCGGCCGGTCGAACAGCACGCGGTCCTTGGCATAGGCGGTGGCCTTGGCGATGAACCATTTGGCGTCGCCGACCGCCTCCGCCGCGATCAAGATGCGCTCGGCGTTCATGCCCGAGAGGATGTAGCGGAAGCCCTTGCCTTCCTCGCCGATCAGGTTTTCCGCCGGCACGCGCAGATCGTCGAAGAAAATCTGCGTGGTGGCGTGGTTCATCATGGTGCGGATCGGCGTGATGGTCATGCTGGTGCCTTGCGCCAACCGCATGTCGACCAGAAACACCGACAGCCCGTCGGTGCGCTTTTGCACCTGTTCGCGCGGCGCGGTGCGCGCCAGCAGCAGCATCAGGTCGGAATGTTCGGCGCGCGAGGTCCAGATCTTCTGGCCGTTGACGACGTAATGATCGTTGCCCTCGCGCCGCGCGGTGGTGCGCAGAGCCAGCGTATCGGTGCCGGAGGTCGGCTCGGTGACGCCGAAGGCCTGCAGGCGCAATTCGCCGCTGGCGATCTTTGGCAGATAGCGCTCCTTCTGCGCGTCGCTGCCGTGGCGCAGGATCGTGCCCATGATGTACATCTGCGCGTGGCAGGCGGCGCCGTTGCAGCCGGAAGCGTGGATCTCCTCCAGGATCGCGGCGGCCGCGCTGATCGGCAGCCCGCTGCCGCCATATTGCTCCGGGATCAAAGCGGCGAGATAGCCGGCCTCGGTCAGCGCCTGCACGAAATCGGTCGGATAGGCGCGCTCGCGGTCGAGCGCGCGCCAGTATTCGCCGGGGAACTTGGCGCAGAGCGCGCGCACGGCCGTCGCGGATGTCGGCGTGGTCTTGTTCGTGCTTATGAGATGATACCATTGCACCGCCCATCGATCGTCATGCCCGACTTTATGCCGGGCATCCCCATCTTTTGCCCTCACCCCAGCCTCCCCGGCAAGCGGGGGAGCAAAGAGCGGCAGCGTGGGCGGTCGCGATAAGTGCCGTGAAGACGGCGCTTAACGCCTTTGGCCCGGCCATGACGTTAGGCAATAACCGCTATGCCGTTATTGATCGCCACCACGTCGCGCTCGACCACGCGGGCGCGGAAGCTCACCACCTTGCCGTCGCGCCAGATTTCGGTGCGGATGGTCTCGCCCGGATAGACCGGCGCCGAGAAGCGGCCGGCTATGCCAGTGAGCCGCGCCGGATCGTAGCCGCAGAGCGACTTGAGCAAGGCGTGCCCCGCCACGCCGAAAGTGGCAAGCCCGTGCAGGATGGGCCTCGGGAAGCCGGCGGCGCGCGCGAATTCCGGCTCGGCGTGCAGCGGGTTGACGTCGCCCGACAGCCGATAAACAAGCGCCATTTCCGGCCGCGTCGGCAGATCGCAGGTCAAGTCGGGCGCGCGCTCAGGCAGCGCGTGCGGCGCCGGCGCGGCATGCGTCGGGCCGCCGAAGCCGCCGTCGGCGCGGCAGAAGGTGGTCTGCTTCAGCACCGCCAGCAGGTCGCCGCTCTGCTTGTCGCTGATGCGGCGCTCGGAGAACACCAGCGCGCCGCGGCCCTCGCCCTTGTCGATCACGTCGAGAATGCGTGTCTTGCCGATCACGCTGCCTTGCGGCGCGACCGGCTTGTGCAGCGTCAGCCCCTGCTCGCCATGCACCACGTGGGTCCAGGTCACGCCGATCTCCGGCCGCCGCAGCCAATAGGCCGTGTAGGCCTGCACCAGCGCGTAGGTCGGCAGCACCTTGAGATGCTTTTCGTAGACGAAGGCGAGCTCGTCCTCGTTCATCGGATCCTGGCCGAAGCCGAGGCCGAGCGCATAGAGCATGACGTCCTTGGGGCCGTAGCTGTGCTCGACCGGCGGAATGTCGAGGGCGAGGAGCTTTTCGTAGGTCGATGGGCATGTTGACCCCGGCATGTTCAGCGGAGGCACATTAGCGGGGTGGGCAGCGGCGACAAGCCCACGTGTCCCGGATGCGGTGCAGCGCGAAGCGTAAGCGTAGCGGTGCGCCGCTGATCCGGGACCGCCACAGACTGGAACGATCCCGGGTCTGCAGCGCGTCATTTCATGCCGCGCTGCGCCCGGGACACGAAGCATCACTTCCCCCACACTTCTTCCGCCACTTCCACGATCATCCGCAATTTCGCCCATTGCTCCTCCTCGGCCAGCAGATTGCCCTCCTCGGTGGAGGCAAAGCCGCATTGCGGCGAAAGGCAGAGCTGGTCGAGCGATATGTACTTGGTCGCTTCCTCGATGCGGCGCTTGATCGAGTCCTTGCTTTCCAGCCGGCCAGTCTTGGTGGTGACGAGGCCGAGCACCACCTGGCGGTCCTTCGGCACCAGCTTGAGCGGCGCGAAGGAGCCAGCACGTTCGCTGTCGTATTCAAGAAAATAGCCGTGCACCTTGATGCGGTCGAACAGGATCTCCTGCTCGGCCTCGTAGCCGCCGCTGCCCATGAAGGTGGACTTATAGTTGCCGCGGCACAGATGCATGGTGATGCGCATGTCGGGCGGGATGTCCGACATGGCCATGTTGATGAGGTCGCCGTAAAGCGGGCCCATCTTTTCCGGATCGTCGCCGCGCGCCTTCATCTGCGCCCGGTATTTCTCATCGCACAGCATGGCGATGAACACCTCGTCGAGCTGCAGATAGCGGCAGCCGGCGTCGGCGAAGGCGCGCACGGCTTTTTTGTAGGCCTGGCCGAGATCGTCGAAGAAACCGTCGAGTTCGGGGTAGACGGTCTTGTCGATCGGCGTCGGCACCGGCCGGCCATAGGCCGCCGACGGCGCAGGGATCGTGATCTTCGGCGTAGCGCGCGTGTGGGCGGCGACGAACTTGAAATGCTCGATCATCGGATGACCGGAAAAGCCGATCTTAGCCGTAACTTTCAGCCCCTCGTTGCGCGTGTTGACGCCGGCAAAGGCGATGCCGGTATCCATCACGTGCTTCTCGATGCCGTAGAGGCCCCAGAGGAAATCGAGATGCCACCAGGAGCGGCGGAATTCGCCGTCGGTGATCGACTTGAGGCCGACCTCTTCCTGCTTCTTGATGACGCGCTCGATCTCGCAGTCTTCGATTTCTTTGAGCGCGGCGGCGTCGATCTCGCCCTTGGCGAATTGCGCGCGCGCCTGCTTCAACGCTGCCGGGCGCAGCAGGCTGCCGACATGGTCGGCGCGGAACGGGGGCGTGGTGCGTTGGGTCATGGTTATTTCCCCGAACGTTACTTTTTGTCGTCGCGGCCAAGCGAGCGAAGCGAGCGCGAGCCGGGACCCATACTCCGCAGTCTAGCGAGAGTGCACGGCGTATGGGTCCCCGCCGGAGTTTATCATCGGGCCGCGCTTCGCGCGGACCCGTTCGCGGGGGCGACAGCAGCTATTTGCCCCACACCTCTTCCGCCAACTCCACGATCATGCGCAGCTTCGCCCACTGCTCGTCCTCGGCCAGCACGTTGCCCTCCTCGGTCGAGGCGAAGCCGCATTGCGGCGACAGGCAAAGCTGGTCGAGCGCGACATATTTGCTGGCCTCGTCGATGCGGCGCTTGATGTCGTCCTTCGGCTCCAGCCGGCCCTGCTTGGAAGTGACCAGCCCGAGCACCAGCTGCTTGTTGCCCTTGGGGAAATAGCGCAGCGGCTCGAAGCCGCCGGCGCGGTCGCTGTCGTATTCCAGGAAATAGCCGTCGAGATTGGTGTTGCCGAGCAGCTGCTCGGCGACGAACTCGTAGCCGCCCGAGGCGATGAAGGTGGAGCGGAAATTGCCGCGGCAGGAATGCATGGTGATCGCCATGTCGGCAGGCTTGTCCTTGAGCGCCTCATTGGTCACGCTGCGCATAGATCGCCGGCAGCGCGTCGGGATCGTCGCCGCGCGCCTTGGATTGCTCGCGCTCCTTGGGATCGCAGATCATCGCCCAGGCGGTGTCGTCGAGTTGCAGATAGCGGCAGCCGGCGTCGTAGAAGGCGCGGATCGCCTTGCGCCAGGTCGCCGCGACGTCGGCGAAGAATTCGTCGTAGCCGGGATAGGCCTCCTGGCTCACCATCTTCCGCCCCTGCCGGAAGTGGAAGGTCGAGGGCGCCGGAATGCACATTTTCGGCGTCACCTTGCAGACGCTCTTGAGGAATTTGAAATGCTCGATCTGCGCATGGCCGGTGAAATCGACCTTGCCGGCGATCTTGAGCGCCTCGGCCTTGGTATCGACGCCGTGAAACTTGATCGGCGGCGCGCTGATCCGCTCGACGCCCTGCAAGCCCCAGAAAAAATCGAAATGCCACCAGGAGCGGCGGAATTCGCCGTCGGTGGCGAGCTTGCAAGCCCACCTCCTCCTGTTTCCTGACGATCTTTTCGATCTCGCGGTCTTCGACCGCTTTCAGCGCGGCGGCGTCGATCTCGCCTTTGGCGTGCTTGACGCGCGCCTCCTTGAGCGGCGCGGTGCGCAGCAGGCTGCCGACATGATCGGCGCGGAACGGCGGTCTGGTGCGTTGGGTCATGGTTATTTCCTCGAACGTTACTTTTTGTCGTCCCGGCCAAGCGAGCGCTCGGATCGGCGCTTCGCGCCGTCCGAACACCGGCTTCGCGAGCGCGAGCCGGGACCCATACTCCGCGGTCTAGCGAGAGTGCACGGGGTATGGGTCCCCGCCTTCGCGGGGACGACAGCAGCTATTTGCCCCACACCTCTTCCGCCAATTCCACCACCATGCGGAGCTTCGCCCACTGCTCGTCCTCGGCCAGCACGTTGCCTTCCTCGGTCGAGGCAAAGCCGCATTGCGGCGACAGGCAAAGCTGATCGAGCGCCACATATTTGGTCGCTTCTTGGATGCGCTTCTTGATGTCCTCGCGCGGCTCCAAGCGTCCCGATTTCGAGGTGATGAGCCCGAGCACCACGATCTTGTTGCCCTTGGGGAGGAAGCGCAGCGGCTCGAAGCCGCCGGCGCGGTCGGTGTCGTATTCCAGGAAATAACCGTCGTAGTTCAATTTGCCAAACAGAACCTCGGCGACCGGCTCGTAGCCGCCCGACGAGATCCAGGTCGAGCGGAAATTGCCGCGGCAGATGTGGGACGTAACGGTCATGTCGGCGGGCTTGGCCTCCAACGCCTTGTTGGTGCAGGCCGCGTAGGTTTCCTGCAGATGATCGACGTCGACGCCGCGCTCGCGCGCCTTCTTCAGTTCCTCCTGCGAGCACAGGTAGGCCCAGGCAATGTCGTCGAGCTGCAGATAGCGGCAGCCGGCGTCGTAGAACGCCTTGATCGCCTTCTGATAGGCGGTCGCCAGATCGTCGAAGATGGCGTCGCGATTGGCATAGGCATCCTTGCTCACCGCATTGGGCTCGAGCCGAAAGTGCACCATGGCCGGAGACGGGATGGTCATCTTCGGCATCACCTTGGTGTGCTCTTTTAAGAACTTGAAATGCTCGATCATCGGGTGGCTGGAGAAACCGATCTTGCCCAAGATCTTGAGGACATGCGGCTTTGTCTGCACGCCCTGGAACTGGATGCCATGGTCGCTTTCGACCACATCGATACCGTCGAGCCCGCCGATGAAATCGAAATGCCACCAGGCGCGGCGGAACTCGCCGTCGGTGGCGAGCTTCAGCCCGATGTCTTCCTGTTTCTTGATGATCTTGATGATCTCGGCGTCCTCGACCTCTTTCAGTTGCGCGGCCGTGATCTCGCCCTTCTCGCGCTTGGCGCGCGCTTCCTTGACCGGCGCGGTGCGCAGGATGGAGCCGACATGGTCGGCGCGGAACGGCGGCTTTGTGCGTTGCGACATCGTTTCCTCCGCGGATGCCCAGCGCCTTAGGCAGGCCGGGCTTAGTTTGGATGAGCCATAGCACGGCCGGCGCCGTGCTTTCCATGCGCCGCTTCGCATGCGTAGCGCGCGGTTTCAAGCGTGCCGCCGAAGGAAAAATAATGCGGCGCGGCGTCCCCTAAACCCTCGGCTTCGCTCAGCGCCGCGATAATGCGGTCGGGACCGACATGGCCGACCAGCCCGCCGGCCGCGCCCGAGACCAGCCCGCGCAAGGAGGCTGCGACGCCGCAGCGGCGGGCATAACGAAGAAGCGCCGGCACGCTGGTCGGCCCGGCCATGCCGAGCTTGACCGGCCGCGCGATGCCGCAGGCGCGCAGCTGCTTGAGCCAGGCGATGATGCGCTCGGGCGCAAAGGAGAACTGACTGACGATGTGGACGCGCAAGTCCTGCGCGCAAGCGGCCGCGATCTTCTCGTCGAGCGCGGCCTCGAGGCGCCCGGACGTGATGCGCGCGTGGCCCTCCGGATAGGCGCCGATGCCGATCTCCTCGATGCCGGCTTCGCGTAAAGCGCCTTTCTGGATCACCGCCAGCGCGTCGGCAAACGGCCCGGCTGCGTCGGCGTCGCCGCCGATCACCAGCAAGCGCCTGACATCGGCCTCGCCGCGTAAAGCGGCGAGCAGGCTTGCCAGATCGGCAGCGGCGCGGATACGGCGCGCGGCGATGTGCACCACCGGCTCGAGACCCGCCTTGCGCAGCGCCGCGGCGGCACTGACGATTTCACCCGCCGTGACGGTCGGCACCGCCGAGAAATAGACCGGCGTCGCGCGCGGCAGGATGCCGGCGAGCGCGGCGATCTCAGCCGCGCTCGGCCGCGTGGCTTCGATCGAGAAACGCTGCGTGAACGCTTCCGGCACGGCTCACTCGCGCCGGCGCGAGATCACGAAGCTCTCGTCGTAGAACCACAAGCCGCCGTTCTTCTGCAGCACTTCGCGCGTCGCCTCGATATAGCGGCGGTCGCTGTTGACGTCGGACAGCCGGTCGTCCTCGATCTGCGCCACGTAGATCGCCGCGTTCCAGGCGGCGAGCAGCGTCGAGGTGCCAATCGAATTGGAGATTTCCGACGGCAGCGTGTGCATGTCGTAGCGGAATAGCGAGCGCTGGTCGGCATAGGCGTTGAAATTGAGATCGCGGCCGGCGGGCCCCAGCTCGTGCTTGACCTGTTTGAGCAGGTCGTGGCGGTTGTGCGCGAAGGGATGATCGTTCGGCCAGACCTTGTGGATGATCTCCATGCCGGGATCGTGGCCGTAGGAATGGATCGCGATCATGCGGCCGCCCGGTCCGATCGCGCGCGCAAGCGGCGAGAGCACGCGCTTGGCCTTGAACTCGAGCGAAGCGCGCGCGCGATAGGGCTGCGAGGCGATCACTAGGTCGTAGTCGGCGACGGTACCGCCCGGCTTGGGGATGATCTGGTCGAGCAGGAATTTGTGGTCGTTGCGGTAGATCACCAGGATCACCGGCCGCTCATAGACCGGGTTGCCGCTTTTCGGCGAGACTTCGCGCCTTCCAGTTCTCCCCCAGGAACGGCTCGAGCCCGGTGATCTGCTCCTCGAAGCGGTGCGCGCTGTCGCCGTCCATCGGCAGCTCTTTCCACACCAGGCTGGCGGCGGCGGAGAGCGACTTCACCGCCAACCAAGGCGCCTCGGCATAGGCGAGATTGGTCAGCACCAGCACGGTCGAAGGGTGCTCGACGAAACGGTCCGCCATCTTCTGCAGCGTGAGGCGGACGTCCTCCAGGCTGATCTCCTTGCCGGTGATGTAGAACGGCATGGTGGGGAAACGGTCGTGCATGGTGCGCATCACGCGCGAGAGCACGGTGCCGTCGCCGACGCCGGCGTCGAACACGCGCACCGCCGGCGGGCGCGGGTGGATATTGGCGAGCTCGAGGCCGACGCGGTTGGCGACCTCCCATTTCTCCGAACAGGTGTTCACGAACAGCAGGTATTTCTGCCGGTTGTCGAAGAAGCGGAAATTGCGGGTGGGGTCGTCGCTCGCCTGCCCGGAGGCCACCGGCGGCGCCGGCGGCGTCACCACCGGCAACACCGACGGCGCCTCGAACAACACGCGGCGGCGGCCCGGCGCGCCGTCGGCGTTGCGCGCCATGAAGGCGCGGATGCGATCGAGCGTGTCGGTGGTGATGCGGCCGCCGTTGCGCAGCCGATTGGCGAGCTTGCCGTCGTTGACGGCGCGGCGGCCGAAGGTCGATTCGGCCAAGCCGCGCGCGCGGCAAAATTCGCTGATCTCCTGGAGGATTTGCTCGTTCATGACGGCGCTTCCTGAATCACGGCTCTGACGGCCGTTTGCCCTGGGGCAAAGGAACCAAGCCGATCGGGCCGCGTCAACCACAAAAGTTAGATTCAGAAAGGTGGGCAAAGTGGGTGGGCTGACTTTAGGCAAAATTATTCAGCAAAAATATAGCATTAGCTCGCGATGCGATACAGGCTTGCGGGATTTGTGCGGGAAACTGCCCATAATCAGGCCCGAATTGATGGGCGGGAACGGGCAGCGCCTGCGCCCTAATCCTCCAGCTTCCACTCAAATTTCGAAGAAGACCGTCTCGTTCTCGCCCTGCACGCGGATATCGAAGCGGTAAACCGTCTGCCCGCCCGACGCCCGCTTGTGGGCAAGCAGTGTTGCGCGTCTGTCCTCCGGAACCAGCGTCAGGATGGGATCGGCACGGTTGGCGGGATCATCGGCGAAATAGAGCCTTGTGTAGATCTGCCGCAGCATGCCGCGCGAATAGACGCAGACCACGATATGCGGCGCTTGGGTTTTGCCGTTCGGCCCCGGCACCGCGCCCGGCTTGATGGTGTCGAAGCTGTAGACACCGCCCTTGTCGGTCGCCGAGCGGCCGAAGCCCTTAAACATGGCGTTCGGTCGTGAACGCTCATCGGCGGGCGAGGCGTAGCGGCCTTGGCTGTCTGCCTGCCAGATCTCGATCATGGCGTCGTTGATCGGCTGGCCGTCGCCGTCGATCACGCGGCCCTCGATGCGGATCTTCTCGCCGGTGGCGTCGGGCGTGACCAGATTGTCGCCGACGGTTTCCTTCCAGCTATAGCTGCCGTTCGGATCCCAGTGGCAGCGGCCCTTGGGCGTGAGGCCATAGGCGAAGAACGGCCCGACGGTCTGCGAAGGCGTGATGTCCGACATCAGTGCTTATCCGTGTCTTGCGGCGTCGCTTCGCGCCCGCGCAGCACGATGTCGAAGCGGAAGCAGAGCGCCCAGTCGGGAATGGTGTTGTCGAGATCGAAGCTCGAGACCATGCGCCCGCGCGCCTTCTCGTCGGTGACCGAATTGAAGATCGGGTCGAACGGGAACAGCGGGTCGCCGGGGAAATACATCTGCGTCACCAGCCGCGACAGGAAGGAGTGGCCGAACACCGAGAAATGGATGTGGTTCGGCCGCCAGGCGTTGTGGTGATTTCCCCAGGGGTAAGCGCCGGGCTTGACGGTGACGAAGCGGTAGTAACCGTCCTTGTCGGTGACGGTGCGGCCGGCGCCGGTGAAATTGGGGTCGAGCGGCGCCGGGTGCTGGTCGACATTGTGCACGTAGCGCCCGCAGGCGTTGGCCTGCCAGATCTCCACCAGCGTATCGGGCACCGGGCGCTTGTCCTCATCGAGCACATGCCCGTGCACGACGATGCGCTCGCCCAAGGGCTCGCCCTTGTGCTGCTTGGTGAGATCGTTGTCGCCTTCCTGCACCGCGTCGTGGCCGTAGACCGGGCCGGTCAATTCCGACAGCGTATGCGGCATCAGGATGAGCGGCTTCGACGGCGAGCGCTTGACCGTGCTGCGGTATTCCGGCGAGAGGTGCTTGGGGAATACGCTGAGGCTTTCCTTGGGGAATACGAGCGTCATTCTTGTTATCCTTGTTAGACCCGTTCCAGCACCAGCGACACGCCCTGCCCCACGCCGACGCACATGGTCGCAAGCGCCAGCTTCCCGTCCCGTTCGTGCAACCCGTGCGCCGCCGTCAGCACCAGGCGTGCGCCCGACATGCCGAGCGGATGGCCGAGCGCGATCGCCCCGCCATGCGGGTTGACGTGCTCGGCGTCGTCGGCAAGGCCGAGCTGGCGCAGGCAGGCTAGCGACTGCGAGGCGAAGGCTTCGTTGATCTCGATCAAATCATAGTCGCCGATCTTGTGCCCGAGCCGCGCCATCAGCTTGCGCGTCGCCGGCACCGGGCCGATGCCCATGATGCGCGGCGGCACCGCGGCCGACGCCATGCCGAGCACGCGCGCGCGGGGGGTGAGGCCGTGCTCCTTCACAGCCGCTTCGGACGCCACGATCAGCGCGGCGGCGCCGTCATTGACGCCGGAGGCGTTGCCGGCGGTCACCGTGCCGTCCTTGCGGAACGGCGCCTTCAGCTTGGCGAGCTGCTCCAACGAAGTGTCGGGGCGCGGGTGTTCATCACGATCGACCAGGACGGGGCCTTTCTTGCCGCCGGGCGCCTCGACCGGCACGATTTCGGTGGTGAAATAGCCGCGGCCCTCGGCTTCGCCGGCGCGCATCTGCGACCTGAGCGCAAAGACGTCCTGATCGGCGCGGCTGATCTGGAATTCCTCCGCCACGTTTTCGCCGGTTTCCGGCATGGCGTCGACGCCGTATTGCTGCTTCATCAGCGGGTTGATGAAGCGCCAGCCTATTGTTGTGTCGAAAACCTCCACCTTGCGCGAGAAGGCGGCATCCGCCTTGCCCTGCACGAAGGGCGCGCGCGTCATCGATTCGACGCCGCCGGCGATGGCGAAGTCCATTTCGCCGGCCTTGATGGCGCGCGCGGCGCTGCCGACCGCCTCCATGCCGGAGGCACACAGGCGGTTGAGCGTCACGCCCGGCACGCTGTCGGGAAGCCCCGCCAACAGCAGCGCCATGCGCGCGACGTTGCGGTTGTCCTCGCCGGCCTGGTTGGCGCAGCCGAAATAAACCTCGTCGAGCTTTTCCCAGTCGACATGGGTATTGCGCTCCTTCAGCGCGCGGATCGGCACCGCGGCGAGGTCGTCGGTGCGCACATTGGCGAGCGCGCCGCCGAAGCGGCCGATCGGGGTGCGCGCGGCGTCGCAGATGAAGACTTCACGCATGTTTGCCATTACGCGGCCTCCGCCGTGGCGCGGGCGGTGCGCGCCTGCAATTCGCGCAGCACCTCCAGCTCTTGCGCGGTCGGCGGCGGCGTCTCCTCCACCTTTTCCGCGTATTTGACCGGCCAGCCGGTGTTGTCCTGGATCTGCGCGCGGGTGACGCCGGGATGTATCGAGACGACCGTCATCTCCTTGCTCTGCGGGTCGGGCGCGAACAGCGCCAAATCCGTGATCAGCTTGGTCGGGCCCTTGGTCTTGACGCCGAGCTTGGCGCGCGCGTCGCCGCCGGAGCCGTGGCCGATCGAGGTGACGAAATCGAGCCTGTCGACGAAGCTGCGCTTGCCCTGCGCCATGATGATGAAGATCTCGCCGCAGGAGATGGCGATCTCCGGCGCGCCGCCGCCGCCCGGCAGCCGCACCTTGGGCTTGTCGTAGGGGCCGACCACGGTGGTGTTGAGATTGGCGTATTTGTCGATCTGCGCGCCGCCCAGGAAGCCGACCTTGATGCGGCCGCCCTGCAGCCAGTAGCGGAACATTTCCGGCACCGACACGGTGGTCAGCGCGGTCTCGCACAATTCGCCGTCGCCGATCGACAGCGGCAGAATGTTCGGCTTGGTGGCGAGCGTGCCGGATTCGTAGATCAGGGTGATGTTGGGCGCGTGGGTCAGGCGCGCGAGATTGGCCGCCGCCGAGGGCATGCCGATGCCGACGAAACATACGTCGTCGTCTTTCAGCGCGCGCGCCGCCGCGATGGTCATCATTTCGTTCGGCTTGTAGTCGGTCATTGAATCTCACCTCTGTCATTCCGGGACGGCGCCATAAGCGCGTTTACGCGCGTCTTCGAACGCGCTTTGGCGTCCAGGGCCCGGAATCGAAGGGCCAAGCATACATGCGCCGCTCTGGATTCCGGGTTCGCGGGCTGCGCCCGCGCCCCGGAATGACAGAAAGAGAATACTCGGCCATTGTTCTAGTCCTCACTCCGCCGCCGCGCGGTGGCTGCGCGCGTATTGGGCGAAATCCGCGGGGCTGCCCTGCAGCACGTTCTGCTCCATCCATTTAAGGAACGTGTCGCGCTCGCGCGAGATCGCGTCCCATTTCTTGTAATAAGCATTGTTGCGCCCGTAATAGCCCTGCGCATAGGACGGAAAGGCGCCGCCCGGCACCTCCACCACATGGCCGACGGTCCAATGCGGCAGCACCACCGCGTTGAGGCTGCGGTCGAGCGGCAATTCGTCGACGATTTCCTCCACCGTCACCACCGAGCGCTTGGAGGCGAGCACGGCTTCCTTCTGCACGCCGAGCACGCCTTCGATCATCACATTGCCGGCGCGGTCGGCGCGCTGGGCGTGGATCACCGCCACGTCCGGGCGGTGCGCCGGCACCGCGGCGAGCTGCTCGCCGGTGAACGGGCAGGTCACGCGCTTGATGTTGGGGTTCACCTTGGGCAGGTCGACGCCGACATAGCCGCGGAAAATCGCGCAGGGCAGCCCGGCGGCGCCCGCCTCATAGGCATTGGCCATGGCGGCGTGCGAATGTTCCTCGATCGCGAGCGGGTGCGGCCAGCCGTTCTCGATGGCGTCGCGGAAGCGGTGCAAGGAGCCGACGCCCGGATTGCCGCCCCATGAAAAGATGAGCTTGTCGGCGCAGCCCATGCCGATGAACTGGTCGTAGACCAGGTCCGGCGTCATGCGGATCAGGGTCAGGTGCTTGCGACGCTGGCGGATGATCTCGTGGCCGGCGGCGTGCGGAATGAGATGGGTGAAGCCTTCCACCGCCAGGGTGTCGCCGTCGCGCACGGTGGCCTCGATGGCCTCGGCGAGAGAGGAAATACGCGCCATTTGGACTTGCTTCCCGGTTGCGGCTCCGTATTTACGGCTGCCCACAGGACGGGTCAAATGGCGATATGACCCATCAGTTGGACCCCCAACCATGCTCCTGACCGACCAGCCGATCTTCACCGTCACCGCCGATCTCGAGCCCATGCTGAATCTCGGGAGCACGCCCTATGGCGAGCGGCGCATCATCGGCATCGCCGGCGGGCGGGTGGACGGGCCCAAGCTGCAAGGGCGCATCCTGCCGGGCGGCGCCGACTGGCAGTTCATCCGCAATGACGGCGCCGCCGACATCCAGGCGCGCTATACGATCGAAGCCGAAGGCGGCGGGCATATCCTGGTCAACAGCGTGGGCTTGCGGCACGGGCCGCCGGAGGTGATCGCGCGGCTGGCGCGCGGCGACAAAGTCGATCCGGCGCTTTATTATTTCCGCACCGTGATGCGGTTCGAGACCGGCGATCCCAAGCTCGACTGGCTCAACCGCATCCTGGCGCTGGCGCGCGGGCAACGCGAGGCGATGAGCGTGCGGCTCGATGTGTATGAGGTGCTGTGATGGCGTCCGACCGTAGCGCGATGATCTTGCCGCCCTCGCTCGCGGCCGAGCGGCAGGGCGACGTCGCCATATTGCGGCTCAACCGGCCGCAAAAGCGCAATGCCATCGACGAGGAGACCGTCGCCGGCATCGACGCGTTTTTCGGCGCGCCGCCGGAGGGCATCGGCGCCGTGCTGCTGGTCGGCGAAGGCGAGCACTTCTCCGCCGGCCTCGACCTCGGCGACCTGCGGGAGGCCGACCTCACGCAGGGCATCGAACATTCGCGCTCCTGGCATCGCGCCTTCGAGAAGATCCAGTTCGGCAAGGTGCCGGTGGTGGCGGTGCTGCACGGCGCGGTGGTCGGCGGCGGCTTGGAGCTCGCGGCCGCCGCCCATGTGCGCGTCGCCGAGCGCTCGGCCTATTACGCGCTGCCGGAGGGCAGCCGCGGCATATTCGTCGGCGGCGGCGGCTCGGTGCGGCTGCCGCGGCTGATCGGGGTGGCGCGCATGATGGACATGATGCTGACCGGCCGCACTTATTCGGCCGAGGAGGGCCAGACCATGGGGCTGACCACCTATCTGGTCGACCCGGGCAAGGGCTTCGCCAAGGGGCTGGAGCTTGCCCAGCGCATTGCCGGGAACGCGCCGCTCACCAATTTCGGCGTCATGCATGCGCTGCCGCGCATCGCCGAGAGCGATCCGACCGCCGGCTACGCCATGGAGGCGCTGATGGCCGCGATCACCCAGGCCGACCCGGAGGCCAAGGCGCGGCTGAAGGCGTTTCTGGAGAAGCGCGGACCCAAGGTGACGCGGGATTAGTCTGTCATTCCGGGGCGAAGCGCTGAATTATATCCCGCGCGTAGGCATTCCGGAGCGGGCGCGCTAGAATTCGGCAAAACCGCGCCCAAAAACGCCCAAGGATGCAATGTTTGTCCATAGCATGAAAGCCGAACCGGCCGCGGCAGCCTTGCGCGCGGTGCGCCTGGGCGCGGCCGACGCCGCGGTCGAGCGCAGGCCCGACGGCACCATCCTGATGCGCTCAGGAAGGCCGCTCGGCGCCTATCACGACCGGCTAAGCGAGCCGCTGGAGCAATGGGCGCGGGCGACGCCCGAGCGCGTGTTCCTGGCGCAGCGCGACGAGAACGACGCCTGGCGCAAGCTCAGCTATGCGCAAGCGCTCGATGAGGCAAAACGCATCGGCGCCGCGCTGCTGCGGCGCGGGCTGTCGGCGGAGCGGCCGATCGTCATCCTGTCCGGCAACTCGATCGAGCACGCGCTGCTGGCGCTGGCGGCCATGCTGGTCGGCATTCCCTATGCGCCGGTCTCGCCGGCCTATTCGCTGATGTCGAGCGACTTCGGCAAGTTGCGCATGATCATGGAGCTGCTGACGCCGGGCTTGGTGTTTGCCGCCGACGGGCAAGCCTTCGGCCGCGCCATCGCCGCCGCGCTGCCGCAAGAAGCCGAACTGGTGGTGACACGCAACCCGCCCGCCGACCGCAAGGCAACGAGCTTCGCCGATCTGATCGGCGCCGAGGATGCGGCAGGCGTCGCCGCCGCCCAGGCCGCGGTCGCGCCCGCGAGCATCGCCAAGTTCCTGTTCACCTCCGGCTCGACCGGCGCGCCCAAGGCGGTGATCAACACCCAGCGCATGATGCTCTCCAACCAGGCCATGGCGGCCGACGGTTTCTGCTTCGTTACCGACGAGCCGCCGGTGGTGGTGGACTGGCTGCCCTGGAGCCACACTTTCGGCAGCAACCACAATTTCAATCTGGTGCTGGTCAACGGCGGCTCGCTCTATATCGACGACGGCAATCCGACGCCGCCCGGCGTGCCGAAGACCGCGCGCAATCTGCGTGAGATAGCGCCCACCGTCTATTTCAATGTCCCCAAAGGTTATGAGGCGCTGGTGCCGCATTTGCGCGCCGACGAAACCTTGCGCCGCAACTTCTTCAGCCGGCTGAAGGTGATGTTCTATGCCGGCGCCGGCCTCAACCAGACCACCTGGGACGATCTCACACGGCTCGCCGTCGAGACCACCGGCGAGCGCATCATATTTCTCTCCTCGCTCGGCTCGACCGAGACCTCGCCGCTCGCCATCGCCTGCAGCTGGGAGTTCGACCACGCCGGCAATATCGGCCTGCCGGCGCCGGGCGTCGAATTGAAGCTGGTGCCCAACGAGGGCAAGCTGGAAGCGCGCTTACGCGGCCCCAACATCACGCCCGGCTATTGGCGCCAGCAGGAGCAGACGGCTGCCGCCTTCGACGAGGAGGGCTTCTACAAGATCGGCGACGCGCTGAAATTCGCCGACCCGGACGATCCGCTCAAGGGCCTGTTGTTCGACGGCCGCATCGCCGAGGACTTCAAGCTGTCGACCGGCACCTGGGTCAGCGTCGGCCCCTTGCGCGCGCGCTTCATCGACCACTTCGCCCCTTACGTGCGCGACGTGGTGTTCGCCGGGCCCGACCGCGACGACATCGCCGCGCTGGTGTTTCCCGACCTCGAGGCCTGCCGAAGGCTGGCCGGGCTTGCCGCCGATGCGACGCCGGCGGACATCGTCGGCAGCGCCAAGCTGCGCGCGAAATTCGCCGAACTCATGCGCACGCTGCTGGCCATGAGCCCCGGCTCCTCGACCCGCGTCATGCGCGCGGTTCTGATGGCCGAGCCGCCCTCGATGGACAAGAGCGAGGCGACCGACAAGGGCTCGATCAACCAGCGCGCCGTGCTGAAGAACCGCGCGGCGCTGGTTGACGAACTCTATGCCACGCCGCTATCTGCCCAAGTCATCGCAGTTGAAGGAACGAACTGATGGAAGTGAAAGGACAGGCGGCCATCGTCACCGGCGGCGCCTCCGGTCTGGGCGCGGCATGCGCCCGCACGCTCGCCGCCGCCGGCGCCAAGGTGGCGGTGCTCGACGTCAACCAGAAGGCCGCCGCCGAGGTGGCGATCGACGTCAACGGCATCGCGGTTGCCTGCGACGTGGCGGATGCCGCTTCCGCCGAGGCGGCGGTCAAGCGGGCCGCCGCCGATCACGGGCCGGCGCGCATCCTGGTCAATTGCGCCGGCATCGGCCCGGCCAAGCGCATCGTCGGGCAGCGACGGGCCGATGCCGCTCGCCGACTTCGAACGCGTCATCCGCGTCAATCTGATCGGCAGCTTCAACATGATGCGGCTCGCCGCCGCCGGCATGCAAGCGCTGCCGGCGCTGGCCGACGGCGAGCGCGGCGTCATCGTCTCCACCGCCTCGATCGCCGCCTTCGAGGGGCAGATCGGACAGTCGGCCTATTCCTCATCAAAAGGCGGCGTCGCCGCGCTGACGCTGCCGGCGGCGCGCGAGTTCGCCCAGTTCGGCATCCGCGTGCTGGCGATCGCGCCCGGCATTTTCAGCACGCCCATGCTGAAGGCGCTGCCGCAGGAGGCGCAGGATTCGCTCGGCGCCGCGGTGCCCTTCCCCAAGCGGCTGGGCGAGCCGCGCGAGTTCGCCGCGCTGGTGATGCATTGCGTGCACAACAGCTATCTCAACGGCGAAGTGATCCGCCTCGACGGCGCGCTGCGGCTGGCGCCGCGCTGATCCCGCCCCGTGACGACGCTGAGCAACAGCCGCCAGGTGCGCATCGAATGGGGCGACTGCGACCCCGCCGGCATCATCTTCTATCCGCGCTATTTCGAGATTTTCGACGCCTCGGTGGCGGCGCTGTTCGAGCGCGCGCTCGGCCTGACCAAGCTGCAACAGTTGAAGCGGTTCGACTTCGCCGGCTATCCGCTGGCCAGGACGCGCGCGCGCTTCCTGCGCCCCACCCGCTTCGGCGACGACGTCACGGTGGAGACCAGCGTCAGCTTCGGCCGCGCGAGCTTTACGGTCGAGCACCGGCTGAGCCTTAATGGCGCGCTCTGCGTGGAGTGCGCGGAGACGCGGGTCTGGGTGGTGCGCGATCCGGCGACCGGCGCGATCAAGTCGCAGCCGGTGCCGGATGAGGTAAGGGCGAAGTTCGGCGTATAGCCTACTCGACCTCCGCCGCGATCTTCTTCAGGATCGCCAGGAAACGCGTGCGCGCGCGCCGGGTGATGATGCGGTCGAGATTGAGCTCGTGCTTGCGGGCGACGCGCGTCATGTTGAGGAGCGTGCGCTTGCCGGCCGGCGTCAGATTGAGCCGGTAGGCGCGCCGGTCGCTGCGCACGCGCTTGCGCGCCACCAGCCCGCGCCGCACCAGGTCCTCCACCACCGGCGTGACGCTCGACTTGTCGCGCCCGCTGGCGTGGGAAAGCTCGGTCTGGCTGATGCCCGGGTTGCGCGCGATCAGCGTGAGCGCGGCGAAACGGCCCGGGCTCTCGCCGATCTCCTGCGAACGGCGCGAGAACGCCTGGAAGGTCGCTTCCTGCGCCATGCGCAGGTTGAAGCCGATCCAGTTCGCCAATGGGCCGTAATGGATCGGCCCGGTCACGGCTTCGCCGTTCCGGCCGCGCCTGATGCGTCGCGTGCGCTCGTTCAACCGCGTTTCCCCCAAGGCAAGGCTCCGGTGCCCCCGCGCCGGAACCATTAGTTTGATTTCAAACCAACTTTACAAGTTCGCCGATATCCGGCTCAATTGCCGCAAAGGTTGGCCATGGTAGCCAACACATAACCGAGGGAGGAAGCCCATGAAAACCCGTTTTGCCGGCACCCTGGCGGCGGCGGCGGCCGCCACGGCCCTGCTCATCGGCCTTTCTTGCGCGCAGGCGCAGGAAAAGACCTTTAATCTGAAGATTTCCCACTGGGTGCCGCCGTCCCACCCGCTGCAGAAGGCGCTGGAGGGGTGGGCAGCATCGGTGGAGAAGGATTCCGGCGGCACCATCAAATCGAAGGTCTATCCCTCGCAGCAGCTCGGCAAGGCCTTCGACCATTACGACATGGCGCGCGACGGCATCGCCGACATGACCTACATCAATCCCGGCTACACGCCCGGCCGCTTCCCGATCATCGCGGCCGGCGAATTGCCGTTCCTGATGTCGAACGCCAAGGGCGGCACCGTGGCGCTCGACGAATGGTACCGCAAATACGCCGCCACGGAGATGAAGGACGTCAAGTTCTGCCTCGCCTTCGTGCACGACCCGGGCGCCCTGCACATGGTCGACAAGAAGGTCATGGTGCCGGGCGACATCAAGGGCATGAAGATCCGTCCCGCGCAGGGCACCATCGCGGAATTCGTGCGGCTGTTGGGCGGCACCAACGTGCCGGCCTCGGCGCCGCAGGTGCGCGACGTGCTCGCCCGCCACGTGGCCGACGCGGTGACCTTCCCCTGGGGCTCGATCGTGCTGTTCGGCATCGACAAGGTGACCAAGTATCACCTGGAAATGCCGTTCTACACCACGACCTTCGCGCTGGTGTTCAACAAGGCCAAGTACGACGCGATGGACGCCAAGCAGAAGAAGGTGATCGACGATCACTGCACCAGCCAATGGGCGCTCAAGATCGCCGCGCCCTGGGCCGACTTCGAGCATAACGGCATCGCCAAGATCAAAGCCGAGCCCGGCCAGCAGGTCTATACGATCAGCGCGGCGCAGCTCGCCGAATGGCGCAAAGCCGCTGCCCCGCTCGAGGCCAAATGGGCCGCCGGCGCCAAGAAAGCGGGCGCCGATCCCGCCAAGGCCCTGGCCGAATTGAAAGCCGACCTCAAGAAGGAGGGCGCGGCCTATTGATGGACGGCGCAGCGCGGGGACGCAGCCCCGTCGATAAATTCATCGATGCGATCGAGGTGACGGCGGCGGGCTTTCTCGCCGTCGTCACCTTGCTCACTTTCGTCTCGGTGTTCCTGCGCTATTTCTTCTCCTGGGGAATACCCGACGCTTACGACGTCACCAGCCTGCTGCTCGGCATATTGATCTTCTGGGGCATGGCGGTAGCGAGCTATCGCGGCGATCACATCACCGTCGACCTGTTGTGGAACGCAGTGCCGCCGGTGGCGCAGCGCGCCATGGACGTGTTCGCGGCGCTGGTCACGCTCGTCGGCCTGACCGCCTTCACCTGGATGTTCGCCGAGAAGGTGATCGACATGCGCGTCGACCATATCGGCACCTTCGACCTGCGCCAGCCGGTCTGGATCTACTATCTGGTCGCCTGGCTGGGGCTCGCCTCCGCCGTGCTGCTGCTGGTGCTGCGCACCATCCGGCTGCTGATCGCGCCCGACAAGCTCGCGCCGCCGGACGAAACACAATGGGGCGAGTGAGATCGCAATGAGCGCCGACCGATGAGCACCAATCTCGTCGCCTTGCTCGGATTCGTCTCGCTGTTCGGGCTGATGGTGCTGCGCGTGCCGGTCGGCATCGCCATGGGCACAGTCGGCGTGCTCGGCTTCGGCTACATGATCGGCGACATCACGCCGGCGCTCAAGCTGTTGTCGCAGTCGCCGATCCGCACCGCCACCGACGCCGAATTCGCCGTCATCCCGCTGTTCCTGCTGATGGGCGCCTTCGCCTCCGCCTCCGGCATGAGCCGCGAATTGTTCCGCGCCTCCAATACGTTTCTCGGCCATCTGCGCGGCGGCCTGGGCATCGCCACCATCGCGGCCTGCGGCGGCTTCGCCGCCATCTGCGGCTCGTCGGTGGCCACCGCCGCCACCTTTTCGAAGGTGGCCTATCCGGAGATGCGCGCGTTCGGCTATCCGCAGAGCTTCGCCACCGGCGTGATCGCGGCCGGCGGCTCGCTCGGCATCATGATCCCGCCCTCCACCGTGTTCGCGGTCTATGGGCTGATCACCGAACAGGACATCGGCAAGCTGTTCATCGCCGGCATCATCCCCGGCATCATCGCCGTCGGCATGTATATCGCCACCATCAACCTGATCGCCTTCTTCCGCCCCGGTTTCCTGCCCAAGACGCCGCGCCATTCCTGGGCCGAGCGCATGGAATTGGTGCGCGACATCTGGGCGGTGGTGCTGCTGTTCATCTTCGTCATCGGCGGGCTCTATGCCGGCATGTTCACCGCCACCGAGGCCGCCGGCATGGGCGCCGCCGGCGCCTTCATCATCGCGGTCGCGCGGCGCAAGCTCTCGCGCGCGGACTTCTGGCGATGCCTGATCGAAATTTTGCGCACCACCGCGGCCGTGTTCACCATCCTGATCGGGGCGCTGATCTTCGGCTATTTCCTCACCATCACCCAGGTGCCGCAGAAGCTGACCGCCTTCCTGACCGGGCTCGGCATCGGCCCCTACGGCGTGCTCATCCTGATCATGCTGATGTACCTGGTGCTCGGCTGCATCATGGACGCCATGGCCATGATCATCCTGACCATCCCGATCGTATTCCCGGTGATCAAGTCGCTCGGCTTCGACCCGATCTGGTTCGGCGTCATCATCGTGATGACGGTGGAGCTGGGGCTGATCCACCCGCCGGTCGGCATGAACGTGTTCGTGATCAAGAGCGTGATCAAGGACGTCAAGCTGTCGACGGTATTCCGCGGCGTGTTGCCGTTCGTGGCGACCGATATCCTGCGGCTGGCCATCCTGATCGCCTTCCCGATCCTGGCGACCTGGCTGCCCTCGCATATGTGAGGGCCAACAAAGGGGTGCAAGTCATGTGGAAGACCATACTGACGATCTCCGCCGCATTGCTGATAACCGGCGCGCCCGCGCTCGCCGGCAACTCGGCGAAGGAGGAAGCCAACAAAAAAGTGGTGCTCGACCTCTACGAAAAAGGCATTAACCAGAAAGACTTCGAGGCCGCCGCCAAAGATTTCGGGCCGCATTATACCCAGCACAATCCGCGCGCCGCCGACGGTGTGGAGGGCTTCAAGGGCTTCATTAACTTCCTGAAAGCGAAGCTTCCTCGTTACCACAGCGAGATCAAAAAGGTGTTCGCCGACGGCGACTACGTGATCCTGCACGTGCACAATGTCCCGGCGCCGGGGCAGCGCGGCGCGGCGATCGTCGACATCTTCCGGCTCGAAAACGGCAAGGTCGTCGAGCATTGGGACGTGCGCCAGGAGATCCCGGAGAAATCCGCCAATAATAACACCATGTTCTGAGCGACCGGCGTGCCGGGCGCGGCTTGCCCATGCCGCTGCCGCTTATGATATATTAGTTGGGACCCAAACCATCGGCCGGCCGACCATGGAACGCTCGTTCAAGAAGGAAGTGCAGGCGCTCAAGCTGGGGGACGGCGAGACCTTCCGCGGCGAAGGCATCCTGGCGGTCACCAAGGCGCTGCTGCAGTCGGGCGTCTCTTACGTCGGCGGCTACCAGGGCGCGCCGGTCTCCCACCTGCTCGACGTGCTGGTGGACGCCGAGGACATCATGGCCGAGCTTGGCGTGCATCTGGAGACCTGCTCCAACGAGGCCTCGCGCCGCCGCCATGCTGGGCGCCTCGATCAACTATCCCTTGCGCGGCGCGGTGACCTGGAAGTCGATCGTCGGCACCAATGTGGCGGCCGACGCGCTCTCCAACCTGGCTTCGCCCGGCGTCATCGGCGGCGCCATGATCATCCTGGGCGAGGACTACGGCGAAGGCGCCAGCGTCATCCAGGAGCGCTCTTATGCCTATGCGCTGAAATCCTCGATGTGGCTGCTCGACCCGCGCCCCGACCTGCCGTCGATCGTGCGCACGGTGGAGAAGGGCTTCGAGCTGTCGGAGGCGAGCCACGCGCCGGTCATGCTGGAGTTGCGCATCCGCGCCTGCCACGCCACCGGCGAATTCGCCGCCAAGGATAACCGCAAGGGCGTGGTCTCCGGCCTCAACAAGCTGGCCGGCCCACCGCGCTTCGAATACGGCCGCTTGGCGCACCCGCCGGTGATCTTCACGCAGGAGAAGCTGAAGATCGAGGAGCGGTTGCCGGCGGCGCGCAAATTCATCCGCCAGGAGAAGCTCAACGAATTCATCGCCGGCGACGCCGACGATATCGGCATCATCGTCATGGGCGGGCTGACCAACAGCGTGCTGCGCGCGCTCGAACGCATCGGGCTTGGCCGACGTGTTCGGCGCCTCGCGCGTTCCGCTGCTGGTGCTCAACGTCGTCTATCCGCTGGTGCCGGAGGAGATCCGCGAGTTCTGCGCGTCAAAGCGCGCCGTGCTGGTGGTCGAGGAAGGCAACCCGGCCTATATCGAGGACGCGGTCAATGTCGAGCTGCGCCGTGCCGACATCCAGACCAAGGTATTCGGCAAGGGTGCGCTGCCGCAGGCCGGCGAATATTCGTCCGACGTGCTGCTGGAGGGCCTGGCCGCCTTCCTGCAAGCCGCCAAGCCGAAGGCCTTCGATGCCGACGCCCTTGCCGGAAAAGCGCGCGCGCTGATCGCGCACAAGCCGAAAGCCGCCGCGGCGCTTGGGGCGCTGCCGCCGCGCCCGCCGGCCTTCTGCACCGGCTGCCCGGAGCGCCCGGTGTTCTCCGCCATCAAGCTGATGCAGCGCGAGCTCGGGCCCACGCACATCTCGGCCGACATCGGCTGTCATTCGTTCGCGACCTTCGCGCCCTTCTCGCTCGGCAATTCCATTCTCGGCTACGGCATGTCGCTCGCCAGCGCCGCCGCGGTCGCGCCCAACATGGCGAGGCGCCCGATCGCGGTGATGGGCGACGGCGGCTTCTGGCACAACGGGCTGATCACCGGCGTGGCGTCCAACCTGTTCAACAAGGGCGACGGCGTGCTGATCGTGATGCAGAACGGTTACGCCTCCGCCACCGGCCAGCAATACATCCCGTCGAGCACGACGAGCCGCGACGGCCCGACGCCCGGCATCGATATCGAGCAGACGCTGCGCATGATGGGCGTGAAATGGCTGCGCACGGTGCGCACCTACAGCGTCGCCAAGATGACGACGACGCTGAAGGAGGCGATGCGGACCGCCGAGAAGGGCCTCAAGGTCATCATCGCCGACGGCGAATGCCAATTGGCGCGCCAGCGCCGCGTGCGCGCCGAGGACGCCGAGAAGCTCAAGCGCGGATTGCGCGTCACCCGCGCGCGCTACGGCGTCGACGACGAGATCTGCACCGGCGACCATTCCTGCATCCGCCTGTCCGGCTGCCCGTCGCTGACGGTGAAGCCCTCGCCCGATCCCTTGCGCAGCGACCCGGTGGCGACCGTGGTCGAAATCTTGCGTCGGCTGCGGGCTGTGCGGCGAGGTGGCGCACGCGGCGGTGCTGTGCCCCTCGTTCTACCGCGCCGAAATCATCCGCAACGCGACCTGGCGCGACCGCGTCGTGCATCGCATCCGCCGGCGCGTGATCGGGTGGCTATCTCCTGCCAGCGCCACAGCGTCCACTCCCCCGCTGCCACAGACACCGTCATTCCGGGGCGCGAGCGAACCCGGAATCCAGAACGCTCGCCCCTGGATTCCGGGCCCGGCCCTTCGGGCCGTCCCGGAATGACACCGGTGAAGCTGCTGATCGCCGCGCTTGGCGGCGAAGGCGGCGGCGTGCTCACGCAATGGATCGTATCGGCCGCGGCGGAAGCCGGTTTCCCGGTGCAGAGCACCTCGATCCCCGGCGTCGCCCAGCGCACCGGCGCCACCACCTATTACATCGAGATCCTGCCGGTGCCGGCCAAGGAGCTTGGCCGGCAAGCGGCCGGTGCTGGCGCTCACGCCCGGCGTCGGCGACATCGACGTGGCGGTGACCAGCGAGTTGTTGGAAGCCGGCCGCACGGTGGCCAACGGCTTCATCACGCCCGAGCGCACGCATGTCATCGCCTCGTTGAGCCGCTTCTATGCCATGGACGAGAAGATCGCCATGGGCGACGGCCGCTTCGATCAGGACAAGCTCATCAAGGTCGTCCAGGAGCACGCGCGCGATGCGCTGCTGATCGACATGGCGCGGCTGGCGCAGGAATGCAGGCTCGATCGTCAACGCCGTGATGCTCGGCGCCATCGCCGGCAGCGGAAGGCTGCCGCTCACGCCGGAGCAATTGGAAGCCGCCATCCGCGCCGACGGCAAGCAGGTCGACGCCAACCTGCGCGGCTTCCGCGCCGGCTTGCAGGCCGCGCGCGCCAAGCTGCCGCCGGCCAAGATCGCCGGCACCAAGCACAAGGCCGCCGCCACCCGCCCCTCGCTCGAGCAGGCGGTGGCCTGGACCTTCCCGGCGCTGGCGCAGGCAACCGCGCTGGAAGGCGTGCGCCGGCTTACCGCCTATCAGAACGAGTCTTACGCGCGGCGCTATCTCGCGCGGCTCACGCCCATCACGGAAGCCGACGAGGCGGCCAACGCGCACGGCAAGCTCCTGAAAGAAGTGGCGCGCCAGCTCGCCGTGCGCATGTCCTATGAGGACGTGGTGCGGGTGGCGCAAGCCAAGATCGCGCCCGCGCGCATGAAGCGCATCGCGCGCGAGGAATTGCGCGCCAGCAACGAGCCGTTCACGGTGCACGATTTCCTCAAGCCCGGCATCGAGGAATTGACGCAATTGCTGCCGCCGCTGCTGGCGCGGCCGATCCTCGCGCTCGCACGCAGCCGCGGCTGGCTCGGCCGCGTCTATTTCGGCATGGAGATCGAGACCACCTCGATCGGCGGTTTCCTCAAGTTCCTCATGCTCGCCAAGCTGCGCCCTTTGCGCCCCTTCGGCCACCGATTCAAGCAGGAGCAGAAGGCGATCGACGCCTGGCTCGCGCTGATCGCGCAGGCGGCAACGCAATCGACCGAGCTCGCGCTCGAAGTCGCCGAATGCGCCCGCCTGATCAAAGGCTATGGCGACACGCATGCGCGCGGCACCGCCAACTATGCGGCGATCGAGGCGCGCCTCATCCGCCCGGCGCTGGCAGGGCATATTCCGGCGGCGCGGGCGGCCGACGCGGTGGCGAGCGCGCGCGTCGCCGCGCTCACCGACCCGGAAGGCGAAAGCCTCAGCCAATGCCTGGCCGAGATCGAGGGCCACGCCGCCCTGCCGCTGGCGGCGGAGTAGGCGTCACGCCGAACCTCTCGGTTCCCTCCCCCTGAAAGGGGGAGGGTCAGGGTGCGGGGTCGCTTAGACATTTTGCCGAGCCATCGAATTGAGCCCCCACCCGCTCGCCTTCGCTCCGCTCGGCGAGCGACCTCCCCCTTTCAGGGGGAGGTAGAAGAGGTGGCTCCGTTGTCAGCCTCAGCCCCGTCGAGTAGAACTGCCGGCAACAAAATTCCAACGCAAGAAGACTGGCCGACGGGTGGACACTTCAGGGGCAGACGAAATGGCCGTCACACCGGGCACGCGCGAACGGCCGACCATCGCCGCCGAAGCCTTCCTGCGCGCGCTCGCCGATCACGGCGCCGACTATTTCTTCTGCAACACCGGCACCGACTTCCCGCCGATCGTGGAAGCCTTCGCCCGCGCGAGCAAGACCAACGCCAAGGTACCGCGGCCGCTGCTGGTGCCGCACGAAAATCTCGCGGTCGCCATGGCGCACGGCGTCTATCTGATGAACGGCCATCCGCAGGCGGTGATGGTGCACACCACCGCCGGCACCGCCAACACGCTCAACAACCTGCTCAACCTGGCGCGCGACCGCGTGCCGCTGATCCTGGCCGCCGGCCGCACGCCGATCACCGAGAAGGGCTCGTTCGGCTCGCGCACGCGGCCGATCCAGTGGGGCCAGGAAATGTTCGACCAGGCCGGCATGCTGCGCGAGATGGTGAAGTGGGATTACGAATTGCGCGTGCCTTCGCAGACCAGCGACGTGGTGGCGCGCGCGGTGGAAGTAGCGATGGCGCATCCGCGCGGGCCGGTCTATCTGCTGCTGCCGCGCGAGCCCTTGGCCGCGTCGATCGAGCCGACCGCGCCGGCGCGGCCGCGCCCGCAGGCAGCAAGCCCGCATGCCGATCCTGCCGCGCTCGCCACGCTTGCCGACTGGATCGCATCGGCCGAGCGCCCGCTCATTCTCGCCGCCCGGCTGCCGGAAGCCGCCGTGCCGGCGCTCAGCGCTCTTGCCGAGCGCTGCGCCATTCCGGTCGTCGTCAGCAATCCGCGCACGGTGTGCCTGCCGTCGAGCCATGCCATGCATTTCGGCTTCGAGCCGGCCGCGCTGCTGACCGACGCCGATCTGGTCATCGTGCTGGAGAACGACGTGCCGTGGATGCCGCATCTGACGCATCCGCCGGCCGGCTGCCGCGTCGCGCATATCGGCGAGGAGCCGTTCTTCGTGCGCTATCCCGATGCGCTCGTTCCCGAGCGACCTGGCCGTGCAGGCCGGCGTCACCCAGACGCTGAGCGCGCTCTCCGCGGCGGTCGAGCCGCGCCTGCAGATGGCGGACGCGCGCATCGCCGCCCGCCGCGCCCGGCTGACCGAGCGCATGCGCACGCGGCGCGCGCAGCTCGCCAAGGATTCGGCGCCCGGCGAGCGCATCTCGCCCGCTTATCTTTCGCGCGCCATCGGCGAGACGCTCGGGACCGACGCCGTCATCTTCAACGAATATCCGTTGCGGCACGACCACTGCGCGCGCGAGAAGCCCGGCACCTTCTTCTCGCTCGGGCCGGCCGGCGGGCTGGGCTGGGGCTTCGGCGCCGCGCTCGGCGCCAAGCTGGCCGCGCCCGACGCTCTTGTCGTCGCCACGCTCGGCGACGGCGCCTACATGTTCGGCAATCCGACCGTCTCGCATTGGGTCGCCGGCAAATACAACCTGCCGATCCTCACCGTCGTGTTCAACAATGCCCGCTACGGCGCCGTGCGCAGCGCCACGCTCTCGATGTTCAAGGATGGCGTCGCCGGCGAGAACGACGGCCGCGGCCTCGCCGATCTCGATCCGGCGCCGCCCTATGACGAGATGGCGCGCGCGCAGGGCGCCTATGCCGAGCGCGTGGAGAAGCCGTCCGACCTGCCCGACGCGCTGGTGCGCGCGCGCGACGCCGTGGTCGGCGGCCGCCGGCAGGCGCTGCTCAACGTCATTACGCCTTATTGAGCGGCCAAGAATAAAAACGAAATCGGCGCGGAGGAAAGCGAATGCGGATCGACGCCTATACCCATTTCATCCCGGCGAAATTCTTCGACAAGCTCGTTGGAAATCGGCCCGCCGGGCATCGGCAAGCGCGTGCGCGAAATCCCCTGCATTCACGATCTCGACGCGCGCAAGAAGGTGGTCGACACGTTTGAGGACTATGCGCAGATCCTGTCCTACCCGCAGCCGCCGGTCGAGGTTCTGGCAAAGCCGGAACAGGCCGACGAGTTCTGCAAGATGATCAACGACGGCTTGGCCGAGATCACCGAAAAGGACCGCGCGCATTTCCCCGGCTGGGTGGCGCAGGTCGCGCTCAACGCCCCCGATGCCGGCGCCGCCGAAGCCGCGCGCGCCATCAAGAGCGGCGCGCTCGGCGTGCAGATCTATACCAATATCGCCGGCCGCCCGCTCGACGATCCGGCCTTTGAGCCGCTGTTCGAAACCATGAACAAGATCGGCAAGCCGATCTGGATGCATCCGGCGCGCGCCGCGAATTTTCCGGACTATCTCAGCGAAAAGAAATCGAAATACGAAATCTGGTGGACCTTCGGCTGGTCCTACGAGACCGCGGCAGCCATGGCGCGGCTGGTGTTCTCCAAGATCATGGACAAGTATCCGAACCTGAAGATCATCACCCACCATTTCGGCGGCATCGTGCCGATGCTGGAAGGCCGCATCGGCCCGGGCTGGGACCAGATCGGCGCGCGCACTTCGGATGAAGACCTGCACGCGCTGCTGGGCGAGTTGAAGATGCGCCCGCTCGATTATTTCAAGCACTCGTTCTACGCCGACACCGCGGTGTTCGGCGGGGTGCCGGCGACCCATGCCGGGCTCGCCTTCTACGACCTCGACAAGATCGTGTTCGCCTCCGACTGCCCGTTCGATCCCGAGAAGGGCACCATGTACACGCGCGAAACCCTGCGCATCCTGGAAGGCATCGACATGCCGAAGGCCGACAAGGACAAGATCTGGCACGGCAATTTGGAGCGGATCACCGGCGTGAAGCTAGTGAAGTAATGATTCCGCCCTCGTCCTGAGGAGCGCCGAAAGGCGCGTCTCGAAGGACGGGGGCGGCCCCATCCTTCGAGACGGCCGGCTGCGCCGGCCTCCTCAGGATGAGGCCGGGATAGCGGAGGGTTTCCGCTGTAGAAGCCCCGCCCACATCTGCTACCCTTCCCCCATGGCGCTGACGCGACCCATCGGAATGGCCGAGCCGGACGAGCCGCCGCAAGGCGCAGCCCCCGCGGGTGACGGCAATGGCCGCATCACCCCGATGATGGAGCAGTACATCGAGATCAAGGCCGCCAATCCGGACTGCCTGCTGTTCTACCGGATGGGCGATTTCTACGAATTGTTCTTCGAGGACGCCGAGACCGCCTCGCGCGCGCTCGGCATCATGCTGACCAAGCGCGGCAAGCATCTAGGCCGCGACATCCCGATGTGCGGCGTGCCGGTCGAACGCGCCGACGAATATCTGCACCGGCTGATCGCCCTCGGCCACCGCGTGGCGGTGTGCGAGCAGCTCGAGGACCCGGCCGAGGCGCGCAAGCGCGGGCCGAAGAGTGTAGTGCGGCGCGACGTGGTGCGGCTGGTGACGCCCGGCACGCTCACCGAGGACACGCTGCTCGACGCCAAGCGCAACAATTACCTGCTCGCCGTCGCGCGCGCGCGGCTGTCCTCGGTCGGCGAGGAGACGCGCTTTGCGCTCGCCTGGATCGACATCTCGACGGCTGAGTTCCGCGTCACCGAAGCGAATCGCACCACGCTGGCCGCCGAGATCGCGCGGCTGGAGCCGGGCGAGATCATCGTTTCCGACGCGCTCTACGGCGACCCGGAGCTTGCCCGCTTCTGGCGCGAATTGCCGGCGGTGACGCCGCTCACCCGCGACGTGTTCGATTCGGCGACCGCCGAGCGGCGGCTGACGTCGTTCTTCGCGGTCGCCACCAGCGAGGCCTTCGGCGCGCTGACGCGGCTGGAGCTGACCGCGGCGGCGGCCTGCGTCACTTACGTCGAGCGCACGCAGATCGGCAAGCGCCCGCCGCTGTCGCCGCCTTTGCGCGAAGCCGCCTCCGCCACCATGGCGATCGACCAGGCCACGCGCGGCAATCTCGAACTGATGAAGACGCTCTCCGGCGAGCGGCGCGGCTCGCTGCTCGACGCCGTCGACCGCACGGTGACCGCCGCCGGCTCGCGTCTGCTGGCGCAGCGCCTGTCGGCCCCGCTCACCGACCCGGCGGCGATCAATGCGCGGCTCGACGCGGTTAGCGCCTTCGTCGAGGATGTTGCCTTGCGGGCCGAGACGCGCTCGCGTCTTGCCGCGGCGCCCGATCTGGCGCGCGCGCTGGCGCGCATCGCCGTCGGGCGCGCCGGCCCACGCGATCTCGCCGCCGTGCGCGACGGCATCTTGGCCGCCGCCGAGCTTGCGCGCGCGCTCGGCGCGCTCAACGAGCCGCCGGCCGAGATCGTGCAGGCCATGCAGGCGGCGCAGGCGCCGGACGGCATGCTGGCCGCACAACTCGCGGCCGCGCTCGCCGCCGAATTGCCGGCCTTCAAGCGCGACGGCGGCTTCGTGCGCGAGGGCTATGACGCCGCGCTCGACGAGCTGCGCTCCCTGCGCGACGAATCGCGCCGGGTCATCGCCAGCCTGCAGGCGCGCTATGCCGAACAGGTCGGCGTGCGCGCGCTCAAAGTGCGCCACAACAACGTGCTCGGCTATTTCGTCGAGGTCACCGCCCAGCACGGCGACAAGCTGATGGGGGCGCCGCTCAACGCCACCTTCATCCACCGCCAGACGCTGGCCGGCCAGGTGCGCTTCACCACCACCGAGCTCGGCGAATTGGAAGCCAAGATCGCCAGCGCCGCCGAGCGCGCGCTCGGGCTCGAGCTCGAAATATTCGACAAGCTTGCCGCGTCTGTGATCGCCGAAAGCGAAGCCATCAAGGCCTGCGCCGAGGCGCTCGGCACGCTCGACGTCGCCGCCGCGCTTGCCGCCCTCGCCGCCGAGCGCGATTACGCCCGTCCGCACGTGGACGGCTCGCTCGACTTCGTCATCGAGGGCGGCCGCCACGCCGTGGTCGAGCAGGCGCTGTCGCAAGACGGCACGCCCTTCGTCGCCAACGACTGCGACCTGTCGCCGCCGCCGTCTCCCTACCCTCCCCCGCAAGCGGGGGAGGCAGAGGTGGGGGCCGGCCGCATCTGGCTGCTCACCGGCCCCAACATGGCGGGCAAATCGACCTTCCTGCGGCAGAACGCGCTGATCGCCATCCTGGCGCAGATGGGCTCGTTCGTGCCGGCCAAGTCTGCGCGCATCGGCGCGGTCGACCGGCTGTTCTCGCGCGTCGGCGCCGCCGACGATCTGGCGCGCGGGCGCTCCACCTTCATGGTCGAGATGGTGGAGACCGCCGCCATCCTCAATCAGGCGGGCGCGCGCTCGCTGGTGATCCTGGACGAGATCGGCCGCGGCACCGCCACCTTCGACGGCCTCTCCATCGCCTGGGCGACGGTCGAGCATCTGCACGACGTCAATCAATGCCGCGCGCTGTTCGCCACGCACTTCCACGAGCTGACCGCGCTCGCCGCCCGCCTGCCCCGCCTGCACAACGCCACCGTGCGCGTGAAGGAATGGCAGGGCGAGGTGGTGTTCCTGCACGAGGTCGCGGCCGGCGCCGCCGACCGCTCCTACGGCATCCAGGTGGCGCAGCTCGCCGGACTTCCCGCGAGCGTGATCGAGCGCGCCAAACTGGTGCTGGCCAAGCTCGAGCAGGAGGACCGCGCCGCCCCCAAGGGCTTCGAGGACCTGCCGCTGTTCGCCGCGCCCTACAAGGCCGCGCCGGCCGTGCGGGAGGCCGCCCACGACCTGGTGCTGGCGGCCATCGCCGCGCTCGACCCCGACGACATGTCGCCGCGCGAGGCCATGGAGGCGCTCTATCGCTTGAAGGAACAATTGGCTAAAAACGACAAGCCATGATGAACATCGCCGAGAGAACGCGCGCGAATGCGCCGGCCGAGGCGCAAGGGTGGCTTGCGCGCTTAGCTGCCGCCCTGCAGGCGCAAGACGCCGCCGCGGCGGCCGAAATGTTCCTGCCGGACGGTATGTGGCGCGACCTGCTCGCCTTTACCTGGAACATCGAGACCATGAGCGGCCGCGCGGCCATCGAGAAAACGCTGAGCGCGACGCTTGATCGCACGAGCCCGACGAATTTCCGTATCCCGCCGCAACGCACAGCCCCGCGCTGGGTCAGCCGCGCCGGCAGCGAAGCGATCGAATGCATCTTCGAATTCGAGACCGCGTTCGGCCCCGGCAGCGGCGTGGTGCGGCTGGTGCGCGACGAGAAGGATCCCGCGCGCCTCTCCGCCTGGACCATGAACACCAATCTGCAGGAGCTGCGCGGTTACGAAGAAGAGTTCAAGCGGCGCGGCGAGCCCGATTCGACGCGCGACTTCGGCGCCGAGAACTGGCTCGACCGCCTCGCCAGGCAGCGCGCCTTCGCCGACCGCGATCCCGCCGTGCTGGTGGTGGGCGGCGGCCATGCCGGCCTGTCGATCGCCGCGCGCCTGGGCCAGCTCGGCGTCGACACGCTGATCGTCGACCGCCACGCGCGCATCGGCGACAATTGGCGCAAGCGCTACCACTCGCTGACGCTGCACAACGAGGTGCACGTCAACCACCTGCCCTATATGCCGTTCCCGCCCACCTTCCCGGTCTATATCCCGAAGGACAAGCTGGCGAACTGGTTCGAGACTTACGTCGAAAGCCTGGAGCTGAATTTCTGGACCGGCACCGAGCTCACCACCGGCAGTTATGACGATGCGCGCAAGCGGTGGAACGTCACGCTCAAGCGCAGCGACGGCACCAGCCGCGTCATGCACCCGCGCCATCTCATCTTCGCCACCGGCGTCTCCAGCATTCCTACGTTTCCCGACCTGCCGGGACTGAAGGATTTCGCCGGCGAGATCGTGCATTCCGGCAGCTTCCACGACGCTTCGCTGTGGAAAGGCCGCAAGGCGCTGGTGCTCGGCACCGGCACCAGCGGCCATGACGTGGCGCAGGAGCTCAACGCGCACGGCGCCGACGTTACCATCATCCAGCGCAGCAAGACCTATGTGGTGAGCTTGAAGGAAGCGCAGAGCGTCTACGCCATCTATTCCGAAGGCATCCCGTTCGACGATTGCGACCTGCTGGCGACTTCGTTTCCCTATCCGGTGCTGCAGCGCGCCTATCAGCTCTCCACCACCAAGGGTAAAATGGTCGACCGCAAGCTGATCAAGGCGCTGGAGAGCCGCGGCTTCAAGATCTGGTACGGCGAGGACGAGACCGGCTTCCAGATGATGTATCTGCGCTACGGCGGCGGCTATTACTTCAATGTCGGCTGCTCTGACCTGATCATTTCCGGCGCGGTCAAGCTCATGCATTTCGCCGACATCGACAAATTCGTCGCGCAAGGCGCGCAATTGAAGGACGGCGGCATGGCGCCGGCCGAGCTCCTGGTGCTGGCGACCGGCTACAAGAACCAGCAGGACACCGCGCGGCATTATCTCGGCGATGCAATCGCCGACAGGATCGGCCCGGTCTGGGGCTTCGATCAAGGCGGCGAATTGCGCAACATGTGGCGGCGCACGGCGCAAGAGGGCCTCTGGTTCACCGCCGGCAGCCTGGCGCAATGCCGCATCTTCTCGCGCTATCTGGCGATCCAGATCAAGGCGCTGGAAGAAGGCTTGCTGCGCTAAAGCGCGCGCGCTTCGCAATCGATGCAGTCCCGCCGTTCGAAGCGCAGGATTTTCTTTTCCATACTGGCCGTCGTTCTGCTCGCCTACGGCGTTCTCGCCTACATCGTGCTGCCGCTCGGCTGGCGGCACTACGAGCACCAAAGAAAGCTCGCCGGCCTCACTATGGTGACGCAGACCCGGCAGGGCATACCGGGCGACGCCATCAATGTCGGCCTGGTCGGCGCCAAGGACGACGTGCTGTGCGCCATGCACGCGGCCACCTGGTATCCCGCCGACCCGATCACGCTGCGCTCGAGCTTGAAGATCGTCGGCAGCGTCATCCTCGACCGGCCCTATCGCGACGCGCCGGTCAGCAATCTGTTCTACCAGGGCCGGCGCGAGGACCTGGCCTTCGAAAAGCCCGCCGGCAACAGCGCCGACCGGCGCCACCATGTCCGCTTCTGGCAGGTACTCGAGCGCGGCCAAGAAGGCCGGCCGGTCTGGCTCGGCGCGGTGACCTTCGACCGCGACGTCGGCTTGAGCCGCTATACGGCCCAAGTCACCCATCACATCGCGCCCGACATCGACGCCGAGCGCAACGGCCTGATCGGCGATCTCAAAACAGCGAAGGTGGTGCTGGCGATCTACGAGGTGACCGGCGTCGGTCCCACGCTCGACGGCCGCAACGGTGGAGGCGACCGCTATTACACCGACGGCGAGATCAAGATCGCCCGCCTGGTCGCCGGCTGCGAGGCCAAGTCCGTAACGGCCGTGGTGCTGGACAATCCGCCGCTGGTGGTGCTGAAGAACGAAGCGTGGCAGCCGATTGCTGCATTGCTGAAATCCATCGACGCGGCGATGGGCGGCAAGTGAAGGCCGGCGGAAATCTTGCCGCTGCGCCTGCCGCGCGCCGGCGAATGCTTATCGTCAAGCTCAGGATTGCAGCATGTTCTGCTGCAGCGCGATCGCAACGGCATGGCTGCGGTTGACGGCGCCCAGGCGCTTGATGGCCCGCGCAACGTGCAGCTCGACCGTTCGCGGCGAAAGCTGCAGCCGTCGCCCGATGTGCTTGCTTGAGAAGCCGTCGGCGACCAATGCCAGGCATTGCGGGTACAAAGTATGGCATGCTCCTGGCCATGGAGCGGCTTTAATTTTGTTGCGAACTCATGGCATTGTGACCGGACTGGCCGCGAAAAGATTGCACTCGATCTGATGCAACTGCGTACAGATTGGCCCGTCGAAAGACCGCGATGCCGCTCATTCCCCATGTGGCAGGTCAGATATGGCTTTGCCCATATCCCATACGATTGGCGGGTACGCGGTTTGAGGCGCGAATGACGGTGATCCGCCTCGCCTCTGGCCAACTCATGCTACACTCGCCATGCAACATCACTGCGGTGATCGCAGAAGAGATCTCTGCGCTAGGTCCAGTTGCGCATATCGTCGCCCCCGGAAATTTCCACCACCTGTACGCAGCTACCGCGCAAGCCGCGTTTCCAAGGGCGAAGACATGGATATGCCCCGGCATCGAGAGCAGGAACCCCGGCCTGAAATATGATGGCCAGCTCGGTGACGTGGCCCCGGCGGACTGGGTCGATGAAATCGACCAGGTGCTTGTGCGAGGCACGCGCATCATGCGCGAGGTCGCGATGTTTCACCGCGCCAGCCGCACGTTGATCCTTGTTGACCTCATCGAGAACTTCACTGACGCGACGCCCAATACCGGAGGGGCGTTGAAGTTCTGGTTCAAGTATGTGTTTCGCATGTGGGACAATCCCCGTCCCGCCCCGGAATACCGGATGGGCTGGAGCGACCGTAAGGCAGCCGCGACGTCGCTTCGGCGCATTCTGGCGTGGGACTTTCAGCGGATCGTGCTATCGCATGGCGATCTAATTGATCGAAACGCGGGTGAAGTAGCGGCTGCAGCTTGGTCCAGGATACTCAAACCGTGACAGCGTACGGATGCTGCACCCCGCCGAAATACTGCGAGTTTCGCGCCTCCAGCTTTCGTTACTTGATGGCATCTCGTGAATCTTTGGACAACACGGTACCTGCACTTAGTGCCGGAATGTCCGCTCCGTCCCGCATTCCCGACTTGCGCGGTCGTTTGATCAGCCTCGGAGGCCACACCGAAAGCGGTCATCGGCCATCCATCGTTTATGAGTACACGGCCTAGCACTACTTTGGCAGTTTCAGTCACGCTGCTTTGCCGCGTCGATCCATCTTCGGCAGTGCGGGCATCGCTGAGGCGGCGGTCGAAGGATGAGATTGACGATGGCGTGACGCACGGCCGGCAGGCTTGGTTGAGGCGGCGGCCCGTTGATTCTTTTTTTTCCGCTTCGCTTTTGCGAGGCGGCGATGCTGGAGGAAGGCGTAGGCGATCATTGTCATGAGCGCGTGACGGTGAAGGCCCTGCCAGGATCGTCCCTCGAAGTGGTCGAGGCCGAGTTCTTCTTTCAGCTGCTGATGCGCCTGCTCGCAGACCCATCGCGCCTTGATGGTGGCGGCCAAGCGTGCGCAGGTCTGTCCGCGCGGGCAGGTTGGCGAGATAGTATTTCTTCTCTCCCGACATCCGGTGCTCGCCGATGAGCCAGGCCTCGTCGCCCGGCAGATGCTGCTGACCCTTGTCCCTGATCCGCTGCGGAGGCCCGTCGGCAGTACGCACACGGACCGCGGCAAAGCGGGCTTTCAGCCGGCCCTTCGTCCCGTTTCGCCAGCTCACAGTTCGCCACTTGGCATCGGCCAACATGTCTTCGGCCGCCACTGACAGAATATCGGGAATATGCCGCTTACGGGGACGGCCGCGCGCGGCCTTTGGCCAGATGAGCTGCACCCCGACAGGGTAGACCTTGAGATGACGAGGGATGCCAACGGCCCAGGCAAGGTTGCGAGCCGTGAGCCCCTGGCGAAACGGCGCGCTCAGCCCATAACCGGCATCCGCCAGCACGCAGCCGAAGCGCACACCAGCCGCAATCATGCGATCGATCTCAGCCAGTGCGATCTCCGGCTTTGTCCGCGCCGTTCGATATTCGGCCGGAACGCCCGCCCGCTTCAAACGCCCCCGATCGCTCGTCCAACTCTCGGGAAGGAAAAGGCGCAACGCCACCATCACCGGCACTTCGCCTCGCGCAAGCGTCAGTGACACCAGCGTCTGGCAGTTGGCAGTCTTGCCCAGAGCCGAAGCATATTGCGGAGCAACACCGACCGAGTGCTCGCCCTTCTTCGGCATCGCCGTGTCGTCGATGACCAGCACGGCATCGCTGCCGCCGACAAGCCTGTCCGCTTGAATGAGCAGTTCTGCTTCCAGCGGCGCCGCATCCCAGACGCCGGCAGCAACAAAATGGTGCAGTTGATCATATTCGCCAGGCGCAAACCGTTCCGCCATCGGCTGAACGCTCTTGCGATCGCCAGGACCAATCAGACCCGCCACATAAAGCGGGCACATCTGTCGTCGCGCCTTGTGACCCAAGCGATCCAGGAACGGCTTGAGCCAACGTCCAAGCTCATCTTTCCAATCCGAAGTCGTGTCCACCATGGTCGGCCCTCCAAAAGCCGACCACCTATGAATCATTGAAAAACTGATTTGGGAATCCCGGACCGCCTATCGCCCGTCAGAAATCTGCCAAAGTAGTGCTAGGCTTGCCTTGGCGGCCGGCGCCATCGCCGCGCCAACCACAAAAGCGCGTTCCAGCCCAGGCCGATGGCAAGCCCGATTCCGTAGGACCACCACACGCCGAGCGGCCGCGCCAGAAAATGCACGGCCAATAGGCCCAGACCCAGACCGATCAGCGGCGCGTGCACGTGCGCCGCCACGCTCGCCGCCGCCGGCCCGCCGATGCGCGGCTGCAGGATGACGAAGAACGAACCCATCGCCACCGGAAAGAAGGCGAACAGGCCGGAGGCGAAGGAGCCGATCGAATAGCTCGCCGCCGTGACGATCAGCACGCACAGCGTCACCACGCCGGCGCGCCAGGCAAGATCGCGCGCGGTGAGCTGCACGCGCTTGACCGCGCCGGTGACGCGAAAGCGGCTGCCGGCCCGGATCGCCAGCGGAAACACCACCGCGTTGAGCAGGCTCGCGCTCAAGGCGTCCCAGGTCATGAAGCGCGTCAGATAAGCGGCGCCGAACCACAGCATATAGGCGCCGCCGAGACTAAGCAGCAGATTGTAGCGTTGCGCCAGCGCGGCATAGGAGAGCGCGAACACCGCCACCAGCGCGTTCGACACCAGGCTGCCCACCGCGCTCTGCGCGATGAAGGCGGGCGGATGCTCCCACGCCAAGATGATCATGGCGGCGCCGCCGGCGGTCGGCAACGAGGCGATCAGCGCGCCGATGAACGGGCCCGAGCGCTCGACCACGATCGAAGCCGCCACCACGATGCCGGCGGTCATCGCGATCTTGAGCAGCAAGCCGATGACGAGCGTGGTCATGTTAGAGGTCGATCCCATGCCGGCGCGCGCTCAGCACGATGAGGCTCCAGGCGACTGAGGTCGCCAGCGCCAGCGAAAGGCCGGCCGCGGCGCCGAGCGGCAGCGCGGTGTAATGCAGCACCACGCAGGCGCAGGCAAAGCCGATCAGGCCGAGCACGGCATTGGCCATCACCGCCGCGGTCGGCTTGCCGCCGGCGCGCCGGTGCAGGATCACGATCACGCTGATCAGGATGATCGGGAACACCGCCAGGATGCCGCTGCCGCCGGGACCGATGCGGAAGCTCAGGCTCACCACCACGCCGACCAGCAGCGCCACCAGCGCGGCGCGCAGCGCCAGATCGTACCAATAGGTGCGCACCGGCGGGATGCGCACGTGGCGCAAGGGCCGCGCCAGCGCGATCGAGCCCGCGAACACGACGACATTGGTCAGGCCGGCAGACAGCAAGCTCCAGTGCACCGCGTGCACGCCCCAACCCAGCACCAGCCAGACCAGCAGGCTGAGCGTCAGGCTGACCGCGAGCGACCGCGTCTGCGCCAGCAGCGCGTAGCTGAGCGCGAAGATCACGTTGACATTGTTGATGGCGAGGCTGTTGACCGCGCTTTGCGCGATGAACGGCGCGCCGTGGTCGAGCGCGAGGAACACATAGACCGGGCCGGCGCCGAGCGGCAGCGTCGACACCAGCCCGCCGACCACGGGGCCGGCGCGCTCGGCGGTCGCCGTCGCCGCCACCACGAACGCGGCGGTGACGGCCATTTTCACGATGAGGGTGAGCGCGAAGGTAAGGTCGGGGGACATTGGGCGCGCGGACACCACCACGTTGTCATGCCCCGCGCAAGCGCGCGCCTGCCCGAAAAAATTCGGCAATGCGTCAAGCAGGGCGGGACTCCCTCTCCCCTTTGGGGAGAGGTAAAGCCGAGTTTGCGGCACGGCTCACGTGTATCACACCCTCGCGATCTTCACCTCAACCGGCGGGCCGGCCTTGATGGTCTGATAGACCACGCAATAGCGCTCGGTCAGCTTGAGCAATTGATCGAGCTTGTCCTGCGGGGCGTCGGTGTCGAGATCGAAGCGCAGGCGGATCTCGCGAAAACCGACCGGCGCATCCTTGGCCACGCCGAGCGTGCCGCGGAAATCGAGCTCGCCTTCCGCCGACACGCTTCCCGACCTGAGCGGAATATCGAGCGCGGTCGCCACCGCCTTCACGGTCACGCCGGCGCAGGCGACCAGCGCCTCCAGCAGCATGTCGCCCGAGCACAGCTCCATGCCGGAGCCGCCGGTCGCGGGATGCAGGCCCGCCGCCGCCAGCGCGCGCCCGGTCTCCAGCTTGCAGGCGATATTGCCGTCGTCGAGCGTGCCCTTGGCCTGCAAGGTGACGACCGCGGCAGCGGGATCGTCTTTGTAGCGCTGCTTGATCGGCGCCTGCATGGCGCGCAATTCATTGCCGTCCATCTGCGTCTCCATTCCCAACCGTCATTGCGAAGCGCGCGTGCCTAGCACGCGGACCCGCAATTCAGGAATAACAACTCCGTGTCCGCGATTTGATCAGGCCGGCGTGAGCACGACGCGGCCGACGATCTTGCCGGCGCGCAAGTCGTTCATCACGGCGTTGACGTCGTCGAGCGGACGCGTCGCCACCGGCACGTCCGGCAGGCCCTTGGCGCGCACCAGCTCCATCAGCTCGCGCATTTCGTGCTGGCTGCCGACGTAAGAGCCCTGGATGGTGAGCGCGCGCATCGGGATCGGCGGCAGCGACACCGTCAGGTCGCCGCCATACAAGCCGACGATGATGTATTTGCCGCCCTTGACCAGGCTGTCATAGCCGACGCGCGCGCTGGCGGAGGAGCCGACCACATCGATCACCGCCCAGGCGCCGGTGCCGTCCTTGGTCAGCTTCATGATCTGCTGGGTCGCGTCGGGCGCACTGCCGTCCACGACATGCGCGGCGCCGGCTTTCTTGGCCGCGTCGCGCTTGGTCGCATCGACGTCGACCACGATGGCCGAGTGCCCGCCCATCTTCTTATGCAACGCGAGGCACATGAGGCCGAGACCGCCGGCGCCGATGATGACGGTCGGCTCGGTCGCGAGCGTCGGCACCTTCTTCAGCGCGCCATAGGTGGTCACGCCCGAGCAGGCGAGCGGGGCGGCGCGGTCGGGCGGCAGATCGCCGATATCGAACAGGTATTTCGGGTGCGGCACCAGCATGTGCGTGGCGTAGCCGCCGGCCGAGAACACGCCGAGGCTGCGCATTGCGCGGCAGAGATTGTCGTCGCCGCGCAAGCAGGCCGCGCAAGTGCCGCAGCCGATCCACGGGTCGGCCAGCATGCGCTGCCCGAGCTTGACCCCCTTGGCGTCCGGCCCAACCGCCACCACCTCGCCCACGTTCTCGTGGCCGAGCGTAATCGGCAGCTTCATGCCGCGCTCCTCCAGGGCCAATTTCTTGCCGCCGCCGAGGTCGAAATAGCCGTCGGCGATGTGCAGGTCGCTGTGGCAGACGCCGGCCGCCAGCACCTTGAGCAGCACTTCGGTGCCCTTGGGCTCGGGCGTGGGCGCCTCGTTGCACTGCAGGGGCTGGCCGCAGACGCAGACCTGGAACATGCGCATGTCTCGTTCTCCCGACTTTTGTTTTTCCGGGCGGCAGGGAACCACAGTCCGCGGCTTGCGTCACCCGGTCCGGGAAATCCCCGCCGGGGCCGGAAATATCCTCGGAACGGGCCGAAACGGCCGGCGCCATGAATATCTTTGCCGCGGACCGGTGACTTCCGCCGCCGCCTCCGCTATCCGGGTTGGCCCAGGTATCGCCCATGAGCTCGCTCGCCGTCGAAACCGGACCCCGCGCACCTACCGAGCACCCCGCGCGGGGCGCCAATGACCTGATCGACGTGCGCGCCATCGCCGCCGAGCTGGAAGAGCTCGTCAAGGCGCATTCCGGCGGCGAGCGCGAATTGCGCAGCGCGGTGGCGCAGCGGCTCAAAGCGGCGCTGATCGAGGGCCGCGCCAAGGCCGAAAAACTGCTGTTAAAAGACCGCCACGGCCGCCGCTGCGCCGAACGGCTGTGCAAGCTGGAAGACGCCATCATCTGCCTGCTGTTCGAGTTCGCGCGCAAGCATCTCTACCCTTCGGATAACCCCTCCGAGGCCGAGCGCATGGCGGTGGTCGCCACCGGCGGCTACGGCCGCGGGCTGCAGGCGCCCGGCTCCGACATCGATCTGCTGTTCGTGCTGCCCTACAAGCAGACCGCCTGGGGCGAGCAGGTCGCCGAGAGCATCCTCTATTGCCTGTGGGACACCGGCCTCAAAGTCGGCCACGCCACCCGCTCGGTCGACGAATGCATCCGCCAGGCCAAGGCGGACATGACCATCCGCACCGCCATTCTGGAAGCGCGCTATTTGCTCGGCGACCGCGCGCTGTTCGACGAATTGATCACCCGCTTCGACAACGAGGTGGTGCGCAACACCGCCCAGCAATTCGTCACCGCCAAGCTCGCCGAGCGCGAGGAGCGCCACCGCCGCGCCGGCCAGTCGCGCTACCTGGTCGAGCCCAACGTCAAGGACGGCAAGGGCGGCTTGCGCGATCTGCATACGCTGTTCTGGATCGCAAAATACGTCTACCGCGTGCGCGAGCCGGACGAGCTGATCAAGCGCGGCGTGTTCGACAAGCAGGAATACCAGCTGTTCCGCCGCTGCGAGGACTTCCTCTGGTCGGTGCGCTGCCACATGCATTTCGTCACCGGCCGCGCCGAGGAGAGGCTGTCCTTCGACATCCAGCGCGAGATCGCGGTGCGGCTCGGCTACACCGCGCATCCGGGCCTGCGCGACGTCGAGCGCTTCATGAAGCACTACTTCCTGATCGCCAAGGACGTCGGCGACCTGACCGCCATTCTGGCCGCCGAACTGGAAGACAGCCACGCCAAGAGCGTGCCGGTCCTGAGCCGCGTGATGGCGCGCTTCCGCCGCCCGGCCAAGCGCGTGCGCTTGACCGGCAGCGAAGATTTCATCGTCGACAAGAACCGCATCACTGTCGCCAACGGCAGCGTGTTCCGCCACGATCCGGTCAATCTGATCCGCATCTTCCGTCTGGCGCAGAAGCACAATCTCGCCTTCCACCCCGACGCCATGCGCGCGATCACCCGCTCGCTCAAGCTGATCGACGCCAAGCTGCGCGGCAACGAGGAAGCCAACGCGCTGTTTTTGGAGATCCTCACCTCCAAGAACGACCCGGAAACCGTGCTGCGGCGCATGAACGAATTGGGCGTGCTCGGCAAGTTCGTGCGCGCCTTCGGCAAGATCGTCTGCATGATGCAGTTCAACATGTACCACCACTACACGGTGGACGAGCATCTGTTGCGCTGCATCGGCATCTTGAACGAGATCGAGCGCGGCGGCGGCAGCGACACCCCGCTCGCCAACGAGCTGATCCACAAAATCCAGCCCGCGCACCGCAAGGTGCTGTTTGTCACGCTGTTCCTGCACGACATCGCCAAAGGCCGGCCGGAGGATCATTCCATCGCGGGCGCGCGCGTCGCCAGGCGCTTCTGCCCGCGGCTCGGCTTCACGCCGGGCGAGACCGAGCTTTGCGCCTGGCTGATAACCAATCACCTGGTGATGTCGAGCGTGGCGCAGTCGCGCGATCTGTCCGACCGCAAGACCATCGAGAATTTCGCCAATGTGGTGCAGGACGCCGAGCGGCTGAAGCTGCTCTGCATCCTCACCACCGCCGACATCAAGGCGGTCGGCCCCGGCGTGTGGAACGGCTGGAAGGCGCAGCTCATCCGCACGCTCTATTTCGAGACCGAGCCGGTGGTCACCGGCGGCTTCTCGGAAGTCAACCGCGCCCAGCGCGTGGCGCTGGCGCAGACCGAATTCCGCCAGGCCATGAAGGACTGGCCGCCGGACGAGCTCGAGGCCTATATCGCCAAGCACTACCCGGCCTATTGGCTGAAGGTCGATCTGCCGCACAAGATCGAGCACGCCAATTTTGTGCGCGCCGCCGACCAGGCCGGCAAGACGCTTTCGACGTCGCTTGGCTTCGACAGCGGCAACGTCACCGAGCTCACGGTGCTGGCGCCCGACCACCCTTGGCTGCTGTCGATCATCGCCGGCGCCTGCGCCATGGCCGGCGCCAATATCGTGGACGCGCAGATCTACACCACCACCGACGGACGCGCGCTCGACACCATCTCGCTCACGCGCGAATTCGAGCGCGACGAGGACGAGGAGCGGCGCGCCGGCCGCATTGCCGCATCGATAGAGAAAGCGCTGCGCGGCGAATTGCGCCTGCCCGACGTGGTGGGGAAACGCGGCGCCCCCAAGGGCCGCATCCGCGCCTTCGCGCTCGAGCCGACCGTCACCATCAACAACCAGTGGTCCCACCGCTACACCATGGTGGAGATCACCGGGCTCGACCGCACCGGCCTGCTCTACGAACTGACCGCGACGCTGTCCAAGCTCAATCTCAACATCGCCTCCGCCCATGTCGCCACTTTCGGCGAGCGCGTGGTCGACGTCTTTTACGTGACCGACCTGATGGGCGCGCAGATCACCTCGCCGACGCGCCAGGCCGCGATCAAGCGCGCGCTGATCGCGCTGTTCGCGGCGGCCGAGGCGGATGGCAAGGCGAAGGCAGGCTAGCGCGCGCTGATCGCGATAAAGGCGCAGAAAACATTTTTGCTACCGATAGTAGCAATCTAATTCACAGCGCGAGTTTGCGTTTTACGTTCAGCCGCTCAGCGCAAAGTTGCGCTGCGAAAATTAACAACGTATCCGCGCAAACAAAACATCGCGTACCTGTGATCGCCGCATCAAGCGCCTCGCAACAGATTTAAAATTCCGAAATTTTTAAGACGTTCGATGCAGGATCGCGCGCGGGAGCGGCCACCCGGCGGTCAGGCAGAATGCTCGGCCCAACGACAAGAATTGTCCAATGCCTAGTGTTGCGTCGATTTTCGGAGAGGTTGAGTCCGCGCTGCACGGCGCGTCCGGCGATAAGCGCGTCGAAGTCTTGCGCCGCGTCACCGATCTTTTCGTCGGTCAGTCCGAAGGGCTTTCGGACGAACAGTCCAACTTGTATGGCGGCGTCCTCAACCAACTGATCAAGGGCATCGAGGACCGCGCGATCGCGGAACTGAGCGCGCGCGTCGCGCCAATCCCGAACGCGCCGTTCGAAACCGTGCGCGCGCTGGCGCGCCACGACAATATCGATATTTCCGGGCCGATCCTGACGCAATCGCAGCGGCTGACCGACGGCGACCTGATCGAGATCGCGACAACCAAGAGCCAGGCGCACCTCGCCCGCATCGCCGGCCGCAACAGCCTGACCATGAAGGTCACCGACGTCCTAGTCGATCATGGCAGCTCCGACGTTGCCCACACGCTCGCGCAGAATTCCGGCGCACGCTTTTCCGAGGTGGGCATGGCCAAGCTGGTGATGCGCTCCGACGGCGACGACCGCCTGACGGAATTGCTCGCCTACCGGGTCGACATACCGCCCCACCATTTTCAGAACCTGCTGGCGCAGGCGACCGAGGCGGTGCGCCAAAAGCTGCTGATATCCGCGCCGCCGGAGCGCCGGCACGCGATCAAGAACGTGCTGTCGAACATCTCAGCGCAGATCGCGCCGCAGCCGGTGACGGCGGCGCGCTATATCGAGGCCCAGCGGCTGATGAAGAATTTCAGCCAGGACACCGAGCTGCTCAAGGCCAAGGTGTTCGAATTCTCCGTCAAGAAGCGCCCGGCCGAAGTGATTGTCGGCCTATCCGTCCTGAGCGCGGTGCCGGTCGACGATATCGACCGCCTGTTCTCCGTCTCCAGCGCGATCGGCCTGATGGCCATTTGCCGCTCGGTGCTGCTGGATTGGCAAAGCGCCTGGGCCGTCATCATGTCGAGCGCGGCGGCCGGCACCTTCCAGTCCGATCTCGACGCCGTGCAGGAGCAATACGAGACGCTGTCGCCGCAATCCGCGCAGCGCCTGTTGCGCTTCTGGCAGACGCGCCAGAAGGCCGGAAAACCGGCGGGCGCCGGGACGCCGCTTAACGCCGTCCAGTAGCCTCACGAACGCGCCGCCGAATGCCCGGGATGCGTGCCGGCGCGCTGCGGCAGCAGCAGAATGCAGCCGATGATGAATACCGCGATCACGGCGGAGGCGAGCGGCCGGCTCAAGTGCAGCCCGCCATGGCTGACCGGCTTGTCGAGCAGGTCGCCGACGGTGGCGCCGAGCGGCCGCGTCAGGATGAAGGCGGCCCAGAACAGCGTCACGCGCGAGATGCTTGTCCAGTAATAGAGCGCCGCCAGCACGGCAAGCCCGGCGCCGAACACCAGCGCGCCGCCCTCGTAGCCGAAGCCCGCCGCTGTCGGCCGCCCAGTCGCCGAGCGCGGTGCCCAGCGTCTGCGACAGCGTGATCGCCGCCCAGTAGAAGGCTTCCACCTTCGGCGTGTTGACGGTTTCGACCGAGATCGAGCCTTGCGACCAGTACCACAGGCCGAGCGTGGCCATCAGGCCGACAAACAGCACGCCTGAGCCGCCGGTGTAGCCGATGCCGAGCGAGCGGTCGGCAAAATCGGCCATGGTGGTGCCGAAGGTCGTCGAGGCGACGATGGTCGCCCAATACAGAAACGGGTGAAATTTCTCGGCAACGGTCTGCCAGATCACCAGCGCCACCAGCAGCGCAAGGAACAGATGCGGTTCCGGCCAGATAGCCCCAGTGCAGCGTCATGGTCACGGTATCGCCGCCGGTCTCGCCCAGCGTGGTGGCGGCGATCTTGATGATCCAGAAGACGAGGGTGACTTCGGGGACCTTGGTCAAAGTTTCATCGCGCATGTAACAACGTCCTGCCTTTCTTGCATCATTTTCCGATCACGCAGACGGGTCTGCGGCTGTCACCCCTGGCTATAGCCCGTCGGGAAATCTCATGACGATTTGCAATCCGGGTTCAGCATCGCGCACGTCGAGCGCGATGTTGTGCAAGTCGGCCACTGCCTTGACTAGACTGAGGCCCAGCCCGCTGCCGGGGGTCGAGCGGCTCAGTTCCAGCCGGTAGAAGCGCTGGAAGATGCGCTCCCGTTCCTCCGCCGGCACGCCAGGGCCGTTATCCGTTACCGTGCCGACGGTGCGCTCGCGGTCGCTGCCGAGGGCTACCTCGATGCGCGTGCCCGCGGGCGTGTGCCGAATGGCATTCTCGACCAAATTGGCAAGCATTTGCGTGAGCAGTTCACGGTCGCCCACAATGTGTGTCGCCGGCTTGATCTTGGCGTCGAGCCGCTTGTCGGCGTCCTCCGCGGCGGGCGCAAAGGCATCGACCACATTGCTAAAGACGGCGCTGAGATCGAGCTCCCGGAAGCCTGAACGGCGCGTGCCCGCCTCGATCTGCGCGATGCGCAGCAGCGCGCCAAAAATGCCGAGAATCTCGTCGACCTGGGCGATCGCCGCCTCAATGGCGACGTTTTGCTGTTCGGACGACTGAGTGCTGCGCCTGTGCTTTTTCCAACCGCTGCCGCAGCCGCGCCAGCGGCGTCTTGAGATCGTGCGCGATATCGGCGGAGACCTGCCTCACGCTTTCCATCAGCTCGGCGATGCGGTCGAGCATCCGGTTCAAGGTGAGCGAGAGCCGGTCGAAATCGTCGTTGGTACCGCGCACCGGCACGCGCTGCGTGAGGTCGCCGGCGATGATCGCCTCTACCGTGCGCCTGATCGTCTCGACGCGCTTGAGCAAGGCAAGGCTGAGCGCTATACCACCGATGCTGCCGAGTGCAATCACTGCGGCAAAGGCGGATGCGAATCCATCGAAAATGGATTCTTTAAGCTCGTCGATTTGCTCGCGGTCGGCGCCGATCGCGAGGCGCGCGTCGGCCGACAGCGCGGCAACGAGCACGCGACGATGGCTGACGTCACCGTCGCTTTCTTTGTTTTCGACGTTGGACCAGCCTAGCCGGTCTGGCACCACCAGCAGATCGCCAGTAAGCCGAGTGCCGCCAGCCCCGATCACCAGATAGTCCAGCGGCCCGGCCGGACGCATGCGCTGGTGCGTTCGCACCTCGGTTTCCAGCCGGGCAAGGCCGCCCGCCTGAAACACCGATTTGAGCGTCGTCATCTCGCCGGCAATGCGCGCGTCCAGCCGCCGCTCCAGCGCCGCCGCCGTCACCAGATAGACGGTCGTGCCGAGCACGGCGACCGAGGCAGCGAACAGCAGCACGTAAATTGCCGCAAGCCGGAACGTTGCGGTGCGGAATACTCTAGCCGGGCGCACGGATCGAATATCCCGCGCCGCGGATCGTATGAATGAGCTCGCAAGCAAAGCCACGGTCGACCTTGCCGCGCAACCGGCTCATATGGGTCTCGACGATGTTGGTTTTGGGATCGAAATGAAAATCCCAGACTTTTTCCAGGAGCATGGTGCGCGTCACCACTTTGCCGGCGTTGCGCATCAGGCATTCAAGCAGTCTGAACTCGCGCGGCTGCAGGTCGATGGCGCGGCCGCCGCGCATTACGGTACGCTTGAGGAGATCGATTTCGAGATCGGCCACGCGCAGCACGGTCTCGACCGCATTCATAGACGGCCGGCGCCCGAGCGCGTTGACGCGCGCCAGCAGTTCCGAGAAGGCGAACGGCTTCGACCAGTAATCGTCGCCGCCGGCATCGAGCCCTTCGACGCGGTCGTCGATACCGCCGAGATTGGTCAAGAACAGCACCGCGGTCCGGATACCGCCGCCGCGCAGCGTCTTGACGAGCGACAGTCCGTCGAGCCCGGGCAGCATGCGGTCGACGATCGCCACTTCGTAGCCGCCGCTGCCGGCAAGGAACAAGCCCTCGCGGCCGTTGCTGGCATAGTCCACGACGTGGCCATGCTCGCTCAGGCCGTTGACGATATAGGCAGCCGTTTCGGCGTCGTCTTCGACCACCAGCACTTTCATGCATCGATCCTGCCGGATTTTCCGCCTAGAGATAACAGCGAGCTGGCGTTTTTGTGTCGCCGGCTCGCCGTATGATACTTTAGTCCTTCGGATTGGCGCCTTCGTGGATGTTTTCGAGGATACGGCCGGTCATGGCGTCGACACCGACCTCGCGCCAGTGCTTGCCGCGGCGCAAGTCGAAGGAATAACGCAGACCGCTGCCGCCGCGTTCACGCTCCAGTTCCTCTTTCATGATCTTGCCCGGATAGGCTTTGAGCGCGATGGCGCGCGCCTGACTCAGGCTGATCTTGGCCTTGTGCACCACGCTGGTTTTTGCGGTGGCTAAGCTGGGCGCCGCGCCGGCCGCCAGGCCGACGAATACCGCGAAAGCGGCGCGAATGAGAAATTTCCGATCGTACATGCATTACTCCAGGTTGGCCCGCGCCTGCGGGCTGATTTCGACCGCATCGCGCAGCTCGCGAGCTACGCGACAGCATGCCTCGCATGTAGGCGATCGGACCCTACGTGGCTATTTCCACGACTATACAAATTCCCAATCTTCGCGGTTCCTTGCGTAAGTCAGACTTTCGACCGCGCGAACTTCAAAAGCGCGTCCGGCACCTCGACGCGCATGTCGAGCAGCCGGAAGCTCAGCGTCTTGCCGTGCGCATCGAGGTTGAGCGCCTGCGTCACGCCGCCGTCGAGCACGCCGTCGAGCACGAAGTTCAGCGCGTGAGCTTGGGCAGCACGTAGCGGGTGACCGCGCTCGGATGGCGGTGCGCAAACAGCGCGGCCACTTCCTGTTCGCCGACCTGGTCGCGCAGCAGGGCAAACAGCTCGGGCGCATAGGCGATCAGCGAAATATTGAGCCGATCGCCCTTGTCGCCGGCGCGGGCATGCGCGAGCGCGTGCAGCTTGCGTTCAGCCATGGTCCGCCTCGCGCATGTGCACCTGCGGGCGCACGGCGTCGCGCGGCACAAAGCAGGAGATCGCCGCGATGCGCGGGCGCATGGCGAGCCTGATGCCGCCGCCGCCGGCCGGCCCCGCGCAATAGAGCGCTTCGACTTCGTGCAGCCCGCGCGCGACGTCTGCCTTGTCGGGCCCGGCAAAGGCGACGCGCAGACGCACGTCCTCCTGCGCGCTGTCGGCAATGTCGTTGAAGCGCGCCCAGGCGTCGCCGGCATCGTCGGCCAGCACGCTCATGACGCCGATCAGGTCGCAGCGGATGCGCAAGCCGCGCGGGCTGCGCTTGCGCACGATATCGGCGGCGAGCCGCGCGCGCGCCGGCGCGTTCGGCCCGAAATAGGAGATCTCGCCCTCGGCCAGCCAGCCGCCGTCGCAGCAGACGGTCACTTTCAGCGTCTGCGGGCGCGCGTGGCCGGTGACGCCGTCGACCCGCACCCAGTCGCCGCCCAATTCGGTCAGGCTCGCCGCGCTGATGTCGGCGGTGACGTCGGGCGTCAGATAGGCGGCCGGGTCGTGCAGCTCGTAGAGCAATTGCTCGGTCACGGTGCGGCGGTCGACCAGCCCGCCGCCCGCCGCCTTGCCGATGGCGAAGCCGCCGTCGGCGTCGATCGCCGCGATCGGATAGCCGATGCGCTCCGGCGCCGGCACGTCCTTGAATCCGGGATCGGCGTAATAGCCGCCGGTGACCTGCGCGCCGCATTCCAGCAGATGCCCGGCCATGGTGCCGCGGCCGAGCCGCGGCCAGTCGTCGTCGCGCCAGCCGAAGGCGTGGATCAAGGGCGCCAGCGCGAGCGAGGGATCGGCGACGCGGCCGGTCACCACCACCTGCGCGCCCTGCCCGAGCGCCTCGACGATGGGCGCGGCGCCGAGATAGACATTGGCGGAGACCAGGAGCTTTTCGTCCGGCAGCTCCTCGCAGCAGGCGCGCAGGATTTCGAGCCCGGCCGCATCGAGCATGTCGTCGCCGGTCACGGTGGCGATGCGCGCCTTGCGCCCCGCCTGCGCCGCCAAGTTAGCGACGAGCGCGGCCGCGGCCGGCGGATTGGCCGCGCCGAAATTGCCGATGACGGCGATGTTGCCGTCGATGCAGTCCTTCAGCACGGGCGCAAGCAGCGGCTCGAGCTTGAGCTCGTAGCCCAAGGCCGGGTCCTCACGCCGGCGCAGTTGCGCCAGCGCCAGCGTGCGCTCGCCCAGCGTCTCGAAGATGATGGCCGCGGGCTCGCCCGCGGCGCGCAGGTCGCGCACCACCGCGGCGGGCGCATCGAGCCGGTCGCCGGAAAAGCCGGCGCCGCAGCCGACCAGCATGCGCGCAGCCATGGTATTTGTTTCCAGCGTCCTTCCCCGGGCGCGAGATCAGCCCGCATAACATGCGCTGTCAAGCGGCGGCAGAAGCGCCTAACCGCCGGCATTTGCAGCAAAATCCCCGCTTAACGGGCCCTTAAACGGGCCCGCTTAGCGTGGCCCGCAAGGGACCGGCCCGCGCCCTTGGCGCGCGCCGGGTTTGTGGGTGGCGTATGGCGGGCAAGCAACCAACGCGGCGGGAGCCGGTGTTCGAGGCGGCGCCCGTCTTGCGCGCCGGCGAGCGTCCAGCCGGGCCCAAGCCGCCGCGCCGCCGCCGCAAGCGCAAAGCGCGCGGCCGCAAGCGCTCGCTCATCGGCCGCATGCTCTATTGGAGCCTGGTGCTCGGGCTCTGGCTCGGCATCGGCGGGCTCGCCTCGCTTGCCTGGGTCGGCGCCCACCTGCCGCCGATCCAGTCGCTCGCCATCCCCAAGCGGCCGCCCTCGATCCAGATCGAGGACATGCACGGCCGCGTGCTGGCCGTGCGCGGCGACATGGCCGGCGAGGTCATGTCGCTGAAAGAGCTGCCGCGCTACGTACCGCAGGCCTTCGTCGCCATCGAGGATCGGCGCTTCTACGAGCATTACGGCGTCGATCCTTATGGCATCGCGCGCGCGCTGATCGCCAATATTCTGCATCGCGGCGTGGCGCAGGGCGGCTCGACCATCACGCAGCAATTGGCGAAAAATCTCTTTTTGACTCAAGAACGTACCATCCATCGCAAGCTGCAGGAGGTGGTGCTGGCGCTGTGGCTGGAGCGCAAATTCTCCAAGCAGCAGATCCTCGCGCTCTATTTGAATCGCGTCTATTTCGGGGCCGGCGCCTACGGCATAGAGCAGGCGAGCCAGCGCTATTTCGGCAAGTCCGCCAAGCACATAACGCTGGCCGAGGCGGCCATGCTGGCCGGGCTGGTGCGCTCGCCTTCGCGGCTTGCGCCGACGCGCAATTTCGCCGCCGCCGAGCATCGCGCCAGGATCGTGCTGAAAACGATGGCCTCGCTCGGCTTCATCAGCCGGCAGCGCGAGCGCCTGGCGCTCGCCGCTCCGCCGCGCATCGTGGCGCAGGCCGGCAACGGCTCGGTCAATTATGTCGCCGATTGGGCAATGGACGCGCTCAACGATGTTCTAGGCCGCATCGACGAAGACATCGTCGTCCACACCAGCATCGACGGCGCGCTGCAGGCGGTAGCGGAAAAGGCGGTCGACGACGAGCTGGCGCAGAAGGGCGCCAAGTACAAGGTCACGCAAGGCGCGCTGGTGGCGATGACGCCGGACGGCGCGGTGCGCGCCATGGTGGGCGGGCGCAATTACGCCGAAAGCCAGTTCAACCGCGCGGTCGCCGCCAAGCGCCAGCCGGGCTCGGCGTTCAAGCCGTTCGTCTATCTCACCGCGCTGGAGCACGGGCTGACGCCCGAGACGGTGCGCGAGGACCGGCCGATCGCGGTCAAAGGCTGGCGGCCGGAGAACTACGGCCACGAATATTTCGGGCCGGTGACGCTGACGCAGGCGCTTGGCGCTGTCGCTCAACACGGTGTCGGTGCGGCTGACGCTCGAATTCGGCCCGGCGGCGGTGATCCGCACCGCGCACCGGCTCGGCATCGCCTCCAAGCTCGCGCCCAACGCCTCGATCGCGCTCGGCACCTCGGAAGTCTCACTGCTGGAACTGACCGGCGCCTATGCCACTTTTGCGAACGGCGGCTACGCGGTCGCCCCGCATGTGATCGAGCGCGTCACCGCCGGCAAGAAGCTGCTCTACGAGCGCGACGAGCGCCCGCTCGGCCGCGTGGTCGATGCGAGCTACGTCGCGATGATGAACGCGATGATGCAGCAGACGCTGCTGATCGGCACCGCCAAGCACGCTTCGCTGCCGGGCTGGCCGGCGGCCGGCAAGACCGGCACGAGCCAAGATTTCCGCGACGCCTGGTTCATGGGCTACACGGCGCGCCTAGTCACCGGGCGTCTGGCTCGGCAATGACGACGGCGCGCCGACCAAGCACGTCACCGGCGGCAGCCTGCCGGTCGAGATCTGGAGCCGCTTCATGCGCGGCGCGCTTCAGGGCGTGGCCGTGGCGGCGCTGCCCGGCGGCGGCAACCGCGGCGGCTTCCTCTCCGCCCTGTTCGGCGGCGGCAGAAGCGCCCCGGCGCCCGCCGCCGCCACCGTCGGCGCCGCGCCGGTGCCGCCCGCCGATATCGGCGCCAGATCGGCGCCGGCGGGCGAAAGCGCCGGCCTCGACGGCTGGCTGCTCAACAATTTCTTCGGCCGCCGCTGAAGCTAGGCCACGCCGCCCAAGATATTGTAGGCTCGACCCGCTCCATCGGGGGGACACATCATTGGAGGCTCACGTGCGAAAATTGACCGCCGCCTGCGTCCTGATTGCCGGTCTCGGCCTCAGCGGCCCGTCTCTGGCCAGGGACCTTAATTTGGAGAAGCAGACCCCCGAGCAGCTGAAAAGCGTCTGCGACAAGGTCAAGGGCTCGTTTTCGCAGGACAAGAGCGGCTATGGCTGCGGCACCGACTGCAAGGGCGGCCCCGGCACCGCCTGCATGGTCTATTGCCAGACGGACAAGAGATGCGTCGCGCAGGTGATCGGCGCCCGGCATCCCAGGACCGTCGAAAGCGCCTTGCTGGGCAAGAAGCGTTAGCGCGGTTTCCCCTTGGCTCGACCCCTACGCCGCTCATTCCCGCGCAAGCGGGAATCCAGGGAAACAAGCGCCAATCATCAGATTGCCGCGCTGGGTCCCCGCTTTCGCGGGGACGAACGGTTGATTCCACGCTCGTGGAAGCCGCGCCAGCTGGCTCGTAGCCCGGATGGCGCGAAGCGAAATCCGGGAACGATTGATAGTCTGCCCCGGGTTTCGCTGCGCTCCACCCGGGCTACTTGCTTCACGCGCTGATTCCGTGGGTTAGCTTTGGGCTGTGGACTTGTTCAGCGCCACGGCGGCGCGAATAAGCGCCTTCAACGCCTTCTCATTTATCTTGTCGCCCTCGTGGATATCGATGGCGCGCCTCACGTTGCCGTCGAGGCTGGCGTTGAAGAGGTGTGAGGCGTCCTTGAGCGCGGCACCCTTGGCGAAGGTCAGCTTCACTTTGTCCTTGTAGGTCTCGCCGGTGCAGATGATGCCGGCGTGCTCCCACACCGGAACGCCCATAGGGTTCGACGGCTTTCGCCATTTCACCTCCTCGACCATGTCGGGGTCGGCCTCTTTGATGAGCTTTCGGGCCCGCGCGAGCGTCTCGCCGCGCCAGTCGCCCAGCGCCTTGATGCGCGCATCGATCAGCTGAGAGGGAGATGCTCCACCTTTTGCTTCCTTCGAGGCGGCCTTTCTCTTCTGCAAGGTTGTGGTCGCTTTCTTCATGGTTGCTGTCGCTCGCCCGTCACTTGGGTCTTGATCGATTGTAGCCCGGGTGGAGCGCAGCGTAACCCGGGAACGAAGATAGGCTGCCCCGGATTTCGCTTCGCTCCATCCGGGCTACAAGCTGCCTAGGCTTGGCCCTGCGCCGCGCGCCGGCGCACGCCGTGCGTCAACAGCCACAGCGCCAGCGTCGCGCAGCCGGCGAGCGCCACCGCGATGGCGAGCGGCCAGGCGTTGTGGCCGAGCTGCACGCCGACCAGCGCGCCGCAGAGCGCGGCCACGCTCTGCTGCACGAAGCCGAGCAGCGAGGAGGCGGCGCCCGCGCGCTCCGGAAACGGCGTCAGCGCGCCGGCAATCGACTGCGGCAGCACCATGCCGAGGCCGGCGAGATAGACCGCCATCGACAGCACCAGCGCGGCGGCGGAGCCGAGGCCGAACGCCAACGCGGCCACCATGGCGATGCCGCCGAGCGCTACGGCCAAGCCGCCAAAACCAAGGATGCCGTCGATGCCGAAGTGCCGCGTCAGCCGCGCCGACAGCGTCGAGCCCACGCCGTAGCCGACCGAGCCGACCGAGAAGACGAAGCCGAAGAGCAAAGGCGTGAGGCCGTAGATATTCTGCAGCACGAAAGAGGCGGCGGAAATCCAGGCGAACAAGCCGGCATAGCTCAGGCTGGCGAGCCCCATATAGGCGAGATAGGCCGGGTTGCGCGCGACGATTGCGTAAGAGCTGGCGATCGAGGACAGCGACACCGGCTCGGCCGCGCGCTGCACCAGAGTCTCCGGCAGCAGCAGAATGACGACGGCGGCGCCGACCAGGGCGGCTGCGACCAGCGTCAGGAATACCGAGCGCCAGCCCAAGCCGGTCTGCAGGATGCCGCCGGCGATCGGCGCCAGCACCGGCGCCAGCGCCATCACCGCGCCGATCAGCGACAATTCGCGCCCCGCGCGGCTGCCGGAATAAAGATCGCGCACCATGGCGCGCGCCAGCACGATGCCGCCGCAGCCGCCGAGCGCCTGCACGAAGCGCGCGGCGATCAGCATGCCGATCGAATTCGACAGCGCGCAGGCCAGACTCGCCACGCCATAAAGCGCGACCGCGCCGAGCAGCACCGGCTTGCGGCCGTGCCGGTCGGACAGCGGGCCGTAGACGATCTGCCCGACCGCGAAGCCGATCAGATAGGACGAGATGGTTAGCTGGCCTTGCGCGGTGGTGGCGTCGAGCAGGCGCGCGATATCCGGCAGCGACGGCAGATACATGTCGGTGGTGAGCGGACCGACCGCGCTCAGGCCGGCGAGCAGAAGGGTGAGCGCGAAAGTGCCGGGACGGAGCGTCAATTGTTTTCCTTAGTCATGCCCGGCCATTGATTTCGTCATTCCGGGACACCGCCATAAGCGCGTTTACGCGCGTCTTCGACGCGCTATGGCGGCGGACCCGGAATCCATAGCCCGCAGCGCCGGGATTATGGATTCCGGGTTCGCGGCCTTTCTGCCGCGCCCCTGAATGACGGGAAGAATTGATCAGCCGGATTCAGTATGACGGGTGGTTACAGCATGGACCACCGCAAGGCTAGCGCCGCGCGCGGCGGCCGTGTTCCAGCCCGTAGCGGTGCAGATTGCTGCCGTGCACGTCGAGCCAGGTCTTGGCGCGGGTGACGTGCGGGCAGATGCGCTCGACCAGCCGCCAGAATCTGCCGCGAGTGATTCATCTCGATCAGATGCGCGACCTCGTGCGCCGCGAGATAGTCGAGCACGAAGGGCGGCGCCAGGATCAGCCGCCAGGAATAAGACAAGACGCCGGTCGACGAGCAGGAGCCCCAGCGGCTCGACTGGTCGCGGATCGACACGCGCTTGACGCGCACGCCGAGCGCTTGCGCGGCGGCGCGGCTCGCCGCCTCCAGGTCGCGCTTGGCCTCGCGCTTGAGGAAGTCGCGCAAGCGGCGCGCGGCATGCGCCTCCTCGCCGGCGACGCAGAGCAAGCGCTCTTCGCCGTCTTCCTCGATCCAGACCGTGCCGCGCCTGTCCGGCCGGTGCACGATCTTGTGGTCGAGCCCGCGCAGCGGCAGCGCCATGCCGTGGACGAAGGGCGCCGGCTCCGGCAGCCGGCCGATGCGCGCCGCGATCCAGCCGCCGTGCTTCTGCGCGAAGGCGCGCGCCTCCTTCAGGCTGCCGCGCGGCGGCATGGTGAGCAGCACTTCGCGGGTGGCGGAATGGATGCGCAGCGTGTAGCGGCGCGCCTGCCGGTGGCGGCGCACGCGCACCAGATAGACCTCGCGGTCGAAGACGATGTTGATGGCCGACGGTTCGCTCGACCGTCGGTAGAGCAAGGCGCGCTGCGGCATTGACGTCGTCCACCCGGGCTCGGGCCGGGATGGAATAGTGCCATAACCGCGCGGCGGCGCAGCCCCTTCGTTGCCGAAATTGAAGGGCCGCAAGAGCCGGGGGAGGCGCCAAGGACGAGCCACGAGATATTGGGCCTTTTCTTAAAGTCAGTTCGGGTTCCGCGGCAAAGCGCCGAGCGGCGCCCGCGGCACTCCGGCACGCAACAAAAACGCAAAATCCGACAAGACCTTAGAAAGCCGATTCGGGCGCGCCGGCAAGCGGCGCGCAAAGCCCCCGATCAGCGCCCCGCCGCCGCTTTGGCGGGCTGAGCGGCGCGGCGCACGCCGCCATTATGCGACAGCACGAAATCGGCGATGCGCGGGGCGATCTCGGCGCGAAAGCGCGAGCCGTTGAACACGCCGTAATGGCCGACCGCCGGCTGCACGTAATGCGCCTTGTCGTCGTCCGGGATATTCGGACAGAGCGCATGCGCAGGCGCGGTCTGCCCGACGCTCGAAATGTCGTCGTTCTCGCCTTCCACCGTCAACAGCGCGACGCGGCGGATGGCGGACGGATCGATCCTGCGACCGCGATGGGTCATCTCGCCCTTGGGCAGCGCGTGGCGGATGAACACGGTGTCGACGGTCTGCAGATAGAACTCGGCGGTCAGGTCCATGACCGCGAGATATTCGTCGTAGAACTCGCGGTGCTTCTGCGCGGAATCGCCGTCGCCCTTGACCAGGTGCATGAACAGGTTGCGGTGCGCCTCGATGTGGCGGTCGAGGTTCATGCTCATGAAGCCGTGCAACTGCAAGAAGCCGGGATAGACGTCGCGCATGACGCCGGGATGCGGGAACGGCACCTTGGTAATGACGTTGCGGCGGAACCAGCTGATGCCGCGGCCCGCCGCCAGCCGGTTGACGCCGTTGGGATTGATGCGGGTATCGATCGGCCCACCCATCAGCACCATGGAGTGCGGCACGTAAGGATCCTTGTCGGCTTCCATCAGCGCGACCGCCGCCAGCACCGGCACCGAGGGCTGGCACACCGCGATGACGTGGCAGTCGCCGCCCAGCACGTGCAGCATGGAGATGAGGTAATCGATATAGTCGTCGAGATCGAAGCGGCCTTCGCCGAGCGGCACCATGCGGGCGTCGACCCATTCGGTCATGTAGACGTCGTGGTTGGGCAGGAAGGTCTCGACCGTGCCGCGCAGCAACGTCGGATAATGGCCCGACATCGGCGCCACGATCAGCAATTTCGGCTGCGGCCGGCGCGGTGGATGCGCGAAGGCGCGCTCGAAATGCAGCAGATTACAGAACGGACGATGCCAGATGGTTTCGATATGCACCGGCACGCGCTCGCCGCCGACGGTGGTGGTGCGGATATTCCAGTCGGGCTTCTGGTAGCGGCGCGTGGAGCGCTCGAACAACTCCATGGTTGCCGCCACCGACTTGCCGTAAGCGGTGTGCGCGAGCGGGTTGGCGGGGTTCTTGAAGAAAAGGCGCGTGGCGTCGGCGAAGGCGCGCGAAGGATTGAGCGCGGCGTGGCCCATCTCGTAGAACCAATACATCGGCGTCGCGAGCAAATGCCCATGATCGCCGGGCAGCGTTGCTGCGCCGTCGAATTCACCGATCGCCATTGATTCTGTCCCCGGCCCTTGTTGCGGCGCAGCAGACTGTCGTTTTTCCGTCATAGCGTCAACATTACAGATAAGTTGTTGGTGTCCCGTTTACAACGGTGCCGCGACAGCCAACCCTCCGAAAGTATTACGCTTTTTGGCCTATTCGCCGGTCTGCAACAGGCTGCCCTGCACGCGCGCGCTCTGCAGAAGCTTCAAGAAGGCGAATGACGCGGCCGCGAACAGCACGACGTTGAGGCCGAAGGCTTCCAGCATCAGGTCGGCGCGGAAGACGTGGTTAATAAGCAGCGCGCGCATGCCCTCGAACACATAGGTCGGCGGCAGGCACCAGGCGACGTATTGCAGGAAGTCGGGCAATACCGCGACCGGATAGTAAACGCAGGTGAGCGGCAGAAACAGGAACATGATGGTCCAGGCGAGACTCTCCGCGCCCATGCCGTTCCTCAGCAAAAGCCCGGCCACGAAAATGCCGATCGCCCAGGAAGTCAAAATCAGGTTGGCGAAGAAGGCGGCGAGCGCGAAGCCGAGCGACCACAGATTGAAGCCGAAAAACGCGACCGCCAGCATGGTCACCGGCACCATGCCGATCGACAGCCGCACCACGCTCATGATCATCAGCGCGGAAATGAATTCCACCGGGCGCAGCGGCGACATCATGATGTTGGCGAGATTGCGCGACCACATTTCTTCCAGGAACGAAATGGAAAAGCCGAGCTGGCCGCGGAACAGGATGTCCCACAGCAGCACCGCGCCGATGAACACGCCGGCGGCGCGCGCGAAGAAGCCGGCGTTCTGCGAAACGTAAAGCTGCAGGAAGCCCCACATCAGCATCTGCACGGTCGGCCAATAGATGAGGTCGAGGATGCGCGGCCAGGACGAGCGCAACAGATACCAGTAGCGCCGCACCATGGCGCCGACGCGGTTGAAGGAGAAGGCAGAGGTGGTATCGGTGGTGCTCATTGCGTTTTGCCTTCGTGTCCCGGGCGCAGCGCAGCACGAAGTGATGCGCTGCAGACCCGGGACCCAGACATACTGACCAACGCTGCATGGGTCCCGGATCTGCGGTGCACCGTTCCGCTTCGCTCCACGCTGCACCGCGTCCGGGACACGAGATCAGTAGTCATCGCGCCGCCTCGCGCTGGCGCCCGCGCGCGACGTCGAGGAATACCTCTTCCAGCGTCTCGCGCCCGTAGCGCGCGAGCAGGCGTTCCGGCGTATCGTCGTCCTCGATGCGGCCGCGCTTCATGATGATGACGCGCTCGCACAGGCGCTCGACCTCGTTCATGTTGTGGGAGGCGAGCAGCACGGTGGCGCTGTGATCGCGCCGGTAGTGCTGCAGGCGCGAGCGCACCCAGTCGGCGGTGTCGGGATCGAGCGAGGCGGTCGGCTCGTCGAGCAGCAGCACTTCCGGCCGGTTGAGCAGCGATTTGGCGAGCGAGACGCGGGTCTTCTGGCCAGCCGACAGCTTGCCGTTGGGGCGATCGAGGAATTCGGTGAGGTCGAGATCGGCGGCGAGCTTGCCGATCCGGGCGTCGATGTCGGCGACGCCGTAAAGCTGCGCGAATACGGAAAGATTCTGCCGAACGGTGAGCCGCGTCGGCATGTCGACATAGGGGCTTTCGAAATTCATCCGGTGCAGCACGCGGTAGCGCTCGGCCGGCATGGCGGCGCCCAGCACCGTGACGCTGCCGGAAGTGGGCATGACCAGGCCCATGATCATGGCGATGGTGGTGGTCTTGCCGGCGCCGTTGCCGCCGAGCAGGCCGGTGATCGAGCCCGGCGCCAGGCGGAAGGAAATGCCGTCCACCGCCGCCACGCCCTTGTAGAGCTTGACCAGGCGGTCGACGGCCACGGCGCTGGTATTGCTGGCGTCCATTGCGGGCAGATGTGACGCCCCGGCGCGGCAAGTGCAAGCCCTGCCGTTCCTTTGTCATTCCGGAACGCGAGCGCAGCTCGCGAACCCGGAATCCAGAAGCGAATCGTGCATTTGTGTCTGGATTCCGGATCGCCGCTTCGCGGCGGCCGGAATGACATGAGGCTGGTTGGTGCCGGCAGCGCCGACGCGTTACATTGCGCCCATGCCCGCCTTCGGCCTTGCCCAGAACCATCCGCGCCGCAATGTGCGGCTCGACACCCTCGTGCGGCTGCGCTGGCTGGCGATCATCGGGCAGACCACCGCCGTGCTCGGGGTCTATTACGGGCTCGATTTCGAGCTGCCGATCTATGCCTGTCTCGCTGTGATCGCGCTCGCCGCCTGGCTCAACGTGGCGCTGCGCCTGCGTTTCCATATCACCCAGCGGCTCGACCCCGACCGCGCCGCCTGGCTGCTGGCCTTCGACATCGCGGAGCTGGCGGTGCTGCTGTTCCTGACCGGGGGCTTGCAGAACCCCTTCGCCTTCCTGTTCCTCGGACCGGTGCTGCTGTCGGCGACCGCGCTGCCGCCGCGCTACACGCTGATGCTGGGCGGCTTCGCGGTCGCCTGCGCCACCGCGCTGGTGTTCGTGCATTACCCGCTGCCGTGGGATTCGGAAGATCCGTTGAAGCTGCCGCCGATCTACATGATGGGCGTCTGGCTCTCGATCCTGCTCGCCATCGGCTTCATCGGCGTCTATGCTTGGCAGATCACCGAGGAATCGCGCCAGCTCGCCGACGCGCTCGCCGCCACCGAATTGGTGCTGGCGCGCGAGCAACATCTCTCGCAGCTCGACGGACTGGCGGCCGCCGCCGCGCACGAGCTCGGCACGCCGCTGTCGACCATCGCGGTGATCGCCAAGGAATTGGAGAACGCCATTGCACTGAACGCGCCGCACGGCGAGGACGTGCGGCTGTTGCGCGAGCAGGCGACGCGCTGCCGCGACATTCTCGCAAAACTCACCGAATTGTCGTCGGGCGGCGAGCCGTTCGACCGCATGCCGCTCTCGGCGCTGATCGAGGAAGTGGTGGCGCCGCACCGCAATTTCGGCGTCACCATCGACGTCGCGCTGCCGGCCGAGCGGCGCGACGAGCCGGTGGGCGCGCGCAACCCGGCGATCCTCTACGGGCTCGGCAATCTGCTCGAAAACGCCGTCGATTTCGCGCGCGAGCGCGTGACGGTGGGCGCGCAATGGAGCGAGGACGCGGTCGAGGTCTCGATCGGCGACGACGGGCCGGGCTTCGCGCCGGAAATCATGGCGCGCATCGGCGAGCCCTATGTCACCAGCCGCCATCACAACATCAGCAAGCCCGACGACGAGCCGACCGGCCTCGGATTGGGTTTCTTCATCGCCAAAACGCTGCTGGAACGTTCGGGCGCCGCGCTCAGCTTCCAAAACCGCGCCATCCCCGCGCGCGGTGCGATAGTAACCTTGCGCTGGCGGCGCGAGGATTTCGAGCGGCCGTTAACCTTCGCTGCGGCTTGAGGTCGCGCGACATGATGACTATGTTGGGCTGGTGACGAGGGAGGCAGCGGAACCCGTGGACATGGTCATGAACGACGTCGCGGCACCGGCCGCGAAGGAAAAGGTCCCGAGCGAGCGCAGCTTGCTGATCGTCGAGGACGACCGCTCGTTTTTGCAGCGGCTGGCCAAGGCGCTGGAAAGCCGCGGCTTCACCGTCGCCACCGCCGAATTGGTCGCCGAGGGCCTGCTGCAGGTGGAAAAATCGACGCCCGCCTTCGCGGTGGTCGACATGCGGCTGGGCGACGGAAACGGGCTCGACGTCATCTCGGCGCTCAAGCGCCGCCGGCCCGAAGCGCGCGGCATCATCCTCACCGGCTACGGCAATATCGCGACCGCGGTGAACGCGGTGAAGATGGGCGCGGTCGATTATCTGGCCAAGCCCGTCGACGCCGACGACGTGGTCGCCGCTTTGCTCGCCATGGACAACAAGAAGATCGAGCCGCCGGAAAATCCCATGTCGGCCGACCGCGTGCGCTGGGAGCACATCCAGCGCATCTACGAATTGTGCGGCCGCAACGTGTCGGAGACCGCGCGCCGGCTCAACATGCACCGGCGCACGCTGCAACGCATTTTGGCCAAAAGGGCTCCGCGTTAACTCTCCGGTCATTCCGGGACGCGAGCCAACGGGTCCGCGCAAAGCGCGGCCCGATGATAAACTCCGCGAGCGGGCCCGGAATCCAGAGCGACAATATGAAGCCTCTGTAACGCGGCCCTGGATTCCGGGTTCGCGTGCTGCGCACGCGCCCCGGAATGACGGTTAAGAAACATCCCCATAAGGCCCGTTCGGGTCGGCGAGCGATTGCAGGCGGAGCGCCGCGGCGCGCGCGAACAACAGCATCATGGATTTGCGGGTGGCGGCCGGCAATTTGTGCTCGGGCGCTTCGCAGATGAATTGCGCGCCGAAGGCGTCCGCCACGATCAGCCCGGTGTCGGGCGGGAAGATCTCGCAGGGCACTTCCTGCGAGGTGGCGAAGAACAGCCGGTCGCAGTGGGCCCGGTAGTCCTGCCATTTCTGGTCGGCGCGGAAGTCGGCGACCGACGACTTGATCTCGACGATCCAGAGCGTGCCGCCGGAATCGAGCGCCACCAGGTCGGCGCGGCGGCCGGACGGCAGCGGCAATTCGCTCACCACGCAGAAGCCGTGCGCGTGCAACAGGCGGGCGGCGCCGCGCGCCACCGCCAGCGCCGTCTCCGACTGGCGGCCGTCGGTGGGGACTTGCAGCGGTTGCGGCGAAACGAGGGTCATGATCTCGATTTATTCTGTACCAGATTGCCCTGGATTCCGGGTTTGCTCGCGGAGTTTATCATCGGGCCGCGCTTTGCGCGGACCCGTTGGCCCGCGCCCCGGAATGACCGGGAGTTATTTTGCTGCCGATTATAGCTTATTTCCGGCGCGCTCGGGGAAGGCTTGGGCGAGCGCCGCGCGGTCGGCTTTGAGCACGCCGCGCTCGGTGATCAGGCCGGTGACGAGCCGCGCCGGCGTGACGTCGAAGGCGTAGTTGGCGACGGGCGAGCCGTCCGGCACGATCTGCACGGTCTCGATGCGGCCGTCCTTGGTCTTGCCGGTCATCATCGCGACTTCGTCACCCGAGCGCTGCTCGATCGGGATTTCGGCCAGCCCGTCGCTCACCGTGAAGTCGATGGTCGGCGACGGCAGCGCCACATAGAACGGCACACCATTGTCGCGCGCGGCGAGCGCCTTCAGATAAGTGCCGATCTTGTTGCAGACGTCGCCCTGCGCGGTGACGCGGTCGGTGCCGACGATCACCAGATCCACCATGCCGTGCTGCATCAGATGGCCGCCGGTATTGTCGGGGATCACGGTGTGCGGCACGCCGTGCTTGTCCAGCTCCCAGGCGGTGAGCGAAGCGCCCTGGTTGCGCGGCCGCGTCTCGTCGGCGAACACATGCACCGGCAGCCCTTTGTCATGCGCCATGTAGATCGGCGCGGTGGCGGTGCCCCAATCGACCGTCGCCAGCCAGCCGGCATTGCAATGGGTGAGCAAGTTGACGCGCTCGCCTTTTTTCTTGGCGGCGATGTCTTCGATCAGCTTGAGGCCGTGGCGGCCGATCGCCTGATTGATCGCCACGTCCTCTTCGGCGATCTCGCCGGCGCGGGCAAGCGCGGCCGCCAGCCGCTCGGCGCGCGGCTTGTTGCGCACCGCCGCCGTCATTTCGTCGAGCGCCCATTTCAGATTGATGGCGGTGGGGCGGGTGGCGAGCAGCACGCCATAGGCGCGCTCGAGCGCCTCGTCGGAGGCATCGGCGCGCAAGGCCAGCCAGACGCCGTAGGCCGCGGTGGCGCCGATCAGCGGGGCGCCGCGCACCTGCATGGATTGAATCGCGCGCGCGGCGTCGTCCAGCGTGCTCAGCCGCGCGATCACGAAGCGGTGCGGCAATTGCGTCTGGTCGATGATGCCGACGCTTTGGCCGTCGCTTTCCAGCCAGATGCTGCGGGTCGGTTTGCCGTCGATTTTCATGGCGCAGAGATAGCGTTTTTTTCCGGCACTGTCGCCTTGCTTGTCGCGCCGCCTTGCCGCACTCTGCCGACGCAATTGTGGAGCGGCGCATGACCATCGACTACGAAAAGGAATACGACAATCGCGGCCCGCGTGCCCGAGCATGAGGAGATTTTCGCGCGCTGGCAGCGCGATGCGGCGGCCTATCGCGCGGCTGCGCGCGACGCCGAATTGGGCCTCAGCTACGGCCCCTCGCCGCGCCAGACCATCGATATTTTCCCGGCCAAGGACGACGACGCTTCGACGCCGCTTTTGCTGTTCGTCCATGGCGGCTGGTGGCGCTCGCTCGAGCCCGCGATGTTCAGCCAGCTGGCGGCCGGGCCGAACGCCAAGGGCGTCACCGTCGCGCTGGCCGGCTACGACCTCTGCCCGCAGGTGGCGATCGCAACCATCATCGAGCAGACGCGCGCGGCCTGCCTCTATCTCTGGCGCAAGCGCAAGCAGCGCATCATGGTGGCGGGTCATTCCGCCGGCGGGCACCTGACCGCCTGCATGGTGGCGCAGGAATGGAAGGCGTTCGCTTCCGACGCGCCGGCCGATCTGGTGCCGAGCGGCTATGCGATCTCCGGCGTGTTCGATCTCACGCCGCTCATCCACGTGTCGCAGAACCAGGACCTGCGGCTCGACGCGGCGGAAGCGCGCCGCGTGTCACCGCTTTATTGGCGCGTGCCGCCCGGCCGTCTACTCGACGCGGTGGTGGGCGGCGCCGAATTCGAGCGAGTTCCTGCGCCAAAGCCGCACCGTCGCCGAGGCTTGGCGGCAGGGCATGGCCGAAACGCGCTACGAGGAATTGCCCGGCGCCAATCATTTCACCGTCGTCGATCCGCTCGCCGATCCGGCCAGCGCCATGACCCGGCGCGTCAGCGATCTCGCCTTCGCGGTCAACTCCATCGCACTTTGACGTTTGCGCATGATCTTTTCCGAAAACCGGTTCCCATCCCGGATCAAGTCCGGGACAGGCTTTTTCGGGATCATGCGCTAGAACCAATAGCGCCATGCGAAGACCACCGTGAGCAGCGCGCCGACCGCGACCACGGCGACGCGCATGATTGCGCGCGGGACGACGCGCGCGAGCGAAGCACCGGCGATACCGCCGGCGACGGTGCCGGCCATCAGCGCCAGCGTCGGCGGCCAAACGATCGTCCCCCGCGCGATGAAGATCGCGGCGGCGGCGGCGCAGTTGAGACTGATCACCAGGTTCTTGGCGACATTGGCCGAGCGGTAGTCGCCCTCGGTCGCCAGCGACAGCACGCCGAGCGTGAGCACGCCCGACCCGACGCCGAAATAGCCGTTGTAGAAGGAGACCGGCAGCAGCGCCTTGAGGCTGGTGACGTTGAACCTGATCTCGTGCCCGCGCTGGGCGGCGCGCGCCTTCAGCCAGTCGCTCACCCGCCCGGAGAAGGCGAATAGCACCGTGGCAAAGCCGAGCAGGATCGGCACCAGGATCTCGAAGAAGCGCTCCGGCGTCGCCAGCAGCACGAAGCCGCCCGCCCCCGCGCCGATCATGGAGGCAAGGCACATCGCAACGAAGGCGCGGTCGAAGGGCGGCAATTGCCTGCGGTCGGACAAGGCGGCGAAGAAGGCGCCCGGCACCGCGGCGGTGAGATTGCAGATGGTCGCGGTGAGCGGCGGCAGACCGGCCGCGATCAGCGCCGGATAGGTGACGACCGCGGCGCCGCCGACCAGCGACGTGATCATGCCGCCGGCGAGGCCGGCTGCGAACAGCATGAGCACGGTGCCAAGCCCCATGCTCAAAACCAGTAGCGGCGCGCGAGCGCAACGGTCAGCCCCGCGCCCACCAGCACGATCAGCACGCGCACCAGCTTGCGCGGGATCACGCGCGCAACGTAAGCCCCGATCAGACCGCCGCCGAGCGTGCCGGCCATCAGCGCCAAAGTCTGCGGCCACGGCACCGCGCCGTGGCTTGCGTAGATGACAGTGGCCGTGAAGCCGTTGAGGCTGGCGACGAAGTTCTTGGCGACATTGGCGGCGCGGTAGTCGCCGCCGGTCGCCAGCGAGAACACGCCCAGCATCATGATGCCGACGCCGGCGCCGAAATAGCCGCCATAGAACGACACCGGCAACAGCACCCGCAGGCTGGCGACGCTGAAAGTAATGGCATGGCCGCGGCCTTCCGCGCGTTCGCGCAGCCATTGGCTGATGCGCTCCGAATAGGCGAACAGCACGGTGGCAAAGCCGATCAGCAGCGGCATCAGCTGGGCGAACATGCGCTCGGGCGTCGCCATCAGCAGCAGGGCGCCGATGCCGGCGCCGGTGATCGAGGCCGCGATCATGCCGAGGAAGGCCGCATTGAACGGCGGCAATTGCTTGCGATCGGACAATGCGCCCAGCATGGCGGCCGGCGCGATGGCGGCGACGTTCGCCACCGCTGTCATCTGCGGCGGCACGCCGGAGGCGAGCAGCGCCGGATAGATCACCACCGCCGCGCCGCCCACCATGGTGGCGATGATGCCGGCGACGATGCCAACCGCAACCAGCATTAGAATGATGTGAAAGGCCATTCTGCGGAGTCTCTTCTGTCATAGCCGGGCTTGTCCCGGCCATCTCGCTGAGGAGGGCACGGTGCCACCCTAAGCGAGGTCACCGGGACAAACCCGGTGACGACGAGTCAGTACAATTAAAAGAATGCCTGAATTCCGGTCTGCGCGCGCCCCAGGATAAGCGCATGGATGTCATGCGTGCCCTCATAGGTGTTGACCGTCTCGAGGTTCGAAAGCACGCGCATCACGTGGTATTCCTCCGATATGCCGTTGCCGCCGTGCATGTCGCGCGCGGCGCGCGCGATGTCGAGCGCCTTGCCGCAATTGTTGCGCTTCATGAGTGAGATCGAGGGCGGCGCGGCCTTGCCTTGCTCCAGCATGCGCCCGAGCCGCAGCGCGCCGGCCAAGCCGAGCGCGATCTCGGTCTGCATGTCGGCGAGCTTCTTCTGGATCAGCTGATTGGCGGCGAGCGGGCGGTTGAACTGCTTGCGGTCGAGCACGTATTGGCGCGCGGCGTGCCAGCAGAATTCGGCCGCGCCCATGGCGCCCCAGGCGATGCCGAAACGCGCATTGTTGAGGCAGCCGAAGGGACCGGCCAGGCCCTTCACGTTGGGCAGCAGATTGTCTTCCGGGATGACGCAATCCGAAAGCACGATCTCGCCGGTGACGGAGGCGCGCAAGGAAAGCTTGCCCTCGATCTTGGGCGCGGAGAAACCTGGCGTGCCGCGCTCGACGATGAAGCCGCGGATGACATTGTCGAGCTTGGCCCAGACCACCGCGACGTCGGCGACCGGCGAATTGGAGATCCAGCTCTTGGCGCCGTTGAGCCTGTAGCCGCCTGCGACTTTCTCGGCGCGCGTGATCATGGAGCCGGGATCGGAGCCGTAGTCGGGCTCGGTCAGGCCGAAGCAGCCGATCATTTCGCCGGCGGCGAGCTTGGGCAGGTATTTGCGGCGCTGCGCTTCGGTGCCGTAGGCGTAGATCGGATACATCACCAGCGACGACTGCACCGACATCATGGAGCGGTAGCTACTATCGACGCGCTCGACTTCGCGCGCGATCAGCCCGTAGCAGACATAGCCCAAGCCGGCGCCGCCGTACTCTTCCGGAATAGTGGCGCCGAGCAGGCCGAGCTTGCCCATCTCGCGGAAAATGCCGGGGTCCTGCTTCTCCTCGCGCCAGGCCTCGATGACGCGCGGCATCAGATAGCTTTGCGCGAAGCCGCGCGCGCTGTCGCGCACCATGCGCTCTTCTTCCGAGAGCTCGCTTTCCAGACCGAGCGGGTCCTCCCAAACGAAGGCGGCGTCTTTCAGCATGGCGGGCTTGGCCTCGCGCTTCTCGGCCGCTTGCGACATTGGGAACCTCCTGGGGGGAACTCGCGTGTTTGGGTGATTATAGACCGGCGCGGGGTGGGGCAAGAGTGGGGCGTTGCGACATTCGCCGACCTATAATCCTCATGCTGAGGAGGCGGCCAACGGGCCCGCGAATTGCGCGGCCCGATGATAAACTCTGCCGCCGTCTCGAAGCATGAGGCCTCGGGGCCGCCTGCATCCTTCGAGACGCCGCGCTTCGCGCGGCTCCGCAGGATGAGGCGGAAAAAGCCAACGCTCCGCCGCCCCTGTTGGTTTGTGAAGGCCCGGGGGAGGCCTGTCTTCCCTGCCCCTCCAACAAAAGGAGGGGGACGGCGCGCCGCTCGGCGCAACCTATCCTTAGTGCACGCCTTGTTTCCAAAGCGCGGCGCCTTGCGGCGCGCCATCGCGGCGTTTTCTTCCGGCGCCGGGCCGCGCTTTGCCCACGGACCGCTCGAACCAGGAGCGATCCGCCGTCAGCCAGCTCCTGGCAGGGGGTCGCCTAGTGCCCCCGGGCGGAGCCCCGGCGCCGCCCGGGTGCGTGGCTGCGAACCACGCCCGCGGGCGCCGCGCCCTGCTCCACCGTCACGACGCCTCATGAAAGCGCCCTCGAACGAGCAGGACGCAATGGGCATAACATCCTAGTAGGAATGCTGTCAAGAGACTTTTTTCCGGAGGGCGGCGCGCGCAGGCTTCCCGCTGCCCGCTCGCGCGGGGAGAGAGGGAAAGTGCGATTGCCGCGCGGACGAAACCGACGAAGCCGCCCGCCCCAAACAAAAACCCCGCCGGCGAGCGGCGGGGCTTTCGTTACTAAAATACCGCGGCGTCAGATCGCCATTTTGAGGTCCTTGGAGGCGCGGAAGGCCACTTTCTTGGAGGCCTTGATCTTGATCGCCTCGCCGGTCGCCGGATTGCGCCCCATGCGGGCGGCGCGCTTGCGCACCACCAGGATGCCGAGGCCGGCGATCTTGACCCGCTCGCCCTTCTTCAGGTGCTTGGTGATCATGCCGATGAGATCTTCCATCATCTCCAGGCCCTGCTTCTTGGTCAGCTGATGCTGCTCCGAAAGCGCGGCGGCGAGGTGCCGGGTGGTGACGGGTTTTGGCTTGGCTACGGTCGCTGCCATTGAAATTGCTCCTTGCGCGCACAATGCGCGAACCCTAAGCACTAGAAGATTCGCGTTGGCGCGCAAGGGCTTTTTGCGCCTAAGCGGCGGTTTTAATCACAGAAAGCTCAAGCTTTCCCGCGCTTTTTGGGGAACCCGGCGCCGTTGCCGGTTGCGCCGGCATCGTTTATGTCAGGTGTCAGGCGCCCGTAGCTCAGCTGGATAGAGCGTTGCCCTCCGAAGGCAAAGGTCGGACGTTCGAATCGTCTCGGGCGCGCCAGTTTCTCCCGCAAAATGAAATCCATGCAGCCGCCGCGCGGCACCGTTCGCGGCTGGCCCGACCGGGTGCAAGCCCGCCCGGATGTGCTATCCTGACGGTTGTTACGGCTCGAACTTGCCGAACATCAGCGCACAGGCTGCGCCGCCGGCGAAGGGCGCCGCGCTCGGGGCGTCGATGCGGTGATGCCGGCAAGGCGCTGCCGTAACGATTGCGAGGCTTGCCAGGGTCCGAAGTCCAAACGACGTAAAGCGTCTCGAGTATGGGCACGATGCGACGGATCATCATCTCCGGACTATTCGCCGCCGCGACCGCGCTTCTGCTCAATGCCCCGGCCGCGGCCGAGCGGCGCGTCGCCTTGGTGATCGGCAATTCCGCCTATGTGAATGCGCCGGCTTTACGCAATCCGCGCAACGACGCGCAAGCCATGGCGGCGGTGCTCGGCGAACTGGGATTCCAGGTAATCAAGGGGCTCGATCTCAACCGCCCACAAGTCGAAGCGACCGTTCATCAGTTCGCGCATGCGCTCAAAGGCGCCGACGTCGGCCTGTTCTATTACGCCGGCCACGGCTTCCAACTGAACGGGATCAATTACCTGGTACCGGTCGACGCAAAATTACGCGAGGAATCGGACGTCGATTTCGAAGCGCTGACGCTCGACACGGTGCTCAAGCTGATGGAGCGGGAGGCGCCGACGCGGCTCGTCTTCCTCGACGCGTGCCGCGACAATCCTTTCGCCAAGCAGCTCGCCCGCAGCATGGGCACGCGCGCGGTGGCGATGGGGCGCGGGCTCGCACGGGTCGATGCCGGCTCCGGCACGTTCATTGCGCTTGCCACCGGGCCCGGCAGCGTGGCTTCCGACGGCGCGAGCGAGCACAGCCCGTTCACCAGGGCGCTGCTCGACAATATCAAGACGCCCGGTTTGGACGTGGCCCTGCTGATGCGCAAAGTGAAGCGGCAAGTGCAGGCGGCAACGCGTAAGCAACAGGTGCCGTGGGAGGAGTCCTCCCTCACCGTCGAGTTCTACTTCAATACGGCGCCGGCGGCCGTGCAGCAGGCGGGCGCGGCGCCATCGGCGACGCCGGACATCGCGCAAGGCTTGGCGGCCATCCGGCAGGAGCTTGCCGAAATCAGGAAAAGCGGCACGTCGCAGGCGGCGCCCGCGCCCGACCAGAGCTATCAAGCCTGGCTTGCCGTCGAGCACGCCGACAGCGTAGCCGTGCTGCAAGCCTTCATCGACCGCTTCCCGACCAGCACCTATGTCGAATTCGCGCGCGCGCGGCTGAAGGAGCTGCAACGCACCGCATCCTTGCCGAGCGGCGACGTGACGGGCGCGCTCAATGCGGGCGCCGTGAGCGCGCCGCCGGCGCAACCGCGCGGCTTTCTGTTCCCTGATTCCGACCGGCGCCATCTCACGCGCCAGGAATTGGCGGGCTTGAGCCAAGTGCAGCTGCATATCGCCCGCAACGAGATCTATGCGCGGCGGGGGCGCTTCTTCCACAACCCGCAACTGGCGAATTATTTCTCACGGTTTGCCTGGTATCACCCGAACAATTGGGACGTCACCCTCAACGACATCGAGGACGCCAATGTCCATCTGATCATGTCGTTGGAACACTAAACGTGCGGGCGACACGGTTCGCATCGATCGCACTTCTGTTGCTGGCGGCACCGGCGCGGGCCGATCCGGCAATCGACGCGCTCATCGCCGCCTACCCCGATTACCTCGCGAGCAGCGAGGGCAATATGCTGGTCTGGAAGGACGGCACGCGCATGCCGATTTCGGACGGGCGCAGCGGCAAAACCTTCGAGCAGCTGCTCGATCGGCCCGACATCGAGGACCAGTTCGCCATCCCCTACCCGCTCGGTCGCGCGCTCAAAAAGCCCGGCTTAAACGAAGACCCGGGGCGCATCCGCTACCAGCCCTTCTTTGTGAAAATGTACGGCGACTGCCGCAAGGGCGAAGTGGCGCGCCGGCTGAAAGCGGTACGCTGGCTGCCGAGCCGCGGCGGCGGCGTCATCCGGGCAACCACGGTCAACGGCGTCGCCGACCGGCTCGCCGCCATTTCGCGCGAACTGGAGCGCCTGCCGGCGGCCATGACGCGCTTCATGGTGCCGAGCTCCGGCACCTATAATTGCCGCGCTATCGCCAGTACCAGACGGCTTTCGGTGCACGCTTTCGGCGCGGCGATCGACCTCAACGCGCGCTACGCCGACTATTGGCAGTGGGCGAAGCCGAATGGGAAGACTATCCCCTGGCGCAACCGTATCCCGCTTGCGATCGTCGAAATCTTCGAGCGGCACGGCTTTATCTGGGGCGGCAAGTGGTATCACTACGACACCATGCATTTCGAGTACCGCCCGGAGCTGATCGATCTCGCCAAGCGTGGCTGGCCGAAAAGTAATTCGCGGAAATAAATTAGCCGGCGCGCCTCACCCGATAACCGGCAGCTCCGACAGCGCCGGCAGGCGGCGCGGCTGCGGCACGTAGAACTCGCCGAGCTTCACCATCGGCCGCGGGTTGATGACGATCGACATCAGCCGGTCGCACAGCGCCTTGGGCGAGGTCGGCTTGAGCAGGAATTCGTTGGCGCCGGCGCGCAGCGCCTCCACCACGTAGGAGCGGTCGGCGCGGTTGGTCAGCATGATGATCGGCAGATTGGGACGCGGGAACACGCCGGGCGAGCGCACGATGCGCATCACCTCCATGCCGTTGAGCACCGGCATGTCCCAGTCGAGCAGCATGACGTCGGGATCGCAGGTGCGGATCGCCTCCAGCGCGGCGAGCCCGTCGGCGGCCTCGAGCACCGCCTTGGCGCCGAGATTCATCAGCATCGAGCGCGTCAGCCGCCGCATATAGGAATTGTGGTCGACGATCAGGATGTTGAGCCCCTGAATCATCTTCTCGATCGACTTGTTGGCTATCGCGGTCGATCCGCCGGACATTGCTGGACGCGCCTTCGCTGTCTCGATCGCCGACAAGCCTAGTTCAAAGATTCTGCGAGTTTGCTAAGATCAAATGTTCAATTTGTTGCAATCGAGCGAACGCGGCGCGTTGCATAAGCGTTGCGCGCCATGGCTAACGGCCGGTAAAAGACGAGCGAGGGCAAGCGATGAAACAGCCGGGACCCGATCATCCGATCACCATCACGCGCAACGGCAAACGCGTGCGCGTGATTTTCGCCGGCAAGACGATCGCCGACACCACGCGTGCACTAACGCTTAAGGAAGCGCGCTATCCGCCCGTTAACTACATTCCGCGCGAAGACGCCGACCTGGGCGCGCTCAAGCGCACGGATCATGCGAGCCACTGCCCCTACAAAGGCGACGCCGGCTATTTCACCGTCGCCGTCGACGGGCGCAGCGCCGATAACGCGGTGTGGACGTACGAGCAGCCTTATCCGGCGGTGGCCGAGATCAAGGATCATCTGGCGTTTTATCCCGACCGGGTGGACGCGATCGAGGAGAGCTGAAGCCCCGCAGCCGTCATGCCCGCGGCAAGCCCGGCCATGACGTTTGGGTAGCAACGAATTCTCAAGCAAACATTGCGATGCTCCACGCTTGGCGTGGAGTTGTCAGCGTGGCCGAGTCCAGTCCCGTTTCGCGTCCGCACGACCGATCCCTGCTGACGATCGGCGCCATTTGCGCCGGCGGCGGGCTCTATTTCGTGCTGGCCGGTTTCGGCGCCGTGCCGCCGCCCAGCCGGATCAACGGACCCTTGTGGCTGTCGGCCTGCGTCGGCCTGGTATTCCTGGCCGGCGGCGTGATGGTGCTGGTACGCGGCTGGCTGGCGGTGCCGGACCAGCAGGATCTGCCGGCGGACGCGCCGCGCGCATTGCGTCGCGCTGCAATGGCTGGCGGCGGTCGCCGCCTGCGCCGGGCTTGCGGTAGCCGCCAGCTGGGTCGCCTTCGGCGCCGGCTCGCGCCATTTCGTGCTGCCGATCCCGGTCGGCGGCGCGCTCGGCGAAACCATCGGCCGCGTCGCCTTCGCGTTCAGCGCGGTGCTGGCCTGGCTGATCACGCTAGCCTTCGCGCGCGCGGGAGCCAAGAAGGTGTTCGGCAAGCGGAGCTAGCGCCCGGAGCAAGCATGTCCGAAGCGCAAATTTCCCAGCGGCCGCATGACTGGCGCCTCATCGCCGCAGGCACTGCCGGCTGCGCTGCCGGCATTTATTTCGTGCTGGTCGGCTTGGGCGCACTGCCGCCGCCAAGCCGGATCGACGGCCCGCTCTGGATCGCGGGCTGCGTCGGCCTGGTTTTATTCGCGCCCAGTGTCACGGCGCTGGTGCGCGGCTGGCTGGCAGTGCCGGGCTCGCAGGACCTGCCGGCGGACGCGCCGGTGCTGCTGGTCGCGGCGCAATGGCTGGCGCTGGCGAGCGCCATGGCCGGTTTCGCCAGCATGGTCACCTGGATCGCCTTCGGCCCCGGTGAGCGGCATTTCGCGTTTTCGTTTCCGTTGCCCGCGCCCTGGGGCGAAGCCGTCGGGCGCGCCTGCTTCGGCTTCAGCGCCGTCTCGGCTCGCTGCTGACACTATGGGTGGCCGGCTACGCGGTGAAATACGCGTACGCACATGGCGCGCGGCAAAGGCTGAACGCGCTCAGTGCATGCGCGGGGTCTTCAGGAACTTGGCGCGGTCGGAGGAATTGACGCCCACGTCGAAGGTGACGCCCTCGCGGTAGAGCGTGAGCGGCACTTCGACGCCGGCTTCGCCGAGCGACCAGACTTTGCGGTAGAAGCCCGCGAGCGTGGAGACGCGCTCGCCCTTGACCGCCAGGACGACGTCGCCGGTCTTCAATTCGGCGCGCGCGGCCGGGCCCTTGGGCGCGATGCCGACGATGACGATCTTGTCCTCGATCTCGGTGGAGTAGAGCCCGAGCCAGGGCCGCATCGGCTTGTCGACGCGGCCGTATTTGCGCAGGTCGTCGAGGATCGGCTTCAGGATGTCGATCGGCACGATCATGTTGAGATGCTCGTCGCGGCCCTCGCGCTGGCGCTCGACCTGCAAAGAGCCGATGCCGATCAATTCGCCGGCCGGCGAGATCAGGCCGGTGCCGCCCCAGTTGGGATGCGCGGGGTAAGTGAAGATCGCCTCGTCCAGCACGTATTCCCAATAGCCGGAAAACTCCTGCTTGGCGGCGATGCGGGCGGCGAGCGAGCGGGTGCGGCCGCCGGCGCCGCCCACCACCACGCGCTCGCCGATCTCGGCTTTGCTCGAGGAGCCGAGCGGCAGCACCGGCAGATCCATGCGCTCGAGCGCCTGCACCAGGCCGAAGCCGGTCTCGGCGTCGAGGCCGAGCGCGTGGCCGGGCGCCACGCGGCCGTCGCCGTAATGCAGCCAGATGGTCTCGGCCTCGGTGATCAGATAGCCGATGGTGAGCACCAGGCCGTTATCGATCAGCACGCCGTTGCCGGCGCGCTCGACGCCGAGCGTGTCGGCGGTGAAGGCGTCGGATGGAATGAGGGAATGCAGGCCGACCACCGAGGAAAGCGCGCGCTCGAGGTCGTAGCCGTAGTCCTCCGGGCGCGGCTGCGCGGACGGCGGTACCTTCCATTCAAGCAGCGAGGCCATTGGGGGCTCCTCAGTGCCAGTCCCGGCGCCATCATACGCGGATCGTTGTGCGTGAGAAGATGTCACTTCTTCTGTCATTCCGGGGCGCGAGCGAAGCGAGCGAGCCCGGAATCCAGGGTTTACATATTCTGTGCCTGCCCGCCCCTGGATTCCGGGCCCGGCGCGGAGCCTGTCATCGGGCCGCGCTTCGCGCGGACCCGTTGGCGCCGTCCCGGAATGACAGAGAGAGTGCTAGGATAACCGCATGACCCCACTTTCAGTCCTCGACCTGTCGCCGGTGTCGGAAGGCTCGACCGCCGCGCAAGCGCTGCGCAACACGCTCGATCTGGCGCGGCTCGCCGACCAGCTCGGCTATGTCCGCTATTGGGTGGCCGAACACCATAACCTGCCGGCGATCGCCTCATCCGCGCCCGAGATCATGATCGGACAGATCGCCGCGGTCACCACGCGCATCCGGGTCGGCTCCGGCGGCGTCATGCTGCCCAACCACGCGCCGCTGATGGTGGCCGAGCGCTTCAAGGTACTGGAGGCGCTCTATCCCGGCCGCATCGATCTGGGCTTAGGCCGCGCGCCCGGCACCGATCCGGCGACTTCGTACATGTTGCGGCGGCGGCAGGGCATCAGCGAGGAGGACGATTTCCTCGAGCGCTTCCAGGAACTGATGCTGCTGGAGACGCGCGGCTTTCCGGAAGGCCATCCATTCCACAAGGTGCAGGCCATGCCCTCGGGCGTGCCGCTGCCGCCGATCTTTCTGCTCGGCTCGTCCGACTATTCGGCGCAGCTTGCCGGCCAGATCGGGGCTGCGTTCGCGTTCGCCCATCACTTCGCCAATTTCGACGCGGTGGAGGCGATGCGGCTCTACCGCGACAATTTCCGCCCCTCGCTCGCGCACGACAAGCCCTACGCCATCCTGGCGACGCATGTGGTGTGCGCCGACACCGACGCGGAAGCCGAGCGGCTGGCGACGACGGTTGAATTGAATTTCGTGCGGCGCGCCCAAGGGCGAATATCTGCCGCTGGCTTCGCCGGAAGAAGCGGCAGCTTACGACTACACGCCGGTCGACCGCGCGCGCATCGCGCAGAACCGCAGCCGGCTGACGGTCGGGGCGCCCGCGACGGTCAAGGCGCGGCTGGCGCCGTTGCTCAAGGCCACGCAGGCCGACGAACTGATGGTGACCTCGATGATGTACGACCACGCGGCGCGCAAGCATTGTTATGAGCTGCTGGCGGGGGCGTTCAAGTAGCCGTCATTCCGGGGCGCGGGCACGCAGCACTCTCGGACGTCATGCCCGCGACAAGCCCGGCCATGACGGGCTCAATTCACATGTGCTAAAACCCCGCCCGGGCGGCACAGGTTTTATCCCGACCGATTGACAAAGAAGGGGAGGCTTCCTTGGGCAAGCAGTTCACACTCAACACCAGCGACAAGCACTCGCTCGGCGCCTACCGCGCCGATCCGCAAGGCAAGGCGAAGGGCGGCCTGGTCGTGGTGCAGGAGATTTTCGGCGTCAACCACCACATCCGCGCGGTCTGCGACCGGCTGGCGGCGCTCGGCTACGCGGCGGTGGCGCCGGCGGTGTTCGACCGCTTCGTGCGCAATTTCGAGAGCGGCTATACGCCGGACGAGATCGCGCATGCGCGCAGCTATCTGGGCAACCTCAACTGGGAGCACATGATAGCCGACATCGCCGCGGGCGTTGAGGACTTGAAGGGCAGCGGGCCGATCGGCGTGATCGGCTTCTGCATGGGCGGCACCGCGGCCTTCCTGGCGGCCTGCCGCATACCGGGCCTGTCGGCGGCGGTCGCCTATTACGGCGGCATGATCGGCAAGTTCGCCGACGAGAAGCCGAAATGCCCCTTGCAGATGAATTTCGGCGAGAAGGACGAAAGCATCCCGATGGCGACCGTCGAGGAGATCAAGAAGAAGCAGCCGCAGGCGGAGACTTACGTCTATCCGGACGCCGCGCACGGCTTCTATTGCGACGAGCGCGCGAGCTACAACAAGGCCGCCGCCGATCTCGCCTGGAGCCGCACGCAGGAGTTCCTGGCGAAGCATATGAAGTGAGCGGGCCGAAACGCCGCGTTGCACGACCTATCGCCGCCTCATCCTGAGGAGCATCGCGTTAGCGATGCGTCTCGAAGGATGGGGCGGCCCACCGATCTCGGGTTTACCCGAGATCGGCATGTTTTGTGCGCAAGTCGGCTATAGCCGACTTGCGATGTTCGAGACGCGCTGTGGAGTTTATCATCGGGCCGCGCTTCGCGCGGACCCGTTGGCAGCGCTCCTCACCATGAGGCCGATCTATGCCGAGCTATGCTGCGATAGTTAGAACCACCGCTCCTTCACCACCACGGTGTCGCCCGGGCGCATGGGATAGTTGAGCGGCACGTCGCTGGTGAAGCGCTGGCCGTTGCCGTTGCGGGTCAACTCGACCGTCTGCTTCTGCGCGCGCGGGGCAAAGCCGCCGGCCACCGCGATCGCCTTCTCCACCGTCATGTTGGGCACGTAAGCATACTGCCCCGGGCGTGGTGACCTCGCCGAGGATGAAGAACGGCCGGTAGGCCTCGATGGTCACCGTCACGTGCGGCTCGCGCACATAGCCCTGCTTGAGCCGGTCGGTGATTTCCTTGGCGACCTGGTGGGTGGTGAAGCTGCGCGCCGGGATGGTGCCGGCGAGCGGCAGCGTGACATTGCCGCCGGCGTCGACCGTGTAGCTGCCGCTGATGCCTTGCTGGCCGAACACCACCACGCGCAGCTTGTCGCCGGAGCCGAGCGTGTAGCTCTGGTCGTAGTTCGGATCCGCGTAGGCATAGCCATAGCCGTAACCGTAAGGCGCCGGCTGGTAGGCATTGGCGGCGGCGGGCGGGCGATATTGCAGCACGTAGGATTGGTAAGGATAGGGCTGCTGCGCGTATTGCGGCTGCGCGTATTGCGGCTGGACGGTGCCGTGTTGCGAATTGAACAGCCCGCGCCCGCCGCTCTGCTGATTGACGTCGTGCGAGCCGAACAGACCGCGGCCGCTCGGCTGCCCATATTGCGGCTGCGGCTCCGGATAGGCCTGCGCGTAGCTGGCCGCGGCGTAGCCCTGGCGCGCATTGTAAAGACCGCGGCCTTGCGGCTGTGGGTAGGCCTGCGGATAGGCTGCGGCGCGGCCTGTAGTCGGCTATAGCCGGCTTGGGCGTAGCCGTATTGCGGCGGCGCATATTGCTGCACGACCGGCACCGGCTGGCCGGTGGAGGGATCGAGCACGTAGCTGGCGGCCTGCTGGCGCGCGCAAGCCGCGACCGCCATCGCGATCAGGAGCGGTGTCAGCAATCTGGTAACCCGCATGGAGACGAATCCGGGCCGCGTGGCGGGAAATCGAGGCCCGATTAACGCTTTATATGGTTAAAAAAGTCTGACCGGGGGCACTTCTCCCTCTCCCCGCTTGCGGGGAGAGGGTCGGGGTGAGGGGCTCTCTCGGCACGCCCAGGCTTGCGTCAAGGCCCCCTCACCCGGCCCGCCTCCGCAAAAGCTCCGGCGGGCCGACCTCTCCCCGCAGGCGGGGAGAGGTAAAGGCGGCGCCTTACGCCGTCGCCAGCTTGGCGCCGGTGCCGATGGGGCAGGACACGCCGGTGCCGCCGAGCCCGCAATAGCCGTACGGGTTCTTGGCCAGATACTGCTGGTGATAGTCCTCGGCGAAGTAAAACGGCGGCGCGTCGAGGATCTCGGTGCTGACCGGCTTGTAGCCCTTCTTCTTCAGCTCGGCCTCGTACATGGCCTTGGAGGCTTCGGCGGCCTTCTTCTGCGCCGCGTTGAAGGTGTAGATGCCGGAGCGGTATTGCGTGCCGACATCGTTGCCCTGGCGCATGCCTTGGGTCGGGTCGTGGCTCTCCCAGAAGGTCTTGAGCAGCGTCTCGTAGGAGATCTTCTTGGGGTCGTAGACCACCAGCACCACTTCGTTGTGGCCGGTGCGGCCGGAGCAGACCTCCTCATAGGTCGGGTTGGGCGTCATGCCGCCGGCATAGCCGACCGCGGTGACGTAGACGCCGTCGGGCAGCTCCCAGAACTTGCGCTCGGCGCCCCAGAAGCAGCCGAGCCCGAACAGCGCTTGCTCGGTGCCTTCCGGATAGGGGCCCTTGAGCGGGCGGTGATTGACGAAGTGCTCGACGGCGGTGGGGATCGGCTGGCTGCGCCCAGGCAAGGCCTCGGCGCGGCTCGGCATGGCGACTTTCTTGAAGCCGAACATCGTTGAATTCCTCCTGCTAGGGGATGGCAGGAATATAGGTGCGCGCGAGCCTAGCTTAAACGCGCGGGCTAATCACGTCTCGGATAGGCGGGGACACGCGGGGCTCACGAACCCTCGACTGTCATTCCGGGACGGCAAGCAGCCTCAAGGCCTGGCATAGCCGATCAGCGGCTTCTTCTTGCGGCCGAGCAGGACGAAAACGATGCCGAGGAAACCGAACACCGCCCAGCTCGGCGCCGCCAGCAAGGTCAGCATGCCCGGGTCCCACAGCATGCCGTGGGCGTAAGGCACGATCAGCGGCTGGAGCTTGGCCAGGCTCGCGGCATTGATCAGGTCCCAGAGCGCGCGCACGCTGGTGATGTAGAGATTGTTGCCGGCGATCGACTTGGTGCCGTCATAGATCACCAGGATAAAGGCTGCGGCCAGGAAAATCAGGCCAATCAGGCGGAACAAAAAGCGGATCATGGTCTAAAGTTCGTCTCCTAGGGCCCGGGGGGTTGGTTACTCCGCGCCGCCTCCGGGTTCAACCGGCCGTCCGCTTCAACTTGAGCAGACGGCGCCGCTTCCGCTAGGGTCCCCCGCGCCGGGCACCCGGCCGCGTTTTCATGGAGAAATAATGTCCGCCAAGCCCCCCGGCCGCACCCGGCCGACCTTTACCGACCAGGAAGCCCTGCAATTTCACAGCGTGGGCCGCCCCGGCAAGCTGGAAGTCGTGGCCACCAAGCCGATGGCGACCCAGCGCGACCTGTCGCTTGCCTATTCGCCGGGCGTCGCGGTGCCGGTGCTGGCCATCGCCGAGGACCCGAGCCGGGCCTACGACTACACGGTCAAAGGCAATTTCGTCGCCGTCATCACCAACGGCACCGCCATCTTAGGGCTCGGCAACCGCGGCGCGCTGGCCGCCAAGCCCGTGATGGAAGGCAAGGCGGTGCTGTTCAAGCGCTTCGCCGACATCGATTCCATCGATCTGGAAGTCTCCACCGAGGACGCCGACGAGTTCATCAATTGCGTCAAGTATCTCGGCGCCGGCTGGGGCGGCATTAATCTCGAAGACATCAAGGCGCCGGAATGCTTCGTGATCGAGCAGCGCCTGCGCGAATTGATGGACATCCCGGTGTTCCACGACGACCAGCACGGCACCGCCATCATCGCCGCCGCCGGCCTGATCAACGCGCTGCATCTGACCGGGCGCGAGATCGCCGACGCCAAGCTGGTGTGCAACGGCGCCGGCGCCGCCGGCATCGCCTGCCTGGAGCTGCTGCAAGCCATCGGGTTCAGGCATGAAAATCTGATCCTGTGCGACACCAAGGGCGTCATCTACCAGGGCCGTACCGAGGGCATGAACCAGTGGAAGTCGGCGCACGCGGTCAAGACCAAGGCGCGCACGCTGGCGCAAGCCTTCGAGGGCGCCGATATCGCCTTCGGCTTGTCGGCCAAGGGCGCCTTCACGCAGGAGATGGTGAAGTCGATGGCCGCCAAGCCGATCATCTTCGCCATGGCCAATCCCGATCCGGAGATCACGGTGGACGAAGTGGCGCAGGTGCGCGACGACGCCATCATGGCCACCGGCCGCTCGGACTATCCGAACCAGATCAACAACGTCTTGGGCTTTCCTTACATCTTCCGCGGCGCGCTCGACGTGCGCGCGTCGGCCATCAACATGGAGATGAAGATCGCCGCGGCGAATGCGCTGGCAGCGCTCGCGCGCGAGGACGTGCCCGACGAGGTGGCCTCGGCCTATGGCGCGCGGCCGAAATTCGGGCCCGATTACATCATCCCGGTGCCGTTCGATCCGCGGCTCATTTCCTATGTGCCGCCGGCGGTGGCGAAGGCGGCGATGGACACCGGCGTTGCGCGCAAGCCGATCGTCGACATGGACGGCTATCGCGAGCAGCTGCGCTCGCGCCGCGATCCGATCGCGGGGACATTGGTGCAGGTGTTCAACCGGCTGCGCCGCTCGCCCAAGCGCGTCGTGTTCGCAGAAGGCGAGGAGGAGCAGGTGATCCGCGCGGCGGCGAGCTTCGTGCAAGCCGGCCTCGGCAGCGCGCTGCTGGTCGGGCGCGAGGACCGCGTGCGCGCATCGGCGGTCGAGTCCGGCATCGAGCTCGGCGAGGGCATCGAGATCATCAATGCCGCGGTGTCGAGGCGCAACAGCGTCTACACCAATTACCTCTACGAGCGGCTGCAACGGCACGGCTATCTGGTGCGCGACTGCCAGCGGCTGGTGAATACCGACCGCAACCATTTCGCCGCCTGCATGGTGGCGCTGGGCGACGCCGACGCCATGGTGACGGGCGTGACGCGCAATTTCTCGGTGGCGCTGGAGGACGTGCGGCGCGTGATCGACCCCAAGCCCGGCCACCGCGTGATCGGCGCCTCGCTGGTGGTGGCGCGCGGGCGCACCGTGCTGGTGGCCGACACCGCGGTGACCGAGATGCCGAACGCCGAGGAGCTGGCCGAGATCGCCATCGAGGCGGCGGGCGTGGCGCGCCGGCTCGGCTACGAGCCGCGCCTTGCGTTGCTCGCCTTCTCCACTTTCGGGCACCCGGAGGGCGAGCGCTCGGCGCGCGTGATCGAGGCGGTGAAGATCCTCGACGGCAAGCGGGTCGATTTCGAATATGACGGCGAGATGGCCGCCGACATCGCGCTCAACGCCGCGTTGATGGCGCCCTACCCGTTCTGCCGGCTGTCGGGCCCGGCCAATGTGCTGGTGATGCCGGCGTTCCACTCGGCCTCGATCTCGACCAAGATGCTGCAGGAACTGGGCGGCGCCACCGTGATCGGGCCGCTGCTGGTCGGGCTCGACCGGCCGGTGCAGATCGTGCAATTGGGCGCGAAAGACAACCAGCTCGTCAACATGGCGGCGCTGGCGGCGTACAACATCAGCGGGTGATTGACTAGCCGCCGTCATGCCCGGCCAACCGGGTCCGGCCATGACGAAGAGAGGGACGCATCAGTGAGCAAGACTTTGTCCGGCGTGATCGCGGCGGTCGCCACGCCGGTCGAAGAAAGCGGCGCGCCGGACCTCGCGCGCGCCGTCAAGCTCGCGCGCTTCCTGCTCGACAATGGCTGCGACGGGCTCAACGTGCTCGGCACCACCGGCGAGGCCACTTCGTTCTCGCGCGAGGAGCGCATGGCGGTGATGAGCGCCTACAAGACGCATGCGCTGCCGCTCGACCGGCTGATGGTCGGCACCGGCGCCGCGGCGGTGGCGGACGCGGTGGCGCTGACCAAGCACGCCGAGGCGCTCGGCTTTGCCGGCGCGTTGGTGCTGCCGCCGTTCTACTACAAGGGCGTGCCGGACGACGGATTGGCTGCCTATATAAGCGCATTGGTGCAGGCGAGCGCGATCCCGCTTTACCTCTACCATTTTCCGGCGATGTCCGGCCTGCCCTGGCACGTCGCGCTGGTGAAGCGGCTGCGCGATGCATACCCTGGACGTATCGTCGGCTTGAAGGATTCCTCCGGCGACATGGCATTCGCGCGCGCGGCGGCGGCGATCGCGTCCGATTTCGCCGTGTTCCCGTCGAACGAGGCGGTGCTGATCGAGGCGCGCAATGGCGCCTTCGCCGGTTGCATTTCGGCGACCGCCAATTGCAATGCCGATCTGTGCGGGCGCGCCTGGACGCAAGGCGACGAGGCCGCGCTCGACGCGGCGGTGACGGTTCGCAAATTGTTCGACGGCAAGCCGCTGGTCGCGGGCGTCAAAGCGCTGCTCGCGCACATCCACGGCGATCCGCAGCTTGCGCGGGTCAAACCGCCGCTGGCGCCCTTCTCGGCCGCCGACCGCGCCGCGGTGACCGCGGGCTACGACGCCGTGCGGGCCAAACGGGTAGCTTGAGGCGTCAATGGAAGCGTTGACGCCTGCGCGGGGCCTCACTATAAGCCTCTGCCTTGGCGGCGGACCTTTCCGCCGCCGCATTTTCTTGCAAAATCCGGGCGCTTATCGCCGATAAATCCGCGCCGGCGCCACGTCAGATGAGAGTCAAATGGCCAATACCAAGTCCGCCCGCAAAGCCACGCGCGTGATCGCGCGCCGGACCGAAGTCAACAAGGTGCGCCGTTCGGCGCTGCGCGGCTCGGTCCGCAAGGTCGAGGAAGCCATCGCCGCAGGCGACCGCGCCGCAGCCGCAGCCGCGCTGAAGGCGGCGGAGCCCGCGATCATGCGGGCGGCGCAGCGCGGCGTCGTGCACAAGAACAATGCCAGCCGCAAGGTGTCGCGGCTCGCCCATCGCGTCGCCAAGCTCGGCAAGTAGTTTTTTAAGCGTCGAACGCGCCGGCCGCGCGCCCGCGCCGGCGGTTTGGCATCAAATTTGAATGAAATCCGGCGGATCGTCCGCGCCGCGCTGTCGTGCGCGGCGCCGACAGTGTTATGAAACCGTCATCGCTGCGTAGCAAACATTTGCTCGCCGCGATTTTGCTTGCGAATTTGCGCTGCGCGCCGACGCGAGCACGATAGCGCAAAGGCTTGGCCGCAGGGGCTACCTTGATTTTTCGCGCAAGAATTTTTACGCACCGATAACGACTTAACGTCAAAGCACGCGCAAGGACCGGGAAATGCCTACGCGACGGGGCTTTCCGCCGCCATAGCCGCGAACAATATTTCATCATCGCGCGGGCTTGCAGCGTGCAATTCGACTCGGTAATTCCGCGCGAATCATCAACACCTTGTTCAGCGTTCTTGGCGTTCCGCTGCCGCAACGGCGCGAATTGTACCGCCACACGCGGCTTGCACGCCGTCAAAACTCATTGCCGACAAACAACGCTTGTGTATTTTTAAATGCGCGTTCGGAATTCTCCGAACGTCATCAGGAAAAGGTCTCACCACACGCTCATCAGCGGATGAGAACGGCTGTTGTTTGCCTCGTGACGCGAGAGCGCGTGGGGCACGGGGTTGGGGCAGCCGGATGCCGGGGTCAAGGATCGGGATTCGAATACCGCGCAAGCGCTCGAAGTTTCGATCGGCGAAAACCTGGCGGACCGCTGCGCACGTGCGGACGGACATAGCGGGCAACAGCCCGGATGAGGGGGGTCGATTATGACAGCGCAGGGTGCAGTGCCGTTTGCCAAGCACGCTCCATTGGGACACGTACCGTCCAGTGTGGGCTCCGATTGCGCTGCGACTCGTTCGACTTGCGATTTTTCCCGCTTTTCATCCAGCGTGCTTTCTTCCAGCCATAGCGCGTCCGCGTTCGCGACCGGCGTACAAGGCGCCGTGCCGCCGCCCGCTGGCTGAAGACGCAGCACCCTCGCTCGATGTCGCGCCGCTTCGCCGCCTTCGCGGAGCAACCACCCGCCGACATCATCGAATGAGTGTTGTTGCGTCCCGTTCCGGCGCGTTGGCGGCCAAGACCCGCCAAGCCGAGCAACCCGCGTCCGTTTCAACCATTCAGCCGGAAAAGAGAACAAGAAAATGTCCAACGCGGGTCAGGAAAGCTGGTCACGGGTCAGGGAGCGCCTGCGGGCGGAAGTCGGCGACGACGTCTATTCGAGCTGGTTCCCGCGCATGGACCTGGAAGCGATCGAGGACGGCACGGTGCGCCTGTCGGTGCCGACCCGCTTCCTCAAGAGTTGGATCCAGTCGCACTATGCCGAGCGGGTGCTGGCCTGCTGGCAGGCGCACGATGGCAAGGTCACCCGCATCGAATTGATCGTGCGCTCGGCGGTGCTGCGCTCGGCGGTGGCCAAGCCCAAGCCGGAATTGGAGAGCGCCGGCGCCCGCCTGCCGGCCGGCAACGGCCAGGGCAATGGCCGCCCGATGGCGGCCGGCGACCCGGGCATGCACGAGGCGCTCGGCGGCTCGCCGCTCGATGCCCGCCTCAGTTTCGAGAGCTTCGTGGTCGGCCGCTCCAATACATTGGCGCACGCGGCCGCCAAGCAGGTGGCCGCCGCCAAGCGCAGCGACGCGGTGATGTTCAACCCGCTCTACATCCATGCCGGCGTGGGCTTGGGCAAGACGCACCTGCTGCAGGCCATCACCTGGTCCGGCAACGCCGTAGGCGAGCGCAAGGTTCTCTATCTCACCGCCGAGAAGTTCATGTACGGCTTCGTCTCGGCTTTGCGCACCCAAACGGCGCTTGCCTTCAAGGAAGCATTGCGCGGCATCGGCGTCCTGGTGATCGACGACCTGCAGTTCCTGCAGGGCAAGTCGACGCAGGCCGAGTTCTGCCACACGCTCAACGCCCTGATCGACGCCGGCCGGCAGGTGGTGATCGCCTCCGACCGGCCGCCCTCGGAACTGGAAAGCCTGGACGACCGCGTGCGTTCGCGGCTGGCCGGCGGGCTGGTGGTGGAAATGGGCCCGCTGGGCGAGGAATTGCGCTTCGAAATCCTCAAAGCCCGCGTGATGGCGGCGCGCGCGCACCATCCGAGCTTCGACGTGCCGCTGCCGGTGTTGGGCTATATCGCCAAGACCGTCACCCATAACGGACGCGACCTGGAAGGCGCGCTCAACCGGCTGCTGGCGCACAACAAGCTGACCGGCCACGCGGTGACCTTGGAAATGGCCGAGCGCGAGGTGCGCGACCTGATCCGCCCGCAGGAGCCGAAACGGGTCAAGATCGAGGACATCCAGCGGGTGGTGGCGCGGCAGTACAATGTCAGCCGCTCGGACCTGTTGTCCTCGCGCCGCACCGCCAATGTCGTGCGCCCGCGCCAGGTGGCGATGTATCTGGCCAAGACCCTGACGCTGAGGTCCCTGCCCGAGATCGGCCGGCGGTTCGGCGGCCGCGACCACACCACGGTGCTGCATGCGGTGCGCAAGATCGAGGGCCTGGTGGGCAACGACATGGCGCTGGCCGAGGAGATCGAGATCCTCAAGCGGCAGTTGCAGGAGTAGGCCAGCCTCCCCGCCCCTACCTCTCCCCGCTTGCGGGGAGAGGTCGACCTCCGAGCGCAGCGAGGAAGTCGGGTGAGGGGGCGCTTCTGTGGTGCTCAGACCAGCCGAAACGCCCCCTCACCCGCCCGCCTGCGCTATCGCTTGGTGGGCGACCCCTCCCCGCAAGCGGGGAGAGGTGAAGGGGCCCCTGTGGACCGGCTGGGGATAGGGCCGGCTTAAGCCCCGGCAGGCTTGCGATTTTCGCGCCGGCACGTCACCTTTGCCCCCCGGCCCCGCATCCTGCGATCGGCCGGCTTGCCGTCGCGCCTGGTTTCCCGTCAATTGCGAAGGCGCCCCAGCGGGTCTCTCCATGAAGGTTACCGTCGAGCGTGCAGAGCTTTTGAAGTCGCTGGGCCACGTGCACCGCGTGGTCGAGCGGCGCAATACCATTCCGATCCTGGCCAATGTGCTGATCAAGGCCGACAAGGGCGCGCTCAGCCTGAAGGCCACCGACCTCGACCTGGAAGTCACCAACTCGATCGCCGCGGAAGTCGCGCCCGGCGGCGCCACCACCGTGCCGGCGCACATGATCTACGACATCGTGCGCAAGCTGCCGGAGGGCGCGCAGATCGTGCTGGAGGGCTCCGGCGACCGCGCCGTGCTGTCGATCCGCGCCGGGCGCTCGCGCTTCACGCTGCAGACGCTGCCGGAGAGCGACTTCCCCGATCTCGCCGCCGGCGAGATGAGCCATTCCTTCAAATTGCCGGCCGCCGACTTGAAGCGGCTGATCGACAAGACCCAGTTCGCCATCTCGACCGAAGAGACGCGCTATTATCTCAACGGCATCTATCTGCACACCGCCGGCGAGGGCAATAACGCCACGTTGCGCGCGGTGGCGACCGACGGGCATCGCCTGGCGCAGTGCGAATTACCGCTGCCGGAAGGCGCCGCCGGCATGCCGGGCATCATCGTACCGCGCAAGACGGTGGGCGAAGTGCAACGGCTGATCGAGAGCGGCGAAGGCGAGGTGGGAATCGAATTGTCGGCCGGCAAGATCCGCTTCACCATCGGCAATGTGGTGCTGACGTCCAAGCTGATCGACGGCACCTTCCCCGACTATGCGCGCGTCATCCCGGTCAACAACGACAAGCTCTTGACCGTCGACAAGAAGGATTTCGAGGCGGCGGTCGACCGCGTCTCCACCGTGTCGAGCGAGCGCGGTCGCGCGGTCAAGCTGTCGATCACCGGCGGGCGGCTGGTGCTGTCGGTGACCAATCCGGATTCGGGCAGCGCCACCGAAGAGATCGAGGTCGACTACGACGCCGATCCGATCGATATCGGCTTCAACTCGCGCTATTTGCTCGACATCGCCGCGCAGATCGAGGGCGAGGTGGCGGTGCTCAAGCTCGCCGATCCGGGCTCGCCCACGCTGATCCAGGACAAGGACGCCAAGGGCGCGCTCTACGTGCTGATGCCGATGCGGGTGTAGGGCCTCTCGCGGCCTCATCCTGAGGAGCCTGCGAAGCAGGCGTCTCGAAGGATGGGGCCGCCCTCGTCCTTCGAGACGCGCCCTTCGGGCGCTCCTCAGGATGAGGGCGGGTTGAGAGCAGGGCAACGCTGCACTACAGCAATGCCATGTCCGCCGCCTTTCTGCGCCGCCTCTCGCTTACCAACTTCCGCAGCTATCATGCCGCGCAGGTGGAACTTGGCGCGGCCGGGCCGGTCGTGCTCACCGGCGCGAACGGCGCCGGCAAGACCAATCTGATCGAAGCGATCTCGCTCTTGGCGCCTGGCCGGGGCCTGCGCCGCGCCACCATGGAGGAGCTCGCCTTTTCCGAGGGCGACGGCACCTGGGCGGTGTCGGCCGAGATCGAGGGCATGCTCGGGCTCGCCACCCTCGGCACCGGCATCGAGGCGCCGGCCGGCGAGGACGCGGTCCCGGTGCGGCAATGCCGCATCGACCGCGAGAAGGTCGGCTCGGCCGCCGCCTTCGCCGATCACTTACGCGTCGTCTGGCTGGTGCCGGCCATGGACCGGCTGTTCAACGGGCCGGCCTCCGAGCGCCGCCGCTTTCTCGATCGTCTCGTCTTGGCGGTGGACGCGGCGCATGCCGGCCGCGTCAACGCGCTAGAGCGCTCGTTGCGCTCGCGCAACCGGCTGCTGGAGGACTCAACCAACGACCCGCATTGGCTCGAAGCGGTCGAGCACGAGACCGCGGAGCTGGCGGTGGCGGTGGCGGCGGCGCGCGCGGAGACGGTGGCGCGCCTGTCGGCGGCGCTTGCCGAAGCCCGCGGCCAGGCGCCGGAATTCCCGCGCGCCGAGGTGGCGCTCGACGGCTGGATGGAGCAATTGCTGCCGCGACACAGCGCCACCGAGATCGAGGACCGCTACCGCGCGTTGCTCAAAGACAACCGCGCGCGCGACGCCGCCGCCGGCCGCACGCTCGACGGCCCGCATCTGTCCGACCTGAAAGTGACGCACGCCAACAAAGGCGTGCCGGCGGATGACGCCTCGACCGGCGAGCAGAAGGCGCTGCTCATTCGTCTCGTACTCGCACATGCCGGGCTGATCAAGGACATGACCGGCTTTGCGCCGGTGCTGCTGCTCGACGAAGTGATCGCGCATCTCGATCCCAACCGGCGCGCCTCGCTCTACGACGCGCTCAGCAGTCTCGGCGCGCAAGTGTGGATGACCGGCGCCGACCCCGCGGCCTTCGGCGACATCGTCGGGCGCGCGCAACTGTTCGACGTGCGCAACGGCACGGTGAACCCGCGCGGCTGAGCTGCCCGCGCTCGCGCAGCGGTAACCCGCTATCGCGGCGCGCGCCGTTACGCTTTCGGCAACCGAGATGCCGACAAGTTTAACGATCGGCGCAACATAGGCCCGACAACTCATTGGTAGAATTCGCCAAATCCCGTTGGCGGATCTTGCCCCATGAGTTCAGTGAGGCCGGCCGAAATAGCCGGCGCAGTCGAGAGCACGCACGCGCGGCCGCACGAGCAGAACCACGCCGACGCGCTGGCCAAGCTCGACAGCCACCGGCGCGAAAGGCTTTTGGAAGCGGTCGCGACCACCGCGCGCGACCTGCTGAACTCTTCCGACCTGAAAGTGACGCTGCCGAAAGTGGCCGAGCAGATCGGCGCCGCCGCCGGCGTCGACCGCATGCACATCTTCCTGATCGGTAACGGCAGCCACGCCGGGCAAATCGAGCAACACTATTTGTGGACCATGCCCGACCTCGCGGCCCCGCCGGAGTTCGAAAGCCCGAAGCAACCGATGGCCGCGGTGGGGCTCAAATCCTGGATGCCGAAATTTCGGCGCGGCGAACCGATCGTCGGCCACGTTCGCGACTTCGATGAACCGATGCGCTCGATGTTCGCAGGCGCCGGCGTCAGGTCGCTCCTTTCGATGCCGGTGTTCGCCGAAGGCCGATGGCTCGGCATGATCGGCTTCGAGGATTGCCGCAGCGAGCGCGACTGGTCGATCGCCGAAATCGACTCGATCAAGATCGTGGCCGAGCTGGTCGGCGGCGCGATCGCCCGTGCCTCGCATCTTAAGACCATGGCGGACGCCAGCCGCATCATCGAGCGCAGCCCGACCATCCTTTACCGGCTGGCGCCGGATCCGCCGTTCGACCTCACTTACGTCTCGAACAACGTGCACCACTACGGCTATTCAGTCGACGACTTGCTGGCCAACCCGGCCCACTGGCTTGAGCTTGTCGTGCCCGACGACCTCCTTCTCATGATGACCAACGTCAACGCGCTGGTCGACGGCAAGACCGACCATACCCGCATCGATGTCCGCCTGAAAAAGGCGGACGGCTCGCTGGGCTGGTTCGACAGCGAGGGCTATGCCCTGCGCAACGCCGCCGGCAAGCTGACCGGCATCGAAGGCATCCTCACCGACGTGACCGAGCGCAAGAACGCGGAAAGCAAGCTCGGCTTCTCGCACATCCTCTTGAGCACGGCGATCGAGAACTCGCCCGACGCGATCCTCATCGTCAACGAGCACAGCCGCATCATCACGTACAACCGGCATTTCATCGAGCTTTGGGACATCCCGCACGCGTTCGTGGAGGCGGGCGTCGACGAGCCGGTGCTGATGACGGTGGCGAGCCGCATGAAGAACAGAGACGAATTCCTCGCGCGCGTGCGTTACCTTTACGACCATCCGGACGAGCAGAGCCACGAGGAGCTCGAAACCGCGGACGGGCGCATCGTCGACCGGCATTCCGGCTCGCTCTACGACGCGCAGCGCAATTACCTGGGCCGCGTCTGGTTCTTCCGCGACATCACCGAGCAGAAGCGCGCGGCGGAACGCATCGCCGCCATGGCACGCACCGATTCGCTCACCGGCCTGCCCAACCGCCCCGTCTTTCTCGAACAGCTCAGCCTGGAATTCGCGCGCGCGCGGCGCAGCGGCACGCGCTTCGCCGTGCTCTATCTCGACCTCGACCATTTCAAGGACATCAACGACACGCTCGGCCACCCGATGGGCGACCGCCTCCTGCGCGCGGTCGGCGAGCGGCTGAAGAACTGCGTGCGCGAGGTCGACATGGTGGCGCGCTTCGGCGGCGACGAATTCGCCGTGTTGCAGGTCGACATCGGCGACGACACCGGCGCCAGCGAGGCGCTGGCGAGCAAGATCGGCAGCGTGATTGCCGAGCCCTACGTCATCGGCAGCAACCATGTGGCCACCAGCGTCAGCATCGGTGTGGTGCCCTATAGCAGCGGTATCGCCGGCATCGACGCCATCATGATGAAGGCAGATCTCGCCCTCTACCGCGCCAAGAACGAGGGCCGCAACCAGTTCCGCTTCCACGTCGCCGCGCTCGACGAGGAGACGCGCGAACGCGTGATGATCACCGACGATCTGCGCCACGCGGTCGAGCGCAACGAACTCGAATTGTACTACCAGCCGCAGGTGGCGATCGAAACCGGGGCCATCGTCGGGTTGGAGGCGCTGATCCGCTGGAACCACCCCACCCGCGGCCTGATGCTGCCCGCCGCCTTCATCCCGATCGCGGAGACCAGCGGCAGCATCGTGCCGATCGGCAAATGGGTGATCGAGCAAACCTGCCGACAGATCAGCGCCTGGAACGAGCAGGGCATCGCGCCGCCGACGGTCGCGCTTAATATGTCGGGCGCGCAATTCAAGCTCGCCTCGCAGCTCGACAAGATCGTGGCCGAGTGCCTGGAACACTGCCATGTGCGACCGCAGCAGTTGGAGTTCGAGCTCACCGAATCGGTGCTGGTCGAGACCGCGCAGCGCCACAGCGATACCTTCCGGCGGCTGCAGCGGCTCGGCGTGCGGCTGGCGATCGACGATTTCGGCACCGGCTATTCCTCGCTCGACTACCTGCGCTCGTTCCACGTCAGCCGGCTGAAGATCGACCGCGGCTTCATCGACGGCGTCACTAGCAATCCGGACGACGCGGCCATCGTGCGCGCCACCATCGGGCTCGCGCACGCGCTCGGCATCGAGGTTCTGGCGGAAGGCGTGGAGACCACCGCGCAGCGCGAGTTCCTGCTGGCGGCGGGCTGCAAGGTGACGCAGGGCTTCTCTTCCGGCGAGCCCATGCCGGCGCGGGCGGCGGCTGCGCTGCTCGGCCGACAGACGCAGCGGGCGGCCGGCTAGCGCGCCGCTACAGCTCCCCGAGCAGCTCGCGCCGCTGACGCTCGGAGGCGTCGGAATAACGCCGCAAGGCGTGCGCCTCGCTCAATAGGCCGACCACCTGGCGGCGCTCGGCGCTGTCGACCACCGCCAGCGCTTCGGCCTCGTTGCGGTCGAAGGCGGAAATCGCCTCCTGTGCGGTCATCTGCGGCAGCAGCATGTTGTCGGTCTGGCGCAGGATATCGCGCACCGACAGCGTGGCATTGAGCTCGGGCGCATGCGCCTCGGCCACCAGCACTATGCCGGCGTAGCGGCCATCCTCGTCGACCGCGATCACCTGGTTGGTGGAGCCGAGCGGAAAGGCCTCACGGAAGGCAGCGACCGGCGTCTCCGCCGCCGTGGTGCGCACGTCAGCGCGCATCATTTGCCCGACGGTGAGATCGCGGATCCAGCCGACGTCGGCGGCGCTGCGGATGGTCTCGCCGCGCAGGTGGAAGCGCCAGGTGGCGAAGGTGTAGCCGAAGAACTCGCGCGTCACCTGGCGCGAGATGATGACCGCGATCAGCACCGCGGTGGTGAGCCACAGGTCGCCGGTCGATTCCAGCGCGATGAAGCTCATGGTGAGCGGGCCGCCGATCACCGAGGCCGACAGCGCCGAAAGGCCGACGATGGCATAGGCGTCGGGATCGAGATGGGCGCCCGGCGCCAGGGTCATGACGCCGGTGGCAAACAATTGTCCGCCGAGCGCGCCGAGCAAGAGCGATGCGAAAAACAGCCCGCCGCGGAACCCGGAGCCGAGCGAGACGATGGAGGCGAGCGATTTGAGCACGAAGATGATCGCCAGCGTCGCGAGCGGCAATTTGAACAGGCCGGTCAAGTGCAGGGCGCCGTGACCGGACGACATCACCTGCGGCGAGATCATGGCCAGCAGGCCGACGATGGCGCCGGCAATCATGGGCCGCAACGCCGGCCTTATTCGCACCCGCGTGAACAGCCGCTCGCAAGCGGCAACGCCGTGCATCAGGATGATGCCGAAAATGCCGGCCAGCACCCCGAAGCCGGCGGCGATCACGACGTCACGCAGCGCGAGGGCGGAAACGGAGCCGGCCTCGATGCCGAGCGCGCTGGGTGAAAAGGCCTGCGCGGTCAGATAGCCGAGCAGCGACGCCACGCCGACCGGAGCCAGCGAATTGACCGAATAGCTGCCGATGATCAGCTCGAAGCCGTAGAAGGCGCCGCCGAGTGGTGCGCCGAAGGCGCCGGCAATGGCCGCGGCCGAGCCAGCGCCCACCAGGATGCGCATGTCGCTGCGGCGCAGGCGGAAAGCCTGGCCGATCTTGGAGGCGATGCCGCTGGCGAGCTGGGTATAACCGGCCTCCAGTCCGACCGAGGCGCCGACGCCGCTCGACCACACGGTTTGCGCCGCCACGATCAGGCTGCCGCGCATGGACATGCGGCCGCCGTGCAGCGCGTTGGCCTCGATCGGGTCGACCTCGGTGCCGCGACGGCGGGTGATGTAGGCGGTGACCAAGCCAAACAGCAGGCCGCCAAGGCAGGGCGTCAGGAAGGCGCGCAGCGAATCAAGCGAAACGCGACCCGACAGCCGCTCGCCAGGATCGAGCCCGAAGGCCGTCACATGCATGAAGCTGACCGCCGCGCCCATGGCGGCGACCACCAGGCCGCCGATCACCCCGATCACGACGGCGAGCAGAATGACGCTCGACTCGCGGGCGCGTACGATGGCGCGCAGGCGATGCGGAACTTCGAATGTCAGGGGCGGCCGCGTTCCGGCCTTTGGATTGAACCAACGCATTGCTGGCAAATTCGAATCGGCGGGGCTCTGCTTAGAAGACAACGCCCGGCCGCGCGCAAGAGCGGGCGAATTGAACTCACTGAGGACGCACTAAAAGGCCATTCGATGACCGCCAAGCGGGCACCTGCGAGGACGTGCAAAGGGGCCGAAAAAAGGGTCAAAAAAGCAGCAAGTTTTGCACCCGCTGGCCTTTAAAAAGCGCTTTCGAATCAACATATTAACAGCGTGCTTTTGTTCTGTACGACGCCCTATTTTCGTGTCAGACAAATCACCATATCCGACTCAATTTCCCGCCTTTCGAGGATGCCGTCGATGGCTGAACCGGCCCGCAATATCCCGTCAAATGCCGAGTATGGCGCCGAGCAGATCAAGGTCCTGAAGGGCCTCGACGCGGTGCGCAAGCGGCCGGGCATGTATATCGGCGACACCGACGACGGCTCCGGCCTGCACCACATGGTCTACGAGGTGGTGGACAACGCCATCGACGAGGCGCTCGCCGGCCACGCCACGCAGGTCGAGGTGACGCTCAACCCGGACGGCTCCTGCACCGTCGTCGACAACGGCCGCGGCATACCGACCGACATCCACAAGGGCGAAGGCATTTCGGCGGCCGAGGTCATCATGACCCAGCTGCATGCCGGCGGGAAATTCGACCAGAACGCCTACAAAGTGTCGGGCGGCCTGCACGGCGTCGGCGTGTCGGTGGTCAACGCGCTGTCGAGCTGGCTCAAGCTCACCGTCTGGCGCGACGGCAAAGAGCACTTCATGGAATTCCGCGACGGCGTCGCGGTGGCGCCGCTGAAGGTCGTGGGCGACGCGGGCGGCAAGCGCGGCACGGAAGTGTCGTTCCTGCCGAGCACGAAGACCTTCACCATGGTCGAGTTCGACTTCGCCACCCTCGAACATAGATTGCGCGAGCTGGCGTTCCTGAATTCCGGCGTTACCATCGTGCTGTCCGACAAGCGACACGCGGTCGAAAAGCGCGAGGAAATGAAATACGAAGGCGGCGTCGAGGCCTTCGTGAAGTTCCTCGACCGCAACAAGACCCCGCTCATCCCCAACCCGATCATGATCAAGGGCGAGCGCGAAGGCATCACGATCGAATGCGCGCTGTGGTGGAACGACGGCTATCATGAATCGGTGCTGTGCTTCACCAACAACATCCCGCAGCGCGACGGCGGCACGCATCTCGCCGGCTTCCGCGGCGCGCTCACCCGCCAGATCACGCAATATGCCGACACGCAGGGCACTTCGAAGAAGGAAAAGGTGGCGCTGACCGGCGACGACTGCCGCGAGGGCCTGACCGCAATTCTGTCCTGCAAGGTGCCGGACCCGAAATTCTCCTCGCAAACGAAAGACAAGCTGGTCTCGTCTGAAGTGCGGCCGGTGGTCGAGAACGTGATCAACCAGGCGCTGCAGGACTGGTTCGAAATCCATCCGCAGGAAGCGCGCGTGATCGTCGGCAAGGTGGTGGAAGCCGCCGCCGCCCGCGAGGCGGCGCGCAAGGCGCGCGAACTCACCCGCCGCAAGGGCGCGCTCGACGTCTCCTCTTTGCCGGGCAAGCTCGCCGACTGTCAGGAGCGTGATCCGGCCAAGTCGGAGCTGTTCATCGTCGAGGGCGATTCGGCCGGCGGCTCCGCCAAGCAGGGCCGCAACCGCGAATTCCAGGCCGTGCTGCCGCTGCGTGGCAAGATCCTGAACGTCGAGCGCGCGCGCTTCGACAAGATGCTGGGCAGTCAGGAGATCGGCACGCTGATCACCGCGCTCGGCACCGGCATCGGGCGCGACGAGTTCAATATCGACAAGCTGCGCTACCACAAGATCATCATCATGACCGACGCCGACGTGGACGGCGCCCATATCCGCACGCTGCTGCTCACCTTCTTTTACCGGCAGATGCCGGAGCTGATCGAGCGCGGCAATCTGTTCATCGCGCAGCCGCCGCTCTATAAAGTGGCGCGCGGCAAGTCCGAGCAGTATCTCAAGGACGAGCGCGCGCTCGAGGATTATCTGATCGACACCGGGCTGGAAGACGCCGTGCTGCGTCTGACCAACGGCGAGGAGCGCGCCGGCGACGACCTGCGCAAGCTGATCGACGCGTCGCGGCAAATCCGCAACATCCTCAACGGACTGCACAGCCGCTATAACAGCAAGGTGATCGAGCAGGCCGCCATTCTCGGCGTGCTCAACGCCGAGATCTGCGGCGATCCGCAGAAGGCGAGCGCGGCGGTGCCCTATATCGTGGCGCGGCTCGATGCGCTGGCGGAAGAAACCGAGCGCGGCTGGCAGGGCGCCTTCAGCGAGGACGCCGGCTTCACGTTTTCGCGCACGGTGCGCGGCGTCAAGGAAGTGGCGGTGATCGACCAGGCGCTGCTCGGCTCCGCCGACGCGCGCAAGCTCGACGAATTTGCGCCGACGCTGCAGGCGGCGTTCCCACGCCCCACCCCGCCGGCGGTGCTGCGCCGCAAGGACGAGATGATCCCGATCTACGGACCGGTCGGCCTGTTCGACGCGGTGACCGCCGCCGGGCGCAAGGGCGTCACCCTGCAGCGCTACAAGGGCCTGGGCGAGATGAATCCCGGGCAATTATGGGAGACCACGCTCGACACCCATGCGCGCTCGCTCTTGCAGGTGCGCGTCAAGGAAGTCGACGAGGCCAATGTGCTGTTCGACGAATTGATGGGCGACGCCGTCGAGCCGCGCCGGCTGTTCATCCAGAACAACGCGCTGGCGGCAAGCGTGGATGTGTAGGGACTAAACCGCTCTCTCCTTTTCGGGGCAATGCGGCGACCTATCCGCGCGTTACGCTGACCGCCGAAGGACAGGGGGAGTTCGGAACGACCCTTAGTCAGCAAATCATCTATCGCCGCAACCCTGATGGATATCTGCCATTCGACGTGGAGCGCTGGAATAAAGACGGCGGCGCTCAAGAAGTCGCTTTGGCGCCGATCAAAGAAATAGCGGGCTCCTCCGACACCACGCTCAATAACACGTCGTCTTGCGGCCCCAGACCCAGCCGCCGCGCCGGACAGGGACGGGCGCCTCGTGCCAATAACAGCCGGCGACGCCAAAGCCGCCGTCGTTCAAATAGATATCGAACTCAGAAGAGCGCACGCGCAGATGCGGCTCCACGTAGGTGTGGACGCGCGGCCGCGCATAGACGATGACGTTATCGGGGAGGTAGCTGCCGGCGCGCACATAGAACACCTCGCGCTGGTGCCGCACCACCCGCCGGTAGCAGCAGCTACTGCTGTACCAGACGTAACCGGGGCCGTGGACCCCGATGCCGTAACCGCCGGCGCGCGCGGGAGCGGCCGGCATGACGAGGGCGAACAGGAACGCGCAAAAGGCGGTGAATGCGACAGCACGCATGACGAGCCTCCCGGGTAGGCGCCAAGATCGGGTCAGTGATCGTCAATCGCGCTTTCGGCGCAAGGTTCCAGCCTCGGCGCCATTTGTGCGGCTACTGGTTTATGAAAAGCAAAGCGGCCCGCGCCTAACCCGCGCGGACCGCCCGATCGCTGCCTGCGAGCCGCGCTCAGTAGCAGCCGCCGCGCCCCCACACCCAGCCGCCGCGCCCATCGGCGATCCGGACGCGCCGGCAATAGCCATAGCCCGAATAACCCACGGTGCTGTAGCCGAGGGAATAGTGCCGGTAGGGCCGGTAGAGATAGTCGCTGTCGTAGTGCTGGTAATACGGCCGCGCGTAGGAGCGATGGTGCCGGTAGGGCCAGGCGGAATAGTTGCTCGAATAGTAGCGGTGATGATACGGCCGGCTGTAATAGTCGCCGTCATAGACGCGGCGGTGGGGCCGGTAGACGCGCTGGTAGTACACGCTGCGGGTATGGCGAACGACCTTGCGGTAGCAACAGCTCGACGTGTACCAGACGCTGCGGTGCCGGTGTCGGCGGTAATAGCCGACATCGTCGTAGGCGCGATGACGGTAGCCGCTGTAATAGCCGCCGCCGTAGTAACCACCGTCGTAATAGCCGTGGTCGCCGGCTTGGGCGGGGCTGGCGAGAAAGCCGAGCGACGCAAAAGCGAACGCACTCAGCAACGCGAAAGCGATACGACGCATGACGCAACTCCCCTGACTAAATTCACAAGGCACAGGCAGCCGCCGTTAACCATAATTTTAGCAAAATGTTCCATTTTTTCTCGCTAAATCGTTCCAATGGGCCGAAAAAACGTGCAATTCGGCAGCTCGCTGCGCAAAGGTTAACAAGCCCAGGCAGAAAGTAATTTGGCGAATTTCGGCAGCTCTGGCCCGGCCCATACGGCAAGATACCGCGGTCAAGCGAAGCTCTAGCCAAATAATCGTTGGGGAAATTCTTGCGCAGCACTGGCAGCGCGACCGGGTTGGTCTGGCGGCGACCGCGCCGGTGCGCCATTAGGCTTGGCAATTAAGTAATTCTTGTCGCCGCGGCTCAAGACATCAGCTTGCTGCCGATCGCCAGGCCGATGACCAGCGCGGCGATGAACAGCACCAGGAAAATGCCGAACAGCCATTGCGCGATGGTGGTGGCGGCGTGGGCGATGTCGCCGAAGCCGAAGATGGCGGCGACGATGGCGATGACCAGGAAGATGAAGGCCCATCTCAGCATTGGCGGCTCCTCGGTGCTAGCAACCGCAACAATAAACCCGGCGCCCGGCTAGTTCCACGGCGCCGGACCTGGCGCCGGCGCGCGCGTGCGCTCATCGCGCGCTCCCCAGCGGCCGGCGTCGACGCGGGTGAGGAAATCGCCGACGATGGCGTTGAACAGGTCCGGCTCCTCCAGGTTCACCACGTGGCCGGTCTTCGGCAACATGACCAGGCCGGAGGCGGGGATGGTGTCCTTCAGGAACAGGCTCGGCTCGATGCAGCGCGCGTCCTCGTCGCCAACCACGATTAGCGCCGGCGTGGTCAGCTTGGCGATCTTGCCGGCGAAGTCGTAGAGCGAGGGGCGGGCTCCTTGAAAGCCGCGCGAGGTACTGGCCGAGCCGAGCGCGTCGTGCTCGGCCAGCCCTGCGGTGAATTCGGCAAAGCCGCGCGGGTCCTTGAGCAGGAACGGCAGGCGCGCCGCGCCCATGCCGTAGCTCGCCGCCACATAGGCGGAGCCCTGATGCTCGAACACGTCGCCCAATTCGCGCGAAGCTTTATGGAAATCCATGGTGTACCAGCGCTCCGAGCCCGAGCCGGTGCCGGCCAGCACCATGGAACGCACGCGTTGCGGATGATTGAGCGCGACCTGCAAGCTCGTGTAGCCGCCCATCGACAGGCCGATGAAATGCGCCTTGTCGATCTTGAGATGGTCGAGCACGGCCACCGCGTCGCGCATCACATGCATGTAGCTGTAGGCGTCCTTGTCGTGCGGCACGTCGGAGGGCGTGTAGCCGCGCGCGGAATAGGCGATGCAGCGGTAGCGCTTGCCGAACTCGCGCATTTGCGGCTCCCAGCCGCGGTAATCGGAGGCGAATTCGTGCACGAACAGGATGGGCGTGCCCTGCCCTACTTCTTCGTAGTAGAGCCGCACTTGATCGGGGGCGGTGGCGTAAGGCATCGGCTTGGGTCCGCGGTGAATGTCATTCCGGGGCGCGAGCCAACGGGTCCGCGCAAAGCGCGGCCCGATGATAAACTCCGCGAGCGAACCCGGAATGACGGTTAAAACAAATCCAGATATTCCCTCTGCTCCCAGGGCGTAACCTCGGCTTGCTCGCCCTGTTCCTTGGTGAAGCGTGCGAGCTCGGCCTCCTTGATGTGGGCATAATAGTCGACAAACGCGGCGCCGAAACCGGCACGCAGGGCCTCGTCAGCGCGCAGCGCGGTGATGGCTTCGCCGAGCGAGGTCGGCAGCAGGGCGGCCGCCGCCTCATAGGGTGTGTCGGCCGACGGGCCGGGATCGAGCCGGCGCGCGATGCCGTCGAGCCCGGCGTGGATCTGCGCGGCCATGTAGAGATAGGAATTGGCGGCCGGCTCGCCGCCGCGGTTTTCCAGATGGGTGGAGGCGTCGCCCGGCTGGCCGAGCAGGCGGATCATCACGCCGCGGTTGTCGCGCCCCCAGATGGCGTGGGTAGGCGCCAGCGAATAGGGCCGGTAGCGCTTGTAGCCGTTGATGGTCGGCGTGGTGAAGGCGGCGGCCGCGCGCGCATGCGCCAGCAAGCCGCCGAGAAAATAGCGTCCGAGCGTCGACAGCCCGTCCGGATCGGCGAAGGCGTTGCGCTTGCTTTTGCGTTCGATCAGCGACTGATGCAGGTGCCAGCCGCTCGACATCACATTGGGCAGCGCGGGCCGGCACATGAAGCTGGCGAGATAGCCGTTGCGGCGCGCGATCTGCTTTACGGCGGCGCGGAACAGCACCATGCAGTCGGCGGCCTCTAAGCCTGCCTGCGGGCGGAAGGTGAACTCGACCTGGCTCGGGCCGAGCTCCACTTCGACCGAGCGCAGCGGCAGGCCGAGCGCGGTGATGCCGCGGCGCAGGATCGTCACCGCCGGTTCGAGCAGGTCGAAGCGCGTTTCGGTGAGATACTGGTAGCCCTGATTGAGCAGGCTGATTTCCGGTGCTTGCGGCGGCCAGGTGGCGTCGGCGGGCTTGAGCTTGGCGTCTTCCAGCTTGAACAGATGGAACTCGACCTCGAGGCCGGCGAGAAAATCGAAGCCCGCCTTGGCGAGGCTCTCAAGCGCGTCGCGCAAGCGCGCGCGGGTGGAGAACGGCACCGGCTTGCCGTTCGTGAAATAGATGTCGCACAGCAGCCAGCCGGTCTTGTCGGCCCAGGGCAGCACGCGGAAGCTCGCGGGATCGGCGATCATGATGAAATCGCCGCCGCCCTCCATCTCCGGCATGGCGAAGCCGCCGCCCGGCGTGAACACGGGATAGGCCGTCTTGTGCGCGGTGTCTTTGGCGAGCAGCGTCGTGGTCATGCTGACGCCGTCGCGCATGGCGCTTGCCGCTTCAGAGGCGAGCAGCGTCTTGCCGCGCAGCACGCCGTGCTGATCGGCGAAGGAAAAGCGCACAACTTCCAGCTTGTGCTTTTTGATATCGCGCTCGACTTGCGCGGCGGCGCGCTCCTGCGCGGCGCTCCACAGCCCATGCCGCTCGACGAAGCTTGACGCAGGTTTGCCTTTACGCGGGGGCATCAATCACCGTCATGCCCGGCCTTGTGCCGGGCATCCACGCCTTGCTGCGGCCAAGCCTAAAGACGTGGATGGCCGGGAAAAGCCCGGCCATGACGCGAGCAGCCGGCCGCGCGCAAGAAGCTCACCGCCCATTGGCCCAACTCGCCGCCCGGCGCTTGCTCTGATCGGTCTTCTGCCAATAGCCCTGCCAGTCGTCGCTCGGCCCGATGCCGTCGATCGCCGGCGGGCCGGTGATCGAGGCCGCCTGCGCCTCGTCGAGCACCATGATCGGCCGCTCGCCCTGCCCGACCTGCTCGATCGCCTGCCGCAGCAGTCGACGATAGGCGGCGATCGCCTTGTCGGATGTGCCGAGATGCTCACTTGTGCGGTCCTGGATCGCGCCCATCGACTCGCAGGCCCATTGGTCGTGCACGTTGATGTCGGCGCCCATGCCGGTAAAGGTCGCGTGCTCCTGCTCGTGCGCATCGAAACCGTAATCGTTGCTCTTATTGCGGTTGGGCACGTAGTCGGGCGGCTGATAGAGCGCGAGCCGCTGGCGGCGCATCTCGTCCTTGTCGACGGCTGCGCCGAAGCTCGTGAAGATCGCGTACCAATAGTGCTTCTCGTCGTCGACCGGCACGTGCCATTGCGTGATCGTCATCTCGCGGCTCATCGGGATGACGAAGGCGTTGGGGAACATCAGATTGGTGACGCGCACATGCGTGCTCTGCTCGCTGATGCGGCGCAGCGTCATCAGCCGGAAGCCGAAGTCGGTCGGCTCCACTTCGATCTCGGGCCGCGTGAACTCGCGCATGATGCGCGACATCGGCATGTCGGAATCGACCGAGGTGTCGCGGAATACCTTGCCATAGCCTTGCGAGGGATCCTCGTCGTCGAAGAAGCGATGCAGGAACGAGGTGTGCACCGGATCGATGCCGACTTCGAGCGACTGCAGCCAGTTGCAGTCGATCAGGCCCTTGAACGCGAAGGTGTGGCTCTCCGGCGCGACGAAGCAGTCGAAATGCGGCAGCGCCGGCGGCGCGCCCGGCCCGAGATAGGCGAACAGGATGCCGCTCTTCTCGATCACCGGATAGGACTTCTGCTTGATATTGGCGCAGAGATTGCTCTCGGGCGGCTCGGCCGGCGTCTCCAGACACGCGCCATGCACGTCGAACAGCCAGCCGTGGAACGGGCAGCGCAAGCCGCCGTCCTCCAGCCGGCCAAAAGCGAGATCGGTGCCGCGGTGCGGACAGTGGCGGCCGATCAGCCCGTAGCGGCCCTGCTCGTCCTTGAAGATCACCAGGTTTTCGCCCAACAGGCGCACCGGCTTGATCGGCCGGTTGCCGGCGAGCTCGTCGACCAATGCCGCCGGCTGCCAATAGCGCCGCATCAGGCTGCCTGCCGGCGTGCCCGCCGCGGTCCGGGTGATGAGATCGTTCTGCTCCGCACTCAACATTTCGAGCGCCCCTTACCATTGCCCGGCCGACTGTAGCCAAGCCGGGCGCGGACCGAAAGCCGCGCCGCCTTGCGCCCAAAAGCAAAGCGGCCGGCGCAAGGCCGGCCGCCCGTAACAGCTTTGCGCGTTATCAGCTCGGCTGGCGCGCCGCCCAGCCGGCATCCATGCGCCGGCGCCAGGCGGTCTGCCTTAAGCCCAAGAGGCGATGCGCGGCGGTCTTGGCCTCGGCGCGGCTCGCCGCCGCGCAGGTGCGGTATTCGAGGTCGGAGACGCGCGACACCAGCGGCTGCTTGCGGAACAGGCGCGCGAAACTGCTGCCGACGCCGCCATTGACCTTCAGCTCCGACAGCGCTTGCGCGACGTTGCCGGACGGCCCGAACGCGACCACGCGCCCGGTCAGCGTGTGGCGCACTTCATAGACGCCCGGCCCGATCGGCGCTTCGACCAAGCCGCCGCTTTCGGCATCCGGAAATCGCTTCCAACCACTCCAGGTTTGCACCATCCGCCTACCCTCTTTATTGGCCCCCAAAAACTGCACCAAGAACGCGACAGGGGCGTAACAGTTCCACGCGGTCAACCGGCCCTGTTGATAAAGTTCCCCGCGCGATTGTCCATGGCACTCGCTCCATTCAGTGGCCGGGCAGCACCAGGACTTTTGGCTTAGACGGCAGGCTGGTCTTGGATACCACTACCGACGGTATTTCCGCGACCTGCACCTCCCAATTCTGTCGCGCCCGCGCGAGGAAACGTTCAAGCGTGTAGGCGCTGAAATAATGCATCGGGATCATCAGCGGCGCCTTCAGCGCCTGCAGCACTTCCATCGTACCTTCCAGGTCGAGCGTGTAGGAACCGTCGACCGGCACCATGACGACGTCGACGCGGCCGATCTCGTTGAGCTGCTGCTGCGTGAGCGTGTGATGCAGATGGCCGAGATGGGCGATGCAGAGATTGGCCATTTCGAAGATAAAGATGGAATTGCCGTGGCGCTCGGTGCCGCCGTCGTATGAGCGGATATTGGTCGGCACGTTGCGCACGCGCACGTCCTTGTAGGTCATGTCGACGCGCGCCGGCTTTTCGTCGCCGGCCCAGCCGCGCAACACGTATTTGATGCCCGGATCGGGATGGTCGGTGTAGTGCGATGGGTGCGCGTGGTTCATCGTCACGATGTCGGGCAGCACCGGCGGGCGCACATAGTCGTTGTAGTCGGTGGCGATGCGCACCAATTGCGGGCTCTCGATCAGGAAGGTGGAGTGACCGACATAGGTCAGGCGCAGCTCATCGGCTTTGAGCGCGGCCGGGATGACGGCGGGACCGCGGCGCGCGACCAAGCCCGGGCAGCTTCGCGCCATTTCCGGCTTGACGGCGGGCTTGGCGCCCGACGCGGCGCCTTGCGCATGGGCCTGCGCGGCCAGCAGGGCCAGCGCAGCCGCCAGCCCGAGCTTCAGAAACACGCGACCGGAGACGAGCACCGCACCTTCCCGCGATTAACCTTCGTTAACCGGGAATTTGCCAGTTTTCCGGCCGGCCCGCCACTGGGTCGGAGCCCGCGCGCGGCGCATAGCAGAACGGCGCCCGACCCGGGGCGCCGCCGTAAATCTCATAGTGAAAACAGCGGCTTAGTTTGCTTCAAAGTGCCGGCGGTCGCGCAGCGAGACGATCAGGCCCTTGGGCGTGACCACCACCCAGCGGCCGTCGCGGCGCTCGATCGCCGTGATCGGGCCGAGGCCGGGCAAGGGCGCGCCGCGCGCCACTTGGTAGATGTCGCCGTGGCCTTTCACATAGACAAAGCCGTTGTGCACGTCGTGGATGGTCCAGTCCGGCACCACCCGGATGGCGGCGGCGCGCAAGGCCGGGCGCGGCATCGGCACCGGCACCGTTTTCGGCGGGACCGGGATCGAGCCGGTGATTTCGGGCGCCGCGCGCAGGCGGTCGGAGAGCTTGGCGATCTCGCTGGTGGCCGCCTTGCGGCTGGCGGCCAGGCTCACCTTGAGGGCCGCGACCTCCTTGCCGAGATGTTGGATCGTCTGCTGCATGGCCTGCTGGCGGTGCAGGCTGGCGGCGGCCGGCTTCGAGGCGCTCGGCGCCCCCGTCAGCAGACTGCCGATCAGCACGCCGGTGCCGGCGGCGGTCGCCACCGAAGCGGCGAGCGCGGTCTGGCGCCAGTAGCGCGGGCGGATGCGGAAGTGCGCACGCGCCCCTTGCGCGCCGGCTTTGTTCGCCGGCGGCAGCAGGATGAGCGCGGCGTCAGCGACGGTCTCCGGCGCATCGCCCGCCGGCGACAGCGCGGGAGAGTCGACCTCGGGCAGTTCGCTCTTCGGCTCGCTTTTGGCGTCGCCGGTGGGTTCGGTTTTCGGCGCGGCGTCTTGCGGCGTCTTCGCCGCCTCGCCGGTATTCTCGATGTCGTCGGCCATGGCCCGCTCCGCGAGTTCCCTTCACGAAGCGGTAACCACGTTCGGGTTACCAACCGGTTACTAACATTTCCTGTCATTCCGGGGCCGCGCCGGAGTTCACCATCGGGCCGGCCTTCGGCCGGACGCGTTAGGCGCGTCTCGGAATGACGATGAGGATTGCGGCCTAGACTTCCATGCCGTTTTCGGCGGCCAGCGCCTTCAGCGACACCGCCGGCCGCGCCCCGACATGCTGGATCACTTCCGAGGCGGCAAGGCCGCCGAGCCGCGCGGCGTCGCGCAGGTCCTGGTTGCGCGCCAAACCGACCAGGAAGCCGGCGGCGAACAGGTCGCCGGCACCGGTGACGTCCACCACCTGCTCGACCGGCACGGCGTTGACCGCTTCCATGCCTTCGCCGCTGACCACCACGCAGCCCTTGGCGCTGCGCGTCACCACCGCGAGCGAAGCGTCCTGCTGCAGCGCGCGGATGCCGCTGTCGAAATCGGCGGTCTCGTACAGGCTGTGCAGTTCGTGCTCGTTGGCGAACAGGATGTCGACGGTGCCGCTCTTGATGAGCGTGAGGAATTCGGCGCGGTAGCGGTCGACGCAGAAGGAATCCGACAGCGTGAGCGCGACCTGCCGCCCGGCCTTGTGCGCGATGTCGGCGGCCTTGACGAAGGCTTCCTTGGCCTGCGGCGGATCCCACAAATAGCCTTCGAGATAGGTGACGGCGGCGTCCGCCACCGCCTTCTCGTCGATGTCGTCGGGGGTCAATTCCTGCGCGGCGCCGAGAAAAGTGTTCATGGTGCGCTCGCCGTCCGGCGTTACCATGATGTAGCAGCGCGCGGTCGACGGGCCCTTGCTCGCCGGTTTGACGTCGAAGGCAACACGGGCGGCGCGGATGTCGTGGGCAAAGGCGCGGCCGAGCTCGTCGTCCTTGATCTTGCCGATAAAGGCCGCACGCGCGCCGAAGGAAGCGACGCCGACGATGGTATTGGCGGCGGAGCCGCCCGAGCTTTCGGTCGCCGGCCCCATGGCCGCGTAGATCGCGGTGGCGCGCGCCTCGTCGATCAGCGTCATGGCGCCCTTGTGCATGCCCTGCGCCACCAGGAAATCGTCCTCGGCGCGGGCGATCACGTCGACGATGGCGTTGCCGATGCCGAGCACGTCGTAGCGGGGAGCAGCCATTCTGGAGACCTCTCGTTTTGAGCGCGGCGCACTATAACGAGTGAACCCGGTGAGGCAATGCGGCCGGAACGATCCCGTCGCAGGCCCGAACACTTGCCTTGTGCAGGGCATCCACGTCTTTACGAAGATGAAGTATCCAGAAGGCGTGGATGGCCGGGACAAGCCCGGCCATGACGGTACAATGGCGGGCGGAGGCCCTGAGCGAATGTCATTGGCGCGCGACGTCAGCACCGTCGGTATCGGCACCCTGATCTCGCGCGTGTTCGCCTTTACGCGCGACGCCTCTATCGCCGCTTTGCTCGGCACCGGGCCGTTCTCGGAAGCCTTCTTCGTGGTGCTGCAGGGGCTCAATTTCTTCCGCCGCCTGCTGGCGGAGGGCGCGCTCAACGGCGCCTTCGTTCCGATCTGGCTGCGGCTCGCTTCCGGCGAGGACGGGCTTGCCAACGCCAACCGTTTCACCACCCGCACGCTGGTGACCATCGGCGTCGTCACCGGCGCGATCGCGCTCTTGGTGGTGGTGCTCGCGCGTTTCATCGTGGCGGTGGTCGCACACGGCTTCGACCCGGGCCGCCAGGATCTGACGGCGCTCTATCTGATGATCGCCGCGCCCTACATCGTGGTGAGTTCGCTGGTGGCGGTATTGTCGGCGGCGCTCTATGCCGAGCGGCGCGTCGCCGCCGTCACCATCAGCACCGCGGTGTTCAACATGGTGCTGGTCGGACTCTTGTCCTTCGCCATGGCGGGCGACGTCCCGCTGTTCTATCTGAGCGTCTGGCTGGCGGCGGCCATCGTCGGCGCCGGCCTGCTGCAACTCGCGATCACCGGCGCGGCCTGGCTCCTGAGCGGGCGGCGGTTTGCGCGCGTGCGGGTACGGGCGCGCGACCAGGGACGCGCGTTCTACACGCGCGCGCTGCCCGGGCTGATCGCGTCCGGCGTGCCGCAATTGAAGCTGATCGCGGCCACCGCGCTGCTGTCGGCCTCGCCGGCGGCGGTGTCGTGGCTCTACTACGCCAACCGCCTGTACGAACTGCCGCTCGGCGTCGCTTCCATCGCCATCGCCGCCGCGATCGTGCCGCGCATCGCGGCGAGCGTGCATGCCAGCGACGCCGCGACCTACGCCCACGCGCAGTCGCGCGCCTACGAGATCGCGCTCGGCGTCGCGTTGCCGGCCTCGACCGGCTTTGCGCTGCTGGCCCCGCAGATCGCCAGCGGGCTGTTCGAGCACGGGCTGTTCGGGCCGCGCGACACCGACGCGGTCGCGACCGCCTTGCTGGCGATCTGCTCCGGCCTGCCCGGCCACGTGCTGGAGAAAGTGTTCGGCGCGGTGTCTTTCGCGCATGAGGACACCAAGACGCCGATGCTGGCGGCGCTGGTCGGGCTTGCCGCCGCGGTGGCGGGCGGCGTCGCGCTCTATCCGGCTTTCGACTATATCGGCGTGGCGGCGGCGATCGCGGTGTCCGGCTGGGTCGGCGCCGGGCTGCTCGGCGTGACGCTGTACCGGCGCGGCTGGCTGCGGCTCGACCGCACCGCGGCGCGCAACCTGCCGCGCATCGCGGGCGCCACCGCGATCATGGGCCTGGGCGTGGCCGGGGGGCTCGCGCTCGTGGAAATGCTGCCGGCCGCGCTGGCGGACTCCGGCGTCGGGCGGCTGGTGGTGCTGTTCGTGCTGGTGGCGCTCGGCGTGGCAATCTATGCCGCGGCGATCGACGGGCTGGGCGTGGCGAAGCGCGCGGACCTGCGCGCTGCGCTGCGGCGCGGCGGCTAAGCCCCTTGCCGAACCGCTGTCCGCCGTGGCATGGCAACGCCCGTCAACTCCCAAGAGGCCAAAGCAATGGCGTTCAAGGAACGCGTCTTTTCCGGCGTGCAGCCGACCGGCAACCTGCATCTCGGCAATTATCTCGGTGCCATCGTCAAGTTCGTGGCGCTGCAGGAGCGCTACGACTGCATCTATTGCGTGGTCGACATGCACGCCATCACGGTGTGGCAAGACCCGAGCGAATTGCCGCGCGCCACGCGCGAGGTGACCGCCGCGTTCCTCGCCTGCGGCATCGATCCGAAGAAACACATCATCTTCAACCAGAGCCAGGTGGCCGAACACGCCGAGCTCGCCTGGGTGTTCAACTGCGTCGCGCGCATGGGCTGGCTCAACCGCATGACGCAGTTCAAGGAGAAGGCCGGCAAGGACCGCGAGAACGCCTCGGTCGGCTTGTATGTCTATCCGAACCTGATGGCCGCCGACATTCTGGTCTATCGCGCGACGCACGTGCCGGTGGGCGAGGACCAGAAGCAGCATCTTGAGCTGTCGCGCGACATCGCGCAGAAATTCAACAACGACTATGCCGCGTCGATCCACGCGCACGGCTTCGGCGATGCGTTCTTTCCGCTGCCGGAGCCGATCATCCAAGGGCCGGCGACACGCGTGATGAGCCTGCGCGACGGCTCCAAGAAAATGTCGAAGTCGGAAGCCTCCGACTATTCGCGTATCAATTTGACCGACGACGCCGAAGCCATCGCGCAGAAGATCCGCAAGGCCAAGACCGACCCCGAGCCGCTGCCGAGCGAGGAGAAGGGCTTGGCGCCGCGCCCGGAGGCCGACAACCTGGTCGGCATCTACGCCGCGCTGCAGGGCGTGCCCAAGGCGCAGGTGCTGAACGAATTCGGCGGCGGGCAATTCTCCACCTTCAAGACCGCGCTGGTCGATCTGGCGGTCGCCAAGCTCGGGCCGGTCGGGGCGGAGATGAAGCGGCTGGTGCAGGACCCGGTCTATATCGACGAAGTTTTGGCCGACGGCGCTGCGCGCGCGCAGGTGCTCGCCGCCGATACCATGAAGGCGGTCAAGGACATTGTCGGTTTCGTGCGGCGGTAACCACATATTCACCGCCCGCTATCCGTTGCAGCGCGAAAAATATGTGCATAGTTCCGCTTGTCGGCGCGGGCGCAGCCGTGCAACCATTCGCGGCTTGTGCGTTGCGTCGTTGCGCAAACGAACAACCGGGAGCCCACATGAACACCAAGCGCCGCAGCTTCGAGAAAGGCCACAAGCGCAAATATCTGGTGGTCATCGACGACACCGACGAATGCGAGCGCGCGGTGCATTGGGCCGCCAAGCGCGTCGGCCGCACCAAGTCGCAGCTCATCATGCTGCGCGTGATCGAGACCAGCGAGGCCAATCAGCAATGGCTGGGCGTCGCCGACATCATGAAGGCCGAGGAGATGGAGGCCGCCGAAAAGGCGCTCGATAAATACGGCGCCATCGCGCAGAAGATCGCGCGCCGCAAGCCCGACCGCGTGATCCGCGAAGGCGACACCGCCGAGGAAGTCGTCAAGCTGATCGACGAGGACGCCGATATCGGCATCCTGGTGCTGGCCGCCGGCACGTCCAAGGAAGGGCCGGGGCCGCTGGTGACCAGCATCTGCAAGACCGCCAGCACCTTCCCGATCCCGGTCGCCATCGTGCCGGGGCATCTGAGCGACGACGAGCTCGACGCGATGGCGTGATGCCTTTCTTACCTCCCCCTGAAAGGGGGAGGTCGGTCCGCGTCAGCGGACCGGGTGGGGGTCATTTCACCGCGCCGGCAAGTCGTCTTTCAACAATAAGAAGACCCCCACGCCGAACCCTCCCCCTTTCAAGGGGAGGGAGCGAGAGGCCTGCGGTTGACCGCGGCCTGCGCAAGGGCCATCTATCCTGTATAGTTCAGCCATCCACGGGCCTTGAACCCGTAAGGAGCGGAAAAATGTTCATCCAGACCGAACCGACGCCCAATCCGGCGACCTTGAAGTTCCTGCCCGGCCGGCCCGTGCTCGAAGCCGGCACCCTCGACATGCCGACCAAGAGGCCGCCGTGCAGTCGCCGCTGGCGCAGCGCCTGTTCGAGATCCCCAACGTCGGGGGCGTGTTCTTCGGCTCCGACTTCATCTCGGTCACCAAGACCGACGGCGAATGGCAGCAGATCAAGCCGGCCATCCTCGGCGCCATCATGGAGCATTTCATGTCGGGCGCGCCGCTGGTCGCGGCCGACGCCGAGCAGGCGGCCGCGGAAGACGAGTTCTTCGACGAAAGCGACGCCGAGACGGTCGCCACCATCAAGGACCTGATCGAGACGCGCGTGCGCCCGGCGGTGGCCGGCGACGGCGGCGACATCACCTTCAAGGGCTACAAGCAGGGCGTGGTCTATCTCGCCATGAAGGGCGCCTGCGCCGGCTGCCCCTCCTCGACCGCCACGCTGCAGCACGGCATCCAGAACCTGCTGCACCATTTCGTGCCCGACGTGGTGGAAGTGCGGCCTGTCTGAGCCTGCGAACCATTGGCAAATACGGCGTCATGCCCGGGCTTGCCCCGGGCATCCACGTCTTAAGGACGCGGCAAGAAAGACGTGGATGGCATCGGAAGTCGGGCTTGCCCGACTTCCGCATTACCGATTGCCGCAAGTCGGGTAAACCCGACTTGCGGTGACAAGCCCGGCCATGACGGTTTAAATATCACTGCATGCGCGTCCTCGCCATCGATACCGCGCTCGAGGCCTGCGCGGCCGCCGTGCTCGACACGGATGCCGGCGCCATCGTCGCGCATGAATCGCTGACGATGCAGCGCGGCCACGCCGAGGCGCTGATGCCGCTGATCAAGCGCGTGATGGAGCGCGCGCAGCTGGCCTTCGCCGCGCTCGACCGCGTCGCGGTCACCACCGGGCCCGGCAGCTTCACCGGCCTGCGCGTCGGCATTTCTGCGGCGCGCGGCATCGGGCTCGCCGCGCATAAACCGGTGGTCGGCCTCACCACGCTTGCGGCTTACGCCGCCCCTTTCATCGCCGCCGACGACACGCTGCCGGTGGTGGCGGCGATCGACGCCCGCCACGATCACGTCTATCTGCAGGTGTTCGGACCCGGCGGGCGCACGCTGGTGGCGCCGCGCCTCGCACCAATGCGCGAAGCGCTGCGCGCGGCCACGGGCGGCGCGCCGCGCCTTGTCGGCAACGCGGCCGCGATCTTGGCCAAGGCCTGGCCTTCCGGCGAGATGCCGCCGAGCACGGTCGCGCAGCGCGGCGCGCCCGACATCGACTGGGTGGCGCGGCTCGGCGCCGCCGCGCAAGAAAGCGCAAGCCCGCCCAAGCCGCTCTACCTGCGCGCGCCCGACGCGCAGCCGCAGGACGCTAGCCGATTGGCGCGCCGATGATGGGCTTCTTCACGCAGTTCTTCGCGCGCGCCGCGCCCGCGCTGTCGGAGGCAGGGCCACGCGACGCCGCCGCGATCGCGGCGCTGCACGCCGCCTCCTTCCGGCGCGGCTGGAGCGAGCAGGAGGTCGAGGGCCTGCTCATCGACCGCGCCGTGATCGCGCACCGCGCCATGCTCGGCGCCAAGCTTGTGGGCTTCATCATGTCGCGGCTGGCGGCGGACGAAGCGGAAATCCTCTCGGTCGCGGTCGCCGCGCGCGCCCAAGGCCGCGGGCTGGCGCGCCAGCTTCTGAACCTGCATCTGCGCCGGCTGGCGGGCCTGAGCGCGCGCGCGGTATTCCTGGAAGCGGACGCGCACAATCGGCCGGCGATCAAGCTCTACGCGCGCGCCGGCTTCCGCGAAGTGGCGCGCCGGCCCAATTATTACCCGAGCGCCGACGGCAAACCGGCCGCCGCGCTGGTGCTGCGGCGCGATCTTTCATAATCATTAGACACGGGACCGCCACGCTTTTTGTGCTAGGAAGGCGGCATGCTGAGAGCGCTATGACGGCACCGGACAAGGCCAACACCGACAGGGGGCAGATCGAGGCGCTATGCGCGGCCAAGGGCATGCGCATGACCGAGCAGCGCCGCATGATCGCGCGCGTGCTGGCCGAGTCCGACGATCACCCCGACGTCGAGGAGCTCTACCGCCGCTGCGCCAAGGTCGATGACCGCATCTCGATGTCCACCGTCTACCGCACCGTGCGGCTGTTCGAGGACGCCGGCATCATCGCGCGCCACGATTTCCGCGAGGGCCGCGCGCGCTATGAGACCAATCCGGAGGCGCATCACGACCATCTCATCAATTTGCGAAACGGCGAGGTGATCGAATTCCAGTCGGAGGAAATCGAGCGCCTGCAGGCCGAGATCGCGCGCAAGCTCGGCTACCGACTGGTCGATCACCGGCTCGAGCTCTACGCGGTGCCGATCAAGGACGAGAAGAGCGGAAGCTAGCGCGGACTCTTCGATGGAATCGCCAACCTTTCCTCTGTCATGCGCGGGCTTGACCCGCGCATCCATCCTGCTTTGGCAAATAACGATGGATTGCCGGGTCACGTCGCTGCGCGGCGGCCCGGCAATGACGGCCGAGTGATGCTCCGCGCGCTGCTGATCGGGGCGTTCTTCTTCACCATGACGCCGCTGCTCATTTCGATTCAGTGGCTGCTCGAAAGGCTGCACCTGCCCGGCTGGGGTTTCATCTGTTCGAACTATTACCGCGTGCTGCGCGCCATCCTGCGCATCAAGCTGCGCGTGGTCGGCGAGCCGGTGCGCGGGCGCGCCGTGCTGTTCGTGTCCAACCACGTCTCCTGGGTCGACATCGTGGTGATCGGCTCGATCGCGCCGGTCGCCTTCGTCGCCAAGAGCGAGGTGCGCAAATGGCCGCTGGTCGGCGTGACCGCCAAGATGCAGCGCACGGTGTTCGTCGAACGCGCGCGCCGCCACCAGGCCGCCGGCGCCATCGCCGAGATCGTTGCGCGGCTCAAGTCCGGCACCTCGGTGGTGCTGTTCGCGGAAGGCACTTCCAGCGACGGCAACCGCGTGCTGCCGTTCCGCTCGGCGCTCATCGGCGCCATCAAGCACGCGGCGCAAGCCGGCGGCAGCGCCGCCGACATCCTCATCCAGCCGATGTCGATCTGCTACACCGGCCAGCACGGCATCCCGATGGGCCGGCAGAACCGCCCGCTGGTAGCCTGGTACGGCGATCTCGATTTCATGCCGCACATCAAGGAATTCATCGCGCGCGGCGCGGTCGACGCTGTGGTGAGCTATGGCGAGCCGGTTGCGGCGAGCGGCGCGGCGCGACCGCAAGGCCATGACCAAGACGCTGGAAGGTGCCGTGCGCGATCTGACGACGGCGACGCTGCTGGGACGGCCGCGGCCGGCGCATGCGGCGGAGTGAGCGGCATTTATTTCGGTTGGAAAAACCGCTAAGAGCCCCAAATACGGCATGCTCGGCCAACTGGGCCCCGGTGTAAACTTGTGCCGGGCATCTACGTCTTAAAATCGTAATAGAAATCAAAGACGTGGATGACCAACCGGCCGGGCTCGCCCGGCCGCCCGGTCGAAAAGACAAGCCCGGCCATGACGGGTTAAACTATGAGTTGGTACGAACTCTGAGTGGCATGAGCAAACCCCGCAAGGTCCACGTCAAAAGCTTCGGCTGCCAGATGAACGTCTACGATTCCCATCGTATGGCGGACACCCTGGCGCCGGCCGGCTACAGCGAGACCGCTCAGCCTGAAGACGCCGACCTGGTCATCCTCAACACCTGCCACATCCGCGAGAAGGCGGCCGAGAAGGTCTATTCCGAGATCGGCCGCATCCGCGTCATGAAGGAAGAGGCCGCGCGCCAAGGCCGCAGCCTCATGATCGCGGTGGCCGGCTGCGTCGCGCAGGCCGAAGGCGAGGAGATCATCCGCCGCGCTGCAAGCGTCGACCTGGTGGTCGGCTCGCAGAACTATCATCGCCTGCCGCAGCTCGTTGCGCGCGCGGCGCGCGGCGAAAAGGTGGTCGACACCGAATTCCCGGTCGAGGACAAGTTCGAAATCTTGGCGGCCCCGCAACGCGAAGCGACGCGCAAGCGCGGCGTCTCGGCTTTCGTCACGGTGCAGGAAGGCTGCGACAAGTTCTGCACCTTCTGCGTGGTGCCCTACACGCGCGGCGCGGAAGTCTCGCGGCCGGTCGCGCAGATCGTTTCCGAAGTGGAGCGGCTGGCTGACGCCGGCGTGCGCGAAGTGACGCTGATCGGGCAGAACGTCAACGCCTATCACGGGCTGGGCGATGACGGCGCGCCCTCCTCGCTCGGCAAGCTATTGCGCCGGCTCGGCGACGTGCCCGGTATTTGCCGCCTGCGCTACACCACCAGCCATCCGCGCGACATGGACGAGGATCTGGTGCGCGCGCATGCCGAGCTCGAAGCGCTGATGCCCTATGTGCACCTGCCGGTGCAGTCAGGCTCGGACCGCGTTCTGGCGGCGATGAACCGCAGGCACACGCGCCAGGACTATCTCGCCGTCATCGCGCGGCTGCGCGCCGGCCGCGCCGATCTCGCCTTCACCTCCGACTTCATCGTCGGCTTCCCGGGCGAGACCGAAGCGGATTTCCGCGCGACGCTCGCGCTGGTCGACGAGGTCGGCTATTCGAGCGCCTTCTCCTTCATGTATTCGCCGCGACCGGGCACGCCGGCCGCCGACATGGAGGATCAGGTTGCGGCCGAAGAAAAGGCCGAGCGGCTGCAGCGCCTGCAGGCCGTAATCACCCGCCACCAGCGCGCCTTCAACGCGGCGTTCGCCGGGCGTGACCTCGACGTGCTCTTGGAAAGACCCGGCAAGCTCTCTGGGCAACTGGTCGGCAAATCCCCATATCTGCAGGCGGTGCAGGTCATGGCGCCGCGCTCGATGATCGGCGAAGTCGCGCGCGTGACCGTCACCGAAGTCGGCAGCAACAGCCTGTTTGGCGCGCTTTCTCTCTTTACCTCCGCCTGAAAGGGGGAGGTCGGCCGCGAGGCGGTCGGGTGGGGGTCGCGCCGAGCAAATGAGCAGTGCAGGAGCTTAGAGCAACACCTTGCGCACACCGGATCCCGTGATCCCGCCCGCCGCCGCTTCCGAGGAAACGGCCACCACCCAGATCGTGCTTGCGTTCGAGGACAACCGGCTGGCCTCCATCCTGTTCGGCCAATACGGACAAAACCTGGCGCTGATCGAGCGCCGCCTCGGCGTGGTGGCCGAGCAGCGCGGCAACCACGTCACGCTGGAGGGCTCGCGCGGCGCCTGCGAACAGGCGCGCCGCGTGCTCGAGGGCCTGTACGAGCAGATCAAGCGCGGCCGCGACCTCAGCCAAGGCGACGTGGAAGGCGCCATCCGCCAGGCGATCGCGCAAGGCTCGTTGTTCGATTACGCCCCGGACAGCGCGCGGCTCGCCTTCGAGGAAATCAATTTGCGCAAGCGGCCGGTGCGCGCGCGCACCGCCGCGCAGGACGGCTATATCCGCGCCCTCAAGCGCCACGCGCTGGTGTTCGGCACCGGGCCCGCCGGCACCGGCAAGACCTGGCTGGCGGTCGCGCACGCGGTGCAGATGTTCGAGCGCAAGGAGATCGACCGCATCATCCTGTCGCGCCCGGCGGTGGAAGCCGGCGAGCGGCTCGGCTTCCTGCCCGGCGATCTGCGCGAGAAGGTCGACCCATACTTGCGCCCCGTCTACGACGCGCTCTACGACCTGATGGACGCGCGCATCGTCGAGCGCGCGCTGCAAGCCAACGAGATCGAGATCGCGCCGCTCGCCTTCATGCGCGGCCGCACGCTGTCGAACGCCTGCGTCATTCTCGACGAGGCGCAGAACACCACCTCCATGCAGATGAAGATGTTCTTGACCCGTCTCGGCGAGAACAGCCGCATGATCGTCACCGGCGATCCGAGCCAGGTCGACCTGCCGCACGGCCAGACCTCGGGGCTGGCCGAAGCGGTCAAGCTGCTTGCCGGCGTCGAGGGCGTCGGCCATGTCGCCTTCACCCATGAGGACGTGATCCGCCACGAACTGGTGGCGCGCATCGTTGCGGCCTACGACCGGGTCAGCGCGCGCGAGGGCAAGCCATGAGCTGGTCGCCGCGCCAGCGCCCGGCGGCGCCCTCAATCGACGTCGAGGTGCGCTCGCCGCTGTGGGACGCCGAGCCCGCCGCCGCCGACACGGTGCGCGCGGCGATTAATGCGGTCGCCGCGCTGGTTCCGGCGCAAGGCGAGATCAGCGTGCTGCTGAGCGACGACGCGGCGGTCAAGGAACTCAACCGCGCCTGGCGCGGCATCGACAAGCCGACCAATGTGCTGTCGTTCCCGGCCGCGCGCCCCGGCGGCGGCCTGCTGGGCGACATCGCCATTGCCTACGAGACGCTCAAGCGCGAGGCGTCGGCCGAAAATAAGCCGCTGCTTCATCATCTTGCCCATCTCGCGGTGCATGGCTTTCTGCATCTCTTGGGTTACGATCATCAAACTGATTCTCAAGCCGACGCGATGGAAGGGCTGGAACGCGCCGCATTGGCGCGCCTCGAGATCGCCGACCCTTACTGCGCGCATGAGCGACAGCAAGAAACGGGCAATGCCTGATCGCGATGCCTGACAACGATCCTCCAAGTTCCAGCGCCCATTTCGAGCCGCGCAACCTGCCGGTGCCGGTGACGCCGCGGTCGAACGGCGAAGGCTTCTTCGCGCGCATGTTCCGCACGCTGTTCGGCTGGAAGCCGAGCTCGATCCGCGCCGACCTGAAGGACGTGCTCGACGTCATGACGCCCGGCGAATCCGGCTTCTCGCCGGAAGAAAGCCGGATGCTCAAGAACATCCTCGGCTTGCGCGAGCGCCGGGTCGGCGACGTGATGATTCCCCGCGCCGACATCATCGACGTGCAGCAGGACATCAAGCTCGGCGAATTGATGCGCACCTTCGAGCGCGCCGGTCATTCGCGGCTGGTCGTCTATAACGACACGCTCGACGATCCCGTCGGCATGGTGCACATCCGCGACCTGATCGCCTTCATGACCGTGCGCGCCGCCGTCGATCCGGAAAAGAACGCCAAGCGCAAGAAGCCGCTGCCGGCCGGGCTCGACCTTAGGACAATCGATCTCGGCATGCCGCTGTCGGCGGCCAAGTTCGTGCGCGAGATATTGTTCGTGCCGCCGTCGATGCGGGTGATGGACCTGCTGGCGCGCATGCAGGCGACGCGTATTCATCTGGCGCTGGTGATCGACGAATACGGCGGCACCGACGGGCTGATCTCGATCGAGGACATCGTCGAGCAGATCGTCGGCGAGATCGCCGACGAGCACGACGAGGACGAATTGCCGGCGGTGGTGCGCCAGGCCGACGGCTCCTATATCGCCGACGCGCGCGCGCGTCTGGAGGACGTGACGGCGATCGTCGGCTCCGATTTCGAGGTCGGCGACGCGGCCGAGGAAGTCGACACGCTCGGCGGCTATCTGGTGACGCGCGCCGGAAGGCTGCCGCTGCGCGGCGAGATCATCCCGGGGCCGGGCCTGTTCGAATTCGAGGTGCTCGACGCCGATCCGCGCCGCGTCAAGCGCATCCGCATCACGCGGCTGAAGGAGCGGCGCGACAAGCCGCGCGAGCCGCGCAAGCGCGGCGAACCCGACGTGGTGCTCGCCGGCACCACGCCGCCGACGCTCGCGATCGACGAGACGGCTGCGCCAAAAGTCGACGGCGGGACTTCCACCGGCGCGCCCGCCGGCCCGCACCGCCCGTGACGCTCACCCGCATTGCCCATTCGGTCGTGCTTGCCTCGGGTTGGCGGCGCGCGCTGCTGGCGTTTTTCGCCGGCGCCGCCTCCGCGCTGGCGCTGCAGCCGATCAATGCCTGGCCGGTGCTGTTTTTGACCTTCCCGGTGCTGGTCTGGCTGGTCGACGGCTCGGCGGCGGGCCGCTTCAGCGGCGCCTGGCGCGCCTTCGGCGCCGGCTGGTGCTTCGGCTTCGGCTATTTCCTCGCCGGCCTCTATTGGATCGGCTACGCCTTCCTGGTCGACGCCAAGACCTTCGGCTGGCTGTTGCCGATCGCGGTCGGCGGCCTGCCGGCGGTGCTCGCGCTCTATACCGCGGTTGGGTCTCGCGCTTGCCCGGCTGATGTGGGTGCGCGGGCCGGAGCGCTTAGCTGGCGCTCGCCGTCGCGCTCACGGTCACCGAATGGCTGCGCGGCCATCTGTTCACCGGCTTTCCCTGGAACACCTTCGGCTACGCGCTGACCGAGCCGCTGGCGCTGGCGCAGAGCGTGTCGCTGGTCGGCATTTGGGGCCTCACTTTCCTGAGCGTCGCAATCTTTGCGAGTCCCGCCGTGCTCGCCGATGAGCGCAAGGACACGCCGCATCCCTACCGCGCGCCGGTCGCCGCGCTGGTAGTGCTGGCGGCCATGGCCGTTTTCGGCGCGGCGCGCCTGCACGCGCATCCGACCTCTTACGTGAAGGGCGTGAAGCTGCGCATCATGCAGGCCGATCTGCAGCAGGACGAGAAATTCAACTACGCCGACAAGGACAAGATCATGGCGCGCTATCTGGCGCTGTCGGATCGCGCCACCGGGCCGCATTCGAACGGCCTGCACGACGTCACCCATCTGATCTGGCCGGAATTGTCGTTTCCGTTCTTTCTCACGCGCGAGCCGGAAGAGCTCGCCAAGATCGTCGCCCTCATCAAGCCGCACACCGAATTGATCACCGGCGCGGTGCGCGTGGCGCCGCCGGTTGCCGGCTCCAAGGACGTGCACGCCTACAACTCGATCTACGTGATCGATCCCGACGGCGCGATCCGCGGCATCTACGACAAGGTGCATCTGGTGCCGTTCGGCGAATACCTGCCGTTTGAGCCGCTGCTCAAAGCCATCGGCTTGCGCCAGCTCACGCATAGCGTGGGCGGCTTCCTGTCGGGCGACCGCCGGCGCGCGCTGGATGTGCCCGGCGCGCCGAGGATGTTGCCATTGATCTGCTACGAGGCGATTTTCCCCGGCGCCGCCGTTCCGCGCGGCGAACGTCCGAGCTGGCTGGTCAATGTCACCAATGACGGCTGGTTCGGCATTTCATCCGGGCCGTACCAGCATTTCCAGCAGGCGCGCGCGCTCGCCATCGCCGAAGGCCTGCCGCTGGCGCGCGCGGCCAATACCGGCATCTCCGCGGTCATCGATCCGGTCGGCCGCGTCGTGAACTCGTTGCCGCTCGGCGCCGAGGGCGTCCTCGACGCGCGATTGCCGCGTCCGATCGCGCCCACCCTTTATGTCGGCTACGGCGACTATGCCTTAATTCTATTAATGGTGGTGGGCCTGGTTGCAGTGGGCAGCCGGCGGATGCAGCTATAGATTGAATGCCCGCAGCATGATAGACGACGGTTGTTTGCTACTTTTTCGCTAGGGCGTTGGAAGATGACGAAAAACCACTGAAAACAATAGGTAATTTTCATGTTTCTTTGACGCTAGGTATCGATCAATGAGAAATGACGGATTGCATAAATGCCTCTACATGTGACATTACGATGCACAATAGTGGCATAGGAGATCTTTATGGCGAAGAAGGCCCCCAATCCGATCGACAAGCATGTCGGTTCGCGCGTGCGCATGCGTCGAATGATGCTGAGCATGAGCCAGGAAAAACTCGGGGATGCGCTCGGCCTGACCTTCCAGCAGGTGCAGAAATACGAGAAGGGCACCAACCGCATCGGCGCCAGCAGGTTGCAGCAGATCGCCAATATCCTGCAAGTTCCGGTCTCGTTTTTCTTCGAAGGGGCGCCGCATGTCGGCGGCCATCATCAAGGCAGCATGGGCGAGGCGCCCTCGCCCGCTTATGTCTCCGACTTTCTCGCCACTTCCGACGGCCTTTCCCTGACCAAGGCCTTCATGCGCATCAAGAACAGCAAGTTGCGCCGCCGCATCGTCGATCTGGTCGAGCAGATCGCGGGCGAGGACTGACGCCATCCCACCGAGCGGCGAGGCTGCCGCCCACGCAGCCCGCATCTTGACCTCGCCGCCCTCCGCTGCAAGAAACAGCCCCGACGTGTAACGGCGCTCTTGAACGCGCGCGGAGGAGTATTCTGTGGCTCACACCAATTTCCTGTTCACCAGCGAATCCGTTTCCGAAGGTCATCCCGACAAGGTGTGTGACCAGATTTCCGACGCCGTGCTCGACGCCTTCATCGAGAACGACCTCAAGCTCGGCATCGCCGACGACAGTTTGGTGAACACGCGGCTCGGCTGCGAGACGCTGACCACCACCAACAAGATCGTGGTCGCCGGCGAGGGCCGCGGGCAAGCGCCGTTCTTCGTCAAGCACGGCGCGAAGGTCGTGGTGAACCGCGAGCTGATCACCGAGATCGCGCGCGGCGTGGTCAAGGACATCGGCTACGACCAGGACGGCTTCTCGCATTACGGCGCCGACGTCGAGGTGCTGCTGCACGGCCAGTCGCCCGACATCGCCATGGGCGTGGACGCCAAGAAGAAAAAGAGCGGCGAGGAGGAAGGCGCCGGCGACCAGGGCATGATGTTCGGTTTCGCCTGCACCGAGAGCGAGGTCTACGAGAAGAATTCCTTCATGCCGGCGCCGATCTTTTTCGCGCACCGCATTCTCAAGGTACTCGCCGACAAGCGCCACGCCGGCCAATTGGCCGATCTGCAGCCCGACGCCAAGAGCCAGGTCACCGTCAAATACGTCGAAGGCAAGCCGGTCGGCTGCACCAAGGTGGTGGTGTCCACCCAGCACAAGGCGCACAGCCGCAACGGCAAGAAATACACGCCCGGCCTGATCAAGGAGATGATCGCCGACGCGGTCGAAACGGCGCTGCCGAAGGGCTGGATGCCGCAGTCGGCCGTCCGATTTCCTGGTCAACCCGACCGGCAACTTCGTCATCGGCGGGCCGGACGGCGACTGCGGCCTCACCGGCCGCAAGATCATCGTCGACACCTATGGCGGCTATGCGCCGCACGGCGGCGGCGCCTTCTCCGGCAAGGACCCGACCAAGGTCGACCGCTCGGCCGCTTACGCCGCGCGCTATCTCGCCAAGAACGTGGTGGCCGCCGGCGTCGCCGAGCGCTGCACCATCCAGGTGGCCTACGCGATCGGGGTCGCCGACCCGATGTCGGTGCTGGTCGACACCCACGGCACCGGCAAGGTGGAAGAGAAGAAGCTGGAGAAGATCCTGCCGCAGTTGTTCCGCCTGACGCCGACCAATATCCGCCGCACGCTCAAGCTCAGCCGTCCGATCTACCGGCGCACCGCGACCTACGGCCATTTCGGCCGCGCGCCCGAGAAGGACGGCGGCTTCTCCTGGGAGAAGACCGATCTGGCGGCGGCGATCAGAGGCGCGGTGAAGTAAGCACTTCGATGCCGCGTCTTCCACGTCATGGCCGGCGCTTGTCCCGGCCATCCACGTCTTTGATAGTTGCGCAATCGCAAGACGTGGATGCCCGGCACAAGTTACACCCGGGCCGGCCGGAGGCCGGGCCCGGTTGGCTGGGCATGACGGCTGATGCGGCCCGGAATTCGACCAACATCACAGCGCGCCTTCTTCGGCCGGCGCAAAGGCCATCCGCTGCGCCCGCGCCAGGCGGCGCTGTTCGATACGCTGCTGCCGCGCGTCGCGCTCGATCTGACCAAGCCGGCGCCCGCCGACCTGCGCACTTTGTTCAGCGGCGCGGATGAGGTGCGCCTCGAAATCGGCTTCGGCGGCGCCGAGCATCTGATCGCGCAGGCTGCGGCCGATGCGCGCGTCGGCTTCATCGGCAGCGACGGATACATCAACGCCATTGCCAAGGCGTTGGTCGCAATCGACGACGACAAGCTCGCTAATATCCGCCTGCATCACGGTGACGCCAGCGAACTGCTCGCCTGGCTGCCGGCGGCTTCGCTGACGCGCGTCGACCTGCTCTATCCCGACCCCTGGCCGAAGCGGCGGCACTGGAAGCGGCGTTTCATCCAGGATGAGACGCTCAAGCGGCTAGCGCGCATTTTGCAGCCGGGCGGCGAATTGCGCTTCGCCACCGATATCGCCGATTACGCGGCTTACGCGCTGGCGCGCGTGCTGCGCTCGCCCGATTTCGAGTGGACCGCCGAACGCGCCGACGATTGGCGAAAAGCCTGGCCCGATTTTTCCGGCACGCGTTATGAGGCCAAGGCCAAGCGCGAGGGGCGGGTGCCGAATTATTTTATATTCCGGCGCAAATAACTCGGCCATCATGCGCGGGCTTGACCCGCGCATCCATCCAATTCTTGCGAATAATGATGGATTGCCGGGTCAAGCCCGGCAATGACAGCAAGGACAATTACTCCCCGGTGCCCTGCCGCACCTGCCAGAAGCGCACCACGCGCTGCGCCGTGGCCGAGGTCAGCCGCTCGAAATTCTCGCGCGCGGCGTCGAGCGTCTGGCCCGACGGCTTGGGGCCGGGCCGCGCATTCATGACCTCGCGCACGGTGTTCCAGCCGAAGCCGGCCGAGCGCGCCAGGATAAGCACCGGATCGGCGCGCTCGCCGTTCATCAACCGGTCGACCACCTCGACCGGCACCGCGCAGACGGTGGCGAGCGCTGCGATGGTTTCCTCGTATTTGCCGTTCTTGGCGAATTCGGCGATGTCGGCCTCGGTGAGCTTGCGCTCCTTGTGCAGCGCGCGCACGGCGGCGAGCGCGGCGGTGTAGTTGCGCGGCGCCGCGCGCGCGGCCACCTCGTCGGTGACCTTGGCCAGGATGCGCCGGATCTCGGCGCGGGTCTCGGGCTTGGCCTGCGCCAGCAGCCGCTTCTGCACCACATCACTTGCCTGCATGAGCAGCTGGCGGAACAGGCGCGGCGGAATGTCGGTGCGCAGGCCGACCTTCTCGGCCAGCACGCCGTCTTCCTCGGCGCGCTTGACCAAGGTGGTGAAGGCGTTCTCCGACAGCCTGGCCTGCTGGTTGGTGGCGATCGAGCGCGCCACCTCGCGGTCGCCGCGCGTCACGATGATGTCGGCCAGCGCCTCGCTCAAATTCGCGCGCGCCGACAGCGCCAACAGATGCGCCTGGCTCTTGTTCTCGGCGATCTGCTTGAGCTCCGGCTCGGCGAGCCGGGCCTGCTTGAGCAGCGGGCCGGCGACGGCGATGTCGTCGCTCGCGGCCAGGCTCTTCACCACGCCGGCCGGCGCGTTGGGCACCGGCGCGATGCGGCGCGCGAGCTCGGCCAGCGCCTTGGCCTCGATCTCATCGATCAGGCAGCAGATGACGTCGTCGAACAGCGCGACGTGTTCATCACTAAAGAGCGGGGCGCCGTCCAGGAACAAAGTGGTGATGCGGCGCAGCGTCTCGGCGCGCTTTTCCGCCGAGCCATGCTGGACGACCTCTTCCAGCTCGGGAAGCAGCGAGGCGGGAACAGCCATCGAACAACCTTACGAAACGCCCGTGAAATACGCTTGCGGCGGCGGCTTTAACGGAATTTAAGGGCAAATTCTGAAGGAAGCGTTAGCCTTGCGAGAGGCGCTGAACCCTTGCAAGGGCCCGGAAAATCGCTATATTCCGGCCGTAACTTAAGACACCCTCATAACCGAACGGTTTTGAGAGTGGGTCCCCCGGGGCCCGCTCTTTTTTGTTACCAAAATGGCCGGAAGCCAAAAACTGCACCAGGATCTGGACATCCCGACGGCACAAGCCGCCACCGAGAGCGAACCGCGGCTGATCGTGGAGCCGGGCCTGTCGGCCCGCGTCGCCCATGTCGCCGAGCCGGTGATCGAACAGCTCGGCTACCGGCTGGTGCGGGTGAAGGTATCGGGCACCGACGGCTGCACCGTGCAGATCATGGCGGAGCGTCCGGACGGCTCCATGACGGTCGAGGACTGCGAGACCGTGTCACGCGCGCTCTCACCGGTGTTCGACGTCGCCGACCCGATCGACCGCGCCTATCGGCTGGAGGTTTCTTCGCCCGGCATCGACCGCCCGCTGGTGCGCAAATCGGACTTCGAGCGCTTTACCGGCCATCTCGCCCGCATCGAGATGGAAGCGCCGATCGGCGGGCGCAAGCGTTTCCGTGGGCTCATCGCCGGCACCGAGGGGGAGGCCGCGCGCGTGCATCGCGACGACACGGCCGAAGGCGAAGCAGCGGACGTGCTGCTTCCGATCGGCGATATGAGCGAAGCCAAGCTCGTGCTCACCGACGAACTGGTGAAAGAGGCTTTACGACGTGAAAAGTCCGCCAAGCGCGAAGCGAAGGCGGAAAGGAAAGAACAACGGCAGCGACGGCACGCCCAGCTTAGGGCTGCCAATCACAAAGGAGACTGAGCTATGGCTGTCAGCGCCAACAGGCTCGAACTATTGCAAATCGCCGACGCGGTCGCGCGCGAGAAATCCATCGACCGCGGTATCGTCATCGCCGCCATGGAAGACGCCATCGCCAAGGCCGCGCGCTCGCGCTACGGCGCCGAGACCGACGTGCATGCCGAGATCGAGCCGAAGACCGGCGAGCTCAAGCTGATGCGCCACATGCTGGTGGTGGACGCGGTCGAGAACTCGTCCAACCAGATCACGCTGGAAGACGCGCGCAAGCGCCATCCGGCGGCGCAGGTGGGCGACACCATCGCCGATCCGCTGCCGCCTCTGGAATACGGCCGCATCGCCGCGCAGTCGGCCAAGCAGGTGATCGTGCAGAAGGTGCGCGAGGCCGAGCGCGACCGGCAATATGCCGAGTACAAGGACCGCATCGGCGACATCGTCAACGGCATCGTCAAGCGCGTGGAATACGGCAACGTGGTGGTCGATCTCGGCCGCGGCGAGGCCATCGTGCGGCGCGACGAGCTGTTGCCGCGCGAGGTGTTCCGCAACGGCGACCGCATTAGGGCCTATATCTACGACGTGCGGCGCGAGCCGCGCGGACCGCAGATCTTCCTTTCGCGCACGCATCCGCAGTTCACCGCCAAGCTGTTCGCGCAGGAAGTGCCGGAAATCTACGACGGCATCGTCGAAGTGAAGGCGGTCGCCCGCGACCCCGGCTCGCGCGCCAAGATCGCTGTGATCTCGCGCGATTCGAGCGTCGATCCGGTCGGCGCCTGCGTCGGCATGCGCGGCTCGCGCGTGCAGGCGGTGGTAAACGAATTGCAGGGCGAGAAGATCGACATCATTCCGTGGTCGCCGGACATCGCCACCTTCGTGGTGAACGCGCTGGCGCCGGCGGAAGTCGCCAAAGTGGTGCTCGACGAGGACAAGGAGCGCATCGAGGTGGTGGTGCCGGATCAGCAGCTTTCATTGGCGATCGGCCGGCGCGGGCAGAACGTGCGGCTCGCCTCGCAGCTCACCGGCTGGGACATCGACATCCTGACCGAGCAGGAAGAGTCGGAGCGCCGTCACGCCGAGTTCGAGAACCGCACCAAGGTGTTCGTCGAGGCGCTCAATCTTGATGAGGTCGTCGGCCAACTCTTGGCGTCGGAAGGCTTCGGCTCGATCGAGGAGCTGGCGCTGGTCGACGAGAAGGAAATCGCCGGCATCGAGGGCTTCGACGAGGACACCGCGCGCGAATTGCAAGAGCGCGCCAAAGAATATCTCGACAAGCAGGAGGCCGAGCTCGACGCCAAGCGCGTCGAACTGGGCGTGGCCGACGAGGTCAAGGAGGTGCCCGGCGTCACCACGGCGATGCTCGTCAAGCTCGGCGAGAACGGCGTGAAGACGGTCGAGGACCTTGCCGGTTGTGCCACCGACGACCTCACCGGCTGGACCGAGCGCAAGGATGGCGAGAGCAAGCACGAGCCCGGTTATCTTGACGGCCTCGGCGTCGCCCGCGAAGACGCCGAACAGCTCATCATGCAGGCACGGCTGAAGGCCGGCTGGGTGACCGAGGAAGAGCTCAACCCGCCGCCGGCGGAAGAAGTGCCGGCCGAAGCGGGCGAGGCGCAGCCGCAGGCCTAACGGAAACCGAAGCAAGGAGAGCGACCGGCAGATGCTGGCGACGGTGCAGGACGAGGCGCAGGATTTGGAGCTCGATCGCGGGACGGCCAGCGTCGCCTCCGGCATGGAGCGGCATTGCGCGCTGACCCGCGCGCTGAAGCCCGTCGCCGAGTTGATCCGCTTCGTGGTCGGACCGGCCGGAAACGTGGTGCCCGACGTCAAGCGCAAGCTGCCTGGCCGCGGCCTCTGGATCACCGCCAGCCGGGCCGCGGTCGAGGAAGCGGTCAAGCGCAACGTGTTCGCCCGCGGCTTCAAGCGGCCGGTCACGGCCGGGCCGCAACTGGCGGAGGAGACCGAGCGGCTCTTGCTGCGCGCGGCGCTCGACGCGCTGGCGATCGCCGGCAAAGCCGGGCTGGTGCTCGCAGGCTTTGCCAAGGTCGAGGGCGCGCTGGCGCGGGAGGATATCGCGGCGTTGATCCACGCCGCCGATGCGAGCGCCGACGGCATCCGCAAGCTGGAGGGCAAGCTCGACGCCGCCTTGCAGCGCAAAACGCCGGAAAAATCGAGCGAAATCGCGATCGTCGACCTATTTACCGGCGGACAATTGGATTTGGCATTGAACCGCCCAAATGTGGTACATGCAGCCCTGCTTGCCGGGCCCGGAGCCGCCACTTTTCTCGCGCGCGCCGCGCGTTTGAAGCGCTTTCGGCATCCACCCGCTGCGACCATGGCGAACGCGTCGGCTGACGGCGCACGAGGACAAAGTTCGGAATGAGTGAAACGAAGAACCCTGGCGATACGAAACTCAGAGTGGGCGGCGGCAAATTAACGCTGAAGCCGCGCACGGAGACGGGCGTCGTGCGCCAGAGCTTCAGCCACGGCCGCAGCAAGCAGGTCGTGGTCGAGAAGGTCAAGCGCCGCGTCATCGGCGCGCCGGCCGAGGTGAAGGCCGAGCCGGCGCCGGCGGAGGCGCCCAAGAAGCGCGGCGCCGCGCCGAGAGTCGCGCCCGCCGCGCCTGCCGCCGAAGCACCCAAGCCCTCCGGCGTCGTGCTGCGCACGCTCACCGAGGAAGAGCGCACCGCGCGCGCCCATGCGCTCGCCGACAGCCGCGTGCGCGAGGCGGAAGAGCGCAAGATCGCCGAGGAAGAGGCGCGCCGCCGCTTAAGCCGCGAAGATACCGACCGCAGCGAGCGCGAGGCCGCCGAAACGCGCAAGCGCGACGAAGAGGATCGCCGCAAGCACGAGGAAGAAACCAAGCGCAAGGCCGACGAGGTCGCCAAGAAGCGCTTCGGCGAGGAAGAGGCCAGACGCGCCGGCTCGCCGGCGGCCCGTCCCGCGCTCGAAGCCGAAGAGGACGAAGGTCCGCGCACCGCCCGCCGCGGCGCCGGCCGCCCGGCCGCAGCGCCCCGTCCGGCGCCTCGCGCCGGGGCCGAAAAGCAGCGCGGCCGGCTCACCCTTGTCACCGCCTTGCGCGCCGACGAAGTGCGCGAGCGTTCGGTCGCATCGTTCCGCCGCCGCACCCAGCGGCTCAAGGGTCATGCCTCCAACGAACCGAAAGAAAAGCTCGTGCGCGAGGTCACGATCCCGGACGCCATCACCATCCAGGAACTCGCCAACCGCATGTCGGAACGCGGCGTGGAAGTCATCCGCCTGATGATGAAGCAGGGCCAGATGGCGACCATCAACGACGTGATCGACGCCGACACCGCCCAGCTCATCGCCGAGGAAATGGGCCACACCGTGCGCCGCGTGTCGGAATCGGACGTGGAAGAAGGCCTGTTCGACAGTGCCGACGACGAGGCGCTGCTCAAGCCGCGGGCGCCGGTGGTCACCGTCATGGGCCATGTCGACCACGGCAAGACCTCGCTGCTCGACGCCATTCGTTCCGCCGAAGTGGCGGCCGGCGAAGCCGGCGGCATCACCCAGCATATCGGCGCCTATCAGGTGACCTCGCCATCGGGCGCCCGCATCACCTTCATCGACACGCCCGGTCACGCCGCCTTCACGGCGATGCGCGCGCGCGGCGCCAAGGTGACCGACATCGTCGTGCTGGTGGTGGCGGCCGACGACGGCGTCATGCCGCAGACGGTGGAGGCGATCCATCACGCCAAAGCCGCCAAGGTTCCGATCATCGTCGCCATCAACAAGATCGACAAGCCGGACGCCAAGCCGGACCGCGTGCGCACCGACCTGTTGCAGCACGAGGTGCAGGTGGAAGCCATGGGCGGCGAGGTGGTGGACGTGGAAGTCTCCGCCATCAAGAAGACCAATATCGACCGCCTGCTCGAGATGATCGGCCTGCAATCCGAAATCCTCGACCTCAAGGCCAATCCCGAGCGCCCCGCCGAAGGCACCGTGATCGAGGCCAAGCTCGATCGCGGCCGCGGGCCCGTCGCCACCGTGCTGGTGCAGCGCGGCACGCTCAAGCCCGGCGACATCGTGGTGGCCGGCGCCGAATGGGGCCGCGTGCGCGCGCTGGTGTCCGACACCGGCGAGACCGTGCCGAGCGCCGGTCCCTCGACCCCGGTCGAGGTGCTCGGCTTCTCCGGCACGCCCGACGCCGGCGACCGCCTGGCGGTGGTCGACAACGAGGCGCGCGCCCGCGAAGTCACCGATTACCGCGCCCGCCAGAAACGCGAGAAGACGGCGGCGCGCGCCACCGGCATGCGCGGCTCGCTCGAGCAGATGATGGCGCAGGCCAAGACCTCCGGCCGCAAGGAATTCCCGCTGGTGATCAAGGCCGACGTGCAGGGCTCGCTGGAAGCCGTCATCGGCTCGCTCGACAAGCTCGGCACCGACGAGGTGGCGGCACGCGTGCTGCACGCCGGCGTCGGCGGCATTTCCGAATCCGATGTGACGCTGGCCGAGGCCTCGGGCGTTCCGATCATCGCCTTCAACGTGCGCGCCAACAAGGAAGCGCGCGAGGCGGCCGAACGCGCCGGCATCGAGATCCGCTACTACAACATCATCTACGACCTGGTCGACGACGTGAAGAAGGCGATGTCCGGCCTGCTGGCGCCGACGCTGCGCGAGACCATGCTGGGCAACGCGCAGATCCTGGAAATCTTCAAGGTCTCCAAGGTCGGCAACATCGCGGGCTGCCGCGTCACCGACGGAACCGTGGAACGCGGCGCCAATGTGCGCTTGATCCGCGACAACGTGGTGATCCACGAGGGCAAGCTCAGCCAACTCAAACGCTTCAAGGATGACGCGCGGGAAGTTTCCGCCGGCATGGAATGCGGCATGGCCTTCGAGAACTACCAGGACATGCGGCAAGGCGACGTGATCGAATGCTACCGGGTGGAGACGATTCAACGCTCGCTGTGAGTCCAAGTCTCAGGCCGGCGCGAAGAACTCCACCCATTAAGCAAAGCAAGCATCCCTCATCTTTCGAGACGGGCGCTAACGCGCCCTCCTCAGGATGAGGCGCACCGAGCAAGCCTCATGCTGAGGAGCCGCCGAAGGCGGCGTCTCGAAGCATGAGGCGGAAAGGACGCAAAGGCAATGCGCCACAAGCAAAAGCATCGCGACTCAACGCCCGGCGGCTCGCAGCGCCAGTTGCGGGTCGGCGAATTGGTGCGCCACGCCATGGCCGACATGCTCACGCGCGGCGACGTGCACGATCCGGTCATCGAGGGACATCTCATTACCGTGCCGGAAGTACGCATGACCGCGGATCTGCGGCTCGCCACCATCTACATCATGCCGCTGGCCGGCCGCGACGCGGAAGCTGTGGTCGCCGCCTTCGAGCGCCACAAGAAATTCCTGCGCGCCGAGATCGCCCACCGCATCAATTTGAAATTCGCGCCCGACATCCGCTTCCGCATCGACGACCGCTTCGCGGAGGCCGAGCGCATCGACAAACTGCTGCATTCGCCGGAAGTGGCGCGCGATTTGAAAAAGGACGACGAGTGAGCCAGGACGAAATCGACAACCTCTCTCGGCCTCATGCTGAGGAGCCGCCGAAGGCGGCGTCTCGAAGCATGGGGCCGCCCCCATCCTTCGAGACGGGCGCTGCGCGCCCTCCTCAGGATGAGGGCGGAGAGCGGCGCCGGCACAAGCAATTCAAGCGCGACAAGCGCGACGTGCACGGCTGGATCGCGCTCGACAAACCGGTCGGCATGACCTCGACCCACGCGGTCAGCATCGTCAAGCGCCTGACGCAGGCCAAGCGCGCCGGCCACGCCGGCACCCTCGACCCGCTCGCCTCCGGCGCGCTGCCGATCGCGCTGGGCGAAGCCACCAAGACCGTCCCCTTCGTGATGGATGGCCGCAAGCTCTACCGCTTCACCGTGCGCTGGGGCGAGGAACGGGATACCGACGACGCCGAGGGCCGCGTGACCGAGACGAGCGAGACCCGCCCGACGCCTGAGGCCATCCGGGCCCTGCTGCCCAGCTTTACCGGCACGATCCAGCAGGTTCCGCCGCGCTTTTCCGCCATCAAGGTGGAGGGCGAGCGGGCTTATGATCTTGCCCGCGACGGCGCCGCGGTCGAATTAGCCGCCCGGCCGGTCGAAATCGCTCGGCTCGCGCTGGTCGAAACCCCCGACTCCGACCATTCGGTTTTCGAGGCCGAATGCGGCAAAGGTACCTATGTGCGCTCGCTCGCCCGCGACATGGGCCGCCAATTGAGCTCATTCGGCCATGTCAGCGCCCTGCGCCGGGTAGCCGTGGGGCCGTTCGACCAAGAAACCATGATTTCGCTGGAAGATTTGGAGGCCGTGTGCCATAGAGCCGCGGCCGGCGAGGCAAGCCTCGCCGACGCCATCCTGCCCGTCGAGACCGCGCTGGACGACATCCCGGCGCTGGCCGTCGGCCGGGCAGAGGCGGCTAGGCTCCAAAGGGGCCAGGCCGCCATCTTGCGCGGACGGGACGCCCCCATTTTCCGTGGGCCGGTCTATGTCACGGTCGCCGGCCAGTTGCTGGCGCTCGCCGAAGTGGACCACGGCGAAATCGTCCCCAAGCGCGTGTTCAACCTGGCCGGGCTGACGGGCAGCCGGCTGCATAAGAAAGGATGACCGATGTCGGTGACAGCCGGCCGCAAGGCCGAAGTAATCAGTGCATTCGCCAAGAAGCCCGGCGACACCGGGTCGCCCGAAGTGCAGGTCGCGATCCTGTCGGAACGCATCAACAATCTCACCGAGCATTTCAAGACGCACGGCAAGGACAACCATTCGCGTCGCGGCTTGCTCAAGATGGTGAGCCAGCGCCGGCAGCTGCTCGACTATCTGCGGCGCACCAACGAAGCGAGTTACAAGAGTTTGATCGAAAAGCTCGGCATCCGCCGATGATTTTCTGCCCGCGCAGGGCGATATGCCCCGCGCGCTTCACGCGGCGCCTGCAAGGTGCAGGCGCCCATTTGAGACCGGCGGCGATTCGGCTGCCGGCATTGACGGGCAAGGACCGATAAGGATCGGCCTTGGGCCCAGGCCAGGTTCGAAACGCCATGGCAGGATTGCAAGACGCTGCTCGCATCGCGCGTTAAGCGCGGAACGAGCGACAGCTTCTCGCCATCTTGCTCATGGCTTTCGGGGCTCGCCGAAAAGCATGAGAGAAAGACGAAGAAATGTTCGACATTCATCGCGTTGAACTCGATTGGGGCGGGCGCAAGCTCACCCTCGAAACCGGCCGCATGGCACGCCAGGCCGACGGCGCCGTGCTCGCCACCTACGGCGAGACCACCGTGCTCGCAACCGCCGTCGCCGCCAAGCAACCGCGCGAAGGCGTCGACTTCCTGCCGCTCACCGTCGACTACCAGGAAAAATACTACGCGGCGGGCCGCATTCCCGGCGGCTACTTCAAGCGCGAGGGCCGGCCGACCGAAAAGGAAACGCTGGTATCGCGGCTGATCGACCGCCCGATCCGGCCGCTGTTCGCCGACGGCTGGCGCTGCGAAACGCAGGTCATCGTCACCACGCTGTCGCACGATCTGGAGAACGATCCCGACATCCTGGCGCTGGTGGCGTCCTCGGCGGCGCTGACGCTTTCGGGCGCGCCCTTCATGGGTCCGATCGGGGCCGCGCGCGTCGGCTTCATCAACAACGAATATGTGCTCAACCCGCAACTCGACGAGATGACCGACAGCCATCTCGACCTGGTCGTGGCCGGCACCAACGACGCGGTGCTGATGGTCGAGTTGGAAGCCAAGGAGCTTTCGGAAGATATCATGCTGGGCGCGGTGATGTTCGGCCACCGGCACTTCCAGCCGGTAATCGAGGCCATCATCAAGCTGGCCGAAAAGGCGGCGAAAGAGCCGCGCGACCTGACGGTGCCCGACAATGAAGCGCTCGAGAAGGAGATCCTCGGGCTGGTCGAAAAGGACCTGCGCGCCGCCTATTCGATCCCGCAGAAGCTGGAGCGACAGAACGCCGTCGCCGCCGTCCGCGAAAGGGTGATGGAGCACTTCTTCCCCGGCGGCACCGACAACCCGGACTATACCAAGCTGCGGATCGGTGGCGTGTTCCACGAACTGGAAGCCAAGATCGTGCGCTGGAACGTGCTCGACACCAAGAAGCGCATCGACGGCCGCGACCTCTCGACCGTGCGCCCGATCGTAGCGGAAGTGGGCGTATTGCCGCGCACGCACGGCTCGGCGCTGTTCACCCGCGGCGAGACCCAGGCGCTGGTGGTGACCACGCTCGGCACCGCCGAGGACGAGCAATGGATCGACGCGTTGCAGGGCAGCTACAAGGAATCCTTCCTGCTGCACTACAACTTCCCGCCCTACTCGGTCGGCGAGACCGGCCGCATGGGCGGCACCAAGCGGCGCGAGATCGGTCACGGCAAGCTCGCCTGGCGCGCGATCCATCCCTTGCTGCCGAGCCCGGCGGAGTTCCCCTACACCATCCGCATCGTTTCCGAGATCACGGAATCGAACGGCTCGTCGTCGATGGCGACGGTGTGCGGCTCTTCGCTTTCGCTGATGGACGCGGGCGTGCCGCTGAAGCGGCCGACCGCCGGTATCGCCATGGGCCTGATCCTGGAAGGCGAGCGCTTCGCGGTGCTCTCCGACATCCTCGGCGACGAGGACCATCTCGGCGACATGGACTTCAAGGTAGCCGGCACCGAGCACGGCGTCACCTCGTTGCAGATGGACATCAAGATCGCCGGCATCACCGAGGAGATCATGAAGGTCGCCTTGGCGCAGGCGAAAGACGGCCGCATCCACATCCTGGGCGAGATGGGCAAGGCGCTAACTGCCGCGCGCGCCGAGCTCGGCGAGCACGCCCCGCGCATCGAGATGTTCAAGATCCCGACCGACAAGATCCGCGAAGTGATCGGCACCGGCGGCAAGGTGATCCGCGAGATCGTCGAGAAGACCGGCGCCAAGATCAATATCGAGGACGACGGCTCGGTGAAGGTCGCTTCCGCCAACGGCGAGGCGATCAAGGCGGCGATCAACTGGATCAAGTCGATCGCCTCCGACCCGGAGCCCGGCCACATCTACGAAGGCACCGTGGTCAAGGTGATGGACTTCGGCGCCTTCGTGAATTTCTTCGGCGCCAAAGACGGTCTCGTCCACATCAGCCAGCTCGCCCCGAACCGCGTCAACAAGGTCACCGACGTGGTCAAGGAAGGCGACAAGGTAAAGGTGAAGCTGCTGGGCATGGACGAGCGCGGCAAGGTGCGCCTGTCCATGAAGGCGGTCGACCAGACCACCGGCGAGGACCTGGAAGCCAAGCAGAAGGGCGAGCGCGAACAGCAGCGCGAGGCCGCCGGCGGCGACGCCGCGGAATAGCTTGCTTCACCTCCCCCGCCTGCGGGGGAGTGAGCAGAGAGACAGGGCGGTCCTCTCGGGCCGCCCTTTTTCTTTGCGCCCGCGCGGGAACGCATAGCGGCAAAGATTTGCCGATACTACTTTGCCGGGTGTTTTAGATGTTATATACTTTTGGTTGCATGAACGCCGCGCGTCAACCCGCGGCCCGCTTGTGGCCGCCCAATCGGGAATAACGTCATGAACGGTTTGAAGCAGATCGGACTGGCTTTGCTGTTGTCCTGCGCCATGAGCGTCGCCGCCCAGGCGGCGAAAGAGCACGACAACCAGATGTTCATCGCCATCAACGGCGTGACGGCCTTCAATTTCGCCGAGACCGGCCACAGCATCACCAGCGGCCAGCCCTATGGCGGCACCACCTCGGGCGTCAGCAAGTCGGGGGCGCAGGTGCAGATCACCGTCAAGGCCGGCCGCAAGGGCTCCACCACCCCGGCCACCTGGTTCATGCAGCAGGTCGGCTCCGGGCAGACGCTGGTCTGCGACACCAGCGGCAGCTTTCCCAAGGACCTGAATTTCGCGGTCGAGGGCAACATCACCATGACGGTGGGCGGCAAGAACATCACCTGCAACAACGTCCTGGTCGCCCAGGGCAATTTCCTCACCGTCAACAACTGGTGGATGGGCGGGCCCAACATGAGCGGCGCCCATGTTGGGCCGAGCGGAGCGACCATCCAAAGCTGCGCGGTGCAGGGCTCTGTCCTGCCGGCCGTCGTCATCTTCAGCCCGCAGACGCCCTGCGTGAACAATTTCAGCATCGGTTTTGTCAGCGGCCCCTGAAGAAACCCGGCAGTCGGCCAAAGACCGACCTCGCTTCCCCCGAAGTCGGCTAAAGGCCGAGTCTCCAGCACGGTCCTTGGGCGGCTTTCCAGCCGCCCTTTTTGTTTTTATTAAAAATATCAGACACTTAGAACGATGCACCAAATGCATCAATTTGTGACGTGGGTCACAGCAATGAACCGGAGTGGGTCATAGGCTGACTAACAATTCGAGAGCGCAAAGCTCCGCCCGGGCAAACCCCGGATAGATAAAGGGAGCCTGTCATGACCCGTACCATCCTGATTTCCATTACCGCCTTCTTCATGATCGCCGGGGCCTGGACGGTCAATCTGGTCACCTATCACCCGATGGACCAAGGCCTGAACCCGCTCAGCCCGGTCACCCTGACCGGTGAGGTCCGCATCGCCCAGCCGCCGGTCTGAGGCATTGCGCCAAGGAATTGCTAGCGCAGGCGGCGCGTCGTGGCCGACGCGCGGAGGAAAAGCGCGCCGCTTTCTGCTAGATTGCCCGAAGCTTCAGAGCGGAAAACCCGCGGGGAGCTTCGTGCAGAAGATGGCAACGCCCTCGCCGCCATCCAATAACCTGCTATCGGACCTGCCCGACTGGCTGTCCGCCGGCCTGCTTACGCATGCCGCGCAGCGCCATCTGGCGGCGGACGCAGTGCTGTTTCTGGCCGGCGACCCCGGCGACGGCTTCTACCGGCTGGACGAGGGCCTGCTCAAAATCAGTATCGAATCCGCCAGCGGCGCCGAGCGCATCCTGGCGATCCTGGGACCCGGCGCCATCGTCGGCGACCTGTCGATCATCGACGGCAAGCCGCGCTCGGCCACGGTGACCGCGCTGCGCGACTGCAAGCTGCGCTTCGTCAGCCGCACCGGCTTCGAGGCCTTCGCCGTCAAGGAGCCGGAAATCTACAAATACCTGCTCAAAGTGCTGGCCACCCGGCTGCGCGACACCGATGCGATCGTGGCGGCGGGAAGCTTCCTGCCGCTCAAGGGCCGGGTCGCCCGCGCGCTGCTCGATCTCGCCCATGCCTTCGGCAACAATGTCGGCGGCTCGCGCGTGGTCATCCGCCAGAAGGTGAGCCAGAGCGATCTTGCCGCCATGGCCGGCATCGCGCGCGAGAACGTCAGCCGCATCATGAACGACTGGATTCGCGCCAAGACCGTGACGCGGCTGTCGGGCTATTACTGTCTGGAGGACCCGGCCAAGCTCGAGCGCGAGATCGAGATTTAGCTCGCCCGGCGCGCGCCGGAGTGCGCCGCGGGATGACGGATCGTTTCCTGCACGATCTTGCCGATCGCCTCGAAGTCCGCGCGGCGCGGCGAGGTGCGCCGCCAGGCGAGCCCGATGCTGCGCGCGGGCTCCGGCTCGGCAAAGCGCAAAAGCTTCACGCGGGCATCGTGCAGCTCGGCGTCCACCGCCACCTCCGGCACCAGCGTGACGCCGTAGCCATTCGCCACCATCTGCATCACGGTGGCGAGCGAGGTGGCACCGAGCCCGGCCGGCCGCTCGCCGCCGCGGCTGGCGCAGAAGGCGAGCGCCTGGTCGCGCAGGCAATGGCCCTCCTCCAAGAGGATCAGCCGGCTCTGGTCGACATCGCCGACCCCGACGCGGCCGCGCGCCGGCAGCGGATCGGCGGCCGGCACCGCCAGCAGGAAGCGATCGCTGAACAGCGCAATCGTCTCCACATCACCACCCTCCGCCGGCAGCGCCAGCATGACGGCGTCGAGCGCGCCGCGGCTGAGCTCCTCGAGCAGGTTCGCGGTCTGGGTTTCGCGCACTTCCAGCCGCAGGCGCGGATAGGCTGCCTGCAGCTTCGGCAGCACGCGCGGCAAAACGTATGGCGCCAGCGTCGGGATGATGCCGAGCCGCAGCGGCCCGCTCAGAACGTCGCGGTGGCGGGCGAAATCAATGAGGTCGCGGGTGGCGGTGAGGATCTGCTCGGCCCGCTCCGCCACCTCAATGCCAATATCGGTGAGCACGATGTCGCCCGGCCGCCGCTCCACCAGCTCGGCGCCGACCTCGCGCTCCAGCTCGCGGATTTGCATGGAGAGAGCGGGCTGTGTCACCGAACAGTCCTCGGCGGCCCGGCCGAAATGCCGGTGGCGGGCGAGCGAAGCCAAATAGCGCAACTGGCGCAAAGTGATCATGCCGATAAGATAAGCTTATCGAATGCCGCAATCAATACGATTAGACCTGATCGTTGACTTGGAGCAAGGAGGGACGACGGATCGTCCGCTAAGGACGAGGTGGCCAAGATAGGCGCGGCGGAGCATGAGCGTGAAGCCCGCGGCTTCGCGCAGACGTCCCGCCCCGAGGAGAGCTCACAGATAACGAAACAACCCGAAGAAAATTACTGAACGCCATCGGAGAGAAACATGGACGCAAAGACTGACAAGAGCGCGGGCCAATGCCCGTTCATGCACCACACGACTGTTGGGGTGAGGTCCAACCGTGACTGGTGGCCGAACCAGTTGAACCTCAAAATGCTCCACCGGAACTCTCCCCTGTCCGATCCCATGGGCGAAGCGTTCAATTACGCGGAGGCATTCAAGAAGCTCGACCTCAAGGCGTTGAAAAAGGACCTCACCGCGCTGATGACGGACTCGCAGGAATGGTGGCCGGCGGATTTCGGCCACTACGGGCCGCTGTTCATCCGCATGGCATGGCACAGCGCGGGCACGTACCGCATAGGCGACGGTCGCGGCGGCGCCGGCGCCGGCCAGCAGCGCTTCGCGCCCCTCAACAGTTGGCCGGACAACGTGAACCTCGACAAGGCGCGTCGGCTGCTCTGGCCGATCAAACAAAAATACGGCAACAAGATCTCCTGGGCCGACCTGATGATCCTCGCCGGCAACGTCGCGCTGGAGTTCGATGGGCTTCAAGACCTTCGGCTTTGCCGGCGGGCGCGCCGATGTCTGGGAGCCTGACGAAGACACCTACTGGGGCGCCGAGGACACCTGGCTCGGCGACAAGCGCTACGCGGGTGACCGCGATCTCGAAAATCCCCTCGCCGCCGTGCAGATGGGTCTGATCTACGTCAACCCGGAAGGTCCCAACGGCAACCCGGACCCGCTCGCTGCCGCCAAGGACATCCGCGAGACCTTTGCCCGCATGGCCATGAATGACGAGGAAACCGTCGCGCTCATCGCCGGCGGCCACTCGTTCGGCAAGGCCCATGGCGCCGGCGATGCGGCGCTTCTAGGCCCTGAACCCGAAGCCGCCGGCCTCGAACTGCAAGGCCTCGGCTGGAAGAGCAGCTTCGGCAGCGGCAAGGGCGACGACACGATGGGCGGCGGCCCGGAAGTCACCTGGACCAAGACGCCGACGAAGTGGAGCAACAACTTCTTCGAGAACCTGTTCGGCTATGAATGGGAGCTGACCAAGAGCCCGGCCGGCGCGCAGCAGTGGGTGGCGAAAAATGCCCCGGAATCGGCGCCGTATGCGCAGGACAAGTCCAAGCATCACAAGCCTACCATGCTGACCACCGACCTCTCGCTGCGGTTCGACCCGATCTACGGACCGATCTCGAAGCGCTTCTTCGAGAACCCGGATGAGTTCGCGGATGCCTTCGCCCGCGCGTGGTTCAAGCTGGTCCACCGCGACATGGGCCCACGCTCGCGCTATCTCGGCCCGGAGGTTCCGGCGGAGGAGCTCTTATGGCAGGACCCCGTCCCCGCCGTCGATCACAAGCTGATCGACGCGAAGGACATCGCGGACCTCAAGGCCAAGATCCTCGCATCCGGACTGTCCATCTCCCAGCTGGTCTCGACCGCTTGGGCATCGGCGGCGACCTTCCGCGGCTCCGACAAGCGCGGTGGCGCGAACGGCGCGCGCATCCGTCTCAGCCCGCAGAAGGATTGGGAAGTCAACCAGCCTGCCCAACTGGCGAAAGTGCTCGGCACCCTTGAGGGGATCCAGAAGGCGTTCAACGGCGCCGCGTCCGGCGGCAAGAAGGTGTCGCTGGCCGACCTGATCGTGCTGGGCGGCTGTGCCGCCGTCGAGCAGGCGGCGAAGAAGGCCGGACAAGACGTCGAGGTTCCCTTCTCACCGGGGCGCACCGACGCATCGCAGGAGCAGACCGATGTGGACTCCTTCGTCCCGCTCGAGCCGTACGCGGACGGTTTCCGCAACTACCAAAAGGCCAAATACGCCGTCTCGGCCGAGGAACTGCTGATCGACAAGGCGCAACTGCTGACGCTGACCGCGCCCGAGATGACGGTTCTCATCGGCGGCATGCGCGTCCTGGGTGCGAACCACGGGCAGTCCCAGCATGGCGTCTTCACCAAGCGGCCGGAGACGCTGACCAACGACTTCTTCGTCAACCTGCTCGACATGGGCACGGTGTGGAAGGCGGCTTCGGGCGACGCGGATGTGTTCGAGGGCCACGATCGCAAGACGGGCAAACCGAAGTGGACCGGCACCCGTGTCGACCTTGTCTTCGGTTCGAACTCCCAGCTGCGCGCCCTTGCCGAAGTCTATGGCTCCGGCGACGCGCAGCAGAAGTTCGTGGCCGACTTCGTGGCGGCCTGGAACAAGGTGATGAACGCCGATCGCTTCGACCTGGCCTGATCTCGGCTGAACGGTCTTCAAGCCGGCGCAGGCGGCCGGATAGTCGCCTCTGCTATAAACAAAATAAAAGCGGCCGGGGTTCGCGCCCCGGCCGTTTTAGTTTGGAGGTTGGGTGGGTCGTAAAAACTGAAAGCCTAGCGCGCCAGCACGCGGGTCACGGCCGGGGCCAGCGGGGCATCGCCAGCATAGGCGCGGATCAGATCGGTGACGGTAGCGCAAATCGCCAGCGCAGCGGTCGCAAAAGCAAGAATGATGGTCTTCCGCATCTTACGCATGACGCTACTCCCTGTCGTCCGGGCTGTTCCTTACGAGGCAGCCCCTTGCTTTCGAGTTAAAGCTAGCCGGGAGTGGCGCTGCGCTCTGTGACCGCCATCACAGAATGTCGCTTTGCGATTACTACAACGATTTCAATATGTTACAGATAAATATTCCCGCTCCTCCCCGCGCAAGCGGGGACCCAGCAGCAAAAGCTGATGGCGGTGCGAATTGGCCCTGGATTCCCGCTTGCGCGGGAATGAGCGGAGCTGGGTCAGCGCTGCTGGAACACACTAACCGCCATTGCCCTCGACCGCGCCGCCCGCGGCTTTCAGCGCATCAGGCTGCGGCATGGCGATGACGTTGTAGCCTGAATCGACGAAGTGCACCTCGCCGGTCACCCCGCTCGACAGGTCGGACAAGAGATAGAGCCCGGCGCCGCCCAGCTCCTCCAGCGTCACGCCGCGGCCGAGCGGAGAATATTTCTGCTGGAAGGCGAACATGTAGCGCGCATCGGTGATGCCCGCTCCGGCCAGCGTGCGGATCGGTCCGGCCGAGATGGCGTTGACGCGGATCTTCTGGTGGCCGAAGTCGACCGCGAGATAGCGCACCGAGGCTTCCAGCGCCGCTTTCGCCACGCCCATGACGTTGTAGTTCGGCATGGCGCGGTCGCCGCCGTTATAGGTGAGCGTCACCATGGCGCCGCCGTTCGGCATCAGCGCTGCCGCGCGCTTGGCCGCCTCGGTGAACGCATAGCAGGAGATCAGCATGGTGCGGGTGAAGTTCTCGCGCGTTGAATCGGCGTAGCGGCCTTTGAGCTCCTCTTTGTTGGAGAAGGCGATGGCGTGCACCAGGAAATCGATGCTGCCCCATTGTCGCTTGACGGCATCGAACACGCCATCGACCGTGGCGATGTCCTCGACGTCGCACGGCATCACCAAGGACGAGCCGACAGATTCGGCGAGCGGCTTGACGCGCTTGGCCAGCGCATCGCCCTGATAGGTGAAGGCGAGTTGCGCGCCGTGCGCGGCCAGCATCTTGGCGATGCCCCAGGCGATCGAGTGGTCGTTGGCGACCCCCATCACCAGCCCGCGTTTGCCTTCCATCAGTCCCGGCATTTGATCTTTCCTGTCTAGCTGTCATTCCGGGGCGCGAGCGAAGCGAGCGAACCCGGAATCCAGATGCTTGCACGTGGCTCTGGATTCCGGGTCCGGCGCCATAGCGCGTCGAAGACGCGCGCAAACGCGCTTATGGCGCCGTCCCGGAATGACCGAATTGAACTCACGCGTCCAGCCGCTTGAATATGACCGAGGCGTTGGTGCCGCCGAAGCCGAACGAGTTCGACAGCACGGCGCCGAGCGTGACGTTGTCGCGGCGCTCGCGCACAATTGGCATGTCGGCGAAGGCGGGATCGAGCTTCTCGATATTGGCGCTCTCGCAGATGAAGCCGTTCTGCATCATCAGCAGCGAATAGATCGCCTCCTGCGCGCCGGCGGCGCCGAGCGAATGGCCGGTGAGCGATTTGGTGGCCGAGATCGGCGGCGCCTTGGCGCCGAACACTTCGCGGATCGCCTCGATCTCCTTCAGGTCGCCGATCGGCGTCGCGGTGGCGTGCGGATTGATGTAGTCGATCGGTACCTTCACGTCCTGCAGCGCCATCTTCATGCAGCGCACCGCGCCTTCGCCCGAGGGCGCCACCATATCGTAGCCGTCGCTGGTGGCGCCGTAGCCGACGACTTCCGCGTAGATCTTGGCGCCGCGGGCCTTGGCGTGCTCGAGCTCTTCCAGCACCAAGACCCCGGCGCCGCCGGCGATGACGAAGCCGTCGCGGTCGACGTCGTAGGCGCGCGAAGCCTTCTGCGGCGTGTCGTTGAACTTGGACGACATGGCGCCCATGGCGTCGAACAGGTTCGACATGGTCCAGTTCAGCTCTTCCGAGCCGCCGGCGAAGACCATGTCCTGCTTGCCCCATTGGATCAGCTCGGTGGCGTTGCCGATGCAATGATTGGAGGTCGCGCAGGCCGAAGAGATCGAATAGTTCACGCCCTTGATCTTGAACCAGGTGGCGAGGGTGGCCGAAGCGGTCGACGACATCGCCTTCGGCACCGCGAACGGGCCGATGCGCTTAGGCGAGCCTTTTTCGCGGGTGATATCGGCGGCTTCTACGATCGTCGCGGTCGAAGGGCCGCCCGATCCCATGACGATGCCGGTGCGCGGATTGGAAATGTCCTTTTCCTCGACACCGGAATCGCGGATCGCCTGTTCCATGGCGACGTGATTCCAGGCCGTGCCCTGGCCGAGGAAGCGCATGGCGCGGCGGTCCACCGAGCCTGCCGGATCGAGCGTCGGCATGCCCTGCACCTGGCAGCGGAAACCGCGCTTGGCGAACTCCTCGGCATGGCTGATGCCGGATTTCGCCTCGCGCAGGCTGGCCAGCACTTCCTGCGTATTGTTTCCGATGGACGAGACGATGCCCATCCCGGTGACGACGACCCGCCGCATAGTCGAACGATCCTCCACTCAGCTCATTCGTTGATGGTTGGGCCACAGATTGGCCGGCCGAGGCAATTCCACAAGACCCGCCCGGGGCGGCTCAAGCGCCGCTCGCCTGCAAGGCCTCGTCCTGCTTGAACAGGCCGACTTTGAGGTCGAGCGCCTTGTAGATGACGTTGCCGTCCGCCGACAGCCAGCCGTCGGCGATGCCGAGCACCAGCTTGGAGCGCATTACGCGCTTGAAATCGACGCCGTAGACGATCTTTTTCACCGACGGCAGCACCTGGCCGGAGAATTTCACCTCGCCCATGCCGAGCGCGCGGCCGCGGCCGGGGGCGCCCAGCCAGCCGAGGAAGAAGCCGACCATCTGCCACAGCGCGTCGAGGCCCAGACAGCCGGGCATCACCGGATCGTTCTTGAAATGGCAGAGGAAAAACCAGAGGTCCGGCTTCACGTCGAGCTCCGCCCGCACCAGGCCCTTGCCGTGCTCGCCGCCCTCCTCCTTGATCTCGGTGATGCGGTCGAACATCAGCATGGGCGGTAGCGGCAATTGGGCGTTGCCGGCGCCGAACAGCTCGCCGCGGCCGCAGGCCAGCAAATCTTCGTATTCGAAGCTGTGGCGCCGGTCTTCCATCGTCGTGATGCCCCCGCCCGGCTGGCTTTGCTGAAATCCCATGGCTGAGTTCGTAACATACCGAGCTTGCCGCAGGAAAGGTGGCGCTTGGCGGTGGCCCCGGCAACGGCGGTTCCGGCCGGGCCGGCGCGACATATTGGCCGCTCGGGGCGGTGACAGGTGCTATTGCGAGGGCGTTGCATCTGGGCACTTAGTTCGTATATGTTGCAAATGAAACGGTTTTCGCCGGCCGCGCGCGGTCGGCCCATGAGGCGTTCCCGATGAGCCTGTCGCGTAACCCGGTACTCCTCCCGGCCAAGCCCGCCGCCGGCGAGCACACCGACTTCACCGGCTGCCCCTGGCACGACGTGAAGGCCATGCTGCGCCAGGTAGGCCTGCGGCCGACCCGCCAGCGCATGGCGCTGGGCTGGCTGCTGTTCGGCAAGGGTGGCCGCCACCTCACCGCCGAGATGCTGTACGAGGAGGCCTCGCGCGCCAAGGTGCCGGTGTCGCTCGCCACCATCTACAATACGCTGCACCAGTTCAAAGAGGTCGGCCTGCTGCGCCAGGTCGCGGTCGATGGGTCAAAGGCCTATTTCGACACCAATACCTCCGCCCATCATCATTTCTTCGTCGAGGGCGAGGGCGAGCTGCTCGATATCCCGGACGCCGACGTACTGCTCGGCAGCAACCCGACCCCGCCGGAAGGCTTCGAGATCGAGCGCGTCGACGTGATCGTGCGGCTGCGGCGCAAGGCTTGAACGGCGGCACAGCGCGAATTTGATTGATGGCCGGGACAAGTCCGGCCATTTTCGTTTGCGGGCCCGCCGGCCGGAACGCGACGATGATCTAAGCCATGCCCGAGCTTCCCGAAGTCGAGACCGTGCGCCTGGGGCTTGCCCCCGCCATGGAGGGCGCGCGCTTCAAAAAGGTCGAGGTGCGCGACCGCCGCCTGCGCTGGCCGCTGCCCAAAGGCTTCGAGAAGCGGCTGGAGGGCGAGAGGGTCGAAGGGCTCGGCCGCCGCGCCAAATATCTGCTGGCCGATCTGTCGTCGGGCGACGTGCTGCTGATGCATCTCGGCATGTCGGGCTCGTTCCGCGTCGGCAAGGATGCCAAGCCCGGCGTCTATTATCACGAGAAATCCAAAAGTACGGCGCACGACCATGTCGTGTTCCACATGTCGAACGGCGCGACCGTCACCTTCAACGATCCGCGCCGCTTCGGCTCGATGAAGATCGTGCCGCGCGCCAAGCTCGACACCGAGCCGCTGCTGCGCGCTCTCGGGCCGGAGCCGCTCGGCAACGAATTCGACGCGTCCATGCTGGCGAAAGCCTGTGCCGGCAAAAAGACGTCGCTTAAAGCGGCGCTCAGCGACCAGCGCGTGGTGGCCGGCCTCGGCAATATCTATGTCTGCGAGGCGCTGTTCCGCGCGCGGCTGTCGCCGAAACGGCAGGCGTCAACCATTGCGGACCGCAAGGGCGAGCCCAACGCGCGCGCCGTCGCGCTGGTCGAGGCCATCAAGGCAGTGCTGCACGACGCCATCAAGGCCGGCGGCTCGTCTTTGCGCGACCACCGCCGCACCGACGGCGCGCTCGGCGACTTCCAGCACAGCTTCCAGGTCTATGACCGCGAGGGCGAGCCCTGCCCCGGCTGCAAGGGCAAGATCAAGCGCATCGTGCAGACCGGGCGCTCGACGTTTTATTGTCCGTCATGCCAAAAGTGACGCCTCTTGGCGTCATGCCCGGCACTCGGGTCCGGCCTTCGGCCGGCCCGAGCACAAGCCTTGTGCCGGGCATCCACGTCTTGTTTCATGTCGGTTGAAGGCGTGGATGGCCGGGACAAGCCCGGCCATGACAGATTAAAGGCCGGGAGATTACGCATGTCCTACCAAAACATTCTCGTCGAAACCAAAGGCCGCGTCGGCGTCATCAGGCTCAACCGGCCGCAGGCGCTCAACGCGCTCAACCGCGCCTTGATCGCGGAGCTGTCGCAGGCGATCGATGCCTTCGATGCCGATGACGCCATTGGCGCAATGCTGATCACCGGCAACGAGAAGGCCTTCGCCGCCGGCGCCGACATCAAGGAAATGGCCGACAAGAGCTTCACCGAAGCCTATCTCGGCAATTTCGCCGCCGACTGGGACCGCGCCGCCCGCGCGCGCAAGCCGATCGTCGCGGCGGTGGCGGGCTTTGCGCTCGGCGGCGGCTGCGAGCTCGCCATGCAATGCGACCTCATCATCGCCGCCGACAATGCCAAGTTCGGCCAGCCCGAGATCAAGCTCGGCGTCATCCCCGGCATCGGCGGCACGCAGCGGCTGACGCGCGCGGTCGGCAAGGCCAAGGCCATGGACCTGATCCTGACCGGCCGCATGATGGACGCGGCCGAAGCCGAAAGCGCGGGGCTGGTGGCGCGCGTGGTGCCGGCGGCGCAGCTCATGGAAGAAGCGATGAAGGTGGCCGAGACCATCGCCACTTTGTCGCTGCCGTCGGTGCTGGCAGCGAAAGAAGCGGTCAACCGCGCCTTCGAGAGTAGTCTGGCGGAAGGCGTGGTGTTCGAGCGGCGCATCTTCCATTCGCTGTTCGCGACGCAAGACCAGAAGGAAGGCATGAAGGCGTTCGTCGAGAAGCGCAAGCCGGATTGGAAGAACCGCTGAGACCGTCGTCCCGGCCGAGCCAACGGGTCCGCGCGAAGCGCGGCCCGATGATAAACTCCGCGAGAGCCGGGACCCATAACCCCGGTGATCAAGTTTCGGAAAGACGGGGGTTATGGGTCCCCGCCTTCGCGGGGACGACAAAAACTATTTCCTTACGCAAATAATCCTTACCGCCGCCTTGCGCGCGTCGGTCTTGCCGTCGGCCGCCGTCACGTGATGGCGCTCAAGAAAATCCCGGATGGCGGCGGCGCCGATCAGCCGCAGCGGCGGCACCGCAGGCTGCATGCTCGCCAGCTCGTAATTGCGCGTCTCCATGATGCCGACGACCTCGCCCTTGCCGTCGAGCGCGGCGGCGCCGGCAAATCCCGCCAGCGGCACCGGCTGGAGCGGCACGATGGCGTGTCCGTTCATAAGCCGCGCCTTGAAGTCGATGAGCTCCTTGTGGCCGTCCTCCTCCTTGGGATCGGGAAAGCCGGTGAGCGTGATGGCGCCGGACTTCGGCGTCTCACGCGGCAGCGCCAGCGCCGGCAGTTTGGCCTTACCGTAGACGCGCAAAAGCGCCAGCCCATCGGCCTCGTCCTCGGCGACGCGCTCGGCATTGCCGAGCCCGTCGACCACGATCACCTCGCAACCGTGCGCCACCTTGCGCGCGGTCACGATGTCGCCGCGCGCGCTGACGATCAGCCCGGTGCCGTATTCGACGCGCTTGGCCAGCGCCGCGAACGGCGCCGGCGCTTGCGGAAACGGCGCGAAGGCGCTCGCCATCGCCACCATCACCGGCTCGACGATGGTCTCCATCATCTGGTCGTACAGAATGGTGAAACCGCGCACCTCGCCGCCGCGCAGCTTGGCGCGCACCGCGAAATTCTTCAGACCCTGCATGCCGCTGATGAAAAAGCTGTCGTCGTGCAGCACGCTGGTTTCGACCCTGCGGTCGGAAGGATTCTTCTTCGCCTCCTCGAACAGCTTGGCGAGGTCGGCGTTCGGGCCCTTGATGCGGAAGGTCTCGACCTTCACCGCGCCGTTCGGCGAGGACCAGCGCGTGCCGTAGGGGGCCTCGTAGACGTTCGGCAGCAGCTTGGTCGGCAGGCCGATGCGGATGCCGGTCGCCGGGTCGACCACTACGTGCCAGCCGTATTCCGTCTGATAGCGCGCGTCGGCCTCGAGCAGCTCCTTGCGCTGATCTTCGGTCAGCACGCCGGTGACCTTGGCCTTGTTGCGCTTCTGGAAGCTCCGGACCGCGGCTTGCGCCGGATCGTCGCCGGTCTCGTCCTTCGGATAATCGCCGTGCCAGTAGAGCGCCGACTTAATCTTCAGCCGCTCCTCGGGCGGAATGCCGGCGAAGGCGCCGGTGTCGGAGGCGGGCTTGCTTGCTTGCGGTTTCGGCGGCTCGGCTTTTGCCGTTTTCTTTGGCTCCGGTGCCGGCTTCGGCAGGGCGACGGGCGCGGTGGCGGTGGCGGTTTTCGCCGGCGCTGCCTTTGCGGCCGTCTTGGCCGGCGCGGGCTTAGCGGCCTTTTTGTTCGGCGCCGACGTCGGCAGCGGCACCTTCTTGGCGGGGATCGCGGCCGCGGCCTTGCGCGCCGCGTGATGTGGCTTGGCGGCCGGCGTTGCGGCTTTACGGACCGCGTGATGCGGCTTGGCGGCGGGCGTCGCCGGTTTGCGCTCGGCGTGCTGTGCCGGCGCGGCGCGCTTGTGGGCGCTGCGGTGGTGGTGATGGTGCTTGACGACCTTCGGCACCGGCTTCACCGGGCCTGGATTGCCCACCCATTGGGCAAGGGCCGGACTGGCGCCGACCAGCAGCGCGAGCATGACGAGGAAGCAACGCATGGATTTTGACGCGACCCTGACCGCTATTTTGCTGCAACCTTAGCCCATCGCCGGGGTCGCGCAAGGCAGCGTGGTGCAGGGCGCGCGCCCGCGCACGGCGCCAAGGTACTGGTCCAACGGCGCTTTGCGCCCTAGGTTAACCTTGATGCTCGATCCACAGGAATTGGAACGCTACGCGCGCCACATCGTGCTGCGCGAGGTCGGCGGACCCGGCCAGGCCAAGCTGAAAGCAGCGCGCGTGCTGGTCGTCGGCGCCGGCGGCCTGGGCGCGCCGGTGCTGCTTTATCTCGCGGCGGCCGGGGTCGGCACGCTCGGCGTCGTGGATGACGATGTGGTGTCGCTGTCTAATTTGCAGCGCCAGGTCATTTTCGGCACCGACGATATCGGCACGCGCAAGGTCGACGGCGCCGAGGCCGTGATCGCGCGGCTCAATCCGCATGTGACGGTCGAGACGCATATGATGCGGCTCGATGCGAGCAACGCGCTCGACCTGATCGCCCAATACGATCTGGTCGCCGACGGCTCCGACAATTTCGCCACGCGGTATCTGGTCTCCGACGCCTGCTATTTCGCCAAGAAGCCGCTGGTGACCGCCGCGGTCGGCACTTTCGACGGCTCGCTCACCTCGCTTCGGCCGCACGAGACGCGCGCCGACGGCACGCCCAACCCGACCTATCGCTGCCTGTTTCCCGAACCGCCGCCGCCCGGCACCATTCCCGCTTGCGCCGAAGCCGGCATCCTCGGCGCGCTGCCGGGCGTGCTCGGCTCGATGATGGCGCTTGAGGTGATCCGCGAGATCGTCGGCTTCGGCGAAGGTTTGGTCGGGCGGCTGCTGATGGTCGATGCGCGCTCGATGCGGTTCGAGACGCTTGCTTATGCGTGGGATCCGAATAATCCGCTGTCGGGCGAGAAGCCGACGATCAGGGATTTGTCGGCGCATAAGTAAGCAAGCGCGCACCACACGCTCAGCGTCATGCCCGGGCTTGACCCGGGCATCCATGAGGCTCTGCAGAAATAAATAGCCGTACGTTCGTGACTGCGGATGGTCATCATGGATCGCCGGGTCAAGCCCGGCGATGAGGCCGAGTGTGCGTCGCGCACAGCGCCTTACAACATACTCGGCAGCACCCGATCCGGCGGCCGGTGCCCGTCCATGAAGGTCTTGATGTTGATGATGACCTTCTCGCCCATGTCGACGCGACCCTCGACCGTGGCCGAGCCCATGTGCGGCAGCAGCACCACCTTGCCGGCGCGCGCCAGCTTGACCAGCTTCGGGTTGACCGCCGGCTCGTGCTCGAACACGTCGAGACCGGCGCCGGCGATGTCGCCCGCCTCGATCAGCCGCGCCAGCGCGTTTTCGTCGATCACCTCGCCGCGCGACGTGTTCACGATATAAGCCTCCGGCCGCAACATCTTGAGGCGGCGCGCCGAGAGCAGGTGATATGTTGCGGGCGTGTGCGGACAATTGACCGAGATGATGTCCATTCGGGCCAGCATCTGGTCGGGACTTTCCCAATAGGTGGCGTCGAGCTCTTCTTCGATGCGCGGCGGTACCCGGCGGCGGTTGTGGTAGTGGATCTGCAGGCCGAAGGCGCGCGCGCGCCGCGCCACCGCCTGGCCGATGCGGCCCATGCCGATGATCCCTAAGCGCTTGCCCCAGATGCGGTGGCCGAGCATCCAGGTCGGCGACCAGCCGGCCCAGTCGGTTTCCGCGATCAAGACGCCGGCGCCTTCCACCAGCCGGCGCGGCACCGCCAGGATCAACGCCATGGTCATGTCGGCGGTATCTTCCGTGAGCACGCCGGGCGTGTTGGTGACGGTAATGCCGCGCTGCACGGCGGTCACGACGTCGATATTGTCGACGCCGTTGCCGAAATTGGCGATCAGCTTGAGCTGCTCGCCGGCCTTGGAGAGCACGGAAGCGTCGATCTCGTCGGTGACGGTCGGCACCAGCACGTCGGCGGTCCTGACCGCCTCGGCCAGCTGCGCCTGCGTCATCGGCTTGTCGTCCGGGTTGAGCCGGGCGTCGAAAAGTTCCCGCATGCGCAGCTCGACCTTGTCGGGCAGCTTGCGGGTCACGATGACCAGCGGCTTCTTCGTCTTCGGCACGCCTGTTCAGCCCTCTTTAACCGTGCTCCCCCACACTCTCGGCTCGCCGCGTCGGGGGCCCCGCTAATCCATTCAATTTCCTACCAGATGGCCGTGACAACACAAAGCATTCGGGGCCTCATCAATCGCGTCGGCGGTGCCGGCTTTGCCGCCCTGGCCGCCGCCATGCTGATCTTGCCGGCCGCCGCCGCCCGCGACGCCAAGCCGCTGAACACCGGCTCGGTCAGCGGCCTGCCGGTGCCCCGCTTCGTCAGCCTCAAGGCCGACCGCGTCAATGTGCGCGGCGGCCCCAACCGCGATCAGGACGTGCGCTGGGTCTATACCCGCGCCGGCATGCCGGTGGAGATCATCGCGGAATTCGAGAATTGGCGGCGCATCCGCGACTGGGAAGGGGCGGACGGCTGGGTCTACCACTCGCTGCTGTCCGGCAAGCGTACCGCCGTGGTGGTGCCGAACCTGAAGGACCAGCTGGTGCCGCTCTACGCCAGCGCCGACGGGGAATCCCGGGTGGTGGCCAAGCTGCAGGGCGGCGTGCTGGGGCAGCTCGAATCCTGCACCGGGAGCTGGTGCGAATTCCGCGGCAAGGGCTTCGACGGCTGGGTGCGCCAGGACCGGCTGTGGGGCGCCTATCCGAACGAGAAGGTCGATTAGCCGCCAAGCCTTGCTACCAAGCCTTGCTGCCCGCTGGCCGATAGCGCCCCCCGCCCGCCCGCGCTATGGTCCTCACCGCAAAGGACAATTAGCCATGGCCGGCAGCCCGGACGAGACCCATTTCGGCTATCAGCGCGTGCCGCTTAAGGACAAGCAGGACCGCGTGGACGAGGTGTTCCATTCGGTCGCCCGCCGCTACGACCTGATGAACGACCTGATGTCGGGCGGCCTGCACCGCGCCTGGAAGGACGCGCTGGTCACCGCCGTCAACCCGCCCAAGCGGGACACGCCGTTCACGCTGCTCGATCTTGCCGGCGGCACCGGCGACGTCGCCTTCCGCGTGGTGGCGGCCGGCGGCCCGAACACCCGCGTCACGGTCTGCGACATCAATGCCGATATGCTCACGGTGGGCGCCGAGCGCGCGCTCGAGCGCGGCTATGACGACCGCGTCACTTTCGAGCAGGGCAATGCCGAGGAGCTCGCCTACCCCGACCGCAGCTTCGACTGCGTCACCATCGCCTTCGGCATCCGCAACGTGCCGCGCATCGAACGGGCGCTGAGCGAGGCTTTTCGCGTGCTCAAGCTGGGCGGGCGATTCCTGTGCCTGGAATTTTCCGCGGTCGACGTGCCCGGGCTCGACGCGCTCTACGAGCGCTATTCGTTCAACGTCATCCCGGCGATCGGCAAGGCGGTGACCGGCGACCGCGAGGCCTATCAGTATCTGGTGGAATCGATCCGCAAGTTTCCCAAGCCGAAGGTCTTCGCGCAAATGATGGAGCAGGCCGGCTTTCGCCGCGTCTCGTTCACGCCCATGACCGGCGGCGTGGTCGCGCTGCATTCGGGCTGGAAGTTGTGATGGCGCGCTTGCAGGAACTTCGTGCCCCGGATGCGGCGCAGCACCATAAGCGCGTTCACGCGCGTCTTCGAGGCGCTTTGGCGCAGCGGAGTGGTGCGCCGCTGATCCGGGGCCCAGCTTTCTTTTACGGGCTCATATCAAGCTGGGTCCCGGGTCTGCAGCGCAACATTACATGTTGCGCTGCGCCCGGGACACGAGTCCAGTGATCTCCGGCATTTCCCACCTCGCCCGTCTCGCCCGCGCCGGCTTCGTGTTCGCGCGCGAGGGCGTGCTCGGCCTGGTCGACACGCGGCCGCTGCCGCTGCCGGCCAAGACCGCGGTCGCGCTCGGCCGGCTGATCGAACGGCGCGGCGCAAAGGACGGCTCCAGCCGGCTCGCGGTCGCGCTGACACGGCTGGGGCCCACTTACGTCAAGCTCGGCCAGTTCCTGGCGACGCGGCCCGACGTGGTCGGCAAGGACATCGCGCGCAATCTTGAAAGCCTGCAGGACAAGATGGCGCCGTTTCCGCAAAGCGAAGCGGAAGCGGCGGTGGTGGCAGCCTTCAACAAGCCGCTCGACGCCGTCTATGCGAGCTTCGGCCCGGCAGTGGCGGCCGCCTCGATCGCGCAGGTACACCGCGCCGAGATTGAGATCGACGGCATGCGCAAGCCGGTGGCGGTGAAGATCCTGCGCCCCGGCGTCGAGCGCCGCTTCAAGTCCGATCTCGACGCCTTCTTCTTCATCGCGCGCCACGCCGAGAACCTGTCGCTGGAGGCGCAGCGCCTGCGCCTCAACGAGGTGGTGGCGACGCTGGCGCGCTCGGTGGCGATCGAGATGGATTTCCGGCTGGAAGCGGCGGCGCTGTCCGAGATGGCGGAGAACACGCGCCAGGACAAGGGCTTCCGCGTGCCGGCGGTGGACTGGGACCGCACCGCGCGCGAGGTGCTGACGCTGGAATGGATCGACGGCACGCCGCTGCACGACCACGCGGCGCTCGCCGCCAAGGGCTACGACCTGCCGGCGCTCGGCCACGCGGTGATCCAGAATTTCCTGCGCCATGCCTTGCGCGACGGTTTCTTCCACGCCGACATGCACCCCGGCAATCTGTTCGTCGACGACGATGGGCGACTGGTGGCGGTCGACTTCGGCATCATGGGCAGGCTGGGGCCGAAGGAGCGACGGTTTCTCGCCGAGATCCTGTTCGGCTTCATCACCCGCGACTACATGCGCACGGCGCAGGTGCATTTCGACGCCGGCTACGTGCCGCGGCAGCATTCGGTGGAAAGCTTCGCGCAGGCGATCCGCGCCATCGGCGAGCCGATCCACAACCGCACCGCCGAAGACATTTCCATGGCCAAGCTGCTGACGCTGCTGTTCGAGGTCACCGGCCTGTTCGACATGCGCACGCGGCCGGAGCTCTTGTTATTGCAAAAGACCATGGTGGTGGTGGAAGGCGTTGCGCGCTCGCTCGATCCCAAGCTCGACATGTGGAAGACCGCCGATCCGGTGGTGCGCGAATGGATCGAGCGTAATCTCGGGCCGGTCGGCAGACTGGAAGACGCGGTGGAAGGCGCCGGCGAGGTCGGCCGCTTTGTCGGCCAGGTGCCGGGCCTGCTCACGCGCGGCGCCACGCTGATCGATCAGCTCGACGACATCACGCGCGAGGGCCTGGTGCTGTCGCCCGACACGGTCGAGGCCATCGGGCGGGCGGAAGCGCGCCGCAACCGCTGGAGCGTGGTGGCGCTCTGGGTGATCGCGGCGCTGCTGGCGTGGATCGCGGTGACGCTGTTGTAACCTCGCGGCACGCTCGCTTCACCTCCCCCTGGAGGGGGGAGGTCGACGCGCGTTAGCGCGTCGGGTGGGGGTGACAGCGGGCAAGGTCACCCCACCCCGGCTCGCTGCGCTCGCCGACCCTCCCCCTCCAGGGGAGGGTGAAGAGCGCGCTCACTTATTCGCCACCAACTCTCCCATCTTGTCCAAGCTCTGGCTCCAGCCGGCGTCCATGCCGGCCAGCATTTGCGGCGACGCCGGCACCAGGCCCTTGGCATGGCTGTGCACGGTGAGCTTGGTCTTATCGCCTTCTTCTTCCAGCACGACCGTCGTCTCGCCCTCCAACAGATGGTTGCCCTCGTTGTCGACCGCGATGCTGCTGAACACCAGCCGCGCCGGTGGCTCGACCGTGGTGAACACGCCCTTCATCGGATAGTCGTTGCCGTCCGGCCCATGCATCACGATGCGCAAGTTGCCGCCGACCCGCAGGTCGAGCTCGGGCACCGAGCTGGTGAAGCCGCGCGGGCCGAACCATGCCGCCAGGCGGCTCGGCTCGGCCCAGGCGCGCCACACCAGCGCACGCGGCGCGTCATAGACGCGGGTGAGCGTGACGGCGCGCTCGCCGTAGGAAGCAGGCGCGTTCATGCCGCTTGTCCGGCATAGGCGCGCTCGATCGCTGCGAGATCGAGCTTCTTCATTTTCATGAAGGCGTTCATGACGCGCGCCGACTTCCTGCTGTCGGGATCGCTCATCATCGCCGGGATGGCGCTCGGCACCACCTGCCACGACAGGCCGAACTTGTCCTTCAGCCAGCCGCAGGGCCCTTCCTGCCCGCCGTTGCCGCTAAGCCTGCTCCAGTAATAGTCGATCTCGTCCTGCGTCTCGCACAGGATCTGGAACGACACCGCCTCGTCGAATTGGAAGATCGGGCCGCCGTTGAGCGCGGTGAAGGGCTGGCCGTCGAGCTCGAAGGCCACCACCATCACCGAGCCGGGCGGCTTCTTGTGAATCTCCTGGCCCGCCTCCGGATAGCGGCTGATCTGGGTGATCTTGGAGTTCTTGAACACCGAGCAATAGAAATTTGCGGCGTCTTCGGCTTGGCTGTCGAACCACAGACAGGGCGTGAGCGGGTGCTTGAGTTGCATGGTCACGCTCCCGATTGCGCTTTGGCAAGATAAGCTTCTAGCTTGTCCATGGTGCCGGCCCAGCCGTTTGTCATGCTCACGCGCGACTGGTCGCTTTCGAAGACGGCACGCTCTTCCGGCGTCGCTTCATATGGCGTCCAGTTCACGGTGAACTTGGTCTTGCCGCCCGGCATGTCTTCGAAGGTGAAGATCGAATGCATTTGTAACGGCCAGCCCGGCGCCATTGGATGTCTAGTGACGCCACCGGCTTCGTCCGAAAACGAATTGATGAACACGAGCCGGTCCTGCGGCGTGATTTCGCGATAGGCCATCTTGCCCCACATGACGTCGCCGCCGGGCGGCTGCATGGCGTAGTGGAAAGAGCCGCCGACGCGCAGATCGACCTTGGCTTTGGCAATCGCGACGCCTTGCGGGCCCCACCACTGTTTCAGGCGCTCGACCTCGGTGAAGCACCGCCACACCAGGTCGCGCGGCGCGTCGAACACGCGCGAGATGACGAAGCCTTTGCTGTTGCCGGCGGCAGGCATGTCTTGCGCTCCACGTAATTTGGTTTTCACATCGCGACCAGCACCATCCAGCGCACGCCGAACCTGTCGGCCAGCATGCCGAAGCGCGGCGAGAAGAAGGTCTGGGTGAGCGGCATGGTGACCTGGCCGCCGTCCGCCAGCGCATTGAACAGCCGGTCGACCTCGGCCTCGTCCTTGCCGATGACGGTGAGGGCGAAGCCTTCGAATTTCGGATTGCCGGTGTTCTGGCCGTCGCTCATCATGACCGTCGTGTCGCCGACCTTGAGCTGCGCGTGCATCACCTTCTCCTCGGCGCCGGGCGCGCACATGCTCTGATCGGGACCTTCCCCGAAACGCATCATCATCTCGACCTCGGCGCCGATGGCATTTTTGTAGAAAGCGAGCGCCTCTTCGCAGCGGCCGTCGAAGAAAAGATAGGGCTGAACGCGCATGTCATCCTCCGCTTGGTGTTCCGCCGCGCCATCCCGGGCTGCCCGCCGTCCCCTGGGGACGGCCTTGCGCCCGTTCGGCCCGGTCCTTGACAATTAGGTTGATATCAACATAATTAGCTCATGTCAAATTCCGCCCTGTTGCCGTTCGAGGTGACCCCGGTGGTGCGCGACTGCTGCCTGTGCCTGCACACCCAGCGCGCCGCCCGCGCGCTGGCGCGGCGCTTCGACGAGGCGCTGCGGCCGCTCGCGCTGACCAACGGGCAGTTCTCGCTGCTGATGTCGCTCAACCGGCCGGCGCCGCCCAATCTCGGCAGCGTCGCCGACCTGCTCGCCATGGACCGCACCACGCTCACCGCGGCGCTCAAGCCTTTGGAACGCCGAAGGCTGGTAAAGGTTGCCGTCGACAAGGAAGACCGCCGCAGCCGGCTGTTGGCCATCACGCCGGCCGGCCGCGCCTTGCTCAACAAAGCCTTTCCGATCTGGCAGGAAGCCCACGCCGCGGTCGAGAAGCAGCTCGCCGGCGCCTCGGCCGATGCCTTGCGCGGCGCGCTGCGGGCGCTGGCGTAAGGGCCCGACCCGGCATCTGATTGCACTGATTGCATCGCAATCATTCCTTTGCTATATTATTGCCGCACAAAGGATTTTCATGGCCTCGCTGACCGTCCGACAGCTCGACGACAGGCTCAAGCAGCGCAACTCCGCCTGCGCGCGGCCCGCAACGGCCGCTCGATGGAAGACGAAGTCCGCACCATTCTGCGCGCCGCCGCCGAAGCCGAGCCGGCGGCGGAGGCCCCCAGCCCGCGCGCTTTGCCCGCGCCGCCCGCCGCCGCCGCGCGCCAAACGCGTGCTGCTGATCATCGGCGGCGGCATCGCCGCCTATAAGTCGCTCGATCTCATCCGCCGGCTGAAGGAGCGCGGGCTGGCGGTGCGCTGCATTTTGACCAAGGCGGCCGAGCATTTCGTCACGCCGCTGGCGGCCGGCGCCATCGCCGGCGGGCGCGTGTTCACCGACCTGTTCGACCCCGCCCACGAGTTCGACGTCGGCCATATTCGCTTGGCGCGCGAAGCCGATCTCATTGTCGTCGCGCCATGCACCGCCGACCTGATGGCCAAGCTCGCCGGCGGCCTGGCCTCCGATCTCGCCACCGCGGTATTGCTGGCGACTTCCGCAAGAGTCCTGCTAGCGCCGGCGATGAACCCGCATATGTGGGCGAACAAGGCGACGCAGCGCAATCTCGCGCAACTCATGTCGGATGGTTTCGCCTTCGTCGGACCGAACGAAGGCGAGATGGCGGAAGCGGACGAGCGCGGGCTCGGCCGCATGGCCGAGCCGACGGAGATCGCCGACGCGGCGGGAAAGCTGCTCGCGCGCGCGGGCGACACGCCGCTCAAGGGCAAGCGCGTGCTGGTTACTTCCGGGCCGACGCACGAGCCGATCGATCCGGTGCGCTATATCGCCAACCGCTCCTCCGGCAAGCAGGGCCACGCCATCGCCGCGGCGGCGGCGCTTGCCGGCGCCGACGTGACGCTGATCAGCGGGCCGGTCAATATTCCCGATCCGCCCGGCGTGAAAACGGTGCATGTGGAAAGCGCGCGCGAGATGCTCGCCGCGGCCGAGCGCGCGCTGCCGGCGGACGTCGCGATCTTCGCGGCAGCGGTCGCCGACTGGCGCGTCGCCAATGCGGGTGCGCAGAAGATCAAGAAGTCGCCGGGCGAAGCGGCGCCCGCGCTTTCATTCGTCGAAAACCCCGATATCCTCGCCACCATCGCGCACCGCAAGAAAGAGCGGCCACGATTGGTGATCGGCTTTGCCGCCGAAACCGAGAATGTCGCCGCCAACGCCAAGGAAAAGCTGGCCAAGAAAGGCTGCGACTGGATCCTCGCCAACGACGTGTCGCCGCAGACCGGCATCATGGGCGGCGACAGCAACACCATCGAGCTGGTCAGCGCCGAAGGCGTCGAAGCCTGGCCGCCGCAGTCGAAAGAAGACGTGGCGGCGAGGCTGATCGCACGGGTGGCGGAGGAGTTGAAGAAAGATGCGCGCTAACTACTCGACCGGTCATTCCGGGACGGCGCGAAGCGCCGGACCCGGAATCCAGAGCGACAAGGCGTTGAGCATGCGGCCCTGGATTCCGGGCCCGCGTGCTTGCGCACGCGTCCCGGAATGACACCTAGAGGACGGCGAATGACTGTTGAAGTGAAAATCCTGCGCCTGCCGCACGGGCAGGATCTGCCGCTGCCGTCCTATCAGAGCGACGCACGCGGCCGGGCTCGATCTCCTCGCCGCGGTGCCGGCGGATGCGCCGCTGACGCTGGCGCCCGGCGCGCGCGCGCTGGTTCCCACCGGCATCGCCATCGCGCTGCCGCCGGGCCACGAAGCGCAGGTGCGGCCGCGCTCGGGGCTCGCCGCGCGTCACGGGCTCAGCGTGCTCAACGCCCCCGGCACCATCGACGCCGACTACCGCGGCGAAGTGCAGGTGCTGCTGATCAATCTCGGCAGCGAAGCGATGACGATCACGCGCGGCATGCGCATCGCGCAACTGGTCATCGCGCCGGTTGCCCGCGCGACTTTGCGCGAAGCCTCATCGCTCGATCAAACGCCACGCGGGAAGAGCGGATTTGGTTCGACCGGAAGTTGAAGAGGACAAATTCTTCATTCTAGCTGGACGGGTGCGCGACTGTAGCATATTACCACCATATTCATTGCCATTGCGATTGGGTGCTTTTCAATGCCGCTCATTTCTCGCAAGGGCATTCTCGCCGTCACCGCCGTCATCGATATCGCCATCAATGCCCGCGGCCGCCCGGTCTCGGCGAAAGCGCTGGCCGCGCGCCACAAGCTGCCGCCGCGCCATCTCGAGCCGGTGCTGCAGGCGCTGGTGCATAACGGCATCCTGCGCGGTATCCGCGGGCCGCACGGCGGCTACGCGCTCGCGCGCGAACGGATGCGCATCACCGCCGAGGACATCATGCGCGCCGCCGACAGCGCCGAGATGGCGGGGGAACCGCCGCTGCCGGTCTCAACGCTGATCGGCACCGTGGTGCGCCCGGCACTGGCGGAAGCGGAAAGCGCGTTCTCGGCGGCGCTCGCCCGCATCAATGTCGAGGACATGGTCACGGCCGCCGAAGCGCTGAAATAACGCGCGCCGCGCGGCCACTTCCTCGCCACGTTCACGGTCTGGACTCTTTCGGCGCGAGTCCCGCTGGGGGTAATGTCCCTTTGATTCGCGGATGGTGTGGCGGACACCGCCCGCATTCCTGGGGCAATCCTGAATGCCGGAGACGATCCGGGCGGCGAACGAGAGGCTGCGTTCTCGTCCGAGGCGGGGCGGATTCCCCGCCGCCTGCGTCGCACTCCTGAGCATCACCGTTTCGCTGGCAGCGCCGGCGCGCGCCGAGGCCGGCGCCCTGAGCGCCGTCAGCGAGGCCGTGCGCAATGCTGCGGCCGCGCTCAGCGGCCGAAACGTCGCCGCGCTCACGCTCACCGTCGGGCTCTTGACCTTCGCGGTGCTGGCCGTGCTGGTGCTGCTGCGCACGCGCCGCCTCGCCGACCGCCTGGAAGCGGGCGCGCGCGACGACGCGGCGGCGCTGCACGCCGAGATCGACCGGCTGCGCGCGCTGCTGCTGGCCGAGCCGCAGGTGCTGGTGGAATGGGCGGCGGCCGGCGATGTGCCCGACATTCTCGGCGACGCTGCGCTGCTGGTCGGCGGCGGCGTGCCGGAGCGCGTGCTGGCCTTCGGCAGCTGGCTGGAGCCATCGGCCGCGCAGCGCATGGAAGAGGCGGTCGAGACGCTGCGCGACGAAGGCCGCGGCTTCGCCATGACGCTCACCAGCCTGAGCGGCCGGCCGGTCGAGGCGGAAGGCCGGGCGGTCGGCGGGCGCGCCGTGCTGCGGCTGCGCGACGTCAGCGGCATCGCGCGCGAGCTGCGCGAACTAGCCGCCAGCCACGACCGGCTCATGGGCGACGTCGCCACCATGCGGGCCGCGCTCGACGCGCTGCCCGCGCCGGTCTGGGCGCGCGACGCCGACGGCCGGCTGATCTTTGTCAACGCCGCCTATGCGGGCGCCGTCGAAGCGGAAGACGCAACCGACGCGGTGACGCGCGAACTGGAATTGCTCGACAGCGACGCCCGCGCGGAGCTCGTGAAGGCGCGCGCGGACGGCAAGCGCTATGCCGGCCGGCTGGCGGCCATCGTCGCCGGCCAACGCCGCATCTTCGACGTGGTGAACGCGCCGAGCGGAACCGGCAGCGCCGGCATGGCCATCGACCGCACCGAGGTGGCGGCCATGCGCGCCGAGCTCGGGCGCCGGATCGAGGCGCATCGCCGCGTGCTCGATCAGCTCGCCACCGGCGTCGCCATCTTCGACGTCGACCGCAAGCTCACCTTCTACAACGCCGCCTTCCGCTCGCTGTTCGAACTGGACGCCGGCTTGCTCGACCAGACGCCGACCGACTCGGCCGTGCTCGACCGCCTGCGCAGCGCGCACAAGCTGCCCGAGGAGCAGGACTTCCGGCAGTGGAAGCAGCAGCTCTACGAGGCCTATCGCGCGACCGAGCCAAAGGAGCATATGTGGCATTTGCCGGACGGGCGCACGCTGCGCGTCGTCACCACGCCCAATCCGGAAGGCGGCGTCACTTATCTCTACGACGACGTCACCGAACGGCTCGACCTGCACCGGCGCTACGACGCGCTGATCAAAGTGCAGAGCGAGACGCTCGATCATCTGGCCGAGGCGGTGGCGGTGTTCGGCTCGGACGGGCGTGTGCGGCTGCACAATCCGGCCTTCCAGCGCATGTGGAAGCTGACGCCCGAGGCGCTCGACCAGCACCCGCATGTCGAGCAAGTGACCGCCTGGTGCCAGGCGCTGCACGACGACGGCGCGGCGTGGCGCAGCTTGCGGGCCGCCGTCACCGCAATCGAAGGCCGCGAGCCGACCGCCGCCAGCATCAAGCGGCGCGACGGCGCCACCATCAACATGACCACCATGCCGCTGCCCGACGGCGCCACGCTGGTCACCTTCCAGGACGTGTCCGACACGGTCAACGTCGAGCGCGCGCTGCGCGAGCGCAACGAGGCGCTGGAAACCGCCGACCGCATCAAGATCGACTTCGTGCACCACGTCTCATACGAGCTGCGCTCGCCGCTCACCAACATCATCGGCTTCGCGCATTTCCTCGGCGACCCCGCCTTCGGCCCGCTCAACGACAAGCAGCGCGAATATCTCGGCTACATCACCGCCTCGACCAACGCGCTGCTGGCGCTGATCAACAATATTCTGGACCTCGCCACCATCGACGCCGGCGCCATGACGCTCAATCTCAGCGAGGTTGAAATTAGCGCCGCCATGCAGGCCGCGATCGAGGGCGTGCAGGACCGCATCAAGAAGGACAATCTCACGCTTGAAATCCGCGCCGCGCCGACAATCGGCAGCTTCACCGCCGACGAGCGGCGCCTGCGGCAAATCCTGTTCAACCTGTTGTCGAACGCGGTCGGCTTCTCGCCGCCGGGCGAGACGGTCACCTTGCAGGCCGAGCGGCGGCCGGACGCCGTGGCGTTCACGGTCATCGACCACGGCCCCGGCATTCCGCCGGAAGCGAAGGATCGCGTGTTCGAGTGGTTCGAGACCGACTCGATGGGTTCGCAGCACCGCGGCACCGGCTTGGGGCTTTCGCTGGTGCGCTCCTTCGTGCAGCTGCATGGCGGCACGGTGACCATCGATTCCGAGGTCGGCCGCGGCACCACCGTCACCTGCGTGTTTCCGGCCGGCCAGCAGGCCGCGCAGACCGCGGCGTAATTCTCATCGCCGCCCCCGCCGTCTATAAGGTCGCCCTGGCCTCGCGACGGATGATTCGATGTTCCCCACCAGTTCCGGCGGCTACAGCTTCACGGTGGCGCTCGCCGACGAGCAGGCGACGCGGCGCCTGGTGGTGGACGTCGCCGCGCTGATCGAGCCGGGCGACCTGATCACGCTGTCGGGCGATCTCGGCGCCGGCAAGACCACTTTTGCCAGGGCGTTGATCCGCCACCTCGCCGGCGACGACGCGATCGAGGTGCCGAGCCCGACCTTCACGCTGATGCAGGCCTATGAGCTGCCGCGCTTCCGGCTGCTGCATGCCGACCTCTACCGGCTGTCGGGACCGGCCGAGCTCGCCGAGCTCGGCTTCGAGGACGAGGCCGACGGCACCGTCACGCTGTTGGAATGGCCGGACCGCGCCGCCGGCTTCCTGCCGCCCGACCGGCTCGACATCGCGCTCACGCTGTCGCCGCAGCAAAGCGAGACTTTCCGCCGCGCGCGCGTCACCGGCTACGGCAGTTTCGCCGCGCGCGCCGAGCGCATCATTACGATCCGCCGCTTCCTCGACGGCAACGGCTTCGGTCAGGCCGCGCGCCGCCACATGCAGGGCGACGCTTCGACGCGCTCTTACGAGCGGCTGACGCTGCAAGGCGCCAGCTACATATTGATGAATTCGCCCAAGCGGCCGGACGGCCCGCCGGTGCGCGACCGCAAGCCCTACAGCCAGATCGCGCATCTGGCCGAGGACGTGACGCCGTTCGTCGCGATGGCGCACGGACTGCGCGCGCGCGGGCTGTCGGCGCCGGCGATCTTCGCCGCCGACCGAGCCGCCGGCCTCTTGCTGCTGGAAGATCTCGGCAGCGAATTGGTGGTCGCGGGCGAGCCGCCGGCGCCGGTCGAAGCGCGCTACGCGGTGGCGGTCGACGTGCTGGCGGCGCTGCATCGCTTGGCCTTGCCCGAGACGCTGCCGGTCGAGCCGGGCGTCGACTACGCGCTGCCGCACTACGACCTGGAGGCGCTGCTGATCGAGGTGGAATTGCTGGCCGACTGGTACCTGCCCAAGCTGGAAGCGAAAATTTCCGACGCCAAGCGCGACCTCTATATGGCGCTGTGGCGCGACGCGCTCATGCCCATGGTGGAAGCGCCCGCCAGCTGGGTGCTGCGCGATTTCCACTCGCCCAATCTCCTGTGGCTGCCGGAGCGCGAGGGCGTCGCGCGCATCGGCCTGTTGGATTTCCAGGACGCTGTGCTGGGCAGCCCCGCCTACGACCTCGCCTCGCTGTTGCAGGACGCGCGCGTCGAGGTGCCGGAGATGATGGAGATCGCGCTGTTGTCGCGCTACACGCGCGCCCGGCTGTCCGAACCGGGCTTCGACGCGCCGAGCTTCGCGCGCGCCTATGCCACGCTGGCCGCGCAGCGCGCCTCCAAGATCCTCGGCATTTTCGCCCGCCTCGACCGCCGCGACGGCAAGCCGCAATACTTGCGTCACCTGCCGCGGGTATGGGGCTATCTGCAACGCTCGCTGGCGCACCCCGCGCTGGCGCCGCTCGCCGCCTGGTACCGCGCCAATGTGCCGGCGCTGAAGTCGCTCTAGCGCATGATCCCGAAAAGTGGGAACCGGTTTTCGGATAAGATCATGCGCAAATCAAAAAAGTCCTCATGAACGCAACGAACAACATGCCCCGCAACGCCATGGTGCTGGCCGCCGGCTTCGGCACCCGCATGCACCCGCTCACCGAACACAAGCCGAAGCCGCTGGTCGAAGTGGCGGGCAAGCCGCTGATCGATCATGTGCTCGACAAACTAGCGCAAGCGGGCGTCGCGCGCGCGGTGGTGAACGTGCATCACTTTGCCGACCTGCTCGAAAAACATCTGGCGGCGCGAAAGCAACCGAAGATCGCGATCTCCGACGAGCGCGGCCTCTTGCTCGGCACCGGCGGCGGCGTCGCGAAGGCGCTGCCTTTGCTGAACGGCGAGCCGTTCTTCCTGATCAATAGCGACAGCATCTGGATCGACGGCCCGGCGCCCAATCTGCGGCGGCTGGCGGACGCCTTCGATCCCACGGCGATGGACGCGCTGCTGCTGCTGGCGCCGGCCAAGGGCAGCATCGGCTTTGGCGGGCGCGGCGATTTCCTGATCGGACCGGACGGGCGGCTGACCGCGCGCGGCGAGCGCGCGGCGGCGCCTTTCGTCTATGCCGGCGCGGCGATCCTGGCGCCCGCGCTGTTTAACGGCGCACCGCAAGGCGAATTCCCGCTCACCACGCTGTTTGCGCGCGCAAGCGCCGCCGGCCGGCTGCACGGCCTCGAGCTCAAAGGCCGCTGGATGCATGTCGGCACGCCGGAGGCGATCGCGCTGGCGGAAAAGGCGATCGAGGCAAGCAGGGGTTGAACCGCCACATTAGCGTGTATGCTTCACGCATGCCGGTGACTCGTCCCAATGTCTTCAACATCCCCGCCTCGGCGCCGTTTCTGCCGGCACTGATCGACGCTTTGCGCGAAGGCCGGCTGGTGAAGGGATTTCCGGCAAGCCGCGACCCGCTCGCGCTGGCGCGGGCGACGCTCTATCTGCCGACGCGGCGCGCCTGCCGCCTGGCGCGCGACGTGTTCCTCGACCGGCTCGACGGCGAGGCCGCCATATTGCCGCGCATCGTCGCGCTCGGCGATCTCGACGAGGACGAGATCGCCTTCGCCGAAACCGCGACGGCTGAGCTGGCCGAAGAAGCGCTGCAATTGCCGCCGGCAATCGCGCCGCTCGAGCGGCGCCTGCTGCTGGCCGAGCTGATCCTGCAATGGGCCAATTCGCCGGAGATGCGCGGCGCGGAAGGCTCCCCGCTGATCGCCAATACGCCGTCGGCCGCGCTCGGGCTCGCCGACGATCTCGCCCGCCTGATGGACGACATGACCACGCGGCAGGTTTCCTGGGACAGACTCGACGGCTTGGTGCCCGACGATCTCGATCCCTATTGGCAGAAGTCGCTGCGGTTCTTGAAGATCGCGCGCGAGGCCTGGCCGGCTTTGCGCGCCGAGCGCGGCGCCATCGAGCAGGCCGAGCGGCGCGACAAGCTGATCGAGGCGGAGGCCAAGCGGCTCGCCGGTTCCGATGCGCCGGTGATCGCGGCCGGCTCGACCGGCTCGATGCCGGCGACCGCCAAGCTGCTTGCCACCATTGCAACCCTTCCGCATGGAGCATTGATACTGCCCGGCCTCGATATGGCGCTCGATGACGAGTCATGGGCGCTGATTGCCGGCAGCCAGGACGACGACAGCCATGACGGCTTGCCGGCCGCCGGCCACGCGCAATTCGCCATGCATGCGCTGCTCGACCGCATCGGGATCGAGCGCGCCGACGTGACGCAGCTCGCGCCGGCCGACGGCCGCGCGGCGCTGGTGTCGGAAGCCTTGCGGCCGGCCGCCACCACCGAGCGCTGGCAGCAACGGCTGGCCGAGCCGGCGTTCAAGGCGGCGGCCGGCGAGGCGCTGTCCGCGCTCGGCATGATCGAGGCGGCCAATGCCGAGGAGGAAGCGCTCGCCATCGCGACCGCGATGCGCGAGACGATCGAGACGCCGGATAAGACGGTCGCGCTGGTCACGCCCGACCGCGCGCTCGCCCGCCGCGTCAAGGCCGCGCTCGCGCGCTGGCAGGTGGCGGTGGACGATTCGGGCGGCGACGCGCTGGCCGAGACAAGCGCCGGCGTGTTCGCACGGCTCGCCGCCGAAGTCGCGCTCGGCGGGCTCGCGCCGGTGCCGCTCTTGGCGCTGCTCAAGCATCCGCACTTGCGCCTCGACGCCGGCAAGCACGGCAATGCCGGGCCGATCGCCACCATCGAGCACGCGCTGCTGCGCGGGCCGCGTCCGCGCCCCGGAAGCGACGGGCTCGACCGCGCCTTCGCCGCCTTCCGGCTCGATCGCGATTCGATGCATCACAGCGACACGCGCTGGCTGATCGCCGACGACCGCTTCGACAACACCGCCGAATTCATCGGCCGGCTCGGCGCGGCGCTCAGCCCCCTGGAGGAACTGAAAAAGCCGCATCCGCTCGCCGAGCTCGCGCGCCGCCACCGCGACGTGATCGCGGCGCTGAGCCGGAACGCCGACGGCACGGCCGCGGCTTTTGCCGGCCATGACGGCACGGCGCTGGCGCGCGCTTTCGAAGAGCTGATCGACAGCCCGTCCGCGGCGGGCCTGAGTGTTGCGCGCGCCGACTATGCCGAGCTGTTCCACGCCGCGATCGGCGAGCGCGCCGTGCGCCGGCCGGAAACGCGCGACCTGCGCGCGCATATCTACGGCCCGCTGGAAGCGCGCCTGCAAAGCGTCGACCGCATGGTGCTGGGCGGGCTCAACGAAGGCTCGTGGCCGCCCGAGACGCGCAGCGACCCCTGGCTGTCGCGGCCGATGCGGCGCGCTCTCGGCCTCGATCCGCCCGAGCGCCGCATCGGGCTGTCGGCGCACGATTTCGCCCAGAGCCTGGGCGCGCCGGAAATCGTCCTGTCGCGCGCGGCGAAAGTCGCCGGCGCGCCGACGGTTGCCTCGCGCTTCGTGCAGCGCATCGCGGCGCTCGCCGACGCGCGCTGGGGCGATGTCGTCAAGCGCGGCAACCGTTATCTTGAACTGGCGCGCGCGCTCGATGCGCCGGCCGAGGTGAAGCCCGCGACGCGCCCGGCGCCCAAGCCGCCGCTCGCGGCGCGGCCGGACAAGCTCTCGGTCACGGCCATCGAGGACTGGCTGCGCGACCCCTACACCATCTACGCCAAATACATTCTGCGTTTGCAGGTGCTCGATCCGGTCGACACGCCGCCGGGCGCGCGCGACCGCGGCACCGTCATCCATGGCGCCATCGGCGATTACACCAAATTGTTCGCCGACAAGGCGCCGGCCGACCCGCTGAAGGAATTGCTCGAGCTCGGCGAGCGGCATTTCGCCCCGCTCGCCGATTATCCGGAGGCGCGCGCCTTCTGGTGGCCGCGCTATCAGCGCATCGCGCGCTGGTTCGCCGACTGGGATCTGGAGCGGCGCAAGGGGCTCGCCGCGCTGTACGCCGAGATCAAGGGCGAATTGACGTTCCCGATGGGCGCGCGCCAATTCACGCTCACCGGCATCGCCGACCGCATCGAGCAGCGCTTGGACGGCGCTTACGCCATCATCGACTACAAGACCGGGCAGGCGCGCACCGAGAAGCAGGTGCGCACGGGACTGGCGCCGCAATTCACGCTGGAAGCGGCGATCCTGCGCGAAGGCGGTTTTGCGCCGATCGCCGGCGGCTCGGTGAGCGAGATCGCCTATGTCACGCTGAAAGGCGGCAAGGAGCCGGGCAAGCCGGTTCCCGTCGCGTTCAAGGAAGGCACCCCCGACAGCCAAGCCGACCGCGCGCTCGCCAAGCTCAAGGAGCTGACCACGACCTTCGAGGACGAGAGCAAGCCCTATCTCTCGCTGGTGCATCCCATGTGGCGCACGCACTACGGCGACTACGACCACCTCGCACGCGTGAAGGAATGGTCGCTCACGGGCGGTGTCGATGAGGGAGAGTCATGAGTTGGCATAGCCGTGCGCGAGATTCAAAACCATGACCGCCGCGCGCAATATCCCCGACGCCGTGCGCGAGGTGCAGGTCGAGGCCGCCAATCCGGAACTGTCGGCCTTCGTCTCGGCCAATGCCGGCTCGGGCAAGACGCATGTGCTGGCCCAGCGCGTGATCAACCTGCTGCTGGGCGGCTGCGACCCGGCCAAGATCCTCTGCATCACCTTCACCAAGGCGGCCGCGGCCAATATGGCGAACCGCGTGTTCGGCACGCTGGCCGAGTGGACGACGCTTCCCGACGCCGCGCTCGATGAGCGCATCAGGCTGAGCACCGGCAAGGCGCCCGATGCCAAGCTTCGCGCGCGGGCACGGCGGCTGTTCGCCTCGGCGTTGGAGACGCCGGGCGGCCTGAAGGTGCAGACCATCCACGCCTTCTGCACGCGGCTGCTGCATCAGTTCCCGTTCGAGGCCAATGTGGCGGCGCGCTTTTCCGTGTTGGACGAGGCTTCCACCGCGCAGCTGCTCGACAAACTGACGCTGGACGTGCTGCTGCAAGCCTCGATCGCGCCGGACAGCGCGCTTGGCAAGGCGCTGGCCGCGGCCATCGTGGTGGCCGCCGACCAGACCTTCAAGGAGGTGGTGGGCGACGCCATCAAGCAGCGCGACGTCATCCAGGATTGGATCGCGCGGGCGGGCGGCATCGAGCAGGCCATCGCCGCGCTGTCGCAAAGCTTCGGGCTTACTCCGAACGACAGCGCCGAAAAACTCGAAGAGGAATATTTCGCGGCTTCGCATATTCCCAAGGCCGAGTGGCCGGCGCTGATCGAGATGCTGAGCGCGGGCTCGGCCAACGATCAAAAGCACATCGCCGCGCTGGAGGACGCCCGCACGGCAATCGGCCGCGACCGCATCGAGCACTATCTGAAAGTGTTCTGCACCTCGGAGCTGGAGCCGAGGAAGAACATCATCACCAAGAAGCTCGCCGACCGCCATCCCGACTGGCTGGCGCGGCTAAAAGAAGAACAGGACCGCGTCTGCGTCCTGTTGGAAAAGGAGCGCGCGCTCAATGCCCGCGACCGCACCGGTGCGCTCGTCACCATCGCCAAGGAAGTGATCGACCGCTACGCCAAGGAGAAGGAGCGCCGCGGGCTGCTCGACTATGACGACCTGATCGACAAGACGCTGGCGCTGTTTTCCAACGTTGCCGCCGCCTGGGTGCTGTACAAGCTCGATCTCGGCATCGATCACATCTTGATCGACGAGGCGCAGGACACCAGCCCCAAGCAGTGGGAAATCGTGCGCGCCATCGCCTCCGAGTTCATGCCCGGTGGCTCGCGGGCGAACGTCAAGCGCACGCTGTTCGCGGTCGGCGACGAGAAGCAGTCGATCTTCTCGTTCCAGGGCGCGGCGCCGCGCGCCTTCGACGAGATGCGGCACGTGTTCGAGCGGCAGTTCGACCGGCCGGAGCTGGGCTGGAAGCATCTGCGCTTCCATCATTCGTTCCGCTCGGGCGCCAATGTGCTGGGCTCGGTCGACCGCGTGTTCAAGGCGCCTGAAATTTTCGTGAGCGTGACCGCCGACGAAATCGGTATCCCCGAGCATCAGCCCTTGCCCGACGCGGCGCCCGGCTTGGTCGAGCTGTGGCCGCTGATCGCGCCCGCGGAAAAGAAGGAGATCGAAGGCTGGGACGCGCCGTTCGACACTGAGAGCGAAATGAGCCCGCGCGTGCGGCTGGCGCAGAAAATCGCCAAGCACGTGAAGCATTGGACGGCAAGCGGGCTCAAACCCGGCGAGGTGCTGGTGCTGGTGCGCCAGCGCGGGCCGCTGTTCGAGGCGATCATCCGCGCGCTCAAGAACGAAGGCGTGCCGGTGGCCGGCGCCGACCGGCTGGTGCTGACCGAGCACATCGCGGTGATGGACCTGATGGCGCTGGCCGACTGCCTGCTGCTGGCCGACGACGATCTCGCCTTGGCCAGCGTGCTGAAAAGCCCGCTGTTCGCCCTGAGCGAGCAGCAGTTGTTCGAGCTGGCCTGGGGGCGCAAGGGCTCGCTGCGCAATTCCTTGCGCGGCAATAAGGACGATGAATTTTTCAAGCGCGTTGAGGGCGCGCTGGAAGAGCTTGCGAGCGCTGCGCGCAGGCTGCCGCCGTTTGCATTTTTCGCGCATGTTTTGGGCCCATTGCGCGGGCGCAAGAAATTCCTCGCCCGGCTCGGGCCGGAGGCGAACGACGCGCTCGACGAATTCCTCAATCTGGCGCTCGACTACGAGACGCGCGAGACGCCGTCGCTGCAAGGCTTCCTGGCCTGGCTGCGGGCGGCGCGGAGCGAGGTCAAGCGCGACATGGAGATGGCGCGCGACGAGGTGCGCGTGATGACCGTGCACGGCGCCAAGGGGCTGGAGGCCAACACCGTCATCCTCGCCGACACCACCACGCCGCCGACCGGCCCGCGCGATCCGCGGCTGTTGCAGCTTGCAGGCGGCGCGCTGGCCTGGGCGACCGCGCGCGCCGACGACGTGCCCGTCATGGCGGAGGCGCGCCACCAGGCGCACCGCGAAGCGCGCGACGAATACCGGCGGCTCTTGTACGTCGCCATGACGCGCGCGGCCGAGCGGCTGGTGGTCTGCGGCACGCAAGGCGCGCACAAGGTCCCGGACGGCTGCTGGTACCAATTGGTGAGCGATGCGCTCGGCGATGAATGCCTGAAGGAGCCGGCCGACGATGGCGATGGCGAGGTGCTGCGCTATCGCAAAGGAGAGGCGCCGGAGATTGCACGCGAGAAATCCGAACCCGAGCCTACGAAAGAAATCGCGCCGCCTTCCTGGCTGACGCGCGACGCGCGACAAGAGAAACCGGCACTACACAGCGTGACGCCGTCGAGCGCGGGCGAGGAAGAGACGCTGCGGCCCGCGGCAAGCGCCGGCGCCGGCATTGCGCGCCTGCGCGGCGCGCTCACGCATCGTCTGCTGCAGGCGCTGCCCGATATTCCGCCCGAACGGCGCGGCAAGGCGGCCGCAGAATTTCTCGCCAAGAAAGGCAAGGACCTGGCCGAGGCGGCGCGCAACGCAATCGCCGGCGAAGTCACGCGTCTGATCGAGGATGCGCGTTTTGCGCCTTTATTCCTGCCCGGCAGCCGCGCCGAGGTGGCGATCGTCGGCAAGGCGACCATCGGCGGCCAAATGTTTCGCGTCTCCGGCCAGATCGACCGGCTGGCGGTGACGCCGGAAGCGGTGCTGATCGCCGACTTCAAAACGAATCGCCCGGTGCCGCAGGAGGTGCCGCATCCATACATCACCCAGCTCGCGCTCTACCGCGCGGTGCTTGCGAAACTCTATCCCGGCCGGCCCGTGCGTTGCGCCGTCATCTGGACCGAAACGCCTGAAATCGTTGAGCTTTCCGGTGAAGTGCTGGACGCTGCGCTGGCGCAGGTCAAGCCCGCGTGAGAGCGCCTTGACGCTTCCCGGCCGCGTTCATAGGTTCGGGGCCTCCAATTCACGGCGCGCCCTGCGTCACAACCCACAACAAGAGGTACTCCTATGGCCGTCGGCAAGGTGTCGGACGCAAACTTCGAAACGGACGTGCTGAAGTCGGCCGAGCCGGTGGTGGTCGACTTCTGGGCGGAATGGTGCGGGCCCTGCCGCATGATCGCGCCGGCGCTGGAGGAGATCGCCGAGCAGCTCGGCGACAAGGTCAAGATCGTCAAGCTCAATGTCGACGAGAACCCGAACACCGCCGCCAAATACGGCATCATGTCGATCCCGACGCTGATGATGTTCAAGAACGGCGAGATCGCCTCGCGCCAGGTCGGCGCCGCGCCCAAGCAGAAGCTGGCGCAGTGGATCAGCAGCGGGGTGTGATTTTCCGCCGCGCGGTTTGAGATCGAAATGGCCGGGCCCGTCCCGGCCATTTTTGTTTTTGCCTCGGCATTGCCGCACAGGGGTAATTGCCGGCCCTCGCCAAAAAATTGCAGCGGCGCCATACCTTTCGCCTTGATCGCAGCCGTGCCGCAGCGCAATCTGCGGCTGTAGGGGGTTGTGGCGTGGCGTATCGGGCGTTTCGGGGCCGTTTTCCGGCGGTTTTCGCGGCCGCATGGCTGTGTGCGGCCTGCGCCATGCCGGTCTCGCGGCTGCCGCCGATCCCGGCGCAGGCGCTGGCGATCGAGCAGCGCAGCGAGCAACTCGCCCAGATCCAGGCCTATTACGCCCAGCTCGCGCGCGTCGACAACGTCGCCTTCCGCATCCGCACCGCCAACCGGCAATTCTGCACGAACGTCGCCGCGCAGATCGGCCTGCACGCTGCGACCGTGCGCAGCCTGCCGAGCAGGTACCGCTCCTACACCAACCAGGCGCTCAATGTGAGCTGGACCAAGCCGACGGTGATCGCGGTAGTGGACAATTCGCCAGCCGCTTCCGCCGGCATCAAGGTCGGCGATCAGATCCTGCGGCTCGACGACAAGCCGGTGCCGGCGCGCCGCACGCAGCGCTGGATCGACGCGTTCCTGGCCGGCAACGGCATGACGCCGGTCAAGGTCGATCTTGCGCGCGACGGCGTCGCGCAGACGCTGACGGTGTCGCCGGTCATGGCCTGCGCCATCCCGATCCGCTACGTGACCACCGACGCGGTGAACGCCTACACCACCGGCGACAAGATCGTGATCTATTCCGCCATCGTGGTGCTGACCAAAACCGACGACCAGCTCGCGGTCATCATCAGCCACGAGCTGGCGCACGCCAATCTCGGCCATGTGCGCAAGCGCGAGCTCAATGCCTTTCTCGGCCAGATCGGCGGCGCGCTGGTCGACGGCGGTTTCCTGCTCGGCGGCATCTATACGCGCGGCACCTTCACGCGGCATTTCGGACGCGCCGGCGCGCTTGCCTACAGCGTCGAGTTCGAGCGCGAGGCCGACTATGTCGGCGCCTATTACGCCGCGCGCGCGGGCTACGACGTGGCCGGCGCCGCCGAGATCTGGCGCGCCTTGGGCCAGTCTCATCCGGGCAGCATCCGCCTGACCTCCGACCACCCGATGTCGCCGGTGCGCTACATCCAGATGCGCGAAGTGGCCGCCGAAATCGCCGACAAGGAGCGCCGCCATCTGCCGCTGATCCCGGAGCTGAAGCCGGCCAGCGCGCGGATCGAGCCGGCGCCTGCGGGTTACAATTATTGAGCGGGCGACGAGCGCCGCTATTTGCAGCCCGCGCCGAGGCAGACCGCGTTCAATTCCGCAAACGGCTTATAGGCCGCCTTGGCGCAGTCGCCCTGGCCGGCCGGGACGAGCTGATTGACATGACCGCCGTAGAAATAGGCGATGCGGGTCGCGTCGGCGGTCAAACCGGCTACCGTGCCGTGCTCGGTGTAGCGCACGCAAGAAACGTAATGCTGCTCCTTGCCGACCGGCATCACCGCCGGATCGGAAATCATGGCATTGGTAACCCGAGTGGTGTCGTTCTTATCGAACACCTCGGCTTTCAGCGTGTTGATGATCTCCTGCTTGTAATCTGTCGGAAAGAGATTGGACTCGATCTTGGGCGGCTTGTCGGCCGGGCAGCCGCCGAGCGCGACGGCGAGGGCGAACAGCAAGATGAGGCCGGCTGCCTTTCTGCCCATTGGCCCGTTCCTCCCTCGTTGGCCGCTCAATCGAGCTTGAGCTTTTTGCGGCGCTGGGCGAGCGTGCGCAGCCGCAGCGCGTTGAGCTTGATGAAGCCTTCGGCGTCGCGGTGGTCGTAGGCGACCGCGCCTTCCTCGAAGGTCACCAGCTCCTGGTCGTAGAGCGAATATCGGCTCTCGCGCCCGACCGTGATGACGTTGCCCTTGTAGAGCTTGAGCCGCACGCGGCCGGTGACGAATTCCTGGCTGCGGTCGATCGCGGCCTGCAGCATCTCGCGCTCGGGCGTGAACCAGAAGCCGTAATAGACCAGCTCGGCATATTTCGGCATCAGCTCGTCTTTCAAGTGCGCGGCGCCGCGGTCGAGCGTGATCGAACTCGATGGCACGGTGGGCGGCGAGCAGGATGGTGCCGCCCGGCGTCTCGTACATGCCGCGCGACTTCATGCCGACGAAGCGGTTCTCCACCAGATCGAGGCGGCCGATGCCGTTTTCCATGCCCAGATCGTTGAGCGCCTTGAGCAGCGTGGCCGGCGACAGCTTCTTGCCGTCGAGGGCCACCGGATCGCCGCGCTCGAAATCGATCGTGATGTAGGTGTCCTTGTCGGGCGCGGCCTCCGGATCGATCGTGCGCGAATAGACGTAGTCGGGCACTTCCTTAGCGGGATCCTCCAGCACTTTGCCTTCCGAGGAGGAGTGCAGCAGGTTGGCATCGACCGAGAACGGCGCCTCGCCGCGCTTGTCCTTGGCGATCGGGATCTGGTGCTCCTCGGCGAACTCGATCAGCTTGCCGCGCGAGGTCAGGTCCCATTCGCGCCAGGGCGCGATCACGGTGACATCGGGCTTGAGCGCGTAATAGGCAAGCTCGAAGCGCACCTGGTCGTTGCCCTTGCCGGTGGCGCCGTGGCAGACGGCGTCGGCGCCGACCTTTTCCGCGATCTCGATCTGCTTCTTGGCGATCAAGGGCCGCGCGATCGAGGTGCCGAGCAGGTACTGCCCCTCGTAGAGCGCGTTGGCGCGGAACATCGGGAAGACGTAGTCGCGCACGAATTCCTCGCGCAGGTCCTCGACGAAAATGTTCTCCGGCTTGATGCCGAGCAGCAGCGCCTTCTCGCGCGCCGGCGCCAGCTCCTCGCCCTGGCCGAGGTCGGCGGTGAAGGTGACCACCTCCGCGCCATAGGTCTGCTGCAGCCATTTCAAGATGATCGAGGTGTCGAGCCCGCCCGAATAGGCCAGCACCACTTTCTTGATGTCGGTCTTCTTCATCGCGCGCTCGCTGGGGCCGTGGGCTCTTCGGAAGTGCCCGCAAGCCGTTGAAAATTCGCCCGGACTATAGGGGGAGACGCCCTGGGCGCAAGGCTGCCGGGCCGGCGCTTTTCTCGCCAATAACTGGCTGTTGCGCCACTATGCAATCTTTTGTTGCATCCGGAAAAACCGCCGGTTAGGCTTTTCGCGGGGGACGGGAAGGCAAACCCGCGGCGGGCGACGGCCGGGCCGGCGGGGCGACGGGCACGGGTGGCTCATGACACGATATCAGATGATCGCCGCCGGCTTGTTCGCGGCGCTGGCGCTGGGCGCGCCGGGTGCGGCGCGGGCGCAGACCCCACCGCCGATCAATCCGCCAGTCAACAACTGCAACATCACGCCGCCGAACACGGCGATCACGTCCGCGCTGCTCGCCAGCGGGCTACCCTGCAACGCCACGCTGATCCCGCCCTTCACGCTCGACGGGCTGCAGCACGGCTTCGACTATTACTCGTGGCTGTCCTTCCTGGCGCTGAACGCGCCGGCCGCCGGCGGCGTGATCGGCAAAGGCCCGGGCCCGGGCGGCGACGCGCCGACCATCTGGGAGCACTGGAAGGAAATCAACGACGTCATGCTGCCGGGCGGCAAGCAGCCGGCGCCCTGGGGCGCGCCGCCGGTGATCCCGGAAGCCTGCAAGGGCGCCGGCAGCGGCATTCCGGTGCTGAGCATGGTGGGCAAGACCCCGAACGTGCTGAGCGCGTTCGATCAGCCGTTCAAGACCGGACCGCTGATCGACCAGAACGGGCTGTACGCGCGCTTCGCCATCATGATGAACCAGCCGATGTTCGAGTACATCGACCAGAACACGCTCTACAGCAAGACGGGCCAGGAGCAATTCGCCGGCACGATCGATTTCCCGGTGGGCCAGGTCACCGGCGGCACCAACGGGACGATCGGCGCCATCATGGTCAAGTCGTCATGGCGCATCCTCGGACCGAGCGACGACCGCAGCCAGTTCCACGCCATTGACGCGCTGATCTACACGCCGGCGATCCCGGCGATGCACATCGCGCAGTCGTGCATCAAGCAGACCATCGGCTTGGTCGGCTTCCACATCGGGCACAAGACCAAAAGCGATCCGCAATGGCTGTGGTCGACCTTCGAGCACGTGCGCAACGATCCGACGCTGGACGAGGTCAAGGCCGGCAAGGCAACCGGCAAATATAATTTCTACGACCCGGCCTGCGACCAGCAGAAGTGCCCGCTCAACCAGCCGCCGCCGCGGCCCTGGGACCCGAACGTGCAGCCGTTCCCCAACGGCTTCCACAGCCAGGTGGCGCGCGTCATCCCGATCACGCAGGAAGTCATCGATCTCAACGCCGGCTTCCAGGCGATCCTCAAGGGCACGGTGTGGCAGAACTACATTCTGATCAGCACGCAATGGCCGACCGACGCCACCAGCGCGACCGATCCGACCGGCGCGCCGGCGCCGACCTATCTCGGCAATTCGACGCTGGAGACCTACATCCAGGGCAAGATACCGGGCTCGTCGTCGAACTGCATCTTTTGCCACAACAACGCCACCACGCTGCACGTGCCGGCAACGCCGTCCGACTTCACCTACATCCTGCAATCCGCCCAGTAAGCGCGCAAGCGGCGCCTTAATGCCGCACGGAGGGAATTGAAGCGATGACCGATTTCCAATTGTTCGTCGGCCTGTCGTCGGCGCTCACCGGAATTGCCGAGGACAAGCTCGCACCCAGCGTCGATCCGACCGCCGAGGTCAAGCAGGCCTATTTCGATCAGGCCGCGACCGACCCGGCCTTCAAAAAACTCCTGCAGATCTACGACCAGAACAAGGACAAGCCGCCGGCCGAGGTCGCCGACATCATCCTCAACAAGTCCGGCGACGACGTGCGCTATCTGGCGCGCGCCATCATGCTGGAATGGTATCTCGGCAACTGGTACGCGCCCGCGACTTTGCGCGAGGAAAAGCCGTTCCCGGCGTTCAAGGTGATTTCGCCGACCGCCTATACGCAAGGCTGGTCGTGGCGCGTGGCGCAGGCGCATCCCATGGGCTACAGCGAGTGGCATTTCGGCTATTGGTCGAGCCCGCCGCCGTCGCTCGAAGATTTCGTCGGGAGCTGACCATGGCCGCGCAGCAGACAACGCCATACGACGCGGTGATCGTCGGCTCCGGCATCGCCGGCGCGCTGATCGCCAAGCAGCTCGCCCTGAAGGGCAAGCACGTGCTCATCCTGGAAGCCGGCGCCGAGGTGCCGCCCAATATCGACGACTATCTCGAGCGCTTCTTCATCACCACCGCCAAGGTGCCGACCAGCCCCTACCCGCCGGACATCTTCACGCCGCCGGGCGGCAGCGCGCTCACCGATCCCGGCACCTGGAACGCCGGGCGGCCGACCGTCTTGTCGCTCGACGCCAGCAACTGGCAAAAACCCAATCAGGCCTATCTGATCCAGCAGGGGCCGCTCGCCTTCGCCAGCACCTATGACCGGGTCGGCGCCGGCACCACGCGGCACTGGCTCGGCACCAGCCTGCGTTTCGTGCCCAACGATTTCCACATGAAGACGGTGTACGACCGCGAGGTCGATTGGCCGTTCGGCTACGACGAATTGGAGGACTGGTACGGCCTCGCCGAGCACGAGATCGGCGTATCGGCCGACAAGGCCCAGCAGGATTATCTCGGCATCACCTTCCCGCCGAACTACCAGTATCCGATGCCGCCGATCCCGATGTCGCTGGTGGACGACACGGTGGAAAGCGGCGTCAACGGCTTGAGCATCGACGGCATCCCGCTGTCGGTGACGGAGACGCCGGCCGGGCGCAATTCGCAACCCTATCAGAGCCGCCGGGTCTGCGCCGGCAATACCAATTGCATTCCGATCTGCCCGATCCAGGCCAAATACGACGCCAGCGTCACGCTCAACGACGCGCTGCAGACCGGTAATGTCGAGATCCGCTACCAGACGGTGGTGAACGAGATCGTGGTGGACGGCAACGGTCGCGTCACCCAGGTCAACTACCTCGAATACCAGACGCCCGACGGGCCGCGCACCGGCGCGGGCTCGGCCAGCGGCAAGATCTTCATCATCGCCGGCCACGCCATCGAGACGCCGAAGCTGCTGTTGATGTCGACCAATGGCGGGCGCACGCCGCACGGCGTCGCCAACTCGAGCGGCCTGGTCGGCGCCAATTTGATGGACCATCCGCTCTATCTGGCCTGGGCGCTGGCGCCCAGCCAGATCTTTCCCTATCGCGGGCCGCTGTCGACCTCGGGGATCGAGAGCCTGCGCGACGGGCCGTTCCGCAAGGAGCGCGCGGCGTTCCGCATCGAGATCGGCAATGAGGGCTGGAATTTCCCGATCACCGACCCGTTCACCACCACGCTCGACTTCATCAACGGCATGAACGTCAGCCAGCTCAATCCGGACGATCACGCGCTGTTCGGCGAGGCGCTGATCGGCAAGCTCAACGACGTGTTCTCGCGCCAGTTCCGCTTCGGCTTCCTGGTCGAGCAGTCCCCCGAGGATAACAACCGGGTGACGCTGGCCAAGGAGACCGACCATCTCGGCCTGCCCAGGCCGCAGATCACCTACGATCTGTCCGACTACACCAAGCGCGGCATGGTGGCGGCCAAGAAGACCGCCGACACCATCTTCGCCAGCATGAAAGCGACCCAGTACACGCAGGCGCCGGCCGCCAACGACCCGACGTCCTTCCTGGTCGACATCGACGGCAAGGAGACGCGGCTGAAGTTCTTCGGCTCCGGCCACGTGGTCGGAACCTATTGCATGGGCATCGAAAAAGGAAAATCGGTGGTGGATCCCTATTCGCGCTCCTGGGATCATCCTAATCTGTGGCTGGTCGGCAGCGGCGTGTTCCCGACCATCGCTACCGGCAATCCGACGCTCACCATTGCGGCGCTGGCGCTGCGCACCGCCGACAAGATCCTGAGCAGCGATCTCGCCGCTGCGTGACCGGGAGGCCGAGCCAAGCAAACGTCAAGCGGGGTGACTCCGATGTATCGCCATGCCGTCCGGCTTTGCGCCGGTTTGCTGCTTGCCGCCGCGGCGGCGCTCACGCCGTCGGGCTTACGCGCCTCCGACCACGCCGACCCGACCAACCTGACCGACCCGAACGCCAACATCACCGGGCTGTTCATCTTCCCCAAGGGCGATCAGTTGATCGTCATCTTCAACGTGCGGCGCTCGCTCACCAACCCGAAGCCCTACCAGCTGAAGGACTACGAATACGTGGTGAACTTCGATCTCACCACGCCGGTGCTGTTCAGAAATGCGGAAGACCGCGCGCGCTACGGCGGCACCGTGGTGCTGCCCGAGCGCCTGCATTCCGACGCCAGCATCAGGGTGAAGCTGAACGACGACACCACGCTCAAGAGCCTGGTGACGCAGGGGCTGAAGGAGCCGCAGCGCATCCGCACTTACACCGGCGTGCGCGACGATCCCTTCATCTTTCCGCGCTTCTTCAAGGTCAACGTCATCTCCATGGTGATGAGCATCCCGAAGGACGCCTTCCCCGCCGGCCAGCACGATTTCATCCTGTGGGGCGTGACTTACAAGAAGGGCAAGATTTCCGACTATGTCGGCCGCTCGATCCGCACGCAATTGCCGCGCTTCGGCATCATCAACACGTCGCCGCCCAGCAAGCACGTCAAGATCCTGATGAAGGCGAAGAAACGAACCGACTGGCTGTACAATTTTCTCAAAGGCAACAAGGAATGGTGGTCGCAGGCCTTCGGCGATCTGTTGGAGTTCACCTTCCAGATCCGTCCTTACGATCTCAAGCCGGACGTGATGATCTATACCGACCACTTCCCGCCCGGCTTTCCCAACGGGCGGCTGCTGACCGACGACGTGGTGGCGCAGGTCTGCAGCACCGGCGACTGCCTGCTGCAGGAACTGTCCTATATCGAAGGCACGGACTTCCCGCGCGCGACGGTCAACGACAAGCCGTTCCTCGCCGACTGGCCTTATCTGGCCGAGCCATGGCCGGACAAGGCGGAGAAGCCGCCGCCGAGCCGCAGCATCTGGCCTTATCTGATCGGCCTCGGGCTGATCCTGGCGATCGTGATCTGGGCCGTGCTGGAAGTGCTGCGGCGCCTGGTGATGTGGCTGTGGGGCAAATGGCGGCGCAAGAGGCAATACGCGGCGCACGCGTGAGCTTGCCGTGAAGCGACTGACATTTGCCTTGCTCCTGCTGCTGAGCGCGGGCGCGCGGGCGCACGATTTCTGGATCATGCCGTCGACCTTCCATCCGCCGCCGGGCACCGTGGTGTCGCTGGCCCTGCGCGTCGGGCAGGATTTCATCGGCGATCCGGTGCCGCGGCAGTCCTGGCTGATCGAATTTTTCAGCGCGCGGCAGAACGGCGGCGTCGAGGATATCGAGGGCGCCGACCGCCGCGATCCGGCCGGCTTCCTGCGCGCCGACGGACGGACGACCGCGCTGGTAAGTTACGTAAGCACCGGCTCGGATATCACGCTGGGGCCCAAGAAATTCGAGGACTATCTGCGGCTCTACGGGCTCGACGCGATCGTCGCCGAGCGAAAGAAGCGCGGCGAAAGCGACAAGCCCGGGCGCGAGCGCTTCACCCGCTACGCCAAGGCGCTGCTGACCGGGGAGAAGCCCGCGGCCATGATCGCCAAGCCGGTTGGGCTCGCCTACGAGATCGTGCCGGACGCGGACCCGACGCGGCGGCGCGCGCCGTTCCGTGGGCACATTTTCTATGACGGCAAGCCACTTGCCGGGGCGCTGGTGGTAGCGCTGCTGCACAATGAGCCCAAGGTGCGCCTGCAAGCGCGCAGCGACGCGCAGGGCGCCTTCTCCTTGACGTTGCCGAAGCCGGGGGTGTGGCTGATCAAGTCGGTGCACATGGTGCGCGCCGGCTGGTTCGCCAGCGAGGACTGGGACAGCGCCTGGGCCTCGCTCACCTTCGAAGCGCCGGGGCCGCGGCCATGACGCGGGTTTTCGCATGCGCGCTGGCGGCGCTGCTGCTGGCGGCCGGCGGCGCCGCGCGCGCGCACGAGATCGGCACCACGCAGGTGCGCTTCGTCCTGCACAAGGACCGAACCTGGACGGCGGAGATCACCACGCCGCCGACCCCGCTGCTGCACCGGCTGCAGGCGGCGGCCGACCAGAAGCTAAGCGGCGCGCTCGGCGACGCCGCGCTGCGCGAAAAGCTCGAAGCGTTCCGGGCCGCGGTGGCGCGCAAGATCCATGTCGCTTTCGACGGCGCGGCCTCGCCTGTCGCGCTGGCAGTGGCCTGGACCGGCAAGGCGAGCGACCTCAACCGGCCGCTCGCCGCGGTGCTGCGCGCGAAGGGCCCGGTGCCGGCGCGGGCGCGCAAACTCACCTGGCAGTACGACCTGGTCGCCAGCACCTATCCAGTGGTGTTTTCGGCGCAAGGGCGGCGCGGCGGCGAGACGCAATGGCTGGACGCGGATGCCGAGAGCCCACCCTTCCCTGTGCTCACCGGTGTCGCGCCGCCGACCACGCTGGCGATCGCCGCGCAATATCTGACGCTCGGCTTCCGCCATATCGTGCCGGAGGGGCTCGACCACATCCTGTTCGTGCTCGGCCTGTTCCTGTTGTCGACCCAATGGCGGCCGCTGCTGACGCAAGTGACCTCGTTCACGGTGGCGCATTCGGTGACGCTGGGCTTGACCATGTACGGCGTGCTGTCGCTGTCGCCGCACATCGTCGAGCCGCTGATCGCGCTGTCGATCGCCTATGTGGCGATCGAGAACATGATGACCAGCAAGCTCACCGCCTGGCGGCCGGGGGTGGTGTTCGGCTTCGGGCTGCTGCACGGCATGGGTTTTGCCGGCGTGCTGCGCGAGCTGGCGCTGCCGCGCGGCGAATTCCTGCCCGCTTTGGTCAGCTTCAATGTCGGCATCGAGCTGGCGCAATTGTCGGTCATCGCCGCCGCCTTCCTGGCGGTGGCGGCCTGGCACCGCGACAAGGCCTGGTACCGGCCGCGTTTCGTGCTGCCGGCCTCGGCCGCGATCGCCGCCACCGGACTGTTCTGGACGGTCGAGCGCATCGTCGCTTAACTATTGCGGCAGCGTTAACGGCGTCGTGCGCATTAACCGAACGGCGCGAAGCCGCTACGCGGGTTCCGCGCACAAAGCTACCGTGGCGCACATCGTTTTCATGAAGCGAGCGCATGCCATGTCAAAAGCCCACGCCCTATTCGCGGCCGCGATCGCCGGCGCCGTGCTCATAAGCGCCGCGCCGGCCAAGGCCGCGCAGTGCAATCCGCCCGGCGGCTTTGCCGCCTTCATCGCGCAGTTCAAGCAGGAAGCGGTCCAGCAGCGCATTTCGCGACGCGGGCTGGCCGCGCTTAACGGGCTGACGCTCGATCCGAACGTGATCGCGGCCGACCATCGCCAGCACGTGTTCAAGCAGACCTTCGAGCAATTCTCCGCCCGCATGATCTCGCGCGACCGGCTGGTGAAGGGCGCGCGCCACATGCAGCGCAACGCCGCCATGCTGCGGCGCATGGAGCGGCAATTCGGCGTGCCGGCCGCGGTGGTGATCGCGATCTGGGGGCTGGAGACCGACTACGGCGTCAATCAAGGCAGATACGACGTGGTGCGCTCGGTGGCGACGCTGGCTTTCGACTGCCGCCGCTCCGACAAATTCCAGGGCGAGTTGATGGCCGCGCTGCGCATCGTCGACCGCGGCGACATGACGGCCGCCGAGATGCGTGGGCAATGGGCGGGCGAGATCGGTCAGACCCAGTTCCTGCCGTCGTCCTATTACAAATACGCGGTCGACTTCGATGGCGACGGCCGCCGCGACCTGATCCGCAGCGTGCCGGACGTGCTGGCCTCCACCGCCAATTATTTCCGCGGCCACGGCTGGCAGCCGGGCCAAGGCTGGGAGCCGGGGCAGCCGAATTTCGCGGTGATCAAGGAATGGAACAAGGCCGACGTCTACGCCCGCACCATCGCGCTGTTCGCCGAGAAGCTGCAGGCCGGCGCGACAAGGGCGGAGAGCCTGCCGCCGCGTTACGCGCGCCGCGCAAGGCGGTAGCGATCCTCATCCTGAGGAGCCCGCCGAAGCTTTAGCGAAGGCGGGCGTCTCGAAGGATGAGGCCAGTAAATCCGGGGCCTCATGGTTCGAGACGCGCGGCCAACTCCGCGCTCCTCACCAAGAGGATCCAGCGTCGAACCCGCTTTTACGATTCCGACTTACGCTTGCCGCCGAACAATCCGCTGAGGAAATCGTAGCCCGGCGTGGCCACGCGCTCGAGCGCGCGCTCGATCGCTGCGGTCGGACAGCTTCGTGCGCGGCCAGCGGTAGATCAAGCCGTACACCAGCCAGACGATCAGGAAAGTGAACAGGCCGGCGAAGATCACGTCGCTGACAAAATGCCCGCCGGCCATGACGCGGATGGTGGCCATGCCGAGGGTGAAGGCAAACGCCGCGCCATAGGCGAGCACGCGCCATTGCGGCGGCGCCAGCGCCGCCGGCGCGAAGGTCCAGGCCGCGCCCGCCACGTCGCCCGACACGAAGGAGCAGTTGTTCGGGCAGCGCCCGCGCGGATCCCACCAGGGCATGAATTGAAACTGGCCGCCGAATTGCGTGACGTCGATCGGGCGCGGGCGGCCCCAGTGGTCCTTGAGCGCGACGTTGACCAGCAGGCCCGGCGCCAGCGCCATGGTGGCGATCAGGAACACCGCCGCGCGCGCCGACATCAGCATCTTGCGGCGCGGCAGCACCAGCTTGATGACGAGCGCGCCGACCGCCGGCGCCACCAGAATGGCGCTGATCCAAATGCCGATATCGCGCGCGTGCATCAGCGGCGGATAGATGCGCCAGCCGAACGCGTTGCGGCCCACCATGTAGGCGTGGAAATGACGCGCGACGGCGAGATCGAGCTGCGGGAAAAGGCCGAAGGCGAGGCCGGCCACGGCGGCGATGACAAGCGCGACGATCAGTCCGGTGCGGTTCATGCCTGTCCCTAGCCGAGCAAGATGACAAAGGGAAGCCGGGGCTGGTTCCGGGAAGCGAGCCGGTTAAGATGGCGTCGCCTGCCGCAACGCAAGTCCGCCCGTGGCGTCCACGCTCGACTTCTGGTTCGAATTCGCCTCGACCTATTCCTATCCGGCGGCCCTGCGCATCGCGCCGCTGGCCAAAGCGCGCGGCGTCAGCGTGCGCTGGCGGCCGTTCCTGCTCGGGCCGATCTTCAAGGCGCAAGGCTGGGACAACTCGCCGTTCAACATCTATCACGCCAAGGGCCGCTATATGTGGCGCGATCTTAAGCGCATCTGCGAAGCGCTTCGATTGCCCTTCGTGCAGCCTTCGGTGTTTCCGCAGAACGCGCTTCTCGCCGCGCGCGTGGCGCTGGTGGCGCTGGCGCAAGATTGGGGCGAGGATTTCTGCCGCGCGGTCTACGCCTGCGAGTTCGGCGAAGGCCGCGATATCGGCGCGCCGGAATGCATCGCCGGCGTGCTCGGCGCGCTCGGAAAGGACGCGCAAGCGGTGATGGCCGAAGCGCAAAGCGATCGCGTCAAGGCTTCGTTGCGCGCGCAGACCGAGGAGGCGCAGCGGCTGGGCGTTTTCGGCGCGCCGAGCTTCATCGACCGCGGACGGCGAATTGTTCTGGGGCAACGATAGGCTGGAAGCGGCGCTGGAGTGGGCGGGGCGCTGAACTTCGTGCCCCGGACGCGGCGCAGCACGAGCGAAGCGGAGTGGTGCGCCGCAGATCCGGGGCCGTTCCAGATGCTCACTTCTGTAAAGGTCCCGGGTCTGCAGCGCATCACTTCGTGCTGCGCTGCGCCCGGGACACGAGACCCTACGCGCTCGGCTGCCGCTTCTCGCGCCAGCGGCCGGCGTTGCGGCCGGCGAGCGCCCAGTAAGTGAGGCCGAACACCACGCCCGTCGCCATCGCCACCTCGGTGTCGTGCCGCACCGGCGGCGGCGCGCGGTCGATCGATTCCTCGTAGGACGGCGGCGCAAGGCCCACGCTGTAATAGCCCACCATCAGCACGGCGACGCCGGCCAGCGCGTAGATCAGCAGCGAGCGAATCTTGAACGCCTCGGCGACGCCGATGAGGATCGCCAGCGGCAGCAGTCCGATGCTGCCGCTGACCACCGCGCCGATGAACACCACTATCGTGAAGGCGACGCGCGCGAACGGGTCGTCCGCGAAGGCGTGCCATTGCGGCCCGAGCACGCCAATGGCGACGGCGACGCCGGCGGCGAGCGATGCGATGAGCACCGCGAAGATGATGACGAAGATGCGGCCGAGCAGCGCCATTCCTACTCCGTCATTCCGGGGCGCCGCGAAGCGGCGAACCCGGAATCCAGAAACGCGCAATGCCTCCGTTTGGCTCTGGATTCCGGGTTCCCGCCTTCGGCGGGCCCCGGAATGACAGCGGAAGAACCATCGCGAATGATCGTCACTCCACCATCGCCATGGCGCGCAGCGCCAGGCGCTCGCGCGCGCTGAGCTTTTCGCTCGCGCTCTTGAGCTGGCCGCAGGCGGCCAGGATGTCGCGACCGCGCGGCGTGCGCACAGGCGAGGCATAGCCGGCGTCGAACACCACCGTTGAGAATTTCTCGATCTGCTCCCAGTCGGAGCATTCATAGTTGCTGCCCGGCCAGGGATTGAATGGGATGAGGTTGATCTTGGCGGGGATGCCCTTGAGCAGCCGCACCAAAGCTTTCGCATCTTCGATCGAATCGTTGACGCCCTTGAGCATGACGTATTCGAAGGTGATGCGCTTGGCGTTGGAGACGCCGGGGTAATTACGGCAGGCGTCGAGCAGTTCGCGAATCGGGTATTTGCGGTTGAGCGGCACCAATTCGTTGCGCAAATCGTCGCGCACGGCGTGCAGCGAGACCGCCAGCATGCAGCCGATCTCGTTGCCGGCGCGCGCGATCATCGGCACCACGCCGGAGGTCGAGAGCGTGATGCGGCGCTTGGAGACGGACAGCCCATCGCCGTCCGCCATGATGGCAAGCGCGTCGCGCACCGCCTCGAAGTTATAGAGCGGCTCGCCCATGCCCATCATGACGATGTTGGTGACGCAGCGCTCGCCGGTGGGGATCACGCCGTCGGTCGGGCGGACGCCGCCGGGCCAATCTCCCAAGCGGTCGCGCGCGACCATCACCTGACCGACGATCTCGCCGGCGGTGAGGTTACGCACCAGGCGCTGGGTGCCGGTGTGGCAGAATGTGCAGTTGAGCGTGCAGCCGACCTGGCTGGAGACGCACAAGGTGCCGCGCTCCGTGTCGGGGATGTAGACGCATTCGACCTCGTGCGGCAGCTTGCTGTCGGGATCGCCCGGCAGACGCAGCAGCCATTTGCGCGTGCCGTCGACCGAGACCTGCTCGGCCACCACTTCGGGGTGGTCAAGCGTGTAGTGCCCGGCGAGCTCGGCACGCAATTCCTTCGACACGCTGGTCATGGCGTCGAAGGACGTGAAGCCGCGGAAATAGATCCAGTGCCAGAGCTGCTGCACGCGCATCTTGCGCTGCGCCTCCGGCACGCCGAGACAGCCGAGCGCGTGGCTGAGCTCCGCGCGCGACAGTCCGATCAGCGAGGGTTTCTCGGGCGCGACATAGCGCTCGAGCGGCGTCTTCTCGAGGAAGGGCGCGGCGGGCGTCTGGCTGTCAACGAACGTTGTCATCATTGTTCTGTTTAGCACGGGAGCGCGGCGATCTCTCTTTACCCTCTCCCCTGGGGGGAGAGGGTGGCGAGCGCTGAAGCGCAGCGAAGCGCGAGCCGGGTGAGGGGGAAAGTGACTCTTGATAGGCACTTGCCCCCTCACCCGCCCTCCGCCCGCTTGCGCGGGCGTCGTGCACCCTCTCCCCCAAGGGGAGAGGGTAAGAGCGCCCGTGGCACCGCCTAATGCAATGTAGGAAGGAAAGAAGCTATTTGCACTCCGCCGCCACCTTGTCGAGGGCGCCGGAGATACCTTTCAGCGAATAGGTGTCGGTGGTCTTGGTGTTGTGGCCGGAGACGCTCTTGATCACCAAATCGGAGCCCTTGCGCATGGCCTCGACCATCTGCGACTCCTCGGCGGCGTTCTTGACCCAGGCGCCGTCGTTCTGGGTGTACATGACGTAGCTGGCCGAGCCGATGGTGGCGCTGGCATCGACGCCCGGCTTCTGCGGGTAGCCGACGATCACCGAGACCTCGTTCTTGACCTTCTCGGCCGGGCGCGTGGAGATGAAGGCGTAGGACGGGTCGCGGTTGCGCCCCTTAGGGTCGGTCACCGCCGAAGTGGGCTTGGACAGCGCGAAGCAGACCGTCTTGCCGCCGGGGCTGGCCTTGTAGGCGCCCCAGTCGCCGAACTGGCCGAGCAGCGTCGCCTGGTCGGTCGGCTCGGCTTTCTTCTGCTGCGCGGCAGCCGGGACAACAAGCGCGCAGGCGCTCAATAAGACGATCGCGGTGCGGAGCAAAAATGTCATGTGCATCGGGCCCTACCGGTCGAAACGTTACGACGGCTATGGAACCGCCCCCAGAAGGATGAATACTAGCCCAATACGGGGCAAAACCGGCATTGTGAAGGCGGCAATGCGCCGCTGGCCGGCGACACTAGCCGCCAAAGGTTAACGGTGCCAGCCCGGGTAAGCTATAAGGCTCATCCCGCCGCTCGCCGCAACAACCCGTGATCGTGCCATGAAAGCCCTGCTCTGCACCCGCTACGGCGGTCCCGACGACCTCGAACTGGCCGACATCGCGGTGCCCGAGCCGGGCTCCGGCGAAGCGCTGGTCAAGGTCGCCGCCGCCGCGCTCAACTTCTTCGATACGCTGATCATCGCCGGCAAATACCAGGTGAAGCCGCCGATGCCGTTCTCGCCGGCGGCGGAGTTCGCCGGCACCGTCGAGCGGCTGGGCCCGGGCGTGAGCGGGCTCAAGGTCGGCGACCGCGTGCTCGGCTATGGCAGCCACGGCGCCGCGCGCGAATTCGTGGCGATGGCCGCCGACCGGCTGGTGAAAATCCCCGATGCCGTCGATTTCGACCGCGCCGCGGGCCTCACCGTCACCTACGGCACCACGCTGCACGCGCTCAAGGACCGCGCGCAGCTCAAGAGCGGCGAGACGCTGGCCGTGCTCGGCGCCTCCGGCGGCGTCGGCCTGGCGGCGGTCGAGCTCGGCAAGCTGATGGGCGCGCGCGTCATCGCCTGCGCCTCCTCGGCGGAGAAGATCGCCTTCGCGCGCGAGCACGGCGCCGATGACGGCATCGACTACGGCCAAGAGGACCTGAAGGAGGCTTTGCGCCGCGTCACGCAAGGCCGCGGCGCCGATGTGATCTACGATCCCGTCGGCGGCGCCTATAGCGAGGCGGCGCTGCGCTCGATCGCCTGGTTCGGGCGCTTCCTGGTGATCGGCTTCGCCGCCGGCGAGATACCGAAGCTGCCGCTCAATCTGGTGCTGCTGAAAGCCTGCGACGTGCGCGGGGTGTTCTGGGGCGCCTGGATCGAGCGCGACAAGCAGGGCCACCGCGCCAATACCGAGCAGCTGTTGACCTGGGTGGCGGAGGGCAAGCTGTCCTCGCACGTGCACGCGGTCTATCCGCTCGGCGAGGCGGCAAAGGCGCTGAAGGCGATCGCGGCGCGGCAGGTTATGGGGAAGGTTATTCTGAGGCCGTAGCGGTTGCCTAAGCCCTCCGATCGTCATGCCCCGCGCATGCGGGGCATCCAGTACACCACTAACTCTCTCCGCCTCATCCTGAGGAGCGCACGAAGTGCGCGTCTCGAAGGATGGGGCGGCCACATGGTTCGAGACGCGTCGCTAACGCGACGCTCCTCACCATGAGGCCGGGATAGGCAGGCGCTACTGGATCGCCCGCCTTCGCGGGCGATGACAGCAATCATTGCTGCGAGGCCAAATCCGCCAGCTTGTTCTTCGCCGCCTCGCGGTGCGCCGGGTTCATGGAGTCGGACACCAGCTTGATGGCGGCGGCCAGCACGGCTGCGTCGTCGCCGTAGCCGATGATCGGTATCATGTCGGGGATGGCGTCGATCGGCAGCACGAAATAGGCGAGCGCCGCCAGCAGCGCGGCCTTTACATGCGGCGGGGTCTCGCGGTCGAAGGCGCAGTAATAGGCGGCGAGCAGGTCCTCGGCGAAGGGGATGCGGGCGACCATGGGGGCGAGCTTGCGCCAGAAATCCTGGCGCAAAGCGTTGAGGTCGAAATCGGTGCCGGCGAAGGCCATGGGCTAAATGTGGGCGGCAAATCCGGCATGCGCAAGGCGGGATTTTCCTCAAATCCCGGCGGCATTTAGCGGGCCTCGCAAAGGGCCGGCGGCGATATTACCTTGCTAAGTACACTTCGACCAACAAGAGGCTTCCATGTCCTGGTCTTTGAATATCGGCAGGGTGGCGGGGACGGTGGTGCGGGTGCACCTGACCTTCCTGTTGTTTCTCGCCTGGATTTTTGCCGCCAGCTATGCCGCGAGCGGCGCCGCCACCGCCTGGCAAACGCTGCTGTTCGTCGTGCTGCTGTTTCTGTGCGTGCTGCTGCACGAGTTCGGCCACATTTTCACGGCGCGCGCCTTCGGCGTGACCACGCCCTATGTGACGCTTTTACCGATCGGCGGGGTGGCGCAGCTCGAGCGCATCCCGGAGGAGCCCTATGAGGAATTCCTCATCGCCATCGCCGGGCCGCTGGTCAATGTGTTCATCACGATCGTGCTGGTGGTCTTTGCCGGCGCGCATCTCAACGCCAGCGACGCGGCGCTGATCGAAAACACCAAGATCTCGATGATCGACCGGCTGGCGGTGGTCAATCTGTTCCTGGCGCTGTTCAACCTGATCCCGGCCTTCCCGATGGACGGCGGCCGCGTGCTGCGCGCCGCGCTGGCGAGCAAGTTCGGCTATGTGCGGGCGACCGAGATTTCCGCCTCGATCGGGCAGTTCGTGGCCTTCGCGCTCGGCTTCATCGGCTTGATGTACAATCCGATCCTGATCTTCATCGCCATCTTCGTCTATCTGGCGGCGGCCTCCGAAGCGCATATGGTGGCGCTGCGCGCGGCTTCGCACGGCGTGCCGGTGTCGCACGCCATGGTGACGCATTTCGAATCGCTGTCGCCGGAGGGCCATCTGGACGACGCCGTGCAGACGCTGCTGCAGACCGGCCAGGGCGAGTTCCCGGTGGTGGACGGCGCCGGCAAGCCGGTCGGCGTGCTCGACCGCGGCGCGCTGATCAAGGCGCTCAAGACGCTGGGTCCGGACGCGCGCGTGGCCGACGCCATGAGCCCGGAATTCCCCACCGTCGGTTACCGCGCGACGCTGGAACAGGCCTTCAAGGTGCTGCAGCAGCGCACAGCGCCTGCGGTCGGCGTGGTCGACGCCGACGGCAAGCTCACCGGGCTGGTCACCGGCGAAACCATCGCCGAGATGATGATGCTGCGCGAGGCGCTGCCGCAGGGCCCGCGCATGGGGCCGTGGGGCCGCGCGGCGGGGGCTTAACCGCGTCCGCAAGCCGCTTTTGCGGCCCGTTGCGTTTGGCCGTTCGCTGACTATATTGCGCCGCAGCAGCGCGTCGCGGGCCGAATCGGCCCGCGCAATGGTTTTTAGGGCCCATGAATCTCCGCAACGTCGCCATCATCGCCCACGTCGACCACGGCAAGACCACGCTGGTCGACCGGCTGCTGCAGCAATCCGGCTCGTTCCGCGAGAACCAGCGCGTGGTCGAACGCGCCATGGATTCCAACGATCTCGAGCGCGAGCGCGGCATCACCATCCTGGCCAAGGCCGCCTCGGTGGTCTGGAAGGACACCCGCATCAATATCGTCGACACGCCCGGCCACGCCGATTTCGGCGGCGAGGTCGAGCGCATCCTCAACATGGTGGACGGCGCGCTGGTGCTGGTGGACGCCGCCGAAGGACCGCTGCCGCAGACCAAATTCGTGGTGTCGAAGGCGCTCAAGATGGGGCTCAAGCCCATCGTGGTGATCAACAAGGTCGACCGCTCCGACGCGCGGCCCATTGAGGTGGTCAACGAGGTGTTCGACCTGTTCGCCGCGCTCGACGCCAGCGACGAGCAGCTCGATTTCCCGATCCTCTACGGCTCCGCCAAGCAAGGCTGGATGGCGACCAGCCTCGAAGGCTCGCACGACGACGGCATGCAGCCGCTGTTCGATCTCGTCCTCAACCACGTCAAGCCGCCGGTGGTGGAACAAGGGCCGTTCCGTTTGCTCGGCACCATTCTCGAAGCCAATCCTTATCTCGGGCGCCTGGTTACCGGCCGCATCACCTCCGGATCGGCAAAACCGAACCAGCCGGTGAAGGTGCTCGACCATGACGGCAAGCTGATCGAGACGGGCCGCATCACCAAGCTGCTGGCCTTCCGCGGGCTTGAGCGCGTGCCGGTGGACGAGGCCGAAGCCGGCGATATCGTCGCCATCGCCGGACTGCCGAACGCAACCGTGGCGATGACGATCTGCGATCCATCGGTGGAAACGCCGATCCCGGCGCAGCCGATCGATCCGCCGACGCTGGCGATGATTTTCCGCGTCAACGATTCCCCGCTCGCCGGCACCGAAGGCAGCAAAGTCACCGGCCGCATGATCCGCGACCGGCTGCTGCGCGAGGCGGAAGGCAACGTGGCTTTACGCGTGCGCGAAAGCGACGAGAAGGACTCTATGGAAGTCGCCGGCCGCGGCGAATTGCAGCTCGGCATCCTGATCGAGACCATGCGGCGCGAGGGCTTCGAGCTCTCGGTGTCGCGGCCCAAGGTGCTGTTGCGCGACGACCCCAAGACCGGCGAACAGCTGGAGCCGATCGAGGAAGTCGTCATCGACGTCGACGAGGTCCATTCCGGCATCGTGGTGCAGAAGATGTCGGAGCGCAAAGCCGAGATGATGGAGATGAAGCCGTCCGGCGGCCACCGCGTGCGCCTGGTGTTCCACGCGCCGACGCGTGGCTTGATCGGCTACCAGGGCGAATTGCTCACCGACACGCGCGGCACCGCCATCATGAACCGGCTGTTCCACGCCTACGCGCCGCACCGGGGTCCGATTCAGGGCCGCCGCAACGGCGTCCTGATCTCCAACGATCAGGGCGAGGCGGTCGCCTATGCATTGTGGAATTTGGAAGACCGCGGCCCCATGATGATCGAGCCGGGCTGGAAGGTGTACCGCGGCATGATCGTCGGCGAGCATACCCGCGACAACGACCTCGTGATCAACGTGCTCAAGGGTAAGCAGCTCACCAATATTCGCACCACCTCGAAGGACGAGGCGGTCCGCCTCACCCCGCCGATCCGCATGACGCTGGAAAAGGCGCTCGCCTATATCGAGGACGACGAGCTGGTCGAGGTGACGCCGAAGTCGATCCGCCTGCGCAAGAAGCTGCTGGACGAGAACGACCGCAAGAAGGCCGACCGCATGAAGGAAGCCGAGGCGGTATGAGGTTTCATACCTCACCCCCGCGAGCGGGGGCGAGGCAAAGCCGGCGGCTTCGAATCCGGTTTCAAACGAATCTAAACCGGCCGCGGCGAATCACTTAGCCGCGCACCGGCGCGCCGAACCGTCCCATAGCGGTACAGGGCCCGTAACGCCGCCCGCGCGCGAGCAGTCCGGCGCGCGATTTCGCCGGTTCCGGCGCTTCATTATTGCCCAGCTGTGGCCAGTAATCCACACCATTAACCGATCGTTAATCATAGGGCTTGAAGGCCGCAAGGTTCGTTGCTTCTATTCGCAAATGAGCACGACCCTCATAGAGATTCGCCGCGCCAAGGCGTCGGACGCGGTCGAAGTCGCCGAGACCCATGACGAGTCATGGCGCACGGCCTATCAGGGCATCATCCCCGGCAACGAGCTCGACAAGCTGATCAACCGGCGCGGCCCCGACTGGTGGGAACTCGGCGATCCGCAAGGGCAGCCGCATTACGATTTTGCAGTTCGGCGAGCAGATCGCCGGCTACGCCAATTACGGCCGCAACCGCGCGCGCAGCCTGTTCTATGACGGGGAGGTCTACGAGCTTTACCTGCGCCCCGAGTTCCAGGGCCTCGGCTTCGGCCGCCGGCTGTTCTCGGCCGCGCGCAAGGACCTGGTGCAGAGCGGGCTGAAGAGCCTGGTGGTGTGGGCGCTGTCCGACAACGAGCCGGCGGTGGAATTCTATCGCGCGCTCGGCGGCCGCGCGGTGGCGCGCTCCTCCGAGCGCTTCGGCAGCAAGACGCTCGACAAGGTCGCCTACGCCTGGCAGGGGTAAATCTTCTCCCGGTCATTCCGGGGCGCGCCGAAGGCGCAAACCCGGAATCCAGAAATCAATCGCCGAACTTGCATCTGGATTCCGGGTTCGCTCGCTGCGCTCGCGCCCCGGAATGACAGGTATCAAATCGCCGGCTCGCCCAACCCCTTCTGCATGCACGCCGCGCGCAGGGTGTTCAATAACAGACAGGCAATCGTCATCGGGCCGCGCGAAGCGCGGACCCGTTGGCGAGGCTCTCAGGATGAGGCGGTGAGAGGCTTGCGTTTACTGGGTCCCCGCTCCCTGCTCCGCCAAAGCGAAGCGGCTTTGGCTTCGCGGCGGCGAGTGCGCGGGGACGACCACTAAACTTGTGGCGCCGGCAAACCCTTCTGCATGCAGGCCGCGCGCAGGGTGTTCAATAACAGACAGGCGATCGTCATCGGCCCGACGCCGCCCGGCACCGGCGTGATGGCGCCGGCGACAGCTGAGGCTTCCGCAAAAGCGACGTCGCCGACAATGCGCGTTTTGCCGTCCGCGCGCGGCACGCGGTTGATGCCGACGTCGATCACGGTTGAGCCCGGCTTGAGCCAGTGGCCGCGCACGAATTCCGGCCGGCCGATGGCGGCGATCAGCAAGTCGGCGCGCCGGCATACTTCGGGCAGATCGCGCGTCTTGGAATGGCAGATGGTGACGGTCGCGTTCTCGGCCAGCAGCAATTGCGCCGCCGGCTTGCCGACGATGTTGGAGCGGCCGACCACCACCGCCTCCAGGCCTTCGAGCGAGGCATGCACGGTCTTGGCCAGCAGGATGCAACCGACCGGCGTGCACGGCGCCAGCGCCGGCAGGCCGGTGGCGAGCCGCCCGACATTGAGCGGATGGAAGCCGTCGACGTCCTTGGCCGGATCGATGGCGGCGATGATCTTGTGCGGATCGATCTGCGGCGGCAGCGGCAGCTGCACCAGGATGCCGTTCACCGAGGCGTCGGCGTTGAGCTCGGCGACCACCGCGAGCAGATCGGCTTCCGGCGTATCCGCCGGCAGCTTGCGGTCGAGCGCGTGCATGCCGGATTCCGACACCGCCTTGGATTTGTTGCGGACGTAGACCTCGCTCGCCGGATTGTCGCCGACCAGCACCACCGCGATGCCCGGCACCACGCCGCGGTCGCGGCGCAGGCGGTGCACGGCGTCGGCGACCTTGCCGCGCAGGTCCGCCGAAACCATCTTGCCGTCGATGATGCGTGCCGTGGCCATGAAGGCTTTTTAGCGCGCCGCGGCGATCTTCTCCAGCGCCGCGATCAGCGCCGCCGGCTGGCCCGCAATGGTCAGCCGCTTGACGCGGGCGCTGGCCCCGGCGCTCACCGCGACATCGCGCGGTGGGACGCCCAATTGCTTGGCGATCAGCCGCACCAGCGCCGCATTGGCTTCGCCTTCGCTCGGCGCCGCGCGCACGCGCGCCTTCAGAACGCTGCGGCCGTCGGCCATTTGCGCGATGCCGTCGATGGCATCGCGCCCACCCTTGGGCGTCAGCCGCACATAAAGCGCCACGCCGCCCGCCAGTGCCGCCCACGGCCGCGCGGCCATGCCCTTAGAAGACGTTGGGATAGACGTAGCGGACGATGACGTTTTCGATCAGCAGGATGATCAGGATCAGGATCACCGGCGAAATGTCGATGCCGCCCAGATTGGGCAGCAGACCGCGGATCGGCCGCAGCAGCGGCTCGGTGATGCGGTAAAGGAACTCGCCGATGCCCGCGACCAGCGCGTTGCGCGTGTTCACCACGTTGAAGGCGATCAGCCAGGACAGCACGGCGGCCGCGATCAGCAGCCAGATGTAAATCTGCAAAATCAGCAGGACAATATCGAGGACCGAGCGCATGATTTGTCGTCCGTTTGAAAACCGGGCGGAAACTAGCCGCTCAGGTGGCCGCGAACAAGCCGACCGGAGGCCGCAGCCGGGCATTTTCTATTGCGCATGATCTTATCCGAACACCGGTGGCCGTTCCGGATCAAGTCCGGGACATGCTTTTGCGGGATCGTGCGCGTCCTTGACAGGCCGCGACCCGGGCCCTAAATGGCGCCAACTCGCCCTGATTTCGACGCAACGACCCGTTTGTCGTTGCCATTTGGCGGGGCCGTAGCTCAGTTGGGAGAGCGCCTCGTTCGCAATGAGGAGGTCAGGGGTTCAAATCCCCTCGGCTCCACCATCCAACCCCTTACCGGGCAATCGTTTTTACAGCCTCAAGTTATTAACAGGCTGCCGCGCTTTGGCTTGGGTGACCACATGGTGACCACGAATTTTGCGGCCACTCGACCGGATCGTACTAATGATTTCTTTCGTCCGGAAAAAATCATTGTCGGCGCCGATAGCGCGCGCCGCCCGTCATCGCATCACTGCAGCGTCGGGCGGCTGACCGCACCTGACGACGCGCTGACGCGGTATTCGAGCATCGGGCCCATTTCAGGCCGTCAGCCAACCGTCCAGATCTTTCGGCTTCGGCAGACCGCCGGCATGGACGACCTTGCCGTCGATGACGATGCCCGGCGTCGAGGCGATGCCGTAGCCCGCAATCGCCGCGTAGTCGGTCACCTTCTCGATGGTGACCGGCACGCCGAGCTTGTCGGCTTGCGCTTGCACCATCTCGGCGGTGGCGACGCAGCGTTTGCAGCCAGGGCCGAGCACTTTGACGTCTTTCATGAAAATTCTCCGTTACTGAAATAGCGCGTTGAACAGAAAGCCGACCGCCAGGATGCCGGTGCCGACGACGCCGATGAATACGGCAATCAGTTTGACCGACAGCACCTTGCGCAGAATGATCATCTCCGGCAGCGACAATGCGATCACCGACATCATGAAGGCTAGCACGGTGCCGAGCGCAGCGCCTTTGGTCAGCAGCGCTTCGACCACCGGGATAATACCGGCGGCGTTGGAATACATCGGAATGCCGAGCAACACCGCAGCCGGCACCGACCACCACGCGTCACGCCCCATGATTTCGGCCAGCAGGCTCGACGGCACATAGCCGTGGATGAAGGCGCCGACGGCGATGCCGGCGATGATCCAGATCCAAACCTTGCCGACGATGTCATAGACGGCCTCGAGGCCGGCTTTGACGCGATCGACGGCGCTGAGTTGCTCCGGCGCCAGGTCGGCCGGCGTGGTACGGATGTTGCGCACCCACTCTTCCAGCCAATGTTCGAGATGCAACCGGCCAATCACCCAGCCGGACACGATGGCGACACCGAGGCCGAAGACGAGATAAGTGATCGCCACTTTCCAGCCGACCAGCGCAAACAGCAAGCCGAGCGCGACTTCATTCACCATCGGCGCGGCGATCAGGAATGAGAAGGTAACGCCGAGCGGCACGCCGGCGCTGACAAAGCCGATGAACAGTGGCACCGCCGAACACGAACAGAACGGCGTCAAAATGCCGAGCCCGGCGGACAGCACATTGCCGACGCCTTCGTGTTTGCCGGCCAGCATTGCCCGTGTCTTCTCCGGCGAGAAGTAGCTGCGCACCATGCCCATGGCGAACACCACCAGCGTCAGCAGCATCAACACTTTCGGCGTGTCGTAAGCAAAGAAGCTGACCGCCGCACCGAGATGACTGTCAGGATTGACCGGCAGTTGGGCGACGATCCAATCCGAGAACGGGATCAACTGGCTATAGACCAAGGCCCATACAACAAGGCCGGCTAAGGCTGATCCGACCCATTTTGCGGTCGATGAATCTTTCGGGCTTGGCACGACCGGCGCTGGAACCGGCACGGGCGTGCATTTGGCGCAGGAGACGGTGCTCATGCGGCTTGTCTTTCCCGTTCGGCCGGCATGGCCAGCGCGGCGTCGACCAAGGCGACGACTGTATCCGGAAGATCGGGTTTACGGCGGTATCGGACCCATTGCGCGTCGCGCCGGTCGGTCACGAGGCCCGCCAATTTGAGGGTGGCCATGTGGCGCGACATGCGCGACTGGCTGGCGCCGAGCACTTTCATCAATTCGCAGACGCAATGCTCTTGTCCGTCCCAGATCAGCCTGAGGGCTTCGAGCCGGGTCGCTTCGGCAAGAGCGGAAAGAATCGTTATAGGATTCATGTAGTCACCTAAATAACTTGCTTATGCGCATACCCGCATATAGACGCCGTCCCAGGCGATGCAAGACCCCTCGAGAAATCATTTGCAGCAGTCGGGCGTCTCGCCTTTCGTCCGCGCTTCCTGAATTGGCGGGCAAGGAACGTCCCCGTAGGAGCAAAACACGCAGCAATCGCCTTCCCCTGGGCTTGAGGCGTGTCGCGCAACCCTCGCACACATAGAAGAACATGCAGGCGTCGGTCGGCATGGTCTCTGAGGCGCGATGCCCGCAGGCAGGACACGTAATCGTCGAGACGAGTTGCATCAACCTGTTGCACAAGCTCCGGCTCGACGCCGCGCTTCACGTAGACCTGGGCCAGTTCCTCGCGTTCGAATGCAGGCTGGCTCAAAAGCTCGGCGCTCTCGCGGACGAGGTCGGCTTGTTCGGTGTCGGATTGCGAACTGACAGACACATACTCGCCCGCGGCCATCGACATTGCGCCAGCGACTAGCCCGGTGACGCCGGCAACAAGCACCTCGGAACTAGCCGCGGAGTCCATCGCCACGCCGACAATCAGGCTTGACGTTGAAACGATCCCGTCATTGGCGCCGAGTACGGCCGCCCGCAGTTAGCCGATGCGGGAGACGCGATGCCTTTCCGGATGGAGGGTAAGAGAGACCATCACGCGCCTCCCTGCGTCGAACGTCCGGCGCAGCGCTGGAACGCGGGTAGATGCCGATCGAGCGAGGCTGAGCGCAGGGCATGGTACACGGAGAGAATGTCAGGCCGATGGGTCGTTTTCAACGCACGGTCATAGATCGCGACATTATCTATTTCCCCCTGAACGCTCGCTAGACAGGCCTCATGGACGCTCGAAAAACGAGGGACCTTCCCTGGCCATCGGTTGGCCGGAGCGGCAATTTTATACTTCTCAAATAGGGACAGCAGCGCCGAGATATGCCGCGCCTCAGCGTCGACGATATTGACGAATGGCCGCACCGGACCGAGATCACGGATTACCTGGTCGTAAGTGGTATGCGCTCTGTATTCATCATCGAGCGCGTCTTCTAACGCTTGCCGCTCGGTGCCATCAAGGTCATAGACAGAATTCATCACCCGACCTCCATTTCAAAGGTTCTTTTTCAAGTAGTACCAAACGGTGTACTCGTACCCTTCGCTGGCTAGGGTCTCCGCGGCTTGCGCTGTCTGCGGTGGCGGGACGATCACCTTGTCGCCCGGGTGCCAGCCTTCGGGGGTCGCGATTCCGTTCTTGTCGGAGGTCAGAAAGTTGGCTTTTTTATCACGGACGCCTTCTTTTTCGGAGGAAGGCCAAAGCGGCCGCTCTTTCAATCGACGATAAGATTGATCTCATATTGGGTGCCGCCATTGAGTGCTGCGATAATCTTCGCAGTGCCCGGTTGGCTACCAGCCTTTGCATGCACGCGGATTATCCCGAGTCGGGAGAACCCAGGACCAAAGGCTTCGGGCGTAAGTGTCATAGGAACACCATGCGTTCGGATCGTGCCGATCTGTTTTCCGTCGCTCAGAATCTTTAGGCTTCCGTCTGGCGCCGGCTGAAGACTGACGGCCGAGCGCGGCATATCGGGGAGCGTCACCAGGAAGTCGATCGGGAGCGCGGCCACTGCCTCCGACTTGAGATGCTGCCAATCCTCGTCTTTGCTCTGATGCAGTTGGTTGTAGGCCGCGACGTTCGGGACAGGTCTCGGGGTGATGTGGGCGACCGCCTTAGTCGTCCCTGACAGCGCTCCTGCGTCAAGGAATTGTATCTTGATCGGGTAATCGCCAGCCTTTGCCGGATTGATCTCATTGGTGCGGAGATGAATCGCCTTGAGGCCCGGCAGGTCAGATGCCCCGGCGACGACCGGCTCACTGAAATGGATCACGACCGTGCGCGGGTCCTTGGCATCGAGTGCTATGGTGAATTTGGCTGGAATCCCTCCTTGGGACCAGCCCTTGAGCATCACCGCGCCCAAAACGCCGCCTTGCTTCGGCGTGAACGCCTTCGGAAAGGTGAAGCGAATCGTTGCGCCTGCCGGGACCGCATAGCCGGGCGCCGTCGGATCGGATGACTTGTCGAAGACGAACCACGATTCGAACGGGTTCCTCGCTGCGAGGCCGGTGCTTACCATCACCTGGTAAGCAACAGTAGCCGATGGCGCACCTGCCTGAGCCGGAGTCAATGTGAAAGCGCTGATGCAAGCCGCGGCGGTAAAGACGAGACAGCTGGTTTTGTTCATGGCGACCTCCAAAGGCTGCATTTCGGCGCCCAGCAAACGGTGACTTAGGCCGCCCCCGAATTACGACGGCAAAACATGTGCTTTTGCGCGATGCCAACGTTGATGTACATCAACGGATGGGGCGATTGCTGGCGGGCAATGGCGGCTATGCGGCGAACCCAAATGGATTTGCGGGATAGCTTCTTCGCTGCCATTGAGCACTCCGAAGGCGTGAACGCTCCGTTAGAAAAGCCATAGCATTAGCGGTATGCTTGACGGATTGGCGGCCGAATTGCCGGCCTTGCCGCCCGGCACCTGGGTCGGCCCGCGGGTGCCTCATCAATAGTCTGTCAGTCGAACTTGCCCGGCCGGACCCATTAGATCACGCTGTTCAGGCGCCAAGCTTGGCAATGCGAGCCGCCTTCATAACATTCTTGACGACCGCGGAGCGCTCATCGCGCCGCCAAGCCAGCGCAATAACCGAACGGGCGCGTCTTCTTCGATGTCGACGTACCTTACCCCGGCGAATTGGATATTGCTGAACGAACGCGGAAGGATCGCGACCCCTGGCAAAGCCAAGCGTTCAAGCTGCTGCAATTTCATCCATCGGACTCGCGTATTGATCTGACTGCGGCAGCATGAAGCCGTCGAAGAATGAAGCGAGCTGCTCATATCCATTGAGCGGGAGGACATGCGCGACATATTGATCTGGCCGAACGACAACCATGCATCCTGCCTCCCGATCAATGCCGCGCATTGCAAAGATGTCGTTACCGCCCTTGACGTCCACGCAGAACATCTTCTCGTAGTCGTGAAGGCCGTAACGTCCCTTCCGGGGCAGAAGCAGCGTAGGCATGGCCTCGATAGCGAGCTCACGATGAGCTTGCTGGAACACTGCGCGGACATCGATCACCGCATCGATATCCTCGCCGCGGCGCGTATACTTTCGGACCGGAGACCTCGGACTCTCTGCGAGAAAATTGCACAACTGACGGATGGCGGAGCTTGGGGCTGCCGGATCGCCCGCTCCGGCAAAGGCGAAGATCCGAAAGCGTCCATCGGCTTCCACGACGTGGCCGAGGTGGACTGGCTTGGCGTCCGCTAGACAGATGACCGGCGCAGAATGAAAGCGCTTTCCAACAATGAATCCTTCAGCCAGATGCTGGTATGTGGGCTCGCCGGTCAGGATCGACGGACCATAGTGCGTCGCCGTTCCCGCAGTATAGCGCCCGTGCCTGACAAAATAGCTCTGGGTCTCGGCAGGGTCGGGCCCGCCTCCTTCTCCATGTGTCGAGGCGAGCAGCGCAGCCCACTCGCGGTCGAAGTCGATGAGTTCCTTGGCAATAGTCCGCCGTTCCGCGGAGTAAGTGTGCAGAAGAGATGGCGGGCACCGCTTGCGCAAGACGGAGACGATCTTCCATCCGAGATTGAACGCATCTTGCATGGAGACGTTCATGCCTTGCCCCGCCTTCGGACTATGGGTGTGGCAGGCATCGCCCGCGATGAACACGCTTGGTAGCCGCGTCGCAATCTCTTCTGCCGGGACGTCATCGAACTTGTCCGTCAGCCGCTGCCCGATCTCATAAACCGACCACCAGGGGACCTCCTTCACCTTCAGCTTATACGGATGAAAAATCCGCTGCGCCTTCGCGATGAGTTCATCGACGGTGATATTGCGATTCGCGACCCGTTCGCCGATTTCGAGCTTGGTGAGCTCGACGTAGAGACGGAAGAGGTAGCCGCCTTCCCGCGGGATGATAATGATGCTTCCGTCGCCGGCGGACTGGAGAAAGGACTTGCAGCGAATGTCCGGGAAGTCGGTGACAGCCAGCACGTCCATGACCCCCCAAGCGTGGTTGGCGGATTCCCCGCGAAGCTCGCGTCCGATCGACGTACGCACGATGCTGCGTGCGCCATCGCAGCCGACCACGTAGCGGGCCCTGACCGTCTCGGTCTGTCCCTGGTACGGGGACTCGAGCTGCTCGAGGGTGACGGTCACCCGCTGTGTCCTACCGTCACTATCGCCCGTCGTGGGCTGAACGGCGACGACGCGCCGCCCATAGTATGGTTCGAGTTTCGAGGCCGATCTGCGCATGACATCAAGATAGAAATCGTGCACGCGCGCTTGATTTAGGACCACGTGCGGGAACTCCGACAACCCGTCCTCAACGTCCTGGACCCAGCCGCTGCGGACGATGTTCGCGGGTTGCCGATCATCCGGCTTCCAGAATGTCGTCTCATTGATCCAGCACGCTTCCTTCAGCACGCGGTCGCTGAAGCCAAATGCATTAAACATCTCCATCGTACGGCAAGCGATGCCGTCAGCCTGGCCATGCAACATTCGTCCCAATTTCTGCTCGACGATGCAGGTCTTAATATCGGGAAACGCGGACAACTGCGCGGCAAGCGTCAGCCCCGCCGGTCCGCAGCCGACGATCAGGACATCGACCTCCTCGGGAACAGAACCTTGTGCACCCGAGGGCGGATATCGCTCCGACCGGTCGAAGATCTCCGGGTCGCCCGGCTCAAATCCATTGAGATGGAACTGCATTATTCCTCTCCATCTTTGACTGCCAGTACTGCTGCCCATGTTCCCCGCGCCGCCGCCGCGGTCGACGGGAAATGCCACGGCGGCCGTTGTAGTGTTGGATGCAGTCGCGGCGCCGACTAGATTGCGACTCTAGAACGATCTTACCGATGTGAGTGTTCGCTTCCATTTTGCGGTGCGCCTCGGCGGCATTTTCAAGTGAGAAACTGGCATCAATTTGCGGCCAGAGCGCGTTGCCCAGGAGATGCCAAAAGCCTCCTCTCAGAGGTTTGGATGAAAATTTGCCGGCTACGCCCGCGCCGAACCCTTGATCTCGCCGTAGCGCGCGCGATAGTTCTCAATCGTGTCCATCGCGCCGCAGAACTCGACGTTGTTGTAGTCGGGATCGTAGAAATAGCAGGCGACATTGCCGCCGGTCTCGCCATCGCCCAGCGGCGGCTCGCCGTTGTGGCGGACCGGGCCGTAGTTCGGCACGAAGCCTGCTTGCTTCGACTGCGCCGCAAATGCGAACACGTCTTCGAGACGGTTGCCCGCAAGCTCGAACGCGGTGTGAAAGAAACTCATCCCGGAGGGAACGGTGACCTTGCCTTCGGGATCGCGCTCCTCGACCAGCACCAGACATTCTTCATGCTCGGCTGCGCTCATATAGCAGCAGCGGATCGTCCAACCAGGCTTGAATGGATGCGGCTCCTGCTCACAGGTGCGGCTGTGGCGCAAGCCGCCTAGCGTCTCGTACCATTGTCGCGAGCGCTCGATGTCCTGCACATAGATCGATAGTTGTCCGATGTGCGCGATCCGGGACGGCTTGAACACGCCGTAATCCTCGGTCTTGTTGGAGAACCGGCGGCGGGTTATCGTGGGTGGCGCAAGCACAAGCTCGCGAAACCATTTGCGCTTAAGCAATGGCGCAAATTTTTGCAAAAGCGGCGGGAGAACGTTGGGGGGAACGTAGGAAACGGCGGTCATGGGCGTTGCTCCTCGATGATTTCGATCCAGTGCCGGTCGGGGTCTTGGAGACAAAAACTGCGCCGGCCGGGCGAGGTGTTTGCCGAGGCGATGAGGCGGCCGTCGCGCACCGGAATGCCCATCGCAGCGGCACGCTTGCGGATCGCGTCGAACGCATCGCGGTCGCGCGCTACCAGTGTGAAGTGAAGCATCGAATTGTTGTCCATCTTCAGCTTGTGATGCTTCACCAGGCAAAGGTCGTGGTGATAAAAGCCGAAGCTAAAGAAATGCATTTCCTGATTGGATAAGCGCATCGCCGCGCTGGAATCGGGATGATTAAGCGCCGAGAACTGCAGGTCGAAGAGCTTCATGTAGAAGTCCTTCGATCTCTTTAGGTCGCTGACGTAAATGACGTGGTGCTGCAGCTTGGCCGCGGCGATTTTCGGCTGTCCCACATGCGCGTTCATAGCGGGCTCTCCTTTAGGTTATGCAGCCGTTGCGGTGATGGACGGCTCGGCCGCCGCCGTGCGCGCCGCTTTGGTGAAGGCGTTCAGGCTGCGGAGTTCGGCGTTGTCGCTGAGCCGCTCGGCGATGAAATGGTCCGGACGAACGAGAATGGCGCCGAGCCGATGCCGCTTGGCCCAATCGAGAAACGTCTGGTCGCGGCATTGCAACTGCAGCGTCGCGCGGTCGGCGCTGGTTGCATTGATGACAACACGCCGCGCGCCGAGGCCGTCGAGAATGGCGCGGTCGCGGGCGGACACGGCGGTGGCCGGATCGACGCCGACGCCGAGCACGTGCCATTGCTGGCAGCCAAACCAGTCGTCGAGCGGGCGAATCTCGCCGTTCGCCGCCGCGACCTTGGGCTGCGGCAGCATATGGCCGATCACCGCGTCGCGTCCGGCGCCGGTCAGCGCGCTCTGCGAAATCTGCGGCGGCGGCAAGACGCCGCCGCGCCGGATGAAGTCGCGGAAGCCGCCTGACAGGTTGAGCAGCGCAAACACCGAGTCGCGCAAGCCCGCGACCAGCGGGCTGGTCGGCATGATAACCGCGCCCAGCCGGCGCGACAGGTTCACCATGGTGCGCACGCTGTCCGCGCGTTCGACTTCGTAACTGTCGAGGATAGTGGCGTCGGCCTTGGCCGCGAGCACGGCGGCAAGCTTCCAGGAGAGATTGGCGACGTCTTTCATGCCGCCGTTCATGCCCTGTCCGGCGAACGGCGGCATCAGATGCGCGGCGTCGCCGGCAAGGAGGACGCGGCCCTTGCGCCACGCATCGGCAACGCGGGCATGAAAGGTGTAGACCACGCGACGCTCGATCGCTACGCGGTCGAAATCGACGTAGGGCGCGACCAGTCGTTTGACGCGATCGTCGCTGGCCAGCTCGTCTGCGGCTCTCACCCGGCAACTGCATGAATTCGAAGCGCACGCGCGAGCCGACCGCCGGCAACCGCACCGTCGGACGGCGCGGATCGCAGAAGAACGTGATGGCGTCGACGTCGTGGTTCTCGATCAGCGCGTCGATCACCAGCCAGCGCTCGGCGTAAGTCGAACCGATCAGACGCGCGCCGATGAGACTCGCGTGTGCTGCTGGCTCCGCCGTCGCAGCCGACGACGAATTCGGCGCGCAAAACGTGCTGTCCGCGCGGCGTCGCGACCCCGACCTCGACGCCGTCGCGGTCCTGGGTCAGCGACGTGACAGTATGACCGAACAAGGCGCGCGCGCAGGAAAATCGTTTCAAGCCGCCAAGCAACACCTGTTCGAAGTGCGGCTGATAGAAGGTGCCCACCGCGGAGTGACCGAACGGCGTCTTTGGCGGCTTCATGTGCATGAGCCGCGCGCCGCGGGCGTTGAAATAAAGGACCTCCGGATCCTGGATCAGTCCGGGCGCGATGGCGTCGAACAGGCCGACTTGAGCAAAAAGCCGCAATGTTTCGGCATCGTAGGCGATCGCCCGTGGCTGGCCGAGCAAACCGGCGTTGCGCTCCATCAGAACGACGTCGACGCCTGCGGTTGCCAGAAGATTGGCAAGCATCAGTCCGATCGGACCGGCGCCGACGATCGCCACGTCACAGCGGGCCGGCAAGTTACTGTCCGGCACGTTTCCCGCGCTCATGGACCATTCCTCCCGTCACGGACTATCCAGTCCGCATTTTCTTGTTGCACTTTATAGTCATCTTGACTATATAGTCAATATGAAAAGTGTGGCGGCCTGACCCGGAGGCGGACATGGCCAGAATCGATCTCGCCAGACGCGCCCAGATCGGCCGCGACCGCAGCGCGCGCACCCGCGCCGAATTGCTTGCGGCGGCGCGCCGGCTTTATGGGGAACGACCGTTCGATCAGGTAACGGTGGAAGACGTGGTTGCCGCAGCCGGCGTGGCGAAGGGCACCTTCTATGTGCACTTCGCCACTCTCGCCGAGCTGCAAACCTTGATCGCCGACGACCTCGCCCGCGAATTCGATGAATTGTTACAGCCGCGCCGGCTCGCGCTGCTCGATCCGGTCGAGCGAATAGCCGCCGGATGCGGCGCGTTCATTGTACAGGCGCTGCGCGATCCGGCGTGGGGGGCACTGGTCGCGCACAGCGCGGCCGCCATGCCCGACGTCGCCAGCATTGCGCGCAACCGGCTCAAAGAAGATATCGACCGCGCCGCCCAAAACGGACAACTGGGCGGCGTTACGACCGACCTCGCCTTCGATTTCGCCACCGGCATTGTACTCCACGCCATGCGATCGGCGCCGCTGAAACGGCGCTCGCCCGAGGAGGCTCCCGATGTCGTCGCCGGCCTCTTGCGCGCCATCGGCGTGCCGCCCGATCAGGCGGCAAAGGTGGCGCAGCGTGCGGTCGTGGGCCGAGCCAGCGCCGAAACGCGGCGCACCGCGACCAGGTAAAGAGAACGCAGGCTCATGGCGACCAATCTTGCACGTTTCGTCTCAGCTGCCGGCCCACGCTGGGGCATCGTACGCGGCACGGCAGTGGTGCCGCTGAGCGGCGATTACCTGACCACGTCGGCTCTGATCGAGCGCTGCGCAAGCGGCTGGCCGGCCGCGCAGGCAGAGCCGATCGCGCTCAACGACATCGAATTGTTATCGCCCGTCACCACTCCCTGCCGCATCTTCTGTCAGGGCGCAAACTATCGCCAGCACATGATCGAGTCCGGCCTCGATCCAGACGCCAAGACGTTCAACATGTTCTTTACCAAGTCGGACGCGTCGGTGGCGCCGCCGGTCGGCACCGTCCAGCGTCCGGCGCATGTTGCGCTGCTCGACTATGAGATCGAGCTGGCGCTGGTGTTTCGCCGCGCGATCCAGTCGCCGGTCACCGTCACGCGCGAGACGCTGAAGGACTATGTGTTCGCCGCGGCAATCGCCAACGACATCAGTGCCCGCGACGTGCAGCTGCCGCAGATGCAATTCTTCAAAGGCAAGAGCTATCGCGGTTTCTGTCCGCTCGGGCCGTGGCTGACCGTGCTCGAGCCGGACGAATTCGCGCTTCTTGACGATCTCCATCTGCAGCTCGCCGTCAACGGCACCGTGCGGCAGAGCGACACGACGGCCAACCTGGTCTTCAAGCCGTGGGAGACCATTTCGGAGCTGTCGACGTTCGCCAATGTATCGCCCGGCGACGTCCTTCTCACCGGCACGCCGAGCGGCTGCGCACTCCACGTTCCGCCGCCGACGGTGCGGCGCTTCCTGCAACTGCTGCCGGAACGCAGATTCTGGCAGCTATTTGTGACATCGCAGAGTCGCCGCCCCGCCTATCTGCAACTGGGCGATCGGATGACGGCAACGATCCGCAGCGCGGACGGACGGCTCAATCTCGGCCAGCAAACAACAACGATTGCATGATGCCGCCGGTTGCGGCGCAAACCTAGGTGTTACCCGTCATGACCACAAGGCACGCACTGTTCTGCCTCGGACCGGCCGGCAACGGCGCTCTCGAGGTCCGTGAAGTCGCGCGACCAAATCGAGGGGCGGATGAGGTCGAGATCGCGGTCGAGGCGGCCTCGATCAATCCGATCGACGTGCGGCGCGCCGAAGGCTACGGGGCGCGGCTGTTATCGCTTCTCGGCGCCGGCAAGTTTCCCATGGTGCTGGGCAACGATTTTGCAGGCACCGTAGCATCGGCCGGAGCGAAGGTGATCGACTTTCAAGCGCGGCGACCGCGTTTACGGGCTCAAGCCCGCTTCGGCCCACGGCACCCACGCCAGCCATGTTGTGGTCAAGGCCGCCCATGTTTTGCATGCCCCCGTGCTGCACGCCTCTGCCGGACAAGATTTCCAAGCGCTGGCAGCGCTACCCTACAGCTTCGTGACGATGTGGCTCGCGGTGCGCGGTGCCGGGCTTACCCGCGAGAACGCTGCGGGAAAGAAAGTGCTGGTACACGGTGCCGCGGGTGGGCTTGGCACGCTCGCGCTGCAAATGTTGTCCGGCTGGGGCACGCACGTCACCGCTATCGCCAGGCCGCCGGCGCTCGAGGCATGTCGGCAAGCCGGAGCCGCGGACGTGCTCGATGGTACGCGCGAGCCGTTCAGCCAGCTCGGCCCTACGTTCGATGCAACGCTGAATTTTGCCACGTGGGACGACGATCTTGCGCTCGTCCGCTGCCTGCGGGCCGGCGCGCTCGGCCATGCCACGACCGTGCATCCGATGCTGGGCAATTTCGACAAATACGGCTGGGTGCGCGGTGCGCTCCGCTCATTGTCCGAAAAGAACGCTCATCGCAAAGCCTTGCCGAAAGGCACCAAAAATTACGTATGGACGCTGTTCCGGCCGGGCAGCGAGGCGCTCGCGCAGCTCGCGCAGCTGGTCGAAGAGCAGCGTCTTAGCCTCGCCATCGGCATCCGCAAACCGTTCGCGCAGGCGGCCGACGCATTCGATCATGTCAAAAAAGGCAAGCCCGGGCGTGCGCTCCTCACGCCATGATGCGCTCGTTCCGTATTCGATCTAGGCCGCACGCGCCGGACGGCCGTTCCAGGCGATAAGGCCGAAGATCATGCTGAAGACTATCGCGTGAATGACATCGCCGTGCAGCACGACGGCCTGCACGATCAAGGCGCCGAGGCGGACGAAGATCAGATAAACGGCGGCATTGTTCGCCGTCAGGGCCTACCGAACAGATTGAGCTAATTGCATAAGGCAGAAGTTCAGGCTCATCGTAACGCAGGCAACGATGAGAGCAAGAGCCACGAGACCCGGACCGGTCCGGCGCGCGCTATCTGCACGCGCAATGATTTATTTCGGACGAAAGAAATCGTTTTCGATGCTGTCGCGCCAGCCCTCAAACAATGAGGGACACAATGTGGGATGAGATCGGTTTGTTCTTACAGAAGCCCCGCTAAAACAACCGATTAGCGCGCAGGAATGGCGGAGGGAGAGGAACTGGGAACCAACGGTCTCTGAATTTGCAAGCGACAACTTGCCTGAGGGAGAGGAACTGTATTCCAAGCGGCAATTGTTTTTCAGGAACCGAGCACGTTACTTCAAGAGATGAATTGTATAGAGCACAAGGCTGGGAAAAAGACCAGCAGGCCGAGGCGAACAGATCGGCGCCAGAGAAACGGCACAATGCCGGCATAAATTGTCTTCAAGGGAATATCTTTCCTCATGCCGTGGACGACGAACACGTTCAGGCCGATCGGTGGGGACAGCAAGCGCGATTTCGACGATCGTCACATTGATGATGCCCCACCACACAAGATCGTAGCCGAAGTGCTTGATCAGCGGCAGGACGAACGGCAACGTCACGACGATGGCCGCCACCTCATCGAAAATCGCGCCGAGGATCAGGTAAATAATCAACAGGATGAGAACGACCACCGGCCCCGACAGATTGAGGGCGCTGACTGCTTCGATCATTCTCTCCGGTGCATGCGCGACGGACATGAAATATGAGAAGATTGAGGCGCCGATGATCATGATGTAGATCATCAAAGTTGTGGCGCTCGCCTCAGCAAGTACGTTTAAAAAACCATTCCAGGTGAGCTTGCTTGCGGCCGACGGCAAACAAGAGGGCAATGGTCACGCCTACTGCGGCGGCCTCATTGACGGTGAAGATGCCGCTATAGATGCCACCCAGAACGACCGTTGCCAAAAACAGCACGCCCCAGTTGGATTTGATTACTTTCCAACGTTCGGGCCACGGCACGCGCGGACCAGGCGGACCGGCATCCGGCTTAATGAAATTTACATAGATGATCGCAGCAATCATGTAGAAAGAGATCGCCATGATCGCCGGAATGATCGCGGCGATGAAAAGATCGACGATGAACTGTTCGCTGAGGATGGCATAGATCACCATGATCGAGGACGGCGGCACGATGATGCCGAGCGTGCCGCCCGACGCCACGACGCCGGCAGGCGAGCGCCGGCGAATAGCCCCGTTGCAGCATCTCCGGCAACGCGACACGCCCGAACGTTGCTGTTGTTGCAATCGCAGAGCCGCAAACGGCACCAAACCGCCGCAGCCGCCGATGGTGGCGAGCGCCAATCCGCCCCGGCGATGTCCGATAAATGCATAGGCGAGCTGATAAACGTCGGACGCAAGACCCGCCGCCGCCGCGAGGCTGCCCATCAGCAGGAACATCGGGATCACGGCGAGATCAAGATTCGTGAACACGCTCGCCGGTTCGCTGGCCAACAGCGACAAGGCGGGTTTGATGCCGACCAGCATCGCAAAGCCCGCCGCGCCGACCACGCCCATGGCGATCCCGATCGGCACATGCAGCGCCATGAGGACGAACATGGCGACGAAGCCCAGGCCAGCCAATACAAGCGGATCCGACATGTGCTTTCTCGCGAAGGGATGCAGGTACGGCTAGACGTCAGTGGCGCCCGCGCGGAATGCGCGGGAGAAGTCGAATAGAACAACGACGAGCTGAACCGGGACGCTGATCAGCAGTAAGACACGTCGCGATCCACCATGCTCGGCGCGATCGGCCAGCTGCAGCACCCAGGTCGTCTGACCGGAATCCGTCACTTCGATCGCGTAAGGGATGAACTGCCAGGCCATCAGGCCGATGAAGGCCAGAGTGAACAGACCGCCGAAGCCATCGAGGAATGCCTTGGCCGCGCGGCCCCAGCGGTTGCCAAGGAACTCGACAGTGATGTTCTGCCGTGCCGCGAGATTGGCCGGCACGCAGGCCGCAATCACGACCGCCATCACGATTGCGCTGACATCATTGACGCCATGGATCGGCGCATTGAACAGCCAGCGCGACGCCGATATCGAGCGTTGTCATCAGCGCCAGAACCAGCAGGCCGAAAAAGCCGATCAGCGCCATGGCGCGGCTGACCTTCAGCATTCTTTGCCAGTAGACGTGCTCTTCACCCATGGTCAGGCTCCCGCCTTCTGCGGCCCCGGCCGCGCTGGCGCGTTCACGCAAAGGAAGCCGCAGGATTGCTGCGCGCTTCGTCGGGTGTTGCAACGCTTGCAATCGAGTTGTTCGATGATCGCGACAGCCCGCTCGACCAGCGCGGCATTGCCCGGCGCCAGTACGCCGCGGCGCAGATAAAGATTGTCTTCGAGGCCGACACGCACATGTCCGCCCAGCAACACCGCCTGCGCCACCATCGGAAACTGCGTCGCGCCGATGCCGAAAGCGGCCCACTCGGCGCCCGCCGGCAATGCTTCGCGCATCGCCATCATGACTTCCGGCGTCGCCGGCGCGCCCCACGGGATGCCGAGACATATCTGGAACAAAGGCGGCGCCTCGATCAGACCCTGTTCGATCAGATGCCGGGCAAGACGGATATGGCCAAGCTCGAAGGTTTCCATTCCGGCTTTACGCCGGCCTTGCGGATGGCGTCAGCCATCTTCAGCAGATCGGCAGGAGTGTTGATGAAGACATGCTGGCCGAAATTCATGCTGCCGACGTCGAGGCTGCAAATATCGGGACGCAGCCTTTCGACGTGCTCGACCACGCTTCGGCCAAGGCGCGAGCGTCGATGCCGGATCGCCGATACGCGGATCGTCGCGGCCAGGAATAAAGCGAGCCCCGGGACCGGTCGTCAGATTGATCAGGACGTCGCAATCCCGATTGACGGATGCGGTCGACCACTTCCTCGTACAGATCGAGGCGCATGCTCGGCGCTCCGCTGCCCGGGTCACGAACGTGAATGTGAGCAATCGTCGCGCCCGCTTCGCCGCATCGATGGCCTGCCGGGCAATCTCCGCCGGCGTCACCGGCACCGCCGGGTTCTTGCCGGAGAGCGCGGCGCCCCCGGTCAACGCGCATGTGAGGATGACAGGCTTCGACATGGTCCTCGACGATCCTCCGGTTTGACGTCTCTTGTTGCGCAAGCCCCTCGCGCTGACCGGAGCGAGCCCTGGCGTCAGTGTTCGGCTTCGATCGGGTTGCTCAAGGTCCCGATGGTGGAGATTTCCACCTCGACCGTATCGCCCGCCTTCATCAGCAGCGGCGGATTTCGCTTGAAGCCCACGCCGCCGGGTGTGCCGGTGGCAATGACATCGCCCGGCGGAGTTCGCTCCAGGCGGAATATATTCGATGATCTCCGGGATCGAGAAAATCAGCAGGTCGACGGTAGCGCTCTGCACCGTCTGGCCGTTCAGCCGCGTTGCGAGCGACAGCCTGGTCGGATCTGGATCTTGTCGGCCGTCACCAGCCAGGGACCGAACGCGCCGGTCGCCGCGAAAGTTCTTGCCCGGGGTCCATTGCGACGTATGCCGCTGCCAATCGCGCAACGAACCGTCGTTGTAGCAGGAGTACCCGGCGATATAGTCGAGGGCCTTGTCACGCGAAATATGACGGCCGCGTTTGCCGATGACGACGGCAAGTTCGCCTTCATAGTCGAATTGCGTCGACACCTTCGGGCAAATCATCGGCTGTCCGTGCCCGACCTGGCTGGCCGCTAGGCGCAGGAAGATCACGGGCTTTTCCGATTTCGTCCGCCCGGTCTCCTCGACATGCGAGCGATAATTGAGGCCGGCACAGAAATATCTTGTCCGGGTTCGGGATGACCGGAAGGAACTTGACCTCGGCCATGGCACGGTCGGCGCGTGGTTGCGCAACTGCTGAAGCAATCGGGGCCCGCGGTCAGCAGGGACCTCAAATCCGGATATTGCGCGCCGATCAGTTTGCCGAGATCGATAAGACGATCGTCAACGACGACGCCATAAGACGCACGACCGCCATGGCTGAAACTCGCAAGCCTCATTCCCGTTCGCTCCCCGGACTCATATCAGCGCTATTCTTCGTTTAGTTGCGGATATTTATTGACATCACGGTATCGTGGCAAAATGATCTAGCTCACAGTTCACTAGGTGGACGGCCGGAAATGGGTTCGTTTAGCAGTGTTCGCTCGCTCGAACGGGGTCTTAGAGTTCTTGAGGCCCTCAATCGTTGCCATGGCGCCGAGAGCCCAGCAGATTGCGCGCGTTGTCGAATTGCCGCGGCCGACGGTCTACCGTCTGCTGGAGACGATGGAAAAGCTCGGCTATGTCACGCGGAGCGAAGATTCCTGGACCCTGAGTGCGCAGGTCAAAGCGCTCAGCTCAGGCTTCCATGACGATGTATGGGTTACGCGCGTCGCCGCGCCGATCCTGCACGAGCTCGGCCGCGAGGTGTTATGGCCCGTCGATCTCGTGACGTTCGAGAACGATGCGATGATCATCCGGGAAACAACGCACACGGAGAGCCCCTTCTCGATCGATCGAGGTATGGCGGGAACACATCTTCCGATTTTGCAGACCTCGGGCGGCCGCGCCTATCTCGCCTTTCCGCCCGCCGGCGAACGCGAGATTGTTATGGCGCGGCTGCGGCAATCCGGGAAACCCGGCGACGCGATGTCCCACGACGAAAATTCGTCGAGCGCATCCTGACGGAAACGCGGCAATTCGGTTATGGCTTCAGGACCGACGGCTTCAATCCGCACACGGCCAGCATTTCAGTGCCGATCATGGTCGAGGAGCGGGTCTTTGCCTGCATCACGATGATCTGGATTGCGTCGGCTTTGAGTTTCGATGAAGCGTATCGCGCAATCTCGGCGCGATCAAGCGCGCCGTCACCCGCATCGGGTCGCTGCTTCAGATTTAGAGCTGCTCGCCTAAGCCGACATCCGCTCGGCTGGCCTGCTCTGCAGCAACTGCCTGGAACGCTCGGCGAAATCGTACTCGTCGGCGGCAAAAAAGGCGCCCGCGACATAGCGATCCGGCCGCACGAGGATGATCTGGTCGCGGTGCGTACGAATTGGCCGCGACGAAGCCATCGATCGCGGTGACCGCCGATGACAGGCCCTTCGGCGGAAACGACTTTTCCGCATCGCCGTTGCGGAGTGAACCAGCGAAGGCTTGAGCTGCTGCCAGAGCGGTGCTTCAGCTTCGACAAAGCCGCCGCGTCCTTCTCGTTCTGCGCAATGAGAGCAAAGCCCGAGCCCAGGACATCGTCGAATCGAACCGTCTTGCCGGTCGCAGTTTCACGACCGGCTGCGGCATCATCTGGCCGACCAGCGACGCCTCATAGGGCTGGCGGTCGATATCGACGAACAGTCCGCCGTCATAACGCGGCGCGGGCTTGAACTTCATCTGCAGGAAGTAGTCCTGCGCGCCCGGAAACGATTCGAGCATCTTCACCAGCATCGCCCGCAATGCCGTCTGTTCCGCGCCTTTCGGCATGACCACCTGGCCCATCGCAACAGCGAGCTGGATCATGGCCCAAGCCGGATCGCGGCGCTCTTCGTCATAGCTGTCGAGCACCGAGGCATCGGCCAGCCCTCCGACAACATGCTCAGCTTCCACGCGACATTGTGCGCATCGCGCAACCCCGCGTTCATGCCCTGGCCGGCGAAGGGCGGCGTACTGTGTGCGGCGTCGCCGAGCAGCAGGACACGGCCCTGCCGCATGCGCGAGGCAATGCGCGCATGGAATGTGTAGATAGCCCGGCGGATGACGTCCTCTTTACGGAATTCGCGGTAAGGGGCGAGCAGCCGGCCAATCAATTTATCGGTGAGCATCTTGGCGCCGCTTTCCCCGTCGAGCAGCATGAATTCATACCGCCGGCCGCCGCGTGGGGCTGGGACGCTCACAGCTGGGCGGCTGGTGCTGCAGTAGAACCGCGAATAATTAACGTGATCGGGATCGGTCTTGAGGTCGAGAACGATCCAGTCCTGCTCATAGGTGCTGCCGACAAAGTCAATTCCGAGCCATTGACGGGTCGAACTGCGGCCGCCATCGCACGCGAGCAGCCAGTCGCAACGAATGGTCTCCGTGCCCTCCGGGGTAGCGCAGGCGATTGTCACGCCGGAGAGGTCCTGATTGATGCCGGTGACGTTGTAGCCAAATCGCAGATCTGCGCTTGGAAACCGGTGCAGGCTTCGGACGAGCTCCGCCTCGAGTTCCGGCTGGTACATGAAATGACGCTTTGCAAAGCCGTAGGTACGCGGGCCGGCGCCGACAACGCCGAAGCATTGACCATTGTCGTCGAAATAGCGGGCACCATCACCTTCGATCGTGTGCTGGAGAAATCCATCCACGAGGCCGAACGCCTGAAGCGTGCGCGCACCTTCATCGTCTAGAACGATGGCGCGCGGGTGGTCCACGGTTGCGGGATTGCGTTCGACGACAAGGACGTCGATGCCGTCCTGACCCAGAAGATTCGCAACCGTCAGGCCAACCGGACCCGCACCGACAACGACGACAGGCACGTGCAATACTTCAGTCATGCGGCGGCGAGCTCCAAACGGCTTTCGAAGCTACTCTCATGTGTAAAATCGCGGCAAGCGGTCGCAGACGCCATCGTTATCTCGCGACTGTTCATTCGGCGGACAGGATCATGCCTGCTTCAACCAGTCGCGATAGCGCCGTAGACTGCGTCGGCTTCCGCGCTGCCATGGACGATGATCGGCGATGCCAGCCTGCGGCCACCAGCTGACGAGACGATAAGCGAGAAAGCGAAGGCCTCCGGATAGACGAAAAATCTGTTTCGCGCATGAAGCGATCGAACTTCTCGCTCGGCACGACTGGATCAAGCCGGTCTTTCTCGTAGATGGCCACGCGCTCAATGATCCGCCACGCCCGTTCCCCCGATCGAGCCGATCGAGAAAGCGCCCGTACGAAATGTTGTCGACGAGGACGCCGAGAAGAGTTGACGCCCGATAATGGACGACGCTGGTCTCCGCGATTGCCCGGCTGCCCTGCAGCGAGATGAGCGGCCAGCCGATCTGATGCTTGGACAAGGACTTTGAATTGGCCGCAGCGCGTTCGAGGCTTCGACGAAATCGGCAAAGCGCCCCTTGAACCACGTTACGGCAATCGTTCCTTCTGGATCGAACGTTTCGAGCAATTCAGCCAGCGGCCCTGATCGCGATAGAGGGCCCAGGCCTGGATCACGTCCATGCAGTCCAGACGATCCGCAGTCGTCATGCATTGCTCGATGTCGGCGTTCGCCGCCGGACTAGTCCGGCGGCAGGTCGCAAGGGAGGATCGAAGCAGCCGCTACTTTTTCGCGGCCTCAATGGTGGCGATTTCGTCGCTGAAGGCTTTCAGCAGCTTCTCGCCGTCCGGCGTCGACTTCTTCCATTGCTCGATCGCCGGCTGCACGGCCGCCTTCCACGGCTTCTGTTGCTCGGCGGTCAGGATCGTGATCGTGCGCTTTTTGTCTTTCTTGGCCTTCTGGAATACGGCGTCGTTGTTCTCGTCGAACTTTTGGCCGAAGAACTTAGCGAAAACTTCGCCCGCAGTTCCTGTCGAGCGCGGCCTTCGCCGCCGGCGGCAAGCTCGTTCGTACTTCGCCTTGTTCATGATGACCATCAGCGATGTCGAGCCGAGCGGCAGATGATCTGATGCTTGGTGACGTCGAGCACACGGAACGTCTGCAACGCGTTCCATTCATTGAGCGTGCCGTCGATCACGCCGCGCGTTAGGCTTTCCGCGAGCGCCGGACCGGTAATGCCGCCGACCGGAACGCGCGCCGAGCGAATTGATGACGTTTAGCGATACCGGCCCTGCGGCACGGAACTTGTGGCCCTTGAGGTCCTCCATCTTCGTCGCCGGGAACGTCGTATTCACGAAGATGGGATTGTTGGCGCAGACGCAAAGGAACTTCACGTCGTTGAAGCCCCCGCCTCTCAAAAGCCCCCTTTCGAACATCCGGGTGAGCGCAAGCGAACCGGCATATGCATTCGGCACGACAAATGGCAGTTCGACAACCGTAGCGGCATCGAAACGGCCGGGTGTATAGCCAGGAACGATCCAGGCGATATCGGCGACGCCGTCGAGAACGAGCTTGAGCTGGCCGGCCGGATCGCGGCCGAGCGTGCCGCCCGGATACATTTCGATCTTCAGGGTTCCTTGCGACCCCGCTGTCACGCGTTGCGCCCAGGGCGTCAGAACCTTGCTGGTAATGAAGGCCTGCGGCGGCTCGAAGCTGGAGAACCGTAGTGTTACCGGTTCATCGGCCATGGCAGCAGTCGCGGCGCCGATCGCAACCGAAGAAAAAGCGGCAACAGCTAGTAATCGATTGAGCATCGTACTCCTCCACTCGCGGCGTCTTGGGCCGTCGATTTTCCTTCGTCCAATGATGCTGAAATTATCGTGGAGACAATCAGTTTTGAGTTTTTGTCCGCGCTGTGAACGCAGATGGCCGGGATGGTCCGTCCATGGAGTGAACGTCAGCGCAAGTCCAATTGCGGGTGCAGCGCACTACTCCCATTATGAAGAATGTAATGAATCGGACCTCGTCCGGCGCGTTTCAACGCAAGCCAGTCGCGCGACGACCAAATTGGGGAAGGGTACAGTCCATGGAAGTCCAGGCGCTGGGCTATGTCGGCCTCCCGACCGCCGCGATCGACGACTGGGCCGACTACGGCACCAAGTTTCTCGGCATGCAGCTTGTCGACCGCACCAAGGGATATCTGACCTTCCGTATGGATGACCGCCGCCAGCGGCTTGTCGTCAGTGACGATTGCGCCGACCGTTCCGGCTTCTTCGGCTGGGAAGTCGCGGACGCGCGGGCCTTGAAGCCATGGCGGCGCGCGTTCGAAGCGCGGGTTTCGCGTGGAGCGGCTTTCGGACCCGTTGCCAGCCAGCGCCGCGTCAAAGAGGCGATCGCTTTCAACGATCCGGTGGGCAACCGGCTTCGAAGTCTTTTACGGCGCGGAAGTCGCTACCGACCGTTCGTCCCCGGCCGTTCGATCTCTGGCTTTCGTTCCGGCCCGCTCGGCATGGGTCACGCCGTCTTGCACGTCGAGCGCATCGACGCGGCGCTGGAGTTCTACACCAATGTTCTCGGCCTGCGCGTCAGCGACTTCTTCACCGTGCCCTACCGCGCCTATTTTCCAGCAACCCGCGGCATCACAGCTTCGCAATGATCGAGACCGGGCGGAACGGCATCCATCATCTGATGATGGAATTGATGATGCTCGATGACGTCGGCCAGGGTTACGACCTAGCGCTTGGCGAGAAGGGCCGCGTTGCGACGACGCTCGGCCGCCACATCAACGATCAGATGGTATCCTTCTACGCCCGAACGCCGTCGGACTTCTTCATCGAATACGGCTGGGGCGGACGCTCATCGATCCGGCGACTTGGCGGCCGGAGGAGATCACCTATGGCGCCAGCCTCTGGGGCCACGACCGTGATTGGCTTCCGGGAAAAACTGGCCGCGGCGCGGGCGCTCAAGCTCAAGGCCGCAGAGGACGGCTTGCGCGCACCGGTCAACGTCGTCGAAGGCAACTATACGGTTGCTCCGGGCGCCTGTGCCTGGTGGGACTTCATGCGCAAGGCCGGCTGACGCCGCCCTCATAGCTGGTCGCGTAAGTTGCAAGTTCAGCAAGCCATAGTGATTTCCGCACCTGGGCCCGGAAGTCCTTGTGAAAAAGGACGACTGGCCGCTGCCTGTCCTCGCTGACGATGACGTGCTCATCGAAGTCATGGCCGCTGGCGTCAACAGACACGACTGCAATCAACGCAGAGCCGGACCCGCGCCTGAACCAAATCCGGTACCGGGTCTGGAAGCCTCCGGGCCCATTGTCGCCTGCGGCAAGAATACTCCCTGCGCCATCGGATTGGCGAAAAGGTCATGGCGCTAACGGACGGCGGCTCTTACGCGCAGTTCGTGGCGACGCCGTCCGAACCCGCCCTGCCGATTCCCGAAGGCCTCGACTGGATTGCCAGTTGGCTGCACTCCCCGAGGCACTGTTCACGACCTGGTTTAACTTCTTCGTGCTGATGCAGCTAAAGCCTGGCGAAAGCGCGCTCATTCACGGCGCGACAAGCGGGGTCGGCTCGATAGCCACGCAGTTGCTGAACGCACTTGGCCATAAGGTGTACGGCACGGCTGGAACGGCGGACAAACGAAAGAGCCGCCCTCGATTTCGGCTGTACCGCCGTCTTCGATTACAACGATCCCGACCTGGTGAGCCGGGTCAGGCAGGCGACCGGTGGGCGCGGCGTCGATACTATCCTCGACATGTCGGCCGGCGCTCACATCGACGCCGATCTGGCAATGATCGCGGATGACGGGGCGGATCGCTTATCTTTCGGCAGGCGGGAAAAGTCTTTGCAATTGCCGTTACGCATGCTGATGTCACGAAGAACGCGCATAACCGGCGCATTTCTGCGGTCAACGCCCGACCACATAAAGATCAAAGTCGCCAAACAGCTTAGAGAGCGCGTTTGGCATCTGCTGGGCAATTCGCTCAAGCCGCAAATTGATGCCAGTTTCTCGCTTGAAAATGCCGCCGAGGCGCACCGCAAAATGGAAGCGAACGCTCACATCGGTAAGATCGTTCTAAGAGTTGCAATTTAGCCGGCGCCATGACTGCATCCAACACTATAACGGCCGCCGTGGCATTTTTCCGTCGACCGCGGCGGCGGTGCAGGAAAACACGGACAATACGTGCGAGATGACGGTGGCGCGATCCTCTAAGAGAGTGACGTGCAGAGCAGCCTCCTCAAGACACGAGCGTGGGGGCGTCACGCAATATTTGTCTCACCTCTACACTCGCATGCTCATTGGGTTAGATCGGATCTCTAGCTGGACCATTGCAGCGAGTTCGTATCAATTCCCCAACAGGCGAACCATCGACAACGGCAATCAGAATTGATGACCGTTAGAGTTCAGAAGCAGACGTAAATTTTAACGTGTTGGGGCATCCCCATATCACAGCTTCGTAACCGAAAAAATATTAGCGTCCGAACCCATGAAATCTCACGAAGACCGTCTCGGATATCTGGTATTTCGGAGCTCATCTCGGCGAGGTCACCGACCAAGGCATCAGTTTTGCAAGCAGGCCGGTCGTGAGCCCGGCCATGCCGGCAAGCCCAACGATCACCCATCGAGCGCCTTTGGCTTGCAGCGGGTTAACCTGGTTTGTCAGCCTTACGCGCGCGCGAGGCGCGCGCCGCCGGCAGATCGAGCCGCTGGCGCCGCCTGCTGGCCGCCGGCGCCGATTCCTTTTTCTAAATTCCGCTGCAGCGGTCGGCGGCGATGGCAGCGATCGTGCGGCGATGTGAGGTCGGCGGCGGCGCTCGAGCGCAAGCCGAGCTACGGGGTCGCATCCAAAACCGCCCGCTCGCAGCAGCACGGACACACTGGGTGTCCTCGCAAATATATATCGTGCTCCTTCTCTCTGACATTTCGGGCTGGTCTTTATCCCTTGGCGCGCCGCCGGCAGATCGAGCCGCTGGCGCCGCCTGCTGGCCGCCGGCGCCGACTCGTTTTTCTAAATGCGCTCCGGGCCGTGGTGCCGTGGTGAGGTCGGCGGCGGCGCTCGCGCGCAAGCTACGGGGCCGCAGCCAAAACCGCCCGCTCGCAACAGCGCGCACACTATATTACTCCCAACGCCGTGCTTTCTCTCTGACATTTCGGGCTGGTCTTTATCCCTTGGCGCGCCGCCGGCAGATCGAGCCGCTGGCGCCGCCTGCTGGCCGCCGGCGCCGACTCGCCGGCAGATCGAGCCGCTGGCGCCGCCTGCTGGCCAGGTTAACCTGGTTTGTCAGCCTTACGCGCGCGCGAGGCGCGCGCCGCCGGCAGATCGAGCCGCCTGCTGGCCGCCGGCGCCGATTCCCTTTTTCTAAATTCCGCTGCAGCGGTCGGCGGCGATGGCAGCGATCGGGCGGCGATGTGAGGTCGGCGGCGGCGGTCGAGCGCAAGCCGAGCTACGGGGTCGCATCCAAAACCGCCCGCTCGCAGCAGCACGGACACACCGGTGCTGGCCAAAGGCGAAGCCTATCGGGCGCCGGCTCGCTCAAGCAGCATCGCCATCGCAGCGGCGGCCTGAAGCTGTCGAATGTAAGGTTACGTCGAGGGCGTACAGGAACGTCGAGGGTGATGATGGTTTGATGCGAACCGGTTGGACCGGGGATCGGGAGAACCCGTGAACGGGTCAAGCGCCGTCGAGCGCGAGAAAATGATAGGGACCCGATCTGCGGATCACATCAGGGCCAGCGGTCTTAAACACCGCGTAAACAGGCCGGACACATGACTTGCACCCGACCGCAAGCAGAAAGCCAAAAGAATCCCTTGACCCGTGGGCGCCGTCCACACATGACCCGAGGCGGACATGGGCATCTGGTCGTAAACTGGTGGTGGGGCACAACTCATTCCCTGATATAATTTTGCTGTCCGGTCGCCTTGGGCTGACCTCACGAAACATTGGCCCAAGGGGGCTCACATGCGGATCGCAATTTTCGGAACAGGCGGTGCTGGCGGATACTTTGGTGCGCAACTCGCGCTCGCAGGAGAGGACGTTATCTTCATTGCTAGGGGCGATCACCTCCGCGCCATGAAGGCTGCTGGTCTGCGCCTTGAGACCCCGTCAGGCGAAACCCACATTCAGACACAGGCAACGGACAATCCGGCAGAGACAGGCAATGTGGACGCCGTTCTCGTTGGCGTAAAGGCTTGGCAGGTAGCCGAAGCCGCCAACGCCATGCGTCCACTGGTAGGGCCTGATACTGTTATTGTACCCTTACAAAACGGCGTTGAGGCCGCGACCGAACTAGCTGCCGTATTTGGTTCCAGTACGCTGGGTGGCATGTGCGGTACATTGAGCTTCATCGCGGGACCGGGCCATATCCGAAGCGTCGGGGGACAAAATTTCATAAAGTTCGGTGAGTTAGACAACAAGCTGACCGAGCGTGTCGAACGCCTGCGACAGTGTTTTGCGCGTGCGAAAGTTTTAGTGGAGGTGCCCGCCAATATCGCAAAGGCGTTGTGGGACAAGTTCCTAATGGTGACCTCATTTGGCGGCGTCGGTTCAATCACTAGAGCGCCAATCGGCGTGACGCGTGTTATTCCTGAGACGCGCAAATTGCTGGAACAGTGCCTGCAGGAGGCCTTAGCAGTAGCGAAGGCTCGAAACGTCCCGATGGCGGATACCGCCGTCGCCGACACGATGAAATTCTATGACGCTCTGCCCGCGAACGGCACTACGTCGCTACAGCGCGACATTGTAGACGGGAAGATGAGCGAACTGGAATATTGGAATGGGGCCGTCGTACGTCTCGGACGAGAGGTTGCTGTGCCGACGCCGACCAATCAATTTATCTATGACTGCCTGCTGCCATGGGAGTTGCGAGCACGTGGGAAAGTCAATTTCCCAACGTAATGGTCCGGGCCGTTTGGCAAGCTATCATGTCAGCCAAAAGCTGACATCATCGCCTGATGGCGCTTACCTTCTGCAGCAACTGAGCGATGCGTCTATCGTAATCAGGTTGATTGTTCTTCATTGGTGCTATGAAGGTGGCTTCAGGACCGTCAACGTCCTTTATACGGTTGGCCCATTCACGCGCCTCGTTGAGCCGCCCAAGCGCCACCGTACAGCAGACCAAGGCTTCAAACGTCGGGCCGAAGAGCGGACGCATAGTGCGCGCCATGTTTGCACTATCAAGCGCCTCGTTCGGCTGGCCTGCAAGCAGTTGAGCGTAGGTCAACAGGATGTACCACGCGACGTTTTGAGGGTCGTTTGGATTTAGCGTGAGGCCGTGCCTTAGCGGCACAACGGCATGCTCGGCTTCACCATCGAATAGACGTGCCATCCCGAGAACCAGATGGCCCAGAGCGAAGCTCGGGTTGAGATTGATTGCGCTTTTCGCAGCGAGGGCGGCTATGTTGGGCGAACCCGCATAACAGCTCATAATCGCAAATGAGTAGTGCGAATATGGATCGCGCGGATCGAGCGCGACCGCACGCGTTGCCGCATTCATTCCTTCGCGGCCGTCGGCGGCTGCATCCTCACTCCAGCCGTACGCAATGATACCGGCACTGACGCGGCCAAGCCAGCTATGCGCCTCGGGCAGATCCTGGTCGACGGCACAGGCACGGCGGAACAACTCACGCGCGGTGCGGTGGCCCTCCCGCGTCACTTTGTGGAAATGCCACATGCCCTGCCGCACGAGGTCCCACGCAGTCATGTTGCCGGTATGGGGCGTAACCGCGAGCCGCGATTCGCTCTTGAGAAGCTCGGGTTCGATTGCACCGACGACGCGCTCCGCGATCTCGTCTTGGATCGCGAAAACGTCCGACAGTGAGAGGTCATATCGCTCCGCCCAAAGGTGCACGCCATCCTTGGTGTCTATCAATTGCGCCGATATACGCAGGCGCTGAGCCGAATAGCGCACGCTCCCGTGAAGCGCGTAGCGGGCGCCGAGCAAGCGCGCAGCTTCTCCAGCATCGTTCACCTTATCCCGCAGCGCAAATGCAGAGCCACGGACGACAACACGAAACCATCGGTACCGCGCAAGCGCGGTGATGATGTCGTCTGTGATACCATCGGCGATGTAATCCTTGGCCGGTTCTTCGCTGACGATGCCAAAAGGCAGCACTGCGATCAGCGGCCGTGCCGCGGCGGCATCGGCGCTATCGCTCTGGCCATCCGTGCGTAAGACGGGTCCTGCGAAGCGGTAGCCCACGCGCGGCACCGTAACGATCCATTCGCCGACGTCATGTGCCGCTCCGAGCAGCTTGCGCAGTGCCGCGATCTGAACCGAGAGGTTGCTCTCCTCGACGGCACTACCGGGCCATGCCGCATCCATCAGCGTTGCCTTGTCGACCGCCTCGCCCGGTCTCTGCAGCAGAGCCGCAAGCAATCGAATTCCCTTGTGATTGACCGGAACGGCCCGCCCATCTCGAAGCAATCTGCCGCGAGCAGGATCGAGAACGAAAGGACCGAAAGTTATGCGCAGCATTACGCAAGTGTAGCGGTCGTATTTCGTCCTGCGTAGCCGTATTCGGAAAATTTCGGAATTTTTCGGAGCGGCTTTTGAGATTTGCCCGTAGTGGCGGCCGTATTCTGCCAGCGCCAATCAGATCACAAGGAGCTGGAAATGATCAGCGCAAACACAAGAAAGATACCACCCATTGAGGCGGCGGGGCGAAGGGGTGTGGTGGTGAAGGCCGGCGCCGAACACCGCGTCAAACAGGGGGCAGACTACCAACCAGGCGTGAGCGCGGAGACCGCCGGCTCGCAGATGATTTGGCTCGGTTTGATGACGCTTCCGCCCGGTGCGCGAACCAAAGCGCATGTCCACGAGCATCACGAGACAGCGCTCTACATGATGAGCGGTGAAACGCTTGAACTGTGGACTGGAGATGATCTCGAACACTGCGACAACGTCCGGCCCGGCGACTACATCTACATCCCGGCGAACGTGCTTCATGTGGCGGTTAATCATGGAACTATGCCCGCAGTCTTCATGGGTTCGCGCAACGAAGCGACAGCGCAGGAGAGCTTGGTCCTGCGCCCGGAAATGGACGTGCGAGTGCCCTGAGCGAGGAAGATCCCCAGGTTAACCTGGTTTGTCAGCCTTACGCGCGCGCGAGGCGCGCGCCGCCGGCAGATCGAGCCGCCTGCTGGCCGCCGGCGCCGATTGCCTTTTTCTAAATTCCGCTGCAGCGGTCGGCGGCGATGGCAGCGATCGGGCGGCGATGTGAGGTCGGCGGCGGCGGTCGAGCGCAAGCCGAGCTACGGGGTCGCATCCAAAACCGCCCGCTCGCAGCAGCACGGACACACTGGGAGCCTGGCCTCGCTCGCGCAACGCTTCGGCTTTGAACGATCAGCGGAATATGCCCAGGTTAACCTGGTTTGTCAGCCTTACGCGCGCGCGAGGCGCGCGCCGCCGGCAGATCGAGCCGCCTGCTGGCCGCCGGCGCCGATTCCCTTTTTCTAAATTCCGCTGCAGCGGTCGGCGGCGATGGCAGCGATCGGGCGGCGATGTGAGGTCGGCGGCAGCGGTCGAGCGCAAGCCGAGCTACGGGGTCGCATCCAAAACCGCCCGCTCGCAGCAGCACGGACACACTGTATTGGGGCGGGTGTCTGCTTGGCTGTGATGGTCGCCATCTTTTGTGCGGATCAATAGCAGACCCGCCAGCACGTCCCGTAACTGCACGACAGGTACGAGCCGAACCCACAGACCCCCCTGTCCACCGCAATCACGTCACCAGGGACATAACGAACGTAAGGGTAATAGGCGTCGTGACGGCCTTCGTAATACCCTCGACGGTAACCTCGATAGTAGCCACGAACGTAGCCCCGGTAGTACGGATCGTACCCACGGTAGACGTAGACAGGCACACAGCCGCCAAGAGGGCCGCGATGGACCCCGAGGCCGCATCCGTATGCGTAGCCGACTTGGATCGTTAGGGTGGCCTGTAGGGGGCCAAGGGGGGCGACTGGTATCGCGTATGCCGTCGATGCAGCACAGACGCCGAGAGCGAAAATAAGAGGAAGCAGATTGTTCATTGCTTGCCCTCCCGGTACTGACGCCACGAGGTGAAGCCTATAACAGTTGCTGTGAGCTGGATAGTCGGCAATGCCTGTCTCGTGGATGGTTGAATTGGTCGTAAAAAAAGTGCCATTAGAAAAAAAGTAACTAAGACCGCCCGATGACGAGCGCGGATCGAGGGACGTAAGCCTAGCGAAACTATCTCGGGAGTGGATAGACAAGGCTTGAAGTGCGAGCTTGCCGTGCCGCGTTAATGCGCTATGAAGTGTAAGTCCTGTTCGACAGCTCAATCCTGACTTCCTTCCGACGCCGAGGAGTACTCGATAAAATGTCTTCGTTCACTGCACCTGCTCAATCGGCAGGAGCTGCTAAGTCTGTTGCTCTTCCCCGTGGGCTGTGTCGAAACGCTTTCGACGATGCCGTCCAAAGGATCGAGAGGGAGCGCGGGACGCAACAGTTCGATAACACCTTCCACCAGCTGGTGGCTGACGCCGTGTTTGATGCCTGTTGGGATGCGCTAGAACACTTCGCGGATCACAAGGAGCAACGAGGCCACCCGGAGCCTGCCAGGGCGTAACCTCGATGGGGCATTTGAAGAGTTTTGTGAAGCGTTCGCCCATGTGATCGGGGCGAGTTCTGCCAAAGCAGTTCAAATGCAGATACGTTTCGCCATGCCCGAGACCCGGCATGGCAGCACTTGGGATGGAGGGCAAGCGCGGACCGCCATATTGGGGACTGTCAGAATTTCTGTGTGAGGCCGGTTATCCGTCATGAGTTCACGAAGCGCTCATTGAACATGACGGCGAATTGCGTCTTCGCCTCGGCCCACTCACGCGGCGGTCGTTTCCATTCTGCAGCCGCATGGTTCAAGACCAAATATAACAGCTTCATCGCGGCATCGTCAGAGGGAAAATGCCCCCTGGTCCTGACGGCGCGGCGCAGCTTCGAGTTCAACGCCTCGATGGCATTCGTGGTGTAGATGATGCGCCGTACGCCTTCAGGGAAAGCAAAAAAGGGAATCACGAGCTCCCAGTTGCGACGCCAGCTCTGGGCGATCGCCGGATACTTTGCGCCCCACGGACCTTTTGCGAAGGCGTCGAGGGCGGCCTGGCCGGCGGCAGCATCGACCGCGCGATAGACCGTCCGCAACGCCTGCGCGACGCTCTTGCGATCCTTCCAGGAGGCAAAATCCATCGAATGGCGGATCAGGTGGACGATGCATGTTTGCACGATCGTCTGCGGGAAAACGGCATTGATGGCCTCAGGAAAGCCCTTCAGGCCGTCGACGACGGCGATGAGAATGTCCTGGGCCCCGCGGGTCTTCAATTCGTTGACGACGCGCAGCCAGAATTTGGCGCCCTCGGTCTGTTCGATCCAGATACCGAGAATCTCCTTGGTGCCGTTCGGCAGAACACCGAGCGCGATGTAGATCGCCTTATTGCGCACGAAGCCTTCGTCGCGCACCTTGACCCGGATGGCATCGAAGAACACCAGCGGGTAGCAGATATCGAGAGGCCGGTTCTGCCATTCCGTCACCTCGTCCAGCACCGCATCGGTGACCGCCGAGATCAAATCCGGCGAAACATCGATGCCGTAGAGGTCCTCGAGATGGCCCCGAATCTCGCGAACCGTCATTCCGCGCGCATACATCGAGATGATCTTGTCGTCGAAATCCGGGAACCTGCGCTGGTATTTGGCGATCAGCTTGGGGTCAAAGGTCCCGGCACGATCCCGTGGCACCGACAGCGTCATCTTCGAGGTGCCGGTGAGGACCGACTTCCTCGAATAGCCGTTGCGGTGATTGGACTTGCCCTCAGCGCTGTCACCGTCAAGATGCTCGTCGATCTCGGTATTCAATATCCGTTCAGACAGCGCCTTCTTCAACTCGTCGACCAGCCCATCCTTGTTGAACACGTCCTTCGGATCCCGGCCAGCCAGAAGCTGGTCCAGCAGGTCTTTCTCGATTGCCATGTGATGCTCCTTCCGCTCATCATCATGACCTCACACACAAGATTCCTGACAGTCCCAGGCCGCCGCCTTAGAGGCTGGTTTTATCGAAGACAAGCATCTACCAAACCTACACGCAGTGGGCCGGGGTGTTACGTTAGAAGACCTCCTATAGAGGCGCTGTACGGCACGCAGGTCGCCCCCAATCGGAGCGGCGCATTCGGCACGCTAGCGCCTAGACAAGGTGCGCCACGCCTGGGAAGCCGAGCGGGACGCGCTGGCGACTGTGCGTCACTTCAATGCTACCCTTTCGGCCAAAGGCTACGCATGGTTCTGGCCGAAGATCACAGCCGCCATCACCGCCAAGTGCCGGCCCGATACCTCCAGCTGAGTTCGCGATAGAGGATCGTCTCGTCTTCCCGTTGGCCTCTTCGTTCAGAAACTCAGTGTGGCAGCCCCGTCCTTTATTAATTCGTGGACTTTACTCGCCCCAGCGACCACAACGCCGTCGATAAGATCTTCTTGAGCGTAGCCGCGGCTCTTTACGCACGGCGTGCATGCCCAGATCGCACCACCGCGGGAGAGAAAATCGCGCATCATGTCGGCCAAGGGTTCCAGGGGTTTGACATGCGTCGTGTCCGCCGCGCGACGGCGGGCAATATCAACACCAGAACTGGTCAAAAAAATCGATACGTTCAGGCCAGTCGTCATGCCGCCGAGCGCGATGGTCAGGGCCGCGGAGGACAGTTCATGGTCGATTCCATGGGTTATCATCACAATGAGATTACGCGCGTCTTGACTTATCGTCTCCTCGCATCGATTCTCTTCACTAATTTGAAAATTCATAGCTTTCGCCACGGGGCGACACAATGACCAAGACGCCGGAAGTCTTGCCCGGAACACCGGGCGACGGGCGCGACCTGCTTTCCGATTTGCTGAGCGGAATGCATCTTTCTGGCACGGTACTATTTCGCGCCGAGTTCTACGAGCCTTGGTCGGTGACCACTCCTGAGGGTTGCCATCTTGCCAAACTCCTGCCCTTTCGTACCGAACACATCATTCCCTTTCACATTATCGCCGCTGGAGGATGCTGGCTCAGCTTGAAGAATGAAGCGCCGGTCTGGCTCGCGGAAGGTGACGCGGTGTTGCTGCCCCATGGCGACGGCCACTGCCTTTGCGGCTGCGAAACGGCTGCCGCTGTCGAGGTGGCTCGACTGCTGCCGCCGCCGCCGTGGGCCGATGCTATAGTGGTCGAACACGGCGGCGCGGGCGCGAAGACCTCGATTATTTGCGGCTTTCTGCAATGTGACGAATTGATGTTTCATCCTTTGCTGCACCATTTGCCGCACCTCTTGCACGTCAATCCGGGCAGTGACGTTGGAGATCGCTGGCTTAGCAATACGATTCGCCATACAGCAGCAGAGGCAAGTCAACCAAGCCCCGGCTCGCGGACTATGCTGCCGCGTCTGACCGAATTGATGTTTGTGGAAATCATGCGCAAACATATTCACGACCTGTCGGCAGACGACGCCGGCTGGTTTGCGGCGCTGAAGGATCCGTAGCGGGCGCCGCGCTGAAATGGCTGCATGCGGAACCGATGAAGGCCTGGAGTGTGCCGGAGTTGGCGCAGCGGGTCGGCGTATCGCGGAGCGTACTGACCGAGCATTTCCGACGCTATCTCGACCAACCGCCGATCCGCTACCTAGCTAGATGGCGGCTGCAGTTGGCAGCGCAGCAGATGAAAATCGAGCATCTTCCCATAAAGAGTATAGCTGACCAATATGGCTATGAATCGAAAGCTGCTTTCAACCGCGCCTTCAAACGCTGTTTTGGGCTGCCCCCCGGCGACTGGCGCAAGCGCCAAACGCTGTACTAACTACTCCGAGCCGGATGCAGTGAGCCCAACGACCTGCGGACCCGCGAGTACCTGACCGAGGCCGAGGTCGAGCGGCTGATCAAGGCCGCCGGGAAGAACCGCTGGGGTCACCGGGACGCCACGATGATCCTGGTGGCCTAACAGGCACGGCCTACGTTCGTCAGAGCTTGTAGACCTCCGCTGGGAGCACGTTGGGAGGACGTCTGGGTCCAACTGTTCGTTTCTTGGAACAGACTGTCAACTCCGGAGCAACAGTCGAATTAGGACAGCGCTGAATGGAGCGCCGCGCTCCGAGGTGAACCTCACGCAACCAATGTGTCCTGTCGCACTTCTCGCGCCCACGTTGACCACCGAAATCCTGAGAATAACGCGGCTGCAGATGGCGTCACCGAGGACCGCACGTGACCCTGCAATCACCGGGGAGATTCGTGTGACGGAAGAAAGCCCGAGATGACCTCACGATCCTATCGCCTTCCACAGGAAATCGGTGGATGAGTAACCTACTTGAAGGGCTTCCCCCTTCGC
>CAWFYB010000004.1:0-377818 GCA_963819955.1 uncultured Pseudomonadota bacterium | reverse complement strand
AACATTCATCACTTCCCATCGCGGCCCCCAGCCTGGACCTGCTGTCTTTTTCGGCAAGGGCGAGGCAGCAGCGCATCGCGCGGACAGTGCAGGGAGAAGCCGGGATCGGCTTCACCCCGCTGGACAACGCCACGCCGCGTCGATGACGTGCCGCGCTGCAGGTGATCTGCCTGATCTTCGGCTGCCGCATTCCCTGCCCGCGACCTCGACCCTCCGCCGCCCGCCAGGCGACATCCAGCAGGGCCTCGCGGGAGCACGCGATCGTCACGCGCTTTCCGATTCACTTCCTTCAGCGGACGGCGGGTGCCAGGGGTGAACCGGCTCGCCGGCGGGGTCGGGGGGCTCGACGGCCAGGTGCGGGAGGCGGCGGTCGAGCCAGCGGGGCAGCCACCAGTTCGCGTTGCCGAACAGGTGCATCGCGGCGGGGACCAGGACGGTGCGCAGGATGAACGCGTCCAGCGCGACGGCCGCGGCCAGCCCGACGCCGAACTCGGCGATGTCCCGCTGGCCCAGGAACGAGAACGCCAGGAAGACGCAGATCATGATCGTCGCCGCGGCGGTGATGACCCGCCCGGTCTCCAGCCTGCCCGGCGCGGACGGCGCGCCGGTTGTCGCGCCCGTGCACCCACTCCTCGTGCATCCGGCTGACCAGGAACACCTGGTAGTCCATGGACAGGCCGAACAGGATCGCCAGCGTCACCACCGGCAGGAACGCCTCGACCGGGCCGGCCTCGCCCAGGCCGAGCGCGCCGGTGCCCCAGCCCCACTGGAAGAACGCGATCACCACCCCGAACGAGGCCGCCGCGGCGAGCAGGTTCATCACCGCCGCGGTCGCCGGGATGAGCAGGCTGCGGAACGCGATCACCAGCAGCAGGAAGCTCAGCCCGACGATGGTCACGAGGAACATGGCATCTTGCCGTCGACGACGGCGGCGAAGTCGGCGGAGGTCGCGGTCACGCCGCCGACGTACACCCGCAGGGTGGTGCCGTGCTCGGCGGCCGGGATGACGTGGTCGCGCAAGGTGGTGATCAGGTCGGATGTCGCCTTCGCCTGCGGTGAGGTGGCGGGGATCACCTGGATGACCGCAGGTGCCCGGGCTTGGCGGCGATCGGCGCACGCTGGCCACGTCGGCCGCCGGGCAGCCGGGCTCGCAGCGTCCGGAGGGCGGCCGCATCGGCCGGCGAGCTGGTCCGCGCGACCAGCAGCAGCGGGCCGTTGAAGCCGGGCCCGAAGCCCTCGGCGAGCAGGTCGTAGGCCTGGCGGGTGGTGGTCGAGGACGGGTCGTTGCCCTGGTCGGAGGAGCCGAGCCGCAGGGTCAGCACCGGGATGGCCAGGACGACCATGACGCCGCGGCCGCGACGGCGAGCATCGCCGGCCTGCGCTCGACCATGCCCGCCCAGCGCGCCCACCAGCCCGGCTGCGCCGGGCGCCGTGGCCCCGGCCGGCCAGCCGGCGCCGCTGCCGCCGGCTCAGCACCCGCATCCCGAAGACGCCGAGCAGCGCGGGCAGCAGGGTGACCGCGGCGAGCACGGTGAACACGACGGTGAGCGCGGAGGCGACGGCCAGGCCGTTCAGGAAGCTGACGCCCGAGCACGAACATGCCGAGCAGCGCGATGCACACCGTGCCGCCCGCGAACAGCACCGCCCGGCCGGAGGTGTCCATCGCCTTGACCGCCGCTTCCTCGGGGGTCAGCCCGGACTGCAGGCCGCGCCGGTGCCGGGTGACGATGAACAGCGCGTAGTCGATGCCGACGCCCAGGCCGATCAGCGCGGCGAGGATCGGCGCGATGCTGCTGACGTTGATCACGTGGGTCAGCGGCGCGATGGCCATCAGCCCGCTGCCGACCCCGGCGATCGCGGTGACCATCGGCAGCAGCATCGCCAGCAGCGAGCCGAACGCGATGAACAGCACCACCGCGGCCGCGAGCACGCCGACCGTCGAGATGACGCCCACGCGTCTGCTGGGCTGCTCATGGCCTGGCCGCCGAGCTGGACGTCCAGCCCGGGCGCGCGGGCGGCTTCGGCGGTGTTGACCACCCGGGTGATGTCGGCCTTGGCCAGGTCGCTGGCCTGCCCGGCGAACTGGACCGTGGCGTAGGCGATGCGGCCGTCGCGGCTGATCTGCGCGGCTCCGCGCGGCCTGTACGGGCTGGCCACGGCGGCCACCGCGGGCATCGCCGCCACCTGCCGCAGCACGCCGCCCATCCGCGCCATGACCACGGCTTCACGGACCGTGCCGTGGCTGACCCGCCAGACGATCGTGTCGGAGTCGCCGGCCTGCGCCGGGACGGCCCTGGCCAGCAGTTCCTGCGCCGTGGCCGAGCCGGTGCCGGGCAGCGAGAAGGAGTTGTTGTAGTCGCTCTTGATGGCCTGGGCCAAGATGCTCAGGCCGGTCAGCACGACCACCCAGGCCGCGATGACCACGAGCCGGTGGCGGAAACACCACCTGGCGATGACAGACATGACTCTCCCCGTATTGACGAACGTGTCGTCATCCATCGTTTTCCGTGATTGAGGGCAGGCCCGTCGTCGGCCCGGCGTGGTGTCTTTTTCTGTGCACTTCGATCGGGGCAGGATCCTCCTGGTCAGACCAGGTCGCGGGTGCCGCCCGGGCCGGGCCCGCGGGCCTGCCTTTTCTGCATCGTGCCGATATTTTTCAAGACCCGGGAGCGTATATGCGTCCTCCTGGCGGCGGCGCAGCACCGACCTCGGCATACGCGAGCATTGGATTTAGTTGTGCGTAGTCGAGTTGAACGACGCGCTCGCCTTCAATGGTGATGCCGCGAAGCCGAGCTTCCTTCGAAAGGTTCTCCCAGAAGCCCCGAAAGAGCCTCCCGCCGCTTTCAAAATTTGCATTGGCAAAATACCGATATAGCCGCCGCGCCCGTGCTCATCGACTGGTCGTTTGTAAACGCCCGCAGCTTCAAAACGAATGTCGGCCTTTTCCAGCCATGAATTTATTGCGCTAACTTCACCTCTAAAACGCCTCCGTGATCGGAGTATCTTTCGTATTGAATACGCTTCCCTTTGTCCAGATGGTTTCTCTTTGCGCTGCTTGAGAGTCGATAACTTCTTCTGCATCACTCAGCGCGAGGTCATCGAAAGTGATCTTATGTTCTTCAATGAGCGCGATAGGCGCTGATCCCGCTCGGATCGCCGTCCGCTTCGACTTCCCTGGCATCCCGGAGAACACGCCCATCTTTTCTGCCGGAGAAACCGAGCCGCCTTAAATCATCGAACAGGCTGGGAAAGGTGCGCGTGAAAATTGGCGGGTAATAGCGGCTCTTTCTTCCCCAGATGTTTTCTTCGAGCGTGGCACCACCAATCCAAGCCCCAGGCCGCCGCTAAGATGGTGATGGGCTAGGTCGCAAACTATTGCCGTGACCGTGGCCCAGTTGAAAGCATATCCTCTGCTTTTCTGGCGCGCTTCCGATGCTCGTGAGCGTCAAGGTCCGCTAAGACCGCGCGGACCAACGCTGCGCCTCGCACGCTAGCTGGATACCGGCTGCATTGAACCAAGGATCACGCTCAGGTTTGGCTAGCGGGTCGTCGTTTTTCTCGGGCCAGACGGCAAAGTTTCCATGGCGCGCCCCCAAGCCACATTTTTAGCGCTTCAATGCTGATCTTTGGAAGCCCAGCCTATGCCGCCTGCCTCAGATTGCTCTGAACAGGTTCAAAGCCATGAATGAGGCTCATCACGTCTTCCCAATAGCGAAGGCGGTTAATGTATTCTCGCAACTTTATGCGCTTGCCCTTTGAGTAATGTCCATACGCCAGTGATGTGCGCCTTTGCCCCACGATTAGCTGAATGCTTCGAGGTACTTCGGCAGCTTCCATCATCTCGATGATGTGTTGCGGAAAAGAGTGAAAGACCTGCCGTTTGTCGCCTAAATCGAGCTTATGCGGCATACACCCGCCGAACGCCTTACTAACCAGAGTGTTTGTTGTCCGGCCCTCCCGGCTTCAGGCGACGAATACGTAATCATCCGATCCGCCAATCCGACGCTTCAATAGGTGTGACAGGAAGATCGTGTAACTCGGCACTTCTCGTACCGCTGCGTCTGTTTCGCCCTGACGGATGCTTATCCACCATCCATCGTCGCGCTGTTGCACGTCCGTCTTTTTAACGCAGCAGTCTTTGATACGCGCGCCCGTCACAAGGGCCAACCTGATCAAGTCGTGCAACACCGTTTGATAACGCGGCGTATAGGTTCCAGTGAGTAGCTTGACGATTGCGTCGTCATCCCATTGACGGCGATTTGAGGTTTCACCACGCCTAGATTTTTTGCTGATTTCTTGACCAAGCCAAGGATTGGCATCTTCGGCGACGCCGCGTGCGATAAGCCACTTCCAAAGCGAGGACAAAGACGATGCATACCGCTTCACCGTTCTCCGGCTCAACCCGCTATCCGGCGAGAGCAAATGACCTATAAAGGCACCTGCTTTTTTTCGCGTCACATCCTCAACAAGCGTGCCCTCGCCCGCCCATTCGAGGAAGCAATGCACCGTCACCCGGTGTTGCGAGAGTGTTTGGCCTGCTCAGCCGCTCCGAAAGCCAAGGCTCAATATAATCGCGTAAAGGCGACCCTTCGCCCTTGGCGATCTTATAGAAGCTATCGTAATGCCTTCCTCGTGCGTCTCTAAGAGTTCGCGGGCTTCATCGCTAATCACTTGAGGAATTCGTCCGTTGCGTGATAAGGCTTATCCGGGTCGTCGCCTTCATAGAACAGCACTTCGCCACGATGCCTCTCCATGGCATCGCGATAGGCCAGCGCCTTTTCATAGACCTCGGCCAGCGGATCATCGCCTTTGCGCTCTAGGTTGGCGATCTTTCGCTTCAGCGCCGCGATGTGGGCATGTTTAAGCTTGTTGGCTTCGTTGAGGTCACCGGTCCTCAAAGACCTGACGTACTCACGCGTGCCGGCCTTCTTCCACAAGCGCGGCGGCACCTGCACGCGCACGTACCACGTCCGCCCACGTAACTTGAGATAATCGGTTGCTGCCATTGATCACTATATGGGGTGAGCACTAGGGGGTTTAAAGGTACAAGATTTAGGTACGGGGCATGAGCCAAGAAAGCCAATTATCAGTGGGCTTTTGCACAAATACATCATGCGGGTTGGTGTCCTAGTTCCCCAGCCAGATCTCTCCGCTTTTCGCGGATCGAAATAAGCGACGGCCGGGCGGGCGCCGCACGGCCGTCCGGCGCGCTATGGGCTAGCCAACCGCCGCTCCTTTGTGGATCATCCTGGCCGCGCGGAAACGATCGAAAAAATCACCACAACAAGCACCGACAGCCAAGCCCGCGAACGCCCATGCCGGGCTCTCTGTCCCCGCGACACGAGGGAGCATGAGTGAAAAATTCGGGCGCCTTGCCCTGCACATGTGGACGCTCGACACCACGCCGCTCAAGACAGCGCTCGACGCAGCCAAGCAGGCCGGCTTCGACGCGGTCGAACTGCGCCGCACCGATTTCAAGCGCTGCTTCGAGGCCGGCCTGAGCAACGGTGAAGTGCTCGACCTCATCCGGGCGAGCGGCATCCCGGTCGGCGTGCTCGGCGTCGAATATGGCTGGCTGTTCGCAACGGCTGAGGAGAGCACGCGCCTGTTCGAGGTGTTCCGCGAGTCCTGCGAGAACGCCAAGGCGCTCGATTGCCAAATGCTGATGAGCGCGCCCGGCCCGATCAGCGGTCCGATCCCGCAGGCGATCGAATATTTGAAGCGCGCCGGCGACATCGCCGGCGAATACGGGCTCAAGCTCGCCATCGAATACAATTCGCAGCACGATGTGCTCAACAGCCTTCCGGTTCTGTGCGAACTGATCGAGGGCGCCGGCAAGCCGAACTGCGGCTATTTGATCGATGCCTATCACTTCCAGCGCAGCGGCTACGGCGGGGCGAGCTTCAAGCATCTGCCGGACGACAAGATTTATTGCTTCCAGTACAGCGACGTGTCGCCCAATCCCGTCACCGGCGTGAAGCGCCCGACCGACCGGCTCGTCCCCGGCAAGGGCATCGTGCAGTGGCGCGCGGTGCTCGGCCTGCTGGCCGAAAAGAACTATACCGGCTATCTCTCCTACGAAGCGCCCAATCCGGAATTGTGGGCGCGCTCGCCCTACGAGGTCGCGCGCGAGGGCGTCGCGCTCACGCGCCAATTGTTGCGGGACGCGGTCCCCACATACGCAAAATAAATTGAGGTCGGCCATGGCAACGGAAGAACTCCCGCTCTTTCTCGGCTTGAACGACAAGTCGATTACGAGCATCCCGAAGATGGTCGAGAAGCAGCGCTACATGACGAGCGTGGCGCCGCCGGCCGCCAATCCCGGCAAATGGGTGGAGCAGCCGCGCATGCCGATCCCGACCGGCGAGCACGCGGTGGTCGAATGCGGCGGTAAAATCCACAGCATCGCAGGCTATGCCAAGCACCGCGTCGACCAGAGTTTCCATCAGGCGTTCGATCCCAAGACCGGCGCCTGGGAATTGAAGGCGCCCTACCCGGTCGCCTGCAATCACGTCGCCGGCTGCTCGCTCAACGGTAAGATCTATACCTTCGGCGGCTTCATCGAGCAGAACCGCTGCCCGCACTCCAAGTGCTTCGTCTACGATCCCGCCAGCGACCAATGGGCGCCGATCGCCGGCCTTGCCCGCCCGCGCGGCGCCATCTCGGCCATCGCGCTCGACGGCAAAATCCATCTGCTGGGCGGGCGCGACGTGCGCTCGGTCGAATGGCACGAGATCTACGATCCCGCGACCGACAAATACACTTTCCTCGCCGGCATGCGCGGCTCGACCGGCACGCAGCCCTTCGTCGGCCAGCGCGACCATATGGGCGTCGCGGTAGTGGACGGAAAAATCCACGCCATCGCCGGCCGCATGGACAGTTACGACTTCAACACCTCGCTCAACGCCGTCTACGACCCGCAGACCGACGCCTGGTCGTACCGCGCGCCGCTGCCGACCGCGCGCAGCGGGCCGTCCTGCGTCTATATCGACGGCAAGATCCTGGTGTTCGGGGGCGAGGCCACCGGCCGCGTGTTCGGCACCAACGAGGCCTACGACCCCAAGACCGACAGCTGGGAGGCACTCACGCCCATGGCGATCCCGCGCCATGGGCTGCACGGGGCAACCTGCGCGGTGATCGGCGCCATGGTACACGTGCCGGGCGGCGGCCCCGTTCCCGGCGGCAGCGTGCAGGGCGCCTATCACGACGCCTTCACCTTCGGCTGACGGCCACCGGCCCGGCATTCCGCCGAACGGACTATGACCGCAGCATAAGGTAGGCTTGCCCCTGCTGGCGATGTGGGGTAGTCCCTGACCATCAACCCGCATCGCGAGCCCGCTCGCGGTCTAATGCACACAACCGGCCGGTGGTCCCTGCTTCGCGCGGCGCGCCAGCGCCGGCCCTGACCATCGATTTGACGATGCAGCCTGCGACTTCCACCGATCCCTCGACACGCCCCGCCAGCATCGGCCTGTTCACCCTCTCGCTGCTGGCGCTGGTGATCGGCTGCGTCACAGGCCTCGGCGCGGTGTTCTTCCGGGCGCTGATCGCCCTCATCGTCAACATCAGTTTTTCCGGCAAGATCTCGATCGTCTACGACGCCAACCAATTCATTCCGGCGAGCCCCTGGGGCCCCTGGATCATCCTGGTGCCGGCGTTGGGCGGCATGATCGTGGTGTTCCTGGTGGAGAATTTCGCGCCGGAGGCGCGCGGCCACGGCGTGCCGGAAGTGCTCGACGCCATCTATTACAGGGAAGGCAAGATTCGCCCGGTGGTGGCGGCAATCAAATCCTTCGCCTCGGCCATCTCCATCGGCAGCGGCGCCGCGGTCGGCCGCGAAGGCCCGATCATCCAGATCGGCTCAACGCTCGGCTCCACGCTCGGCCAGATGATCCAGATGATGCCGTGGCAGCGCATCACGCTCGTCGCCGCCGGCGCCGGCGCCGGCATCGCCGCCACCTTCAACACGCCGATCGGCGGCGTGATGTTCGCCATCGAGCTGATGCTGCCGGAGATCAGCGCGCGCACCTTCCTGCCGGTCGCGCTGGCAACCGGTGCCGCCACCTTTGTCGGCCGCTTGTTCTTAGGCCTGCAGCCGGCCTTTTCGGTGCCGGCCGCACTCGCCTTGCACAGTGAGCAGGCGCCGCTGCAGGCCCTGCTCGTCTTCGCGCTGCTCGGCATCCTGATCGGATTGGCGGCGGTCGCCTTCATCCGCGGCCTGGTGTTCTGCGAAGACGTTTTCGAAAAGGTCAAAAATCCATACCTGCGCCATTTCGTCGGCATGCTGATGGTTGGCGCGCTGATCTACGCCCTGCTCATCTATCAGGGCCACTATTTCGTGGAAGGCGTCGGCTACGCGACCATCCAGGCTATCCTGGATGAGCACCCGCTCGGTATCGCGCTGTTGCTCGGCCTATTCTTCGCCAAGCTGTTCGCGACCAATGTCAGCCTCGGCTCCGGCGCCTCCGGCGGCATCTTCTCGCCGTCGCTGTTCATGGGCGCGACGCTGGGGGCCGCGTTCGGCAGCATCGTCACCGCCCTCGGCCCGGTGCACGGCGTCGACCCGGTCAACTGCGCCATCATCGGCATGGCCGCGATGGTCGGCGGCGGCACCGGCGCGGCGATGACCGCAGTCACCATGATCTTCGAGATGACGCGCGACTACGACATCATCATGCCGATCATCATCGCGGTGGCGATCGCGATCGGCGTCAGGCGGCTCTTGTCGCGCGAGAACATCTACACCGTCAAGTTGGTCGATCGCGGCCACCTCATCCCCAAGGCGCTGCACGCCAACATGTTCCTGGTGCGCCACGCCGAGGAAGTGATGGACAAGAGCGTGCTGGTGCTGCCCGCCGACACCGATTTCGCCGCCTTCCTGCGCGAGACCTCGGCCGGCGGCTTCAAGCACATCGTGGTCACCGAAGGCGAGCGCATCGTCGGCGTGCTGCGCGTCAATACCGAACTGCGGCTCGGGCTGGAAAGCGCCTATTCCGGCGTGCGGCTGGGCGACATTGCGCAGAAGAATTTCACGGTCTCGCGCGCGCACGACGTGGTGTTCGACGTGGTGGAGCGCATGTGGCGGCGCGGCGCCAGCATGTCGATCGTGACCAAAGGCGACCGCCGGGTGCCGCGCGGCAGCAATATCGTCGGCATGATCTCGAAGGAGCACATCGCCGATTCGGTGGCCGACAGCGTGCGGCCCTATGCGACCGAGACGGAAGGGCCGATCTGAGCCCGCTTCGGTAGCGCGGCATTCGCAGAAAATTCTAAACAGCGTAGATGCCGCGCTCTAACCATCGTCGCAAAAAGCAACGGCCGCCCGCGTGGGCGGCCGTGCTCTTTCGCAAAACGCAGCGGCGCTAGCGCGCCGACCGCAAGGTCAGTCCGGCGACGCCGGCCGCGACGTTGAGGCCGGTCTGGCCCTGCACCGAGAGCGGCTGCAGCGTAACGGTGCGGTTCGAGCCGCCGACCAGAACATTGGCGCCGAGGCCGCCGCCGACGGTGGCTTCCGCGGTCGCGCCGACATAATCGCCGGCCAGCGCGCCGAAACGCGCGGTGGTCGGCGCAAAGACCGCCCAGACCATCCGCCCGCCCGAGGTGGCGCCCAGATCGAGCCCGAATTTGCTGATATGGCCCACATAGACCTCGCGCGGCCCCGGATTTGCAGGCGTGTACATGCAGGTCACATCCTTCTGCGATGCGATGATCAAGCCGATGCCGCCGGAAATATCGCAGGCCAGCGTGCCGACTTGGGTCCGGCCCTGCTGCGCCATGGTCGTCGTCGGTAACGCTACCGCAGCAACCAATCCCAATACGGCAAATCCGATCATGCCTCGATGCATGTCGTGCTCCTCTTTCTTCGTGACTGTTCTTCGTGAATGTCGCCGGGGCAACCTAGCTGACATTGATCAATTTCACCAGTGCCAGCCAGCTAGCCCGCTAAGATGCGGCGCACAGAAAATCCCGCGACGCAACGCCCCGAATAATTCGTATGCGCGGAAGTTGCCAAGGTGCTGAACGCCGGCTCGCAGCCGAGCGGCATTTTGGCCGGACGCTTCTCGGCCGGCCGCGGCGGACGCATGCCGACCGAGGCGTGCAGGGCCAGCCGGTCGGTCTTGTAGGTGCGGTCGACGGACTGGATGATCTTGCCAGGCCCGATCACCGGGCGCGCGCCGACTGCAAGCCCGAAGCCGGCGACCGCCGACAAGGCCATCGCCAGCACCGCGAAACTGCCAATCAGCAGATATCCTGCAAACCCGCGCATCGTCGCCTTTCCGCCGTCTTCGCGGCGGCACGCGACCGCCGCGAAGGCGCATGAAGTGGTCACTGGATGTAACGGCGCGCGCTGAAATATGTTCCGCGCTCAGCGCGCGGCGAGAATCTGGTGCGCCGGTATGACGATGTGGCAGCGCAGGCCGTCGGGCTCGAATTCCAGCTTTACTTCGGCCTCGAGCGCGCGCGCGAGATTGCGCTCGATCACCATGCTGCCGAATCCGCGCTTGCGACGCGCCTTCACTTTCGGACCAAATTGCTCGCGCCAATCGATCGCGACGTTGCCGTCGCCATCGCGGCCCCAGCCGATCGAAACGCGCCCGTCCGGCACCGAGAGCGCGCCGAACCTCGCGGCGTTGACCGCTAGCTCGTGCAGCGCAAGGCCAAGATTTTGCGCCGCTTCCGGCTTGAGCGCGATATCGGGGCCCTCGAAAGCCACTTGGCCCCGGCCGCGCTCGATATAGGCGGCAAGCTGCGAACCGACCAATTCGCCCAACGACGCGCCATACCAGCTCTCGCGCACCAGCAGGTCATGGGAGGCGGCGAGCGCCTGCAGGCGGGCGCTGAATTGCTTGAGGAAACCGTCGATCGAGCCGGCGTGCCGCGCGGTCTGCCGCGCCATGGCCTGGATCACCGCCAGCAGGTTTTTCGAGCGATGGGTGAGCTCGCGCAGCAACAGCCGCAAATGCGCCTCGCCCTCCCTGCGCTCGGTGACGTCGACCGAAGCGCAAGTCAGCCCGACGATGGCGCCCGCTTCGTTGCGCAACGGCTCGACATGCAGATCGCGCCAGCGCATGCCCGGCCCGTCGGCAAGCGGCAATTCGGCGCGCTTGGCCTGTCCGCTCGCCAGCGCTTCACGCTTGAGGGCGATGATCGCGGGCCCTCCCTCGGCCGGCAAAATCTCCTCGTCGGTGCGGCCCACAATGTCCTCGACCGAATGGCCGAACATGGGATTGCTGATCGAGGTGTAGCGCAGGTCGCGATCTTGCGTGAACACGGTGACGCGGGAACCGCGCAGCGCCGTATCGTAGCGCGCCAAGCGCGCGCGCAGCAGGTTTAATTCGCGCGCCTGCGCATCAACTTGGTCTTGCAAACGCCGGCAGTCTTCTTCCAGTCCGTTGAGCTTGCTGCCTTCAAGCTGTGACATTCCGTTCGCCTCGGCGAAGATTTAACAGCTGGCCGCGCCAGCCGTCGGCCGGCGCGCGTACGAGCCTTAGCGCGTGTTGCAACGGTATTGGTAGTGAACACGCTCATCGCGGGCCCTGTCAACGAATGCGCGCGCTGCCTATGCCTCATGCGCCGCCCGGAATGAGCGGCAAAATCTCTTGTCCGACAATAGCTTAACGCGGATTGCGGCCGGGCGCTTTCACGATTCCGGGGAAATAGCGGCCTGGCGCTTTCAGCCGCTGAAGGGGCATCGAGGCGGCCACGGAACTTTTCTCCGCGGGTTCACGTTTCCATCACAACGCCACATCTCCATCCGGCAAAGAATGCCAGCGAGGACCAGCAATGACGACGCGTGCAGCTAAATCGGCCGCCGCCGAAGAAATCGCCGCCATCGAAGACCTGATGAACGATCTCGAGAAGCGACTACGCCGCTTGTCCGGAACGGCACGCAGCGAGGCATCGGGCGCTTCCGGCGAAGTGCGCGATTTCGTCAGCGAGGCGCTCGAGCGCATCACCAACCGGGTGCGCAAGAGCACGGCCGACGCGACCCATTCGATAGCCGACGAGGCCTCGCGGCTGGGCGGCGACGCGTTCAAGAAATTCAGCGAAGAGGTCGAGCAGCACCCGTTTGTTATGTTGGCAATCGCGGCCGGTATTGGTTTTCTGGCCGGCCTGGCCAACCGCCGCTAGCGCCATGCGCCTGGAACAGATCGTCGCCATGGCCGCAAATCATTTTTTGGCCCGCGTGATTCGCCGCGTGCTTGCGGCTATGGCATTGATAATTTTCTGCTTTATCGCGCTGTATTATTTTACGGCGGCAGGGATGATCGCGCTCGACGGACAAGTCGGCGCGCTCAATACCAGGCTGATTGTCGGCGGCGTTTATGCCGCTCTCGCATTGATTTCATTGATAGTTTTGTGGGCCGGCGGCCGAATTGGCCGCACGCGCGCCGCAACGCCGGCGCTCAACGGCCCGCGCGAAATGCAGCTGGTCATGCTCGTAGAAGCCGTGATGCTCGGCTATGCTCTGGCCCGAAAACGCGAGCGAGCATGACATGCTCGGACCTCACCGCCCAGCTTGATGTCCGCCACCGCCCCTATTTGATGTCCTGCATCCCCACGGGCGGACACTGTGGGTTGCCGGCGATCTGGCCGATATTGATCAACTGCACCCGCCGGTTCACGCCCGACTTGGGATGGCGCGGGTCGAGCAATTGCTCCTCGCCGAGACCTATCTCGTCGACCCGCCGCGGGCTGATGCCAAGCGGATTGGCGAGCGCCGCCTGGATAGCGCGGGCGCGCCGCTCGCTGAGCCTGAGATTGTATTCGCGGCGGCCGGTGATGTCGGTATGCCCCACGATCAGGAAGCAATAGCCGAACAGCGAGGGGTGATAAAGCGCATCCGCCATCAACCCGATGGCGCGGTAGGATTTCGGCTTGATGCGCGCCGAGTTGAAGTCGAACTCAATGGCGATGGTCAGTTGCGCCATGTTGTTGAGTTGCACGAACAAAGGCGGCCGGTTGTACGGATTGGCGCGCGCGGGATCGTGCACGGCGGCCGCGACAATCGCACGCATCCGCTCGATGCTCATGCCGACCTGGGTATTCTCGATCGCCACCAGGCTGCTGACGATGTCGCGCGAGCTCAAATGGATCTGCGAGCCGAGCGGACCGGGGTCGAGCGGCGCCTCATAGCCTGAATTGGCCAGCGCCTGCCGGCACGGCGGGCTCAGGGCGTTGCGCGAGGCATACATGCAGCCCAGGATCTGGGCGTCGCCCGGCTGGATGCCGCCGCAAAACTTCAGCCGGTCCAGCTCGCAGACCTTGCGCACGGAGACGCGCGCGGCCGCTCGTTCGCGCAAGAGCGCGCCCACTTCGGCCGAGGCCGCCTTGCAGGCGATGGAGACCCTGCCGCGGTGACGTTCCAGACATTCGGCGACCTGGCCGCCGCCGAGATTGGCCCTGCTGCAGTAGCGGTTGATGTCCCGGCCGCACTTTGCCGCGAGATCGCCGAGCGCCCCCGCGTAGCCGATGGTTTGAGCCTTTGACGGCTGCGCGCCGCCGAACAAGAGCGCTACCGCGAGCGCCAAAATCGCAAGCTTCGATCGCATCGTGCTCCCCTTTGGCTCACGCACGCCTTACCGACTGTGGCGCCGGCCGGCGGCAAATCCCGCCGCCCGGCGGCGCGCTGGCCGGATGGTAGAGGCTTTCGGGACCGGCTGGAAGAACCCCCCGGCGCGGGCGGCGGCTAGCTCGCCCTGCGCTCGCGCCGCTTGGCGTTGCGCTCGAAGAACAGCGCCTGGCTCAAGACCGCCGAGACGGTTGCCGGCTGGAACGGCTTGGCGATCAGGAAGGCCGGCTCCGGCCGCTCGCCGGTGAGGAAGCGCTCGGGATAGGCGGTGATGAAGATCACCGGCACCTGGAACGAGTTGAGCATCTCGTTGACCGCGTCGAGCCCGGAGGAGCCGTCGGCCAATTGGATGTCGGCCAGGATGATGCCCGGCCGCTTCGCCTTGACGAGCGCCACCGCCTCCTTGTGAGTGCGCGCGACGCCCAGCACTTTGTGGCCGAGGCTTTCCACCAGCGACTCAAGATCGAGCGCGATGAAGGTCTCGTCCTCGATGATCAGCACGTCGGTGGCGATCTCGGCGGCGAGCTCGCGGCCGGAATCTTCGACCAGCGCGCGCAGCTTCGGCACGTCGACGTCGAGCACCTTGGCGGCGTCGTCTTCGGAAAGCCCTTCCAGCGCCACCAGCAGGAACGCCTGGCGCGGCATGGGCGCGATCTGCGCAAGATGGCGCTCGACCGGCTGCTTGCCGGCGGCGCCGGAGGCCTGCTCGTTGACCGGCAGCGCGTTCCAGATCTTGGTGAACAGGCGGTAGAGCGCGATGCGGGTCGAATCGCCGGTGTCCAGCAGGCCGGGGTCCTGCACCACCGCCTCCAGCGTCTCCGCCACATAGCCGTCGCCCGCGGCCTGGCTGCCGGCGAGCGCACGGGCATAGCGGCGCAGATAGGGTAGATGCTGGGCAACTGCTTGAGATGTCGACAAAAATCCCTCCCGAACGAATGCGAATCCGCAACCTGGCAGGCGCTGACCCCCGAATGATTGGCGCAACCTTACCCCAGGCAACGCCAGAATTTGCAAAAAGTTCCCATTGGTTGGAACCATGTGGGGCGTCTTGGGATTGGACCAGGACTAGATGAGGGGACCCGAGCCGGGCGGCAGAACCCGCGCCCGAGGATTTTGGGATCCAACGATGAACGAGCGCAAGCCCGCAGGGCAGCAGAGAGCCATGGAAACCGCGGCCACCCGAAACAGAAAAGGCAGTGCCAAGCCCGCCAAGCTCAGCCGCGAAGTCCAGGCTCGGCTCGGCCAGCAATTGCGCGCCATGTACGACGACGTGGTGAGCCAGGGCGTACCGGACCGGTTCGCCGAATTGCTCAATCGTATCGACGGCGGCGGAAGCAAGGACAGGCACTGATGCCCATGGACGAGTCGGTCCGCAAAGCCATCCTCGGCGCGGTGCCCAGCCTCCGTGCCTTCGGCATATCGCTGTGCGGCAATGTCGACCGCGCCGACGATCTGGTGCAGGAGACGCTGTTGCGCGCGCTCGCCAATATCAACTCGTTCCAGCCGGGCACCAACATGTCGGCCTGGCTGTTCACCATCCTGCGCAATCATTTCCGCTCGGAATACCGCAAGCGCCGGCGCGAGGTGGAGGACGGCGACGGCCATTACGCCGAAAGCCTGAAGTCGCAGCCCACCCAGATCGGCCAGGTCGAGTTCGGGGAATTCCGCGAGGCGCTGGCGCAACTGCCGGCCGACCAGCGCGAGGCGCTGGTGCTGGTGGGCGCCTCCGGCTTCTCCTACGAGGAGGCGGCGAACATCTGCGAATGCGCGGTCGGCACCATCAAGTCGCGCGTCAACCGCGCGCGCACGCGGTTGGCCGAATTGATGGGCGTGGAAAACGCCGACGAGTTCGGGCCCGACCAGCAGACGCGCGCCGTGCTGGCGAGCGGGGAATAGCGCGCCGGCGGCGGCACCCGCGCTGCCATGGATTTCCAATTCAGCGAGGGACGAAAGGCCGCGCGCCTATCGCGCCTCGACGGTCTCGACGTGACCGCATTGGGCGCAACGATAGGTGAGCAACTCAGGCAGCGAGCCGATGCCGGGGGTCGAGCGCACCAGCGCCATGGCGCCGCCGCAGCGCTGGCAGCCCTCCGCGGACTGCTCCGGCTTCGATTGCAATGGTTCTTCTTCGGCCCCCATCGCGCGAGCATCTCCAGATCGCGCGCCGGGGCAACTAGGGAGAATCCCATAGGGCGCATTCTTCAGACTTGTCCGGTTAACGCGCGGAGCGGCAGGCGCAAAGCGCGTAAACCGCCAAGATTAAGGGTAAACGCAGACCCCTGCCGAAATGCCGACGCGGCTATGCTATTTTCGCGCCGAATCGAAAGTTATCCGGGGAGGTCGGCGTGCGGACGGAGAAGAGGCCGAGACCGGCGATCATAGGAACCCTGGCGTGCTGCGCCCTGTTCCTGACCGTGCATTCGGGCACGGCGGATGCGGGCAATCGCGCCAAGGCGCTGAGCGCGCGCGCCAGCTTGCCCGAACGCGCGAGCGTTGCGCAAAGGCGCGCCCGAAACGGCGGCTATTTCGTCGAATTCCGCAGCCGGCCCGGCTATCTGTTCGGCCACACCTATCTGGTCTATGGCCGGCTCGGGCCGCGGGGGCGGCCAGCCACGGAAAAATATGCCGGCTCCTACCCGCTCGACGGCCAGCGCGGACTGATCATCGGCTCGGTGGTCCCGGTTCCGTCCTCGATCCGTGGCGTGGAAGAGGACTACAAAATGCGGCCGAGCAATGTCTATCGGCGGCGGCTGACGGCTTGGGAATATGCCCGGCTGCGCGCCGTGATCCGCCACGTCAGCGCCAACGACAGGCATTGGAGCCTGCTGTTCGCCAATTGCAACGACTTCGCCATCGAAGTGGCGCACGGCATGGGGCTGAGCACCCTGCCCTCCTGGGTTTTACCGAAAGTCTTCATCGCGGGCCTGCGCGAGCTGAACGAGCCGTAACGCGCCAAGCGCTATTTCTTCATCTTCTTGGCCACGCAGTCCTGCACGAAGCGGGTGCGCTCTTCCATCTTGATATGCTGATCCATCGCCAGCTTGTCGCAGGCGCGCATGGCGTCACCCTCGCCCGGCGGCGTCATTTTCATCGGCGCGGTGGCCTTCATGTCCTTTTGCGCCACGGCCGGGGCGGCCAACAGCAATGCAGCGGCCAGCGCAATACCGAAAGTCATGCGGGTCATGGCGGCGCTCCTCGGTTGGTCGCGCGCGCCATGGTCGCGCAGCGCAGCGCCGGGCACAAGGCGGCACACGTAAAAGACCTCGCGCGGCCGGGCAGGCCGCGCGAGGCTTACGCAAAGATGCGATTGACTTAAGACGCGTGACGCTACGGTACGGTCGGCGAGCGGCCTCGCATCAAGCCGAAGACCGCCGATATGGCGAACAACGCGATCGCCACGAAGAAAATGATCTTGGCGGCCTCGATCGCCACGCCGGCAATGCCGCCGAAGCCGAAGACGGCGGCGATCACGGCGACGAGAAGAAACGTCAATGCCCAACCCAGCATGTGATCCTCTTGGCGTTGTTGATTTCGGTGTGCGGCATGGCTGCCGCGCTGTCGTTGGGAAAACGCAAGCAGGCTTGAATGGTTCCCGGCCGGCCGCCAGGCGGCCGCGCGCGCTCCACGGAAGCCATTGAACCGTATGGATAATTCGGCGCGCTTGGGGGAGATTAGAGCCGCTAGCTTGCGGAACCGGCTCAATTCGCCAATCGTTGCAGCATCAGTTGCGTATCAGGAGAACAAGTCCATGGCACCGCGCCCGAACTGGAAGGGCTATCTCAAACTCTCGTTGGTTTCCTGTCCGGTGGCGCTCTATCCCGCCACCACGACGAGCGAGCGCATCCGCTTCAACATCATAAACCGGCAGACCGGCAACCGCATCCGCAACGAGGTGGTGGACGCGGAAACCGGCGATCCGGTGGAGCCGGAGGATCGCGTCAAGGGCTACCAGTTCGAGAAAGGGCAATACGTGCTGGTCGAGGAGGATGAGCTCGACAACGTGGCGTTGGCGAGCACGCACACCATCGACATCGAGCAGTTCGTAGCGATGGCGGAAGTCGACCGCATCTATCTCGACGAGTCGTTCTACATCGTGCCGCAGGACGAGATGGCGCAGGAGCCCTTCGCGGTGATCCGCGAGGCCATGCGCAAGGACGATCTGGTGGGGCTGGCGCGCGTGGTGATCTACCGGCGCGAGCATCTTTTGCTGCTCGCCCCGCGCGGCAAGGGATTGATGGCGACCGCGCTGCGCTACAAGACCGAGGTGCGCAACGAGAAGAGTTATTTCGACGACATCGAGGACATCAAGGTGCCGGCCGACATGCTCAAGCTGGCGGTGCAGATCCTGGAGAGCAAGAAGGGCCATTTCGATCCCGCCAAGTTCGAGGACCGCTACGAGAGCGCGCTGATGGCGCTGATCAAGGCCAAGCGCGCCGGCAGGAAGCCGCCGGTGGTCAGCGAAGAGCGGCCGAGCAATGTGATCAACCTGATGGACGCGCTCCGCAAGAGCGCCCGCGGCGGCGGCCGGCCTCAGCACACGACCGCGCGGCGCAAGAGCAACGCCCGCAAGCGCGCGACGTCGCGCAAGAAGGTGCGGCGGGCAAGCTGATTGGATCGTGAACCATGGCGGGCCTGCGCAGCTATCACGCCAAGCGGCGTTTCGGCGTCACGCGCGAGCCGCGCGGCAAGGTCGGAACACGCGGCAACGCCTTCGTCATCCAGAAGCACGCCGCGCGGGCGCTGCATTACGATCTGCGGCTGCAGCTCGACGGCGTGATGAAGAGCTGGGCGGTGACGCGCGGCCCCAGCCTGGTGCCGGGCGAAAAGCGTCTCGCCGTGCAGGTCGAGGACCACCCGATCGCATACAACAAGTTCGAGGGCACGATCCCGCAGGGCGAATATGGCGGCGGCACCGTGATGGTGTGGGACCGCGGCCGCTGGACGCCGGAGGGCGATGCCGAAAAAGGCCTGCGCAAGGGTCATCTTTCCTTTGAGCTCAAGGGCCAGAAGCTGCATGGCGGCTGGCACCTGGTACGCATGCGCAAGCGGCCGGGCGAAAAACGCGACAATTGGCTGCTGATCAAGCAGCACGACGACGCGGCGCGCACGGCCAAGCAGCGCGACATCCTGGTCGAGAAGCCGCGCTCGGTGAAGACCGGGCGCAGCATGGACGAGATCGCGCAGCACAAGCGCAAGGGCACCGCGAAGAAATCGAAACGCAAGACCGCGAAGCGGAGCAAGCGCAAGGTTAAGCGCGCCGGACGGCGATGAAGCGCGCCAGCCGCAAGCCGATGCGCAAGACGAAAAAGCCGAGGCGCGGCCGGCGCGCCGCGGATAAGGCGCTTGAGCGGGCGCCGCGCGCGGCGCTCCCCCGCTTCGTCACGCCCTGTCTCGCCACCCTGGTCGGCAAGGCGCCGGAGGGCAAGCGCTGGGAGCACGAGATCAAGTTCGACGGCTACCGCATCCAGGCGCGGCTCGACCACGGCAAGGTGAGGCTGTTCACCCGCAAGGGGCTGGACTGGACCGCGAAGTTTCCGAGCGTCGCGCAGGCCGTCGGCAAGCTGCCCGCCAAGACCGCGCTGATCGACGGCGAAGTGGTGGTGGAGGACGCCAAGGGAATTTCGCGCTTCTCGCTGCTGCAGCAGGATCTCAGCGCCGGCCGCCACGGCCGCATGGTGCTTTACGCCTTCGACCTCATGCATCTCGACGGCGCCGACCTGAAGCGGCTGCCGCTGGCGGCGCGCAAGGCGGCGCTCGCCAAACTCATGCACCGCGGTCATGACCGCCACATTCGGCTGAGCCGCTCGCTGCGCAAGCCGGGGGCGGCGCTGCTGAAAGCCGCCTGCAAGATGGGGCTGGAAGGCATCATGTCGAAGCTGACCGACGCGCCCTACCGGTCCGGGCGCGGGCGCGACTGGGTCAAGGCCAAGTGCTCCGACCGGCAGGAATTGGTGGTGGCGGGCTTTGCGCCTTCCAGCGCCGACGCCCACGCGGTCGGCGCGCTGGTGCTCGCCTTCTACGGCCGCGACAGACTGCACTATGCCGGCCGCGTCGGCACCGGCTTCACGCGTGACACCGCGCGCACGCTCTATCGCAGCCTGCGGGGGCGCGCGCGCAAGACCTCGCCGTTCAAGCCGGTGCCGAAGGACGAGCAGGGCCGGCGCAAGCCGGTCTGGGTCGAACCGAACATGGTGGTGGAAGTTGACTTCCACGGCTGGACGCAGGGCGAGCGCGTGCGGCAGGCTTCGTTCCAGGGCGTGCGGCGCGACAAGGCGGCGAAAGATGTGGTGCGTGAGGTGAAACACTGATGGCGCAAAAGCAACAAAGCCTGGCCGCGCGGCGCGCCGAGCGCGGCAAGCGGCGCTTCGCCATGTTCGGCAAGGTGCGCCTCACCCATCCCGACCGCGTCTATTGGCGCGACGCCGGCGTCACCAAGGAGATGCTGGCGAAATACTACAAGAAGATCTGGCCGCGCATGCGCCCGCACGTGACCGGCCGCGTGCTGGCGCTGGTGCGCTGCCCGGAAGGCGCGCGAAGGGCAATGCTTCTTCCAGAAGCACGCGCGCGCCGGCATCCCGACGGAGTTTCTGCATCTGGTGCAGGAGCAGGGCGAGAAGATCATCGCGCTCGATCATCTCGACGGGCTGATCGCGCTGGTGCAGGGCGGCGTGCTGGAAGTGCACGCGCGCGGCAGCGCGCTCGACGACCGCGAGCGCGCCAACCGCCTGGTGTTCGATCTCGATCCGGGTCCGGGCACCGATTTCGAGGACGTGGTGGAGACCGCGCGCGAGGTGCGCAAGCGCCTGCGCCGCGTCAAGCTCACGAGCTTCGTCAAGACCACCGGCGGCAAGGGCCTGCATGTGGTGGTGCCGATCAAGCCGGTGCCCTGGGATGTCGCCAAGCGCTTCGCGCAGACGGTCGCCGCCAGCATGGCCAAGGACGAGCCGCAGCGCTACACCGCCAACCCGATCAAGGCGCGGCGCCACGGCCGCGTGTTCATCGATTATCTGCGCAACAGCCGGGAGGCGACCGCGATCGTGCCCTATTCGACGCGCGCGCGCGCCGGCGCGCCGGTTTCGGTGCCGCTGGCCTGGGACGAGCTGACTTCGCTCAAAAGCGCCCACCAGTACACGGTGAAGAACCTGGCGCAGCGGCTGTCGAAGTTGCGGGCCGACCCCTGGGCCGGCCTCGGCCGCAGCCGGCAGGCGCTGCCGAAGTTCAAATAATAAAAAAAGCCATGCCCGTCCGCGCGTTTATGGCCGTGGAACAGCGCCATAGGCTCGCGCGTTGATGCTCGCGGCGGCTCGCGCCGCGCTGCGGGGCCGATCGATGAAATCGAATAAGACCGCCAAAAAGACGCGCGCGCGCGCGAACGGCGCGCCGATGCTCGCCGCGCGCTTTTCCAGTTTCGCGCAGGCGACGGCGCAGAGCACCGGCCATCCGGCGGCCTTCCTGCTCGCGGTTACGGTCGTGCTGGTCTGGATCGTCAGCGGCCCGCTCTTTCACTACAGCGACACCTGGCAGCTGGTGATCAATACCGGCACCACCATCGTCACCTTCCTGATGGTGTTCCTGATCCAGAACACGCAGAACCGCGACTCCATGGCGGTACAGCTCAAGCTGTCGGAATTGGTGCTGGCCATGAAGGGGGCGCAGAACAAGTTCGCTTCGATCGAGGATTTGAGCGACGTGGAATTGCAGGACCTGCATGAGGACTGCCGCAAGCGCGCCGAGCTGACGGCGCATCACCTGGCGCGCCGCCAACAAGGCAAGGCGGCGCAAAAGCCGCGCGCCGCCGCCCAGCGTGCGAAAAACGACAGCCGCAAGTCGCCGCCCCGGCGGAAATCTTAGACGACGCCGGGGAACCGTCGTTCCACTTCCCGCGTTGTGCGGGTGGACGGGCAGGACCTGGCGCACCGTGTTACCGCGGGCGCGCGCCTCACTGCAAAACAAGAAATTGACCAAGGGCAGAGGGCGCGCCGCAACGCGCATGCTCGGTTCTTTTTCTAAGCGAGCCGATAGTGACGAGAATGAGGATATTGCTGAGCGCGGGCCTGACGCTGGCATTGTGCCTTGCCGGCGGCAACGCGCTGGCGCACGACAACAACAGCTTCACCGGCCTGGCCTCGGTCTACAGCGCGGACTACAGCGGAGCGACCGCCAGCGGCGAACAATACGACCCCAAGCAATTCACCGCCGCCCATCGCAGCTTGCCGTTCGGAACGCTGCTCCGGGTCACCGATGTCCGCAACCGGCGCAGCGTCACGGTGGTGATCAACGACCGGGGGCCGTTCGTGCGGGGCCGCGTACTTGACCTATCGCGTGCGGCGGCCAAGACGCTGGGTGTGGGCGACCGTGGCGTCGCCAAGGTGACGGCAGTCGTGCAATAGCCGCGCGCTTTCCGCCTGCGCGAATTGCTTTCCAGCAACGAACGCTAGCCGCTGGCGCACCCTTGCCGAACATCGTGCCCCCTTCGCGCCAGCCAGTTTCAGCTATAATAGAGCGCCGCCAGGCCTTACGTTAGACCCTGCCCTGCCCGGCCGCAGCCCAAGGACCAATGCCATGCCGCGAAAGCGCCCCGCGCCGCGCCTTGCCCTGATCGAAGAAGACAAGATGAACGAGGCCCAGCGCGCGCTGCTCGCCGCGCTGCGCGCAGGGCCGCGCGGCAAGTCGATCGCCCTGCGCGGGCCGTTCGCCGCCTGGATGCATGCGCCGGAATTCGGCGAGCTGGCGCAGCGGTTCGGCGCCCATTGCCGCTTTCGCACAAAGCTACCGAAGCGGCTGTCGGAATTCGCCATCCTGTGCACGGCGCGGACCTGGCGCGCGCAGTACGAATGGTACGCGCATGGGCCGATGGCGGCGGACGCCGGCGTCAAGCCGAAAACCATCGCCGACCTGAAGGCCGGGCGCGAACCGAAATCGGCGCCCAAGGACGAGCGCGCGATCTATGCCTTCGTGCAGGAGCTCTACAAGACCAAACGCGTCAGCGACCGCACCTATAAGCGCCTGCAGGCGATTCTCGGCGACACGGGGCTGGTCGAGCTGGTCGGCATCCTCGGGTATTATGTCGTCGTCTCGATGACGCTCAACGTCTTCCACATGCTGCCGCCGGAGAGCGAAAAGCTGCCCTTCGCCGAGCCGCAATAGCGATCGCGGCGCAAAGCCGGCCAATTGACTTTTCTTTAGGCACTGACCACGATCTGGGCAGGTGCTGCCGCTTTAGGCAGCACGCACTGCCGGGGGCGGTTCGGTGCACAAAATCCTGCAAAACATTGCACCACCAGGGGGATGGCACGTCGCTTGCTCCCTTCGCCTCGCAACGTTGCCCACACAACACCGGAGGCTTCCATGCGACGTCGAGATTTTACCAAATTGGCTTTGGCCGGCGCGGCCGGCACGGTCGCAGCACCTGCGGTCGTCAAGGCGGCGGCGACCTTCAATTGGCGGATGACCAGCTTCTACGGACCGAACGCTTACTTTTATTCGACCGGTCCGGGCAGCGCCAAAGACCTCGCCAAGCGCATCGAAGAAATGTCGGGCGGCCGCATCAAGATTTCGTTCTACGGCGCCGGCGAATTGATCCCGGCGCGCGCCGGCTTCGACGCCTGCTCGGCCGGCACGGTCGAGATGAACTACGCCAATTCCTACTTCTGGACCGGCAAGACTTTCGCCGGTCAATATTTCTGCGCCGTGCCATTCGGGCTGAACTTCGTCGGCCTCAACGGCTGGATGTACGACGGCGGCGGGCTGGAGCTGTGGCACGAGGTCTATGACAAGTTCAACCTGGTGCCGTTCCTGTGCGGCAATACCGGCGTGCAGATGACCGGCTGGTTCCGCAAGCCGATCGAGAAGGTCTCCGACCTCAAAGGTCTCAAGATGCGCATCCCCGGCCTCGCCGGCCAGGTCTATCGCTCGCTCGGCGTCGACGCCATGCTGCTGGCGCCCGGCGACATCTTCCCCTCGCTCGAGCGCGGCGTGATCGACGCCGCCGAATTCGTCGGCCCCTATCTCGACCGCCAGCTCGGCCTGCAGAAGGTCGCCAAATATTACTACACCACCGGCTGGCACGAGACCGCGACCGCGAGCGAGCTGACCATCAACAAGAAGGCCTGGGCCTCGCTGCCGCCCGATCTCAAGGCCATCGTCGAGAACGCCTGCATGGCCTGCAACGCACGCGGCGAAGCCTGGTGTCAAAAGGTCAATGCCGAGGCGATGGATGACCTGATCAAGAACCAGGGCGTGCACGCGCAGCCGCTGCCCGACCCGGTGCTGGAAGCCTTGCGGGCCGCCAACGCCAAGCTGCTCGATGCGGCGGTCGCCAAGGATCCGGTCACCAAAAAAGTGCACGAGTTCCTACATGAACTACATGAAGTATTACCGGCAGTGGGCGAACTACAGCGAGAAGCCCTACTACGACAAGATCCTCGGCGTCTGACGTGAGTTTTGCCGGAAAACTGGCCGGCGCGATCGATACATTCATCGACCGCGTCGGCAGCGCCATCTCCTGGCTCGCCTTGGCGGTTGCCCTGGTCATGGGCACCAACGTGTTCCTGCGCTACGGGCTGTCGGTCGGCTACATCTGGGCGCAGGAGCTGGAGTGGTGGCTGCTGGTGCCGCTCACCATGATCGGCATGTCCTACGCGCTGCGGCACGGCGAGCACGTGCGCGTCGACGTGCTGTTCGCCAATTTCAGCGAGCGCAGCAAGGATTTGATCAATGTGATCTCCGCCGTTTTGGCGATGGTGTACTCCGCGCTGGTGATTTGGCTGTCGATCGGCTTCGTGTGGCAGTCCTGGGTGATCGGCGAAGGCTCGCCCAATCCCGGCGGACTGGATGCCCTCTACATCATCAAGGCGATTATCCCGCTCGGCTTTGCCCTGCTGTTCCTGCAGTCGCTGGCGCAGGCCATCCATTCAATGCAGGCCTTCGGAGCGCGCGACGATGAGCCTTGAGCTGCTCGCCACGCTGATGCTGGTGGCGTTCTTTGTGCTGCTGCTGATCGGCATTCCGGTCGGCCTGACGCTCGCCACCACCGGCTTCCTGTTCGGCTATCTCGGCTTCGGCCTCGACCTGTTCAATTTGTTGCCACACCGCATCTTCGGCGTGGTGACGAACTATACCCTGCTGGCGATCCCGCTGTTCGTGTTCATGGGCATGATGCTGGAGAAATCCAAGCTCGCCGAGGACCTGATGGACGTGATCGGGCTCGCCGCCGGCGCGGTGCGCGGCGGCCTCGGCATCGGCATCATCGTGGTCGGCGTGCTGATGGGCGCCACCACCGGCATCGTCGGCGCCACCGTGGTGACGCTCGGCCTGTTGACGCTGCCCGGCATGCTGCGGCGCAAATACGACCGCGGGCTGGCCTGCGGCATCATATGCGCGTCCGGCACGCTCGGCCAGATCATCCCGCCCAGCCTCATCCTCATTCTGCTCGCCGACATCACCAACCAGTCGGTCGGCACGCTGTTCGCCGCCGCCATGATCCCGGGCCTGCTGCTGGCCGCGGTCTATATCATCTACATCCTGGTGCTCGGCATGTTGCGGCCGGACATGGTGCCGGCGATTCCGGCCGAGGAGCGCGCGGCGGTCACCCGCGGCGAGCTCGCCGGCAAAATGCTGAAAGTGGTGGCGCCGCCGATCGGGCTGGTGGTCGCCGTGCTCGGCTCGATTATTGCCGGCATTGCCGCGCCGTCCGAGGCCGCCGCCATGGGCGCGCTCGGCTCGATCGTGGTGGCGGCGCTCGGCCGCCGGCTGACGCTCAAAGTGCTGCGCGAGACCGTGCAGGCGACCACGCGCATATCGGCCATGGTGCTGTTCATCCTGGTCTGCGCGCAGGCCTTCTCGCTGGCGTTCCGCGGCCTGCATGGCGAGAGGCTGGTGCAGGACGCCTTCCGCCTGTTGCCGGGCGGGATCGACGCCAGCATCTGGTTCCTGATGGGGCTGATCTTCGTGCTCGGCTTCTTCATCGAATGGATCGAGATTTCCTACATCGCGGTGCCGCTGTTCCTGCCGATCTTCATCGACGCCAACACCAATCTGGTGTGGCTGTCGACCATGATCTGCGTCAACCTGCAGACCTCGTTCCTCACCCCGCCGTTCGGCTGGTCGCTGTTCTTCCTGCGCGGCGTGGCGCCGCCGGAGGTGACAACGCGCGACATCTACCGCGGCATTATCCCCTTCGTCGGCATGCAGGTGATGGCGGTGGTGATCGTGTTCTTCTTTCCCGGCATCGCGACCTGGCTGCCGAAGGCGATCGGCTGGTGACGTATCCCGGATGCGACGCAGCATCCTCGGGCTCGCGCTTTCGCGCGCCCCGAGGACAGGCTCCGCGCCAGCGGAGTGGTGCGTCGCTGATCCGGGACCGTTCCAGACTCTGAATATGCGAAGGTCCCGGGTCTGCACCGCAGCGTTTCACGCTGCGGCGCGCCCGGAGCACGTGCGCGCTACTTCATCTTCATGCCCGGCATGGCACCGCCCCCGCCGCCGTGCATGGCGCCGATGCCTTGCACGGTAAAATCGACGTCGACCTTGCCGGCCTTGGCGAATTGTAGCGTCACCTTGAAGTGCCCGCCCTGCTTGAGCGGCCGGTTGAGCCCGACGAACATGATGTGATAGCCGCCCGGCTTGAGCGTGACGGCGGCGCCCGGCTTGATCTCCAGCCCGCCGGCCACCGGCCGCATCTTCATGACGCCGTTCGCCATGGTCATCTCGTGCACCTGCACCTCCTTGGCGACGGCGCTGGCGCCGCCCATCAGCCGGTCGGGCTCGCTGCCGGTGTTGGTGACGGTCAGATAGGCGCCGCCGACCTGTGCGCCTTTCGGCGTGGCGCGCGCCCAGGGCGCGCTGATCTTGAGCTTGCCGACCATGACGTCGGCGGCCTGCGCCGGCATGGCCAAGAGCGCGAGAACGGCGGCGGCGAATACGATGCGTGACATCTTGCTGCTCCTTATGCGCCACGCGCGCCAAGGCGCCGCGGGCGACGTGATTAAGATGAGAGATGAAAGCGCGGGAGGTCAGGCCGCCGGCGGCGCACGCGCCAACTGCGGATTGCGCAAGGCCGCACGCGGCGCCGCGTCGATGGCGGGCAGCGGCAGCGGTTTGCTGGCGCCCGCAAGCGCAAAGGCAATGACCGTGCGCGGCGGTACGGCCAGCGCATGGGCGCCGCATTGCATGCCGCAGCCGGCGGCGCAGGGGCAGCCGTTATCGTGGCCGAGCGGGGATTGCGCGCTGCCGACCGAGGCGCCGGCCGCGCAGAGAACGGGCGAAAACACCCCGCCCGCCGCCACCGATAGCGGCAGCAGCAGCGCCTGCAGGCCGATGACATAGGCCGCGGCGAGCGCAACGATCCGGCGGGAGCGGTTGGCGCGTAGCATCGATTTCCAGCCTATGCGGAACCCTGCTTACGGTCCACTTGCCGCCCGCCGCACCTGCCGTCGAACCGCCGCAAGCGCCGTGCTAGACTGACCAACATGAGCGGCCAGCGGGCGACACCGGACGGCGAGCCGCGGGTGGTGAGGTTCCGCCCCCGCCAGGCCGCGCGCACGCGCCGCTCGGCGCCCTCGCCCACCGCCGATCTCGCCAAATATGAGCGCGGCCGCGAGCCGGATGACTACCGCCATCGCATGCTGGTCAACGCGGCGGCGCTCCTGTTCGTGGTCGGCCTGATCGGGGCCGGGCTGTGGCTGGCGCAATCCATGGCGGAACTGCGCCGTAACCAGGATTGCGTGCTGGCCGGGCACCGCAATTGCCTGCCGATCGAACCCAGTAAACCGCGCTGAATTTGGCCGGCCCGGCCGCAAAACGGCGCACGAACACGCCCATTAGCCAGTTTTCCCGCGAAAAGCCCGCCGCCATTGAACTTGAGGCGGCGCTTCGCTATACGGGCAGCCGACCGCTCGCGGGTGGAAGGCTGGGCCAGGGGCTAGAACGCGCGCTTTTTCCGCGCACGGCCTGAGGATTGCCAGAACACCAAATCAATCAGAGAGTTAACATGTCTTCGACGTTCGATACCATCGCCAATATCATCGCCGAGACGTGCGATATTCCGCGCGAGTCGATCAAGCCCGAAAGCCACGCCATTAACGATCTCGGCATCGACAGCCTGGACTTTCTCGACATCGCCTTCGCCATCGACAAGGCCTTCGGCATCAAGCTGCCGCTCGAGCAGTGGACCCAGGAAGTCAACGACGGCAAGGCGACCACCGACCAATATTTCGTGCTCAAGAACCTCAGCGCCCGCATCGACGAGCTCGTCGCTGCCAAGGGGGCCTAACCCGTGCAGCGTCCATGCGGATCGAGTATTTCCAGCTGATCGACCGGATCGTCGACCTCGATCTCGCGGAAAAGACGATCAGCTGCGAGGCGACGGTTCCGACCGCGAGCACGATCTTCGAGGGGCACTTCCCCGGCTATCCGCTGATGCCGGGCGTGCTGCTGATCGAAAGCATGGCGCAGACCGCGGGCTGGCTGGTGGTCGCGGCCAACCGCTTCGAGCGCATGCCGTTCCTGGCCGCGGTCAAGGACGCCAAGCTCAGAACTTTCGTCACGCCTGGAGAGAAGCTCGAAGTGACCGCGGCGATCAAGCATGAAGGTTCGGGCTATGCGATGACGGCGGCGAGCATCGCGTCGGGCGGCAAGACCGTGTGCGACGCCACGCTTACCTTCACCGTCGTCGCCTTCCCCAATCCCGAGATGAGCCAGCATATGCGCGAGCGCGCAAGCGAGATCGGCTTTCCCAAGGGGGCGCTCGCCGATGGCTGAGGGCGCGCGCGAAGCCTGGATCACCGGTATCGGCATGGTCTCCTGCCTGGGCGAAGGGCCGGACGCCCATTGGCAGAAGCTGATGGCGGCGCAGCCGAGCGCCGACACGACGCGTTTCGCGCCCTACATCGTGCATCCGCTGGCGGCGATCAATTTCGACGCGCAGATCCCGAAGAAAGGCGATCAGCGCCAGATGGAGCCGTGGCAGCGCATCGGCACCTATGCCGCGGGCCTCGCGCTCGATTCAGCCGGCCTCAAGGGCAAGACCGACATCCTCTCGCACATGGACATGATCGTCGCGGCCGGCGGCGGCGAGCGCGACTACGAGGTCGACGCAACCATTTTGTCCGGGCTGCCGCGCGCGGAAAACCCATCCGCCTTCCTCAACGAGCAACTGATGGGCGGCTTGCGGCCGACGCTGTTCCTGGCGCAGCTCTCCAACCTGCTGGCCGGCAATATTTCGATCGTGCACGGCGTCACCGGCTCCTCGCGCACTTTCATGGGCGAGGAATCGGCCGGCGTCGACGCCACGCGCATCGCGCTCTCGCGCATCGCCTCCGGACAGAGCGACATCGCGCTGGTCGGCGGCGCGCATAACGGCGAGCGGCCCGACCTGCTGATGCTGTACGAATTCGGCAGCCTCAATCTGAAGGAGCATTACAAGCCGGTGTGGGAGCGCGGCAGAGCGGGCGGCTTCGCGCTCGGCTCGCTCGGCGCCTTCCTGGTGGTCGAGGGTAGCGACTATGCGCAGGCGCGCGGCGCAAAACCGCTGGCCAGGCTCACCGCCGTGCTGTCCGACCGCTCCAAACGTGAGCCCGGCAGCGTCAATGCCGGCCTCACCGGCCTGTGGGACAAGGTCAAGGACAAGGTCAGGGCCGGCCAGGCGGCGGTTCTGTCGGGCGCCACCGGCGCCGAGCCCGCCACCTCCGAGGAGCGCGCTTTTCTCGAGGCGCATGGCGACCTTGCCGTGCGCGCCACCGGCTCATATCTCGGGCATGGGCTGGAGCCGCAGTTTCCCATGAATATAGCGCTGGCCGTGGTGACGCTCGGCCATGGTAATCTGTTTCCGCCCTGTGACGCGACCGGGCTGGAGCGGCCGATGAGCGGGCAAGTGAGCCAGGTCCTGGTGACGGGCGTCGGCCATTGGCGGGGCGAAGGCCTCGCGCTGGTCGAGCGGGTGGGCTGAAGGAGCTGAACGCGATGGCATCGAACAAGGACAAATTCGGCCGCCCGGTCGTGGTGGTGACGGGCTTGGGGCTGGTCACCTCGCTGGGCGCCGGCAAGGCCGACAACTGGCAAAAGCTCACCGCCGGCGAGTCCGGCATCCGCGCCATCACCCGCTTTTCGACCGAGGGATTGCGCACGCGCATCGCCGGCACCGTCGATTTCCTTGGGCCCCAGGATTCCTCGGCCGCGCTGTCGGAGAAATTCGCCGATCTGGCGGCGGAAGAAGCGGTCGGCCAATCGGGCATCGCGCGCGGGGATTTTCCCGGGCCGCTGTTTCTGGCGGTGCCGCCGATCGAGATCGAATGGCCGCAGCGCATCGCGCTCGCCGCCAAGTCGGGCGCCAACGACAAAGTGAGCTATGCCGACATCCTGCGCGCGAGCGCGCAGTTTGCCGACTGGCACCCGCGCTTCCTGTTCGGCTCGGTGGCCGAAAATCTGGCGGAGAAGTTCGGCACCAAGGGCTCGCCGATCTCGCTGTCGACGGCCTGCGCCTCCGGCGCGAGCGCGATCCAGCTCGGCGTCGAGGCGATCCGGCGCGGCGAGGCCGACGCCGCGCTGTGTATCGGAACCGACGGCTCGATCAATCCGGAATCGCTGATCCGCTTTTCGCTGCTGTCGGCGCTGTCGTCCGGCAGCAACGACAATCCGCAAGGCGCCGCCAGGCCCTTCGCCAAGAACCGCGACGGCTTCGTGATGGCGGAAGGCGCCGGCGCCCTGGTGCTGGAAAGCTACCAGTCCGCCAAGGCGCGCGGCGCCAAGATCCTCGGCGTCATGGAAGGCGCCGGCGAGATGGCGGACGCATTTCACCGCACGCGCTCGAGCCCGGATGGCAAGCCCATCATCGGCTGCATTAAAAACGCGCTGAAGGATGCCGGCCTCGAGCCGGATGAGATCGACTATGTCAACGCGCATGGCACGAGCACGCCGGAAAACGACAAGATGGAATATGTCGGCCTGTCGGCGGTGTTCGGCGAGCGCATGCAGGGTATCCCGATCTCATCCAACAAATCGATGATCGGCCACACGCTGTCGGCGGCCGGCGCGGTGGAGGCGGTCATCTCGCTGCTCACGCTCGAGCACCAGCGCATCCCGCCCACCATCAACTACGCGATGCCCGATCCGGCGATCCCGCTCGACGTCGTGCCCAACGCCGCGCGCGAGGCCAAGGTGACGCACGCGCTGTCCAATTCCTTCGGCTTCGGCGGGCAGAACGTCTCGCTGGTGATGGGCCGCGAGCCGGCGTAACGCGCCGGCCCCTGCCCCGCCATGCGCGCGCTCAGACTGGTCGCCGACCGCAAGCTCGAACTGATCGAGCTCGCCGATCCCGCCCCGCCCGGCGCGGGCGAGGTGCAAGTGCGCATCGCGGCGGTGGCACTCAACCATCTCGATCTCTGGGGCTTCCGCGGCATGGCCTTCGCCAAGCGGCAATTGCCGCTGGTGGTGGGCGCGGAAGCCGCAGCCGAGATCGCGCAGGTCGGGGCCGGCGTTGATCGCTTCAAGCCGGGCGACAAGGTCGTCATGTACGGCGCGCGAACTTGCGGGAAATGCGCCGCCTGCCGCGAGGGCCGCGACAATCTGTGCGAGAACGTCGGCGGCATCATGGGCTTCCACATCGACGGCTTCGCGCGCGACCTGATCAACCTGCCGGCGCGACTGGTCATCCCGGTTCCTGATGGCGTGTCGCTGCGCGATGCATCTTGCGCGCCCATCGCCTTCGGCACGACCGAACACATGCTGTTCGACAATGCCAAGCTGAAACCGGGCGAGACCATCCTTGTGCATGCCGGCGGCTCCGGCATCGGCTCGGTGGCGATCAAGATGGCCAAAGCGCTCGGCTGCACCGTGATCACCACCGTGGGCGACGACGCCAAGGCCGAGAAAGCAAAAGCGCTCGGCGCCGATCACGTGATCAACTACAAGACCGAGCGCTTCGAGGGCGTGACGCGCAAGCTCACCGCCAAGAAGGGCGTCGACGTGGTGTTCGAGCACGTGGGCGGCGAAGGCTTCAACGGCTCGCTGCTCTGCCTCAAGCGCGGCGGGCGGCTGGTCACCTGTGGCTCGACGGCAGGTCCCACCGTGACCATCAATCTGATGCAGCTGTTCCAGCAGCAGTACAAGATTTTCGGCTCGTTCGGCTGCTCGATGCGCAACATCCGCGACAGCCTGTCGAAGATCGCCGCCGGCATGGCGCCGATCATCGACAGCGAATTCGCGCTCGCCGATTTCGAGAAGGGCCTGGCGCGGATCGAAAGCCGGCAGGTGTTCGGCAAAGTCATCGTGAACTTCTGATGGTGCGGGGCTCGATCCGGCGCGGCCTGAAACGCGCGTGGGACGCGTTTGTCGGCGCCGTCTCGCTCGGCCTGCTCAGGCTGCTGCACCTTACCGATCCGGACCGACTCGCCGATTTCGCCGGCTGGGTGGCGCGCACGTTCGGGCCGTGGCTGCCGGAGAACAGACTCGGCCGCGAAAATCTCGTCGCCGCCTTCCCGGAGAAGTCGCCGCGGGAGATCGACGCCATCCTGCGTGGGGTCTGGGACAATCTCGGCCGCATGGGCGCCGAGTTCGCCCATCTCGATCGGCTGTGGGATTGGGACCCGGCGCAACCCGACCATTGCAGGCGCATCGTGATCACGCGCCAGCAGATCGACCGCTACATGACGCTCGCCAATGACGGCAAGCCGGCGCTGGTGTTCGCGGCGCATCTGGCCAATTGGGAGCTGCCGGCGATTTGCGCCGCGACCTATCAGATGGAGAGCGCGGTGCTCTACCGGCGGCCGAACAATGCGCGGCTCGACCGCTGGCTGCACGAGACGCGCGAAGCGAGCATGGGTGAATTGATCGCCACCGGGCTCAATGCGCCGATGAAGATTGCCGAGGCGCTCGAGCGCGGCGCCCATGTCGGCATTCTGGTCGACCAATATTTCGTGCGCGGCGTCGACGTGACCTTTTTCGGCCGGCGCACCAAGGCCAACCCGCTGATCGCGCGGCTGGCGCGCCATTACGACTGCCCGATCTTCGGCACGCGCGTGGTGCGGCTACCGGGCCACCGGCTTCGGCCGGATCTGACCGAGGAGATCAAGCCGGCACGCGACGCCGAGGGCAAGATCGACGTCGAGAAGACCATGCAGATCATCACCGACGTAGTGGAAGCCTGGGTGCGCGAATATCCCGAGCAATGGCTGTGGCTGCACCGCAGGTGGCGGTGATTGCGGCGCCGGCGCCCTTACACAGAACGGCAGCCCAATACCGGTTTGCATAGCCACGATGCCGGTTATTGGAGGTAAGGCGAGCAGAACGCAAATACCGCGTTAATAATTCTTAAGAAACAGCGGCCAATCTCGCCGCGTGCTGGCGTCCATGCCAGCCTCAATTTCAGGTCGATAGTTCAGAACGCGAAGGAGCCGGAAAATGTGTGAGATCTGCAATCAGCGAATGATAGGCCGAAGAAGATTTCTCGCCTTGGCAGGCTTCGGTCTTGCGGCGGGCGCCGCTCTGTTCGGCGTGGATCAGGCCGCCGCCGCAAAGGGCCCGACGACGTCGGTGACGCCGGATCAGGCGCTGGCAAATTTGAAATCCGGCAACGAAAAATACGTGAAGTCTCCGCAAGTGTGCGCAGCCGATCTTGCGAAGCATCGCGCGGCCGTCACTTCATCGCAGACGCCGTGGGCGACCATCGTGGGCTGCGCCGACAGCCGCGTGCCGCCGGAATTGCTGTTCGGCGGGTTGGGCGTCGGCGAGTTGTTCGTTGCACGCAACGCCGGCAACATGGTCGACGTCCCGACTATGGGCACGATCGAATATGGCGCCGCCGTGCTCGGCGTGCCGCTGATCGTCGTGCTCGGCCATGAACGGTGCGGCGCGGTGGCGGCGGCCTGCGACGTCGTGACCAAGCACGCGACTTTCCCGGGCTCCATCGGACCGATGGTCGCCGCGATCGTTCCGGCGGCCATGGCGGTGAAGGATCAGCCCGGCGATTTCGTCGATAACGCGATACGCGAAAGCGCCAAGCGCACGGCGGTTCAGGTTGCCGTGAAAAGTAAAATCGTGGCCGATTTGGTCGCGGCCGGGAAAGTGAAAGTGGTCGCCGCGCGCTACGATCTCGATACCGGCAAGGTCGCATACCTGTCTTAGCATCGCTACCGAACGGCAACGACGCTGCCTCTCGGCTGCCGCCCGCTCAAAGCCCCGTCTTCACCCGCGTCCAGATGCGGTTGAGCAGCCGCTGCGCGGCCGGCCCGCGCGCGCTCACGGTGTAGAGCTTGGCCATGGTGGCGGCGCTTGGATAGATGGCGGGGTCGTCCAGCACGTTCTTGGATAAGAATTTCTGGCTCGCCAGATTGCCGTTGGCATAGGCGACCATTTCGCTGTTGGCCGCCGCCACGTGCGGGTCGAGCATGAAATTGATGAAGGCGTAAGCCGCCTCCGGGTGCGGCGCGTCCTTCGGGATGGCGAGATTGTCGAACCACATCTGCGCCCCTTGCTGCGGGATCGCATAGCCGATCTCGATGCCGTTCTTGGCTGCGCGCGCGCGGTTCTCCGCCTGCTTGATGTCGCCCGACCAGCCGACCACCAGGCAGATCTCGCCGCTCGCCAGCGCGTTCAAATATTCCGAGGAATGGAATTTGCGCACATAGGGGCGGATCTTGCCGAGCAGCGCCGCGGCGCGATCGAGATCGTCCGGCTTGGTGGAGTTCGGATCGAGATGAAGATAATGCAGCGCCGCCGGGATGATGTCGTCGGCGGAATCCAGCATTTGCACGCCGCAGTCCTTGAACTTGGCGACGATCTCCGGCTTGAACACCACGTCCCAGCTGTCGATCTTGCCATTCGGCCCGAGCCGATCGTGCATCGCCTTGACGTTGTAGCCGATGCCGGTGGTGCCCCACATGTAGTTGACGCCGTACTGGTTGCCGGGATCGTAGCCGGCCAGCCGCCTGGCGATCTCCGGCCAGATATTGCCGATGTTCGGCAGCTTGCTCTTGTCGAGCTTGCGGAACACGCCGGCCATGATCTGGCGCTGCAGGAAATAGGCGGTCGGCACCACCACGTCGTAACCGGACTTGCCGGCGAGCAGCTTGGTTTCCAGCGTCTCGTTGGCGTCGAAAGTGTCGTAGACCACCTTGATGCCGGTCTTTTGCGTGAACAGCTTGAGCATCTGCGGGTCGATATAATCCGACCAGTTGTAGACATTGACCACTTGGCTCTGCGCCAAGGCGAGCGGCGCGCACAAAGCGCTGACGGCCGCGACGAGCGCGGCGATGGCTAAAACACGGCGCATGGGAAGCCTCAGGATTACGGCCTCTTGGTGGGAAGCCCGGCCGCCTTCCAGGCGATGATACCGCCGGCGAGGTGCGATTTGTATGGGTATCCGCGGTCCTGGGCGAACAGCGAGGCGGTCACCGAACGCTGGCCGGACCGGCAGGCAAACACCACCTGCTTGCCTTGCGGGTCGGGAATGGCGGCCAGATCGAAGCGCGACAGCGGCACGATCGCCGCGTCCGGATAGCTCTCCGCGTCGGTCTCCTTCGGCTCGCGCACGTCGACCAGCAGCATGCGGCCTTCGCGCAGGCCGGCGGAGACCTGCTCGGGGCTCAGATTTTCCACCTCGTCGGCGCGCGGGTGCCGCCCGGCCATGACCAAAGCTCCCTGATCGGCGGCCGTTCTAGCCGCATTTCAAGGCGCCTGCATCAGCATTTTGCTGAAGCACGCATGAAGTTTATCGAAAACCGGCAGCCCATGACTCGCTAGATCGTCACCTGGGTTCCCACCTCGACCACCCTCCCGGTCGGAATCTGGAAATAATCGGTGGCGTCGTTGGCAAAACGGGTGAGCCCGATGAACAGCCGGTCCTGCCAGCGCGGCATGCCCGAGACGGCCGCCGGCTTGAGCGAGCGCCGCGACAGGAAGAACGAGGTCGACATGATGTCAAACTGCCAGCCCAACTTGCGCGCAACGGCAAGCGCCTTCGGCACGTTCGGCGTTTCCATGAAGCCGAAACGCAGGACCACGCGCGAGAAGGTCTCGCCGATCGGCTCGATGCGCACGCGCTCGGCCGGATCGACGCGCGGGGTGTCGGCGGTCTCCACGGTGAGGATGACGTTGTTCTCGTGCAGCACCTTGTAGTGCTTGAGGCTGTGCAGCAGCGCGGTCGGGGCGAATTCCGGATCGCTGGTGAGAAACACCGCGGTGCCCGGCACCACCGGCGGCGGCTTCTTCTCCAGCTTGGCGACCAGCGATCTGAGCGGCATCTCCAGCCGGCGCGTCTTCTCGAACAACAGCCGCGTGCCGCGCCGCCAGGTGTACATCACCGTCATGATCAGCCCGCCGAGCAGCAGCGGCACCCAGCCGCCTTCGATGACCTTGAGCATGTTGGCGGTGAGGAAGCTGAGATCGATGAACAGGAACGGCACGATCAGCGCGCCGGCCGCCCAGATCGGCCAGCGCCACACCCGCCAGATCACCACGAAGGCCATCATGGCGGTGACCACCATGGTGCCGGTGACCGCGATGCCGTAAGCAGACGCCAGCGCGCTCGAGGAGCGGAACAGCGCGACCAGCAGCAGCACGCCGACCAGCAGCAGCGTGTTGACGCGCGGCATGTAGATCTGTCCGAACAGCGATTCCGAGGTGTGGCGGATTTCCAGGCGCGGCAGCAGGCCGAGCTGGATCGCCTGCTGCGTCATGGAATAGGCGCCGGTGATCACCGCTTGGCTGGCGATCACGGTGGCGGCGGTGGCGAGCGCCACCATGGGTAACAACGCCCAGTGCGGATACATAAGAAAGAACGGGTTCTGGATCGTCTTCGGGTCGGCCAGCACCAGCGCGCCCTGCCCGAGATAGTTGATGGTGAGCGCCGGCAGCACCACCGTCAGCCAGGCGAAGCGGATCGGCGCGCGGCCGAAATGGCCCAAGTCCGCATAGAGCGCTTCCGAGCCGGTCACCACCAGGAACACCGCGCCGAGCGTGAACAGCGCGACGATGCCGTGATGGATCAGGAAGCTGACGCCGTGCCACGGGTTGAACGCCAGCAGCACCACCGGGTTTTGCGCGATATGCCAGAGGCCGACCGCGGTAAGCGCGGCGAACCAGACGAGCGTGATCGGCCCGAAATAGGCCGCGACCTTGGCGGTGCCGCGCGACTGCACCATGAACAGCGCCACCAGGATCACCACCGTGATCGGCACCACGTAATCGTCGAAGGCGGGCGTCGCGACCTTGAGGCCCTCGACGGCGGACAGCACCGACAGCGCCGGCGTGATGATGGCGTCGCCGTAGAACAGCGCGCCGCTGATGATGCCGAGCAGCACCACCGTGCCGACGCGGCCGGCGAGCGCGCGCGAGGCGAGCGCCATCAGCGCCAGCGTGCCGCCCTCGCCCTTGTTGTCGGCACGCATCAGGATGAACACGTATTTGGCGGTGACCACCAACACCAGCGCCCAGATGATCAGCGACAAGATGCCGAGCACCACCGGCTCGCTCGCCGGCGCGTTGGGCCCGACCGCGGCCAATACCGACTCGCGCACGGCATAGAGCGGGCTGGTGCCGATGTCGCCATAGACGACGCCGACGCTGCCGAGGGTGAGCGACCAGAAACCGGCCGAACGGGGAGCCTCGCCGGCGCCGTGCGGCGCGGGCTCAACGATGGCGCTGGGGGACATGGGTGTTGCCTGAAAATTGTTGCGATGCAAAAGAGCGCATCGATATAGCGCCGCCGGCGCCCCGCCAGCAGCGCCATTTGCGCAAACCGGACCTGCGAGCCATGCACGAAGCGCAAGGCGACCAAGGAGAATTATCGCATTGAATCAGATATTTAAGGCGTCAAGCCGGGTGGTGGCCGGGTGTGACTTTGCACAGAAGATCGTTACACCGCCACCTGCGTACCGACCTCGACGACGCGGCCGGTCGGGATCTGGAAGAAGTCGGTGGCGTCGCTCGCCGAGCGCGCCAAGCCGATGAAGAGATGATCCTGCCAGGACGGCATGCCCGACGTCGGCGACGGCTTGAGCGCGCGCCGCGACAGGAAGAACGAGGTCGACATGATGTCGAACTGCCAGCCGTGCTTGCGCGCGATCGCCAGCGCCTTCGGCACGTTGGGCTGCTCCATATAGCCGAACTTCAGCGAAACGCGCGAGAAATGCTCCGACAGCGGCGTGATCTTCACGCGCTCTTCCTCCGGCACGCGCGGGGTGTCGGCGGTGATGATGGTGAGGATGACATTGTGCTCGTGCAGCACCTTGTTGTGCTTGAGATTGTGCAGCAGCGCGGTGGGCGCGAAATCGGGATCGCTGGTGAGAAACACCGCCGTGCCCGGCACGATATGCGGCGGCTTCTTCTCCATGTTGCGGAACAGCGTGTCGAGCGGCACTTCGGTGCGCCGCGTCTTGTTGGCGAGGATACCGGTGCCGCGCCGCCAGGTCAGGATCACCAGCACCATGGTGGCGCCGAACAGGATCGGTACCCAGGCGCCTTCGAACAGCTTGAGGAAATTGGCGGAGAAGAAGGTGACGTCGACGATGAAGAACGGCAATATCAGCAGCGCGGCCTGCCACAGCCGCCATTGCCACTGTTTCCAGATGACGATGAAGGCGAGCACGCCGTCCACCACCATGGTAGTCGCCACCGCGATGCCGTATGCCGAGGCCAGCGCGCTCGAGGTGCGGAACAGCCCGACCAACAGCAGCACGCCGATCAGCAGCGCGATGGTCACGCGCGGGATATAGATTTGGCCATGATGCGAAGCCGAGGTGTGCAGGATGGCGAGCCGCGGCAACAGCCCGAGCTGGATCGCCTGCTGCACCAGTGAGTAGGCGCCGGTGATCACCGCCTGGCTGGCGATCACGGTCGCCGCCGTCGCCAGCACGATCATCGGCACCAGCACGACCTCGGGCACCAGGCGGTAGAACGGATTCTCGATCGCCGCCGGGTCGGCCAGCACTTTTGCCCCTTGGCCGAAATAATTGATCAGCAATGACGGCAGCACCAGGCACAGCCAAGCGATCTGGATCGGCTTGCGGCCGAAATGGCCGAGATCGGCATAGAGCGCCTCGCCGCCGGTGACGCAGAGGAACACGGCGCCGAGCGTGACCATGCCGATCTCGCCGTGATCGAGGAGGAATTCGACGCCATAGAGCGGATTGATGGCGGCGAGCACATGCGGATCGTCGCGGATATGCATGCCCCCGGAAATCGCGAGCGAGACGAACCAGACCACCATAACCGGCCCGAACATGGCCGCCACCTTGGCGGTGCCGCGGCTTTGCGCGGCGAACAGGCCGATCAGAATGCCAACAGCGATCGGCGCCACGTATTCGCTGAAGGCAGGCGTCGCGAGCTTGAGCCCCTCGACCGCCGACAGCACCGAGATCGCCGGCGTGATCACGCTGTCGCCGAGAAACATGGAGGCGCCGATGACGCCGACGATGAAGACGAAGGCCGTACGTCGCCCGAGCGCGCGGCTCGCCAGCGCCGTGAGCGAGAGCGTGCCGCCCTCCCCGTTATTGTCGGCGCGCAGCAGCACCAGCACGTATTTGGCGGTGACCACGATGATCAGCGACCACAGAATGAGCGACAGCACGCCGAACACGATGCCGCGGCTGACCGGATGATCCTGGCTCGCCGCGATCGCCGCTTCGCGGAAGGCGTAGAGCGGGCTGGTGCCGATGTCGCCGTAGACGACCCCGACGCTGCCGAGCGCCAGCGCCACAAAGCTCGGCGGCGCTTCTTGGCCGGTGCCCGCGAGATCGGCTTCGGCGGAAGAGGCCGCTTCTTTTACGCCATCGCTCATTGAATTCGATTTGTCCGCCAAATGGCTTTGAGGCGGGGGCTTATATCACCGCGACGGCAGACACAATACAGGCGTTTTTGCGCAGGTGCCGGGCCGGTCCGCCGCGGAAAGCGAGGGTTTTCCGGCGTTCTAGGGCTTGAAATCGACCGGCAGCGGCGGCGCTTCCCGCATCAGGGTGATGGTCACCCGGCGGTTCGGCGACATAGAGGGGTTGTCCGGAAACAGCGGATCGGTGTCGGCCTTACCGGCCACTTCGTAGATGTGGCCGTTCGGCAGGCCTTGCGCTTCCAGAATCTGGCGCACCGCATTGGCGCGGTCGGCGGAGAGGTCCCAGCCGCCGTAACCGGGCTTGTCCGGCACCTTGCTGGCGGCGGTGTGGCCGGTGATGGAGACGCGGTACGGCAAGGCCTTGAGCGGCGCCGCCAGCCTCTCGATCAGCTTGCGGGTGCGTTCAAAGGGTTCCTTGCTGCCGTCCGGGAACATCGAGCGGCCGTCCTGGTCGACGATTTCGATATTGAGCCCGTTCTTGGTCTCCTCGACCATGATGTGCTTGGAGGCCTGTGCGATGTCCGGCATTTCCTGCAGCGCCTGGCGCAGCGAGGCGGCGGCCAGCGCGAAGTTGCGGTCGTTTTTGAAGCGGGCGCCGTAGGTACGTTGGTGGTCGTTTTCATCGGGCGAGGGCGTGGCGGAGGCGTCCTTCGGATCGATATGGGCGGCGTTCTTCAGGCGCGGCCGCGTCGGCAGGCCCATCACCTCGATGATGCCGGAATAACGCACGCGGTCCTGCACGCCGAAGGCGTCGCGCATGGAGCCCGCCACCACTTGCAGCTTGGCCTGGTCCTGGGTGGAGAAGGCGACCAGCATCACGAAGAAGCTGACCAGCAGCCCCATCAAATCGGCGAAGGTGACGAACCAGCCGTGACCGCCGCCGTGTGCCTCTTTGCGCCTGGCCATGATACGCCTTTACGCGTTGCGCTCGGCTTCAGGCCGCCGCCGGTTCGGCTTCTTCGATTTCCTCGCCGCTTTCGCTGTGGCGGTGCTTCTCCGGCAGATAGGCGATCAGCATTTCGCGCACCAGCGTCGGGCTTTTGGCTTCGCGGATCATCAGGATGCCGTCGATGATCAGCGTACGGTTGATCTCCTCGTCCACCAGCTTGAGATGCAGCTTGTCGGCGATCGGCAGGCAGAACAAGTTGGCGAGCGCGGCGCCATAGAAGGTCGCCAGCAGCGCGCCGGCCATGAACGGGCCGAGCTTGGACGGGTCGGTCATGTTGGCGAACATCTGCACCATGCCGATCAAGGTGCCGATCATGCCGAAGGCCGGCGCGCAATCGCCGACCGCGCGGTAGATCTTCTGGCCTTCGTCGAGATGGGTGAGGAAGTTGTCGCGGTCGCGCTCGAGATTGTCGCGGATGAAATTACTGTCATAGCCGTCGGCGACGAAACGGATGCCCTTGGCGAGGAACACGTCCTCGATCTCGACCTTCTCCAGCCCGATCGGCCCCTGCTTGCGGGCAACTTCGGCCAGCCCGGCGAGCTCGTCGACCAGGTCGCGCTGGGTCATGCGGCGCATGGTGAAGGCGAATTTGGCGCCGAGCGGCAGGCCATGCATGATCGAGGAGAGCGGGAAGCGGATCAGCGTCGCGGCAAAGGACCCGCCGAAAATGACGATGAACGCATGCTCGCTGACGAACATGTGCAGATCGCCGCCCATCAGGATCACGACGCTGACCACGCCGACGCCGCACAGCAGACCCAGACTCGTCGCAATATCCATGACTTGACCCTGCCCAAACGCTTACTGTCGCGCGCCAAGGCGAGGCTCCGCGGCGCAAAACCGACCCTAGACGGGCGCCGTTAAGGGGCGGTAAAGGCTAACCGTTGGTGTAAGAAATTCGCCCGCGCAAATGCCCCGGCGGGCCGTGACCCGCCGGGAAAAAGCTGCAAAACTTGGCCGAACGGGGGCAGCCCCGCGGACCAGGTTAACGACCCCTTAAAACTCGGAAGGAACGACCCAATGCGTGAGATCGGCCATTTCATCGGCGGCAAGGAGGTTAAGGGGACTTCCGGACGGTTCGGCGACATCTTCAATCCCAATACCGGCGAGGTGCAGGCCAAGGTCGCGCTCGCCAAGCATTCCGAGGTCGAGCACGCCATCGCCAATGCCGAAGCCGCCCAGCCGGGCTGGGCTTCGACCAATCCGCAGCGGCGCGCCCGCGTGATGTTCAAGTTCCTCGACCTGGTGCAGAAGGATTTCGAGAACCTCGCCAAGCTGTTGTCCTCCGAGCACGGCAAGGTGGTGAGCGACGCGCGCGGCGACGTGCAGCGCGGCATCGAGGTGGTCGAATTCGCCTGCGGCATCCCGCATCTGATGAAGGGCGAGTACTCGGAAGGCGCCGGCCCCGGCATCGATCTCTATTCGATGCGCCAGCCGCTCGGCGTGGTCGCCGGCATCACGCCGTTCAACTTCCCGGCGATGATCCCGATGTGGAAATTCGCCCCCGCGATCGCCTGCGGCAACGCCTTCATCCTCAAGCCGTCGGAGCGCGATCCCGGCGTGCCGATGCGGCTCGGCGAACTGATGATCGAGGCGGGCCTGCCGCCCGGCATCCTCAACGTGGTCAACGGCGACAAGGAAGCGGTCGACACGCTGCTCAACGATGCGCGGGTGAAGGCGATCGGCTTCGTCGGCTCTTCGGCCATCGCCGAATACATCTATTCAACCGGCTGCGCCAACGGCAAGCGCGTGCAGTGTTTCGGCGGCGCCAAGAACCACATGATCGTCATGCCGGACGCCGACATGGACCAGGCGGTCGACGCCCTGATCGGCGCCGGCTACGGCTCGGCCGGCGAGCGCTGCATGGCGATCTCGGTGGCGGTGCCGGTCGGCCAGAAGACCGCCGACATCCTGCTCGAGAAGCTGATCCCGCGCGTGGAAAGCCTGAAGATCGGTCCCTCGAGCGACGACAAGGCCGACTACGGCCCGATGGTCACCAAGGAACTGCTCAACAAGGTGCGCGGCTATATCGACACCGGCGTCAAGGAAGGCGCCAAGCTGGTGGTGGACGGCCGCGGCTTCAAGCTGCAGGGCTACGAGAACGGCAATTTCATCGGCGGCTGCCTGTTCGACGAGGTCAAGCCGGACATGAAGATCTACAAGGAAGAGATTTTCGGACCGGTGCTGTCGGTGGTGCGCGCCAAGGACTACGAGGAAGCGGTGCGGCTGCCCTCCGAGCACGACTACGGCAACGGCGTCGCCATCTTCACCCGCGACGGCGACGCCGCGCGCGACTTCACCCAGCGCGTCAATGTCGGCATGGTCGGCGTGAATTTCGCGATTCCCGTGCCGCTGTCCTATTACACTTTCGGCGGCTGGAAACGCTCCGGCTTCGGCGACTTGAACCAGCACGGATCGGATTCGATCCGCTTCTACACCAAGACCAAGACCGTGACCTCGCGCTGGCCGTCCGGCATCAAGTCGGGCGCCGAATTCGTCATCCCGACCATGAAGTAACAAAGGCCGATGGGGCTGCGCGGCGCGGGGGGCATTGTCATGGCGGTGATGCTGGCGGCTTGCGCGAGCGACCCGGCCGCCGCGCCGCCTTCCACCATGGCCGGCCGCTGGACGCTGGCCGCGCCCAACACACCGTCCTGCCGCATGACCTTCGCGCTCGCGCCCGGCCAGAGCAACCAGGGCGCCATCCAGCCGGAAGGCGGCTGCCCGGGCGAATTGTTCAGAAGCCGGAGCTGGGCATTGGCGCAAGGCACGCTCACGATCACCGGCGCGCAGAACCAGCCGCTGGCGAGCCTCAAGCTCGCCGAAGGCGGCTTCCAAGGCACATCCACCGCCGGCTTGCCGGTGACGCTGACGCGTTGACCCTCGTGGCCAGAAACAGAAGCCGAGTGGTGAGGTCGCTATTGAAGGGTAAAGCAGATGCATCGTCGGCATCGCCACAATGCCTGCTTATGACATGGAGCGGACGCCAGGTCCGCACCACAATCGTTTGGCATATCCTTCCACACTATCCTACTTAAATGGGTTGACGTTCTTTTCTCTGGCCATGCGCGTTCGCGCATATGATACTAAAATGGAATTTCTATCAGTAAGGGTTATCGTCATGGCCTCTCGATGGACTGCGATACTGATCTCCTGCATCGCCTTGAATTTCGTCAGCGGCGCTCGGGCCGCCGGCACCATGCCGAATAAGACGGGAGCTTTTGTCGCTTACTGCGCCGGTGCCGGACATTTCGCCGATTGCAAAAGTCATATCCAAGACGCCGACCTCGCCGTCCTTGCCTATAAAGTGTTAGGCAACAATGTCACAAAGGATTGCGCTATTCCCAAGGGCGTCGGTATGGACAATGCGACGAAGCAAATTCTGGCTTGGCTGGGCAAACACAAGAATGTCCATGCCATGGCGACCGTAAATTCAATTCAGGCCGCGGTAAAGGCGCTATGGCACTGCAAGACTCAAATCGGTGACGGCTCCCTGCCCGGCGGCCCGCCGGCGAAGACCGGCGCTTTCGTCGCCTATTGCACCACCCATTTTGTTAAATGCGCGAACGAAACGGTTACAGTCAGCGTCAGCATCATGGCCAGCAACATGGCTTCGGGCCGGCCCAAGCGTTGTTTGCCGCCAAAATCCTTGAAGACCAAGGAGACCGGCGCCGCCGTTCTTGGCTGGCTGGGGCAGCACAAAGAGACTTATGGCATGAAAAGAGAAGACGCCATAATGGTCGCCTTCGATCACCTTTGGCCCTGCCACTAAACGAGCGTGTCGGGTAAATCCGAAAACGTATCAAAGAGTGGACTGCAATCAGATGCTTCGCAACGTGGCGGCCTGAAACTTCGGCTGCTGGTCACTAGGCAGACGCGACCGGATTGCCGGCTTGCCGGTGACGCTGACACGGTGACTCGCGTCGTCGCAAACAGCAGCCGGGCGGTGAGGTTCGCTATTAAGGGCTAAAGCAGACGCATCGTCGGCATCGCCACGCCGAGCGATGGCGTTGCTGCCTTCGCCGTTCGGACCGAGGGAGCAATCGGTGACCGCATGGTCCGACGCTTTTGAAACGAAAGAATGGCGGCACGAATCCGCGGCGGGCGTCTTCGATTAGTTCTTACTTCGCCTTCACCTTGGCTTCGTCGAGCAGACGCTGCTTGACCTTGCGCCATTGCGCCTGCGGCATCTTTTTCAAAATCGCATCCAGATGCGCGTCTAAGAGGGCGTTGCGCAGTTTGGATTCGGCGGGACTGCTGTAATATGGCGACGCGTTGTTATTCCAATCGGCATCCGGGATTGCGCCCCTATTGGCTCGCACGCGGTGCCAAAAATTGCGGGTTTCACACAATAGCGGCAGCCTCGATTTCGGCAGGGCGTCGACCTGCTTTTGATTGCTGAGATGGGACGGGGAAAGACGGAGCGATTCGAAATCCGCCGCATCGAGCCGGCACGGAGCGGCACCCGCCGATTGGGCGCAAAGCGCGAAGGCAACCGCAGCGGCGAGCCGGAGTTTTATCGACATGCTCGGCCTCTTGAAAAACCATCAAACCAACGATGGTGAAGGATCAGACCTTCAAGCTAGCTCCCATAGGCATGGCAGACAAGGGCACTCACCATGCACGAGGGCGTGGAATGCCTCAGCCAGATCCAATCAAATGATTGTCAAGATCGCGACAAGGCGAACCAAATACGCTCGCCGCGGGAGGTCGCTTATTGGCACCAGGCAGACGCGAGCGGATTGCCGCAAGCATGTCCGCTTTCGGTACCAAAGCAGACTCGAACAAACTCGCGCCCGCCGACCCAGGGTTGCCGGCAACCCGGCGCGAATGGCCGAGACAGGCACGGCCGTGACCGAGTAACCTATCGGCCGTCTGCCGCTCATCCTCAGCATTTTTCCCGGGGACCCCATGGCCGAATACCAGCTCTATTGCTTCGCCCAGTCCGGCAATGCCTACCGCGCCGCGCTGATGCTCAATCTGCTCGGCGCCGACTGGGAGCCGGTGTGGATCGATTTTTTCGGCGAGGGGGTGCAGCGCAAGGAGCCCTATCGCACCGAAGTCAACGAGATGGGCGAAGTGCCGGTGCTGGTGCACGGCAAGAAAAAGCTCACGCAGTCGGCCGTGATCCTCACTTATCTCGCCAACCACAGCGGCAAATTCAAGCCGCAGGGCGAGGACGAGGAATTGGAATTGCTGCGCTGGATCATCTTCGACAACCAGAAGGTCAACGGCTTTCTCGGGCCCTACCGTTTCCTGAAGAACTTCGCGCCCAAGCCCGGCGACCCGGCGGTGATGGGTTTCATGAAGGGCCGCATCGACGCGGCGCTGGCGATCGTCAACAAGCGGCTGAGCGGGCGGCAATACCTGGTGAGCGACAAGCCGACCATCGCCGACATTTCCATGACCGCCTATCTCTACTATCCGGCGGAGGAATTCGGCTTCGACATCGCCAAGGAGCATCCGGCGATCGGCGCTTGGCTTAAGCGCATGCAGGCGCTGCCCGGCTGGGCGCACCCTTACGACATCATGCCCGGCTATCCGTTCGGCACGCAGGGCTATCGCAATCGTTGATCAGTGATCGTGGTGGCCGTGGCCATGATGATGGCCATGGTCGTGGCCATGGTCGTGGTCATGATCGTGGCCGTGCGCATGCGCCGATGCATAGGCGCCGCCCTCCGGCTCGAACGGCGCCTCGATACGGACAAGCTTGGCGCCGAGCGCCTTGAGCAAGTCCTCGACGCCCGCCTCGGCGCGCACCCGAATGCGATTGGAAAACAGCTGCGCCGGCACATGGCGGTCGCCGAGATGCCAGGCAAGCCGCGCGAGCGCGGCCAGGTCCGCCGCGCGCGCCTCGAGCAGCGGCTCGGGCGCCGCCACCACTTCGATGAGGCCGCCGTCGTCGAGCAAAAGCACGTCGTCGGTGCGCAGCCGCGCCGGATGCGCGAGATCGATCTCGAAGCGCCCGCCCTTGACGCCGGTGACCGCGATCTTCTGCGCGCTGCGCTGGGCGTAGTCGAGGATGACGGTGTCGGCAAGCGGGCGGTTTGCCCGCTCGGCGGGGCTGAGCACACGGGTCGCGCGCCGCGTCAATGGCGTCGAAGGCATCGACTAGTTCAAGCGCGCCGGGCGCTCGTCGTCCTCGCCGCGCGCGCCGGGCGGCGGCGCCGTGGGCCCTTCGCCGGCAGCGCCGGCGCCGGTCGCACCAACCGAAACTGCCGCCGCGTCCTTGCGCTGATATTCACGATAGGACAGCCAGCCGAGCGGCAGGCAGACGAGATAAGCGAGCGTGCCGGCGGAGAGCACCGCCCACGGATAGCTGATCAGCAGCGCGAAGAACAACACCACCACAACGAAGACCGGCAGCACCATCTCGGGCGGCACGCGTTTGCCGACGCGCTTGCCGGAGAACACCGGCAGGCGCGAGACCATCAACAGCGCGATCGTCAGCGTGTAGAGGAAGGCGACCCACACCACCACCAGATTGACCGGCAGGCCGAGCAAATCGAGATAGATCGGCAGCAGCACGGTGATGGCGCCGGCCGGGGCCGGAATGCCGGTGAAGAAGTTGCCGGCCCACAGCGGCCGGTCGGGCTCGTCGATCATCACGTTGAAGCGCGCGAGCCGCAAGCCCGCGCAGATCGCGAACACCAGCGCCGCGATCCAGCCCGCCGATTTCAGCTCATGCAAGCCCCAGAAATACAAGATGAGCGCCGGCGCCACGCCGAAATTGACGAAGTCGGCGAGGCTGTCGAGCTCGGCGCCGAAGCGCGAGGTGCCCTTGAGCATGCGCGCGACGCGCCCGTCGATGCCGTCGAGCAGCGCCGCGAACACGATGGCGGCGAGCGCGAGCTGGATATTGTTCTCTACCGCCATGCGGATCGCGGTCAGCCCGGCGCAAAGCGCAAGCAGCGTGATCAGATTGGGCAGCAGCAGGCGCACCGGGATCGCCTTGAAGCGGCGGCGGCGCAGCGGCGGCGGAGCGGGATCGAGCGGCTGAAATACCATGGCGGCCAATATAGGGCTTTGCCGGCGCGCGCGCCACGGGCCGGCGGAACCCTGTTGCGCGGCGGTTAACGATTGTGACGGCTCGCGCTAACCCAGACGGAAGGCGCGTCCCGGATCGCGCAGGCGCAGGTCGGCCAGCACAGTTTCGCCGGCGAGCGCGGTCTGTCCGACCGCGACCAAGGGCGCCACGCCCTCGGGCAGATAGACGTCAAGACGCGAGCCGAAACGGATCATGCCGAAGCGCTCGCCGGCGCCGATGGACTGGCCGATGCGGACGAAGCAGACGATGCGCCGCGCCACCAGGCCGGCGATCTGCACCACCGCGATGCGGCTGCCGGCGGTGGCGATCACCAGCGAATTGCGCTCGTTGTCGGCGCTCGCCTTGTCGAGGTCGGCGTTGAAGAACTTGCCCGGCTGGTAGACGATCTTCTCGATCTGGCCCGCGGCCGGGCTGCGGTTCACGTGGCAGTCGAACACGCTCATGAAGATCGAGACGCGCGGCAGCGCGGTGTCGCCGAGACCCAATTCGTGCGGCGGGGCCGCCGTGGTGATCTGGCTCACCCGCCCGTCGGCCGGCGCCACGATCAGCCCGTCGCGCACCGGCGTCACCCGCGGCGGGTCGCGGAAGAAATAGGCGCACCACAGCGTCGCCAGCGCGCCGAGCCAGCCGAGCGGCGGCCACAGCCAGAACAGCAAGAGGCTCACCAGCGCGAAGGCGCCGATGAAGGGATAGCCTTCCGGCGTGATCGGCACGAATTGCTGGCGGATGGAATCGGCAATCGACATGAAAAGCGCTCTTAGGTGGCAAGCTATTGGGTGGAAAGCTCTGGGCAGCAAGCTATTGGGCAGCGAAGTGCCTCGCCTTGGGCAGAGGGTATAGCGAGCGCCCTGGTGCTAGGCCACCCCCCATAAAAACGCCCCACCCGTAGCGCGGCGACTCAAGCCACCATTTGGTAAGACTTTGTTGCCAGGCTCATGCGGCGCCGCGCGGCGTCCGGGGAAAGCAATGAAAATACCCGCCGTTTTCGGCTACGCCATCATCTGCGGCCTCGCATTTGCGCTTTGCGCCGGCGCCGCGACGGACTGCCATGCCGCCGATAAGGCAAAAGACGGCAAGACCGAGCATGCTCTGCCGTCCATGCAACTCGGCGACTATTCCATGAAGCTCGCTACCGACGAGCCGCGGCTCGCCGGCGTGCCGGAGCCGTCCGGCCTGACGGTCATGCGGCAGGATTCTCCGCGGGCATTTCTGGGCCTCAGTCTTTCAAGGCCGCTGCCGGACGACTTCTGGAATTTCACGCGCTGAGCGGCGATTTGCGCCGCAACCGCGGGCGCCCGGCAAGGCTGCAATTCAATTTACAGATCAAGGCTTCCTGACTAGTCTCGGGCGCCGAACCGGAGACCAGCAGCGAAAGCCGTTTTAAATGCCGCAGGTTGGACGAATAACGCTCCGGCTGCTGGGGCGCTTTGCGTTGCAGGTCGAAGGGCCCCCCACCGAGCCGATCCGGATCGCCTCCAAGAAGGGCTGCGGGCTTCTCGCCCATCTCGCCATGCATGGCGCGGACGGCGAGAGCCGCGAGGCGCTCGCCACGCTGCTGTGGGACCAGCGCGACCGGCAGGCGCGCCAGAATTTGCGCCAATGCCTGACCTCGCTGCGCGGCGACCTTGCCGCTGCCGCGCCCGATCTGCTGCACTTCGAAGGTCAAACGATCGCTTTGAATTTCGCCGAACTGACCGTCGATGCGCACGAATTCATGCAGCTTGCCGGATCGTCCGCGGCCGAAGACATGGTGCGCGCGGCCGAGCTCTACCGTGGAGATTTCCTCGCCGGCTTCTGCTTCGAGGTCGAGCCGTTCGACGAATGGGTGCGCGCCGAACACAGCCGGATCGCCGCCACCGCCGCCAAGGTGTTCGAGTTTTGCGTTGCGCATTTCGACCGGCGCGAAGAGGGCGCGCGCGCGATCGAGGCGGCCGAACGGCTCACCGCGCTCGACCCCTTGCGGGAAGACTGGCAGCGGCTGCTGTTGCGCGCCTATGCGCGCTACCGCGGCGTCGACGCCGCGCTAGCGCAGGCCGGCGCCTTGCTGGCGCTGCTCACGCGCGAATTGGGCGTCAAGCCGGAAAGCGCGACGACCGCGCTGATCGCCGAAATCAGGCAAGACGTCGCCTCGTCCGCCGCCGCCACCGCCTGTCCGCTGCGCGCCAAGGACGATCGCGCGCAGCAAAGCGCGCCGGCGGAACCTGGCGAACCCGACGCGCCGTTCGTCCACGAACCGGCACGCCCTGCCCTTTTCAATTCGGCGCCTTGGGTCGCGCGCGCAAGCCTCGCCATCGCCGCGCTTTGCGGCGTTGCGCTGCTGGGCGGCGCGCTTTGGTTGGCGTTGCGGCCGGGCATGACGGCACGCAGCGCCATTTCGTCGGCGTCTTCGCATGCGCCCACCGCGCTCGCCCGCAACAGGGCCGCGCTGCAAGCCAAAGCCATCGTGCCCATCTTCGTGCGCCCGTTCGATGCGGCCGCCGACGACGATCGCAAGCTCGCCGATGCCCTCACCGGCGATCTCATCACCGACCTGTCGCGCGCCGACGGGCTGCGCGTGATCTCGCGCGAAGCGTCCTATTTCTACCGCAAAGGCGCGGCCGATCCGGCGGCCATCGGCGCCAAGCTCGGCGTGAACTACGTGGTCGCGGGCAGCGTTCGCACGCAGGACCGCCGTATTCACGTCAACGTTCAATTGGTCGACGCCGCGACGCGCCAGCAAGTGTGGGGCGACCAGTTCGAGCGCAACGGCATCGATCGTCTGGAAGTGCAGAGCGAGATCGTCAATCGGCTGGCGCGCGAGTTGCGCGTCGAGGCGATGATCGCCAACGTTCACCACGGGCGAAGCAAGACCGCGCCCGCGGTCGCGCAACTGGTGGCCGCGGCGCGCGCGGCGCATTTTCGCGGGCCGAGCAAGGTGAACCTCGCCGCGGCCATGGGCTATTACGAGAAGGCGTTGCAGCGCGACCCCACGCTGGTGCCCGCGCTCATCGGCACCGCGTCCGAGCTGACGATGGGCAGCCTGAACTACGTGTTCGATCCCAAGCTCGCCCTCGCGCGCGCCGAAAAACTGCTGCAGCAAGCCCTCGCAGCTGAGACCCGATCTGGCGACGGCCAACTACTGGATGGGCATGGTCGAGAAAGCGCAAGGCCAATACGACCTGGCGGTCAAATCGTTCCGGCGGGCGATCGAGCGCAGCCCGAGTTTTGCGCCGGCCTATGCCCAAATCGGCATGACCATGACGCTGATGGGCCGCGCCGACGACGGCATGCACAACATCGAATACGCCATGCGGCTGAGCCCCGAAGACCGAACCATGCGGTTCTGGACGCTGTTTGCCGGCGCGACCGAAATGGAGCGCGGCCACGACCAGGCGGCGCTGGAATGGCTCAACAAATCGGCCGTCTATAGGCCGCAAAGCCCGTCGCTCCACATGTATCTCGCCGGGCTCTATGCGCTGATGGGCAACGACGCCGCGGCCGCCAAGCAGGCCGCCGCGTTCCGCGACCACGCCAACGACGCCGCCGCCGCCGACATGCTCAAGCAGGTCAGGCTGGGCGACAAAGGCAAGTACGCCAACCTGCCCCGCTTGCGCGCGGGACTGGAGCAGGCATTTCGCTCGTCATTGTAGCGATTCTGCCACAGGGCTTCACGTTTTCCTGGCCATTTGACCGGTCTTTGACGCGGAATTCCGCGCGCCCGTCACTTCGCATTCACGCTCGCCTCACGCCGCCGATGATCAAGTTGCAGGCAGGCTTCGGGCGCAGAAGCCCGGACGACCCGCGCGTTAAAGGTGAGATTTTGTCAGCCACCACCAATCATTCCGTCCCGGCACAAGAGGAGCGGCGGCGCATGGCGGCGGCCGAAGAAGACCTCATCGACCTCTTTTACCGGGCCGTCACCGCGCCGGAGGTCTGGCCGCTGGCGATCGAGCGCCTGCAGGCGATGTTCGGCAGCGACGCCGCCATCCTCGGCGTCTTCGATCCGGCGGCGCACGATCTGTCGCTGTCGTTCAGCACCGGCGCCTGGAGCGCGCCGGTGATGGACCGCTACGCGCGCGAATTCGTCAAGGTCGATCCGGCGCCGGCGAAATTCGCGCGCGTGCCGGCGGGCAAGGCGGTCACGACCGAAGCGCTGATTCCGGAGGCCGAGCGGCGCGACAGCATCTTCTACAACGAATTCCTGCGGCCGCTCGGCCTGCAAGATTGCCTGGGTGCGCGGCTCCTGGACATCGACGGCGGCTTCAGCGCCCTGGCGGTGCACCGCAGCCAGAAGCGGCAGGCGTTCGCGCCGTCGGAGGCGGCCCTGTTCGAGCGCATCGTGCCGCACGCCACGCGCGCCTTTCAGTTGTACCGCGCCTTCGCGCTGCTCAATCTCAAGGCCACGCTGCTGGCGAGCGTCGTCGACCGTCTCACCGTCGGTCTGATCGCCAGCGACCGCGAGGGCCGGCCGGTTCATATCAATGCCCGCGCGCTCGCGCTGATCGCGCGCAAGGACGGCCTGTGGCAGGAAGCGAACGGGCAGTTGCGCGCCGCCAACCGCGCCGCCGACAAGCGGCTCGCCCAACTGCAACAGGCGGTGCGCAAGGGCGGCGCCGGCGGCATCGTGCGGGTGCCGCGCGACCACGGTACGCTCGCCTATCCGGTGCTGGTGGCGCCGCTGCCGGCCGGAACCGGCCTTGCCGGCGCGATCGGCGAAGGCCGCAGCGGCATGCTGCTGCTAATCCACGATCCCGACAGCCAGACGCCGACCATGGCGCAGACGCTGGCGGCGATGTTCGGCCTGACGCCGCGCGGCGCGGAGCTGGCCGCCGCGCTCACCGCCGGCGACGACCTCAAGGACTATGCCGAGCGCGCCGGCATCTCGCTGCATACCGCGCGCTTCCATCTGAAGGGCGTGTTCGCCGCGCTCGGCGTGCGCAGCCAGACGCAGCTGGTCAGGCGCACCATCCGGGCGCTCGCCGAATTCAGCCTCGGCCGCAACGGCGCCGCCTGACCGTGGCTGGCAGATCGGCAACAGGGCGCGAAAATCTTCTGCAAACTACTCATCTGGGTAGAACGGCGCACGGACCCGCCACGGTAGTTTGCAAGTGCCCGCGCGGCATTCGGCGGGGGCGTGCCATGGTCGCGGGAGGGTCGCTTGATGCATCGCGTTCCGTTCGGGCTTGCCGCCCTGCTGATGACGAGCGCCGCCTATGCGGCCGACATGCCGGTCAAGGCGCGCCCCGCTCCGCCGCCGGCGGTCTACGATTGGACGGGATTTTATCTCGGCGGCCATGGCGGCTATAGCTGGGCGCATGGCAAGACCACCAATATCAACGGCACGCGGCCGTTCCCGCCGGGAACGGTGAGCGAGGAGGATTCCGACGGCTGGCTTGCCGGCCCGCAGCTCGGCTTCAATTATCAATTCGCCCCGCATTGGCTGATCGGCGTCGAGGGCGACTATTCCTGGAGCTCGATCGAAGGCACCGCGTCGCGTTTTAGCGTCGTGCCGCCATTTACCGCGACGCGGCTTGCGACCAGCACCGGGAAGATCCAATGGCTGGCGACCGCCACCGGCCGGCTCGGCTACGTCATGAACAACTGGCTGTTCTACGGCAAAGGCGGCCTCGCCTGGGGCCATTTCCAGGTCGAATTCGAACACCACCAATCCGGTCACCGGGGCGCTGCAGTCGACCGTGAGCGGCGGCGAGACGCGCACCGGCTGGACCGCGGGCGGCGGGATCGAATGGGGCTTCCTGGGCAACTGGTCGGCGCGGCTCGAATACGACTATCTCGATTTCGGCTCCGTGACGGTGTCGCGCGACGTCAGCTTCAGCGCCACGCCGGTTCCCAACCCGCTGCTGCGCACGGCCGAGTCGACCGTCCAGCAGGTAACGCTCGCCATCAACTACCGCTTCGACTGGCCGCGGCCGGCCTACTGAGCAGCGCATCGGCGGGCCCCCTATCGTGCCGCGCCTCGATTTCGTAGCGTTCGATCGATCGAGCGGACGGACGAGGCCCGATGACGTCGCGCTATCTGCCAATTTGCGCCGCCGTGGCGGCGATGCTGGCAAGCGTCGCGCATGCGGATTGCGCGACCATCAAGATCGGCGTGATCATGCCCTATTCCGGCGTTTTCGCGGACGCCGCCGCGCAGGTGGATGCCGGTCTCAAGCTCTACATGCGGCAACATGGCGACACCGTCGCCGGCAAGAAGATCGCGATAATCCGCAAGGATGTCGGCGGCATCAATCCCGCGCTTGCCAAGCGGCTCGCGCAGGCGCTGGTCGTGCGCGATCACGTGGACATTCTCGCCGGCTTCGCGCTGACCCCGAACGCCATCGCGGCCGCCGACGTGTCACGGCAGGCCAAGGTGCCGCTCGTGATCATGAATGCGGCAACTTCCGCCATTACGGCCAAATCGCCCTACGCCGTGCGCGTATCGATGACGATGGCGCAGATCACCGCGCCATTCGGAACCTGGGTCGCCAGGCACGGCATCAAAAACGTCTACATCATGGTCTCGGATTACGGGCCGGGCCACGACGCCGAGAAGGCTTTCGCCGGCACATTCACCGCCGCCGGCGGCAAGGTGGTGGGTTCGGTGCGCATGCCCGCCGTCGAAACGGATTTCTCGTCGTTCGTGCAACGCGTAAAGGACGCCAAGCCGCAGGCGGTGTTCGTTTTCGTGCCGGCCGGCAGGCCGCCGGCGGCCATGATGAAGAGCCTGCTCGAGCACGGCATGACGCCGGACCAGATAAAGATCTTGGGTTCCGGCGGGCTGACCGATGACAGCGCGCTCAAGGGCGCGGGTGACGCCATGGCCGGCGTGCTCACGGCCTATCATTACGATCATGCGCACAAATCGGCGCTGAACGAGAAATTCGTCGCGGCGTTCCGCCAGCGTCACAAAGGCCTCAATCCGGACATCCAAACCGTCGGCGGCTATGACGGCATGCACCTTATCTACGCGGCCCTTAAAATGACCGGCGGCAAGACCGACGGCCGGTCCTTCATCGACGCCGCCAAGGGCATGCGATGGGAAAGCCCGCGCGGCATGATCGAGATCGACCCGCGAACCCGCGATATCGTGCAGACGATCTATATTCGCCGCTTGCAGAAAGTGAACGGCAAACTGCAAAATGTCGAAATAGACAGATTCGAGAACGTCAAGGATCCCGTGAAGGAGAAGATGCGGAAAAAGTGAGCGCGCTGCGTCAGCCGTCGGCGCCGCGCCTCAGTCGAGCGGCAGATAGCCGAAGCGCTGCATCTGCTCACCGTGATCCTGAACGATGCGGTCGACCTGAGCGGGCGTCAACGTTTCCTTCCACTGCCCGGCGCGGCCTTCGCGAAAGAAATTGCGGTCGGCTTGCGGCGGCCGCTCACGGAAGCCTTTTTCATTTTCCTGCGCCTGCAGCCGCGCGAACGAGGAACGCTCGATCGCCTTGGCGAGCTGCCGGCGGCCGGCATCGAGCTGGAGGTGCCGCGCCAGCGCGGCGAACGTCTGCTGCGGATCGGCAAGCATGTCTTCGTAGCGCATGACGTGCAGCGCGCGATGTTGGTTGCGCGTCCAGCTCCACACGTGCTGGCTCCAGGAGCCGTGCACCTCATAAATCGAGGCATCGCTGCCCGGCGCCTCGGCGTCGGTGACGGCCATGCGCGCGATTGCCGCGTCGATCGATGTGCCGGCGTGGTGGGCGTAGGAGATGGCGACGTCGAGCGGATTGCGCACGACGTACACCGCGCCGGCGGTAACGGCAAAATTAATGGTGGAATGTCCGCGGTCGGTGACCAGGCAATTGTGCGTCTTGACGAAGACGAGGCCCGGCGTCGCGTCGGCGATCTGGCGGTGAACGGCGTGGCGGGTGGCGGCGATTTCCTTGCGATGGACGGCGTTGTCGGGCTCGAAGCCGAGGAATTCCGCGTAGCGCTTCTTGTCGAGCTCCCAGGTCGAAAACCGGGTCATGGCGTTGATATCTTGCTCGCCTGCCTCCCAATTTCGCGCTTTTGCAAGGTTGTGCAGGAAGGCGCGGGCCCAGGTATTGCCCGATTTCGGATAGGACGCGATCCACACAATCCCCGAGCGGGGCGGCGATACCGCGGCTTCTGTCGAACTCGTTGAATCTGTTAATGTATTCAACTCTGCTGTCCGCTAAAGCCTGCCGCCGGGCGCTGCCGCAGCAATTTACACGATCATGGCGCGCTTGTAGGGTCATTTGTTTGCCCAGGGCGACTCGCTGGGGAGTTTGAGTGCCGCCGATTCAACCGTCATTTCGGGCTTCGTTGCTGACCGGCGTGTCCGCGGTCGCGCTGTCGGTCGCGTCCTCCGGCCAGGCTGCGGCCCAGAATACGCCGCCCACGCTGACGCTGTGGGGCGAGGGAGCCGCGTTCTGGACCGGCGGCGGCCGCTACAATATCCCGTGGCTTCTAGGCTCCAGCTACACCTCCTTGAAGCCGCTCGTCGGCTTTGAAGGCGCGGTCGGCCTCGATTACCGCTGGCCCAACCAAATCTGGCATTTCGTTTTCGATTTTCGCTATGGCAAGACCCGCACGGCATCCAACAACGCCGCCGCCTTTCAGACGTTCGGAACGACTTTCGGCTACCTGCTGACCAGCGCGACATCGAACCAATCCACCGAACACGAAAGTCATCTGGTCGCCGACTTCATGATCGGACGCGACCTCGGCGTGGGCGGCAATACGCCGGAACTCGAGTTCGGAATCCGCATCGCCGATCTGCATGCGGCGGCTCAAATGGTGGAGTCCAGTCAGCGCACCTTTTATACGCCCACCACCATCGTGACCACCGCACGATCGTCCCTCGATAATTGGAACAGCCGGTTCTTCGGTGTCGGCCCGCGCTTGGCGATCGTCGGCGCTATACCGATCGCCGGCGAGTGGTCGTTCGAGTACGGCGCGGGCATTGCCGCCTTGCTCGGCGCGCGGAAACTCGAGGGGTCGAGCAGCACCGGATTCGCCGTCAGCAACCGCGCCACGGCATTCGTGTTCAACGCGGACGGCTCGCTGGCATTGAGCTATCGGATCACATCGCAATTCAAGATCAGCACCGGCATTCGCGGCGATTTCTACGATAACGCCTTGACGACCTACGACATCGGCACCGGCGCTCTCCAAAACATCAATCGCATCTACTGGGGACCGTTCCTGCGACTGACCGGTACGTTCTGAGCAAGCATGAACATCGTCGAGCCGATCCTGTTCCAGGCAAAATACCAGCCGGGCGCGCCCGCGCTTTGCGCGCAAGGCATCGATGTCGTGAGCTACGAGCGCCTGATCGCGCAGATGAACAACGTCGCCCGCCGCGCGCTGGCAGGCGGCCTTAAGCGCGGCGATGTCGCGGCCTTGTCGATCGAGGATCCCCTGCTGCACGCGATAGCCATCCTGGGCCTCACGCAAGTGGGGATCGTCACGGTGTCGGTCGGCATGCATAAGCCGCCGGCCGGCCTCAAGCTCGATTTCGTCATCAAGAATACGAAATACCCCTTCGCGCCGGAAGCACGGCACATTGCGATGGATCACGGCTGGCTCATGGGCGACGGCGCGGCGGTCGCAATATCGCCGCAAGGCGGCGCAGCCAGCGAGGAAGTCGCCCGCATCGTGCTGACTTCCGGAAGCACCGGCGATCCGAAAGCGGTGGCGCTCACGCATGAACTCGTGATGGCGAGAAATGCGCGCTTCGAATACGTGGTCGGCAACCGGCATCCGACCTTCGCGCGCGTCTTTATGAACATGGGGCTGCCGGCGGCGCTCGGATTTCAATTCCTGGCTTATCTGTTGGCGCGCGGCGGCACGATGTTTTTCCGCGGCGAAAGCATGGAGAACACGCTGCGCGCCTTCGAGGTCTTTCGCATCGAGGCCATGCTGGCGACGCCAGTCACGCTTTCGCAGCTGCTCGCCGTTTGCGACCGTCATCCCTCGATCGATCTTCACCTCGACACGATCATATCGGGCGGAAGCCTGCTGCCGCGGCCACTGGTGGAACGGGTGCGACCGCGGCTTTGCACGCATCTGATCACCGGCTATGGCTCGACTGAAACCGCCATCAGCGCCACCGCGCCGGCGCATGAGATCGCGCACATCGACGGGGCGGCCGGATATGTCACGCCGGGCATACGGATCGAGATCGTCGACGAGGCGGACCGGCCGCTTGCGCCCGGGAGCGAAGGCATCGTCCGCGTCGCCAGCGAATTCGGCATCGATCGCTATATCGACGACCCGGTCGAATCGGCGAAGGTTTTCCGCGACGGCTGGTTCTATCCGGGCGACCTCGGGTCGCTCACCGCCGACAACCTCCTGATCATTTCGGGACGACAGAACGACGTCTTGAACGCCGGCGGCGGCAAGATGGCGGCCGAAAAGGTCGAGGCCGCCCTGCTCTCGTTCAAGGGTGTGAAAGAAGCCGCGGTCTTCATGGCGACCAGCAAGCTCGGCGTCGACGAAGTCTGGGCCGCCGTCGTGTGCAGCGAAAAGGTCGATCCCGAAGGCCTGCGCGCGCATTGCCGGCCGCGCATGCCGACCGTGTTCGTGCCGGCGCACATCGTTACGCTCGATGCGCTGCCGATCAACACCATGGGCAAGATCGACCGGCCGCGCCTGAAGGCCATGTACGTGGGCGCCGGGCAAAGCGCGCCTAACTGAATTCCTGCGCCGCGGCTATTCTATTCCGCGGCGTCGGCCGGCAGGTCATCGACCGGCTCGGGCTGCGCCGCGAGCTCGTCTGTGACCGGCGGCGGGTTGCGGTTGGGCGCTTCGCGTTCTTCGCCGGCAAGCGCAAGCTTCTCGCGCGCTTCCTCGGCCTCGCGCTGGCGGTTCCACATGCTGGCATAGAGCCCGCGGGCGGCCAGCAGCTGCATGTGCGTGCCGCGCTCGACGATCTCGCCCTGGTCGAGCACGATGATCTCGTCGGCGCCGACGATGGTCGAGAGCCGGTGCGCGATTACCAGCGTGGTGCGTCCGGACGCCACGCGCTCGAGCGCGTCCTGGATCTCCTTCTCGGTGTGGCTGTCGAGCGCGGAGGTGGCCTCGTCGAGCAGCAAGATCGGCGGGCCTTTCAGGATGGTGCGGGCAATCGCCACGCGCTGCTTCTCGCCGCCCGACAGTTTCAGGCCGCGCTCGCCCACTTCGGTTTCGTAGCCCTTGGGCGCCAGCCGAATGAAATGGTCGATCTGCGCCAGGCGCGCTGCCTCCTCCACCTCGGCGTCGCTCGCCTCCCAGCGGCCGTAGCGGATGTTGTAGCGGATGGTGTCGTTGAACAGCACGGTGTCCTGCGGCACCATGCCGATGGCCGCGCGCAGCGAGCTTTGCGTCACCCTGCGCGATGTCCTGGCCGTCGATGGTGATGCGGCCGCCGGAGAGATCGTAGAAGCGGTAGAGCAGCCGCGAAATGGTCGACTTGCCGGCGCCGGAAGGGCCGACCACCGCCACGGTCTTGCCGGCCGGCACCTCGAAGCTGACGCCTTTGAGGATGACGCGTTCCGGCTCATAGGCGAAGGAGACGTTCTCGAAGCGGATGTCGCCGCTGGCCACCTGCAGCGGACGGGCGCCGGGGGCGTCCTCGATCTCCGGCGGGCGCGAAATAATCGCGAACATGTTCTCGATGTCGGTCACCGCCTGCTTGATCTCGCGATAGAGCATGCCCATGAAATTGAGCGGCTGGTAGAGCTGGATCATCATGGCGTTGATCAGCACGAAATCGCCGACCGTCTTGCTGCCGGCCTTGATCTCGTAGGCGCACATCACCATGGCGGTGGCGAGCCCGATGGTGAAGAGCACCGCCTGCCCGGCGTTGAGCACGGTGAGCGAGGTGTAGGACTTGACGCTGGCGTCCTCGTAGCGCGCCATCGAGCGGTCGTAGCGGGCCGCCTCGCGCTGCTCGGCGCCGAAATATTTCACGGTCTCGTAGTTGAGCAGCGAGTCGATCGCCTTGACATTGGCGTCGGTGTCGCTGTCGTTCATCTTGCGGCGGATGCCGATGCGCCATTCGGTAGCGTTGTAGGTCCAGCCCATATAGAGCGCGACCGTGCCGACGATGAGCGCGAAGTAGCGCCAGTCGAAATGCACCATCAAGACGACGGCGACCAGCGTGACCTCGATGATGGTGGGCGCGAGCTGCAGGATCACCATGCGCACGATGGTCTCGATGGCGTTGCGGCCGCGCTCGAGCACGCGCGTCAAGCCGCCGGTCTTGCGCTCGAGATGGAAGCGCAGCGACAAGTCGTGCATGTGGACGAAGGTGCGGAAGGCAAGGCGCCTGACCGCGTGCATCGCCACCTTGGCAAACACCGCGTCGCGGCCTTGCGTGAGCGCGCCCATAAGGATGCGCATGCCGCCGTAAGCGATCGTCATGGCGATGGGCGCCGCGATCACCCAGCCGAGCCAGCCGGTGGCGGGGGTGGGGTGCCCCGCCAGCGCGTCGGTTGCGTATTTGAAGGTGAAGGGAACGGCGATGGTTGCGAGCTTGGCGGCGAGCAAGAGCGCCATGGCGCCCAGCACGCGCAGCTTCAGGTCGCGGCGGTCGGCCGGCCAGATATAGGGCCACAAATGCACCATGGTCGACAGCAGCGCGCCGCGGCTGGCGGAGACGCCGGTCGGCTGATCGGACGGGCTATGATGGTGACCGAGGTGAGGACTCATGGAAGGCTTCATATAGGTGGATTCTAGCCGGTAATCACCCCGGCGCCCGGCATAAGCCGCCGCAACCACAGCGGTTTTCGCCCGTTGTCTTGACGGCGCCGATCCTCGGGCGCACATGCATGACCATGAACAAGACCATAAAATCGAGCAAAATCCGCCGAATCTGCGTTTATTGCGGCTCCAGCCCGGGCACCAGCCCGGCCTTCGCGCAGGCCGCCCGCGATTTCGGCGAAATCCTCGCCCAGAACGGCATCGGCCTGGTCTATGGCGGCGGCGGCGACGGCATGATGGGTGAAATCGCCTCAACGATGGTGAAAAACGGCGGGGAGGTGCACGGCATCATCCCCGAGTTCCTGGTCGCGCGCGAGCACGCGCACAAGAACGTGCAGAACCTGACCGTCACCCGCGACATGCACGAGCGCAAGCAGAAGATGTTCGAGATGGCGGACGCGTTCGTGGCGCTGCCCGGCGGCATCGGCACGCTGGAGGAGCTGGTCGAGCAGCTCACCTGGGCGCAGCTCGGCCGCCACCGTAAGCCGGTGCTGGTCGCCAATATCGCGGGCTTCTGGGAGCCGCTGTGCGCGCTCATCGACCATATGAAGAAGCTCGAATTCATCCGCGGCGAATTCAGTTTCGACCTGCTGGTGGCCGACAGCGTGAGCGATATCCTGCCGATGCTGACGCGGGCGATCGAAGCGGTGCCGGAGGAAGCCAAGCGCATGACGGCGGCGGACGCCGAGCGGTTGTAGGGTTTCGTCATTCCGGGGCGCGAGCGCCAGCGAGCGAACCCGAAATCCAGGGCCATATATGCAGTGCCTATTGCCCCTGGATTCCGGGCGCGCGCACTTTGTGCGCGCCCCGGAATGACGGCGGATTAATTCGCCTTCACAAACGTCACCGCCTCGATGCGGTTGCCGTCGGGGTCGCGGATGAAGGCGGCGTAGTAACCTTCGCCGTGCTGCGGGCGCAAAGCAGGCGCGCCGTCGCTCACGCCGCCGGCGGCGATTGCCGCGGCATGGAAGGCATCGACCATCTCGGTCGAGCGCGCGCGCAAGGCAACATGCGCGCCGCTGCCGGCGGCGACGGGCGTCATGTCGGCGCGCAGGTTAAGCCAGAATTCGGCGTATTGCTTGCCGAAGCCGACGGTCAGGGGCCGCGTCTCCAGCCGCGTGTAGCCGAGGGCGCAAAGCACCGCATCGTAGAAGGCGGTGCTGGCTGCGAGATCGCGGACGGCGATGGAGATGTGGTCGATCATGAATCTCTCCGGTCGTCCCCGCGAAGGCGGGGGTTCAAAACCCCTGTCTTTCCGCATCGCGAGCACCGGGGTTATGGGTCCCGGCTCGCGCTCCCCCGGGTCAAGCCCGATGTCGCTTGGCCGGGACGACAGCGGTTAGGCCGGCGCGCCCGACTTCACCAGCTTGTAGACGATGGAATCCATCAGCGCCTGGAACGAGGCGTCGATGATATTGGGCGAGACGCCGACCGTGGTCCAGCGCTCGCCGGCCTCGTCTTCGCTCTCGATCAGCACGCGCGTCACCGCGCCGGTGCCGGAATTGAGGATACGCACGCGGTAGTCGGTGAGCTTGAGGCCCTCGATGTATTTCTGGTACTTGCCGAGGTCCTTGCGCAGCGCCTGGTCGAGCGCGTTGACCGGGCCGTTGCCTTCCGCCGCCGAGATGAGGTTGTCGTCGCCGACTTTCACCTTCACCACCGCCATGGCGACGGTGACCCGTTCACCGCGCGCATTATTGCGCTGCTCGGTATTGACGTCGAATTGCGTCACGTCGAAATAACCCGGCACGGTGCCGAGCGTGCGCCGCGCCAACAGCTCGAAAGAAGCGTCGGCCGTCTCATAAGCGTATCCGATGGTCTCGCGCTCCTTGACGATCTCCAACAGGCGGCCGATGCGCGCGTCGTCCTTGTCGACCTTGAGGCCGATGCGCTCGAGCTCGGCCAGCACGTTGGATTTGCCGGCCTGCTCCGACACCAGGACCTTGCGCTTGTTGCCGACGGTCGCGGGCGCGACGTGCTCGTAGGTCGCCGGGTCCTTCATGATGGCGGAGGCGTGGATGCCGGCCTTGGTGGCAAAGGCGCTCTCGCCGACGTAAGGCGCGTGGCGGTCGGGCGCGCGGTTGAGCCGCTCGTCGAGGGCGTGGCTGACCTGCGCGAGCTTCTTCAGCGCCGCGTCGGAGACGCCGATGTCGAAGCGGTCGCTATATTCCTTCTTCAGCTTGAGCGTGGGGATGAGCGAAACGAGATTGGCGTTGCCGCAGCGCTCGCCCAGGCCGTTGAGCGTGCCCTGGATCTGCCGGGCGCCGGCGCGCACCGCGGCGAAGGAATTGGCCACCGCCTGCTCGGTGTCGTTATGGGCGTGGATGCCGACATGATCGCCCGGGATGAGTTTGCAGACTTCGCCGACGATCTGCGCTACCTCATGCGGCAGCGTGCCGCCATTGGTGTCGCACAACACCACCCAGCGCGCGCCCTCGTCGTAAGCGGCCTTGGCGCAGGCCAGCGCATATTGCGGATTGGCCTTGTAGCCGTCGAAGAAATGCTCGCAGTCGAGCAGGACTTCCCGCCCCTTCGCCTTGGCAGCCTGCACGCTGTCGCGGATGGAGGCGAGGTTTTCCTCGTTGGTCGTCTCCAGCGCAACCTTGACATGATAGTCCCAGGCCTTGGCGACGAAACAGATGGCGTCGGCGTGCGCCGCGAGCAGCGCGGCCAGGCCCGGATCATTGGAGGCCGAGCGGCCGGGCCGCCGCGTCATGCCGAAAGCGGTGAAAGTGGTCTTGAGGTGCCGGTCGCTGGCGAACAGCTCGCTGTCGGTCGGGTTGGCGCCCGGATAGCCGCCTTCGACATAGTCGATGCCGAGCTCGTCCAGCATCTTGGCGATCGCCAGCTTGTCGGCGAGCGTGAAATCGACGCCGTTGGTCTGCGCGCCGTCGCGCAAGGTCGTGTCGAACAGGTAGAGGCGTTCGCGGGCCATGGCCGGTTTCACCACAGGTAATAGTTCGCCAGCAGCGCGACGGCGGCAAGGATGGCGATGACGGCGACGATGATATGATGGCGTTTCATTGGCGTTCCATTGGCGCTGCTCAGGTCAGCCGATAGAAGACATAAAGCGCGGCCAAGACGGCGACGATCAAGAGGCCGTATTTGAGCACGATGTAATAGAGCCAGTGGCGCGGGAACGGGGTGTCGGGCTTGGTCATGACGGTTTCCCTGCGGCGAGCTGCTTTTGCAGCGTGGTGTTGGCCAGCCATTCGTCGCCGACTGAGATCGAGTTGCGCTGGCGGGCGACATAGCCGCGCTTCTCGAAGAAGCCGCGCGCTGAGTCGCTGGCGTCGACGCTGAGCGCGGCGGCGCCGCGGGAGCCGGCGAGCTTCTCCAGCGCGTCGATCAGCATGGCGCCGACGCCCTGCCCGGCCGCGGCCGGATGCACGTAAAGCATGTCGATCTTGTCCTTGCCGGCGAGCGCGGCAAAGCCCACGGGCGAGCCCTCCAGGGTGGCGATCAGCGTGAGCTCGCGACCAAGCTTCTTGCCGAAGGCGGCTTGATCGGCGGCGGCGGAGGCCCAGGCCTCCTGCTGCGCCTCGCTGTAATCGTCGGCGGTCAACCCGGCGATCGACTCGCGGAAGATCTCGGCCAGCAAGACTGTGTCTTCGGGCAGAAACGGCCGCAAGGCGAAGGTGGGGTGCGCGCGGGCCATCATCGCGCGATCTTCCATTTGGTCTTGCCGTCCTTGGTATCCTCAAGCTCGACGCCCATGGCCTTGAGCTCGTCGCGGATACGGTCGGATTCCTTGAAGTCCTTGGCCTTGCGGGCGGCGGCGCGGGCCTCGATCAAGCTCACCACCTTGCTCTCGTCGATGGCGAGCGAAGCCGGACGGAACGACGCCCATTGCACGGCGCTCGATTGCAGCAGGCCGAGCAATTGCGCGCTGGCTTTCAGGCAGGCGGCGGCGGCTTTCGCCTTCACCGCTTCGGAGCGCAGTTCGTGCAATGCCGCGAAGGCTTTTGGGGTGTTGAGATCGTCCATCAGCGCGTCGAGCGCGTCGGCGCACAGATAACCCGGCTGCAAATCGCCGGTCAGCTCGTACCAAGTGTCGAGCGTCTTCTGCGCCTCGCGCAAGCCGACGACCGTCCAGCTGATCGGCTGGCGATAATGCGTCTGCAACATGGTGAAGCGCACCGCCTCGCCCGGCCAGTCCTTCAGCAAATCGCGGATGGTCACGAAGTTGCCGGCGGACTTCGCCATCTTCTCGCCTTCCACCTGCAGGAAGCCGTTGTGCATCCAGTAATTCGCCATCACCTTGCTATGAAAGGCGCAGCGCGACTGCGCGATCTCGTTCTCATGGTGCGGAAACACCAGATCGATACCGCCGCCGTGGATGTCGAAGGTCTCGCCCAGATGCTTCCAGGCCATGGCCGAGCATTCGATGTGCCAGCCGGGGCGGCCGCGCGTCGCGATGCCGGCGGGCGAGTCCCAGGCCGGCTCGCCCGGCTTCGATGGCTTCCACAGCACGAAGTCCATCGGCGCTTTCTTGTAGGGCGCGACCTCGACGCGGGCGCCGGCGATCATCTCGTCGAGCGAGCGATGCGCCAACTGGCCGTAATCCTTCATCGCCGCGACGTTAAACAGCACGTGATCCTCGGCCACGTAAGCACAGCCGGCCTGCACCAGTTTCTCGATGATCTCCTTCATCGCCGCGATGTGCTCGGTGGCGCGCGGCTCGACCGTCGGCGGCAGGCAACCGAGCGCCTTAACGTCTTCCGTGAAATCCTTGTAGGTCTCTTCCGTCACCTCCTGGATCGACACGCCGCGCTCGGCCGCGCGCGCATTGATCTTGTCGTCCACGTCGGTCACGTTGCGCACGTAAACGACGTGGTCGGCGCCGTAGAGATGGCGCAGCAGGCGGAACAGCACGTCGAACACGATCACCGGACGCGCGTTGCCGATATGGGCGAAGTCGTAGACGGTCGGCCCGCACACATACATGCGCACGCGCGCGGGATCGATCGGGACAAACTCCCGCTTCGCGCGCGTCAGCGTGTCGTAAAGCTGAAGCTCCATAGCGTCCTCGGCGCCTGCTGGCCCCGGGCGTTGCTTTGTCTCGATGGAGAAAAGACGGCCGCAGCCAGCGTTAGGCGCTAGCGAATAATCTCGCGGCAAATGCCGCAAATGTGGTTAAGGCCGTTCATCAGGGCCGGACAATGATGAGTTGCCCCGCTCCCGTCAAGAGGCCGCAAACCGCCGCCGCACCGGCAAAAAAAGGCCTAAAAAACCCGGTTAAGCGGGCCTTAACGGTTTTGCTCGCATTCTTGCGACCAGCGCCCAAGCGGCGCCTCCAACAAAGCGGGCGAACCCCATGCGGACAGTTGTGGTCAGTCTTGCTGCCGTGCTGTGCCTCTGTCTCTTCACTTCGGCGCAGGCGGCCGAGCGGCGCATGTTCATCATCGGCGCCAATGCCGGCGGCTACGGCGTCGACCGCTGCCTGGTGGCGGGCGCAAAATGCGGTGCCGCCGCCGCCAACGCCTATTGCCGCGGCCATCAATTCGCCGCCGCCACGTCCTACCGCGCGGTCGACCGCGACGACATCACCGGCGCCATCCCGAACGACGCCTCCGGCGGCTGCCACGGCGGACGCTGCGACAATCTGGTGGCGATCGTCTGCACCCGCTGAGCGCGGCGAAAAGCGCGCATGCGGCGCCCGGCCCCGGCCGGGCGTTTTGCTTTTTAAAGGCCGGGGCGAAGTGGATAACTTCGGAACCTGAATAGCCAAGCGGCGTTGTCGCGGATAGGGACAGGGCCAGTCATGAAAATCCTGCTGCTCAATCTTTTCGGGACGGTCTTCATCGTGGTCGAGCAGCCCGGCCCGCTGTCGCACCGGGCCGCGGCCTTGCGAGCCTGGTGTTCGCAGCGGAATTTCACGCCGCATCAGTGATTTAAGATAGTTACAAACTCGTTGCGCCCAGTCGCAACTTCGGCCAAAGTCGCCGCAACGCGCGCGACGGCGGGCCTTGGCAATGACCGATCAATCAGTTGAGCAAGCGCCCGGGCAGCCGGCGGGCCAAAGCGACGCCACGCTCACGCTCGACGGCTTCCTGCCCTATCAGCTCAATGTCTGCTCCAGCCTGGTGACGCAGGCGCTCTCGCGCATCTATGCCGAGCGCTACCGCATCGGCGTGCCGGAATGGCGGGTGCTGGTGACGCTCGGCGAGTTCGGCATGATGACCGCCAAGGCGATCGGCCGGCACAGCCACATGCACAAGACCAAGGTTTCGCGCGCGGTCGCCCAGCTCGAGCGCCGCAAGCTGGTGTCGCGCAAGGCCAACCGCGCCGACATGCGCGAGGCCTTCCTGTCGCTGACGCCCGCCGGCCGCGCGGTCTATAACGAGCTGGCGCCGGCCGCGCTCGACTTCGTGCGCCAACTCATGGAAACGGTGGACGCGGCCGACCGGGTAGCGCTCGAGCGCGCGCTGAACAAGCTGATCGAGCGTTCCAAGCAATTGAGCATCGGTATCGCCACCATGCCGGCGCTGCGCTAAGTTAGCCGCAACACGAAATCAGCCGGGGCGCCCGCCGTGAAGCTCTATACATACTTTCGCTCGTCCGCCGCCTATCGCGTGCGCATCGCGCTCAATCTCAAGGGCCTGCCGTATGAGCTAGTCCCCGTGCATCTGACCAAGGACGGCGGCAATCAGCGCAAAGCCGATTTCGTCGCGGTCAATCCGCAGATGCGGGTGCCGGCGCTGGCGCTGTCCTCGGGCGACGTGATCACGCAATCGCTCGCCATCATCGAATATCTCGACGACATCCACCCGGAGCCGCCGCTGTTGCCGGCCGACGCGCTCGAACGCGCGCATGTGCGGGCGATCGCGCAGACGGTCGCCTGCGACATCCATCCGCTCAACAATCTGGTGGTGCTGCAATATCTCAAGCGCAGCCTGAAGCACGAGCAGCCGGAGATCGACGCCTGGTACCATCACTGGGTGATCGAAGGCTTCAAGGCGATCGAGGCGATGATCGCGCCTGCCCCTTATGCCTGCGGCGCGCATGTCACGCTCGCCGATCTCTGCCTGGTGCCGCAGGTATTCAACGCGCGGCGGCTGAAGGTTGCGCTCGACGCCTTCCCCAAGATCGTGGCGGCCGACGCCGCCTGCCTGAAGCTTGCCGCATTCGATAAGGCGCGGCCGGAGAACCAGCCGGACGCGGAGTGACGGCGGCCGGCAAGCCTGCTAGACCGCCCTCCCGTTCCTCCTCGCGCCGGCGCAAATTCCCGTGGCCAAAAACCATATCGCCCGTGTCGTCCTCTGGATGGTCGGCGCCCTCTTGTCGTTCTCGACCATGGCGGTGTCGATCCGCGAATTGTCGCGCGGCGGGCTGAGTATTTTCGAGATCCTGGCGGTGCGCAGCGGCGGCGCGCTGGTGGTCCTGCTGCTGCTGCTGATCGTGCGGCCCGAATTGCGCCGCTACGCGCTGCCGCGCCGCATGGGACTCAATTTGCTGCGCAACGTCGTGCATTACGCCTCGCAATATGCCTGGGCGACCAGCCTCACCATGCTGCCGCTCGCGCTGGTGTTCGCGCTGGAATTCACCATGCCGGCCTGGACCGCGCTGCTGGCGGTGTGGCTGCTGCACGAGCGTATTTCGCCGAGCCGCATCGGCGTGGTGGTGTTCGGGCTGATCGGCGTGCTGGTGATCCTGCGCCCCGGCCTCGCCAGCTTCAATCCGGCCGCGTTTTTGGTGCTGGCGGCGGCCTTCGGCTACGCCATCACCATGATCACCACCAAACAGCTGACCATGACCGAGACCACCTTCGGCATTATCTTCTGGATGACGGTGATCCAGTTTCCGCTCTCGCTCCTGGGCAGCGACCCGCACGTGTTCATCCATCTCGATCCGCACCAGGCGCTGCCGCTCATGGGTGTGGCGACCGCCGGATTGACCTCACATTACTGCCTCAGCAACGCCTTCCGCGCCGGCGACGCCACGCTGGTGGTGCCGCTCGACTTCATGCGCATTCCGCTGATCGCGGTGGTGGGCTGGGCGCTTTACGGCGAATCGCTCGACGTCTTCGTGCTGCTGGGCGCGCTCATCATCGTGATCGGCGTGCTCTGGAACCTGCGCGCGGAAGCCGCAAAAGCCCGCCAACTCGCATGATTTTTCCGGACCGGCCATCCTCGCCTTGCCATAATTGAGGGGTTAGAGTGCCGGTCATGAGGGGAGCCGTCCGCATTTCCATCGCCGCCGGAGCAATCGTCCTGTGCTCGGGGGCGGCAGCCGTTGCGCAGGCGCAACCGGCCAATCCGACCTGCCAGCGCCTGGAGGCCCAGCTCACCTCGCTCGACCGCGGCAACGCGGACCCTACCCGCGCCGACCAGATCCGCCGCGCCGACGACGCCGTCAAACGCCAGCAATTCGAGGTCGACAAGCTGGTGGCGCAGTCGCGCCGCATGGGCTGCGGCAACCGCGGCTTCTTCTCGATCTTCAGCAATCCGCCGGCCGCCTGCGGCTCGCTCAACCAGCGCGTCGAGCAGCAGCGCGACGTGCTCGACCGCATGCAGAACCAGCTCGAGCAATTGCAGGGCGGCACCACGCAACGCGCCGCGCAGCGCCAGTCGCTCTTGATCGCGCTCGCCGACAACGGCTGCGGCCAACAATACCGCGCGGCGGCGCGCGCCGGCCAGCAGGGCGGCTTCTTCGACCGGCTGTTCGGCGGCGGCAATATTTTCTCGCCGGGGTCCTCCGGGCCGATGGGCAGCACCTTCCGCACGGTCTGCGTGCGCACCTGCGACGGCTATTATTTCCCGATCTCGTTCGAGACCACGCAGGATCATTTCCGCGACGACGAGCAGACCTGCCAGCGCATGTGCCCGGCCGCCGACGTGCAGCTCTTCACCTATCACAATCCCGGCGAGCAGGTGGCGCAGGCGGTCTCGCTCAACGGCCGGCTCTACACCGAGCTGCCGACCGCGTTCCAATACCGCAAGGCGCTGAGCCCGACTTGCAGCTGCCGCCGTCCGGGCGAGAGCTGGGCCGAGGCGCTCAAAGTGAACGGCACCGACGCGACGCTGGCGCCCGGCGACGTGGTGATCACCGAGCAGAACGCCAAGCGCTACGAGCAGCCGGGCGCGGTGCAGCGCAAGCCCGCGGCGAAGGAGAGCGCCAAGGGGCAGCCGCCATCCAAGGCCCTGGTCGAAGCGCCGGGCGAGGCCGACAACGCCAAGCGCAAGGTGCGCGCGGTCGGCCCGACGTTTTTGCCGTCGCATTAGGGCCTCGACTGACAGCCGCGTAGCCAGACCCAGCCTCAGTCTTAGCCGTCCGCCCACCCCAAGACGGACCCATGTGTTGCGCAGAACGGCGCACGTCCGAAATTGCCCGGTAAGCGGCCATACAGCGGACATGGCATAACCGACGCAAATGACCCGGAGCGAACATATAGCCACCCGCCTCGCGTAGCTGATTTTGAAGTAGCCGTGTCCAAGTTTGAAAGTGTTCAGTTTGGAACAGACTTGGGAGCCAAATTGAGCGTCGACTCGTCTTCGTTTGCGGGCGCATGATGATCGCCATGTCTAAAAATCAAAGAGATGCGACGCGGCACAATCGGTTGCTCGGCGCCTTGGAGCCGGCAAGCCGCAAGCGGATCGCCCCCCATCTTGAACCCGTCAAGCTCACGCTTGGTGCCATCGTCTGCGAGGCGGGCGGACTCCTCAGGCACGCCTATTTCCCGGAGGGCGCGGTCCTCTCACTGCTGACCGTTTTGGAGAACGGATCGGCCATTGAAACTGCAAACATTGGTCGAGAAGGAGCGTTCGGCCTCTTCGCCGCCATGTACAGCCGCGTCTCCTTTAATCGGTGTCTAGTGCAATTGGAGGGTGACATGGTTCGCTGTCGGATCGAAGTGTTGCAATCGGAATTCAAGCGCAGCGAGCACGTGCGCGATCTTTTCGTCAGCTATTCGGAAACGCTGCTGTCGCAGGTTCAGCAGACTGTCGCCTGCAATGCCTTGCACTCGACGGAAGAAAGAATGTGCCGATGGCTCCTGATGATGCATGATCGGGCCGAAGGAGAAGCACTGCCGTACACGCATGAATTCTTGTCGCACATGCTGGGTGCCAATCGAAAATCAGTGACGCTGGCGGCACAGACACTGCAGGCGGCCGGTCTTATCAGCTATCGTCGGGGGAGGATTTAAGTTCTCGATCGCCCCGGCCTCGAAAAGGCATCTTGCGAATGCTACGCCATCGTTAAGGAGCGCTTCGATGCCTTCTTGACGCCGCCCGTAACCGCGGTTCAGGGCGATACAAGAGGACGACGCAGGAAGTAAAACGCCATGCGTGCCAGCCACACGTAAGCCACGCCCAACAAGATCAAAGAGACAGCAGGCTCCACGGCGTGGTGAAACGAATGACCAGGCATTCGTTCATTGCGGCGAACGACAGCCCTAGTGTCGAAGCGCTGGGCGTTGCCGTCGCGAAAGTTGCGCATGGGGTGGATGAGCCCGCTTTATGGAATTCTCAGTCTGGATATCGGCGCTCGGCCCCTGTTCCGCTTGGATTTGCCATACCCTCGCCATCCGAACGAAATGCGATTGCAAAGCAGGATTAGGAACGTCGCACGCCAATTGCATGCAGTCTGACGCCAAGCGCCGGCATTCTAATTCATGCTTCCGCGATTTTTCCGAATCGGACACTACGCACCTCTTGAATCGTCCTTGCAAAGATTGCACGGCATCGCGTGTCCTGTCGGTGGCCTACGCCACAGAGAAAAGCAAAAATAACATCGGTCGCACGCATATCCAGACGCTGGCCTATTGGATTTGAGAACGGCCCCCCGTTTGGGAAGCGGCCTCTTCATGTCAAACCATGGTCGCGATGTCGGCTATTGGCCCATCGCGTCATTTCGCTGCGGCGCAATAGTTCGGCAGCTATCGGAGCCATAACGGACGCTGCGGCGCGCTTATGAGTTCACGGCCTAGTAATCGAAAGCCTCGCTCTTGGCCGGCTTGCCCGCGACGAGCGATTGATCCGGCGCCGGCAGCGGCGTGCCGGGATCGCGGAAGCGGTTGGTGATGGGGTAGCGGCGGTCGCGACCGAAATTCCGCAGCGTCACCTTGACGCCGGGCGCGGCCTGGCGGCGCTTGTATTCCGCGATATTCACCATGCGCTCCACCCGCATCACGGTGTCGCGGTCGTAGCCGGCGGCGACGATGGCCGCGACCGACTCCTCGCCCTCCACCAGCCGCTGCAAAATGCCGTCGAGCACTTCATAGGGCGGCAGCGAATCCTCGTCCTTCTGGTTCTCGCGCAATTCCGCGGTCGGCGGCCGCGTGATGATGTTCTCCGGAATGACCAACCCGTCCGGCCCCATGGCGCCTTGCGGCTTCCATGAGTTGCGCAGCCGCGCCAGCCGGAACACTTCCATCTTGTAGAGATCCTTGATCGGATTGAAGCCGCCGTTCATGTCGCCATAGAGCGTGGCGTAGCCGACCGACATTTCCGATTTGTTGCCGGTGGTCACCAGCATGAGATTGAACTTGTTGGAGATCGCCATCAGCGTGGTGCCGCGCGCGCGCGCCTGCAGGTTTTCTTCCGCGACGTCGCGCGCGAGGCCGGAGAACGCAGGCTTCAGCACTTCCATGAAACCTTCGACCGCCGGCGCAATCGGCAGGATCTCGTAGTGCACGCCCAGCGCCTTGGCGCAGGCCGCGGCATCGTCGAGCGATTCCTGCGCGGTGAACTTGTAGGGCATCATGATGCAGCGCACGCGCGCCGCGCCCAGCGCGTCGACCGCGATCGCGGCGCAGAGCGCGGAATCGATGCCGCCCGACAGGCCGAGCACCACGCCGGGAAAGCCGTTCTTGTTGACGTAGTCGCGCAGGCCGAGCACGCAGGCCGCGTAGTCGGCCTCGTCGCCTTCGAGCGCCGCGATCTTCGGCCCGCCGAGACAACGCCAGCCGTGGTCCTGGCGCTGCCATTGCGTCGTCACGATCGCTTCCTTGTAGGAATCGAGCTGGAACGCCAGCGAGCAATCGCCGTTGAGCGCGAGCGAGGCGCCGTCGAACACCAATTCGTCCTGACCGCCGACCTGATTGGCATAGATCAGCGGCAGGCCGGTCTCCTTGATGCGCGGGACAATGACGTTGAGCCGCTCGTCGGCGACGCCGTGCCGGTAGGGCGAGCCGTTGAGCACCAGCAGGATCTCGCCGCCGGTCTCGGCGATGCATTCGGCCGGCTCCGGCCCCCAGATGTCCTCGCAGACCGGCAGGCCCAGCCGCACGCCGCGGAAATTCACCGGCCCCGGCAGCGGGCCCGGCACAAACACGCGCTTCTCGTCGAACACGCCGTAGTTCGGCAGATCGACCTTGTAGCGCAGGGCGGCGATCATGCCGTTATCGAGCAGCGCCGCGGCGTTATAGAGCTTGCCGTCGTCGAGCCAGGGCGTCCCGACCACCAGAGCGGGGCCTGCCGTGGCGGTCTCGCGCGCCAATTGCTCGACCGCGGTGCGGCAGGCGGCCTGGAAGGCCGGCTTGAGCACCAGGTCCTCGGGCGGATAGCCCGAGATGAACAATTCGGGGAAAACGACCAGATCGGCGCCCTGCCCGGCCGCCTCGGCGCGCGCGCGGCGCACTATCTCCGCGTTGCCGGCGATATCGCCGACCGTGCAGTTGAGCTGCGCAACGCAAATCGCGAGCCTATCGGCGGGACGGGCGTTCATGGAGACACGTCTAGCGCCTGCTCATGCGTGCGGCAATTGCGTCAGCGATGCCCTGCCCTGCCGCGGCGCTAGAGCCCGGCCACCGCCGGCATCGGCACCCCCCGCCCGGCCCGCTCTTTCTTGAGCAATTCGGCCAGCAGGAAGGCGAGGTCGATGGCCTGCTCGGCATTGAGCCGCGGGTCGCAAGCGGTGTGGTAGCGGTCGTTGAGATCGGCGTCGGAGATGGCGCGGGCGCCGCCGGTGCATTCGGTTACGTTCTGCCCGGTCATCTCCAGATGCACGCCGCCGGCGTAGGTGCCTTCCGCCTGGTGCACCTCGAAGAAGCCGCGCACCTCTTTCAGGATGAGGTCGAAGGGCCGCGTCTTGTAGCCGCTGGCGGAAGCGATGGTGTTGCCGTGCATCGGGTCGCAGGACCAGACCACGATCTTGCCTTCGCGTTTCACCGCGCGGATCAGGCCGGGGAGATGCTCGCCCACCTTCTCGGCGCCGAAGCGGCCGATCAGCGTGAGCCGGCCGGGCTCGTTGTCGGGATTGAGCAGATCGATCAGCCGCAACAGGTCGTCGGCCTTCAGCGAGGGCCCGCATTTGAGCCCGATCGGATTCTTGATGCCGCGGGCATACTCGATATGGGCATGGTCGTGCTGACGCGTGCGGTCGCCGACCCAGAGCATGTGGCCGGAGGTGGCATACCAGTCGCCGGTCGTGGAATCGATGCGGGTGAAGGCCTGCTCGAAGCCGAGCAGCAGCGCCTCGTGGCTGGTGTAGAAATCGGTGGTGCGCAGCTCGGGATGACTTTCGAGATCGAGGCCGCAGGCCTGCATGAAGCCGAGCGCCTCGGAAATGCGGTCCGACAATTCGACGTAGCGCCGAGATTGCGGACTGTCCTTGACGAAGCCGAGCATCCATTGCCGCACACTTGCGAGGTTGGCGTAGCCGCCCTGCGCGAAGGCGCGCAGCAAATTGAGCGTCGCCGCCGATTGCCGGTAGGCCTCGATTTGCCGGCGCGGATCGGGGCGGCGCGACTCCTCGGTGAAGGCGATGTCGTTGATGATGTCGCCGCGGTAGCTCGGCAGCTCCTTGCCGTCGCGCTTTTCGGTGGGCGAGGAGCGCGGCTTGGCGAACTGGCCGGCGATGCGGCCGACCTTCACCACCGGCAGCGCGGCGGCATAGGTGAGCACCACCGCCATCTGCAGGAACATGCGGAAGAAGTCGCGGATGTTGTTCGGTCCATGCTCGGCGAAGCTTTCCGCACAGTCGCCGCCTTGCAGCAGGAAAGCCTGGCGGTCGGCGACGCGGGCGAGCTGCTTCTTCAGATTGCGCGCCTCGCCCGCGAACACCAGCGGCGGGAAGGTCGCAAGCTGCTTCTCGACGTCGGCCAGCGCTTGGCGGTCCGGATAGTCCGGAACCTGCTGGATCGGCTTACTGCGCCAGCTATCGGGCGACCAGCGTTCGGGCATCTACAAAACTCCAGCGGTTCGGCGGGGTTATATACGAAAGCCCGGGGCCGAAACCAGCATTTCCAGAAAGCGTGGTTATTCAGGGCTATTCCGCCGCGGCGCGGCCGTAGCTGACGGCCTTTTCGCGCATGGTGACCAGTTCCTCGGCCGCCGTCGGGTGCACCGCCATGGTGGCGTCGAAATCGGCCTTGGTGGCGCCCATCTTCACCGCCACGCCGATCACCTGGATCAATTCGCCGGCGTCGGGGCCAACGATGTGGCAGCCGACCACCCGGTCGTTGTCGCCGTCGACCAGGAGCTTCATGAAGCTGCGGGTGTCGCGGCCGGACAGCGTCGCCTTCATCGGCCGGAACGTGGTCTTGTAGACGTCGAGCCGGGCGCAACGCTCGCGCGCATGCGCCTCGGTGAGGCCGATCACCCCCACTTCGGGCTCGGAGAACACCGCGGTCGGCACGTAGGTATGGTCGACCGGGGTCGGCTTGCCGCCATAGACGGTGTCGGCGAAGGCATGGCCCTCGCGGATCGCCACCGGCGTAAGATTGACGCGGTTGGTCACGTCGCCCACGGCATAAATGCTCGGCACCGAGGTGCGCGAATATTCATCGACGTCGATGCCGCCATGCGCGTGGATTTTGAGATGCAGCGCCTCGAGCCCGCAGCCCATGACGTTCGGACGGCGGCCGATGGCGAACATCACCTGGTCGGAAACGATCGTGCTGTGGTCGGAAAGCTTGGTGACGCATTCGTGGCCGGATTTTTCGACCGCGGAGACGGTGTGCCCACAAGTCACGGTGATGCCGCGTGTGCGCATCTCATTGCGCAGATGTTCCCTGACATCGTCGTCGAAGCCGCGCAGGATGTTTTCGCCGCGGTAGACCAGCGTCACTTCGCTGCCGAGGCCGGCGAAGATGCAGGCGAACTCCACCGCGATATAGCCGCCGCCCTGGATGACGATGCGCTTGGGCAACTCGGGCAGATGGAACGCCTCGTTCGAGGAGATCACGTGCTCGAGCCCGGGGATTTTCGGCCCGTAATGCGGCCAGGCGCCGGTTGCGATCAGGATGGTCTCGGCCTTGACGCTCTTGCCGCTTTCCACGAGGCGCACGGTATGGGCGTCTTCGATAACAGCGCGGCTCTTGACCAGCGCGGCGCCGAAGCGCTCGAGCGTGTTGGTATAGGCGGCTTCCAGCCGCGCGACTTCGCGCGCCACATTGGCGGTGAGCGAGGGCCAGTGAAAACTCGGTGTCGGCACCGTCCAGCCGAAGCCTTCGGCGTCCTCGAAGTCGTCGGCAAAGCGCGAGGCATAGACCAGGAGCTTCTTCGGCACGCAGCCGCGAATGACGCAGGTGCCGCCGACGCGGTATTCCTCGGCGACCAGCACGCGCGCGCCGTAGCCCGCGGCCACGCGCGCCGCGCGCACGCCGCCGGAGCCCGCTCCGATGACGAAAAGATCGACCTCTTGCTCCGACATCAGCCGCCGCCGCTTTCAGCCGCGCGCCGGACGATCGATCCGGCGCTCGCGATCAAAGATCGTGCCCCTTTTTCTTCATCTCATCGCGCATTTTCACGATGACTTCATCGGAAAGCTTGTTCGACCAAGTCTGCGCGAATTGCATGCTGGCGTCGATAACACCGGGCTGTTTCTGCAACAGCTTCTGACCGGTCGGCGTCTTGTAGAACGCCAGGATTTCCTTGAGCTCCTGCTCGGTGAAATTCTTGGCGTAGAGCATCGCCACTTCGTTGTTGAGCTCGCTGAAACGCGGCTGCAGCTCTTTGCGGATCTTGGCGGCGACCTCGTTGAGGTCCTTGCCGAGACCCGGATTCTGCTGAAGGTAGAGGAGCTTTGCCTGCTCGACCACGCCGGCGATCAAGGGACCGAATACGGTGGTGGTATGCGTGACCTCGATCAGCTGCTTGGCGGTCTGCATCGCGCCCGGCGAGGGTTGCGCCGCCTGGACGTGAGCGGCCGGGCCGAACGCAACCAGCGTGATGGCGACGGCCGCCGGGCGGACGGCGCGTTGGAGGGCCTGGATAACGCTCATTGTGCTAGCTCCGTTCGTTCAAGGGAATTCAGGGCCGTTCGACGATCTCGACGCCGTCCGGCCCGGCCAGGATCGCCATTTGGGCAAGCCCGATAAAAAGGCCATGCTCCATGACGCCCGGAATGCCGCATAGGGCCTGCGCCAATGCCGGCGGATCGTCAATACGGCCAAGGGCGGCGTCGATGATCCAGTGACCGCCATCCGTGACGAAAGCATGGCCGTCGCGGCCCAGCCGCAGGCTGAGCCGGCCGGGACCTTGCAGGTCGGCAATGGCCATCTCCAGCGCCCGGCGGGTGGCTTCCACGCCGAACGGGGCCACTTCGACCGGCAGCGGGTATTTACCGAGCGCATCCACCCATTTGCTGCGGTCGGCGATCACGATCATGCGAGCGGAGGCTGCGGCGACGATCTTCTCGCGCAAAAGCGCGCCGCCGCCTCCTTTGATGAGGCTGAGATCGCGGGCGATCTCATCGGCGCCGTCCACGGTTAGGTCGAGCGCCGGCGTGTCGTCGAGGGTGGTGAGCGGGATGCCGCAGCGCGCGGCCTGGCTTTCCGTCTCGCGCGAGGTCGGCACCGCCACCACGTCGAGGCCTGCGCGCACGCGCTCGCCGATGAGGTCGACGAAATGCCGCGCGGTCGAACCGGTGCCGAGGCCGAGCCGCATGCCGGGCTGCACGAATTCGACGGCGCGCGCGGCGGCTGCGCGTTTCTGGGCGTCGGCGTCCATGGTGAACCGGCTGTCGTCTGCGCCTGGCTGGATGAATGGTCCCGCCTATCTAGCCCCGATCGGCAAGCCTGAATAGCCGAAAATCGCTTCGTCCCATTTGCGACACTGCGCGCCCTTGCCTCGGCCGGCAGCGCCCTTTAACGATTGCCGCGCCATGCCCGCCCCCACCATCGTCTTCGACCTCGACGGCACCCTGATCGACACCGCGCCCGACCTGATCGACACCCTCAACGTGGTGTTCGCGCGCGAGGGCTTGCCGCCGGTGCCTTACGATACCGCGCGCAACCTGATCGGGGGCGGGGCCCGCATGATGATCAAGCGCGGCATCGAGGCGGAAGGGCGCGAGCTTTCGCCGGCCAAACTCGACGAACTGTTCGCCGATTTCATCGCGCATTATTCCGCGCATGTCGCCGACCGGTCGCGGCCCTTTCCCGGCCTCATCGACGCGCTCGATGCGCTCGACGCGCAAGGGCACCGCTTCGCGGTCTGCACCAACAAGCTCGAACGCCTGTCGGTCATGCTGCTCGAGGCGCTCGGGCTCGCCGACCGCTTCGCGGCGATCTGCGGGCAGGATACCTTCGGCATGCAAAAGCCCGATCCGGAAGTGCTGCGGCGGACCATCGCGGCCGCCGGCGGCAATCCGCGGCACGCCATCATGATCGGGGATTCACTGACCGATATCCGCACCGCGCGCGCGGCGGGCGTCCCGGTGATCGCGGTCGATTTCGGCTATACCGAGCGCCCGGTGACCGAACTCGGCCCCGACCGCGTCATCAGCGGTTTCGCCCAATTGCCGGCTGCGGTCGCCGCGTTAGGGGCCGCGAACTGACGGGTATGCCGGCCGGCATGGTTAACGCCGTTAACCTTATGCGCGCCCGGCCTGTTGCACCGCCGAGACGCCCTCCTTATCCTGCGTCCCTGGGCAGGCGGCATCTGCCGCCTGAGCGGACGGGTTAGCGATCATGTACCGAGTCATCGCCGTTGCGGGCGCGGCACTTGCTCTTGCCGCGTGTTCGTCGAACTCCGAAATCTTCAAGTCGGACTATTTCCGAAATGAGCCGGTGCTCGAAACCGTGCGCTTTGAGTCCGAGCCGCCGGGCGCCGAAGCCAAGACCTCCACCGGACAATCCTGCCGCACGCCCTGCGCCCTCGCGCTGCCGGGTGGCAAGCCGTTCGACGTGACTTTCACGCTTGCCGGCTTCCAGCCTTCCGTCGAAAAGGTCGAAATATTCGCCGTCGGCGACGGCTCGACCAGGCTGCGTCCGAACCCGGTTCTCGCCGAGCTCACGCCCATGGCGCCGCCGCCGAAGAAGAAGATGATGAAGAAACGGCGCGTGACGCACGGCCGCAAGCCGGTCGCCAAGCGGACCGCCAAGCCGACGGTGAAGAAGCCGGCGATGAAGAAGCCGGCCGCCGCGACGGCCGCGCCGCCTCCGATGACGACGCAGCCGCAGCAGGCGCCCTCGCCTTGGCCGGCCGCGCCGCAGCCGCGCCAATAGGATTACGCCCGAATCCTTCGCCGCTGCGCCGCAAAAAGCGCCGCGTGCGCGCATCCGCGCGCGGGTGGACGCCATGGCCAATATCCGCCACTATGACTATATGACCACAGCGGACCGCAGAATCCGCGAGGCCACGGGACGGATGATGACGACCAACGGAATTTCGACGCTCGAGCGCGCGGACAATCGGCCGGCGCCGCTGATCGACCCTTTTCAGCGCGCTATCACCTATTTGCGCGTGTCGGTGACCGACCGCTGCGATTTCCGCTGCGTCTATTGCATGTCGGAGAACATGACCTTCCTGCCCAAGGCCGACCTCTTGAGCCTGGAGGAACTCGACCGGCTGTGCAGCGCCTTCGTCGCCAAGGGCGTCAACAAGCTGCGGCTGACCGGCGGCGAGCCGCTGGTGCGGCGCGGCATCATGACGCTGTTCACCTCCCTGTCCCGTCACCTCGAGAGCGGCGCGCTCAAGGAGCTGACGCTCACCACCAACGGCTCGCAATTGGCGAAATACGCCGCGGAGCTGAAGGGTCTCGGCGTCGAACGCATCAATGTTTCGCTCGATACGCTCGATGCCGACAAATTCCGCGCCATCACGCGCTGGGGCGAGCTCGACAAGGTGCTCGCCGGCGTCGACGCGGCGCAGGCGGCCGGGTTGAAGGTGAAGATCAACGCGGTGGCGCTGAAGGGCGTCAACGAGCACGAACTCGCCGATCTGCTTGAATGGGCGCACGGGCGCGGCATGGACCTCACCGTGATCGAGGTGATGCCGCTGGGCGACGTCGGCGAAACACGGCTCGAGCAATATCTGCCGCTGTCGATGGTGCGCTCGCGCCTGGCCGAGCGCTATACGCTCGACGACATCGACTATCGCACCGGCGGCCCGGCGCGCTACGTGCGCGTCAAGGAGACCGGCGGACGGCTCGGCTTCATCACGCCGCTCACCCATAATTTCTGCGAGTCGTGCAACCGCGTGCGCATCACCTGCACCGGCACGCTCTATATGTGCCTCGGCCAGGACGACGCCGCCGACCTAAGGGCGCCGCTGCGCGCCTGCGAAAGCGACGATCTCGTTTACGCGGCGATCGACGAAGCGATCACCCGCAAGCCCAAGGGCCATGATTTCGTGATCGACCGCCGCCACCAGCGGCCCGCGCTGTCGCGCCACATGAGCGTGACCGGCGGCTGAGCGCATCATCCCGAAAAGCATGTCCTCGACTTGATCGGGGTGGGAACCGGTTTTCGGAAAAGATCATGCGCAAACTAAATGCTACGCGGCCTTCGCGGGCTTGGTTACCAGATCGCGCAGCTCCTCCGGCCGCAAGCCGGCCGGCGTGAAGCGAACGCCGCAGGCCGCACCTTCCCGCACGATCTTGCCGGTGATCGTCTTCATGCCGGCGAAAATGAGCGCGATCTGATCGCCGATGGCGAGGCCCGGAACCGCGCCGATGCGCGCGCCGCCGATGCTGACATCGTAGACGGCGACCTCGTGGACCCGCCCGGCATGTTCCATGCGCGCGCTCAGGCTCACTTCATAGCGCGGGAATTCGCGCAAATCGGCTTTGACCGCCTTGCGCACGATCTCCGGGATCTCGTGGCAGAGCTCGTGCGAGGTCTCCTGCATCGCGCCGGCGACGGCGGCGACCTCCTCGGCGGTGGCGTGCGAGCGGTGCACCATGTCGGCAATGCCGCTCATGCGGCCGGCGAAGTCGGATACCGCCGCGCTGGTGTCGCTCGCGCTTGCCGCGAAATTCTCACTGGCGCCGCGCTGCTGCTCGATGGCCGCGGAGACCTGCTCGGTCACGTCGGAGAGCTGGTCGATGATCTCCGCCACGCCGGCGAGCGAGGCCACCACTTCGCGCGTGGCGGATTGGATCTCTCCGACCTTGCCGCCGATCTGCTCGGTCGACTTGGCGGTCTGGGTCGCCAGCGTCTTGACCTCGGAAGCGACCACCGAGAAGCCGCGTCCGGCTTCGCCCGCGCGCGCCGCCTCGATGGTGGCATTGAGCGCCAGCAGATTGGTCTGCTCCGCGATCTGATTGATCACCGTGACGATGTCGCCGATCTGGTCGGCGGCCTTGGTGAGCGCGCCGATGGTTGCGCGCGAGGCGTCAGCGCGCTCTACCGCCTCGCGGCCGAGGCCGCTGCCGCGCCGCATCTGCTCGGAGATTTCCATAACCGCCTGGATCACCTGGTCCGACAATAGGCTGGCCGCTTCGGTCATGGCGCGCGAGCCATGCGCTGCGCGCGCGGTTTCGTCGAAAGCGGCACGCACGGCCTCCAGCGCGGCGGTCATGTCCTGCGCCTTCAGCCGCAAGGTGGCGGCGCCGTCGACGATCGGCCGGATGCCGGTCTCGGTGGCGGCCTCGATCTCGCCGGCAAGGTTGGACAGGTTGACGCGGCGCGAGGCCTGCCAAGTGCGGTCGAGATCGCTGTGGACGAGCTCGCGGCGTTGGCGTTCGCCAAGCACCTCGGCCAGCCGATCGGTCGCGGCGCCGAGCTGGGCGAGCTCACTGCGCATGAGCGGCAGGGGCGGTGCGGATTCGAGCTCGGCATGAGCCATGGCGTCCATGGCATCGGCGGCATCGGCCAGCGGGCGCGCGATCGAGCGGGCGATCGCCAGCACGCCGGCGCCGGCTAAGGCGAAGCCGGCGAGCCCGATCACAAGTTCGGCATAGAAGGCATTGGCCGCGCCCAGGACCGGCGTCAGCGCCGTCGCCAAGTTGGGGACCGCCAATACGAGTGCCAGCGGCAGCATGACGGCCGCAATCAGCCGCTCGGCGATCGTGAATTGCCGCATGCGCTATCCTCGCGCCGCTCGAATCCGGCTGCGACGTCCGAAATCCGGCGCCGGCCCCGGAGACGGCCCGCCTATCCTTGTACCGGCCGGCTGGTTAACCGACGGTTTAACATCCGTTAACCATGGGTTTCGGGCCCAATGAGCGTCCGAAACCTGCCCAACAGGCCCCAAAATGCCGCCGTCTGCTACCAACTTCGCCTTGACGCCTCATATCGCCATCGGATTAAGGTGGCAGGCTTGGCCTCGCGGTCAGGCCGTTGGGGGCTCGAAAAAACAAGAAAAAGGCCGCCGGCCAAGGCCGGCCGGCCTGACAGAGGGGAGAAACACGGTGCGCGCGCTCGACGCGGTTCTCAAGGCGTTGCTGCCGGTAACGCAACTCATCGACGCCATCAACACCTGGATCGGCAAGCGCGTGGCGTGGCTGTTGCTGGCGGCTGTGCTGGTTTCGGCGGTCAACGCCACCGTGCGCAAGGTTTTTGACACCTCGTCGAATTCCTGGCTCGAGCTGCAATGGCTGCTGTTCAGCGTCGTGTTCCTGTTGTGCTCGCCTTGGACGCTGCTCGCCAATGAGCACATCCGCATCGACATCCTGAACAACCTGTTTCCGCAGCGCGCGCGCAACATCATCGACGTGATCGGCCATGCCTTCTTCCTGCTGCCGCTGACCGTCATCATGCTGATCACCGGCATCCCGTTCTTCTACAAGTCCTTTGAGATCAACGAGCAGTCCTGGAACGCCGGCGGCCTGCCGCAATGGCCGGCCAAGTCGCTGATCATGATCGGTTTCGGGTTGCTGCTGATCCAGGGCCTCTCCGAACTCATCAAACGCATCGCGGTCATGCGCGACCTCATCCCCGACCCTCATGCGAGTCAGAAAAGCTCGCTCGAAGTCGAGGCCGAGGAAGTGATGCAAGCGATGGAAAAAAAATAGTCTGGAACGGGGAAGCCGGGGTCCCGCATGGAAGCATTCATCATCGACAACATGGCGCCGATCATGTTCGGGGCCCTGGTGGTTTTCCTGTTGCTCGGCTATCCGGCGGCGTTTTCGCTCGGCGCCATCGGGCTGCTCTTCGGATTGATCGGCATCGAGCTCGGCCAGTTCCACCCCGACTTCCTGCAGGCCCTGCCCGACCGCATCTACGGCGTGATGAGCAACGAAACGCTGCTCGCGATTCCCTTCTTCACCTTCATGGGACTGGTCCTTGAACGGTCCGGCATGGCGGAAGACCTGCTCGACACTGTCGGGCAGCTGTTCGGCACCGTGCGCGGCGGCTTGGCTTACGCGGTGGTGTTCGTCGGCGCGCTGCTCGCCGCCACCACCGGCGTGGTCGCGGCCTCCGTCATTTCGATGGGCTTGATCTCGCTGCCGATCATGCTGCGCTACGGCTACGACCGGCGGGTGGCCACCGGCATCATCGCCGCCTCCGGCACGCTGGCGCAGATCATCCCGCCGTCGATCGTGCTCATCGTCATGGCCGACCAGCTCGGCCGTTCGGTCGGCGACATGTACGAGGGCGCCTTCATCCCCGGCCTGGTGCTGTCGGGGCTTTACGCCAGCTACGTGTTCATCGTGACGCTGCTGTTCCCGAAGGCGACGCCCGGCCTGCCGGCGGAAGCGGTCGGCTTCCGTGAGGCCGACGGCGGCCGCGGGCTCACTTCGCTCGGCATCTTGGCGATCGCGAGCGCGATCTTTGCCTGGTTCGTCATGCGGCGCTCGACCTCGCACGGTGCCGACTATGTCGTGCTCAGCCTATTCTTCGGCATTCTGTTCGCTTTCGCCGTCGCCGTGGTCAACTGGGTCGTCGACAAGCTGACCGGATTCCGCTTCCTCTCGCACATGGCGCAGCAGACCACCTTCGTGATGGTGCCGCCGCTGTTCCTGATCTTCCTGGTGCTCGGCACCATTTTCATCGGCATCGCCACCCCGACCGAAGGCGGCGCCATGGGGGCGACCGGCGCGCTGGCGCTCGGCTTTGCCAAGCGGCGGCTGACCTGGGACCTGATCCGCCAGGCGGTCGAATCCACCGCCAAGCTCGTCGGCTTTCGTGCTGTTCATCCTGGTCGGCGCGCGCGTGTTTTCGCTCACCTTCTACGGCGTGAGCGGGCACATCTGGGTCGAGAACCTGCTGACATCATTGCCCGGCGGGCAGGTCGGCTTCCTGGTGTTCGTCAACCTGTTCGTGTTCGTGCTGGCCTTCTTCCTCGACTTCTTCGAGCTGGCCTTCATCGTCATCCCGCTGCTCGGGCCGGCGGCCGAGCATCTCGGCATCGACCTCATCTGGTTCGGCGTCATCCTCGGCGTCAACATGCAGACCTCGTTCATGCATCCGCCGTTCGGCTTCGCGCTGTTCTATTTGCGCTCGGTGTCGCCGCGCGAGCCCTACCTCGACCGCATCACCGGCAAGCGCATGGAGCCGATCACCACCGGGCAAATTTATTGGGGCGCCGTGCCGTTCGTTTTCATCCAGGTAATTATGGTGCTGCTGGTGATCTTTTTTCCGAGGATGGTCATGCATTACAAGGGCGCCGCGGTGAACGTAGATTTGAACAAGATCAAGATCGAGATTCCGCAGATCGACGCCGCCGCCGGTCGATCTCAACATCGCGCCGCAGATCAACATCAAATAGCTGCCTCCGCACCCAATAAAAAACGGCCCCGGAGCCGAGGCTCCGAGGCCGCCTGCTTTACGCGCGCGTTCAGCTACGGGTGTGGCTGACCATGAAGTTGTCGTAGGTCACTTCCGCGACCTGGAACCACTGGTAGCCGTTGTTGCGGAAGGTCTTCATCGATTCATAGACCTTCTTGAAGCTCGGGTTGGTCTTGGCGATGTCGTCGTGCACTTCGTTCATCGCCTTGAAGCAGGCTTCCATGATCGCCGGCGAGAAGGCGCGCAGCTTGGTGCCGCCGGCGAGCAGGCGTTTGAGCGACTGCGGATTGAGGATGTCGTATTTCGCGATCATCCAGTCATTGGCATAGGCCGCCGCGTTGGTGAGGATGGCCTGGTACGGCTTCGGCAGCGAATTCCATTTGTCGAGGTTGATGAAGACGTTGATCATCGAGCCGCCTTCCCACCAGCCCGGATAGTAGTAGTAGGGCGCGACCTTGTAGAAGCCGAGCTTGTAGTCGTCGTAAGGCCCGACCCACTCGGCCGCGTCGATGGTGCCCTTCTCCAGCGACGGATAGATGTCGCCGGCCGCGATCTGCTGCGGCACCGCGCCGAGCTTGGCCATCACCTTGCCGGGGAAGCCGCCGATGCGGAATTTAAGGCCCTTGAGGTCGGCGACGCTGTTGATCGGCTTGCGGAACCAGCCGCCCATCTGGCAGCCGGTATTGCCGCCAACCAGCATGGTCACGTTGTACTTCTTGTAGAACTCGTTGAGCACTTCCTTGCCACCGCCCTGATAGTACCAGCCCTGGTTCAGGCGCTGGTTCGGGCCGAAGGCGACCGAGGTGCCGAAGGCGAAGGTCGGGTCCTTGCCGAAATAATAATAGGAGGCGGTGTGGCCCATCTCCACGGTGCCGTTCGACGCCGCGTCGAGCGCTTGCAGGCCGGGCACGATCTCGCCGCCGGCAAAGACCTGGATCTGGAATTTGTTGTCGGTGGCTTCGGCGACCGCCTTGCGACAGTTCGACCGCGCCGCCGTAAAGCGTATCGAGCGACTTCGGCCAGCTGGCGGTCATGCGCCACTTCAAGGTCGGCATCGACTGCGCGATGGCGGGCGCGGCAATCACTGCGCTTGCAGCCGCGCCGAGACCGGCGGCCTTCAAGAATTGACGTCGTTTCATTCTTATCCTCCCTCTGTTTTCGTATTGGTCTTTACCAATGGCAGGGGTCCCTCCCCCGCCGCATCTTCACCCCCCGGGTGATGTGGCCGAAATCATGACGGAACCGGCCGCTTAATGCCAGTCTGCACCGGTTCGACGAAAGTTGTAAGTGGGGAAGCCCCGAAAAATGGCCCAAACGGCGCCGAGGCCGGCTTTGTGGGCCGGCCCCGGTCGGTCTCGATGGGCAGTTGCAGATCAGCCGTTGCTGTGGCCGCGGGTGCGGATCATGAAGTTTTCGAAGGTGTATTCGGCGACCTGCCACCACAGGTTTTCGTTGTCGCGGAACGCCTGCATCGCCGCCAGCACCTTCTTGTAGTTCGGGTTCTTCGCCGATTCCTCGGCGTTCACCTGATTGGAGGCCTTCAGGCAGGCTTCCATGATCTTCTGGCTGAACGGGCGCAACTGCGCGCCGTCGCGCAGCAGACGCTTGAGCGCGTCCGGATTGACCGCGTCGTATTTCGCCAGCGTGCTGACATTGGCATAGGCAGCCGCGCCCTGCAGCACCGCCTGGTAGCTCTTCGGCAGGTCGTTCCACTTGGCCAGATTGACCAGCAGATGGTTGGTGGTGCCGCCCTCCCACCAGCCCGGGTAATAGTAATACTTCGCGACCTTGTAGAAGCCGAGCTTCTCGTCGTCATAGGGGCCGACCCATTCGGTGGCGTCGATGGTGCCCTTCTCCAGCGCCGGGTAGATGTCGCCGCCGGCGATCAGCTGCGGCACGACGCCGAGCTTGGCCATGGTCTTGCCGGCCCAGCCGCCGATACGCATCTTGAGGCCCTTCAAATCGTCGACGGTCTTGATCTCCTTGCGGAACCAGCCGCCCATCTGCGTGCCGGTATTGCCCGAGAGCAGGCACTTCACGTTGGATTTGGCGCCGAACTCGTCGATCAGCGTCTGCCCGTCGCCGTGATAGAACCAGGCATTCTGCTGGCGCGCGTTCTGCCCGAACGGCACCGAGCAAAAGATCGCCCAGGTCGGGTCCTTGCCGATGTAGTAGTACATCGCGGTGTGGCCGAGTTCGACGGTGCCGTTCTGCACCGAGTCGAGGACCTGCAGGCCGGGCACGATTTCGCCGGCGGCGAAGGTCTGGATCTGGAACTTGCCGTCGGTCGCTTCCGCGACGTATTTCGAGATCAAAGTGCAGGCGCCGAACAGCGTGTCGAGCGCCTTCGGCCAGCTGGCCGTCAAGCGCCATTTGAGCGTCGGCATCGACTGCGCAACCGCAGGCCTCGCGATCGTCGCGGCAGCCGCGCCGGCGCCCATGGCGGTCAGGAACTTACGACGTTTCATCAGGTACTCCTGTTTGGGAAGGTTTTGTCATCCCCTCTGCGAGACGGATCGAGCCGTCCCGGAATGGCCGGCACCATGCGTCCGCGCCTTTGCGGGCGCAAGTCGAACTTTCGTAAAAAAAAGCGAGCGACGCCGGTGCGTTACCGACGGCGGCAGCGGGATGGCCAACGCCCGAGGGCGGCTAGGCTTCGATCACGATCTTGGGCGCGACGCGCGCTCCGGCCGCGCCCGGCTTGATCTGATCCCAAACCTTGGCCGCGATGTCGCGGTAGACCTGCGCGTGCGGGCCGTCCGGCTCGGTGGCGACCACCGGCAGACCGGCGTCCGATTTCTCGCGGATGGTCATGTGCAGCGGCACCTCGCCGAGGAACGGCACGCCCAAGCGCTCGGCTTCCTTGCGCGCGCCGCCGTGGCCGAAAATGTCGGAGCGCTCGCCGCAGTGCGGGCACAGGAAGAAGCTCATGTTCTCGACCACGCCGAGCACCGGCACGTTGACGCGCTTGAACATGGAAACGCCGCGGCGCGCGTCGATCAGCGCGAGATCCTGCGGCGTCGAGACGATGACCGCGCCCTTGAGCGGCACCTGCTGCGCGATGGTCAGCTGCGCGTCGCCGGTGCCGGGCGGCATGTCGACCACCATGACGTCGAGCTTGCCCCACTCCACTTCGCGCAGCATCTGGGTGATCGCCGACATCACCATCGGCCCGCGCCAGATCATCGGCGTCTCTTCGTCGATCAGGAAGCCGATCGACATCACGGTGAGGCCGTAGCGCTCGATCGGTTTCAGCCGCGTGCCGCCGATGGTCTGCGGCTTCTCCTTGATGGCGAGCAGCTTGGGCAGCGAGGGCCCGTAGATGTCGGCGTCGAGCACGCCGACTTTGAGCCCGAGATCGCGCAAGCCGAGCGCGAGATTGACCGCCGTGGTCGATTTGCCGACGCCGCCTTTGCCGGAGGCGACCGCGATCACCGCCTCCACGCCGGGCACGCCCGGCTGCACCTTGTCGGCCGGGTGAGCGGCGCGATGCGGCGTGCCGCCCGGCGGCTGCTGTTGCGGTTGCTGCCGGGCAGCGCCCGCGGCGCGTTCGGCGGTCAGGGCCACGAGCGCGGATTGCACGCCAGGCACGGCGCGCACGGCGTCTTCCGCGGCCTTGCGCACCGGCTCCCAGCCCTTCACCGCGGCGGCGTCGACCGTAATGGAGAAGAACACCTTGCCGTCGGCAACGACGATGTCGGACAGGACCTTCGCCTCCGGCAGCGCACCGCCGCCGGGCGCCGGCACCTTCGCCAATGCCGCCAGCACCTGTTCCTTGCTCACCGCCATGATTGCACCTTGACTGCCCTTCCCTGTTGCCGTGGGCGCCGTTATGAAGCGCCGACCCGAAGCGGTCAATGTGGCTTGCGCTTTGCGAGGTTGACGCGCCGGCTCAGCAGTGACCTATGGGGGAGATAGGCATTGGCGCGGGCGCGCCAAGGCATAAACGGATTTTATCGAGGAGGAACAGATGGCGAAGGTGGCGTTTTTGGGCTTGGGCGTGATGGGCTACCCCATGGCCGGGCATCTCAAGAACAAAGGCGGGCACGACGTGACCGTCTATAACCGGACCGCCGCCAAGGCCGAGAAATGGGTCAAGCAATACGGCGGCAAATCGGCGCCCACGCCGAAAGCGGCGGCCGAGGGCCAGGACTTCGTGATGGCCTGCGTCGGCAACGACAACGACCTGCGACAGGTGACGCTCGGTCATGACGGCGCTTTCGCCGCCATGGGCAAGGGCGCGATTTTCGTCGACCACACCACCGCCTCGGCCGCGATCGCGCGCGAATTGCACGCCGCCGCCAAGAAAGCCGGTTTCGAATTCGTCGACGCGCCGGTATCGGGCGGATCGGCCGGCGCCGAGAACGGCGCGCTCACCGTGATGTGCGGCGGCGAGCCCGAACCCTTCGCGCGCGCCGAGAAGGTGATCGCGGCTTACGCGCGCGCCTGCAATCTGATCGGCGCGCCCGGCGCCGGCCAGCTCACCAAGATGGTCAACCAGATCTGCATCGCCGGGATCGTGCAGGGCCTGTCGGAGGGCTTGCATTTCGCCACGCGCGCGGGTCTCGACGCCGAGAAGGTGATCGCCACCATCTCCAAGGGCGCGGCGCAGTCCTGGCAGATGGAGAACCGCTACAAGACCATGGTCGCCGGCAAATTCGATTACGGTTTCGCGGTCGAGTGGATGCGCAAGGACTTAGGTATTTGTCTCGGCGAGGCGCGCAGCAACGGCGCGCATCTGCCGGTCACCGCGCTGGTCGATCAGTTCTATTCGGAAGTGCAGGCGATGGGCGGCAATCGCTGGGATACGTCGAGCCTGATCGCGCTGCTGGAGCGCAAAGCGTAAAGGCCGCTCACGCCAAGCGGCGGCGGTGCGACCAACGTCGATCGCACCGCCTTCGCCCAAGCTCATTCGCTGTGACGGCGATAACCGCCGCCACCACCGCCGCGATGGCCGCCGAACGGAATGCCGCCGCCTCCGCCGACTCCGATCCTGATCCCGACGTCCGGCACGTAAGCGGGATGCGCGGGCCGCGGGCGATCGTCGTCGCTCGGGGCGCGTTCGCTATGGTGGCGCCGCCGCCTTCGCTCCTTCTTGCTCGGCGGGCATTCGTAGACCACCTTGCGGACCGGCTTCTCGACCACCCTTTCGACGATCTTGATGACCGGCTTCTCCACCACCCTCTCGACGATCTTGGGAACCTCGACGATCTTCTCAACCGGGACTTTGACGATCTTTTCCACCACCTTGATCTGCCGCGTGGCGCCGTTCGGCACGCTCGCCTGCGCGCCGAGCGCGAGCGCGCGGGTCTTGGCGCGTTCGAGCAGCCGCTGCGCCGTCGCGGCAAGGTCGCTGTTGGGATAGCTGTCGAGGAAGGTCTGGAAGGACACCTCCGTGTTCAGCGTCACCGCCAGTTGCCAGGCGATCATCTCCTGGCGGCGCAAGAGAAGGCCGCGCACGCGCGGGCCGAGCGGCGGCGCCGGGAACAGCTCGACATAGGCCTGATAGGCCTCCACCACGTCGGCGCCGAGCACGAGCTCGAAGGCTTCTTCCGGCGGACGCTTCTCGATGTCGGCCTTCCATTCGGCGATGGTCTTGACCTTCGTCGTGTCGGCGGTCTTGTCCGCTGACTTATTTGCGGTTTGTTCCGCTGACTTGTCCGCCGTCTGGTCCGCCGGCTTGTCGGTCGGCTTCGCCGAGTCGCCGGCGCCCGGGAAGAATTCGAAGTCGGCGGTCAGCGAGGTGCTCTCCCACGGCGTTTGCTGGCCGCGCGTGGTCTTGTGCACGGCTATGCGCACGTTCTTGAAGGTCTGCTCCACGGCCACGCCCGGCTGCCGCGCGATTTCGACCAGCGCGGCGGTGAACGGGCTGTGATCGGCGTCGCCGTCGAGCGCGGTTGCGCCCGGCGAAGTGGAATAGGAAACGAACGTTCCCTTGGGCGCGTCGACGATGGCGAGCCCCCTGCCGATGGTCTTGTTGATGTCGGAGAACGGATTGTTGCGGCAGGCGTCCAGCACGACCATCAGCGTCTTGCTGGGCACCGAGCTTAGAATATTCATGACGTCATGCAGCCGCATGGCCTGGATCGGGACGTCGGCCTCGCGTTGGATATTGACGTCGACCGGCACCAGATAGTTCTCGCCGTCGATCTGCACGCCGTGACCGGCATAGAACAACAGCGCGACCGTCTCCGGCCCGGACTGCGCGACCTTGGCGGCAAAGTCGCGCAACGCCTTGCCCATGTCGGCTTGGGCAAGATTGTCCGCTTCGGTGACCTCGAATTGCGCGGCACGCAGCAGATCGGTCATCGCCTTGGCGTCTTTGGCCGGATTGGGCAGCACCGTGACCGTGCGGTAGCTGGAATTCCCGATCACCAGGGCCAGGCGTTTTTCGGCGCGCGCTGCGCCGGAGTCGATCAATAGGATGGAAAACAGCAGTGCGAACAGTGCGTATGCACGGGACGTCATTTGCACCTCCCCCACTATATCAGGCGCTCATCGCGTCTCGATCCTAACAGAAAAGCCGCCGCATGACCCCCGCGACCTGCGACCGCAGGCGCAGCCGCAAGCTTAGAAAACCCAGGGATATCGCTCATATTTGCTGGTTGATTGACCGTTTGACGCCGAATTGCCGCACATTTTGCTCAAATCGGCGGCGAGCGACTGGCGCCCGATCCCGCGGGTGTGCGCAAAGCAAGCCCGCACGTCAAAGCCTAGTCTAGAATTCCAGCCTCAAACCGTCTTCGGCGAGCAGCATGCCGGCGGCTTTCAATTCGTCGCGCCGCGCCAGCACGCTCGGATTCATGTGGGTGATCATCATGCGCTTGGCGCGCAAGTCGGGGATTTTGGCCTTAAGAATTTCCCAGCTCAGATGGCCGGGCATCTTGCCGGCATATTCGTAGCACTCGCAGATGAACAGGTCGGCATCCGCGGCGATCGTGATGAACACGTCGGTCCATTCGCTGTCGCCGGAATACGCAAAGGTTTTTTCGCCGTCCGACAGGCGCAGCGCGGTCGAGGGCGCGCCGGACTTATGCACCACTTCCGCGCTCAGCACGGCATGGCCGAGCACGTCGTCGGCAACCCCGACGGCGATTTCCTGCACGCGCCAGGGAAAGCGCCATTTCGTCCCCGTGGATTTCGGGAAGAACACTTCCATCGCGGCCTCGAGCCGCGCCTGCGTGCCCGGCGGGCCGGCGATCAGCAGCGGCCGCTCGCGCCGCGCCAGGAGCTGATAGTCGAGCAGCAGGAACGGCAAGCCGCCGAAATGGTCGCCGTGCAGATGCGAGAGCACGATGGCGTCGATGCGGTTGGGATCGAGCTTGAGCGCCTTCAGCGCCGGCAAGGCCGAGGCGCCGAAATCGACCACCACGGTGGCCTTGGCGGTTTCCAGCCAGAAGCAGGTATTGCCGCGGCCGCCCGAGCCGAAGGCGTCGCCGCAGCCGACGATGGTGAGGCGCATCCTTACTTACGCCTTCTTTATTTTTATGCGCATGATCTTATCCGAAAACCGGTTCCCACTTTTCGGGATCATGCGCGGGCGCTCGGCCGCGCCGACACCTCGGCGTGCCAGCGTTGCAGATTGTCGAGCCCTTCCGGCATCGGGATCTTTGGCCGGCTTCATGAAATCGACCGCCACCATTGCGGTGATGTCGGCGACCGAGAACTTGTCGCCGGCGACGAAGCGATGCGACTTGAGCTGGCTGTCGAGGATTTTGAGAAAGTCCGCCACCCGCGGCCGGTTGGCCTCGGCCCATTCCGCCACCTGCGGCACTTCCAGCTCCTTCATGGCCGGGTGGCTATGGCGGAACACCTGCGCCACCCCGAACATGAGGTTGAGCTCGCAGCGCCTGTTCCACATTTCGGTCAGGGCGATATCTTCAGGCCCCACCCCGAACAGCGGCGGCTGTGGCTGCAGCGCCTCGAAATAGCGGCAGATCGCGATCAACTCGGTGATCACCGTGCCGTCGTCCAGCACCAGCGTCGGCATGCGCTGCAGCGGGTTGATGGCGGTGTATTCCGGCGTCTTGTGCTGCATGGCCATCATGTCGACCTGCTCGGACGGCACGTTGATGCCCTTTTCGGCGAGGAAAATACGGGTTCGGCGCGGATTGGGCGCCCGGCCAGCGTCATAGAGCTTCATTTTCTCAGGTCTCCCGGTCCGTTTCTTCCCCTCGGGGCGGCAACGGACCATGGGCGGTGAGCCGTGTCAAAGGCCCGGTAACAATCGTTAACCAGTGTTTTTAGCCCGCTCTTAAGCACGGTCTTAAGGATTATCGGCGAGCTTAACGGCCAGTATTCAGTGTCAGCGTCGTTTTCATGCCGATTCCAGGCGAACAGCCCGATCTCTCCGCCCTGCCTCCGGAAAGCTCGCCGGTGAAACGGCGGCTTGCCGCGCAATATGTGCGCGACGCGCGCGACCGGCTGATCTCCTCCAGCGGCACCCGCCCCGCCTTCGACTATGAATTGCTGCGCATTTACGCGCAGAACCGGCTGTCGGCGTCGCTGGTGATCCTGCTGCTGGTCGGCACTATCGGTTTCCTGTCGAGCCTGTGGACCGGCGCGCTCGCCGCCGGCCTGTGGACCGCCTCAGTGCTGGTGATCCACGCCGTGATGATCACCAAGTGCCGGCAATTCCTCGACCTGCCGATGGCCGAAACCTCGGCGCGTACCTGGCGGCTGCGCTTCATCATGCTCGATCTGTTCTATGGGCTGGCCTGGATGTTCATCCTGATCAATCCGGTCGGCGTCGACGAGAGCTCGGGCACGTTCATGTTGTTCGTGATGCTGCTGGTGGTGGCGGTGTCGTCGATGCTGGCGTCGAGCCTGCCGATGGCGGCGTTTGCCGCCACCTTCCCGGTCACCGCGGCAATCGCCCTGCACTTCGCGCTGCACGGCACCTTGCGCGACTACATCCTCGCCATCATGGCGCTGACCGCGCAGGGCTATTTCGCGGTGCTGTCCTACCGGCTTTATTCCACCACGCTCGCCACGCTGCAGGCGCGCGCCGAAAAGGACGCGCTGATCGGCGAGCTCGAACAGGCCAAAGCCATCTCCGACGAGGCGCGCCGGCGCGCGGAAGCCGCCAATATCTCCAAGTCGCGCTTCCTCGCGCAGATGAGCCACGAGCTGCGCACGCCGCTCAACGCCATTCTCGGCTTTTCCGAAGTGATGAAGTCTGAAGTGTTCGGCGAGCATTCGATCCCCGCCTACAAGGAATATTCCGCCGACATCCATAATTCCGGCGTGCACCTGCTCGGCCTGATCAACGAGATTCTCGACCTGTCGCGCATCGAGGCCGGCCGCTACGAGCTCAACGAGGAATCGATCTCGCTTGCGGCCATCGTCGAGGACTGCCACCATCTCCTGAAGCTGCGCGCCTCCAACCGCGGCATCAACCTGCATGAAATGTTCGAGCCCGACCTGCCGCGGCTGTGGGCGGACGAGCGCGCGGTGCGCCAGGTCTGCCTCAACCTGTTGTCGAACGCGATCAAGTTCACCCCGCAGGGCGGCGACATCTGGCTGAAGGTGGGCTGGACCGCCTCGGGCGGCCAATACATGAGCGTCAAGGACACCGGCCCCGGCATTCCGGAGGAGGAAATCCCGGTGGTGCTCGCCTCCTTCGGGCAAGGCTCCAATTCGATCAAATCCGCCGAACAGGGCGCGGGGCTTGGCCTGCCGATCGCCAAGAGCCTGGTCGACCTGCACGGCGGCAGTTTCACGCTGAAATCCAAGCTGCGCATCGGCACCGAAGTGGTGGTGACCTTCCCGCCCGAGCGCGTGGTGGCGGCCATGGCGCCGGTGCAGGAGATGCAGGCGCCGCCGATCGCGCCGGGCGAGCCGATCCTCACGCCCGAGGAAAAGCAGCGGCTCTCGCGCCGGCCGCTGTTCCGGGCCGGCACCTGAGTTGCCGGCCGTGCCGAATATGCGACAACACCGCGATTGCGTTCCGCTTAGCGGCCCTTATGGTCGAAATCGATTCGCCGCCGAGACGCCCGATGATCGAGAGCCCCTGCAACAAGATCTGCACGCTCGATGCGGCTTCCGGCCGCTGCCTCGGCTGCGGCCGCACCGTCGACGAGATCGCGCGCTGGAGCGCGATGAGCGCGCCCGAGCGCGCCCGCGTCATGGCCGAACTGCCCGCCCGCCTCGCCGGCCGGCAGTCCACGACCGCCGGGTGACGCCGTGAGCCGCCGCCTCACCTGGTCCTTGATGCTGGGCATTGCGCTTTCGCTCGCGGTGGTGATCGCGACCAGCGGCGATCACGACGCCATCGCCAAGCTGCTGCGCCACGACATGGGCGGGCTGGTGCTCAAGGTCGCGCTGGTGGTGTTCGCCGGCGGGCTGGTGATGGTGATATTCCGCGAACGGCTGTCGAAGGCGCTGGAAGCCATGCTGTTCTGGGCCGTGGTCGGCCTGCTGCTGGTGGTCGGCTATACCTACCGCTTCGAATTGCGCGACGCCGGCGACCGCGTGATCGCCGAACTGGTGCCGGGGCACGTGGCCGGCCACGGCCGCAACGTCGAGGTGGTGCGCGGGCGCGGCGGCGACTTCGCGCTCGCAGCCCACATCAACGGCGCGCGCGTGCCCATGGTGCTCGACACCGGCGCAAGCTCGGTGGTGCTCACGCAGGCGGCCGCCAAGGCCGCCGGCCTGCCGCTCGAAGTGCTCGACTATTCGGTCAATGTCGAGACCGCCAACGGCCGCACGCACGCGGCCCCGATCACGCTCGACCGGCTGGCGGTCGGCGGGTTGACCGAGCGCGCGGTGCCGGCGCTGGTCGCCAAGCCCGGCGAGTTGAAGAACAACCTGCTCGGCATGAGCTTCCTCAACCGGCTGGCAAGCTGGGAGGTGCGCGGCGACAGGCTGCGTGATGCGCGGCACGCCGTGACGGCGCGCTAGAACAGGCTGAGCAAAAACCGCAGCGACACGATCACCAGGAAAATGCCGAAGGCGATTTCGAGCTGGCGGCGCGGCAGCCAGTGCGCCAGCCGCACGCCATAGCGCGTCATGTAGCTCGACACCGGCGCCATCAGCGCGACGCCGATCAGCGACACGAAGCCGATCGACAGCGGCGGCAGTTCGGCCAGGTGCCGCCAGCCGGCGAGCATATAGCCGATGGTGCCGGCAATCGTGATCGGCACGCCGACCCCGGCGGAGGTCGCGACCGCCTGCTGCATCGGCCGCCCATAGAGCGTCAGCACCGCGTTCGACACCGCGCCGCCGCTGACGCCGACCAGCGAAGAGAACAGCCCGGTGACGAAGCCATAGAACGTGAGCAGACCGCGGCCCGGCAATTCGCTGCCGAGGCTCCAGCGCTCGCTGCCGAACAGCATGCGGGCGGCGATGAAGGCCGCGAAGATGACGAAGGCGATCTTGAATACCGCCGACGGCGCGTAGGACGCCGTCACCGAACCGATGGCGACGCCCGCCACCGCCGGCAGCGCCCAGATCCGCACCACATCGACGATCACCGCGCCTTTCTTCTTGTGCCCCAAATATGAGCTGACGGTGGTCGGCACGATGATGGCGAGCGATGTGCCGATGCATAGCTGCATGCGCACGTCTTCCGGCACGCCGAGCGACGCGGAAGACTTCGTACAGCACTGGCACGATGATGGCGCCGCCGCCGATGCCGAACAGGCCGGCGAGAATGCCGACCAGGATGCCGGCCCCGGCGATCCAGGCCGCGAGCAGCGCGATCTCGCCGAGCGAATGTCCCAGCACCCTGCAGCCCCAACCAAAAAGTCAGGCCGCGATGTGCGCCAAATCCGGCGTCGTGTCCAGCACCAGCGCCAGCGCCTCGGCCAAGACGGCCGCGTTGGCGCCCGGCTTGACCGCTTCGGTCGCCAGATGCCGGCGGAAGGCGCGCGCGCCCGGCACGGCGCGGAACAGGCCGAGCACGTGGCGGGTGATGGCGGAGAGCCGCACGCTCTTGTCACCTCCTTTGGCGAGCTCGCGCTCGATATAGGGAATGAGCGCGAAGCCCGCCTCCTTGGCCGAGGCAAAGGGCGCCGGCTCGCCGTAGAACAAGGGATCGACATTGAGCAGCCGCCAGGGCTCCTGATAGGCGGCGCGCCCCATCATCACGCCGTCGACGGCGCCAAGCTCGGCCTGCGCCTGTTCGAGGCTGGCGATGCCGCCGTTGAGCACGATCGCGAAATCGGGATGCGCGGCTTTCAGCCGGTGCACCAGCGCGTAATCGAGCGGCGGCACGGCGCGATTCTCCCGCGGCGACAGGCCCTTCAGCCAGGCCTTGCGCGCGTGCACGATGAGCGCATCGGCACCCGCCACCTTCACCGCTGCGGCGAAGGCAAACAGCGCCTGCTCGGGATCCTGCTCGTCGATGCCGATGCGGCACTTCACCGTCACCGGCACGCGCACCGCCGCCTTCATGGCGGCGACGCATTCGGCAACCAGCGCCGGCTCCGCCATCAGGCAGGCGCCGAAGCGGCCTTCCTGCACGCGGTCGGAGGGACAGCCGACATTGAGATTGATCTCGTCATAGCCGAAATCCTCGCCGATGCGCGCCGACGCGCGCAGCGCTTGCGGGTCGCAGCCGCCGAGCTGCAGCGCCACCGGATGCTCGAACGGATCGAAGCCCAAGAGCCGCGCGCGGTCGCCGTTGAGCACCGCGCCGGTGGTGAGCATCTCGGTATAGATCAGCGCGCGGCGCGTGAGCAGACGGTGGAAGAACCGGCAATGCCGGTCGGTCCAATCCATCATGGGGGCAATACAAAAGCGTCGCTGCTGCATTTTTGCGATCTTGCTTGGGCCACAAGCCGTATCAATCCCGGTCGAACGCATCTGATTTGCGCTCAGCTCTGTATATGGCCGTTCTTTCTATGCCTTGCAAATGGCGGAAGTCGGCTCGCAAGAAGGCGGGGCAAATAGCCTCATCCTCATATGCCGGTCACGCTCGGCAAGCTAACGCGTATCGAATGTCTCATTGCCCGTGGGCTCCGCCGGTTGCACGCGGTTCAGCTGATGCCGCAGGTCGCTGATGGCGCGATACGCCACCTTGCGCACCCTGTTCACGAGACCCAGCGGCCGGTGCTCCGGCAGGCCGTGCCAAGGACTGAAAGACAGGTTTTCGCAAAAGCGGGCCTGCTCTGGCGACATGATTTCCTGAATCGGCACGATGATCGTCGCTATATGCTTGAGCGGTGCGATCTTTTCGGACCATTCGACCGTGGTATCCTCAATCGGGGTCCGCGCATCGACATAACGTTGAACGTAAAAATCGAACCAGACCTCGTTGCCGGCAAGCGTCTTGCTCATTTCATTTTTCAGCGAAAAGCTGCGGCCGAATCTCGAGATATGGCGGCTGAGAAAATTGCGGCTCCGCCGAAAGCGGGGCTTGGCAGAATATTTTACGGCAAATTTGCGGCCGGGTTCGCTGCCAAGCCGGTAGGGAGTCATTGACCAATATCGCTGGGATAACGGATTCGCCGTGAAATTGGCATTGGCGCGCAGCGCCAGCCATCGTTCGCGCGGGCGCAGCTTGAGAAACGAACTAACGTATTGGTCCCAATAGCCGCCCCGCAGGAAGGCCTCGAGCGTGGCCTTGTAGCGCTCAAGGTCGTCCACAAAGAACACCGAATGGCTTATCAGTACGAAGTCCTGCGTATGCTTTTCATCGTCGAGCAACTTGTCGCCCGCCACGCCCATGAGCTTGATGGCCATGCCGCGCGCGTCGAACAACCAGCGCGGCCGCGCTTCCGAATTCCCGTTGGAGAACCTTATCCACGCCGGGTACTCGCGTCCGCGCACGAAAATGCCCTGCTCAAAGTCGGCCGGCAGATCGGGATCGACCCGGAAGATGGCACGCACACAGCCATTATCGTACGCATGGGCGTCCCGCCGCGCCGGCCTGCGCCCTTGTTGAAAGTGGCCGCCGATGGCGTCGCGAATGCCGCTCACGATCGCATCGATGCCGCGATCCTCGAGCGCCTTGCTATTCTTGTAGTAGCGCTCCCCCAAATCGGTATCGAGCGCGTCGTCATGCACTACCGCGTGTTTTGCCGATGATGGGCGTGGCACGGCGGATGATCCTCAACTCTGAGGCAGGCTACCGCCGGCCGGTCGCGCTGACCCGACAGGCGGCGCGGCCGGACGCGGCTCAGGAGGACGGCCGTCACTACGGTACGGAACTGCTTGCGCGGCGAGCGCCTCCTGCGCCGCACGCTCCCAAAGGCGGGCGCCCTGCGATTGCGCGAGCGCGAGCGCCGCCTGGTAACACGATCTGGCTTCTTCGGGGTTGCGTCCCAGCCCGCGCAGAATATCGCCCTTGAGCAGGTGCACGGCGGCCGCGTACCAGCGCGTGCCGGCCGTGGCGATCTCGGCCAGAATCGTATCGACGAGCTCCAGCGCCGGCGCCAATTCGCCGCTCTCGGCCAGCGCCCGGGCCAACAGGTAGCGCGCGAACGGGATCCATATCAGCGTGCCGGTGGCCTCAAGGCCGACGATGCTTTCACGAATGTCGGCCAGACTGTGCGCAACATCGCCGCGCTCGATGCGGATCCAACCGCGCAGCATCAAGCCGCCCGCGACCCATTGCGGGAAACCGTATTCTTCCGACAACGCGATGGCGCGCTCGGCGGCTTCGTAGGCGGCCTGCGGTTCCTTTGCCAGCAACCGGGTGCCGGCCACAAACGGCAGGATGTAGCAGATGCTGTGTAGATGACGTAGTTGCTGGGCGTAGTCGAGCGCTTCGCGGCTATGCGTCAAACCTTCTTCGCGATTGCCGAGTAGAACCTCGGCAAGCCCGAGATAGGCTTGCGCGGTGACCTTCTGGTCCTGCGACAGCGTGAGCGCCAGGCTGGCGTGCTGCGCGGGATCATAGTGCGTCAGTGCCGCTTCCAATTCGCGCTTTGCGGCGCGGAGATCGCCGCGGACGAAGAGCGTCATGCCCAGCAGACGGTGGCCCATCAGCAGCGCGAGCGGCTCGTTCTTCTGCCGCGCCAGCGCGAGCAGATCCAACGCCAAAGTGTGAGCCTTTTCGAATTCGCCCCGCATGAAATGCACGCCAATCAATCCGTTCAGCACGAATACCATGCTGGCCGAATCGCTCAGCTCATTGCAAAGCGCCAGCGCCCGGTTAAAGGCGCGCGTTGTCTCGTCAGCACCGAAGCCCTTGGCCGCGATACACGCATTAGCGAGCGCCTGCTGAAGCTGCAATTCCAATTCCGCGCGAGACCGGTTTTCAGGCAGTTCGCCGAGCAGTCCCATCGCAGTCTCAAGGTGAGTGATCGCCTCCACGAAGGCCGATCGTGTGCTCGCCTGCCGCCCAGCCTTGAGCCATGCGTGGATCGCCGCCGTCACCTCGCCGCCCTGGGTATAGTGGAAAGCGATGATTTCAGGCGCGCTTTCGGCGATCTCGGAAAATTTTGTTTCAAGCGCCTGCGCGATACGCCGATGCAAGGGACGACGTTCATCCCGCAGCATGCTGGCATAGGCGGCGTCCTGCACCAAAGCATGCTTGAACGCGTAGATCTCGCCGGGGCCCTGCTCCCGTCGGTAAATGAGGCCGACCTGCCGTAAGCGGTCGACGCTCCTGCGAACCTCGTCTTGCGGCAGGTCTGTCACGGCAGCGAGAAGATTGAACGAGAATTCGCGGCCGATGGCCGCCGAGGTCTGCGCGACCGTCTTGGCCGAAGGCAGCTGATCGAGCCTTGCCATCAACGAATTGTGCAGCGTCTCCGGAACCGTCGTATCCGCTACGGCACCATGCGGGACTTTGTCTTTGCCCGCCTCCGGGTCCGCCAGGATCGTGTACGTGACCTCTTCGATGAAGAGCGGTATGCCGTCCGTCTTCGAGATGATCTGTTCGACGACTGGCCCTGCTATTTGCCGCTTGCCGACTAGCGATTCGACCATCGAGGCGGCCTGCCCCGGCAATAGCCGATCGAGATTGATCGCGGCATTTGCCCGCGGCTTCACACCGACTTCGGGACGGAACGATACGACGACCAGAATGCGCCTCGATGACAAACTCTGACGGAGCTGGTCCAGTAATTCCGCCGACGTCGGGTCAATCCAATGCATGTCCTCGCAAATTAGAATAACCGGCTGACGTTTGCTCTGCGCGTGCAGCAGCTCAAGCATCGCACTGAAGGTGCGCCGCTTTTGTTGCTGCGGGGTCAATTCGAGGACTGGGATTTCATTGCCAATTGGCACGCCAAGCAGAGCCGCCAGCAACGGCACCAGCGCCGCACGCTTTGCCGGCAACAGATCGTCGACCAGCGCCTCGATCTTTGCCAGCTTCAGCGCGGGCGTTGCGTCGTAACCGATACCCAACGCATCTTCTAAATGGCGGATCACCGGATACCACGGGCTGCTGGTATGATACGACGAGCACTGAAACAGCAGTGACAGATACGTTTTGTGCGGCAACTGGTACTGAAACGATTTAATCAGCCTTGACTTGCCGATGCCGGGCTCGCCGGCAATCGCCACAAACTGCCCTTCGCCCTCCTTTGCTTTGGCATAGCATGCGTGCAGACGGCCCAGTTCCGCCTCGCGCCCGATGAACGCCGTCAGCCGCGCGGCGCGGTACGCCTCAAACCGACTTGCCACACCACTCGGACGCAGCACGCTCCAAACGCGCTCCGACTCCGAAAATCCTTTGAGCGCCTGTTCGCCGAGGAACTCGAATTCAAAAAGTTGTCCCAGCAGGCGGCGCGTAGCCGAGGAAACCAAAATTTGGTTCGGCTGCGCCAGCTGTTGCAGCCGGGAGGCCAAATTCGGCGCTTCCCCTATGAGAGCGAATTCCCGGCTTGGTCCTTCACCGATCAGGTCCCCCACGACCACCAGACCGGTCGCAATTCCGATACGGACTTTGAGGGAAGGCACGTTCGGAAATGACAGCGCCGACACGGACCTGACCGCCTGGAGGGCGGCCTGCACCGCGCGTTCGGCGTCGTCTTCGTGGGCGATCGGAAATCCGAAATAGGCGAGAATTCCATCGCCCAAGTATCGGGCGATATGACCACCAAAGTCTCGAATGGCTTCGCCGCAGCACGCCTGGAACGCGAGCAGGATGCGACGCAAATCTTCCGGATCGAGCTCGGCCGAAAGCGCGCTCGAGCCGACCATGTCGCAGAACAGAATCGTGAGATGCCGGCGCTCGGCCTTAACGCCGCCGGGCAGGGCCTGAAGCTGAACGGGGCCGGATACCTGCGACACGAGCCGCTTCCCCACGCGTATTGCGCGAACCGCACTCTTCATCGCTTTATACCAAAGTGTAGCACGTTTTCCCGCGCAAGGTAGGGCCGGGAAAGCCTATCGGTAATCAATCGTCTCTTGGTGCCGGGCATTTTTCGAGGTCCGGTTACCGGTATTGCCGGGCATCCGATACGATCACCTCGCTTGCTTTCTCGGCGGCCATGTAGATCGCGCTCAGAATGAAAAAGCCCGGTATTTTCGGAAATATCGACGCATCCACCACGCGCAGACCTTTCGTCCCCATAACCCTAAAGCGGCTATCGACTACCGCCTCGCTGTCATCGGACGCGCCCATCTTGCACGTCCCGCAGGCGTGGTGCCCCCAGGCATTGTCTTTGACGAAGCTGACAAGGTCGGACCGGTCGCGTACCTGCGGACCTGGAATGATCTCGTCGAACAGGCTGGCGGTGCGGCCGGTGATCTTGCGAACGAATTCGATTGCCGCGACCACGCCGTCGACATCTTCCTGACGTGTATCGGTCCCTTCGTCGAAAAAATGAAAATTGATGTCGGGCGGTTCGCAGGGATCCTTCGACTTGAGCAAGACGGTTCCGCCGCGGTTATTGGTATGCGCCTTGAGGATCACCCAGGTGAAATAGTTCCTGCGACGGCCCCACTCGGAATACCCCGGCCGGTAGCCGGAAAAGTGACCGGGGATGGCGAACATAAACAGGTCCGGGTCGGGCTTTCCAATGTTCGAGCGCTTGATGATGGCGGCAACTGCACCATTCGTGCAATAAAGGCCATAGCCGTTGCGCCATTCGGCGAATTCTTGGTCATTGGGCGTCAGCGTCGCGTGTTTGAGGATGGCAAAGTCCTCTTTCATCTTATGGACGACCCCGACTTCATTGCGGTCCTGCAAATTCCGACCGACACCCGGTCGATCCACTTTGAGCGTGATTTTGTGCTTCTGCAGCTCCCCGCGCGGGCCGATACCGGACAGCATCAATAGCTGCGGCGTGTTGAAGGTGCCCCCCGCCAAGATCACCTCGCGGCGAACATGGACGGTTCGCGGCGCCTTTATCTTCCCGGCCTTAGCGGCGGGATCCGCGCGGTAGAGATGCGCGCCTTCATGATACTCGACGCCAGTCGCGCGCTTATCGCCGTCGAGCAACACTTTGCTGACGAGGGCGTGCAGTTTGACGGTGAGCCGGTCGGGCAGGAGTTGCGCGGTGTCTCGGATGTGCTCGCGCGTTCCGGCGCGGACACCTTTATTGATTGTCAGAGGAACGAGCATTGGACCTTCCGCGCCTTGCCGCATCCGCCGCCAATCATTGGGATCGAACAAGCTCGTCAACAGGGACAGGCCATCGCGAAGGAGACTTATCGACCGCAAGTCTGTCGGGTTTATGCTGTCGAACAAGCTTGCGAAGCGATGCCAGCCGCGCGGCGAGTACCACACTTCGCCTGCGACGCATGTTTGCACCGCCGCAAGGACGAGCCGCAACAATACGGGGTCTCGCAACAACAAGCCGGGGTCGGCGAGCGCCGTCGGTAACCATCCTTCGAAACCGTGGCGCGCGCCCCATGGCCACCGGGCCCATGGTCGCTCCAGGTATTCGCAACGCTCCAAACGTTCGAAATACCGGCGCATCGAGGAAGCGTTCCAGGAACGATCGCCGGTCAGCGCGGCAATATCGTTCCAGTCGCTGTCGTGCGGCGCGATAAAAATCATAGCGTGATGCGCTGTGCACCCGCCCAGCGTCCCGGCGCGCGGGTAGAAAATCCCGTTGCGCGGCGCGCCGTCGACCTCCTCGTTAATAAGGAAATTGCGCTTGTCGCGGCGCTGCCGATTAGGATCGGCGTAATGCTGGACGTAAAACTTCCACGCCAGATCGGTATTTTCGGTGCTGAGCGAATGAAAGGCGGGAACCTTGTAATCGTAAGGCTCGTCGTCGCCGCCCGCCTCCAGCAGCAAGACCTGGTAGCCGGCCTTCGCCAAATTCACCGCGACCGGACCGCCGCCGGCGCCGGACCCCACGACGATAAAATCGTATTCCTCATTCACGCTGCTTGCGGACATCACACAGCGGGCCTCGCCCCTTCAGCACTATAGGCGAAGGCGATTGCGCGCGTAAGTGGAAACCGCCTCGGCCTGTTGGCGGCGGGCGGCATTCGGCGGGGAGCTAACCTGGCCATTTCCCTACGGCACGCGCGGGTCCGGGATGCCGCGGGCGCCGCCTCGCCGTCATGGTGGAGACATTGAACAGGTCCTGCAGCTTCGCCCGGGCGATCCGGTTTCGCTGCGCTACCTTTGCGCTGCAGGCAAGCCGCAGACAGTCGTATTCCGGCCGCTGGATGATTTTGGCGATCCTGCCGGCGGTGTCGGGGGCGACCTCCGGCATGCGGCTCAGCTGGCGGACGAACTGCTCCATCTGGGCGGTGGCTTCCATGGTCCTTTGGCGCTCGGGACGGGTGACCAACGGCGGCACCAAGGCGAGCACGCAGACCATGGCGCCCCACAGCACCAGGACGGACCGCCCGGGGCCTTTCAATATCTCCGAGCGGACCGATCCTGCATGGCTTGCGACGCGCGGCTGTCCGTGCATGACGCGTGGCGCAATTTCAGCCGTATCGCGCATCGCATTCATAGCCACGTTCCTTTGTACCGAACCGCTGCATCACCGTTTGCGCTTAGTAAGCGGAGCCGACTTCGCCGTCAGGCTGCGGCAGCACACGCCACAGCCGATGAAGGGCCTGTTCCCGGATGCCGGCCGGGCAGTTTGGTTCGAAGAAGACCGAGAAGTCGGAATTCATCGACAGCGACGGGATATCCCGTGCAAGGCACGGTGCGGCCGTGTTGACCATTGCACGCGGCACTTGGGCCACCCTCTCCGGGCCTGTCTTCTGGGCGAATGCCGCTCCACAGGCGCCGACGGCGAACACTGCGATTGCGAAATAGCCGAACGTTTTCATGACTGCGCCCCTTCCTTTGCTGCGGTCAAAGCCGCTTGTTCGATGGCGCCGATGATTTATCTGTCATCGCGATTTGGATGTGAGCCACGGCACATTGCCAAACTTTTTTTGGTGCCCCGCGTCGTCAGGAAAGCGCGCCCGGAGCGAAGCAAAAAATCGTCGCATGATCGCCGGCGCCGTCGTACCAAACGACCGCGTGTCCGGTGGGATTCGGACCGTCGAGCAGTTGGTGCGGCAGAATTTGATATTCGACGCCGTCAATGCGGACGTGCCATTTCCCATGCTTGAAGACGGGATCAAATACCGCGTGGGCGTCGCCGTGATCGCAGCACGACCAGCCGTCCTTGTCGTGTTGCTGCTCGTACCAGGCACTGAACCGGGAATTGGCGTATTCCGGCTTCCAGCGGGCTTGGGCCTGCCGGGTGCCGAGCGGCGTGCAGAGAAACGGCAGCGCAACCAAGGTCAAGCTGACCACCAGCGAGGGGAAACCCGATCTGTGCATGGGTGCCTCGAAACGGGACAGCGGCATGCCGTCCCCTCCAAGAGGCACGTTAGCGCCCAATTTCGGGGCCGAAGGTGAGCCAGTTCACGAAGCGATCGCGTTACCGTTCGACAACCCGCCGGCGCCGCTGCTCGCGCCGTAAGCGCTGGATTCGAGCCGCACGAGAGCTACACTTGACCTGGGACCTTCGGCGGGCGGACCAAATGCGCGCTTAGGTTGCGTACACTTCTTCACGGTACTCGCATGCAGACTTCCGGCAGCCTCAAGCAGAGCGACAGGCGCGGACTCATCCGCGATCATTTGTTTTTCAAAGGCCTCGACGAGCGCATCCTCAGCCAACTCGTCGCGCACGCGGTCACACGCAAGGCCAAGAAAAACACCGCGCTATTCCGCAAAGGCGATGCCGGCACGACCCTCTATCTCGTGTCCGCCGGCGTGGTGAGGATCAGCGCGCCTTCCGAACAGGGTAAGGATGCTGTTTTCAATCTGATCGTGCCCGGCGAAATTTTCGGAGAAATCGCCTTCCTCGACGGCGGGCAGCGCACCGCCGATGCGGTGATGGCGGAAAACGGCGAATTGATCGTCATCGAACGGCGCGACTTCATGCCGTTGCTGCAATTGCATCCGGATCTCGCAACACGCTTGCTTGAGATACTGTGCCGCCGCTTGCGCAAGACCAGCGAGCAAGTCGAAGATATCATCTTTCTTGACGTGCCCATCCGCCTCGCCAAGGCCGTGCTCTATCTTTGCCGGCAATCGATCATGGTCCCGCCGGAGTAGAAATTCGTATCACCCAGCGCGAGCTCAGTCAGATGATCGGCGCTTCGCGTGAAAGCACGAACCGCGAATTGCGCAGTTGGCAGCGCCGGAAATGGCTAAAGCTCGAACGCGCGGGGCTGATTGTCCTGGCACCGGAGGCTTTGAATAAGTTGATCCCCGAGGGGGCGAGATGAATGACCTCGGGCTGCCGCGGACGCGACAAAAATCGGATTTCCGTTCGGCGAGGACGACGACATAAAAAATCAAGGCCGGGTGGTCGCCGACCATATCTTGCAAACGACCCGTGTTGGCCAGTGACGAACGGCCCTTTAGTATTACGGCAACGTGACGCGATTGGCGACAGTCACTGGCCTGCTGCACCCGCGATAGCTTTGCGCGTGGACGCCTTCGCTTTGCCAAGCAAGTGCATTAGCGCACTCCGATCGCCGGCGCTGAGGTCGGCGAAGATCTCAGCAATCCAGGCTTCGTGCGATGCGGCCATGGCACGAAAACTGCGGCGGCCCTCGACAGTCAGCTTTACCAATTGCGCCCGGCGGTCGTCCGGCGCCGGCTGACGATCCAGCAGACCTTGTGCCATCAACCGGTCAACCAGGCCGGTAATGTTACCGTTCGATACCATCAGGCGCTGTGACAATTCCCCAAGCTTCATGCCGGCCGGCGCCTTGTCGAGCTGCGCCATCAGATCGAAGCGCGGCAGCGTGATATCAAAATTGTCACGCAGCCGACGGCGTATCTCGGTTTCGATCAAAATCTTGCAACTGAACAGGCGTAGCCAAAGCCGCAACTCATCTTTGTGGTCGCTGGGCCGCTCGATCACCTTGGTTTCCGCATCTAGCGGCAGCTCAACCGCCTCGTCCATGTCTCAAACCTCGTCGCGGGTGGGGATCGTCATGACGGGGCCACGTCGATTGAACGTAGTGAACACGCGTCCGCCAACAAGAACTATACGCCGCCAGCCAAAGCAAGGGAAATTATTTTATACTTGAAATAATTTCTTCCCGATCTGGACTACGCGCGCATGTGGCGTCCGCCTGAACGCATCCGCCATTCGGCCAGCCGCGGCCGCATTCCATCGCGCGCGGAAGCGGATGCGTCGCGGCTATTTTCGCCCGTCCGTGTCGGCCCGCAGACGCTCAAGCAACGCAGCTGGGTGCCGGCCATGGTGCCGTGGCGCGCCTCCGAAGACGGTTTGGTCACCGACGACGTGATCGCCTGGTACGACCGCTTCGCCCGCGGCCGCCCGGGTGCCATTGTCGTTGAGGCCACGGGGATCCGCGATATCCCAAGCGGCCCACTCCTGCGCATCGGTCATGAACGTTACATTCCCGGCCTGCGCCGATTGGTGGACACCGTCCGTGAAGCGAGCGGCGGAGAAACGCGGCTGTTCATTCAGCTCATCGATTTTCTCACGATTCGTCGGCGCCCCGACCCGCAGAAATTCCTGCAGCGGTTCCTCACCATCACCGACGCGCATCGCGAGGCGCTCGGCACTACAGGCCTGAGCGACGATGAGGCACGAGAGCGCCTGACGCGCATGAGCGGTGAAGAGCTCGCACGGGTCTTGAGCCCGGCCGAGCGAGAAGCGCTCGACTTCGGTTACCGCGAGCGGATCACCGACACGCACCTCGATCACATCCGCACCCTGCCCGACGTTCTGCCGTCTTTATTCGCCGATGCGGCGGCGCGGGCGAAGGAGGCCGGCTTCGACGGCGTCGAATTGCACTACGCGCACGCTTACACCATGGCCTCGTTCCTCTCGCGCACCAATACGCGCGCCGACGGCTATGGCGGCGCACAGGAGAACCGGGTGCGGTTGCCGCTCGAAGTCTATTCCGCCGTCCGGGACAGGGTCGGCCCCGACTTTGTCGTTGGCTGCCGCTTCCTGGCAGATGAATGTATTGCCGGCGGCAGCGACGTCGACGACGCCATCTATTTCGGGGAAGCGTTAGCGCGCGCCGGCATGGATTTCCTCTCAACCTCGCGCGGCGGCAAATTCGATGACGCCAAGCAGCCCGGCATCGGCTGGGCCGCCTACCCCTATACGGGACCAAGCGGCTATGAATGCATGCCGCAATACATTTCCGACGCGCACGGGCCGTTCGGCCGCAACGTCCGGTCGACGGCGGCCATCAGAGCGGCGGTGCGCGCCGCCGGATTCGACACCCCAATCGTCTGCGCCGGCGGGGTGCACAATTTCGAGATGGCCGAACAGCTGTTGATCGACGGCGTCTGCGACATCGTCGGTGCGGCGCGTCAATCGCTGGCCGATCCGGACGTGTTCCGCAAGTTCGCGCTCGGCCGCGGCGACGAAGTGCGGCTGTGCGAGTTCACCAATTATTGCGAAGGCCTCGACCAGAAGCACAAGCCTGTCACCTGCCAGCTCTGGGACAAGCTCGATCTCGATGCGCCAGGCGTCCGAAAAACCGCGGACGGCAAGCGCCGCCTCACGGCGCCGGACTGGTCGGCGGACGGCCCGTGACGCTGTAAAACGCTCAATAATTATTCGGGGGCGCCCGCCAACATCTTGGCCAGCATGAAGCCGGAACCGGCGCCGGTGCCTGCGCCCGGCCAAGTCGAGGCGCCGCAGAGATAGAGCGCTTTCACCGGCGTCTTATAGCGCGACCAGCCGAACACCGGGCGGAAGATGAAGTTCTGGTCTAGATGGTGGCTGCCGGACAGGCTGTCGCCGCCGATCAGGTTCGGGTTCTCGCGCTCGAGATCGAGCGGCGAGAACACCGCCTTGCCCAGGATCTTGCCGGAAAGGCCAGGCGCATAATGCTCGATCAGCCCGAGCACCCGCGCGGCGTAAGGTTCCTTGGCCTCGTCCCAATGGGTTGCCGTGATCTCTTTCGCCGCATCGCCGCGGATCGTGGCCGGCAGGACACGCACCTGCACCCACAGCACATGCTTGCCCTCCGGCGCGCGCGACGGGTCGACGGCCGTCGGCTGGCCCACCACCAGCACCGGCTCGCGCGGCAGCAGGCCGGAACATGCCTCCGCATAGGCCGCCGTCATCACGCCATAGCTCGGCGCCAGATGCACATAGGCAAAGCGCTTGAGTGCCTCGCCTGCCTTCCAGCCGGGCAAGTCCGAGAGCGCGAGATGGATCATCATGGTCCCCGGCCCGGCACGGAAGGCGGCAACCTTGGCGTCGAAGGCCGCGCGCGCGGAATCCTTGGCAAGCAGCTTGCCGAAAACCAGCTTGGGATGGGCATTGGCGATCACCGCGCGGCGCGCGGACAGAACCTCGCCGCCGGCAAGGCGCACGCCGGTGGCGCGATCGCCCGAGGTCTCGATTTTCTCGACCGCGCGGCCAAGATGCACTTCCCCGCCGAGCGACTTCAAGGTGGCGACCAGCGCATCGATCATGGTGGCGGCGCCGCCTTTCCCGAGCGCCATGCCGAAGCTCTGGTTGGCCATCGATTCCAGATAGGGAAACAGCGCGCCGCCGGCGACGTCGGGGGCGAAGTCGAGATGCATGCCCCAGGCCGCCATCATCACCTTGAGCTTGTCGTTCTCGAAGCGGGCATCGAGATATTCGCGCGGCGACGACAGAACGAGCCGGGCGAGATCGCCGAGCCACGGCGCGCCCTTCTCGCGATAGGCCTTCCAAAGCGTCTTGGCCGCCGCCCATGAAGGCATCGGCGAACCGAGCAGGCCGAAGATCGGCGGGGCGTCGCCGGCAAAATCGCCGGCCATCTTGCGCCAAGCGTCCGCGTCGCGCGGCGACAGCGCGGCGATGCGCTTGACGGTCGCGTCGAGGTCGCTGCTGACGCCGAGCCAGCTCCCGTCGGGAAAGGCGCTGGAGAAACAATCGCCGGCCCCGGCGAGCCCTAAGCCGTTGGCGAACAGACGGTCCTTGTAGGCGGCGAAGAACGGCGAGCCGGCGAACATGCTCAGGTTCATGGCGAACAGATCGTGGCGGAAGCCCGGCAGCGTGACCTCGCGGGTCTTCACCGCGCCGCCCGCTTCCCGCGCCTGCTCGACCACCGCGACCTGCCAGCCTTTGGCCGCCAGATGAACCGCCGCCGCCAGACCGTTATGGCCCGCACCGATGACAATCGCGTCGTACATTCGCTCTCCCGTCGATCCGGTTTCTTATTGCGGCTGCCGGCGCGCGAGCCATTCCGGATCGATCACCGGCAGCGGAATGGCCTCGATCAGGGTGCGGGTATAGGCGTCCTGCGGGGCGGCAAACACGCTTTCGCAGGTCCCCTGCTCCACCACCCGGCCTTCCGAGAGCACATAGACCCGATCGCAAACCGCGCGCACTACCGACAGGTCATGGCTGATGAAAGCCATCGACAGGCTCATCTCGCGGTTGAGCTCGCCGAGCAATTGCAGCACCTGCGCCTGGGTCGAGACGTCGAGGCCGGAGACGATCTCGTCAGCGAGCACGAAGTCGGGCTTGAGCACCACCGCGCGCGCGATGCCGACACGCTGGCGCTGACCGCCGGACAGTTCGTGCGGATAGCGGTCGAGGGCGGCGACCGGCAGGCCGACGCGTTCGAACACCGTGCGCACCTGCGCCTCCGCCGCGCGGCGGTCGGCGGTTACGCCGTGCAAGAGCAGTGGCTCGACCAGGATATGCCGTATGGCGCGGCGCGGGTTGAGCGAGGACATCGGGTCCTGGAATATCATCTGCATGCGCCGCCGCAGCGGCCGCATGGCGGCCTCAGAGAGGCCGGTGATTTCGTGGCCGTCGAATTGGATCGAGCCGTCACTGGGCTTGACCAGGCCCATCAGCGCGCGCCCGAGCGTGGTCTTGCCGGAGCCGGATTCGCCGACGATGCCGACGGTCTCACCGCGGCCGATGACGATATCAACGGAATGCAGCACCGGCTTGGGCGGCAACCGCTTGCCGAAGGCACCGCGCTGCCCGGCATAGGCGACGATCACGCCGCGGGCATCGATCAGGGGGTCAGCCATGCGCGGCCTCCGCCCGATCGAACGCGGCAATCTCCGCCCGGCAGGCGGCGAAGACCGCTTCCGGCACCGGCGCGAGGCCGCGGCCCGGCTCGTCGTAGCGTGGGCAGGCTTCCATCAGCGCCTTGGTGTAGGGATGGGTCGGGTGCTCGAGCAAGGACGCAACGGTCCCCTGCTCCATCACCTTGCCCATATAGAGCAAGGTGGCGCGGTCGCAGATTTGCGCCACCACGCCGAGATCGTGGGTGACGAAAACGACGCCGGTACCGTGGCGTACTTGCATGGCGCGGATGAGCCGCAGGATCTGCTTCTGCACCGTGACGTCGAGCGCGGTCGTTGGCTCGTCGGCGATCACCAGCTTGGGTTCGAGGGCGAAGGCGGCGGCGATCAACACGCGCTGGCGCATACCGCCGGACAATTCGTGCGGATAGGCGCGCATGACGCGCTCGGGGTCGCGCATCTGCACCTCGTCGAGCAGTTGCAGCGCGCATTCGCGCGCCGCCTTCGCGCTCATGCCGCGCCACATGCGCAAACCGTCGGTGAGCTGGGCCTCGATGCGTCGGCCGGGGTTGAGGGCGGTCAACGGGTCCTGCGGGATCAGCGAGACACCGGCGCCGAGCAGCCGTCGCCGCGCAGCGACATCGAGGATCAAGAGGTCACGGCCTTCGAGCGCGATGGCGCCGCCGCTGAGGCGGATACCCTGAGGCAGGATGTCCAGGATGGCCTTGGCGATCGTCGACTTGCCGGCGCCGCTCTCGCCGACCAGCCCGTGCACCTCGCCGCGCGCGACGTCGAACGACACGTCGCGCAGGATCAACGTGTCGCGGTCGTTGCCGGCGGCCGCGCACAAGTGGGCTACGGAAAGCAGCGGCGGGCTCATCGTCGTAGCACCGGGTCGAGGGCGCGGCGCAAGCCGTCGCCGAGCTGATTGAAAGCCAGCACCGTGGCGAACAGCGCAGCCAGCGGCGCCGCAAACACCCACCACGCCTGGTAGATGATCTGCCGCCCTTGCGCGATCATGCCGCCCCACGTGGGCGTGTCGGACGACACCGACAGGCCGACGAAGGAAAGGATCGCCTCCACGATCACGGCGATGCCCATTTCCAGCGTCAACAGCGCCAGCAGGACCGGCGCCACGTTGGGTAGGATCTCGCGGAACAGGATGCTCCAGCGTCCGAAGCCGAGGGTGCGCGCGGCGGTGACGTAGTCGGCCTGCGCCTGCGCCATGGTCTCGGCGCGAACGACGCGCGCAAAGCGCGTCCAATCGATGATCGCGATCGCCGCGATCACCGAGGTGACGCCGGGGCCCATGATGGCGACCACCAGGATCGACAGCAGCACGGCCGGAAACGCCATCCAGATCTCGACCAGACGAGAGACCGTGGCGTCGGTCACGCCGCGAAAATAACCGGCGAGCAGACCGAACAAGGTGCCGAACGACGCGGCCAGCGTGGCCGCGACAAAGGCGACCGTGAGCGCGATGCGGGTCCCGTAGATCAGCCGTGACAGCACGTCACGGCCGAGATCGTCGGTACCGAGCAGGAAGCCCGGATCGTGGCCGGCCAAGCCGACCGGCGGCAGGGTGCCCGACATCAAGTCCTGCGCCAGCGGGTCGTGCGGTGCGACCCAGGGCGCCAACACGGCGAGCAGGATCAGGAACACGATAAAGCCGCCGCCGTACACCACCTTCGGCTGCCCCAGCAGCGCGCGGGCGATCTTGGCGACGCGGCGCCGACGCGCGGGCAGCGGCCGGCTGAGTGCCGCGTCAGCCATGGCGCAGCCGCGGATTGAGCGCGACCACCGCGAGGTCGACCGCCAGATTGACCAGGATGAACAAGCCGCCGAACACCAGCACCAGGCCTTGGATCAGCGGCAAGTCGCGGTTTATCACGGCATCGATCGCCATCGAGCCAATGCCCGGATAGGCGAAGATGCGCTCGACGATGACGGTGCCGCCGATCAGAAAGGTGAACTGCACGCCGGTCAGCGCGAGCGTCGGCCCCACCGCGTTGCGCAGCGCCTCGCCGATCACCAGGCGCAGTTCCGACATGCCTTTGACCCGCGCGATCAGCACGTAGTCCTGCACCATCGCTTCGCTGAGGGCTTCCTTGAGAATGCGCGCGATCACCGCCGCCAGCGGCAATGCCAACGCCAACACCGGCATCACCATGTGGGTAATAATGTCGCCGGCGATGGCGAAACGCCCGGTGAGCAGGCTCTCGGCCAGATAGAAATGCGTCACGAAGGGCACGCCGATGGTCGGATCCATGCGGCCTGACAGCGGCAGCACCGGCCACAACACGCCAAGCAGCAGCACGAAGAACAACGCCCAGATGAAATCCGGCACCGCCAGCAGCAGCCCGTCGGCGGCGTCGATCACGGCTTCGCCGGCGCGCCGGCGCCACAAAGTGCCGAGGATGGCGGTCGCGCCGCCCAACACGACCGCCACCAGGCAGGCGGCGATCGCCAGCTCGAGCGTGGCCGGCAGACGCTCGGCGAGCAGCTCGAGTACGCTGCGGTGCAACGAAATCGAAACCCCGAAATCGCCCCGCACGACGCCCCCAAGCCAGATGCCGAACTGGATAAGGATCGGCTGATCGAGCCCGTAATGGGCGCGCAAGGCGGCGATGTCCGCCGCGCTCGCCCCGGCGCCGATCATCATCGCGATCGGGTTGCCGGGCGCGACGCGCAACAGTAGGAACACGACCACCGCGACGCCGAACAGCGTCACGATGGCCATGCTGACTCGTTTGACCAGGACCGAAGCGATCATCGACTAAGCGCTGAGCTGGGCCTTCCCGTTGCCCCGGTCCGCATTGTCACACTTAGCCCTTCTTCGACACAAGCGTCGGCTGCATGGCGCCGGACACGTTCGGCGTCACCTTCAGCGCGGCTTTGTAGACGATCGGCTGCACGTATTGCAGCAGCGGGAGCACGTCGCCTTGCTCGGCGATGTACCTGGCGACGGCCTTCCAGCCGGCGATGCGCTTCTTCTCGTCCTTCTCGCCCCAGAGCGGGCCGATCATGGCGTCGACGTCCTTGCTCTTCCAGCTCGAGTGCGGCGACGGCCCGAACATGGCAAAGCCGGTCGAGGTGGTCGGATCGCCGATGGCATTGCCCCAATTGTAGAAGGCGAACGGCGCCAGCTTATGGCTGGTGCGCAGCTCGAAGTGCTTGGCGACCTCGTAGACCTCGATCTCGGCGTCGAGCCCGATCTTGCGCCACATGCCGACGATCGCCTGGATCATTTCGTAGTCTTTCGGCTTGAAGCCGCGCGTGGTCTGAATCTTGGTCTTGAGCGGCTTGTTCGGCGAATAGCCGGCCTTTTTCATCAGAGCAGCCGCCTTCTTGGGGTCGTAAGGCACCTTGATGGTGGGATCGAAGGCTTCGTACTCGGGTGCCTCGAGCGTGGAGATCGGCACGCCGTAACCGCGCAGCAGACGCTTGACGATCGCCCGCTTGTCGATCGCGTAGTTCGCGGCGAGACGCACGTCCTTGGTCAGCACATTGGCGTCGTTGGAGTTGATGAAGATCATGCCGATGTCGGTGATCGGCGTGGCGACGCCGGCGAGACCCTTCTTCTTGCGCAGCCGGTCATATTCCTCGTAGGGAATTTCCAGCGTCAGATCGGAGGATCCGCTCTCGATCTCGGCGACGCGGCTGGTGGCGTCGGTGACGAACTTGAACACGACCGTGTTGAAGGCCGGCTTGCCGCCCCAGTATTTCGGATTGGCCTTCAGCCGCAGGAACGCGTTGCCCTGGTACTCGTCGACCATGTAGGGCCCGGTGCCGACTGGCTTCTTCTCGAAGCCTTCGGCGCCGACCTTGGTGTAGTACGCTTTCGGCATGACAAAGCCGGTGAGGAACGCCATCCACTTGAACAGCACCGGATCGTATTGCTTGGCGTCGGCGGTGACGCGCTTGCCGTCGATCTTGAAGTTGCTCAGCGTCGACCAGATGAACGTGATCGGGTTGCCGGTCTTGGGATTGCCGGCGCGCTCCAACGACCACACGATGTCTTCCGGCGTGAACGGCGACCCGTCATGCCAGGTAACGCCTTCGCGCACGTCCATCCAAATCTTGGTCTTCTCGTCGTTCCAGCCCCAGGCGGTGAGCAGGCCGGGCTCGAAGGCCAGGTTCGGCTTCTGGCCGATGAACTGGTCGAACACCGAGCGATAGATCGCCTGGATGGTCGGATTGACCGCCGATGGCCCGACCGTCGGGTCGAAGGCCGGCAGGTTGACGTTATAGGCGATGGTCAGTGTGTCGCCCATGGCGGCCGCCTCGGCGGCGCCGCGCGGTCCGATCACGCTGGCAATCAGAGCGCCCGCGCCGAGGGCGAGCGTTTCACGACGGGTCGGCTTGTACATGGAGGGCTCCCCTTTACGCTGCATTTTTCGCTGCAAAACCACCGCAGCGTTGCCCGCGGCCTCAACGCCCGGCCACCGGATATTTTAAGTGTAAAGGAAATGCCGGGGGCCGCAAGGCGATTCTTGGTGCATTTCCCGCGGCACAATGCGTGAAAGCGCGGCATCGAGCGCTCAGCCAGGGCGACGTCGGGAAGGCTCACGCCAGCTTTTGCGCCAGCAGAAAACCCGAGCCGCCGCCGAGGCCCGGCCCTGGGTGGGTCGAAGCGCCGATGTGATAGAGGCCGGGCACGTGGGTGCGGTGATTGACCGACGATTTGAACGGCCGCCAGATGAAGAACTGGTCGAGACCGCAGAAGCCGCCATAAGGATCGCCGCCGACCAAGTTCGTGTTCATCGCTTCGAGATCGGCTGGCGAATAGGCGCGGCGCGCGATCACGCTCGCGCGGAACCCGTCGATGTGCGCCGCGAGAATGGCCTCGATGCGATCGGCATATTGCTCCCGAAGGGCGTCGGTCCACCGCCCGTCGGCGGGCGCGGCGATCTCGCCGGCGGCGTCGCCTTTGATGACGCGCGGCGCTTCCGGCATTTGCAGCCACAGAATGGCTTTGCCCTCCGGCGCGCGCGAAGGGTCGAGCGCGGTCGGCTGCCCGACGCAGATCGTCGGCACCGCCGGCAGCAATCCGCGCTCGCACTCGTTGCTGGCGCGCGACACGCCGTCGAGCCCGGGGGTGAGATGCAACAGCGCGACCTTATCGAGACCGCCCGATTTCCAGCGCGGCGGCGTCGACAAGGCGTAATGCATTTGCATATTGCCTTTGCCGTATCGGAAGCGCGCCAGCCCGTCGCTGACCTCGGCCGGCAAAGGTTGATCCTTCAACAGGCGTTGATAAAGCTGACCCGGAGCCACCGAGCAGATCACGCCCTGGCTGGCCGACAAGCGGCTGCCGTCGGCAAGTTGCACACCGCGCGCCTGGCCCTGGCCGTCAAGTTCGATCCGCTCGACATCGGCGGCGGTACGGATGCCGCCGCCCTGATCGATAATCAGTTTCTCGAACGCATCGAGCACTTTCTGCGCGCCGCCCTTGACGATCGGCGCGCCCGCCGCCTCCAGCGCGAATCCGATCACCTTGACCATCTCGCCGCCATAGGCGTTTTCCGGCGACAGCCCGCAATGCAGCACCCAAGGCGCAAACAGCGCCTGCATTACTTCGGAGCGATAGCGCGTCTCGAGATGGGCGCGGCCGGAGGCCAATGCCTCGCCGAAAAAGCGCGCTAGCCCGCGCAAGCCGCGCCGCCAGCCCTCGCGCGCAATCAGTTTGGCCGTCGCCGTCGACCACAGCGAACCGCCGAGCAGGCCGAAGACAAAACCGGCGTTGCCGCCGAAGCGTTGCATCTCGGCGTCGAAGGTCTTGCCGTCGCCGACGGCGAGCGCTTCGAAGCTGGCGATGTTGCGGACGCGGTCCTTCGACAGCACCGCGCAGCGGCCGTCCGGCAACAGCACGCCCGTGGGCGTGTCGCTGTCGGCGAAGGCGAGCCCGCGCTCGGCGAGCGCAGGCCCGAGCGCGGCAAACGCGGGCGAAGTGACGAACAACACGAAGGTGGTCGCCATCACGTCATGGATGAAGCCGGGGGCGGTGACGGCATCGGTGCGGATGCAGCCGCCGATGCGGTCGTTGCGCTCCAGCACCAGGACCTTGCGACCCTTGGTGCCGAGCATGGCGGCGCAGACCAGGGCATTGATGCCGCTGCCGACGACGATGTAGTCCGCGTCACTCATGGCGGCTAATGTCCATGGAAAGGCTGCGCCGCCCCTGCCCTTGCCGGGCATACGCGGCGGCGCGGGCGCAGTGGCCGTTCAGGCCGGTACCAGGGCAAGCACGCGCAGCGGCGAACCGGAGCCCTTTTCGATCTTCAACGGCGGCGTGATCAGAATTGCCCCGGTCGGCGGCAACTGATCGAGATTGCACAGGCTGGCGAGCCCGAGTTTCTTACCGCCATGCATCAGATTATGCGCCGGAAAGGCCGGCTCGAAGCCGAACGCCTGACCGTGGTCGGTACCGACCGCTTCGACGCCCCAGCCGTTAACGTCGCGCTGCTCGACCAAGAATTTCATCGCCGCCGCGCTCGGGCCGGGCGAATGTGGGCCGTCTTCCTTAGCATTGAGGAAGGCCGGGGAATCGCCACGCTTCGACCAGCCGGTGCGCATCAGCACCCAAGCGCCCGCCGGAATCTTGCCGTGCTGCTTTTCCCAGGCCTCGATGTGCGGCACTTCCAATACAAAAGTCTCGTCGGCCGCAACTTCTTTGGTGCAGTCGATGACACAGGCCGGCGTAACGAAACGCTGAACCGGCAGGGTGTCGGTGAATCCGTCGGCATAGTCCTTGCCAGTCACCCAGTGCACCGGCGCGTCGAAATGGGTGCCGGTGTGCTCGCCCATCGACAGATTGTTCCAATACCAGGCCGGCCCGCGGCTGTCGTAACGAGAAATCTCCGTCATGGTGAAGGGGTTCGACGGCGCGAAATCCGGCGGCAACTGGATCACCGGCGTCGACGGCCGCAGCGTCTGGGTCAGATCGACGACCCGGACCGAATTATTGGCGAGCGCCGCCGCCAGTTGCGTCAACACTGATGCGGACATGGTCTACTCCTCGGGGTTGGTTCGAAGTGTCCCGCAGCGCACGTGAAACACCTCGCGGGCGCGCGCAATTATTTTACAGTTGAAATATTATCGGTAGGCGGCGTAGTGTCAATTGTCGCGGAATAAAAGCTTTTAAGCGCTGCTGCACTGCCTTGGCCGGATTGGCCACGGCATCGACAGTGCAATTGCTTTATGTATAAACTTTCCCAACCGGATATCGGCGGCCTTCCGGCATGCGCCGGTCCGCCAGCATCGTCGGACATGCCGGCGGCTCAGGAATGATGCGGAGCACGTCATGGCGGAACGATCCTTTGCCAAAGAAGTGCGGGACCTCGAACTCGGAGCCGGCCAGGAATTCCGTGGGGAAGGCATCCTTGCCATCACCAAGGCGCTGCTGCAATCGGGCGTCGGCTATGTCGGCGGCTATCAGGGCGCGCCGATTTCGCATCTGATGGACGTGCTAAACGACGCGAAGGACACGCTCGGCAAGCTCGGCGTACAATTCTCCAATTCCGCGTCGGAAGCCGCCGCCGCCGCCTCCCTCGCCGCTTCGGTGATGTACCCGATCCGCGGCGCCGTCACCTTCAAGTCGCCGGTCGGCATCAACGTCGCCTCCGACGCGCTCGCCAACCTGACTTCGGGCGGCGTCACCGGCGGCGCACTGGTGATCATCGGTGAGGACTATGGCGAAGGCTCCTCCATCATGCAGGAGCGCTCGCACTCCTTTGCGATGAAGTCGCAGATGTGGCTGCTCGATCCACGCCCAAACCTGGAATCGATCGTCAAGGCGGTCGAGGACGGCTTTGAATTGTCAGAAGCCTCCAACACGCCGGTGATGCTGGAAGTGCGCATCCGCGCCTGCCATGTGCACGGCTCGTTCATCGCCAAGGACAACAAGCCGCCGCCGTTCACGCTGAAGCAGGCGCTGGAGAATCCGGTGCGCGACACAAGCCGTGTCGTGCTGCCGCCCGCCTCTTATGCGCACGAAAAGGACAAGGTCGAGAAGCGTTGGCCGGCCGCGGTGAACTTCATCAAAGAGCGTAAGCTCAACGAATTTTTCGACGGCGACTTGGCCGATATCGGCATCATCACCCAGGGCGGCATGTACAACGGCGTCGTTCGCGCGCTCGAACGCCTCGGACTCGCCGACGTCTGGGGCAAGACGCGGGTGCCGATCTATTGTCATGAACGTCACCTATCCGCTGGTCGACGACGAAGTGGCCGAATTCTGCGCCGGCAAGAAGGCGGTGCTGATCGTCGAGGAAGGCCAGCCGGAACATATCGAGCAGGCGATCTGCACGATCCTGCGCCGGCGTGACATCAACACAAAGGTGTTCGGCAAGGGCGTGCTGCCGATGGCCGGCGAATACATCGCCGACGTGATGTTCAAGGGCGTGCGCGCCTTCATGACGAGCAACGCGCCGGGCGCGCTGTCCGATCAGGCGCGGGCGCCGAACGAGCCGAATATCCACGACGATCCGCGCGTAAAGGCGCTGGCCGGCGCCGTGCCCCCGCGTCCGCCCGGTTTCTGCACTGGCTGCCCGGAGCGGCCGATCTTCGCCGCCATGAAGTTGGTCGAGATGGAGCTCGGCAAGCACCACATCGCCGCCGACATCGGCTGCCATCTGTTCTCGAGCCTGCCGCCCTTCAATATCGGCGCCCACACCATGGGCTACGGCCTGGGCCCCGCTTCAGCGGCGGCGTTCAACGTCAAAGCCGACAAGAAGTCGATCGCGTTCATCGGCGACGGCGGCTTCTGGCATAACGGGCTCAATAGCTCGATCGGCAACGCCGTCTACAACAAGCACGACGGCGTCATCGTCGTGGTCGACAACTTCTATTCCTCGGCGACCGGCGGACAGGACCTCCTCTCCTCCCGCGCCGACAGCGCCTCGCGCTCGACCAACAACCAGATCACCAAGGCGGTCGAGGGCGTTGGCGCCACCTGGGTGCGCCAGATCGACCGCACTTACGACGTCGCCAAGATGCGCGACACGCTGAAAGAGGCCCTCACCACCAACTCGCCGGGCCCGAAAGTGATCGTCGCGTCCTCCGAATGCATGCTCAACAAGCAGCGCAGGGTGAAGCCGCTGTTCAACAAGTCGGTGAAGAACGGCGAACGCATGGTGCGCGAGCGCTTCGGCGTCGACGAGGACGTCTGCACCGGCGATCACGCCTGCATCCGTCTCTCCGGCTGCCCATCGCTGTCGATCAAGCACACGAGCGATCCGCTCAAGGACGATCCCGTCGCGGCCATCGATAACACCTGCGTCGGCTGCGGCAATTGCGGCGAGGTGTCGGAAGCAGCGGTGCTGTGCCCGTCATTCTATCGCGCCGACATCATCCACAATCCGACCGGCATGGACCGTTTCCTGGCCCGGATGCGTGCCGCAGTGATCGGCTGGCTGCAGCGCCGGCGCGCGCGCCGCCGCATCGCCTTCGCGTGAAACGGCGGACTGACCGATGAACATCGCCTCGCCCGCCAGTTCCGTCGATTCCGCGCTCGACACGGCGCGGCCGCTGGCGATGGCGGTCATGGCGATGGGCGGCCAAGGCGGCGGCGTGCTGGTCGATTGGATCGTCGCGCTGTGCGAGAGCCAAAGCTGGGCCGCGCAATCGACCTCGGTGCCGGGCGTCGCGCAGCGCACCGGCGCCACCATCTACTACATCGAGGCCTTGCCGCTGCCGAAGGATGCGCCGGCCGGGCTGCGTCCCGTCCTTTCGCTGATGGTGGTTCCCGGCGAGGTCGACGTCGTCATCGGCGCCGAGCTGATGGAAGCGGGCCGCGCCATTCAGCGCGGTCTGATCACCCCCGAGCGCACCACCTTGATCGCCTCGTCGCACCGCGCCTACGCCGTGGTCGAAAAGCAGACGCCCGGCGACGGCATCGGCGATGCCGCCACCGTCTTTGAGGCGGCGCTCGCGGCCGCCAAGCGGTTCATTGCTTTCGACATGGCGGAAATGGCGGACAAATCGGGCAGCGTGATCTCGGCGGTGCTGTTCGGCGCGCTGGCCGCAGCCAAAGTGCTGCCGTTCGAGCGCGCGGCGTTCGAGGCCACGATCCGCGCCGCCGGCGTCGGCGTCGAACCCAGCCTGCGCGCCTTCGCGCTCGGCTTCGAGCAGGCCAGCGCCGACCTTAAGTCGGGCAAGCGTCCGGCCGCGCCGAAGCCCGGCGCCGGGAAGCGCGTTCCGGAACTCGCGCCGGTCGGACACAAGGCCTACGACGCGCTGGTTGCGCGCGTCAAAGCCTCCTTCCCGGCCGCCACCCACGACATGATTGGCGCCGGCCTACAGCGCGTCGTTGATTTCCAAGACGTGCCCTACGGTCATGAATATCTCGACTGGCTCGCCGACGTGCTGGCCTGCGACAAGGCCGCCGGCGGCGAGACCAAGGATTTCGCGCTCACCCGCGAAGCGGCCAAGTACCTCGCCGTCGCCATGGCCTATGACGACGTCTATCGCGTCGCCGACCTGAAGACGCGCGGCAGCCGCTTCGAGCGGGTGCGCGCCGAGGTGGCGGCCGCGCCCGATCAACTGGTCTACATGACCGAATTCATGCATCCGCGAATGGACGAGGTCTGCGGCTCGCTGCCGGCCGGCCTCGGCCGCTTCATCGAGCGCCGCCCGGCGCTGTTCAAAAGGCTCGACGGCATCGTCAACCGCGGGCGCCGGGTCAGGACCGGCACGGTTCGCTGGTTCCTGGTGCTCTATGTGCTCGGCGGCTTGAAGCGCTTCCGCCGCGGCACCTTGCGCCACGCAACCGAAGTCGCCCACCGCGACGCCTGGCTCAAGCAGGTCAAGGCCGCAGCCGCCAAGGACTACGCGCTGGCGGTCGAGCTCGTGCGCGCGCGCCGGCTGGTGAAGGGCTATTCCGACACCCACGCGCGCGGCCAGTCGAAGTTCGACAAGGTGATGGCGACCGCGAGCCGGCTCGAGGGCCGCGCCGACGCGGCCGACTGGGCGCGCCGCCTGCGTGAAGCGGCGCTCAAAGACGAGGATGGCATGGCCCTGGCGGGCGCCATCAAAACAATCGACGGCTTTTTGTAGCGACGCGTCGCCTGGCCGCTACCCCACGAATTGCTTGAGATGGCGCTCGGCATCTTCCGGCACCGCGGGAAGAAGAAGTCGGGCGGGGCGTTGAAGCCATTGGCGATGCGCTTGGCCAGCGCCGAAAACCGCTGAGCGGCTCGCGCATGCGCGCTCCCACTACTTTATACTTTACAATTAAACTTTTTATGTCTCAACTATAGCCGCAATATCCGGGACTTCGTGCGAAAAGGAACCCAGCGATGAAATGCCTGTTTTGGCGTTACGTGGCCGGCCTCGGCGCGGCTGTGGCCATCACCGCAATGAGCATGTCCGCGACCTTAGCGGACGGCATCCCGACGATGGTCGGCGTCGATCACATCGGCCTTACCGTCCCCGATCTCAAACAAGGGATCGAGTTCTTCAGCAAAGTGTTGAACTGCACCCACGTCTATACCGCCGGGCCGTTCAGCGACCCGAAAGGCGATTGGATGAAGAGCAACCTCAATGTCGATCCGCGCGCTTCCACGACGCTTGCCATGATGCGCTGCGGCCCGACGCAGAACGTGGAGCTGTTTCAATATACGGCCAAGAGCCAGTCCGAAACGCCGCCAAAGAACAGCGACGTCGGCGGCAATCACATCGCGTTTTACGTCACGGACCTGCCCAAGGCGGTCGCCTATCTCAAGACGGTGCCGGGCGTCAAAGTGCTCGGCAACCCAACGCCGGTCGCTCATCAGCCCAATGGCGGTGAAACCTTCGTCTATTTTCTCACGCCGTGGGGGCAGAGCCTCGAAATCCTGACCTACCCGAAAGGTCTGGACTATCAAAAAACGACCAAGGCCCGGCTCTACAGCGTCAAAAAATAAGCCTCGCAACTCCCTGACGACGGCATCCGTTGGATGCCGTCGTCTCCGGCTGGCTGGCGCCGTTCTGCCGCCAATGGCCATCCAGCGCAACGCACCATCATGCCTGCGGAATAACGGCGGTCGCTTCGATCTCTACCTGCGCGTCGTCCTCCAGCAGCCCCGCCACCACCAACAACGACATGGCGGGAAAGTGCTTGCCGATGACGCGGCGATAGGCCGCGCCGATCTCCTTACGGCGCGCGACGTAAGCCGCCTTGTCGATGATGTACCAGGTCAGGCGGGTAAGATGGTCCGGCGTGCCGCCGGCTTCCGCCAGCACTTCAACGATGTTCTTCAGCGCCTGCTCGGCCTGCGCGACCAGATCGCTGCCGACCATGCGCGCCTCGGCGTCCCAGCCGACCTGGCCGGCGATGAAGACCACGCGGCCCGCGGCGGCGATGCCGTTGGCATAGCCTTGCGGGCTTGCCCAGGCTTTCGGCTGCAGGATTTTAAAATCGGCGTTGCTCATGGGCCTCTCACTGCTGGCGCAGGCGGAAGCGCTGAACCTTGCCGGTCTGCGTTTTCGGCAGGGCCTCGATGAAATTCACCGCACGCGGATATTTGTAGGGCGCGATCACCGCCTTGACGTGATCTTGCAGCCGCTTGATGCAGTCGGTATCCCCGGCAACACCGGCCTTCAAAACCACAAAGGCGGCGACGATCTGGCCGCGCTCGCTGTCGGCGGCGGCAACCACTGCACACTCGGCAACGTCGCCATGCTGCAAAAGCGCGGCCTCGACTTCGGGACCGGCGATGTTGTAGCCGCCCGACACGATCATGTCGTCGGCGCGCGCGACGAAGTGGAAGCGGCCCTCCTCGTCCTGCATGAAAGTGTCGCCGGTCAGGTTCCAGCCGTCGCGCACGTAGTCCATCTGGCGCTTGTCGGCGAGATAGCGGCAGCCGGTCGGCCCCCGCACGGCGAGGCGGCCGATCGTGCCGCGCGCAACCTCGTTCATCTTGTCGTCGACGATCTTGGCTTGGTAGCCGGTGACCGGACGGCCGGTCGTGCCGGGATGGGCGTCGCCGACGCGGTTGGTGATGAAGATGTGCAGAATCTCGGTCGAGCCGATGCCGTCGAGGATCGGCTTGCCGGTCTTGCCTGTCCATTCCTCGAACACCGGGGCCGGCAGCGTCTCACCAGCCGACACCGCAAGTCGCAGCGACGACAGATTGGCGCCCCGGTCCATGGCGACCATCATGGCGCGGTAGGCGGTGGGCGCGGTGAAGCAGATCGTCGCTTTGTAGGTCTCGATGATCTGGATCATGTTGGCGGGCGAGGCGTTCTCCAACAGCGTCGCGGTGGCGCCGAAGCGCAGCGGGAAGATCGCCAAGCCCCCGAGCCCGAAAGTGAAAGCGAGCGGCGGCGAGCCGACGAACACGTCGTCGGGCGTGACGTTGAGGACCTCGCGCGCATAGCCGTCGGCGATAATCAGGAGATCGCGGTGGAAATGCATGGTCGCCTTCGGCTCGCCGGTGGTGCCGGAGGTGAAGCCGAGCAGCGCGACGTCGTCGCGGCCGGTGGGAACCGCGTCGAACTTGACCGGCTTGTCGAGTGCGATGCGGTCAAGCTCGGAGTCGTGGTTCGCGGTGCCGTCGAAATTGATCACCTGTTTCAGGAACTTGCTGGTCTTGGCGCAGGCGACGAGCTCGTCGGCCATGCGGCTGTCGGTGAGCGCCAGCGCGACCTCGGCCTTGTCGACGATCTTGGTCAGTTCGCCTGCACGCAGCAACGGCATGGTATTGATCACCACGGCGCCGGCCTTGGTGGCGGCGAGCCAGGCGGCGACCAGTGCCGGATTATTGCCGGAGCGGATCAGCACGCGGTGACCGGGCTTGACGCCGTAGTTTTCGACCAGGGCATGGGCCAGCCGGTTCGACCAATCGGCGAGTTCCTTATAGGTGCGCCGCCGCCCGTTGCCGATCAGCGCGGTTTGATCGCCGAAGCCCTTCTCCACCATGCGATCGGTCAATTCGACGCCGACATTGAGCCGCTCGGGATATTGAAACTCAGGCCGCTCGAGCAGGATGTCCGGCCATTGCGCGAAGGGCGGAAGATTGTCGCGCGCGAAAGTGTCGACATGCGCGGACGGACCGAGTGCAATGGTTTTGCTCATGCTACTGCTCCTGAAGTTTCCGACAGGACGGCTCGGGCAATGATGATTTTCTGAACGTCGGAGGCCCCTTCATAAATCCGCAGCGCGCGGATTTCGCGATAAAGCGTCTCGACCGGATGGCCGGCGCGCACGCCGTCGCCGCCGTGCAGCTGCACGGCGGCGTCGATGATGCGCTGCGCGGCCTCGGTGGCGTAGAGCTTGGCCATGGCCGCCTCACGCGTGACGCGGGCGGCGCCTGCGTCCTTCATCCAGGCGGCGCGGTAGACCAGCAGCCCGGCGGCGTCGAGCTCGACCGCCATGTCGGCAATGTGACCCTGCACCATCTGCAATTCCGCCATCGGCGCCCCGAACAATTCGCGCGCGCGCACGCGGCTTACGGTTTCGGCCAGAGCGCGGCGCGCAAAGCCGAGCGCGGCGGCGCCCACCGTCGTGCGGAACACATCGAGCGTCGCCATCGCCACCTTGAAGCCTTCGCCCGGCTTGCCGATCATCGCCTCGGCCGGGACCCGGCAGTTTTCGAATTTGAGGCGCGCCAGCGGATGCGGCCCGATCACGGCGATGCGCTCGGCGACCGAAAGGCCGGGATTGCCGCCCTCGACAATGAAGGCGGAGAGCCCGCGCGCACCCGGGGCTTCGCCGGTGCGGGCGAACACCACATAGACGTCGGCGATGCCGCCGTTGGAGATCCAGGTCTTCTCGCCGTCGAGCACGTAATGGGCGCCGTCGCGCCGGGCGGCGGTCGAGATATTGGCAACGTCCGAGCCGGAGGCCGGCTCGGTCAAAGCGAAGGCGGCGATCGCCTTGCCGGCGCGGGTCTTCGGCAGCCAGGCGGCGCGCTGCGCCTCATTGCCGTAGAGCGAGATGGGACCTGCGCCCAGGCCCTGCATGGCGAAGGCGAAATCGGCAAGTCCGTCATGGCCGGCAAGCGTCTCGCGCACGAGCGCCAGCGAACGCACGTCGAGCCGCTCGTTGCGCTCGCCCGGCGCGGTCAACTGGAGCCAACCGCCCTCGCCCAGCTTTGTCACCAGTTTGCGGCAAGCGGCGTCGGTGTCGCGATGGTCGATGCCGGCGAGATTGCCCGCCGACCAGGCGTCGAGATCCCTGGCCAGCGCGCGGTGACGCGCTTCGAAGAACGGCCAGTTGAGGACGCTCGCGTCGCGCATGTCAGTTGCCTTCAAAGCGCGGCGTCTGTTTGGCGGCGAAGGCCTCGTAGGCGCGGTGGAAATCCCGCGTCTGCATGCAGATCGCCTGCGCCTGCGCCTCCGCCTCGATCGCCTGTTCGAGCGACATCGACCATTCCTGCGCCAGCATGGTCTTGGTCATCATATGCGCGAAGGTCGGCCCTTCGGCGAGCTTGGCGGCGAAGGCGATCGCTTCGGCTTCCAGCGCGTCGGCGCCGACCAGCCGATTGAAGAAGCCCCAGCGCTCGCCTTCTTCCGCGCTCATGGTGCGGCCGGTGAACAACAATTCGGCGGCGCGGCCCTGCCCGATCACGCGCGGCAGCATGGCGCAGGCCCCCATGTCGCAGCCGGCCAGACCGACGCGCGTGAACAGAAAGGCGGTCTTGGCCTGCGGCGTGCCGAAGCGGATGTCGCAGAACAGCGCGATCATGGCGCCGGCGCCGGCGCAGACGCCGTCGACCGCGGCGACGATCGGCTGCGGGCAGGCGCGCATGGCCTTGACCAACTCGCCGGTCATGCGGGTGAATGCGATCAGCCCTTTCATGTCGCGCTTCAGGAGCGGGCCGATGATTTCGTGCACGTCGCCGCCGGAACAGAAATTGCCATCGTTCGAGCCGAACACCACGGCTTTCACGTCGTCGGCATGGCCGAGCTTGCGGAATGTTTCGCCGAGCTCGGCGTAGGAATCGAAGGTGACGGGGTTCTTGCGCTCCGGCCGGTTGAAAGTGATCACCGCGACGTCGCCCGCCATGCGCCAGTTGAAGTTTTTCGGCTTTAAATCTTTCATGTTCACGGCCGTGCTCTCCCATTGCGCACGCGGCCGGCGAGGCCGTCGAGGTGCTGGATGATTGTCTCCGCTTCGGCTCCGTCGAATTCCGACAGCATCTTGTCGATCCATTGCTCGTGTGCGCGCGCGACGGTGGCGAATTCCGTCTGCCCCTGCGGCGTGAGGCGCACCAGGAACGAGCGCCGGTCGTTAGGCGCGGGCTGGCGCGCCACCAGCCGCTCCGCCACCAGTCGATCGATAATGCCGGTGACATTGCCGTTCGACACGATCAGCATGCGCGACAATTCGGTCATGGTGATGCCGTCGGGCTTGCGCACCAGCGCGGCCAGAACGTCGAACTGCGGCAGCGTCAACGAAAATTGCACGCGCAGGCGCTCGCGCAATTCCGCCTCGATGGCGCGGGTGGCGCGCAAGAGCCGCAGCCACAGCCGCAGCCGCTGCCGGCTCAAGGGACGCGCCGCGCCACGTGGGCGTATCTTGGCCGCGACGCTCATAGCTGGCCTCCGGCGATGACGATGGCCTGACCGTTGACGGAAGCCGCGGCCGGCGAGCACAGCCACAGCACGGTCTGCGCGACCTCCTCGGGCGTGATCAGCCGGCCGTGCGCGTTGTCCTTGGCGAGCGCGGCGCGCGCATCGGCGGCCGGGCGGCCGGTTTTTGCGGAAATGTTGTCGACCGCGGCCTCGAGCAGCGGCGTCTCGGTGTAGCCGGGACAGACCGCGTTGACGGTGACGCCCTTGCCGGCAAGCTCCACGCTGAGCGCGTGCATGAGCCCAATGACGCCGTGCTTGGCCGCGCAATAGGCGGCAACGTATGGGTAGCCTTTCAAGCCGGCGGTCGAAGCTACGAAGACGACGCGGCGCGCACTCCTCCTCTCGGCGCGCGTAATGTCGGCAAGCGCGGCCTTCACCGTGAGAAAGGCGCCGGTGAGGTTGACGTCGAGCGCGCGCTGCCAATGATCGAGATCGATCTTGCCGGCGGCTGCGCTTTCGGCCAGGCCCGCGTTGGCGACGACGATGTCGAGCGGACCGTGCGCTGCGCGCGCGGCCTCGACCATGGCCGCGCAGTCGGCCTCGCGCGTGACGTCGGCGACCGCCGCCTTGCCCTTGGGCAGGCTGGCGGCGATTTCGTCGAGCGGCGCCTTGCGCCGGCCGGCGACCGTCACGGCCGCCCCCGCTTCGCCCAAGGCGCGGGCGATCGCCGCGCCAATGCCGGTGCCGCCGCCAGTGACGAGCGCATGATGGTTCGAAAGCGCCGCCATCACACCTTCCCCGCCATAGTTTCAGCGCGCGCCTTCAACCGATAGAGCTGGTCGCGCCCTGCCCGATAGGGCTTCGGCCAGGTGACGCCCTCGTAACGCAGGTCGGCGGCGGCATGCAGCGTCCAATAAGGATCGGCGAGATGCGGCCGCCCGAGACAAACGAGATCGGCGCGGCCGGCCATCAGGATGGAATTGACGTGGTCGGGCTCGTAGATGTTGCCGACCGCCAGCGTCGCGATGCCGACCTCGTTGCGGATGCGGTCGGAGAACGGGGTCTGGAACATGCGGCCATAGACGGGCTTGGCCTCGACCGAGGTCTGGCCGGCCGAGACGTCGACCAGGTCGACGCCGTGCTCGGCCAGCATGCGCGAGATTAAGACCGCGTCCTGCGGCATGACCCCGCCGGGACCGACCCAATCGTGCGCCGAGATGCGCACCGAGATCGGCTTCTCGTCCGGCCAAACCTTGCGCACCGCATGAAAGACTTCGAGCGGAAAACGCATGCGGTTTTCCAGGCTGCCGCCGTATTCGTCGTTGCGCCGGTTGGTCAGCGTCGTGATGAAGGACGACATCAGATAGCCGTGGGCGTAGTGCAGTTCGAGCCAGTCGAAGCCGGCGCGCGTCGCCATTTCGGCCGAGCGCACGAATTCGTCGCGCACCTCGTCCATGTCGGCGCGCGTCATTTCGCGCGGCGCCGGGTTGTCGGTGCTCCAGGCCACGCATGACGGGCCGATAGTTTCCCAATTGCCGTCGGTGAGCGGCGCGTCCGGCGTTTCCCAGCCGAGCTGGGTCGAACCTTTAAGGCCGGAATGGCCGAGCTGAATGGCGATCTTGGCATCGGTCTCGGCATGCACGAAATCAACGAGCTTCTTCCAGGCCTGCTCGTGCTCGCCGCTGTAGAGCCCGGTGCAGCCCGGCGAGATGCGCCCTTGCGCCGACACGCAGGTCATCTCGGTGAACATCAGCCCGGCGCCGCCTTTGGCGCGCTCGGCATAATGCACGAAGTGCCAATCGTTGGGCGTGCCGTCGACCGCCCGGTATTGCGCCATCGGCGAGACGCAGACGCGGTTGGCGAGTTCCAGCCCGCGCACCCGGAACGGCACGAACATCGGCGGGCGCGCGGCATTGGGCGAATGCCCGGTCGCCTGCCGCTCGAACCATTTCTCCGCGCCTGCCAGCCAGGCCGGATCGCGCTGGCGCAGGTTCTCGTGGCTGATGCGCTGCGAGCGCGTGAGCAGCGAATAGTTGAACTGCACCGGATCGAGATGGAGATAACGCTCGACGTCCTCGAACCATTCGGTCGAATTACGCGCGGCGTTCTGCAGGCGCAGCACTTCCAGCCGCCGCTCGTCCTCGTAGCGGCGGAACGCGGATTCGAGGTTCGGCTCGCTGTGGATATAGTTAGCTAGCGCGATGGCGCTTTCCATCGCCAGCTTGGAGCCGGAGCCGACCGAGAAATGCGCGGTGGCGGCCGCATCGCCCAGCAGCACGATATTGCGATAGCTCCAGCGCTCGCACAGCACGCGGTTGAAATTGAGCCAGGCCGAGCCGCGCAAATGCTTGGAGTTCGACATCAGGGCGTTGCCGCCGAGATTGCGGGCGAAGACCTTCTCGCAGGCCGCGATGGTCTCGTCGGACGACATGCGGTCGAAGCCGAAATTGCGCCAGGTCTCTTCGGAGCATTCGACGATGAAGGTCGCGGTGTCGGCGTCGAACTGATAGGCGTGTGCCCAGATCCAGCCGTGCGGCGTCTCCTCGAAGATGAAGGTGAAGGCGTCGTCGAATTTCTGGTGGGTGCCGAGCCAGATATATTTGCAGGCGCGCACGTCGATGTCGGGCTTGAACACGTCGGCATGGGCGGCGCGCACACATGAATTCACGCCGTCGGCGCCGACGATGAGGTCGTAATCCTGGTATTCGGCCGGGTCCTTCGCCTCCGTCTCGAAGCGCAGCTCAACGCCGAGGCTTGCCGCGCGTTCTTGCAGGATATTGAGCAGCCGCTTGCGCGCGATGCCGCAGAAGCCGTGGCCGCCCGAGCGCACCACCGTGCCGCGGTAATAGACCGCGATGTCGTCCCAATAGGCGAAGGACTGCCGGATCAGCTCGGCGCTCACGGGATCGTTGGCGTGCAGGTTGTCGCGTGTCTCATCGGAGAGCACCACGCCCCAGCCAAAGGTATCGCCGGGCCGGTTGCGTTCTATGACGACGACCTCGTGGGCCGCATCCCGCAGCTTCAGCGAGATCGCGAAATAAAGCCCGCCTGGGCCGCCCCCTAATACTGCCGCCCGCATGCGCCGGCTCCGCCCAATTCCTTAGCTTACCAAGCATGGCGCAAAAGGCGAGATATTACAAACATAAAATATTCGAACTTAAAACACTTTTTTCCGGGCTGTGGATGAGCCAAAGTAAAAGGATAGATTGATCGGTATGGCACGGGGCTGCCCATCTGCAGCTAAGTTATTGTTGGCTATTGACGAATTCCGCTCAGCTGCTCCTCTCCGTCATGGGGGCAATACTAAAGCGGCGTTGCTGCATTTTTGCGGCGTGCGCGGTGCGAGGGGAAACAGCAGCATGGAGTTTCGCGAGGTGAGCGAGACGCGCGACGGCATGTGCATCGACTGGGACGTGCCGATCGAAATGGAGGACGGAATCATTCTGCGGGCCGATGTCTACCGGCCGGTCGCCGACGGCAAATACCCGGTCATCATGAGCTACGGGCCCTATGGCAAGTGGCTGCGCTTCGCCGACCTCTATGTCGATCAATGGCAGCGCATGTGCGAAGCGCACCCCGACGTGCCGGCGGGCTCCTCGAACCAGTATCAGAACTGGGAGGTGGTCGACCCGGAGAAGTGGGTGCCCGACGGCTACGCCGTTGTTCGCGTCAATTCGCGCGGCGCCGGCCGCTCGCCAGGCGTGATGGACATCTGGTCGCCGCGCGAGGCGCAGGACTTCTACAATTGCATCGAATGGGCCGCCGAACAGCCGTGGTCGACCGGCAAGATCGGCCTCAACGGCATCTCCTATTACGCCATGAACCAATGGCAGACGGCGGCGCTGCAGCCGCCGCACCTCGCCGCCATTTGCGCGTGGGAAGGAGCGGCCGACTACTATCGCGACCTGACCTTCCATGGCGGCATCTATTGTCCCTCGCGCCATCGCTGGTTTCCCTCGCAAGTGCTGCGCGTGCAGCACGGGCGCGGCAGCAACGGCTTGCGCAGCAGCATCACCGGCGAATGGGTGTCGGGACCTGAGACCTTGACCGACGAAGAGCTCGGCAGCCTGCGCCATGACTGGGTAGCCGAGGCATTCCCCAACAAGCTCGCGACCGACGAATTCTGGACCGCGCGCATGCCGGATTGGTCGAAAGTGACGGCGCCGTTGCTGTCGGCGGCCAACTGGGGCGGACAGGGCCTGCACCCGCGCGGCAATTTCGAGGGCTTCGTGCGCGCCGCGTCCAAGGACAAGTGGCTGGAAGCGCACGGCCTGGAGCATTGGACGTCGTTCTACACCGACTATGGCGTCGCGATTCAAAAGCGCTTCTTCGGCCATTTTCTTAAAGGCGAGGATACCGGCTGGTCGACCCAGCCGAAGGTGCAGCTGCAGGTCCGTTATCCCGGAGAGAAATTCATCGAGCGCCACGAAAACGAGTGGCCGCTGGCGCGCACGCAATGGACCAAATTCTATCTCGAGCCGGGACGGCATCGGCTGCTGAGCGAGCCGCCGACGCAAGATGGTGCCGTGACCTATGGCGGCTTCTCCGAGGGCGTGACCTTCCTCACCGATCCCCTACCGCAGGAAACCGAGATCACCGGGCCGATCGCCGCCAAGCTGTTCGTGTCGTCGACTACCAAAGACGCCGATCTATTTTTGATCGTGCGGGTGTTTTCGCCCGACATAAAAGAAGTCACCTTCATGGGCGCGCTCGATCCGCACACACCCATCGCACAGGGCTGGCTGCGGGCCTCGCATCGCAAGCTGGACGCGAACTTGTCGACCCCCTACCGCCCCTATCACACGCACGACGAAATCCAGCCGCTGACACCGGGCGAAGGGTATGAGCTGGACGTCGAAGTCTGGCCGACCTGTATCGTCGTGCCGCGCGGCTACCGCATTGGACTGACCGTGCGCGGGCGCGATTACGAGTGGCCCGGGGGGCTGGTGAAAGGCCTTGGCACGCACGAAGCGGTGTTCACCGGCGTCGGTCCCTTCAAGCACGCCGATCCGCGCGACCGTCCAGCGGCCGTATTCGGCGGCGACGTGACGCTGCACGCCGGCCCCGGCCGGCAGGCCTATCTGCTGTTGCCGGTGATCCCGGCGAAGTAGAGGTGCCGCCTGACCCAATGCCCGCGAAGGAGCACGGGCCAGGCGCGCAAACGCCGGCTACTCGCAGGCGCTCTGCAGCTTCTCGACGTAGTTGATCCGCTCCATGCCGCCGACGCGTTGGGCGTATTTGGCCCAGACCGGCTGCACCGCCTTGCGGAACGGCGCCAGATCGGGATGGTCGATCTTGAGGCCGGATTTCTGGAAGATCTTATAGATCTTGTTCTGATACTCCTCCATCCATGCCGCGTTGTCGGCCGCTGCTTCCTTGGCGGCTTTGGAGAGGCCTTCCTGCACATCCTTGGGCAGGCCCTCGTAGAACTTGTTGTTGATGATCACCGAAGTCACCACCATCTGGTGGCCGGTTATCGAATAGTACTTCTGCACTTCGTAAAGCTTCTGCGCATAGGCCCAGCCGGCGCCGCCGTCGTTGCCGTCGACCATGTGGGTCTGCAACGCGCCATAGGTTTCGGCCGGCGCCACGCCGATCACGTCGGCGTGCAGCGCGTGGTAGGTATCGAGCAGGATCGGGTTCTTGGCGACCCGCATGCGCAGGCCCTGCAGGTCGGCCGGCGAAATGATCGGATGCTTGCTGTTCATCATGTTGCGCATGCCGCCGGTCTCGAAGGCGAGTACGCGGATATTGGCCTGCTTTTGCGCGCCTTCGGAAATCTCCTGCAACAGCTTGGCATCGGGCAGCACGTGCTTGACCCCGCAGTCCATGCTCTTGATCAGGAACGGCAGCGTGAACAGGTCGAAGCCGCTGTAGAGGTTGGCGATATTGTTGGAGGCAAGGTCCATCATTTGGATCAGGCCGAGCTGCAGCTTCTTGGCCGCCTGCCCGTCCGATCCCATCTGGCTCGCCGGGAACTCCTGGAAGGCGACCTTGCCGTTGGTATATTTCTCCGCCAGCTTCGAGAAGGTGACGTAGTAACGGTGGAAGTCGGCGTCCATCCGCACCGGCGAATTGTGCGCGAATTTGATCATGATGGGGTCCGCGCTGCCCGGATGGGCGAATAGCAGGCTTCCCATTCCGACGATCAGCGACGTCAATAAGAGTCGTGCCTTCATGGTCGTTTCCTCCCTTATGTGCTTCTTGCCTTGTTGTCGTAACGGTCTTGCCAAGTCTCTATCTTACTACTTTCGTCATTGTCCGGGACCCATGATCAGGTTCGGCAGCCAGAGCGGAATCTCCGGAAACGCGATGATCAGCCCGATCACCACGAACATCGTCAGAATGAAGGGGATGGCCGCCAGCGAGATTTCGCCCAGCTTCACATTGGCGATCGGCATGGCCACGAACAGGCTGGTTCCCAAGGGCGGCGTGACGAACCCGATCTCGCAGTTCAGCGTGAAGATGATGCCGAAGGTGATCGGATTCACGCCGAGCGTGTGAATGATCTGCAGATAGATCGGCGTCATGATGATGATCTGCGCCATGGTGTTCATCCACATCCCGATGAAGGTCTCCCAGACGCTGATCAGGATGAGCGCCATCACGGCGCTGCCGGTGAGCCCGAGGATCGCTTTGCTGACCAGTTGCGGAATCTGATAGATCGTGAGCAACTCGCCGAAGCCGAGCGCCGTCGCCCAGATGATCCCCAGGATGCCGGTGACCGCCAGCGTGTTCTTCAGGCTGAGCAAGACCTTGGCGAGAGTCAGTTCCTTGTGCAGGAAGGCGCCAACGATATAGCCGTAGACCACGGCGATGACCGCGGACTCGGTCGGCGTGATGAAGCCGCCGTAAATGCCGCCGAGGATGATCACGGGCGCCAGCAACGCCCATTTGCCCTCGTACAGCGCCTCGCCCAAGCCCCGCGTCGAGAACTTCGTTTCCGAGCCCCGGTAGCCGCGCTTCTTGCTGATCAGGAACGCGGTGACCATCAGGCAGGCGCCGAGAATGAGACCCGGCACCACGCCGGCCAGGAACAGCCGCGCGATCGAGAGGTCGGCCATGATGCCGTACACGATCAGCGTAATGCTGGGCGGGATCAGGATGCCCATGGTGCCGCCGACCGCCGTCACCGCGCCGGCGAAGGGGCGGCCGTAGCCGCGCTTGACCATGGTCGGGATCATCAGCGAGCCGACCGCGGCGGTCGCGGTGTTGCCCGAGCCGGTCAGGGCGCCGAAGAACATGCTGGTGCCGATCGTCACCAGCGACAGCCCGCCGACAAGGCGGCCGAGCAGCACGTCGGAAATGTCGATCAGCCGCTTGGAAATGCCGCCATGCTCCATGAGATTGCCGGCGAGCAGGAACAGCGGAATGGCCATGAAGGCGAAAGTGTCGACGGCGGAAAAATAAGTGACCGCAAGCGAGGTCAGCGGCAAACGGTCGACCGCCATGGTCGCCACGGTGGCGATGCCGAGCGCAAATCCCAACGGGACGCGCAGCACCAGCAGCAGCACCAGAAGCCCGAAGAGCAAGGCAGGCATCGACATCGTTGGCCCCACCGTCCCTACTCGAAACCGTCGATGGTGGATGGCTCAAGCGTGCCGGCGCGCTTGCGCATGTTGAAGCGGACCAGGCGGAAGGCCATCAGGCCGTAACACACCGGGATGACGGCATAGACCAGGCCCATGGGAATGTCGGTGACGGGCGTGGTCTCGCCATATTGAATGCTCGACCGCACCAGCAAAATGCCGAGCCAGACCACCGTCAGATCGAAACCGAACACGATGACGTCGGCGATCAGCGTGATCACCGTGACCGCGGCGGGCGGCAGGAACAAGTCGACGATCTCGATGCGGATATGGCGGTCGTCGCGGGCGGCGCCGGCGGCGGAAAAATAGATCAGCCAGACGAAACTGAGACGGGCGATCTCCTCGAGCCAGACGAACGAGGTGCCGAGGATGTAGCGGTTGATGATCTGCACGAACAGCAGCAGCGTCAGCAACACCAGCAGAAAGGCGGCGAAGACCATCTCGAAATTGCCGAGATAGCGCCGTATCGCGCTCATGCGGCCCTCCCCGGGCGTCTATCCCCGGCTATCATCCTGCGGCTCCGGCTTTCGCCTTGCCGGCATCGCCCGGAGGCGCGGCGTCCACCGCCCTGATCTCCTCGAAATCGCGATAGACCAGCGTGTAGTCGTCCTCCGCCATGCCGCGGCGGACCGCCTTGTCGAGATAGCGCAGGGTCGCTTCGGAGAACTCGGTGCCGCCGCCCATGCGGCGTCCGAGCTCGACGCCCATGGCGATGTCCTTGTGCATGTTGAAGATGCGCGAGCGCCCGTCCCACTTCTTCGACAGGATGTGCTTGGGGTAGCGCGATTCCGTCACGTAGCTGCGGGCGTTGGAATTGTTGAGCACCTCGACCATGTCCGCCAGCTTGAGGCCGGCGCGCTCGCCCAGGCGGAAGGCTTCGGTGGTGGCAAAGAAGGTGGCGTGGCAGACGATGTTGTGCAGCAGCTTCATGGTATGGCCGGCGCCGCTGCCGCCGAGATAGTAGATGGTCTTGGCGATGTCGCTGAGGAACGGCTTGACGCGCTCGAAGGCGCCGGCGTCGCCGCCCACCATCAAAGTCAGCTCGCCACTGTCCGCGCGCGTCGGCCCGCCGCTGGTGCCCGCGTCGATGTAATGAATGCCGCGGGGTGCTAGCTCCGCCGCCAGCGCCCGCGTGGCGAGCGGATCGGACGTGGTCAGATCGCACAGGATCAAGCCTGGGCGGGCATTGGCGAGAATGCCGTCTTTGCCCTCCAGGCAGGTTTCGATCTCGGGCGTCGCCGGCACCAGGAACAGGATCGCGTCGCAATGGCCCGCCATCTCGCCCGGCGGCGCGACGATGAATCCGCCCTTGTCCTTGAAGCGCGCGCGCGCGGCTTCCGCCAGGTCCCAGACGTAAACGTCCCGATCGGGCTTACCGAGATTGCTCGCGATGCCGCGGCCCATATTGCCGAGGCCGATGACGCCGACTGCAGACTTTGCCACTGGTCGTTCCTTCCCGATTGCCGTCGCCGGTGCCGGATCGGTCTAGGCCGCGGACCGACGGCGGATCTCCTCGATCGTGATCGCGTTGTCGCGCTCGCCGTCGCCGCGGCGCTCGCAGGCTTCGAGCACTTCCGCCAGCACCGCAAGGAACGGCAGCGCCTGGCCGCGTTTGCCCGCCTCGCCGAGCATGGTGTGAACGTCCTTCAGGTGCTGGGAGACTTTGCTCACGGGCGTAAAATCGCCGGTGACCATCTTATCGCCCTTCACGTCCATGATCTGCGAATAGGCGGCCGATTGACGCGCCGCGTCGAGAAAGTTGCGCAGGTCGAGGCCGAGCTTTTCGGCGAACACCAGGCCTTCGGCGAGCGCCACGCGGTTGAGCCCGAGGATGTGATTGATGGCAAGCTTGGTCTTGGTGGCGGCGCCGGCGCCGCCGACGAAGATGCGGCGCGGATAGATCACGCGCAGGATATCCTCGGCTGCTTCCGCCGCTTGCTTGTCGCCGGCGATCAGGCCGTAGCCGTCGCCGCGCAGAACCTGCTGGCTGGTGCCGGAGACCGGCGTGTCCAGGAACGCCAGCCCGCGCGCAGCGGCACGGGCGGCGAGCGCCTCGATACGGTCCGGCTCGCAGGTCGAGGTGCACAGAGCGATGCGCGGCGTTTCGGCATTGCCGGCATCGATCAGTCCGCCGGCGCCTTCGACCACCTCCTCGACCTGACCAATGGTCATGACGGCGATCAGGTAGCGCTCACAGCGGCGCGCGACTTCCGCCATCGAGCTCGACCGGCTCGCCGCCCATGCGCCGCAGCTCGTCGCGCCGCGCCGCAGCGACGTCGAAGCCGACCACCGGGTAACCGGCGTCAAGCAGCCGGCGCGCCAGCGCCGTGCCCATCAAGCCAATGCCGATCAAACCGACTGCGTCTGCCACCTTTTGTCCCTCACCTGTGCGGACCGTCATCGCCAAGGGCCGCGCTGGAAGCCCGCGGTGTCGCGTAATTCAGCTCACCGGCTATCGGCGCGGCGGCGAGGAGCCTGCCGGCGCGGCTGGTCTTGCTGCCGAAATAGGCGACCACAAGCAGCGCCACGAGCCCGGCCGCGTTGACGATGACCGTCGGCCACAGCATGGGGATCGCGGTCAACGCGACGGCAACGCGCGCCAGCGGGTGATAGTCGCTGTTGACCGCGCAGGCGAGCGCATAGCCCGCCGCCAGCGCCATCACCAGCGCGCTCGTGACCTGATACCAGGTGCCGAAGCCGAGCAGATGCGGGTTGAAGATGAAGACGAAGGGGACGATGTAGGCCGCCATCCCCAGGCGCATGGCGGTAAAGCCGGTGCGGTAGGGATTGGCCCCCGAGATACTGGCGGCGGCGAAGGCCGCCAAGCCGACCGGCGGCGTCACCGTCGAGACGCAGGCGAAATACATGACGAACATGTGCGCCACCAGCGGCTCGACGCCGCTCAGCTTCACGATGACGGGCGCGCCGATCATGCCGGTGATGACGTAGGCGGGCACCGTCGGCAGCGGAAAGCCCATGGCCAGCGTCAGCAGCATGACCACGATCAGCGCGGGGACGAGATAGGCGCCGCTCAAGCCGGTCGCCACCATGACGAACCGGTTGCCGAGGCCGGTCAGCGCGAAAACGCCGACCAGCACGCCGGCAGCGGCGCAAGCCGCCGCCGCCTGCATCGAGTTGCGCGAGCCGGCCGCCAGGCTTTTCCAGATCATGCTCAACCGCGGCAGCCGGCGCTTACGGACGGTGTCGACGACAATGGCCGCACCGATGGAATAGATCGCCGACAGCGTGATCGAGTGCTGCAACACGACCACCATGAACACCAGCATGGCGATCGGCGCCAGAAGCAGCCAATCCTTGCGCAATACGCGCCAGGGATTGAGCGTCGCCGCGTCCGCCGACGGCCGCAGGTTCTGCTTCAGCGCCTCGAAATCGGTGACAAAGAACACGGTAGCGAAATAGCAGATGGCCGGAATGGTCGCCGCCGTCATGACCTCGCGATAGGGCGTGCCGGTCGCGTCGGCGAGCACGAAGGCCACCGCCCCCATCAGCGGCGGCATGAGCTGGCCGCCGGTGGAGGCGGCCGCCTCGACCGCCCCGGCGAAGGTCGCCGAATAGCCGCTGCGCTTCATCAGCGGAATGGTGAAGGTGCCGATGGTCATGACGTTGCCCATCGAGCTGCCCGAGATCATGCCGAACAAGGCGCTGGAAACGACGCAGACCTTGGCCGGGCCGCCGCGGCTGCGCCCGGCCACCGCATTGGCGAAATTGATGAAGAATTCGCCCACGCCGGTCGCTTCCATGAAAGCGCCGAAGGTGACGAAGAGCACGATGTAGGAAGCCGCCGCGTTCATGGCGAAGCCGTAGAGGCCGACGGTGCTGAACAACGTGCTGATGACGCGGGCGTACTCGTAGCCGCGGTTGCCCCAGATGCCGGGGATCAGGTTGCCGTAGCAGGCGTAGAGAATGAGACCGACCGCCACGATCGGGAACACGATGCCGACCGAGCGCCGTGCCATTTCAAGGATGACGACAAGCGCGATGGTGCCGAAGATCACGTCCGCGGGCGTAGGATCGAAACCCACGCGGTAGTACATCTGCGCCACGTTGACCCAAAGATAGACGATCACGGCGACCGACGCGGCGCATAACACGCCGTCGATCAGCACCGACGTCAGGGGCCGGCGCGCCAGCACCGGATGACTGATGAACACGAGGACGCAAAACAGATGGGCGCTGGTGCCGAGGAATATCCACGGGTCGAGCGGGATCAGCGCCAGCGCGATGAAATGGAACAGCGTGACGCCGACGGCGATGGTCGTCGTCAGTTGATCCCGCGCCCAGGCGATGCGGGTCTGGGCCACGTCCGCGTCAATTGCCGACACCTGATGCGCCTCCTCGCGCTCGCGGTCCTGGCCAACCCCGGCTATGCGGCCTGCAGCAAGGACTGCGCTTTGCTCCACGCCCAGCTTGGCAGGTCAGAATATGGTTTCAGGTCGGCTTCCGTGACGAAGGCCGCGATCGCCTTGCCGTAGGACGGCCGCGCTTTGATGCGCTCGAACCAAGCCGTGACGTTCGGGCGCGTCTCGCTCCACAGGTTCGACAGGCTGAGCATCGTGAAGCGGTTGATGTAGGGGGTCATGGCGGCGTCGGCGAGCGAGTAGGCATCGCCGGCAAGCCAGGGATGCCGCGCGAGCTGCCGGTCCATGTCGGCGAGCGCCTTGTCGTAAAACTGCAAGGCCTGCACGGCGTCGGGCGCGTCCATGCCCTGCTCGATGGCGGCGCGCTGGCGCGCGCGCGTGGCCGGATTGGGTATGCCGCGGTAATAGGCTTCGAGCTCCTGCGGGCTCTTCGACCGCATCTCGTTGGCATGCACCATGGCGTAAGTGAGCGTGGCGTTTCCGGGATGCAGGTATTCATCGACCCGCTTCATCCAGATGCGCATGCGCGCCCGCTCCTTGGGGTCCGACGGCTGCAGGGCGGGCGCGGCAAAGACTTCATCCAGGTACTGCATGATGACGGACGATTCGATCAGTACGAAATCGTCGTGGATGAGCGTCGGCACCACGCCGTTGGGATTGAGCTTGAGATAATCGGGCTTGTGCTGCTCACCGGCGCGCAGATTTAAGTTGACCGGCTCCCAATCGAGCGCCTTCTCGGCGAGCACCAAGCGCACTTTGATCGCGCAGACCGCGAGTCGTCCCTGGTAGAGCTTCAGCATGTGGCCCGTCTCATGTTTTTCCGCGAGCTTGCAGAAGCAAGGGCAAGCGCGACGTTCACGCCGCAAGATGCCGGCGCGATGCGCACGCCGCACTGCCCGGTGACAAGCTTCAGCCTTTCAGCTTGTCGGGAATCTTGATGCCCTGCTCCTCGAAATATTTGACGGCGCCGGGGTGCAGCGGGATCGGCGAGTTCAGAATGCTTTTGGCGTCGAGCTTGCCGAAGGCCTTGTAGGCGTGGGCGAGATCGGTCTTGTGATCGAACGTCGCCTTGAGCATCGCGTAGACGAAGCTCGCCGGCAGGTCCTTGTTGACGACGATCATGGTGTAGCTGCCCACCGTCAGCAACGGCTGGTCTTGGCCCTTGAACGAATGGGCGGGGATGGTCATCGGCGCGAGCTGCGGATGGGAGGCGATAAACTTCTCCTGCTGCGCTTTGGTGAGGCCGATGATGCGCAGCGGCAGGCGCGCCTCGAATTGCGTGGCGGCGGGATGCGGAACGGCACCGGCCGCCATCGCCACGTCGAGACGGCCGTCGGCCATGAGATCGTTGGCCTGCGGCGGGCTGACATTGGTGATCTGCTTGGGCTTGAGGCCGAACGTCTTGACCAGCCCGCGCAGCACCACGTCGGTTTGCGAACCGGCGCGGCTCGGGTTCATGATTTTCCCGTTGAGGTCGTCCAGCGTCTTTATGCCGGAGCGCGCGTCGGTATACATCTGGAACACGAACGGGACGAACATGAGCATGGTGCGCACGTCGCGCAGCTTCTTGCCCTTGGCGTAGCCCTCGCCGCGCCAGCCCAATGTGACAATGTCGCTGGTGCCGACCGCCGCCTCCACATCCTTTTTCTGAGTCATTTGAATGTTGAACGGGATGCCGCTGGTGACCTCGGGCGAAATGGCGACGCCGATTGCCGAGCCGACCGTCGCCACCCATGGGGCGCCCATGGTGTAGCCGAAGCCGCCGGTCGGTCCGGTGGCGAAGGTGATGCGCGCGGGCCAGCCCTTCTTGTCCTGGGCATGCGCCGGCGGACCGATCAGGAGCATCGCCGTGGCGGCCGCCAACAGGAACGCAACGGCCACCGCCGTCATTCTGGCGCTCCGATAGCCGATCAAGTGCAGTAGATGCCGCATCGCGACTTCCTCCCTGGTTTGCTTTTTGTTGCTCTTTTTTTTCTTCAGCGTTGCTTTCCCCTGAAGCTAGCGCGGATCGCTTCGACAGGGGAGAGAATTACGTTGGCTGTGCAGGTTAAGGCCTCTTGCTGCAGGTGTCCAAGCCGAAGGTGAAGTTGGAGTCCGTGCGGTGAGACTCGATTGCTTGGCGAGCGCCCCCTGCCCGCAACTGGGCATTGCGTCCAGGCTGATGCTTTCTCGCCAAGCCGGACGCCGCCCAACACAACACACCTATGTCTCGGTGCCGACTGTTCCGGCTGCCGGCTCGCCGATGAGCCGTGCCGCGTTATCGTGCAGAATAAACGCCTTGTCGCGATGTGAAATCCCGAGCGACTGCACGATGCCGATGTCGTATTGGCCCATATCGAAGGGGTAGTCGCTTCCAAGCAGGACGCGCGATTTTCCCACCAGGTGGACCAGGAATTCGAGCGGCCTTGGATCGTGCAGCACCGTGTCGTAGAGCAACTTGTCGAGCGAAACCTGCGGCGGGTGCTTGAGGTTGACCTTCGCCTCGCCGCGAACCTCCCAGCCGTGCGTCCAGCGGGCGGCCTGATAGGGCGCGAAACCGCCGCCGTGCACCATGCAGAAGGCGAGCGTGGGATGACGCTCGAGCACGCCGCCGAACACCAGCGAAGCCGCGGCCACCGTCGTGTCGAGCGGATTGCCGATCAGGTTCTTGAGGTAATAGGAATCGAGCCGCGGCACGCCGGCTGCGTTCAACGGATGCACCAGGATGAACGCGCCGAGCTCGGCCGCCGTCGCCCAGACCGGCTCCAACGCGGGGTCGTCGAGATTGCGGCCGTTGACGTGCGAGCCGATCTCCATGCCGCGCAGGCCGAGCTTGGTCATGGCGCGGCGCAGCTCGCCGGCCGCGAGTTCCGGCGCCTGCATCGGCACCGTGGCGATCCCCATGAACCGGTCGGGCATCGCCCGCACGCGGGCGGCGATCTGCTCGTTCTGGATTTGCGAGACGGCGAGCGTCAGCTTCGGCTCCAGCCCGTAGAGGATGGTCGGGGTGCAGACCGACAGCACTTGCACATCGAAGCCGTTCGCATCCATGTCCCGCAGCCGGCGCTCGAGATCCCAGCCGCCGCGCGGGAACGGCGTCATCCCCATCCCGCCGAACTCGAAGCGGGCGAATTCCGCATCGATCGGCTCCAGCTTGAACCCGGCCGCCGTCGCCTCCTTTTGCAGGAGGCGCACCGTTTCCGGCTCGATGATATGGGCGTGAACGTCGATCGTGCGGGCTGACGCCATGCGAATGCGATCAGGCGGCGATCTTCTTCGGGATTCCGCCACGCTTGACGAAGGAGTAGCGCTCCGCCAACGCCGGCGCGAGCTGCCGCCGCCGCGCCTCGGGAAGCGCGATCCACATACGCAGCAGGTGACGCTTCTGCTCCGGGTCTTCGTAGTCCTCGAAGGCCTCGCGGGCATGAAGGATGGCGTGATTGTTGATGAACTGCATGTCGCCTTCGGCGAAGTGCATGCGCAAACGCAGCTCGGGCCGGTTGGCCACATCCTGCACGAAATCGAGCGCCGCGCGCTGGATATCGGTCAGCGCAAGTTCCTGGCCGAAACGGACGACGCCGTTGAAATAGGCACGGCTGGTGATGCGCGAGGTCACCTTGCCGCCGGCATAGCTGAACATCGGGCAGCGGTACCAGGGCTGCTCGCCTTGCGGCTCTTCACCCCGCCAGTCGATGTTGAAGGGCTGATAGAGCACCTCGAGCAGGTCCGGACGCTCCGCCAGGATCGCGTTGTGCACCGAGTAGACGCTGGTGAGCGCGCTGGCGCCGCCCGATTTGGCGGTGCGGATGCAGAACAGACCCAAAATATCGACGGGCAGCTGATCGGAATGGAAGTCCATCTTGGCGCGGGTCTGGTAGCCGCGCGCGTTCGGGTCTTCCAGCACGCGGCCCTCGTCGCGCACGTGACCGAGCAGGTGGCCGCGGGTGTTCTGCGACACCGGCGTGCCCAGATGAACGCCGAAGCCCCAATAGATGAGCGCGCATTCCTGCGCGCTATAGCGTTCGCGCGGCAGCCCGCGCACGAGAATGACGCCGAGGCCGTTCTCGATCCGGTCGGGCACGTCCTTCAGCTTGGCGGACAGCGTCGGAAGCGGGAAATCCTCGACCGTAAAGGGAATTTGCCGGCCCAAAGACTGAACATGGCGCAGCGCCGTGTCGATCTCTTCGACGTCGTGGGCGTCGAGCGGCATGATCCACGAAGTGTCGTCCTGAATTTCGGGTCCTTGCCAGGCACCCGGACCGGTCACCTTGTCGCGCAGAACCTCGACCATTTTGTTTCGTCTCCCCCGCAGAAGAACTCAAGGACCAAACAGGCGGTGAAATCTATAGCGCCGCCAAAATTGCGCAACAACGCATTGGATTGGCGTCTCAAAGGCTGAGACTTTCCATCCGCGAAAGCGATCGGCGAAGGCTGCAAGCGGTTCCTTTTCACGGCGAGCGAACGGAATTTCCGATTTGCGCCGTGGCCGGCGTCACCTAGGATGCCATGCAGCAGCCACCGGTGACGGAGCAGGAAGCCATGAATCTGCAAGCCAGGGTCGCCGCCGAGCAGCACGCCCGTCCACTGCTCATCCGGCGCGCGGACGCCATCCCCATCGCGCTGCCGCTGGCCAAGCCGATGGTCATGGCGGCGGAACGCATCACCAAGGCGGACAATCTCATCGTCCGGCTCGAGGCGGAGAACGGCCTGGTCGGCTGGGGCGAGGCGACGGTGGCGCCCACCATGACCGGCGATACCCTGCCCGGCATGGTCGCCGCGGTGCGCCAGCACATGGCGCCGCTGCTGGTCGGCGCCGACGCGCTCGACCGCGCGGCGCTCGCGCAGCGCTGCCGCTCGAGCATCGAGCACAATGGCGGCGCCAAGGCCGCCGTCGAGATCGCGCTGCTCGACCTGGTCGGCAAGCATCTGGGCGTGCCGAGCGTCGAGCTGGTCGGCGGGGCGATGCGCCGCTCGGTCGGCAACATGTGGCTGCTGGGCAATCCCGACGTCGCCGCCGACATCGCCGAAGCCAAACGCAAGGTCGGCGAGGGCTACGATTTTTTCAAGCTCAAGGTGGGCGTGAAACGCGTCGAAGAAGAGATCGAGGCTGCGCTGCAAATGCGCGCCCAGCTCGGACCCGACGTGATACTGTGCGCCGACGCCAATACCGGATGGACGGCGCGCAAGGCGCAACAATATCTGCGAGGCGTCGAAGGCGCCGCGCTGCTGTTTCTTGAGCAGCCGCTGCCGCACGATCAGATTTCGGCCATGGGCGCGCTCAACCGGCTCGGCCTGTTGCCGATCTGCGGCGACGAGTCCATTGCCGGCGCCGACGAAGTCCTGGCGCTGGGACAGGCCGGCATCGTCGCCGGCGTCAATCTCAAGCTGATCAAGGCGGGCGGCGTGACGCCGCTGTTGCGCGCCGCCGCGCTTTGCCGGCAGCTCGGGCTGTCGGTGACGCTTGGCCGGCAAGGTGGCCGGCTCCAGCCTTTCGGCCGCCGCGACGCTGCTCGCCGCCTGCGCCTCGCCGATCCTCGATTGGGGCGTGAATCTGACCCACGTCTATCTTGCCGAGGATATCGTGCGCGATCCGTTGCGCATCGAGAACCGCCGGATCGAATTGCGCGCCGCGCCGGGGCTTGGCGTCGACGTGGACGAGGACGCCGTGCGTCGGTTTACCGTGCCCTGACGCCGCCCGCCAGCTACGCCTGCGGCTCCGCTGACCATGCCCCAGCGCCGCACCGTCACCTGCTCGAGCTTCTGGAACACGAAGCGCTCGAACAGCACGCCGATCGCGCCGATGACGACCAGCGTGCCGAGCATGACGCCGGCGTCGAGGAATTCCGAAGCGTTGAAGATGATCTCGCCCAGGCCGAGTTTGGGGCTCGCCAGCAATTCGCCGCCGATCACGCCGATCCAGGCGCGGCCGAAGGCGAGCCGTGCGCCGGTGATGATATAAGGCATCGCGCCCGGCCACATCACCTTGCGGAACAGGGTCGTCTCGTCGGCGCCCATCACGGTCGCCGCGCGCAGCCAGAGCGGATTGACCGCGCGCACCCCGGTCCACACGCTGTAAACGAGCGGAAACATCGAGGCGTAGACCACCACCAAAATGGTGGCGGTGTTGCCGATGCCGAACCACAAGATGAACAAAGGCACCCAGGCAAGCGAGGGGATCGGCAACAACACGCTCAGCACCGGCAGGAAGATGCGCTCCGCCACCCAGGAGCGCGCCATCAGCACGCCAAGCGGCACCGCAACGGCAAACGAGATCGTCAGCCCGATGAACACCCGCACCAGGGTGGCGGCGGCGTTCTCGATCAGGCTGCCGTCGGCCAGCATGCGCCACAGCACGGCCGCAATGGATTCAAGCGGCGGCGTCATGGCGGTGGAGAACATGCCGCTGCGCGCGAACCCTTCCCAGATCGCCAGCAGCGCGACCACGCCGGCGACACCGCGCGCGAAGGCAATCACTGAGCGGCGCGTCTTCATGCCGCCACCATGCCCCAGCGCACCACGGTGTAACGCTCGATGCGGGTGAACACCTGGCGCTCGAGCAGGATACCGATGGCGCCGATGACGGCGATGGTGGCGAGCATCACGTCGGTGTTGAGGAAGGTCTGCGCCCCGAAGATCAGCCAGCCGAGCCCGCGCTGCACCGACATCAGCATTTCAACGGCGATGAGAATGCGCCAAGCCTGCGCCAGCCCGAGCCGCAGGCCGATCATGATATAGGGCAAGGCGCCGGGCAGCACGACGCGGCGGAACATCTCGCGATCGCCCGCCCCCATCACCTCGGCCGAGCGCAGCCAGATCGGCTTCACCGCCTTCACGCCCTTCCAGGTGTTGATGATGACGGTGAAGCAGGAGGCGACGCCGACCAGAAGGATGGTCGGGAAGTCGCCCAGCCCGAACCACAGCACGAACAGTGGCGCATAGGCGAGCCCGGGGATCGGATAGAGGAACGAAACGATCGGCAGCAGCGTGTCCTCGATCCACTGCCGCCGCCCCATCGCGATGCCGACCGCGACGCCGACGACCGCCGCGATCAGGAAGCCGCCGGCCAGGCGATAAAGCGTCGCCACCGTCGCCGCCAGCATGATGCCGTTGCCGGAGAGCCGCAGGAAGGCACCGGCAATGGCGCCGAGACCGGGCACCAGCTTGGGTGAATAGCCGCCGTAGGTGGCGAACAGTTGCCATGCCGCCGCCAGCACCGCGAAGGTCGCGAGCGGCAAGCCGATCGACAGCGCCCGTCTCATCCCTCGCCTGCGGTCAAGCCTTGGGCCGCGCGGCCGCCAGCAGGCTGTTGTCGAGCCGCTTGTCCCAATCCGGAATGGCGGAGATCTTGTTCTGCTTCATCAGGATCTTCGACTGGTTCTCCAGATAGGACTTCAGCTGCGGCCCGAAGTCCGGCGCGACGTCGATCTTCGACAGCATCAGCTTGATGATCTTTTCGTTCACGTCGAAGCCCTTGCCCTTGAAGTATTTGAGCACGATCGCGGTCGCCTCGTCGCGATGGTCTTGATAGACCTTCACGGCTGAGAGCCAGCCGCGCAGGAAAGCGACGACGTTGTCGCGGTTCTTGTCGATCGTCGACTTGTTGGCGGCGAGGATGATCGGCTGCAGGTCGTATGTGCTGTAGTCGGTCAGCACCTTGCCGATACCGTCTACCTCGGCCACCGAGGGGAACGGCTCGACGCCGGCAAAGGCGTCGACCGATCCGGCGGCGAGCGCCGCGACGTGGTTCTGGAAGCGGATATTGACCACCTGCACGTCGTTCTTGCTGAGCCCGGCCTTGGGCAGGATCTTGTTCTGGAACACGAAATCGGTCGCCGAGCCGAGCTGCGAGCCGACCTTCTTGCCCTTGAGGTCGGCCAAGGTCTTGATGCCCGACTTGGCGCCGGCGACGATCGCGAGCGTCTTGGAGCCGTAAAGCGCCAGCGCGATCGCCTCCATCTGGCCCTTGGCGGCGCCGATGATGAAGGGCGTGGCGCCGATCACGCCGACGTCGATGCGGCCGGAGATCATGGCGTTGCGCGTGGTCTTGCCGCTGTCGAATTTGAAGATCTTGACGTTGGCGCCGGCTTTCTTGAACAGGTCCTGCGACTCCGCGATCATGCCGATCGTGCCCCAGGACGTGTTCTGGTAGCCGAAATTGATCGGCGCCATCTCGGCGAAGGCGCGCAGGTTCGGCAACGCCGCCGCGGCAAACGCGCCGCCGGCGATGGTCAGAAAGTCGCGGCGCGGCAGAGTGAACTTTGTCATTATTTCCTCCCGTTTGAACAGTTCGGTTTTCGATCTACCGCCTTAGCCCATTGCCTCTTGCATCAGATTCCCGGTTCCCCTTCAGTGCGAGCGCAAGTGGCGCATGATTTCGCGCTGGCTTTCGATGAACGGCTGGCTCAGCGGATCGCGCGGGCGCGGCAGGTCGAGCGTGAGCTCGGCCTTGACCGTCCCCGGATGCGCGTCGAGCACGATCACCTTGTCGCCGAGATAGACCGCCTCGGCGACGTTGTGGGTAATGTAGACGATGGTCTTCTTGGTCTTCTGCCAGACGTCGGTCAGCAACTGCTGCATGTCGTCGCGCGTCATGGCGTCGAGCGCGGCGAACGGCTCGTCCATCAGCAGCACCTGCGGATTGTAGGCGAGCGAGCGGGCGATGGCGACGCGCTGCTGCATGCCGCCGGACAACTGGTGCGGGTAGACGTCGACGAATTTTTCCAGGCCGACCAGGCGGAGGAATTCGAGCGCGGTCTTTTCGCGCGTGGCCTTGTCCACCTTGCGCATTTCCAGGCCGAACTCGACATTGTGGCGCGCGGTGCGCCAGGGGAAAAGCTGGGCGAAGTCCTGGAACACGACGCCGCGGTTCTGCTTGTTGCTGTCGAGCGGGGCGTCGCCGATGCGGATTTGCCCGGCGCTCGGGCGCAGCAGGCCGGCGAGGATGTTGAGGATCGTGGTCTTGCCGCAGCCCGAGGGGCCCAACAGGCAGAGGAACTCGGATTGGCGGACCGAGAAATTGATGTCCTTGATCGCCAGCACGCGGCCTTTGTCGACCTGGTATTCGAAGCTGACGTTCTTGACTTCGATCTGATCGGCCACGGGGTCCACCCTATCGTCCGGCAGCGCTGCGCCGCTCGCTGTCGCCACTCGCGGCAAGCTGCGCCTGCGCCGCGTCGATGATTTCCTTCAGCGTCACGGCGCGGCTGCCTTCCTTGGCCGACGTGAGCGCGGCATAGACCGCGGCCACCGCCTGGCAGCCATTGGCCGCCGACAACTCGCTTTCCTTGCCGCTTGCCACGCTGTCGACGAACAATTCGAGCTCGTCACGATACATGTTGCCCGCCGGCACCGGCAGCGCCTGCCGGTCGGCCGGACCCTTGCCGCGCGCCTGCAGGTAGAGCGTGGCGTTCTCGTGCAGCCGCTCGGCGGTCGGCCAATGGGTCTGATCGATCTCATAGAACATCAGCGCATCGCCGCCGGTGGCGCGCACGTTGAAGGTGCCGGGGCTGGTCCAGCTCGAAATCACGGTGCCCAGCTTGCCGTCGGCAAAATGCGCCGTGACGATCCACTGATCCTCGACTTCGGCGCCGACCGGCGAATGGCGCGCGGCGCCGGCGCTCACCGCCGCGATGTCGCCGCCCAGATAACGCAGCGTGTCGAGCTGGTGGACGCCGATCTGGCTGAGCGAGCCGCCGGGCGCGCTCGCCGAATACCAGCGCCAATCCTGCGGGGTGAGCCTTAGTCCCCGGTCGTTGGAGAAGTTGGCCTCGATCTGGCTGAGCTTGCCGAGCTTGCCGGCGTCGATTGCGGACCGAATTGCGCGGATGCCGGCGAGCAGGCGCGCGCAATGGCCGACCGCGATGCGCACGCCGTGCGCGGCTTCGAGCGCGGCGATACGAAGCGAATCGGCCATGGTGTTGGCGATCGGCTTCTCGATATAGACGTGCTTGCCGGCGGCCGCCGCCCGGCGCGCAAACTCGCAATGCACCTCGTTCGGCAGCGCGAGCACGACCGCCGCAATCGCCTTGTCCGCCAGCACGCCGTCGATATCGCGCGCCGGGATGCCGAGGTCGCGCGAGAACGCCGCAAGCCGCTCCGGGTCGCGGCCGACGCAGCAGACGAACTCGATCTTGTCGGAGCCGTTGGCGGCCTTGGCCAGCACCCGCCCCCAGGCGCCGACGCCGATCAACGCGGTCCGCAGGCGCGCCATCATTCGCCTCCCGTGCCGGTGACGCTGGTACCGCCGCAAACATAGAGCGACTGGCCGGTAATGAAGCCGCTTTCGGGCGCCAGCAGGAAGGTGACCGCGTGGGCGACGTCCTGCGGCGTGCCCAGCCGCTTGACCAACACCTTGTCGATCACCACTTGCCGCTTGACCGAGCCCGGCGGGTGGCCGCGGTTGAAATGCGCGGTCTCCACCGGGCCGGGCATGACCGCGTTGACGGTGATGCCGTCGCCGCCGGTCTCGATCGCCACCACCCGCGTCATGCCTTCGAGGCCGGCCTTGGCGCTGGCATAGACGACGCGCTCGGACTTGCCCAGGATCGCGCGCGAGGAGATGTTGACGATGCGGCCGAAGCGGGCGGCGCGCATGCCGGGCACGAAGCTCTGGATCAGCACCATGGCGGCGCCGAGGGTGATGGTGGTGACGTAATTAAGCTCCTCGACCGTCGCCTTTTCCAGCGGATTGGGCGCGTTCGCGCCGGCATTGTTGACGAGATAGCGCACCGGAAACTCGGCGGCGACTTCGTTGGCCACCTTGCGCGTGGCTTCAAGATCGGTGAGATCGATCGGGCGGAAATGCAGATCCTTATGCTTGAGCTTCGGCGGCGAGCGCTGCAGCGTGACCACGGGGATGCCGCGATCGAGCAGCGAGGCCGCAATGGCTTCCCCGATGCCGGAACTGGCGCCCGTCACCACTGCCGTATCCGCGACCGCCATGCGCGACCCCTTCAAGGTCCGCGGGTTTAAAGATAGTCGATGATCTTCCAGCTGCCCGGCTGGGCGTTGACCACGTTCTTCGAGGGGCCGCCCGGCCGGCGGTCGGCGTAGACCTTACCCTCCTTCATCACCAGCTGGATGTTCTTCTTCTCCTGCAGGCAGGCGATGTCGGCGAGCGGATCGCCGTTGACCGCCACGATGTCGGCGAGCTTGCCGCTTTCCAGGCTGCCGAGGTCCTTGTCCATCTTGATCGCCTTGGCGGCGTTGATGGTGGCGGTTTGCAGCGCGTGCATCGGCTTCATGCCGAGCTTCACGTAAATGCCGAGCTCGGAGGCGTTCGTGCCCATCTCGGGGTCGAAGCCCATGTCGGTGCCCATGGCGATGTTGACGCCGGCCTTGACCATTTTCTGGAAGGTGTCGAAGCAGGACGGCTGCAGCTTCTTCATCTTGTCGGTGACGAATTTCGACGTGCCGATGTTCTTGCGGATTTCGATGGCGTGATCGGTGCGGTGCGCCAGCGTCGGCGTCATCCAGGTGCCGCTTTCCACGATCATGCCGATGGTCTCGTCGTCGGAGAACACCATGTGCTCGATGGTGTCGACGCCGGCCTTCAGCGCCATGCGCTGGCCCGCGGGCGTAAAGCAGTGCACCGCGCAGGGCTTGTGGAAGGCGTGCGCCTCGTCGACCACCGCGTCGAGCTCCTCCTGCGTCATGTTGCGGATGTCGGGCTCTTCCTTGTCGGTGCCGCCGCCGCCGGTGGTGCAGGTCTTGATCACGTCGCAGCCGGCCAGCAGGTTGGTGCGCGCGAGCTTGCGCAGCTCCCACGGCCCGTCCGCGGTCTGGAAGCCGAGCCGGACCGCCGCGCGCGGCTGGATCAGCGCCAGATGCGAGCCGGTGATGGTGGTAAAGCCGGCCACCAGCATGCGCGGGCCTTCCAGGATGCCGGCGTCGAAGGCGTCGCGGATGGCGCAGGCTTCCGCCACCAGCAGGCCGCGCTGCGAATTAAGGCCGAGGTCGCGCAGCGTGGTGAAGCCCATGTCGAAGCAGAGCTGGGCGTGGAACACGCCGTACATCTGCTGCAGCTCGGGCGTGATCTCCCACTGCGCGACGCGGTGATTGTGGAAGGTCAGGCAGTTGAACATCATGGTGTGCAGATGGATGTCCATCATGCCCGGGATCAGCGTGCAGTTGCCGCAGTCGATGACCTCGGCGCCCGGCGGGATCTTGATGCTGTCCTTGCTGCCGATATGCTCGATGCGGCTTCCCTTGAGCACGATCACCGGGTCCTTGCGGGCGGCGGCGCCGGTGCAGTCGATCATGCTGGCGGCGGTGATGTATTTGGCCGCGCCGGAATCGGCGCTGGTCTCGGCTGCTGCTGTCATCGGATTTCCAACTCGCTTTTTTGCTGGCCTGAAGAAGTCTGCGGCGACGTGCGGAACAATTCGATCATGTCGCGGAAGCGCGCGTAAGTTTCCGGATTGATGGTCATGTTGCGCGCGGCGCGCCCCGCCTCGAAGCGGAAGGTGGCGAAGGTGCGCCTTATGTCATCGGCATCGATACCGGTCGTGATGAACACAAGCCGCGAGCGGCGGTCGTCCCCGGCCCAATCGTCGAGTGGCGCGGGCTCGCTCACCACGGTCTGCACCGCCTGAACCGCGTAAGGCCGGCCTTCCACGTTGACGATGCCCTTGACCCGCAAGAGGCCCGAGCCGCGGAAGCCGGCCAGCAAGTTCATCCACAACACGAAGCCCGGCAGCGTGATTTCCTCGTCGTAAGTCAGCGCAAAGGTAGAAATAGCCGGATCGGCCGAAGCCGGCGCCACGGTGGCGGCATAAGAGGCATCGTTGAGCCAGCCGCGCGCGGCGTCGCTGCGGGCGGCGAGATCGAAGCCGGCATGACCGAGGAATTCCGACGGGCGCACCTCGCCATGGGCGACGCGCAATTGCCGCGCGCCGGGATTGATGGCGGCAAGCCGCGCGGCCAGCGCGTCCAGCCGAGCGCAGTCGGCCAGGTCGCTCTTGCTGATGACGATGGTGTCGGCCACCGCAGCCTGCTTCACCGATTCCGCGTGGCGCGTTAGCTGCTCAGCGCCGTGCACACCGTCGGCAAGCGCGATCACTGTCTTCAACTCGTAAAGCGCGGTCACTTGGCGGTCGGTCAGCAGGATCTGGATCACCGGCACCGGGTCCGCGAGCCCTGACATTTCGATCAGCACGAAATCGAAATCGAGCGCGGGATCGCGGTCGCGCTTGACATAAAGATCGAGCAGGCTGGAGGCGACCTCCTCGTGCACGTGACCGCAAAGACAGCCGCCGTCGATGACGCGCAAGCGTCGGCGCGGCGCCTGCACCAGCGCGTGGTCGATGCTTACTTCGCCGTACTCGTTGACCACCACCGCGGCGCGCGCGAAGACCCGCGTCTTGAGCAGACGATTGACCAAGGTGGTCTTGCCGCTGCCGAGAAAGCCGGTGACCAGCAGCACCGGCACGCGCGGCGCCTGCGCCTCAAACCCGGACAAGGATGTCCTCCCATGGCGCTCGCTCCTGTCCCCGGCCGGCGAGCGTTATGCGGTGAGCCTAGAACGCATCTCGAATAGATCAAGCGTATTCTCATTATCGCTAAGATAGATGACGTCTATGAGCCGCGCCTGGCAGGTCGCGCTTCGGCATTGGCTTTCGGGCCATAGGCCGCCTTGATCATCTCGGCCATGCGCTGCGCCGCCGCCGAGCGATGGCCGTTACGCCGCCAGAGAATGCCGACCGTGCGCTTGGGCGCCGGCTCGGTCAGCCGCACGATCTGCAGTCCGCTGGTGTCGACGATGGCGCCCGCCGAAAGCACGCTGGCAAGTCCGGAATTGCGGATGGTCGACAGGATCGGCTCGATCGCGTTCATCTCCAGCACCACGTGCGGGCTCAAGGCCGTGTCGGCGAAAAAGCGGTCGACGAACTGGCGCGCGCCGAACTCCGGCGTCAGCAGCACCAGCGGCAGCTTGGCGAGATCGCGCATCGGCATCGACTTGCGCGCCGGCGAGCGGATGCTTGGAACCGACCACCAGCACCAGTTCCTCGTCGAACAACCGTTCGGCGACGATCTGCTCGTTGTCGCCGGCGACATAGGCCACCGCCATGTCGAGCTCGGTATTGAGCAGGTCGCGCTCCATCTCGCTGCGCGGCACCAGCCGCGCGGTGACGTGCACGCCGGGATAGCGCAGCGCGAATTCCGACATGATCGGAGGCAGCATGGAGTGTGAGAATGAATGGAACACGGCCATGCGCAGCGTGCCGCGCATCAGGCCTTCAAGCTCGGAAATGGCGAGCGCGCTCGATTCGATTTCCTTCAGGATGCGCTCGCAGTAAGGCTTGAACAGCCGGCCGGCGGCGGTGAGTTCGACTTGCTTGGTGCTGCGCTCGAACAGCACGGTGCCGACCAGCTGCTCCAATTGCTTCACCTGATGCGACAGCGTCGGCTGCGTCATGTGCAACCGCTCGGCCGCCCGCGTGAAGCTGCGAGTGTCAGCAACGGCAAGGAAATATCGCAGATGACGGAGTTCCAATTGCCCGATCCCACATGCCAAGACTAAAGTCAGCTTAGCCCGTTGTCGATGCAACATGGGGCAATACTAAAGCGTCGCTACTGCATCTTTTCGACCCTGCTTTAGGGCATTGGCCGTGTAAACCAGAACGACGACGGCGACTGCCAAGCCGATGAGCTATCGGATCACCGCCCCAAAGGTGTTCGCGCTCATTTTCGCCTCCCGTTGCCGCTCAGAAGGCGACCGCTTTGAATTTACGTGTTTGTTCCGTCAGCGCGCGTTCCGTCGGCAGCCGCTCCATGGAAGAGGCGCCGTAGAAACCGTGACAATTCCTGGTGTTTTTGAGAATGAAGGCCGCGTCCTCGGGCTCGGAGACCGGGCCGCCGTGCACGAGGACGATCGCGTCCGGGTTGACCTTGAGCGCGGCCTCCGCCCGTTCCTCGACCAGCGCCGGGCAATCGGCGAGCTTCAGCGCGGTTTCCGCGCCGATCGAGCCGCCGATGGTGAGCCCCAGATGGCACACAATGATGTCGGCTCCCGCTTGCGCCATGGCCGCCGCCTCGTCGGCGGTGAAGACGTAAGGCGTCGTCAGCATATCCTTTTTGTGGGCCAGTGCTATCAGGTCGATCTCCTGGCCGAAGGACATGCCGGTTTCCTCCAGATTGGCCCGGAAAGTCCCATCGATGAGGCCGACGGTCGGGAAATTCTGCACCCCGGCGAAGCCCATGGCCTTCAAGTCGTCGAGGAATTTGTCGAACAGGCAGAACGGGTCCGTGCCGTTGACCCCGGCCAGCACCGGCGTCTTGCGCACCACGGGCAGAATTTCGCGGCCCATTTCCACGACGACGTCGTTGGCATTGCCATAGGCCAGCAGCCCCGACAGCGAGCCGCGGCCCGCCATGCGGTAGCGGCCGGAATTATAGATGACGATGAGGTCGATGCCGCCGGCCTCCTCGCATTTGGCGGACAGGCCGGTACCCGCGCCGCCGCCGACGATCGGCTCGCGGCGCGCCTTCATGTCCTGGAACTTCGCCACCAGCGTCTGTCTGTCGTGTCGCTGCACTTAGGCCCTCTTGCTGACGGGAGGTGAAACGGAATTGAAGGCGGCGACCAGCACATCGACGAAGGCGGCATCATTGGTATTGGCCTTGACCCGCTCGACCCGGCGCCGGCCGGTTTGCCGTACGGAACCGTTGCCGTTGCCATTCCAACCGCTCGTTTCGTAAGCCATGTCGTTTCCTCCTGCTTGCGCAGCGGTTCCCTCTCCACGCCGCCTGCCGGCCGTCAGATCGGGTGCCCCCTGAGGGAGTCCGATAACAGCATAGCGCATTCCTTCGATTTCTCGACGGGCGTCCAGTGGCCGCGCCGGTCCAAAATAGCGGACTTCGCTCCTTTGATCCGGTCGGCGAGTTCCCGTGCAACGCTCGGTGGTGCCACTTGATCTCTGGGTACAGAAAGAACGCAGCTCGATCGGGGGATAATCTCAGCTTTCGGATTTAGCGCAAACGGGTCAGAGGCAGTTTGCAAGGCTTGTACGTTCCGCTTTGCGCCCAGAAGCGGGTCTTCGGCGCTTCGCTTTGAAGCAGGTCTATGAACGGCGCGGATAGATAATGATCGACAAATATTGCATCGGCGCCTTGATCAGTTCTTCCGGCCCGTGGCGCGCGGCGGCATCGAAGAACAACGCGTCGCCAGGCTCGAGCACGATAGGTCTTGTCGGCGTGCCGGTAGCGCACCTTGCCCGACAGCATGTAGATGAACTCGACGCCGGCATGGCGGAAATTCGTGTAGGGCTGCGCGTCCTCCTTCAGCGTGATGAGAAAGGGTCGACGCCGATCTCGCCGGCCAGCGAATGGCCGAGCAGATCGTAGAGATGCCCCGCCTTTGTGCCGCGCCGGTCGATGCGCACGCCGGTGCCGGCCTTGACGAACGAGCAGTCGCGACGCTCGTCGGTCTCGGCGAACAGGCTGCTGATCGACACGTTGAGCGCCTTGGCCAGCGCTGCGAGCGTCGCGAGCGACGGCGAAATCGTGCCGTTCTCGATCTTCGACAGCATGCCGCCCGATATGCCGGCGGCGACGCCGAGTTCGGCCACCGTCAGATCGAGCGATTTGCGCAGACGGCGCACTTCGGTGCCGATCTCCTCCTCGATGCTGCGCGGACGGCAGTCGCGCGGGCGCCAGCGAGCCGGTGCGCAGGTCGCGCCCGGCAGCCTTCGCCGGCGCGCGCGCGGCTCGCTCGCTTCGGACGCGGGGTTTTGCTTGCTGGCCGTTCGGCTGGGCATCCGCGCTCCTTTTGCCTTCGCTTGAGATCGCCGGCCCGCGCATATTGGCAGCCTTGCGGCGCGCTTGAAATCCACACCGCGGCGGCAGCTGTTTCCTAACTACGAATTTTTTATGCTTCTGAGTTGACAGAGCCGACTCGGCGGGTGCACTTTTTCGCGACGATCGCCGATCCAGCCAGCGAGACCATTGAATGTGCGGCATAGCCGGACTTTTTCTGAAAGATCAAAGACTTGAAGGCGAGCTCGGCGCGCTGATGGCCGGCATGCTGGCGCGCGCTCGGCGACCGCGGTCCCGATTCCACCGGCTTCGCCGTCTACAGCGCCGCGACCCCGGGCAACATGAAGCTGACCCTGCGCGGCCCGCCGAATTTCGACTTCGAGCCGCTGCTGGAAAGCTTGAGCGACGCCGTCGGCGAGGTAGCGCTTACCCACCGCCGCCACGACAGCCATCTGGTAGTATCGCTGCCGGCCGACCGTGAAGCCGCCGCGCGTCGACGCGCTGAAAGCCTTTCCCGCATCACCGTCGTCGGCTCCGGCCGCCGCATGGAGCTGTTCAAGGAGGTCGGCCGCCCCGAGCAGGTGGCGCAGCGCTTCGGCCTGCGCGACGATGAGCGGAACGCACGCCATCGGCCATACCCGCATGGCGACCGAATCCGCGGTCACCACCGACGGCGCGCATCCGTTCACCACCGGCGACGATCAGTGCCTGGTGCACAACGGCTCGCTGTCCAACCACAATGCGGTGCGCCGCGACCTGATCAGGCAGGGCCTGACCTTCCAGACCGACAACGATTCCGAGGTCGCCGCCGGGTTTATTACCTCGCAACTGCGCGGCGGCCGTTCGCTCGAACAGGCGATGGAAGCCTCGCTCGATGCGCTCGACGGCTTCTACACCTTCGTCATCGGCACCGAATCCGGGTTTCGGCGTGCTGCGCGATCCGATCGCCTGCAAGCCGGCCGTGATGGCGGAAACCGACCGCTGGGTCGCCTTCGGCACCGAATACCGCGCGCTGGTCGATCTCCCTGGCATCGCTCTTGCAAAGGTCTGGGAGCCGGAGCCGGCACGCACTTACCGGTGGGAACGCCATTGATGCCCGAATTCGACCTGGCGCGCAGCTCGGTCCGCGAGCTTAACGCGGCTTTGCATGCTCTGCCCGCCGACACCAACGAGACGCATTGGCGCGTGCTCAATCCGCGCGGCCAGCACGCGGTCGCCGTCGGACTGGAGCTGCCGATCTCGGTCGAGATCGACGGCCATGTCGGCTACTACTGCGCCGGCATGAACAAGCTGGCGACCGTCGTCGTGCACGGCAATGCCGGCCAAGGTGTCGCCGAGAACATGATGTCGGGCCAGTCCGCGTGAAAGGCGACGCCTCGCAGGCCGCCGGCGCCACCGGCTGCGGCGGGCTGTGGTGATCGAAGGCAATGCCTCGGCGCGCTGCGGCATTTCCATGAAGGGCATCGACATCGTGGTGCAAGGCTCGGTCGGCCACCTGTCCGCCTTCATGGCGCAGGCCGGCAATCTGGTGGTGCTGGGCGACGCCGGCGAGGCCCTCGGCGATTCGATCTACGAGGCGCGGCTCTACGTGCGCGGCCAGGTGAAAAGCCTGGGCGCCGATTGCGTCGAGAAGAATCGCTGACGGATCAGCACAAAATCGAGCTGCGGCGGCTGCTCGATGCGGCCGGCATGGGCGGCGAGGTCGACGTCAACGAGTTCCGCCGCTACGGCTCGGCGCGCAAGCTCTATCATTTCCACATCGACAATGTGGGGGCGTACTGATGACGGCGCAGGACCGCTGGATTCATACCCCGCCGCGCAAGTCGGCGACCTTCGACGATGCATCGATCGCCGAAATCCGCCGCGCGGCCGCCACCGGCATCTACGACATCCGCGGCGGCGGCGCCAAGCGCAAGCTGCCGCATTTCGACGATCTGCTGTTTCTCGGCGCCTCGATCAGCCGCTATCCGCTGGAAGGCTATCGCGAGAAATGCGCCACCGACGTGACGATCGGCACGCGCTTCGCCAAGAAGCCGATCCACCTGAAAATCCCGATCACCATCGCCGGCATGAGCTTCGGCTCGCTGTCGGCGCAGGCCAAGGAAGCGCTCGGCCGCGGCGCGTCAGCGCCGTCGGCACCTCCACCACCACCGGCGACGGCGGCATGACGCCGGAAGAGCGCGGCCATTCCAGCATCCTGGTCTATCAGTTGCTGCCGTCGCGCTACGGCATGAACCCGGACGACCTGCGCAAGGCCGACGCCATCGAGGTGGTGGTCGGCCAGGGCGCCAAGCCCGGCGGCGGCGGCATGCTGCTCGGGCAGAAGATCTCCAAGCGCGTCGCCGAGATGCGCGTGTTGCCGGAAGGCATCGACCAGCGCTCGGCCTGCCGCCATCCGGACTGGACCGGGCCGGACGACCTGGAGATCAAGATCCAGGAACTGCGCGAGATCACCGACTGGGAAAAGCCGATCTACATCAAGGTCGGCGCTTCCCGCCCCTATTACGACACGGCGCTCGCGGTGAAGGCCGGCGCCGACGCCGTCGTGCTCGACGGCATGCAGGGCGGCACCGCCGCGACCCAGGACGTGTTCATCGAGCATGTCGGCATTCCGACGCTCGCCGCCATTCCTCCCGCCGTGCAGGCGCTGCAGGAGCTCGGCTTGCACCGCAAGGTGCAGCTCATCGTTTCCGGCGGCATCCGCAGCGGCGCCGACGTCGCCAAGGCGCTGGCGCTCGGCGCCGACGCGGTGTCGATCGGCTCGGCCGCGCTGGTCGCGCTCGGCGACAACGATCCGCATCTGGAAGAGGAATACCGCGCGCTCGGCACCACCGCCGGCGCCTATGACGATTGGCACGAAGGGCGCGATCCCGCCGGCATCACCACGCAGGACCCGGCGCTGGCGGCGCGGCTCGATCCGATCATGGCCGGGCACAAGCTCGCCAATTATCTCTCGGTCTTGACGCTGGAGGCGCAGACCATCGCGCGCGCCTGCGGCAAGTCGCATGTCCACAATCTCGAACCTGAAGATCTGGTCGCGCTCACGGTGGAGGCCGCCGCCATGGCGCGCGTGCCGCTAGCGGGCACCGACTGGATACCGGGACGGGCGCGAGTGAGATGGACGTCCTGAGCCGCAGTGCATCGCCACTACACGACAAGGGGAAATCTGTCATGCCGTCCTGGGGTGAGGTCGCCAAGAAAAAGAACATCAGGTATTTCCTGATCTCCTTCGTCGACCTGTTCGGAACCATGCGCGCCAAGATCGTGCCGGCAAGCGCGATCGACGACGTCGCCAAGGCGGGCGCCGGCTTTGCCGGCTTCGCCACCTGGTTCGACATGACGCCGGCCGACCCGGACGTGCTGGTCATGCCGGAGCTCGACACGCTGATCCAATTGCCGTGGAAGCCGGAGGTCGCCTGGGTCACCGGCGACCTGATCATGGACGGCAAGCCGGTCGAGCAGAACCCGCGGCAGATCCTCAAGCGCGTGATCGCGGCCGCCGGCAAGAGCGGCTACGAGTTCAAGACCGGCGTGGAATGCGAATATTTCCTGATCTCGCCGGACGGCACGAGCATCTCCGACGCCGCCGATCACCAGGCCAAGCCCTGCTACGACCAGCAGGCGCTGATGCGCCGCTACGACGTGGTCGCGGAAATCTGCGACGCCATGGTGAAGCTCGGCTGGAAGCCGTACCAGAACGACCACGAGGACGCCAACGGCCAGTTCGAGATGAACTGGGAATACGACAGCGCGCTGCGCACCGCCGACAAGCACGCCTTCTTCAAGTACATGGTGAAGTCGATCGCCGAGAAGCACGGGTTGCGCGCAACCTTCATGCCCAAGCCCTTCGCCAATCTGACCGGCAATGGCTGCCACATGCACGCCTCGCTGTGGAAGGGCAAGACCAAGAACGTGTTCGCCGATCCGAAGGGCGAGCTCGGCCTGTCGCAGGAGGCCTACAGCTTCATCGGCGGCGTCATGCATTCGGCCGAAGCGCTCTGCGCCATCACCAATCCGGCGGTGAACTCCTACAAGCGCATCAATGCGCCGGCGACGCTGTCGGGCGCGACCTGGTCGCCCAATACGGTGACCTATACCGGCAACAACCGCACCCACATGATCCGCATTCCGGATGCCGGCCGCTTCGAGTTGCGGCTTGGCCGACGGCGCCGCCAACCCTTATCTGCTGCAGGCGGCCGTGCTGGCGGCCGGCCTCGACGGCTTGGCCAATGGGCGCGATCCCGGCAAGCGCCTCGACATCAACATGTATACCGACGGCCACAAGGTGACGGGCGCCAAGAAGCTGCCGCTCAATCTGCTCGACGCGCTGCGGGCGCTCGAAAAGTCGACCGTGCTGAAAGAGGCCTTGGGCGAAAAGACGCTCGCCTCCTACATCAAGCTCAAGCAGGACGACTGGAACGCCTATTCCCGCCACCTGACCGACTGGGAGCGCCAGACGACGCTCGACTGCTAGCGCATGATCCCGAAAAGTGGGAACCGGTTTTCGGATAAGATCATGCGCAAAACAAAATGTTAGGTCGGCACCTCACTTCAATCAAAACGGATCGGCCTCTAAAGGCGCACGCGAGCCGGGACATGCACTATTCGGGATGGGCTCTGGCCTGGAACGCCTTGACCGGCCAAAAGAATTGGACGCCGCGCCTGGCGCGACGCCGCGCCGAAACCAGCCTACGACGTGGTGATCGTCGGCGGCGGCGGGCACGGCCTGGCGACCGCCTACTACCTCGCCAAGGAGCACGGCATCACAGACGTCGCCGTGCTCGAGAAGAGCTGGATCGGCTCGGGCAATGCCGGACGCAACACCACCATCATCCGCTCGAACTATCTGCTGCCCGGCAACGTGCCGTTCTACGAATGGTCGATGAAGTTGTGGGAGGGCCTGGAGCGCGATCTCAACTACAACACCATGGTCAGCCAGCGCGGCGTGATCAATGTCTATCATTCGGACGTGCAGCGCGACGTGTTCGCCCGACGCGGCAACGCCATGCGGCTCAACGGCGTAGATGCCGAATTGCTCGACCGCGCGCAGTTGCGCGCGCTCGTGCCCGATCTCGACTTCGACAATGCCCGCTTTCCCATTCACGGCGGGCTCATGCAGCGGCGCGGCGGCACCGCCCGCCACGACGCGGTGGTGTGGGGCTATGCGCGCGCCGCCGACAGGCGCGGCGTCGACATCGTGCAGAATTGCGAAGTCACCGGCATCGCGATCGATAACGGGCGCGTCACCGGGGTCGAGACCACCCGCGGCGTCATCCGCGCCAACAAGGTCGCCATCGTGGTCGCCGGCTCGAGCTCGAAAGTCGCCGCCATGGCGGGGATGCGGCTGCCGATCGAAAGCCACGTGCTGCAGGCCTTCGTCACCGAGGGCGTCAAGCCGCTGCTCGACCACGTCATCACTTTCGGCGCCGGTCATTTCTATGTCAGCCAAAGCGACAAAGGCGGGCTGGTGTTCGGCGGCGACATCGACGGCTACAACTCATATGCCCAGCGCGGCAATCTGCCGACGGTCGAGGACGTCTGCGAGGGCGGCATGGCGCTGATGCCGATGATCGGGCGCTTGCGCGTGCTGCGCTCCTGGGGCGGGCTGGTCGACATGTCGATGGACGGCTCGCCCATCATCGACCGCGCGCCGATCGATGGGCTCTATCTCAATGCCGGCTGGTGCTATGGCGGCTTCAAGGCGACGCCGGCCTCCGGCTGGTGCCTCGCCCATCTCATCGCGCGCGACGAGCCGCATCCCGTCGCCGCCGCCTATCGGCTCGACCGCTTCGCCAGCGGCCGCCTGCTCGACGAGCGCGGCGCCGGCGCCCAGCCCAACCTGCACTAGGCCGCCATGCGCATCCCCTGCCCTCATTGCGGGTCTGCGCGACGTGCGGAATTCAGCTATCTCGGCGACGCCACGGTCGAGCGGCCCGACCCGAGCGCCGCCGATGCGCTCGAGCGCTTCACGCAATACGTCTATCTGCGCGACAATCCGGCCGGGCCGCATGAGGAGTTCTGGTATCACGGCGCCGGCTGCCAGGCTTGGCTGGTGGTGACACGCGACACGCGCACGCACGAAATCCTCGGACGTGCGCTCGTGCAAGGCAACCGCATGAGCGGCCGCGGCACCGAGCGCCTGCCGGGCGGACTGATCGACCGTTCGCAGCCGCTGCGCGCGCGCTTCGACGGACAAGACGATTCACGGCTACGCCGGCGATACGCTCGCTTCGGCGCTGCTCGCCAACGGCATTCGTCTTGGTCGGACGCAGCTTCAAATATCACCGCCCGCGCGGCATCCTTACCGCCGGCCCGGAAGAGCCGAACGCGCTGGTCGAATTGCGCAAAGGCGCGCGGCGCGAGCCGAACACGCGCGCGACCACCACCGAGCTCTATGACGGGCTCGAAGCGGCGAGCCAGAACCGCTGGCCATCGCTGCGCTTCGATCTGCTGGCGCTCAATTCGCTGCTGGCGCCGGTGTTCACGGCCGGCTTCTACTACAAGACCTTCATGTGGCCGGGCGCTTTCTGGGAGCGCGTCTACGAGCCGCTGATCCGCCGCGCCGCCGGCCTCGGCCGCGCGGCCGGCGAAGCCGATCCGGACACTTACGAACACGCCTATGCCTTCTGCGACGTGCTGGTGATCGGCAGCGGCCCCACCGGGCTTGCCGCCGCGCTGAGCGCGGGCCGCGCCGGCGCGCGCGTCATCGTGTGCGAGCAGGATTTCCTGTTCGGCGGGCGGCTGCTTGGCGGAGCGCTGCGAGATCGGCGGCATGCCGGGGCACGTCTGGGCGCAGCAACGCTCGACGAATTGCGCGGCTTGCCCAATGTGCGGCTGATGCCGCGCACGGCCGTGTTCGGCGTCTATGATGGCGGCACCTATGGCGCGCTTGGAGCGTGTCAACGATCATCTCGCCGGTGCCGCCGCCGCATCAGCCGCGGCAACGGCTCTGGCGCATCGTGGCCAAGCGCGGCGTGCTGGCCGCCGGCGCCATCGAGCGGCCGCTGGTGTTCGCAGGCAACGACCGTGCCCGGCGTCATGATGGCGTCGGCCATGCGCGACTTACGTCAACCGCTTCGCGGTCCGGCCCGGCAGCCGCGTCGCGGTCTTTACGAACAATGACGACGGCTGGCGCACGGCGCGCGATCTGTCGCAAAGCCGGCATCGATATCGCCGCCGTCATCGACAGCCGCGAGCACGATACCCGAGCGCTTCAAGCGCGACACGCATGACGGCGCATCATCGCCGGCGGCGAGATCGTCGCGGCCAAGGGCAAGCCCATGCTGCACAGCATCACCGTGCGCGCCGGCGGCAGCGACGCAAACCATCGATGCCGACGCGCTGGCCATGTCGGGCGGCTGGAATCCCGATGTCGGCCTCGCCTGCCACCACGGCGGCCGGCCCGCCTGGAACGAAGAGATCGCCGCTTTCGTGCCGGCGTCGCCGCCACGCGGGCTGAGCGTCGCCGGCGCGGCCGACGGCCAAATGCTGCTGCGCGAATTGCCTCGCCGGCGGCTTTGCGGCGGGCCGCCAAGCCGCCGAGGATGCCGGCTTCGCACCGAAAGCGGCCGAGACCCCGGCGGTGGACGACGAGAGCTTCGCCGTCACGCCGCTCTGGCATGTGACCCAATCGAGCAAGGCCTTCGTCGATTTCCAGAACGACGTGACCGTCGACCGACGTCGCGCTGGCCGAACGCGAGGGCTATCGCTCGGTCGAGCACCTCAAGCGCTACACCACGCTCGGCATGGCGACCGACCAGGGCAAGCTGGCGAACGTCAACGGGCTTGCCATCATGGCGGCGCTTACCGGCCAGTCCATCGCCGCGACCGGCACGACGACCTACCGGCCGCCCACGGTGCCGATTGCGATCGGCGCGCTCGCCGGCCCGCACCGCGGCAAGCATTTCCGCCCCGCGCGGCTGACGCCGTCGCACCAATGGGCGCAAGCGACAAGACGCCGTGTTCGTGGAAACCGGCCCCTGGCTGCGCGCGCAATATTTTCCGCGCGCCGGCGAAACGCCATTGGCGCGAAAGCGTCGACCGCGAGGTCATGACCGTGCGCTCGGCGGTCGGCTTCTGCGACGTCTCGACGCTCGGCAAGATCGAAGTGCACGGGCCCGACGCCGGCGCTTTCCTCGACAAGCTCTATATCAACACGTTCTCGACGCTGGCCGTCGGCCGCGCCCGCTACGGCGTCATGCTGCGCGAGGACGGCTTCGTGTTCGACGACGGCACCACATCGCGGCTGGCGGAAGACCGCTATTTCATGACCACGACGACGGCCAATGCCGGGCCGCGTCTTCCAGCACATGCAGTTCTGCCATCAGGTGCTGTGGCCGGAGCTCGACGTCCAATTCGTGTCCGCCACCGACCAATGGGCGCAGTTTTCCGTGGCGGGCCCGCGCGCGCGCGAGACGCTTGCGCCGCTCGTCGACGCGCCGTTCAGCATCGCCAATGACGATTTCCCCTACATGGCGGTGGCGGAATTGACCGTGTGCGGCGGCGTTCCCGGCGCGGCTCTACCGGCTCTCGTTCTCCGGCGAACTCGCCTACGAGATCGGCGTGCCGGCGCGCTATGGCGAGGCGCTGGCGCGCAAGCTGATGCAGGCGGGCGCGCCGTTCGGCATCGCGCCCTACGGCACCGAAGCGCTCGGCGTCATGCGCATCGAAAAAGGCCACGTCGCCGGCAACGAAATCGACGGCCGCACCACCGCGCGCGATCTCGGCCTCGGCCGCATGATGGCGAAGAACAAGGATTTCGTCGGCAAGGTCCTGGCGCAACGCCCGGCGCTGCTGGATGCCGGACCGGCCGCGGCTCGTCGGCTTGCGGCCGCGCGATCCAAGTCAAGCGGCTTTATGCCGGCGCTCATCTGCTGCCGGCGGGCGCCGCGCTGACGGCGGCAAACGATCAGGGCGTCGTCACCTCGGTCGCGTTTTCGCCGTCGCTAAAGGGCTGGATCGGGCTCGGCCTGCTGGTGCGCGGCCCGCAGCGCATCGGCGAGACCGTGACCATGGCCGATCCCGTGCGCGACAGCGTCGTCGAGGTCGGAAGTCTGCTCGCCGATTTTCGTCGACCCCAAGGGAGAGCGCCTGCGTGCCTGAGTCTCGATTTATCGCCGCGATCTGGGACTTGAGCACATCGCCGTGCCGGGACGTTACGGTGCGCATACGGGCGTGCCCGGCGTCGTCATCGCACCGCGAGACACTGTCGTGCGCTCGCCACCGTCATCGCCCGCGCCGGCAAGCTTGCCGATCTGTCGGCCCGCGTCGTCACCGCCTTCGGCATCGCGCTGCCGATGACACCGAAACGCGTCGAAGGCGGGGCCGATCAGTTTCGTCTGGGCGGGACCGGGACAATGGCTTGCCACCACGGAACACGCCGCGCCCGATGTGTTCGCGCGCAGATCTGCGCCGGGAGATTTGGCCGGCCTCGCCTCGGTCACCGATCAGTCGGACGGCCGCACGATCATCCGTGTCGGCGGGCCGAAGGCACGGCAAGCGCTCGCCAAGGGAATCCCCATCGACCTCGATCCGGTGAGCTTCGGCCCCGGCGACACGGCATTGACCGCCGCCGGCCACATCAACGTCCAGTTCTGGCAGCTCGACGAATGCCCGACCTACGAATTCGCCGTGTTTCGCAGTTTCGCGGCCGCGTTCTGCGAATGGCTCAAGCAAGCCGGCGCCGAATTCGGCGTGGCGATCGCCGGACGACGTTGCGCAAGACCGGATTGCTCAATTTGTAGCCAGACTGCGCATGCGCTGCGCTGCCGCGCAGGACCGCTAAAAACGAGCCGCCTTTCAACCAGGCGCTCGCAAAGAAAATCCTGCGTGTTTTTCGCCACTTACGGCGATGGCTTGAGCGAAGAAATTTTATTTCTTGGCACGAAAGATGCTTTTAGCCCATGGGCAATATTTGTTTCCCAGGGGGACTGACCATGGCTGCCAACGCTGCGCAAATGGTGATGATCACCGCGGATCAGGCCAAAGGGCTTGCCGCATTGCCATTCCTCAAGACCTTCGCCGCCGAGGGCTTCTACTTCATTGCCGCGGTGCTGATGATCCTGATCCACGTCGGGTTCTTGGCCTACGAAGGCGGCTGCTCGCGCTCGAAGAACCTGCTGGCCACCATGGTCAAGAACCTGATGACGCTGGCGACAGTCGGCATCACGTTCTATTTCTTCGGCTGGTGGGTCTATAACGGCTTCGCGCTGTGGCCGGTGACTGGACCGCTGATGGGGCCGTGGACCGATCCCGCCCATCTCAGCGAAGCAGCGAAGGCCGCCTTCGCGCCGGTGGTGACATCCTATCCTTGGTCCGACTCGATGACGCCCACCAAGGGCGACGAAATGACCGGCGTGTTCTGGATGGTGTTCGCGCTGTTCGCCATGACTACCGCGTCCATCCTTTCCGGCGCCTGCATCGAACGCATCAAGGTCGGCGCCTACTATGTCCTCTCGATCCTGCTCGGCAGTTTCCTCTGGGTGGTCGCCGCCGCCTGGGGCTGGAACTTCTTCGGCTGGTTCACCCAGGAATGGGGCTTCCACGATTTCGGCTGCGCCGTGGTGGTGCATGCGGTGTCCGGCTCGTTCACCTAGGCGTGCTGCTCAATCTCGGCCCGCGCATCGGCAAATATGACGCGGCCGGCAATCCGCAGCCGATCCTGCCGCACAATATCAGCCTGACGCTGGTCGGCCTCATGCTGATCTTTGTCGGCTTCTATTTCTTCCTCGCCTGCTGCCTGGTTTACCTGCCCGACTACACCGGCATCGTGAACATCTACGGCTCGCCGGCGACGCTCGCCATGGTCGCCGTCAACACCACCCTGGCGATTTCCGCCGGGCTTGATGGGCGCCTATGTCTCGTCCAAGGCCGACCCGTTCTTCACGATCTCGGGCGGCCTTACCGGCATCATCTCGGTCGCCGCCGGCATGGACCTCTACCACCCGGCGCTGGTCATCGTGATCGCCTTCGCCTGCGCCTGGATCATGCCGAAAGTGGCCGCCTTCATCGAGAAGATGGGCGTCGACGACGTGGTCGGCGCGGTGTCGGTGCACGGCGTCACCGGCATCATCAGCGGCATTTTGCCGGGCATCTTTGCCGCCGGCTATATCGCGCAGAAAGGCCAAGCCCCGATCAACCTGCTGGGCCAGATCGGCGGCGTCGCCATCAGCGCCATCCTGCTTGGCTTCATCCCTGGCTATCTCGCCAGCTTGGCGCTGAAGAAGTTCAACCTGCTGCGGGTCCCGCCCGAAGTCGAGACGCGAAGGTCTCGATGTCGCCGAGATTGGGCGTCCGCGCCTATCCGGAGACGGCGAGCATCGCCGGCGGCGGGATCACCGCCGTCATGCGGGAAGAGCCGACGCCCGGTAAGCCGCTCGGCGGCGTCAGCACCGTCGGCGCGGAATAACGGACAAAGCAAAAGGAGCAACGATCATGGGCTCACCCTTCAAAACCGCGCAGGCCTATCTCGACGCCACCGGGACCCTGCATAGCTTCACCGGGCATTCTGCGACCGCTCCGTCTTGCTGATCATAAGCGTCATTATGACCGGCTATTTCCTGGTGAAATCGTTCACGATCCACCACTAGACGATCCTGCCCGCACTTGGAGGCCCGGCGGTGCGCCCGCCGGGCCTCGATTTTTCATGACGCGCATTTTCAGCGCATGACGAAAGGATTGGCAACGGAATCGGCCGTGGAAATCCACACGCTCTTGGTCTGCAAATAGCTCCAGATGGCGTCTTGGCCGTTCTCACGCCCAATCCCTGAGCGCTTGTAACCGCCGAACGGCGACATGTAGCTCACCGCGCGATAGGTGTTGACCCACACGGAACCGGCCTCCAGCCGCTCGCTCGTTCGGAGCGCCCGCTTGATGCTGGTCGTCCAGACCCCCGCCGCCAAGCCGTAGGTGCTGTCGTTGCCAATGGCAACCGCATCCTCCTCGTCCTCGAAGGGAATGACCGACAACACCGGACCGAACACCTCCTCGCGGGCGATGCGCATTTGATTGTTGACGCCTGAGAAGATGGTCGGCTCCACGAACCAGCCTTCGCCGCATTCCGGCCGCGTGGCAGGCGTTCCGCCGAGCGAGAGCTGAGCGCCTTCCTGTTTTGCCACGTCGATATAGCCGAGGATTTTCTGGTATTGCTGCCGCGTCGTCACCGGCCCGACCTGCGTATCGAGACTCATCGGATTACCCATGCGCGCGGTCTTCGCCAAGTCGATGAGCTTTTCCAAGAATGGCTGCTCGATCGATTTCTGCACCAATAGGCGCGAGCCGGCGAGACAGGTCTGACCCGGTCGCAGCGAAGATGCCCGAAATGACGCCCTTGACCGCGTCGTCGATGACCGCATCGTCGAACACGATGTTGGGAGACTTGCCGCCGAGCTCCAGCGTCACGGTCTTGAGTCCGCGCGCGGCGCTTTCGTAGACCTTTTGCCCGCCGATCTCGCCGCCGGTGAACGCGATCTTGGCGACTTTCGGATTGGCGACGAGCGGTTCGCCCACATCGGGACCGAGCCCGGTCACGACGTTGACCACGCCCTTTGGAAAACCTGCCTCCTCGAACAGCTTGCAGAATTCAAGCGCGGAGACCGAGGTATGCTCGGATGGCTTGAGCACGACGGTGCAGCCGGCAGCCAGAGCCGGCGCCAGCTTCCACGACGGCAGCAGCAGCGGCGAATTCCACGGCGTGATTGCGACGACGACGCCGACCGGCTCGTGCCGCGTGAAGTTGAACGTGTCGGCCTTGTCGATCGGAATGACCGATCCCTCGATCTTGTCGGCGAGGCCGCCGTAATAATAATACCATTGCGGCAGATAGCGCATTTGCGCTCCCATTTCGGCAAGCAGCTTGCCGTTGTCGCGAACTTCAAGCGCCGCCAGCTTTTCCGCGTCGCGCGCGATCAGGTCGCCCAAACGGCGCAACAGCGCGCCGCGCTGAGTGGCATTGAGCTTCGGCCACTCGCCGGTCTTGAGCGCGGCGTAGGCCGCGTCGACGGCATTATCCGCGTCAGTCTTGGAGCCCTTCGCCACCAAGGCCCAAGGCTGACCGGCATAGGGATCGAATGTCTCGAACCATTCGCCGGAGCTCGCCGCGACCCACTCGCCGCCGATGAACATCTTGTAAGTCGGCAGATTCGACATATGAACGACCCTCCATGCTAACGCCGATGCAAGCTCGATGTGGCTCTCATAACTGAACGTCGTCGCGAATGAGCAAAGGCTCGGCCGCTATAGGTTGGTCGATCGGATCGATCCGAGGCGATCGGGATAGGTGCGTGATACCCTCGACACGCGGTTCGATCCTTCCTCGCAACGGAGCCGACATTTCCAGCTTGTAGGCAAGAAGCCAGAGCAGCAGGACGCCGAGCGCCCACCAGATGATTTCCCACGCCCAAAGCGAGGGAACGCCAAAGAGCCATGCTTTGGGGCCCGCGTTCGGCGCACCGAACAAATCCGTGCCGATGACCAGACCGGGCCCTATCGCGCAAAAAAACCAAAGCAGTCCGGCGGCCCATGCAAACGATCGCAGCACGCGACTTTTCCCGGCTCGCGCGCTCGCTTCCGCCAGGAAGGCGTGAAAACCCATCCGGTGCTCGCGCTCGGCCTTGTCTCTGGTCAGGGGCGAGAAGATCAAGCAAATCGCGACGTTGCAGACGATGCCCCAGCCGGCGGGATGAATCATCCATGGCCAGCGGCCCCAAGGCACTTCAATGTGGAAATAGTCGGCGATCGTCGGTCCGAGCTGGTCGGTGAAGAGGACGATCACAAGGCCGGCAACCAATCCGGAAATCGCCGCGCGCCGTGTAATCCAAGGCAGCCAGCATATCGCGGCGGCAGCCGGCAGAAGCTGAAAAGCCGACGCAAGCGCGAGCGCCCCGAACTGGGCTTGTGCCTGCGGCGCATAGGTCGCGAGCAGCACCGCGCCGAGCAGCGTGAGGCCAACGCCGATGCGGCCCGACAGCTTCTGTTGCCGGTCGCTGGCGGTCGGGTTGAGGAAGTGCACATAAAAGTCGCGGGCAAACATGGTGCCCGTCGCCGAGGCATAAAGCGCCGCCGTCGCCTGCACGGCGGCCACGGCCGCGACTGCCAAGAGCCCCAGGAACCAGGGCGCACGCTCGCCGATTGCTCTGAGATAATAAGCGACGAGCCCGATCTCATTGCCATTGGCGAGCTTCGGCAGATCGTGGGTGACGGCAAGACCGGCCCCATCCACCGGCGCGGAACCGCCGAGGAATTGCGCGCCCAGGCTGGCGAAAACCATGAAGAAGACGAGAACCAAACCGACCGCCGCGCCGGCACCCCAGACCTGCTGCGGCGCAAAGCCCCTTGAGTCGCGGGCGGCGAAGGTGCCGATCGTAAAAGCGGGCGCCAGTTGCAGCCCCATGAGGCTGAGGCAATAAGTGAGAACCAACGACGCCGGCCAGATACCGCCGGTCGGCGCTTCGCGGCCGATGCCGGCGACGAATTGCACGACGCCCGGCGTCGCGAAATAGGCGTTGTAGCCCGCCTTGGAGGCGCCCCATGGCCCGAGTTTCGACGCGCCGAGCTTGGCAAGGAGCGCAACAAAGGCGTCGAGGCCGCCGATCCTCGCCCAGGCGAACAAGCCGATGGCGATTATGCAGGCGAGGAACAGCAAGCCCTGCAGCGTCCCGACATAAGCCGCCGCCCGCATACCGCCGAGACAGACGTAAAGAAACACCAGCGCCGTGAGCAACCACATCGCAAGCACCCAGGGAATGGCCGCGCCGGAAAGAACCTGGATCAAATAGCCCGCCACCGTGAGCTGCAGGCCGAGGAAGGGGAGCGCAAACAGCAGCGCAATCCCCATCACGATCACGCGAATCAGCCGGCCGCCGAAGTATTCGGAATACATTTCCGCCGGCGTCACATAGCCGAAGCGCTGGCTCAGCATCCATTGGCGCTTGACGAACAGAACGCCGGCCAGCGGGATGGTGATGGCGCAGAGCACCAGCGCGGCGGCGGGAAATCCGTCGCGAAAGACGATCGCCGGCAGGCCGATCGCCGTCCAGCCGGTGAACGAGACCACGGTGCCGGCGACGACAAAGACCCAGGCGGGGATCTGCCGCTCGGCCAAGAAAAAATCCGACGCGGTGCGCGCCATGCGGGCGCTGGTCGCGCCCCAGAAGACACAATAGACCCCATAGAGGGTGAAGAACACAAAGAGCCAAAAGAACGTTTGCGTCATGACCGGCCGTGCTCTCGCGCATTCACCCGATCGATCATCGCGTAGGAGCCGCGAATGCCGTAATTGATCATGACGTAGACGACGAAGCAGGCAATGACGGCGCTGAAGCCGACCAGCCCGACCAAGACATTCTTTTCGCCGAATGATGGATCGGAGAGAGACCGCGCAATGAAGCCGAGAACCGCGACGACGAAAGCGACCAGCGCAAGCGACACTTGCGGTGTGGTGAAGCCAGTCGAGAATATCCGGTTGATGATGACGTGGCTGATGAAGCCGGTGACGAAGCAAGCAAAGCCGATCAGTCCGATCACCGGATCGACGCGCGAGAAGCCCGACAGCACGGCACACAGGCCAAATCCGGCCCACAGGGCCCAATTCGTCATGATCGCGAAGCGATGCTCCTGCAGGGCGGACGAACTCATGCCTCACACTCGCGTTGCCGTGAGCAAACCGGCGCTCGGCGCCGTTTCGCCGCTATTTGCCGGGCTTTTTCGGGGCCTTGCCGTCGGGGGGCGTTGCCGGCTTGCTGTCAGGTAGCCGAACGCCCAGGTCGGAGAAGTTGCTCAGGTTGTTCGGCGTCATGCCAACCTCCTTGAGCAAATTGTCAACGAACGGAATCTGCGCCCGGTAGCGCATGGCGGCGGTGACCACGCTCTCGGCCAGATTTGCCGGCTTGTCATCACCGCCGCGCGGCGAACCATCGGCGCCACCACCGCCGCCGCCGCCGCTCTGACCGTTGCTGAAGCCGGGCAAACCGTCGACCTGAAGGATCTTGATGGACTCGATCCGCTCCATCGGTCGGACACTCTCGCGAATAATCGCGGGCAGATTCTCGAACAGCCTTTGATTGAGCGCCGTGCGCCGCGACGCATCCGAGCGCAGGTTCTCCGCCTCGTTGAGCTTGCGCTTGCCCTCCGCATCGACGTCGTAGCGGTACCTGACTGCATCGGCCGCGGCCTTTTCGGCTTCGGCATTGTCGATCGCGGCAGCCTTTTCCGCCGCGGCCAGGGAAGTGACCTTGATCGCATTGCGCTCCGCCTGCTGCGCGGCGTCGATGAGATCGATCAGCTTGCGGCGTTCCGCAATTTGGCGCTCGCGCGCGGAGGTGACGCTTTCCTCCGCCTCAACCATGCGCTTGCGGGCCACCTCGGCCGCCGTCTGAGCGTCCGATTGCTCTTTCGATTTCTCGGCGACCGCGATGAGACGCTCCTGCTCTTCGAGCTCTGTGGCGCGGCGACGCAGGATTTCCAACCGCTCGGTTTCCTGATCCCGCAAGATCTTTTCCGATTCGATAGCCAACGCGAGCTTGACACGCGACCTTTCGACGGTCTCGTCGGCGCTGATCCGGGCCTCCTCGATTTCGCGCGCGCGCTGCGTCTTCTCGAACTCGACCTCCGCGCGCTGTTGCGCGCGGCGCATCTCGACTTCCCGCTCTTGTTCGAGCCGGGCGTATTCGCCGTCCTTGCGGATATTCAAGGCGCGCAACTCGGCCTCGAGGTTCTTGGCGTGGATGGCGACTTGCACCTCTTGCTCGACTTCGTTCTGCCTCTTCCTCCGCTGCTCGACCTCTTCCGTAAGGCGCGTGCGGTTCTCCGCCTCGTTGATTGCGATCGCAATCGTGCGGTTCTGTTCTTCCATCTCGACCGCGCGCCGGCGCTGAATCTCGAGGCGCTCGGTTTCCTGCCCGCGCAAGATGTTCTCGGCATCGATCGCCAGCTCATGTTTGATCCGCGCCCGGTCGACAGCCTCCTTGGACCGAATCTGCGCCTCTTCGGTCTCGCGTTCCCGCTCCGCCTTTTCCAGCGCCACTTCGGCGCGTTGCTGGGCGCGCCGCACCGCAACCTCGCGCTCCTGCTCGAGGCGGGCATATTCGCTTTCTTTCTCGATCGCCAGCGCCCGCTTTTCCGCCTCCAGATTCTTGGCGCGGATCGCGATCTGGGTATCCTGTTCGATGTCGTTTCGCTTTTTCTTCCGCGTCTCGATCTCTTCGGTCAGCCGCGTCATGCCTTCCGCGTCGAAGGCGTTCGACGGATTGAACATGTTTATGTCTGTTTGATCGAGGTTCGTGAGCGACACCGCCTCGAGCTCCAAGCCGTTGGCGGTGAGAGAATCAGCCACCAATTCTTTGACGCCGCGGATATAGTCGCTGCGATTCTCGTGAATTTCCTCCATGGTCATCGTCGCCGCGACGGCGCCCATCGCGTCGACAAAACGGCCTTGTACGAGATCCTTGAGGCTTTCCGGGTTGAGCGTCCGGCTTCCGAGCGTGCGCGCGGCGGCCGCTACGGTCTCCGCCGTAGGAATGACGCGAACGAAAAATTCGACATTGACCTCGACACGCATCCGGTTCCGGGTGATCAGCGATTTTTCGCCGGCACGGCGCACCTCGATCCGCAGCGTGTTCATGCTGACTTCAGTCACGTCATGCACGATCGGCAAGACCAGTGCGCCGCCGCCCATTACCACCTTTTCGCCGCCAAAGCCGGTGCGGACGAAGGAGAGGTCTTTCGACGAATGACGATAGAGCCAGTGCAGGAGATAGACGATGATGGCGACAATGATTGTCACCAGCATGATGATGGCAATAATGTCCGCGCCGTACATGTCACCAGCCTCCGATGGATTTCGATCGCATCGTCATCGCGAGTGCGCCGAATCGTTTACCGCCGTCGCCAGAATCGCGAGAACGAAAGCGATCTGGTTCACCAGGTCGGCAAGATTGTAGATTACCGCGAGCTTTGCAGCTTCCGCGCCGCTGCCGAGGCGCACGACGAGATAAGCAAGCGGATAGAGCGCCCAGCCGATCGTCACGATCAGCCGCAACCAGAAGAAGCCCAGTTGCACCGGCTCGCTGGCGCTTTTGGCGTTTATTTCGCTCAAGCGCCCGAAGAAAACCTCGCCCAGAACGTAGAGCCAGAGCACAAGTCCGATCAGAAAACCAAGCGTCGGATAAATGAGCTGGGCCTCGCCCATGTAGCGCGCCAGCATCATCGCCACCGAGGCCGCGAGCAGGCGCCAAAAAAGACCGAACGGAACGGCGCCGGCCGTTCCTATCAAGAAGTACAGGCAGAGGACCTGGAGCGGCGCCGCGACGATCCAGTCGACGTAGCGATAAACGACCGGCATTTTCTGCGAGAACAGCCAAACCGTACCGGCGATGAGATAGTAAAACGTGCCGACAAGAGTGACGAGGCTCGCCAGCGCGAGGGGCAGTTTCCATCGCGGCGAGACCCATCCGCCGCCGACAAGAAGCAGCACGGTGGTGCCCGCCATCACGACCAGCAACAGCAGAAACGTGCCGCTGGCGACGTCGGCGTCCTGGATCATCGCCGGGTTCATGCGAAGGCGGCTCCTTGAACCACGACTATCGGTCTTTTCATGGGAATACCCTCAAATCTGCGTTCGGATGTGCGGCGAGCGCGCGTACAACGCCACCATGGGGAGGATCAGCAAGCCATAGATGAACTGCTGCCATTCATACTTCAGACCGATGCCGACCAAGAAAGAAGTGAGAACTTGAAGAACCAGAACGCCGATAACGGTGAAACCGTAGCCGCCCTGCCCGCCAAGCAGCGAAGTGCCGCCGATCACGACGGCGGCCAACGTCATGAAAAGATAAGGTTGGCCGACGCCGATGAAGCCGCCGCCGCTCCAGCCCAACAACAGCGATCCGGTAAGCGCTGAAACGCAACCGCTGACCGTGAATGTGCCGATCCAGTAACGCGCTTCGGAAATGGAGATGCGTTGCGCCGACGTGCGGTTGCCGCCCAACGCATAGACGTAGCGGCCATAGACCGAATTCTTCATTCCGAAAATCAATAAAATGGCGACGGCGATCCAGATGAATATGACCGGCGGCACGTCGACGCCAAAGGTACTTCCGTTCATCGCCGCCAAATTCTTCAGCCAGTTCGGCACCACGCCATAGACATTGCCGGCAAACGCCGTGCCGATGCTGGTCAGGATTTGCGTGCAGCCCGACACCGCAAAACCCACGCCAAGCGACACGATCAGCGCCTGGCCCTGCAAGCGGTAGCTCAAGACGCCGTTGCAAAAACCGATCGCGCCGCCGATGACCAAGATCAAGATAACGGCAATCGGCGACGGGATTCCGAGACCGATCAAGTAAAGCAGACCCACATTCGACGAACCGATGACGAACGGGATCGAGAGATCGAGACCGCCGAGCAGCGCAACAAGCGTCTGACCGACAGACGCCAATCCCAAAAATGCCGCGAAGACGAGCATCGATTTGATGTTCGCTCCCGATGCGAAGCCGTCCACGTGCAGTGCCGCCACGAGGAACAAGGCGGCGAGCACCATCAGGCCGATAAAAGCGCTCCGATTGTCGACAAAAACCCGGCTGACGACGGCAATCAAAATTATCGCGGCGGCAAGCACCAGCGACGTGATGAAGTTCAATAGTGAGAAAAAGCCTTTGACGGTCAGCGAAAGAATGATGAACGCCAGAATGAGCACCAGAAGACCGATGAGCACGCCGGCCCGGCGGACGACAAATTGCCGGATTGCCGTGCGCGCGGAAACCGCACCCCGCGCGGCCGAGCTGCGGGCAGCCGCCTCTCCTATCCAGCGGATGAGGAACGTGCTCCAAACCCAGAGCAGCAATGCGAAAGTCGCCGCCGTATAGAAAATGACGTTGAGCGCCGGCAGCTGTTGCCAAAATCCGAGGCCTGCGCCGACGCCGGCCACGATTGCGGCGACGGCGAGACCGAGCCAGCGCAATGGCATCACGATGGAAGACGCGGGCGTCGGATCGAAGGTGTGATCAACCATCGTGCCGCATCCCTCAGTTGCCGGCCTTCGCCATGAAGATCGGCGCGTGCATCAACAGCCAGCCTCCGACCAATGCGAGAAACGCCAAGGCTGCGTAAATCGCGGGCGTCATCGCGCCTTTGCTGGCCTGCCAGACCAGAAGGCGAAGCGCGACCACGGCGGCGAGGAGCAGGATAGCCAGCTGCGCGATAGCGGTCGAAAACGGCGAGCGCGCAAAATGGGAAACCTGTTGGGGCCGTTCGAAGACCGGAGCCATCTCGTCGACATTTTCGAGCGCGGCGAGCGCGGCCGGCGATGGCGCGGTTGCGGCTGCAGGCGACGGCGCGGTTTTGGCTGCAGACGACGCCTTCGCCGGCGGGTTGTACGACAGATCCGAATAATCGAACTTGGCGTGCAGCGCCACGCCGACAAAGGTGAGGCCGAGCACAACGAACACCAGGAGAGGCGAAATGTACCGCAGCCAGTGCTGAATGTGCGGCAGCGCCAACGTCAGCAGAAGCGAGAGGACGAGGATGGCGCCGTAGGACAGGTCGGTGACGAAACCCTGCACGTTACCGAAGTTGAGCGTGGCCAGCACATAGCCGATGAGAAACAAATTCAGCGCGCCAAGCAGCGAGCCAATGACACTCGCGCGGCCGCCGGCAAGGCTGGTGCCGCCAAGGACAAGGGCGGTCACCGAGATAAGCGTGTAGGTGGTGCCTTGCGTGGGATCGCCCGAACTGATCAGGCCGGTGAAAGCCATAGAGGCGAGACCGGCAAACAGCCCGGCGACGACATGGGCCCCCAGGCGCACAATCGTGATGCGCACTCCGGAGGTATATGCGGCCCGTTCATCCGAGCCCATCAGCCGCAGGTGGCCGTAGAAGGCCGTGGCGGTAAAGATCCACCATCCGACCGTCGCCAGCGCGACCATGAACAATACCGGCGAGAAGATCGATGTGCCGGCACCCCAGGATGACATCCAATCGGGCGCCGAGCCGCCGGGCCGCGGCAGGATGACGAGGTTGAGGCCGGACAGCGCGAGAAATCCGCTCAGCGAGACGATGATCGGCTGAACCCGCACGTAGATGACGATCAGCGCGAACGCGAACTGGTACGCGACGCCGGCAAAGAGCGCGTAGGCAAACACGGCAATCGGCGAGGTGACGATGCCGAGCCCGCTGAGCTGGATGAGCGTGACGTTGATGAAGCCGATCAAAGGGCCGATCGAGAGGTCGACGGTGGCGCGGCCGGCGAGCGCGGCCGCCATCAGCGCATAGGTCGAGAGGATAAGCGGCGCGACGACGATCTCGGCGCCGCCGATGCCGGAGCTCGAGATGAGACTCGGGCTTCTCAGCACAGCCACGATCAGCAGCCCGAAAAACAACAGTATCGGAACGAGCAGGAACGTGTTGAACGAGGTCGCCCTCGAATTTCCGAACGCGTCACTCATGTCTTCAGCCAAGCATCATTGGCTCGCAAGCCAAGACACTCCGGGCGTTCCCCTCCATGCACCGCTCCGCCCCAAATCACCATCGTCGGGATCCAGTCCGCGGCGGTGCTTCTTCCCGATTCGGATAACGCTCACTGCTCGAGACCGGTCGCCTATCGCGATCGTATTCGATGAGCCGTTCCAGAACCGGCATCAAATATTTTTTGAAAACCTCCGGATTCTCGCACATCGGAAAATGACCGATGTCCTTCATGATGATGACTTCGGCGTTGCGTATCTTGTCCGCCGTTTGTTCGGTCATTTCCGGCGTGCAGGCGAAGTCATAGACGCCGGTCATCATGATGATCGGCACGCGCCCGGAGATCTTGCGGCACAGATCCCGGAAATCGTGATCGACGCTGTAGAAGTACAAATCGCCTTTGAAAACGCCGGGCCCGCCCTGCGCGTAGTACCACCACGTTTCCCAGCGATATTCGTCCGGGCTTTGCGGCGCCATCAAGCCGAAAACCGACGTTGCGCAGACCTCGCCGCCGTGGATATGCGGATGATGTAATGGATCGATCCACCAACCGGGAGAATGATCGCAGGCCTCGATGGCGATCAACGCGGCAATATCGTTTTCATTATTCAGCGCGAGCGGCAGGCAGATGTTGCCGCCCATCGAACTGCCCATGATAACCGGCCTTTTTAGATCGAGCGCCTCGCAAAAGGCCATCACGAACTCCGAATAGAACTTCGAAGTCAGCATGTATTCCTCTTCCTCCTTGTAGAAATCCTTGGGAGGAATGGATTTGCCGTGACGCGGGAGATCGAACGCGATGACGCGGAAGTTTTTGGTAATGTCGGTGTCGCAAAGCTGATGCCGGTACTCACGTCCATCGGTACCCGCCGTATGCAGGCAAACGAGGGGAATGCCCTGCCCGTTTTCCTCGTAGTAGATTTGATATTCCTTCCCGGCGTAAGGAACGTAGACATATCGCCCAACGATCGGATCGGTCTTAGCCATTTTCGACAGCCTTCAATAACGATTGCATCGTTGCCTAGGAGCGGCGCATCTTGGCCAACATCCAGGTCAGTGCCCTGACATTCTGCCAGAAGATCTTCGTGTCCCCCTCGATTTTCAGCTTGCCGTGCAGCGGGTGAGCCATCGCCCATATGTCGTTGTACATCGGTGGAGGAACCGGTTCGACGAACTTGTGCCACGAACTGGCGGGCGCCCGCAGCGCAAACTGCCATCCCATGAGATTGGCATTGATTTCGTCGGCGACAACTTCGATCCTGCCGTTGCGGACTTGCACATAGAAGTCCTTATCGTCGATGCCGATGACGAAATTCGCGGTGAAGAATTTGCCGATTACGCGAAGGACTTTGTCTTCATTGACTCGCTTCGCCCAACTGACAATCCAGTCGTTGTCCATTTGAGTAACGGTGGAATATCGCGTCATTCTCGATCAATCCTGTGATGCGGCACGCGTTTGCAGAACCCTGGGTAAAAACGGCAGCGAAAGTCCGGACTTACATGTTCGTCCGGCAAGCGGGCGGTTGTGAATACGGCAGTGTTTGCATCGGCGTTACCTCTAGGCAGCGCTCGGCAGCGATGTCTTCGCCGGCCCGTACACGCCGACCAGCGTCGCCGCCGTGATCGCGACGGGAATGACGGCGCGTACGAACTCGACGTAGTCGGCGGTGTCGGATAGTTCCAAGCGCTCGCTTTTGAGCGCGTACAAGGTGAAGATGTAACGATGCGCGGAATCCGGCGGCCAAGGACCGCCATAGCCTCGATCGTAGCCTGGAATGCCGAACGTCACGAAATCGCTCGGTAGTTCCGTCGCGCCTTGCGGCAGCGGTCCGCCGGGACTTGCACCTTCAGGCAGCCCTGTCGCATTCGCCGGAATATTGACGACCATCCAATGCGCGAATGCGCGGGGGAATTTGAATTGCGGCGGCAGGTCCGGATCGGTCACCGCGAGGGCGAAGCTACGCGTTCCCTGCGGCGGGTTCTCCCATGCAAGCGGCGGTGAAACGCTATTGGCTTCAGCGCAGCGATCCGGAATGACGCCGCCGTCGTCGAATGCGGGCGAGCGCAGGACAAAGGGTTTTATGTCTCGCAGTACGGCGGCGGCGGGGCGCCCCCACGTCGAGGCCGCATCAGGCGAGGATGACGCCTCAAAGGTTTCGTCCTCGTCCTCGAAGCCGCCAGCCTGCCCCTTCTGGCCCGAGGACGTCATGGTCTGGCCGAACATCGCCGCAAGGATTCGATCGGGCTCGATCTCGTCGCCGATCAGTTCCTCGAAAACGCTGCCGTTTCGGAAAACAAGAACGCGGGAGCAAAAGCCAATGAGTTCTTCGATCTCGCTCGACATATAGACGACCGATTTTCCACGCGCGGCAAAATCCTTGAGATGGACATAGAGGTCGCCCTTGGCCCCGATATCCACGCCACGCGCGGGATCGTTCAGGACCAGAATGTTGGGGGAAAGCGCGAAGGCACGGCCGATCAGTACCTTCTGCTGGTTGCCGCCGCTGAGCGACGTGATTTTGTCGCCGCGATCTCCCATGCGGATCGACAACTTCTCGCGTTCCCATTCGAACGCGCCCGACAGCGCGCTCCAGTCGATGATCGCCAGCTTTCCGGCGCGCGACGTGGAGCGATACAGCGGCAAGAGCATATTCTCGAATATGCTGAGATTCGTGAATATGCCTTCCCGCTTTCGGTCTCCGGAAACGTAGGAGACGCCATGTGCGCCCGCATCGGCGATGTTCTTGATCGGCGCGAAACCACCCCGCGACGAAGCGACCATCGGTCCGGAGCTGTGCGCCTTCTGAATTCCGGCCAGGATGCGCACGAAATCGCTCTGGCCTTGCCCGTCGAGCCCGACTACGCCGACGATCTCGCCTCTGTGCAGCCGAAACTGTATCTCCCGGCTATGCGGCCAAGTCTTCATGGCGTCGGTTTTAAGCACGACACTTTCGCCGCGCATGTCCATCGAAACGACTCGCGGCTTGGCGGGCCCATCGCTTCGGCCGGCCATCAACCGCAGCAAATTCTTTTCGTTGATATCGGCCTTTTCCAGCACGCCGACATCGCGACCGTCGCGCAGAACCGTCGCCCGGTCGCTGATGCGGGTCATCTCGGCAATCCGGTGCGTGACGATAATCACGGCCGAGCCGTTATCGCGCAATTCGCGCATCTTCGCGAACAGGCGCTCGGTCGAATCCAGATCCAAGGCCGCCGAAGACTTGTCAAGGATCAGCACTTTAGGTTGGCACAATAGCGCTCGGCCGATCGTGATCCACTGCTTGATGCTTAACGGCAGCCCGCCGACCATAACGTCGAGATCGAGATCGAAGCCCGTAAGCTCGGCCATCAGCGTCTTGGCTGCCTTGATCTTGGCGCTGGTCGAGAGGTTTTTCGACCAAAGCCGGTCGGCGCCGACATACAAATTGTCGAGGATCGAACATTCGTCCGCGACAAGAACCTCTTGAAAGACCGTCGCGATGCCGATGGCGCGAGCGTCGTTCGGCGAGTTCGGCGTGTGGCCGAGCACATTGACCTGACCGGCATCGACTGGAAGCACACCGGAAATGATTTTCGCGAGCGTGCTCTTGCCGGAGCCATTGCCGCCGAAGATCGCGTGTATCTCACCGAGCGAGGCGCTGAAGGAACATCCATCCAGCGCTTTCGTCACTTCGAATGACTTGCGGACCCCGGTGATTGAAATCCCGTGCGGGACGAACGGAGGCGTATCTGGATCGCTTCGCGCTTCTCGACCGTTCGCGTGCGCAAAATCGGTCACTGTCCCGCCCCCAGGCAACTTTCAGCCGCGCGTACGTCGTACGCGCGGGAAACAACGCCGCCCCCAAGCGCAGCCGCGCAACTTTCGCAACCGCGGAACTCGACAGCCCATCGCCCCGGCTGGCTCGGGCCTCGTCTCGGCAGGACCATTCTTCTCTCTTCGCCAAGCCGATCCGAAGGCCGTGTCTCTCGTTTCACCGTCAGCCTCACTCACAGCGGGCGTGCGGGCGGCGCCGAGGCCGCCCGCATATTTCGCTTACGGCTTGTACTTTTCCGGATCGGCCGGATGCACGAAGAAGTGATCCAGGTATTCCTTACCGCCCCAGTGTTCTTGGCTGAAATTGAACCACTTGTCGGACGACTCGCTGCAATTTGCCGGAAGTGCATTTGCCAGCTCGTCGTAAGTGAGCCTCTTCGGGTCGACGAGGATGGACTGGATCTTGGGGCCCTGCCCTTCCATCGTGCGCATCATGATGTTCCAGGTCAGCCCCATTTCGTTGGCCGGCGGCCAGCTCTGCAGCGCAGCCGAGACGAAATCTTTATGGTGCCGCCAGTAGCAGAGTGCGCCCTCCTCGCCGCCGACCGCGACCGGGGGCATTTTCCGCCCGGACTGCAACAGCGCCCGAATGACGCCGAGCTCGGCTGCCGACTGGACCGCAACGCCGTCCAGCTGACCCGGGTGGTTGGCCAACCACTTCTGAACTTCAGCTTGCGCTACCTGATCCGTCCACATGCCTGCGACGTCGCCGACAATTTTGACGTTCGAAAATTTGGCGATACCAGCCTTGATGCCGCGGTCGATCGAGTCGGACGTGCTTGTCCCGGGAATGCCCTCGACAACGAGAACATTGCCTTTCTTGCCGATCTGCTCGCCCAGCCATTCACCCTGAAGCTCGCCCGCCACGACGAAGTTCGTCGACGAATTCACTGCGTAAGGCGAGGTGACGTAACCGACCATCGAAAACGTCGGAACGCCCTTGTCGTAGGCGTATTTTACGGTTGCGTTAATCGCCGTCGGATTCGAGCAGCAGATAATGAGCGCGTCAACGCCGCGATCAACGAGCTGCCGCATCTGCTGAATCTGCACCGAGTCTTTGAGATTGGACTGGGTCACAATCACCTCTTTGATCAGACCCAGTTTTTTCCATTTCGGAACAATCTCATTCAGCAGCTGGTTCAAAGCGGCCGCGCGCCACGTATTACCGGCATAGCTGCTGGCGTAGCCGATCGTCCATGGCGGACCTTTTTTCGGCTTCCAGTTGCGATAGACGCTCGGGCCAATTGGCTGCTGCGGGTCTATGTTGTCTTTGGAGTAAAGCCGCTTCTGAATGTCAGGCGGAAGCTCATCCAATCCCGCGGCGAACGCACCGCTGGATAGACTAAAAGCTGCAACACAACAAATGAGCGCACTTGCCAGCCGTCGCATGTCATCTTCCTCCCTGCCTCTCCATTTGCGGCTTCGAGAACCACAAAATCGGGGCTATGCCGTATTTTTCATTTCTAAAAGGCTAGCTTGAAAGATTCCTGCGAGCAAGCAACGAAGCCTACCAACGACAACATAACTGCTATCGCAGATCGTGACGCATCGTTATGTATTCCACGCTTGCTTGATCAGCGCGTTCTACCCATAATTTGTCGCCAGTTGATCGGTGTCGGTGCGCGGAACTATTTCGGCGAGTGACGCTGCGCGCGACGCCGTTTGCCTTTTTAAGGAGCGCGCTCAATGAAGATTTTCGAGTTCGATCAGACTGGCGGCTATGGCCTGCTCGAGCCGCGCAGGCGCGGCGAAATCGACCGCGATTCCGGTTGGGGCCGCCGGCCCGCTCGAGAACCTTCCCGTTTGCCGGCGTCCTTCGACCGCGAGTTGGCGGCGCCCAATGTTCGCGGCCACGCAAAACCACTGAAGATGCACGTGCTGGATCTCGGCACCTTGCGGCTGGACAAGAACTTCATGGTGGCGAATTCGACGGTGGCGACGCACAAAAATCCGAATCCGCGCGGTCAGGTCATCGATATCCCGGTTGCTGCTTATTACATCGAGCATCCCGACGGCAACATCCTATACGACACCGGCTGCCATCCGGATTGGGGCGGCCCTAACAGGCGGTGGCCCGAAACGCTGGAGGAGCTTTTCCCCCACATCGGCGGTGAAGAGTGCATGTTGCCGGCCCGCCTCGAAGCCATGGGCATTGGTCCCGATCAGATACGTCATGTCGTGCTGTCGCATCTGCACTGCGATCACGCCGGCTGCGTCGAGTATTTCCGCAAGTCCCAGATCATCGTGCACGAGGATGAGTTCGCTGGGGCGTTTCGGCAATACGCCCTCAACGACCATTCGTCACCCTATGCGCTCAAAGACCTCGGCAGCATGATCAGCGCCGAGCTGCACTGGCGCGAAATCGGGCGATCTGAGCCCGATCAAAATATCATCGACGGCGTCAGGCTGCTCAACTTCGGGCCCGGTCACGCGCGCGGAATGCTTGGCCTGCAGGTTTCTCTGCGAAGTGAGCCTGGCGTGATCCTTGTTTCAGACGCCTGCTACACCGCGGAGAACTACGGCCCCCCCGCTAAACTACCCGGCATCAGCTACGATACGCTCGGCATTGCGCGCACGGTACAGCGCATCAGGGCCTTGGCCAACGACACCGGCTATGCTGTTTGGTTTGGCCACGACGCCAACCAATTCGCAACGATCCGCAAAGCGACCGAGGGCCAGTACTACGAATAACCGCCGGGCCTGCTTTGGCGCCGGAAAGCCTGCCGCCGGCATAGTTCGGCGCAAGCCCTACCTGCCGGCTATGGCGTCAACACGACGCGTCCAACGATTCGTCCTTGACGAAGATCCTCGATCGTTTCGGTCGCGGCACTCATCGGCCGACGGCCAATCGGAATGGGCGGGACCCCCCCTTTGCGCACGAGGTCGAGCAGCTCCTTCGTCTCGGTCAGATTGCCGGTATAGCTGCCTTCGATGGTGGCCGCCTTCATCGGTATCAGCGGTAGCGACCAAGGCGCGGCGCCGCCGAACAGGCCGACCATGATCAGCTTGCCGCCCTTGGCCAGGGCATTAAAACCGAGCGCGGCCGTTGCGGAACTTCCGACGAGATCGATGGCGCCCCAGCACGGTCCTCCGAAAGCAGCCGTGAGCTGTGCGGCGGCATCCGGCGCGGAGCCGTCGATTGCCGCAAGCGCACCCGCCTTGAGTGCCGCGGATCGCCGCGCCTCATCGATATCGACGACGATTGCGCCCTTGCCGCCCATGGCCTTAAGAATGGACACGCACATCAAACCGAGCCCGCCCGCGCCGATTATCATAATCGGCTCTTCTTTGATGAGTTCTCCGAGCTTTTTCAAAGCCGAGTAGGTCGTCACGCCGGAGCAGGCGTAGGGAGCGAGGACGACCGGATCGAGATCGCCGATCGGCAGCAGGTATTTCGATTTCGGAATTATAAGGTGGTCCGAATAGCCGCCGTCGCAATGAACGCCGATGCAGCGCGGTTTCATGCACAGGTTTTCATAACCCATGCGACAGACACGGCATTCTCCGCAGCCGATCCACGGATAGACCAGGCAGATTTCACCGACCTTGCGGTCTTTCACGTCGGGGCCCACCGCGACGATTTTGCCGGCCGTCTCGTGTCCCATCGTCAATGGCAGCTGCATGCCGCGATCTTTGAGCGAGAGACGCTTGCCCCCGCCAAGATCGTAGCTGCCTTCCCAAATGTGCAAATCGCTGTGGCAAACGCCGGCGGCAAGGACCTCGATCAGGACTTCATCGCCCGTTGGTTGCGGCGTCGCCATATCGACTGGTTCAAGGGGTTTTCCATAGTCGACGAGCTGGTAGCTTTTCATAGTGTCTCTCCTCCCAAATCTTTTATTGGTCGCCTTCTTGGAAATGAGCAAGGAACAGCGCACCCTCGGCATCGCCAGGCTGCTCAAGGGCAAATTCGTGCTCGGCTCTTGAGGTCAACCGAGAATATGCGACGGATTCGAGTATCCGTGGCCCCCGCGAAAGCTCAAGTGCTATATCGAACTATCAGCTATAATCGAATCGCAATCCGCTTCGCTGTCGGTCCACAAGCCGGCGGCGACCAAACGCGCAACCTCTTCCTGCAAACAGCGAACGACCGCCGCCGTCGCCCGCGTCTTCGGACGGCGGATTGTTTCGGCGATGACAAGCGTTCGCGTGATCGAAGGCTTCACGATTCTGCGCGCGGTGATTTGGCCCTTGGCGACGTCGTGATACACGCCGCAGAACGGCAGGATGGTGGCTGCGTCGGTTCGGAAGACCAATTCCTTGATCGCCGCCATGGAATCCAGCTCCAGCACGACGTCGGGCTTTACGCCTGCCTCCGAGCAAACGCTGTCGACCAGAATGCGCAAGCCATGCGGCCGGCTCGGCAGGATCAAAGGCATCTTGACCGCGTCCGCCAACGTTATGGCCGGCGGACGCGAAGCGTCGCCGGCCGCGCTGGCACTGCAAAGAAACATGTCCTCTTCCAGCAAATGGTGGCCGATCAGATGGGGCATGCGGCCCGGGTTGTACAGCACGCCGATATCGAGCCGGCCGGCCACCAGCCAATCGCGCAGGTCGCCGCTGAAGGCCTCGCTGATATGCAGGCGGATTTCGGGGAATTCCCGGCGCACGCGCTGAAACAGCGCCTCGACGAGAATAATACAGACCGACGGCGGCATGCCGAGGATCACGTTTCCCGCCGGAGCCCCTTTCGCCGCCGCGAGGTTGGCCTCGAGCCGATCGACCTGATCAAGCAGCGATTTGGCATCCTCGCAGACGACCTTGCCGATGTCGCTGAGCTGCGCGCCGCGGCCGTTACGCCAAAGCAGCGGCATCCCGCATTCATTTTCGAGTTGGCGGATGTGGCGGCTAAGCGCCGGCTGTGCGATGCCCAGCTGGCGTGCCGCCAACGTGAAGCTGCCGAGTTCGCCCACGGCGACAAAATATCGGAGGCGCTTGAGCTCCACGGCATCCTCCCATGACGTTTTTTATATATCGCATTAGTTCGGTCATTCCGATTAGCGCAAACCACGCTCCAATTTGCAAGCGAAGCAGACGATCTAAAAAAAAGATTGCACGCGCGGCAGGCCAACTAACTGATAAGGCGCGGCATCTGCGTTGCTTCGGAAAGCGTCCGGACGCACTGCAACACGCTATGCATCTCACGCCCTGATGCTGCGCCGGCAACCGTCGCTAAACTTATGGCTTTACATTCCAGATTATGCTCGGGCCGCGTGCAGCCGGCGTTCCCCTTTCCGCTCATCCACGCGCGCGCAAAATATCGCGCCTTCGATTGTTGCGACGGTCGCCTTGCCAATCCAGCGTTCAGGATAAGGCGTATTGATTTCGGGGCTTCATGATGCCGGCACGTCGGCGTGTCGCGATTGGGCCAAGCCCGTCCCAAGCCCGTCCCATGCAAAACTTGGCATCATGAAAGTCCGGGGATCGGCGGCCGGCTCCGACATATCAATCGCCGCCTGATGAACGTGTGCGGTGACCCGCCTGATCTCCTCCGAGACAAGGCAACGCGTTTCGATGAGATGCAATCATGCGTCCGTCCGGGCGCGAGCATGGCGACAAGACCTGTGACTCTTGAGAGACGTTTGCGGAACTGCGCAGCGCTCGCGAATGCTGCGAGATTTTTTCCCCGGATGATCGATCGTTGCGCCAGCAGCTAACAGATATGATCAAAATGTTTTGGCGTCGGATGTGACCCTGATTTTCGCCGCGGCACATTCTTATAACGATATGGCATACCGGTTAGCCTCGATTTGCGGCTAGGCCCGGAATCTTCCCGCGACTAGTATTCGGTAATTTTGTGAATTGGAAAGACCTCAAAAGACGTGGACGCGCGCGCGCAGAAAGAGCGCTCTCATCAGCGAGATTCGCGAGGCGGCCAACCGCCTTTGTCGATTATATCTTCGACGAATATTGGCGCAAGCTCGGCCGCAGGCGAACCTATCCGACAGAGTCTGTCGTTTCGTTGGCGTGCCAAGGCGATCTTGCCCCATCGGTTCCCGAGAAATTCGCCGTCTTTCAGTCGGGTCCGATCTCGATGAATCTCATTCTCGGTCACGTCGGCTCGCCCGTATTGGGACCAGCGAGGTCGTCCTGATGAGCACGCGAGCCCTGGAGGGCGTCCTCGTCGTTGCGCTCGAACAGGCGGTGGCCGCGCCGTTTTGCACCTCGCGGCTGGCCGATGCAGGAGCGCGCGTCATAAAAGTCGAACGCGCTTCCGGCGATCTTGCGCGGCATTACGATGGGGTGGCGCATGGTGAAAGCGCCTATTTCGTCTGGTTAAATCGCGGCAAGCAATCGATCGCCCTCGACATCAAAGACTCCAAAGATGCCGCGCTCCTGCACGCCATAATCGGCAAGGCCGACGTCTTCGTGCAAAATCTCAGCCCCGGCGCCGCAAAGCGCGCCGGTTTCGGGGCCGCGGCGTTGCGCGCAAGTCATCCCAAATTGATTACTTGCGATATCAGCGGATACGGCGATGACGGCCCTTATGCTCCTCTGAAGGCCGATGACCTGCTCGTTCAATGTGAAACCGGCCTAGCCTCGATTACCGGCAGTGCCGACATGCCGGCACGGGTGGGGGTTTCCGTCGTGGACATCGGTTGCGGCATGAGCGCTCAGGCCGCAATTCTGCAAGCTCTGTTCGAACGCGAGCGGACGGGCCGTGGCCGTGCAATTTCGGTATCGCTGTTCGATGTTATCGCAGACTGGATGGCTGTGCCGCTGATCCACTGGGAGTATACCGGGATAGAGCAAGAGCGCGCCGGCCTGCACCACGCAACGATAACTCCTTACGGAGCCTATCTGACCGGCGATGGACGCCAGATCGTGATTGCCGTTCAGACCGACGGTGAATGGGAGATTCTCTGTCGGAGCGTCCTGAAAAAGCCTCAACTCATCACCGACGACCGCTTTTCGACGAATAGCCAGCGGTGCGCGAATTGAGCTCTCCTGGATGAAGAGATCAACGCAACGCTCTCGCAATTCAGCTACGACGCGCTGGTTGGGGTATTGAAATCGGCAGGCATAGCGTTCGGACGATTTAACACGGTCGGCGAATTCGCCCGCCATTCGCAATTGCGCCGTGTCAGGGTCAACACGCCGACCGGTCCGGTTTCAATTCCGGCTTCGCCCCAGATCTGGGATGGCGAAGGCTTTTTGCCGGGTCCCGTGCCGGCGATCGATCAGCAGGGAGCGGCGATCCGGCGGGAATTCGGTGACCCGAATGCGGAACTCAATGCTGTGGTCGCTTAGCGGTGAGCGATTAAGTAAAGCTCCCGCCGACACAGTCGAGGCCGCCATGGCCCACATGCCGCGCTTCTTGCGTAGTCCGATGTAGGGCCGCTTGCGGACGACGGCTGGCCCGGCAGTGCAGCGTTTAATTGTTTTTTCCGGCTCACAAGCAGGCGTAACGGCGATCATTTTTGAAGTCTGCTTGATTGCGCGGGCGCCGGTTTGCGCCTCTAATGGTGCGGCAGAGTTGCGTCCGGAACCCGCGTTCACGCAAATGCCGAAACTGGTCTGGTCCGCCTGGCTGGCCGCCGTCATGGCTTTGTGCGCGTTCGTGCCGGCCGCGCAGGCCGAAGACGCCAAGGCCGCCTTCGATACCGACCATTTGTTTGCCTTCAATGCCGGCACCGATCTCGACGAGGTGGGCAGCAAGGAGCTCGCCGCCGGCGTGACCGGCCGCTTCGGCCGCAACGGCGGCAGCTACCAGGCCTATGACGGCGAGCTGTCCTTGCAATACACGGCGGCGCGCAATCTCCAGCTCCAATTGGCGGCGCTCGGCAGCTATTACCGCATCAAGAACGTCCCGGATCTCGACGACCGCGCCGCGGCGGCGTTCAGCGGCCTGTCATTGGGCTTGAGTTATCGCCTGCTCGAGCGCGCGACCTCCGGCGTCGGCCTTGCGGTTTCCGCCGAGCCGTTCTGGACGCGCACCGACAACGACAGTGGCGAGCGCGTCAACGGCTACGGTTCCGAATTCGTCATCGCCGCCGACGCGGAGCTGGTGCCGAATGTCCTGGTGGGCGTGCTCAATGTCAGCTACGAGCCGGAGAAAACCAAGTCGCGCGCCGACGGCACCTGGTCGCAGCAAAACACCACCGGCTTTAGCGGCGGGTTGATGCTCAAGCTCGGCGATCACGTCTTCGCCGGCGCGGAGGCGCGCTATCTGCGCCGCTACGATGCACTTAATTTCTCCGCCTTCGCCGGTCGAGCGTTTTATCTGGGGCCGACCGTCTCGATCGCCTTCTCAGAAAATGCCTGGCTCACCTTCGGCTGGAGCAAGCAAGTTTCCGGCCGCGCGGCGGGCGAAGACGGCGCACTCGATCTCGTCAACTTCGAGCGCAACCAGGCACGCCTGGCTTTGGGCGTCACGTTTTGAGCATAGGCTGCGCCCTGGCATGGCCAACCGCCTTGCGCTATCCTCAAACTCGGCGGCGACTAAAAAACCACGCCCGCGGTCGAAACGCCGCGTCGGGAGGACTGCCATCATGACCTGGACCACGCCCACGCTCGTCGAAATCTGCATCGGGCTCGAGATCAACGGGTATCTGCCCGCCGAATTCTGATGCATCGTAGAAGCGCCCCGCCATGGGCCGCTTGACCGCCGTCGTGTTCGGCTCGGCGGCCGGCGGCGGCTTTCCGCAATGGAATTGCCGCTGCCCCGTCTGCCGCCTGGCCTGGGAGGGCGATCAGCGGGTGCGTGCGCGCACGCAGGCAAGTCTCGCCGTCTCGGCCGATGGCAAGCGCTGGGTCTTGCTCAATGCCTCGCCCGACCTGCGCGCGCAATTGGCGGCAACGCCGCAGCTTCAGCCAAAGGGAGAGCTGCGCGGCAGCCCGATCGAAGCGGTGGTGCTGACCGGCGCGGAAGTCGATCAGATCGCCGGCCTCTTGCATCTGCGCGAGCGGCAGCCCTTCACCGTCTACGCAACGGAAGCGACGCTCGCCATCCTCGCCGGCAATTCCATTTTCGGCGTGCTGGCGGGCGACGTCGTCAAGCGCCAGGCGGTCGCGCTCGCTCGGCCGTTTTCGGTTGCCGGCATCGAGCTTGAGCTGTTCGCCGCGCCCGGCAAGCTGCCGCTCTATCTGGAGCAGGGCGAGCCGCGGACGGCGGAAGAAAGCGGCACGAATGTCGGCGTCGAATTGCGCGCCGGCGGCCGCCGCCTCGTCTTCGTGCCGGGCGCCGCCGCGGTGACGCCGGCGCTCCAGGCGCGGCTCGACAAGGCCGACGTGGTGATGTTCGACGGCACCCTGTTCACCGACGACGAGATGATCCGCAACGGCAGCGGCTCGAAGACCGGCCGCCGCATGGGCCACATGCCGATCGACGGCGCCGACGGCTCGCTTAAGGCGCTGGCAGGCCTTTCGGCGCGCCGCTTCTACATCCATATCAACAACACCAACCCGATCCTGATCGACGGCTCGCCCGAGCGCCGCCGGGTGGAGGCGGCCGGCATCGAGGTCGCCGAAGACGGCATGGAGATCGCGCTGTGAGCGTCATGACGCCCGACGAGCTGGAAGCCGCGCTGCGCGACATCGGCGCCAAGCGCTATCACCGCCTGCACCCGTTCCATCACATGCTGCACGGCGGCAAATGCAGCAAGGGCCAGGTGCAGGCCTGGGCGCTCAACCGCTATTACTATCAGGCCAGCATCCCGCTCAAGGACGCCAGCCTGATCGGCCGCTGCGAGGACCGCGCCGTGCGGCGCGAATGGCGCAGCCGCCTGGTCGACCACGACGGCGAGCACGAGGACGACGGCGGCATCGCGCGCTGGCTGCGGCTGACCGACGGGCTAGGCCTGGCGCGCGACGACGTCACCTCCGCCCGCCTGATCCTGCCGGGCACGCGTTTTGCCGTCGACGCCTATGTGCGCTTCGTGCGCGAGAAGACGCTGCTGGAGGCGATCGCCTCTTCGCTAACCGAACTGTTCTCGCCCACCATCATCGGCGAGCGCGTGGCCGGCATGCTCGCCGGCTACCCTTTCGTCACGCGCGAGACGCTTGCCTATTTCGACAAGCGCCCGCCGCAGGCCAACCGCGATTCCGCTTTCGCGCTCGATTACGTGCGGCGGCACGCCACCACGCCGGAGACCCAGCGCGCCGTGCTCGACGCCCTGCACTTCAAATGCGACGTGCTGTGGTCCATGCTGGACGCGCTCTCTTACGCCTATGTGGCGCCCAAGCACGTTTCTACCGGCGCCTTCGTTCCGGAGGATCAAGGCGCATGAACAGCGCACCGCGCACCGTTGCCGACGACAGCGTGCCGCGCCTGCCGCGCGGCGTGCGGCTGGTCGACAGCCCGGCGCAGGGCGGCGTGGTGCTGTTGGCGCCCGAGCGGGTGTTCAAGCCCGACGCCATCGCCATCGAAATCCTCAAGCGCTGCGACGGCACGGCGACGGTTGCCGCTATTGCCGACGCGCTCGCCGCCACCTACAACGCGCCGCGCGAGCGCGTGCTCGACGACATGAAGGCGCTGCTCGGCGCGCTCGCCGACAAGCAGCTGCTGGAACTCTGATCATGGCTGCCGGCAACGGACAGGTGCTGCACAAGCCGCTCGGACTCCTGGCGGAGCTCACCCACCGCTGCCCGCTCGGCTGCCCCTATTGCTCCAATCCGCTCAAGCTCGACCGCCGTTCCGACGAGCTCGACACGCAAACCTGGCGCCGCGTGTTCCGCGAGGCCGCCGCGCTCGGCGTGCTGCAGGTCCACATCTCCGGCGGCGAGCCGGCTTCGCGCCGCGACATCGTCGAACTGGTAGCGGCGGCGCACGATGCCCCGCTCTACACCAACCTGATCACCTCTGGCGTCGGCGTGAGCAACGAGAAGCTCGCCGCGCTTTCCGAGGCCGGCCTCGACCACGTGCAGATTTCGATCCAGGACAGCCAGCCCGCATCCGCCGACCATATCGCCGGCTACCAGCGGCGCCTATGCGCGCAAGAACGCGCTCGCCGCCGAAGTGGTGAAGCTCGAGCTGCCGCTCACCATCAACATGGTGGTGCATCGCGCCAATATCGACCGCATCGAGCAAATGGTCGAGCAGGCCTTGGCGCTCGGCGCCGGCCGCATCGAGATCGCCCATGTGCAGTATTACGGCTGGGCGCTGAAGAACCGCGCCGCGCTGATGCCGACGCGCGAACAGGTCGAGCGCGCGGTCGCAACGGTAGACGGCTTACGCGCCAAGCATCACGGCCGCATCGTGATCGACGCCGTGGTGCCCGACTATTACGCGCGCTTCCCCAAGCCCTGCGTCGGCGGCTGGGGCCGCCGTTCGCTCAACGTCACGCCGGCGGGGCGCGTGCTGCCCTGCCACGCGGCGGAAGTGATCCCCGGTCTGGAATTCTGGTCGGTGCGCGAGCACTCGCTAGAGGAAATCTGGCAGTCCTCGCCCGCCTTCAACGCCTTCCGCGGCACCGCCTGGATGCAGGAGCCGTGCGCAAGCTGCGAGCGGCGCGAGCTGGATTTCGGCGGCTGCCGCTGCCAGGCGTTTCTCTTGACAGGCGACGCGCGCGCGACCGATCCGGTCTGCCATCTCGCGCCGAACCACGCGCTGGTGGCCGAGCTCGCCGCCGCGCGGGCGGACGAGCCCTACGTCTATCGGCGCTAGCGCGCGCAAAAAACCGTCCTCTTCTCCGCTGCGCGGAGAAGGGGTCGGGCACGTTCAGCTTTTTTGGCTTCTACCGACCGGCCGGGTCAGGACTTGTACGCAAAACGAGGTCCCTGCCGGCGGCCGGACAGAATGCAGGCGCGATCAGAACTCGGCCGGCAGATAACCGTTGATCTCGAGGCCGATGCAGATCTCGACGAGAGTCGGGGTCGTCCAGGTCATTGGAATTTCCTCCTAGCGGAGTCGCCACCGCCACAGACAGTCTACCTCCGGCCCCGCGCTAACACAATCGGGTTGCAGCCCACCGGTTTTGCAGCGCGGAATCCAGCCGCCTGAGTGGGACGCCGGTGGGCCGGCAGGGTTTGTCGCCAGGCGATCGGGGCCTAGACTGCGGCGCCTGCAATGGCGAGGCAATCGGGGCAGATTTGGCCGGTCAAGAAAGGTCCATCACCATGGCAGCCAAAGAACGCACCTACGATCAGGACGAGATCAAGACGCGGCTTGCGCGCGAGCTGCCGCATTGGCGCTTCGAAAACGGCTTTATCCAGCGCAAATACCAGACCCATGGCTGGAAAGGGACGCTGATGGTGATGAACACGATCGGCCATCTGGCCGAAGCCGCCTGGCACCATCCTGACCTTTCGGCCTCCTATGCCTGGGTCGAGGTTCGCCTGCAAAATCACGAGGCCAAGGGCATCACCGACAAGGATTTCGAATTGGCGCGCAAGATCGAGGAGGTCGTCCTGTGGCAGCCCGCCAAGGCGGGCGGCGCGCTCACGGGCACACCGGCCGATGAGCGCTTTGCCTATATCAAATACGACGCATAAAACTTAAGCACCGCGGGGCGACGCCGATCGGGATGCTGCCTTGATCCGATTTCCAGCCCTCACCGTCGCAATCCTGCTTGCCTTCGGCGCCGTGGCCGCGGCGGCGCAGGTGCTCGACGTCAAGATCGGCTATTTGCGCCGCACCAAGCACCAGGAAACGATCTCGCTGGTGCAGATGCCGCCGAGCGATGACGGGCTGGCCGGCGCGCAGATGGCGGTCAAGGACAACGACACGACCGGGCGCTTCCTCAACCAGCGCTTTTCGCTGATCGATGTGCACCTGAAGCCCGGCGACGATGCCGCCGCGGCGGTCAAGCAGCTCGCGGGCCAGGGTGTGAAACTGGTGATCGCCGACCTGCCGGCCGATCAATTGCTCAAGGCCGCCGACGCCGGCAAGGCGCGGCATGCTGTTCTTCAACGCCGCGGCACTCGACGATCGCCTGCGTCAAGCAGGACTGCCGCGCCAATGTGATCCACACCGCGCCCTCGCGCGCCATGCTGGCGGACGGGCTCGCGCAATATCTGGTGTGGAAGAAATGGACGCGCTGGCTCTTGGTCACCGGCTCGCACGAACGCGACAAGCTCTTCGCCGACGCCATAAAGCGTGCCGCCAAGCGCTTCGGCGCCAAGATCGTCGAGGAGCGCGTATTCAAGGATACCGGCGGCGCGCGGCGCACCGACAGCGGCGTCGCGCAGATCCAGCGGCAGATTCCGGTCTTCACCCAACAGGCGCCGGCTTACGACGTGCTGGTGGCGGCCGACGAGAGCGAGGTGTTCGCCAACGACCTGCCCTACCGCACCTGGGACGCGCGCCCGGTCGCCGGCTCGGCCGGGCTCACGCCGACCAGCTGGGACGCCTCCAACGCGCTTTGGGGCGGCATCCAGATGCAGAGCCGGTTCAACGCGCAGTTCAAGCGGCTGATGACCGCGCTCGACATGCAGGCCTGGACCGCCGCGCGCATGATCGGCGAGGCGGTTTCGCGCACCAACAGCGCCGATGCCGCCAAGACATCTTGGCCTTCCTCAAGGGCCCGCAACTGGCGCTCGGCGCCTTCAAGGGCCAGAAGCTGACCTTGCGCGACTGGGACCTGCAGCTGCGCCAGCCGATCCTGCTTGACCGACGGCCGCACCATCGTCTCGGTCTCGCCGCAGCCGGGCTTCCTGCACCAGTTCTCCGAGCTCGATACGCTCGGCTTTGATCGGCCCGAGACGCAAATGCAAGCTGCACTGACGGCTTGCCAGACAACGATGATGGGTAGCAGCATGTCGCGCGTCGCGCTTTTCGCACTCGGCTTTGCCGTCGCGCTCGCCAGCACCGGCAAACGCCTACAAGGCCTATGTCTCGAACGAGAAGAGCAACACGGTCAGCGTCATCGACACCGACAAGCTCGCGGTGGTCAAGACCATCAAGGTCGGCCAGCGCCCGCGCGGCATCGCGCTGACCAAGGACGACAAATACTGCCTGGTGGCGGTCGGCGACGACAACACCATCCAGATCATCGACACGCAGAAAGCCGAAGTGACCGGCACGCTGCCGTCCGGTCCCGATCCCGAGCTGTTCGTGCTCGATGCGTCGGGCAAGCGCTCTACATCGCCAACGAGAACGACAACATGGTGACCGTGGTCGATATGGCGACGCGCAAGCGCATCGGCGACGTGCAGGTCGGCGTCGAGCCGGAGGGCATGGCGATCAGCCCGGACGGCAAGACGCTCGATCAACACGTCCGAAACCACCAACATGGCGCATTTCATCGATCTCGCGACGCGCAAGCTCGTGGCCAACGTGCTGGTCGATTCACGGCCGCGCTTCGCCGCCTTCAAGCACGACGGTTCCGAGCTCTGGGTCTCGTCCGAAGTCGGAGGCACGCGTCAGCATCATCGATCCCGATCAAACATGTCGTGATCGGCAAGATCGAGTTTCGACGTGCCCGGCCTGCGCAGCGAGATGATCCAGCCGGTCGGCATCAACATCACCAAGGACGGCAAGACCGTCTTCGTCGCGCTCGGGCCCGCCAACCGCGTCGCCGTGGTCGACGCCAAAAGCCATGAAGTGAAGAAATATCTGCTGGTCGGCCAGCGCGTCTGGCACATGGCCTTCACGCCCGACGAGAAGTATCTGCTGGCCACCAACGGCATTGACCAACGACGTCTCGGTGATCGACGTCGCCGCGCTTGAAGGTGATCAAGTCGATCCAGGTCGGCCAGCAGCCCTGGGGCGTGACCATCACCCGGCACTGACATCGCGAAACGGAGGACGATGCACGGCATGACAACGCCGGCGCTCGCGATCGAAGGACGTCAGCCACGCCTATGGCGCGCGGCGCGCGCTCGACGATGTGAGCTTTCGCCGTCGCGCCGGCGCAGCTTTGCCGTGCTGCTCGGGCTCAACGGCGCCGGCAAGAGCACGCTGTTTGCGCTGATCACCCGGCTCTATGCCACCCGGCGCGGCCGCATCCGCATCTTCGACCACGACGTCGCGCGCGCCTCCGGCGAGGCGCTGCGCATCCTCGGCGTCGTGTTCCAGTCGCGCACGCTCGATCTCGACCTCTCGGTCATGCAGAACCTGCTGTATCACGCGGCGCTGCACGGCATCGGCAAGCGCGAGGCGAGAGCGCGCGCCGAAGAGGTGCTGACGCGCATCGCGCTTGCCGACCGCGCCCGCGACAAGGTGCGCAACCTCTCCGGCGGCCAGATGCGGCGCGTCGAGATCGCGCGCGCGCTGCTGCACCGCCCGCGCCTCTTGGTGCTCGACGAGCCGACCGTCGGCCTCGACATCAAGTCGCGCGCCGACATCCTCAGCCACGTGCGCCGATTGATCGCCGAGGAAGGCGTCGGCGTGCTGTGGGCGACGCATCTGATCGACGAGGTCGCCGACGACGACCAGGTCGTCGTGCTGCATCAGGGCCGCGTGCTCGCCGACGGCGTGGCCGCGCAAGTCGTCGCCGATTGCGGCGCGGAGAACGTCCGCGAGGCCTTCACGCGACTGACCGGCATGGCGCGAAAGCGAGGCGGCATGAGCACCGCCGCCGGCACCGAACGCATCGCAACGTCGGCCGCCGCACCGCACCGGCTTCACGCCGCGGCAATACGCGATCTGCCTCAAGGGCATCGTCTGGCGCGAGAGCCTGCGCTTCCTGCATCAGCGCGAGCGCTTCATCTCGGCGCTGGTGCGCCCGCTGGTCTGGCTGTTCATCTTCGCCGCCGGCTTCCGCCAGGTGCTCGGCATGTCGATCATCCCGCCCTACCAGACCTACATCCTCTACGCGGACTACATCACCCCCGGCCTGATCGCGATGATCCAGCTGTTCAACGGCATGCAGTCGTCGCTGTCCATGGTCTACGACCGCGAGATGGGCAATATGCGCACGCTGCTGGTGAGCCCGCTGCCGCGCTGGTACCTGCTGTGCTCCAAGCTCATCGCCGGCACCGCGGTGTCGCTGCTGCAGGTCTATGTCTTCCTGCTGATCGCCTGGTTCTGGGACATCGAGCCGCCGCCGGCTCGGCTATCTCTGCGTGCTGCCGGCGCTGGTGCTGTCCGGCCTGATGCTGGGCGCGCTCGGCATGCTGATCTCCTCGGTGATCAAGCAGCTGGAGAATTTCGCCGGCGTGATGAACTTCGTGATCTTCCCGATGTTCTTCGCCTCCTCCGCGCTCTATCCGCTGTGGCGGGTGCGCGAGGGCAGCCCGCTGCTCTATTACGTCTGCCAGTTCAATCCGTTCACCCACGCGGTCGAGCTCATCCGCTTTGCCCTTTACGCGCAGGTGAACTGGATTTCGCTCGCCGTGGTCTGCGGCTGCACGGTGCTGTTCATGGTCGGCGCGATCTTCGCCTATGATCCCTCGCGCGGCTTCCTGGCGCGGCGCGGCGAAGCCAATACTTAGAAAGCGCGGGCGGCTCAGCTGGCGGCGGCGCGCGCTGCGCGCGTGCTCAAGGCCATCTCGATGACGTGGCGGATATCGCCCGGCCCGAGGCTGAGGAAATCGGCCGGCATGCGCGCGAAATAATCGTCGACCGCCTTGCAGCACCGCGCCGACTTCGAGTCCGCGCAAGGCGGCCTCGAGGTCGAAGATCACGCGCGGCGGCGTCACGAAGAAATCGCCGGTGATCAGCACTTCGCGGATCAGCTCGAGCTGCGGGCCCTCCAGCCTGATGTCGGCGCGCACGGTGCCGCCGCGGCCGGTGAAGGAGGCGCTGACCAGCGTGTCGCCGCTATCGGCCGCGTCCAGCATCTCGACGATAGGCGTCGGTGCCGATCTCCTCGCGGAAGTGCCTGTCGGCGAGCTCTTCTTCGTAAGGCGTGATCGCGCCCCATTGCGGGTCGATGCCGAGGCCTTCGGCAAAGCCGGCGACAAACCCTTCGTAGATCGTCTTCAGGTCGGGCAGCTTGTCGCCCAGCACCTCGCGCATGGTGATGACGCGCTTGCGCCGCCGCTGTCGAGCTCGCGCTTGGCGAGCTTCTCCACCGGAATGTTGAGGCAGGCGGCGATCTTGCCCGGATCGAAGTCGATCAGCAGCGTGCCCTGGTAGAAGATGAGATTGCCGTCGAAGAAGCCGCCGGTGCCGCTGATCTTGCGCCCGTCGACCTCCAGGTCGTTGCGCGGGCGGTAGCGCGCCGGCACGCCGAGCTTGTTGAGGCCGAGCGCGGCCGCCTCGCAGATGCGCCGCGTCACTTCCGCCAGATCGAGCGGGCCGAAAGTCGCGCGGTCGAACACCAGTTCCCAGCCGATCTGGCCCTCGTCGAGATAGAGGCTGCCGCCGCCGGTGATGCGGCGGCCGAGCTCGATGCCGTGCGCGCGGCAATAGTCGACCTTGATCTCGTGGCTGAGATACTGATGGATGCCGATCAGCGCCGACGGACGAAAGCGCAGAAAGCGGATCGTGTCGGGGATTTTGCCGTCCTGGCGCGCTTCGATCAGCGCCTGGTCGAACGCGATATTGGCGCGTCCGCCGCGCAGGCTGGTTTCGATGACGCGGAACGGTTTGGTTGCTGCGCTGGACATCTTTTCAATTCCCCATTCCTTAGGGAGGGCAAAGGCGCGGAACGCGCCGTCCCCACCTCAAAGGGCAAATAGTTGCTGCGTGGGCACGCTTCGCTTTGCCCGCCCTACAATCCTCTAGCCCGGCATGCCCTTGTCGAGCTGCCGGCGCACCTTGCGGACGTCGTCGCGCTTGAGCTTGAACGGATAGGAGGCGATGTTGCCCGGCGGCGAATCGCCGTAGGGCCGGTCGCAGGCCGAAATGTCCTCGGCGAACTTGCCCGGGCAGCCGGAAGTGCGGAACGCGGTGCCCGCCTTGATCACTTCGTCGATCTCGTCCTGCGGCAGGCCGAAATCGATGAGCGTGCCGTCTTCGTCGAAGCGCATCTTCTCCAACCGGTGCTCGCGGTAGTCGATCAGATAGCGCGCGAGCTGGATGCGCCGCCACTGCGGCCGCGGCACCGGCGGCAGATGGTCCATCAGCGAGCCCTTCTCGGGGAAGAACGCGAACATGTGGCTGTGGCCGCCGAGGTCGCGGATGGTCTGCACTTGGCGTAAGCACGTCATGATCGCTCTCGCCCATGCCGACGATGAGATGGGCGCCGAATTTCTCCGGCCCGAAAATCTCTTTCGCCGCGTGGAGGATTTCCCAATACTTGTCCCAGCTGTGCGGCGACTGCACGCCGCGCCCGCGCGTGCGGTCGAAAACGTCCGGGTTGCAGGCGTCGAGCGCCACCGTGAAGATGTCGGCGCCGAGATCGTGCAGCTCCTGCACGTCGAGCCGCGTCATGGTGGTCGGGTTCGACAGGATCGACACCGGCACGTGCTTGATGCGCTCGGTCCATTTGCGCAACACCACGCGGGTGTCGTCGTCCGAGCGCGGATGCGTGATCATGCTGATGCACATGCGGTGGAAGCGGCCGCCGTCGCCGCCGGCAGCGACGATGTCGAGCACCTGGTCGTAGGGCACCGCCGGCCAGTCGACGCGGATGAAATTGCGGTCGGCATAGTTGCGCTCGGCCTCGCGGTGGCGCGCCAGCCCGCAATAGGCGCAATTGGCGCGGCAGCCCTCCGGATAAGTGAGCAGCAGGTTGAGGCAGCGCGTGCAGGAGGTGCGGTGCATGTAGCCCGCCATCACCCCGAGTGTGATCGCCGCCGCGGTCGACATCTGCACGTAGTCGGGCGAGCGCATATTGGGGGTGAGGAAATTGTAGTTCGGCCGGTAGAAGCCTTCCGGCTTGACGTCCTGTGTCTTCACGCGCGCGCCGTTGCGCGCGTCCACCGGAATGGCGCCGGGCGCGCGCGGCTGCATGGTCTTGGCGTCGTTGAAGACGCGCTCCGCGCCGTTGAGGAAGTCGGGCACCGGTTGGCGCGGGGGCTCCAGGCAGCTCATGGCGTCCTCTCCTCGATTTTCTTTTGCGCTTGCGGTTCGCTGCGCCAATAGCGCGGCGAGCCGATCCAGCCGTCCTCGAGCGCGCGCGCGTCCGGCCGGCCGCCGTTTTCGTAGCAGGCCAGCACTTCGCGCCGCCGGCGCAGCGCGCGGTTGAGCGCGGCGTCGAATATGTCGCCCAGCTCTTCTTCGTAATCGTCGAGCGCTTTGGCGCGGCCGCGCACGAAATCGGCCGCCGCCCTGCCCGCCATGGTGCCGGACTGCACGGCCGAGGCGATGCCGGCGCCGGTGACCGGATTGGTGAGGCCGGCGGCGTCGCCCGCCAGCAATACCGCGGTATCGCCCAACTTGCCGATCGACTTCAGCCGCCCGCCGACCGGAATGGCGCCGCCGGTCAGCGCCCAGCCATTGGTGCCGATGCGCCGCTCGCTCGCCAGCCGGTTACAGCAGCGCCGAGCAGCATCGCCTTCAGCCCGCGGCGCGTGCTCTTATCGTCTTCCAGCGCGCCGTCGACGCTGATGCCGAGCCCGACATTGGCCACGGCTCCTTTGGGGAACAGCCAGCCATAGCCGCCGCGATAGTCGGCGGACAGGAAAATGTCGGTCGCGTCATGCGGCAGCACCAGCGGCACGGTGACCTGGCGCGTCTCTACCAGCTCGCGATTGACCTCACCGATCGCCGCGCCGACGCGCGAGCGCGGCCCGTCGGCGCCGATCAGCACGCGCGGCTTGAAGACATCGCCGTCGGTGGTGTGCAGGGTGCCGTCGGCGTCGATCCTGAGCACCGTGACGCCGTAGCGGCAGTCGGCGCCGGCCTTGGCCGCGTTCTCCGCCAGCAACCGGTCGAACTTGGCGCGGTCGATCATGCGGCCGCGGAACTCGGGCGTTTCGACCAGGCGTGTTCATCATCATCGATGAAGGTGAGCATGCGCGCGACGGTCTGCGCGGTCACCGCGCCGACATTCGGGACGTCGCGCTCGATCATCGAGCGGCACGAATTCGGCGCATTGCACCGGCGAGCCCGGCTCGCCGCGCTTTTCCAGCGCAATGACGCGTAGGCCCGCACGGGCGGCGGCCTCGGCGGCGCGGCTGCCCGCCGGCCCCAGGCCCACCACCAGGACGTCGGGCGTCTCGATCGTCACGTTCGTCCTCATGCGGCGCAGGCGCGCCGGCCGGCGAGCCCGTTGAGCGAAATCGAGCAGCAGGCATGCTCCTGCTCCACCGGCCGGCCGATGGCGCGGGCAAGCGCCACCATGCCCTCGGCCGGATAGGCGATGCCGTCGAAGCCGGCCATCACGGCATAGGCGTCGGTCGTGAGCTTGTGCAGCCCGGCGGGGCGGATGCAGCCGAGCTGCACCGGCGCATTGTGGATGCGCCGGCGGGCGGCGACGAAGACTTTCGCCACGTCCTCGGTGCCGATGGTGGCGAACGGCTTGTCGGCCGGCGCATAGATCGGCGAGACGATGACCAGGATCAGCGCCGCCACCTTGTAGCGCGAGATGATGTCGAGCGCGTTCTCCTCGCCCAGCAGCCGGCCGTAATGCAGGCCGATCACGATATGCGGCACCACCTCCATCTTGGTGGCGGTCAGCGCCGCCAGCGTCGCCTCGAAATCGGAAACCGGCCGGTCGAGATGATAGACGTCGCGGATCGTCTCCTGCGCGCCGATCACGTCCATCATGGCGACGTCGACGCCGGCCGATTCCATGCGCTTGGCGCGCACCTCGTCGAGCAGCGCCGAATGCACGGCGATGCGCAGCTGCGGAAATTCGCGCTTGAGCTTCTCGATGGTGGGATAGAAGCGCTCATAGGGCACTTCGTTGCGGCGGTTGGAGCCGCCGGACAGCAGGAAGCCGCCCAGGTCCTTGAGCATCACCAGGTCGCGCACCTTGCGCTCGAGCTCTTCCGGCTTGGTGGCGGGAATCATCGGCTCGAGGATTTTGGCCTGGCAATGGTCGCAATTGAGCGCGCAGGCGCCGCCGGTGATCGAGAAGGCGGGGAAGCTCGCCTTGCCGCAACCTTTCAGCTCCTCGCTGGCGTAGGAGCGGAAAGTCGGGGTGTAGAACCGCAACGGGCCGAGCGGGTGCGCATGCGCCGCCTGCTCCAGCGCATCGACCAAGGTCCGGTCGAACGTCAGATCCTCGAACGGCTCGATCTCCTGCAGCAATTCGAACCAGGCCATCGTCCCCTCGCCTTTCAAACATATATAATAAACTATATATGTTCAGCCGGCTCTGCGCTAGTATAACCGCCCTGCTTTCCCTCGCACCGCCGGATTGCCATGAAAACCCTCTGCGTCCTGCAGCACGTCGAAGCCGAATATCTAGGCCTGATGGAGGATCACTTCGAGGGCCGCAATATCCGCTTCCACTATCTGCGCCCTTTCACCCCGGGCGCGATCATGCCGCCGAGCGCGGAAGACTTCGCCGGGCTGGTTATTCTGGGCGCCGGCCCAAAAGGCGTGGTCAGCGGCAATTTGATACCTAGCCTCGGGCCGGAATTGCGCCTGACGCGCGATTTTCTCGACCGCGGCCTGCCGGTCGTCGGCATCGGCACCGGCGCATGCATTCTCACCAGCGCCGCCGGCGGCGGCGCCGACGACGCGCCGCTTGCGCTTCACCGTCGAGCGCGCCGAGCGCCTGGTCCCCGACGCCCTCAGCGGCCATCTGCCGCAGACTTTCCCGGTCGCGGTCTATATGCGCGACCGGCCGGTGCTGCCGGCCGACGCCAAGGTGCTGGCAGCCGGCGCCGGGGGGCGAGCCGCTGGTTTTTCAGCTTCGTGAAAATTGCCTCGGCTTTCTCGGCCATCCCGGCGCGAAATCGGCCATGATCGAGGATCTCATCATGGAATTCGATGAAGTGCCTGAAGGCACAGCCGAAAAGCTCGAGGAATTGCGCGCTGCACAAGGCGAAATCGCCGCCGCGCTGGGCGATATCATGGTGGGCCTGATAGAAATAACCGGTCTTATGCAGCCCGCCGGGTAGACAGTTTTCCCCGCCGGGCGCAAGATTTTTTATACATCACCTCTGGCATTCATTCAAAAAATAGAATATGTATTTTGGCAACAGGCGCGCTTGATACATCGCAATGCGGCGGCGCGGGCGCGCGCTAAAGAAACAGCCGGCAAGGGACGTCCAGGGAATGGCCAAAAAGCTCATCATTATCATGGTCAATACCGATCCGCGCAACGGCGAGGAGCTCGGCGCGCCGTTCTTTCAGGCCACCGTTGCCGCGGCGATGGATTACGAGGTCGAGGTGGTCTGCACCGCGACCGCCGGCCAATTGATGAAGAAGGGCGTGGCCGAAAAGCTGGTGGTCAAGGCCGGCTCGCCCAAGACCGTCTACGATTTCATCAAGGACGCCCACGGCGCCGGGGTGAAGTTTTATTGCTGCTCCCCCAACCTCGATCTGTTCGACATGACGGAAACCGACCTGATTCCCGAATGCGAGGGCATCGTCGGCGGCGCCAAGGTCATCGAAGATGTCATGGAAGATGACGAGGCGCGGGTTCTGACCTACTGACGCTTTAAAGCGTGCGAGGTGGAAATGACGGCGCATACGACGGCGGAACGGCCCGCGATCAGCGACCCGACCTCCAATAAGCCGGTCGTGCCTTACGAGAAACTCGAAGAAGTCTTCGAGGATATCCGTACGCACGTGCTCTACGACCACGAGCTGTACGGCTGCCTGAATTGCGGCATCTGCACCGCCACCTGCCCGTCCGCGCACTATTACGACTATTCGCCGCGCGAGATCGTCCAGCTGCTGTGGACGGAAAATCTCGAAGGCATCTATGACGCCATGCAGGAAAAGATCTGGGCCTGCGCCCAGTGCTACACCTGCGCCGCGCGCTGCCCCTTCCACAATTCGCCCGGCGGCCTCGTCATGATCATGCGCGAGGTGGCGATCAAGCACGGCATGCAGTCGGCCAAGGACGTGCTGCGGCCGTTCTCGCGCGTGCTGCTCAAGGTCATCTCGACCGGCAACCAGCTGGCGCCCAACATGATCACCAAGGACGCCTTCCCCGACTGGGGTCCGAACGTCACCAAGGTGGACGCGCCGCTCGACATCCTGCGCAAGGCGATCCCCGTGCCGACCATGCACACCATGGACACGGCCTGGGAGGTGAACCTGAAGACCTCGGTCGAGCTCTACTCGATCTGGGAAGCGACCGGCGTGCTCGATCAGCTCGAAACGATCGACGAAAACCTGTTCGACGTCGTCAACGACGTGATGGACGAGAAGCGCGACGAATACAACGAATGGCTGGAAGAACAGGACGAAGCAGCCGAATAGGCCGGAAACGACCAACGGAGAGACGCTATGGACAAGCGCGGCGATAGCCAGACGACCTTCACCGGCCACGGCAACGAATGGAAGCCGTCCAACCTGACGCCGGCGGAGGCGCAAAAAGCCACCTCCTGGGTCGAGGCCAAGATCGACCGCCGCTCGATGCTGACCAACAAGGATCGCGTCGCCGACGTGCGCGACGCCATGTGGCAGCTCGAAAAGGACGGCGAGATCGTCGTCCACCGCATCGGCGAGCAGCACGAGCCGGTCATGGCGCGCACGCTCTACGGCTGGAATAAGAAAATCCCGACCACCAATCTCTGGCAGCACAAGTCCTGCGGCCAGTGCGGCAACATCCCCGGCTATCCCTCGTCGGTGTTCTGGCTGATGAACGAGCTGGGCGTGCGCTATCTCGACGAGACCGACCAGACCTCCTGCACCGCCTGGAACTACCACGGCTCCGGTATCGGCAACGTGGTCAGCCTCGCCGCCGTGTTCCTGCGCAATTTCCACCAGGCCTATGTGTCGGCCAAGTCGCAAGGCCTGCCGGCCGGCACCTACTTCCCGCTGGTACATTGCGGCACCTCCTTCGGCAACTACAAGGAAATGCGCGTCTTCCTGATGCAATCGGCCGAACTGCGCGAGCAGGTGAAGCAAATTCTCGGCAAGCTCGGGCGCCTGGTGGACGGCAAGCTCTTAATCCCGGAAGAGGTCGTGCACTATTCGGAATGGCTGCACGTGATGCGCCACCGCATCAAGGAGCGCCAGGTCATCGACGTCAGCAATATCCGCGCGACCATCCATCCGGCCTGCCACGTCTACAAGATGGTGCCGGAGGACGTGATCTATGACGACACCGTCATGGACGGCAACCGCGTCGCCGTCTCCACCGGGCTGATGCAGACGCTCGGCGCCAACGTCATCGACTATTCGACCTGGTACGACTGCTGCGGCTTCGGCTTCCGCCACATCATCGGCGAGCGCGAGTTCACGCGCTCCTTCGCCATCGACCGCAAGATCAAGGTGGCGGTCGACGAAGCCAAGGCCGACGTGATGATCGGCCACGACACCGGCTGCATCACCACGCTCGACAAGAACCAGTGGATCGGCAAGGCGGTGGACAAGGTCTACGCGCTGCCGGTCATGGCCGATTGCCAGTTCGCAGCCCTCGCGCTCGGCGCCCACCCCTACAAGCTGGCGCAGCTGCACTGGCACGCCTCGCCGTTCGAAGGCCTGCTGGAGAAGCTCGGCATCGACTGGGAGAAGGCCAAGCACGAATTCGAGCTTTATCTCGAGGAGGTCAAAGCCGGCCGCATCGAGACGCTTTATGATCCCAAGCGCGCGATCACCTCCGGCCCCGGCTACGTCAAGCCGCAAGCCGCGATCGCCGCGCAATCCGGAGGTGCGGAGTAATGGCTAGTCCGGTTCTCGTTGTCGGCGCCGGCCCCGCCGGTCTGTCCGCCGCCCACGCTCTGGCCGCGGCCGGCCAGCGTGTCGTGCTGGTCGACAAGTCCGATACGCTCGGCGGCGCCCCCATCCAATCCGGTTACGCCAAGCTGGTGCCGTCGGGCGAATGGGCCAAAGACGCCATCGGCGGCATGGTCAAGCGCGTCGTCGACGACAAGCTGATCGACGTGCGCAAGAACGTCACGGTGAAGACTTTCACCGGCGGCCCGGGCGATTTCCGCGCCACGCTGTCGGACGGCAAGACGGTCGAGGCGAGCGCCGCCATCCTCGCCACCGGCTTCACCCATTTCGACTCGGTCAACAAGCCGGAATGGGGCTTCGGCACCTATCCCGACGTCGTCACCACCACCCAGGTCGAGCAGATGTTCTCCTCGGGCAAGGGCGTGCGTTGTCCCTCCGACGGGCGCGAGCCCGAGCGCGTCGCCATCCTGCTCTGCGTCGGCTCGCGCGACCGCCAGATCGGCCGCGAGTGGTGCTCGAAAATCTGCTGCACGGTGTCGTCCAACCTGGCGATGGAAATCCGCGAGGCGCTGCCCAAGTGCAACGTCTACATCTACTACATGGATATCCGCACCTTCGGCCTCTACGAAGGCCAGCTACTACTGGGAGAGCCAGGAGAAGTTCAAAGTCAAATACATCAAGGCGCGCATCGCCGAGGTGACCTCCGACGGCAAGCGGCTGATCGTGAAAGGCGAAGACACGCTGGTGAAGCGCCCCATCACCATTCCCTTCGACATGGTGGTGCACGCCATCGGCATGGACCCGAACGTCGACAACATGACGCTTGTCGGCGGTGTTCGACGTCAAGCTGGAGAAGTACGGCCACATCCAGAAGGCCTCGACCTACGCCAACATGTCGGCGACCTCTCGTCCCGGCGTGTTCGTCGCCGGCGCCGCGACCGGCCCCGAAACCATCGACGATTCCATCGCGCAAGGACAGTCGGCTGCCATGGCGGCGCTGAATGCCGGCGCGGGCGCCATGAGCGAGGCGGCCGAGTAATGTGGGCGCTGCGGGCCCATAAGCAGAAGCAGCCGGCTGCGCCAAAGCCGGTGCTGGACCTGTCCGGCCCGCGTCTGCGCCGCGCCTTCGAGCACCTGGTCGATTCCGCGGAAGCCACCGGCGGCGTCGAGCGCTATGTCGGCGCGCTGGCGCTGAAAGGCTCGCTGTTCGAGGAGCTGCTCGGCAAGGGCCGCGTCGGCGAACTGACCGAGACCGAGTTCCTCGACCTCGCCTCCTTCGTGACGCCGGCGCGCCGCAAAGTCGGCGCCTGGCTCGCGCAGAACGGCTTTGCGGGACTGCACAGCCGCCTCAAGAGCCTGCTCGACGGCTGGTCCGACGTGAGCACGGCCGACCAGCGCATGGCCGCTTTCGACGCCGGCTTCCCGACCGACCGCGAGCACCGCTGGGTGCGCGATCTCGGCGCCGAGGTGCTGCACTTCACCGCCTCCGACCGCTACCCGCTGATGACGCGCTGGATGTGGGACGCCCGCGTCAACACCGGCGTGCTGCGCGAGATCTGGCACAGCGACGACGACGCCGGCACCATTCCGGTCAAGGACAATTTCGCCACCTTCATGACCTTGCGCGAGGAGCTGGAAGGCTTTCTCGCCGATAACGGCGTGTTCCGCGACATGCCGTTCTATGTCGACCTGCTCTGCGCCCACATCTATGCCGGCTACATCAACGACAAAGGCGGGCAATATCTGCGCGGCGATTTCTGCGGCGCCCGCAAGGAAGATTCCATGGCGCATACGCGCCGGCTGCTCGGCCTCGACGCGGTCGATACCGAGACCGGGCGTACGCGCCTGAAACTGATCGACGGTGAAGCTCATGTGCTCGGCGAGCAACGCCGCTTGAGCTCGTAAAAGGAAGCGCGATGCCTATTCACGAAAAATCGCTGATCCGGCCGGAAAACCTGGTCACCCACGATCACCTCGAGATCGAAGGCGTCGACGTGTCCGGGCACTGGAGCACGTTCATCAATTCGCGCGCCGTCACCGACTACAACGAGCAGATGGAAGAGGAGATCGCGGCGCTGCCGGGCGGCGAATTCATCCACCGCTGCTGGCAATGCGGCTCCTGCACCAATTCCTGCACGGTCAACGCCATCAACCCGGACTTCAACCCGCGCTACTGGATCTACCTGATCCGCCTGGGGATGCAGGACGAATTGCTGCGCGACAAGGACATCATCTGGCAGTGCGTCTCCTGCAACAAATGCACCTATGCCTGCCCGCGCGACGTCAATCCGGAAGGCGTGATGAAGGCGACCTCGCATTGGCTGGAGCTGAAGGGCTTCACCGAGAAGAAGCCGTCGATGGTGTTCGACGAAGTCTTCTCCGAGCAGGTCTTCGCCACCGGCAAGATCGAGGACGGCAAGGTGCTGCGCGAGTTCTTCGCGCGCACCAAGCAGCCGTTGTTCCAGGATTGGCTGGTCGCGCTCGTGCGCGGGCTGGTGCTGCGGCTGCCGGTCGGCCTGCTGATGAAACTCGGCCTCGCCACTTTGTTCCATCCGCGCACGCGCGGCTGGGGCAAAGCGAGCGCGGCAATCGAAGAATACGTCGCCGAGCGCCACGCGGCCGATGCGCGCGCGCTTCATCTCGACGTGCAAGGAGCTGAGTGATGAGCGGCAAGTACAAGAAGGTTGCCTACTACCCGGGCTGCGCGCTGGAAGGCACCGGCCACGCCTATAACCGCTCGACCAAGGAGCTCGGCAAGGCGCTCGGGCTGGAGATCACCGAGCTCAAGAACTGGAATTGCTGCGGCGCCATGGAGGTCAAGAACATCGACCCCAAGCTGCAGACTTACCTTTCGGCGCGCAACCTGTCGATCGCCGAGGACATGGGCTTCGACACCGTGATGGCGCCATGCAACGGCTGCTACCACAATCTCAAGAAGGCCGAATACGACCTCAAGAACGATCCGGCCTCGCGCGAAGTCAACGCGCGCCTCGCCGGCAAGGCCGGCCACACCACCTACGAGGCCGGCAAGGTCGAGACCATCCACGCGCTCGACTGGATCAAGGAATCGGTCGGCGAGGAAGGCCTGAAGGCGCGGGTGAAGAACTCGCTCAAGGGCCTCAAGGTCGCCAACTATTACGGCTGCATGTACACGCGGCCGCGCCACATCTTCCCGGAGAAGGATCAGGGGCCGGGCTCGGAATCGACCTCCAAGCCGCATTTCATGGACGACCTGTTGGCCGCGGCCGGCGCCGAGAACGTCGAGTACCCGCTCAAGACCGCCTGCTGCGGCGGCGCCCACACGCTGTCGGACAGCGACACCTCGACCAAGCTGGTGCTCAATTTGCTCACCACCGCGGAAGCCTGCGGCGCCGACGTCATCGCCACCGAATGCCCGACCTGCCACACCGGTCTGGAAATGCATCAGATGCGCGCCGAGAAGGTGTTCGGCCGCAAGACCAACGTGAAGATCCTCTACTTCACCCAGCTGCTCGGCATGGCGCTCGGCCTGTCGCCGCGCAAGGTCGGCGTGCACGAGAACATGTCGGATTCCTCCGACCTCATTCGCGAAAAGGCGCTCGGCTGATGACCGCCCCCCGCTCGCTGAGCATCGAAGAGGCGACCCAGCACATCGACGCGCTGGCGGCCCTGTCCGATGAGGCGCTTAGCGGTGCGGCGGTCGCGCGCGCCGACGAGTTGCTGGCGCTGGGCGAGGCCATCCTGGAAACCTGGGTCACCGCCCACGGCCAGACGCCGACCGCCGGCGCGGTCGAAGGCTTTCGCCTGCTAGCGCTGCACCGCCAGGGCGCCCGCGGCGAGCCCTCTTTCAACGCCTGCCGGGAGACCTGCCGCGAGCTGGTCTACCATCACAATCTCGTGCGCCTCGATCCGGCCGCGCCTGAGACTCCGCGCCGGCTGCGACTTGGTGCTATGGTGGCCCGGCATCTGGCGCTGTTCATCGGCGGCAAGCTGGAAGTGGCGGGGCTCGGCGAGTTCTGCTGCTCATCGCGGCCGCTGCGGCAGCGCGAGGTCCCGGCCGAGCGCACCGAAACCGTTTGAGACCAGGAGACAAGTCCCATGCCGAACGTCCGTGGCTGCAACCTTCCCGACGAACTGCTCTACGACGTCGAGAACAATATCTGGTACCGCGAAAACGCCGACGGCACGGTCACCCTCGGCATGACCGCTGTGGCCGCCGCCATGGCGGGCCAGTTGGTCGCCTTCACCGCCAAGAAGGCGGGCCGCAAGGTCGACACCGGCAAGTCCTGCGCAACGATCGAGTCAGGTAAATGGGTGGGCCCGGCGAAGATCGCCTTCGACGCCGAAGTGGTCGAAGTCAACAACGCGCTGACCGCCACGCCCAAGATCGCCAATGCCGACCCTTACGGCGAAGGCTGGATGCTCAAGGTCAAGCCCGGTGATTGGGCCGCCGGCAAGGCCAAGCTGATTGCCGGCAGCGCCGTCGCCGGACCCTACGAAGCGAAGATGACTGCCGACAATTTCGCCGGTTGCGAATGAACCGCCGCCCCGCCAGGGCGCGCATGGGAGCGAAACAATGACTACCGACACGAACACGAAAAGCATGTCGATGATCGTCACCAAGGGTTCGCTCGACTGGGCCTACCCGCCCTTCATCCTGGCCACCACCGCGGCCGCCATGGGGCTCGACGTGACGATGTTCTTCACCTTCTATGGGCTGACGCTCTTGAAGAAGAAGCTCGACCTCAAGGTGACCGCGCTCGGCAATCCGGCCATGGAGATGCCGATGTTCGGCATGCATATCGGCATGCCCAATCTCGTCTCCGCCATCCCCGGCGTCGATGCCGCGGCCTCTATGATGATGAAAAACCTGATCAAGAAGAAGGGCGTCGCCTCGATCGAGGAGTTGCGCGACATGGCGCTCGAGGCCGACGTCAAGATGATCGCCTGCCAAATGACCATGGACCTGTTCGAATACTCGCCGAACGACATGATCGAAGGCCCTGTGCTCGGCGGCGCGGCCACCTATATCGAAAACGCGACCAAGAGCGACATCAACCTGTTCATCTAAAGCCCGCTAGGGTTTCAATATCCGAGGAAAGTGACATGGCCGACCAGCTTCTCGACGTGAAAGGGCTGAATTGCCCGCTGCCTATCCTGCGCGCCAAGAAGGCGCTCAAGGACGTGCCGACCGGGGGCACCCTGGAGGTGCTGGCGACCGACCCCGGCGCGGTCAAGGACTTCGAGGCCTTCTGCCGGACCACCGGCAATGAGCTCTTGGAATCCAAGAATGACAACAACGTCTTCAGCTTCGTGATCAAGCGCACGTCTTAAGGAGGCTGCGGAGAGGAAATGGCGTCGAATACCCTGTACATCCTGCTCTGTTCGGGCGAACATGAGAAAGTGCAGATGGCGGCGATGATCGCATCGGTTGCCGCCGTCTCGGAACGGCCGGTCGAGGTGTTCGTCAGCATGAACGCACTGCTCGCCTTCGCCAAGGATGCCCCCGCCGACGCGCGCTATCACGGCGGCGCGTACTCCAAGCTGCTCAAGGAAAAGAAGGCCCCCGATCCGATCCTCCTGTTCCACCAGGGGCGCGAACTGGGGGATCTCAAGCTGTGGGCCTGCTCCATGGCGCTGGACGTGCAAGGCTGGGAGGTCGACCAGCTGGAAGGCGACCTGTTTGAAGGCCCGCTCGGCCTGACCAAGTTTCTGTCGGACGCCGAGAACGGGCAATTCATTACGCTGTAGCGGTTAGCGAGAAGGAAAACATGAGTGATATGACGGCGAAAGAGACAATCGATGCGCGCGGCGCGTACTGCCCGGGCCCGCTGATGGAGCTGATCGCCAAGCTCAAGCTGGTGCAGGTCGGCGACGAGATCGAAGTGCTGTCGAGCGACAAGGGCTCGGTCAACGACATTCCGGAATGGGTGAAGAAGGTCCATCACGAGATGGTGGGCGTCACACCGAAGGACGGCTATTGGAGCATCGTCGTGCGCAGAGCCAAATAACGAATTGCGTGCGCTCGACCGGCCAAGTGGGGCGGCGCCGAACGGGGGAGGAGACAAATATGGCCAAGAAGATCCTGATCGTCGGAGGAGGTCTCTCCGGCACCATCGTCGCCAATGGTCTATGCCGGCAGCTGCGCGAGGAAATGTCCGCGGGCAGCGTCACCATCACCATGATTGGCGCGACCGACAAGCACATGTATCAGCCCGGGCTGCTGTATGTTCCGTTCGGGAAGATGCGTGAATCCGAATTGTTCCGCGACCAGCGCAAGGTGCTGGACCGCCGCGTGCCCTACATCGTCGACCCGGCCAAGCATATCGACGTCGACAAGAAGTCGGTCACCACGCAATCGGGCAAGACGCACACTTACGACTTCCTGGTGATCGCCACCGGCTCGCGCATCCGGCCCGACAACATCCCGGGCATGACCGAGGGCGGAAACTGGTTCTACGACCTCGACGGCGCACGCAAGATGCGCGACGCGCTCAACGCCTTCAAGGGCGGCAAGATCGTGGTCAACGTCAACGCACCGCACAAGTGCCCGGTGGCGCCGCTCGAGATCACTTTCATGCTGCGCGATTTTCTGGCGGGCAAAGGCCTGCTCGACAAGAGTGAGATCACCTACACCTACCCGATCGGGCGCCTGCACGCGCTCGAGCCGGTGGCGCACTGGACGGTGCCGGAATTCGAGAAGGCCAACATCAAGTCGGAGACCTTCTTCAACACCAAGTCGGTCGACGCCAAGGCCAAGACCATCACCTCGGAAGAAGGCGTCACCCTGCCCTACGATCTGCTGGTCACCATCCCGCCGCACAGCGGCCAGCAGGTGATCACCGATTCGAACCTCGGCGCCGGCGGCTGGGTGCCGACGGTAAAAAATACGCTGCTGAAGGAAGGCTCGGACAACGTCTTCATCGTCGGCGACACGACCAACATCCCGATCTCGAAGGCCGGCTCCACCGCCCATTTCGAGGCCGACACGATCATCGACAACCTGGCGTCGCTGATCAAAGAGGACCGCTGGGCGCGCGATTACGACGGCAAGGTCTTCTGCTTCGTCGAGACCGGGATGAGCACGGGCACCTATGTGTGGTTCAACTACACGACGCCGCCCAATCCGGGCCCGCCGTCGCAGATGGTCCACTGGTTCAAGCTCGCCTATAACCGCATGTACTGGCTCTCAGCCCGCGGCTTGCTGTGAGGAGGCGGCAATGAACGACATGTCCAACCAACCGCCGCTCGGCGAAATGGAGCGCCTCACCCTCGCCGCGCGCGAGGCCTTGACCGACGGCATGGTCGAGCGTCTCGCCTCGCTCGGGGGCAACGGGCTTGAACTGCTCGACCGTCTCAACGAGCCGGCCACCAACGCGGCGGTGCACTCGCTCATCGACCGGCTCACCGAGCTGCACAAGGTCGGCGCCATCGACACGATCTGCGATCTCGCCCTCACGCTGCACGCGGTGCGCAACGCCTTGACCGACAACATGGTGGAGCGTCTGTTCATGTTCGCCGAGAGCATGATCAACACCGTCGGCAACGAGGCCATGGGCGAGCTCGCCGAGAACGCCCGCATGGCGCTGGAAGACGCCGCGAAAGAGACCGCGAAGGCGCCGGCGCCGAAAGGCGGCGTCATGTCGACGCTGTCGCTGCTGGGCAAGCCGGAAACCCAGCGCAGTCTCGCCTTCCTGCTCTCCTTCAGCAATAAGCTGCAAGGCCGCGCCGCCGGCGGCTAAAGCGGGATTGACTTCAGTCGAAACGGTTGCCGAAGGCGGGGGACCCCTCTCCCCCGCCTTCGCGCTTGCGCGCTTCGGCGGACGCCAACCCTCCGAAGCGCGCGGAGCGAGCGGAGGCCGGCCATTGGGCAATTATTCGCTCTTATTCGCTCTTGCCGAGTGCCGTGTCCGCGCCGACGCGCACGAATTGCACCGGCTCGCTCAGGCCGCGCAGCATCGCCGAATCCTCTGTCAACGTGCGCCCGGCGAGCGCTTCACGCGCTTCGGGGTCGGCCAGCACCGTCTGCGATATAATCACCTCGCCGCCGCGGCACTGGTGCTCGAGGCGCGAGGCGGTGTTCACCGCCGAGCCAAAGTAGTCGAGCAGATCGCCGACGGTGACGGCGATGCAAGCGCCGACATGCAGCCCGAGCTTCAGGACGATGCCGGCGTCGCCGCGGCCGCGATTAAAGTCCTCCACGTTGTCCTGGATGGAGAGCACGGCGCGCACGGCATCGGCCGGATCGTGGAACGCCGCCATCACCGCGTCGCCCACGGTCTTAACAATGAAGCCGTTATGGGCCTGCACCCGCTCCGAGAGAAAGGCGAAGTGGTCGCGCACGAGACGATAGGCGTTGGCGTCGCCGAGCTCGTCATAAAGCTTGGTCGAGCCCTGCAGATCGGAGAATGCGATGGCAATGCGGCTGATTTCCGCGTCGTCGCCGGGCCGCAGCAGCTGTTCGGGGCAGAGCCGGCGGAACGCCGGCATGGCGATCACGCTTTCCCCGGTGAGAGCATCCTTAGCCCAGTTGCGATCCTCGACGACAAACAAGAGCGGACGATCGGTGACGTTGTGGACAACGAATTCATTCTTTTGGCGGCGCCCGGTCAATGCAATCTGTGATCCGCTCGCCGTAATCTCGGGAATCATCCCGTCGGCGACGGCCGCGTCCGCCTCGCCGCCTGCCTCGACGGTGCGGAAGCGATAGGGACCCGGCCGCAGCGCCAGCGCGAAGCTTTTGCTGGAGTGCGGTGCGACCTCGGCCTGGATTTTCACGTGCGGTGTGTTGCCTTGCCCGAGCAGGCAGAACTCGCCTTCGGGAAGTGGGCGCAGCCAAGGCTCGGGATGAAAGGTCAGCTCCACGTTGCGGGTGAAATCGCGCTGATAGTCGATGTTGCAGGACGAGCAATGCGCCCCTTTCGGCAAATCGTGCAGGTGCTCCACCCGCGCTTTAGCACCGCGACAGCGCGGGCAGAGCAGTTCCCATCCCATGGCCAGAATGCCGAGGCGCTGTGCGGCGAGAAAGAGCCCGACCGCATGCTCGGGGTTCGTCCGCCAAACGCGCGCCAGGGCCAAGGGACGGATGCCGCGCAGCGCCACCGCCGGCGCATGCAACAAAAATTCGCTAAGTCGGGGGGCAAGCCCGCGGCTCTCGGGATCGCGCTCAAGCTCGCCGATGAGCGCTGCCAGGCGCCGGCGCGCAGCCGGTTTCGCCGCTTCGCGCGCACTGGCGCCGGGAAGACGATCAGCCGCCACGCCTTCGGCGATCAGCCGTTCGATTGCGGCAAGGCGCTTATCGCCTTCGCGTCGGATCAGGCCCGAGACCTTGGCCAGCCATCCCAGCAGACCGACGCATTCGATCTCAGCCGAGAAGACGAGCCGGCTGCCGCCGCCTTCGGGAAACAGTTCGGCGGTGACCTGGAAGCGGCGGATCGGGCCGCTGATAAAGTTGCGGACTTGAATGATCCGGCGGTTTTCTTCCCATTCGCCGTAACCCTCCTCCCATTTCACGCGGATTGGTCCGATCCCGGCGCTGGCAAAGCGGTGGATGCGGCCCTGCGTGTCCGGACGCTCCTCCACCTTGTACGTCGGTGAACCGACGAGCTCGTTGACGCGCGCGCTATCGGCGACGAACGGCCAGACCGCCTCCGGCGGCTGGGCGAAATGGCGCTCCTCGCGGTAATGGTAGAGCGTCTTCATCGATTTCGAACCCCTGCCCGGCTTCGTTGCAGAAACCGCCGCATCGCCCCTCATTATAGCGGCTGCACAAGATACGAGCAGGTGGAAATACGGTTTCGTGCGGGGGCTCAGGGCCAAACATGATGGCCTTTACATAGAACCCTGCACTCCCGCGTGCGCGGGACCGAGCGGCGCGCGGTTGAACGGCGCCGGTTTTTCTTTCTCGTTGAAACGAAACGCGGAAAGCCTCGCTCACCCGCGCACGAACACCGCCTTGATGGCCCCGCCGAACGAGCCCTCTTCCAGATAGCGGATGCCGAGATAGCCGCCGCCGAGGATCGACAGCCAGGCGATCAGGCTGCCGAGCGCCAGCGTCGACATGCCGGTAATGCCCTGCCCGATGGTGCAGCCGAGCGCCATGACGCCGCCGGCGCCCATCAGCATGGCGCCGCCGAGATGGCGCGTCAGATCGTGGCGGTCGGTGAAGGTCTCGACGGTGAAGGTGCCGGTCGCGATCGACATCAGGAAGCCGCCGACAATGACGCCGCCGATGACCGCGACGCCGAAATTCAGCGTCGCACCGGTAAAGGTCATCAGATATTGCAGGCTCTCGCCGGCCGGCGCCACGAAGGTGATCGAAGAGAGCTGCACCGGGTTGAACTCGTCCTTGGCCAGCACGCCGGTGACCAGCCAGCCGCCGATGGCGGTCAGGCCGATGACCACGCCGGCGACGATATTGGGCGGGCTGCGCCGGAAATTCGCGTCCTTGAAGCAGATCACCAGGAACAGCAGCGCCACCGCGGCGGCCACGCCGGCGCGCGCGTAAGCCGCCGGAATGCCGAGCGCCATGCCGGCCATCTCGCCGAGATTCTGGTTGTGCAGCCCGCGCGCGGTGAGGTCGATATTGGTGGTCTCGATCTGCAGCCGCGCCAGCGCCAATAGCCCGCGCAGCGTCATATAGGCGAAGATGCCGAGCACCAGCATGACGATCAGCGACTTGAGATTGCCGCTGCCGAGCCGCACCAGCGTCTTGCTGGCGCAGCCGCCGGTCTGCGTCATGCCGAAGCCGAACATGGCGCCGCCGATGATGGCGCCGAGCCAGCCGAGATTGGGCGACAGATAAATCGACTTGTCGATGTCGATGACGCCGGCGAAATAAAGCGCCTGCGTGCCGATGATCGCCACCGCGATGGCCAACAGCCAGGCACGGAAGCGCCGACCGTCGCCCATCAGCACCAGGTCGGATATGCCGCCCATGGTGCAGAAATTGGTGGCCTGCACGACGCCGCCGAAAACGAGACCGACCGCAAAGCCGCCGAGCCCGACGATCGCAGTTACGCTCAATCCATCCATCGAAATAGCCGCTCCCGTTTCCCCGCCTTGTTAGTCTGCACCATCTTGCTGCGTGGCGCTTCCCGGCTCCTTATATTCAAGAAACACGATACGATTCAAGGCCCGCCGGCTGGATTTTGCTCGGCCGTCCTTGCCGGCCTACGCCGCCATGGCATTTTGCACGAGCTGGCGCAATTCGCCGCTGCGGTAGCGCTGCGCCATGGCGTCGAGCTCGATCGCATGCACTTTCGGCGCCTGCCCGGCCGAGCCGAAGGCCTCGAAGCGCTCGATGCAGACCTTCTTGGTCTCCTCCATCGCCGCCTGCAGGAACTTGCGCGGGTCGAACTCGCGCGAATTCTTCTTCATGGTGCGGCGCATGGCGGCGGTCATGGCGAGACGTATGTCGGTGTCGATATTGACCTTGCGCACGCCGTGCCGGATGCCCTCCTGGATTTCGGCCACCGGCACGCCATAGGTCTCGGGGATGTCGCCGCCGTAGCAGCGGATCTCCTGCAGCAGGTACTGGGGCACCGAGGAGGAGCCGTGCATCACCAGATGGGTGTTGGGCAGCCGCGCGTGGATCGCCTTGATGCGGTCGATGGCCAGGATGTCGCCGGTCGGCTGGCGCTTGAACTTGTAGGCGCCGTGCGAGGTGCCGATCGCGATGGCCAAGGCATCGCATTGCGTCTCGTCGACGAAGCGCGCGGCCTCGTCGGGATCGGTCAGGAGCTGATCGCGCGAGAGTTTCCCTTCCGCGCCGTGGCCGTCCTCCTTGTCGCCCTGCAACGTCTCGAGCGAGCCGAGACAGCCGAGCTCGCCCTCCACCGACACGCCGACGGCATGCGCGAGCTCCACCACTTTGCGGGTGACCGCGACGTTATAGCCGTAGTCGGCCGGGGTCTTGGCGTCGTCCTTGAGCGAGCCGTCCATCATCACCGAGGTAAAGCCGGAGCGGATCGCGCCGATGCAGATCTGCGGCGAGGCGCCGTGGTCCTGATGCATGACGATCGGGATTTCCGGATAGGCCTCGACCGCGGCGGCGATCAGATGGCGCAGGAAAGGCTCGCCGGCATATTTGCGGGCGCCGGCCGAGCCTTGCAGGATCACCGGGCTCTGCGTTGCGCGCGCGGCCTCCATGATCGCCTTGATCTGCTCCATATTGTTGACGTTGAAGGCCGGCAGGCCGTAGCCCTCCTCGGCGGCATGGTCGAGCAATTGGCGCATTGAAACGAGCGGCATGGGTCTACTCCGTGGCGTTCAGCAATGAGGGACAAGGGCACGGCCAACGACGGCGCGCACCGCATCGGCGACGCGCTCGGGCGTGAAGCCGAAATATTTGAACAGCTCCTGCTCGGGCGCCGACTCGCCGAAACGGTCGAGCCCGATCACCGCGCCGGTACGGCCGGCATAGCGCCACCAGCCGCGCGTCGCGCCGGCCTCTACCGCGATCACCGGCAGGTGCGGCGGCAGCACCGTGTTCATCCAGGCCGCGTCCTGACGCTCGAACAGATCAACACAAGGCATGGAGACGATGCGCACGGGCACGTCCTCGGCGGCCAACAGATCGGCGGCCGCGCGCGCCAGCTTCACTTCCGAGCCGGTGGCGACGATGACGGCGGCCGGCGCCTTGCCGGCTTCCGCCAGCACATAGCCGCCGCGGGCGATTGCCTCGCGCTGTGCCGATGTACGCGGCTGGTGCGGCAGCGATTGCCGCGACAGCGCCAGCACGCTCGGGCCGTCATGGCGGGCGACCGCTTGGGTCCAGGCCACCGCGGTTTCGACGGCGTCGCAAGGGCGCCAGACGTCGAGATTGGGGATCAGCCGCAGCGATTCCACGTGCTCGACCGGCTGGTGCGTCGGCCCGTCCTCGCCGAGCCCGATCGAATCGTGCGTCAGCACATAGACCACGCGCTGGCGCATCAGCGCGCTCATGCGCAGCGCGTTGCGCGCGTAATCGGAGAACACCAGGAAGGTGGCGGCATAAGGCAAAAAGCCGCCGTGCACCGCCATGCCGTTGCATATCGCCGCCATGCCGAACTCGCGCACACCGAAAAACAACGTATTGCCGGCCGGATCGCGGGTGATCGGCTTGGTCAGCGGGTGGTTGGTCAGGTTGGAATGCGACAGATCGGCCGAGCCGCCGAACAGCTCCGGCAGCGTTTCGGAAAGCGCGGCGAGCGCGTTCTGGCTGGCCTTGCGGGTGGCGATTGTTTCCGCCTTGGCGTCGGTCTTGGCGATGAGATCGGCGACGGTGGCCGCAAAATCATTCGGCAGCTCGCCCCAGACCCGGCGCAGGAATTCCGCCGCCAATTCCGGATGCGCTGCCCGGTAGGCCTCGAATCGGCGCTGCCAATCGGCTTCGAGCGCGGCGCCCTGGCGCCAGCCGTTCCAGGCCTCCGCCACCTCGGGCGGGATCACGAAAGGCTCGTGCGGCCACGCCATCGCCTCACGCGTGCGCGCGACTTCTTCGGCACCGAGCGGCGCGCCATGGGTGTCGTGGTGGCCCTGCTTGGTGGGCGCGCCGCGGCCAATGGTGGTCTTGCAGCAGATCAGCGTCGGCTTGTCCGTTTCGGCGGTGGCCGCTTCCAGCGCGGCCTCGACGGCGATGGGACAATGGCCATCGACGTCGCGCAGCACATGCCAGCCATAGGCCTCGAATCGCTTGGGCGTGTCGTCCGCAAACCATTCGGCGACCTTGCCGTCGATCGAGATGCCGTTGTCGTCGTAAAGCGCGATCAGCTTGCCGAGGCTTAGCCTGCCGGCGAGCGAGGCCGCTTCATGGCTGATGCCTTCCATCAGGCAGCCGTCGCCCACCACCACGAAAGTGCGGTGGTCGACAATGCTGTGGCCGGGCCGGTTGAACTGAGCGGCCAGCGTCTTCTCGGCGATCGCCATGCCGACCGCATTGGCAAAGCCCTGCCCCAGCGGCCCGGTGGTGGTTTCGACCCCGAGCGTCACCCCGAATTCGGGATGGCCCGGCGTCTTGGAATGCAATTGGCGGAAGCGCTTGAGCTCCGCGACCGGCAGGTCGTAGCCGGTCAGATGCAGCAGCGCGTACAGCAATGCCGAAGCATGGCCATTCGACAGCACGAAGCGGTCGCGGTCGCACCAGGCCGGATTGCCCGGGTGATGGCGCAGATAGCGCCGCCATAACACCGTCATGGCGTCCGCCAGGCCGAGCGGCGCGCCGGGATGGCCGGATTTGGCGGCCTCCACCATGTCCATCGCCAGCGCACGCAGTGCCGCGCTCGCAGGTTCGGTCAGCCCGGCATGCAATTGCTGCGGTACGACATTCATCGACGGTTCCTTCCCTATCCGGCGCGCTTCTTCTTCTCCAGGAGCTGCAGGATCATCGGCGTCAGGATGAGCTGCATGGCGAGATCGAGCTTGTTGCCGGGAATGACGATCGAATTGGCCCGCGACATGAAGCTGTCGTGGATCATCTTGACCAGGTAGACGAAATCGATGCCGCGCGGATTGCGGAAGCGGATGACCACCATCGATTCATCGGGCGTCGGGATCCAGCGCGCGACGAACGGGTTGGAAGTGTCGACCGTCGGCACGCGCTGGAAATTGATGTCGGTTTCGGTGAACTGCGGGCAGATATAGTTCACGTAGTCCGGCATGCGGCGCAGGATGGTGTTGACCACCGCCTCCTGCGAATAGCCGCGGTCGGATTTGTCGCGATGGATCTTCTGTATCCATTCGAGATTGATCACCGGCACGACGCCGATCTTGAGGTCGCCGTATTGCGCGGTATTGAGCTTGTCGGTGACCACCGCGCCGTGCAGCCCCTCGTAGAACAACAGGTCGGTGTCCTTTTCCAGCGGCTGCCAATCGGTGAAGGTGCCGGGCTCGCGACCGTAGTGTTCGGCCTCGTCGGTGTCGTGAATATAGTGCCGCGTGCGGCCGCTGCCGCTTTCGGAATATTCGCGGAACTCCGCTTCCAGCTCTCCGATCAGATTGGCCTCCGGGCCGAAATGGCTGAAATTGTGGTTGCCGGCCTTCTGCGCCTCGTCCATCGCGACGCGCATGCCGGCGCGGTCGTAGCGATGGAAGGCGTCGCCCTCGATGAAAGCGGCCTTGATGTTCTCGCGGCGGAAAATCTCGTCGAACGTCTTCTTCACCGACGTCGTGCCGGAGCCCGACGAGCCGGTGATGGAAATGATGGGATGCTTTATCGACACGACACGATCTCTCCGGCGGTCATCTCAAAGGACCGGCTCAGGCCCGGAACAAGCCGCGCCGCCCGAACAGCGGCGATTCCTCGCCGGCCGGCTGCGGATCGACATGATGGCGATCGAGCCGCGCCACTTCCTCGCGCGAGCCGAAAATCAGCGGCACGCGCTCGTGCAGCATGCGTGGCACGCGGTCGAGCATGCGCTCGCGGCCGGTGGAGGCGGCGCCGCCCGCCTGCTCCATCAGGAAGGCGATCGGGTTGGCCTCATAGACCAGGCGCAGGCGGCCGCTGCGATAGCCCTCGCGCGCGTCGCCCGGATAGATATAGACGCCGCCGCGCATCAGGATGCGGTGCGCCTCCGCCACCATCGAGGCGATCCAGCGCATGTTGAAATTGCGCCCGCGCGGCCCCTCGCCGCCCGCTATGCAATCGTCGAACCATTGCCGCACCTCCTGGCTCCAGTGCCGAGCATTGGAGGCGTTGATGGCGAACTCGTTGCTCACCGGCGGAATTTGCACCTGCGCCCCGGTGAGTACGAAGGCGCCGCTGGCGCGGTCGAGCGTGAAGATGTCGGTGCCGGCGCCCAGCGTCAGCACCAGCGAGGTCTGCGGACCGTACAGAACATAGCCGGCGGCGACCTGGTCGTGGCCGCAACGCAGGAACGCCGCCGGTTCAGCGCCGCCGCCGGGAGGAGTTGGCAGCAGCGAGAAGATGGTGCCGATCGACACATTGGTGTCGATATTGGAGGAGCCGTCGAGCGGATCGAGCGCGACGATCAGCGGCGCCGAGGGGTCGAGCTCGACCGGCACGTCGAGTTCTTCGGAAGCGACCGCGGCGACCGGCGCCGAGCGCAGCGCGTCGACCAGCCGCGTATTGGCGAGAATATCGAGCTCGGTCTGGAAATCGCCGCCGACTTTGTCCGCCTGCAGGCGCGAAAGCTCGCCCGACAGCGGGCCGGCCGCGACCAGCGCGGCGATGTCCTTGCAGGCGGCGGCAAGCGCGCCGACGGTCTTGGCCACCGCCACGCGCGAACTGTCGTCCTTGGCCCAGTCTCTCAAATACGCATCAAGACGAACGTGACTCGACATGGCGCTTCCCCCTTTTCACGTCCCCCGGCTCTGCCGTCAGGTCGCGAAGATCCGACTTTTCGTTATGTCTTCGGCTTCGATGGTCATCAGTCCATTGCGGTCGACGGCGCCGCCGCCCTTGAACAGCCGCATCGCCTGGCGCAGGCGCGCGCGGTCGATGGCGTTACGGATCGAGCGGGCATTGGCGAAATTCGGCTGCAGGCGCCGGCGCGCGATGTAGTCGGTCATGACTTCGCGCGCTTGCGGGCTCAATCTGTACTGGTTTTCGGCCGCGATCGTCTCGGCGATGGCGAGCAATTCGCCGTTATCGTAGTCGGGAAAATCGATGTGGTGGGCGATGCGCGAGCGGAAGCCCGGGTTGGAGGCGAAGAACTTGTCCATGCGGTCGCGATAACCGGCCAGGATCACCACGATGTCCTCGCGCTGGTTCTCCATGACCTGCAGCAGGATCTCGATCGCCTCCTGTCCGTAATCCTTCTCGTTCTCCGGCCGGTGCAGATAGTAGGCCTCGTCGATGAACAGCACGCCGCCCATGGCGCGCTTGAGCACTTCCTTGGTCTTGGGCGCGGTGTGGCCGATATATTGTCCGACCAGATCGTCGCGCGTGACCGAAACGAGATGTCCCTTCCGCACGTAGCCGAGCTTGTGCAGGATGCTCGCCATGCGCAGCGCAACGGTAGTCTTGCCGGTGCCGGGATTGCCGGTGAACGACATGTGCAGCGTCGGCGCGCCGGCGGAAAGCCCGACCTGCTCGCGCGCGCGCGCCACCAGCAGAAAGGCGGCGATCTCGCGGATGCGCTGCTTGACCGGCGCGAGACCGATAAGGTCGCGCTCCAGCTCGGCGATCGGCGCCGCGATATCGGTCTCGGCCAGCAGCGCCTGGAGGTCGACCACCTCGCTGGCGCCGTCGAAGCTGGCTGCTGGTTCCGCCACGCTCATCACTTGCTCCGTGCTTGCTCAGCGCTGTAGCGCCGGCCGGCCGGGCGATCGACGCCATAGGGCTGCAACGTGTAACGGATGGTGCGGCCTTCCGCTTCCTGCCGCTCGAGCCGATAGCCGGGCTCGTGCGAGGGCCGCTGCACCAGGAACGACAGGCGCACGGTTTCCCAGCCGCGCGTGGAGTCGAAGGCGTTGACCCGCACATAGGTTTCCGGATTGGCCGCGCGGCAGGCCTTGATCTCCTGCATGACGCCGGCGGCGTCGTGCAGATCGAACATCGGCATGCCCCACATTTCCCAATAGGTGTTGCGGGGATGCGGATCGTCGGTGAACTCGACGCTCACCGCCCAGCCCTGCCGCAGGCAGTGTTCCACCTGCGCGGCAATCTGCCGGTCGTCGAGATCGGGCAAGAACGAGAAAGCCCCTTGGGTTATGCGCATGATCGGTTCTCTCTCTTTCGGGTTCACACCGCCGCCGCCGTCGGCACGTAGTCCGAGGTATCGGTCGAGGTATAGTCGTAGGTGACGTCGCCCCAAGTATCGAGCGCGGCGCGCAAGGGCTGGCACCATTTGGCGGCGTCAGCCAGGATTTCCGGGCCTTCGGTCTTGATGTCGCGGCCCTCGTTGCGCGCCAGCACCATGGTTTCGAGCGCGACGCGGTTGGCGGTGGCGCCGGCCTGGATGCCCATCGGATGGCCGATGGTGCCGCCGCCGAACTGCAGGCAGACTTCGTCGCCGAACAGGTCGAGTAATTGATGCATCTGCCCGGCATGGATGCCGCCGGATGCGACCGGCATGACCTTGCGGATGCCGGCCCAGTCCTGCTCGAAGAACAGCCCGCGCGGCAGATCGACCTCGTTCTTCAGCTCGCGCAGGACGTTGTAGTAGCCCTGCACGGTCAACGGATCGCCTTCCAGCTTGCCGACCGCGGTGCCGGCATGCAGATGGTCGACGCCGGCGAGCCGCAGCCATTTGGCGATGACGCGGAACGAAACGCCGTGGTTCTTCTGCCGCGTATAGGTGCCGTGGCCGGCGCGGTGCATGTGCAGGATCATGTCGTTGTCGCGCGCCCAGTTCGAAATCGACTGGATGGCGGTGTAGCCGATCACCAGATCGACCATGACGATGACCGAGCCGAGCTCCTTGGCGAATTCGGCGCGCTTGTACATCTCCTCCATGGTGCCGGCGGTGATGTTGAGATAGTGGCCCTTGACCTCTCCGCTTTCGGCACCGGCGCGGTTGACGGCTTCCATCACGTAGAGGAAGCGGTCGCGCCAGTGCATAAAGGGCTGCGAATTGATGTTCTCGTCGTCCTTGGTGAAGTCGAGGCCGCCTTTGAGCGCCTCGTAGACGACGCGGCCGTAGTTCTTGCCCGAGAGGCCGAGCTTCGGCTTGGTGGTGGCGCCGAGCAGCGGGCGGCCGAATTTGTCGAGGCGCTCGCGCTCGACCACGATGCCGGTGGGCGGGCCTTTGAACGTCTTCACGTAAGCGACCGGCAGCCGCATGTCCTCGAGCCGGCAGGCTTTCAGCGGCTTGAACGAGAACACATTGCCGATGATCGAAGCGGTGAGATTGGCGATCGAGCCTTCCTCGAAGAGGTCGAGGTCATAGGCGACGTAGCAGAAATACTGGCCGGGCTGGTTCGGCACCGGCTCCACCTTGTAGGCCTTGGCGCGATAGGCATCGCAGGCGGTCAGGCGGTCGGTCCACACCACCGTCCAGGTGGCGGTCGAGGATTTGCCGGCAACGGCTGCCGCTGCCTCGATGGGGTCGACGCCTTCCTGCGGGGTGATGCGGAACAGCGCCAGGACGTCGGTGTCCTTCGGCTCGTAATCGCCGTCCCAGTAGCCCATCTGGGCGTATTTCAATACGCCGGCCTTGTAGCGCTTCTTGCTGTCGCGGATCTTCGTCAGATTGGTGCGGTCGTCCATGATGCTTTCTCCGGTCCCGCCCAACCTAGGGAGGCTTGCGCATTAAATAAAGTTGAATTATCTTATTTCAAGGTTCAGAAAAACTGAAGTCTGGGACGCGCAAAAACCGATGCGCAACATCACGGTCAAGCAATTGCGGCTGCTCACGGCGGCGGCGCGCGGCGGCAGCTTCGCGGCGGCCGCCGAGGCCTGCCACGTCACGCCGCCGGCGGTCACCATGCAGATGCAGCAGCTCGAGGCCGATGTCGGCCTGCCGCTGTTCGAGCGCGACGGCCGCGGCTTCCGCCTCACCGCCGCCGGCAAGGAAATTCTGGCCGCTGCCGAAAAGATCGACGCCGTTCTGGCCGATTGTGCGGCCGGTCTGGCCGGCCTTAAATCGCTCGCCGGAGGGCGGGTGGCCGTGGGCGTGGTGTCGACCGCCAAATATTTCGCGCCGCAGATGCTGGCGGCCTTCGCCCGCGGTCATCCCGGCATCGACATCGAACTGGTCATCGGCAACCGGGAAGACACCATTGCCGCCTTCCAGAGCGGCCGGCTCGATGTCGCGGTGATGGGGCGGCCGCCGGAGGGGGTAGAGGTCGAAAGCGTCCTGATCGGCGACCATCCGCAGGTCATCATCGCCCCACCCGATCACGCTTTAGCCAAACGGCGCGCCATTTCCCCCCAGGACATCGCCGGCGAGACCCTGCTGATGCGCGAATTGGGCTCCGGCACCCGGCTGCTGGCCGAGCAGTTCCTGGCGCAACACGGCATCAAGCCGCGCGTCGGCATGGAGATCGGTTCGAACGAGACCATCAAGCAGGCGGTCATCGCCGGGCTGGGCATCGCCTTCATTTCCGGCCACACCATCGCCTCGGAGATCCAGGACGGCCGCCTGGCGGTGCTGGACGTCGCCGGCCTGCCGGAGATGCGCCATTGGTTCGTGGTGCGCCCGGCCGCCAAGCGCCTGATGCCGGCGGCGGGCGCGCTGCGCGACTTCCTGGTGGCCGAGGGCGAGCGTTTTCTGCCCAAGCTGGAGGGCCCTGCCGCTGCCCGGCGCCCGAAAGCGGGCCGGCGCAAGAAAAATTGATCGTAAAAAACGAACGAAACGCAAATAATTATGAGTTGGATCGATTAAGCGTGCAGTGCGATATTAGCTCCTAACAGGAGCCGCACAGTGTCCATTACCACCCCCGATCGCGAATTCACCCTTCAGGCGCCGATTTCCACGCCTGCACTGCCGCGCCGAGCCGTTTCAGCGGCCATGGCGGTCGTGCCGGGTCTGCTACTGACCGGTGGCATTGCCGCGGCCAGCTTCGGCCTGCGTGCCCTGCCCGGCTTCTCGCTGCTGAGCCCGATGATCCTGTCGATCTTCATTGGCATCTTGTTCCACAACGTCATCCGAACCCCAGCCGTCGCCAAACCGGGCGTTACGTTTTCGCTGCGCCGCATCCTGCGCCTTGCCATCATCCTGCTCGGCCTGCAATTGACCGCCCAGCAGGTCGTCGGCGTCGGCGGCGCCGGGCTGGCGGTGATTGTCGCCACCCTCGTCAGCACCTTCGTGTTCACGACCTGGGTCGGCCGCCTGCTCGGCGTCGACGCCAAGCTCACCCAGCTGATCGCCGCCGGCACCTCGATCTGCGGCGCCTCGGCGGTGATCGCCACCAATACCGTTACCGACGGCTCCGACGAGGACGTCGCCTATGCGGTCGCCTGCGTGACCGTGTTCGGCTCGATCGCCATGTTCGCCTATCCGCTGCTGGTCGGCGTCCTGCACCTGGACCCGCACGCCTATGGCCTGTGGGCGGGGGCTTCGATCCACGAGATCGCCCAGGTGGTCGCCGCCGCCTATCAGGACGGCACCCAGGCCGGCGATTTCGGCACCATCGCCAAGCTCACCCGCGTGATGATGCTGGCCCCGGTCGTGCTGTCGCTCGGCCTGCTGCTGCGCATCCGCGGCGGTAAGGCCAGCGCCAAGGTGCCGGCGCCCTGGTTCGTGGTCGGCTTCATCGCGCTGATCGTGCTCAACAGCCTGATCACCATCCCAACCGAGATCAAGGCGCCGGTCGGCATGGTCACCACCTTCGGACTGTCCATGGCGCTGGCCGCCATGGGGCTGGAAACCGACATCCGCAAGCTGCGGGCCGAGGGCCTGCGGCCGCTGCTGCTCGGCCTTATTGCCTTTTTCTTCATCTCCGGCTTCAGTCTGCTGCTGATCAGAGTTTTCACCTGATGGGTAGCGATGACCCTGGAGCAGCTGCGCGTCTTCGTGGCGGTCGCCGAGCGCGAGCATGTGACGCGCGCTGCGGCTGAGCTGAACTTGACACAATCTGCAACGAGCGCGGCCATCGCCGCGCTCGAAGCGCGTTATGCCACCAAGCTGTTCAACCGCATTGGCCGCCGCATCGAGCTGACGCAAACCGGGCGCCTGTTCCTGGTCGAAGCGCGCGCGGTGCTCGCGCGCGCGGCGGCCGCCGAGACCGTGCTGGCGGAGCTTGCCGGCCTCAAGCGCGGCTCGCTCGCGCTGGCGGCCAGCCAGACGGTAGGCAATTACTGGCTGCCGCCGCTAATGCATCATTATCGCGCGGCCTATCCGGGCATCGCGCTCGGCCTGACTATCGGCAATACCGAAACGGTGGTGGCGGCGGTGCGCGACGGCGTCGCCGATCTCGGCTTCGTCGAAGGACCGGTGGACGATCCGGCGCTGTCGGTCACGCCGGTCGCCGACGACGAACTGGTGCTCATTGTCAGCGCGAGCCTGCGCCCGCAGCGGCAGGCCCCCACGGCCGACGACCTCAAAGCCATGCACTGGGTCTCGCGCGAGCGCGGCTCGGCGACGCGCGCGCTGTTCGAGCAGGCGCTGGCCAAGGCTGGTGTGCGCCTGGCTGATATCGATCTCGTGCTCGAATTGCCGTCGAACGAGGCAGTGCGCGCCGCGGTCGAGGACGGCACCGGCGCGGCCGTGCTGTCGAAGCTGGTGGTGGCGTCCTCGCTCGCGTCCGGTTCGCTGGTGGCGCTCGATTTCGCCGTGCCGACGCGGCAGTTTTTCGCGTTGCGCCACAAGGAGCGCTCGATCACGCAGGCCGAACGCGAGCTCTACAAGCTCATCGAGCATTCGCCCAAGCCGGCGGGGCGCGCCGCCGCGCGGACGAAATAGCGGCATGATCCGGATCGGCGTTATCGGGCTCGGCTGGTGGGGCAAGCAGATCATCACCTGCCTCGCCGACAGCCCGCGCTTTGCGGTCGTCGCCGGCTGTGACGTCGACACCGCCACGGCCGAGCCTTTCGCGGCCGCGCATGGCTTCGACCTGTTCGACGACTACGCCGACCTGCTCAAGAGGCCCGACGTCGACGCCATCGCGGTGGTGACGCCGCACGCGCTGCACGAGGAGATGGCGCTGGCAGCTCTTGCCGACGGCAAGCAGCTGTTCTGCGAGAAGCCGCTGGCGCTGACCGCGGCAAGCGCCGCGCGCATCCTCGACGCCGCGCAAAAAGCCGGCCGCGTGCTTGGCATCGGACACGAACGCCGCTTCGAGCCGGCGATGGAGGAGATGCGGCGGCTTTATGAGAGCGGTGCGCTCGGCCGCATCCTGCACATGGACGCCAATGTCAGCCACAACAACTTCCGCAAGATGGACCCGTCGAACTGGCGGCGCGATCCCAAGCACGCGCCGGCCGGCGCCTGGACCGCGCTCGGTATCCATCTCGGCGACATGTTCGTATCGCTGGCCGGCCGACCCGTGCGGGTCGCCGCGCGCACGGCCTCGCAGATTTTCCCCGCGCCGTCGGAGGATTTCGTATCGGCCGAAATCGATTTCGCAAACGGCGCGCACGGGCGCGTCACCTGCCTCTCCACGCCGCCGTTCTATGCGCGCTTCACGCTCCTCTGCGACCAGGGCTGGGTCGAGGTGCAGGAGGGCGGCAATGTCGACCAGGGCGCGCCGTCGCGCTTCGTCCATTGCGGCCCGGACGGCAGGCGCGAAACGCGCGAATACGAGCCGGTCAACACCGTGCGCATGAATTTCGAGGCCTGGGCCGACGCCGTCGAGGGCCGCGCGCCCTATCGCTTCTCGGCCGCCGAGATGCGCGACAATATCCGCATCCTCGATGCGGTGACCCGCTCGGCGGCCGGCGACGGCGTGGCCGTCGCGCTCTGACCGCACCGAGTCGCAAAATGCGCGCGCTTGCGCTACATCAGCGCCGAAAGGCGCCCATGCAGCACGAAAAGGAACAAGTCGCGCTGACCTCGATCGCGGCCTCGGCCGGGCTGACCGCCGCCAAGGCGATCGTCGGCCTTGCCACCGGCTCGCTGGCGATCCTGTCGGAAGCCGGCCATTCGCTGATCGATCTGGGCGCGGCGTCCATGACCTATGCCGCCGTGCGCATCTCCGGCAAGCCGGCCGACGAGAAGCATCACTACGGCCACGGCAAAGTGGAGGCGGTCTCGGCGCTGGCGGAAACCGCGCTGCTGTTCGCGTTGTCGGGGGTGGTGATCTGGCAGGCGATCAAGCGCCTGCTGGCGCATGATGGCCATGGCGTCGATGCCAATATCTGGGCCTTCGGCGTGATCCTGCTGTCGATCGCGGTCGACTTCCTGCGCTCACGCGCGCTCTTCCGCACGGCCGAAAAGACCTCGAGCCACGCGCTGGCGGCCGACGCGTTGCACTTTTCCTCCGATCTGTGGGGCTCGCTGGCGGTGCTGGTCGGCCTCGTCGGCATCCGCTTCGGCCTGTGGTGGGCGGATTCGGCAGCCGCCCTTGCCGTCGCCGTGCTGGTGCTGAGCGCCGGCTGGCGGCTCGGCCGCCGCACCATCGATACGCTGACCGACACGGCGCCGCCCGGCGCCGCCACCCGGATCACCGCGATCGCCGACCAGGTGCCGGGGGTGGTCAAGGTCGAGGACGTGCGCGCGCGCGAGGTCGGCGACAAGACCTTCATCGATCTGACCGTGCGGGTGAGCCGCGCGCTGCCGCTCGACCGCGTCAGCGCGCTCAAGGACCGCGTCGCCGCTGCGCTACGCGCGCAGATGCCGGGCGCCGAGCCGATCATCAACACCACGCCGGTCGCGCTCGACAACGAGACCGCGCTCGACCGCGTCATGGTAATCGCGCGCAATCGCGGGCTGGCCGTGCATCACGTCACCGTGCACGACTTGAAGGACCGGCGCGCCGTCTCGCTCGATCTGGAAGTGGGCGGCAAGCTGTCGCTCAGCGAGGCACATGCGCTGGCCGACGGCCTGGAAGAGGCCATCGCCGCCGAGCTCGGTCCCGGCGTTGAGGTGGAGACCCATATCGAGCCGCTGCAGCCGCAGGAGGCCATGGGCCGCGAAGCGCTGCCCGAGCGGGTCAGAGCGGTGGAGATGGCGCTGGCGGAGCTCGCGGCCGAGGGCCGCGTCATCTGCGAGGTACACGATGTGCGCGTGCGCGAGACCGACGACGGCGAGATCGTCAATTTCCACTGCTACGTCGATGCATCGCTCAGCGTGCAGGCCGTGCACGAAAAGGTCGACGCGCTGGAGCGCGCCTTGCGCGCGCGCTCGCCCGCGATCAAGCGCGTGATCGGTCACGCCGAGCCGATGCGGTAGCCGCTAGCCTCGTCCTGAGGAGCCCGCCGAAGCTTTAGCGAAGGCGGGCGTCTCGAAGGACGAGGCCATCCTCATCCTTCGAGACGCGCCTGGCGGCGCTCCTCAGGATGAGGATGGAAGATTACGGTATCAACACCGCCGCGCCCTGCAGCCGCCCGTCGCGCAAATCCGACAGCGCCGCGTTGGCGCGCGCCAACGGATAGCGCGTCACTTTCGCCTTGATGCCGGCCTTGGGCGCGATTTCGAGGAACTCGCGCGCGTCCTGCCGCGTGAGGTTAGCGACCGATTGAATGCAGCGCTCCTCCCACAGCAAAGAATAGGGAAAGCTCGGAATGTCCGACATGTGGATGCCGCCGCACACCACGCGGCCGCCCTTCTTCACCGCCTTGAGCGCCGCCGGCACCAACGCGCCCACCGGCGCAAAGATGATGGCCGCATCGAGCAATTCAGGCGGCTGCTCCTCCGAGCCGCCCGCCCAGACCGCGCCGAGCGAGCGCGCAAAGTCTTGCGCCGCGGTGTCGCCCTTGCGCGTGAAGGCATAGATGCGCCGGCCCTGCCATTTCGCCACCTGCGCCAGGATATGGGCGGCGGCGCCGAAGCCGTAGAGCCCGAGCGCTTGCGCCTCGCCCGCCATGCGGTAGCTGCGCCAGCCGATCAGACCGGCGCACAGCCAGGGCGCAAGCTCGGCGTCGTCGCCCGCCTCGGCCAGCGGGAAGCAGAAGCGGGCATCGGCGACCGTGTGACTGGCAAAGCCGCCGTCGCGCGTGTAGCCGGTGAACACCGGATGGTCGCACAGGTTCTCCCGCCCGCTGCGGCAATAGGGGCAGACGCCGCAGGTACCGCCCAGCCAGGGCACGCCCACCCGCTCTCCGAGTACGAATCCGCTCACGCCTTCGCCAAGCGCAGAGACGCGGCCGACGATCTCGTGGCCGGGCACCAGCGGCAGCTTGGGATGCGGCAATTCGCCGTCCACCACGTGCAGGTCGGTGCGGCAGACCCCGCAGGCCGAAACCGCGATCAGTATTTCGCCGGCAGCGGGAACCGGCAACGTCCGCTCGCGCATGTTTAGCGGCGTGCCGGGCTTGTCCAGCACCATGGCGCGCATGGTGGCCATCATTCTTCCTTTCAATCCGCCGCCGGACATCTTAGATCAAATGCCCATGCGCACCGATATCGCCCAGCCCATCCGCCTCACCGACTACCGCCCGCCCGACTGGCTGGTGGAAACCGTCCATCTCGACGTCACGCTGCACCCGACCCAGAGCCGCGTGCGCGCGACCATTGCGTTCAAGCCCAATCCGGCGACGCCGGCGGCGCCGCTGGTGCTCGACGGCGACGGGCTGGCGCTGCGCGCGCTCAAGCTCAACGGCGAGGCGCTCGGGAGCGACAGCTTTCTCGTGACGCCCGACCAGCTCACCATCCCGCAGCCGCCCAACGGCCCCTTCACGCTGGAGATCGAGACGCAGGTCGATCCGAGCGCCAACACCCAGCTCTCCGGCCTCTACCGCTCCAGCGGCACCTATTGCACCCAGTGCGAAGCGGAGGGCTTCCGCCGCATCACCTATTTTCCCGACCGGCCCGACGTGATGGCGGTCTACACCACACGCATCGAGGCCGACCGCAGGCAAGCGCCGGTGCTGCTCGCCAACGGCAATCTCACCGAGAGCGGCGACTTGCCGGACGGGCGGCATTTCGCGGTCTGGCACGATCCGCACCCCAAGCCCTCCTATCTGTTCGCGCTGGTCGGCGGCGACTTGGCGCACGTCGAGGACCGTTTTCGTACCATGAGCGGGCGCGACGTCACGCTGCGCATCTATGTCGAGCACGGCAAGGAGGACCGCTGCGGCTACGCCATGGATTCGCTCAAGCGCTCCATGCGCTGGGACGAGGAGCGGTTCGGCCGCGAATACGATCTCGACATCTTCATGATCGTGGCCGTCTCCGACTTCAACATGGGCGCGATGGAGAACAAGGGCCTTAACGTCTTCAACGACAAATACGTGCTGGCGAGCGCGACGACCGCCACCGACGCCGACTTCGCCCATATCGAGGCGGTGATCGCGCACGAATATTTCCACAACTGGACCGGCAACCGCATCACCTGCCGCGACTGGTTCCAGCTCTGCCTGAAGGAAGGGCTGACGGTTTTCCGCGACCAGGAATTTTCCGCCGACATGCGCTCGCGCCCGGTCAAGCGCATCTCGGACGTGCGCGGCTTGCGCGCCGCGCAATTCGTCGAGGACGCCGGACCCTTGGCGCATCCGGTGCGGCCGGGGACCTACAGAGAGATCAACAATTTCTACACCGCCACCGTCTACGAGAAGGGCGCCGAAGTCGTGCGCATGGTGGAAACGCTGATCGGCGCGCAAAAATTCCGTGCCGGCATGGATCTCTATTTCGCGCGCCACGACGGCGAGGCCGCCACCGTCGAGCAGTTCATCGCGTGCTTCGCCGAGGTGAGCGGCCGCGACATGACGCAGTTCATGCGCTGGTACAACCAGGCCGGCACGCCGCAAGTCACGGTCGCCGGCCGCTTCGACGCCGCGACCAAGACCTATACGCTCGACTTCAAGCAAAGCGTGCCGCCAACGCCCGGCCAGCCCAGCAAGGAGCCGATGGTGATCCCGCTGGCGCTCGGCCTGGTCGGCAAGGACGGCCGCGATTTGCCGCTCAGCCTCGCCGATGGCGGCACGCTCGCGCGCGGCGTGCTGGTGCTCGATCGGCCGGCGCAAAGCGTCACTTTCACCGGCATCGGCGAGCGTCCGGTGCCCTCGATCAATCGCGGCTTCTCGGCGCCGATCAAGCTCGATACCGATCTGAGCGGCGACGATCTCGCCTTCCTTGCCGCCCATGACGGCGATCCGTTCAACCGCTGGCAGGCGCTGCAGACCATCTCGATGCGGCTGTTGATCGACAATGTCGCGCGCCTGCGCCAAGGCCAGCCGCCGCGCAGCGACGAGCAACTGATGGTGGCGCTCGCCGCCATTCTCGAAGATGCGCGGCTGGAGCCGGCCTTCGTCGCGCTGGCGCTCATTCCGCCCGGCGAAGGCGATGTCGCGCGCGAGATCGGCCGCGACATCGATCCCGACGCGATCTTCGGCGCCCGCCGCGCTTTGCGCGCCGAGATCGGTTCGCGGCTCGGGCCTGCGCTGTCGACGCTCTACGCGCGCATGACCGTGCCCGGGGGCTATTCGCCCGACGCAAGAAGCGCCGGCCGCCGCAGCTTGCGCAATGTCAGCCTTGATCTTCTGGCCGCATCGGCCGCTTCCGAGGCCATCGACCGCGCCGCGCGGCAATATGCGGCCGCCGACAACATGACCGACCGCATGGCCGCGCTCGCGACGCTCTCGCTGCACGACGTGCCGCAGCGGCAAGAAGCGCTCGCCGATTTCTATGAGCGCTATGCGTCCGATGCGCTCATCGTCGACAAATGGTTCTCGCTGCAGGCCATGATCCCGCAAGCGAACACGCTCGACCAGGTGCGCGCGCTCACCGCCCACCCGGCCTTTTCGATGTCCAATCCCAATCGCGTGCGCGCCGTGATCGGCGCCTTCGCGCAAGGCAACCCGACCCAGTTCAACCGCGCCGACGGCGCCGGCTACGAATTCATCGCCGACACCGTGCTGGCGCTCGATGCGAAAAATCCGCAAATGTCGGCGCGGCTTGCCACCGCCTTCCGCAGTTGGCGCACCTTGGAAGCGGGCCGCCGCGGCAAGGCGGAAGCCGCGTTGCAGCGGATCAAAGGCACGGCCGGCCTTTCGCGCGACCTCGCCGACATCGTCGAGCGGGCGCTGGCGGCGCCTTAAGAAGCCCGCCCCGACAGGCTTTTCCGGCGCCGCACACACCCCGCCACCGCCTGTTACCCGTTGGCCACGCTCACGAATTTGCGGGTAAGGAATTTTAAATATTTGTGGCGGGACTCTCGACAAATCGCCGTCCATCGATTCCAATCGAAAGTGATTCGGAAAGCGATGCGGCACATCCTTCCCGATCAGGGTGACAGGGGAAATCCGAACGGAGGCCATCTATGGCGCGCGCCGGTGCGGCGAGTGCGTCTGTACAATCGGATTCGATCAAAGGCCTCGCGCAATCGGTCGCCAAGCCGGCGTATCGAAGGCTGCTGACGGCCGAGCCGCTTTTGCGGCGGGCCGTGCCGCTTCTGATCATCGCCTTCCTTGTCACCATCTGCGTCGGCGCCGTGGTGCAGGCGCTCGACCACCGCCGCCAAACCTTAAGCGACATGGTGACGGCGCTCGACGCGGTCGCCGACCTCGCCGCCGAGCGCCTGCAGCATTCGCAAAATCCGCAAGACGCGCGCGAGCGCCCACGGCAGGTGCTGGCGCAGGCGCTGCCAGAATGGGCAAGCCGCGCCGGCCGCCGCTTCATCTTGACCAATAGCGACGGCGTGGTGGCGGCCGCCCTTCCCGCCGCCGCCGGCACCGTTGGCCGCCGTCTGATCGATCTGCTCGGGCCGGCGCAGCCGCTCACCACCTTCGGCGCCGACGCCGGCGTCATGGAAATCACGCTGCCCGATCAGTCGCGCGCGCTCGCCACCGTGCGCATGCTGCAGGCGCCGTTCGGCCAGATCGCGGTCGTGCAATCGCGCAGCGCCGCGCTTTCCACCTGGCGCTCGATCACCACGCTCACGCTGACGCTCTCCGCCACCACCGGCTTTGTGGTGCTGATCCTCGGCTTTGCCTTCCACTGGCAGGCGACGCGCGCACGCGAGGCCGACGTGATCTACGAGACCGTGCGCACCCGCATCGACACCGCGCTCAACCGCGGCCGCTGCGGGTTGTGGGATTGGGATCTGGCGCGCGGCCGCATCTTCTGGTCGCAGTCGATGTTCGACATTCTGGGGCTAGCGGCCAAGGACGACCTGCTCTCCTTCGGCGACGTCAGCGCGCTGGTGCACCCGGACGACGTACAGCTCTACGCGCTCGCCACCGAGATCGTCGACGCCAAGATGACGGTGATCGACCATGCCTTCCGCATGCGCCACGCCGACGGCCATTGGGTGTGGCTGCGCGCGCGCTGCGAGCTGGTGAGCCCGCCGCGCGAGCCTGGGCCCCATCTCATCGGCATCGCGGTCGACATCACCGAGCAGAAGAACCTGGTGGAGAAGACGGTGGCCGCCGATCTGCGCCTGCGCGACGCTATCGAGACCATTCCGGAAGCCTTCGTGCTGTGGGACGCGGATAATCGCCTGGTGCTGTGCAATTCCAATTTCCAGGAACTGCACGACCTGCCCGACGAGGCGATCGCGGTCGGCGCGTCCTACGAATTGGTGGTCGCCGCCGGCCGCAAGCCCGTGGTGCGCAACAAGGTGGTGACCGACGGCCCCGCCGTTCCGGGCGCGCGCACTTTCGAGGCGCAGCTCGAGGACGGCCGCTGGCTGCACATCAGCGAGCGCCGCACCAAGGACGGCGGCTACGTCTCGGTCGGCACCGACATCACCGCGCTCAAGATGCACGAGGAGAAGCTGGTCGACAGCGAGAAACGCCTGATGGCGACCGTCTCCGACCTGCGCGTCTCGCAGCAGCGTTCCGCCGAGCTCGCCGAAAAATACGCCGCCGAGAAGACCCGCGCCGAGGAAGCCAACCAGGCCAAATCGAAATTCCTCGCCAATATGAGCCACGAGCTGCGCACGCCGCTCAACGCCATCATCGGCTTTTCCGAGATCATGGAATCCAACATGTTCGGCCCGCTCGGCGCCGAGAAATATCACGAGTATTGCAGCGACATCCACAGCAGCGGGGAATATCTGCTCGACGTCATCAACGACATCCTCGACATGTCGAAGATCGAGGCCGGCCGCATCCGCCTCGATTTCGAGGACCTCGAGCTCGACCAGCTCTTGGGCGAGGCCATGCGCGTAGTCTCCGCGCGCGCGCAGGAAAAGCAGCTCGAACTATTCGCGCGCATTTCACCCGAACTGCGGCTGCGCGCCGACCGCCGCGCGCTCAAACAGATCGCGCTTAATCTTTTGTCCAATGCGGTGAAATTCACGCCCGCCGGCGGCCGCGTCACGGTGCGCGGACGCGCCGCCGACGGCTGCATCGTCCTCGGTATCGCCGACACCGGCATCGGCATCGCCCAGGACGCTCTCGCCCGCCTCGGCCGGCCGTTCGAGCAGGTGGAAAGCCAGTTGACCAAGAGCCATCAGGGCTCCGGCCTCGGGCTCGCCATCTCCAAATCGCTCGTTGAATTGCACGGCGGCCGCATGCGCATCCGCTCGACGCTGGGCAAAGGCACGCTGGTGGTGGTGCGGCTGCCGCTGGCGCCGCATTGCGCGCTGCCGAAGGAAGAAGCGGCATGACTGCATAAGGCTGCAAGGAATTAGCGAGCGCGTGGCTTCCGGTATTTTTTTACCGCTACAAAACCATTCGACTCCTGCGGAAATTGCGGTTTAAATATTCGCTAGGCAGGCCTTTGCTCAATTTTGCGAAGTTTTGCCGCGCCGTTGTAAATTACAACCGATCGAGAGCGCTTTGGTCTTTGCCGCTCGAACCGGCAGGTATTTATGACAATGGAATTAGAAGGTATTTTGGGAAAATATCTGCTGAAAATCTTCGCTTAGCCCGATTCGCCGGGAGGCGTGAATACGATGTCAGAAGACAGAGACCCGCACATTAGCGGCGACCATCATAACACCTTCGACCATCGCGCATTTATCGCCAAGTATGACGGCGCGACCATATCGCACTACAAGAATGATGAAGCCATCTACGCGCAGGGCGACCCCGCGGATGCGCTTTTCTACATCGTCAGCGGCACGGCTACGGTCACGATCATTTCCGAGCACGGCAAGGAAGCCGTCATCGCAATTCTCGGGCCTGGCGACTTTTTCGGCGAGGGCTGTTTGGACGGCAACCTGCTGCAAAACTCGACGATCACGTGCACGACCGCTGCGGAGATCGTGCGATTCACACGAGCCACGATCATCGAAGCACTCAAAAGCGATCCGGAGTTTGCCAACTTTTTTCTGGGCTTCGTCCTTCATCGCAATCAAAAGCTGCAAGCGGATTTGGTGGATCAGCTGTTCAATTCGAGCGAAAAACGCTTGGCGCGAATTCTTCTGACGCTGGCGAATACCGGGCTCGATCCTCAATCGAACTTGATCTCCTTGCCCATCACGCAAGAGACGCTCGCCAACATGGTGGGCACCACGCGTTCGCGTGTCAATCAGTTCATGACGAAATTTCGAAAGCTCGGTTACATCGACTACAACGGCCATATCAGAGTACGTAATTCCTTGTTGAACATCATCTTGAGCGACCATGCGGCCGCCGGCGACCGGCGATAAAGCGGCTGCGATATGTTCGTCGCTGAAGCCGCGTCCCGGCTACGGCGCCTTGCCCAAAATCCGCACGAAGCTCTCGCGCACTTTCGCTTGCGTCTCGATCAGGGTCGCCTCCAGCGCGGCGAAATCCGGCACGTCGGCGGCGCGCGCCAACAGCCGCAGCAACCCCGCCCCCGCCGTCTTGGGATCGAACGGGCCCGGCAGGCACAGCCGCAAAATCTGCGTGACGTCGTGATAGAGCTGCACCGCCGGCCGCAACACCTCGGCGTCCTCGACCGGCAATAGGCGCAAGGCCCAGGCCTTGTCGAGCACGCGCGCGGTCGAGGTGTCGAGGATTTCCGGCTGCACGTGCGCATGCACGAGCTGGAGATATTGCGCGATGAACTCGATGTCGATCAGCCCGCCGGCGGCGTATTTCAGGTCCCAGCGCTCCTTGTCGCCCTTCTCCTTGGCGATCGCGCCGCGCATTTCCACCACGTCGCCGGCAATCAGCACAGCGTCGCGCGGCCGCTGCAACACGTTGCGGATGACCTCTTCCGCCCGCGCCTTGAAGGCGGGCGAGGCCGACACCACGCGCGCCCGCGTCAGCGCCATGTGCTCCCAGGTCCAAGCCTCGCTGTCCTGATAGGAGGCGAAGCCCTCGATCTGCGTCGCCAGCGGGCCGGCGCGGCCGGAGGGGCGCAGCCGCATGTCGACCTGGTAGAGCGCGCCGTAATTGGTCTGCGCGGTAAGCGCGTTGATCAGCCGCTGCGTCAGCCGCGCGAAATATTGCGCGCCGTAGAGCGCTCGCGCGCCGTCCGATTCCGGATGCGCGGCGTCGAAGTCGTAGATCAGGATCAGATCGAGATCGGAGCTCGCGGTCATCTCGTAGCCGCCGAGCTTGCCCATGGCCAGCACGGCGGCCTCTTGGGCCGCGATGCGGCCGTGCGCGCCGACGAAATTATCGGCGACCGAGCGGTGCACGGCGCGGATCACCGCGTCCGCCAGCCGGGCGAAGGCCTCGCCCGCCTGCCGCGCCGTCACCGTGCCGGTCAGGATGCGCACGCCGATCAGGAACATGTATTCCAGCCCGAACGTGCGGATGCGCTCGAGCAGGTCCTCGTCGTGGCTCGATTGCGCCAGCGCCGCTGCCAGCCGCTTGCCGAGCTCCTGCTCGCCGGGCAGCGCGCCGAAGAAGCTCGGATCGACCAGCGCATCCATCACCTGCGGGTAGCGCGCCAGCGTGTCGGCGAGCCTGGGCGCAATGCCAAGAACGAGCGCGATCAGCGCGATCAGGTCCGGGTTCTGCCGCAGCAGCGACAACAGCCGCGCGGCCCCGTGCAGATTGGCGAGGAAGCGGTCGAAGGCGACCACCGCGCCGTCGGGACTGTCGGTGCGCGCCAATTGCTCGAGCAGCGCCGGCAGCAATTCGCCGAGATGGCCGCGCGCGGTCTCGCCTTTGAGCGAGCGATAGCCGCCGGAAAGCCACTGGCGCACGATGGTGGAGACTTCCAGCGGCTTGCGGTAGCCGAGCTCGGCCAGGCGATCGAGCGTCTTGTGGTCGTCGGCGTCGTCGGGAAAGCGCAAAGGCGGCCGGTCATGACCGGAGGGCATCTTTTCGAACAGCCGCGCGTAATGACGCTGCACTCTGTCGAGATGGCCGACCAGCACATGCGCGAAAGCGTCGCGGTTCGCGAACCCTAAGAAGCGCGCGAAGCGCTCGACGCCTTCGCGCTCGGCCGGCAGCGCCTGCGTCTGCTCGTCGTTGACCATCTGCAGCCGGTGCTCGACTTGACGCAGAAAGCAATAGGCCGCCTTCATGTCGTCGCGCGCTTGCTCGTCGATCCAGCGGTCCTCGACCAGCCTGTCGAGCGTGGTCAGCGTGTCGCGGTCGCGCAGATGCGGATTGCGCCCGCCGGCGATCAACTGCTGGGTCTGCGCGAAGAACTCGATCTCGCGGATGCCGCCGCGCCCGAGCTTGATATTGTGGCCCTCGACCGCGATCTCGCCGTGCCCGCGAAAGGCGTTGATCTGCCGCTTCATGGCGTGAACGTCGGCGACCGCGACATAGTCGAGATATTTGCGCCACACGAAAGGCGACAGCTCGTTGAGCAGCGCCTCGCCCGCCTCGATGTCGCCGGCGCAGGCGCGCGCCTTGATCATGGCGGCGCGCTCCCAGTTCTGCCCGACGCTCTCGTAATAGGAGAGCGCAGCCGGCGTCGAGATCGCGATCGCGGTCGAGGCCGGATCGGGCCTTAGGCGCAAGTCGGTGCGGAACACATAGCCGTCGCCGGTGCGCTCCTGCAGAAGCTTCACCAGCCGTTGCGTGATCTTGACGTAGACCGGCGCCGACGCGGCATCCTCCGGCACGGCGCCTGCCGCCGGGTCGTAGAACACGATGAGGTCGATGTCGCTGGAGTAGTTGAGCTCGAAGGCGCCCATCTTGCCCATGGCGACGACGATATAGCCGCTGCCGGCCTGCGGCTTGGCCTTGTCCTTCAGCGTAAGACGCCCCGCCTGCGTGGCCTCGGCCAGCGCGAAGCGGCTGGCGGCGTCGACCGCGGTATCGGCGAGATCGGTGAGCGCGCGCGCGGCCCGCATCACCGGCCAGGCGCCGCCGATATCGGCAAGCGCGATCAACAGCGCCGCTTCCGCCTTCATGCGGCGCAAATGCCGCATGGCTTGCGCCTCGTCCGCGGCGGTTGCGGCGGCGTTGCCGTGCTCGGCCAGCAGCGCGGCGAAATGCGCCTCCGGATCCGCATTCAATAGCCGCAGCAGCCGCGCCGGCTCGCGGCTTGCGAGCTCCCACAGGAAGGGCGAGCTTTCGCTTATTGCTTCCAGCAGCGTGACCAGCAGCGGATGCGCGGCCATGAGCGCGTTGAGCGGCTTGCCCTCGTCCGGCGGCAGGCCGGCGAGCCACGCGGCCACGCGTTGGCGCGCGCTCCCGGCGTCGCTGAGCTGCGGCGCGGCGACGATGCGCGTAGCCAGCGGCGCGCCGCCGGCGGGCTTGGGCTTAGGCGCGGCGGCTTGCTTGCGCGCCGGCTTCTTGGCGGCGTGCTTCTTGGTCGGCGTGCTGGTCATCCAGCACTCTGTACCGGTCCCCCGCGCGGCAAGGCAATCACGCTTTTCAGCCCGGGATGATTGTCCTCCAGCGTCAATTCGCCGCCATGCAGCCGCGCGACCGCCGCAGCGAGGCTGAGCCCCAAGCCGGAGCCCGGCTGCGAGCGGCTCTGCTCCAGCCGCACGAAGCGCTCGACCACATGGGTGCGGTCGCCTTCCGGAATGCCGGGCCCGCTGTCGGCGACGGTGAGCAGGATGCGGTCGCCGGAATTGAGCGCGCGCACCACGATCTCGGGCGCGGCGCCGTTGACCGGCCCGGGCTGCGGCTGTGCGTATTTGATGGCGTTGTCCACCAGATTGGCGAGCGCCTGGCTGATCAGCTCGCGGTTGCCCCTGACCCGCGCCGGCTGCTCGGCCTCCACCTTCAGCGCGATGCCTTTCTCCTCGGCCAGCGGCTCGTACAGCTCGCCGACGTCATGGGCGATCTCGGCGGCGTCGAACTCGTTCATGTCGTCGCGCGCCTGCCCCGAATTCAGCGCGCGCGATCATCAAGAGCGCGTTGAAGGTGCGGATCAGCCCGTCCAATTCCTCGATGGTTGCCTCCAGCGCCGCGCGATATTCGGCCTCGTTGTGGGCGGAGCGCAGCGCCTGCTCGGCGCGATTGCGCAGCCTGGTCAAAGGCGTCTTCAGATCGTGCGCGATATTGTCGGAGACTTCCTTCAGCCCCTGCATCAGCGCCTCGATGCGCTCGAGCATGGCGTTGAGGTTCTGCGCCAGGCGATCGAGCTCGTCGCCGGTACCGGCGACCGGCAGCCGCTCGCCGAGATCGCCGTCCATGATGGTCTTGGTGGTCTCGGTCATGGCATCGACACGGGCGAGCACGCGGCGCGACACGAACAGTCCGCCGGCCAGGCCGAGCACGATCACGATGGCCACCGACCAGCGCCCGGCGGCCAGCACGATGCGGTAGAGGCGCTCGCGCTCTTCCAGGTCGCGCCCGACCAGCAGGCGGAAGCCGCCCGGCAGCTGGAACACGCGCACCAGCGCCTCATGCGTGTGCTCGGGTTTTTTCGGACTTTCCGCCTCGTCGAGCCGCCGGTAGGCGGTTTCGGTCCAGCCGGGATTGTCGAGGATGCCGGGCGCCAGCGCGGTGACGTTGCCGGCCAGCGCCTGGCCGGTGAATGTGGTGACGAGGTAGAGGCTGGAGCCGGGCCGGCGCGCGCGCGCGTCGACCACGATCACCAGCCGCCTGATGCCGCCGATGCGGTATTGCTCGGACAGGCCGGTGATCTCGGCATTGACCGTCTCGGTGATCTGCTCGGTGATCAGGCGGCGGGTATTGAGCGCGAAATAGCCGAGCAAAAAGGCGGCAAACAGCGCGAACACGGTCAAATAGACCAGCGTCAGCTTGAACGTGGTGGTGCGAAAGAGTTTACCGAGCGCCGTCACGTATCATGTATCCCGCGCCGCGGACCGTATGCAGAAGCGGCTGGGAGAAACCTTTATCGATTTTCGAGCGCAAGCGCGAGATATGAACGTCGATCACATTGGTTTGCGGGTCGAAATGGTAGTCCCACACGTTTTCCAGCAGCATGGTGCGGGTCACCACCTGCCCGGCATGCTGCATCAGGTATTCCAGCAGGCGGAATTCGCGCGGTTGCAGTGAAATCTCGTCGTCGCCCCGGCGCACCTCGTGCGACAGCCGGTCGAGCGCCAGATCGCCCACCCGCAGCACGGTTTCCTCAGGTCGCGCGCCGCGCCGGCGCGCCAGCACCTCGACCCGGGCGAGCAGTTCGGAGAAGGAATAGGGCTTGGGCAGGTAATCGTCGCCGCCGGCGCGCAGACCCTTGACCCGGTCGTCGACCTGGCCGAGCGCCGAGAGGATGAGCGCGGGGGTCTCGATGCCCTTTTCGCGCAGGGTGCCGATCACCGACAACCCGTCCTTCTTGGGCAGCATGCGGTCGACGATCAGCACGTCGTATTGGCCGTCGAGCGCCAGCGCCAGGCCGTCCTCGCCGTCGGTAGCGGCATCGGCCACGTGGCCGACCTCACGGAACGCCTTGACCAGATAGTCGGCGGCGTCGCGGTCGTCCTCGATGATCAAAAGACGCATGGTAACCCGGTCCGGTTGCGCGTCCGCCGTACGGCTGATCGCGCGCTGCCCGTTGATATCCGCATAAGTGGGCATCGGTCACACCAATTCCAAAAGATTCGGTGCCGGGTCAATTGCCGGGCGGGCCGCCTGCCGGCGTTCTGCCGGCCCATATGCCGGCGCCATGGCCCTTTCGCCTCTGTCGTACGTGAGGGGGTGGCGGATTTGGCCCGCCACCCCCTCCACGACCCCACCCCAGCGGGGGCGACGGATGCCGGGGTTGGAGTTCAGGCCGGAAGCGGGCGGACGGTCGTTCGGCGCCCGCCCGCTTTCCGGAAAGTGCCGGGACGGGCGCGAGGCCCGTCCCGTTGAGGACCTGCAGCCGGCGGGGGCGACGGATGCCGGCAACACGTCCCCTAACTCTGTCAACCGTTGCCGACCGGCAGGGCGACGAAGTGGGTGTTGCCACCCTTCTTCACCCGGAACAGCACGGTGTGTTTGCCGTCCGATCGGGCGCTGGCGATCGCCTTGCGCACCTCGGAAGGCGTTGCAACCGCTTTGCCGGCGACTTCCACGATGATGTCACCGGTGGAAAAGCCGTGGTCGGCGGCGACGCCGGAGGCATCCACCGCGGTAACCACAACGCCTTCATTACCGGCACCCGCCACCCGCGCCGCAGGCGCCAGCGTGAGGCCGAGCTTGGCGAGATTGGTGGAGTTTTCACCATGCTCGTTGGAAGGCGTATTCTTGGCTTCCTGCTGGCTCGGCAGGCGGCCGAGCTTCAGGCTGATGGTCTTCTGCGAGCCCTTGTGCAGCAGCGAGAGATTGATCTTGGTGTCTGGCGCCATCGCGCCGATCTCCTTAGCGAGATCGCGCGGGCTTTGCACGTCCTTGCCGTTGACCGCGGTGATGACGTCGCCGGCCTCGATGCCGGCCGTCACGGCCGGGCTGCCGGGCTGCGGCTGCGCGACCAGCGCGCCTTGCGCCTTCTTGAGGCCGAGGCTGTCGGCGATGTCCTTGGTCACCGGCTGGATCTGCACGCCGATCCAGCCGCGCGTCACCGAGCCATGCTCCTTGAGCTGGCTGACCACGGTTTTGACGGTATTGGCCGGGATCGCGAAGGCGATGCCGACCGAGCCGCCGGACGGCGAGTAGATCGCGGTGTTGACGCCGATCACATTGCCTTCGGTATCGAAGGTCGGGCCGCCGGAATTGCCCTTGTTCATCGGCGCGTCGATCTGGATGAAGTCGTCGTAGGGGCTGGCGCCGATGTCGCGACCGCGGGCCGAGACAATGCCGGCGGTGACGGTGCCGCCGAGACCGAACGGATTGCCGACCGCGAGCACCCAATCGCCGATGCGCGGGGTCTTCTCCGACAGCTTCACATAGGGGAAGGGCCCGCCTTCGACCTTGATGAGCGCGAGATCGGTGCGCGGATCGGTGCCGATCACCTTGGCCTTGTAGCTCTTGCCGTCGTCGGTCTTGACCTCGACGCTCTCGGCCTTTTCGACCACGTGGTTATTCGTCACGGCATAGCCGTCGGCCGAAATGAAAAAGCCGGAGCCCTGACCCATGATCAGGTTATGATCCGTGGCCATGCGGCATGCGGTTCGGGAAATCGGGCATGCCGAAGCGGCGGAAAAATTCGCGCAAGCCCGGCGGCAGATTTTCCATATCGCCGGCGCCGGTGGTGGCCGATCCGCCGTCCACCTTGACGCGCACCGAGATCACCGCCGGTTTGACCCTGGCGACGATGTCGGCAAAGCCAACCGGAGCCGGCAGCTTGTGCGCCTGCTCGCTCAGATTCTGCGCCAGCGCGGTCGGATAGACGGCCGTCAGATCGAGGTCGGGAGCCGCGATAAAGGCGGCGGTACCGAGGCCGGCGATGGCGGTAGCGAGGAGGACGGCGCGGCGGGCGGAAAGCCCGCGCGGCTTTTTCGGTGAATCAGGAGCGGGGGAAACGCTCGGGTTCATCAGGAACCTCCATCAGGATTCTATAGGGGCGCGAAGCCCGCGCCATGCTTTGAATCCAAAGATGGAGGGATGCGCCTTACAGCGTCCTGTCGGTGGGATTAAACTTTTGTAAGGAATAAAGAAAAGGTAATTCTTACAATTCAGTAGCTTACCCAGGGCTCAATCGGCGCCGGGTCCGACCAAAGTCGCAAGGCGCTGCCGCTCGGCGGCGCTCAAGGGAGCCGGCTCCGCCGCCGCCGCCTTGCGCCGGCGCAGCGTCACGAACAGACCGATCGCGCCGGCCACCAGCGCCAGCGGCGGCAGCGTCCACAGCGCCAGCGTGCGAATTTCGAAGCGCGGCTTGAGCAGCACGAATTCGCCGTAACGCGCCACTACGAAGTTGATCACCTGGTTATCGCTCTCACCTTGCTTGAGCCGGTCGCGCACCAGCACGCGCAGGTCGTGCGCCAACGGGGCTTCCGAATCGTCGATATCCTGGTTCTGGCAGACCAGGCAGCGCAATTCGCGCGAGATCGCTCGCGCACGCACTTCCAGCGCCGGATCCTTCAGCATCTCGTCCGGCGTCACCGCGCGTGCCATGCCCGGCACGATTACCGTCAGCAGCAATGCGATGAGCGCGAACCGGCGCATGACGCCCTACTCCGCCGCCTGCAATGCGGGCTTGGCCGCCGGTTTCGGCGCGCCGACGCGCAGGCGCCGGTCGGACAGCGAGAGCGCGCCGCCCAGCATCATCACCACGGCGCCGAGCCAGATCAGCATGACCATCGGCTTGTAATAGAGCCGGATGGCAATACTGCCGTCCGGCTTGCTGTCGCCGAGCGAGAGATAAAGCTGGCTGGCGCCGCGGATCATCAATGCGGCCTCGTTGGTGGTCATGGCGCGGGTGGCGAAGCTGCGCTTCGACGGCGTCATCACGCCAATCGGCACGCCGCCATCGCGCACGGTGAATTTGGCAACCAGCGCGCTGTAGTTCGGGCCCGGATGTTGCGCGATGCCCTCGTAGGTCAGGTCGTAGCCGGAGAGCGATATAGTCTGCCGTGGCTTTACCTCGACGATGCGCTCGGTGCCCCAGGTGCCGGCGCAAATAATGCCGAGCATCGACAGCGCGATACCGAAATGCGCCACCGCCGTACCCCAGGTCGAACGCGGAAGGCCGGCGGCGCGCGCCCAGGCGGTTTTGAGCGACGCGCGGAATAGCCCGGTACGCTCGGCGAGATCGACCAGCGCGCCGACCATCACATAGAAGGCCAGGCCGACGCCGAACGGCGCCAGCACCGATTGCGCGCCTTCGATCGCAAACGTGAGCCCAGCCACGATCAGACCAACGCCAAACGCCGCCATCAGTCGCTGCGCCGCGCCCAACAGATCGCCGCGCTTCCACGCCAGCAGCGGTCCGAACGGCATCACCACCATCAGCGCGACGAACAGCGGTCCAAAGGTCAGATTAAAGAACGGCCCGCCCACGGTGATCTTGGCGCCGGTCGCCGCTTCCAGCGCCAGGGGATAGAGCGTGCCCACCAGCACGGTGAGACAGGCGGTGGTGAGGAAGAGATTGTTGAACACCAGCGCGCCCTCGCGCGAGATCGGCGCAAAAAGCCCGCCCTGCTTCAACGTCGAGGCGCGCCAGGCGAATAGCGTCAAACCGCCGCCAATGAACAGCACGAGTATAGCGAGGATGAAGACGCCGCGCCGCGGGTCGTTGGCAAACGAATGCACCGAAGTAAGCACGCCCGAGCGCACCAGGAAAGTGCCGATCAGCGACAGCGAGAAGGTGAGAATGGCGAGCAGGATGGTCCAGATCTTCAGCGCGTTGCGCTTTTCCATGACCACCGCTGAGTGCAGCAGCGCGGTGCCGGCCAGCCACGGCATCAATGACGCATTCTCCACCGGATCCCAGAACCAGAAGCCGCCCCAGCCGAGCGTGTAATAGGCCCAGTACGAGCCCATGGCGATGCCGAGCGTGAGAAACATCCAGGCGGCCAGCGTCCACGGCCGCACCCAGCGCGCCCAGGCGGCGTCGATGCGGCCCTCGATCAGCGCGGCGATGGCGAAGGAGAAGGCAATGGAGAAGCCGACATAGCCGAGATAAAGCAGCGGCGGATGGATGGCGAGGCCGGGGTCTTGCAAAATGGGATTAAGGTCGCGGCCCTCGAACGGCGCAGGCTGCAGCCGCAGGAACGGGTTCGAGGTGAGCAGGATGAAAAGATAGAAGGCGGAGGCGATCCACGACTGCACCGCGAGCACGTTGGCCTTGAGCGTCGCCGGCAGATTGCCGCCAAACAGCGCCACCGCCGCCCCGAAAACCGACAGGATGAGAACCCACAGCAGCATCGAGCCTTCGTGGTTCCCCCACACGCTGGTGATCTTGTAGACCAGCGGCATCAGCGAATGGGAGTTCTCGTAGACCGTACGCACAGAGAAGTCGGAAGTGACATAGCAGGCCGCCAGCGCCGCAAACGACAGCGCGACGAACACGAACTGCATGACCGCGGTGGAATTGGCGAGCCGCATCAGCGCGCCGTCGCGCCGCTTGGCGCCGATCACCGGCACCACCGACTGCATCAGGCCGAGCGCCAGCGCCAGCACCAGGGCATAATGGCCGAGCTCGGGGATCATTTCGCCGTCACGCTAATCATTTGACCGTACCTTTGGCGGTCTGCTCGCCTTCCTGCCAGCGGCCGGACTTCTTCAGCGCCTCGACCACTTCCTTCGGCATGTAGCGCTCGTCGTGCTTGGCGAGCACGGTGTCGGCGTCAAAGACGCCGCCGGGCTCGAGCTTACCTTCCGCCACGACGCCCTGCCCCTCGCGGAACAGGTCGGGCACGATGCCCTGATAGCGCACTGGAATGTCGTGCTTGCCGTCGGTCACTTCGAATTTGATGCGCAGATTGTCGCCCTTGTGCAGGCTGCCGGGCTTGACCAGCCCGCCGATGCGGATGCGGGTCCCAGGCGCCAGATGATGCTCCGCCACGTCGCTCGGCGACTGGAAGAATACGATCGAATTGCTCATGGCGCTGAGCACCAGGCCGACCGCCACGCCCAGCACGCCGAGGCTGGAGCCGATCAGGATCAGGCGTCGCTGTTTGCGGGTCATGACGCGCGCGTACCCATCAACTCTCGAGCCCCAGGCTTTTGATCGTGTCTTCGATCTGACGCAACTTGGCGGGATCGCTGGCGAGCGCCTTACGCGCGTCGGCCGCCGCCGCGTGCGCCTTGTCGCGCTCGTTGAGCACCATATAGGCGCGCAGAAGCCGCTGCCAACCGGCAATATCGTCGCCGTTCTGCTTGAGCCGGTCGGCCAGCCGCGCCACCATGGTGCGGATCATGGCGCCGCGGTCCTGTGTGCTCATCTTGGAGGCGGCCGCGATATCGGCCGCGCTCGGGCCGGGTTGTTTGGCCGTGGGCGGCGCTGCCGCCACCGCCGGCGGGGCTGCCGCGCCGATCTGCGCCAGTGCCCGACGCACCATGGGCGCCCAGGGCGCGCCGGCCGGCGCGTCCTTCAAGAGCACGCTCCAGATCGACGCCGCCTTTGCCATGTCGCCGTCCTGCTCGGCGGCCATGCCGACATAGAAACGCGCCTTGACGTCCTTGGCGTCGAGCGCGAGCGCGCGCTCGAAGGCGGTCTTTGCTTCGGCGGTGACGATGCCGTTGGCGGCCGCCGTCAGCGCCTCGCCGAGATCGGCCGCTCGCGCGGCCGTTTCGCCGGAAATTTCGATCACCTTGCGGCGCGCCTTGACGGCGTCCTGATAGCGGCCGAGCTGCAGATAGACCGGCGCCAGCACCTCGTAGCCGCGCGCGTCCTTCGGATTGCGCGCAAGATGCTGCTCGACCTGCGCCACCAGGCTTTCGATCGAGCGGTCGCTATGGATGGCGCGCAGCCGCGCCTGCAACGGCTCGCCCGGCAATTGCGGCGAGCCGAGCATGAGATAAAGCGCGGCGGCGCCGGCCGGCACCAGCAGCAGCGCGGCGATCGCGGTGAAGCGCCGGCGCCAGAGCGGCGAGCCGGCGCTCTCGGTTTTTTTGGATTCGGCGGCATCGGCCGCCGCGATCAAGCGCCGCGACACCTCGACCTTGGCGGCCTCCGCCTCCGCCTCGCCGATCAGGCCTGCGGCGCGGTCGCGCACAATCTCGTCGAGCTGATCGCGATAGACGGCGAGATCGCTGCCGCCGCGCGCGGGCGCGCGGCGCGCCAGCGGCCACAGCACGGCGAACACCGCCGCCGCCGTCATCAGCGCAAAAACCGACCAGAGAATCATCAAGCCATAAGTTCCGCCGCGCGCCGCCGAAGGGCAGGCGCGAACAGGGCATACATCACGCGCAATCGTGGCGGCAATGCGCAAGATCAATGCTGGCGGCTTTTTGCGGCCGGGAAGCGGAAAAAGCGCGATTTTCAGGCCCGCGCGGGTTTGCGCTCGGCGGCGCTGGCGACTTCCGCCGCCTTGGTCAGGAGCGCCGCGTATTCCTCACCGAACACCTTGGCGGAGAAGCGCACAGCCGCCTCGACCTGGCTTTGCCGGAAGGCGCGATCGCCTTGCCCGGCATGGCGCAGGCCGTCGAGCAGCGCGCGGGTTCCGCTGTCGAGGTTGTATTGAATCTCGTTGAAGTTCCGCTGCGTCATCTCGTTGATGGCAAGCTCGCTGGCGAAGGAGCGGCAGGTGCCGACGAAGGCGACCAGCGCTTCGGTCTCCGCCACCTCGTCGGGATCGAGCACCGCATTTGACCGGATTTCTGAGGATGGACGCGCGCGCAGCAGCCGGCGCACGCGCGCCGGCGCCGACTCGATCTCTGAGCGCAACAACTCGGCGATCTGTGCGCGTTGCGCCGACAGCGCGCGCCCCCAGCTGCTGTCCACCGGCAGGTCGAGCTCGGTGCGCAACCCCCGCGCGCAGTCGTGAATGGTCTTGAGCAGCGCGCCGACCGCGACGCCGCCGCCGCCGCGCAGACCGTCGCGCAATTCGCCCACCAGCCGCTCGAGCTCGGCGAGCACGATGGTCACCGCCACGCTGTATTGCGTTTCGGCGACGCGCGCGGCCGTGTCGCTGTTGGCCGCCTTGACGCCAAAGCGGATCACCTGCCAGGACGCCGCCAGCCGGCTCATCACCGTAAGCAGCGCGTAAAGGAAAAGCGCGCGGTCTTGCGCCGCGGTCTTTTCGATCAGCGCCTTGTATTCGTCGAGCTCGTCACCGGCGAGATTGATGATGCGCAGCGGAAGGTGTGCGGCGAGCGTCGCCAGTGCGTCGCGTCCGGCCAGCACGTGCTGCAGGGTCGCGGCGTCTTCGCTCGCGCGCGGCGTACCGATCTGCGCCGTCGTCCGGCGCTGCAGCTTGGCGTCGCCGGCGCATGCCTCCAGGCTCGCCGTGATGGCGGCCGCGGCGCGGTCCTGGAACACGCGCGTCAAGTGCTCGGCCCGCGGCTCGTCGCCGGCGAGCAGAGCCTCGCTCACCTCGTCGGCCAGCGCCTTGGCTTCTTCCGGCAGCAGGTCGCGGCGCACCCAGGTCCATAGGCTTTCCAGCGACCGGCGCGCGATACGGCCGGGGTGGTTATGGTCGGGGCGGTCGTCGACCACGAAAGGTTCGAGCGGCTTGAAGAACAGCCGCGCGCAATTGCCGATGCGCGGGGCGCCCTCGCGCTGCTCGCGCACGATGCGGCGCAGTTCCTGCAGCACGAGATCGGTGCCGGCGCCTTCGTCGCCGCGCAGCAGGCTGCGTTCGAACTCGGCGATCAGCAGCGCGCGCGCCTGCGGCGGCAATTCGCGCAGGTATTGCCGCAGCCGATCGATTGTTTCGACGCCCGCCATCGCCGCCAGATCCGCCCTTCAACGGGGTGGATTGATAGCGCGGCGGCCGTTAACGCCTCGTTAAGGATGTCGCGACTTCAGCTGAGCGGCGTCCAGGTGCCGTCCGCATTGCGGCAGGCGGTGCCGCGCGCGGTCTGCGGCCGGCCGTCGATATAGATGCTGTGGGTATAAGAGCGGCAGCGCCGGCCGGCCTCCTGATAGTAGGGCCCGGGCACCACCGTGCCGTAGCGGCCGGAGTTGGGATTGCGCCACGACACCGGCGCGCCGGGCGCGCCATCGTCCAAAGCCTGCATCTGCGCGGCATAGGCGCGGCGCTTGTCCTCGTCGTCCATCGCCGCGCCGATGCGGTTGCCGACCAGGGCGCCGATGCCGGCGCCGATCACCGCGCCCGCCACGTGACCGCCGACGCCGCCACCGAATTGCGAGCCGATGGCGGCGCCCGCCAGGCTCCCGAGCAGCGTGCCGGTGTTCTCCCGCGGCCCGCGTCCGCTCTCCGGATCGCCGGCGCAGGCGGCGAGCATGAGAGCGGCAGCGGCGATGGCTGCGATCTTCGCGACGGACATTTAAACCCCCGGCACATTGGAAAGTGCGCCCATCGAAACGGGAGAAATCAGGCAAAAGTCCGGCGGTTCGCGGCGGCGCGCGACGGCCTCACGCCGCCGGCAGCACCAACTCGGCGCGCAGGCCCCCGAGCGGGGCATTGCCGAGCGTCAGCTCGCCGCCATAGAGGCCGGCGAGATCGACCACGATGGAAAGCCCGAGACCGGAGCCGGGCTTGGTTTCGTCGAGCCTGCGCCCGCGCTTGGCCGCCTGCTCGCGCTCGGACGGCGAGAGGCCGCGGCCGTCGTCATCGACCGTGATGCGCACGGCTTGCGCGTCGCGCGCGCCGTCGCGGCGCTCGCGCGCGACGGCGATGGTCACGCGCGAGGCCGCCCATTTGCAGGCATTGTCGACGAGATTACCGATCATTTCCTCCAGATCCTGCCGCTCGCCGCGGAAGCGCGCCTCATTGTCGGCGCGCACGTCGATGGCGATGCCGCGGTCGTGATGGATCTTCTCCATGGTGCGCGCCAGCGCCGTGACCACCGGCTTAACCTCGGTGAGCGAGCCGACGACGGTGAGGCCCGCCGCCAGCCGCGCGCGCTCGAGATGGCGGGCCACCTGATCGCGCATGATGTCGGCCTGCTCGAGCACCTTGACCGCAAGCGCGTCGCGCGGGCGCGCGGAAGCCTCGTTCACCATCACCGACAGCGGCGTCTTCAAGGCATGCGCGAGGTTGCCGACATGGGTACGCGCGCGCTCGACGATTTCCCGGTTGGTCTCGATCAGCGCGTTCGTCTCACGCGCCAGCGGCGCGATCTCCTCCGGGAACTGGCCGGCCAATTGCTGGGCGTTGCCGGCGCGGATGGCGGCGAGGCTGTCGGTGATGCGCTTGAGCGGCGCCAGGCCGAACCTGACCTGGAACGTGGTGGTGAGCAGCAGCACCACCGCCAGAATGGCGAAGGTTATCGCCAGCGCCTGATCGAAGGCGCGCGTCTCCTGCGCGATTTCGGCGGCATCGCCCGCCACCGCCACCAGATAATGGCCCTCGTCGCCGAGGTCGATATTGCGCTCGACCAGGCGCAGCCGCTGATCTTCGGGACCGGCGACATAGCCCTGGCGCGAGCCGTCGGGCTCGACGGCGATGCCGAAATCTTCCAGATGCGGCAGGCCGCCGTCCCACAACGAGCGCGACGAGCGCACCTCGTGCTTGCCCGCATCGTTGCGCGTCACCTGCCAATACCAGCCGGACAGCGGTAATTCGAACAAAGGCTCGCCCAGCGACTGCGGAAAGTTGGCGCCGCTTTCCTCGGGCGCAGACAGATCGGCGACCATGGTGCGCAGATAGACATTGAGCCGGCGATCGAAGGAACGCTCCACCGCGTGCCGGTAGAGCGACGACAAAACGACACCGGTAATCAAAAGAATGATCACGGCCCAGGCGGTGGCCGACAGGAACAGGCGCAGCGCGAGGGAGTTGGCGCGCATCGAGGTCAGCGCGCGTCGGGCGGCGTGAGCAGATAGCCGAGCCCGCGCACGGTTTGGATGATCTCGACGCCGAGCTTCTTGCGGATGCGGCCGACGAACACTTCGATGGTATTGGAATCCCGATCGAAGTCCTGGTCGTAGAGATGCTCGACCAATTCGGTGCGCGACACCACGCGGCCGGTGTGATGCATCAGATAGGCGAGCAGCCGGTATTCGTGGCTGGTGAGCTTGACCGGATTGCCGTTGACCGAGACGCGGCCGGTGCGGGTGTCGAGCCGCACCGGGCCGCAATTGAACTCGCTCTTGGCGTGGCCGGCGGAGCGACGCAGCAGCGCGCGCACGCGCGCCAGCACTTCCTCCAAATGGAACGGCTTGGCGACGTAATCGTCGGCGCCGGCATCGAAACCCTGCACCTTGTCGCTCCAACGGTCGCGCGCGGTCAGCATCAGCACCGGCATGGCGCGGCCGGCGCGCCGCCAGGCTTCCAGCACCGAAATGCCGTCCATTTTCGGCAGGCCGATGTCGAGGATGACGGCGTCGTAGGGTTCCTGCTCGCCGAGATAATGGCCTTCCTCGCCGTCGAACGCGCGGTCGACGACATAGCCCGCGTCGGTCAGCGCGGTGGCGAGCTGGCGGTTAAGGTCGGGATCGTCCTCGACGACGAGGAGGCGCAAGGTGTTTTTCTCCGCTCGGAGCGGTCACGTGGCCCTCTGAGTGGCCCTTAATAAGCTCGCCGTTCGCCGCGTCAACGGTCGCCCGCGTCACCTTCCCATTGGGCGCGAGCAGGGTCAGCACGTAAACCAGGCCGTCGCCGTGGCGGCAAAGCCGCGCGCGCACGACTTCGGGCTTTTTCCGGCGGTGCTTGCGCGCGGATTTGATGGCTTGGGCGAGCGAAATGGCCTTGTGGCTGGCAACCGCGGCGCGCTGTTCGGCCTTGGTCAGACAGGCGTGACGCGCCAATTGGGCGTGGTGCGGCAATTCGGCCGCTCGGCCGGCGCCGGCGAAAAGCCCGAGCGCGAGGCCGATCAGGAGGATGACGGAAAGACGGGGGAGGACCGGCATAAGGCGGGTGATAGCGGCGCGCCGGTGAACGCCGGGTGAACGCGAGGCTCGGGGGCCGGCTTTAGCCTGTTTTGGCTAAGGCTCGAAGCCCTCAAAGCTCGCATAGGCGCTCGAGCGGCGCACGCGGGGAGCGCCAGCCGTTGATCGGGGCCTTTTCGTCGGCATAGCCGAGCGCCATGCCGGAATAGATCATCAGGTCGGGAGGCAGGTCGAGGTAGTCGCGCACGGTGCGGTGGAAGGACACCCAGGCCTGTTGCGGGCAGGTGTGCAGGCCGTGGCCGCGCGCGAGCAAGCAGACCGTCTGCAGATAGCCGCCGATGTCGGCCCATTGCGCCGGCCCGTGCGCCTTTTCGCGCGCGAAGAACAGCGCGACCGGCGCATCGAAAAATCGATAGTTGCGCGAATATTGCCGGTAGCGCGCCGGCTTGTCCTCGCGCGGAACGCCGATCGCCTTGTAGAGCAGCTCGCCGACCTGGAAGCGCCGCGCCTTGTAAGGCTCCGTCAGCGGCTCGGGATAGATGGTATAATCGGTGCCCTCGCCTCTCGGCAGCTCGGTCGCCATGCGCGGCGCCATTAGCGCTTTGAGTTTCGCGACCCGTTCGCCGGCCAACGCATAGACGCGCCAGGGCTGCATATTGCCGGCCGAGGGCGCGCGCGCCGCGCGCTCGACGATGTCGCGTACGGTCGCTTCGGGGATCGGGCGTCGGCAGGAAGGCGCGGCAGGAATAGCGCGAGGCAACGGCTTCGAAAACGTCCATGTGCAGGCTCTCCGCGGAATCGTGGAGAGTGTGGCGGACGGCGGAGCCCGATGAAAGTGCCGGCTGTCGCCCGGCCTTGGGATTGGTGGCCAATGGTTACGGTTCCTTTGAAATCGTTGGTTTTTTTGGCTTCGTTTTGCCAGTTTTTGGGAGTGTTGTTGAGTTCGCCTGAGCGAAGCTCGTGAGCTGTCGAATTGCAAACTTGCGGCGCGCGAGCGCCCGCCTTTCATATCGATCAACTCGCAACATTTGTTCGAGTAACGCCGAAGCGTTGGCTTCGAATTTTTCTCCGCCCGAAAAATCCGAATTCGGTTTACTGCGCCACTCGCTTGTGTTGGTCGAGTGCCGGGTCCCGTTCAGCTTGTGGAAAAGGTCCCGCTTGAACTTGCGGATACGCTTCAGGTCAATCTCGGCCTCGGCCACAGCATAGGTAGCCCCAAGCAAATCGAGGTTCTCAAGGCCCTGGCTTAAATGCAGAGCCAGAATTTTGACCTCCTGAGCAAGAATTGGGTCGAGGAGAACTGGAATGTTCAAGCCATGGCGGCGAGCATTTTGAGAAGCGCGCCGGCGGCCGATCGCGCTCTTCGGCCCCGTGCTTGACTTTGCGTTAACGCGGTTTGCGTTGAGTTTGCTTAAACTACTCATCCTCGCGGATTCCATTTTTCCGTTTCTTCTCGTTCTCCGCGGCGATGTCGAAAATAGTCTTAGATTTTAGGCAATTCAAAGAATCCCTGATGTGATCACCGGAGAGATCTCGGGCCGCCTTTCCCTTGGTCAGCAAGACCCGGATTGCAGCCACATCGGTGATCCGGCCTTGCCGGCGGGCGGCGGCCATCTGCGCGGCGTAATAGACGCCCTCCTGGCTCTGCTCGAACGCTTCGTCTGGGGTGGACGGATATTCTTGCTTCATCAACTGCCAGTCGCCACCGAACTCGTTGTCGCGGGTGGCGATGTACCAAGCGCGCTGGTCGTTATCGAGAGCGCGGCAGATCTCGCTCTCGATGCGATTAAAATAGTCGTGCTCGGCGCCGGTGATGATTACGCTATCGCGCGGCAAGCGATATTTCTCCCATTCCCACCACCCAGCGAAATGGAAGCCGTAGTCGAGGCGGCCGAGTTCCATTTTGCTTTGGTGAGTAGCCTGCGCCTTCTGCGTCATTTCATAGAAGGCGCCCTCCCTACCCTCAGCGGTGGATTCGATAAAGATGATGCCGCTTTGCGCCGCCGGCAGCGATCCCGTAACCACCTCCTGCGCCTTAGCGGGGTACTTTGCACAAATCTTCCCAAATTCAGAGACATGGAGGAACTGCAGGCTGGCCGAGCGGACGGACGTCGCCACCCGCATGCTCGACTTGTTGGCAAGGATAAGTTCGCCAACGCTTTCGCGTTGCGGCGGACACATGGCTCGGATGGCGGGAGGCAGGTTGTCATAGGCAAACTTGATCTTGCGGAAGATCACGTTAGCCGCGTCTTTATCCTGAGCGATGACTGCCGCGCTGATGTTCGGTTTGAAAAGACAGCTATCAAGCATCAGAAGTTGAATAGCCGTCGAGTAGCCCAGTTGCCGGGCTTTGAGAATCAGGTTGCGGGACAAAACGTTATCGATCAGTCGCTGTTGCTGTTCGTTGGGGACAAACAGCACCTCGTTGCCCTTTTTGTCGATGATCCAGTAGAGGTGGCGCAAGCGCCAGTGCAGGTCCTCAAGGGCAGCTCCTAGCTTACCTTGTTGTTCGACCTCGCTGAACTCCGCAAGCATCTGGGCAGTGATAGCGGCGCTCTCGTCGTCGTCGCGCGCGCGACTTTCGGCCTCAGAGGGCGCTTCCTGAGCGTTCCAATGTGCAGAGCGCGGACCGCGAGCGTGCAAAGATGGACTCCGTCGAGGAGCCGCACGTCTTGCGCGGTTGGGAAAAAGAATCGCTAGCCTTTTAAAAAATATATCACCGAGGAAAAATCTTCCAGCCAGTTGCATGCCTGTATTCACAGCAATTGAACCGAACTAGTTTCGCGCGACGGCGACTTCTCACCGCAATTTGCGCATCCTCACACCCGGTCCGCCGCCGTTCTCAGCAATAAATTCTATGCCAGTGGCGGCAAGCACATATTCAACCTTGCGTAAAGCCAATGCAGTAATCTCTATCCCGCCGGTTCAAAAAAGCCGTCGGGTCACTACCCTTCTGTGCGTATAGGCAGCGCCCCAAGTGAAATGAGAGGTGCAAAGGTGATACTCTGTCCACGCTGTCGCAAGAAAAATCAAAGCGTTATGAACCGGCAGCTATCAAATTCCGTCACCGGGAAACACCACCCCGAGAACACAAGGGGAGAGGGCAAGAGTTATCGCGGCGAGTCATTGACAAACCCGCCTCTCCAAGGCCCATGGCGCCCATGCGTCCCGTGCTCGCCGCCCTCGCCTGCGCGCTAGTTTCACCCGCCCTCGCCATCACCGGACATGCGCCTCCGGCAAGCGGCTGGGCCGCGCGCGCGATCGTCATGGTGGTGGACCCGGACGGCGATCTTTGCACCGGTACCGCACTCACGCACGAATTGGTACTCACCGCCGCGCATTGCCTCGAGCGACGGAGCGGTACGAGATCAAAGCTCTCCAAGGCGGCGGACCGATCGCAATCAGCGAAATCGCCCGTCCATCCGCGTTTCGACATGAGAGCTATTTCAGCGAATCGCGCCACCGCCGATGTCGCACTCATCAAGCTTGCCACCCCACTGCCGGAGGTTATCGTGCCCGCAGCCCTTGCTGCCGCCCGTCGTGTTAAGGCGGGCGAGCGACTAGTCATTGCTGGCTTTGGCACGACCGCTGACGGCAGCGACAGCGGCCTTGGGCAGCCGCGCATGGCCCAACTCACTGTGACTGGCCGGCCTGGCTCGCTGCAAATACGCCTTTACGATCCAGACGCGCAATGCACGTCCCGGCCTCGGCGCCTGTACCGGCGATTCCGGCGGGCCGGCTTTCGAAATCCCAAACTCCACGTGTCATCGGCATGGTGAGCTGGACCACCGCTGCCGACAATGAAGCAGGCTGCGGCGGCCTTACCGGCCTGACCCCGCTTCTGCTCTATCGTTCCTGGATCGTCGACACCGCGCGCAAATTCAATTCGGCGGTGACACCCTAAGTTGGCGCCTGGTTCCGCCCGACACCCTTGGCTAGGCTTGCCGCGGGCAATGGCGACCGCAATGCAGCCGTTATGGTCTGCCTCGTAGGCCGCACCGGCTATTGCAACGGCGCGGCGATCGTGCGCCGCGCGTACTCACCGCCCGCCATTGCGCCTGTGGCAAACGCATCGTGGCAGGCGGCCTTTCGTTGCGCGCTCTCTCGGTAGCCGACTTTTGAAATCATTTGGGAGTTTGGGTTCGTTCTGCCAAATACTACATTTGGTAGAGGCTAATAATAATACAACTAATAATAGATTCTTCGGGCCGCCGTGTTATCGTCATTCAGCGTGCGCCCTAGCAGCAGCTTACGCTTGGCGACTCCTTATTATTGGGGCGTTCGAGCCGCATTCTTTGGGCGCTCGCGCAGGCGCACGCCGGGCCCGCCACCGTTGTCGTCGATGAATTCAACGCCGGCGGCTTCGAAAGCGCGTCTGATGACATTGAGAGTAGCCCTGCGCGGCTGACTGCTCCCGGCCTCGAGCTGGTGCACCGTTACCACACCCACAGCTGCCTTCTGAGCGAGCTGCTGCTGGCTCCACGCCAGCAAGCCGCGGGCGGCCCTGCATTGTTCCGGGGTGACCATGGCGAGGAGCTTGCACGAGCTAAGTGATTCCTACAATTCCATAAAATTCCTGTTGACCAGCGAGTCCAGTTATATATAATATTTCTGTAAACATAATAAATATATGCTGGCGCCAGCACAAGCTTCAGTCAGGAGGATCGTCATGAATCTCGAATTCGCCGCCGCCACCTACCGCGGCATCCGCGATCGCATCCGCGCCCAGGATCCCGATATCGACGAGCGGACCCTCGCCGATACGGTGGAAGGGTTGACCGACCTGCATGAGATCGTAACGGCCATCATCCGCTCCGCCCTGGAGGACGAGGCTCTGGCCACTGGGCTCAAGCTTAGGATCGGGGAGATGGAGGACCGGCTGGGACTGTCAGAATTTCTGTGTGAGGCCGGTTATCCGTCATGAGTTCACGAAGCGCTCATTGAACATGACGGCGAATTGCGTCTTCGCCTCGGCCCACTCACGCGGCGGTCGTTTCCATTCTGCAGCCGCATGGTTCAAGACCAAATATAACAGCTTCATCGCGGCATCGTCAGAGGGAAAATGCCCCCTGGTCCTGACGGCGCGGCGCAGCTTCGAGTTCAACGCCTCGATGGCATTCGTGGTGTAGATGATGCGCCGTACGCCTTCAGGGAAAGCAAAAAAGGGAATCACGAGCTCCCAGTTGCGACGCCAGCTCTGGGCGATCGCCGGATACTTTGCGCCCCACGGACCTTTTGCGAAGGCGTCGAGGGCGGCCTGGCCGGCGGCAGCATCGACCGCGCGATAGACCGTCCGCAACGCCTGCGCGACGCTCTTGCGATCCTTCCAGGAGGCAAAATCCATCGAATGGCGGATCAGGTGGACGATGCATGTTTGCACGATCGTCTGCGGGAAAACGGCATTGATGGCCTCAGGAAAGCCCTTCAGGCCGTCGACGACGGCGATGAGAATGTCCTGGGCCCCGCGGGTCTTCAATTCGTTGACGACGCGCAGCCAGAATTTGGCGCCCTCGGTCTGTTCGATCCAGATACCGAGAATCTCCTTGGTGCCGTTCGGCAGAACACCGAGCGCGATGTAGATCGCCTTATTGCGCACGAAGCCTTCGTCGCGCACCTTGACCCGGATGGCATCGAAGAACACCAGCGGGTAGCAGATATCGAGAGGCCGGTTCTGCCATTCCGTCACCTCGTCCAGCACCGCATCGGTGACCGCCGAGATCAAATCCGGCGAAACATCGATGCCGTAGAGGTCCTCGAGATGGCCCCGAATCTCGCGAACCGTCATTCCGCGCGCATACATCGAGATGATCTTGTCGTCGAAATCCGGGAACCTGCGCTGGTATTTGGCGATCAGCTTGGGGTCAAAGGTCCCGGCACGATCCCGTGGCACCGACAGCGTCATCTTCGAGGTGCCGGTGAGGACCGACTTCCTCGAATAGCCGTTGCGGTGATTGGACTTGCCCTCAGCGCTGTCACCGTCAAGATGCTCGTCGATCTCGGTATTCAATATCCGTTCAGACAGCGCCTTCTTCAACTCGTCGACCAGCCCATCCTTGTTGAACACGTCCTTCGGATCCCGGCCAGCCAGAAGCTGGTCCAGCAGGTCTTTCTCGATTGCCATGTGATGCTCCTTCCGCTCATCATCATGACCTCACACACAAGATTCCTGACAGTCCCGACCGGCTTGCCCGCCTGCAGGACCGCGCCTCCAAGCGCCGCCAGATCGCCAAGGACGTGATGGTCGAGCTCGACTTGAAGAAGATTCAAGCCCCCGACTTCACCGCCTCCTTACGGCCCGGCACCCCCGCCCTGATGATCATCGATGAGGCCGCCGTCCCCAGCATCTATTGGGAGCCGCGCGATCCCAAGCTCGACCGGCAAGGTCTTTTGGCCGAGCTCAAGCAGGGCGCCGAGATCACCGGCGTCAGCCTGTCCAATCCCGAACCGGTTCTGAGTGTGAGGACCAAGTGATGGGCTTCTCGGCAAGACAGACTCAGGCGCTCAAGCGCGATCTCAACCACCGGCATGTCCGCATCCGCGAGGCCCGTGGCCGGGAGTTCTCCTATTTGGAGGGCTGGTACGTCCTCTCGGAAGCCAATCGGATCTTCGGCTTCGATGGCTGGAGCCGGGAAACCCTGGAGACCAAGTGCGTCCTCGCTCGGGAGAACCGCGGCAACTTCCTCGCCGTCTATATCGCCCGCGTGCGGATCACGGTGAGTGCTCACGGAGCGGTCATCATCCGCGAGGGCCATGGCTCGGGCGAAGGTCGCGGCACTTCTCCCGGCGAGACCCATGACATAGCAGTCAAGGCAGCGGAGACCGACGCCACAAAACGAGCACTGGCCACATTCGGCAAACCGTTCGGGCTGGAGCTCTATCGCGACGGCAAAGCAGTCGCGGCCGACAAACCGCCCCCATCGCCCGCCCTAGAGTCGGTCGAGGGTCGCACCGGCTTCCATCCCGATGACACGACACCAGTCCCACGTCCGTCGACCTACTACGGCCGCCGACATTCCACGCCTGTCGACCAAGAACTCGCCCGCGAACGACGCAAAGCCGAAAAGACCGCGGCGCCGCCGCTGGCCCCTGCCGCAACGGACGCACCGCCCGGACGGATCGACAAGAGCGCCCTACCCTTAGGCGAGCCAAAGCGCATACGAGACCGCGCGCACCTGGACTTTGTCGCATCGCAGCCCTGCCTCGTCTGCGGCCGCCAGCCCAGCGATCCGCATCACCTGCGCTTTGCCCAACCGCGCGCCCTTGGCCTGAAGGTCAGTGACGAGTTCACCGTGCCGCTTTGCCGCGGTCATCATCGCCAACTGCATCAAGCGGGCAACGAAGTGCAATGGTGGGAAAAGCTAGGCATCAAACCGTTGCAGGTCGCCCGACAGCTTTGGGTGCAAAGTCATCCAGGACTCTCAACCAAAAGAGAGGAAAGTGCCCTACCCGACGATGAACAAAACCGCTAATGACCAGGGGCCGAGGAAGTTGCGCGGCGCGCTACGCAGGTCCGCGACATTGGAACCGGCATGGATGCAATTACCCTGCGTCGGGCGGCAAAGCCGTTCCTCTCCACCAAGCCGAATGGGTCCGGGCTCGGGTTGGCGGCGAGCCGTGATCTGATCGAATGTCTCAATGGAGACATCATCATAACGAGTGCGGCGGGATTCGGCACAACGGTCGACATGTTGTGAATTGGCGCAGGGGTCAGTGCGCCGCAGGTATCGGCATTAGCGCTATGAAAGCAATCAAGAAATGCGAGTTGAGGCGGGTCACGATCAACGCCGATTGGGACCCCACCCCCGACGCAGATTCTGTTATTTGCGGCAAGGAATTGCTGCCGTTAGTTCAAGGGGCTTAGTTCGGCGCCGATTTACACGCTGCACCGCATCCGGGACATTGAAAGTTTCGTTGAAGCGCGCCAGCTCGCGCACGAAATCGTCGAAGCGGCGGCTGGCCGCGGTCAATTCCCTCAGCGCAAAGGCGGCCAACGCCGTGGCCGAGCTCGCCCACGGGAATAGCGCCAGATGCGCGAGATCCCCGCGCTCGCGGAAGGTGGCGATCAATTCGTCCATGGCGGTGTTGCGGGCCGCCCCGCCTCCGGTCTATCAATGGCTCGGGGCGCGCAGAATTTCACCGCGTGGAGACGCTCTGATGCGCTGGCTCGCCGCCGCCCTCATCCTGGTCACCGGCATTGCCGCCGCCGCAGCCGGCATCCGCATTGACGAGTTGCGCTACGTCGACGGCAAGCTGATCGTCGCCGGCGAAACCGCCCCCGGCCGCACCGTCATCCTCGACAAGAAGTACAAGACCCAGAGCAACGGCGAGGGCCACTTCAAGTTCACCATCGACAAATACAAGCCGGCCGACTGCATGAGCGACATCCGCGCCGGCAACGACCTCTATTCCGCAGTGATCGCCGGCTGCTTCGGCGTCACCAAGGACACCGGTACCGTCGGCAAGCCCGTCAAGCCGCATCCCTAATCGGCAGTATCCGGCCACCGCCGCGGCGCGGCCGGCGCATTAAAGTTTCCTTCAGGCCTGCCGCCCAATCATCGCCGGCCATGACCTCGGCCGTCGCCTTTCTCACGCTTGCCGCCGCCGCGCTCGAGCTCGGCCTCTGCGGCTATTATTGGCAATCCGCCTTTGCCGATGCGCGGCCCTGGCTGCCCTACCCGCTGCAACAGGAAATGACCGCGCGTTTCTGCATCGACCGTTTCATCTGGAACGACGCGATGCCGCGCGCCGCGCGCCGCAGCTTTATGTTGTCGCGCGTCACCGGCTCGATCGGCCTGGTCTGCCTGACCTTGCTCGCTTTCGCCAACGGGCCGCTGTTCGGGGCGCTTGCCTTGGCCGGTGTCAGCGCGCTTGCGCTCGGCCAGACTTTCATCGATTGGCGCAAATATCGCAGCTTGCGTCAGCCGAACACGTCGCCGCCGGCCACCGCGCCGTAGCCGACCGCCGCGCGCTTCTCGTTCACCGTCAGGAACGGCGCCTTGCTCAGCCGCACCGCGCGGTGCACGATGGCGTTCTTGCCGTAGCCTTCGCGCGCGAGCGCCGCATAGTCGCGCGGCGTCCAGCGCGCGCGCCCGCCGCCCTCGATCGCGATCAGCCGCGCGGTGCGCGAGATTTTTTGCTCGGGGGCGCAGAGCAGGGATTTGATGATGTTCAGCAAGTCACTATCCTTCTCGTGTCCCGGGCGCCGCGCAGCGCTCGCGCCAAGCGGCCATTTGCTTGGAACCGCTTTTGGCGGTATCCGGCAACGCTTTTCCGCTCAAATGATCGGTTTAACCTTCACGCTTCCGCAATCTAATAAGCGCCACATGACACCGTCCGAAAACAAATTTTCGGCGGAGCGCCCGGTTGCGATGCAATGCCGGGATCAATTCAACGGGAAGCCAAATGAAGACTGACAAAACCCTTCCGGAAAACTCGACCATGCACCTGTTGGGCGCGGCAGGCGACGCTTTCGGCGCCGCAAAGACACAGCACGATGCGGCCGACGCGCAGCACGAGAGTGCCGCCCGCCAACACGAAAACGCCGATCAGCAACACGAAAACGCCGACCAGCAACATGCGAATGCCGACCAGCAGCACGCGAACGCGGAACAGCAGCACGCAAACGCGGAACAGCAGCACGCAAACGCCGACCAGCAGCAGGAAATTGCAGAGCAGCAAAATAAAACCGCCGACAGACTGGATACCGGCGCCGATAAACTGGACCATCTCGGGCGCTCGCTGACGGCCGAGGCCGTCGAAGTCCGCGGCGCCGAAGACAGGCTTGCCGGCCGGACCGTTCGCTAGCATTCCGCATAAACGCGAAGTCCTGCAGCGCCTGACCTGGCCCGCGCGCGCCCGCGCCTTTTAATCGCGCGGCGTCCAGCGCGCCCGCCCGCCGCCGTTCAGTGCAATCAGCCGCGCGGTGGGGGCGCGGTTCCTCCGCGCCCACAGGCCCAGTTCGTTCACCGGCTCCAGCAGCGAGCGGCCGAGCCGAGTCAGGTCATGGTCTGGTGCAGTCGGCCTGCCGTTGATTGGCCATGGTCAAGCGAATCGCACGCTACTTGGCGCGTTTCCATTTCACCGTGCCGACCCCGCCGCTGGAAGCAGTGGGGGTGATATATTTGAGCTCATCTTTGCTGGCGCTCACGATTAACCGCTTCTGTTCAGTGCCATTCCAATTTGGAAAGGTCGCGCTTTCGACTTTGAAGGTCAGCGTCTTGTCGCCCGGGTTGACCGAATAGGTGCCGATCATCCCGATGCTTTTCGACATGACGGCCTTGTTTTCCTCCGCCGTTCCGGCGGCGCGGCTGTTGGCCGCGAATTTTGGGAGACCGGGACCGATGATCGTCAGCATGAAATGTCCGCGGGCATCCAGGCTCATCATGCCCTTGGCGCCGTGGCCAAACTGCTCGGTTTTCTTTCCGTCTTTGTCGGTAACCGATGACACAAGGTTCCATGTACCGCGCAAATCGTCAGCGGTTTGTGCCCATGCTGACGCCGAAAGCACCGTAGAGACGGTCGCGACTAAAAGCATTTTGTTTAGCATGGCGCCCTCTGTGAGCGGCTCGTTCTGGTTTCGGGGACCGCGACATTAGGGGCATTCCATGGCGAACCATATGGTGGCAAACTAAGAGGATCCCTTCCGCAATTTGGAAAGCCAACGATGGATCGGCTTGAAGCAATGTCGGTTTTGCTGGCCGTGTCTGAAGCTGGCAGCATTTCGGCGGCGTCGCGAAAGCTGAAGGTGCCGTTGGCGACGATCAGTCGCAAAGTCTCGGAGCTAGAAGCGCACTTGAACGTGCGGTTGCTAATGCGGTCGAATCGGCAGATCACGCTGACGGATGCGGGCCGGTCGTTCGTTGCCGCCTCCCGGCGCATCCTTCAGGAGCTTGGTGACGCCGAGCGTGAAGTCTCCGGCGATCAAAAGATACTCAAAGGCGAATTAGTGCTGTCCGCGCCCATTGCGCTTGGGCGGTTTTATTTGCTTCCGGTCGTCATCGATTTTCTCAGAGATTACCCGAGCATGGACGTGCGCATGATGCTAGTGGATCGCCGTTTGAACATGATCGAGGATCATATCGATATTGGGCTACGCGTCGGCGACCTGCACGATTTCAGCCTGGTCGCAAAGAAGGTTGGGACCGTTCGGCGTGTGGTCTGCGCCAGCCCCGCCTACCTTAAGCGTCGCGGCACGCCCAAAACCCCCGATGATCTTATGGACCACGATTGCATTACGTTTGAGAATACGCTGTCGGCGCAGACATGGAGCCTCAATGTTGACAAAACGGAGAAACCGTTTCCGATACATTCGCGGCTCGTCGTCAGCACCGCGGAGGCAGCTACCGATGCCGCCGTTGCCGGCATCGGTCTTACGCGAATGCTCGACTATCAGATTGCAGCCCAGCTTCGCGAGGGCACTCTAAAATTGGTGTTGGAGTCATTTAGATCGCCGCCCAAGCCGGTGCATCTGATCTACGAAGCGGGGCGGCATTTGCCTTTGAAAATAAGAACTTTCCTTGATTACGCGAGTCCGCGCCTGAAGAAGTCGATGCGTGCGATAGCCGAATGATTAGGTTCGCCGATATGTTTTGTGCGCAGCGCGGAATAGATCGGGATGCTCCGATCCATCGGATGTCCCCTCTGGCATAAGCGGACATTCAGCAATGCTCGGCGTATGTCCGCTTTACGCCGGCAATGCGGACCTTGCGCGGCGCATCCACTTTGGCATTCGGTTGCCCGCATTTATCAGTCTACTTGGCGCCGTCCGATGAAGGTCGCGCAACGGCAAGATGTCAGTGCGCGCGCCGCTGGTCGTTGGCATCGAACCGCGCCCGCGCGTCCGCGATGGCGGCGCGGTTGCGCCGCGCCCACAGGCCCAGTTCGCTCACCGGCTCGAGCAGCGAGCGGCCGAGCCGGGTCAATTCATATTCCACCCGCGGCGGCACGGTCGGAAAAACCGTGCGCGTCACCAGCCCGTCGCGCTCGAGCCCGCGCAGCGTCAGCGTCAGCATGCGCTGCGAGATGCTGCCGAGCGCCTTGCGCAGCTCGTTGAAGCGCTTGGCGCCGTCGCCCAGGGTGGAGACCACCAGCACGGTCCATTTGTCGCCGACGCGCGCGAGCACCTCGCTCACCGCCCGGCAATCCTCGGCCACATGCAGGTTACCGGGTAACCGCGATGTGCCTTCTTGCACCTGCCGCTTGGTCATCTATCTAGCCTCAGTATCAAACCGTAACTATATGCCGGAAACAGATAGAGGCTCCCATGGCAAAGAACAAGCTCGGCATCATTGTCGGCTCCAACCGGCGCGAATCGATCAACCGCAGGCTGGCGCAGGCGCTGGCCCGGCTCGGCGGCGACGCTTTCGAGGCCAACTTCATCCGGATCGACGATCTGCCCATGTACAACCAGGATTTCGAGCAGCCGCTGCCGGAACAGGTCGCCCGCTTCAAGGGCGAGGTCGCGGCCTCCGACGCCCTGCTCTTCGTCACCCCCGAGCACAACCGCTCGATCCCGGCGGTGCTCAAGAACGCCATCGACTGGGGCGGCCGCCCTTACGGCAAGTCGTCCTGGCCGGGCAAGCCGGCCGCCGTCACCGGCACCTCCGGCGGCGCCATCTCCACCGCCGTCGCCCAGCAGCACCTGCGCGCGGTGCTCGGCAATCAGAGCCTGCATTTGATGGGCGGCGAGGCCTATATTCAGTTCAAACCGGAGCTGATCGACGCCGAGGGCAACGTGGCCGACGAGAACGTGCGCAAGTTTCTTAAGGACTTTATCGACCGCTTCGCCGCCTTTGCCGGCAAGTTCGCGCCGGCGGCGGCACAACGCGCCGCGTAAAATTCACGCGTCATTCCGGGGCCGGCCACCGATCTCGGGTTTACCCGAGATCGGCACTATAATTGCCCAGGTCGGCTTTAGCCGACCTGGGTGCGCCGGAACCCGGAATCCAGACGCAGGCACCGCGTTTGTTTCTGGACTCCGGGTTCGCTCGCCAGCGCTCGCGCCCCGGAATGACAGTAAAATAAGCGATGAAAGGCAGACACCCATGTCCATCCGCCCAGTCAAGCGAATCGTGCAGTCCAAGCCCACCATGGAAGGCGCCGGCGTACGCTTGCGCCGCGCCTTCGGCTTCGGCGACACGGCCGAGACCGATCCCTTCCTGCTGCTCGACGATTTCCGCAACGACCGGCCGAGCGATTATCTCGCCGGCTTCCCCTGGCATCCGCACCGCGGCATCGAGACCGTCACCTATCTGCTCGAAGGTTCCGTCGAGCATGGTGACAGTCTGGGAAATCGCGGCACGCTCAACAAAGGCGACGTGCAGTGGATGACCGCCGGCCGCGGCATCATGCATCAGGAAATGCCGCAGGGCGACGCGCTCGGCCGCATGCATGGCTTCCAGCTCTGGGCGAACCTGCCGTCCTCGCTCAAGATGACCGCACCGCGCTATCAAGACGTTACGGCCGCCGCCATCCCGGAGATCGTCGACGACGACGGCACGCGCGTGCGAGTGGTGTGCGGCGAGTTCTGGGGCAAAAAGGGTCCGGTCGACGGCGTCGCCGCCGATCCGCGCTATCTCGACGTCTTCGTGCCGGCGGGAAAACGCAAGACGCTCCCCGTCGAGATCGAGCGCCACGCCTTCGCTTACGTGTTCGAGGGCGCGGGCCACTTCTCCTATGCCTCGAAGCCGTTCGGCGTGCTGACCGAGAAGCAGATCGGCGGGGAAGAAATACTCCTTCGCGAGCCGGTCGGCGACCGCTCGTTGGTGCTGTTCGACCAAGGCGACGAGGTCACGGTGCAGGCCGGCGATCAGGGCATCCGCTTCCTGCTGGTGTCGGGCAAGCCGATCAAGGAGCCGGTCGCCTGGTACGGCCCGATCGTGATGAACACGCAGAAGGAACTGCAACAAGCCGTCACCGAGCTGCAGAGCGGCACTTTCATTCGCAAGTGACACGGCGCGCCAAGCGCGCCGGCACGCTTATTGTCAGGTTGTGAAAATAACTTGGGCTTTCGCCCGCCGGGCTTGCCGGTGTAGCCTTTCCCCCGTGGGATAAACACATTCGGCCGCCGCTATGTCCGCGCCGAAAGACGGACGGCGGCCGCCCGGGAGGATTAGCCTATGACACGGTTGCGAACCGTCACGCCACTTATGCTGGGCGCCGCTTTGGCCGTCGCAGCTTCGGCCGCGCCGGCCCAAGCCGAGGAACTGCGCATCGGCTTCATCGCGCCGATGACCGGCATCTTTGCCCAGGTCGGCAAGGACATGGTCAACGGCTTCAAGATGTATCTCGACGACCACAAGGGCAAGGACGCCTTCGGCGGCGCCACGGTCAAGTTCATCGTCGAAGACAACCAGGCCAAGGGCGACGCCGCCGTCGCCAAGGCCAAGAAGCTCGTGCTGCAGGACAAGGTGCAGATGTTCGTCGGCGGCGTGCTCGCCTCCACCGGCTACGCGTTGGCGCCGGTCTCGACGCAGGAGAAGACCGTCTACATTCCGTCGATCCCGGCGGCCGATGATCTCACCCAGCGCCGCGCCAGCGAATTCCCCTATCTCATCCGCACCGGCTGGTCGTCCTCGCAGACGACGCATCCAATGGGGCAATGGGCCTGCGAGCAGGGCTACAAGAAGATCACCACCGTGGCCGCCGACTATGCCTTCGGCTACGAGCAGGTCGGCGGCTTCCAGAAGGCCTTCGAGTCATGCGGCGGCAAGATCATCCAGAAGATCTGGCCACCGCTCGGCAGCAAGGATTTCGGGCCCTTCATCCCGAACATCAAGAGCGACGCCGACGCGGTCTTCTCCATGATGGTCGGCCCCATGGCGCTGCAATTCCCCAAACAGCTGCGCCAGTCCGGCTACAAGAAGCCGATCATCGGCGGCGGCACCAGCTATGACGAATTCGCGCTGCCCTTCATGGGCGACGAGGTGATCGGCGACGTCTCATCGCTGCAATATTCGGCCGCGCTGCAGACGCCGAAGAACGAAGCCTTCGTCAAGGAGTACCGCAAGAAATACGGCAAGGTGCCGTCCTACTTCTCCGAGAGCAACTACACCACCGCGCAATTGATCGACGACGTGATGCGCATGACGCACGGCAAATTCCCGGGGCCGGAGAAGTTCGTCGCCATGATGGCGGCAATCAAGATCGACGCGGTGCGCGGGCCCGTCTCCTTCGACGAAAAGCGCAACCCGGTGCAGAACGTCTACATCAAGAAAGTCGAGAAGAAGCAGATGTTCGGCTATCCCAAGGCCGAGCTGTGGAACACGGTGATCAAGACCTATCCGCATGTCAGCCAGTTCTGGACCTACGGCGAGGCCGCGTTCCTCAAGCAGCCGGTCTACAGCCGCAACTACCCGCCCTGCAAATATTGCGAATAAGCGCGCGGCCTGACGCGAAACGTGAAAACCCCGGCCGCGCGGCCGGGGTTTCTGCATGCGCGCCGCCATATGACCGGGATCATATGCGGCTGGCGCGCTTGGCGTATCATGCGGGCCACGGGCGCGAAGGGGGCGGCGGCAGCAAAGGACGACATTCCATGAAAACCCGAACCAAACTGGCCGGCATCGCGGCGCTCGCCGTGGCGCTCGCCGCCGACACTTACGCCTTCAAGGCCCATTCGCGGGAAGGCCGCTTTCCGCCCTTCGGCATGCACGGCCCCGGCATGATGGGGATGGGCCCGGGCATGATGATGGGCATGGCGCATGACCAGCCCACCATGGCGCAGTTGCAGGTCATCCATACCTTGCTCGCCAACCACGACCGCATCAGGCGCACGGTGACCAATCTGCCGAACGGCATCCGCACCGCGACCGAATCCGACGATCCGGCGCTCGCCGCGCTGATCAAGACGCATGTGGCCAGCATGGGACAGCGCGTCGGCGCCGGCGACGATCCGCAGCTGCCGATCGAGACTCCGTCGGTGCACGCGATCTTCCGCGCCAACGCCAAGATCAAGACCAGCTACGAGAGCACCGACAAGGGCATCGTCGTCGTGCAGACCTCGGACGATGCGCAGGCGGTCGCCGCGCTACAGCAACACGCCTCCGAAGTGACCGACTTGGTGCACGGCGGCATGGCGGCGCTGCAGACCGCGATGATGAAGAACCGCGGCGGCATGATGCACGGCCCCATGATGATGATGCACGGCATGATGCATCGGGACCCGATCTGACGCCGGCGCTAAGACGCCGCGGCCGGAGAATACAACGGCCGCGGCGTTATTGACGCGCGCACGCCTTCGGCCGCTAATATCCCGAACGATATCCAGCGGGGCGCGCCGCGATGATCGACCTTCGGACACGCCGCGTACGCCGTATCGCCTTGTGGGTGTTCGCGCTTGGCGGCTCTGCCGACCTTGATGTTCGGCATCCACACCTACCACTCGTTCTTGGTGCTGCGCACGGCCTATGAAGTCGGCGCGCCGGCGACCAGCGGCATCCGCGGCTGGATGACGCTCGACTACGTCGCCGCCGGCTACCACGCGCCGAAATCCGCGCTGCTCGAACGGCTCGGGCTCCCGCCCTCGACCGCCGGCGACACCAGCCTGATGACGCTTGGCCTGCGCGCCGGTGTCTTGCCGCATCAATATGTCGAGCAAGTGCAGCGCGCGGTCGCCGACTTCGCCAAGCCCGCGGCGCCCGCCGCCGCGCCGAAACAGTCCGGCTGGCTCACCGGCATAGCCGACAAGATCCTGGCCGCGCTCCTGGTCTACGGCTATCCGGTGCTCGGCCTGACCCTGCTGCTCGGCGCCATCGGCCTGCCGCTGCCCAACGGCATCGCCACCGCGGTCGCCGGTTCCTTGGCGGCGCAAGGGCGCATGGATTGGATGCTGGCCGCCGCGATCATCGTCGTCGCCTCGGTGATCGGCGACGGTGTCGGCTACGGCATCGGGCGCCTGCTCGGCGCCGAGGGTCTCACCGCGCGCGGCCATTGGCTCGGCTACTCGCCGCGCCGGCGCGCGCAAGCCCAGGCGCTGTTCGATCAATGGGGCCTGTTGACGGTGTTCATCACCCGCACCTTCGTGTCTTTTATGAGCTCGATCGCCAGCCTGCTTGCCGGCATCGCGCACTACCGGCTCCCGCGCTTCCTTGCGGTGGCATTCGCCGGCCGCGTGGTGTGGGCGGCGGCCTATCTCGGTCTCGGCGCCGCAGTCGGCTCCGATCTCGACGCCGCCTCCGGCTTTCTCACTAATTTGAGATCTTTTGCTCGTGCTGCTGACGCTGCTCACCGGCTTTGGGCTGATCGCCGCCGGCCGCGCGCCCGTTCTGCCGTCGCAACGCGCGGCCTGATCCCGCGTGTTCATCATGAAATTTTTGTCATGACAAAACCGTCATCTGCGTTATTGGCGCGGAAAATCGCGCCTGCGCGCAGCGCCGGCTATACCGCCGCGCCGCATTACCAAAATTAAATTCCCCCGACAGGTGGCCGTAAGGCGCGCGCTGTATCTACGCCGTTATCGGCAAGACAGCCAACACGCTTTCCACGGAGACAACGACATGACTGGCATGACCTCGCACGATTCCGCCAAGCGGAAAATTCTTTCGCCGCGCCGACTGCTCCTGCTGGCCTCCGCCGCCGCTCTCGGCGTCGCGGTCGTCGCCGCCGGCCCCAGCAAGTTCAGCGCGGTCGACGTCTGGATGCAGCCGGCGCAGGCCGCCGAGCCCGCGCACGGGCCGACCGGCTTTGCCGACCTGGTCGACCGGGTCAAGCCCGCCGTCATCTCGGTGCGCGTCAAGATCGACGAGACCGTCGGCAGCGGCGCGTCCGACAACAACAACCTCCCCGAGAACCTGCCCGAGGGCATGCGCAAATTCTTCCAGCAGTTCGGCATGCCCAACATGCCGAACATGCCGCATGGCATGCCGCACGGCCGCCATATGATCACCGGCGAAGGCTCCGGCTTCTTCATCTCGGCCGACGGCTACGCGGTCACCAATAACCACGTGGTCGATCACGCCAAGACCGTCGAGATCAAGACCGCCGACGGCGAGACCTACAAGGCCAAGGTGATCGGCACCGACCGCAAGACCGACCTCGCGCTGATCAAGGTCGACGCCGGCAAGACCTTTGCCTTCGTGAAATTCGCCGACAAGGCCCCGCGCGTCGGCGACTGGGTGGTGGCGGTCGGCAATCCGTTCGGCTTGAGCGAAACCGTCACCGCCGGCATCGTCTCGGCTTCCGGCCGCGACATCGGCGCCGGCACCTACGACGACTACATCCAGATCGACGCGCCCATCAACAAGGGCAATTCCGGCGGGCCGGCCTTCAACACCGAAGGCAATGTGATCGGCGTCAACACCGCGATCTTCTCGCCCTCCGGCGGCTCGGTCGGCATCGGCTTCGACATCCCGGCCGCAACCGCCAAGCGGGTGGTCGCGCAGCTCAAAGAGCACGGCTTTGTCAACCACGCCTTCCTCGGCGTGCAGGTGCAGCCGGTCACGGCGGCGATCGCCGACGGCCTCGGCCTCAAAGAGGCCAAGGGCGCGCTCGTCGCCGAGCCCATGCCGGACAGCCCGGCCGCCAAGGCCGGTATCAAGGCCGGCGACGTGATCACCGCGGTCAACGGCAACGCAATCAAGGACTCGCGCGAGCTCGCCCGCACCATCGGCATGATGGCGGCCGGCAGCAAGGTCAAGGTCGCGCTCATGCGGGACGGCAAGTCGAAGACCCTCGATGTGTCGCTCGTCAAGCTGCCCGACGAGCGCGGCGCCAAGGCCGACGCCGGGCACGAGAAGTCCGCCGCCAACGCGCTGCCCCATCTCGGCCTCACGCTGGCGCCGGCGAGCGACGTCGCGGGCGCCGGCGGCAAGGGCGTCGCGGTGCTCAACGTCGATCCCGACGGCCCGGCCGCGGCGCGCGGCCTGCAAACCGGCGACGTCATCCTCGACGTCGGCGGCAAGTCGGTCGCCAAGGCGAGCGACGTGAAGAGCGCGCTGAAGGAGGCGCGCGCGAGCGGCAAGCATGACGCGCTGATGCGCGTGAAGGCCAAAGACGGCACGCGCTTCATCGCGGTGCCGGTCGGCAAGGCCTGACGCCGCCGGTTTCGCACCGGCAAAGACCGAGCCCCGGCCCGACCAAGGCCGGGGCTTTTGCTTGGCTCGAGGGGCGGCACCCCGGACAGGCCGGGCGCAGCGGTGCTAGGCTTGCGGCGTCGTAATGAAAACGAAGGCTACTCTGGGAGGATTAAGCCATGCGTACCCGTTACGTTTTGCCCCGTGCCGGCCTTGCACGCGGGCTTGCTGCCGTGCTGCTTGCAGCGACCGCCATCGCGCTCGCCGTTCCCTCGCCCGCCCGCTCGGAGCCCAAGGACATCAAATGGGGCACCGGCCCGGTCGGCTCCTCGGGCGGCAAGGCGCTGGTCGTGCTCGCCAATATACTGAATAAGGCGATGCCGGAATTCCGCATCACCGTGCTGCCCTATCCCGGCGCCGTCGCCACAGTGAAGGGCTTCGCCGAGGGCCAGATCGACGGCTATTACGGCTCCGACGTTGCCTTGAAGGAGCTGCACGGCGATAGCGGCCGCTTCAAGGGCTTCAAGTCGCACATCACGGTTCAGCCCGTGCAATCGTTCTGGTGCTACACCATCGATGTCGGCCTCGCCGTCAAGGCCGACAGCCGCGCCAAGTACAAGAAATGGAGCGATCTCTCCGGCAAGCAGGTCTACACCGGTCCGCTGCCGTTCGACACGCGCAAGCATCTAGAAAACGCGATGGCCGTGGTCGGCGTGCATCACGTCTACAAGCAGGTCGATCTGGCGACCGCCGGCTCGCAGCTCAATGCCGGCAATCTCGACGGCATAATTATTTACGCGGCGGGCGGCAAGACGCCGCCGCCGTGGCTGTCGCAAGCCACGCTCTCCGTCGATTGGGCGGCGCTCAATCCGGACGCGGCCGAGGTGGCCAAGCTGAAGGCGGCCGGCTTCACCGTCGAGCAGGTCCCGGTCACGAACTTCCACAAGCACGATAATCACGTCAAGCAAGTGACGCTGCTGCCCTTCTTCTGGGGCTTCGACCTCGGCCTGAAAGTCTCGACCGACGAGATGTACAAGATGCTGACCGTCATCGAAAAGCACGCCGACCAGCTCGCCAAGCTCGATCCGAGCTTCCGGCAGATCTCCGGCGGCAAGATGGCGGCCTTCGAGAAGACGGCGCTGCAGTCGACCTGGAATCTCGTGCCCATCCATCCGGGCCTTGCCAAATATCTCAAGGCCAAGGGCATGTGGGACAAGAAGTGGGACGCCAACATCGCCAAGGCGACGATGTAGGACGCCAACGCTGTGAGCAATACGGGGCGGGCGCATGCGCCCGCCTCGCCGCTTTAAGCCAGGCCTTACGGCACGAGCGCCTCGAGCTCCGGCATCAGCACGACGCTTTCCTGCTCGTTCGGATCGGTGCGCGCGATCACCGCGATGCAAGGCTCGCTCTGGCTCATATTGTACGGCAGATGCGGCATGTTGGCGGGGATGTAGATGAAATCGCCCGGCCGCGCCACCATGTGCTGCTCGAGCTTCTCGCCGTAATACATGGCGCCCTCGCCGCTCAGCACGTAGATCGCCGTCTCATGCGCCTCGTGCTTGTGCGCCTTGGCGCGCGCGCCCGGCGGCATGGTCAGCAATTGCATATGGATGGCCGATGAACCGACCGTCTCGGCCGACACCGCCGGCGCGTAGGTAAAGCCCTGCTTGCCGATGAAGGGCGTGCCCGCGCGCAGCAGCGCGCAGAGCGCGGGCCGATCGAGCGTTGCGCTGTCCTGGGCCATGGGTCACTCCGTTGCAGGGCGCCAATGTAGCGCCGATTCCCGCGGTTTGGGAAGCGATCCGGCCGAAGAAACATCAGGCGCAAGCGCGCGCGCTGCCGCCGCGATCGGTTCTTCGATCGTCCCGCGCGCCCGTTCATTCCCTATTTACCCTAATGAACGCTAGCCATGAAAAACGCGCGCGATATGGGCAATCCCTGAGTTGAGTTCCGGCCACCACCGATCGATTGCTCATGTCATGACGCTGCGCGAACGCCGGAAAAATTTCATGCCCTTGCGCGAGAAACGCTCCCGCGACGCCTTGATCATATTCTGCACGGCGCTGGCAGCCTACATCTTCTCGATCTTCTTCGATCCATTCGAAGCGCTGCTTGCATTCGCGCGCGCGCACGAAGATTTGCAGCTGGATGAATTGTTCTGGGTGTTGATCGTCCTGTGCATCGGCGGCCTCATCTATTCAATTCGCCGCGTGCGCGAGCTCTCGGTGGCGGTCAAGGCAAGGCGTGTGGCGGAAACGGAAGCGCAGCGGCTCGCCCTCCACGATCCGCTTACCGGTTTGCCGAACCGCCGTTTCTTCGCCAAAAAGCTTCAGGAAGTGCTCGACCATTGCACGTCGGACCGGCGCGCGGCCGTGCTGATGCTCGACCTCAATTATTTCAAGGCGCTCAACGACGCCTACGGCCATGTTGTGGGCGATAAAGCGTTGATCGAATTCGCAGAGCGGATTTCTACGGTCGCCCCGGCCGGTGCCGTCATTGCCCGGGTGGGCGGTGACGAATTCGCCATCGTCCAGCCGGCGATTGCGTCGCTCGAAGAACCCACCGCATTCGCCCGCCGCATCGTCGCATCGATGGCCGCGCGGGTCATGATAGAGGAAACCTCGGTGGCGCTCGGGGTCAGCGTCGGCATCGCCATCGCGCCGGAAGACGGGACCGAGCCCGACCATATCCTGCGGCGCGCCGATCTGGCGCTTTATCGCGCCAAGGCGGATGGTGGATCGTTTATCCACTTCTTCGAAGCGGACATGGATAAATTCGTAGAAAGGCACGCGACGCTCGAGCGCGAGTTGCAGGCGGGCATCGCGAGCGGCGCGGTCGAGGTTCATTATCAGCCTTTGATCAATCTCGAAAGCAATGGCGTCATCGGCTTTGAAGCCCTCGCGCGCTGGACCAGCCCGACGCTCGGGCCCATCGGTCCCGGCGAATTCATCGCGATCGCCGAAGAAACCGGCCTCATTAACGAGCTGGGCGACAACCTGCTGCGCATTGCCTGCCGGGATGCCGCGCAATGGCCCAAGGACCTGACGCTGTCCTTCAACATATCGCCGCTACAGCTGCGCAACGCCTCGCTCGGCTTGCGCGTCCTGTCGATCGTGGCCGAAACCGGGCTCAGCCCGCATCGCCTGGAGCTCGAGATCACCGAGAGCGCGCTGGTCAAAGACGCCGGGCTCGCGCAGGGAATTATCGACGAGTTGCGGGCCGCCGGCGTGCGGATTGCGCTCGACGACTTCGGCACCGGCTATGCGACCATGTCGCAGCTCATGGCGCTCCGCTTCGACAAGATCAAGATCGATCAAAGCTTCATCAGCCGGCTGGGGAAGGATCCGCAAAGCGACGTCATCGTGCGTGCGACCGTCGGTCTTGCCAGGGGCCTGGGCCTCGCCGCGACCGCCGAGGGCATCGAGGAAAATTACCAGCTCGAGACCTTGCGGGCGACCGGCTGCGCCGAGGGCCAGGGCTATCTGTTCGGCAAGGCCATTCCCGCCGGCCATATCCCCGCGCTGCTGGCGGCGGTCAGGCGCGTGGCACCGCAAGCGCGCGCGGCGAAGGCTTGACGCGCCCTCCGCATTTGCGGGCCCGACCGAAGCGAAAGCCGGCTATCATCGCCGCAGCGGCCGGGCCGGCCGGGAAAAGCGGGGAGCCATTCAATGCAAGCGTTCGATTTCAAGGGCCGCACGGTGTTCGTCGCCGGCGGCACCAGCGGCATCAATCTCGGCATCGCCGAAGCCTTCGCCGAGGCAGGCGCCCGGCTCGCCGTCATGAGCCGCTCGGCGGAGCGCGTCGAGCAGGCGCGCCAGCAGCTGCTCAAACATGGCGGCGAGGTCTTGGGCTTTTCAGCCGACGTGCGCAATGTCGAAGCGACCGCGGCCGCGCTCAAGGGCGCGCACGACAAGCTCGGCGATCTCGACGTGCTGATATCGGGCGCGGCCGGCAATTTCCCGGCGCCGGCGCTCGGCATGTCGGCCAACGGCTTCAAGGCGGTGGTCGATATCGACCTGCTCGGCACCTTCAACGTGCTGCGCAGCGCGCATGCCTATCTGCGCAAGCCCGGCGCCGCCATCGTCAATATCTCGGCGCCGCAGGCCGAGGTCGCCATTCCGCTGCAGGCCCATGTCTGCGCCGCCAAAGCCGGCGTCGACATGCTGACGCGCGTCCTGGCGATCGAATGGGGCGGCGACGGCATCCGGGTCAATTCGGTGATCCCCGGCCCGATCGCCGACACCGAAGGCATGGCGCGGCTGGCGCCGAGCGAGGAAGCGCGGCAGAAGGTCGCGCGCGCGGTGCCGCTCAAGCGCCTCGGCAGCAAGCAGGACGTCGCCAATCTCGTGCTGTTCCTCTGCTCGCCGGCGGCGTCCTACATCACCGCCGCGATCGTGCCGGTGGACGGCGGCTGGACCACGCACGGCGCCGGCTCGCGCGAGCTCAGCGCGTCGCGTTGAGCGGGCCGCCATTTGTGGCGGCGCGCAAAGCGGGGAACCGGCGCAGTGGCTTGACGGTTCAGACGGCTGCCCGGATAGTGCTTGCGCTCAGCCGAGCCATCGCAGCGGAACGCCCCATGCCGCGCCAGCCCAATGCCGTCGATTTCTGGCGCGGCTTTGCGCTGATCAGCATTTTCATCGACCACATCCCCGGCATTATTTACGCCAAATATACGATGGTGAATTTCTCCATCGCCGACGCCGCCGACCTGTTCGTGTTCCTGGCCGGCTGGTCGCTGCGGCTGATGGCGGAAGGCGGCAGCCGGCGGCGCACGACCGGCGAAGTGGTGATGCGGCTGTTCGGCCGCGCCTTCGAGATCTATACCGCGCAGATCCTCATCACCATGCTCGCCATCGCCATCTTGGCGGCGAGCGCGATGGCGCTGCACAATCCGCTGCTGCTGCAATGGCACAACGCGGCCGCCGTGTTCGACGATCCGGTGCGCGCCCATATCGGGCTCGCCATCCTCTCCCATCATCTCGGCTATTTCGACATTCTGCCGCTCTACGTCGTGCTGATGACGATGGCGCCGGCCTTCGCCACGCTCGACCGTCTGACGCCCGCGCTGCTGCTGCCGTATTCGCTGGCGATCTATCTTTGCGCGCTCGCCTTCCGCATCACGCTGCCGAGCTGGCCGGTAAGCGGCTCCTGGTTCTTCAATCCGCTCGCCTGGCAACTGGTCTTCGTGCTCGGCTTCGTGCTGGCCAAGCCCGGCCACGGCGTCGGCGCCTGGGCGCGCCGCCACATCGTCGCGCTGCGCGTGATCGGCGTGCCCATCGTCATCTTCGGCGTCTTCTACCACATCTACCAATTGTGGCCGGACCCGACCAAAGTGCCCGAGCCGAAGCTGTTCTTCATCGCGAGCAAGGCCTATGAATCGCCGATGCGGCTGATCCAGTTCCTGGCGCTGGTGGCGGTGTTCTCGCTCGCCTACCGCTATATCCGCATGCTGGCCGAGCTGCCGTACCTGCGCGCGCCGGTCGACGGCTTGACCCACCTGTTCGCCCTGCTCGGGCGCAATTCGCTCTACGTGTTCTGCGTCGGCTCGCTCTTGAGCCTGTCGGCGCAGGTGGTCCGCTACGTCTACCACGGCTCTGTCGGCAGCGACACCGCCGTGGTAATCCTTGGCATCGCTGTCATGGCATTCACCGCATGGCTCCTCGAGTCGCGAAGCCGCGCCGCACCGCCGGCGCCGGCAGCTACGGCGCCGCACTCCTGACGGCGCTCGTCCTGCTGGCGCCGGCGCGCGCGCAAAATCCGCCGCCCGCGGCGGGACCGTCCGCCGTGCCCTCGCCCTATTCGCCGGCCTGCCGCGACGGCTCGGCCGCGCTCGCCGGCCGCTCGCCGCTGCCGGTCGTCGCCGCCGCCCTCAAGCGCGGCGGCGTGCTGCGCATCCTGACGATCGGCGCCGCGCCCGGCCGCATCGGCGCGCACGGCGAATATACCGGGATCATCGAAACCATGCTGGAAAGCGCGCTCAAGGGCACCGACGTCATCATGATCAACCGCGGCATCTCCGGCGAATTGGCCGCCGACGCGGCCGAGCGCATGAAGAACGAGGTGGCGCTGGAAGCGCCCGATCTGGTGCTCTGGCAGGTCGGCACCAACGACGCGCTCGCCTACGTGCCGGCCGAACAATTCGCCGCGACCGTCAAGGACCAACTCGACTGGCTGAAGGAACACAAGGTCGACGTGGTGCTGGTCGGCCTGCAATTCGCGCCCGAAATGCTGCGCGACAAGCATTACAAATTGATCCGCGACACGCTGCGCGCGGTCGGCGCGCGCGAGAAGGTGATCGTCATCCGCTTGTATGAGGCGATGGAGATCCTCAACAAGGCCGCCGAAGCCGGCCAGCCGGTGGCCGAGCAGTTCGAGCGCAGCGAGGCAGGCTACGATTGCCTCGCGCAATACGTCGCCCACGCCATCACGCTCGGCCTGTTTGCCAAGAACATGCCCAAAAACATCAACAAGAGCGCGCCCAAGATTGCGCCCAAAAGCCCGCCGCCGGCGGACTAGCTCAATAGGATCCTTCGAAGATCGGTTCCACCCCGGCCGAGATCACCGGCCGGGTGGCGGCTTCTGCGATCGCGCTTGCCAGCCCCTTGGCCATGCAGGCATAGCTCCAGTCGTTCATGTGCAGCCCATCGCGCGACACGAACTTGTCGAAGGTCAGGTGATCCTTGTCGTGCCAGCGCTTCATCACCGCGAAGCGGCGGAACAGATCGACGTTCTCCTGCTTGGCGGTCATGGCGATCAGCGCCAGCATCGACGCGACGTCGGCCTTCTTGAGCACCTTGGGCGCGAATTGCGGGTCGATCAGCACCACGTCGGCGCCGGTCGCGCGGATCTTGGCAAGGCCCTCGCGGATCGCCGAGCCGTGCATGGCCACCGGCAGATGGCGCAGCACCGAATTGGTGCCGAGCTGCCACAGCACCAAATCGGGCTTGGCGGCGACCACCGCGCTGTCGAAGCGCTTGAGCATGTCGCCGATGACCTGGCCGCCGACGCCGCGATTGAGCACTTCGATCGGCTGCGCGGGAAAGCGCCGGCGCAATTCGGCCGCGAGCCGGCTCGGATAGTTCGCCGCCTGCGAGCTGGCGCCGAAGCCCGCGGTCGAGGACGAGCCGATGGCGACGATCACGATCGGCGCGCGGCGTTCCAGCTTGCGGGCGACACGCGTGAGCGGATTGGCCAGCCGCAGCAGCGTGAGCGGCGCATCGCAAGCCGCCTGCGTCTCGGCGCGCGTCGCCGGCGGCGCCGACACGGCAAAAAGCGCGGCGAGCGCCAGACCGCCCGCCGTGCGGCGAATTCGCGGAATTTTCTTCACGTCGCACGGTCCGCCCTTTATTTCTTGCGCATGATCTTGCCCAAGAACCGATTCCTATCGGGGGAATCGGCCTTGGCGGCCATGCTTCAAGACCCAATGTATGCACGGCGGCGGGCAAAAGCAAAACGAGCGTATTTCGGCCCGTCAGGAGGCCGCCCGCGCGGCGGCGCCTTCCGGCAGGCCGGCCTGAACCAGCGTTTCGACCAGTTTCCGCTTGACCGCCGGATCGCGGTAGCACTCCTGCGCCTCGATGAATTCCGCCGTCAGGTCGGGCGTGCTGGCCACGGCCTCCGCCACGATCTCGCGGGCGCGCGCGGTCTCGCCCAGCGCCGCATGCGCTGCCGCCCGGTAGAGGCGCGAGCGGCGGGTCTGGAAGGTTAGCTGCAACGCCGCCTCGATCGCTTCGCGATATTTGCCGAGATGGTAGAGCACCGCGACACGCTCCTCGACGCACCAGACGTGCAGGAACGGGTCGAGCTCGCCCGCCTCGTCGAGCAATTGCAACGCGCGCTCCGGCTCGCCCGAGAAATTATAGAACGCCGCCGAGCGGCCCTTGATGTAGGCGTCGGAGGGGCTGAGCTCCATCGCCTTCTCGTGGTATTTGCGCGAGGCGTCGAATGTCCCGCGGTGCATGAGGATCGAGCCCATGATGCGGTTGGCTTCGGGATCGTTGGGATCGAGCTCGAGCGCGCGCTGCGTGCGCCGCTCGCCGTCTTCCCAGTCGAATTCCGGCAGACCCGAGCGCGCGCACACCCACATGGCGCGCGGGCGCGAATAATTGGCGTCCGCTTCGATGGCGCGCTCGAACCATTTCGTCGCTTCGCGCAGGTTTTCGTCGAGCACGCCGCCGAGGCGATGAAATTCAAGCCCGCGCAGGTGAAACTCGTAAGCCGTCATCGATTCCGGCTTGAGCCGGCGCGCCGCCGCGATCTCGTTGGCCTCGATGCGGCCGAGCACGGTCGAGGCGATGCGCGAGACCAGTTCGTCGAGCCGGTCGACCAGGCCTTCGATGCTATCGTTGAGGCGGTCGCTCCACACAACGCCGCCGGTCTCGGTCTCGGTGAGCGAAAGGCTCAACCTGATCTGCTTGCCGAGTTGGCGGATGGTGCCGCCGAGCACGTAGCGCACGCCCAGCCGCTCGCCCACCGCCTGCGGATCGATGTCGGCGCCCCCGAGCGCGCGCGTCGCCGAGCGCGAGGTGACGAACAACTTCTTGAAACGGCCGAGCTCGAAAATCAGCTCTTCGGTGAGGCCTTCGGCAAGATAGCGGCGATCCTCTTCGCCGGCGCTCGCTTCGATTGGCATGACGGCGATCGAGTGCGGGCGCTTGGCCTGCTTGGGCGCCGGCTGCGTCGGCGCGTTCTGATAGATGTGGCGGTCGATTTCGCCGCGCACGCGGTAGACCCGCACTGGCTGCGAGATGTTGCGGAAGCTCTGCTCGCCGCGGTCGTCGAAGGCGAAGGGCGAGTTGCGGCGGATCTGCTCGAACAAGGCCGCGCTGACGTCGATCGCATCCGGCTCTGCCGCCTGCTGGATGCGCGCGGCGAGATTGACGCCGTCGCCGATCAGGTCGTCGTTCTCGACCAGCACGTCGGCGAGATGCAGGCCGAAGCGCATGCGCAAAGGGCGCGCCTCGTTTTGCCCGGCCAGCGTCAAGGCGGCGCGGATGTTGGCGGCGCAGCGCACCGCGTTGATCGGGCTGGCGAACTCGATGAGCACCGCGTCGCCCATAGCCTTGAACAGCCGGCCGTCAAGCTTGGCGATTTCGGCGTCGATCAGGCCGCGGCAACGCGCGAGCCGCTCGGCCGTGCCGTCCTCGTCGGTTTCCATGAGGCCGGAATAGCCGACGATGTCCGCAACCAAAATCGCAGCGATTCGACGTTTCATCGATTTGCTGACCCTGCTGGCGCAACGCTAGCATAATGGCGCGCCGCGGCTTAGGGGGAGCGGCGATTTCGCGGCACAATGGAATCAACGGGTTAGCCTGCGGAAACCGCCCTATTCCAGCGGGATCGGCGTCGCCGGCGCGGTCGGCGCCCACGGCCGCTTCATTCTGACGGAGCGGGAATGTCCTCCGACGGCGCGTGAACGTCTTCCGGCGGATTGGGATTGTGCGTGAAGGCGCAGAACTTCTGCAGCGCCGTGAATAGCTCGTCGGTATCCGAAGACTTCGTGAAGAACTGGATAGCCCCGAGACCGCCGGAAACCTCACGCTTCAGGTTTGTTACGGTCAAGGCGTCGAGCCGGTGCGCGCTCATCACGAAGATGGGGATCCTGTCGGTCTCGGGCGTGGTTCGCAACCTCGATAGAAAATAATAGGCGTCTCCCCTCGCCATCGGAAAATCCAATATGATGACGCTTGGTTGCTCACGGCGCGCCGTCTGGAATCCTTGAGCGGCATCGTAGGCGACCAGCGTGTCGACCCCGACTTTACCGAGTCTGCTGGCGAGGAATTTTCCCACTTCGGGGTCGCCATCCACCACCAGAATCCTGGGACGCTGCCATTCGACGCGCGGCGGCGACCTTTCGCTTTTCTCAATTCCATGCGCCATATCGGGAAAGATTTCAATCAGCGCCGAGCGCACGCCGTCCCACAAATCGCGGCCCTTGCGTACATGAAAGGCGCCGAAACTTTCACATCGCTCCGGTGTCCCTGGATACGCGCTCGACGTGATGACGATGACTTCAATCCGCTTTTTGTCAGGCTCCATCAACCGCGCGGCAACCGACATCCCGTCCATCTCCGGCATATTGATGTCGACGATCAGGGCATCGGGATGACTTCGGCCGGCCATGATCAGCGCTTGAACCCCGTTGGCCGCCGTTTGCACATCAAATCCCATCTTGGCGCATTGTTTCGCCAGAAATCGGACGATCCCTGGATCGTCATCGGCGATCAGGACTTTCGGAGCGTGGCCGCTCGCTTCCATGATGCTTGTCATTTGCGCGCCCCCTGAAGCGTAAAGAAAAATGTCGTGCCTTCGCCGACCTTGGATTCGACCCAGATGACGCCGCCGTGGCGCTCGACGATCTTCTTGCAGGTTGCCAGGCCGAGACCGGTGCCCGGATATTTGCCGGTGTCGTGCAGGCGCTTGAACGGCTCGAAAGCCCGATCGTATTCCTTCTCGGCAATGCCGATGCCGTTGTCTTTGACGGAAAACCGCCATTTGTCTCCACGGTCCCGGCTGGCGGCGACGTCGACGGTCGGCGGCTTGGCCTCGCAAAACTTGATGCTATTGGCGATCAGGTTCTGCAAAAGCTGCATGAGTTGCGGCGCATTGCCGATGACGGCGGGCAACTCGCCATGCGTCACGCGCGCGCCGCGTTCCTGGATCACGGCGCTCAAGTTGACCAGCGTATCTTCCATCACCTGGCGCATCTCGACCGGCTCGAACGCGACCTTCGCGTCCGCTCTGGTGTATTCGTAAAGCGTATCGATCAGTTCGCCCGCGCGCTGCCCCGCGCTGACAATCTCGCGGCAGCTATCGGCGATCTCGTCCTTGTCGATCGTCACTGAATTTATGTCTTCCGCGATGGCGCGCGCGAAAATTTGCAGCGAGGCAATCGGCGCACTGAGATCGTGCGCGAGTACGCGGGCGAAATTCTCCAGCTCTTCCCGCTGCTGCGCCACCTTGCGCCGCAAAGCCGCGTTCTCCAGGGCGTTTTCGACGCTGCGCCGGATCGATTCGGCGTTGATATGCGACTTGGTTATGTAGTCCGTGGCGCCTCGCTTCATGGCCTCTGTTGCGATCGTTTCATCGCCATGCCCGGTCGCCATGATGATGGGCATCAGCGGCAGCCGCTGACGTAACGCGGTGATGCCTTGCAGGCCGTCATATCCCGGCATCCAATAGTCGACGATGGCGCAATCGAACGCGACCTTGTCGCAGGCCTCGATGGCTTCCTGCATGCTTGCGCTCTCGGCGCATTCGCATGCAAGACCCGCCTGTTTCAGGGCGCGTCTGACCAGCTTGCGGTCGCCGTCATCGTCATCCACGATCAGAATATTCAGCGTGCTTGGCGTCATGCGGCGGCTTCTTCAGGGCAGTTCCACGACGCGCCAATAGCAATCCATCAGCTCGACCAATTTCAAAAAATCGTGTCCCGCCAACTCCTTGAAGATGTAGCCGGCGACGTTGTAGGAATACGCCGCCACCTTGTCCTCGTCTTCCTTCGATGTGGTGAGGACGAAAACGATGGATGCGTGCAGTTTCGCATCGTCGCGCAGCGCCTTGATGAACTGGATGCCGTTCATTCTCGGCATGTTTAGATCGACCAACAATAAAAGGGGCGAAGGTGCGCTCTCTTTGCCGTTCGTGCCCCTCAGCACCTCGAGCGCCTCCACGCCGTCCACCGCCCGCAGGATGGGATTGGCGATCTTGGCTTTCTCGAACGCGCGCGTGACCGCCCGGGCGTCGCCGTCGTCGTCCTCGACCAGCAGGATATTCAGCGGCTTACTGTTCACCGAGTGTAATAAATTCATGTTGCGTGCCTTTGAGTTGTTGTTGCTTCGGCCAGGTGAAGTGGAAGGTGCTGCCCTTGCCTTCGGCGGACTCAAAACCGAGCGTTCCCCCATAGACGTCGACATATTTGCGCACCATCGCGAGCCCCATGCCGCTGCCTTCCACCCGGTCTCTGGGTTTCAGCGTCTGGAACATCTTGAAAAGCTTGTCGTGGAACTGCGCGGGGATGCCGGGGCCGTCGTCCTTGACCGCGAAGGCGTATTCGGCTCCGCGGTCTTCCACCGTCACCTCGACCGTTCCCACTTTCTTGTCGTGATGCTTGATGGCATTGCCGATGAGATTCATCAGGATCTGCTGCACCGGCATCCGGCGTACTTGGATATCGTGGAAGCCGGGGCTTACCTTCACCGTGAAGCCTGGCGGCGGCGCCAACATTTCCAGAATATTTTCCATCAGCGCGTCTCCCGCGATGGGCTCTTCATAGGCTTCATCGGTTTTGCGCCCGATGCGGGAGTATTGCAGCAGATCGTCCAGCAGCCTCTCCATGCGCCGCACGCGCCCGCGCAACAGCTTCATGTTTTCCCGCGTCTCGTCGGTGAGATGTTCCTGCAAATCCTCTTCCAGCCACCGCGACGCGTTATCGATGACGCGCAACGGCGCTTTCAAATCGTGCGAAGCGACATAGGCGAATTCGTCCAGTTCCTTATTCGCCATTTCAATGCGACAAGAAGCGGCCACCACGTTGCTTTTTTCCAGCTCGATATCTTCCAGGATATTGAGAAAGGCGGCCTCGGTCTGTTTCAGCTTTCGATTTTCCGCGTCCAATTCGTCCAGGATGTTCAGCGTTGCGATCCGCGCTTTTGCAGACAGGTTCTTTTCCTCGCTCAAATCCTCGAGCAGGTTCAGCATTACGCGCTGAAGCTCGCGCACGCCGATTTCACCTTCTGCCTGGGTTACCGGGCAAACATCAAGCCGCGCTTGCATTTTTCCTATCCGAATTCGGCTCAGCCGCTTTCTTCTTCAGCTCCTCGATCTCTTTCTTGAGCTCGATCATCTTCAGTTCGCGGCCCACGGTCAGCTTCTGGAACTTTTCGAGTTCGTTCAGCCGTTCCAATTCCATGGCGCGTTGCTCGGCCAGCAGTGCTTCGGCCCGCTTCTGGGCGGTGACATCGCGGGCGGCGCCGAAAACGCCGAGCACGCCGCCCCCCTCGTCGCGGTAGACCGCGCCATTGAAGAGCACGTCGGCCAACCCGCCTTCCGCGTGACGGATCGTGAGCGGGTAATTTGTTACAACGCCATTGCTGAGAGCCTGCCGGTAGGCTTCCAGGGCTTTCGCCGGCTCGGTGAAATGACTGGAAAAGTCGGTGCCGTTCAGCACGTCGCGGTCTACACCGGTGACGTTGATCGTTGCCTTATTGACGTCGATGATTTTGCCGTCGCGGCTGACAATGAAGAAAGGGTCAAGCGATGCCTCGATCAGGCTGCGAACATATTGGGCCGTCCTAACTTCTTCCGAAATATCGTGCGAGAAGATTAGGAAACCGGTTGGTTTACCGGCCTCGTCGCAGCGCAGCGTGGTGACCACGAGCGCGGTGAATTGTTCACCGCTCTTGCGGCTGCGCAAAACCTTTCCCGCATATTTTCCGTATTGAAGCGTGTCGTCGATAATTTTTTGCGGGAGCCCGGCTTTCACATCCTCCGGCACGTAAAGAACCGACCAATTCATCCGGCCGACCACTTCATCGGGCTCGTAGCCGTAAAGCTTGCGCGCGCCTTCGTTCCACAACAGGATTTTCCCGGTAAGGTCTGCGGCGATGATGGAGTATTCCGCCGAGGATTCCAGAATGCTCGTGATCAAATCCATCGCGGCTCGCGGATCGGCGACGATGGCCGCATCGAAGAGTTTAGCCGGCTTCGGCGGCACGCGTTGCGAACCGGCGATTGGCCGCGCCGCCGCGCTTGTCGGTGTGTCGAGACCCGGCATGGTTTTTCTCCCTGGCCGCCAGATCGAATATTTCTTTTTTTACTCTTGGGCGATCGGCGGCACGACGGCCGGCGCGAAGGTCCACTCGCAATCGTGATATCGCCCAATATGTTTGTTTATTGTTTAAGGCGGCGGTCGATTGGAAGGTAATTGCACCTAAGAGAATACCTTTCCAATTTTGAACTGAATATTTTTTTGTCTTCGATGGGATCGCCGCGGCTTCAATCGCGCGCAGCCTCGCCGCGGCTGCTACCGAAATACCTTGTCGGATTGCGGCGCCCTACTCCGCCGGGATCGGCGTCGCCGGCGCCGTCGGCGCTCCGGCTTCCGGCGAATGGCGTGCCGGCCCGCGCAGCACGCGCTCCTCCATGGCGATCAGGAACGCCATGGTGAAGCCGTTGACCAGCGCGCAGGCGACGAACACGTAGCGGAAGGCCGCGCTCAGCGCTTGCGCGGAGGCCGCATGCGCCAGCGTCTCCACCGCCACGCCGGTCGAGCCGCCGAGCCCGCCCAGCACGATGGCGCCGAGCGCCGCCACCACCACCGCCGACAGCAGCGCGCGGAAGAAATTGGCGGCGCCCGTGGCGACCCCCATCTGATGCGCCGTCACCGCGTTCTGCAGGCAGACCGTGGAAATCGGAAATATGGTGCCGAGCCCGCAGCCGACCACGCCGAACAGCGTCAGCACCAGCGCGATCGGCAACGTCGCCGGCCAGACCGCGAGCGCGATCAGCGCGCCCATGCCGACCGTGCCGCCGATCAGCGGCACGCGCTTGTAATGCGTCAGATGCATCATCAGCCGCCCGGAGACGGTGGAGAACAGCACGGTCGCGCCCATCAGCGGGATCAGCGCCATGCCGGACTGGCTGATGGAAAGGTGCAGCACCGTCTCGAAATATAGCGGCCCGAAAATGGTCATGCCGACCAGCGTCGCCATGGTGCCGCCGCCGGCGAGCGCTGCGTTGCGCACCACCGCATTGCCGAGCACCGCGAGCGGCAGGAACGGCTCTTGCGCCCACCTCAGCCGCAAGGCGAACAGCGCCCACAGCAGCACGGACATAAGCAGCAGCGCGCCGATCTGCCACGACACCCATTCGAACTTGCGCCCGCCCCAGGACAGCGCCAGCAGCAACGCCACCGCCGCCGCCATCATCAAGAGCGCGCCGGCGACGTCGATTTTGTGCTTGCGCGGGTGATAGGGCACGCGCTTCAAGACATTCGAGGTCATGGCGAGCGCGGCCGCCCCGAGCGGCAGGTTGATCCAGAAGATCAGCGACCAGTCGAGATGCTGCGTCAAAAATCCGCCGAGCACCGGCCCGCCGATCGAGGAGGTGGCGAACACCGCGGCGATATAGCCCTGGTAGCGCCCGCGCTCGCGCGGCGAGACGATGTCGGCGATGATGGTCTGCGACAGCGCCATCAGCCCGCCGCCGCCCATGCCCTGCAAGGCGCGGGCAAAGATCAGCGCGGTCATGCTCGGCGCCAGCGCGCAGGCGAGCGAGCCGAGCACGAACAGCGCGATCGCGATCAGCATCATCGAGCGCCGCCCGTGCACGTCGGACAGCTTGCCGTAGAGCGGCGTCACCGCGGTGCCGGTCAAGAGATAGGCGGTCACCACCCAGGCGAGATCGCCGAGATCGCCGAAACGGCGGCCGATGGTGGGCAGCGCGGTCGCCACGATGGTCTGGTCGAGCGCGCCCAAAAACATCGCCAGCATGATGCCGACCACGATGGTGCGGATCTCCGGATGGGAAAGCGCCGGGGCGTGCGGGGGCTCGCTGGCGTGGCTTTTGGCGCCGGACATGGTGCCGGCTTTGGCGCTGGCTTTGGCGCTGGTTTTGGAGCTCATGGCGCGCGCTAGATGACGCTTGCGCGCGGCTAATGCAATGGGGGCAAATGCGGGGGTGCTATGCCCCGGCCTCCTTATCCGGTCATTCCGGGGCGCGCACGAAGTGCGCGAACCCGGAATCCAGTTACAATGACTAAACATGCTGTCTGGATTCCGGGTTCGCCGCTGCGCGGCGCCCCGGAATGACGAGGTATTTCCGATGCGACTGCCCGCGCCCCTCGCCCTGCTCCTGCTCGCCCTGCCCATTGCCGCCGCTGCCGGCGAGCTGCCGCCCGGATTCGTCTATCTGCGCGAGGTGGCGCCGGCCATCGTGCAGGAGATGCGCTACGCGACCGCGGACAATTTCACCGGCCGTCCGCTGCCCGGCTACCAGGCGAGCGAATGCGTGCTGCGGCGCGATGTGGCGCTGGCGCTGGCGCGCGTCGAGGCCGACCTCGCGCGCGCGCACTTGAGCCTGAAAACCTACGACTGCTACCGCCCGACCCGCGCCGTGCGCGCCTTCTGGCGCTGGTCGCAGGATGCCAAGCGCGCCGGCCAGAAGCGCTTCTACCCGCGCGTGCCCAAGCGCGAATTGTTCGCGCGCGGCTTTATCGCCAGCCACTCGCGCCATTCCACCGGCACCGCGGTCGATCTGACGCTGATCGCGCTGCCGCCGCGCCAGGTGGCGGCCTTCGACCCGCGCGCCGCCTACGGCCCCTGCAGCGCGCCGGTCGCGCAGCGCGCGCCCGATGATTCGCTCGACATGGGCACCGGCTTCGACTGCCTCGACGTCAAAAGCTACACGGCCAGCGCCGCCGTCACGCCCGCGCAGCGCCGCGCCCGTTTGCAGCTCAAAGCCGCCATGAGCGCGCACGGCTTCCGCAACTATTTCCGCGAATGGTGGCATTACGAGTTCGGCGCCGCGCGCGGGTATTACGACGTGCCGATCACCGCGCGTCAGAAATAATGCCGCGTGCGCGAGACAGCCACGCTTCCCTCTCCCCTCGGGGGAGAGGGTGCCCGAGCGGAGGCGAAGCCGAGCGAGGGCGTCGAATTTCGTCCAACAACCGGGAAAATTCTTATCTTCGTAAAAGTCAATCCAGCCGAAGTCTCCTTAGAGCCGAGTTTCACACGTGACGTTTCGAATGTCGGTCATTTTGGAACGGGCGATCTGGAAATCACGCTTTCAAAAACTGAAGACCTGGAACAAGCAAAACCGCTTATTCAACTTAGCTACGAGGCCTCATAGGAACTGCATAGTACTCATTTCTGTTTAATGCGCTTACGCGCCCCCTTCGGCCACTTCCCCGGCCACCCCACAATAAACTCCTCCAGCCGCTCATCCGGCACGTCCTTCTCGCTCGCGCTCACCCGGCCCTTCACCGAGATGCCGGCGGTGTGCACCGTCTCCGCCGAGCCCGACACCAGCGGGTGCCACCAGGCAAGGTCGCCGCCCGCCGCCACGATGCGGTAGGCGCAGGTCGGCGGCAGCCAGGAAAGCCGCTTCACGTTGCGTGGCGTCAGCCGCACGCAATCGCGCACGCGGGCCTGGCGGTGGGCATAGTCGGTGCAGCGGCAGGTCTTGGCGTCGAGCAGCTTGCAGCCGACGTCGGTGAACACGGTCTCGCCGGTGTCCTCGTCGATCAGCTTGTTCAGGCAGCAGCGCCCGCAGCCGTCGCACAGGCTCTCCCACTCGCGCCGCGTCATCTCGGCAAGCGTCTTGCGGCGCCAGAACGGGGCTTCGGGCTCGGCCATGAAGGGCTCCTCTTGCCGCCCTTGTAGCCCCCACAGGCGATTCAGTCATGGCGGAACAGGCCCTTACCTGTGGTCATTCCGGGGCGCGAGCGAAGCGAGCGAACCCGGAATCCAGACACAAATGCCGAATCCGCGTCTGGATTCCGGGTCCGGCCCTTCGGGCCGTCCCGGAATGACGGCGGAAAAGCCGGAATTCTGCCCCCCCTTTTTTCACCGCATTTCCCGTTCACCTTCGCCCTCAATTAACCGCTCCGCCGTCCCCAGCCGCCATTGGCCGAGACCCGGCCGATCGGCTACAAATTGACCGCCCCGGCGGCCCGGCCGGCGGCCTTTAACGAGCCAGAACCTTGCGCGATTTTTTCCAATCGGACTGGAAGCCCAAGCTCAAGCGCGCGCTGCTCGGCGCCGATTCGTGGATCGACTTCTCGCTGTTCCGCTCGGCGGTGGGCCTGCGCGAGCAGTGGGAGCGCTTCTCCACCTTCATGGACCGCTTCCACGTCGCCGGCTGGCGGCGCTGGGCCAACGAACTGGTCTCGGAAGGCCTCACCATCGGCACCGCCGGCTTCATCCTGATGCTGGCGCTGGCGCTGCCCGCCTTCCGCGAGACCAGCGACGGCAACTGGCTGAAGAAGTCGGAACTGGCGGTGACCTTCCTCGACCGCTACGGCAACGAGATCGGCACGCGCGGCATCCGCCACAACGATTCGGTGCCGCTCGACCAGTTCCCCGATCACCTGATCAAGGCGGCGATCGCCACCGAGGACCGGCGCTTCTACGACCATTTCGGCATCGACGTGCCGGGCATCGCGCGCGCCATGGTGACCAACGCGCGCGCCGGCGGCGTCGTGCAGGGCGGCTCCTCCATCACCCAGCAGCTCGCCAAGAACCTGTTCTTGTCGAACGAGCGCACGCTCGACCGCAAGATCAAGGAGGCGTTTCTGGCGCTCTGGCTGGAGGCGCGGCTGACCAAGAACGAGATCCTCAAGCTCTATCTCGACCGCGCCTATATGGGCGGCGGCGCCTTCGGCGTGGACGCGGCGGCGCGCTACTATTTCAACAAGTCGGCGCGCGACGTCGACCTGCCGGAAGCCGCCATGCTCGCCGGCCTGTTCAAGGCGCCGACCAAATATTCGCCGATGGTCAACCTGCCGGCGGCGCGCGCGCGCGCCAACGTCGTGCTCGACCGCCTGGTGGAAGCCGGCTTCATGACCGAGGGTCAGGTGTTCGGCGCCCGCCGCCATCCCGCCACCCCCGTCGACCGCAGCGACGAACGCGCGCCGAACTATTATCTCGATTGGGCCTTCGAGCAGATGAAGAAGCTGGTCGACACTTTCCCGAAAACCATGACCGAGCGCGTGTTCGTCGTGCGCACCGCGCTCGATCCCAACCTGCAGCGGGCCGCCGATCTGGCGGTGGAGAATTCGCTGCGTCAATACGGCCAGGAATATCACGCGAGCCAGGCCGCAACGGTGCTGATGGAAAACGACGGCGCGGTGCGCGCCATGGTCGGCGGGCGCGACTATGGCGCCAGCCAATTCAACCGCGCTACCGACTCGCTGCGCCAGCCCGGCTCCTCGTTCAAGCCTTACGTCTACGCGACCGCTTTGGAGCACGGCCTCAAGCCGACCTCGATCGTGATCGACGCGCCGATCTGCATCGGCAACTGGTGCCCGCACAACTACGGCCACGGCTACCGCGGCGCGATGACGCTGATCCAGGCGCTCACCCATTCGATCAACACCATCGCCGTGCGCCTCTCGGTCATCATCGGCAACGGCAATGCCAAGCTCGGCCGCGCCAAGATCATCAAGACCGCGCATGAGATGGGCATCCATACGCCGCTGCCCGACACGCCCTCGCTGCCGATCGGCGCCGACGGCGTGGAGCTGCTCGATCACGTCGGCGCCTACGCCGCCTTCCCCAATCTCGGCATGAAGGTCGTGCCGCATGCCATCCTCGAAGTGCGCACCGGCAACGGCAAGCTGATCTGGCGCTGGGACCGCGACGGCACGAAGCCGCACCGCGTGCTGCCGGTGCACGTCGCGCAAGACATGATCAAGATGATGAACAGCGTGGTCGAAAACGGCACCGGCCGCCGCGCCCGGCTTGACGGTATCGCCGCATCGGGCAAGACCGGCACCACCAACGCTTATCGCGACGCCTGGTTCATGGGCTACACCGGCAACTTCGTCTGCGGCGTGTGGATGGGCAACGACGACTACACCTCGACCAACCGCATGACCGGCGGCTCGCTGCCGGCGATGACCTGGCACACCATCATGGCCTACGCGCATCAGGGCATCGAAATCAAACCGCTTCCGGGCATCCCGGCGCCGCCCGCGCGCCAGCAGGAGGTGGCGGCGTTGAAATCCAAAGCCGGCGAGCCGCCGCCGCCGCCGCGTCCGGTCATGCTCACCAAGCGGGGCAGCGACATCCTCTCGCAGATCGAGCAAATGATGGACGCGGCCAATCGCGCGCTCGGCCCGCCGCCGGCGACCGTCGCCGCCGAACTGCAGCGGCAGGCCGGCAAGAAGAGCGACGCCCTTGCCTCGGCATTGGAGGGACGCGCGTTCGAGCGGAACTGATTGGCCGAGCGCCCATCGCCAGCGTAATCTTCCCGACCCGATTCACATTCCCTCACCGCCACCGGATCGATCGTGCGGCTGCTCCTTGGAACGTTGTTTGCGCTCGTCGTGGCCGCCGTCGTCGGCCTCGGCTCGACCTATCTGGCGCTGACGCGCGGCGCCGCCTTCGGCGCCCTGCGCATCGGCAGTTGGACCGCCTGGCCGAAGACCGGCACGCAAAACGCCGACCCTTACGCGCGCGCCTCGATCGCGCGCAGCGGCCGCCTGCCGATCGCGCTCGGCGACGGGCTGACCTTTGTCGCCAGGGCGGACGACAATGGCCGCCGGCTCGACGGCCGCTGCAACGTGGTCGTGTCGGGGGTGACGCCGGCCGCCCGCTTCTGGACCTTGACGCTCTATAGTCTCAACGGCGAGCTGGTCGCCAATTCGCTGCAGCGCTACGATTTCACCAGCCAGGAGATCGTACGGCGCGGCGACGGCAGCTTCGTGATCGTCATTGCGCCGCGCGCCAACCCGGGCAATTGGCTGCCGACCGGCGGCGTCGAGCGCTACCAGCTTGCGCTGCGCTTCTACGACACGGCGGTCGGCGTCGCGACCAAGGAAGGCCGCGAAATCCCGATGCCCGTGATCATGACCAGGAGATGCCCGTGATCCGGTTGCTGCTTTTGTTGTGCGGCGGCGCCTTGCTCGGCGGCATCGTGCATCTGGCGACCATCATCATCTTGCCGCGCACCGCCACGCAGGACGCCTATTCGCGCCTGACCCCGATCGCGCCGGTCAATTCGGTCGCCGCCCTGCCCGCGCCGACGCCGGAAAAGGCCGTCATGCCGCTGATGGATCCGGCCTTTGCCATGTCGATCTGCCGCTACGACCTTTCGCAAGGGCCGATGAAGCTCAGCGTGCCGGTCAGCTCCGCCTATACTTCGGTATCGTTCTATAACGACCGCGACATCGCCTACTACGCGATCAACGACCGCTCCGCCGGCCGCCAAGCGATCGAGCTCGACCTCATGACGCCGGAGCAGCACGCCGAAATGCCGGAGAACGAGAACATCACCGCCGCCGACCTGCTGATCGTGGAATCGCCGACGCTCACCGGCCTGATCGCGATCCGCGCGCTTGCGCCAGAACCGGGCTTGATGCCGGTGGCGCGCCGCGCGGTCGACGCGGCGCAATGCCAGCGCACCGAAATCCCGAAAGAATTCGAACTGATCAGTCGGACGACGCCAGGCTGCGCTCGCGTCTCCAGCTCGGCACGGGATGGCGATAGCGCGCGATCTCCGCCTGCAGCTGGGTGAGCCCCAGCTCCACCTGCGCCGCCTGCACCGACGGCGTCATCAGCACCAGCCGCTCCAGCGCGAAATGGTAGCTCGCCACGCGTTGGTGCAGCCGCGTGCGCACCAGCGATATGATCGCCGCGTTCGCGAAATTGCGGCGCAAGGCCTCGTTGCGCTCGTGCGGCGACAGATTGGAGATGTAGCGCAGGCTCTCGCGCCGCTTGCGGTCGATGTCGTCCACCCGAGTGGCGGTCTCGAAGAACTGCGGCAACCGCGTTGAGTCGTCGCGGATGTCGTCGATCAGCCGGGCATAGCGCGCCGACGGCGAGCGGTAGCGGTCGCCGAACAGGCGCGTGGCGTAGTCGGTGCGATCGAACCGTTCGCGCTGGGCGCGCTCGATCAGACCGTATTCGCCGGCGATCGAATACCATTGATGGCGGTCGTAGGACGGCTGGATCAACTGGAAGGCGAGATCGCGCAGCGCGCGCTCGTCATCGGTCAGCTCGAAGCCCGAGACCTCGGCGTTGGTGCCGATGATGGCGTCCTTGGCGACCCAATCGTGGATGTCGTCGCGCACCAGATAGCGCTTCACTTCCTTGAAGTCGCCGTTGGCGCAGCCGGCAAGCAGCGTGAGCGCCGCCAACGCGACAAGGCGCCGGCGCCAGGACGGCGTCAGCATCGCGCGCGGCGTCGATTTCTGCATCCTGACCCGTCGAAGCGCTCCGCTTCAGCGCCCCATGCGACGGCGGCGGCGGCGGCCGCTGGGGTTGCCGCTTTTCGGCTCGAGGCCGTTGGTGCCGTCCGGGCCGCGGTCGATGCGGATCACCGGCAGAATAATCACGGTCGCGGGCTCGGAATTGGCGTCGACATATCTGCCGCCGCGTCCGCCGGCCTCGTCGGGAAACTGAATCACTTCGCCCATTGCAGATCCCCCTTCCGCCCGGCGTCACAGCCTGCCGGATCGGCGCCTTTGCCCTAATTAAAAGGGGCGCAAGGTTAACGCTCTGCTAACGGGCGCCGACTAATGTGAGGCATTGTTCCAGTGGTGAAGCGTAAAGCCGCATGCCGAAGTCCTCCGCCTATCCCTCGCTCGAGGGTCTTTTCGATCTGGCATGCCGCGACGGCGTGGACATCCGCCCGACTTTGCTGCGGGTGCTGACCGATCTCTACGTGCAGAAGCCGGTCCACACGGCCGACGAGGAAGCCCAATATGTCGAACTGGCGGGGCGGCTGATCGAAGCCGTCGACGCGCCGACGCGCGCGGCGGTGGCGGCGCGGCTTGCAAGCTATGCCGGGGCGCCGGAGGCGATCCTGCGCCGCCTCGCCGCGGCCGGCTCTCCGGCACCCGCGACGGCTGCGCCCGCGCGCGCATCCAAGCCGGCGCAGCCCGACCTTGCCGCGCTGTTCTTCGCGGCCAATACGGACGAGCGCCGGCTGATCCTGATCAATCTCGACCTGGTGGCCGAGATGCCCGCGCCCCGCCCAGCGCCCGGCGCCGCCGACGCCATGCGCCGGCTGGAGAGCGCAGCGCTGCAACGCAACACCAGCGAATTCACCCGCACGCTCGAACGCGCGCTCGGCGTCTCGCAAGGCGTAGCCGAGCGCATTGCGCGCGACCATTCCGGCGAGCCGATCGTGGTCGCCGCCAAGGCGCTCGGCATGGAGGCGGCGGTGCTCCAGCGCATCCTCTTGTTCCTCAATCCAGTGGTCGGGCAGTCGGTGCAGCGGGTCTACGATCTCGCCCGGCTCTTTGACGAGATTTCGCACGCCAGTGCCACGCGCATGCTGGCGATCTGGCGGCAGGAGGGCGGCCGCGCCCGGCCCGCTTATGCGCCGCAGCACTACGACGACGAGCGCCGCGGCGCCCGCGCGGCGGCGACGCCGGCCGAGCATCGTGTCGCGCGCGAGCGCGTGCCGTACCCCGCCCGCACCCGCTCCGACGGCCGCTAGCGCCGTCACACCAGCGCGCGGTCGAGAAAATGCCGCCCCGCGCGGTCCTCGATCTCGACGATCCAGACATCCGGATCGTAGCGGATCTCGCGCGTAAGCCGCGCCTCGATATCGGCCTCCGGCACCGGCGCGTCGCCCCCCAGCACGGCGCTGAACATACGCTCGGCCGGCTGCGCCTCGTCGAAGGCGCTCTGCGGCGCCGGGCCGTAAAGGCTTGCGGTGCCGTCGAGCCGGTTGATGATGATGAACACGGCGCCGGCCTCCTCGGCGCCGCGCCGCCGCACGACCCCATAGGCGCCTTCGACTTGGCCGCGGCGCAGATAGGCCGCCACCCAGATGCCGGATTTCAACCGCATGTCAGTTGAGTATCACGAGCGGGCGATACGCCGCTATTGCTCCAGTGGCCGCCCGGTCATGGCGGCAAGTTCGCGCACAAAGCGATCCGAGATCTTGCCGTCGACCGGCAATTGGCGGTCGCGCTCGAACTTCTCGATCGCCGCCCGCGTGTCCGCGTCGAGCACCCCGGTCGGCTTGATCTGGCCGTAGCCGAAATCGGCGAGCGCGTGCTGAATTGCAAGCACGCGGTGGGGGGGCACGATCAGCGTGGCAATCGCATCCTTGCGCGCGGGCACCGGCGCGGCGGTGCTCGGCGCCGGCAAGGCCGCGGCGCGCGGCGCTTCCGGCTGAGCCGCCTTGACATGCGAAGCCGCAATGGCGCGCAGCAGGCTTTCGCTCGGCGCCGGGTCGAGCTTCACATGCGCGGCCAATTCGAATGCGCGCACCGCGGCGTCGCTCTTGGCGCCCCAGAGGCCGTCGACGGCGCCCTGATAGAAGCCGCGCTCGATAAGCGCGCGTTGAATGTCCGTGACGAGCTCGGCCGGGCTGCGCACATGCGTATCGCGCGTCTGAACCGGCGGAGGCGCCGGATGCGGGCGCGGCAGGACGACCGGCGTATGATGCTTCAGCAAGGGTCGCGTCGCGAAGATCGGCGCGGGGTGCGGGCCCTTCTGCAGGAACAGGGCGTTGGCGAAAATCGCCAGCGTCGCGGCGGTCGCCATCACGACGCCGACGAATTCACGCGGGTGGCGCGCGATCGTGGCGGCGATCAGCCCGTGCTTGAGATCGACTGGCGGGCGGCGGCGGCTAGGCAATTTTCCTCGCTTTGATGTTGGCTGAGGCGGCGGGCGCGCCCACCCGCTCGATCACCAGCTTGATCGGATCGGCGGCACGTTTTCCCTCACCCGCGAGCGGCAGCCGCACGGTCACGCGCGTGCCCTGCCCCAGGCGGCTGGCGATATCCACGTCGCCGCCGTGCAGCCGCACCAACCCCTTGACGATCGAGAGGCCGAGCCCGGCGCCGTCGTGCTTGCGGTCGTAGGAGGCGCGCGTCTGAAAGAAGGCCTCGCCCAGCCGCGGCAGATCCTCCGCGCCGATGCCGACGCCGGTATCCTCGACCGTGACGGCGAGCCGGCCGCCATCGCTGCGCGCACCGACCGAAACGCGGCCGCCGCGCGGCGTGAACTTGATGGCGTTGGAGACGAGATTGATGAGGATCTGGCTGAAGGCGCGGCGGTCAGCGTCGAGCTCCGGTAGGCCGGCGGCGATGCGGTGGTTGAGCGTCACGCCAGCTTCTTGCGCCTTGAGCGCCAGCATATCGCAGCAGCTTGCAATCGCAGCGGCCGGCGCGAACGGCTCCGGCGTGATCTCGAAATTGCCGGTCTCCATCTTTGACATGTCGAGAATGCCGTTCACCACCGACAACAGGTGGCGGCCGGATTCGTTGATCACCCGGGCGTATTCCAGCTTGCGCGCCGGATCGAGCGGCAGCGACTCGTTGGCGAGCATGTCCGAGAAGCCGATGACGGCGTTGAGCGGGGTGCGCAGCTCGTGGCTCATGATGGCGAGGAAGCGGCTCTTGGCGGCATTGGCGCGCTGCGATTCGGCCTGCGCGATCTCGAGCGCGCGTTCGTGCGCCTTGCGCTCGCTCACGTCGCGCAGCACCGCCACCACCTCGCGCGCGCGGCCGGCGCTTGCGAGCGGGCGGCAACGCATCTCGACCCAGACGAATTGGCCGCCCGGGGCGTCTGCCTCGCCGCCGCGGCGGATGCGGAATTCGAGCGCGCGGTCCTCGCCGAGCGCGGCGGCGTCGGAAAGCGCGGTCAGATAGGCCGGCCGGTCGGCGACGTGCACGCGCTCGAACAAGCCGTCGCCGAAAAGGTCGGCGGCGCGCGCGCCGAACAGCGGCCCGGCCGCCGGCGAGACGAACAGCACCGCACCGTTCGCCGCGTGCCGCGAGATGACGTCGGTCATGTTGCCGGCGAGCAGCCGGTAGCGCGCTTCTTCCGTCTGGCGCAAGTCGTTGCCGGTGCGCGCCACCTGCTCGCCGGCGAGCGCCAGCGCGGTGGCATAGAGCGCGGCGGCGATAATGCCGAGGGCGGCCAGCGCGCCATGCTGGGCCGCCACGCTTGGCGACCGCGGCAGAAGATCGAAGGCGCCGCCAAAGAGCAGCAGCCCGGCGCCGGCAAACGCGAATAAAGCGGCGAAGGCCACCGCCCGGCGCGAGGCCGACAGCGCCGCCTCCAGCGGCACCGCCACCAGCCAGAGCGCGGCGAAAGACGAGATGCCGCCCGTGCACCAGGCCACCGCGGTCAGCAGGCCGGCGAGCGCCAGCGAAGACAGGACGTGCGCGCGCTCATAGCGCCCGGTGCGCGACAAGTAAGCCGCGATCAGGATCGGCGCCACCAGCCAGGCGAACACGCCGGCCTCGAGCGCGCTCGGCGCGCCGCGCAAGACGAGATAGACCGGGAAGCCGGCCAGCGCCGCGAGGCTGCCGAGCAGGCGCGGCGCGATGAAGGCGCGGTGGCGCGCAGCCGCCAGCGCATCCTCGCGCGCGGCCGGATGCACCAAAGCGTCCACATAGTTCCACACTGGCGTGAGGAAACGCACCGCTAGTCCCTGTCCCACGTCTCGACGAAAAAAGACGCGCCCCTTTTGAAGCCCGGATGCTAGCAACAAGCCGCTTAAGCGAACGCTAAGGCGGCGCGCCGGGCCGCGCGTGGCGGCACCCGCGCAAGCGCAGCGCCGCCGTTTTGCCGGGCATGGTGAAATTTGTCTTGCCGGACGGCGCGCTTTGCACCGCGCGCGTGCAATTCTTACCGCGTGCTAACCATGTCGCGCCAGGCGAGCGGTATTGCGCGCAAGGCGCGCGGCCGCGCCTATTTAAAATTTTAAGCAAAATCGATCCTGTCAAATTTGACGAAAAATCGCGTCGTATTCGCGTCGATATTGGTCAAAAACGTCGCTTCATCGCCAACGACAGCTTCAAGCCTGTCTGGTATTGTTTAGTTCAAAGGCGGCGAAAAGGCCGCCGGGGATGATTGGGATCGGGTCATGTTCTTCCTGTTGCGGATGACGTTCTGGCTTGGGCTGGTTTGCCTGCTGCTGCCGAGTGGCGGCGCGAAAACGGATCCCAAGGCGCAGATCAACGCGACGCAGGCAGTCACGCTGGCGAGCGCCGCGGTCTCCGACATGCGCGGCTTCTGCGACCGCCAGCCGACCGCGTGCAAGGTCGGCGGCAAGGTCGCCGTCGCGCTCGGCCACAAGGCGGAAGACGGCGCGCGCACCATCATCGCTTTCGTCACGTCCAAGATGAGCGAGCAGACCGGCTCGGTGCAGAAGACCGCCGCCGCCGATCAGACCGGCAATCAGGCCAACAAGGCCAAGATGGTCACGGTCTCGGCGGTCGATCACGGCACGCTGAAAGCTTCCGACCTGGCACCGGCCTGGCATGTGCGGGTTCCGCTCCCGCCGCGCCGGGAAGCGCCGCGCGGGCGGCCTTCGGTTTAGAACCGCTTCCATTCGCCTCGAGCGAGCCGCGCGGATGCCCAGTAATTGCGGGCGTGAGCGGCGTTGGCCATTCGCGGCCCCGCGGCCTATATAGAGCGAGGCACCGAGGGACGGCATGAGCGCGATCGACGAAATCATCGAGAATTTCGAGCTGCTCGATCAGTGGGACGACCGCTATCGCTATGTCATCGAGCTCGGCCGCACGCTGGCGCCGTTGCCGCAGGAAGCCCATAGCGAGGCCAACAAAGTGCGCGGCTGCGCCAGCCAAGTGTGGCTGGTCACCCACGTGAAGCCGGACGGATCGGGCGGTCCCCGCCTCAGTTTCGAGGGCGACAGCGACGCCCATATCGTGCGCGGGCTGATCGCCATCCTGTTCGCGCTCTATTCCGGCAAGCCGGCGAAAGAGATCCGCGACACCGACGCGGAGGCGCTGTTCGCGAAGCTGGGCTTGCGCGAGAACCTGACGCCGCAGCGCTCGAACGGCTTGCGCGCCATGGTCGAGCGCATCCAGGCCGAGGCGAAAGCGGCGCTGGCGCCGGCGGCGTGAACCTCACGCTCGCGCTCACATTCACCGATTCAATTTTCAAACAGCCTGCTTAGCCCGCCTTCGCATCGCTCTGGCGAGGCAAGCCAACTCTCCGCCGCCCCTGTTATTAGCGGCGCGGAGTACGCCGTCGTCTGTCTCCTGCCGTGGCCTTCGGAAAAAGCACCGAGGGCGCGCGGGACGCCAAGGGCCCAAACGGACCCGCAGGCCTCGACACCTCGCGGCATCGAGGCGCCCTCCTTCGCGCCGTCACGCTCGGGAGGTAAAATCCGCAAGTCCGCCAGTCCCAAGGCGTCCCGCGCGCGGTGTTTGAGGTTTGCTCCGCATGGCCCCCGGTGGACTGACCTTTCAGGCGACCCGCCTCTCCTGATCGAATTGGAAGGCCGCCTATCCACCGCTCTCGGGCCCAGGTCGGGTCGGCAAACCTGTGACCGGTCGCCGGTGCCGCCATCACGGGGCCCCGTGGCGCGCGGCAGGCGCGCCGGGACACATGCGGCTTGGACCGCCGGGCCTTCTCGCCGCATCTCCAGCGTGAAGTCATTCCCCGGCCACCGCTCCCCGCCCCGCGTCTGAAGATGCTGATCAGACACCCCTCGGTACGAGGCGGGATGCACGCACGATAAGGCCGCCTGAGAGGCCGGGGATAAGCCTTTTTTGTGTCGTGATTTTTCAAGCCCTTGCGCGCGCGAAACGGGGATAAGTCGTTTCGCCGGGCGAGGTTTTGCGATGGCAAACCAGGCGGAGCCCCTAGCGCAGCTTGGCTAACTCGGCTGCCGCGCGTCCGCTGCCACCTCTCCCGGCCTGCGTCCGAGCAGGAACCATGTCCGCATCGGGCCTTTGCCGCGCACCTCGATGACGCCGCGCTCGGCCAGCTCAAAACGGTCGGCGAGCAGTTCGCGCGTGCCGGGCGCGATTTGAATCTTTCCGGCCTCGCCGGTCGACTCCATGCGCGACGCGGTGTTCACCGCATCGCCCCACACGTCGTAAAAGAACTTGCGCGTGCCGACCACCCCCGCCACCACCGGCCCGGACGCCATGCCGATGCGGACGGGCACCGGGCGGCCCTTGGGATCGACAAGCCCGGCCAACGCTCCGCGCATGTCGAGCGCGAGCGCGGCCAATGCAGCGGCATGGTCCGGGCGCGGCTCCGGCACGCCGCTAACCACCATATAGGCGTCGCCCGAGGTCTTGATCTTCTCCAAGCCATGCCGCTCGACCAAGGCGTCGAGCTTGCTGTAGACGGCGTTTAAGAACCGCACGAGGTCCTCCGGCGCGGTGTCGCTCGTCCGCGCAGTAAATCCGCCCATGTCGGCGAACAGGATGGAGGCCTCGGGATAGGCGTCGGCAATCTGCGAATTCGGCCTGTCCTTCAGCCGCTCGGCGATGCGCGAGGGCAGGATGTTGACGAGCAGGCCTTCCGAGCGCCGATGCTCGCGCTCGGCTTTTTCCTCGGCGTTCTCCATTTGGCGCACCGCATAGAAGATGATGCCGTATAACGCCGCGGTACTGATTACGACGCCGCCGGCGAAATTGGTGTAGAAGAGCAAGGTGGGCGATGCAAATCCGCTGTCTCTTGGCAGCACAATTTCGGTCAGAAAAATCAATCCAACGGAGATGATGCCGATCATGATGGTGATGAGATAATGCTCGGTACCAATGACCAAAATGCTGAGCGCAGCAGCCACGAAATAGCCGATGCGCTCGCCGCCGTTGGTGCCGACGAGCCAGCTGACCCAGAACAAAATCGCGTATGAGAGGCTTAAGAATACAAGCGGCGCAGCCAGCGCGCCAAATCTGTGCAGCAACGGCATCGATACGTAGCTGGCCACCACGAACACATCGACAGCCGCGACCAGCCATTTTCCAGAGAGCAGCCGCACGAACACCATGATCGCGGGGACGCTGGCGGCAAGCCAGATCGCGAAGTTGAATGCGCGCAGCCGGCGCGCGATCTTTTCGGGGTAGCCCTCGGTGCCGTAGCTGATATTGGGGATGAATTGCAATGGCGCGCCCCGCCTCGCAGGTCGAGCCTAGGATCGACCCGCAGGAAATAGCGGTCAAGGCGGGTACGTTTCCGAGCCGCCATCCAAGCTGAACCCGGCATCCTCCGCCAGCCAGCTGTGCAACGGCACCCGCGCGCGGCCGCGCGCTTCGCCGGCGTAGCCGTAATGCCGCGCTAGGCGCTCCAAGCCGAGTTGCAGCACGATCTTGGCCGAGCGCGGCGGCCAGACGCGCTCGCGCTCGATATCGGCAAGCCCCTTCAGGATGCAGCAGACGTCGATTAACAGGCCTGTGAATTCGGGGCCGACCGCGTCGAGCGCCCGATGCACGCTCTGGCGCGCCGCGACCATGGTGTCGATGGCAATGCCTGCGTTGCCGCCGCGGAATTGTGGCTTTTGTTAGGAAAGTTGTCCACAGGAAATTGTATTTTTTCCTACGGCGATTTGACGAGCCGGGGCAGCCGCGCAAAGGGTAAGCCGCGGCGCAGACAAGCGCCCGCGCCCGCCGCTCAAGGCGGCCGGCGGCGAGCGCTACGGGCGGTTCTTGGCTATTTCGAGCGGCGGCGGCGCTGCTGGCCGAGGCCCATCTGCTTGGCCAGTTGCGAGCGGGCGGCGGCGTAATTGGGCGCCACCATCGGATAGTCGGCGCCGAGGCCCCATTTCTCGCGGTATTGCTCGGGCGTCATGTTGTACTGCGTGCGCAGATGGCGCTTGAGCGATTTGAATTTCTTGCCGTCCTCGAGACAGACGATGTGTTCCGGCGTGATCGATTTTTTCAGCGACACCGCGGGCTTGAGCGGCTCGGCCGCGCCGTCGGCCGGCTTGCCGGACACGCGGCTCAGCGCCGCATGCACCTGGTTGATCAGGCCGGGGATGTCGCCGGCCGCCACGGTATTGTTGCTGACATAGGCGGAGACGATTTCCGCGGTCAGCTCAATGAAGTTGCCTGGGCTCTCGTTCATCGAAGCTCACCTTTTCTGGCGCTCGGCCATTCCCCGGCGGCTTGCAGACCGGACCTGAAACAACGATGCGGCTGATCTTGCGCGCTTACCTGCGGCGAAGGGCGAAGACGCAGGCTATATTGTAAACTCTACTAGCCAAGCCCAAGATCCGCAAGAAGAACCTGGGATAAAGTCTGATTAGACTTGTTAGACTTGGCGTATTGCTAGTGAGGCAAGCGGCGTCCGCGCCGGGCCGCGCGCCCGAGAGGGGCTGCGGCCGGCGCCGGCGTCCGCGCGGCGGCTAGGCGCCTTTTTCCAGATGCTCGCGCAATTCGTCGATCGAGGCGAAGCGCAGCGTGCCTTGCGGCAGCTCGGCTTCGATCGAGCCGTCGACATAGAGCGTGTAGCCCATGCCGTCGACCACGCCGGCCTTCAGCACGGCGACCGCGCGCGCCGGCGGCGGCGCGGCGGCCGGCGGTTCGGGCGCCGGCTCAGGCTCCGGCGGTTTGGCCGGCTCCGGCCACATGGCGTCGAAACCGCTGCTCGGCTCGGCCGCTGACGGCTCGCGCGTGCGCCACGGCATTTCGAAGGCGGGCTCGCCAGCAGGCGGCAGCGCCGGATGGGCCGGGGGTGCGAAATCGGGCGGCAACGGCCGCGGCTGGCCGCCATTGGGCGAGAGCGAAACCTCCTCTGCGAGCGTCGGCGGCGCCTCCGGATTGCGTAACGAGGGCGCGGGCGGCTCTGCACCGGCGCTCTCGGCCGCCGGCGCCGGCTCGAAGCCCGGCAGCTCGGCCGGGGCCGGCTCGACCGGCCGCTTGCGCGGCGGGAACGGAATGCGCCCCGGCGCCGGCAGGCCGCTCGTTTCCGGCGGCGGCTCCAGCGCCTCGTGCGGGAAGGCCTCCGGCCGCGCGGCCAGCGCCTCGGCGATGCGGTTGAGCCGGGCAACGGCGGCGGCGAGGGCGATGATGATCAGACCGCCGGTGCCGACGGTGGTGCCGGACACGATCAGCGTATTGCCGAAGCTGAATTCGTTGATCGGAATGCCGAAGGCGACCGTGGCCGCGCCGACCATGACGGCGATGCCGCCGATGATGAACAACAACATCGACATATCGCGATCCCCTTCGCTTTCGCCGGGGTCCCGCCGCCGGCCGCGCAAATCCAAGTAACCCGTTATGAAACCACGAATTCTGGCGCTTTCCCGCGCCCGCGGCAACACCCGCGGGCCAAAATGCCAAAAATCTCTTCACACTTGATTAACGTTAACGAAAGCCTCGGCGGCGGCCCCGGCGGCGCGCCGGGCGCAAAGCGACAAATCGGCGTCGCCGGCACCTTTCGCCGGCAAGGCGTTGCCCCCGGCAGCGCCAGCCTCTAATTAGACTTGGATCAATGGAACTCGCCCGGGAGGTGCCGGTTGCCTGATGGGGGACCGGTTTATTCCGCAATCATCGTTTGTGGATCGAGGAGGACGTAAAATGTCGTTCAAGCTGCCCGACTTGCCCTATCCCCACGACGCGCTGGCGCCCTATATGTCGCGGGAAACGCTGGAATATCACCACGACAAGCACCACAAGGCCTATGTCGACAACGGCAATAAGCTGCTGGAAGGCTCAGGGCTTGAGGGCAAATCGCTCGAGGAGATCGTCAAAGGCTCCTTCGGCAAGAATGCCGGCCTGTTCAACAATGCCGGCCAGCATTACAACCACATGCATTTCTGGAAATGGATGAAGCCGGGCGGCGGCGGCGACAAGATCCCCGGCAAGCTCAAGGCCGCGATCGACAAGGATCTCGGCGGCGTCGAAAAGATGAAGGCGGATTTCGCGGCCGCCGGCGCCACCCAGTTCGGCTCCGGCTGGTGCTGGATCGCGGTGCAGGGCGGCAAGCTCGCCGTCACCAAGACGCCGAACGGCGAGAACCCGCTGGTGCACGGCGGCACGCCGATCCTCGGCTGCGACGTGTGGGAGCATTCCTACTACATCGACTACCGCAACCGGCGCCCGGACTATCTCAAGGCGTTCCTCGACAACCTGGTGAACTGGGAATACGCCGAGGAACTGTTCGCGGCGGCGACCAAGTAGCGGCGCGCAATTTGGCGCAAGATTCAAGGGCGGCGGTGGCGATCACCGCCGCCTTGACGTTCAGGCCCGGCGCCCGCCTAAAATACGCGCGATGCACCGTCCCTGCCCGCCCGTCTCATTGCCATGATCAACGCCGCCGTCATCGGCCTCGGCCGCTGGGGAAAATCGATCGTCGAGGCCGTGCAGGGCAAGAGCAAGCGCCTGCGCGTCGTGCGCGGCGTCAGCCTGGAGCCGGAGTTGGTCGCCGATTTTGCCGCCGCAAAAGGCTTCGAATTGTCCACCGACTTCGAGGCGGCCATCGCCGACCGCAACGTGCAGGCGGTATTCCTGGCGACGCCGCACAGCCTGCACGTTTCGCAGATCGAAGCGGTGGCGGCGGCCGGCAAGCCGGTCTGGTGCGAGAAGCCGCTGGCGCTGACGCGCGCGGAAGCCGAGCGCGCCATCGCCGCCACCGTCAGGGCCAAGGTGCCGTTCGCGCTCGGCAACAACAAGCGCTGCTTTGCCTCGATGCGCGCGCTCAAGCGCGCGGTCGACGACGGCGCGCTCGGCGACCTTCTTCATATCGAGGGCAATTTCAGCAACGAGCATTCCACGCGCGTGCAAGGCGGCTGGCGCGACGATCCGCGCGAATCCCCCGGCGGCGGCATGACCGGCGCCGGGCTGCACGTGCTCGATGCCTTCGTCAACCTGGCCGGGCCGCTCGCCACGGTGGACGCTCACGTCTACGCACAGAAACCGCCGCCCGATCCGCGCGACGCGGCCGCGGCGCTGGTCACGTTCAAGAGCGGCGCCACCGGCTTATTGGCGAGCGTGCGCGCGGCGCCGATGTTCTGGCGCATCCATGTGTTCGGAACGCAGGGCTGGGCGGAGGCGCGCGAAGAAACCATGCTCACCGTCGCCAAGATCGGCGGTGAGCCGCAAACCACCCGCTATCCGCAAGTGGATTCGCTTGGCCTCCTGATCGAGGCCTTTGCCGAGACGATCGAGACCGGCAAGCCGTTTCCGGTGCCGGTAGCAGACATGCTCGACGTCGCCGGCGCCTTCGAGGCGCTCATCCGCTCGATCGAAGAAGGCCGGCCGGTGCGCGTCGCTTGAGCGTCAGGCCGCGTTGTCGGGCCCCGGCTCGAGCACGACCACGACCTCGCGCACTTCCGGCTCGTGCGGGGCGAGCGCGGTGCGCTCGCCGTCGCTCCAGCCGGCGAGCTTGACCACCTGCGCGGTCTTGACGCCGTTGTCGCCGGATGCCGGCCGGCTCCACGATGTTGAGCCCTTGCGCGTCGAGGAAGAAGGTGTGGTCGCCGAACAGCGAATTGAGCTGATGCACCACCGGGTGGTTTTCGGGGATGGCCTGGGCGTCGAATTGCGATTGGGTGCGCTCGGCCGTTGCGGTATTCAGCTTCATCGCGTCATCCTTTTGCTGGCTTGCAGCGCCCGCGGAACGCTCTGCGCTCTAGCGCCGCGGCGCAAACGCCGAAGCGGGCCCGTGTCAAATGCGCGCGCCGTCGGCATCGGCGGCCGAACCCCCGCAAAAAACGTCGAACGGCGGGCGGCCGCGTGGTTGGACCTATGGTAGTGCGGCAAGATGCGAGGTCAACGCGCGGGCGCGGCCCTGTCCCCGCTCCAATTTGTCGCACCCCCCGCGGGTTCCGCGCGCGGCAGCGGGCTACTGCTGCTGCAATGGCTGCTTCACTGTTTGCTTATCTTGCGCGGGCGCGGCGGCCTGCGAGGCGTGCGTGACGAATTCGTCGCCGCGGATGTCCATGGTGCCGATCAGCGTCGGCATCAGCGCGCGCACCGGGGCCAGGATGGCGACGCCGGCGATGGGCGCGAACCACATTTCGAGATCGTCCTTGCCGGCGAGATAGCGCACCAGCAGGCTGCCGACCCGGTAGCCGGCGATCGGGCGCAGCACGACGGTGCACACCAGCACCTTGCCGACGTAGCCGTGCTTCATCTTGACCTTGTCGAGGCGCTTATAGGAAAGCGCCAGGTTATAGCGCCGCCGGCCGTCGAAAATCCTGAGCGTGCGGTCGCAGTTTGCCGCCGCGAAAGCGTTGCCGCCGGACGGGATCAGCATGGCGCTGAGCGGATCGGCGACGTCGTGCAGAAGGTTCTTCGTCACGCGCACGCGGTCCTCGGGCGGCGGCGCGCCCTTGTCGGCGACATGGGTGAGCGCGCCGCCCTCGAAGGTCAGTGTGACGTTGTAGGCGCCGTCATCGTCTGCGACTTGGGAACGAGCGGTCTTGGGCAGCAGGCGCCCGCCGACGATGCTGCCGTGGGTGGTCACCGCGCCTTCGCCCTTGACCAGCACGCTGAACACGCCGCTCGCCTTGCCGCTGGCGGAGGTGTTGTAGCTGTCGCCGTCGAAATAGACCGCCCAATTGAGCTCGCCGACCTGGATATGGGTCATGATGATGGCGAAATGCGCTTTCAGATTGACCGGCGGAGGCGCGGGCGCCGCCGGGACCTGCTGCGGCGGCGGCAGCGGCGGGGCGGCCGTCTGCTGCGCGAAGGCGCCGGTGCACAGCAGCGCGCCGGCGCCGGCCAGAGCGGCTGTACGGACGAGGCGGGCGCGTGCGAAGCGGGCGATCATCGTCTCGCTTTACTCAAGAGTGCGCGAATTCCCAATACAGCGCGCGCGCCTTGCGGTAGAGCGGCCCGGGCTGCAATGAGCGGTCGTCGATGCGGGTGACGGGCAGCACCTTGGACGCGTTGCCGGTCGAGAAAATCTCGTCGGCCGTCGCGAAATCCTCGTAGCGCATCACGGTCTCGACCACCGAAATGCCGGCCTCGCGCAACAGGCCGATCACGCGCTTGCGGGTGATGCCGGCGAGAAAGGTGTTGTTCGGGATCGGCGTGTAGACGACCCCGTCCTTGGCCATGAACACGTTGGAATTGGCGAGCTCGGCGACATTGCCCGCCACGTCGCGCACGACGCAATTGTCGAAGCCGCGCGATTTCGCCTCGAACATGGCGCGCGCATTGTTCGGATAAAGGCAGCCGGCCTTGGCGTCGACCGGCGCGGTTTCGTAAGTGGGGCGGCGAAAGGGCGACAGCGTGATGGAAAATCCGTCCGGCTTGCGCATCGGCGTATCGTAAAGCGAGAGCGCAAAGCGCGTGGAATCGGGATCGGGCGGCAGCGCCATGGGGCTTGCGCGCTCGGCCCAATACATGGGCCGCACATAGAGCGGGGTGTCATGAGAGAATTTCGCCATGCCCTCGCGCGCCAGGCCCATCCATTCGTCCACCGAAAGCTGCGGCTTCAGGTACATGGTCTTGGCGGAGGCGTTGACGCGCGCGCAGTGCCGGTCGATGTCGGGGGCCACCCCCTCGAACACGCGGGCGCCGTCGAACACCGAGGAGCCGAGCCAGATCGCGTGCGTGCGCACGCCCCATAGCGGGACATTGCCCTCGTGCCATTTGCCGTCATAAAAGGTCCAGGTCTGCGACCAGGCTTGACCTGCCATTGCTCAGCGCTCCCGACACCCGATTGTGACCGCGCCAAGCTTTCTTTGCTCGGCGGCCCGTGCTTTGCCACCATAACCGTACCACCCGGAGGATACCATGCCGTCGATCTTCGTCTTCGATGCCTACGGCACGCTGTTCGACGTCCACGCCGCGATGGCGCGCTTTCGCGGCCAGGCCGGACCCGATGCCGACCGCATGTCGGAAATCTGGCGGCTGAAACAGCTGGAATATACCTGGACGCTGACGCTAGCCGGCCATTACACGGATTTCTGGACGCTGACGCAGCGCGCGCTCGACCATGCGCTGGCGCGGGTGCCCACCGTGCCCAAGGCGCTGAAGACACAACTTCTGGAGGCCTATTTCCAGCTCGACGCCTTCCCCGACGCGCGGGCGGCGCTGCGGGCGCTTAAAGCAAAGGGCCACCGCACCGGCATCCTGTCGAACGGCTCGCCCGACATGCTCAAAGGCGCGGTCGACGCCGCCCAAATCGGCGCCGACCTCGACGCCGTCCTGTCGGTCGACGTGCTGAAAATGTTCAAGCCGCGGCCGCAGGTCTACCGGCTGGTCACCGACCACTACCAATGCGCAGCCGGCGAGGTGACCTTCGTCTCGTCCAACCGCTGGGACGTGATGGCCGGCACCTCGGTCGGCTTCAACGGCGTCTGGGTCAACCGCAGCAAGGCGCCGGACGAATATCTCGACTTCCCGCCCAAGCAGACGCTCGCCGACCTCAACGCGCTTGTCGCGCAGGCCTAAAGCCCATCGGCCTTTGGTAGGACCGGGCTGGCGCGAGCCGCCGCCTGCGGGTATATGCGCGTTCAAGCCAGCGCCGGGCACCTATTCATGTCGTCTATCATTGCCATCAACGATCTCTCCAAGACCTATGCCGGCGGCTTTCAGGCGCTCAAAGGCATCGATCTCGACATCAGGCGCGGCGAGATTTTCGCGCTGCTCGGCCCCAACGGCGCCGGCAAGACCACGCTGATCGGCGTGGTCTGCGGCATCGTCAATGCGACTGCCGGGTCGGTGACGGTGGACGGCCACGACATCGTCAAAGACTACCGCGCGGCGCGCGCGCTGATCGGCCTGGTGCCGCAGGAGCTGCACACCGACGCCTTCGAATCGGTGTGGGGCACGGTCAGCTTCACGCGCGGCCTGTTCGGCAAGAAGTCCGACCCCGCGCTGGTGGAGAAAACGCTCAAGGCGCTGTCGCTGTGGGACAAGAAGGACGAAAAGATCATGACGCTGTCCGGCGGCATGAAGCGGCGCGTCATGATCGCCAAGGCGCTCAGCCACGAGCCGCAGATCCTGTTCCTCGACGAGCCGACCGCCGGCGTCGACGTCGAATTGCGCCAGGACATGTGGCAGGTGGTGCGCGAATTGCGCGACTCCGGCGTTACCATCATCCTCACCACGCATTACATCGAGGAAGCCGAGGAGATGGCCGACCGCATCGGCGTCATCAACAAAGGCGAATTGATCCTGGTCGAGGACAAGGACGAGCTGATGCGCAAGCTCGGCCGCAAACAGCTCATCCTGCACCTGCTTAAGAAGCTCGACGCCGTGCCGGCGGCGCTCAGCGGGCACAACCTGGCGCTCGCCGACGACGGCCGCCAATTGGTGTTCACCTACGACACGCAAGGCGAGCGCACCGGCGTGACCGCGCTGTTGACCGACTTGAACCGCGCCGACATCGGCTTCCGCGACCTGCAGACGGTGCAGAGCTCGCTCGAGGACATTTTCGTCGGCCTGGTGAGCGAGCGGCGATGATCAATTTCCGGGCCATACAGGCGATCTACCGCTTCGAAATGGCGCGCACCAAGCGCACCATCTGGCAGAGCATCGTGTCGCCGGTGCTGTCGACCTCGCTCTATTTCGTGGTGTTCGGCGCGGCCATCGGCGGGCGCATCAGCCAGATCGAAGGCGTCCCCTACGGCGCCTTCATCGTGCCCGGGCTGATCATGCTGATGCTGCTGACGCAGAGCACCACCAATGCCTCGTTCGGCATCTATTTCCCGCGCTTCATCGGCACCATCTACGAAATCCTTTCGGCGCCGGTCTCGGGCCTGGAGATCGCGCTCGGCTATGTCGGGGCGGCCGCCACCAAGTCGATCATGCTCGGGCTGATCATTCTGGCGACCTCCTGGTTGTTCGTGCCGATACGCATCGAGCACCCGCTTCTGATGCTGGTCTTCCTGGTGCTGACGGCGGCCACTTTCAGCCTGCTCGGCTTCATCATTGGCATCTGGGCCGACAATTTCGAGAAGCTGCAGGTGGTGCCGCTCTTGTTGATTACGCCGCTGACCTTCCTGGGCGGCACCTTCTATTCGATCCGCGTGCTGCCGCCGCTGTGGCAGACCATCACGCTGTTCAACCCGGTGGTCTATCTGGTCAGCGGCTTCCGCTGGAGCTTCTTCGGGATTTCCGACGTCAACCCGGCGGTCAGCTTCGCCATGACGCTGCTGTTCATGAGCGTGTGCTTGGGCGTCGTGTGGTGGATTTTCCGCACCGGCTACAAGCTGAAGAAATAGCCGAAGCCGGACGCTGGCTCATTGCCCGGCCAGTTCCTCGCGCAAGATCTCGAGCTCAAGCCACTGTTGCTCGGCGGCGGCGATTCTGTGCTGCACGGCGCCGAGCGCGGCGGTCACGTTTTCGAAGGAGGCGCGGTCGCGCGCGTAGAAGCCGGGATCGTCGAGCTTGGCCTGCAGCGCGGCGGCCTCGGCCTGCAGCGCGACGATTGTTCGCGGCAGGGTCTCGAGCGCGTGCTTGTCCTTGAAGCTCAACCGCCGCCTGGCCGGCTGCGGTGGCGCGGCCGGCGGCGCGGCCGACTTGGCCGGCCTCGGCGCACCCGGCAGACGCGGCGGCTGGGTGAGATCGGCGCCGCGCTGCGCCAGCATGTCCGAATAGCCGCCGGCATATTCGGTCCAGCGCCCGTCGCCTTCCGGCACGACGACGCCGCTGACGAGCCGGTCGAGGAAATCGCGGTCGTGGCTGATCAGCAGCACCGTGCCGGCATAGTCGGCCAGCATGTCCTCCAGCACGTCCAGCGTCTCCATGTCGAGATCGTTGGTCGGCTCGTCGAGCACCAGCAAGTTCGACGGCTTGGCCAGCGCCTGCGCCAACATCAGCCGGCCGCGCTCGCCGCCGGAAAGCTTGCCGAGCGGCGTGCGCGCCTGCTCGCGCGCGAACAGAAAATCCTTCATGTAGCCGATGACGTGCTTGGGCGCGCCATTGACCATGACGGTCTCGCCGCCGCCGCCGGTGAGGGCGTCGGCGACCGTGACATTGGGGTCGAGGCTGTCGCGGTGCTGGTCGAGGGTGACGGCCGCCAGATTGGCGCCGAGCCGCAGCGTGCCGCTATCGGGCGGCAAGGCGCCGGTCAGCATATTGATCAGCGTGGTCTTGCCGCTGCCGTTCGGGCCGACGATGCCGATGCGGTCGCCGCGCTGGATGCGGATCGAGAAGTCGCGCACGATCGCGCGCGCGCCATAGCTCTTGGCGATGCGGTCGGCCTCGATCACCTGCACGCCCGAAGGCGTCGCCGAACCGGCCGTGATGGTGGCGCCGCCGGCGCTGGCGCGGTAGCTCCGGCGCTGCTCGCGCAGCGCTTGCAACTGGCCGACGCGGCGCATATTGCGCTTGCGCCGGGCGGTGACGCCGTAGCGCATCCAATGCTCTTCCGCGACGATCTTGCGCGCGAGCTTGTGCTGCTCGCGCTCTTCCTCGGCCAGCAGCGCGTCGCGCCATTCCTCGAAATGGGCGAAGCCGCGCTCGATGCGCCTGGTCTCGCCGCGATCGAGCCAGACCGTCTGGCGCGACAGGTTTGAAAGGAAGCGGCGGTCGTGGCTGATGACAACCAGCGCGGTGCGCCGCCCGTCGAGCTCGCGTTCCAGCCATTCGATGGTGGTCAGATCGAGATGGTTGGTCGGCTCGTCCAGCAGCAGGATGTCCGGCGACGGCGCCAGCGCGCGGGCAAGCGAAGCGCGCCGCGCCTCGCCGCCGGAGAGGTGGGCCGGATCCTCCTCGCCATTCAAACCGAGCTCGCTCAGCAAATGGCGCGCCATGTGGGCGTCGTCGCCCGGCCGCAAGCCGGCCTCGACATAGGCAAGCGTGCTGGCAAAGTCCGAGAAGTCCGGCTCCTGCGGCAGGTAGCGCACCAGCGCGCCCGGCTGCACGAAGACCGAGCCGCGGTCCGGCTCGATCAGTCCGGCCGCGATCTTGAGCAAAGTCGATTTGCCCGAGCCGTTGCGCCCGACCAGCGACACGCGCTCGCCGGTGGAGACCGACAGCTCCGCCCCCGTCAGCAGCGGCGTGCCGCCGAAGGTGAGCGCGATCTCTTTGAGTTGCAGGAGGGGTGGAGCCATGGCGCCTTGCCGTGTGACTGACCGCCGCGCCCTAGCAGGTGCGACCCGGCAAGACAATAAGGCGGCTAGAGCGTGCTCGTAATTTGCGACCCGCGCGGCCCCTCCGCCTGTCGCGGCTTTAAGATCGCCGGATATAGCGCGGAAAATTTGGCAAGATGGCGCGCACGGCGCGCCATTCGTTCAAGACATCTGCCTATAAATGATAGAAGCCGCAGCTGCCCGCTACGGGTTCTTCGACAATCTTTTCAGATTTTCCCGGGCCCTCTTAAAATCACTTTCCACATTGACGAACTTGCCCTTACGGGGCTTGGACGCCAGCGCTCTTTTCAAATCCGCAATGGCACCTTTGCGATCGCCCTGCTGTTCGCGAACCGAGGCCCTGTTGAGATAGGCCGCAGGATTTTCGCGGTCATGGCTGATCGCTACGGTGAAGTCGGCGAACGCGCGCTTAAGATCGCCCTTCAATTGATAAGCACGACCCCGATTGGTGTAGGCCAGCGTGCTGCGCGGAAACAGCTTGATCGCCGTGTTTGCATCCGAAATGCCGCGATTATAATCCTTCTTGGCGATCATTTCGGCGGCGCGATTGATATAGGCGTTCGCCAGATCGATGCCGGAGTAGCGCCCGGAATTGATCGCACGGTTGCAGGCCTCAATGGCGACGCTGCCGTTCTCGTAGATGCACATGTGCAAATCGTCGGCGGCGGCCGCGCCTGTGCTTTGCAATGCTACGGCCAGTAGAAAACACGAAAAAACGATGCGCAGCATCGGACACCCCCTGTCGTGGCCCCAATCGATATTATCAAACGGGCTGACGGTCCACCAGATCAACAGGCTGCCAGAAAACCCGCCAAGGCCGGACGAATGTCTGATCAAATTACCATGCTTCTTTCTGTGGCGACCCACGAGCGGATGCCCTTGTGGAAGCATTTCGGGTCGCACTTCAAGCGGCATGCCATCGAATTAAACTACGACCGGCGTGCTGGCGACAGGTGACAGGTGACAGGGCCCGCGGCGGCAGCATAATATGGGCTACGGCGAATGTGACCTCGCGGGGCGGATTTGAGCCGCCAAAAAATTCAATCGGCGCACCATTTCGGTCACGGAATACGCTTGGATGCCGCGGAGAACCACGATTTTGCCCATCCTCATTGCTGTCGCACTTATCGGGTGCGTCAGTGCGGTGATGACCATGGGCTGGATCGCCGTCCTGTGGCCGCGGCCTCCCGCCCAGCTGCTGCGAGACTATTGGAACTACATCGTTTCCACCGCCTGCATTGTCGTATTCTTTTATGCCGCCGCCCGCTCGATACCGCGTTCCAGACTTGCCCGCTCCGGTGTCACCGCAATCGTCTTTGTCCTGGCATGGGCCGCGATTTGCCTCGATATGACATTCGTGGCGTATTTCAATTCGCCATTTACCTATCTCTATGAGAATTTGCCCGTTGGGTTTGCAAATCTCGCATCACCCGGGGTGCTCCGTTCGTACTTTTTCCAATACAGCTCTCCGCTTGTGTTCTTGTGCGGCGCGCTGACAATCCTATTGCCATATCCATTGTTTAAGAGGGTCTCGGCGGACAAGACAACCGCCGCGGTCGTGGCGCTCGCCTGCCTGGCCGTCGCGTCCGGCGTCGGAAAGTTCATCACGCATAGTCGCGCGGCCTCTTTGGGCCCGGTGTTGACCGCAAGCCTGCCGCGACTCGTTCATCAGCCCGAAGCGACACCGCTGATGGCGGTCAATCGTCAAGCGGCGATCGAAATCGGCCCGGCGCTCGCCGCCAAGCCTCGCACGATTATCGTGGCCATCAACGAGTCGACGGGCTTCGACTTCCCGTCGAGCGAGGGCGCCAGTGTCCCTTTGCGCACAAAGATTGCGAATATGAGCGGCGTGCCGGAACAATGGGTCATGTTTGGTAATGCCGTGACCAACAGCAACTGCACCGACGTGAGCATTCCATCGATAGTCACCGGCACCGGATCGCACGAAAGCGTTGCGAAGCTTCATGCGATGCCTTTCATCTTCGATCTTGCGAAAGCGCGCGGATACACCACGGCCTTCGTAACGTCCTCAGTTTTGCATTGGGCAAAATTCAAGCGGTTTTTTAGTGGCGCCGCGCTCGACTATGTATTTTCGGCGGAACAATCGGGATACCCGCTCATAAACGACGTAGCGATCGACGATTCTGTCGCATTCGACAAATTGGCAGATTTTATTTCCGCCGCGGACTCCGACATCCTGGCCGTCATCTACCCCAATGCGCTGCACACGCCGTACCAGACCGTCAGCAAGATCGCCATGCCCGACCAACTGACCGGCAGGCGAGCGCGCGCGCTCTACATCCTGGAGCACGGATACCGGACGCTTTTCGACACCCTGCGCAAGACCGGACGGCTCGACAATGCGCTGGTCGTCATACTAGGCGATCATGGCGAATTCGATTACGAGGCCGCGCCGTGGCGATCGCCATTGGTTCGCGTCGAGGACTACAGCCCGGAAATCCTCAGATCCATATTCATGCTGAAGATGCCCGGCGATTGGCCGGCCGGCCTCAAGCGGGCAATGCAAGCGAACGCGCGCAAGCTGGTCGCAAACGTCGATATCGCTCCCACGCTTGCGGACATGCTTGGACTTTCGCTTAAAGCAAACCTTCGATATGTCGGCTACAGCCTGCTCGAGCCGATACCGGACGATCGAATTGCCATTGCGACCAGCACCAACGACTGGAGAACTTGGCCAAGATCGGCAATTGCGGTCGCGCGTGGCCATGACCGGCTGGTCTGTACCGTGCCCGCGTCGTGTGTTTTCAGACGGGACGGCGGTTCTGCCGGTGAGCGTAACCGGCAGCCGGGCGGCAAGGCTGTCGAGAACGCGTTGATGCGGATTGTCTTGTCCGATCCGGTATTGAAGCGGAATTTCAGCCAAATCGTGCGCCAGCATTATGGGCTGGGGTATTGATCCGCGCGGCGAGGTCGCAATGGACAATGGCCCTGGGCCCTGCGGCCCCGTGCAGCGACGGCGGCATTCGGCTCCACGATCGTAAGTGCAGGCCCTAGGCTTGCGAAAGCGCGTCCAGTATCCGCTCCCAGGAGCGGATGCCGTTGCGCACCTTTTCCGGGTCCTGCTCGCCCACCAGCCGGAACGACGACGTCTGCTCGCGGGCCGGCATCGACAAGGTTGCCGATCAGCTCAAGTAAGCCGCCACTAGCCGCCGAACCTGTAGTTCACCGCGAGCTTGATGAGATCGAACGTCCGGGTCAGGTGGAAGGCGCTTGTGCTCGCGCCGTTGCTCAGCACCACCGCCTCGTTCTTTGGGAAGTCGAGATAGGTGTATTCGAGTTTAAGCGACCAGTGCTGGTCGATGGCGTATTCGCCACCGGCGCTAGCGGTCCACCCCCAGGTAGCGTTGCTGCCGGTGCACGGCGTGCCGACGCAGATCGGAACGGTTACCGACAGCTGTTTGAAATTTTCGTTCATCCAGGCTGCGCCGCCTTTGACGTAGTAGAGCATTGGTCCGACGGCATAACCCACGCGGCCGGTGATGGTGGCATAGTCGTCAGGCAATCCTTCCGCATTCATGATGCCGAGCGGCGTCACGATGTTCGACGTGCCTTTGACATCCGACCAGGTGAAATCGCCTTCCGGACCGAACACCCAGTTGCCCCACTGCCAGTTGTAGCCGAGCTGAACGCCGCCCAGGATTCCGGTGGGACGCGGGGGATTGCCGACTTTCGTATTGGTGAGGTCCTGGGTGATCTCTGGAAAGGCCCAGCCGTAACCGAAATGACCGCCGACATAAAAGCCGGACCAGTTCACGACCTGGGCAAGCGGTGCTGCCTTGACAGGCGCCTTCACCGGCATGTCCGCCGCTAGACCGGCGCCGCTCCAGATCGCCGCAATAAAAATTCCAAGCAAAAAGCGTTTCATGACTCGACTGCTCCCCAAGCCACCAGCCTTTACCGGAGGAAATGATAGCAGCCGGCCCCGGCGCGCGAAAGCCCGCCGACTGGCCGCGACCGCGTAACCGGCACCTAAAAAACGATGTTATTGAAAGGTTTTACGCGTCCGCCAAGGCCGCAAGGATGCGCGCCCAGCTGCGAATTCCCTTGTGAAAACATTTGAGGTCGAACTTCTCGTTGGGCGAATGCACCCGGTCGTCGTCGAGCGCGAAGCCGACCAGCAGCGAATCCATGCCGAGCACGTGTTTGAAGTCGGCGACGATCGGGATCGAGCCGCCCGCTCCCACCGCCACCGCCTTGTGGCCCCACTCCTCGGCCAGCACCTTGCGCGCCTTGCTCAGCGCCGGGTTGTCGAACGACAATTGCAGCGGCGGCGCCAGGCCGAAATTGGCGAATTCCACCTTGCAGTCGGCCGGCAGGCGGGCGCGCACAAAGGCGCGGAAGCCGTCGCGCACCTTTTCCGGGTCCTGCTCGCCCACCAGCCGGAACGAGACCTTCGCGGTCGCCTCACCCGGGATGACGGTCTTGGCGCCCTCGCCGGTGTAGCCGCCGATGATGCCGTTGATCTCGGCGGTCGGGCGGGTGGTGGTCTGCTCCAGCACCAAGCGGCCCTTCTCGCCGGCCGGAATCTTGAGGCCGACCTGGCCCAAGAACTCCTCCGGCGTCAGGTTGAGCGCCTTGAGGTCGGCCTTGATGTCGGCCGGTAGCTCTTGGACACCGTCGTAGAATCCGGGAATCGTCACCCGACCATCTTCGTCCCACAGCGCGCCCAGCGTCTTGGCCAGCACGCGCAGCGGGTTTTGCGCGGCGCCGCCGAACAGGCCGGAATGCAGGTCGCGGTCGGCACAAGTGACCTTGACCTCCTCATAGACCAGCCCGCGCAGCGAGGTGGTGACCGCCGGCGTCTCGGCGTTCCACATGGCGGTATCGCAGACCAGCGCCAGGTCGAGCTTGAACTCGGCGGCATTGTCGCGCACGAACTTGAACAGGTGCTGCGAGCCGCACTCCTCCTCGCCCTCGATCATGGTGGTGATGGGCAGCGGCAGCTTGCCGGTAACCGCCTTGAAGGCGCGGCAGGCCTCGATGAAGGTCATGGCCTGGCCCTTATCGTCGCAGGCCCCGCGCGCGACGATGATCTTGCGCCCGTCCGGCAAGGTCTCGATGCGCGGCTCGAACGGCGGCGTCTTCCATAAGCTCAGCGGATCGACCGGCTGCACGTCGTAATGGCCGTAGAATAATACCCGCGGGCCTTTGGCGCCGTTGGCCTTGCCCACCACCACCGGATGGCCCTCGGTTGGGCGCAGGCTGGTGTCGAAACCGATCGTTGTGAGATCGGCGGCGACGTGCTCGGCCGCAGTGCGGCATTGTTCCTTATAGGCCGGGTCGGTCGAGATCGAGGCGATGCGCAACAGCGCGAACAGCCGTTGCACGCTTTCGTCGATATCCTGGTCGATGCGGCTTAAGACCGCGTCGAGTGTACTCATGGGAACAGCTCCTTCGCGAAGAAAGGCAACCTAGCAACGCGCCGCCCGCCTGAAAAGCGCGTCAAAAAGCGCGGCGAAACCCGTCGCGCAACCATGACGGCCGATATTCTCGCACAGATAGCGCCGTGCGCGCGGTGCCGATGAAGCACACGATGCGCATGGCGCAGTCAGACGCGTCGGCGATTTTACTTGACAGACAGCGACGGCAGGGGGCGCGCTTAACGATAGCTTCAATGCATGATCGAGTTATTGCGCTTGTCATCGCAGGCCTCGGCGTTCAATATAAAGTCAATCCGCCGGCAGTGCGGTTGCGTGAGGGGATCATGGACGAACTGATCGCGCGTCTCGTCGCCAATGTCGGCGTCGAACGCGAAGCCGCGGAAAAGGCGGTCGGCATTATTTTCGAATTTCTGCGCAGCGAAGGCCCGCCCGACAAGGTGCAGGCCCTGCTGGACCGCATCCCCGGCGCCGAAGAGCTCATGAAAGCGCAGGAAGGCGCCGGCGGCGGCTTCTCCATGGGCGGCGTCATGGGCGCCGGTACCAAGATGATGGCGGCCGGCCTGTCCATGGGCCAAGTGCAGGGCGTTACCCGCGAGACCATCGGCTATGCCCGTGAAAAGGCGGGAGACGAGGCGATCGGCGAGATCGTCGGCGCGATCCCGGGCTTGAGTCAGTTTATTTGAGGCGTTTGCGGCGTTAGCGGCGGGCTGCGAGGAGGCGTTCTATGTCTTATCCCATCACCGACATCGAGGGCATCGACGGCGAGACCGCCGCGATCCTCAAGTCGGCGGGGATAAGATCGACCGCAAGGCTGCTCGAGCTGGCGCGCACCGTGAAGGGCCGCAAGCTGCTCGCGGCCAAGACCGGCTTGAGCGAGAAATCGCTGCTGTGCTGGGCGAACGTCGCCGACCGCATGCGCATCAAGGGCATCAGCAAGCAATATGCCGACCTGCTGCAGGCCGCCGGCGTCGATACCGTCAAGGAGCTCAAGTACCGCAACCCTTGCAACCTCGCGCAGGCGATGGCCGAGGCCAACAAGAAGCGCAAGCTGGTGCGCTTCCTGCCGTCCGAGAAACTGGTGGCGCGCTGGATCGACCACGCCAAGAAGCTGCCGCTGAAGATCACGTATTAAGCGAACCTGTCATTCCGGGGCGCGAGCGAAGCAAGCGAACCCGGAATCCAGACACAAATTCCGAGCGTGCCTCTGGATTCCGGGTCCGGCGCTGACGCGCCGTCCCGGAATGACGAAGACAGCGCTGCTTGACAGCCCCTTGCCGCCATGCGCAAAGCGAGCCGATGCCGCTCGCCCCCGCCCTCGACCTGCCGAAAAACGCCCAAAAACCGGGGCCGGACGCGCTCGCCGGCCTGCTCGGGCGCGGCCGGCCGCTGGTCATGGGCATCCTCAACGTCACCCCGGATTCCTTCTCCGACGGCGGCCGCTTCCTCGACCCGGCCGTGGCCATCGCCCATGCCGCGGAAATGGCCGCGCAAGGCGCCGACATTCTCGACATCGGCGCGGAATCGACACGCCCCTATGGCGGTCAGACGCCGGTTTCTGCCGAGGACGAAAAGGCGCGGCTTGCGGTCGTGCTGCCGGCGGCGGTGAAGCTCGGCCTGCCGGTGTCGATCGACACCATCAAGGCGGAGATCGCGGCCTGGGCACTCGATCAGGGCGCGTCGATCGTCAACGACGTCTGGGGCCTGCAACGCGATCCCGGGATGGCGAAGCTGGTCGCCAAACGCTCCGTGCCGGTGATCGTCATGCACAACCGCGAAGCCGCCGATCCGGCGATCGACATCGTCGCCGAAGTCAACGCTTTCTTTGCGCGCTCGCTCGAGATCGCGGCGCGCGCCGGCATCGCGCGCGACAGAATCGTGCTCGACCCCGGCATCGGCTTCGGCAAGTCGCCGGAGCAGAGCATTACCTGCATCGCGCGGCTGGCCGAATTCAAGCATTTCGGTCTGCCGCTGCTGGTCGGCGCCTCGCGCAAGCGCTTCATCAATACGGTGACGCCGGCCCCGCCCGACGAGCGCATCGGCGGCTCGCTGGCGGCGCATCTGATGGCGGTCGCAAACGGCGCACGTATCGTGCGCGTGCATGACGTGGCCGAAACCGTGCAGGCGCTGCGCGTCGCCGCGGCCATCGAGGCCGCGCCGATGAGCGACCGCATTTTCATCAACGGGCTGTCGCTGCACGCCTATCACGGCGTCATGGCGCACGAAGCCAAGGTCGGGCAGACCTTCACCGTCGATCTCGAATTGACCATCGATCTGGCGGCGGCCGCGCGTTCCGACAAGGTGGTCGACACCGTCTCCTACGACAAGGTGGTCGATTGCGCGTCGCAAGCTTTCACCGTCCAGCGCTTCCGGCTGATCGAGACCGCCGCCGGCAAAGTGGCCGACGCGGTGCTTGCCGCCTTCGCGCGCGTGCAGCGCGTCAAGGTGACGATCCACAAGCCGCACGCGCCGATTGCCGCCACCTTCAGCGACGTCGGCGTCACGCTCGAGCGCGGCCGGACCCCATCATGACCGAGGCGCTGCTTGCGCTCGGCGGCAATGTCGGCGACAGCCGGGCCATTCTCGACCGCGCGGTTAAGCTGCTGTGCGACGGCAAAGAGGTGCGGCTGACCGCGCGCTCGTCCGACTACCGCACGCCGCCCTGGGGCTTCAAATACCAGCCGGCCTTCGTCAACCTGTGCATCGCGGTCGAAACCACGCTCGCTCCGCAGGACCTGCTCGAGCGCGCGCAGGCGGTCGAGCGCCGGCTCGGCCGCGACCGCGCGCAGGAAAAGCGCAACGGCCCGCGCACCGCCGATATCGACATCATCGCCTATGGCGATGCGACGCTCGATACGCCCAACCTGAAGCTGCCGCATCCGCGCCTGTTCGAGCGCGCCTTCGTGCTGGTGCCGCTGGCCGAGATCGCGCCAGAGCGGGCGATTGCCGGGCGCAAAATCGGCGAGGCGGCAGCGGCCGTGGACGCCTCCGGCATTACCCGGCTGACCTGGCCGGGCACGTAATTTGCTTCACCTGGAATAGCGGCGCCGCAACGTGTATGTCATTTTCCACCGATGACCGAAGAACTTACCCTCGCAGGCGAATTCCCGCCGACTACCCACGCGCAATGGCGCGCGCTGGTCGAGGCCGCGCTCAAGGGTGCCGCCTTCGATAAGCGGCTGGTGAGCACGACCTATGACGGCTTGCGGGTCGAGCCGCTGTACGAGCGCGCGGCCGGCGCGCCCTTGGTCGCGGGCCGGCCGGCGGGCGCGGCCTGGACGATCATGCAGCGGATCGACCATCCCGATCCAAAGGCCGCCAACCACCAAGCGCTGGAAGACCTGGAAAACGGCGCTACCGGCCTGACGCTGGTGTTTGCCGGCTCGCTCAACGCCAATGGCTACGGCCTTGCGGCGTCGCCGGATGTCCTGGCGCGCGTTCTCGACGGCGTCCAGCTCGACGCCGGCATCACTATCGACTTCAACCTCAGCCCGGCGACGCGCACCGCCGTGCAGCTTTTCGCCGCTTACGTGAGGGACCGGAAGATTGCACCCGGCTCCGTCGATCTGCGCGCCAGCATCAATCCGATCGGCGGCTTTGCCGCCAGCGGCGCTACGCCGGCGCCGTGGAGCGAATTGTCGAAGACGTTCGCGAGCAACATTCGTGGTCTCGCCGAGCAAGGCTATCGCGGGCCTTTCGCGGTGGCCGACGGGCGCATCATCCACAATGCCGGCGGCTCCGAGGCGCAGGAGCTCGCCTTCGCGCTTGCCGCAGCGGTCGACTGCCTGCGCGCGCTCGATGCGGGCGGCGTGCCGCTCGACGTCGCGCGCGGCATGATCTACTTCCGCATGGCGGCGGACGCCGACGAATTCCTCACCATCGCGAAATTCCGCGCCATCCGGAAACTATGGGCGCGGGTCGAACAGGCCTGCGGCCTTGCGCCGAAGCCGGTGACGGTGGCCGCGGAGACGGCGTGGCGCATGATGACCCGGCACGATCCATACGTGAACATGCTGCGCACGACCATTGCGGTTTCGGCGGCCGGCCTTGCCGGCGCCGACAACGTCGCCGCGCTGCCGCATACCGCCGCACTCGGCCTGCCCGACGCCTTCGCGCGCCGGGTCGCGCGCAACACGCAGCTCATTCTGCTCGAGGAATCCAACCTGGCGAAAGTCGCCGATCCCGCCGCCGGCTCCGGCGCCATCGAGGATCTCACGGCTCAGCTTTGCGCCGCCGCCTGGTCGCTGTTTCAGAGCTATGACAAGGCGGGCGGCGCCTGGGCCGCGCTCGAGCAAGGCCTCATCCAGCGCGACGTCGCGGCGGTGCGCGTGCAACGTCAAGCCAACGCCGCGCGCCGCAAGGACGCCATCACCGGCACAAGCGATTATCCCAATCTGCAGGAAGACGCGGGCGCGCGTGCTCGACGTGCCGCGCGTCGCCGCGCCGAAAGAGGCCGGCGCGGCCGCGACGGTCGAGCCGCTGCCGAGCATCCGGCTGGCCGAGCCGTTCGAGGCCTTGCGCGATGCCTCCGACCGCATGCTCAAGGCGACCGGCGCGCGGCCGAAAGTGTTCCTCGCCAATCTCGGCACGCCGTCCGACTTCACCGCGCGCGCGACGTTTGCCAAGAATTTCTACGAGGCCGGCGGCATCGAGGCCGTGAGCAATGACGGCTTCAAGGATCAGGCGGAGATGGTCGCGGCGTTCAAGGCGTCCGGCGCCAGGCTCGCCTGCCTGTGTTCGTCCGACAAGGTCTACGAGGCGCAAGCCGCCGCGGCCGCCCAGGCGCTCAGCGACGCCGGCGCCAGTGTCCAACTCGCCGGGCGGCCGGGGGAGAACGAGGACAAATGGCGGCAGGCCGGGCGTAAAAACCTTCATATTCGCTGGCTGCGACGCGCTTTCGACCTTGCGCGCGGCGCATGATATTCTGGGTGTCAAATGAGCCAGATTCCGAACTTCGCCAAAGTCGATTTCGCGGACGCCGCCGTGCCGGCCGGCGAGGCTGCCGGCCGCCCCCTGGCAGACGCCGGAAGGCATCGCGGTCAAGCCGTCCTATAGCGAGCACGACCTCGCCGGGCTCGACTTCCTCGACACCTATCCCGGCAAGCCGCCCTTCCTGCGCGGGCCCTACCCCGCGATGTACGCGGCGCAGCCCTGGACTATCCGGCAATATGCCGGCTTCTCCACGGCGGAGGATTCCAACGCCTTCTACCGGCGCAATCTCGCCGCCGGGCAGAAGGGCCTCTCCATCGCCTTCGATCTCGCCACCCACCGCGGCTACGACAGCGATCATCCGCGCGTGTCCGGCGACGTCGGCATGGCGGGCGTGGCGATCGAATTCGATCTACGACATGCGCACGCTGTTCTCCGGCATCCCGCTCGACCAGATGAGCGTGTCGATGACCATGAACGGCGCGGTGCTGCCGGTGCTGGCGCTCTATATCGTGGCGGCCGAGGAACAAGGCGTGCCGCAGGAGAAACTGTCGGGCACCATCCAGAACGACATCCTCAAAGAATTCATGGTGCGCAACACCTATATCTATCCGCCGGCGCCATCCTTGCGCATCATCTCCGACATTTTCGCCTATACCGCCGAGCACATGCCGAAGTTCAATTCGATTTCGGTCTCCGGCTATCACATGCAGGAGGCGGGCGCGACGCAGGATCTGGAGCTTGCCTATACGCTGGCCGACGGCGTCGAATATGTGCGCGCCGGCATCAAGGCGGGGCTCACCGTCGACCGCTTCGCGCCGCGCATCTCGTTCTTCTGGGCGATCGGCATGAATTATTTCATGGAGATCGCCAAGCTGCGCGCCGCCCGCATGCTGTGGGCCAAGCTGATGAAGCCGTTCGCGCCGCAAGACGCGCGCTCGCTGTCGCTGCGCACGCATTGCCAGACCTCGGGCTGGTCCTTGGCGGCGCAGGACGTCTTCAACAATGTCGCGCGCACCATGATCGAGGCCATGGCGGCGACGCAAGGCCAGACCCAGTCGCTGCACACCAATGCGCTCGACGAGGCCCTCGCCTTGCCGACCGATTTCTCCGCCCGCATCGCCCGCAACACCCAGATCCTGCTGCAGCAGGAGGCGGGCGCCACCCGCATCGTCGATCCCTGGGGCGGCTCTTATTACGTCGAGCGGCTCACTTACGAGCTGGCGCGCAAGGCCTGGGGCCATATCGAGGAAGTCGAGGCGCTCGGCGGCATGGCCAAGGCGATCGAGGCCGGCATCCCCAAGCTGCGCATCGAGGAGGCCGCCGCCAAGACGCAAGCGCGCATCGATAGCGGCCACCAGTCGGTGATCGGCGTCAACAAATACCAGCCGGCCGAGGACGCCCCCATCGAGGTGCTCAAGATCGACAATTCGGCGGTGCGCCAGATGCAGCTCGACAAGCTCAAGCGGCTGAAAAGCGAGCGCGACCCGGCGGCGCTCAAGGAAGCGCTCGCCGCGCTCACCCGCGCGGCCGACCGCGGCAACGGCAATCTGCTGGCGCTGGCGATTGACGCCGCCCGCGCCAAGGCTACGGTCGGGGAGATTTCATCCGCGCTGGAGCAGGTCTATGGCCGCCATCGCGCGGAGATCAAGGCGATCACCGGCGTCTACAAGCGGGAGGTCGGCAATGACCGGCGCGGTCGAACGGGTGCGCAAGGCGGTCGAGGCCTTCGAGGCCGCCGAGGGCAGCCGCCCGCGCCTGCTGGTCGCCAAGATCGGCCAGGACGGCCACGACCGCGGGCAGAAGGTGATCGCTTCGGCCTTTGCCGATCTCGGCTTCGACGTCGATATCGGCCCGCTGTTCGCAACGCCCGCGGAAGCCGCCCGCCAGGCGGTGGAGAACGACGTGCATATTCTCGGCGTCTCCTCGCTCGCCGCCGCGCATCTGACGCTGGTGCCGGAGCTGAAGGAGGAGCTGGCGAGCACAAGGCCGCGGCGACATCATGATCGTGGTCGGCGGCGTGGTGCCGCCGCAGGACTACGAGGCGCTGATGCAGGCCGGCTGCGAGGCGATCTTCCCGCCCGGCACGGTGATCGCGGAAGCCGCCGAAAAGCTCCTGAAGACGCTCAACAAGCGGCTCGGGCACGGCAAGGAAGCGGCGGAGTAGCCCGCGCATTGAACCCTTTGCTGGGGCGACGACACACAGAAAGTGAGCCGATCGGCTGACCCCCGCAGCGGGACAAACGCGCCGTGACCAAGTTTCTGCAAAACGCCGCCCTGCTCGCCCTTGCCGGCCTTGCGCTCGCCGGCTGCGTCAATTCCGCAGGACCCATCCTCTCCGACTCGCAGCAGGCCTTCGGGCCGCGCCTGCGCGTGCAGCTGCTCACGCTACGCCAAGGCTACGCCCATGACCCGGTGCAGGCCACCTTCACCTGGAACGGCGCGCTCTACGAACACGCCGCCGGCGGCATGGGCGACGTCTCCGCCTTCTCGGTCAATCCGTTCGAAAACGGCGACTCCATCGTCCAGGAAGTGCCGCGCAAGCACCCGCGCATCACCGAATACGCGCTGCTGCACAAAATCGCCGACGGCGTCTATCAGGTGCTGGCGATCGACGAGAACGACGCCGACGAGCCGACGCGCGCGGCCTATTGCGGCAAGGGCGACGCGAAAGACCCTTCGCCCTGCCGCATCACGACGCGTGAGCAGCTGTTCGCCTTCGCGCGCGCGACCGCCGCGCGCCGCAAACAGGACGGCGGCCTGGCGATCCTGCTGCCGCCCGCGCCGTAGCCGCCCGCGCACCGTCGCCGATAAGTACTAACACGCGCGGCGCGGTTCCATTCTCCGCGCGTTGATGGCGTTGGAATTTTCCGCATTGCCGCAATGTAAATTAAAAATCTCATTTCATTGCTTTACCGGGTTTCCTGCGGCAGATAGCATCCCAACCGCGCTGCCACCAATGGCAGCACGGGGGAGGAAATTATGACAGCAACATACGATGCCGTTCTCAAGGCCAATGGCCAATACACCGCAAGCTTCGGCGACAAGGGCAAGCTCACCATGCCGCCGGCGCGCCGTTTCGCCATTCTCACCTGCATGGACGCGCGGCTCGATCCGGCGAAATATGCCGGCCTCGTCGAAGGCGACGCTCACGTCATCCGCAACGCCGGCGGCCGCGCCAGCGACGACGCCATCCGCTCGCTGGTGATCTCGCACAAGCTGCTCGCCACCAATGAGTGGTTCGTCATTCACCACACCGATTGCGGCATGCTCACCTTCACCAACGAGGTCATGAGCAACCTGCTCGACGACAATCTCGAGACCGCCGGCTTCGACGGCAAGGCCTGGACCAATCCCAAGCACGGCGGCGGCAATGTCTGCGGCCATTTCATCAACTGGCACACGATCAGCGATCTGCCCAAGAGCGTGGTCGAGGACGTCAAGCGCATCCGCACCCATCCGCTGGTGCCGGGCTCGATCCCGATCTACGGCTTCATCTACGACTGCGCCACGGGCCGCATCAACGAGGTCAAGGAGGCAAGCGCCGCCGGCAAGCCGACGGCGTAACATCCGCCCATCAGCACGCATGGCCGCCCGTTCCCGCGAAAGCGGGGGCGGGCGGTTGCCGTTTATGGCAATGCGCTTCCGGCCAAATTCTAGCTAGACTAGTCTAGCTAGATTAGCTAGAATTTCGCGCATGAAACATGTCGGCATATTCGACGCCAAGACCAACCTGTCCGCCCTCGTCGAGGAAGTCGAGAAGGGCGGAGCCGTGGTCATTACCCGTCACGGCAAGCCTGTGGCCAAGCTCGTCCGCGCGGAGCCTGAATTGACCAAGGAAGAGATCGCGAAACGGACGGAAGCGCTGCTCGCGCTTCGCAAGTTCGCCAATAAAGTCAAAATCAATGCCACTCCGGAAGAGATCAAAGAGTGGATCAATGAGGGCCGGCATTGATCGTCATCGACGCCTCGGCAACGATCGCGCTCATTTTGAACGAGGACGCAGCGGCGACAAGCGAGCAGACTTTCCGCAGGCTCGTCGCAGACGACGTTGTCGTGCCGAACCATTGGATCGCCGAAATCGGAAACGCCCTTGTTAGCAACGTTCGACGCGGCCGGCTTGATCGACGCCAGTTCGAATTTGTGACCACGACACTGGAACAATTGGAAATTAATGTCGAGCCGCCGCCAACTTTTTCCGAATTGATCGCAATCGCGGAAGGGGCAATCGATTCAGGATTGACCTACTACGATGCCGCCTACCTCGACAAAGCGCGATCCTACCAAGCTCCGCTTTTCACCTTCGATCGGAAGATGCGCGCAGCCGCGTCACGACTGAGCATTCCTCTGCTGCCGGCGTGACAGGGCCATGAGCGCGGCACCATCCTCCCCCCTCGCCGCCGGCATCCGCGCCGGCGAGCGGGCAACGCTGGCGCGCGCCATCACGCTGATCGAGAGCAAGCGCGCCGACCACCGGCTTGAGGCGCATCGGCTGGTGCAGGAATTGCTGCCGGCGACCGGCAAAGCAGTGCGGCTCGGCATTACCGGCGCGCCGGGCGCCGGCAAGTCCACCACCATCGACGCGCTCGGCACTTTTCTCACCGGCCAAGGCCACAAGGTGGCGGTGCTGGCGGTCGATCCGTCCTCGACCCGCACCGGCGGCTCGATCCTCGGCGACAAGACGCGCATGCCGCGGCTGGCCATCGACCCGCACGCCTTCGTGCGCCCCTCGCCCTCCTCCGGCACGCTCGGCGGCGTCGCCGCCAAGACGCGCGAGACCATGCTGGTGTGCGAGGCGGCCGGCTACGACGTCATCATGGTGGAGACGGTCGGCGTCGGGCAATCGGAGACGGCGGTCGCCGACATGACCGATTTCTTCCTGGTGCTGATGGTGGCCGGCGCCGGCGACGAATTGCAGGGGCTGAAGAAGGGCATCGTCGAGCTCGCCGACATGATCGCGGTCAACAAGGCCGACGGCGACAATATCGAGCGCGCGCGGGTGGCGGCGGCCGAGTACCGCGCCGCGCTCAACATCTTGACGCCGCACTCGCCGCGCTGGTCGCCGCCGGTCGCCACCTATTCGGCGCTCACCGGCAACGGCATCGCGGAGCTGTGGGCCCGCGTGCTCGAGCACAAAGCCAAAATGACCGCCTCCGGCGAGCTTAGCCAGCGCCGGCGCGAGCAGCAGGTGAAATGGATGTGGAGCATGCTGGAGGAGCGGTTGACCGCGCGGCTGCGCAGCGATCCGGCCGTGCGCGCCAAGCTCAAAGCGGCGGAGAGCGCGGTGGCGGCGGGGAAGTTGGCGCCGACGCTGGCGGTGGAGGAGATCGCGGCGTTGTTGGGGGTGTGATCCTCTTCATCACGCGTCATTCCGGGAGCCGCGAAGCGGCGGGCGAATCCAGTACTCACGCAGCGCTGGGGTTATGGATTCTGGGTCCACGCGCTTCGCGCGGGACGACACCCGAGAATGACAGCGATAGAATTATGACCACCATCCTCGTCACCGGCTTCGGGCCGTTTCCGGGCGCGCCGTTCAACCCGACCACGCCGCTGGTGAAGCGGCTGGCGCTGCTGCGGCGGCCGGCCTTGGCCGATGTGCGCGTGGTGCCGCATCTCTTCGCGACCAGCTATGCCGCGGTCGACCGCGAGCTGCCGGCGCTGATCGCCGAACACAAGCCTGACGCGATCCTGATGTTCGGGCTGGCCGGGCGGACGCGCGCGCTGCGCATCGAGACGCGCGCGCGCAACGCGCTGGCGCTCATGCCGGACGTTGCGGGGGCGGCGCCGCGCGGCCGGGCGATCGCGCGCGGCCTGCCTCATCAAGCCATGCCGGCGCCGGCGCGCCATCTGCACAGCGCCGCCAGCAGCCGCGCGCGTGCCGGCCGCCATGTCGCGCGACGCCGGGCATTACCTGTGCAACTACCTCTGCTGGCAGGCAGCCGTTGCGGCGCGGGCGCCGGGCGGGCCCCGGCTTGCCGCCTTCGTGCACGTGCCGCTCACCGGCCGCCACGCCCGCCCGCGTGGAAAAAACGAGCCCCGCCACAGCCTCGACGACCTCGTGCGCGCGGGAACCCGGGTACTTTTGGCGCTGGCCGCGGCGGCGCGGCGTTAACCTCGCTTAATCCTCGCCGGCGCAATATGCGGGCCATGAAGCTCACCCGCCGCCGCCTCCTTGTCGGCTCGCTCAGCGGCGCCGCCGCCTACGCGCTGCCGGCAACCGCCGCGCCTCTTTCGCGTTACGGCATCGACGCCGGCCAATTCGGCTTGCGGCCAGGCTCGCCCGACGATCAATCCGCGAAATTGCAGCGCGCCATCAGCGAAGCGGCAGCGACCCGCACGCCGCTGGTGCTTGCCCCGGGCGTCTACCGCGCAGGCGGCTTGCGGTTATCGCCGGGCGCGAAAATCATCGGGGTGCGGGATGCCACCTATTTGACCTTTACCGGCGGCAGCGCGCTGATATCGGCCGAGCATTCCGACGGCATGACGCTGACGGGCCTCACCTTGCAAGGGGGAAACCAGAAGCTGCCGGCAGGCCGCGGGCTCATTCATTTCAACAATGCACACGCATTGCGGATTGCCGATTGCACCGTCAGCGGCGCCGAAGGCAACGGCATCACGCTCGAGCAATGCGAGGGTGTGGTCACCGGCAACACAATTACCAATGCCGCCGAGACGGCGCTGTTCGCCAACAACTCGCGCGGATTGATCATCTCGGCCAACACCATCCGCCACGCCGGCAATGGCGGCATCGCGGTCTGGCAGAGCGAGAAGCGCCACGACGGCACGCTGGTCGCCGACAACACCATCGAAGGCATCCAAGCGCGCGCCGGCGGCACCGGGCAGAACGGCAACGCCATCGCCGTGTTCCGCGCCGGCGACGTGATCGTGCGCGGCAACCACATCAGCAACGCGCGCTTCTCGGCGATCCGCGGCAACTCCGCCGCCAATATCCAGATCCTCGGCAACAGCTGCCTGGCCTGCGACGACGTCGCGCTCTATTCCGAGTTCGATTTCGAGGGCTGCATCATGGCCGACAACATCGTGGACGGCGCCGGCAGCGGCATTTCCGTCACCAATTTCGACTTCAAGCACGGCCGGCTGGCGAGCGTGCGCGGCAACGTGCTGCGCAATCTGCATGCGCGCGCGGCCAGCGCCCCGCCGCAGGATTTCGGCCTCGGCCTGCATATCGAGGGCGACACCGCGGTGACCGGCAACGTGATCGAGGGGGCGGCGCTTGCCGGCATGCGCGCCGGCTGGGGGCCTTACCTGCGCAACGTGGCGATCACCGGCAACGTCATGCGCCAGTGCGCCGTCGGGATCGAGGTGTCGGTGGTCAAGGGCACCGGGCAGGCGCTGATCGCGGACAATGTGTTCGACGGCGTGCCGGGCGGCGCGGTGGTCGGCATGGAATGGCAGAAAAAAGTGACCGGCGATCTCACCCAGGAGGGCGCCGGGCGCTATCCGCAGCTGACGATCGCGAACAACCGGGTGCGCTAGCAGGAGTGCGCTGGCTCCGTGCCCCGGATGCGGCGCAGCACGTAGCGAAGCGAAGTGGTGCGCCGCTGATCCGGGGCCCAGCTTATTTTCAGAAACCGGGGTCCCGGGTCTGCAGCGCACCGCTAACGCGCTGCGCTGCGCCCGGGACACGGAAGCCGCCACGTTTCGGTCCGAATGGCACTATATTTGCACTGCCATGGCTTCCCTCCGCCCCCGCTTCAGCCGCCGAAAGCGCGTCATGCTTCTGGTCTTTGCGATTTTTCTCGTTCCGCTCGTAGCGCGCGCCGCGCTCTATGCCGCCGGCAACGCCCCGCGCTCCTGGCGCGACGCCGACTGGTCGAGCACGCGCCTGTTGCCGCCGGCAGCGCAAGACAGACCGGCGCGCGTCATCGTGTTCACCGGCACCACCGGCGCCTGGAAGGGCATTTTCGCGGTGCATAGCTGGGTCGTGCTGAAGCCGAGAAACGCCGACGAATGGACGCGCTACGACGTGGTCGGCTGGGGCAGCCCGGTGCGCGTCAACAACTGGCCGCCGGACGGACGCTGGTACGGCAACACGCCGGTGGCGATCGCCGACGTGTCGGGACCGGACGCCGAGGAACTGATCCCGAAGATCGAGGCGGCGGTAGAGGCCTATCGCTTCGCGCAAGCCGGCGACTACCGGCTGTGGCCGGGACCGAACAGCAACAGCTTCACCGCCGCGGTGCTGCGCGCGGTGCCGGAACTCGGCGTCAGCCTGCCGGCCAACGCCATCGGGCGCGATTACCGCGACCGCTTCTATGCCGGACTGACCGACAGCCGCACCGGCCTGGAGCTCAATCTGCGCGGGCTCGCGGCCATCAAGGTCGGCTGGGTCGAGGGCATCGAAGTCGACCTGCTCGGGCTGGTGGCGGGCATCGACCTGCGCCATCCCGGGCTGAAGCTGCCGGGCTATGGCCGCATCGGGCTGGAAACGCCGGTGGCGACGGCGCTGCTGCGGTAAGGCATACCCCGCTCATTCCCGCGCACTCGCCGCCGCGAAGCCAAAGCGGCTTCGCTTTGGCGGAGCAGGGAGCGGGAATCCAGCATGGCTTTCAAAACCGTCCAAAATTGCGGCCCTGGTTCCCCGCTTTCCGCCTTCGCGCTCCGCGCTTCGGCGAACTCCAAGCGCGCCGAAGCTCGCGAAGCGAGCGTAGCGGGTCGCGGGGACGAGCGGAGATTGGTCACAAGCATTTGTCCTAATGTTATCGACAGCCGGGTGACCCGGCGGCCGGCCCATGGCATTTTGTGCGCCCCAACCGAGGACTTTTTTCATGCGCGATCTGCTGCCGCTGCTCGATGCCATTCCCTTTCCGGCGCTCAGCCGCGGCAAGCTCGACACGCTGCAGGTCAATGTCGGCTACCGCTGCAACCAGTCCTGCTTTCATTGCCACGTCAATGCCGGGCCGAACCGCACGGAAGAAATGGCTGGAGATGTCGCGGACACGGTGATCGAATTCATCGAGCGCCGCGCGCATCAAGACGCTCGACATCACCGGCGGCGCGCCCGAGCTGAATGCGCATTTCCGCCGGCTGGTGACGGCGGCGCGGGCGCGCGGCGTCCACGTGATGGACCGTTGCAACCTCACCATCCTGGAGCAGCCGGGCCAGGAAGATCTCGCCGACTTCCTTAGCCGCCAGGGCGTCGAAGTGGTGGCGTCGATGCCGTGCTATCTGCAGGACAATGTCGAGCGCCAGCGCGGCAAGGGCGTGTTCGACGGCTCGATCCGCGGGCTTGCGCGCGCTCAACGCGCGCGGCTATGGGCGCGATCCGCGCCTCATGCTCAATCTCGTCTATAATCCGCAAGGGCCTTCGCTGCCGCCGGCGCAAGGCGAGCTGGAAGCCGACTATAAGCGCGTGCTGGGCGAGCAGTACGGCATCGTGTTCAACAAGCTGTTCGTGCTGGCCAACATGCCGATCCAGCGCTTCGGCTCGGCGCTGGTCACCAAAGGCGAGTTCGACGGCTATCTGCAACTGCTGCAGGACGCCCATCTCGACGCCAATCTCGCCGGCGTGATGTGCCGCAATCTCATCTCGGTGGACTGGCAGGGCTTCGTCTACGACTGCGACTTCAACCAGATGCTCGGGCTTGATTTGGAGCGCGGCGGACGCAAGCGCGTGCGGCTTGCCGAGCTGCTCGACGACGATCTCGCCGGCAATGCGGTGCGCGTCGCCGGGCATTGCTATGGCTGCACCGCCGGGCAAGGCTCGAGCTGCGGCGGCGCGCTGAAAGAGGCGGCGGAATGAACATGCTGGCGCGCCCCCTGCCCGAGCTTCCCGCGCAGGCAGAAGAAGCCGGCCGCAATTGCCCGCGCGACTACGCCTATGCGCCTGCGGCGCTCGCGCGCGCGCCGGATTTTTCCGCTGAGGCGCTTTATGTCGCGGGCGGGCTGTACGGCAATCTCGCCGCGCTCGAGGCGGTCGAGAAGCTGGCGGCGCCGGAACGCGGGGCAATCGTGTTCAACGGCGATTTCCATTGGTTCGACGCCGAGCCTGCGTGGTTCGCCGCCATCGAGCGCGGCGTGCGCGCGCATCGCGCCTTGCGCGGCAATGTCGAGACCGAGCTCGCGCGGGCGGACGATGTCGGCGCCGGCTGCGGCTGCGCCTATCCGGAAAGCGTCGATGACGGCGTGGTGCGGCGCTCCAATGCGATCCTGGCGCAATTGCGCGCCGCAATGCCGGACGCCGCGCGCGCGCGTTTGCGTCAGCTGCCGATGCATCTGGTGGCGCAAGTCGGCGCCCTGCGGGTCGGGATCGTGCATGGCGACGCGGCTTCGCTCGCCGGCTGGCGCTTCGCGCCGGAAGCGCTGGACGATGCCGCCAACAGGCGCTGGCTGGCGGCGGCGCGCGCGGAGTCGATGATCGACGTGTTCGCCTGCACGCACACTTGCCTCGCCGCGTTGCGCGATTTTTCGTTGCAAAGCGGCCGGCTGAGCGTGATCAACAACGGCGCCGCCGGCATGGCGAATTTTTCTGGCTGCCGTTTCGGCGTGGTGACGCGCATCGCCACCTCGCCCTCCCCGCAAAAGCCGCTCTATGGGATCGTGCGCGATGGCGTGCATATCGACGCGCTGGCGCTCGATTTCGATCAGGCCGCGTTTCTGGAGCGGTTTTTGGCGCGCTGGCCGCTGGGCTCGCCGGCGCATGAGTCCTATTTCCGGCGCATCGTGGCGGGACCGGACTACAGGCTCGAACAGGCGGCGCCGCGATGACACTCTCCATCGTCATGCCGGTGCTGGACGAAGCCGCCAATATCGAGACGGCGCTGCGCGCGCTCGAGACATTCCGCGCGCGCGGCGCCGAAGTGATCGTGGTGGACGGCGGCAGCAACGACGGCACGTCCGAACTGGCGCGCCCGCTGGCCGACCGCGTGCTGAGCGCGCCGCGCGGGCGCGCCAGCCAGATGAATGCCGGCGCGGCGGCGGCAAAGGGCGAGGTGCTGCTGTTCCTGCATGCCGATACGCGGCTGCCTGAAGACGCCGACCGCCTGATCCTGGACGGCTTGGCGCGTTCGCACCGGCAATGGGGCCGCTTCGACCTGCGTTTCGCGGAAGGCGGGCTGTTGCGGCTGGTCGCCATCATGATGAACACGCGCTCGCGGTCTGACCGGCATCGCCACCGGCGACCAGGCGATGTTCGTCACCCGCGCAGCCTTCAAAGCCGTCGGCGATCTTTCCAGCGATCGCGCTGATGGAGGACGTGGCGCTGTCGGCGCGGCTCAAGCGCGTCAGCCGCCCGCTTTGCTTGTCGGCGCGCGTCACCACTTCGGGCCGGCGCTGGCAAAAGCGCGGCACCTTGCGCACGATCTTGCTGATGTGGCGCTTGCGCCTGCGCTATTTCCTCGGCGCCGATCCGGCACGCTTGGCGCGCGACTACGGCTATGCGCCGTGACCCCATCGCGGTGCTGGCCAAGGCGCCGGTCGCAGGCTTCGCCAAGACGCGGCTGATCCCGGCCATCGGCGCGCATGCCGCCGCGGTGCTGCAGGAGCGGCTGACCGAGCACGCGGTGGAGACGGCCGTCGCCGCCGATCTCGGCCCGGTGACGCTGTGGTGCGCACCCGATCCATCGCACGCCTCGTTCCGCGCTCTGGCCGCGCGTTTTCCCATCGCACTTGAGCGTCAGCCGGAGGGCGATCTCGGCGCGCGCATGCTGGCGGGCTTGAGCGCCGGCGGCCTGGTGATCGGCAGCGATTGCGCCGCCTTCACGCCCGGCCATCTGCGCGCGGCCAGCGCCGCGCTGGGCGAGGCCGACGTGGTGTTGGTCCCGGCCGAGGACGGCGGCTATGTGCTGATCGGCATGCGGACGCCGCGTGCCGAATTGTTCGACGATATGACCTGGGGGGCGCCGACGGTGCTGGCCGAGACGCGCCGGCGCATCGCCGCGTTGAATCTGACGGCGACCGAGCTTGCCCCGCTCTGGGACGTCGACACCGAGGAGGATCTCGCGCGGCTCAAGCGCGAGCACGCCGACCTGGCGTTACTGTAGTCTTATCAGCACCAGCCCGGCGACGATCAGCAGCGCGGCCACGATGCGCGCGGCGCGCAACGGCTCCTTCAGCACCACCACCGCGATGGCGGTGCCGAACAGCACGCTGGTCTCGCGCAGCGTGGCGACCACCGCGATCGGCGCCAGCGTCATCGCCCACAGCGCGATGCCGTAGGACAAGGCCTGTAAGGCGCCGCCCGCGAGCCCGCGCAGCCAGAAGCGCTGCATCACGGGCACCAGCTTGCCGCCGTCGCGCCACAGCGCATAGGGCGTCAGCAAAGCCGCGTTGCCGACGAACAGCCAGAGCACGTAGGACTCAGGGTTAAGCGAGGCGCGCGCGCCGATGCCGTCGACCACCGAATAGGCGCAGATGGTGAGCGCGGTCAAAAGCGCGAAGCAGACGGCGCGGCGGTCGAGCCCGGCGAGACCGCGCCCGCCGCGCGCCGACAACAGCAAGACGCCGCCGGCCAGCACCACGATGCCGCTCCAGCCCATCAGGCTCAGGCGCTCGCCGACGAAGGCGGCGCTCGCCGCCGCGGTCATCAGCGGCGCCGAACCGCGCGCGATCGGATAGACCTGGCCGAGATCGCCGCTGCGATAGCCCTCGATCAGCGCGGCGAAATAAAACAGATGAATGATCGCGGAGGCGATCAGCCACGGCCAGGCGGCGGCGGCCGGCATGCCGGCGAACGGCAGGCAGACGAGGCCGACCACGGCGGAGCCGAGCGCGATCAGCGTGGTGGTGGAGAGCGGGTCGAGCCCGATCTTGATCAGCGCGTTCCAGCCGGCATGGCAGGCGGCGGCGAACAGGACGGCGAGGAAGACGAAGTTTTCCATCACGGCCTCGTCATTCCGGGACGGCGCGATAGCGCCGGGCCCGGAATCCATACTCCGCAGCAGGGGTTATGGATTCCGGGTTCGCCCGCCTTCGGCGGGCGCCCCGGAATGACAGGATATCTACTGCTCACGCTTTCGCGGGCGCCGCCGCCGGCGCCCACAGCTTCGGGCCGGCGCGGGCATATTGCACCGGGCGCGCCACCTCGGCGCCCAGCGCCTTGGCGGCGTGCCAGCCCCAATGCGGATCGTCGAGGAAGGCGCGCGCGAGCGAGACCTGGTCGGCCTCGCCGCTCGCGATGATCGCTTCGGCCTGCGCCGGCTCGGTGATCATGCCGACCATGCGCGTGACAATACCGGCTTCCTTTTTCACGCGCGCGGCGATCGGCACGTTGTAGCCGGGCGTGGTCGGCGTGCGGGTGTCGGCGGTGACGCCGCCCGAGGAGACGCCGATAAAATCGAGGCCTTCCGCCTTCAGCGCCTTGGCGATGGCGACGGCGTCGTCGGGGGTGAGCCCGTCGTCGCGCCAGTCGCTGCCGGTATAGCGCGCGCCGAGCGGAATGCGCTCGGGCACAACGCTGCGCACCGCGCGCGCGATCGACAGCGGAAAGCGCATGCGGTTCTCGAACGAGCCGCCATATTGGTCGGTGCGCTTGTTGGAGACCGGCGACATGAAGCTGTGCGCCAGATAGCCGTGCGCCATGTGCAGCTCGATGGCGTCGAAGCCGATGCGAAGGCTACGCTCCGCCGACGCAACGAAGGCGTTGCGGATGCGCGTCATGTCGTCTTCGGTCATCTCGCGCGGCGTGTGCCAGTTCTCGCCAAAGGCAAGCGCGGACGGCCCCATCGTCGGCCAGGGATCCTGTCCGGGCTGCAACCACTTGCCGCCTTCCCAGGGCCGCTGCGAGGAGGCCTTGCGGGCGGCGTGCGCGAGCTGGATGCCGAACTTGGCGGTGCCGGCGCGCCGCGCCGCGAAGATGACGCGCGCGAGCGCGGCTTCGTTGTCGTCGGAGTAGAGCCCCATGCAGCCATGGGTGATGCGGCCATGGCGCTCGACATGGGTCGCCTCCACCACCACCAGCGCGGCGCCGGAATTCGCCAGCATGCCGAGATGCATCAGGTGCCAGTCATTGGCGCAGCCGTCGTCGGCCGAATACTGGCACATGGGCGCGACCACGATGCGGTTGGCAAGCTCGAGACCGGCGAGCTTGATAGGCGAGAACAAAGCACTCATGACGACACTCTTGTTTCGGGGGACGCGCCGAAAGGAACTTCAGCGCTGCTGGATGGACTTGAGGTAGGCGATGATGGCACCGACGTCGTCCGGGTCATACTGGAATTCCGGCATATCGGGGTGGCCGGAAACGATGCCCTCGGCCAGCGCCTCTTCCAGGGATTCGATCGGATAGCGCTTGCCGAGCGTGCGGAACGCCGGCGCCTGTTTGTGCGGGCTGACGCCGGTCAAGCCGATGGCGTGGCAGCGCGCGCAATCGCGTTGCAGCAGCTCCTCGCCGTGCTTGATCCGGTCGTCGGCGGCGGAAGGCAGTGCCAGCGCCGCCAGCAGGCCGGCCGCCGCCATAACGGTAAAGAGCTTGTTCATGCCGCGGACTTGAGGTCGTCCTTGCCGCTCTCGGCCGCCGGCTGCTCGCCGGCGAGCTTGGCCCATCGCTGCGCGGCCTTGATCACGACGAGCATCTGGGCGGCGAATTCATCGCGCGAGGCATAGTAGTGCGTCCAGCGGCCGCTGCGATAGAGCTCGCTGTAGTAAAGCAGGCGGCGCTTGGCGAGCGCATGCCATTTGCGCGCGATGAGGTCGAAGCGAACGGTGCCGGCAAGCTGCGGCATGAAGGGGCCCGTGGCGACATTACGAAAGGGAACGCCGACGCACAGACTGTGGATAACCTTTATCCTGTTAAGCTGATTCGACGCGGTTGCATAGCACCGCCACCGCGCTATTCGCGTTATCCGCGCTTTCTTCCACTCAAGGCTGCACCCGCCCCTTCATAGCCGGCTGCAGGCGGCGAGAAACTTGGCCACTGCCGGCTTGGCCCTTTTGCCGTCGAGCACGATCGGCCTTTTGAGCGAGCCCGTGATCGTCACCGGCTTGCCGGTGAGCAGCACCTTAAACAGCGGGTCGTCCGTGGTGACTTCGGTCACCAGTTCGCGGCCGCCGGTCATCCCGAAGTCGTCGCTCTTTTTGGAAACGCCACGCAGTGTCGCGCGGCGGCCGCCGCCGGCGAAGGTAAGCGACACCGGCTCGCCCTCGCCCTTGCCGACATAATCGTCGGCGCCGATGCGCAATTCGATCGCGCCGGGGCCGCGGCAAAGCGCCAAAAAGCTCCGGTCGCTTTCGGTTTCGGTGGAATGGGCGAGCAGGAACGGCCGATGGCTCGTCTGCCAGCGCATCGCCGCCTGCGACGGCGCGGCGTTGAGCGCGGCGGCAACGATGAAGCAGGCGGCCGCCAGGCGCACGGGCAAAGGCATGCGTTTTCCTTTCCGGCATTCTGCGCGCGAACGGCCGCGCCCGGCGGTCGCCGGGCGCAACAGCGCGCGTTCAGAAGAATACCGGAAATTCCGGCGTCTTGCCGGCGCCTGCGCCCGCCACATTGGGCGTGGCGTATTGGATGAAGCTGTCGGGCAGTTGCGCGCCCCAATAGGTGCCGGTGCCGCGCTCCTCCTCGTCCCAGGTCACCGGCTCCCAGTCGGGCGCCATCACCAGGAAGCTGCCGGTATAGATTTCCACGCGGTTGCCGCCGGGCTCGTAGGTGTAGAGATAGAAACCTTGCGAGTTGTTGTGCTTGGAGGGGCCGGCCTCGATGAACACGCCGTTCTCGGTCAGGATGTCGGCGGCGCGCAGCACGTCGTCGCGATTGTCGACCCAGAGCGAGAAATGGTGCAGGCGGCCGTGCGCGCCTTCACGTCCACCACGTAAGCGAGCTGATGGTGGATGGCGGTCGGGCTCATCCAGGAGCCGATCTCGGTCTTGCCGTGGTCGTAGCGCACCTGCTCGCGCAGCTGGAAGCCGAGCAGCTCGGTGCGCGAATTTGCGGTTGGCCTCGACGTCACTGGCGAGCAGCGCCAGATGATCGACCCGCCGCACGCAGACGCCGCGGCCGGTATATTTCTGCGGCAGGTTCTTCAGGTTCGAATGCAGCGCCTCAGGCGCCACGAATTTCTGCTCCTCGTAATAGATTTCCATGACGTGGCCGTCGGGATCGCGGAAGCGGAAAGAGCGGCCGCGGCCGAAATCGCCGTTGCTCCAGCCGAGGCCAAGACCGGCCGCTTCGATCGCCTTGGCGCGGCGCTCCAGCGCCTGCGGGCTTGCGGCGCGCCAGGAAATGCAGCCGACGCCTGCGTCGCCCGCCGCGGTCAGCTTCAGCGTCGAGGTGGCGTAGTCGCCATAGCCGCGCAGATAGACCGATTGGCCGGCCTCGTGAACCGGCTCCATGCCGAGCAGGTCGCGGAAGTACCACAGGCTCTTATCCGGCTTGGGCGTGAACAATTCCACGCTGCCGAGATGCGCGATGTCGTGGATGGGCTCGGCTATCGCCGTCATGGCCGCCTCCTGGTTTCCCGCGCAACCATCGCGCGGAAGCGGAAGGCGAGCTTTGATTTAGCGCAAATGATGCGTCATTCCGGGGCCGGCCGAAGGCCGGAACCCGGAATCCAGAGCGACAAGCTGACGCTTTGCCAAATGGCCCTGGATTGCGGGCTCGCGGGCTTCGCCCGCGCCCCGGAATGACGATTAGGACTTGAACTTCTTCGCCAGCGCGTCGGCGTTCTTGGCCAGCAGCCCGACATCGGCGCCGACCGCCACGAACAGATAGCCCCAGTCGATATAGCGGCGCGCCTCCTCCTCGTTGCCGGTCAGGATGCCGGCCGGCTTGCCGAGCGCTTTGAGCCGCGTCACCGCCTGCTGCATGGCCTGCTGCACCTCGGCGTGTTGCGGGTTGCCGAGATGGCCGAGGGAGGCCGCCAAGTCGGAAGGCCCGATGAACACGCCGTCGACGCCCTCGACCTTGGCGATGGCTTCGAGCTCGCTGAGCGCGGCACGCGTCTCCACCTGCACCAGCACGCAGATTTCCGCGTTGGCCTTGGTCAGATAGCCGGGCATGCGGCCGTAGCGGCTGGCGCGCGCGGCGACCGAAACGCCGCGCATGCCTTGCGGCGGATAGCGCGTCGAGGCCACCGCGCGGCGCGCCTCTTCCGCGTTCTGCACGTAAGGAAACAGCAGCGTCTGCGCGCCGATGTCGAGCGCGCGCTTGGCAAGCACGGCATCGTTCCAGGCCGGGCGGATGATCGGCGTCGCAGTGCCGCGCTGGATCGCCTGCAACTGCCCGACCAGGTCGGGAATTTCGTTGGGCGAATGCTCGGTGTCGAGCAGGATCCAGTCGAAGCCGGAATCGGAAATAATCTCGGCGGCGATGTTGCTGCACAGGCTCGACCACAGGCCGATCTGCAGCTTGCCGGCCGCGATGGCGTGCTTGAATTCGTTGCGTTGGAATTCGGTGCCCATAACTGCCCTCATACAAATTGAACGGCGAGCCCGCCGAGCGGGCCGAAATCGGCGTGCAGCGTGTCGCCCTTCTGCGCGAACACCACGCGGGTGAAGGAGCCGGCCAGCACGATATGGCCGGGCTCGAGCGCGTGGCCGTGCGGGCCGATCTTGTTGGCGAGCCAGGCGACGCCGAGCGCGGGATGGCCGAGCACGCCGGCCGCCAAGCCGGTCTCCTCGATCTCGGCATTGCGGTACATGATGCCGCCGACCCAGCGCAGATCGACGTCGAGCGGCCCCACCGGCCGCCCGCCCAGCGCGATGCCGGCGGCGGCGCCGTTGTCGGCCACGGTGTCGACGATCTTGCGCGGATCCTTGAGACGCGCGTCGACGATCTCGATCGCCGGCACCACGTATTCGGTGGCGCGCAGCACGTCCGCGAGCCCCACGCCCGGCCCTTGCAGGCGCTTGCCCATGATGAAGGCAAGCTCGACCTCCACCCGCGGCTTGCAATAGTCGGCGTGGCTCACCTTGGCGCCGTCGGCGATCATCTGGTCGTCCAGGATATAGCCGTAGTCCGGCTCGTCGATCATGGAGGAGCGCTGCATGGCCTTGGAGGTTAGCCCCACCTTGTGGCCGATCAGTCTGGCGCCGGCCGCGATCTTGCGCTCGGCCACGAGGTGGAGATGGCGTAGGAATCCTCGATGGCGATGGCCGGAAAGGTTATGTGCAGCTGGGTCGCCTGCTGACGCTCGCGCGCCGCCTGCATCAGGATATCGGCGGCCTTGTTGCGGTCGGCGTCGGAAAGCATCGCCTTTCCCCCCTTGGTCGGACCGAAGCTGTAGCGGTGCGCCGCAGGAAAATCAAAGGCCGAGACAACCGGACGTCAGGCTTTGGGGCCGCGCGCAGGTGCAGGCTTCGGTGCAGTATTGGCGGCAGTTTTGGAAGCGGTTTTCGCCGCAGGCTTGGCCGCAGTCTTTGCTGCAGTTTTGGCTTTGGCCACGGGCTTAGGCGCAGGCTTGGGCGCAGCCTTGGTCGCGGGCTTGGGTGCAGGCTTGGTCACAGGCTTGGGCGCAGGCTTGTGCGCGGGTTTGACCGCAGATTTGGCCGCAGGCTTGGCCGGCTTGGCGGCGCGCGCAGCCGCGCGCTTCACCGCCGCCTTCTGGCGGCGCTCCCGCCGCTGCTCAATCTTGACGTTGGTGAAGCGCAAAACGCGCGCCAGCGGCCGCCGCATCACCGGCACGTCATGGGCGAGCAGCGCCAGCCCAACCGGCAGCATCCACAGGCCGAGCCCCGGCAGCACGCTCAGCACGCCGCCGCCGGCGAGCGCGACGCCGGCCGGCACGCGCACCCAGACCGCGCGCGGGTGGCGCAGGCGCTTGAGGTTGCGGCCGGCCCAATCGGGCATATGGCCCTCGAACCGGTCCATCTCCTCGTGGAAATCCGGTTTGCCGCTCTTGTCGCCTGGCGTGTCGGGCAAAGCCGCCTCAGTGCTTGAGCTTCGCATCGACGGAAAACTTGGCTTCCGTCTTCTGCTTGATCTCGTCCAACGTCACGCCGGGCGCGAGCTCGGTCAGCGCCATGCCGCCGCCCTTGCGGTCGATGTTGAACACGCCGAGATCGGTGATCACCATGTCGACCACGCCGGCGCCGGTGAGCGGCAGATTGCACTTGTGCAGCAGCTTGGGCTGGTCCTTGGCGGTGTGCTCCATGATCACCACCACCTTCTTGACGCCGGCGACCAGGTCCATGGCGCCGCCCATGCCCTTGACCATCTTGCCGGGGATCATCCAGTTGGCGAGATCGCCGTTCTCGGCCACCTGCATGGCGCCGAGCAGCGCGATGTCGATATGGCCGCCGCGGATCATGGCGAAGCTGTCCGCCGAGGAGAAGAAGCTGGTGGTCGGCAGCTCGGTGACGGTCTGCTTGCCGGCGTTGATCAGATCGGGATCCTCCTCGCCCTCGTAGGGGAACGGGCCGAAGCCGAGCATGCCGTTCTCGCTTTGCAGCTGCACCGTCATGCCGTCGGGGATGTAGTTCGACACCAGCGTCGGGATGCCGATGCCGAGATTGACGTAGAAGCCGTCGCGCAGCTCCTTGGCCGCGCGTTCGGCCATCTGCTCGCGGGTCCAGGGCATTACACTTCCTCTCCGGTTCCGGCGGGCGCTACGCGTTTGCGCACGGTGCGCTGCTCGATGTGCTTGACGGCGTCGGACACGTGGATGATGCGCTGCACGTAGACGCCCGGCGTGACGATATGGTCGGGATTGAAGTCGCCCGGCTGCACCAGATGCTCGACCTCGGCGACCGTCGTCTTGCCGGCGCTCGCCATCATTGGATTGAAGTTGCGCGCGGTCTTGCGATAGACGAGGTTGCCTTCGCTGTCGCCCATCCAGGCGTGCACGATCGACAGATCGGCGACGATGCCCCGCTCCATGATGTAGCGCTCGCCGTCGAATTGGCGCTCCTCCTTGCCCTGCGCGATTTCAGTGCCGGCGCCGGTGCGCGTGAAGAAGGCCGGGATGCCGGCGCCGCCGGCACGGATGCGCTCGGCCAGCGTGCCTTGCGGGTTGAACTCGATCTCCAATTCGCCGGCGAGGTACTGCTGGGCGAACAATTTATTCTCGCCGACGTAGGACGAGATCATCTTCTTGACCTGCTTGGTCTCGAGCAGCAGGCCGAGGCCGGCGCCGTCGACGCCGGCATTGTTCGACACGATGGTGAGGTTCTTCACGCCGGAATCGCGGATGGCCTTGATCAGCGTCTCCGGGATGCCGCACAGGCCGAAGCCGCCGGCCATGATCAACATGCCGTCCTTGAGCAGGCCGGCCAACGCCGCCTTGGCGTCGGGATAGACTTTCTTCATGCGACGAAACGCTCCCTTTCCGGCTTTCTCTTTAGGACCGGCAACTAGAAAACATCATGGCGGCTGCCGGACGCAAGCCTACTGGCGGTTGCCGGGCGGCGCGACGTTGGTGACCGGGTTCTTCGGCGGTGTGATGTCGCTGACCGGATTGGCCGGCTTTTGCGGGGTCGCGGCCGCCGGCGCGGCCGGCATGCCGGACGGCTCGTGCTCGGCCGTCTCGGTGGAAAGCCGGGTCGGCAACGGCAGGTGGTGCGGATAATAGCTCCAGAACACGTATATGACGGCAAACAGCAGGGCCGACAGCAGGGCGCCCATGCCGCGGTGGTTGAACGACAACAGGTTGCCGACGAGGGCGGCGATAAAGACGAAAACGGTCAACAGGATCACATAGACCCAGTTCACGCTTGCCCAATCGATCGGCACATTCGGCATAGCTGATCTCCCGCTGCTGTGGCGGCCATGGTAGCCCAGGCCCGCGATACGGGCCACCCGCACCTGATGCGCCCAGGTTATTTCCCACGCCGCACTTTCCCATTATACGTCAGCGGCCATGCCGCAAGTGCTCATTCTCACCGAAGTCCAGGAATCGATGAAAGCCCGCTACAAGTCGCGGCTCCTGGAACTGTTCCCCGAGCTGACCGTCAACGCGGTCGGCCACCATAGCAAGGTCGATCCCTTTATCGCCGATACCGATATCCTGCTGTGCTTTTCCCCGCCGATGGCCGACCACGTGGTGCGCGACGCCCCCAAGCTCAAGTGGATCCAGGCGCTCGGCACCGGCGTCGACAACATCATCGACCTGCCCTCGCTCAACCCGGAGGTACTGGTCAGCAATATCCGCGGCATCCACGGACCGCCGATGTCGGAGGCGACGCTCGCCTATATGCTGTCGCTGACGCGCGATATGCCGCGCGTCGTGCGCGGGCAGCAGCGCAGCACCTGGGACCGCTGGCCGGCCCCGCTGATGGACGGCAAGACCGTCGGCATTCTCGGCGTCGGCGTAATCTCCGAGCATCTGGCGCCCATGTGCAAGGCCTTCAACATGACGGTCGTCGGCATCACCTCCGCCCCGCGCGAAGCCAAAGGCTTCGACCGCATGGTCAAGCGCGAGAACTTGCTGAAGGTGGCGGGCGAGCTGGATTACCTGGTGGTGATGATCCCGCTCAGCACCGACACGCGCCACATTGTAGGCGAGAAGCTGCTCGCCGCCATGAAGCCGACCGCCTATATGATCAACATGGCGCGCGGCGGCGTGGTGGACGAGCCCGCGCTGATCAAGGCGCTGGAGACCGGACAGATCGCGGGCGCCGCCCTTGACGTCTACGCGCAGGAACCGGTGCCGCCCGACAGCCCGCTGTGGAAGACCAAGAACCTGCAAGTGTTCCCGCACCAAGGCGGCTATTCGGAAGGTTACGAGGACCGCGCCATGCCGATCATCGAGGCCAATATGCGCAAGTTCCTCAAAGGCGATCTGAAGTCTATGATCAACATCGTGAAACGCCCTGCGTCCTGGGGAGACTGAGCTGCATGGCCCTGTCCGAACGTCTCAATACGCCGATCTCGACGGGCGAGCTCGAGCGCCGCTGGAAGGCGGTGCGCGCGGCCATGCGCGCGGCCAAGATCGACGTGCTGCTGATGCAGAACAACAACGACTACATGGGCGGCTACGTCAAATATTTCACCGACACGCCGGCCACCAACGGATATCCGAACACGGTGGTGTTTCCGCTTGACGACGAGATGACCGTGGTGTGCCAGGGTCCGTTCGGCGGTGTCGAAACGCCGGCGGGCGACGGCAAATGGCGCGGCGTGCGCCAGTTACTCACCACGCCGAGCTATGCCTCGGCGCATTACACCAACGACTACGACCCGGAACTGGCGGCGAAAGCGCTCAAGCCGTTCGCTGCCGGCACCATCGGCTATGTCGGCAGCTATCAGATGTCGTTTGCGCTGCTCGACACCATCAAGCGGGCGTTTCCCAAGGCCAATTTCGTCGACGCCACCGAGCTGGTCGACAAGATCAAGGTGATCAAGAGTGCCGAGGAGATGGAGCTGGTCAAGCGCGCGGCGCTGATGCAGGACGGCGCCATGCGCGCGGCCTTCGCGTTCGACAAGCCCGGCATGCGCGACGTCGAAGTCGCCGCGGTGGCGCAGCATTACAGCCTCTGCCACGGCAGCGAGAACGGCATCTATCTGTGCGCCTCCATGCCGCTCGGTGAGCCGTCGCGCTTCGGCAACCGGCATGTGCAGAACCGCGTCATCCAGGAAGGCGACCAGATCGCGCTGCTGGTCGAGGACAACGGGCCGGGCGGCATGTACACCGAGCTTGGGCGCTCCTGCTGTCGTCGGCGCCAAGGTGCCGCAGTCGATGAAGGACGAGCTGGAGTTCTGCAAAAGCGCGCGCAAGTTCACCCTTGACCTCTTGAAGCCCGGCACGCCCTGCAAGGACATCTGGGATGCCTTCAACGACTTCATGCGCAAGAACGGCCGCCCGGGCGAAGCGCGGCTCTATTGCCACGGCCAGGGCTACGACCTGGTCGAGCGGCCGCTCATCCGCAACGACGAGCCGTGGAGCATCGCGAAGGACATGAACATCGTCGTGCACCCGACCTACATTCACGGCGGCTATCTGAACTGGCTGTGCGACAACTACCTGATCGGCGGCAACGGCCCGGGCGACCGGCTGCATCAGTTTCCGGAAGAGATCGTGGAAGTCGGCTGATTTCCTGTCATTCCGGGGCGCGCGCCGAAGGCGCGGACCCGGAATCCAGGGCGATCAATGCAACTTCTGACATATGGCTTCTGGATTCCGGGTTCGCTCGCTTGCTCGCGCCCCGGAATGACAAATAAGGAAACGCGCCATGCCCGACATCAAGATCATCAACCCCGATACGCTCGGCAAGCCGCTCGGGCAATATTCGCAATTGACGCGCGTGAAGGCGTCGGAATTCCTGTTCATCGCCGGCCAGGTCGGCGTGACAAGGACGGCAAGCTCGCCGGCGAGGACTTCGATGCGCAATGCGCGCAGACCTTCGCCAATATCGAGGCCGCGCTGAAATCGCAAGGCGCCGGCTGGGGCAATGTGGTCGAATTCACCACCTATCTCGTGCACTCGCAGGACATCCCGAAATTCATGGCCTTCCGCACTGCGCGAATTTCCCAAGATGTTTGCGAACGGCGCCTACCCGCCCAACACGCTGCTGATGATCGACCGCCTCGTGCACGAGGCGCTGCTGATCGAAGTGGCGACGGTGGCGGCGCTGTAAGGCACAACCTGCGCCACGCCCTTTTGCTGTCATGCCCCGCGAAAGCGGGGCATCCAGTAATCACTGCGCTGCTTGCGTTTACTGGGTCCCCCGCCTGCGCGGGGGGACGACAACTGAATTTTATTCCACGAATGTGCCGCTCCGCCGCTCGCCGGCATATTGCACCAGCGCGAGGAACCGATAGAGCCCGTGCACGAATTTGCCGTAGGGCATACTCAGGAACAGCGCCAGCACCACGCCCAAATGCACGCTGAGCAAAAGCCCCATGGCGGCGGTGTCGCGCAGGATCAGCAGCGCGAGGCCGGTCGCGCCGGTCAGGAACAGCATGGCGATGAACGCCACGTCCATGCCGCGGCGCGCGCGGTCGGTGAGCTTGGGATCGCGCCGTTGCGACAACACGAACAGCCCGGCCGGCCCGACCAGCAGGCCGATGCCGCCGAGCGATGCCGAGCAGCACCGGCAGGCTGAACACAGGATAAGGCGCACGCCAGCCGAAACCAATAATGGTAGAGCGTCGCCACGCAGGTGGCGGCAAAGCACAACAAAAATCCATAAAACGTGAAATGATGATAGACGCGGCGCAGGCGTCGAGGGCTGCTCGTCCTCGCTAGCGCAGCCGCCTCCGCCGCCGCCCAGATTGCGCAGCGTGAAGACATCGTGCAGCGCGCGCGCCCACGCCAATAGCCCGGCACGTGGCTGTCGGTCATGAATGTCGCGCCAAAAGCTGCGCAGGCTGAAGCAGAACGCCACCACGGCATAGAGCGCGGCCGCGCCGAACAGCGCCACCATGGCCTGGTGCGGCATCAGCCGGTAGAAATCGCCGGCAACGCCCGAGAACAGCGCGGCCGGATCGGCGAAAGCCACAAAGCCCGCGACGAACAGCGCAACGCTCGCCGCGCAAGTAAGCGCGATCGCCAACCCGTTGCGCGCGAACGCGCCGGCCATGAAGCGCGGCCAGGCATAGGCCGCGTAGCTGTCGTTGCGCAGGGTCGCGAGCGCCGCCGGCACGTTGACGTCGAACTGGTGCGGCGGCGCGTATTGGCAGTCCGGCAGGCAGGAGCCGCACTGATGGCAGAGATTGGCCAGGTAGACGAGATCGCCGGCCGCGAAGGTGCGGCGCATCTCCATGGCCGGAAACACCGCGCAAAGCCCCTCGCAATAGCGGCAGGCATTACAGATGGTCATCAGCCGCTCGGCTTCGCGCAGACGGCTCCAGTGTGGAGAACGGCGCCGGCGCCGCGGCCGCTTGCTCAGTTGCGGACATGCGCGGCCGCCCCCTGCCCGGCGATGCGGCCGAACACCGCGCCGATGGTCATGCCGATGCCGGCGAGATAGCCCTTGCCCAGCACGTTGCCGGCCATGATCTCGCCGGCGGCGAACATGTTGGCGGACGGCTGCCCGCCCGACAGCACGATGCGCGCCTCTTCGTTCACCCGCACGCCGAGATAGGTGAAGGTGATGCCGGGTCTGAGCGGATAGCCGTAGTAAGGCGGCGTATCGAGCGGCCGCGCCCAGTGGCTCTTGGGGATGGCGAGCCCTTCCGTCTTGCAGTCGTCCAGCACCGTGTGGTCGAAACTGCCGGGCTTCACCGCCGCGTTGAAGTCGGCGACGGTCTTTTCCAGCGCCGCCGGATCGAGCGTGAGCTTCACCGCCAAGTCGCCAATGCTCTGCGCCTCCACCGCCGGGAAGATCGACGGCATGAACAGGCGGATCGATTTGGCATCGACGATCGAATAGGCGATCTGCTCCGGCTGCTGCGCCACCAGGCGGCCCCAAATGGCGTAGCGCTTCGGCCAGGTGTCCTCGCCCTCGTCATAGAAGCGTTGGGCGTCTTTGTTGACCATGATGCCGAACACCACACTGTCGAGCCGCGTGGCGATGCCGCCGTCGAATTTGGGCGCGCGCGCGTCGATCGCCACCGCGTGACATTGCGTAGGATCACCGACCGCTTCGACGCCCGAGTCGAGCAGCATGCGCAAGACCTCGCCGCGGTTATAGGGCGTGCCGCGGATGAGGAAATTGTCGGCCGCCTTGCCCCAATATTCCTTCAGCCATTCGACATTGGCCTCGAAGCCGCCGGCCGCCGCCACCAGCGCGCGCCCGCGCACGCTTGCGCTGCGGCCCTCGTGGCGCAACGCCGCCGACATGAAATGGCCGTTGTCGATGGTCAGCGCGGTCACCGGCGTGTCGTAGACAGCAGGTGACGCCGAGCGCCTCGGCTTTGCGGTAGAGCGCGTTGAGCGCGCCGCGCCCGCCGCCGAGGAAGAAGGCGTTGGTCTTGCCGAGCGAGAGCGTGCCGCCGAGCGGCGGCTGGAAGCGCACGCCTTGCGCGTCGAGCCAGGACAGCAATTCGCCCGAGCGCGCGATGGTCAGCTCCGCCAGCGGCTTGTCGGTCTCGCCGCCGGTCACGCGATAGAGATCGTCGAGGAATTCGGCTTGCGCGTAAGGCCCGGTCATGGTCGGCGCACTGCCGTCATGCGCCAGCCGCAAATTGCGGGTGTGGCGGGTATTGCCGCCACGGTAGAATTGTGGCGCGCCCTCCAGCACGATCACGCGGCAGCCGCTCTCAGCCGCCGTGATGGCGGCGCACAGCGCGGCATTGCCGCCGCCCACCACCACCACGTCGTACGGCTCGGCGAAATCCACCACCGGCGTTCAGCCCCTCAATTGCCGCGCCGCCGGCGCAATGACCGCCACCGGCGCAATTCTAGACGCATGCGCAAGCCGCGTGCGCGCCGGATTGATGCCGTGCTTTGTCGCGGCTTGCAACAGCGCGCAATGCTGCGGTTCTGCGCGCGCGCCGGCGTGTTCCGGCCGGTCTTCGTCTGCGTGCCGACCGCGGGTGATTCCTTTGCGCGGCGATTGCGCGGCTCAAAAGAGCGTCCGAACAAGTTATGCTGCAAGTGTGAAATAGCTCACAGAGCGGGGCCGGACATTGTAACATTTACGACGCATATCAATAGCTTACGAGTGATCAAACTGAATTCGCAAACGCAATAAAATCGTCCTGCTTGTGCCGCGCATCACAGTTGGGGACGGCCACGCGTCCTACATAGAGTTCAGAGTATTCTGAGGAACAAACCATGTCGCGCATCTCTCGATTCCCCGACGACCCCACCACACGCTATGTGGTCGAGTGGCGGCGCCGGATTCCGAGCCACGAGCTGATGATGCTCGGCTTGCCGGACTTGGCCGATTTCCCAGTGCGAAAGACCGACCGGCGGGCCGATGTTGGCAAATGGTTCTGGCGATCCTGACGCCGGTCACGCCAACCGACCGACGCGTCGAGGGCCGCGCCTTCCCGCGAGAGGCGCGGCTCTTGCTTTTTGGCCGAAGTCTCGTGAAGGTGGTCAAACCAGGCAAACATCGCATTGGAATCGCTAAAGAAATTGGTTTAGTTCTGCCAAATACACGTATCTATAGAAAAATGGAAAATACAAACTTATGCGTATCCTATTTCTGTTTAGCCAAATACTGCGCCATCAACTGCAAGCCGTTGAGGCGGACGATTGCCTTGGCTCGGCGGGAATAGACGCGGCGCTCATAGCGCTCGATCTGCCGCAAGATCGGCATGGCGCGCACGACGGCGCCGGCCAAGGACCCTACTTCGTTCGATGAGGCTGCCGTACGGGGGGACGTTGTGTCCATCGCGCCGCAGGCCGCCGGATTTTCCGGTCCCTCTTGCCGCATTTCCATTTCGAGCGCGGTGAGCCGGGCCTGTTTTATGCGCTGAAGCTGGAGTTCGATTTCGGCGACGATGATGGCTTGCTCCATGGGGGCATTTCCGGCGCCCTCGCCCGCGATGGCGCGCGCAATTTTCAATGCATCCGCACGCAGTCCGCGATCTGCCGTGATCGGAATGCTGAGCCCGTGCTTGCGAGCGTTGCGCCGGTTTGCATCAATCTTTCGTTGGCTGGTCACGCCTTGCGCTTTTTGTGCGTGAGCTGCGTCGGGGTGACATCGTCCTCAACATTGTCATTGGTGGTTCGGAACTCCAGTGTGTCCATATCTTCCTCAAACTGCCGGCGGACTGCAAACTGCCGCGCATCGTTCACCATTTGCATCTTCTCAAACGCGATCAGTTCGTCCTGGCGCTCGATAACGGCCATCGCATCGACAGTATTCTGCGAATAGTTAAATTTGCCAAGCAGGGCCTGAATTTCTTTCTTAACGGACGGATTAGTGAACCAATCCACGGCAACCTCCTCCGCGCACGTGGCATTACCAGAGGGCGTAAAATCGTGCACGGACTCATTTGTCATCGAAAGCACGAGACGCGACAGCGCCTTTTTCCGCGCCGATTCAATTATGGCGGGTTTGATGCGGCTCAGCCGCAATTGTTCCCAAACAAGATCATGCAGCTTCAAAAAGTCTAGCCATTGCAGCACGTTTTTCGGCCTACAAAGCTCCCAAAGATGGAACCGCAAAGCATCGTAGGCATTCGAATCTTCAGTCGACAGGGTATTGCACGCGGTGAACAGCGAGCGGATCTCGGGCGGGATGGCCGCGTGAAATTCGGACGTCTCGATGCGCATGCTTGATCTCATAGGCTATGATGCTGATGGCTACTTATGGTGATCAGCATCGATGTTAGGAGCGTTGGATTCTTCAATGCTAACTGGATCTTCTTTGGGCCGAAGCGCGGTGCCAGCAAGCTGCCTTGCGAGTACCGTCAGCGGATCATCATGCATGTCTTCGTCGGCGGTATCGGGCTTGTCAGCCCACATCTTCTTTCGGCGATTTTTGAGCCAGTATGTCCCGGCCGAAGGATCGGGCAGGGCATGCTTGCGATGCCTTACAATGAAAATGTCGCCTTTGTGGTGGACCACCTTTTCGACGTCGTGAGTGTAACCAACGGACCGTTCATAGAGCGCCCTTTCCACACGATCGTTGGCTCGATCTTGCCCTGCTTTACAGGCCTCGAAAAATTCCAAGTAGGTAGATTGCCACTCACAAATCGCGGCGATTGGGACGCCGAAAAAATCGGCCAACATGGCAATGTCCACGCCCATCTCACACAGCTTGCGGGCCTTGTCGCAGTACTCGACCTTATATTTGATCGCGCGTGCGAGCGCATTTTCGTATCGCGCTTTAGTGGTCATCTTCGATCCCATAGCACCGCCCCATAAACACTAAGTGGGGCGAGGAGCGACAAAACGTGAAGCCATCCACAGAATTTGGCAACAATTCTGGATCACACCGCTCTGATGGTTACGCTCTTGGTGGTAACGCAGTCTTTACAGCTCTTGAGTTTGGCTGTTTCGACAGGGTCTATTTCGAAGGCGCACGCCCCATCCGCCGCCATTCTCGTCTACGCCCGATTTTTCGAAAACAGTGCTGAATTCGCTGAGCAATCGTCCCGCGCCACCAGTTCAATCGGCTGTCCAGTTTGCCGTCTCCAGTCCCGGCACTCGGATAAATTCGCGCGTATTCGCGGTTACCAATAGAGCTGCTCGTCGGCGGGCCTGGGCCGCGATCAGAACATCATAAGGGCCGATAGGCGTACCAGCCCGTTCGAGAGTGATGCGGATCTTAGCTGCCTCTTCGGCGTCTTCCGGCTCAAACCGCCATGGCGTGACATTCAGAGTCAAGAAAGTCATCAGAGCGAGCGCGTTTTGTTGGCGGCGAGCGCTCTTGTCAACGCCATACCAAATCTCATAGAGCGCAATCACCGGCACGCCGACGGTCACCCCATCGACCAACGCCCGTTCCAACCGTTCACGAACATGCGGAGGGCGCTGATTGATCGCCGCAATGATGGCGTTGGTGTCGAGGCAGATCATCAGTCAAAAGAGACACGCTGCGGGGGCATCGGCGGTTGGTCGGGCCGGCCTTCGGGCAGGAAATCGCGGCTGCCGAGCCGGTCGATTTCGGCAAAGACAGCCTTGATGTTGGCAGCATCGCCTTCGATTGGTTCCAAAAGCACGCCGCGGCCGACCTTGCGCACGCGCACTTCTAAACCCGGCAGGCGGAACGCCTTTGGCAGTCGAACAGCTTGGCTGCGGCCATGCCTGAATATCTTGGCTATCCCGCTTTCTGACATGGCTTTTTTCCTAGTCTTTTTGCCTTCGGCCCCAGGGAATTTTGGTAGATATCAATAAATATATACCATCGATCTGAGCTGGTCCACGACTGTTTCGGCGCATCCAGCAAGGATCTGGCTAGATGCCATCTACACGGCCATCAATCGACTGGATTTGGGCGCTTCCGTAACCGCACACCGGGCCCGCCGCCATTTCCGTCGATGAACTCGACGCCCGCAGCCTCAAAGGCGCGCCGAATGACGTCAAGGGTAGCGTCGCGCCTCGACGCGGCCGATCTGCCCGCGGTTTCGAGCTGCGTGCACGGTGACCACGCCCACGCCGGCCTTTTCGGCAAGTTGCTGCTGGCTCCATGCCAGCAGGCCGCGTGCAGCCCTGCATTGTTCGGCGGTGACCATGAGAGGAGTTTGAGGGAGTCTGAGTAAGTATTCCTACAATTGCATAAAAATCCTGTTGACTGTCCATCGAGCATATATTATATGTATAAGCATAATAGATTATATGATACGGAGGAACGTCATGAACCTGGAATTCGCCGCCGCCACCTACCGCGCCATCCGCGACCGCATTCGTGCTCAGGACCCAGAAATCGACGAGCGGACGCTGGCCGATACCGTGGAGGGGCTCACCGATCTGCATCAGATCGTCGAGGCCATCATCCGCTCGGCCCTGGAAGATGAAGCCCTGGCCGGGGGGCTGAAGGGCAGGATCATCGAGATGGAGGAGCGGCTTAACCGGTTCGAGGACAGGGCCTCGAAGCGCCGCCAGATCGCCAAGGACGTGATGGTCGAGCTCGACCTGAAGAAACTCCAGGCCCCAGACTTCACCGCCTCTATCCGGCCCGGGACCCCCGCCCTGATGGTGATCGATGAGGCGGCGGTGCCCAGCATCTACTGGGAGCCGCGCGATCCAAGACTCAACCGGCAGGGACTGCTGGCCGAGCTCAAGCAGGGCGCCGAGATCACCGGCGTCAGCCTGTCCAATCCCGAACCCGTACTGAGCGTGAGGACCAAGTGATGGGCTTCTCAGCAAAGCAATTAACAGCGCTGCGGCGTGATTTGAATGCCCGCCAGGTGCGCACCCGCGAGGCCCATGGCCGTGAGCTCTCTTATCTGGAAGGCTGGTACGTGATCTCGGAGGCCAACCGGATCTTTGGCTTCGATGGGTGGAGTCGGGAAACGCTGGAAACCCGCTGCGTGCTGGCCCGTGAGAGCCGGGGCAACTTCCTCGCCGTCTACGTCGCCCGCGTCCGCATCACGGTGCACGCAAAGGAAGCAAGCGTTATTCGCGAGGGCCACGGCTCGGGCGAAGGCCGCGGCACCTCACCTGCCGAGGTGCATGATATCGCGGTCAAAGCCGCAGAAACAGACGCCACCAAACGGGCACTCGCCACCTTCGGCAAGCCGTTTGGCCTTGAGCTCTACCGCAACGGCAATGCGGCGCAGGCCGAAAAGCCCTCGCGAACAACCAGCTGTCACCGCAGCCCCGCACCGGCTTTCACCCGGACGACACCACCCCTATTCCGCGGCCGTCACGATACTACGGCCGCCGCCAATCCCCGCCGGTCAGCAAACATCTTGCCCATGAACGGCGGCAACTGGCGCCTAGACCCGCAGCTCCACCGCTTGCCCCCGCGGCCCCCGATCTGCCGCCCGGCCGGATCGACAAAAGCGTCCTTACGATCTCCGAGCCAAAGCGAATACGCGACCGGGCGCACCTCAACTTCGTCGCGACCCAGCCTTGCCTGATCTGTGGCCGGCAACCCAGCGATCCGCATCACCTGCGGTTTGCCCAACCCCGCGCCATCGGCATGAAAGTCAGCGACGAATTCACCGTGCCTCTTTGCCGAGGCCATCATCGGCAGCTGCATCAAGCCGGCAACGAGGTGACCTGGTGGGAGGAGCAGAAGATCAAAGCTCTGGACGTCGCCAGAGGGCTTTGGGAGCAAAGCCATCCGAAACTCTCAATCGCGACGGAAGAAACCACTGGAGGGGACCAGAAAAGCTAGGCCGCGTGTTCATAAATTCTACCGCTGTATCGTCGGCGCCGACGAGACTAGGAACTCGAAGGTGCTTAACCGAAAATAGTCATAGCGGGTTATAAGATTGCAGGCTGGCAATTCTGATGCCGGTCACGCACCCGACCGAAGGATCGGGCGTCGTGCCTTCACCCGGAGATGCACGGCTGATTGCATTTTTTGCGCAAAAGCCCCGCCGAAGATCCCCCCATAACCATTGAGATTTTGGCGGCAGCAAAGCATTATCTATCGGCTCCAGGGGACACCTCCATGCAAGCCGCCGATCGCACACAATGTCGACAAGGCCCGCCAACTGCTCGGCGAGTGCATCCTATTTCGCGGCCTGAGTCCAGCGGAGCGTTCCGACCTGGTCGCCCGCGCCCGCATCCGCACCTACCCGGCCGGCGAGACCATGTTCCTGATGGGCTCAACCGGCGACAGCATGATGGCGGTGATCGACGGCACCATCCGCATCAGCGTACCCTCGCCCGAGGGCAAGGAAATCGTGCTGGCGATCATCCAGCCCGGCGAGGTGTTCGGCGAGATCGCCGTGCTTGACGGCAAGGAACGCACCGCGGAAGCCACCGTCATGACCGACTGCACGCTTGCCGTGCTGGAGCGGCGTGACGTGCTGTCGTTCCTGGAGGCGCACCCGAGCGGCTGGCCGCGCCTGGTCGACCTGTTGTGCGCGCGGCTGCGCCACAGCGACCGGCAGATCGCCGAGATGGCCTTCCTGCAATTGCCGGTGCGGCTCGCCAAGGCGCTGCTGCGCATGGCCGACATGGCCGCGGGCTTGGCCGGCGCGCGCTCCGGCGCGCGCATCAGGCTCACCCAGCGCGAGCTCGGCAATATCGTGGGCATGACGCGGGAAAGCGTCAACAAATGCCTGCGCGAATGGCAGCGTAGCGGCATCGTGCGCATCGAGGCCAATGCCATCGTCATCGTGAAACGCGAAGCGCTCGAGCAGGTTGCCGAGAACGGGCGGCTGAAGTCGCGTGGCCTTGGCCGCTTACAATTCGATGCTGAGCCCTTCGCGCGCGACCACGGTGCCCGGTCGCGCCTTTTCGGCGTTGGCGGCGACCTTATCCATGAAGGCGTCGTCATGGGCCGGATCGTGGTGGAACAGGCAGGCCGTCTTGGCACCGGCCGCGTCGGCGAACTGGACGACCTGCTGCCAGCTGGAATGGCCCCAGCCGAGATGTGCGGGGATTTCCGCGTCGGTATAGGTCGCGTCCATGATGATGACGTCGGCGCCCTGAGCGAGCCCCATCACGCCTTCGTCGAACGGCCCGTCGCCCAGTTCGAGGTCGGTCAGATAGGCGACCGAATGGCCGCCATAGTCGACGCGATAGCCGGTCGCGCCGCCGGGATGGCCAAGCGCCGCGGTGCGCAGCGTGATGCCCGGCCGCGGGGTGAGCGTCACGCCGGCGCAGAAGTCATGGAATTGAACCGTGGCCTGAAACGACTCGATGCCGATCGGAAACAGAGGAAAGCTCATGAGCCGGTGCACTGCGTCGCCGATGCCGGCGGCAGGTTTGAGATTGCCGGCCCAGATTTGCAGCTTCTGGCCATCGCGCGACAGCGGCTCGAAGAACGGCAAGCCGATGATGTGGTCGAGGTGGCAATGGCTGAAGAACAGGTCGGCGTCGCGCCCCCGGTTCTCGTCGAGCAGCGCCTGGCCGAAGTCGCGGATGCCGGTGCCGGCGTCGAAAATGAGCACGTGGTCGCCACAGCGGACCTCCACGCAGGGCGTGTTGCCGCCATAGCGGGCGGTGCCCGGTCCGGGACAAGGGATACTGCCGCGCACGCCCCAAAAGCGTATCAGCATCGACGACGACATGACCCGATTAACCTACCGCCCGCCACCACCAGAAAAACCACCGCATTCCGCGCCCCCAAATTCCCACTTTAGTCGTGTGAAATGGCCTATTTAGTCTGCAAGGCGAAAACCCCATTCCAGTCGTCCGGGGGCGGATTTTCCCGGAACAGGCGGACGCGCTCGCAATATAATTCCAATAGGCCATTTACGCCGAAATGATCGGCCGCCGCGCGGCTCGTTTCTATGATGGCCATCACAGAATCCCACTCCCGGCTGCGGTAGTTTTTCAGCATTTTCACGCTCGCCTCGTACAGCCGCTCAAACTGGCTGGTGGCGGCGACCTCGCGGCGGCCGAGGATGGTGTAGATCACCTCCGGCTCGGTCTTGCCCTTGACGGTGATGAAGTCAACCTCGAGCAGCGCAAACTTGTCCTTGACGGCTTCGGCGGTGCGCGCCCCGATGATGATCGGCAGGCCGTAGGTCTTGGTCTGCCCCTCCAGCCGCGAGGCCAAATTGACGGTGTCGCCCAGCACCGAATAGTCGAAGCGCAGGTCGGAGCCCATATTGCCGACCACGCAGGCGCCGGTGTTGAGGCCGACGCCGACATTGAGCTCGACGAAACGCGTGCCGTTCGCCTCGGCCGCGCGCTTACGCTCCACGTTGAGTAGCTTGACGCGCTCCTGCATGTCGAGGGCCGCCTCGCAGGCGTTGATCTCGTGCACGGGGTCGTCGAGCGGCGCGTTCCAGAACGCCATGATCGCGTCGCCCATGTATTTGTCGATAGTGCCCTTGCGGTCGATGATGGCGTTGGTCAGCGGCGTGAGAAAGCTATTCATCAAATTGGTCAACCCTTGCGGATCGTGCTTGTAAAGCTCGGAGATAGTGGTGAAGCCGCGTACATCGCTGAACAGGATGGTCATGTTGCGCTCTTCGCCGCCGAGCACCAGCTTTTCGGGCGACTGCGCCAGCTGCTCGACCAGCGCCGGCGACAGATACTGGCCGAAGGCCGAGCGAATGCGGCGGCGCTGCGCCTGCTCGCTGAAGTAGTTGGAGAACATCAGCGTGAGATAGACCAGCAAGCTCGACAGCAGCGGATAGGTGAAGTCGATCAGCAGCTGGTCGTGGATGTAGAAATACCAGGACGCACCCACGGTCAGCGCGACGATGACCGCGCCGAACAGCAACAGCAATGCCGGGCTCAAGATCGGCGCCAGCCAGACGATGGCCGCGCCCAGCACGAGCGCGGCCAATAGCTCGGCGCCGAGAGCGTAGTCCGGCTCCGACAGCACCGACTGGCCAAGCGCGCTTTCCAGCACCTGCGCGTGCACCTCGACGCCAGGCATGACGGGATCGAGCGGCGTGGTCTTGGCGTCGAGCAGGCCGACCGCCGAGGTGCCGATCAGCACCAGCTTGCGCAATACGCGGTCGGCCGGCACCTTGCCGGCCAGCACGTCGGCCGCCGAGACGAAGCGCTTGGCGTCGTGCGGCGCGAAATGGATCCAGAGCTGGCCGTTGCGGTCGGTCGGGATGACGAAATGCGGCACCGCCACGCTCTGCACGCCGCCGGCGTCGCTGCGGATCAGGATGGCGCCGGAGCCGGTCACCACCCTGAGCATTTCGAGGGTGAGCGACGGCATGATGTTGCCCTGCGCCTCCATCACCATCGGCACGCGGCGCACGATGCCGTCGCGCTCGGCGCGGATGCTGAACAGGCCGCGCCCGCTGGCCGCTTGCTCGAGCACCGGCACGTTGCGCAGCAGGCCGGGGTAATTCAGCAGATAACGCCGCGGATTGGGGCCGAGCGTCGCGATGCCGGCCGAGGGCACCGCGTTCTTAGGGATCGGCGTTGGGAACGGCAGGCCGGATTCGCCGAGCACCACGCGCGAATGCTTAATCGCGTCGGCCAGCACCGCGTCGTTGCTCGGCAGGGCGCGCAACCTGGCGCGCGTGGCGTCGTCGAGGCCAGCGAAGGTTTCGGCGGCGACGCCGGGCGACATGCGGTCGGGCTCGGAGAACACGATGTCGAAAGCAATCGCCGCGGCGCCCATTTGCGTGAGCTTGTTGACCAGCTCGGCGACGCGCGTACGCGGCCACGGCCATTGCCCGATGGTCTTGAGGCTTTTTTCGTCGATGTCGACGATGACCACCGGCCGCTGCTTGGCGTCGCGCGGGTGCAGCACCTGATAGAGGTCGAACACCCGCACGCGCAGCTCCTCGAGCGGTAGCGGATCGGCGATGCGCAGCGCGACCAGCGCAATCAGCAGCGCCAACGCCAGCGCCCGCGCCAAGCCGAAACGCTTCGCCAGGCGGCCGAGCCAGCTCATGGCCATGCGCCCGACGCCCCGGACTGCGGAGACGCAATCATTTTTCCCGGAACGCCCGCATGAACTGGTCGGTCAAGGGCTTGGTCAGATAGGACATGACCGTGCGCTCGCCGGTCTGCACATAGGCCTCGACCGGCATGCCGGGAATGAGCTTCGCGCCCTTGCCGAGCTGCTCAATTTCCTTGACCGGCATGGCGATTCGCACGGTGTAGTAGCTCTGACCGGTGCGCTGGTCGGTGGTCGTATCGGCCGAGACCTGCATGACCGAGCCCTTGATTTCCGGCGTGGTGCGCGTGTTGAACTCGGGAAAGCGCAGCATGGTGTCCTGCCCGACCTGTACCTGATCGATGTCGCGCGGATTGACCTTGGCCTCGACCATCAGCTTGTCGGTCTTCGGCACGATCAGCATGATGGTCTCGCCGGGCGTGATCACCCCGCCGACCGTGTGCACGTTGGATTGCAGCACGATGCCGTCCTGCGGCGAACGGATGTAGATGCGCTTGAGCTGGTCCTCGGCGCTGACCTTACGCTCGACCAGCTCGCCGTATTTGGCATCGACCTCCCGCAGGTCCTTGGCCACTTCGCTGGAGAGGTCCTGGTCGATCTGGATGATCTGCAGCTGGGTCTCGATCGTCTTGCCCTTGGCCTGGGCGACCGAGGCCAAGAGCTGCCCGCGCTCGCCGTCGAGCCGGGCGCCGTCGCGCTCGAGGGCATTGACGCGGGTGATCGACACCAAGTTCTTCTTGTACAAGTCGCGCACGCCGACCAACTCCTTGCGAATCAAGTCGATTTCGCGCGCCTTGGCGTCGAGCTGGGCGTTGAGGCCGACGATCTCATCCTTCAATTGTCCAATCCGTTGCTGCAATTGCGCCTTCTGGCCGAGCCGTGCCGAGCGGCGCAGTTCGAACAGCCGGCGCTCGTTTGTGACGGCATTGGCGACTGTCGGATCGCTGATGCGCGAGAGCAGCTCGGGCGGAAAGACGACGGTCTGAGCGCCGTCTCGCTCGGCCTGCAGCCGCGCCTTGCGCGCCTCCAGCTCGTCGAGGCCCTTGGTGACCACGGCAAGGTTGGCTTTCGGCACGGTGTCATCGAGCTGCACCAGCACCTCGCCGGCTTTGACGTGGTCGCCGTCCTGGACATTGACCTTGCCCACCACGCCACCGGTCGGGTGCTGCACCTTCTTGACGTGCGAGTCGACCACGATGGAGCCCGGCGCGATGAGCGCGCCGGCGATCTGCGTGGTCGCCGCCCAGCCGCCGACGCCGCCCGCCAGCAGCAGCACGACCACGATGCCGGCCACCATATGGCGGCGAATGGAGCCGCGCGAGCCGCCTTGCGCCGGCTGCATGAACTCGCGCCAGTCCGGCCGGAATATTCGATTTTTCGGCGCGGCTATCGTCATGCGCTGGGCACCGCTTTGATGGGCGGCGCCGCCGGCCCGGCCGGCTTCACCAGCTTGGCGAGGATTTGATCCTTGGGGCCCATGGCCTGCTGCCGCCCGTCGCGCATCACCAGCAGCAGATCGACGCCGGCGATGGCGCTCGGGCGATGGGCGATCACGACGATGATGCCGCCGCGCGCGCGCACCGAAAGCACCGCCTTGGTCAGCGCCTCGTCGCCTTCCGAATCGAGATTGGAATTGGGCTCGTCGAGCACCACCAGGAACGGGTCGCGGTAGAGCGCGCGCGCAAGCGCGATGCGCTGCGCCTGGCCCGCCGACAGCGCGGTGCCCTGCTCGCCGATCTGCGTCTCATAGCCTTCGCTCAAGGAGGTGATCAGCTCATGCACGCCGGCGGCCTTGGCCGCGGCGATGACGGCGTTCGAATCGGGCTCGGGCTCGAAACGGGCGATGTTCTGCGCCACGGTGCCGGCCATCAGCTCGACGTCCTGCGGCAGGTAGCCGATATGCTGGCCGAGCGCTTCCGAGGACCATTGGTCGAGCGCGGCGCCATCGAGCCGCACCTTGCCGCGCACCGGCGTCCAGACGCCGACCAGCATGCGGGCGACCGAGGATTTGCCGGAGCCGCTCGGGCCGATGATGCCGAGCCCGCTGCCGCGCTCGAGCGTGAATTGCACGTCCTGCACGACCACCTTCTGCGTGCCGGGCGCCATCACCGTGGCGTTCTCCACGGTGAGGTTGCGGGCCGGCGTATGCAGCGCCATGCGCGGCAACTCCGCCGGCATGGCATTGAGCAGTTGGTTGAGCCGTGCCCAGCCCTGACGGGCGGCGACGAAGCCCTTCCAGTTGGCGATGGCAAGATCGACCGGCGCCAGCGCGCGCGCGGCCAGGATCGAGCCGGCGATGATGATGCCGGCGGTCGCCTCCTGATTGATGACGAGATAGCCGCCAACGGCGAGTACCGCCGACTGCAGCATCATGCGGAACACCTTGGACATCGAGCCGAGCCCGCCGGCGACGTCGCTCACGCGGCGCTGGCTCTCGAGATATTTCTGGTTCGCCGCATGCCAGCGATGGGCGATGCGCCCGAGCATGCCCATGGCGATCAGCGCCTCGGCATTGCGCCGGCTGGTGTCGGCAAGCGCGTTGCGCGCGATGGCAAGGCCGGTCGATTCCTTGATCGTCTTGCGGGTGAGATATTCGGTGGTGATCGTCACCATCGGTGAGGACGATGGCGCCGCCGAGCGCGGTGACGCCGATCAAGGGATGGAAGGCGAAGCAGATGGCGATGTAGAACGGCATCCAGGGCAGGTCGAACATGGCGACCGGACCGAGGCCGCCCATGAACGAGCGGATGCTGTCAAGATCGCGGATCGGCAGCATGCCGTCGTTGCGCTGGCCCACTTTCAGCGGCAGCCGCGCGACGGTGTCGAAGACGCGCGCGCCGAGCGACTCATCGAGGCTGGAGCCGATGCGCACCAGGATGCGGCTGCGGATCAGATCGAGAACGCCTTGCGCCGTGTAGAGGAAGGCCGCCAGGATCACCAGCCCGACCAGGGTCGGCACGCTGCGGCTCGGCACCACGCGGTCGTAGACTTCCAGCATGAAGAACGAGCCGGTGAGGTAGAGCACGTTGATCATCGCGCTCATCACCCCGATGCCGATGAAGGCGCTGCGGCAGGCGTTGAGCGCGATCGAAAGCTCGGAAGGCTCGCCGTGCCCGTGCGGCTTGGCGCGGTTCGGATGGCGGGCGAACATCGTGACGGCTAGCTCCCCCTTCAGGCCCGATCGCCGACTGTCGCGGCGTTCTGCATGCACATTGTGCCACGGATGAGGCACGCTGTCGCGTCTCTTCATATGTAAAAAGTTAAGTTAACCAATGGCTTACCCACCGGCGGCGGACAAGATCCCACGACGGCGAGCGACATTATTTATCGCGATTGCTAATTTTAGATTAGCCTGGTGGGCTCCTTAGGTTTCGCCGCTCGCGGCTGGTTAGGAAAGTCTGCTCCCTGACCTGCTCTTTTGTTGGTGAAGATGGTAACGACCTCAATTGCACGCACCGCCCTACGCGGCAGAGGTACAGCCACATAGGCTGATATACGGAGTGCGTCATGAGTTTTGAAATTGCCACTGCTACCTACCGCGCTATCAGCAACCGCCTGCGGGCCGAAGCCCCGCAGATCGACGAGCAGACCCTCGCCGACACAGTGGTTTCGGCCAGACATAGCCGGCGTAGCTGTCGTTGCGCAAGGCGGCGAGCGCCGCCGGCACGTTGACGTCGAACTGGTGCGGCGGGGCGTATTGGCAGTCGGGCAGGTTCGGCTTGGGTTCGTTTTGCCAAAATCGGCGACCTGACTCGCACGATGGCGCCCGGGGCTTAAGTCGGCATATTTTCTTATTTAGCTTTGTGCCTGGGATGCCTGGCGTACGGCGTCGAAGTCGCGGATGGCAAACTTGCGTTTGGACAGGGCGCGCCGCTCGTAGCGGTCCATGGCCAGGAGCTGCTTCGTCAACGTATTAGCGTCGTCGGTAGGCGCGCGGGCCAGGAGGTCGTGGCGGGCCTGCCGGATGCGCATAAGGTCCGCCTGGCACTGCGCGATCTGGCGCGCAAGGCGATAGATTTCCGGATGGGTCGAGCCGCCCGAGATGTCGCGGGCGATGGTTTCGGCTTGCCGCGATACCATCGGGTTTAGAGCAGCCGACAGGCTGAGACCGTGCCGGCGGGCGTTCTGGGCGGCCGAAGCCTTGCCCCGCGCCGTGCGCGGGCCGGTGCTGGCCCGCGCATTAGCCTGATTGGCTTTGATCCTACGCTGACTGGTCAAGCCGCCCTCCTCTCCGGTTCGAGCACTGGGCCCTTGACGGTCTCCCTATGCTCGATCTGCTGGGATTGAGGCCCGGGGATGGTGGTGGGCTGCTCGATTTTTTGGACCTCGTGCCGCAGCCGCTGAGCGAACAGCGAGCGACGGCGGTCGATTTCTCGCAGCAGGCCGTTGCGGCGGCCCTCTGCGTTGGCGATTAGACGGTTAAAGCGCTCGACCGTCTCAATCTCATGGGCCATCGTTTGCGCCATTACGCGGCTGAGGGTCATGCCGCCTTTGGTCAGCAGCTCTTCGACGCGGTCGGCGGCCTCGGGATCGCCGCTGGCCCATTGCTGCACAAGCTTCCGGCCGGCATAGGCTTCGAGTTCCCTTTGGGGGGAAGCCGTCAGCTTACCCATAAAAGACGTGTCCGGCCGCCCCGTATCCCGCATCAGAGGCGGGAGAATGCTTTCCAGTTGGTCGGCCAGCTTGGAATTGAGGAATTTGGCCAGGTACTGGCGCCAACGCTCGGCCTCCCAGACGAGGTCGACGATCTCCCGCGTCCACATTTCCTCGAAGATGTCGTGTGGCTTGAGGTGGCCCGACACGCGGGCCAATAGATCGTTGTAGAGGCCGGCGGCCTCGCCTTCGATCAGCGCGGGTGGCCCGAGCACGGTGATCGGGCGCGGCTGTTGGGATGGTTCAACTGAGGTATTCATTGCATTTACTCCCTACTAACGAGTTTCATCGAAACCGAGCATGGGCATGGATGTCTTAAGGTAATCTTAATGACTGGCCTGGCGGGATTAACGGCGATTTGGCACAAGCAATGAGCCCCCTGCGCGCTATCGGCGCGAGCGGCGGCGGCTGCAGTTAGCAATAAACGTTAGCCCGGTATCGGTTTTCATGGCCTGCGGGGATTGTCCGACGCGGCAATGGCGTTCACCGAAGCACGGGAGTACGCCATGAACCTTGACATTGCCGCTGCCACCTATCGCGCCGTCCGCGACCGCCTGCGGGCGGAAGACCCCACAATCGACGAACAGACCCTCGCCGATACCGTCGAGGGCTTGACCGACCTCCACGAGCTCCTTTCCACGATCATCCGGGCGGCGCTTGCCGATGAGGCCCTGGCGACAGGGTTGAAAGGCCGGATTGCCGAGATGGAGGACCGCCTGGCCCGCCTGCAGGACAGGGCTGCCAAACGTCGCCAGATCGCCAAGGACGTGATGGTCGATCTCGACGTGAAGAAGATCCAGGCGCCGGACTTTACCGCCTCCATTCGGCCCGGCATTCCCGCACTCATGGTGCTCGACGAGGCGACGGTTCCCAGCATCTACTGGGAGCCGCGCGATCCCAAGCTCAATCGGCAAGGGCTTTTAGCTGACCTTAAGCAGGGCGCCGAGATCACCGGGGTCAGTCTTTCCAATCCTGAACCGGTCTTGAGCGTGAGGACACGGTGATGGGCTTCTCAGGGAAACAATTGGCCGCGCTGCGGCGCCAGCCCAACCGGTCCCATATCCGCACCCGCCAGGCCCATGGCCGTGAGCTTTCCTATCTGGAAGGCTGGTATGCCATTTCGGAAGCCAATCGCATTTTCGGCTTTGACGGCTGGAGTCGCGAAACCCTGGAAACTCGTTGCATCTTGTCGCGCGAGAACCGCGGCACCTTCCTGGCGGTTTACCTCGCCCGCGTCCGGGTCACCGTGCGTGCGGGCGGGGCGACCATCGTTCGGGAAGGCCATGGCTCCGGCGAAGGTCGCGGCACCTCCCCCGGCGAGGTGCATGACGTCGCCGCCAAGGCCGCCGAGACGGACGCCACCAAGCGGGCGCTTACCACATTTGGCAAGCCGTTCGGTCTTGAGCTTTACCGAAGCGGCAAGGCCCCGGCACCCTCCAAGGCCCCGCCCTCGGCACCCTTGCCCACGCCGGACGACGCTCGGGTTGGCTTCCATCCCGATGGCACGACTCCTATTCCGCGGCCTTCGCGCTACTACGGCCGGCGCCAAAACCAGCTCGCCGAGCACTTCCGTGCTGAGCGGCGGCAGGCGGAGCGCAACGCAGCATCAGCTGCGGCAACCGCGCCGCGGCTAGCCCCTGATCTGCCGCGTGGACCGATCGACAAAAGCAAGCTCGCCATCCCCGAGCCGAAACGACTGCGCGACAAGGCGCATCTTAAGTTCGTCGCCTCGCAGCCTTGTCTCGTCTGCGGACGCCAACCCTCCGACCCGCATCACTTGCGCTTCGCGCAACCGCGGGCGCTAGGGATGAAAGTCAGTGACGAGTTCACCGTGCCTCTTTGCCGCGGGCATCATCGGCAACTACATCAAGGAGGCAATGAGGTGGCGTGGTGGGACGAACGCAAGATTAACGCCCTGGAGGCCGCCAGCAAGCTTTGGCAGGAGAGTCACCCAAAATGCTCGGCATCAAGCGAAGGGCACGATGCCGCTAACCCTGTTCATAAGAATAACGGTTTTTAGAAAAAATCATTCTCGATACGCTTGGTTGGCCGAGACAAACGAAATAGCACTTAGTGGTGAAGGATAAAATCATTCGCTTTTACATCGGCCACGTTCATGAGATGGATTTCCATATCCGCGTTACCGACGTCCTGCGTCATTCCGCTTGCATTGGCGTAGATGACAGTCTCGCCGTTCGTCGTCAGAACGTCAATGCAATGAGCGGCAATTGTCGTTGGAGCTGAAGTCAGTAATTGAATATTGACAGCCTGATTGTTGCTATTCAGTCCGCTGATCGCAGACAAATCAATGTGATCAACACCTGACGTGAAGTCGGTGATAGTGTCGAAGTGACCTTGGCCTGGCTGCGAATCCGTGACGGCTTTGAAGACAAACGTATCACTACCGCCCCCGCCTGTCATCGTGTCACCGCCGCCACCGCCAACGAACGTATCATTTTGCGCGCCACCAATGAGCGTATCGGCCTTGGCACTGCCAAGGAATACGAAGCTGTCATGCGCGACTGCGTGGGCATCGACCGTCAAGCCGGTCGCCGACAAATTGTGCAGAGCGGAACCGTTGACTGTCAGCGTTCCATTGTTCTGGAAATTAGAATCAAATTTCACGGTGATAGTATCATCGTGAGCAGAATTCGCGGTCATATCTGTGAGCGTACCGAACACGTGGTTCTCACCGCCAACCAAATGCACAGCATCGGTGTTGCTGGCGAGCGTTACATCTGCACCAGTAGACAATGACATGGTCGTAGAATTGACGGCCGCAGTCGATGTGGTGGTGTCATTCGAGGTCGTGGTCGAGGACGACGGATCGGTGATCAAAATACCGCCATTGCCATCGCTCTGAACGGTGAAATTAGCGCCTGTGTAGTTACCGACAAAATTCATCGTAGCAACGACCGTTGCCCCCTGATGAATAGCGAGAGCACCGCCCGTTCCCTCGCTATTCTCCGTGTAATTCCACGTAGCTCCCGAGTCGAATGGGATCCCCTTAAGGTCTATTGCATCCGACCTGGCGCTGGTGCCGGTAAATCCGAATATCAGGCCAGAGAATGCAACAGGATCGTCCAAAACCAGCGCACCAGTATTGCCGGCATTATTTGCGAACCATACGTTCTCTGTGCTCCCGCTTTGTAGCTCCAACGTGGTGCCGCTTAAGATAGTGAGAGGATCAACAAACTGCGTCCCGCCGGCACTGTCGCTAGAAAAAGCGAAACTGATTCCGTCATAGTTACCCTGCAGCGCGAGAGTCGCAGTCGTAGTCCCATCAGTCACGGCGATTGTAGTTGACGAGGTGGATACGACATCTACGCTGATGGTCTCCGAACCTACGACAGTAGTTTGAGGCGTCCCCAATGTGCCGACAAGCATTGTTGGCGTTGCGTCGGAATAAAGCATTCCACGCACATCAATTACATCGCTCCCGCCAAACCCAGAGACGGGCGCTTGAAAACCTGCGGGATCGTCGAGTGCCAACTGGGATCCAACACTCCCGCCGATGTTGAACGAGACGGTCTGGGTTGATGCGACCGAACCACCTAATTCGAGGGTGGCGCCATCAGCGATCGTGAAAACTCCTGCTCCGATGACGTTCAATGTGCCAGTCGCGATGAAGCTGGAATTGCCTTGGACATTGATCGTGCCGTCGTTGCTGATGGTGTTGGCGCCGCCCCCGAAAGTATTGCTGCCGGACACGTCCCACACGGCACCGCTGTGATTGTCGAACGTGGTGTGGGTCAGGATCACATCGCCGACGATGAGATTGTAGTTGTTGATCGTGCTGGGGCCGGCTGATCCGCCGCTACCTCCCCTACTGATTGCAACGCCGGCGGCCGATGGCGATGCAACCGTGCCTGAGATAATCTCGCCGCTATTCTCGATACTGACCGACCCAGCCGTGTTTATTTGTATGGCTGTTGTTGGACTTGATACGGTCCCGCCGCTTACGTTAATGCTTACATCGCCGCTCAAAGTGCCTCCGCTGATGGGCCCCACTCTGATCCCCGCGGTTCCCCCGCTGACAGTGCCGTCGCTGACAATCGTGATCGGGACCGTATCATTGCCGAATCCGCCAATCCCATATCGGTCGGCGTCAATGACGGCGGATGACTCCGCCGTGATCATGATTGTGCCCGTGACAGAATCAAACGTACCGTAGTTAAATGCCCGAATTCCATCTGTGCCGGTGGGTGCGGTGATCGACGCAAAATCGTCGACAATCACGTCGCCGAAAACGCTGGGGTCCGGATTGCCATCGTAATTGTAGCCGGCCAAAATTCCCGCCGCCGGATTCCCGCCGGCAGTTTGAACGGTACCGGAATTTATCGTTCCGCTGGCCGTGACGGCAATGCTGCTGTTGGAGGCAGCAGAGACCGACGCAGCTTCATTGACTGCAAAGATACCGGCACTGGCAGAATTGATAACATCGCCAGTTGATGTTGTGACCGAAGTATTACCCGGGCCATAATTTATCGCAAAAATCCCGTATCGAGAGCTTGCGCCACCGGTGGCGGTGATGGTTGTGTCGGGCTCATTGATGACCGTGACGTTGCCGATGCCGTAGTTGAACGCCCGAATACCATCGCCACCGGCGGCCGTAATATTGGCGAAACTGTCAACATTGACATTGCCGAAGGCATTGCTGTCGGGGCTGAAATTGTAGTTATAGCCCGCCACAATTCCCGCCGCCGGAAGTCCGCTGTCAGTTTGAACGGTACCGGAATTTATCGTTCCGCTGGCCGTGACGGCAATGCTGCTGTTGGAGGCAGCAGAGACCGACGCAGCTTCATTGACTGCAAGGATACCGGCACTGGCAGAATTGATAACATCGCCAGTTGATGTTGTGACCGAAGTATTACCCGGGCCATAATTTATCGCAAAAATCCCGTATCGAGAGCTTGCGCCACCGGTGGCGGTGATGGTTGTGTCGGGCTCATCAATGACCGTGACATTGCCGATGCCGTAGTTGAACGCCCGGATAGCGTCGCCACCGGCCGCGAAAATATTGGCAAAATTATTGACGGTCACATTGCCAAACACTGATGAGTTAACCAGGCCGCCGGAGTAGTAGCCGGCAGATATGCCCGCCGGGATATTGCCAATCGTATTAAGCGCTGTACCGGAATTGATGGTGCCGCCAGCCGTTACGCTGACCGTGCTCTGAGCGCCTGCCGAGACGACTGTGGAATCATTCACCGCCACAATACCAGTGCTAGCCGAGCTGATCGTGTCGCCCGCAGCCGTCGACACCGCGACGGCGCCGCTGTCGAGCGCGAATGCATAGATGCCTTCGAGGTCAGTACTGGTAATTGTTGTACCCGGACCGACATTGACAACGGCCGAACCGGCACCGGTGGTCACGGCGCGAATGCCTTGGCTCACACCACTCACATTGGCTAACGCGTTAACCAGAACAGACCCGTCGCCAGATTGAACTTCTGCATTAATGCCGTAACTGCCGGCGCCTAACGCGCTGATCGGGCCGGCGCTATTGACGACAATGTTGGCGCCGCTCGTAAACAGATTAAGCCCGTTAGAGCTGTCACCCAAAACGGATATTGACGACCCAGCGTCCATTAGTACCGTCAACGTGTCACCAACATTTGCGTCGGCAGTCACCACGTTTAGGCCGTGACCGCCAGAGCCAGTGATTGTTGCGCCAGCGAGCTCGTAGATACCGGCTGGCCCAGAACTGTATGAACTGCTCCCGGCGCTGAGCGGTCCGCTGAGAACGAATACCAATTGGCCCGCAACGACGAGCACTGACCCGTCCGGCGTCAGAAGAATATCGGTCCCTCCTGCACCGTCTGAAATGAAGGGAACACTGATCGGCGTTCCCGGCATTGCACCGAGTTGACCGAAAACTGTGTAGGTCTGTGTTCCGCCGCTACTGTCGACAATGGTGAGAGTGTTGCCATCGATCGATGCCGTCTGAACCAATGTATTGGCGAGGTCGATTGAATCATACTGGCTCGTGCCGTTTACTTGTGATGTCAGGATTATCGGGGCCGTAATTTGGCTTTGCGCGGCCAGGTCCAACTTCAACGTGGCTCCGGTGTCGACGAACGCTATTGGATTGGCACTGTTGTCGGCGACACCAAACTCCAGGGTGGCGCCGCTGTCGATCGCCATCGGAGCATACAACGAACCGATGATGTAGAGCGTGCCGGCGCTTGCCTCCAGCACGCCGTTGTTTTGCAGCGGATCTTTCGAAGGTCCAAACGCCAGCGCTTGGACACTCGGCACATAGAAGCCAGGCGACGGCTGAGCGCCCATTAACGTCAATGATCCGGCGTGCTGCGAATCCCCAGTGTTCGTGACAGTGATGGAGCCGTCCGCCTGCATTGGCGAAATGGTGTAGTTTGAAATGGCGTCCGGAAATATTGCGACGTTGAAGCCGTTGTCGCCTCCGGTAAAACTGTCGGTTGGACCTGGGCTAGATGTCGTGTTCTGGCCAATATAGTAATAGAAATTGTTGACGTTGTTCTCACCGACCACGATGTCATTGAATTGAGTGCCGGCATAGTATTTATCCAAGCCATCGCTGAGACCGGAGTTGTTGATAATGAGACCCGTCGTGCGGAAATCTACGACGTTCATTGAGGCTTGGGTGGTGACTCCATCGGGTAGTTGATCATCGTAGGTAATAATAACCCGGCCATCGCCTAGATCGCGGAGTTGGCTAAACTCCTGGCCGTTGGGCGTCGCTTCCGTGTAGGAGCCCAGCGTGGTGACAGAATTGTCAGTGCTGTTCCAGAAGTACTCGATGACGTGCGTAGATGTCGCGTCGCCATAGGCGAAGAAAATAACGTAATCGCCGTTGCTATCAACGCTATGTGCCTGCAGCTTGACATTCTGCATTTGGCCGTCGGCGATCTGGTAGGTGAACGAGCCGCCAGGGTTTGAACCCGAGTGGGTCCAGGCGAACTCGACCTGATCGTAAGTATTGGAATTTCCGTCGATCGTGACGGTCTCATTCCAGACAACAAAGAATGGATTGCCCGAGGACAGTGCATTTGTCTGAAAGAAGATAAGCGGGTTTGCCGAACCAGTATACGTGTTGTCGTTCGGCTCCAGCGTGATGGAATTGTGGATTAGGCTCGGATCGCCGCCCGCAAGCGAGAGGTACGACGACAGATTAGGAGCGATCTCAAAGGAGCCATTGCCATTGGCAAAATTCGGATCAACTGATCCGTCCACCGCAGAATACGTTACGAACTTAATGTAGTCCTCTCCAGGATGCGGCGAGTCATTCTCGGCATAGGCTAAAACGTAGTCGCCATTCGGCCCGCCATTGTTAAAGAAATAAGCCGGAAGCGTCGTGCGACCGCCGGTATAACTCGAGTCGCTGAGAGTGAGCGCCGTCACAATCCCAGATGACGTGAAGTCGGTTGAGTTGTTGAAGGAAGTGCCAGTGTGAGTGAAGATTTCTAGGTTGATACTGTAATTGCCGCCAGTTTGGTCGTACTGGTCAAAGGCAACCCCATACGAGCCCAGGACGCCTCCGGGTTGACGCATCTGGGCATAGATTGGATTCGCAAGCGGGAAAGCAAGCGAACTGGCGATTTCTGTTGGAGTGCTGACACTCAGCGTGCTGTCACCGTTACCAGTTATGAAAACTTCATTGAGCGCACGCAGGCCGCTGTTTTGGGTTTCATAGAATGCGATTTCCTCGGCATCAGTTGCGCCGATGCTGGGGAATAGCAGCGAATATCGGAATGGAAATTGCTCGACCGCGAGGTCAGCAACTAGCGTTTGCTGAGTATTGCTCAAAAGGAATGGATCAAAGCCGGTAACAATCACACTGACGACATCGGGCCCACCGGGAATGTAGGAAGAGGTCGTGACGCCATCGAAAACGGCAAGTTCATCCTGCCTGCCGTTGAAGGCGACGAACGGTGAGTAAAAATGGGCGCCGGTAATCGGCTGGGCAGGAACCTTAATGCCGCCCCAGACATAGCCGGTGGGCAACACATTGAGCGTGTAGCTCTCCTGCGTCGTGCCCGCTTCGACAGCCGTCGTGTTGGTCGCCGAGATTGTCAGCGTCGCTGAGGTCGTCCCGGCATTGAAGGTCAGCGCGTTGAACTGCGCCGCCGTCCCCGTCCACGTCCCGGTGCCGGTTGTGTAGGTGCCGCCGTTGAAGCCACTCAGATCGCTCGGCAACCCGGTAATCGTCACCGTCCCCAGCGTGTCGTCAGCATCGAACGCCGCTTCCGTAACCCCCAGCCTGACCAGTGCCCCTTCACCCGCCGTCGCCGAGCTTGACCCGCTCAGAACCGGTCCCTCCGCCACCGGATTGACCGTCAGCGCATAGCTCTCCTGCGTCGTGGCCGTTTGCCCCGCGGTCGTGCTGGTCGCCGAGATCGTCAGCGTCGCCGAGGTCTCCCCGGCATCGAAGGCGAGCGCATTGAACTGCGCCGCCGTGCCGCTCCACGTCCCGCTGCCGGAGTTGTAACTGCCGCCGTTGAAGCCAGACAGATCGCTCGGCAGCCCGGTGATCGTCACCGTCCCCAGCGTGGAGTTGCCATCGAACGCCGTGTCCGTGACCCCCAGCGTCACCAGGCCGTCTTCATTCACCGTCGCCGAGCTCGCCCCGCCCAGAACCGGCCCCTCCACCGAATTGACCGTGAGCGTGTAGCTCTCCTGCGTCGTGCCCGCTTCGCCGGTTGCCGTGTTGGTCGCCGAGATCGACAGCGTCGCCGAGGTCGTCCCGGCATTGAAGGTCAGCGCGTTGAACTGCACCGCCGTGCCGGTCCACGTCCCGGTGCCGGCTGTGTAGGTGCCGCCGTTGAAGCCAGACAGATCGCTCGGCAACCCGGTGATCGTCACCGTCCCCAGCGTGTCGTCAGCATCAAACGCCGCCTCCGTCACGCCCAGCGTGACCAGTCCGCCGGCATTCGCCGTCGCCGAGGTCGCCCCGCCCAGAACCGGTCCCTCCGCAACCGGATTGACCGTGAGCGTGTAGCTCTCCTGCGTCGTGCCCGCTTCCGGCCCGCTCGTCGTCGCGGTGACCGTCAGGTTCTGCACGCCGTCCTCGCCGGCATTGAAGGTCAGCGCGTTGAACTGCGCCGCCGTCCCCGTCCACGTCCCGGTGCCGGCTGTCGTAAGTGCCGCCGTTGAAGCCGCTCAGATCCCCGGACAGCCCGGTGATCATCACGCTGATCGCGCCATCGTCACTATCATGCGGCGCCACCGAGGCGCCCAGTGTCACCTGCCCGTCCTCGTTGGCGCTCGTCGTAGTGACCCCGCTGAACACAGGGTTCTCCGCCACCGGATTGACCGTCAGCGCATAGCTCTCCTGCGTCGTGGCCGTTTGCCCCGCGGTCGTGCTGGTCGCCGAGATCGTCAGCGTCGCCGAGGTCTCCCCGGCATCGAAGGCGAGCGCATTGAACTGCGCCGCCGTGCCGCTCCACGTCCCGCTGCCGGAGTCGTAACTGCCGCCGTTGAAGCCAGACAGATCGCTCGGCAGCCCGGTGATCGTCACCGTCCCCAGCGTGGAGTTGCCATCGAACGCCGTGTCCGTGACCCCCAGCGTCACCAGGCCGTCTTCATTCACCGTCGCCGAGCTCGCCCCGCCCAGAACCGGCCCCTCCACCGAATTGACCGTGAGCGTGTAGCTCTCCTGCGTCGTGCCCGCTTCGCCGGTTGCCGTGTTGGTCGCCGAGATCGACAGCGTCGCCGAGGTCGTCCCGGCATTGAAGGTCAGCGCGTTGAACTGCACCGCCGTGCCGGTCCACGTCCCGGTGCCGGCTGTGTAGGTGCCGCCGTTGAAGCCAGACAGATCGCTCGGCAACCCGGTGATCGTCACCGTTCCCAGCGTGTCGTCAGCATCAAACGCCGCCTCCGTCACGCCCAGCGTGACCAGTCCGCCGGCATTCGCCGTCGCCGAGGTCGCCCCGCCCAGAACCGGTCCCTCCGCAACCGGATTGACCGTGAGCGTGTAGCTCTCCTGCGTCGTGCCCGCTTCCGGCCCGCTCGTCGTCGCGGTGACCGTCAGGTTCTGCACGCCGTCCTCGCCGGCATTGAAGGTCAGCGCGTTGAACTGCGCCGCCGTCCCCGTCCACGTCCCGCTGCCGGCTGTGTAGGTGCCGCCGTTGAAGCCGCTCAGATCCCCGGACAGCCCGGTGATCATCACGCTGATCGCGCCATCGTCACTATCATGCGGCGCCACCGAGGCGCCCAGTGTCACCTGCCCGTCCTCGTTGGCGCTCGTCGTAGTGACCCCGCTGAACACAGGGTTCTCCGCCACCGGATTGACCGTCAGCGTGATGTCTTGTGTCGGGGACGAGGCTGTCGCACCTGCAGTATTGGTCGCCGTCACCTGCAGCGTCGCCGAGCTCTCGCCGGCATGCAGCGTCAGGCCCGCAAGCTCCGCCGGCGTCAGGGTGATACTGCCACCGCTGATTGTCAGTGTGTCATTGTTTTGATCAGTCAGCGTCGCATCGGACGGAATTCCGGTGATGGTGACGATCACCGTGTCGCTCGGATTGGAAGGCGTCTCGCTAATATTGAGCGCGACTGCCCCGTCTTCGTTTCCTGAAACCGCGTTGGCCCCAATCGTCAGCGTCGGCGCCCCCGGAACAGGCTGAATGTCCTGGAACACCAGCGCTGTGGACGACGTACTTGTCCCAGCAGCATCGGTCGCAATAGCAGTGAAGCTGTAGTTAGTCCCGCTGCTCAGCTGGATCCCGTTTACGTGCCAGTTGCCCGAGCCATCTGCCGTCGTACTCCCAAGCGGTGCACTCCCATTATTGTATAGCGTCACGGTGCTGCTGGGCTCAGCGGTGCCTGCTATATCAATCGAAGACCCGTTATACGTCGTTGGGACGGTCGTCGAGATCATCGGCGCGCTTGGCGGGTTCGGCGGCGGCGGAACGTAAATAACGTCTAAGGTCGGAGGGGCGGTAAGGCTTTTTGTAGTCTGGTCATTGCTTTTTGTGGTCTGGTCGTTGCCGCCATTGGTTAAATTCTCGAACGTCGGAACGAAATTCTCCTGCGGCGAGCTCGGACCGTTGTCGGGATGGCTATAGTTGATCGGCTGCACCGCAGGTGGGGCAAACTCGATATTGGGTGGCGTAGTGGACCCACTCGGAGCGGTAATCGTAGGTCCTTGCTGCAGTGCCAGCGAAAATGTGTGAAGTGTGAACTGTTGGGCAGCCTGCAGCTGCGCCATTTGCGCAGGGCTATTGTGGATGTATTCGACTTCAGAGAATCCACGGTGGAGAACAACGGTTTGTTCTGGAATGACTACGACTATTTGTTTTGGATTTCGGCCATGGGTCGTTAGTTCGAAAAAGCCGGCGTATGGTATAGCACCATAGTCGAGGTGCCCGTCATCGGAGGTTGCGTGCGCTTCCTCCATGACCGCGAAGAACAGTGCGGCGATGGACAACATGCCAATGCCGCCCGAACGCGAGCGACCACGAATACTGGCATGCGGCGTGTCGATTGCAAGAGCGCCGGCTTTCGCCATTTCGCCGCCGAAGAAGGCGAAGGTGCCGCTGGTGATATCGAGCAGAGCTGACGGCGAGGTTCCTTCACAGACGAATTCCTTCAGCACCATGCGGGCGCTGTTGGAAACGCTAAAGACTGTGCCGTCGATGAAGCGGATGCCGACCCGGCCGTCAGCCGAGGTCTCGATGATGTCGCCGCGGCAGACCGGATCGCCAACTTTAAGCGGAACGTCCATCCCGCCGGACCGCGTCAGCGTGCCCGAGCCGACTACAGTTTGGATTTTGCCAATAAAACCACCCGCTGCCGGCTCCAAAACAGAGCCAGCCGCACTATTTCCCCTGCCCGGCGAAATGCGGCAACGCCCGGACACCAACCCCATTCCTTTTTTGCGCCGGGCCTCAGCAGTGATCTATCACTGATGTCGTCCCGCAGCGCTTGCAAGTACTGGGGTAAGTATTCGCCGGGTGATCACTTGAATTTAACAATTTTCAGAATAATTGGTTCAAAATGATGGTTTATCTTGTGATTTGTGCCGCAAATTTGCACCTTTTGGGGCAGTTCGGCGGTCTCAGCGCCGGTGCGGCAGGCCCGCCCCACCCTCGGCAGGGATATATGAGTGCGCCCCAGGCTGATTTGCCGCGCTCCAGCAATCCTGATAGTTTCCTCGCAATCTTGAGGTCTTAACAGCGGCGACACTCGCCCTAAGAAGGTACCATGCGCGCGCCTATCATTGCGGTGTTGATTGCGGGCAGCGTTTTAGCTGCCGGAGGCATGTTGCCGACCCCCGCTTGGACGCAGGGCGCTCCAGCGGCTCCTCAGGATGCCTCGGTCAAACCCATTGGCAAGGTCGTCACCATAAAAGGCACCGTCACGATCCAGCACGTCAACGCGGTGGTCGTTCAAGCTGCGCTCGGCAATCAACCTGGCCCGACCAAGGTGGGCGACCCCGTCTATCGCGGCGATATCGTTCAAACCGCAGCCGATGGTCGTGTCGGCATTGCGTTTAGTGACGGCTCGGCCTTCGACATGTCCAGCAATGCCCACATGGTGTTGAACGAATTCGTCTATAATCCCAACAGCAAGGCCAACTCGACATTATTCAGCTTGACCAAGGCACGTTCACGTTTGTTGCCGGCAACATTGCCAAGACCGGCGACATGAAGATCGACACCCCTGTCGCCACCATGGGCATTCGGGGAACGACGCCTCACGTTGAATCTCGGATGACGGGACCGTTAAATTTTCTACGCTTATCGAGAAAGGCAAGAATCAGGTTTTGGAAAAATACGGCCCGATAAATGTTCAGCCCACCAGGGGGTCGAATTCAGGCAACCGTGCGAAGCCCAATCTCGATATCTGCAAGGGCTGTTAGGCCAGCCGCCTGGCGGGAGCCGGCCTATTGTTGATGGGAATCCGCCAATCCCAAGCGATGATGTTCGGCAAATCTGACATGAGATTTGACATAAGGCTCGCCATTATCATCGGCGCGGCCTTGACGCTGCGCTTGCCATTGGGCAGATCATGGGGCGCGCTCATAAGCCCGAAAATTGACGAACGACTGAGGAATATCCAACTCTGCAATCAGTCGGATCGGGTATCGGCCGACGCCCAGATTGAGGGCTGCTCGGCGCTGATCAAGGATGGCAAGGAACCGACCCTGGTATTGGCGATCGCCCACAATAATCGTGGCAATGCCTATTCCACGAAAGGCGACTATGACCGCGCCATCCAGGATTACGACGCAGCCATCAGGCTCGATCCGAACTATCCCAAACCCTTCAACAACCGCGGCCTCGCTTACCAAAAGAAAGGTGAGTACGACCGCGCGATCAAAGATTTCGATGAAGCGATCAAGCTTAGCCCCAAATACGGCTATGCTTTTGCCAATCGCGCCGACACTTATCAGAAAATGCATGATTATGCACGCGCAGTGCAGGGCTACGACGAGGCGCTTCGCGTTACCCCTAATTTGCAGGCAGTATGGAACGGACGCTGTTGGACGAATGCCATCATCGGCCAATTGCAGGCCGCGTTGACGGACTGCAACAAGGCCCTTGGCATCGCGCCCAATGACGCCGCGACATACGACTCGCGCGGACTAACCTATCTCAAGATGGGTCAATTTGATTTGGCCATCAAAGATTACAGCTCAGCGCTGCGCGTTGACCCCAAGCTCGCGAGCGCCCTTTACGGCCGCGGACTGGCCAAGCTCAAGAAGGGTGATACTGCCGGCGGCAACGCCGATCTCGCGGCAGCCAAAACGCTCAAAGCAACAATCGCGGCTGACTTCTCTCGCTACGGCCTTCATTAGCAAATAGACCGTAATAATGCCGTAGATTATAGATAGAACCTTGGCGATTGATTGAATTTTGTTCGAATCATTTCTGTTCGCGACACACTTTGGCTATTCACTAATGATGGATGATAAAATCGCTCGATTGGACATTAGTGATATTATTCAAATGGATTTCCATATCGGCACCGGCGATTGCTTCCGTTGCCGCGCTCGCATTGGTGAAGATTAAAGTGTTCCCGCCCATCGTCACAATGTCGATGGTGTGAGCTCCTATTGTCGATGGCATCGATGTCAGCGACTGGAAGTTTATGGGCTGATTAACATCATTCAGTCCGTTGATTGCCGCGAGATCGATGTGGTCCAAGCCGCTCGTGAAGTCAGTGATCGTATCGAAATGACCCGCACCCGGTTGCGAATCCGAGGTCGCTTTGAAGACGAAAGTATCACTGCCGCCACCGCCCGTCAGCGTATCGCCGCCACCGCCCCCAATAATAATATCGCTCTGTGGGCCACCTACCAGCGTGTCGGCGTTCGCGCTGCCGACGAAGACAAAAGAATCATTTGTGGCGAGGTGTGCGTCAACGGTCAGATTGGATCCGGTCAGATTCTGGAGTGAGGAGCCATCAATTGTCAGCGTTCCATGATTTTGGAAATGAGAATTGAACTTTATTGTAATCGTGTCTTCGTGGTTTGCATCCGCATTCATGTCGGTAAGTACAAGATTTT
>CAWFYB010000003.1:0-87476 GCA_963819955.1 uncultured Pseudomonadota bacterium | reverse complement strand
AACCGATTGTCGACGGGCTGTCCCACGGACTTTTGGTCGTGGGAGTCGCTGCCATGGAGGCAGGGCTTGCAGCCGTCATACCGTGCGCGCAGCTCTTCCACGGTTACGCCGGGCCGCTTACCGAGCCAGAACTCTCGCTGAGCGGGGCTGCTAGCAAAATCACGTGCGCGAAGCTTTCGATTTCGCGCCGGATCGTTTGATCCGCGGCCTCCCGCACGCCCGACGTGCCGTCGGAGGCGCCGCCCGCCACCGCGATCAGGATGTTCTTCTTCGCCCATCCGCTCTCGCGAGAACACCTTCGCGCAGTTTTTGGAAATTGACCTTGAACTGCGTGGCGCCATAGTTCAGGCGGCCAGATCGTCGGTAGATGTTGGGGTCGGCCTTCTTTCCCACCCTGATTAGGTCAGTCCGCGTGCAGTCGAAACGATCCTGCATGACGTTGAATTTGCAGACGCGACAGGATGCGGCTGCAACTCCACGACATGCTGAGGATCCTCCGGGCTGACGAACAGATGCAGATTGACGAACCCGCCCTTCGCCGTGCGACGTCGAGCCGCAGCTCGACATTCGGGAAGATCAGTTTGGCGGCGGGGCAGCCGCCGGCCGCCTTTTGCCGCAGCACCTCCTCGTAGGTGTCGGTGACGTAATAGTCGGTGACCGCGATGGCCTCAATGAGCGGCGTGGCCTGCTCAAGGGCGGTGAGATAAGTGTCCCACGCATCCGGACCGCCGAACTGGTTGTTCATCACCGTGCCTGGCGCGTGGATATGCGGCTCCCATCGCCGCCACTCCGAACCGCGGCTGATCATTCGGCCTCCCATCGACTTTGTCTCCCATTCTAGACGGAATTGACAAATTCGAAGCCACCGAAATCCTGAGCGTTTTCAACCGCCACATAATTATTGGCGCCTGTGTAGAACGACAACCTTCGCGCCATGGGGCGCTGGCACCAAATGAAATCTTGCGTGGATATCGCCCGCTGCCGAAATTTTCACGAGGCGCCTTGGGAAAAGAGGCTGCGACACCGTCTTGGGGCTGATGGACGGGCGCTTTCAGCAACTCGGTAGACGCCTCATCTACGTCGAGCGGGCCGGATCTGCTGCGGGCCGCCGATCGGGCCGCGCTGGACGTCGAGGTTGCACGCCGACTGCGTGGCGGTGAGGGAGACTTTCCTGGATGACGCTCCCGCGTGCGGCGGCGGAGCTCGAAGAACTAATCGCGGGGGCTCCGCAGATGGAGCAAGAAGGTCTTCTGAGGTTGCGCGAAGAAATGCGTAACCTGAGCCCATCATCCATCGACCCCTAGTCTGTTGCATCCAAGCATCAGAGACTCGATTTGATTGCCGACAAAGAAATCGAGTTGGCTTGCGCTAGAAAATTCTGGTGACGGTACGGCCATCCCGGTCGCGCATTCCGACCCCGTGATGGCCATTTCCCTAGTCGTCAATTGAGTGCGTCAAGGCTTGTAGCCCCGTGTAGCCCCAGAGGCCTATTTCACGAACAAAGCGAGATTTGGTCGGGCTACAAATCGGAAATTCTCATTTGATTTCATGGCGGTCCCGAGAGGAGTCGAACCTCCGACCTTCGGTTTAGGAAACCGCTGCTCTATCCAGAAGAGTTGGAACAAAACCGGTCAAGCGACAGGGATTCGAACTCGGCGTCATTGGGGCGTCAGAAAAGGCCCGAAAATATTGTCCTCCAAGCTCTGTACTTTTTGATGCGAGTACAGAGCTTCAGAGAAAAAGGCCTCTCAGAGAAGGCCTCGGCTACCGGCCACACTGACGGAGGTCCAGAGTCCGACAAGAAAGCACCGCGGACCCTGCGCTTTTTGCAGCCGGTCTCAGGCGCTAGAGAACGCGCCCGAAGCAGAGGGTGGCGGAGAGAGAGGAACTGGGGTCCAACGTTCTCTCGCAGAATTTCGCGCAACTTGGCTTCGCTTCGCTCCATGGCGGCTACCCCACTGCAATCTATCCCTCCCAGCCAGGCATCTCGCAGATAAGCAATTCTTTGTTCTCGCCAACGTGGATTACTCGCCAACAACGGCGCCAGCGCATCCCCTGCGGGCTTTGTCGAGTTTGCCCATCTCCTTGACCATTCTGCGGGCCTCGTCCATGCGGCCCAGGGAAACATGACAGGCCGCGCAAGCGTCTCGAAAATCGGCCGCCATGCCGGACAGGACTTTCTGTGCCCAGCATCGCCGAGTCCAATGCTCGATCTGGATGTCCTGAAAACAGGTGTGCGAGACGCGAGGCACATTGAACCCAGGCGAAATTCTGCAAGTCATAAGGATTCAGCCTTAGGCCGCGCTCAAGCGCTGGTGCCGCTTCAGACGCTTTGCCATTGAAGAGACGCGCCATGCCGAGCACAAGATGCCCGAGCGCAAAGCTCGGCGTCGAATTCGATTGCTCGCTCGGCGGCGGCGATCGCGCGATCAAGAGCGTTTCCGTAGGTGCTGATGATGGCGAGCGCGTAATGTGCGTACGGATTTTTCTCGTCGAGCCGAATGGCCGTGAGCGCCGCCTCCGTGCCCTCTTGGATGTCATCGGCCGGCGCCTCGCACCAGCCGTAAGCCACCATTCCTGCATTGACGCGACCGACCCAGAGATAAGCTTCCGGCAATTCGGGATCAAGCTTGCACGCTTGCCGAAACAGCTCCCGCGCGTTGAAGTGGTTTTCCCGCGTTACTTGATGGAAGTGCCAGGTTCCGCGGCGCACGAGATCCCAGGCCGTCATGTTGCCCGTATGGCGCGCAGCAGCAAGGACCAACTCGGTCTTAAGCAGCTCAGGCTCCAGAGCCCCAGCGACGCGCTCGGCAATCTCGTCCTGAATGGCGAACAGCTCGGTCAGTTCGAGATCATATCGCTCGGCCCAGACGTGGGTCCCCGACCCGACCTCGGTAAGCTGCGCGGCAATGCGGACGTGCTAATCGGATTTGCGTACGCTGCCTTCAACCACGTAGCGGATTCCCTAGCTCACTGCCGGTATCGGTCCCGAGTTTTGCCGTATCGACAGACCTATCCTTGAAGGCGAAGCTGGAATTGCGCGCGATGACCGAGAACCACCGGAAGCGTGTCAACGCGACGATAACGTCCTCGGTGATCCCGTCGACCAGATAGTCCTGGGTGTGGTCACCGATGTTCTTGAACGGCAAGACGAGGATGGTCGGCCTTCGACCGGGCTCCGTGTGAGGCTGCCGGGCCTCTAGGACCGGGGTGTGATCGGGGACGTTCAGTGGGCCGACAAATTGATAGCCGACGCGCGGGACCGTTGCGATCCACTCGCCGCCGTCCGGCGCTGGGCCGAGCAGCTTCCGCAACGCTGCGATCTGGACCGAAAGGTTACTCTCCTCGACGGCCATCTCAGGCCACGCGGCGTCCATTAGCTCAGGCTTGGTGACCGTCTCGCCCGGCTTGCGCAGCAGCGCGTTAAGCAGCAGCAATCCCTTGTGGCCAACCGTGACCGGCCGTCCCTCGCGCAGCAGGATTCCGCGGCTCAAATCGAGGACGCAGTGTCCAAAGGCGATGCTTTGCCCGTGCATGGCACGAGCTTAGCAGATTTTGAACATTTCGGAACTTTTCGGCATGCGCTTCAGGGACTCCGGCCGCACCTCGCTTAATCCTGCGCACCGTGCATGCCGTAGAAGTCCGCGGGAGCATGCTGCAATCCAGAGGAGTTGGCCATGACCACGATGACGAAAACCGATCTTACGAAAAGCGAGACGAGCGGCCTCGACCAAGGGCTGCGTTGTCAAAACCGGCAGCGGCTATCGCGCCGAGCAAGGCTCCGATTACTTTCCCGCGGTGAGTGCCGAAACGATCGGCTCCCAAATGATCTGGTTCGGCAAGGTGACGATCCCGTCAGGAGGGCGCACGAAAGCGCACGTCCAGGCGACTTCCACAAATCGGCGTTTCTACTGCTGAGCGGGGACAATGTAGAGTTATGGACCGGCGATGAGCTCCAGCATTGCGAGGTCGCGCATGCCGGCGACTACCTGTTCATTCCCGCGAACGTTCCGCACATTGCCGTGAACCGGGGCAGCGAGCCGGCTGTCTGCATCGGCTGCCGGAACGAACCGACCGCGCAAGAAAGCGTGGTGATGTACCTTGCGCTCGATGCCAAGGTGCCCTGAAATCTCAACCGTCGCGAGCCACCGCGCGCAATCAGCATGCAATAGACCGTGTGGGGCTCGCTACATCATTCACCTCAGATGCCCTTGTTCACGGACATTCCAAAATTACGACCGGTTTCAGGGCAGTGCCGAAGCGGACGTGCTGCCCGGACGCGCCATCAGGCGGCTCTTGCGCATCAGAGCGAAAAGCAGCGAGTTGCAGCGCAATTCTGCGTAGGTGGCGGAGGGAGACGCCCTTTGAGATAATGGGAGCGATTGATCGGCTGATATCCGATCCGTCGTATGTTGCGAATGCCCGGCTGCTCGCAGACGCAATCTCCAAATCGCCTGGTGTCTCCGCTGCGGCGTCGCGATTGGAACAGCTCGCCGCCAGATGACCGGCTGGCGATGGCTGCTATTAAGGTTGCAGATCATTGTGGAAGGATGTGTGTTTGCCCGAGCGCGGACTTAGGCAACTCTTGCGCACCAGAGCGAAAAGCAGCGTGTTGCAGCGCAGTTCTGCGTAGTGGCGGAGGGAGAGGGATTCGAAACTATTGTACGGTCTGCGGAAATCCGCTTACGTTCCAGCCCAATCACACATGGGTACCTTTGGCCGTGCGATTGCCGTGCAATTCGCACGGGAATGCTATGAAACTGGCGCGCCCGAAGAGATTCGAACTCCTGACCCCCAAATTCGTAGTCTGGTGCTCTATCCAGCTGAGCTACGGGCGCTTTGTTCCGGCAGCCGTCATATCGGCCGCGCAACCGGGCATAGCTAGCCTCTGGACCCTGCATTGGCAAGGGTTGCCGGCGGCGCGGGCGCGGCTTGCGCCGCCCAGGCCAGCGCCCGGTTCTCCACCTGGATGCGGTAATAAAGCAGCGCCAGATTGGCGAGCGTGAAGACGAGCGCGATGACCGGCAGGCCGAGCGCCAGCGGCACCACCGCGATCTCCAGCACCACGATCAGGTAGTTCGGATGGCGCAGCCAGCGGTAGGGACCGCGCGCGATGGGCGCCGAGCCCGGCAGCACGATCACCCGCGTGGTCCAGCGCCGCCCGAGACTGGCGATGACCCAGACGCGGCCCGCCTGCAAGAGAATAAAGACGGCGAGCCAGCGCGGATCGACCGCGTTGGCGTGACCGAGCAACCACAGGCCGAGCAGCCAGAAAGCGTGCAGCGCCACCATGAGCGGATAATGCGCGGCGCCGAATTCGACGCCGCCTTCCGCGCGCAGGCGCAGCGTGTTCCATTGCGCGAAGCCCAGCTCGGCGAGGCGCTGCACGGCGAGGAAGGCGACAAGCCAGGCGCCCTCACCCATGCGCTCGCCTCCAACCTCAAAAAGCTGGCGGTGAAGCCGGGACCGAGCGCGGCCAGCATGGCCTGCCCGCGCAGGCCGCGCTTGATGGCGCGCTCGAGCACGAACAAGACGCTCGGCGCCGACATGTTGCCGTGGCCGCGCAGCACCTCGCGCTCGTCGCGCAGCGTGCCCTTTTGCAAGTCGAGCGCGGTCTCCACCGCGTCCAGCACCTTGGCGCCGCCGGGATGGCAAATGAATTGCAGCGCGTTGAGCGGCGCGGAATTGGCGAAGCGGCGCGCCGGCGCCGCCAGCCGCTGCTCGACGAAGCGCGGCAGCGAGCGCGACAGCACCACGCCGAAGCCGAGCGGATCGACCGTCCAGCCCATGATGTCGAGCGTGTTGGGCCAGGTGTGCTCGGCGCCGGCGCCGATGCACAGCGCGCCTTGCTCGCGTTCGACGCGCAGCACGCAAGCCGCGGCGCCGTCGCCGAACAGCGCCGACGAAATCACGTCGGCCTTGGCGCCGCGGTCTGAACGAAAGGCCAAAGTGCACAGTTCGACGGCGACGACCAGCACGACTTCGCCCGGCTCCGCGCGCGCCAGCCGTGCGCCGAGCGCCAGACCCGCCACGCCGCCGCCGCAGCCGCGCCCGAACACCGGCACGCGCAATGCGCTCGGCTTGAATCCCATTTCCGCGCCGACGCGCGCTTCCAGGCTGGGCGTGGCGATGCCGGTGGACGAAACGGTGACGACGACGTCGACATCGCGCGCTTCGAGATGCGCGCGCTTGAGCGCCGCGCGCGCGGCCTGCGACGAACAGCGCGCCGGCGCCTTCGAGATAGGCCTGCGTGCGCTCGGGCCAGCCGTGTGGCTCCAAAAACCACTCGAGCGGGCGCACCGAATAGCGCCGCTCGATGCCGGCGTTCATGAAAACATCGGCGAGCTTGGGAAAGCGCGCAAGACTCCGGCCATAGATGGCACGCGCGGCCTGCGCGACCGCGGCCTGCTCGAGCGCGTGCGGCGGCACCGCCGTGGCGAGGCCGAGCAGGCTCACCGGCATCGCATGGGCGGCGCCGCGCGCTTTTGCGTCCATCCTTTGACCAACACCGCGGCCGGGCGGCTCTTCCGGAGCCTTAAGCGTGGGCGCGTTCACCGCGCCGCGAATTCAGATCGACGGCGCCGTCGGGAATGGTGATGCGGAAGGTGGCGCCGATGGTGCCCGGAACCAGGAAAATCTCACCGCCGTGGGCGCGCACCAATTCGGCCGCGATAGCGAGGCCCAAACCGGCGCCGCCGGCGCGCGTGGAGCCCTGAAAGGCCTGAAACAGATGGGCGCGCGCCCGTTCCGGCACGCCGGGGCCGGTATCGGAGACTTCCAGCACCGTCACGCTGCCCTCGCGCCGGCCGGTGATGCGGATCTGGTCGCGCGCCGGATCGCGCTGCCCGCGCGCCTCCAGCGCCTGCACGGCATTTCTCGCGACGTTGACCAGAACACGGAACAATTGATCGTGATCGGCCTCCATGGTGAGGCCGCGCTCGACCGAGACGATCCAGCGGATCGGCACGTCGAAGGAAAGCCCGAGCGCCTCGTGCACCTCCTCGATCAGCGGCTCGACCTCGACCGTCTTGCGCTCGGGCGGCGGCTCCTGCGCCCCGCCGTAGGACAGCGTCGATTGACAGAAGGCGATGGCGCGCTCGAGCGCGCGCATCAGCTTGGGCGCGAAGCGCTGCACCTTCGGGTCCGGCACGTGCGCGAGCTGATCGGAGAACAATTGCGCCGAGGCGAGCAGGTTGCGCAAATCGTGATTGATCTTGGAGACCGCCAGGCCGAGCGCCGCCAGCCGGCTCTGCTGATGCAGCATCGAGACCAACTCGCGCTGCATGGCGGCGAGCTCTTCCTCGGCGGTGCCGACCTCATCGCCGCGTCCGGATTCGGCGATGATGCGCGCAGGGTTCTCCGGGTCGGCGCGGAAGGCGACCATGTTGTCGGTGATGCGCCGCATCGGCCGCACCAAGAGATAGTTGAGCGCGAGGAACACCAGCGTGGCGGAGATGCCGGAGATCACCAGCGAGAGCAAAAGAATGTTGACCGAGAAGGTCCACATCGCCTTGGCGAGCGGCATTTCGTCGAGCACGATTTCGAGGAACTCGCCATGCGCCATCGGCGCCGGTCCCACGACGCGGATCACGTCGTCGGGCCGGCAGAACAGCAGCGTGTCGAAGGCACGCATGATGGCGCGCCACCAGGTAACGCTGCGCATGTCGATATCCTGCGCGATCTTCGACGGCACGGTGGAGGAGGCGAGCAGGCGGCGCTCGCTGCCCATCTTGATCGCGAGCGCGCGGGCGCCGATGCTTTTCAGGATCTGCTTGGCGAGGCTTTCCGGCACCATGCCGCTGGGCGAGGCCTCCAGCACCAGCGCGGCGGTGTGCGCGGCGGCCAGCCGGTCGTTCAGCCAGTTGAGCCGGAAATTGGCGACCGAAGGCACGTAGATCAGCACTTCCGCCAGCATCACGAACAGGACGGTGAGAAACAGCAGCTTGCCGGACAGGCCGACGCGCGGCCCGTGCGGGCGCGCCGCCGGCCCGGGCGTGATGGTTTCGAGCGCTGGTTCGTGATGCTCCGCCAATGGCGCCTCAACCGAATAGCCGCATCCAGCGAATGACTCGCCGCACCATTGGGCTCCTCAATTTGGGCGTAAAATAGTCGATGGCCGCGCGCTTGCCGATCTCCGACAAGGTCGGATAGGGCAAGACGATTGCCGTCATCGCCTTGATATTGAGCTGTTGCGCGATCGCCAGCACCCAGGTGGCGATCAGCTCACCGGCCTGCGCGCCGACAATCGACACGCCGAGGATACGGCCCTTGCGGTCGGTGACGACTTTGATGTGGCCGTGCGTCTCGCGCTCGGTCTGAGCGCGGTCGTTGTCGTGATAGGGCCAGCGCAGGACGCGGATCTTCTTGAAGCGGCGCGCGCGCGCCTGCGTTTCGGTCAGGCCTACCTGCGCCAGTTCCGGCTCGGTAAAAGTCACCCAGGGGATGACGCTGTTGTTCACGTTCACGCGCAGGCGGAACAGCGCGTTCCGGATCACCAGGCCGGCGTGATAATTGGCGGCGTGGGTGAAGTTCGGTTGGCCGGCGGCGGCGTCGCCGATGGCGTAGACGCGGCGGTTACGGGTCTTGAGCTTGCGGTTGACGAAAACGCCGGTGCGGTCGTAGCGCACGCCGGCGGCGGCCAGATCGAGGCCGTCGACGGCGGCTTTACGCCCGGCGGCGACCAGCAAATGGCTGCCTTCGATGGTCTCCTCAGCCTGGGCGCCGGCGAGCGTCACCGTCACGCTGCCGCTGGCGTAAGACACGCGCGCGACCTGCACGCCGGCGCGAATGACGACGCCCTCGCGCTCCAGCTGCGTCACCACGATGCCGGCGCATTCCGCATCGTCATGCGGCAGCGGCGTGGCCGCTTCCAGCACGGTCACGTCGCTGCCGAGGCGGCGGAAGCCTTGCGCCATTTCCATGCCGATCGGTCCCGCGCCGATGATGACGAGATGGCGCGGCAGCGTGGTCAAATCGAAGATGGTTTCGTTGGTCAGGAACGGCCCGCCGTCGAGGCCGGGAATCGGCGGGATGGCCGGCGTCGAGCCGGTGGCGATCACGAAGCGGCGGGCGCGGATGGTGAATTGATCGCCGACCACCACGGTGCGGCGGTCCTTGAACTGGGCGTGGCCCTTGATCACCTGCACGCCGAGGCCGGCGAAGCGCTCGGCGGAATCGGTCGGCGCGATCGACGCGATCACGCGCTGCACGTGATCGTGCACCTTGGCGAAATCGACTTGCGCCTGCATCGTCACGCCGAAGGCTTGCGCGCTGCGCGCGAGCGCTACGCGCTTGGCCGCCGCCAGCAGCGCCTTCGACGGCACGCAGCCGGTGTTGAGGCAATCGCCGCCCATCTTGTGGCGCTCGATCAGCACGCAGGAAACGCCGAAGGCGGCGGCCGCGGCGGCGACCGACAGGCCGCCGGAGCCGGCGCCGATGACGCAGAGATCGGGTGTCAGTGTCTCGGCCATGCCCCCTTACCTTTCCCCGCGCGACATTATCATGTCGCGCGCGAGCGCGCCCGCAGGTGCTTGACCAGCGCCGGCACCAGCGCCAGCACGCCGAGCGCGATCAGCGCCCCGATCAGCTCCGGCGTGAGCACGCTGCCGGCGTTGAAGGTGAGATGGCAACCGCTGCGGCCGGCGGCCATGCAGGCGTCGTAGGCCCCTTTCTGGGCGGCGATCACGCTGTCGAGGCCGGTGCCGGCGAAGGCATAGACCAGCCCGCCCGGGATGATGCCGAGCGCGGTGGCGGCGACGAAGCTCGACAGCCGCACCCCGGCGAAGGCCGGCACCAGATTGACCAGGAAGAACGGGAAGGCCGGCACCAGCCGCAGGAACAGGAGATAGCTGAAGGCGTCGTCGCGGAAGCCCTGCGCCAGCTGCTGGGCGCGCGGGCCTGCGCGCTTGAGCAGCGGCTCGCCCAGCGCCGTGCGCGCCACCAGGAAGATGACGGTGGCGCCGGCGGTGGCGCCGACGACGGCGGCGGCGGCGCCGATACCAACACCGAACAGGAAGCCGCCCGCCACCGTCAGGAAGGTGGCGCCCGGCAGCGACAGCGCGACCGTCACGATATAGATGCCGATATAGGCGAGGACCGCGAGCGCCCGGTGCGCCATGACGAAACCGTCGATTGTCGCGCGGTGCTGCACCAGCGCCTCGAACGAGATCATGCCGCGGCCGAAAATCAGATAGGCGGCAAGCCCAAGCAGGACGATGACGACCAGCGGGAGCAGCCGGCGGGTAAGGCTGGCGGGACGGTCGGCGGGACGCGGGCTATCGGACATGCGCGCTATATACACGGGATAGGCCGAGGGAGCGGCGCGCGGGGGCCGGAATCACCGGCTTGTGAGGCTATTTGACCGGCCAAAACGCCGGTTCCGGACGCCCGGGCGTCGCATTGACGGGCCTTGGGGCCTCCCTTATAAGCCGCGCAAAATCGCGTGCCGATCCGCGTCAAATCGCGGGTTTTCATGGCGAATGGCGGGGGCAGCCACAACGCCCGCGCCGCCACGGCGCGACCAGCGGAGAACCAAATCGTGAAGCGGACCTATCAACCGAGCAAGCTTGTACGCAAGCGCCGTCACGGTTTCCGCGCGCGCATGGCCACCAAAGGCGGACGCAAGGTGGTGTCGGCGCGCCGCGGGCGCGGACGCAAGCGGCTGTCCGCCTAACGGCGGCCTTGGAGGGTCTGCGACGCCTGCTTCCATGGAACGACTGAGGCAACGGGCGGACTTTCTGGCAGCGGCAGCGGCCGGGAGCAAGGTCGCCGCCCGGGCCTTCGTGTTGCAGGGGCGTAAGCGGACGGATAGCGGGCCGGTGCGCTTCGGCTTCACCGTGTCGAAGAAGGTCGGCAATGCCGTCGAGCGCAACCGCGTTCGCCGGCGTCTCAGGGAAGTGGTGCGGCGTTTCGCCGGTAAGCGGACGCGGACCGGTCATGATTACGTGCTAATCGGCCGTCGTGCGGCGCTGAAATTGCCGTTCGACCGCATAGTGCAGGACTTTGACGGCGCGTTGCGGCGCCTACATGAGGGGCGCGGCAAAACGGAATAGCGATGACCGACAAAAACACCATCCTCGCCATCGTGCTGTCGGCGATCGTGCTGATCGCATGGCAGTATTTCGTCGGTCTGCCGCAGCAGCAGACGCGCCAGCAGCAACTGCAGCAGCAGCAGCAGAGCCAGCAGGCCGCGCAGCCGGGCCAGCCGGCGCCGAGCACGCCGCAGGCCCCGGGCGCCCAGCCCGGCCCGCCGCGGCTACCCGGCCAGACCGCGCAGCCCGCGCCCGCCGCGCCCGAGAGCCGCGCCCAGGCGCTGAAGGCCTCGCCGCGCGTGCCGATCACGACCGCCAGCATCGAAGGCTCGATCGCGCTCAAGGGCGGCCGCATCGACGACGTCTCGCTCACCAAGTTCCACGAAACCGTCGATCCGAAATCGCCGCCGATCGTGCTGCTGTCGCCCTCGGGCAGCCCCGACCCGTTCTATGCCGAATTCGGCTGGACCGGCGCCGGCACCGCGCCGGTGAAGGTTCCGGGCTCCGACACGCTGTGGACGCAAGTAAGCTCGGGCCCCCTCACCGTCGGCCATCCGGTGACGCTCGCTTACGACAATGGCGAGGGCCTGCAGTTCCGCCGCACGATCGCGATCGACAGCAAATACCTGTTCACCGTCACGGACGAAGTGGCGAACAAGAGCGGCAAACCGGTTTCGCTCTACCCTTATGGCCTGATCTCGCGCCACGGCACGCCGCCGACCGCCGGCTACTACATCCTGCACGAGGGCCTGGTCGGCTATCTCGGCAGCGAGGGCTTGCAGGAATACACCTACAAGAAGATGGAGGATCTCAAGCCGAACGCGGCGGGGATCAAGTCGGTCGACTTCAAAGTCACCGACGGCTGGCTCGGCATCACCGACAAATATTGGGCGGCGACGCTGCTGCCGCCGACCGATTCAAAGCTGAACGCGCATTACACCACCGGCGCGATCGGCAAGGTCCCGACCTATCAGACCGACTATCTGCTCGATGCGCGCACCGTCGCGCCGGGCGCGACCGCCGCGACGACCACGCGGCTGTTCGCCGGCGCCAAGGAAACCAGAGTCATCAACGGCTACGAGAGCGAGCTCAAGCTCAACCACTTCGATCTGCTGATCGACTGGGGCTGGTTCTATTTCATCACCAAGCCGCTGTTCAACGTGATCGACTATTTCTACCGGCTGGTCGGCAATTTCGGCCTGGCCATCCTGATCGTCACCGTGCTGATCAAGGCCGCGTTCTTCCCGCTCGCCAACAAGTCCTACGCCTCGATGGCCAAGATGAAGGCGGTGCAGCCGCAGATGGCCGCGCTGCGCGAGCGCTATCCCGACGACAAGGCCAAGCAGCAGCAGGAATTGATGGCGCTCTACAAGAAGGAAAAGATCAATCCTATTGCCGGCTGCCTGCCGATCGCCATCCAGATTCCGGTGTTCTTCTCGCTCTACAAGGTGCTGTTCGTCACCATCGAGATGCGGCACGCGCCGTTCTACGGCTGGATCAAGGACCTGTCGGCGCCCGACCCGACCAATGTCTTCACGCTGTTCGGGCTGTTGCACTACGACCCGACGGTGGTGCCGATGGTCGGGCACTTTCTGCATCTCGGCCTGTGGCCGCTTGATCATGGGCGTGACCATGTGGGCGCAGATGAAGCTCAACCCGACGCCGCCCGACCCGACCCAGGCGATGATCTTCAACTGGATGCCGGTGATCTTCACCTTCATGCTGGGGAGCTTCCCGGCGGGGCTGGTGATCTACTGGGCCTGGAACAACACGCTGTCGGTGGCGCAGCAGAGCGTCATCATGCGCAAGCATGGGGCGAAGATAGAGTTGATCGACAACGTCAAGGCGTTGTTCGTGAAGAAGAAGAAGGCGTAGGCGTAAGGCGGGCGGGTAGCGCTTGCGATTGTCATGGCCGCGCTCGGGTCCGGCTTTGCCGGCCCGAGCACAAGGATTGTTCGGGCTATCTATTTAAATGTCGCTGCGCCGCAGACAAGTTTCGAGCACCAAAAGCGCGAGTAGGTAGCAAGCGTCTGCTTCGGAAAGCTCCGATACATCGTGGAACTCAGTTGTGGGATTGTTCTGCTCGTGCATGGCACCTAAACGTAGAATTTAAAGGGTTGCCGATCGACCCCTTTCGCCGAACCCATCGTCAACACATCCCCGACCATGTTCGCGAAACGCACGGTCACGGGAAGCCCATCGTTGAAATTGCATGAATTGTAGTTGATCTTCGTTAATCCCATGATGTCATTCAAAACCGTCGTCATCGCCGCCATTTGAAGCTTGCTACGCAGGATGGTGACGAAGAGCGGGTTGGGAGTTTCAGGTCCAATGTAAGTGTCGAGTTGGGGCACATAGCCGTTTGTCCAAAGATTGGCGTTGCGCTCGTCAAGCAAGAGGGCCGTGCCTCGCAGCACCGGATAGTCTCCATCCCGAAACAGTTTCGTTTCGCCCTGCGTGGTCTTTATGCGAACGCCAATGACATTCGTGTCTTTGGGCGCAACTTCTTCGAATGCGCGCCACTCATCGTCGTCAAATGTCGTGCGCCCATGGATGAATAGCTCCTTGGGAGGAGAGCCGTGCTTCTCTGCGTAAGTAGCAAGCACTTTGCCAAGCAATTCTTTGGCAGCGGGCGGCCTTAAATGGTACTCGAAGTCGCCGGTTTTCCAAGGTCCATTTGCCCCGCGGAAAACAACTCCGTCGCCCTCGCTCAAGAACATCTGTGCGGCACAACAAACGTGATCGTTGGGATCATTCGGGAGATTCTTGTAAACAAGGCCGATATAGCAGACGCCCGGACGTACACCGGCAAGCTTCCACGGTGGCATTGGCTGAGTCTTGTAGTAAAGACCTGTTGCGAGATTCCAAGCTATGGTTGCTCGATCTTGCGTTCGACGTGCCGGATAGCCCGCCTTGTTCAAGAACGCATCGGGTGCAATCGTCGTCTCCCGTACAATCTGGGTCGGTGAGATGGCAAGACAAGCGGCCTTCACCTGCCGATGAAAATCCGGAACGTCCTCGAACATGTCCTCCGCGGCGTGGTCCACAAATTGATCCAAGAGCGGCAGGTTTGAACGCGCGCGCTGCCTTTTGCCGAAGTCGCCTTTCTCCATCGACAGACCCTGACGCTTTGCTCTAGGCTTACAACGTTCAAAGATCATCTCAGGTACGACCAATACCCATACATCGACGGCTCGCTCTTCGTTACTGATGTAACGCTGTATCCGCTCAACATAGAGCTTGACCACCTTTGCCACTGCTTCGTGAAGATTGAGAATCCGCGTAGCACTGTCGATCACTTTGGGATCGAGAGTGCATGCCGAAAACTCGTTTTCATTGAAGGTGATCCCGAATGCCTCCTCCACCCCGGGGAAGTTTGCTAAGTGGAGGCGATCTTTCTTCTCCGTCTTTCCGGGCGGAGGCACCTCCACGCGCTTCTTAATTTGCCCTGCCCACGTGCGAAAGTGGTTGATCCCTTCGGAAGTGCCGACGACCCCAATCCTAATCTCCTTGGTCTTCTTTCCCTTGTTATGCGGACCATAGAGGAAAAGACCGTCCTTGGGATGCGCCGTGGTTTGACGCGACGCAAACTCAAGAGCGGGCTCGTAGAAATGCTGAACTTGAAGGGATCGCTCGGGAAATCTCATGGCTCCTCCTCGTCCGGATCAGGGCGGCCCAAGGTCGAGGGATCGGCCTCTTCGTCTGCATCGTCCAGTTCATTCGGTAGATTCGTGCTGACGGGAGAGGAGAACAGTAGCGGAGCTGCTTCAAGGATAATGCCGAGCGACGAACTCACCGGCAGGGTTATGAACGATGACTCGCCGGAAAGGAGTTCAATGAACGCCATGATTCGGCCATGCCACTGTTTGTTTCGCCAACCCTTGCAAATAGTCCGCCGCAGACGGTGTTGCTTCTTGGCGTCGTCAAACGGATCGCCCGCTTCATTCTCATTGAGTGGCGCGAAGAGCACGCGCGATTTTAGCTTGTAATGCGGGAACGGCCAAAACGCTGGTAAGGTACTCACGCCAAACTGCCACACTTGGCCCTTAGCCGAATTCCGGAGCATTGATGAACGTCGATCGCCTTGCTTACCCCAAGCTATCCTCTGCCCTAACTTGGCATTTTCCTTCGAAACATGAAAACCAACGCTGCTCGAATATTTGTGTTCAAGCAGCCCTTTTTCCCGGCAGAAGAGGTTCCAAGCTTGCCTGAGCATCGAATGAGCGATATTCGATGCATCGCGCCCTTCGAGTTCCAGAGACTTCGATCCTTCATTCACAAACTTCAACAGATCAATTTCATGCGTGATGGCAAATCGCCCTATCAAGGAAAACGCTTCGTTGATCTCGGACAGCGTGCCAAATGTGAAGAACCCTTCATCGCGAGGGGATGTAGGAAAGGGCACGGCGCTGCATGCTTCGCTTAGAGCAAACCGATTTACAGCTCCGGTCGGCACAAAGAACTTTATTGTATCCGGAGCCTCGACCACACGAAGCCAGTTCGACGTAAGGCGCTCCGGTTCTTCCTTAATCAGAATCGCGCCGCGCCGCCTGAATGCATCCCAATTGGGGTTAATTTGAATTTTCGTCGTGTCGCGCGGGACCTTTTGTCGCTTTAGTGTGTCTAGAAGCTTTGCAAGGCCCTCCGCCCAGCCCCGGACGAAATCAATGTACTGCAGTTCTCCAATGCCGAAGAGCTTCTTGAAAGGCTCAAGCCGCAGCGGAATGATAAATTTGGGGTCTCCTAACTCCTTTACCAGATCACTCGCGATACCAATCTCTTCCTCAACACCTTCGCTCGCCAGCGTGCTATCCTGGCAGCACAACAGCATCTTGATGCCGCGATCTTGCAGAGTCTTTGTGATTTCCTTCCGCCAACGTGCGCCGGGTTCTAAAGTCAGAATGTCAGCAAAGACCGTATAGCCCTCGGCTTCCAACTTTGGTGCTAGCCACAAAGCAAATTCATCGTCGCCAGGAGTTGCCTTGCTGATGAACACGACGTTACGTCCCGGCTGCGGCAGTAGTCCGGGCATCGTGCTGTTGGCCTCGGGCGTCTTATCCACGGCGTTATTCCGGTGTCCGATTCGGTCACCAGACCATCGTACACTCCAAGTTGATGGGGAATGAGGGTAGGTTGCAGCCCCCCGGTCACACCTTCGGTGCGCCCGATCGAAAGAGAACTCCGCGAAATCCGGGATCAAGCCCTCCAAATTTCAGCCCGGGCCTTCCGGAACATATTCCTTGACAGCGTAACGCTGCTCCGCTAACAAAGGCGCATTCTTCACAATTGACCCTGCGGCGCTACGCGGCCTCCCGCCCGTCGAACCGCCCGCGCCTTGGCGCGCGCGAGTTTTTGCGCGGGGGCGCGGGCGACCCCTTGCTCGGAATCTTTGGCCCCTGGGTCCCCGCTTCCGCGGGGACGAACGGGCTGGATTCTCAGCGACCCCGTCAGACCAAAGAGGACGACCATGGCACCAAAACCGACCAGCGAAGCTTGGGCGCAAATCCGCTACGACTACGAGCACACCGACCGGCCGGTCGAGGACATTTGCGCCGAGCACGGCATCTCGTCCGGCACGCTGCGCGACCGCATGCGGCGCTGGAACTGGAGGCGGCGGCGCAGCGCCGATCCCGCGCGAAGGACCGCCGGCATTTCTGGTCGTGGAGCAGACGATCGCGCCCGCCGGCGCGGCGGTGATCGTGGCGGAACCTTCGGCGCCCGCGCCCGCGCAGGGGCGTGGCGCCGCGCCGCCCGTCGCCGCCTTGCGGCCCGCCGAAGGCGACGCGGCGCCGCTTGCTCCCTTCCTTGCGCCCGCCCTGCAAAAGGCGGTCACGACCGTGCTGCCGGCCATCCAGCGCACGCTCGCGCGCATTGCGGAGGGGCGCGCCTTTCCCGACGACGCGGCCAAGACCGCACGGGCGCTCGAAACCCTGACGCGGACATTGCGCGAGCTGAGCATGTTGTCGGGCAGGCAGCAACGGCGCCGGTGATTGCCACACCCTGCTTGCCTATGCTCCTCATGGCGAGGAGCGGCTGTAACTTTCGCGCTTTGTTCACCTCCCCCGGGGGGCGTCGCGCGCTAAGGCAAGCGAGCGCAATCCGGAGGGCGTGACTCCAATAGACCGCGGATTTCACCGCATTCCGCCCGCGTCCTTCGCGGCGCAGGCGACCCTCGCCCCCGGAATGACAGACGGCCCAACTTCGGCTTGATCGATCGATCCGCATGAACCGACCCGCCTTCACCCGCACCGAGATCGAGGCCGGCCGGCGCCTGTTCGCCGGCGAATGGCGCTTTGTCGCCGCCGCCGGCTCGCCGGCCTCGCTGCCGCCGATGCGCGGCATGGAGATCGCGCTCGCCGGCCGCTCCAATGTCGGCAAGTCGAGCCTGCTCAACGCGCTTACCGGCCGCAAAAGCCTGGCGCGCATCTCGCGCACGCCCGGGCGCACGCAGGAGCTGATTTTCTTCAACGGCGGCGGCGAGCTCAATCTGGTCGACATGCCGGGCTACGGCTATGCCGCCGCCGCCAAGGCCAAGATCGCGGCCTGGACCGCGCTGATCCACGCTTTTCTGCGCGGACGCGCCAATCTCGCGCGCGTCTATGTGCTGGTCGACGCCCGCCACGGCCTGAAGGACACCGACGCGCCCACGCTGGACGCGCTCGGCCAGGCCGCGGTCAGCCATCAGATCGTGCTCACCAAAGCGGACGCGGTGCCGGCGGCGGAGCTCGCGCGCCGCATCGCCGAGGTCGAGGCGGCGCTCGCCAAGCGCCCGGCCGCCTTTCCGACGGTGCTGGCGACCTCGGCGCGCGCGGGCACCGGCATTGCCGAACTGCGCGCGGCGATCGCGCGGCTGCGGGCGGAGCGCAAGGCGGGCTGACGGCATAAGCGCGTTCGTCTAGGATCGCTCCATGGACCAGATCCTGATCGCGCTCGCCGGCATCATGGGCGCCGCCGGCATCATGCTCACCGCCGCCGGCGCGCACGGCAAGCCCGGCGTCGGGCTCGACAGCGCCGGCTATCTCTTGCTGATCCACGCCGTCGCGGTGATCGCCGGCACGGCGGCGGCGCGGCAGGGCCTGGTGCTGCGCCCGCTCGCGCCGGTCGTGCCGTGGGGCTTCGTGGCAGGCGCCGGCCTGTTCGCCGCCGACGTCGCCGCGCGCGCCTATCTCGGCCACCGGCTGTTCCCGTTTGCCGCGCCGGCCGGCGGCGTCATCATGATCATGAGCTGGCTCGCGCTGATCGCGGCGGCGCTCGCCGCGCTGCGCGCGTGATCGAGCCTCTTTCGCCGGACGGCGGCGCCCGCTAAAAGGGCGCCAGCCATTTCGCGAAGGCCGAGGCGATGAGCAAAGCTCCCACGATCGATCCGCAGACGATAGCCCGCATCCTGTCGGAGGCGCTGCCGCACATGCAGCGCTACGACGAGGAGATCGTCGTGGTGAAATACGGCGGCCACGCCATGGGCCAGGAGCAGATGGCGCGCGACTTCGCGCGCGACGTGGTGCTGCTCGAGCAGACCGCGATCAATCCCGGTCGTGGTGCACGGCGGCGGCCCGCAGATCGAGGCCATGCTCAAGAAGCTCGGCATCAAGTCGGAATTCGCCGCCGGCCTGCGCATCACCGACGAAAAGACCGTCGAGATCGTCGAGATGGTGCTGGCCGGCTCGATCAACAAGCAGATCGTCGGCTACATCAATGCCGCCGGCGGCAAGGCCATCGGCCTGTGCGGCAAGGACGGCAACATGGTGCAGGCGCGCAAGGTGACGCGCACCGTGACCGACCCCGGTTCCAACATCGAGAAGGTGGTCGATCTCGGCTTCGTCGGCGAGCCGGAGAAGGTGGACCTCACCATCCTCAATCAGTTGATCGGCCGCGACATGATCCCGGTGCTGGCGCCGCTCGCCACCTCCGCCACCGGCGGCACCTTCAACGTCAACGCCGATACCTTCGCCGGGGCCGTCGCCGGCGCGCTCAAGGCCAAGCGGCTCTTGCTGCTGACCGACGTGCCGGGCGTGCTCGACAAGTCGAAGAAGCTGATCGAGCAGTTGTCGGTCGCCGACGCGCGCAAGCTGATCGCCGACGGCACCATTTCCGGCGGCATGATCCCCAAGGTCGAAACCTGCATCTACGCGCTCGATCAGGGCGTGGAGGGCGTGGTCATCATGGACGGCAAGGTGCCGCACGCGGTGCTGCTTGAATTGCTGACCGACCATGGCGTCGGCACGCTGATGCACCGCTAAGCGGGACAGCCCCGGTTCCCCGTATCGGCGCCATAAACCGCGTCGGTACGCGCGCATCTATGCCAATTCGGCAAGACCGTGTAGGCTTGCCCCCAATCAAACCTAAAAAAATCCAGGGAGGACGCTAATGACCGGAACGCGTAACCGTATTCTCGCCGCAGCCGCCGTGGCGGCCGCGCTCGCTTTTGCCGCGCCGGCCTCGGCGCAGATCTACAGCCTGGGCACCGGCAAGCAGGGCTTCTTCACCTATTCGGCCGGCGCCGCGGTCGCCAAAGTCGCGGCCGACGGCGGGTTGAACCTGCGCGTCAAGCCGTTCGGCGGCACCAGCGCCTATGTGCCGGGCGTCAACGCCGGCGAGCAGCAGTTCGGCCTCGCCAACGAGCTGGAGACGCACTTCGCGGTCACCGGCACGGCGATCTACAAGGGCAAGCCGCAGCCGAACCTGCGCGTGGTGGCGGTGCTCACCCCGCTCTATTCGGAATTCCTGGTGGCCAAGGATTCCCCGATCAAGACGATCGCGGATCTCAAGGGCAAGACCATCCCGGGCGGCTATGCCAGCCAGCGCGTGCTGCAAGTGCTCACCATGGGCACGCTGGCGAACGGCGGCCTCACCATGAAGGACGTGCAAACGCTGCCGGTGCCGAACGTGGTCGGCGGCGCCAATGAATTCCTGCAGGGCAAGGCCGACGCCTTCATGTTCGCGGTCGGCGCCGGCAAGGTCGCCGAGGTCAACGCCAAGAAGCCGGTGCGCGTGCTGCCGGTCGATCATTCCAAGGCCGCGATGGACCGGATGCGCAAGTTCATCCCGGTCGCCTATGCCACCATCCTCAAGCCCGGCAAGGGCCGCGCCGGCGTCGACGAGCCGACCTGGGTCTATGCCTACGACTATCTGGTGCTCGCCAACGACAAGGTGGCCGACGACGTGGTCTACAAGCTCGCCAAGCTCCTGCACGACCACAAGAAGGAACTGGCGGCCAATTTCGGCGCGCTCGGCGGCTTCAATCCGCAGCGCATGAGCAAGGAGATGGGCGCGGTGAAATTCCACCCGGGCGCGATCAAGTACTACAAGGAAATCGGCGAATGGCCGCCGAAGAGCGGCAGCTGATCGAAGCCGGGGCGGCGCGCCTCGGATCGCGCAACGGATAAAGCTCTCGTGTCTGACGAGACCAAGCAAGCGCCGGCGGGTCCCCAATCGGTGGCGGCCCGCCGGCTGATTTCTGCGGCGGCCTGCCTGCTCACGCTCGGCTCGATCGGCTTTGCGCTGCAGTTCTATCGCAACTTCCTCGGGCTGCTGCTGTACAACGAGCAGTTCCTGGCCGGCATGGTCGGGCTCGGCATGGCGCTGGTCTATCTCACCCAGCCCGCGCGCCGCGGCGCCCCGCGCACCGTCATCCCCTGGTACGACTGGCTGTTGGCGGCTTTCAGCCTCGCGCTCGGCCTCTATATCGCGGTGCGTTTTCCGGTGCTGTCGGAGGACATGACGTTACGCCCGCTCGACGGGCTGATCGTCGCCTTCATCGCCATTCCGCTGGTGATCGAAGCCTTGCGCCGCACGGTCGGCTGGGCGCTCACCATCGTGGTGCTGGTGTTCCTCATCTACGCGCCGCTCGGCCAATACGTGCCGGGTTCGCTGCAGGGCCTGCCGGTCAACCTGCAGCAGCTCGCCTTTTATCTGGTCTGGGATCCCGGCAGCATGCTCGGCCTGCCGGTGCTGGTGGCGGCGACCATCGTCATCGCCTTCGTGTTCTTCGGCAATCTGCTGTTCGCCTCGGGCGGCTCCAATTTCTTCACCGACATTGCGTTGACTTTGATGGGCCGCTATCGCGGCGGCTCGGCCAAGATCGCGGTCACCGCCTCCTGCCTGTTCGGCATGATCTCGGGCAGCGCGGTGAGCAATGTCGCTTCCGTCGGCGTGCTGACCATTCCGCTGATGCGGCGCGGCGGCTATCCCGGCCATGTCGCGGCCGCGATCGAAGCGGTGGCCTCGACCGGCGGACAATTGATGCCGCCGGTGATGGGCGCCGCCGCCTTCCTGATGGCCGAGTTCCTGCAAATCCCCTACCGCAACGTGGCGATCGCCGCCGCGCTCCCCTCGCTGCTTTATTACTACGCGCTGTTCATCCAAGCCGACCTGTTGGCCGCGCGCGCCGGCCTGCAGGCGATCGACATGCAGGGCGTGCCGCCGCTTGGGCAGGTGCTCAAACAGGGCTGGCACTTCGTCATTCCGTTCGCGCTGCTGATCTACGGCCTGTTCTGGCTGAACTGGTCGCCGGAACTGGCGGCGCTCGGCGCCTCCGCCGTGCTGGTGGTCACCGGCTCGACGCTCGGCTATGGCGGCAAGCGGCTGAAATTCGGCGACCTGTTCCGCGCGCTGCAATCGACCGGCATCGTCTCGCTCGACCTGTTGATGATCACGGCGGCGGCCGGCTTCATCATCGGCGTGCTCAACATCACGGGGCTCAGCTTCGCGCTTACGCTCATGCTGGTGGAGGTCGGCAAGAACAGCCTGTGGCTGCTGTTGCTGCTGGCCGCCGCCGTCTCCATCGTGCTCGGCATGGGCATGCCGACGGTCGGCGTTTACGTGCTGCTTGCCGCGTTGGTGGCGCCGTCGATGGTCAAGATCGGGCTGTCGCCAATGGCCTCGCACATGTTCGTCTTGTATTTCGGCATGATGTCGATGATCACGCCGCCGGTGGCGCTGGCGGCCTTCGCGGCCGCTTCGCTTGCCGGAACCGATCCGATGAAGACCGGCTGGACCGCGGTGCGCTTCGGCTGGATCGCCTACATCATCCCGTTCCTGTTCGTGCGCGCGCCCTCGCTGCTGTTCGAGGGCACGCTGACCGCGGTGGTGACCGCCTTCATCTCGGCGCTGATCGGCGTCTGGCTGATCTGCGCGGCCTTTGCCGGCTATGCCATAAGACCGCTGAGCGCGCCGATGCGCGTCGGTTTCGGGCTTGCCGGCCTGCTGCTGTTCATCCCGGCCGACGCCATGCCGCACGGCGAATGGACCGATATCGCGGGCTTAGCGCTCGGCGCCGCGCTTTTGGCGCGCGAGGTGCTGGCGGTGCGCATGCGGCGGCAGACTGCCTGAGCTAGCATGGCGCATGATTCGCGCCCTTTGCGCCGCTCTATTCGGCCTTGCTCTCACGGTTGCGGCAACGCAGGCGCAGGCTGGTCTCACGCTGTGCAATCGCACCAGCTACCGCGTCGAGACCGCGCTCGGGCTGGAAAAGCAGCCCAATGTAGCGACGCGCGGCTGGTTTCGGCTCGATCCCGGCCAATGCAGGCAGGTGGTCGACGGCACGCTCGACGCCGACATGGTCTATGTGCATTCGCGCACGCCGCCGATCTACGGCACGCCGCCGCAACCCGAAAGAGGGCAAGCGGAGCTGTGCGTGCGCGACGGCAAGTTCGAAATCCCCGACGGCCGCAACTGCCCGCGCAGCCAGCAACTGCGCTTCTCGGCGGCGCGGCCGTCCGATACACCTGATGGCCCGGTCGTCTATCTGGCCGAGCAGGCGGCCTATGACGACGCGCAGGCCCGCCTTGCCGGCATCCAGCGGCTGCTGGCGATCGCCGGCTACGACGCCTATCCGATCGACGGCGTGCAGGGCGGCAAGACGGAAAACGCGCTCAAGAAATTCCTGACCGACCGCAAGCTGCCGGCCGACGCCGCGGCCAAGCCCGATTTCTTTGACACGCTGCTTGCCGCCGCCCGCGACCCGCAGGGCAAGGGCTTTGCCTGGTGCAACGACACTAAATACACCGTGATGGCCGCGCTCGGCCTGGTCGAGATGGGCGCGATCGTCACCCGCGGCTGGTACCGCGTCGACGCCGGCAAGTGCCTGCGGCCCGATTTGCGCGGCGATCCGCACCGGCTCTACTCCTACGCCGAGGCGGTGGACGGCAACGGCCGCACCATCAAGCGCGGCGAGGAGCCGCTGGCCTGGGGCGGCAGCCTGCCGCTATGCACGCGCGAGGGCCGCTTCGACTTGAGCAACCACAAGGACTGCTCGGCGCGCGGCCTGAATTCGGCCGGCTTTGCCGTCATAGACGTGGGCGCCAAGCCCGCAACCGTCGTGCGCTTCAAGGAACCCTAGCGCATGATCCCGAAAAGTGGGAACCGGTTTTCGGATAAGATCATGCGCAATGTAAAAATGTTAGGGACGCACTGTGACCCAATCTAAATGCATCGGGCCCTAACCCCCGTGCCGAACAAGTCTCCGCAATCGCCGCGCGGTTTCGGCGCCATCGAGACATGGGTGTTCGATCTCGACAACACGCTCTATCCGCATCACCTGTTGTGGCAGCAGGTGGACGACCGTATCCGCGCCTTTATCGAGCAATTCCTCAAGGTGCCGCAGGACGAGGCGCACCGCATCCAGAAGGATTATTACAAGCGCTACGGCACCACCATGCGCGGGCTGATGACCGAGCACGGGCTGCAGCCGGACCACTATCTGGACTTCGTGCACCAAATCGACCACTCACCGCTCGAGCCCAATGCGGCGCTGGGCGCGGCGCTGGAGAAGCTGCCGGGCCGCAAGCTCATCCTCACCAACGGCACGCGCAAGCACGCCGACGCGGTGATGAAGAAGCTTGCCGTGCACGAGCATTTCGAGGACGTGTTCGACATCATCGCGGCGGAGCTGGAGCCGAAGCCGTCACGCAAGACCTATGAGCGGTTTTTATCGATGCACGACGTCGACCCCGGCAAGGCCGCCATGTTCGAGGATCTGGCGCGCAACCTGGAAGCGCCGCACGCGCTCGGCATGACCACCGTGCTGGTGGTGCCGCAAGGCCAGCGCGAAGTGTTCCGGCAGGATTGGGAGCTGGAAGGGCGCGACGAGCCGCACGTCGATCACGTCACCGACGATCTGGCGGGATTTCTCGACGCGATTGCGGCGCGGCGGTGAGATCGGCCGCTGGCCGCGGCGCGGCTAGCTCCACGGGCAGACATAGACGCTGGTGCAGAAGCTAAAAGACAGGGCCTTCGCCGTCGCAGCCGCCGCCGCAGCCTCCAGCGCCGCGTCGGATACGTCGAAGGTGAGGATTTCCTCGTCAGTCTGGGCGGAAACGGTGGGCTTTTCGGTCATGGCTTTCAGTCCTTTTTTCTTCATCTCACGTAATTATTGCGGATTATTCGAGGCGGCCACGCCCTAAGCCGCAGGAATGAGCTGCTGCATGAAGGTGCCATACTAGCCGGGCAGCGGCTGCTTGACATCCCTCGCCGTGCCCCCGACAAACCGCTGCCGAATGCAGCGGGGGAGTAAATGGCGACCGACAGACTAGCCAAAACCATCGACGACGCCTTCGAGGCGCGCGACAAGATCGGCCCCAAGACCAAGGGCGCGGTACGCAAGGCGGTGAAAGACGCGCTCGACCTGCTCGATGTCGGCAAGGCGCGCGTGGCCGAGCGGCAGGCGGACGGGCAATGGCACGTCAACCAATGGCTGAAGAAGGCGGTGCTGCTCTCGTTCCGGCTCAACGACATGAGCGTGATCGCGGGCGGGCCGGGCAAGGCCGTGTGGTGGGACAAGGTCGATTCCAAATTCAAGGGCTGGACGGCGGCGAAGTTCAAGAAAGCCGGCTTCCGCGCCGTGCCGGGCTGCGTGGTGCGGCGCTCGGCCTATATCGCGCCCGGCGTGGTGTTGATGCCGAGCTTCGTCAATCTCGGCGCCTATGTCGACAGCGGCACCATGGTGGACACCTGGGCGACGGTCGGCTCCTGCGCGCAGATCGGCAAGAACTGCCACATCTCCGGCGGCGCCGGCATCGGCGGCGTCTTGGAGCCGCTGCAGGCAGGTCCCGTCATCATCGAGGACAATTGCTTCATCGGCGCGCGCTCGGAAGTGGCCGAGGGCGTGATCGTGCGCGAAGGCGCGGTGCTGTCGATGGGCGTCTATCTCGGCGCCTCCACCCGCATCGTCGACCGCGCCAGCGGCGCGGTCAGCCAAGGCGAAGTGCCGCCCTATTCGGTCGTGGTGCCGGGCTCGCTGCCGGGCGCGAGCGGCGGACCGGCGCTCTACTGCGCGGTGATCGTCAAGCGCGTGGACGAGCGCACGCGCTCGAAGACCAGCATCAATGAATTGCTGCGGGACTGAGATGCACACCGCGTCGGCCAATTTTCGATACAAAGATTCCGACTATAAGATCGATGCAAAATGGGACGCCGATGCGAAGGCCTGGATTGCCACAAGTCATGATCTTCCCGGTCTCGTAATCGAAGCCGGCACGTGGCAAACCATGCTGAAGGAAGTCGAGCTGACCGCGCCCGAGCTCATTGAATTGTCGGCGGCCCCATGAGCGCCGATCCCCTCGCCATCGCCCGCGACCTGTTGCGCTGCCGCTCGATCACGCCGGCGGAAGGCGGCGCGCTGAAATATCTCGAGCGCGTGCTGAAGGAGGCCGGCTTCGACGTGCACCATCTCGCCTTCAGCGAGCCGGGCGAGGACATGGTGGAGAACCTCTACGCCCGCATCGGCGCGCAGGCGCCCAATCTGGTGCTCGCCGGCCATACCGACGTGGTGCCGCCGGGCGACGAGAAGGCCTGGACGCATCCGCCTTTCGCGGCTGAGTCGGACGGCACCGAGCTGTACGGCCGCGGCGCGGTCGACATGAAGGGCGGCCTCGCCTGCGCGCTCGCCGCCGTGCTCGACCATCTCAACGCCAACGCCGGCAAGCCGGCCAAGGGCTCGATCTCGTTCCTGATCACGGGCGACGAGGAAGGCATCGCGGTCAACGGCACGCCCAAGCTGCTGAAATGGGCGGCCGAGCACGGCGAGAAATTCGACCACTGCATCCTGGGCGAGCCGAGCAACGTGGAAGCGCTCGGCGACACCATCAAGATCGGCCGGCGCGGCTCGCTCAACGGCCATCTGATCGTTTCCGGCACGCAGGGTCACGTCGCCTATCCCGAGCGCGCGGTGAACCCGATCCGCGGGCTGGTCACGCTCATCGCCGCGCTGCAGGCCGAGCCGCTCGATGCCGGCACCGAGCATTTCCCGCCCTCGCATCTGGAGTTCACCACCGTCGACGTCGGCAACAAGACGGTCAATCTCATTCCGGGCGAGGCGCGCGCGCGCTTCAACGTCCGCTTCAACGACCGCCACACGCTCAATTCGTTGAAGGCGCTGCTGGTGCAACGCGCCGGCAATGCGGCCGACGGCAAGATCAAGTTCCGCTTCGAATGGGAGCCGTCGAACGCCGGCGTATTCGTCACCACGCCGAGCCCGTTCACCGAAATGGTGGAGAAGGCGATCGAGGAAGTCACCGGCCGCACGCCGCATCTGTCGACGACCGGCGGCACCTCCGACGCGCGCTTCATCACGCATTTTTGCCCGGTGGTGGAATTCGGCCTGGTCGGCCAGACCATGCATGCGGTCGACGAGCGCGTGCCGATCGCCGACCTGCGCGCGCTGACGACGATCTATCGCAAGATCATCGACCGGTATTTTGCGTGAGCCGCGGCGACTAACCTGACCCTTTTTTCGGCGACCAACGATAGGCTTTGGCGCAGGCGCCGCCCATCAGCATTGCCCGCTCGCTGTCGCTCAGGCGGTCGGTCGTAAGGAAGGGCTCGACGGCCTCCTCGTAGTTGACGACGGCGTAGGCGCGGGTCCAGTCGGTGCCCCACAGGCAGCGCTCGAAGCCCCAGGCATCGAACACGCGGGCAAGCGGATCCCAGATGTCCGGGAACGGATACGGTTCCCGCGACAGCGTGCAGGCGCCGCTCACCTTGATCACCGCGTTCTTGCGCTTGGCAAGCTCCAGCACCTTCGGCAGGTCGGCCCACGGCTGCGGCGGGGCCGGCGGCTCGCGGGGCTGCAGGATGGCCAGATGGTCGATGATGAAACGCGTATCGGGATGGCGGTCGATCAAGGCCGTGCCCGCCTCCACGTTGTCCCAGCACAATATATTGACCGGAAAGTCGTGCTTGACCGCCGCGCGCGCGATGCGGTCGAGGCCCGGGTGATTTGGGTCGCTCTGCCTGTCCTTCGTCAGCATGATGCGGATGCCGACCGCGCCCGGTGTCCGCTTCCAGTCGGCGACGACGTCGTCCACGGCCGGATCGTCCGGGTCGACCGGCTTGACGATCGCGAACCGGCCGGGATGGGCCCGCTGCACCTCCACCGCATAGCTGGCGTCGTAGCGATACATGGAAAAAGCGGAGATGAAGATCGCGCCGTCGACGCCGACCTTGTCCATCGCCGCCACCATCTCGTCGCCCGTCACGTGAGCGGGCCAGTTCGGCACGGTGTGCCAAGGCCGCTTCGGCGTGTTCGCCTCGTAAGCGTGGACCTGGGAATCGATGATCGTCATCGGGGAGGCTCCTCAACTGCCGACGGAGTATCGCAACAGGTCGCAGCAGCCGTGTCCAGCGCCCTTGGCTGCACATATGCGGAAAGCTTTTCGGTGGACACGGCGCTAACGCGCCTTTGCCCACCCTACCTCGCTCGTGTTTGTCTCAATAGTCCACCTTCATCAAATACAGCCCGTCCGGCGGCGCCACCTGGCCGCAGGCGGTGCGGTCGCGCGCGTCCAATGCGCGCTTGATATCCTCGCGGCGTCCACTTGCCCTCGCCCACCATGACCAGCGAGCCGACCATGGAGCGCACCTGGTTGTGCAGGAACGAGCGCGCCGAGGCGCGCACCGTCACTTCTTCGCCGTCGCGCGCAACATCCAACCGGTCAAGCGTCTTCACCGGCGATTTGGCCTGGCATTCGGTCGAGCGGAAGGTGGTGAAGTCGTGCTTGCCGATCAGATGCTGCGCGGCGGCGTGCATGGCCGCGACATCGAGCGGGCGCGGCACGCGCCAGGCGCGGCCGAGATCGAGCGTGAGGTCGGCGCGGCGGTTGACGATGCGGTAGAGATAATGCCGCTTCACCGCCGAGCCGCGCGCGTTGAAATCGCCCGCCACCTGCTCGGCCGACAGCACCGCCACCGGATGCGGCCGCAAGTGCGCGTTGAGCGCGTCGCGCACGGTGTCGGCGTCCCAGTCCTTGGCGAGATCGACATGGGCGACCTGGCCGCGCGCATGCACGCCGGCATCGGTGCGGCCGGCGCCCTGCACCAGCGTGCTCTCGCCGGCAAAAGCCGCCACCGCCGCGGTGAGCACGCCCTGCACGGTGCGCTGATCGGCCTGGATCTGCCAGCCGGCGAAGGGCGCGCCGTCATATTCGATGGTGAGCTTGTAGCGCGGCATGGATGGTTAACGGAACCTTGAAACTTATAGTTAACGATTTCGGCGCAGCCTGTCGTCTCAGCCGGGACGCCCGCAATGACCGAGAGCCTCGATCCTGCCGACTGGGCAGCCTTGCGCGCGCAGGGCCACCGCATGCTCGACGACATGCTCGACTATATCGAGCACATCCGCGCGCGTCCGGTCTGGCAGCCGGTCCCCGACGCGGTGCGCGCCAGCATTCGCGAGCCGTTGCCGGCAGCGCCGTCCGAGCTGGCGGCGGTGTACGAGACGTTCAAGCACAGCATCCTGCCTTATGCGACCGGCAATACCCATCCCGGCTTCATGGGCTGGGTGCATGGCGGCGGCAACCCGGCCGGCATGCTGGCGGAGATGCTTGCCGCCGGGCTGAACGCCAATCTGGGCGGGCGCGACCACATGCCGATCGAGGTCGAGCGGCAGATCGCGCGCTGGATGGCGGAATTGTTCGGCTTCCCGGAGACGGCGAGCGGGCTGTTTGTCACCGGCACCTCGATGGCCAACCTTTTGGGCGTGCTGGTCGCGCGCACCGCGCGCTGGGCGTCGCCTCGCGCAGCGCCGGCGTGGCGGGCAAGCGGCTGGTGGCTTATACCTCGAAGGCGGCGCACGGCTGCATCGCGCAGGCCATGGAGATTTCCGGGCTCGGCAGCGCGGCGCTGCGCGTGATCCCGACCAACGAGCGCCATCAGATCGATTTGACGGCGCTGAAGCTCGCCATCGCCATCGACCGCCATGACGGCTGCACGCCGTTCCTGCTGGTCGGCAATGCCGGCACCGTCGATGTCGGCGCCATCGACGATCTGGTGCGGCTGGCCGACGTCGCGCGCTGCGAGCGGATGTGGTTCCACGTCGACGGCGCCTTCGGCGCGCTCGCCATGCTGGCGCCGGATCTCGCGCCGCGGCTCGCCGGCATCGAGCAGGCCGATTCGATCGCGCTCGATTTCCACAAATGGGGCCAGGTGCCCTACGACGCCGGCTTTATCCTCGCCTATGACGGCGCCAAGCACCGCGAGACATTCGCCGCGCCGGCGGCGTATCTCAGGCGGGAGGCGCGCGGGCTGGCGGCCGGCTCGCCCTGGCCCTGCGAGTTCGGGCCGGACCTTTCGCGCGGCTTCCGCGCGCTCAAGACCTGGTTCACGCTCAAGGTCCACGGCGCCGAGCGCATCGGCGCGGCGATTTCGGAAACCTGCGCCATCGGCGCGGCATCTGGAAGCCTGCATCGCGGCGCGGCCCGAATTGGAGCTGATGGCGCCGGTGCAGCTCAACATCGTCTGCTTCCGCTACCGCTCACCCGACGCCGACCGGCTCAATGCCAAGATCGTCGCCGACCTGCACGAGGGCGGCGTCGTGGCGCCCTCCACCACCGTGCTCGACAGCGGGCTCGCCATCCGCGCAGCCATCGTCAACCACCGCACCGAGCGGCGCGACGTCGAGGCGCTGGTCGATTCTGGTGGTGGCGCTCGGCAATACCGAAGCGGCGCGCGCAAAGGCCGCCTGATCTCACGTGAGGCAATTCCAATGAACGTGCATAACAACAGCTTCGCGCCTGCCGACGACCGCTGTCCCATTCCGATCGGACTGCCGGCGCTCGCCACGCTCGCCTTCAACGGCTGCGATCTGGCGCCGCTCTGGAACGAGCTGGTCACGCGCGTCACCGCCAACTCCAGCGACGCCGCGGCCTGGCTCGATCTTTCCACCATCGCGCATCTGCAAGGGCGGCCGGACGACCGGCTGGCCTTGCAGACCGTGGCGCTGACGCTTTGCCGTCTCTACCACCAGCCGCCGGCGCTGGCGACGGCGCGCCCGCTGCGCCTATTGGCGCTGATGGCGCCGGGCGATTTCATGGCCAATATCCCGATCGAGTTCATGCTGGACGGCTCAGGTATCGCGCTCGACATGCTTTACGTCGATGCCGACGAGCCGTTGCCCGCGCCGCCGGCGCATGACGTGGCGCTGGTGGCGGTCGCCGAATCGAGCCAGAATCAGGCGCTGCTGCGCCGGCTGGCGGCGCTGGCGCCCTCCTGGCCGAAGCCGCTGCTGAACGCGCCGGGGAATATCGCGCGGCTGACGCGCGAAGGCACCTGGGAGTTGCTGAAGTCGGCGCCCGGCGTGGCCATGCCGATGAATGCCGACATAAGCCGCGCGGACCTGACCCGCATCGCGCAAAGTGCGCTCAATGTCGGGGAGGTGCTGGGCGGCGCGCGTTTTCCGATCATCGCGCGGCCGCAGGATTCGCACGCCGGCAAAGGGCTGGAAAAGCTCGACGATGGCGTCGCGCTCGCCGGCTACCTGGCCGCACGGCCCGAGCAAGACTTCTCGATCGCGCCCTTTATCGACTACCGCTCGGACGACGGGCTTTACCGCAAATACCGCATCGCGCTGATCGGCGGGCGGGCTTACGCCTGCCACATGGCGGTATCCACGCACTGGATGATCCATTATCTCAACGCCGAGATGCGCGAGCGGGCCGAACGTCGGGCCGAGGAAGCGCGGTTTTTTGCGGAGTTCGACGAGAATTTCGTCGTCCGGCATGAAAAGGCGCTCTCCACAATCAACGAGCGGTTCGGCCTCGACTACATCCCCTTCGACTGCGGCGAGACTCCGGATGGGAGATTGCTGGTGTTCGAAGCCGGCAGCAACATGATCGTGCATTCCATGGACCCGCCCGACCTGTTTCCCTACAAGCCGCCGCAAATGAAGAAGGTGTTCGGCGCCTTCCAGGCCATGCTGCGCGCGGCGTGCACAGCCGAGACGAAAGCCGCGGTCGCTTAAAGCCGATTATGTCATTCCGGACTTGCAGCACCCTCGCTTCACCTCTCCCATAGGGAGAGGTCGGCACGCGAAGCGTGCCGGGTGAGGGGTTATGGCCTATCGAGAGTCCTAGCCCCCTCACCCCAACCCTCTCCCCAACGGGGAGAGGGAGCAGGCCGTGCCTGCCTCAACCGCTTCAATCCGACCGCTTGCTGATCAGGTAAGCCGCGTGCCGGGCTTGACCGGCGTGCCGCGCAGGAATTCCTCCACCGCCATCGGCTGCTTGCCGGCGCGCTGCGCCTGGCGCAGCCGCACCGCGCCCTCGCCGCAGGCAATCGTGAGCTTGTCGTCGAGCACCGTGCCGGGCGCGCCCGAGCCCTCGCCCTTGGTCGAGCGCAGCGCCTTCACCCGCACGCCGTCGATCTCGCACCAGGCGCCGGGGAACGGCGACAGGCCGCGGATGTGGTCGTGCACCTGCTTCCAGGGCTTCGACCAGTCGATGCGGGTTTCGTCCTTGCCGATCTTTTCCGCATAGGTGACGCCTTGCGCGGGCTGCGGCGTCAGCGTGAGCGTGCCGCGCTCGAGGTCCGTCAGCGCGCGCGTGATCAGATCGGCGCCGAGGCGGGCCAGCACGTCGTGCAGCCCGCCGGCGGTCATGTCGGGCGCGATCAGCGTGCGCTCGGCCATGGCCATGGCGCCGGTGTCGAGCCCTTCGTCCATCTTCATGATGGTGATGCCGGTCTCAGCGTCGCCCGCCATGATGGCGCGGTTGATGGGGGCGGCGCCGCGCCAGCGCGGCAACAACGAGGCGTGCACGTTGAAGCAGCCGAGCCTGGGCGCATCGAGGACCTGCTTCGGCAGGATCAGGCCATAGGCCGCCACCACCGCGACGTCGACTTTATGGGCGGCGAAGGCTGCTTGCGCGTCCAGGTCGCGCAACGTCTGCGGCGTCAGCATCGGCAGCGCCAATCGCTTTGCCTCCCGCCCCACCGGCGTCACTTGCAGCTCCATGCCGCGGCCGGCGGGTTTGGCCGCGCGCGTATAGACCGCCGCGATGTCGTGCCCGGCCGCGGCCAGCGCTGCCAGCGACGGCACCGCGAAATCGGGCGTGCCCATGAAGATCAGGCGGAGGGACATTGATCGTTCAATATGACGACGACATCTGGCTCATCGACGACGGCGTTGGAAAATCTAAGTCAACCGACGACGATGCGCTGATCCTGAACATCGACAGCTCACCCGATATGATGCGACGGCTCTTTGTCTTCGGACAAGGGCTTGACCGGCTCGCCGCGCTTCTGCGCCTTCTTGAAGCGCTTGAGGACCATATCGCGCTTGAGCTTGGAGATGTAGTCGATGAACAGGACGCCGTTGATGTGGTCGATCTCGTGCTGCAGGCAGGTGGCGAGCAGGCCGCTGGCCTCGATCTCCTGCGGCTTGCCTTCGAGGTCGAGGAACTTCACCTTCACCCCGCTCGGCCGCTCCACCTCCTCGTAGTATTCGGGGATGGAGAGACAGCCCTCCTCGTAGACCGCCTTTTCCTCTGATTTCCAGGTCACTTCCGGATTGATGAAGACCTGCGGCGCGCGCTGCTCGTCCTTCTTGGCCAGATCCATGGTGACCACCCGCTTGGCCACGCCGATCTGGATGGCGGCGAGGCCGATGCCGGGGGCGCCGTACATGGTCTCGAACATGTCGTCGACCAGCGCGCGCAGCTCCTTGTCGACCGCGCCGACCGGCTCGGAATTCAGCCGCAGCCGCTTGTCCGGGATGATGAGAATGTCGCGTTTGGCCATTGCCGCGATTTAAGGGCTGGGAACTGCGGGGTCAATTGGGGCTTTGCCCTTGAGATAAGGGGATTATCGCCCTACCGTTCGCCCTTCGTTCGCTTGATCCACGAATCACGCTAGAAGCAGGCCATGTCGCAAACCCTTCTCCTCGTGCTGGCGGCGGTGATCGCAGCCGGCGTCGTTGCCATCCTGGTGCTGCTGCTGCGCCCGAAACCGCCGGCGAGCGATCCGGCGGCGGAACAGCGGCTGGCGGAGCTCAACGCGCGGCTCGACGCCATGGGGAGCTGGCTGCAGAACTCGCACACCCAGCTGCAGCAGACGGTGAACACGCGGCTCGAACTCGGTGACGCAGAATCTCGGCGAGTCGATGAAGACCACCACCAAGCACACCACCGAGCATTTGCAGGCGCTGCATGCGCGGTTGGCGGTGATCGAACTCGGCGCAGAAGAACATCACCGATCTGGCGTCGACCGTCACGTCGCTGCAAAAGGTATTTGACAACAAGCAGCGGCGCGGCGCGTTCGGCCAGGGCCGCATGGAAGCGATCGTCGCCGACGGGCTGCCGCAGGGGGCCTACGAATTCCAGTTTACGCTTTCGAACAATTCGCGCCCCGATTGCTGCATCCACATGCCAGACAAGCGGCATCTGGTGATCGACGCCAAATTTCCGCTCGAAGCGACCACCGCGCTCGAAAACGCCGCGACCGAGGAGGAACGCGCGCTGGCCATGCGCCAGTTGCGCCAGAACCTCGGTAAGCACATTTCCGACATTTCGGAAAAATACCTGATTAAAGGCGAGACGCAGGAAGTCGCCTTCATGTTCATTCCGTCGGAATCGATGTTCGCCGAGCTGCACGATCAATTCGAGGACGTTCTGCAAAAAGGTTACCGCTCAGGCGTCATCATCGTGTCGCCGTCGCTTCTGATGCTGGCGATCCAGGTGGTGCAGCAGATTCAGAAGGACGCGCGCATGCGCGAGGCGGCCGACAAGATTCTCACCGAAGTCGGTTTGATGATCGGTGACGTGCAGCGCCTGAAAGATCGGGTCGATAATCTCGACCGCCACTTCGGCAATGTGAACAAGGATATCGAGCAGATCGTCGTGTCCGCCGACAAGATTCTCAGCCGAGGCGAGAAAATCCGCCATGTCGATTTCGGCGATTCCGCCGACGCCGACCACGCGCTGGCCGCGCCGATCCGCAAGCTGCAGGCCGGCGAATAGCGCAATGACCGTCTCGCCCGACACCGCGCCGGCGCCGGCCACAGCAGCACCAAAGCCCTCCTTCCTCGAAGCCGCGGCGGTGTATCTGAAACCGCGCGTGCTGATCGTGCTGTTCCTCGGCTTCTCGTCCGGCCTGCCGCTCGCGCTCTCCGGCACCACGCTCTTGGTGTGGATGCGCGAATCCGGCGTCGATCTCGGCACCATCGGCCTGTTCGCGCTGGTCGGCACGCCCTACACGGTGAAATTTCTTTGGGCGCCGCTCACCGACGCGCTCGATGTGCCGATCCTGTCGCGCCTTCTCGGCCGCCGGCGCGGCTGGCTGGTGTTCACGCAAATGCTGCTGATAGCGGCGATCGTGTTCCTCGGCTCCTGCAATCCGGCCGCCGCGCCCGGCCTGGTGGCGCTCGGCGCGCTGCTGGTGGCGACCGCCTCGGCCACGCAGGACATCGTGGTCGACGCTTTCCGCGTGGAGAGCCTGCCGGAGAACGAGCAAGCCGCCGGCATGGCGTCTTACGTCGCCGCCTACCGCGTCGGCATGCTGGTCTCCACCGCCGGCGCGCTGTTCCTGGTGAGCGGCTTCCAGGCCAGCGGCTTCGGCAAGCAGGCGGCGTGGCATCTCGGCTATTGGGCGATGGCGGTGATGGTGATCATCGGCACCATCACGGCGCTGATCGCCACCGAGCCGGAGAACTCGCGCGCGGCGGAAGCCATGCACGCGCACCAGAAGCGCTTCGCGCGCGTGGCGGAGGCCGCGGTCGGGGCGTTCAAGGATTTCATGGGCTACGAGCTGGCCTTCGTGATGCTCGCCTTCGTGGTGCTGTTCAAGTTCACCGACGCGCTGTCGGGCGCGATGACCGCGCCCTTCGTCATCGATCTCGGATTTACGCGCAATGAATATGCCGCCATCGTCAAGGGCGTCGGGCTCGCCGCGCTGCTCGCCGGCGGCTTTGCCGGCGGCTATATCGCGCGCGCGCTGCCGCTTGCCATGAGTTTATGGATCGGCGCGCTGCTGCAGTCGGTGGCGAACCTGGCGTTTTCCTGGCTGGCGCTGGTCGGGCGCGACCCGACCGTGCTGGCGATCGCGATCACTGCGGAGAATTTCACGAGCGCCGTCGGCACGGTGATGTTCGTGGCCTATCTGTCGGCGCTCTGCCGCAACCCGCTGCACACGGCGACGCAATACGCGCTGTTGACCGCGCTGGCGGCGGTCGGGCGCACTTATCTGTCGTCGGGCGCAGGCTTCATCGCCGAGTCGACCGGTTGGGCATGGTTCTTCGTGATCTGCGCGCTGGCGGGATTGCCGAGCCTCATTTTGCTGGCGTGGCTGCAGCGGCACGGCCATTTCAAGCGGCTGGTGCCGCGGACCGTCTAGAACAACGTCCGCTGCTTGATCGCGGCGGCCAGCGTGCCCTCGTCGAGATAATCGAGCTCGCCGCCGACCGGCACGCCGTGCGCCAGCCGCGTCACCTTCACCTCGGCGCCCTGCAACAACTCGGTGATGTAATGCGCCGTGGTCTGGCCGTCGACCGTGGCGTTGAGCGCCAGGATCACCTCTTTCACCTGCGGCTCGTGCGCGCGCGTAATGAGCGCGTCGATGGTCAGGTCGCGCGGGCCGACGCCGTCGAGCGGCGACAGCGTGCCGCCCAACACGTGATAGCGGCCGTTGACCGCGTGCGCGCGCTCCAAAGCCCACAGGTCGGCGACGTCGGCCACCGCCACGATGATGGACGAATCGCGCCGCGCGTCGATGCAGACCGTGCAGGGGTTCTGCGTGTCGATATTGCCGCACACTTTGCAGATTTCGATCTTCTCCATCGCGGTCTCGAGCGCCGCGGTGAGCGGCGCCATCAGCGCTTCGCGCTTCTTGATGAGAAAGAGCGCCGCGCGCCTTGCCGAGCGCGGCCCGAGCCCCGGCAGGCGAGCGAGCAGCTGGATCAGGCGCTCGATCTCGGGTCCGGCGACGGCTGAGGGCATGTTCGCTTACTGGTCATTGCCGGGCTTGACCCAGCAATCCATCATCTTCGCAAAAAGATGGATGCCCGGGTCAGGCCCGGGCATGACGGCTGAGAGGCTTTCGCGCAGCATATTCACCCTAACAACCCCGGCGGCAGCGGCAGGCCGCCGGTGACCGCCTTCATCTTCTCCTGCATGACGGCTTCTGCTTTGCGGCGGGCGTCGGCATGGGCCGCCACCAAGAGGTCTTCGAGGATTTCCTTTTCCGAGGGCTTGAGCAGCGCGTCGTCGACGCGCACGCTCTTGAGATCGCCTTTTGCGCTCAATTTCACCGAGACCATGCCGCCGCCGGCCGTGCCCTCGACCTCGATCTGATCGAGCTCGGCCTGCAGCGCCTGCATCTTCGACTGCAGCTGCGCCGCCTGCTTCATCAGGCCCATGAAATCGGCCATCGGCTTATTCCTCTTCTCTCCGAGCGGCGCGGCATGTCGTCCGCTTCGCCCGCCTCCGGCGCGTTCTGCGTCACGCCGACGATCTTGGCGCCGGGAAAGCGGTTGAGCACCGCCTGCACCAGCGGGTCGGCCTCGACGCCGCGCTCGATCTCGGCCTGCCGCGCGTCGCTCTGCGCGCGCACGGTCGGCGCGCCCTGCTCCTGCGACACCACCACGATCCAGCGCTTGCCGGTCCAGGCGGTCAATTTGCGCTGCAGGTCGTGCACGAAGGTCTTGGGCGCGCTCGGCTCGAGCGCGATTTCGAGCTGGCCATCCTCGCAACGCACCAGCCGCACGTCGCGTTCCAGCGTCATCTTGACCGGGATGTCGCGCTTCTCGGCGGCGAGCGCGATCAACTGCTCGAACGAGGAGATGGCGAGCGTGGGCGCTACTTCGGCGGTGTCGGCTTGCGCCACGGGATCGTCGGCCGGGCGCGGCGCGGCCGCGGCGGAGGAACGCGGTGAACCGCGCGGCGCGTCGTAGCGCGGGGCATAGCTCTGCGAAGGCGCGGCGGACGCGCCGCCATTGCCTTGCGGGCGCGCCGGCGCGCCGCCCTCCTCGCTCAAGGAACGCACAACTTCGTCCGGCGTCGGCAGATCGGCGGCGTAGGCGATGCGCACCAGCACCATTTCGGCGGCCGCGACCGGCCGGCCGGAAGCCTGCACCTCGCTCACGCCCTTCAGCAGCATCTGCCAGGCGCGCGACAGAACGCGCATCGACAGCTGCGCCGCGAAGGCGCGGCCGCGCACGCGCTCGGCCTCCGACAGCGAGACGTCGTCGGCGACGCTTGGGACGACTTTGACGCGGGTGACGAAATGGGTGAACTCCGCGAGATCGCGACAGCACCACCGCCGGATCGGCGCCGATATCGTATTGCGCGCGCAATTCATTCGAGCGCCGCTGCGGTATCGCCCTTCATCAGCGCCTCGAACAGATCGACGATGCGCACGCGGTCGGCGAGCCCGAGCATCTGCCGCACGTCCTCGGCCGCTACCTTGCCGGCCGGCATTTTTTGTTCGCCGGCGCCTGTTTCGGCGCCGGCATGCGCAATAGCCTGGTCTAGCAGCGAGAGACTGTCGCGCACCGAGCCTTCCGCCGCGCGCGCTATCAGCGCCAGCGCGGCCGGCTCCGCCTCGATCTGCTCTTTCGTCGCGATGCCCTCCAGATGCTTGACCAAGCAGCGCGGCGTCGACGCGCCGCAGGTCGAAGCGCTGGCAGCGCGACAGCACCGTCACCGGGACTTTTCTAATTTCGGTGGTGGCGAAGATGAACTTGGCGTGCGGCGGCGGCTCTTCCAGCGTCTTCAACAGCGCGTTGAAGGCCGCGCCCGACAGCATGTGCACTTCGTCGAGGATATAGACCTTATAGCGCGCCGACACCGGCGCATAGCGGATGGCGTCGTTGATCTGGCGCACGTCCTCCACGCTGTTGTGCGAGGCGGCGTCCATCTCCAGCACGTCGATGTGGCGGCTCTCGATGATGGCCTGGCAGTGCACGCCCATCACCGGCATGTTGACGGTCGGCTCGGTCACCGAGCCGTCCGGCAGTTCGTAATTGAGCGCGCGGGCGAGGATGCGCGCGGTCGTGGTCTTGCCGACGCCGCGCACACCGGTGAGGATCCAGGCCTGCGGGATGCGCCCCAACTCGAAGGCGTTCGAGATGGTGCGCACCATGGCGTCCTGGCCGATCAGGTCGGCAAAGCTCGCCGGGCGGTATTTGCGCGCCAGCACGCGATAGCCGGCGTCCTCGGCCGCGGCCGGGCCGGTCTTGGCATCGGCGGACTGTGCGGGCTCGCTCATCGTGCCATCCGCTGCCCGCGCCAGCGCGCGGGACGCTTCGCGGTGCGTGTCATGAATGGGTGGGAGGCTGACGAGCGACCCGATCCGTGCTCGTTAGGGCTGCTTCCTTCCGGACCTGACCCGGTTGGCGAGTGGCTCGTCCACCGCCAACCTCCCGGGGCCCTATATCGGGCCAACGGGGGCGGAAAGCAAGGCGAGGGGCCTGCAGCCTGTGCATCGGCAACGGCACGATTGTGGCACGGCACCGCCGCGAGTCCCCCCTCTCCCCTCGGGGGAGAGGTTGCCCGAGCGAAGCGAGGGCGGGTGAGGGGGAAAGGGCTTACGAGAATCCCTTGCCCCCTCACCCGGCGCACGCTCGCTACCGCACACGCAGTCAAGCTTGCGCAGACTGCGTAAACTTGTCTGCGGCGCGCGCCACCCTCGCCCCAGCGGGGGAGGGAAGAGAGATCGCCTCCCGCAATGTGCGCTTCACCAATTCAGATGCTATGAAACGAAATGGCCTGGACCCTCCACCCGCAGCTCGCGCAGGACGCGGGTTGCGTGGGCGATATGCCGCTCACGCGCGTGCTGCTGGCGAACGACGCCAATTTCCCGTGGCTGATCCTGGTGCCGCGCAAGCCGGGGCTCACCGAGCTGATCGACCTGGAAGAAAACGAACAAGTGCAGCTCATGGGCGAGATCGCGACCAGCGCGCGCGTGCTCCAGCGCATCACCGAATGCGAAAAGCTCAACGTGGCCGCGCTCGGCAACCAGGTACCGCAATTGCACGTGCACATCATCGGGCGGCGCCACAGCGACGCCGCCTGGCCGAAGCCGGTGTGGGGAACCGTGCCACCGACCGCTTACGACCCGAATGTGCGCGCGGGCTTCGTCGCCGCGCTCAGGCGCGGGCTTCACGTTAAGCCGGTTGACGGCTAGGCTCCGGCAACCGGAGGAACCAAACATGAGCTTCCGCATCGCCGTCGTGCAGCCGATCGCCAATCCGATCGGCGAGGACGAGAAGAACGTCGCCGACGCCGAGAGCTTCATCGCGCGCGCGGCGGCGGAAGGCGCCGACTTCGTCTGCTTCCCGGAAACCTATCCCGGGCCCTGGCGCATGCCGGCGACCTTCGATCCGACGCCGCGGCTCGCCGAGGCCGCCGCCAAGCACGGCATCAACGCGGTCTACGGCACGCTCGAGCCGCTCAGCCACAACGAAGGCAGCGCGCACAACTTGACCTGCATGGCCTTCGCCGACGGCCGCGCGCCGGCGCGCTACCGCCGCACCCATCCGAACGGGCCGTGGATCTATACCGGCGGCAAGTGGTGGGAATTCCAATACGTCGCCGGCAACGAATTTCCGGTGTTCGACACCAAGCAAGGCAAAGTCGGGCTCGCCATGTGCAGCGAGGTCTACATGCCCGAGGTGACGCGGGCGCTCGCGCTGCGCGGCGCCGAATTGATCTTCATGCCGGCCGGCACCGACAAGGGCAGACTGTGGGCGACCTGGCGCAACCTGATCTGGTCGCGCGCCATCGAGAACCTGGCGATCGTGGTGACCACGCAGAACCTGTTCAGCCATGCCGAGCGCGGGCTCGCCATGGTGGCGGCGCCGGAGGAAATATTGTTCGAGAGCACCGCCGCCGGGCTGTTCGTGGTGGACGTCAGCCTCGCGCGCGCGCGCGAAATGCGCGGCAGCCCGGACAGCGTCGGCTCGGCCGCCAAATATGGCGCCAAGCAGGGCGTGCTCGGCCCGCAATGGCAGCGGCCGGAGCTGCGCGAGGCGATCTACCAGGTGCCGCCGAAACAGGCGGCGGAGTAGCGCTTTCTTCCCCTCTCCCCGCTTGCTCTCCACTGTCATTCCGGGGCGCGAGCCATAAGCGCGTTCACGCGCGTCTTCGACGCGCTATGGCGGCGAACCCGGAATCCATACGCCGCAGCAGGGGTTATGGATTCCGGGTTCGCGGCCTTCGGCCGCGCCCCGGAATGATACCGGCAGATGCGTTGCCTAACACCGCCCGCCGTGCGAATTTCCGCCCCGCATGTCGCCCCGCATCGATCTCGGCCCCAAACCGCGTCTCGGCTATGTCGACGGCCGCATCGAGCGCGCCGCCGAAAAGCGCACCGACGCGGCGGCCATCGCCGCGCTCGCCGCCGACCGCAACGCCCGCGCCTATGTGATCGGCGGCGAGCGCATCGTCATGCAGAAAGCTTCGCCGCTGAACGAGCCGCTGTTCACGCTTCCCCAGGCGCGCGCGCTCGAGCACGGCACCGAAACACTGTTCCTCGGGCTCGCCGATGGCGCCGCGCGCTTCGGCGTCGGCATCGCGCCGGAAGCGGCGGAGGCGCTCAAGACGCGCGACGGCTTCGAGGTGCGCGACCTGCGCTCGATCGCGGTGCAGGGACTGGTCGCCCCTGAGCACCTGGCGGCGATTGCGGAAGCCAAGGCGGTGCTGCACTGGCACCAGCGCCACCGCTTCTGCGCGAACTGCGGCGCCGCCACGCTGGTGACCAACAGCGGCTGGCGGCGCGACTGTCCGCAATGCCAGGCGCAGCATTTCCCGCGCACCGACCCGGTCGTGATCATGCTGGCGGTCACCGGCGGGCGCTGCCTGCTTGGGCGCAGCCCGCGCTTCGTGCCGAGCATGTGGTCCTGCCTTGCCGGCTTCATGGAGCCGGGCGAAAGTTTCGAGGACGCGGCGCGGCGCGAGACGCTGGAGGAAGCCGGCATCGCCTGCGGCCGCGTGCGCTATTTCGCCTCGCAGCCCTGGCCGTTCCCGACCTCGCTGATGATCGGTTGCCACGCCGAGGCAATCACGCATGACGTGGTGGTCGACCGCACCGAATTGGAAGACGCGCGCTGGTTCGACCGCGACGAGGTCATCGCGATGCTCGACAAGCGCCATCCGCAGGGCCTGACCACGCCGCCGCCGATGGCGATCGCCTATCACATCATCCGCGCCTGGCTGGAGGGCGAGGTCGGCTTTGACTGAGCGCGCGCGACGCATCCTGTGCGCCGGCATCGCGGTGCAGGACATCGTGATGCGCGTCGAGAAGTTTCCGGCGCCCGGCAGCAAAGTGCATGCCTCCGACTTCATCGTCACCGGCGGCGGCTGCGCGGCCAATGCCGCGGTGGCGGCGGCGCGGCTTAACGCAGGCGCGGCTTTCGCCGGGCCGTTGGGCGGCGCCAACGACCCGGCGAGCGAGCGCATCCTCGCCGATCTCGAGGCCGAAGGCGTGGATTGCAGCGGCGTGGAACGCGTGGACGGCGGCAGCGCCTCGGTCTCGCTCATTCTGCTGGACGCGGAAGGCGAGAAGGCCATCGCCACCCGGCGCGGCGTCGGCTTGGGCGAGGTGCTGCCGCGCGACGCCACAGCTCTGGTCGCCGCCGCCGACGCGGTGCTGATCGACAACCGCTTTCCGGAATTCGTCACGCGAAGTCGCGCGCGCGGCGCGGGCGCGCAAGATTCCATTGGTGATCGATCTCGATCTCGCCGCAAGGCCGCACGATCCGCTTCTGGCGCTCGGCACGCATGTGATCGCCTCGTCGGAAGCGCTGCGCGCCACCGCCGGCGGCGGCGATCTCGGCGCCGGGCTCAAGCTTCTTGCCGCGCATGTGCCGGGTTTTCTCGCCGTCACCGACGGCGCGAACGGCGTCTTTTGGCTGGAAAGCGGCGCGCTGCGTCACATGCCGGCATTCGCCGTCACGGCGGTCGATACGCTGGGCGCCGGCGACGTGTTCCACGCCGGCTTTACGCTGGCGTTGGTGGAAGGGAGCGATATTCCCGGCGCGCTGCGCTTTGCCTGCGCCGCCGCCGCGCTCAAATGCACGCGCTTCGGCGGCGCCGCCGGTGCGCCCATGCGTGCCGAGGTGGATGCGTTTTTGCAGTCGCGGCAGACCTAAAGCGTCTGCCCACCCTCCGTTCATTCCCGCGCAAGCGGGAATCCAGAGATACAAATAGAAGCGCTTTATGATGTCGCCCCTGGGTCCCCGCTTTCCGCCTTCGCGCTGCGCGCTTCGGCGGACTGTAAACGCGCCGAAGCTCGCAACGCGAGCGTAGGCGGGTCGCGGGGACGAACGGGGAGACTCTGCTCAGCGCGGCTCCTTGAGCATCTTGAACGGCTGCGCGCTCTCGAAAGCGCGCGCGGCGCGCAGCACCAGCGCGTCGTTGCGCGGCGGGCCGACGATCTGCAAGGCCACCGGCAGGCCGTCGGACGCAAAGCCGCAGGGCACCGAAGCCGCCGGCTGCTGCGTGAGATTGAACGGATAGGTGTAAGGCGACCAGTCGATCCAGCCCTCGCCGTAGCGCCCGTCGGCCCGCGTCACGCGGCCGACCTCGAGCGCGGTGAGCGGCATTTGCGGCGTCAGCAACAGGTCGTAGCGCTCGTGGAATTTGCGCATGTGCTCGGCAAGCTGCGTGCGGGCGGCATTCGCGGCGAGATAGTCGGCGACCGTCACGCCCCGCCCCTCCTCGGCGACGCGGCGGAAGCCCAGATCCATCTTTTCCTGCTCCGCCGGCGGCAGCGCACCGACGATGGCCGCGGAGACGCCGTACCAGAGGGTCATGATGATATCGAGCGGCTCGGCGAAACCCGGATCGACCTCCTCGACCGTGGCGCCGAGCTCGGCGAAGACCTGCGCCGCCTTGGCTGCGGCCGCTTCCACGTCGGCATCGAGCTACTTGACGTAGCCGAGCCGCGGGCTCCAGGCGACGCGCAACCCGCTCAGGCCGTCGTTCAGGCCGATGCGGAAATCGGGCGCCGGCGTGTTCCAAGCGGTGCTGTCGCGCATGTCGGGTCCGCCGATCACGCTCAGCATCAGCGCGGCGTCGGTGACCGTGCGCGTGAGCGGGCCCTGATGCGCCAGCGCGCTGAAGGGCGAGGCCGGATAGGCCGGCACGCGGCCGTAGCTCGGCTTGATGCCGAACACGCCGGTGAACGCCGAAGGAATGCGCACGGAGCCGGCGCCGTCGGTGCCGAGATGCAGCACGCCGAGATTGAGCAGCGCGGCGGCGGCGGCGCCGCCGGAGGAGCCGCCGGTGGTGCGCTCGCGGTTCCATGGGTTGCGCGTGATGCCGGTGAGCGGGGAATGGCAGACGCCGATCCAGCCGAATTCCGGCGTGGTGGTTTTGCCGAGGATGACGGCGCCCTGTTCTTTCAGCCGCGCGACCGCAGGCGCGTCGTCCGCCGCCGGCGTCGCGGCGGTGGTGAGCGAGCCCCTGCGCGTCGGCTGACCTTTCACGTCGATGAGGTCCTTGATGGTCGCCGGCAGGCCGTCGGCGATGCCCGCCGGCGCGCCCTTTCGCCAGCGCGCTTCCGACGCGCGTGCCGCGTCGATCGCGCCATCGGCATCGACGGCGACAAAGGCGTTGATTTTTGGCTCGAATCTCTCGATGCGCGCGAGCGCGTCGGTGACGACCTCGACCGGCGAGACTTCACGCCGGCGATAGAGCCGGATGAGGTCGCTCGCGCTTAATTGGGAAATATCGCTCGACATGGCGGGAATGGACTGCACTGGCGCGACACTGTGGGCGGGACGGCCAGTGTAGGACAGCGAGGCCGCGACGCAAACGGCAGCGCAAGCGCCGATTCATGACCGCAGGTCAGGTCTCACCGGCGGCCGCGCCGGCAGCCAGAACGGGGGACGCTATGGCCGGCGCCAGCACGAAGGCGGCACCAAGCCGGCGCCGGCCGCCGGTGAGCTCGGAAAGAAAATTCTCGGTCATGCGGGCCTTGGGTTCCGTGTCAAGCCGCTGCAGGCTGCGGCCATGGGCTTGAAACTAGAATAAACTTCTCTATAACGGCCATAGCAGTGAAAAAATAAGAAGATTATTACAGGGGGAGGCGATTCCTTAGGCCGGATATTTCAAAGCCGCGAAGGAAACAGAAAATGGATGCCATCGACCGCAAGATCCTCGCCGTGGTTCAGCAGGACGCCTCGCTATCGGTGGCCGAGGTCGGTCAGCGCGTAGGTTTGTCGTCCACACCGTGCTGGAAGCGCCTGCAGCGGCTGGAGGCCGACGGCGTGATCACCGGCCGCGTCGCCCTGGTCGATCCCGACAAGATCGGGCTCGGCATCACGGTGTTCGTGTCGATCGAAACCGACGACCACTCGGAGGAATGGCTGAAGCGCTTCGCCGAGGTGGTCGGCGCCATGCCCGAGGTGATGGAATTCTACCGCATGGCGGGCGACGTCGATTACATGCTGCGCGTGGTGGTGCCGGACATCGCCGGCTACGACGCCTTCTACAAGAAGCTGATCGGAACCGTGCCGCTGAAGAACGTCACCTCGCGCTTCGCCATGGAGCGGATCAAGCAGAGCACCGCGTTGCCGATCCCGGCCGACCGTCAGCTGCAGGCGGTGCCGTTATAATCCGGCGCGGATCAGTCGCCGCTCACGGAGCGCATTTATGGTCGGTGCCGTCATTGTAGTCCGGCGCGGTGATGCGCGGGCTCATGAACATGCGGTCCGACAGCTTGATCGTGCCGGTGATGACCATGCCGACGACCGGCGTATAGTCGTAGGACGCTTCCGCCAGGATGATTTGCGAATTGGCGACGTCGAGCGCCGAGGTCGCGCCGTCGAACGTGTAGGCCGAATCGAGCGCGCGCGCCGTGCCGTTTCTGGTCTGGCTCCATTTCACCTTCGCGCTCTTGTTCGCGTCGATGTTCAGGCACGACACCGTGATCTTGAGCTTGGCCGCGTCATAAGGCGCGATGATCGCGGACGCGGCGTCCAGAATATTGGTCATATCGTTGCTGGAGATGGTCTGCGTCTGCGCCGCCAAGTTGGCGAGCGCGGCGGCGGCCAGGCTGACCTTGCGGTCGGCGGCGACGCCGTCGGAGATTTCGACGCAGCCGAAATAGAGCGTGATCATCACCGGCGCCAGCAGGGCGAATTCCACCGCCGACACGCCGCGCCGGTCGGCGCCGAACCGACCGAACAGTCGCAGCAGGCGTCGTTTGCGCGATTGCATGGCTATGGACACGTGTTGGCGCCGGCGCCGCCGCCGAACGGCTCGTTACGGAATACCGAGGTCGCCACCAACAGCCGCTTGCTGTTGCTGAGATTGGACAGGCTGTCGTTGAGCAGCGACAGGTAGATCGGCCATTGGTAATAAAGCCGCACCACCACGATGGCGCCGGCGCCGCCCGGCGCATAGCACATGCCCGAGGTATCGAGCTGGCCGTCCTTGATCGGCGGCGCGGAAGTGACCGAGGCGAAGTTGGTATAGGTTTTGACGTCGACGTCGACGTTGGCGCAGGTGAACAGGCTGGCGGCGCCGAGCGCGGGGCACACGACATTGGTCTTGAAATCGGCCGCGCTGGCGTAGCCGGCGGTTTGCGCCTGGCCGGTCATGACTATGCGTCCCGCCTCGTTGGCGGCGGCTTCCAGCGTCTGGCCGGCAAAAAACACCAGCGCGGTTTCCATGATGGCGAAGATCAGCGCCAGGAACGGCGCGGCCACCAGCGCGAATTCCACGGCGGCGGCGGCGTCATCCGCGCGCGCGAAACGGCGCGCGCGAGCCATCAGGATGTTGCGAATATTCCGAAGCATGGCAGCCAACTCTAGCGGTGAACGGTGCCGCGACACCGTCTCATAGCAAAACCTCGTTTGCGAACTGTTGCCGGAAAATCCGGAAACACCGGCGGTCGCGTTAGGCACGCGCTAACCTTGTTGGCGGCGCGGTATCCCTCAGCGCTGCGACGGCGCGCTCGGCGCCGCGGCCGCAGCGCCCGAGGAGGCCGCGCCGTTGCGCACGGTGGTCTGCCCGAGCGATCCCACGAAATAGCCCTGGTCGTCGCCGAGCGTGTTGCGCGGCTGGCATTCGTGCGCGCAGCTCCAGGTTTCGCGCTTGATGCCCTTGTAGACGACGACCAAATGCTCGGGCTTGGGGCCGAGCACTTGCACCGTCTTGCTCATCAGCACGCGGCCCTTGCGGTCGAGCGCCAAGAGATTGGTCGCGCCGTAGCCCTTGCCGGTGATGACCAGAATGCCGCCGTCCTGCAGCGTGGCGTCGGCGATCAACGGGTTGCCGATGACGATGGTGGCGACCTTTTCCGGCAGCCGGAGCAGGCGGGCGCTGTCGACATAAACCTTGAGGGTATCGGCCTTAACCGCCGCCGGCGCGGCGAGGATAAACAGCGCACAGGCCGCAACAGCCAATAGCCGCCTATGACCCCCGAACACGGCCGACATCGAAACTCTCCAGCACGCTACGCAACAAAACCCGCCGCCGGCGGAACCCGACCTCTCGGAGTTGACTGCAAATTGGTGAACGAAGTGCAAAGGCATGCACGCGCGAAGCGGCCATCGGCGCGGCGCGCGGCCAACAGGCGCGGCAGCGGAACTGCCGCTGCAAGATCACCGCGCAAAACCACCAGCGCTCTGTAGTATTGCGCGGGGCCTGCAGGTAGCGCGCACCGAAGGTACGCCATGTCTTTACCGTAGTATTGGTAGGACGACTTCGCGGGTATTTGTCGAATTATTGTCAGTTGTCTTGTGTATAGAGCCGATCAATATTCTGTTAACTATGATATTCTTCATCGGATATCTTATTAACTACCGGGGATATACATCATAATACCTCTTGTTTCATTGATTATATTAACGGGTGTGCAAGACCTCATTGCTAGTTTGCTAGGCGTGGGATCGGGAAACCGGCAGCTCGTCCGGCCCCGAATAACCCACCTCAGACAGCCACGTGTGGATCCTTAGGAGCTACAAATGAAGAACCTCTTCGCGCGTTTCATGAAGGACGACTCCGGCGCGACGGCCATCGAATACGGCCTCATCGCCGCGGGCATTTCGGTTGCGATCATCGCGGTCGTGAACTCGATCGGCAGCAACCTGAACATCAAGTTCAAGGCGATCTCGGACGACCTCCAGTAAGCCGAGGCCGACAACGATCTAAAGGCTCCGGCCGCAGCGCCGGAGCCTTTTGCTTTTGCGCCGGTGCCGGCCCAAGCGGTTTACGAATGGTAAAGATTCCGCGCGCTAACCGAACCGCAAGCAAGTGCCGCGTAACCTGAGGCCGGCGGCAAAAACCGAGCTGCAAGGACAAGATCATGCTGATCGACGCATTCAGGCTCTTCCTGTTTCCGGCCCTGATGGCGTTTGCCGCCTCCAGCGATCTACTGACCATGACCATCTCGAACCGGCTGTCGCTTATCCTGGCCGGCGGCTTCTTCCTGCTCACGATCATGACCGGCATGAGTTTGACCGAGATCGGCATGCATCTGGGCGCAGCGGCGCTTGTGCTGGTGTTTGCCTTCATCTTCTTCGCGCGCGGCTGGGTCGGCGGCGGCGACGCCAAGCTGGCGGCCGCCACCGCCTTGTGGTTCGGCTTCGGCCATCTGCTCGACTATCTGCTCTACGCCTCGCTCTTGGGCGGCGCGCTGACGCTGCTGCTGCTGCAATTCCGCCGCTGGCCGCTGCCGCACGTCTTGGCCAGCCAGCATTGGGTGCTGCGGCTGCACGAGCCGCGCGGCGGCATCCCCTACGGCATCGCGCTCGCGGCCGCGGCCCTCATCGTCTATCCCAACACCGCCTGGATGCCGGCGGCCGGCATCTGAATTTCGAAACACGCGCCGATTCCGCGTCCGCGGCGCGAATGCGGCGCGGGCGAAATTGCACGCAAGACAATATTAACTCGATTTAGATACCGCTCCTTAACCATACCTTGACCTTTAGCTGGTGAAATCCGGTGCAAGCGGTCGCACCGGCCGCCATGTGGTTTGGGCGGCCAGTTCGGCCGTCGTCAAGTCAGAGAGTGAGCGTATGAAAGCCGCGCGTATCGTCGTGCTTGTGATCGCCGTCGGAGCGGGCGGCATCGCCGCGCTGTTGGCGGGGCGATTCCAGAAGCCGGCGCCCGTCAAGCATGTGGCCGCGCCGTCGATTGCGTCGGTCGACGTGCTGGTGGCGAAATCAAACATTCCCATCGGCAGCAAGCTGTCGCCGGGCGACCTGCAATGGCAGGCCTGGCCCGCCAGCGCGCAGAGCGGCAATTTCATCCGCAAGAGCGGCCGCCCCGATGCCATCGAGAAGCTGAGCGGCTTTATCGCCCGCGCGCCTTTCGTCGCGGGCGAGCCGATCCGCGAAGCCAAATTGATCGACGCCAAGGGCTCCGGCTTCATGGCGGCGATCCTACCGCAGGGCATGCGCGCGGTCTCCACGCAAATCTCGCCGGAAACCGGCGCCGGCGGCTTCATCCTGCCGAACGACCACGTCGACGTCATTCTGACGCACCGCGACGCCGGCAAGACGACCGGCGGGCAGCAGGGCAGCGAGACCATCCTCAGCAATGTGCGCGTGCTGGCGATCGACCAGAACGTGCAGGAGAAGGACGGGCAGAAGGTCGTGGTCGGCAAGACCGCGACGCTCGAGCTGTCGCCCGGCCAGGCGGAAACGCTGACGCTGGCGCAGCATATCGGCACATTGTCGCTGGCGCTGCGCAGCATCACCGACGCACGCAGCGACGATCCGAAATCCGACAAAGGCGAGAACCGGCACGGCGGCGGCATCAACGTCGTCCGCTTCGGCGTGACCAGCACGGCGACATCAAAATGATCGATCGAGGGGAACTAGGGGACATGTCGACAAGGACACTGATCCGCAACGCCGCGCTGGCGGCGCTGATGCTCGGCGCGGGGCTGGCGCCGATGGTGCCGGCGACCGGCGCCGACGTGCACGTGCCGGTGATCAAGGTGGCGGCGAGCGAAGCGACTTCGCGCGCCATCGACCTGGGCATCGGCAAGTCGGTCGCCATCGACCTGCCGGCCGACATCAAGGACGTGCTGGTGGCCGATCCGACCATCGCCAACGCGGTGATCCGCTCCTCGCGCCGCGTCTACATGATCGGCGTCAAGATCGGGCAGACCAACATCTTCTTCTTCGCCGCCAACGGCAGGCAGATCGCCGGCTTCGACATCGCGGTGACGCGAGACTTGAACGGCATCCGCGCCGCGATCCACCAGACGCTGCCGGAGTCCGACATCCGCGTCGAAGGCGTCGCCGACGGCGTCATGCTGAGCGGCTCGGCGGCGAGCCCGGCCGATTCGCAGCAGGCCTTCGACATCGCCTCGCGCCTGGTCGGCGCCAGCACCAAGGTGGTCAACGGCATCACCGTGCGCGGGCGCGACCAGGTCATGCTCAAGGTCACAGTCGCCGAAGTGCAGCGCGACGTGCTCAAGCAGCTCGGCGTCGATCTATCCGGCAGCCTCAACTACGGCACCGCGGTGGTCAACCTCAACAGCACCAACGCGTTCAGCGCTTCCGGCATCTCGCCGAGCTCCAGCCTGATGGGCTCGTTTGGCGGCAATCCGAGCATCAAGGCGACGCTCAACGCCATGGAACGCGCCGGCGTGATCCGCACGCTGGCCGAGCCGACCCTGACCGCGATTTCCGGCGAAACCGCCAACTTCGTAGCGGGCGGCGAATTCCCGATCCCCAACGGCCTGTCCTGCGACACCACCAAGACGCCGCCGGTCTGCCAGCCGGAGATCCAGTTCAAGAAATTCGGCGTCGGCTTGACCTTCACGCCGATCGTGCTGTCGGGCGGCCGTATCAGCCTCAAAGTGATGACCGAAGTCTCGGATCTGTCGCTGCAAAACTCGATCCCACTGACGATCCCGGGCAGCGGCACGACGCTGACGGTGCCCTCGATCCAAACCCGCCGCGCCGAGACCACGGTGGAGATTCCCTCCGGCGGCTCGCTGGCGCTGGCCGGCATGATCCAGGAGCAGACCAAGCAGGCGATCAACGGCCTGCCAGGCCTGATGCAGATTCCGATCCTGGGCGCGCTGTTCAAGAGCCGCGACTACGTCAACCACCAGTCCGAGCTGATGGTGCTGGTCACGCCCTATATCGTGCGCGCGGTGGCGCAGAAAGACCTGTCGCGGCCGGACGACGGTTTTGCCGATCCGAGCGATCCGCAGACCGTCCTGCTCGGCCGCCTGAACCGCATCTACGGCAAGGCCGCCAGCCAGGTCGAGCTGAAGCACAGCTATCGCGGCAAATACGGCTTCATCCTGGATTGACGGGGGATAAGGCGATGACAGCACTTCACACGGCGATGCGCGGACGCCGCGGCCAGGCGGCGCGGTGGCTGTTGCTCGCCGCCGGCCTCTCCAGCCTCTTGGGCGGCTGCTACCAGACCGAGGTGGCGCATGAAACCCCCTACCCGGTCGACTACCGCGCGCGCCATCCGATCACGCTCAAGCAAGGCGAGCACACCGTCCAGGTCTTCGTCGGCCGCAACCGCGGCGGGCTCAACCCCAGCCAGCGCGCCGACGTTCTGGCTTTCGCGCAGGAATGGCGGCACGAGGCCACCAGCGGCATCGTCATCGCCGTTCCGCGCGGCGGCTCGATCGACCGCGCCGCCAACGACTCGCTGCGCGAAATCCATTCGATCCTCAACGCCTCCGGCGTGCCGCAGCGCGCCGTCTACGTGAGCGCCTATCACCCCTCGTCGTCGTCGCTGGCGAGCATCAAGATCAGCTACAGCAAGCTCACCGCGCATGCCGGGCCCTGCGGGCTGTGGCCGCACGATCTCGGTCCCGACTTCGACAAGACCTACAACGAAAACAAGCCCTATTGGAATCTCGGCTGCGCCAGCCAGCGCAATCTCGCCGCCATGGTCGCCAATCCGGCCGACCTGGTGCAGCCTCGCGGCGAGGCGCCGGCCTACGAAGCGCGCCGCTCGGTCGCCATCGACAAATGGCGGCAGGGCGAGAACCCGTCCGGCGTCTATGTCGGTTATGACAAGGCCAAGATCAGCGATCTCGGAAAATGATAAAGCACGCACAGCAAGTCGCACTCGCCGAACATGAGACGCCGCCGACGGCGCCGGCCGAGCCGGTCGCCGCCGACGAGCACATCGCGCCCGCGCCGCGGGTGTCGGTGCAGGCCTTCTGCGAGACGGTGGAAACCGCTTCCGCCGTGCAGGCGGCGAGCGAGGACCGCCGGCTCGCCAAGGCGCATCTGAAAATCCAGATGGGCGGCGCCACCGCCGCGGTCGAGGCCTATCGCAGCTCGCCGACGCCCAACGTCATCATCATCGAATCGGAGAACCGCGCCAACGACATTCTCGGCGCGCTCGACCGCCTGGCCGAAGTCTGCGACGCCGGCACGCGGGTGATCGTGATCGGCCGCATCAACGACGTGACGCTCTACCGCGAGCTGACGCGGCGCGGGGTGAGCGATTATCTGATCGCGCCGGTCGGCACCGTCGACATCGTGCGCGCGATCTGCGGGCTGTTCTCGGCCCCCGACGCCAAGCCGGTCGGCCGCATCATCGCCGTGGTCGGCGCCAAGGGCGGCGTCGGCGCCTCCACCATCGCGCACAATATAGGCTTCTCGATCGCGCGCGACCTTGCGCTCAACTCCGTGGTCACCGATCTCGATCTCGCCTTCGGCACCGCCGGGCTCGACTACAACCAGGATCCGCCGCAGGGCATCGCCGACGCGGTGTTCTCGCCCGACCGCGTCGACACCGCATTCATCGACCGGCTGCTGTCGAAATGCACCGATCACCTGAGCCTGTTGGCGGCGCCGGCGACGCTCGACCGCGTCTACGATTTCGGCGCCGACGCCTTCGACGCCATTCTCGACGCGCTGCGCGGCTCGATTCCCTGCGTCGTGCTCGACGTGCCGCACCAGTGGTCCGGCTGGACCAAGCAACTCTTGCTGAGCGCCGACGACATCCTGTTGGTCGCCGGTCCCGATCTCGCCAATTTGCGCAACGCCAAGAACATGGTCGATCTGCTGCGCGCCTCGCGGCCGAACGACCACCGTCCGTTCTACTGCCTCAACCAGGTCGGCGTGCCGAAACGGCCGGAAATCGCGCCGGCGGATTTCGCCAAGGCGCTGGAAGACGCGCCGCTGGCGGTGATCCCGTTCGAGCCGCAGCTGTTCGGCACCGCCGCCAATAACGGCCAGATGATCGCCGAAGTCTCCGCCAACCATAAGACCGCGGAGATGTTCCGCCAAATGGCGCAGGTCCTGACCGGCCGCGCCGAGGCCAAGCACGCGCGCGGCGGCCTGATGCCGCTGCTCGCCAAGTGGATGAAGAGGGCGGGCTGAAAGTCATTCGGAGTATGAGTCGTGTTCGGTAAGCGCAGCACCTCTGAAGCTCTCGCGCCGGCGCCCAAGCCGCATCAGGAGGCGCCCGAAGCGGCGCCGCCGTTGCAGCCGGGACAGCCCGCGGCCGAGGACAAGACGGCGGAAGCCGGCCGCGCGCCGTTTCCCTCGGAAGGCTTAGGAGCGCCGCTGGTATCGGCGCCATCGCCGACGCGGCAGCCCGCCGCTGTCAACATGCCGGCGACCAATTCGCGGCGCTCGGAGGCCTATTACGAGACCAAGGGCGTCATCTTCGGCGCGCTGATCGAGGCCATCGACCTCGCGCAACTGGCGCGGCTCGACGCCGACAGCGCGCGCGAGGAAATCCGCGACATCGTCAACGAGATCATCGCGATCAAGAACATCGTGATGTCGATCGCCGAGCAGGAGGAGCTGCTCGACGACATCTGCAACGACGTGCTCGGCTTCGGCCCGCTCGAGCCGCTCCTGTCGCGCGACGACATCGCCGACATCATGGTGAACGGCTCCGGCACGGTCTATATCGAAGTGCTCGGCAAGATTCAGAAGACCGGCATCCGCTTCAGGGACAACCAGCAGCTCCTGAACATCTGTCAGCGCATCGTCAGTCAGATCGGCCGCCGCGTCGACGAATCTTCGCCGATCTGCGACGCGCGTTTGCCCGACGGCTCCCGCGTCAACTGTATCGTGCCGCCGCTGGCGATCGACGGACCCGCGCTCACCATCCGCAAGTTCAAGAAGGACAAGCTGACGCTCGACCAGCTTGTCAAATACGGCACCATCACGCCGCAGGGCGCAGAGATCCTGCGCATCATCGGCCGCTGCCGCGTCAACACGCTGGTGTCGGGCGGCACCGGTTCCGGCAAGACCACGCTGCTCAACTGTCTCACCCAGTTCATCGACCACGACGAGCGCATCATCACCTGCGAGGACGCCGCCGAACTGCAGCTGCAGCAGCCGCACGTGGTGCGCCTGGAAACGCGGCCGCCCAACCTGGAAGGCGAGGGCCAGGTCACCATGCGCGACCTGGTGCGCAACTGCCTGCGCATGCGCCCTGAACGCATCATCGTCGGCGAAGTGCGCGGGCCGGAGGCCTTCGACCTGCTGCAAGCCATGAACACCGGTCATGACGGCTCGATGGGCACGCTGCACGCCAACAACCCGCGCGAGGCGCTCTCGCGCCTGGAATCGATGATCACCATGGGCGGCTTCTCGCTGCCCTCGCGCACCATCCGCGAGATGGTCGTGGCTTCGGTCGACGTCGTGATCCAGGCGGCGCGCCTGCGCGACGGCTCGCGCAAGATCACGCACGTCACCGAGGTGATGGGCATGGAAGGCGACGTCATCATCACGCAGGACCTGTTCGTCTACGACATGACCGGCGAGGACGCCAACGGCAAGATCCTCGGCCGCCACCGCTCGACCGGCATCGGCCGGCCGCGCTTCTGGGACCGCGCCCGCTACTACGGCGAGGAGCAGCGCCTGGCCGCTACGCTCGACGCCGCGGAAGTCACCAACGAAGAAATGGCGCGCGCCGGATAAAGGGAGGACGCCGTGCAAACGCTCGCTTTGTTCCTGCTCGCCAGCGTCGCAGTCGGCGGCGTGGCCTGGGTGTTCCTTTATCCGATCCTGTCGGGCGAGCGGCAGGCCGAGAAGCGCATGGCGAGCGTGGCCAAGGCGGAGCCGGTGGTGCGCGCGCGCGGGCAGCAGAGATCGCGCCGCGACGTCGTCGAGCAGACGCTGAAGGAATTTGAAGAGCGCCACAGAAAAAGCAAGAACGTGCCGATCTCGGTGCGTATCGGCCAGGCCGGGCTCAAGTGGTCGAAGCGGCAATTCCTGCTGATTTCCGCCGGCGTGGGGGTGGCGATGTTCCTGGTCGGCATCGCGATGGTGCCGGGCGGGCTGATCGGCGCCGCGGCGCTTGCCTTTGCCGGCGCCTTCGGCCTGCCGCGCTGGCTGCTGTCGTTCCTGAAGAAGCGGCGCGAGACGCAATTCCTCAACACCTTCCCCGACGCCGTCGACATCATCGTGCGCGGCGTCAAGGCCGGCCTGCCGCTGCTCGACTGCCTGAAGATGATCATGACCGAGTTCGCCGGAGCCGGTGAAATCCGAGTTCCGCACCATCGTGGAAACCCAGGCGATCGGCATGCCGCTGGGCGAGGCCTGCGGCAAGCTCTACGAGGACATGCCGCTGCCGGAGGCGAATTTCTTCGGCATCGTGATCCTGATCCAGCAGAAATCCGGCGGCAATCTGGCCGAAGCGCTCGGCAACCTGTCGCGCGTGCTGCGCGACCGCAAGAAGATGAAGGCGAAGATCAAGGCGATGTCGCAGGAAGCAAAATCCTCCGCCGCCATCATCGGCGCGCTGCCGCTCGCGGTCATGACCTTGGTCTACGTCACCAGCCCGCAATACATCTCGCTCTTGTGGACCCAGCCGATCGGTCGGGTGATGCTCGCCGCCTCCGCGGTGTGGATGTTCGCGGGTGTGATGGTGATGAAGAAGATGATCAATTTCGATTTTTGAAGGCACGTCGGATGCTCGACTTACTGATCAACTCGCTCAACGTCACGACGCTGACCATGGTGTTCGCCGCGCTCGCCACGGCCGCCACCGTCCTGACTTTGGCGATGCCGCTGGTGTTCGCCGATCCGCTCGGCAAACGCATGAAGGCGGTCGCGCTCGAGCGCGAGAAGATTCGCCAGCGCGAGCGCGAACGCATGGCTCAAGAACACCAGAAGATCTCGCTGCGCCAGTCGCCCAAGCAATACGTGCAGACCATCGTCGACCGCCTAAACTTAGGCAAGTGGTTCGGCCAGGAAGAGGCGCGCATCAAGTTGGTGCAGGCCGGCTATCGCGGCCAGGCTCCCTATGTGACCTTCCTGTTCTTCCGCATGGTCACGCCGGTCGTGACCTTCCTGTTCTCGGTATTTTACATTTTCGTCGTGCTGCATTGGGACAAGCCGCTTTCCGTGAAGGCCGGCATCTGCATCGGCGCAGCTTACATCGGCATGCATCTGCCGATGATGTTCCTGAAAAACCGCATCCAGCGGCGGCAGACTTCGATCAAGCGGGCCTTCCCCGACACGCTCGATCTGCTGCTGATCTGCGTCGAATCCGGCATGTCGATCGAGGCGGCGCTGCGCCGGGTGAGCGACGAGATCGGCACCCAGTCGGTGGCGCTGGCGGAAGAGCTCACGCTCACCATGGCCGAGTTGTCCTATTTGTCGGACCGCCGCCAGGCCTACGAGAATCTGGCCAAACGCACCGATCTGGAAGGCGTGCGTTCGGTCTGCATGGCCCTGCAGCAGGCGGAACGTTACGGCACGCCGCTCGCCAACATGCTGCGCGTGATGGCGCAGGAAAACCGCGACATACGCATGTCGGAAGCCGAGAAGAAGGCGGCCGGCTTGCCGCCCAAGCTGACGGTGCCGATGATCGTGTTCTTCCTGCCGGTGCTGTTTGTCGTCATTCTCGGCCCGGCCATCATCAAGGTCATGCACGTCACGCACTGACGGCGCGGGCAAGGCCTCTCATCCGTCATTCCGGGACGCTGCCATAAGCGCGTTTACGCGCGTCTTCGACGCGCTACGGTGGCGGGCCCGGAATCCATACTCCGCAGTACGGGGGTTATGGATTCCGGGCTCGCGGCCTAACGGCCGCGCCCCGGAATGACGGCGGCTGGTCAAGTCCCCGTGTCCGGCGCCGGCACGTAAGGGTGCCGGTCCTTCTTGCTGTTGAAGGCGCTCTGCTTCGACAGCATCTGCCGCAGATAGGCGACATTGGCCGCCGCCTCATTGGGCGGCAGGTCGGCGCTGACGATGCGCTCGGCCTCGGCGAAGCGGCCCTGCAGCCCGACCACCAGCGCCAGATTCTGCCGCACCTTCGGACTGGCATTCGGCTGCGCCACCGCCGTGCGCAGCATCGTCTCGGCGCGCGCGAGATGTTTGTCCAGGGCGTAGGACAGGCCGAGATTGGACAGCACCGAGGGCTCGTTGGGCACGATCTTGAGCGCGGCCGAATAATGGCGCCGCGCCTCCAGGTGGCGGCCCATCTGGTCGAGCACCGCGCCTTGCGCGTTGAGGATGCGCCAGTCGGGGTTGTCGGGCGTGTGGGCGCGGCCGAGCGCGTCGAGCGCCTCGGGCAGCCGGCCGGCGTCGGCCAGCGCACGGCCATAGGCGCCGAGCAGGTTCATGTCGTGCGGATTGCGGATCGAGGCCTGCTGCAGCACGGCGACCGCCTGGGCCCGCTGCTCGGTGGCGCGCAGCGCCCGGGCATAGGCCATGGCCGCCTTGGCATCGCCGGTATTGGCCCGGTAGCGCGGACCCCAGACCTCAAGCTCACGCCGCCAATCGGCCTCGCTGCGCGGGGTGGCGTCGGGGGCGCTGGCAAGGCCGAGGGAACCGGTAATGTCGCCGTCCGTCGTCTGGCAGCCGGCCGCCGACAGGGCGATGAGGCCCGCGACGGCGGCCGAGGCGAGCAGACGGGCGACGCGGACATTTTTCGGGCGCATGGGACCCCGATGGCTGGCGTTCCAGCGGTATGCCCGAGCAATAAATGGTTAACCCTAACGACTGGTTAACCGGCCGCAGGCCGTGGCCGGGCTTGTACCGGCCATCCACGTTTTTGAGGTTTCGCAGCTTTTTAAGGCGTGGATGCCCGCGACAAGCGCGGGCATGACGGTGCATTATCCGCCGCCATCGGTTTAGGATTGAAAAATGGACCTCGGCCTCACCCAAGACGAAATCGCGCTGCGCGAGCGCGCCCGCGCCTTCGCGCAAGAAGTGGCGCGCCCGCGGGCGGCGCAAATCGACCGCGACGAGCAGTATCCTTGGGACGTCGTAAAGCGGCTCGCCGAGGCCGGCTTTTGCGGCATGACCATCCCCAAGGAACTGGGCGGCCAGGGCCGCTCCTTTCTCGACGCCGTGCTGGCGATCGAGGAGATGGCGAAATGCTGCACCGTGACCGGCCGCATCGTGGTCGAGACCAATATGGGCGCTATCTCCACGGTGATGGCCTATGGCAGCGACGCGCAGAAGAAGCTGGCGGCACGGCTGGTGCTGGAAGGCGACAAGCCGGCCATCTGCATCACCGAGCCGCAGGCCGGCTCCGACGCCATGGCCATGACGACGCGGGCCGACAAGCGCGGCGACGTGTTCATCATCAACGGCAAGAAGCATTGGATTACCGGCGGCGGCGTCTCGCGCCTGCATCTGATCTTTGCACGTGTTCACGACGAGAAGGGCGAGGACCTCGGCGTCGGCGGCTTCCTGGCGGTACGCGACGAGCACAAAGGGCTCAAGGTAACCCGGCGCGAGCAGACCATGGGCCTGCGCGGCATGCCGGAAGGCGAGCTGAGTTTCGAAGACCTGGAACTGCCGGCCAGCATGGCGGTGCTGCCGCCGTCCGGCTTCCGCCGCGGCTTCGCCGACCTGATGAACGCCTATAACAGCCAGCGCGTCGGCGCCGGCACCGTGGCCATGGGGATCGCCGCCGGCGCGCTCGATCTCGCGCTCGATTTCGCCAAGACGCGCGAGCAGTTCGGCCGCCCGATCGCCGAGTTCCAGGGCCTGCAATGGATGCTGGCCGACATGCAGATGCAGCTCACGGCGTCGCGGCTGATGCTTTATCAGGCGGCGCGCTCGCGCGGACCGGACGGCAGCGCCTTCCCCGATCCCATGCTGGCGGCGCAGGCCAAGATCTTCGCCTCCGAGACCGCCATCCGCATCGTCAACGACGCGCTGCAGATGTTCGGCGCGCGCGGCTATTCGCGCGAGCTCCCCTTGGAGAGAATGGCGCGCGACGTGCGCATGTTCACCATCGGCGGCGGCACCGCGCAGGTGCTGCGCACGCTGGTCGCTTCCAAAATGCTCGGCTGGAAGCTGCCGCAGACGCGCGACGGCTATGTGCCGAAGCGCTCGCTGCGCGACGCCGCGGAGTAACCATGCATTCGCTTTTCGCCAGCGCCGGCGCGCAGGCGGTGCCGATCCTGTTCGTCACCGCCGCCAATTTTGCCGAGGCCACCAGCATCCTCGACGCGCGCGAGCAGGCCTTCGTGCAGGCCGCCGGCTTCGAGCCCAAAGCCGGCAAGCACCTGATCGTGCCCGATGCGGAAGGCAAGCTCGCGGGCGTGCTGTTCGGCCTGGAAGACGTCGGCGATCCGGCGCGCGACCTGTTCCGCCCCGGCGCGCTGCCGGGATTGCTGCCGGCGGGCGTCTACCGCTTCGCCAATGCGCCGCATGACGCGCGGCTGGGCGCGCTCTCCTTCGCGCTCGGTTGCTATCAATTCGCGCGTTACCGCAAGGCGCAGGAGCGTAACGTGCGGCTGGTGCTGCCCGAAGGCGTCGACGGCGAGGAGCTGTCGCGCACCGTCGAGGCGGTGACGCTGGCGCGCGATCTCATCAACACGCCGTCGAACGATATGGGCCCGGCGGAGCTCGAGGCGGCCGCGCGCGCGCTCGGCCAGCAGCACGGCGCCAAGCTGCAAGTGACCAGCGGTGAGGAACTCGTCAATGGCTTCCCGCTGGTGGCCGCGGTCGGGGCCGGCTCGCAGCGTGAACCGCGCCTGATCGATCTCACCTGGGGCAAGGACAGCGACCCCAAGGTGACGCTGGTCGGCAAGGGCGTCGCCTTCGATACCGGCGGCCTCGACATCAAGCCGTCGAGCGGCATGCTCAACATGAAGAAGGACATGGGCGGGGCGGCGACCGCGCTGGCGCTCGGCCACATGATCATGGCGGCCAAGCTGAAAGTGCGCCTGCGCGTGATCGTGCCGGCGGTGGAGAATTCGATCTCCGGCGCCAGTTTCCGGCCGCGCGATATCTACCGTTCGCGCAAAGGCATCAGTGTGGAGATCGGCAATACCGATGCCGAGGGCCGGCTGATCCTGGCCGACGCACTCGCGCTCGCCAGCGAGGACGATCCCGCGCTGATAATCGATTTCGCCACGCTCACCGGCGCCGCGCGCGTGGCGCTCGGGCCCGACGTGCCGCCCTTCTTCACCGACGATGATGCGCTGGCGGCCGAGCTGATGAATGCGGCGGCGACCGAGTTCGACCCGCTCTGGCGGCTGCCGCTGTGGCGGCCTTACGACGCCATGCTCGAGTCCAAGGTGGCCGACATCAATAATGTCTCCTCCGGCGGCCACGGCGGCGCCATCACGGCCGCGCTGTTCCTGCGCCGTTTCGTCAATGCGCGCGCATGGCTGCATCTCGACATTTTCGCCTGGACGCCGTCGGCGCGGCCGGGCCGGCCGGAGGGCGCCGAACTGCAATCGGCGCGCGCGCTCTATGCGTTGCTGGCGAAACGTTACCGCTCATAATCCGTCATGCCCGCGCTTGTCGCGGGCATCCGCGTCTTTTGAACGAAGGCGTGGATGGCCGGGACAAGGCCGGCCATGACGAGGGAGAACCCGGTGCAACTCGATCCCCGCATCCATCCGTTCCGGCCCGAGATCGCGGCAAGCTATCTGAAGGGCCAGGTGGAGGCCGCGCGCTTCGTCGACGGCACGCGTTACGAAGTGATCGAGCCAGTGACGCCCTTGCGCCGCGCCCCCTCGCACGACGCGCAACAGGTCACCGAAGCGCTGCTGGGCGAGTGCGCGCTCGTCTACGAGATCGAGGAAGGCTGGGCCTGGGGCCAGCTCGAAACCGACGGCTATGTCGGCTGGCTGTCGGCCAACGCGCTTGGGCACGCCGGGCGCGGCGCCGACGCACAAGGTCGCCGTGCCGCGCACGCTCTGCTTTCCGGCGCCCGACATCAAGCGGCCGCCGCTCGCCGCGCTGCCGCTCGGCGCACGGCTTGCGATCGCGCGGCAGGACGAGCGCTTCGCCGTCACCGCGGCCGGCTGGCATATTCCCATCGTGCATCTGGCGCCGATCAAGGCCAAGGCGCCGGATTTCGTCGCGGTGGCGGAGAGCTTGCTGGGCGCGCCCTATTTGTGGGGCGGCAAGACCGCGCTCGGGCTCGATTGCTCCGGGCTGGTGCAGGTGGCGCTGCAGGCGGCGGGCCTCGCCTGCCCGCGCGACAGCGACATGCAGGAATTGTCACTCGGCAAGCTCACCTCGCCGGCCGATCTCAGGCGCGGCGATCTGGTGTTCTGGAAGGGCCACGTCGCCATCGCGCGCGACCGCGAGACGCTGGTGCACGCCAACGCGCATCATATGATGGTGGCGATCGAGCCTTTCGCCGACGCCGTGCTGCGCATCAAGACGGGCGGCGGCGACGTCACCAGCGTGAAGCGGCTCGCCTAGCGCGGCTTGTCGCAAATCACCGCATCGCAGCGCTTGACCGCGTCGATAATGCCGGCGAGCGCCTTCGGGCCCGGATAGCCGTTGATGGCGACGCCCTTGATGACGAAGCCGGGCGTCGCCTGGATGGCGAGCGCGCTGCCAAGCTCCGCGTGCTTGGTCATGACGTCGGCAAGCGCATTCTCGTTGGCGACTTCGAGCACCTTGTCAGAATCGAGCCCGACCTCCTTGGCCACCGCCAAGGCGCGCTTGCCTGCCACCAGGCCGCGGGTTTCATCGAGCAGGCGGTGGAATTTGTAGAAGGTTTGCGGCGACGACAGCCGCAAGACCGCAAGCTCCACGCGCGTGCCCAGGATCGACGGAATGCCGAGCACCGGATAGGGCACCAGCACCAGCCGCAACTCGCGATTGGTCTTGAGCAGCTTGTCGATGTCGGCGGAGGCCTGCCGGCAAAACGGGCAGTTCACGTCGTAGAATTCGTTGAGCGTGACCTCGCCGTGCGGATTGCCGACAACGGCAATGCCCGGCAGCTTCTCGATCTGGCTTTCCAGCTCGTTCGGCACGCGGTGATTGGCGATGATCTCGCCGTCGTCGGCCTTGATCGGATAGAAGCCTTCGTCGGCGTGGGCAGCGAGCGGCGCGGCGACAAGGATCGCGGCGAAGAGCAGGCGGACGAGCGGCGACATTTTCATGCCTTTTTCAAAAGTTCGCGGATGCGCGTTCGGTTGAGGGCCAGCCATTGCAGCGCGATCACCAGCGGGCCGTTATGCATGTTGCCCGCCTGCAACGCGGCGAGCGCGGCATCGATGGGCGCACGCATGACGCTGATGCGCTCGCCTTCGGTGGCGTGCGTGCGCGCGGGCACGCGCGCGGCATCGACAGCGGCGAGGAACACGGTGACCTCCTCGTCGGTCAGGCCCGGCGTGGTGAAATAGCTGAACAGCTCGACCAGCGTGGAGGGTGAAACGCCGATTTCCTCGGCGCATTCGCGCCGCGCGGTTTCGGCCGGGCTCTCGCCCTTTTCCACCCGGCCGGCCACGATCTCGACCAGATCGCCGCGGCCGTTGGCGAGATGGGCAGGCAGGCGGAATTGGCGGATCAGCACGATCTCGTCGCGCGCGATGTCGATCGGCAGCACCGCCGCGACCTTGCCGGCGCGCACCACCTCGCGCGTCTGCTCGGCGCCCGCCAGCGTCAACCGGTAGCGCTCATAGCCGAAAAAGCCTTGTCCGATGCGCTCGGGGGCAGACAGCGCGATGTCGGCTTCACGGTCGGCAAGCGCGCGTTGCTCAGGCATAGGGCTTATTGCGAAACGACGCCCTCGGGCGCGGTTTCCAGATTGAAGGCGGCGGCAAACAGCGCGCGCGTGTAATCGCTCTTCGGGTTCTTGAAGATGTCGCTTGCCGCGCCCTCTTCCACCATCTTGCCGTGCCGCAGCACCAAAAGCCTGCTCGCCATTGCCGCCACCACGCGCAAATCGTGCGAGATGAACATATAGGTGAGCTCACGTTTCTTCTGCAGGTCGCGCAACAGGTCGACCATCTGCGCCTGGATCAGCATGTCGAGCGCGCTGGTCGGCTCGTCGAGCACGATGAAGGTCGGCTCCAGCACCAGTGCGCGCGCGAGCGCGATGCGCTGGCGCTGGCCGCCGGAAAACTCGTGCGGATAGCGGTGGCGCGTTTCGGGATCGAGACCGCCGTCCTCGAGCGCGGAAATCACGCGCTGCTCGCATTCGTGCCGCGACAGATGCGGATGATGCACGCGCAAGCCCTCCTCGACGATGTCGGACACCGACATGCGCGGGCTGAGCGAGCCGTAAGGATCCTGGAACACGATCTGCATGTTGCGGCGGTACGGCCGCATCTCTTTGAACTTGAGGCCCTGAATGGTGTTGCCCATGAACACGATCGGGCCGTCGGACGAGATCAGCCGCAGAATGGCGAGGCCGAGCGTGGTCTTGCCGGAGCCGCTCTCGCCGACCACGCCGAGCGTCTCGCCTTTGCGCAGCTCCATGCTGATGCCGTCCACCGCCTTGATGTGGCCGACCACCTTGCGCATCAGCCCGCGCTTGATCGGGAACCAGACCTTCAGATCGTCTGTCTGAATGACGATCGGCGCGTCCGGGCACGGCGGCGCCGGATCGGGCTTCGGCTCGGCGGCCAGCAAAGCGCGCGTATAAGGGTGCTCGGGGTCATTGAACACGCGCTCGACCCCGCCGTGCTCGACGATCTCGCCGTGGTTCATCACACAGACGCGGTCGGCGATCTTGCGCACGATGCCGAGGTCGTGGGTGATGAACAGCATCGACATGCCGAGCCGCTTCTGCGTGTCCCTGAGCAACTGCAAAATCTGCGCCTGCACCGTCACGTCGAGCGCGGTAGTCGGCTCGTCGGCGATCAAGAGGTCGGGCTCGTTCGCCAGCGCCATGGCGATCATCACGCGCTGGCGCTGGCCGCCGGAAAGCTGGTGCGGATAGGCGCCGAGCCGGGCGGCCGGATCGACGATGCCGACTTGGTCGAGCAATTCGATTATGCGGTTGCGCGCCTTATCGCCGGTAAGACCCTGGTGGATAAGGAGGATTTCGCTGATCTGCTTCTGGATCGAGTGCAGCGGGTTGAGCGACGTCATCGGCTCCTGGAAGATGATGGTGATGTCGTTGCCGCGCACCTTGCGGATCTGGTTCTCCTTCATGGTCAAGAGCTCGTGACCCTTGAACTTGATCGAGCCGGAAGGGTGATGCGCGGCCGGATAGGGCAGCAGCTTCATCACCGACAGCGCGGTCACCGACTTGCCGGAACCCGATTCGCCGACCAGCGCCAGCGTCTCGCCGGTGGCGATGTCGAACGACACCCTGTCGACCGCCAGCACTTCACGCGCGCCCGTGCCGAAGGCGATCGAGAGATCGTGGACGGAAAGCAGCGTATCGCCGGCCTTGGTCATCTGAACGTCTTTCTTGGGTCGAAGGCGTCGCGCACCGCCTCGCCAATGAAAATCAAGAGCGACAGCATGATGGCGATGGAGAAGAAGCCGGTGAGGCCGAGCCAGGGCGCCTGCACATTGGCCTTGCCTTGGCTCAGCAATTCACCGAGCGAGGGCGAGCCGGGCGGCAGGCCGAAGCCGAGGAAGTCGAGCGCCGTCAAGGTCATCACCGAGGACGACAGGATGAACGGCAGGAAGGTCATGGTCGCCACCATGGCGTTCGGCAACAGGTGGCGGAAGATGATGACCGGATTCGACACGCCGAGCGCGCGCGCGGCCTGGATATATTCGAAATTGCGCCCGCGCAGGAACTCCGCGCGCACCAGGCCGACCAGCGATACCCAGGAGAACAGCAGCAAGATGCCGAGCAGCACGAAGAAGCCCGGCACCAGCACCGAGGAAATGATCAGCAGCAGATAGAGTGAGGGAATCGAGGTCCAGATCTCGATGAAGCGCTGGAACAAGAGATCGGTCCAGCCGCCGAAATAGCCCTGCACCGCGCCGGCGGCGACGCCGATGATCGAGGACACGATGGTCAGGCACAGCCCGAACAGCACCGATATGCGGAAGCCGTAGATCAGCCGCGCCAGTACGTCGCGCCCGCCGTCGTCGGTGCCGAGCCAGTTGGCTTCGAGATTGCCGCATTTGGTGAAGTTGTGCGTGGCGGCGAATTTGCAGTCGGCCGGGGTCAGCATCCAGGTTGGCTTCGAGGGGAACGGCGACGGCGGCTTGCTCACCTGCGTGTTGTAGGAGAAGTGGATGAGCGGCCAGATCACGGTGCCGCCTTGCTTGTTGATCAGGTCGATCAAATAGGGATCGCGGTAGTCTGCCGCGGTGCCGAACAGGTTCGGGTCGTTGGGCTTGCCGAAATCGGTGTCGGGATAGGTGATGACCGCCGGGAAATACAGGTGCCCGCCGACGTCGATGAAGATCGGCTTGTCGTTGGCGATGAATTCGGCGAACAGCGAAATGACAAACAGCACGAGGAAGACCCACAAGGACCAGTAGCCGCGGCGGTTGGCCGCGAAGTTCTGCCAGCGCCGCTTGTTGAGCGGCGAAATGCGGATAAAGCGCCGCTCGGGCGGCACCGCCAGTTCGATGGTGCCGTAAGCGGTGGTGTCGGGCGACTGGACGTCGGTGCGGTCGTCCACGGATCAGACCTCCCGCGTTTCGAAGTCGATGCGGGGATCGATCCAGGTGTAGGTGAGATCGGATATCAGGTTCACCACCACGCCGATGAGCGAGAACATATAGAGCGTGGCGAACACCACCGGGTAGTCGCGGTTGAGCACGCTCTCGAAACCGAGCAGGCCGAGCCCGTCGAGCGAGAAGATGGTTTCGATCAGCAGCGCGCCGGTGAAGAAGGCGGAGACGAACGCGCCCGGGAAGCCGGCCACCACGATCAGCATGGCGTTGCGGAACACGTGGCCGTAGAGCACCTGGTTGCGGGTGCAGCCCTTGGCGCGGGCGGTGAGCACGTATTGCTTGCGGATCTCGTCGAGGAACGAGTTCTTGGTCAACAGCGTCATGGTGGCGAAGGCCGAGATCGCCATCGAGATGATCGGCAACGTCAGGTGCCAGAAATAATCGCCGATCTTGGCGTACCACGGCAGCGACCAGAAATTCTCCGACACCAGTCCGCGCAAGGGGAACCAGTCGAAGAACGAGCCGCCGGCGAACAGCACGATCAGCAAGATGGCAAACAGGAAGCCGGGGATGGCGTAGCCGATCACGATCACGGTCGAGGTCCACATGTCGAAATGCGAGCCGTCGTCCACCGCCTTGCGGATGCCGAGCGGGATCGAGATCAGATAGGTCAGCAGCGTCATCCAGATGCCGAGCGACATCGAGACCGGCAGCTTCTCCTTGATGAGCTGGATCACGCTCACGTCGCGGAAATAGCTTTTGCCGAAATCGAAGCGCAGGTAATTCCACAGCATGATGCCGAAGCGCTCATAGGCCGGCTTGTCGAAGCCGAATTGCTTCTCCAGCTTCTTGATGAATTCCGGATCGAGCCCTTGCGCGCCGCGATATTTGGAGGTGACGGCGTCCACCTGCGAGCCGCCCTGCGCCATGCCGCGGCTGCCGAAATCGCCGCCGGCGGAGCCGGATATGCGCGAGGTGGCGCCGGTTTCCGCGCCGGTCAGCTTGGCGATGACCTGTTCGACCGGGCCGCCGGGCGCGAACTGCACCACGACGAAGGCGACCAGCATGATCCCGAGCATCGTGGGGATCATGAATAGGATGCGGCGGATGATATAGGCGCTCATGCGGGAACGGCGGATGCCCTTGTTGTTATCGCGCCCCTTGGGCGGCGCAGCCCACCCTATAACCTGGGCGGGCGTTTCGTCTTGTGACAAACCGGCAACATAAAGAGGCCACCGGCAGGAACCAAGGCCGGTTTTTAGTCAGCTAGCCTTTCAACCCCACCTTCGCCGCCTTGGCGGGATCGTACCACCAAGTCTCTGGAATCCCCCGGAAATAGCGCGGTTTACCGGCGGGAAAGCCGAATACGTCCCAATAGGCGATCCAATGCGACGCTTTGTACCAGTGCGGGATCCAATAGCGGCCGGCGCGGAACACGCGGTCGAGCGCCCGGCAAGCCGCGATAAGTTCCGCGCGCGTCTGGGCCGCGATGGCCGCGTCGACCAGCGCATCCATGGCCGGATCGGCGATGCCGGAGAGGTTCTGCGTGCCTTTGATCCCGGCCGCGCGCGCGGTGAAATAGTTTCGCAGCGATTCGCCCGGCGTCGAAGAGAAGCTGAAGCGGTCCACCGTGATATCGAAGTCGAAATTGTCGACCCGCGCGCGGTATTGCACCGGATCGACGATGCGCAAAGTCGAGTGCAAGCCAATGGTGGCGAGGTTCTTCATATAGGTGAGATGGTGCGGCTTGAAGGTCGGCTCCTCGATCAGGAATTCGAACGAGATCGGCGTGCCGTCCGGCAGTACGCGTTTGCCGCCCACGAGCCGACAGCCTGCCTCGTTGAGCAGCCGCGCGCCGCGCAACAGCCAGCGGCGGTCATGGCCGGAGCCGTCGCTGACCGGCGGCACATAGGGCTCGCCGAATACTTCGTCGGGCACTTTGCCGCGGAACGGCTCCAGCAGCTTGAGCTCGGCCGGCGTCGGCGGGCCTACCGCCTTCATCGGTGAATTCTCGAACACCGACTGCGTACGGTCGTAGGAGCCGTACATCAGGTTCTTGTTGGTCCATTCGAAGTCGAAGCAGTCGATCAGCGCCTCGCGCAGGCGGCGGTCCTGGAATTGCTTGCGCCGCGTATTGATGAACCAGCCCTGCGCGCCCGAGGGCGTGTCGTCCGGAATGACGCTGCGCTTGACGCGGCCGGCCTTGAAGGCGGGGAAATTGTAGCGCGTCGCCCAAGTGCGTGAGGTGAACTCCTCGCGGAACAGGTAATTTCCGGCACTGAAGCCTTCGAAGCCGACTTCGCGGTCGCGGTAATATTCGTAGCGCACCAGGTCGAAATTGCCCTGCCCGCGCGAAACCGGCAGATCGGCGCCCCACCAGTCCTTGACGCGCTCGAACTCGATGAAGTGGCCGACGCTGAACTTGCCCACCTTGTAGCCGCCGCTGCCGAGGGGAATATCGAGCGTGGTTTGATCGAACGGGTGTTTGTCGTAATAGGCGCGCGAGAAGATCGGCAGGCCGGCTACGAACAGTGGCACGTCGCGCCCGCGCTTCGCCACGAAATGCACGACCACCGTGCGCTCGTCGCTCGCCTCCACGCCTTTCATGTCGCGCAAGCGCTGGCTGATCAGCGGATGACCCTTGTCCTTCAGCGTCGCCAGCGACCAGGCGACGTCGTGGGCGGTGAGCGGACTGCTGTCGTGGAATTTGGCCTCCGGCCGCAGCGTGAGGGTATAGGTCAGCCCGTCGTCGGAGATGCGCACGCCGCGCGCCGCCAGCCCATACATGGCGTCGGGCTCGTTGCCCGCGCGCGCCATCAGCGTGGCGAAGGTCAGGTCCATGCCGAAGGCGCCGTTGCCCTTCAGGATATAGCCGTTGAGCGAGTCGAAGGTGAGGAAGGAGCCGTTGAAGCCGCGGCTGCTCACCGTTTCCGAATAGCGCCCGCCTTTCGGCGCGTCCGGATTGACGTAAGGGAAGTGCTTGAAATCCACCGGCAGCGCCAGATCGCCGAAAGCTGACATGCCGTGACGCTCGGCTTCCTGCGCGGCGGCCGGCGTGGAGAAACGCGCGCCCACGCGGGCGGCCGCCGCGGCAGCGGCGAGGCTCAAAGCGTGGCGGCGGGTCAGGCGCATGCGTTTCAAGACCGCTGCGGCGCCTTGGCCGCCTTTTCCTTGTCCCACCACCAGATGGTCGGGAAGGCCGCCAGCCCGTATTTCGGCATGGTCTGCGGCCTGCTGAAGCGGTCCCAGCGCGCGGTGCGCTGCTTGCCGTAGGTCCATTGCGGCACGACGTAGAAATTCCACAACAGCACGCGGTCGAGCGCATGGGTGGCGGCCAACAGCTCCTCGCGGTCATGCGCGTAGATCACGCGGTCGATCAGCTTGTCGATCGCCGGGTTCTTGATGCCAACCAGGTTGCGCGAGCCGGGCTGGTCGGCGGCGGCCGAGCCCCAATAGCCGCGCTGCTCGTTGCCGGGCGACAGCGACTCGCCCCAGACCGCGGTGATGACGTCGAAGTCCCATTGCCGCAGCCGGTTCTCGTATTGCGCGCTGTCGACCAGGCGCACGTTCACCGTCATGCCGATGCGTTGCAGCGAGGGCTTGTAGAACAGCACGAAGCGCCCGCTCGCCGGGTCGTCGGCCAGGAATTCGACGTTAAAGGGCGCGCCGGTCTTGCCATCGACCAGCTTGGTGTTCTTGATCACATAGCCGGCTTGGCGGAACAGCTTGAGCGCCTCGCGCAGGTTATTGCGCACCTTTTGCGGATTGCCGCCGATCGGATTGGTATAGGGCTCGCTGAACAGCTCGGCCGGCACCGCGTCCTTCACCGTCTGCAGGATCTCAAGCTCCTTGCCTTGCGGCACGCCCGAGCAGGCAAGCTCGGTGCCCGAGAAATAGCTGTCGATGCGCTTGTACTGGCTGTAGAAGATCTGCCGGTTCATCTCCTCGAAATCGAAGGCGAAATTGAAGGCGCGGCGCACGCGCGGGTCCTTGAACTTGTCGCGCCGGACGTTGAAGGCGAAGCCCTGCATGATGCCGAAATTGCGGACCGGGAATTCTTCCAGCAGCACCTTCTTTTCCTTCACCGCCGGAAAATCGTAAGCGGTCGCCCAGTTCTTGGCGCTCGAACTCGGTGCGCCAGTCGACCGCGTCGGCCTTGAAGGCTTCCAGCGCGACCGTGGTATCGCGGTAATATTCGTAGCGGATCTCCTGGAAATTATTGGCGCCGATATTGACGTTGAGATCCTTGCCCCAATAGTCGGGCACTTTCTCGTAGACCAGCGTGCGGCCGGGCGAGAAGTCCTTCAACCGGTAGGGACCGGAGCCGAGCGGCGGCTCGAGCGAAGTCTGCGTGACGTCGCGCTTCCTGCCCTTGGCGTCGGAGCCTTCCCACCAGTGCTTGGGCAGCACGTTCAATTGCCCGACGATCTGCGGCAGCTCGCGGTTGCCCGGCCCGTCGAACACGAAAGTGACTTCGCGCTCGCCGGTCTTTTCGGCTTTCTTCACGTGTCGGTAATAGGCGGCGAGCTGCGGGCTGTTCTTCTTGAAGGTGTCGAAGGAGAAGATCACGTCTTCAGGCGTCACGGGCTTGCCGTCATGCCAGCGCGCATTGGCGCGCAGCCGGTAAGCGACCGCGCTGCGGTCGGGCGGATAGCTGACCGCTTCGGCCAGCAACCCGTATTCGGTGGAGACTTCATCGAGCGCGGGCGCGGTCAAGGTTTCGCCGACCAGTTCGAGGCCGCTGGCGAGGCTGCCCTTCACGCCGGAGATCACCAGGTTGAAATTGTCGTAGGTGCCGAAGGCGATCTGCCGCACCACGCCGCCATGCGGGGCGGCCGGGTTGACGTAGTCGAAATGCTTGAAGTCCGGCGGGTAGTGCGGCTCGCCGAACAGCGAAAGCCCGTGCTTCCAGTTGTGCGCCGGTGCGGCCGCGTTAGCGCTTTGGGCGGCGGCCCCGCCGGCGAACAAGGGGCCCATGACCGGGGCGGCCAGCGCAGCGGCGCTACCGCGCAGGATGGATCGGCGGCTCAGCTTCATAAAACTCTCCAGGGCTTCGCGCCCGCCATAGAGGGACTCGCTGCCGATTATGTCGGTTTTCCGGTGCCCCATCAGCACTGCGGAGCGAAAACACACAAGCTTGGTCAAATTTCCGTGGCCAAACGCCGCAACCGGCCCGTTCATGAAAACGGCCGGGCGTTGACCCGGCCGCATCATCACGGGTTTTGCCCAATTACTGCTTCGGCGGGGCGGCCGGCGCAGCAGGTGCAGGCGGTGCCGGTTTGGCCGCAGCGGCAGGCTTTTCGGCAGGCTTTTCACCAGGCTTGGCGGCAGGCGCATTGCTGGCGGCGGCGGCCGGCTTCTCGGCGGGCTTGGCCGCTTCCGCCTTGGGCAGCGGCAGCGGGTTGTCCGACAGGGTGTGCAGGAAGTCGATGACGTCGGCGCGCTGCTGGTCGTTCTTGATGCCGGCGAAGGTCATGGCGGTGCCGGAGATGTAGCCGCGCGGATCGGTGAGGAACTTGTCGAGCTCCTCATAGGTCCATTTGCCGCCCTTGGCCTTCATCGCCGATGAGAAGTTGAAGCCGCGGCCTTCGCCGCGCTCGTTGCCGACCACGTTCCAGAGATTGGGCCCGACCCGGTTGGGGCCGCCCTTGGCGAAGGTGTGGCAGGCCTCGCATTGCTTGGCGGTGGACTTGCCTTTGTCGAGCGAGGCCTTGGCGAGGCGCTCGGGCAGCGGCGCCACCTTCGGCGCTGCCTCTTTCTTCTCGCCGCCTCCCTCCTTCTTCACCGCGATGGCGTAGCCGGGCTTCGCCGGCTTTTCGGTGGAGAAGATGGCGCCGGCCGCGATATTGAGCGCGAGCACGGCCAGGCAGGTGCCGAGCACGGCACCGAGGATTTTGTTGAGCTCGAAGGAATTCATCGAAACCAGGCTCTCGGAAGGGCCGCGAGATAGTGCGGGACGGGGTGGCCGGCCGGGGGCCCGGCGGCGGCGGACAGATACCGGTTTGCCTGGGTTCTGGCAACCCGTATAAGCGCCGCAGGCTGCCGACATTTTGCACATTGCCCGGTCCGGCGGCCGCGGCGCGATACCGATGCCCCACACGATCGTCCTCATCCCGGCCCGCATGGCCGCCACCCGCCTGCCCGGCAAGCCGCTGGCCGATATCGGCGGCGAGCCCATGATCGTGCACGTAATGCGGCGGGCCGCGGAAGCGCGCCTCGGCGATGTGGTGGTGGCGACCAATTCCGCGGCGGTGGCGGCGGCGGTGGAGAAGGCCGGCGGCCGCGCGGTGATGACGCGCGCCGACCACGTCTCCGGCTCCGACCGTATTTTCGAGGCGCTGGAGACGGTCGATCCCGACCACGCCATCGAGGTGGTGGTCAACGTGCAGGGCGACCTGCCGAGCATCGCACCGGCCGACATCCGCGCGGCGCTTGGGCCGCTCGCCGACGCGCAAGTCGACATCGCCACGCTCGCCGCCGAGATCACCGATCCGGCCGAGCGCAGCAATCCCCACGTGGTGAAGGTCAAGGGCACGCCGCTGGGGCCGGGCCGGCTGCGCGCCGTCTCCTTCACGCGCGCCGACGCCACCGGCCCCGGCCCGCACTACCATCACATCGGGCTCTATGCCTACCGGCGCGCCGCGCTCGAACGCTTCGTCAAGCTCAAGCCGTCGGCCAACGAGCAGCGCGAGAAGCTCGAGCAATTGCGCGCGCTCGACGTCGGCATGCGCATCGACGTGGCGCTAGTGAATAGCGTGCCCCTCGGCGTCGACACGCCGGAGGAGCTGGAGAAGGCGAGGAAACTGCTGAGCTGATCCTCATCCTGAGGAGGGCGCGCGAGCGCCCGTCTCGAAGGATGGAGGCCGAGGCGCCTCACCCTTCGAGACGCGCCCGTTCCGGGCGCTCCTCAGGGTGAGGCGAACAGAGGCCGCCGTTGACTTAAGGCCTTAGGTCTGGAACGAACGCCCCTGTTTTTGTCATTCCGGGACGGCCCGAAGGGCCGGACCCGGAATCCAGATGCAAATTCAGCACTTGTTTTCTGGATTCCGGGTTCGCTCGCTGCGCTCGCGCCCCGGAATGACATGTTGGGGTGTCCCGGAATCCAGGGGCAACGTCCGAATGCGTGGCCCTGGATTCCGGGCCCGCTCGCCATAGCGCGTCGAAGACGCGCGTAAACGCGCTTATGGCGCGTGTCCCGGAATGACAGCCTCAGGTGGGCCATGGCAGTGAAGAAAATCGTTTTCCAGGGCGAGCCGGGCGCGAATTCGGATATCGCGTGCCGCGAAGCCTATCCGGACTACGAGCCGCTCGCCTGCCCGACCTTCGAGGATTGCTTCTCAGCGCTCACCGCCGGCGAGGCCGAGCTCGGCATGATCCCGATCGAGAACTCGGTCGCCGGCCGCGTCGCCGATATCCATCATTTGATGCCGACCGCGCGCCTGCACATCGTGGCCGAATGGTTCCTGCCGATCCGCAACCAGTTGATGGCGCCGAAGGGCGCCAGCCTTGCCACCATCAAGACCGTGCAGAGCCACGTGATGGCGCTCGGCCAATGCCGCGGCGTCATCCGCGAGCTGAAATTGAAGCCGGTGGTGGCCGCCGACACCGCCGGCTCCGCGCGCGAAGTGGCCGAGAGCAAGGACCTAACGCGCGCGGCGATCGCTTCGCGGCTGGCGGCGGAAATCTACGGGCTCGACATCCTGAAGGAGAACGTCGAGGACGAGAGCCATTCCACCACGCGCTTCGTCGTGCTGTCGAAGGAAAAGAAATGGGTCGAGCCCGGCAACGGCAAGGTGATCACGACGTTCGTGTTCCGCGTGCGCAACGTGCCGGCCGCGCTCTACAAGGCGCTCGGGGGCTTCGCCACCAACGGCGTCAACATGACCAAGCTCGAGAGCTACATGGTCGGCGGCAATTTCTTCGCCACGCAGTTCTACGCCGACGTGGAGGGCCACCCCGACGACCGCGCGCTGGTGTTCGCGCTGGAGGAGCTCGCGTTCTTTTCCAAGGAGCTGACGATCCTGGGCGTTTATCCCGCGCATGCGTTTAGGGATACGTTTCGGGAGGAGAAGGATTAGCGGGTGAGATAGGTCGTGGTGCCCGATTTCGGCTTCTATGGACGGGAGGCGCACATCGCCCTCATACGGGAAAGGCGGTTGATTGCAGGAGTGAGCTTTCTTTCCGAACTCCCGCCGAGGCTCCGCAGCGCCGTGCTTTTAATGGACGAGAAAGCGCCGAGCGGCGCGCCGCACGCTCGCTGCGTACTCCAAGCTCATGGACGGGACGAACGCATTCAATGAGTACGTTCAGGCCGCCGTCGCGTAGGGGCTGGGGGGGGAATTGTGCCTCGGGCCGCAAAGGGGCAGATCGTGAATTGGCAGGCGAGCCATGAAACGCCGAGAAAACCCGCCGAGAATCTGCTACACGGAAACGAGAATCGGCGGGGGATAGCTAGGCGGCAAGTCGTGAGTGCCCACAAGGAGAAGCTTCCTACGCACCATTACATTCCGGTCTTCTATTTGAAAGAATGGAACGGCGGCGACGGCCGAACTCTGCGAATACAGCAGACCGTTCAAGGAAGTTGTCCCGCGGCGTACATCCCCAACGGGGACGGGATACGTTCGCGGCTTATACCGGCTTCCCAATCTTCCTGACGACAAGGCCGAGATCATTGAGACGGCCTATCTGAAGCAGATTGATAACCGCGCTGCACCTACCCTTCAGAAGCTCATTTCGCGCGATGCCGGGCCGACCAGCCTCACTGATGAGGAGCGGATATACTGGGCCCGGTTTCTCCACTGCCTCATGCTGAGGAGCCCGGAGTATCTCGGAGCGTTGAGTGCCATCCTCGCTCGCGACGCGCCGGCGTCGGTTGAGCGCGTACGTGCCGACTATGACAAGCTGCGCAAGGAAACAGACCCGCCGACATTTGAGGAATTTAAACGAGCATTCTTGTCGAACCCACTGAATACATCGGCGGCACGCGTGATAAATCGATTCGTGGACAGTACGAATGTCATCGGCCATCTCTGTCAGATGCAGTGGCACGTCGTTCACTTCACGGGCCACTATCGGCTCTTAACGTCCGACCGGCCCATCATTATGACGAATGGAATGATCCATCCGGGAGCGCACCTGGGCCTGCCTTTATCGCCTCGCCGCTTGTTTCTCTCCTTCCATGACGACATCGGATACCGGCAAGTACGGGCGCTTTCTCCAAGCGAGTTGCTTCGCAATTGCAATACGAAGGTCGCCTCTCAGGCTACAAAGTATGTCTACAGCTATAATGACGCCGAGCTGCGGTTTGTCGCGAAGCACCTTGGTAAGCGCGAGCCGTCGACCCCGCTAGAAACTGGCCTCCTTAGAGTCGCTGCAGCTTGACAAGCTGATGGGGCATCGATCGATACCTTATTTGAATAGCAGCGCTGCAAAGCTCACCAGGAGCGCCAAACTACTAATGAACGCGCTTCCCAGTGCCAACCACGTCGTCCTATCGGCAATTTCAAAGTTCTTCGCGTCTCGATTCCGAGCAGTGACAATCTGCTGGTGCGCAATTGCTATGTCTATCGCCGGCCTAGCTTTTGATTCTGGCAAGCCAAAACATGCAACAGCCCGTAGGGTGGGTTCGGCGCGCAGCGCCGCAACCCAACATTTGAACTCGCGGAGAATTCAGTCGGTGGGTTACGCGCCTTCGGCGCTAACCCACCCTACGCGCTGCGCCGCGCTTCACCGCGCCAGCCCGAGAACCCCGCGCTATCCTCCCGGGGGCGTGAGCTTACCAACCGCGGTCTCGAGTCTTTTCGTTGCGCCAATGAGGTCGGACAGCAGCGTCTCATCAACGTCGAGGCGACCTTCGTATTCCGCCAGGTTTCTCTCGTTGTGCGCTTTCAGGAACGTCTGGATGTCGGCCGCGCTCGTGCCCAGCGTGTGAGTAAGGGTCTGGAAGACGACATCGCGCCGGTTGTTGGGCCGATATCCCTGCTGACGAAGAGCGGCGAGCGCCAGCCTATGAGCGGCACCGTATGCCAGGGTGAACCGGCTATCGGTCTCTATGCTCTCGCTTTGTGAGTCCGCCAAGCTAATCCGGGCCGATGCGACCATGTCATCGAATTCTTTCCGTATCGCAGCCTCGGCCTTGAGGCTTCCAATCTTTACGAGATTGTCGAGTTCTTGCTTGCCCATGACTGAAGGTCCTTTTCAGAACCAATGATAAAGATTTTCGGAGAGCGGCTGATCTTATTAAGCACCGTTCCTTTGCGGGATGTCTTGCGGCGCCAAGCCTCCGGCGAGAGAAACAACGGATTTACCGTTCGCCCAAGTTTGCTCTCAAGGTTCTGAGCCGCAGTATAAAGATCGGCGTAATTCAAGTCGTCGCCGATCACCATGAGATCGATGTCGCTGCTCGCCGTGTCGGCCCCCTGCGCCACGGAGCCATAAACGAAGGCGCTCTTGATCGCATCCGCGTAGGGTTCAAAAGACTTCTTGATCGGCTCGGCCAGGCCGACGGTCTTTTCAACCATGCTTCGCAGCTCGTCAAAGATTGGAGCCGCCCGGTTCGCCCGGTAGTGCTTTCGATTGCCGATCCACGCGACAGACACGAGTCCGCTTCTCTCCAGCTTCGACAATTCGCGGTCGACGGCACCCACTCCCGAGCCGACGTTTCGCACGATTTCCGATGTGTAGAAGCTGCGCTCGGGGTGACCGAAAATGAGTGCGAGGACGCGCTGCTGGACCTTGGAGAACAGCGCGTTGGACAGACTTGTGGTGTGGAAGCCGGCGCCCATATTGCAAAAAATATAATACCCAATTTGGGTAGGAACAAGGATTGAAAAACTTTTAGCAAATTCAATGATCTACGCGCCATAGCCGTTGCGCTGGCGCCGGAAAGCCAATTCGGGAGGCGTAAGTCCCGCTCACACCTCCCACACCTCCCCCGGCTGCAGCACACGGAAACGCTCCGCCGGAATGCCGGCCTCTGCAAGCGCCTCGGCCAGCGCCAGGCGCGGGGCGTCGATGGCTTCGTCGGTCAATTGAAACGTGCCGTGGTGATGGGCGAGCGCATATTCGGCGCCGCAATCGATCAGCGCCTTGACCGACTCAGGCGGGTTCATGTGCTGGTCGCGCATGAACCAGCGCGGCTCGTAGGCGCCGATCGGCAGAATGGCGAGCCGGAACGGCCCGTGCCGCGCGCGCGCGGCGCGGAAATTGCGGCCTTCGCCGTAGCCGGAATCGGCGACGAAATAGATGCGGCCGGCGGGCGTTTCGATCACGAACGACGCCCATAGCGCCATGTTGCGGTCGGACAGGCTGCGCGCCGTCCAATGCTGGGTCGGAACGAGCGTGACGCTTAAGCCCGCGCCGAGATCGACGCGGGCACCCCAATCGTGGCCTTCGGCCGCGATTTTCGAATCGTGCTTGCGCATGATGGTGTCGTTGCCGAGCGGCGTGATGACGCGCGCGCGATGCACCGCGGCGACACGCGACAGCGTGGCAAGGTCGAGATGATCGTAGTGGCCGTGCGAGACCAGCACGACGTCGATCGGCGGCAGGTCGGCGAACGCAATGCCCGGATCGTTGACCCGCTTCGGGCCGGCGAAGCGGAAGGGCGAGGCGCGCCGCGACCAGACCGGGTCGAGCAGCACATTGAGCCCGGCGGTCTGCACGAGCAGGCTGGCATGGCCGACATAGGAGATGCGCCAGCCCGGGCCTTCGACGCGCGGCGGCGGACGGTCGGAAAAGGGCGACGGCGCCCAGACCGGCCACTTCGCCTTGGGCGCGCGGCCGCGACGATCGACCAGCCAGCGCCAAAGATCGCGCCTGGATTTCGGCGGCGAGCCATGCGGATTGAAAAACCGCGCGCCGTCGAAGTGGTCGGAGACCGGACCGTTGTAATAGCGGGACATGGGAAACGTATGTGGGCTGCCCGAGCGCTTAGAGTCCAATCCGTTTAGATTGAATCACCGTGTCGTCCTAACATTTTGTTTGCGCATGATCTTATCCGAAAACCGGTTGCCATCCCGGATCAAGTCCGGGACAGGCTTTTTCGGGATCATGCGCCAGGCAATAGCACCGGGGTTTGGCGGCCCGGGGCGTTCAAGGAAGAAAAGGACTGAGCCGCGCGGGCGTCTGCCTTGGGGGGTAGAGCGGACGCCACAAATTCGCACCGCTATGTCCGCCCATGCCCCCGCAGCGGTTTCCACGGCGGCCTCTCGATTTGCGGCGGCCAAGGCCGCGACCCGGCCGGCAAAGGCGCTATAATGGCTGACCTGCCCCGGCCCCGATCAAGGACGCCGGGCACCAAACAAGGCGTGCACAAGGGAGTGGTTAGACATGCGTCGGTATCTAGGCATCGCGGCCGCGACGGCGGTCGTCCTCGGCTTGGCGGGCGCAGCCGCGCTCGCGGCCGAGCCCTACAAGATCGCTCACGTTTACGGCAAGACCGGCCCGTTCGAGGCCTACGCCAAGCAGTCGCACACCGGCCTGATGATGGGCATCGAATACGAGACGCACGGCACGATGGCGGTCAACGGCCGCAAGATCGAGGTGATCGAGAAGGACACGCAGCTCAAGCCCGATCTCGGCAAGACCCTGCTGGCGGAAGCCTATGGCGACGACAAGGTGACGCTCGCGGTCGGGCCGGTGTCGTCGGGCGTGGCGCTCGCCATGCTGCCGGTGGCGCAGGAGTACAAGAAGATCCTCCTGGTCGAGCCGGCGGTCGCCGATTTCGATCACCGGTTCCGCCTGGAACCGCTACATCTTCCGCACCGTCGCGCAATTCATCGCAGGACGCGATCTCGAACGCGGTGGCGCTCGGCGATGCCGGCAACTGCGTCGCGACGCTGGCCCAGGATTACGCCTTCGGCCGCGACGGCGTCGCCGCCTTCAAGGAGGCGCTCGGCAAGACCAAGGCCAAGCTCGTGTTCGAGGAGTTCGCGCCGCAGGACACCGCCGACTTCACCGCGCATGCGCAGCGGCTGTTCGACGCGCTCGACAAGGCGGCGAATTGCAAGCGCAAGATCATCTGGGTGGTGTGGGCCGGCAAGGGCAATCCGCTCGGCAAGCTCAAGGCGCTCAACCCCGAGAGCCGCCACATCGAGCTCGCCTCCGGCGGCAACATCCTGGCGGCGATGGCCGCCTACAAGGCGCTGCCGGGCATGGAGGGCGCCACCTATTACTATTACGAGATCCCCAAGAACAAAGTGAACGACTGGCTGGTCGCCGAGCACATGAAGCGCTACCACGCGCCGCCCGATTTCTTCACCGCCGGCGGCATGGCGGCGGGCATCGCGGTGGTCGACGCGCTGAAGAAGGTGCCGTCCGGCGACACCGAGAAGCTGATCGCGGCGATGGAGGGCATGAAGTTCATGACGCCCAAGGGCATCATGCAGTTCCGCAAGCAAGACCATCAGGCGCTGCAATCCATGTACCACTTCAAGATCAAGGTCGATCCGAAAGTGGCTTGGGGCATCCCCGTGCTGGTGCGCGAGCTGAAGATCAAGGACATGAACATTCCGATCCGCAACAAGCGCTGATCGCGCCGCCGCGGCGCGCGCGCCATGCCCACGCGTGAGCCACCCGTCCTCGTGACCGAGTGACTTGACGATCCGGTTCGGCGGCCACGTGGCCGTCGACCGGGTCACTTGCGCTTTCGATCGCGGCACGCTGACGGCGATCGTCGGGCCGAACGGCGCCGGCAAGACCACCTACTTCAACTTGATCTCCGGCCAGCTCAATAGCACCGCCGGCCGGGTGATCCTGTTCGGCCGGGACATCACGACTTTAAGCGCCCCGCACCGCACGCGCGCCGGCATCGGCCGGGCCTTCCAGCTCACCAACCTGTTCCCCAATCTGACGGTCTTGGAAAACGTGCGGCTCGCCGTGCAGGCCCGGCACGATCCCGGCTTCGACATCTGGTCGCTGGCCGCGCGGCGGCGGGATTTGATCGAGATGGCGGAGCATCATCTGTCCCGCACCGGCCTGCTCGACAAGATGGATGCGCTCACGGCCTCGCTGCCGCACGGCGACCAGCGCAAGCTCGAGGTCGCCGTGCTGCTGGCGCTGGAGAGCGAAGTCTTGATGTTCGACGAGCCGACCGCCGGGATGAGCGTAGACGAGGTACCGGTGGTGCTCGAGCTGATCCACCAGATCAAGGCCGACGCGGCCAAGACCATCCTGCTGGTCGAGCACAAGATGGACGTGGTGCGCTCGCTCGCCGACCGCATCGTCGTGCTGCACAACGGCGCGCTGGTCGCCGACGGCGCGCCGGAGGCGGTGATCGCCTCCGACATCGTGCAGGAGGCCTATCTCGGCAAATCGGGCGCGGGGGCCGGCCATGGCTGAGCCCCTGCTGCGGCTCACCGCCGTCCACACCCATATCGGGCAATACCACATCCTGCAGGGCGTCGACCTCGCGGTGCCCGAGGGCGAGCTGACCATGCTGCTCGGGCGCAATGGCGCGGGCAAGACGACAACGCTGCGCACCATCATGGGGCTGTGGCGCGCCTCGAGCGGAGCGCTCCATTTCGCCGGCAGCGACCTGCGCCCGCTCGCGACACCGGATATCGCGCGCCTCGGCGTCGGCTACGTGCCGGAGACCATGGGCGTGTTCGCAGGGCTCACGGTGCGCGAGAACATGAGCTTGGCGGCGCGCGCGGGGGCCATCGACGCGCAGCGGCTCGACTGGATCTTCTCGCTGTTTCCGGCGCTGACCCGCTTCTGGTCGTTGCCGGCCGGCAATCTGTCCGGCGGCCAGAAGCAGATGCTGTCGATCGCCCGCGCCATGATCGAGCCGCGGCGACTGATCCTGATCGACGAGCCGTCCAAGGGACTGGCGCCGGCGATCGTCGATGCGCTGATCGAGGCGATGCTCGAGCTCAAGCGCACCGCCACCACCATCCTGATGGTCGAGCAAAACTTCCGCATGGCGCAGGCGCTCGGCGACGGCGTCGCGGTGATGGACGACGGACGGGTGGTCCACACCGGCCGCATGGCGGCGCTGGCCGCCGACGCCGATCTTCAGGCCCGCCTGCTCGGCCTCAGCCTCGGAGCGCACCAATGAGCGCGCAAACCTCCGACACCGCCGCGCTCCCGCGGCCGCCGCTGAAAGATCGGCTGCGCGCCCAGCTGCCCTATTGGACCGTGGTCGTGCTGGCGGCGGCCGGACTGCTGCTGATCGGCGATCTTTCGACCTGGGCCACGCTGACGCTGGCGGGGCTCGCGATGGGCATGCTCGTGTTCATCATGGCGTCCGGACTGACGCTGGTGTTCGGCCTGATGGACGTCCTGAATTTCGGACACGGCGCCTTCATCTCGATCGGCGCCTTTGTCGGCGGCAGCGTGCTGCTGGCCTTGGGCGGCTGGGCCGCGTCGTCGTCCATCGCGCTCAACCTTGCGGCCGTGCTGCTGGCGATCGCGGCGGCGATGGCGGCGACCGGCGCGCTCGGCTGGCTGTTCGAGCGCGTGATCGTCAAGCCGGTCTATGGCGCGCATTTGAAGCAGATCCTGGTGACCATGGGCGGGCTGATCGTGGCCGAGGAACTGATCCGGCTGATCTGGGGGCCGAACCAGATCCCGCTGCCGCGCCCGCAAGTGCTGAAGGGCTCGCTGCTGCTCGGCGACGTCATCATCGAGCGCTACCGGCTGCTCGCGGTGGTGCTGGGCGGCGCGATTTTCTTCGGCCTGCGCTGGACGCTGGTGCGCACCAAGCTCGGCCTCTTGATCCGCGCCGCCGTCGAGAACGGCGAAATGGTGGAGGCGCTCGGCTATCGGGTGCGCCGGCTGTTCGTATTGGTGTTCGTTGCCGGCTCCGCGCTGGCCGGGCTCGGCGGCATAATGTGGGGCATGTATGACGAGATCATCACCGCGCAGATGGGGCTCAACATATTGGTGCTGGTGTTCATCGTGGTGATCATCGGCGGGCTCGGCTCGGTCGACGGCTGCTTCATCGGCGCGCTGCTGGTCGGGCTGATGGCGAACTACACCGGCTTCCTGGCGCCGAAAGTGGCGCTCGGCTCCAACATCCTGCTGATGGTGGCGATCCTGTTGTGGCGGCCGCGCGGCCTGTTGCCGCCCGGCAAAGGCTGAAGCGAAACGCCCATGCTGAAGACGCTGCTCTCCGAAGACTATCCGCGCAGCCGCGCGCTGAGCGCGCTCTTGGTGCTCATTACGCTCGGTCTGGCGCTGGCGCCGTTCCTGTTCCCCGGCATCCGCTCGCTCAACACGGCGGCCACCATCTGCGTCTTCGTCGTGCTGGTCGCGAGCTACGATCTGCTGCTCGGCTATACCGGCATCGTGTCGTTCGCCCACACCATGTTCTACGGCATCGGCGCCTATGGGGTGGCGATCGCGCTCAAGGCGATGCCGGGCTCTTGGGCAGCGGTCGGGCTTGGCGCGGTCGCGGGGCTCGTTGTCGCCGTGGCGATCGCGCTGGTGATCGGGCTGTTGGCGCTGCGCGTGCAGGCGATCTTCTTCGCCATGGTGACGCTCGCCGTGGCAAGCGCCTTCCTGATCCTGGCCTCGCAGCTTTCCGGCCTGACCGGCGGCGAGGACGGGCTGACCTATCGCGTGCCGGAGCTGCTCACCCCGGCCTTCAGGCTCATCGACCACAGGGTCCTGGGCGTGCGCATGGACGGCCGCATCGTCGGCTATTACCTGATCTTCGTTTCGGCGTTCGCCCTCGTTCTGCTGATGCTGCGGGTGGTGAACTCGCCGTTCGGCCGCGTGCTGCAGGCGATCCGCGAGAACGAGTTCCGCGCCGAGGCGCTCGGCTATCGCACGGCGGCCTACCGGACCGCGGCGACCTGCCTGTCGGCCAGCGTCGCCGCCGTCGCCGGCATGCTGATGGCGCTGTGGCAGCGATATACCGGGCCCGACACCACGCTCAGCCTGTCGATCATGATCGACATTTTGCTGATGGTGGTGATCGGCGGCATGGGCACGATCTACGGCGCGGTGGTCGGCGCGACCATCTTCGTGCTGGCCAAGAACTACCTGCAGGTGCTGATGGCGGCGGCGGCGGCCTCGCTGGCCGAGCTGCCGCTGCTGGCCAAGCTGGTGAGCCCCGATCGCTGGCTGCTCTGGCTCGGCGTCTTGTTCATCCTGAGCGTCTACTTCTTTCCCGCCGGCATCGTCGGCCGGCTCGCCCGCGCTGCTGACCAAGGCTCGCAGCTCTAAGCGCGGCTAGGGCTTCTTGTGCGGTTGCGATTTCTTCAGCGCGGCCAGCTCGTGTTGCAGCTTCGTCAAGGCGCTTTTGAGCGTGGCGATCTCGGCCTTTTGCGCGGCGGCTTCGCGCTCGGCGGCTTCGAGCCTGGCCTTCACCTCGCCCGCCTGCTTGGCCAGCGCCTGCTGCAGAAACTCGACATTGCTCTGCAGGCAGCTCGTGCGCCGCACCATGGTCTTTTCGGCGGTGCAGACTTCAAGCCCGCGTACGTCCTGCGCCGCCGCCGGCGCGGCGGACACAATCGCAATCGCGATAGTCAATAAAGCCCGCTTCATGACGGCATATTATCTGAGTCTTGTGCAGAACATCGCCGTCTTTTACACACTGAGTAAAGCCTAAAGGGCCGGGACAAGCCGGCCCCAACGAATGCGGGGGAAGCAATGGCCGAGCCGAACGAAAAAGTTGCCCTGGTCACCGGTGCCGCGCGCGGCATCGGGCTCGCCACCGTCAAGCGCTTCCTCGCCGACGGCTGGCGGGTGGCGCTGCTCGACATCGACGGCGAGAACCTGCAACGCACTTTCGCGGCGCTTGCCAAGCCAGAGACGACCATGGCGATCACCTGCGACGTGTCCGACGCCGCCGGCGTGGCCGGCGCGATGCTGAGCGTCGCCGAGCGCTTCGGCCGGCTGGACGCGCTGGTCAACAATGCCGGCATCGCCATCTTCAAGCCGATCCTGGAATTGACGCCGGAGGATTGGGCGCGCGTGCTGGCGGTCAATCTCACCGGGCCGTTCCTGTGCACGCAAGCCGCGGCGCCGCTGTTGCGCGACAGCGGCGGCGGCGCCATCGTCAATATCACTTCCATATCCGGCCTGCGCGCCTCGACATTGCGCACCGCCTACGGCACCAGCAAAGCGGGCTTAGCGCACCTCACCAAGCAGCAGGCGGCCGAGCTCGCCTCGCTCGGCATCCGCGTCAACGCGGTGGCGCCCGGCCCGGTCGATACCGCCATGGCGAAGGCCGTGCATACGCCGGAAATCCGCCGCGACTATCACGACCACATGCCGCTCAACCGCTACGGGCTGGAAGAGGAGCTGGCGGAAGCGATCTATTTCCTGTGCAGCGAGCGCGCGAGCTACATCACCGGGCAGATCTTGGCGGTCGACGGCGGCTTCGATTCGACCGGCATCGGCCTGCCGACGCTGCGCGAAGAGGGCAGGAACGGCTAGTGGGTGAAGTCCGACACTCGGTACCCTGTTTTCAGGGCTCTGAGCCGGGAAGATACCGGGGGTCAGCAATTGTGCGCGCGTGCCGAACGATGTCCGCTCCACTCCGAAAGCGGACAAACGCCCCTGCGGTCGGCTTGGCCGCTAAGTGCCATGTATGGACGGCGCCCGCGGTGCAAGGGAAAAATCGGGCATTTCAGCGAAGCGTTCGGGTGCAGCCATGTATTCGGCCTTTGAATGCAGCCGTTGTGGCTGCTGGCCCTGATGTAATCCGCTGATCGGGTCCCAACCAAAAGCACGCGTTCTTTCCTCGCGTGGCACTTCACGGGTTTTCCCGATCGACGGTCTCGACCGTTTCGCATCAGTGTCGTCATCACCCCTGCAGTTCTTGAACGCACGGACGCAACCTCATCATCTCGTTGTCAGAGTTCCCTTTCACGCTGCGGTGAGTTGAGGTGCCCGGTAGGTCCCGCCCTTGGCCAGCAGCGCCCAGGCGATGCGCGCCATCTTGTTGGCAAGTGCGACCGCAACAACCTTGAACGGTCGCCGGGCGAGAAGCTGTGTCAGCCATGGATACTTCTCCGGCTGCTGGCGCGCACGCTTCAAGACGGCATGGGCTCCGACAATCAGAATGCGCCTGAGGTATTGATCGCCTTGTTTTGAGATCGGCCCTAGCTTCTGTTTGCCGCCAGTCGAATTTTGCCGTGGCACGAGCCCGATCCAGGCCGCAAAATCACGCCCCGATCGAAAAACCTTCGGATCGGGGACGACCGCTGCGATCGTGGTAGCCCCGATAACACCACTCCGGGGATCGTCTCCAGTCGTTTGCTCGCCTCGTTCGAGCGATGCTGTACAACGATCCGTTTCTCGATCGATCCGATCGTCGTCTGTACGGCCTGAAGCTGTGCCGCCAGCACGATCAGACTGGCGTGGGCATCGACCGGCAAGCGCGAATCCCCATTCTGGGCGACGATCGCCAGCAACTCTTTGACCCCTTCGCGCCCCTGTGCAGCTGCTATGCCGAGCTCGGCCAAATGTGCCCGCAAGGCATTGATCAACTGGGTGCGTTGGCGCATCAGCAGATCGCGTGCGCGATGCTGCATCAACCGGCCCTGTTGCTCGGCCGACTTGACCATAACGAACCGCATGGTTGGGCGCCTGACCGCTTCGCAGATCGCCTCGGCATCGGCGGCATCGTTCTTGTTGCGCTTGACGTAGGCCTTTACATCCTTCGCCGGCATCAGCCGAACTTGGTGCCCGAGCTTCATCAGCTCACGCGCCCAATGGTGCGCTGTCGCGCAGGCTTCCATGCCGATAAGGCACGGCACCAGAACTTCGAAGAACTTTATCACCTGGCCGCGGCGGAGTTGCTTTCTGATGACGACCTTCTCGGTCGCATCAATGCCGTGAACTTGGAATACGTTCTTAGCGATATCCAATCCGATCGTGGTAATCTGCATGTCGAAAGCTCCCTGATGTGATTCGGTCGCAACGACCACCCTAGGGTAGCTCGTTGCTGGGAGCGGGCGCCGTCCACCACATCAAAAGCCGACATCGCATTGCAAAAAAAGACCGCCAAAATTTTGTCCTAGGCTGCGGACCAATTAAATAAATTCTTGCGGATCAGTTGGAGACAGACCGCGCCGATCGTCCACATCAGCGAGGATTCCAGAGCCCGGTACTTTCCAGGTCACCTGCCGCCTCATGTCAGGCCTGATAACTGACGATCAACGACTGAAGCTGCGAGTTGAGGTTGTCACCGTTCGCACTGTAGCTCGACGAACCGCTCTTCGAATCCTGCAGCAGCTTGAGGAAATCCGACAGCAACTTGGACGGACCGGAATTGCTTGAGTCCGACGTCGTATCGGCCTGCGTGGGGTATTTCGCGTCGTAAGCCGCCTGTTCGGCCGCACTGACAATGCCGTCGCCGTTGGTGTCGGCCGGATCGCTGGAGGTCTTGCCGGCACCTCCACCGCCGCCGCCGCCGCCGCCGCCGCCGTGCGCGCCTCCGGGACCGCCAGGGCCGCCCGCGCCACTGGGGCCGCCCGAGAACGCTTGGGCGAAGACGTTCTTCAGTTCCGCTGCCTGGGAGCTGGTCAACTTGCCATCTTTCACCTCGCCGTCGATGAGGCTGTCGATTTTCGACTTCATCGCACCCGGCGAGGGCGGCGACCCGGCCGACGGCGCCTGGCTCTGCATCGCCGAATCGATGTCGGTGAGCGCCGAGCTGAGCGCGGACTGATCGCCGGAGCTGATGGTGCCGGACGAGACTTCCGATGCCAATTCGCTTTGCAGCCGCGACAACGGTGAGAAAGATTGGGGTAACGCACCAAAAGATGAGATCGAAGGCATAAACAAACTCCCACTATCTCAGCCGACAGACTGCCCGTTTACTATGGTAATATAGCATGATCGCGGTTAACAACGCCTTATCACGACGCACATGGATTGTTTCGTTGGGCTGAGCATCTGCCAGCGGCTTCATGCCAATTCACGCGTTCCCATCATCATAATCACCGCCAAAGGTAACGACATCGACCTGATTGTCGGGCTTGAAATGGGCGTGGAAGATTATCTAGCCAAGCCGTTCAATCCGCGGGAATAGCTGACGCGCTGCAATGCACAGCCAATGTCGCAGTTGGGTCATGTGTGGACGGCGCCCACGGGTCAAGGGATTCTTTTGGCTTTCTGCTTGCGGTCGGGTGCAAGTCATGTGTCCGGCCTGTTTGCGCGGTGCTCATGACCGCTGGCCCTGATGTGATCCGCAGATCGGGTCCCTATCATTCGCTCGCACTCAAGAGTGCTTGACCCATCGCGGGTTCTCCCGATCCCCGGTCCAACCGGTTCGCATCAAACCATCATCACCCTCGACTTTCTTGTACGCTCTCGACCTAACCTTCCATTCCCAGTGCCGACATCTTCAGGTCGCCGCTGCGATGGCAGGGTCGCTCAAGCGTGTTGGCGCCCGATAGGTCTCGCCTCTGGCCAACACTGCCCAGGCGACCCGCGCCATCTTGTTGGCCAGCGCCACCGCAACAACCTTGAACGGCCGCCGGGCGAGAAGCTGTATCAGCCAAGGGTACTTCTCCGGCCGCGCGCGTGCGATCCTGACAATGGATATTGCACCGAGGACGAATAGTCGCCGCAGATAGCGATCACCCTGTTTGGAAATCGAGCCGAGGCGCTCCTTGCCGCCAGTGGAGTTCTGCCGTGGCACCAATCCGACCCAGGCTGCGAACTCGCGCCCGGTCCTGAACGCCTTTGGATCGGTCATCGTCGACACGACCGCCGTGGATAGAATCACGCCGAACCCTGGAATGGCTTCGAGTCGTTTACTGTCCGCATTGGCGCGATGGGCTTGAGTGATGCGCTTATCGAGCCCGCTGATCTGGGTCTGCGCCGCGTCCAGTTGCGCAACAATCGACTGACAGGCAAATCGTGCGTGACTCGGCAGCCGTTCGTCGCTGCTCTCCGTCACGGCCATAACCAGTTGCTGCAGTCCTTCATGTCCCTTCGCTGCCACCTGCCCGAGTTCGGCCAGGTGGGCCCGAAGTGCGTTGATCAGTTGAGTTCTTTGGCGGATCAGGAGCTCCCGAGTCCGGTGCAGCATCAGCGCGCTCTGCTGCTCGACGCTCTTGATCGGCACAAACCGCATCGACGGCCGTGTCACGGCCTCGCAGATTGCTGCCGCATCGGCCGCATCGTTCTTGCCGCGCTTTACGTAGGCTTTGACATAGGTCGGCGGCATGAGACGGGTATCGTGCCCGAGCTTCTTGAGCTCCCGCGCCCACTGGTGCGCCGTTGCACAGGCTTCCATGCCAATGAGGCAAGGCGGTAGTTTGGCAAAAAACTCAAGAACCTTCGCTCGACCAACACGCTTGCGGATCACCACCGTGCCACCCGTATCGACGCCGTGAATCTGGAACACCGACTTCGCAATATCGACCCCAATCGTGCTAACCTCGCCCATGGACGGCTCCCCTCAATGTGGTTGCGTTTCGACGCAACCACCCTATGGCACTCCGATGCCGCAGAGTGGGCGCCGTCCACCGCATCATTCACGTCATAGCCGTCGCGAGCCAAAATTGACGTTTGTCCGTTGTTGTCCAATCGCGTCCTAAATGACGCGGTGCCGCGAACGCAGTCAT
>CAWFYB010000002.1:0-511386 GCA_963819955.1 uncultured Pseudomonadota bacterium | reverse complement strand
GGTATCAACGCGCTCGCCGCCTACGACAAGTTGCGCCGCGCCGATATCGGCAGCCGCGCGCTCGCGGTCGACCTGCTAAACCGCACCCTGCTCAGCGATTTCCTGCCCATACAGGGCGCGCGCGGTCTCGGCCTCTACATGCTCGATCGCATCGGTCCCTTGCGCCGCACGCTGATGCGCGAGGGCGTGGCGCCAAGCGCCGCACTGCCGCGGCTGATGCGCGGCGAGATGCTTTAACGGAAGAGTAGCGGCGGCAGCGCGCCCGACTTCACCATCCACATCACCGTTGTCAGCGTCACCACCGACGCCAGCGTGCCGATCAGCACGGCGCTGGAGGCCTGCTCGACCCAGGCGTCGTATTGCCGCGCGAACACGAACACGTTGAGCGCCGGCGGCAGCGCCGCCATCAGCACGGCGGTATCGACCCAGATCCGGTCGAACGGCCCGAACAGCGACAGCAGCAGAAACACCAGCACCGGGTGCAGCAAAAGCTTCACGCCGGCAAGTGGCGGCACCTCCCACGGCATTTTCTTCAAGGGCCTGAGCGCTACCGTCACCCCGAGCGCGAACAATGCGCAGGGCGCCGCCGCGTTCTGCAAAAACTGCATCAACCGCTCGAGCGCGACCGGCGGCTGAAAATGCAATCCCGCCGACAGCACGCCGAGCGCGCTGGCGATGATCAGCGGGTTGCCGCCGACGCGCTTGACGACCTCCAGCGCGATGGCACCGACACTCATCTGCCGCGGTTTGGCGAGCGCCATCAGAAACGGCACCATGGTGAACAGGATGATGTTGTCGAAGCAGAAGATCAGCGCGACCGGCACCGCCGCCTGCTGCCCGAGCGTCGCCAGCGCCAGGCCCGGCCCCATATAGCCGATATTGCCGTAACCGCCGGCGAGCCCCGCGATAGTCGCCTCCGCCACATGGCCCTCGCGCATCGCCATGCCGATGGCAAACGAGATGGAAAAGGCCCAAAAAGTCGCGAGCGTGGTGGCGAAGATGAAATCGACCTGGCTCAGCTTCGACAGCGGGGTCTGCGCCAGGATGCGGTAGAACAGGGCCGGCAGCGCCACGTAGACGATGAAGAAATTCATCCAGCCCAGCGCCGTGTCGGGAATCTGCTTGATCCGGCCGCAGGCGAAGCCGATGAAAATCAGCCCGAAAAACGGCAGCGCGAGATTGAGGACGTCGATCATCCGGCCCGGCCCAGCCGCCGCCCGGGGCCCCAATCCGGTTCCCACTTGGCGCGGCCTTTGCATTGCTCTAAACGGCGGCATGCCCTTTTGGAAGGACCGGTAAGCCTGTGAAGCCTCCGCGACAATTCTACCAGCCGCTCGCCATCGGCGCGCCCGCCCCTTTGCGCGAGCTGCCCGTCCGGATCGAGCGCATGATCCATTTCGTGCCGCCGCATGTCGAAAAAATGCGCGCCAAGGTCCCCGATCTGGTGCGCCAGGTCGACGTGGTGCTCGGCAACCTGGAAGACGCCATCCCGATCGAGGCCAAGGAGGCGGCGCGCGAGGGCTTCATCGAAATGGCCAAGGACGTCGATTTCGGCGCCACCGGCCTATGGACGCGCATCAACGCGCTCAACTCGCCCTGGGCGCTCGACGACGTGATCGACATCGTCGGCGAGGTCGGCGACAAGCTCGACGTCATCATGCTGCCCAAGGTCGACGGCCCCTGGGACATCCACTATCTCGACCAGCTCTTGGCGCAGATCGAAGCCTTCCACCGCATCAAGAAGCCGATCCTCATCCACGCCATTCTGGAGACGGCGCTCGGCGTCAACAATGTGGAAGCGATCGCCACCGCCTCCCCGCGCATGCACGGCATGAGCCTCGGCCCCGCGGACCTTGCCGCCTCGCGCGCCATGAAGACCACGCGGGTCGGCGGCGGTCATCCCGATTACAAAATCCTGGAGGACGCGAAAGGCGACGCTCCGCGCGTAGCCTTCCAGCAGGACCTCTGGCATTACACTATCGGCAAGATGGTGGACGCCTGCGCCGCCGCCGGCATCAAGCCGTTCTACGGACCATTCGGCGACTTCTCCGATGCCGCCGCCTGCGAGGCACAATTCCGCAACGCGTTTCTCATGGGCTGCCTCGGCGCCTGGTCGCTGCACCCTTCCCAGATCGAGATCGCCAAGCGCGTGTTTTCGCCCGACCCGGCCGAGGTGGCTTTCGCCAAGAAGATCATCGCCGCCATGCCGGACGGCGCCGGCGCCGTGATGATCGACGGCAAGATGCAGGATGACGCAACCTGGAAACAGGCGAAGGTGCTCATCGATCTTGCCAAGCTGGTGGCGGCCAAGGACCCGGCCATGGCCGCGAAGTACGGGCTTTAGGCGGGCTGGCGCCGCCGGCAAAGACGCCTTATGTGGGATTTATGATGCAGAAAATGCGCAACGCCAAATACACGCTCGGCCAGGTGGTCAAGCACCGGCTGTTTTCGTTTCGCGGCGTGGTGTTCGACATCGATCCGGAATTCGCCAACACCGAGGATTGGTGGGAGTCGATCCCGGCCGAGATCCGTCCGCGCAAGGACCAGCCCTATTACCATCTGTTCGCGGAGAACGAGGAGACCGAATACATCGCCTATGTCTCCGAGCAGAACCTTTTGCCCGACACTTCCGGCACGCCGGTGCGCCATCCGCAGGTCGCCGAAGTGTTCGAGCGCGACGAGAGCGGCGGCTACCGCCCGCGCAACAGCCAGTACAATTAACCAATCTCGTGTCCCGGATGCGGCGCTTAAACAAAAAGGCGCGGCCAATGAGCCGCGCCTCTTAATTTCCGCGTTGTTGCCGGCCGCGCTTACTTCTTCGGCGCCGCCGCCGGCTGCTGCGCTTCCAGCTTCTTGCGCGCCTCTTCGGCTTTCTTCTGCAGCTCGGACTGCAGCTTGCGCTGCTGCTGCTCGAACACTTTCGGATCGGTGGCCGGCCCGTCATAGGCCTTGGCGAAATCGCTAAGCGGCAGCGGCAGACTGATCGGCTGGCCCTGCATGTTGATCGCCTGCACGGTGATTTGCTTGCCCTTCTTCATCTTCTTGATCATGTCGTCGGTGACCGGATAGTCCGACATGCAGCCGACCGGGAAGCAGATCTTGTAGGGTTCGTTGACCGGCTGGCCCTGGTCGATGATGACGCGGGTGCCGTGCTGCAACTGCATGCCGAGCGGCACGGTGACGCGCAGGATCTTCGGCTGCCCCTCCGGCTCGAACAGCTGCACGATCGCGACCGGCATGCCGTTTTCCAGGCGGCCATCCTTGGTGACGACGCAGACCTGTTTGCCGTTGGTGTCCTTGCCCTTGCCGCACACCTTCATCCATGGCGAATACATGAGCTGCGGCTGGCCTTGCGCGGCCTGCGGCTGCTCGGGCTGAGCGGCGGGCGCGGGCGCCGGCTTATGCGAAGCCTTGGGCGCCGGCTTTTTCGTCTGCGCCAGCGCCGACGGCCCCGTGCCGAATGCCGCCGCGGCCAGGCCGATTGCCGCCAGTATGGCGGCCAGCGCCCGGCCCAGCGGCCGGGCCGATGCGATCCGATAGTCCATGCAAACGGTCCCTTGTTGTCGCGGCGAGCGGCCCTGAAACCCTCCCGGCCGGTCGTCCCGTTAATTCGGCTCTCTCCGCATGAAATACGGCGGGAGCGTGACGCCCACCCGCAGCCTGATAGCCGAATTCGCGCCTGCAATAAAGCCACGAATGCGCCGAAAATAGGAACCCGCCGGCCGCCGCCGCGCTGTGATAAATTCGCGTGAAATCGGAGCGAATCGCATTCGAACTCAGCTTTTGCCCCCCTTCGATCTGCGCACGCTGACGCAAAGAAAGCCGTCGCGGCGCGCGGTAATGCATGGCGCGCTCGCCGCCGCTGCTGCCCTCGCCTTACGGCCGGCGCGCGCCGCGACCGCGCAACACGCCATCGCCATGCACGGCGAACCGGCTTGGGGGCCGGACTTCAACCACCCGACCTATGCCGATCCGACGGCGCCGAAAGGCGGCGCGCTGGTTCAGGGCGTGCTCGGCAGTTTCGACTGCCTCAACCCGTTCATCGTCAAGGGCCTGCCCGCCGCCAATATCCGCAGCTACGTCGTCGAGAGCTTGATGGCACGCGGCTATGACGAGCCCTTCACTCTCTATGGCCTGCTGGCCGAAAGCGTGGAGACCGACTTAAAGCGCAACGTCGTCACCTTCACCATCAATCCGGCTGCGCATTGGGCGGACGGTGCGCCGGTCACGCCCGAGGACGTGATCTTTTCCTGGCAGCTCCTGCGCGACCATGGCCGGCCGAACTTCCGCATCTATTATGCCAAGGTGGTCAAGGCGGAAAAAGTCGGGGAGCGCGGCGTGCGCTTCGACCTCACCGGCGCCGACGACCGCGAGCTGCCGCTGATCATGGGGCTGATGCCGGTGCTGGCCAAGCACGCGACCGACCAGGCGACATTCGAAGATACCAGCTTCACCTCCCCGCTCGGCAGCGGCCCTTACACCGTCACCAAGGTGAAGCCGGGCAGCAGCGTCACCTTCACGCGCGACAAGAATTACTGGGGCCGCGATCTCGCGATCAATCGCGGATTGTGGAATTTCGATACCGTCCGCCACGACTATTACCGCGACGGCAATACCCATTTCGAGGCGTTCAAGAAGGGGCTCTATGACGTGCGCGCCGAGACCGATCCCGGGCGCTGGCAGACCGCCTATAATTTTCCCGCGCTGCGCAAGGGCCGCGTGGTCAAGGAGGAATTCCCCTACGGGCTGCCGAAAGGCATGGTGGGCCTGGTGTTCAACACGCGCCGGGAGATCTTTGCCGACGTGCGCGTGCGCGAGGCGCTGCTGCAATTGTTCGACTTCGAATGGATCGACCAGAACTTCTTCTTCAATCTCTACAAGCGCACCGCCAGCTATTTCGACGGCTGCGATCTGTCCGCGCACGGCGTGCCGGCCGATGCGCGCGAGCGCGAATTGCTGAATGCCTTTCCCGGCGTCGTGCGCGCCGACATCATGGCGGGTTCATGGTCGCCGCCCAGGACCGACGGCTCGGGCCTCGATCGCGCCGGCTTGCGGCGCGCCTTCGCCCTGTTCAAGCAGGCCGGCTACGCGCTGCAGGGCACCAAGCTCGTGCATCTCGCCAGCGGCCGCGCGTTCGCCTTCGAAATGCTGACCAATACCCGCGACCAGGAACGCGTGGCGCTCGCCTATGCGCGCGTGCTCAAGCGCGCCGGCATCCTCATGCAGGTGCGCAATGTCGACCCGACCCAGTTCGAGCACCGCCTGCTCTCCTTCGACTTCGACATGACGCAATATCACTGGGAGCAGTCGCTTTCACCCGGCAACGAGCAACTGTTCTATTGGGGCTCGGCGGCGGCGGGCCAGGAAGGCAGCCGCAACTATATGGGCGTCAAGTCGCCGGCGATCGACGCCATGATCGCGGCATTGCTGGCCGCCGTCGCGCGCGAGGATTTCGTCTCCGCCGTGCGCGCGCTCGACCGCGTACTGCTGTCGGGCTTCTACGTCATCCCGCTCTACTACCCGCCGGTGCAATGGGTGGCGCGCTGGCGGCGCGTCAAACATCCCAAGCGCACCTCGCTCTTCGGCTACCTGCCGGAAACCTGGTGGCACCAGGAGGAGCGCTCATGAGGGCGGCGCCATGATCCTGGAGGATACGGACACCACGGCCGGCGGCGCCACGCTCGACGACTTGTTCCGCCGCGCCGGCGTGCGCGCGCCGGACGCGATCGCGCTGATCGATCCGCCCAATAAACAAAGCTTCGCCGGCGGCGCACCGCGCAAGCTCACTTATGCCGAGGCCGACCGGCTGATCTCCACCATGGCCGCGCGCCTGCGCGCGCTCGGGCTGCGCGCCGACGCGGTGGTGGCTTTGCAGCTGCCCAATACGGTCGAGAGCGTGATCGCGCTGCTCGGCGTGCTGCGCGCCGGCATGATCGCGGCGCCGCTGCCTTTTCTGTGGCGGCAGCAGGAGATCGTCGCCGCGCTGCGCGGCATCGGCGCCAAGGCGATCGTGACCAGCGGCGCAGCGGCCGCGCGCGACGCCACGCTCGCCGCGGCCGAGTTGTTTCCCATCCGCCATGTTTGCGCCTTCGGACATGGATTGCCGGACGGCGTGGCGTCGCTCGACGACATTTTCGAGGGGGCTGCGTCCCATAGCGGGCATGGCGCGTCGCGGCCGGGCGCGGCCGCCGCCCATGTCGCGCTCATCACTTTCGACGTGACCGCCGCAGGCGTCGTGCCGCTTGCGCGCAACCACCTGCAGCTGATGGCCGGCGGCTTGAGCGTCTTCCTGGAAGCCGGCCTCTCCCAGCAGGCCAATTTTATTTCGGCGATCCCGCTTTCCTCGTTCGCCGGTGTGGCGTTGAGCTTGCTGCCCTGGCTGCTCGCCGGTGGAACCTTGGCGTTGCATCATGGCGGCGATCCGCAGGTGCTCGCCGCGCAATGCCAAGAACTTTCCGGCGCCACGCAGGTGCTGCCGGGACCCGCGCTCGCCCGCTTGGCCGATGCGGTCGGGCTCGGCGCCGGCGTCGGCAAGATCGTAGCGCTCTGGCGCGCGCCGGAGCGGCTCAGCGTCAGCGCCGCCTGGCGCGGCAGCGCGTTACTGGTGGACGTGGCGAGCTTCGGCGAGATCGGCTTGCTCGCTGCCCGCCGCGCCGCCGCCGGCCTGCCGGCGCCGCTCCCGCTTGGGTCCGTGACCGCGCCGCGCGGCGCTGCCGGCGCCGTCAGCGTCGCGGAGGTCATGCGCACGCCTAACGGCACGCTGGCGCTACGGGGCCCCATGGTGCCGGCACAGGCCTTCCCGCCCGCCGCCGCGCCGCCGGCCGAAGCGGACGGTTTCCTCGACACCGGCTTCACCTGCCGCATCGAGCACGACGGCCTGATCGTCACCGGCCCGCCCGCCGGCATCGCAGCCGTCGGCGGCTACCGCTTCTATCAGCCGACACTGGAGGCCGACATCGCCAGCATCGATCCCGCCGCCACCTTGCTGGCCGTGCCGGACGGCCTGCTCGGCCAGCGCCTGGCCGGCAGCGCGCCCGACCCGCAGACGGTAACCGCCGCCTTGCGCGCGCGCGGGCGCAATCCGCTGCTGGCCGCCGCTTTCCGCCCGCGCACCGCCGCCCGATCGCCATCGCCGTTGACGGGACGTTAACAGCCGGCCCGCTAAGCTCGCGCGTTCCGCAACGGTCGCGTGCGCAGTCATGTCGCTTCAAGGTCCGATCATCGTGGTCGCCGACACGCCGGCGCCCGACCTCACCGAAGCGCTGCGCGCGGCCGGCGCCTTCCCGATCGTCGAAGCCAAATGGGCCGACGCGCCGACCGCCTTTGTCGCGGTAAAACCCTCCGCCGTGGTGATCGCCGAGCCGGGCGCGCCGAAATCGGAATCCTCGGCGCGCATGCTCTGCCTGCAGATCGCCACCGCCTCGGGACCGATCGTGCCGACCGTGGCGCTGGCGCAAGGCGCGCTCGACGCCGCCATCCCGGTCGCGCTGCCGGCCGACGCTTCGTTGCCGCTCGAGCGGCTGATCGCGCGCCTGCAGTCGGCCATGCGCGTGCGCGCGCTGCACGCCACGGTGCTGCGCCGCATCGAGAGCTTCGCTGCGCAGGGCGGCAAGCTGCCCGCGCTGCCGGTGGGCGACGCGCTCGATGACGCCACTGTGCTGATCGCCGGGCGCGGGCCGCTTTATCCCGCGCTCAGCGTGGCGATAGGCGAGCGCGTCAACATGGTCGGTGGCTTGAGCGTGGAGACCGCCGCCAAGCATCTCGCCTCCCGCGACATCGACGGCATCGTGGTGGGCGACGGTTTCTCGCCGCGCATGGTCGAGGCCTTCCTCACGCTGCTGGCGCAGGACACCCGCTTCCGCGACATCCCGGTGGCGGTGATCGGCGAGGCGGCGCCCGATTTCGCCGACAGCCTGCCCAATATCGACCATGTCGACGGCGATCCCGCGCGCATCGTCGCGCGCATGCTGCCGCTGGTGCGCATGCACGCCTTCGAGGCGCGGCTCAAGCGCATGCTCAAGTCGCTCGAGGCCGAGGGCATGTTCGATCCCGACACCGGCCTGCTCACGCACGACGCCTTCTGGCACGATCTCTCCAAGGCCATCGCCGATGCCGAGGACCGCAGCCTGGCGCTGTCGATTGCGCGGTTTTCCTTCGAGGGCGCACTCGACGAGCGTGCAAGCCTCGACGCCGCCCGGCTGGTGACGCGCCTCACCCGCAATATCGACTTTGCCACCCGCGATGACGACGGCATCCTGATCGTCTTTACCCAGACCGACCTGCGCAGCGCCCATGTGGTGGCGCGCCGCATCGCCGGCAGCCTCAAGAACGCGCTGGCGCCGGCGCGCCCGCACGATGCGGTCGCCGCCAATGTGACGCTCGCCACGCTGAAAGCCGGCGATACGCTCGACAGCTTGATGCTGCGGGTGATGGACAGCCGGGTGGTGGCGGCGGAGTAGCGATCTTAAGCGCGCGCCAGTAACGCCTTCAGCTCGGCCCGGTTGACCTTGCCGCTGACGCCGCGCGGGATTTTCTGCACCGGCACGATGCGCACCGCGTAATCGAAGCCGCGGCTGCGCAGAATCGCCTCGAATGCATCCGCCTGGGCATCCTCGCAATCGACCGTTGCGATGACGAGTTGCGGCCGCCCCCCGCTTTCCTCAATAATGACAGCGGCAGCGTCGGCTGCGTCCCATTCCAGCCGCAGCAGATGCTCGGCCTCATGCACGGGTGAAATCTGGCGCGCCGCCTCGCCCTCGGGCATACCGAGATCGGCAGCACGGCCGACCAAAAACAGCTCCTTGTTCTCTGTCAGCCAGCCGAGATCGCCGAGATCAACCCAGGGCGTATCGGCACCATCCCAACGCGGATCGCGGCGGCTGCGAATGAGGCCGATGGTGCCGAGCGCGCAAGGCTTGCCACTGGCGTCAACGATGCCGATTTCGACACCCGGCAGCACATAGCCGGCCAAACCCGGACGCGCCAACACGTCGCGCGCGGGCGCCCGCGCCATCGGCCCGGCCTCGGAGGCGCCGTAACGGCAATATACGTCGCGGCAGAGATGGATCATGGCCGCCTCGAGCAGCGCGCGTGATGGCATGGCGCCGCCTGTTTCGATGAGACGCAGGCTGGGCAGCCGCGCCTTTAACTTTCGCGCCACGCGCGTCAACCCCAACAGCTGCTCGGTTGCCGCCAAGATGTGCTCGATTTCGAACAGCTCAATCATGCGGATCGACTGATACGGCGATTCCGAAAAGTACAGCGTACCGCCGCCCGTGAGTACCGCGCTGGCCGTCCAGAAGCCCAGTGCCGACGCAGGCCCCGGCAAGCAAAGCCGCCGTGATGAGCTAGGGCCCAGCAGCAGGCTGCCGCCTTTTGCACCCCCCATGTCGGCGACGGTGAGGTGAAGGACTTTCGGGGCCCCGGTCGTACCTGACGTCAGACTCAAGCGGCAGACCTGATTCGCATCGGCAAAGCCCACGGGCAATTCGCACAACGGGACATCCTCGGTGAACCAGGCGTCGCCGATCTCGATCAGGCGACACGGCGGAGCGCGGCCTTGAGCGGCAGTCTCGCAGGCTTTCCGGTCGCCGAGCGCGACCGCAAGTCCCGGTACATTCGCGTTCTCCTGCCCATAGGCGAGCGAAAGCGAATTAAGCCCGAGCCGAAACAGCGCGAGGCACAGCACCATGTGGCGGATCGGGTTTTCGACGATCACCGCGACCGCGCCCTTGCGGGCAAAGTCGAGCGCGGCGATCCGCAGCGCGCAGCGCTCCATCGCCTGCCCGAGCATGCCATAGGTGACGACGCGGTCTTCCATCACCATGGCCGGGGTTTCCGGCTGGATGCGGGTCTGAGCGTGGATGTGGTCGAACCAGTTATTCATGGCGCCGTCGATCCGACGCCGACCGCGGCCGGCGCACGGCATCATTGCACGCCTCTCAAATGACGGCGATCAGAACTTGCCGATTAGAATTTGTAATTGATGCCGACGCGCGCGATTTGAGCGGTCAGGTCCCCTGTCGTGCTGATCGTGCTGGATTCGGCCCCCTTGATTCCGGCGGGAACACCAACAGTTGCGTGCGCGGTGACCGAGCCGAAGTCCAGATAAAGATACTCGGCCTTGACGCTCCAATGATTATTGAGGGCCCATTCGGCACCGCCGCCAATCGTCCAGCCGGTCTTGATCGCGGAGGCGCTGCCGGCGCCGGTGACCCCGTTGCCGTCGCTATAGCTGAGCTTGACCTCGAGCCGCGTGAACGCAGCGCCGCCGGTTGCATAGAAGAGGAGGTTCGGCCGATACAGCCAGCCAAGCCGGCCGCGCAACGTCCAGAGCCAATCGGTGTTGAACGAAGTTGCGATCGAGTACGGTGTCCCCGCTGCGAGAGGGGCGGGAGCACCGGGGGGCGATAGGCCCGGCCACCGGGTAGGCGCCGTTTCCCTGCCGCGTGCCGCCGAGATTGAACGCGTCGTAGTCGGTTTCGATGCCGACGACCGCATTGCCCCACTTAATAATTATAACCGCTCTGCGCGCCGCCAGTGAACGCGCTGTCATTGATCTTGCCGCTGCCGCTGGCAGCGAGAGCCGCCGCATTGGCAGCGCCGGTGCCGGTGCTGTCACAAATATATCCGGTTCCTGCAGCGCGGGCTGCAATCCGACCCCTGTGGTGATGTTCGAGTGCCCCCAGGCCGCGCCGGCATTGCCGCCGAGATAGAAACCGGTCCACATCGGGGCGCCTTGCGCCCGCGCCGGGGCACTTAACCCCAACGAAACCACGATCGCCGCACCGGCAACGCCGGCCAGCAACCGTTGACGCCGCGAACCACCTGACATGTCGCTCCCCATAACCACAAGAACCACGCTATTGCCGCGCGATACCAATTGGTTGCTACGATAGTAGTGAGAATTGTGCGGACGGGTCCAGAGGGCGCGAGGCCCTATCCAGGTCAATATTCCGGTTTTGGCCGTGTTTTTTCCGATTTTTCCTGCACTGTGACTATTTTGTCAGCAGTGCCCCGGTCGCCTGACCGTCCCTCTACGCTTCGGCGGGTTGCAACGGCGGTCCGCGGCATAGCAGCGCCGGCGGCGTGCCGCGACCGGGACCTCAATAGCGACCGGCGTCGCGCGGTTGCCGGGCTGGGGCTGCGGCATAGGCTGCCCGGCAACGCCGCGGCCCGAAGGAGACGCCCATGTCCGACCAACCGCCCAGTCCGCATCGACGTCGTCTCCGACGTGGTCTGCCCCTGGTGCTTCATCGGCAAGCGCCGCCTGGAAAAGGCGCTGGCGCTCAAGCCCGATATCCCGGTCGAGGTGCATTGGCACCCCTATTTCCTCAACGACTGGATCCCGCGCGAGGGCATTTCGCGCGAGGACTATCTCACCACCAAGTTCGGCTCGCCCGAGCGCTATGCCGGCATCGCCCAGCGCGTCACCGCGGCGGCGGCGGAGGAAGGCCTCGTCTATGCCATGGACAAGATGCAGCGGCAGCCCAATACGCTCGACGCCCACCGGCTGATCCGCTGGGCCGGCGGCATCGGCAAGTCGGCCGAGATGAAGCAGCGATTGATGGACCTCTATTTCACCGAAGGCGCCGACCTCACCAACCGCGCGGTGCTGGTGCAGGCGGCCGCCGACGTCGGGCTCGACCCGGAGGACGTCGGCGAGGCGCTGGCCAGCGAGCAGGATGTCGAGCAGGTCTCGCAGGAGGCGCAGTCGGCGAAGGAAGCCGGCATCGACGGCGTGCCCTGCTTCATCTTCGGCGGGCGCTTTGCGGTGTCGGGCGCGCAGGCGCCGGAACATCTCGCCGAGGCGATCGAGCGCCTGGCGCAGGCCGGCGACGCGGCGGCCGAATAGCAGGTTGCGCGCATGAAGATCACGGCCGCCGTGGTGCGCGAACGCGGCGGCGCCTTCGGCATCGAACATCTTGACCTGTGCGATCCGCGCGCCGACGAATTGCTGGTCGAGGTCGCAGCCTCCGGCATGTGCGCGACCGATCTGCACGGCCGCGACGGCTATTATCCTGAAATGCCCTACCCCGCCGTGTTCGGCCACGAAGGCGCCGGCATCGTGCGCGCGGTCGGCGCCGGCGTCGCCAAATTCAAATCCGGCGACCACGTCGTGATGTCCTACCCCTGGTGCGGTACCTGTCCGAACTGCCGCACGCACCGCCAGACCTATTGCCTGCACGCGGGCACGCTCAAGCACGGCGGCACCCGCGCCGACGGCTCGACACTGCATGCGCAAGCCGGCAAGCCGGTCTACAGCGCCTTCTTCCAGCAATCCTCGTTCGGCAGCTACACCATCGCCAACGAGCGCTTCGCGGTGAAGGTGCGCAACGATGCGTCGATCGAAATGCTCGGGCCGCTCGCCTGCGGCGGGCAGACCGGCGCCGGTGCCGTGCTCACTGTGATGAAGCCGCAGTCAGGCGACAGCTTTGCGGTGTTCGGGGTCGGCGCGGTCGGCCTGTCGGCGCTGATGGCGGCCAAGATCGCCGGCTGCGATCCGATCGTCGCCGTCGACGTGCATGAGCATCGGCTGGCGCTGGCGCGCGAATTGGGCGCCACCCACACCATCAATCACAGCGGCCGCACCGACGTCGTGGCCGAGATCAAGAAGATCACGGGCCTGGGCGCGCGCTACACGCTGGAGACCTCGGCGCTGGCGTCGGTGTTCCGCGAAGCGGTCGAGGCGCTGATGCCGGCCGGCACCTGTGTGCTGCTTGGCAGCGCGCCGGCCGAAACCGAAGTCACCTTCAACATGCGGCATTTGCAGAACGGCCGCGTGGTGCGCGGCGTCATTCAGGGCGACAGCGTGCCGCAAGAGTTCATCCCGCAACTGGTCGACCACATCGCCGCCGGGCGCTTCCCCGTCGAGCGCATGATCACCTTCTACGATCTTGCCGACATTAACCGCGCCGCCACGGAGGCAGCGGCCGGCATCACCATCAAGCCGGTATTGCGGATGCCGCGCTAGTGCACGCCGAGCTGCTTGGTGGAGCCGCTCAATTGCCCGCGCGCGAAAGCTTCAGCCTTGCGGGCCACCGGCCGGCCATAGAAACGGCGCCCGACCACGTCGGTGACGAACTTGTTGACCACATTGGCGGTCGCCGGCAGCGGCCGCCGCACGTCGACGATCAAGACCGCGCGCAATTCTTTGCTGTCGTTGACGACCTTGTGCGGCCAACTGTCGTCGAACAGCACGCCCTCGCCTTCCTTCCAGACGTAATCCTGGCCGTTGACCACGATCTTGGGCGGATTGTTCTTCGGCACGCGCAGGCCGAGATGATAGCGCAGATAGCCGAGATAGGGCCCTTCATGCTCGGGCACCGACTTGCCCGGATCGAGAATTGAAAAGAACGCCTGCACCATGTCCGGTACGCCCGCCAGCGCCTTCATGGTCTCGGCGCAGCGCGCCACATTGGGCCCAACCTGGTAGCCCAGACATTCGAGCATGAACACGTTCCAGCGGTTCGGCGTGGTATTCGAAATCGCGCGCTCGCCCGAATCGACCTCGTGATATTGTGGCAGCGAAAGCCCTTCCGCGACCACGCGATCGAATTCTTCGCGGATGACCGGATAGGCCTTGGTGACGGCGTCGAGCGCGGGAAACGTTTCCGAAATGTTAAAAAAGGTCGGCCGGTTCCTGCGGTCCATGTGTAGACCGAGATAGCCGTTCACGGCCGATTTAAAGATATGATAGTCGACTTTCATACGCACCCCCACGCCACCTAACGGGCGAGAAACTACACTTTTACCGGAATAGCGGCAACTAACTGGTTAAGCCGCCTTGGCCGGCTCGGCGATCGACACGAGTTGCCGCAGGATCGCGGCGGTGCCTTTCAGCCGCTCGACCGGGCGCGGCCAGTCCTCGAAGAACACCACAGCTAAAAATCCGCTACCGCCTCATCTCGCGGTCGGCTGGCCTGCGACTACTCGGGGCAGGTGAACCCAATTTCAGTCTTGTTCCTGTCCAACACCTGTGGCGTGCCATGCCGCCCCATACTTTCGCACTTTTGCTTCATAGCCGAGTCGATGTCCGCCTGACTTTTGTACTCTGTAACCGTCATGCTCGCGCAATATTCTTTGCACTTGCCGTTGAAGCCGAGACCGCTCCAATCGCAAGCCGACAACAGAAAAACTGCAAAAAGGGCAGCGGCGGTGAGGAGGACTTTCATATATTCTTGCTCCTGGTCAGTCGGACGCCACCGGGCCTTCAAATATATCGAGTCACCGCTCAATGTACACGGCCGGGCAGCGAAACGCGGTCTCAGCGGTTTGAATTGATGCGGACTGGCCGCCACCTCAAGGGCAGTCGAAGTTCACGCCGCCTTGGCCGGCTCGGCGAGCGTTGCAAGCCGCCGCAGGATGGCCGCCGTGCCTTTGAGCCGCTCGACCGGGCGCGGCCAGTCCTCAAAGAACACGAGTTGCTGCGCCTTGGCGTTCCTCGGATCGTTGCGCATGCGCACGCCCGATCCCTGCTCGCGGATGTAAGCGATCAGCCCGTCCGGATTGGGGAAGACGTTGTCGCGGAAGGCGAGCACGATGCCCTTCGGCCCGGCCTCCACCCGCTCGACATTGGCGTGGCGGCTGAGCGCCTTGATCGTCACCACCTGCAAGAGATGCTCGACCTCGACCGGCAGCTTGCCGAAACGGTCGACCAGCTCGGCCGCGAAAGCCTCGATCTCGCGCTCGTCCTCGATCCCGGCCAGCCGCCGGTAGAGCGCCAGCCGCACCGACAGGTCGGCGACATAGTCTTCCGGAATGAGCACCGGCGTGCCCATGGTGATCTGGGGCGACCAGCGGTCGGCCACCGGCGCCGTGATGCCGGCCTTGAGACTCATGACCGCCTCTTCCAACATTTGTTGATAGAGCTCGAAGCCCACTTCCTTGATATGGCCGGACTGCTCCTCGCCCAGCAGATTGCCGGCGCCGCGAATGTCCAAGTCATGCGAGGCGAGCTGGAAGCCGGCGCCCAGCGTGTCGAGCGATTGCAGCACCTTCAGCCGCCGCTCGGCCTGCGGCGTGATCTTGGCCTGCGCCGGCAACGTGAGCAGCGCATAAGCGCGCAGCTTGGCCCGCCCCACCCGGCCGCGCAGCTGATAGAGTTGCGCCAGTCCGAAGCGGTCGGCGCGGTGTACGATCAGCGTATTGGCGGTCGGGATGTCGAGGCCGGATTCGATGATCGTGGTCGAAAGCAGCACGTCATATTTGCCGTCGTAGAAGGCCGACATGATGTCGTCGAGCACGGTCGGCGGCATCTGGCCATGCGCGACCGCGACCCGCACCTCGGGAACGTTCTTGTCGAGGAAGTCCTTGGCGCCGGCGAGGTCCTCGATGCGCGGGCAGACATAGAAGGCCTGGCCGCCGCGGTATTTCTCGCGCAGCAGCGCCTCGCGCACGGTGATGGGATCGAAGGGCGACACGAAAGTGCGTACCGCCAGGCGGTCGACCGGCGGCGAGGCGATGATCGAGAGGTCGCGCACGCCAGTCAATGCCAACTGCAATGTGCGCGGGATCGGCGTGGCGGTGAGCGTGAGCACGTGCACTTCGCGAGCGCAGCGCTTTCAGCTTTTCCTTGTGCGCGACGCCGAAATGCTGCTCCTCGTCCACCACCAGCAGCCCCAAATCCTTGAACTTGATGCCGCGCCCGAGCAGCGCATGGGTGCCGATGACGATGTCGACCGTGCCGGCGGTAAGGCAGGCCCTGGTCTGCGCCAGTTGCGCGTGCGGCACCAGCCGCGAGGCCTGCGCCACATTGACCGGGAAGCCGCGGAACCGCTCGCTGAAGGTCTTGAAGTGCTGGCGCGCCAACAGCGTGGTCGGCACGATGACGGCGGTCTGCTTGCCGCTGACCGCGGCGATGAAGGCGGCGCGCAAGGCCACTTCGGTTTTGCCGAAGCCGACGTCGCCGCACACCAGCCGGTCCATCGGCTTGCCGGCGCCGAGATCCTTGATGGTGGCCTCGATGGCAGCGAGCTGGTCGTCGGTTTCTTCGTAGGGGAAGCCGGCGCAGAACTCGTCATAGGCGCCCGGCCCGACCGTCAAGCGCGGTGCCTCGTGCAACAGCCGCTCGGCCGCGATCTTGATCAATTCGCCGGCGACTTCGCGGATACGGCTCTTCATGCGCGCCTTGCGCGCCTGCCAATTGCCGCCGCCCAGCCGGTCGAGCTCGACGCCCGATTCCTCCGAGCCGTAACGCGACAACAGCTCGACGTTCTCGACCGGCAGGAACAGCTTGGTGTCTTCGGCGTAATGGATTTCCAGGCAGTCGTGCGGCGCGCCGGCGGCCTCGATCGCCTGCAAGCCGGCAAAACGGCCAATGCCGTGATCGACATGGACCACCAGGTCGCCGGGCGCCAGGCTGGTCGCCTCGGCGATGAAATTCTCCGCCCGCTTCATGGCGCGGCGCGGCCGCACCAGCCGGTCGCCCAGGATGTCCTGCTCGCTGATGATGGCGGCAGCCTCGGTCTCGAAGCCGGATTCGATGCCGAGCACGGCGAGCGCCACCGCGTGCTTGGGCAGGGCAACCGCCTGCGGCCAGGACACGACCGGCGTAAGATTGTGCAGCCGGTGGTCGGCCAGCACGTGGCTCATGCGCTCGCGCGCGCCCTCGCTCCACAGCGCGATCGCCACCTGCTTACCCTCGCCCTGCAGCGAAAGCACGTGCTCGGCCACCGCCTCGAACACGTTCGATTTGGGCTCGGCGCGCTCGGCCGCGAAATTGCGCCCCTGCCGCGCGCCGATGTCGATCACGCCTTCCGCCTCCGGCACGGCAAAGGGCGTGAGCTTGGCAAACCGTTCGGCTTCCAGCCGGTCGCGCCATTCGTCTTCCGTGAGGTAGAGCCGGTCGGGCGGCAGCGGCTTATAGGGCGGCGTCACGCCTTCGGCGAGCGCCTGCCGGCGCGCCTCGTAATAGTCGGCGACTTGCGCGAAGCGCTCGCGCGCGGCGTCTTCGTCCAGATGCTCAAGCGCCAGCGCCGTGCCCGGCAGATAGTCGAACAGCGTCTCCAGTTTGCTATGGAACAGCGGCAGCCAATGCTCCATGCCGGGATAGCGCCGGCCCTCGCTCACCGCCTCGTACAGCAGATCGTCGGGCGCGGCGGCGCCGAATTGCGCGACATAGCCGGTGCGGAAGCGGCGGATCGACTCGGTGATCAGCTGGAATTCGGCGACCGGCACCAGATCGAGCCCGCGCAATTCCATTTCGCTGCGTTGCGTCTGTGGATCGAAGCTGCGAATAGTCTCCAGCGCGTCGCCGAAGAAATCGAGCCGCACCGGCATGTCCATGCCGGGCGGATAGAGATCGAGAATGCCGCCGCGCACCGCATAGTCGCCCGGCTCGCGCACGGTGGAGGCGCGGGTAAATCCGTTGAGCTCCAGCCAGTCGATGATGCTCTGCATGCCGGTGACATTTCCGGGCCCGACCGACAGCGCGTGCGTCGCCACGAAGTCGCGCGCCGGCACGCGCTGCAATGCGGCATTGATGGTGGTGAGCAAGACCGACGGGCGGTCGCGGCCCTTCACGCGCGCCAGCCGCGACAGCGCGGTCATGCGTTGCGCCACCACGGGGGCGTTGGGCGACACCCGGTCGTAAGGCAGGCAGTCCCAGGCCGGGAATTCCATGGTCAGAATGTCGGGCCCGAAGAACGACAGCGCGCGCGATAGCTGCGCCATGCGTTGGCCGTCGCGGCAGATGACGCAGAGCGAGATCGCCGGCGCGTCCTGGCGCGCAGCAATGCTGCGCGCGAGGTCGGCGAGCACCAGGCCTTCGGCGCCGTCGGCCACTTGGGCGAGCGTCAGCGGCTTGCCGGCGCGCAGCAATTCGGCGGGGGATTTGGCCGTCGCGCTCACCGCACCCCCTCACCCTTGTCGTGAAAGGCGCGCAGCCGGCGGAACATCGGCGTGTCGTACTCCCCCGGCACGGCCTCCGCGCCGCTCACCCAGGCGAAAAAGGGCTGGTCGGGGATTTCCAACAGCCGCTCGTAGTCGTCGAGCTCGGCCTCGCTCCATTGCGCGATCTGGGCGTCGGCAAAGCGGCCGAGCACCAGATCCATCTCGACGATGCCGCGGTGCCAGGAGCGGAACAAGAGCCGCCGCCGGCGCGCGTCCAGCCCCTCGCTCGAAATTCGCGTGCCCGTCACCGCCCCAGCTCCAATTTCACCAGCACATCTCCAACGCCAAAAACCCGGACGGGCCGGGCGAGGGTTATATAGACCGCCGCGGGCGACTTTGCACAGGGCCGCATTGCGCAGGCCTCGCCTGCGCGCCAGCATGCCGGCCATGCGCCCGCCGGTTCTCAATCCCCTGTTCGCGTCGCTCACCAGCCTGCCCGGCGTCGGGCCGAAGCTGGAGCGGCTCTACGCCCGGCTGCTCGATCGCGAGGCGCCGCGCGTCATCGACCTCTTGTTCCACCTGCCCTCCGGCACCATCGACCGCCGCGCGCGGCCCAAGCTGAATGAGGTGCAGGACGGGCAGCTGGTCACAGTCGCGGTGACGGTCGAAGAGCACCGGCCGGCCCCGCCACGCCGCCCGCGTGCGCCCTACCGGATCGTCACCAGCGACGGCACTGGACCCACTCTGACGCTGACTTTTTTCAACGCCCGGCCCGATTATCTGGAGAAGCTGCTGCCGCCCGGCAAGACGCGCTACGTCTCTGGCACCGCCCAGTTCTACGACGGCATGTTGCAGATGGTGCATCCCGACCGGGTGGTGGACGAAAAAGGCTTTGCCGCGCTGCCGCTGGTCGAGCCGACCTATCCGCTCACCGAAGGCCTGGCGCTCGGCAATGTGCGGCGCGCGATGGATGGCGCACTCGCCGCGCTGGCGCGCATCCCCGTGCTGCCGGAATGGCAGGATGCGGCCTGGGTCTCGCGCGAGCGCTTCCCTTCCTTCGCCGAGTCCTTACGTCTGTTGCACCGCCCGCACGAACCGCACGACGTAAGCCCTGAGAGCCTTGCCTGGACGCGGCTCGCCTATGACGAATTGCTCGCCGGCCAACTGGCGCTCGCTTTGGTGCGCGCGCATATGCGCCGGCAATCCGGCCGCGGCACCGCCAGCGAAGGCCGCTTGCGCGCGCGCATCATGAAGGCGCTGCCCTATGCGCTGACGCATTCACAACAGAAGGCGGTCGACGACATCGTCACCGATCTCGCCCGCCCGCAGCGCATGTTGCGCCTGCTGCAAGGCGACGTCGGCTCCGGCAAGACCGTGGTGGCGCTGATCGCCGCCGCCGCCGTGATCGAAGCCGGCCGCCAGGCCGCCTTCATGGCGCCGACCGAGCTGCTCGCCCGCCAGCATTTGAAGACCATCGCGCCGCTCGCCGAGGCCGCCGGCCTCCGCGTCGCCATCCTGACCGGCCGCGAGCGCGGCCCGGCGCGCAAGGAAATCCTCGACCGCCTGACGTTGGGCGACATCGATCTGCTCGTCGGCACCCACGCGCTGTTCCAAGAAGATGTCGCCTTCCACGATCTCGCGCTCGCGGTCGTGGACGAGCAGCACCGTTTCGGCGTGCACCAGCGGCTGGCGCTCACCCAGAAGGGCGAAGCGGTCGACGTGCTGGTGCTCACCGCCACGCCGATCCCGCGCACCCTGGTGCTGACTTATTTCGGCGACATGGACGTGTCGGAGCTGCGCGAGAAGCCGGCCGGCCGCCAGCCGATCGACACCCGCACCATTCCGCTCGACCGCCTCGAGGAGGTCGAAGATGCCATCGGCCGCGCGCTCGACGCGGGCAACCGCGCCTATTGGGTCTGCCCGCTGGTCGAGGAATCCGAAAAGAGTGATCTCGCCGCCGCCGAGGAGCGCTATGAGGAGCTGCGCGCAAAGTTCGGCGCAACGGTCGACCTGGTGCACGGCCGCCTGAAGGGCGCCGACAAGGACGCCGCCATGGCGCGCTTCGCCGCCGGCGACAGCAAGCTCCTGGTCGCCACCACGGTGATCGAGGTGGGCGTCGACGTACCGGAGGCGACCGTCATGGTGGTCGAGCACGCCGAGCGCTTCGGCCTGGCGCAACTGCACCAGTTGCGCGGCCGCATCGGCCGCGGACCGGACCATTCGACTTGCCTCTTGCTGTACAAGGCCCCGCTCGGCGAGACCGCCAAGGCGCGCCTCGCCATCCTGCGCGAAACCGAAGACGGCTTCCGCATCGCGGAGGAAGATTTACGCCTGCGCGGCGAAGGCGACCTGCTCGGCACGCGCCAGAGCGGCATGCCGGGCTTCCGCGTCGCGCGGCTGGAAGTGCACGGCAAATATCTGGGCGCCGCGCGCGACGACGCCGCGCTGGTGCTCACGCGCGACCCCTCGCTCAAGAGCGAGCGCGGCGAGGCGCTGCGTCACCTGCTCTATCTGTTCGGCAAGGACGAGGCGATCACGCTGATCCGCGCCGGATGACGCCGGTGGCGCTCAGGCGCCGCCGAGCGGATCGGGACCGAAGCGATTATTTCCCGCCGTGCCTTTCACGCAATCCCAGTAGATCAGCACGAAAATGCCGATGAGGGTAAAAGCGAGCAGGATCCACCAGCCGGTGCGGTCGATGTCGTGCAGCCGCCGCACCGACACGGCAATGCCCGGCAGAAGCAAAGCCAGGCTGCTGAGGCTGCTGATCGGCGCGTAGCCGTACATGCCGTGGAAGAGGACCACATCGAGGATATTGGCGACGATGCTCACTAGGATCACGAACAGCGTCCAATACCAATATTCGGAGCGCGGCGCGCGGCTGGAGAAGTTGACGTAGTTGCGGAATCCGGAAACGATCGCTTCGACGAAGCCCATGATCTGCCCCCTGTGCTGCCCGCTTAACCTAGCAGCAAGGCCGGTGCGGCGGGAGGGCCTATTCCACGATTTCCTTGGTGCGCGCAATCTGCGCCGCCCGTGCATTGGCGGCGAGCGAACCGAGCTTTTTCTGCTCCTCGCCGTCCGGCTGCACCATGCCGGCCGAGATCAGCAGCGTCATGGCGTTCTCGACCGTCATGTCGAGCTCGCGCAGCTCGCTGCGCTTGACGAAGAAGAAGAACCCAGTGGTCGGGTTGGGCGTGCACGGCAGGAACACCGAGACGTGCTCGCCATCCGGCAGCTTGCTCGCCACCTCGTTGCCCGGCGGCTGCGACAGGAACACCAGCGACCACATGCCGGGGGCGGGAAATTCCACCAGCGCAACTTTACGGAAGCTCGAGCCGGTCTTCGAGAACAGCGTTTCGAAGATCTGCTTCATGGTCTTGTAGATCGGCCGCACGATCGGCATGCGGGAGAGCAGGCCCTCGCCCAGTTCCACCAGCTTGCGCCCGACCAGGTTGGCGGTGAGGAAGCCGAGCAGCGTGAGCGCGACGAAGGCGATCACCAGGCCGGTGCCGGGGATCGGCCACGGCAGATAGGTTTCCGGCCGGTAGGCCGGCGGGATGAACGGGCGCACCACGTCGTCCACCCAGCGCACCACCGTCCAGATCAGCCAGACGGTGACCGCCAGCGGCCCCGCCACCACCAGCCCGGTGAGGAACCAGTTGCGGATGCGGCCGGCGATGCCGGTCTGCGAGGCCGCGTGCACGGCTTCCAGGTCGGCCGCCAGTTCGTCGCCCGGTTGCTGCTCGAATTCGTTCATAAACGATCTTACTCGACGGTGACCGATTTCGCGAGGTTGCGCGGCTGATCGACGTCGGTGCCGAGCGCGACCGCGGTATGATAGGCAAGCAGTTGCACCGGCAGCGCATAGACCAGCGGCGTCACGGTCGCCGCCATGTCGGGCAGCGTCAGCGTCTCCACTTGGTCCATGGCGGCCTCCTTGGCGCCCTTCGTATCGGTCACCAGGATGATGCGGCCGCCGCGCGCGGCTACCTCCTCCATGTTCGACAGCGTCTTCTCGAACACGCGGTCGTGCGGCGCGATCACGATCACCGGCATGGTCTCGTCGATCAGCGCGATCGGCCCGTGCTTGAGCTCGCCGGCGGCGTAGCCTTCGGCGTGGATATAGGAGATTTCCTTCAGCTTCAGCGCACCCTCCAGCGCAATCGGGAACGAGGTGCCGCGCCCGAGATAGAGCACGTCGTGCACCTTGCTGAGCTCGTGCGCCAAGCGTTCGATCTGCGGCTCGAGCGCCAGCGCCTGCGTCATCAGACGCGGCACTTCGATCAGCGCGTGCACCAGCTTCTGCTCGTCGTCGTCCGATAATTCGCCGCGCGCGCGCCCGGCGGCGATGGCCAAGCAAGCGAGCACCGAAAGCTGGCAGGTGAAGGCCTTGGTCGAGGCGACGCCGATCTCGGGGCCGGCGAGCGTCGGCATCACTACTGAGCTTTCGCGCGCGATCGTCGAGGTCGGCACGTTCACCACCGACAGCACGTGCAGTCCGTGCTCCTTGGCGTAGCGCAGGCTCGCCAGCGTGTCGGCGGTCTCGCCCGATTGCGAGATGAAGATGGCGAGATCGCCTTTTTCCATCGGCGCCTCGCGGTAGCGAAATTCGGAGGCGATATCGATCTCCACCGGCAGCTTAGCGAAGCGCTCGAACCAGTATTTCGCCACCAGCCCGGCATAGAAGGCGGTGCCGCAGGCCGAGATCGACAGCCGTTTCAGTTTCGTCCACTCGAACGGCAATTCCGCCGGCAGCACGACGCGCTCGGTCACCATGTCGATGTAGCGCGCAAGCGTGTGGCCCACCACTTCCGGCTGCTCGTGGATCTCCTTGGCCATGAAGTGCTTGAAATTGCCCTTGTCGACCAAGAGCCCCGACGCCGCCGACTTGATCACCGGCCGCTCGATCCTGTTGTCCTGCGCGTCGAAAATCTCCACGCCCTCGCGCGTGAGCACCGCCCAGTCGCCATCCTCCAGATAGCTGACCGTGTCGGTGAACGGCGCCAGCGCGATGGCGTCCGAGCCGACATACATCTCGCCGTCGCCGTAGCCGACCGCCAGCGGCGAGCCTTTGCGCGCCGCGATCATCAGATCGTCCTCGCCGGCGAACAGGAAGGCGAGCGCGAAGGCGCCGCGCAATTGCTTGAGCGCGGCCGACACCGCCTGCGCCGGCGTCTTGCCGGCCTTCAATTCCTCGGTCACCAGATGCGCCACCACTTCGGTGTCGGTGTCGCTGGTGAACTTGCAGCCTTTCTTTTCGAGCTTCTCGCGCAGCTCGCGGAAATTCTCGATGATGCCGTTGTGCACCACCGCCACCCGGTCGGTCGAATGCGGATGGGCGTTGCTCTCGCTCGGCTTGCCGTGGGTGGCCCAGCGGGTATGGCCGATGCCGCTGTGGCCGGCGAGCGGCTCGCGCTCGAGCCGCGTCTCCAGCGCCTTCAGCTTGCCCTGCGCGCGGCGGCGCGCCAGCTTGCCTTTTTCCAAAGTGGCGACGCCGGCGGAATCATAGCCGCGGTATTCGAGGCGCTTGAGCGCATCGACCAGATGGGCCGCGACCGCTTCGCGCCCGAGTATTCCGACGATTCCGCACATGGCGGCTGGAGAGCCCCCGTTTAACTTGCTGATCATGGTTTAGCCGCCGCCGGCAACTTTATGGAAATCACAACGCATTTCGCCTTGTGACAGGGACGGCACGGTTAACAGCGGCGCGTTACGCGCGCTTTTTCGGCGGCGCCTTGCGCAAGCTTTTGCCCAAGGCCTTCACCTGCCGCAAGCGTTTTGCCCAGCCTTCCTTAATTGTCTGTTCCGGGCGCGCGAGCGCGAGCGCATCGGCCGGCACGTCGCTGGTCACCACGGTGCCGGTGCCGATATAGGCGCCGTCGCCGATCTTGACCGGCGCCACCAGCGAGGAATTGGAGCCGATGAAGGCGCCCTTGCCGATATCGGTGCGATGCTTGGCGACGCCGTCGTAATTGCAGGTGATGGTGCCGGCGCCGATGTTGGCGCCGGCGCCGACGCTGGCGTCGCCGATATAGGCCAGATGATTGGCCTTGGCGCCGGTCTCGATCGTGGCCGCCTTCACCTCGACGAAATTGCCGATATGCACGTCGCTCCCGAGCTCGGTACCGGGCCGCAGCCGCGCGAACGGGCCGACGCGCGCACCCTTGCCGACATGGGCGCCTTCCAGATGCGAGAACGACTTGATGGTGGCGCCCTCCTCCACCGTGACGCCGGGCCCGAACACCACATTGGGCTCGACGGTGACATCGCGGCCGAGCCTGGTGTCGGCGGAAAGAAACACGGTCTCCGGCGCCACCAGCGTGACGCCCGCTTCCATGGCGGCGGCGCGCAGCCGCTGCTGCAGCACAGCTTCCGTTTCCGCCAGCTGCGCCTTGGTGTTGATGCCGCGCACGTCGTCCTCCGTGGTTTCGATCGCGACTGCCTTCAAGCCCATGTCGCGGGCAATGGCAACCGCGTCGGTGAGGTAGTATTCGCCCTTGGCATTTGCGTTGCCGATGCGATCGAGCAGGGCAAGCGCCTGCGCGCCGGCCAGCGCCATCAGCCCGCCGTTGCAGAGCGCGATTCCGCGCTCTGCGGCGCTGGCGTCTCGCTCCTCGCGGATGGCGATCAGTTCGCCGTCGCGCGTGAGCAGCCGGCCATAGCCCGCCGGATCCGTGGGCCGGAAACCGAGCACCGCCACGCCGGCGCCGCCCGCAAGCGCCGCGCGCAATTCTTTGAGCGTTTCGGCGCGCACCAGCGGCGTGTCGGCAAAGATCACCAGTATCTGGTCGGCGCCGCGCATAATCGCTTCGCGCGCCGCCAGCACCGCATGCGCCGTGCCCTTGCGCTCGCGCTGCTCGAATAGTTGCGCCCGCGGCTCGACCGCGCGCGCTTCCTGCGCCACCGCATCTTGATCGGGCCCGACCACCACCGCCACCTCGCCGCAGCCGGCCGCGCTTGCGCCGCCGCCAGCACATGCGCCAGCAGCGTGCGGCCGCCGAGCACGTTGAGCGCCTTGGGTAGCGCTGAGCGCATGCGCGTGCCTTCGCCGGCGGCGAGCACGATCGCAAGGCAGGTTCTCGGCTTCATCGGTTCCCGGTTCGCGCTAGCGGTGATGATGGACGCGCACCCTACTGAAGCGGCCCGGCGGGTAAAGAGCGGGTGTGGCCAAGTCTCGCGCGCGCCGCGGCGGAGCCAGCATTGCCGGATTCTGCTAATGTTTTCAATGATTCGCCCTTTCGAGAAGGTGCCCATGGCGACCGAGGCCGGCCTACGCGAACCGACGAGGCGGCGCCGCTTCGATATGCGCACGCTGTGGCGGCTGACCGGCTGGGGTTTTGCCGCCGCGCTCTCGCTCGGCGTGCTGGCGGTGGTGACCCAGACCGACATCGGCAGCCGGCGTCTGCAGATGGCGATGGCGCCGGCCGATTTGCCGGTTCACGCGGTGGCGGTGGTGAAAGTGCCGCCGCCCACCGACAAGGCCGAACTGGCGCAATTGAAGGCGCAGTTGCGCGAATTGACCGCCGACCGCGAGCGGCTGGGCGCGCGCGTCGCCGGCCTCGAGCGCAATCTGGACGACCTGACCGGCTCGATCAAGAAACAGGTGGAGGCGGCGGCGGCAAAGCCCGAGAAACCCGCGACCCCTCCGCCGGCCGTGGCCACCCCGCCGGTCATCGCGCCGCTTGCCATGGCGCCCGGCGCAGGCGAACCGGCGTCCTGGCCAGGAACGCCGCATGAGGCGGACGCGGCGCATGAGGTAGCCGCGGCCGCCGCGCCGCAACCGGCCGAGCGCGCCGAGCCGGCGCCGCCGCGGCAAAGTGCGGAGCCCACGCCACCGGCGCAGGCGCACGAAGCCGTGCCGCTGCCGCCGGTACGCATGGCGGCGCTGCCGCCGAAGCCCGGTTTCGGCATCGCGCTCGCCGGCGCATCCAACCTCGCCTTGCTGCATATGCAATGGGCGGCGCTCAAAGCCAATTTCAGGCCGCTGCTCGGCGAGCTGAAACCGCACGTGCTGCGCGAGCGGCGCGGGACCGCCACGCACTACCGCCTGATCGTCGGGCCGATGCCGACCTATACCGCCGCCGCCCGACTGTGCGCGCGCCTGATCCACGCGCGCGCCGTCTGCCATCCGGTCAAAATGGCCGGCGAGCCGCTGTAGGCGACCGCAGTCCCCCGTCATTCCGGACGCCGCACTCGGATCGGCGCTTCGCGCCGTCCGAGCACAGGCTCCGCGGCGATCCGGAATCCAGATGCAAGCAAAGAAGTCGTTTTCTGGATTCCGGGTTCGCGTGCGGAGTTTATCATCGGGCCGCGCTTCGCGCGGACCCGTTGGCACGCGCCCCGGAATGACAGGACCTAGGCGCCCAGCGCCGTCTCCACCAGCTTCACCCAGTAGGAGGTGCCGAACGGGATCGCCTCGTCGTTGAAATTGTAAGCCGGGTGATGCAGGCCGGCGCTGTCGCCGTTGCCGATGAAGATGAAGGCGCCCGGCCGCGCGTTCAGCATGTAGGCGAAATCCTCCGCTCCCATCACCGGCGCCATGTCGGTGTCGACCTTGTCCCGGCCGGCCACTTCGCCCGCCACCTTGGCCGCGAAATCGGTCTGCGCCGCGTGGTTCTTCAGCACCGGATAGCCACGCCGGTATCGCAGCGTCGCCTTGGCGCCGTGGAGCGCCGCCGTGCCCTCCACCACTTCGCGCAGGCGCTTCTCCAACAGGTCGCGCACCTCAGGCGAGAGCGAGCGCGCAGTGCCGCGCAATTGCGCGGTCTGCGGAATGACGTTGTCGGCATTGCCGGCGTGGAACATGGTGATCGACACCACCGCCGATTTCAGCGGATCGACATTGCGCGACACGATCGACTGGATGGCGTTGACGATCTGCGCACCGACCAGCACGCTGTCGACCGAAAGATGCGGACGCGCGGCGTGCCCGCCCTTGCCCTCGATGTCGATCGAGAGATGATCGGCCGCCGCCATGGTCGCGCCCGGGCGCAGCGCGAATTGCCCGACCGGCAGCCCGGGGAAATTATGCATGCCGTAGACCTCGCCGATCTTGAAGCGCTCCATCATGCCGTCCTCGACCATGACCCGGCCACCGCCGCCGCCCTCCTCCGCCGGCTGGAAGATCACCACCGCGTTGCCGGCGAAATTGCGCGTCTCGGCGAGATAGCGCGCGGCGCCGAGCAGCATGGCGGTGTGGCCGTCATGGCCGCAGGCGTGCATCTTGCCGGGCACCGTCGACTTGTACGGCAGGTCGGTCGCCTCCTCGATCGGCAGCGCGTCCATGTCGGCGCGCAGGCCGATGGTCTTGTCGGAGGTGCCTTTACGGCCGCGGATGACGCCCACCACGCCGGTGCGGCCGAGGCCGGTCACCACCTCGTCGCAGCCGAACTCGCGCAGCTTCTCGGCCACAGAGCCGGCGGTGCGGTTGACGTCGAACAGCAGCTCGGGATGGGCATGCAGGTCGTGCCGCCATTCGGCGATCTCGTTTACCAAGTCGGCGACGCGGTTGACGATCGGCATGGGGCGGCTCCGGGTTCACGTGAAACGAGCGGCCAGTCTAGCAAAAGCCGCACCCCCAACGCGAGTTCAAGGATAATGCCGCCCCTGCCTATTGACCGGGCAGGCCAGCGCCCCTACACAGCGGCCAGGGTGTGATTGCGGCCCGATTTTAAGGGTCTATCTTGCGCCAGCGCATGGTCCCGAAAAGTTGATACCGGTTTTCGGACAAGATCATGCGCCACGATGAAGTGACGAGCGCGTAGCTCAGGTGGTAGAGCAACTGACTTTTAATCAGTAGGTCCAGGGTTCGAGTCCCTGCGCGCTCACCAATATTTTCCGAACAGACGCTTGGACGCAAACCGCGCCGCCGCAAAGATCGCGGTTCAGCGCTTGTCGCTATCCTTGCCGCCCAACGCCTGGCGAACCTTCTCGACGTCCTTCTTGGTCGTAAGATCGCGCTCGGCGTTGTAGACGTCGTCCATCATGAGTTCGGCCGGCCGCTCGGTGCCGGAGTGATAGACGGCCGCCTTGGTGCCGTAGCGCAGGATGCCGAGCTTGGCGAGAAGGTCGAGGAATTTAACGGCTAGTCCTCCATCGGTTGTATGGCTTTTTATTCGATGTGCGCCTGCCGCTGTTTGACTTATCGCAAGCCCCGCGCCGCCCCTTACGCTCTGTCACGAAACTTTATCCATCCGGCCACCGCAGCATCATCAATCCGTCTCGCCCTCGCCACGATGCACCGCTAAACGAGGGCTCAATGATGGGTAAGGGACGACCTTCGGAGGCCGAACGATGCTCCACTGCAACGCAGCAAAGCTCGCCAAACCCCGCCCCTTCTCCGCGCCCGCGTCCTGTCCGCACTGCGGCGACTGGATGGTCGCGCCGCTGGTGTCCGAATTCGTCGAAGGCGGCGAGATCCGCCACCACTGGGCCTGCGAGGCCTGCGCGCAGGCCTCCACCACCTCGATCGCGCTCTGCGCACCCTGATTGCCCGGTAATGGAATAGCTGCCAGGCTGGCGGTGTTCGCTATCGGGCTGCCAGCAGCCTAATCAAGGGGAGACGCAAACATGAAGGCAACGTTTCTGCGCCCGGCGCTCGCGGTATTCGCCTGCGCCGCCGCGCTCACACTGGCCTCGCCGTCGATGGCGGCCATGGTCAATTTCAAGGCAGATATGAAGGCTTCCAACGAGGTGCCGCCCAACCCCAGCAAGGGTGCCGGCGAGGTCACCGCGACCTATGACAGCGCCAGCAAAAAGCTGACCTGGAAGGGCCACTATTCCGGCCTGACCGGCCCCGCCGCCGCCGCCCATTTCCACGGTCCGGCGCCGTCCGGCAAGAACGCCGGCGTGATGGTACCGATCAACCCGCACGGCGCGTCGTTCGAAGGCTCGGCCACGCTCAACGACGCGCAGGCCGCGGCCCTGATGTCCGGCCAGATCTATGTCAACATCCACACCGCCGCTCACAAGGCCGGCGAAATCCGCGGTCAGATGACGAAGTAACCCAACCCTGGCGAATTGCGACGCGGCTTCGGCCCGCCGGTTTCCAACCGGCGGGCTTTTTCTTGCCGCCTTCCTGTAGGCAAGCCGCGCTTTGCCTCCGCCGCAGCGGCGTTTTATCGTGGCGCCAAAATCACCTTATAAAAGCGGGGAACGTCCATGGCTCAAACGAACGGCGCGGCGCCCATTCTGGTGGCGGGCGGCGGCATCGGCGGCCTGGCCGCGGCCTACGCGCTGGCGCGCCAGGGCTTCCCGGTGCGCGTGTTCGAGCAGAGCCTGGAGTTCCGCGAGGTCGGCGCCGGCATCCAGCTCGGGCCCAACGTGTTCCGCGTGCTGGAGAAGATCGGGCTGAAAGAAGCGATCCTCGCCGACGCCCACATCCCGCCGGCGCAGGAGATGCGCGACGCGCTCACCGGCAAGCTCATCACCCGCATCCCGCTCGGCGAAGAATTCATCGCGCGCTTCGGCCAGCCCTATGCCGTCACCCACCGCGCCGACATCCACGGCACCTTCCTGAAGGCCTGCCAGGCGTCCAACCTGATCATGCTGGAGAACAGCCGGCGCGTGACCGGCTACGAAGCGCGCGCCGGCGGCGTCACCGCGCTGCTCGACGACGGCGAGCGCGCCGACGGGCGCGCGCTGATCGGCTGCGACGGCATGTGGTCGCAAGATCCGCGAGCGCATCGTCGGCGACGGCAAGCCGCTTGTGTCCGGCCACATCGCCTACCGCGCCGTGCTCAAGCGCGAAGACGTGCCGCAAGACCTGTGGCGGCCCGACGTCGTGCTGTGGGCCGGCCCGCGCACGCACTTCGTGCATTACCCGCTGCGGCGCGGCGAGCTCTATAACCTGGTCGCCGTGTTCCACTCCGACCGCTACGAGGAAGGCTGGAACGCGGAAGGCTCAACCGATCTGCTATGGAAGCATTTCAAGGGCCAGGTGCCGCAGGTGCAGCGCTTACTCGAGCGCATCGAGACCTGGCGCATGTGGGTCTTGTGCGACCGCGAGCCGGTGAAGCACTGGTCGGAAGGCAATGTCACGCTGCTGGGCGATGCCGCCCATCCCATGCTGCAATATCTCGCGCAAGGCGCCTGCATGGCGACCGAGGACGCCGTGATCCTGGCAGAGAAGGTGGCGGCGCAGCCGGACGACCTGCCGGCCGCCTTCCAGGCCTATCAACAGGAGCGCTATCTGCGCACCGCGCGCGTGCAGATCATGGCGCGCATCTACGGCGACTTCTATCACGCGCGCGGCGTCACCGCGGAGCTGCGCGACCTGATGCTGTCGGGCCGCACGCCCGAGCAATCCTATGAGGGCATCGCCTGGCTGTACGACGGCCCGTGAACCGCCCAGCATGAAGTGACGTGGCTCTCTTTAGGCCGCCGTCAACTCCCTCACCTGCGCAAGCGTCAGCGCCCGCGGCGCATTGCCGTCGAAATAGACGAAGCGCAAGCGCCGCCGGTGCGTCACCATGCGCGCCGGCAGCGGATCGTAGCGCATGAGCGCCGCCGCCGAGCTGCGGCGATCAGCGTGCCGACGTCGGTGACCGCCTCGGTCTCCACCCGCAGCAGCACCAGCTTGCTCCCGTGCGCCGTCCGCCGCCTCGAACGGAATGCGCGCCAGCCGCAAGAAACTCGCCGGGTCCTTGGCGACGGCGAAGCCCTCGACAAAGGCCATCTCCACCAGGTCGAGATCGGGCTCGTGCTGGTCGTGATCGATGCGCGTGCTCGGCCGGCAGATGCGGCGTCTGCCACTGCGCCGCGCGCGGTGGCGTCGCATGATTGTGGCCCGGCCGCGCCGTTGCCGTGATGATGATGGTCGTGATCGTGTCCGCGATGCATGATCCGCTCCTCAGTAAGTAACCGGCTTGTCGATCAGCTTCTTGTGGCTGCCGAGCTTGCCGTGCGCCACCATGCGAGCCGAGCGCCTCCACCACCACGCGCACGCCGACCAGCGCGGTGATGTCGGAGGTGTCGTAAGGCGGCGAGACTTCCACCACCTCCAGCCCGCACAGGCCTTCCGCCGCCACCAACCCCAACAATTTCAGCGCCTCGCGCGGCAGGAAGCCGCCCGGCTCCGGCCAGCCGGTGCCGGGCACGAAGCCGCAGTCGATGGAGTCGACGTCGAACGAAATGTAGACCGCGTCGGCATCCTTCCACGCCAGTTCGAGCGCGATCTCGGCGGTCTTCTCCAGCCCGATCTTCTCGATATCGGCAATGGTCAGCACATTGGTGCCGCGCTTGCGCGCCTCCTGCACGCCGGCGCGCGGCACCTGCCAGCCGCCGATGCCGAGCTGCACCAGGTTGGTCGGCGAGACGTTGGGCAGGTTGGTCGCCCAGTACCAGGGCGTGGTGTGCATGCGCTCGTCGAGATCCTTCTCCTGGATGTCGATGTGGCGGTCGAAATGGATGATGCCGATGCGCTTCGAGGTGCACTGCGCGATGCCGCGCACGCAAGGAAAGCCGATCGAATGGTCGCCGCCCAGCATCAAGGGCAGCGCGCCGGACGAGAACACATGCGCCACGCCGCGCGTGATCTGGTCGAAGCTCTTTTCCAGATTGCCGGGAATGGTGAACACGTCGCCGGCGTCGCACAGCGTCATCTGTTCGCGCAGATCGACGCCCAGCTCGTAATTATAGGGCGTATAAAGCGCCGAGATGCGGCGGATGCCCTGCGGCCCGAAGCGCGTGCCGGGCCGGTAGGTGGTGCCGGAATTGAAGGGAATGCCGAGCACGGCGGCGTCGTATTTGGCGACGTCGCGCACGTTCTCGACGTAAGGCGCCTTCAGGAAAGTATTGATGCCGGCGAAATGCGGCAGCTCGCCGCGCGCGAAAGTCGGAATGCTCTTGTCGGTGAGCGAGTCGGCGCCGGGCAGCCCCATGTCGAGCGCCCATTGCTGCTCCTTGCGCCAGCCCGCTTCCGACAGCTTGCCTTCGGCGTCGAGCGCCTTCCAGCCTTGCGTTTCCATGCGGTCGAAATCGGGATGATGGCGGCGTTCGCGCCGGCGCGCCGGCAACAGCCCGGCCTTGCGCGAACTGCGCGTGAAGAGATCGCGCATCAGAACGCTCCTTTTGGTTGTTTGCGTCGATGAAGGGATGCACCGGCGGCATCAGCGCGGCGGCAAGGTGCATCTTGCCGGAAATGATGCCGCGGCGGGAAATCATCTGGTCGGCGATCATCTGCAGCTTGCGCGCCGGCCCCTGCACCAGCACCGCTTCCATGGTCTGGTTGTGCATCAGGTGCACGTGCAGCGAAGAGATCACCTCGTCGATGTAGCGCACCTGCAGGTCGGCGAGCTGCTTCTGCAGGCCGGGCACCGCGTTGTTGTAAAGCAGCGTGATCACGCCCACCATGACGTCGTTGCCGAGCGTGTTCTTATGCTCGACCAGGAATTGATGCAGCATGTCGTTGACCGCCTGCGAGCGCGTGGCGAAGCCGCGCGCTTCAACCATGCGGTCGAGATCGCTCAACAGCGCCGCGGGCAGCGAAATGCTGATCCGGCTGACCGGCCGGCTGGCACCGCGCGCCGCCACGCGCGCGGCCTTGCTTTTCAACGATGCGGGCGTCTTTTGGTCCATCGGCTTTGCCTAATCGACGCTGTCGGCGACGTCGGTGAGCCGCGCCACCATCTGGTAGCTGCTCAGGTCCTCGTCGTCTTCCGCCTTGCCTTGATGGATCAGCTCCTCCAGCCGCGCCTTGGTGGCGAGGAATTCGGGCGAGATGAATTGCGCCGCGCTGCGCGGATGCGGCACCGGCACCTCGATCAGCTCCTGCACCTCGCCGGGATGGGCCGACAGCACCAGGATGCGGTCGGCGAGGAAGATGGCCTCATCGAGATCATGCGTGATGAACACGATGGTGATGTCGATCTTGCGCCAGATCTCCAACAGATGCGCCTGCATGCGCGCGCGCGTCTGCGCGTCGAGCGCGCCGAACGGCTCGTCCATCAGCAAGATGCGCGGCTGATTGGCGAGCGCGCGCACGATCGCCACCCGCTGCTTCATGCCGCCCGACAATTGATGCGGATAGCTCTCGGCGAATTTCTCCAGCCCGACCAGTTGCAGCCATTGCAGCGCCTGGGTTTCCGCCTCGTGCCGGCCATGGCCGTTGATCTCCAGGCCGAACATCACGTTCTTCTTCACGGTCAGCCAGGGGAACAGCGTGTAGCCCTGGAACACCATGCCGCGGTCGCTGCCCGGCTCGGTCACCGGCCTGCCCTGCAGCAGCACGTCGCCGGAGGTGTGCTCCTCCAGCCCGGCGAGGATGCGCACCAGTGTGGACTTGCCGCAGCCGGACGGCCCCACCACGCAGAGAAACTCGCGGCGGTGGGTTTCGAATGAAATGTCGTTGAGCGCCAGCGTATGCGCCCTTGGCCGTCGTGAACACCTTGCTCAGGTGCTCGACCTTGAGGATGACCTCGCGCGCCTTCAGCCGCTGGAAGCGCGCGCGCACCGCGGCCGACTGGTCGAGATAGGAAGGCAGCGAGTTGGGCGCGACCATCTTGTTCATGGCGCACGCTGTCCTTTGCCAGCGTGCGGTCCCAGGGGAACAGCCGCCGGCCGGCGAGCGCCAGCACCATGTCGGTGCCGAGACCGATGAAGCCGATCATCATGATCGCCGGCATAGACATTGGCGAAATGCTGGTAGCGCGCCTGCTGGGTGATGAACCAGGTGATGCCGGTGGTGGTGCCGATCAGCTCGGCGACGATCAGGTAGGTCCAGGCCCAGCCGAGCAGGATGCGCTGGTCGCGGTAAAGGTCGGGCAGAATGCCGGGAATGACCACGCGCGAGAGCAGTTTCAGCTTCTTGGTGCCGAGCGTGAGCGCCGCCTCCACCAGGGCCACGTCGAGCTTGCGCGTGGTATTGGCGATGATCAGCACCTGCTGGAAGAAGGTGCCGATGACGATGATGGTGATCTTCGGCCCGTCATAGATGCCGAGAATGGCCACCGCCAGCGCGCCGAAGGCCGGCGCCGGCAGATAGCGGAAGAACTCGATGAACGGCTCGTTCAGCCGCGCGAAGCCCGCATAGGTGCCGCACAGGATGCCGAGCGGCACGCCGAGCGCGGACGAGATCACGAAGCCCCAGAAGATCACCTGGATGCTGTGCCACAGGCTCTGGCTGCAGCCAAGGCACTGTCCTTGGTCGGCGGCGGGGTGGTGAAAGAGGTGTAGAGCGCCATCGCCACCTCGTGCGGCGCCGGCAGATAGATCGGATTGCTCGGCACGCCCTTGGGCGGCGCCTTGTGCGCGGCTTCCGCCTCCTCCACCGCGTCGGCGAAGGCCGCCTTGTTCATGCGCATGCCGGGCTGCAGATACTCGACCGAGCCGGGATCGGTCACCAGCATCTGCGGATGCCAGACGGCCGGGACGTAGCTCGACGATGCTCCAGAACACGATCGGCAGCACGAAAGACAGGGTGCCGAACATGAGCCTGGCGCGCGGCGAGAGCGGGCGGAGAACTCGGAACCACCCTTTCCGCTTCATCGTGACTACTCCCCGGCCGGAGTGACTTGCCGCTATTTCACCGCGTCGGTCAGTGAAGCGTCGATATAGCTCTCGACATCCTGATGCGTCTTGTAGACGGCGTTGGCGACGTTGAAGTCGTCGGCGATATGCGAGGAGCCATAGAGCGAGGCGAGGCCCTCGCCCTTCTTGAACCTCTTCTTGCCCTCCTTGACGTCGATCAGGTGGGTGCCTTTCAAGAGCGGCTTGTAGGCCGCCGGCGTCAGGCCGACGCGCGCCGACATGATCTTGAGCGCATCGGGTTGCGTCTTGGGATCGTTGATGTAGTGCACCACGCGGTCCCAGACCTTGATCAGCTTGATCCAGTCGGCCTTATGCGCGGCGAGCTTGGTCGGATTGACGGCCAGCACGTCGTAGATCAAGCCGGGCGCCTGCGCCGAGGTGTAGACCGGCCGCGAACCCGGCAGCGCCTTCATCGCCTGGCCCGATACCGGCTGCCAGGCGCCGATCGCGTCCACCTGGCCGGAGCCGAGCACCTGCGGCGTCTCGTTGGTCTTGGAATTGACCAGCGTGACGTCCTTCTCGCTCATGCCGTTCTTCTTCAGGCCGTTGAGCAGCAGCAGATGCTCGACCAGCCCGAGCTCGAGCCCGATCTTCTTGCCCTTGAGCGCCTTCAAGCTCTTGATGCCCGGCTTGGCGACGATCATGTCGTTGCCGTTGGAATAGTCCGTCAGCATGATCATGACGCCCTTGCCGCCGCCGGCGCCGGTGACCAGCGTGTCGCCGTTGGTCATCAGGTCGGCGTCGATCTTGCCGGCGGTGAAGGCGTCCATCGAGGCCGAATAGTCGAACCACTGGAATTTCACGTCGAGGCCGGCCTCCTTCAGCCAGCCCTTGTCGATGGCGACCTGCCAAGCCACCCAGCCCGGCCAATCGCTGTAACCGATGGTCATTGTCGCAGCCGAACTCGGCCGCGCGCCCATGGCGGCGAATAGCATGAGGCCGAGGGCGAAACCGATGCCTGCTCTGCGCGTCATCGAAAGCTCCTGCGTTGCGAGTATTACGGATTGGCGAAACCGTAATACTGGCAAGCAAGCGCTATGCCAGCAGCAAGTCATTGATTCTGCGAGAGTTCGGGAGAAGCCCTGCGCCTAATTCGTCGGCACGCCGCCGGTTTTCCAGGCGGCGGCGGGCGCAACGAGCGCCGCGCGCAGCAGCAGATAGAGCAGCACGGCGTTGAGGCAATGCCAGACGAAATGCGTGCCGAGCGGGAATTCCGGGCAGACCGCGTTGTCGACGGTGCGGAACACGACCGAGAGCGCAAAGATCACCGCGCCGGCGAATATCAGGCGTCCGGCCCGCCCGGGCGCCAGCCAGCCGACGACGAATGTGGCGGCGAGCGCCGGCAGATAGGCATGCGAGCCGTTGAGCGTCGCCGGCGGCACCAGCGTCGCCTCGGCAAAGGTCAAGGCGGCAAAGCCGATGAGCAGACGCAATGCTGACCGCGAGCGACAGCCCGAAGTAACGCCGCAGCGCGAACAGCAGATAGCTGTAGATGAAGACGGCAATCGGAATGGTGTCGCACAGCGCTGCCCAGCGCGTCGCCACGGTGTGGAAGATGAAGGAGCCGACGCCCACCACGGCGGCGAGCGCGATCAGCGCCGCTACCGGCCAATCGCGGCCACCGGCGCGGCGGTACTGCCAGAAGGCCGCCGCCGCCGCGAGCAGGAAGGCGATATTGCTGACGGCGTTGACCGGCTCCGCCCAAAACGACGGATCGGTGCGCTCGCAGTAAAGATCGATCGACTGCGACCAGTCCATCGGGCTAACGCGCCGAAAAGCCGTAAAGCCGCGCCGGATTGTCCACCAGCAGCCGCTTTTGCGTCAGCGCATCGGGCGCGTATTGCGGAACCAGATCGACCAGATCGGCCTCGTCGGCCTCGTGCGTCGCATTGGGATGGGGAAAATCCGTGCCCCACAGCACGCGGCTCGGCGCCGCCTCAACGATGGCGTGGGCGATCGGCACCGCCTCCGCATAGGGCGGCAACGAGATGCGCTCGGCCCCGCACACCTTGATCCAGCAATTCTCCTGCTTCGTCAGCTCCAATAGCGCCATGAGCGCCGGCTGCACCACACCATCCCCGCCCGGCACCCGCCCCATATGGTCGATCACGAAGGGCAGCGGGAGTTTGCGGATCATGTCCGACAGCGGAATGATGCTGGGCGCATCGAGGTGAAGCACCACGTGCCAGCCGCGCTGCTTAATGCGGTCGATGACGCGCGCGAACACGGCCATGTCGGGCGCCCCGCCCAGATGCTTGACGAAATTGAAGCGCACGCCGCGCACGCCCCCGGCATGCAGCGCGTCGAAATCCTTGTCGGTGAATGTGTCGTCGACGATGGCGACGCCGCGATAGCGCTGCGGGTCGGAGGCGATGCAGTCGAGCATGGCGGCATTGTCGCTGCCGTGGCAGCTCGCCTGCACGATCACCGCGCGCGCAACGCCAAGATGATCGTGCAGCGCGCGCAGCATCTCCTTGGGCGCATCCTCCGGCGTATAGCGCCGCCCGGGCGCATAGGGAAAGCGCTCACCTGGCCCGAACACATGGCAATGCGCGTCGGTCGCCCCCGGCGGCAGCGCAAAGCGCGGCTTGCGCCGGCGCTTGAGGAACGCGCCGAATTCGCCCTGCACGTTCATTTGAGCGCCGCCTTCACCCGCGCCGGGGTGAACGGCAGATCGCGCATCCGCTTGCCCGTGGCGTGTGCGAAAGCGTTGGCGATCGCCGCGGCCGCCGGCCCGAGCGACGCCTCGCCCACGCCGAGCGCAGGCAGGTCGGGACGGTCCAACAACACGGTCTGTACCTCGGGCACCTCCGGCATGGTGAGGATCGGATAGCCAAGCCAGTCGCGTGAGACAATCCCCGTAGCATCGAATTTCACCTGCTCGCGCAGCGTCCAACTGGTCGCCTGCACGATGCCGCCCTCGATCTGGTTCGTGAGCCCGTCCGGATTGATGACCTGCCCGGCATCGACTGCGGCATGCGCGCGCACCACCTGCATCTCGCCGCTGGCACGGTTGAGCGAGACCTGGGCGATCACCGCCACATAGGCCGCCGCGTTCTTGTAGCGGGCAAAGCCTAGCCCACGCCCGCGGATGCCGTCGCCTTTGTCGGTCGGTTTCCATTCCGCTGCCTTGGCCGCCGCTTCGATCACCGCCCGCGCGCGCTTGTCGTTCAGATGCGCGAGACGAAACGCCACCGGATCGACCTTGGCCGCCGCCGCCAGCTCGTCCATGAAGGACTCGATCGCGAACACATTGGCGTAAGCGCCGAGCGAGCGCAGCGCGGAGACGCGCAACGGCGCCGCCGCCACGAAATGATTGGTGACGCGCTCTCCGGCAAAGGCGTAAAGCGGCGCGGCGTTGCGCGCCGCCCCGAAGCCCGTGCCTTGCGCCGGCGTGAGCGGCTGCGCCATATACCAACTCGCCAGCAGATTATTGCCGCCGCCCGCGCCCGGCCGCGTGCCGTGCGTGGTGCTCCAGACGTCGTAAGCCCAGTCGGCGACCTTGCCGCCGGCAAGCGAGGCCTTGGCCTTCATCACCATGGCCGGCCCATAGGGCTCCCAGGCGAATTCGTCGTCGCGCATCCATTGCACCCGCACCGGCTGGCCCGGCATCGCGCGCGCCAAAAGCGCTGCGTCGAGGGCTGCGTCGTCGGCGCCGTTGTGGCCGTAGCAGCCGGCGCCTTCGACATGCACGCAGCGGATCGCCTCCGCGCTCATCTTCAGCGCGCCGGCGAGATCGCGCCGCAGCGGGAACACGCCCTGGCTGTGCGTCCACACCGTCAGGCTGCCGTCGGCGAATTGCGCCATCGCGCAGGACGGCGCCATCGCGGCATGCGCGGTATAGGGCTTGGTGTAGGTCGCCTCGAACACGCGGGCGATGCCGGCGGGCGGCGGCGCTTTTTTCTCGCTCACCGCCTGGTCCTGGCTCGCCGCATTGATGAGATCGTCATAGAGCTTGCGATGATCGGGCAAATCGTCGCCGCCGATCCACTCGGCGTTACGCTTGAGATGCGCGCGCGCGGCGACCGCCTGCTCCTCGCGGCTTGCGATGACGCCGAGAAACGAGCCGTCGCGCACCACCGCGACCACCCCCGGCAGCGCCTTGGTGCCTGCGATATCGGCCTTGGCGAGAATGCCGCGATAGCGCGGCGGCCGCAGCACGCGCCCATGCAGCATGCCGGGCGGCCGCAGGTCCTGCACATAGACAGACGCCCCCGTGACCTTGCCCGGGATGTCGCGGCGCTTGACCGCCTTGCCGACGATGCGGTGGCCGCCGGCCGGCGTCGGCTCCACCTTGCCGGTCGCCGGCCGGTGCAGGTCGACCGTGCCTGCCAGCTCCGCATAGCTCACCGTGCGCATGCCCGGCGCATAGATGACGCCGTCCTGCACGCTCAATTCGTCGAACGACCAGCGCAGCCGGTCGGCCGCCATTCTGATCATGATGTCGCGCGCCTCCGCGCAAGCCGCGCGGATGGCGGCGCCGCTGTCCTCGATCGAGCGGCTGCCGGAGGTGAAGCCTTCGTCCGGCGTGCGCGCGGTGTCGCCGGAAATCATGCCGATCTGCGCCGGCTGCATGTTGAGCTCTTCCGCCGCGATCTGCGTCAGCGCGGTGAGGATGCCCTGGCCGAGCTCGACCTTGCCGGTGAAAATGGTGGCGGTGCCGTCCGGATTGATGCGCAGCCAGGCATCGAGCAAGCGATGGCGCGCCAGGCTGCCCGGCAGCGCCGCACGCTGCTGCGCACGCGGGCGCCCGCGCAGGCTGAAGGCGATGACGATGCCGCCGGCCGCGGCCGCGGCGAACTGGCGGCGGGTGAGCTGCCTCATGGTCCCCTCGCCATTTCGCGCGCGGCGCGCAGCACCGCGCGGACGATGCGGGGGTGCGTGCCGCAGCGGCAGAGATTTCCGGCGAGCGCCTCATGTACCTCGTGGGCTTTCGGCTTGGGATTGCGCTTGAGCAGGTCCATCGCCGCCATGATCATGCCCGGCACGCAGTAGCCGCATTGCGCCGCCTGTTCCTCGATGAAGGCGCGCTGCAAGGGATGCGGATTGTCGATCGTGCCGAGCCCTTCCAGCGTGACGATCTCGGCATCGGTCACGCTGCCCGCCGCCGTGACGCAAGATAGCGCCGCCTTGCCGTCGATCAGCACCGTGCAAGTGCCGCATTGCGCCAGCCCGCAGCCGAACTTGGCGCCGTTGAGCGCAAGATCGTTGCGCAGCACATAGATGAGCGGCGTGTCGGGCGCGGCCTCGACACGGTGGCTCTTGCCGTTGACTTTCAGGGTCAGCGCCATGGCAGGCGGGATATTTCAGTCCGCAGGTTCCGCATATTGCGCCTAAGCGCGCAGGCCGTCGAGCAGCCCCTAGAGCGCCGGGATATCGCCCTGTTCCCATACGGCCTAAGGTTTCCGCCCGGAACCCGGCAAAATTACCGGCGGCGATGGCCGCGCGCATGCCGGCCATCAGTTCCTGGTAATAGGCGAGATTGACGGTGGAAAGCAGCACCGCCCCGAGCATCTCGTTGGCCTTGGTGAGGTGGTGCAGATAGGCGCGCGAATAGGTGCGCGCCGCCGGATGCGCGCTCTGCTCGTCGAGCGGGCGCGGGTCGGCCGCGTGGCGGGCATTGGCGAGATTGATGGGTCCGCAGCGGGTGAAGGCCATGCCGTGGCGGCCGTTGCGCGTCGGCAGCACGCAGTCGAACATGTCGATGCCGCGCGCCACCGCTTCCAGGAGATCGTGCGGCGTGCCGACGCCCATCAGATAGCGCGGGCGCTCCGCCGGCAGCATGGGCGCGGTTTCCTCCACGATCTTGAGCATCACGTCCTGCGGCTCGCCGACCGCCAGCCCGCCGATGGCGTAGCCGTGGAAGTCGATTGCCGTCAGCGCGCGCGCGCTCGTCTCCCGCAACGTCATGACGTCGCCGCCCTGCACGATGCCGAACAGGGCGTAGCCTTCGCGCGCGCGGCTCTCGAAGGCGCGCTTGGAACGCTCCGCCCAGCGCAGCGACAATTCCATGGCGCGCTTGATCTCGTCGAGGGCGGCCGGCAGCCGCAGGCATTCGTCGAGCTGCATGGCGATGTCGGCGCCGAGCAGCGCCTGGATCTCGATGGCGCGCTCGGGGCTGAGCGCCACCATGGCGCCGTCGAGATGGGAGCGGAATGTCACGCCGCGCTCGTCGAGCTTGCGCAAGCTCGACAGCGACATTACCTGGAAACCGCCGCTGTCGGTCAGGATCGGCAGCGGCCATTGCATGAATTCGTGCAACCCGCCGAGCGCGGCGATGCGCTCGGCGCCGGGCCTGAGCATCAGATGATAGGTATTGCCGAGCACGATCTCGGCGCCGGTTCCGCGCACGATATCCGGCGTCAGCCCCTTCACCGTGCCTTGCGTGCCGACCGGCATGAAGGCCGGCGTCTGCACCCGCCCGTGCGGCGTGACGATCTCGCCGCGGCGGGCGGCGCCATCGGTCTGGAGAAGGGTGAAGGAGAAGGGCTCGGGCATCAGGAACTCATATCAGAACGGCACCAACTCGTGTCCCGGGCGCAGCGCAGCACGAAGTGGTGCGCTGCCCGCCGCCGCCAAGGCTTTGGCGGGCTTACTCACTTGCCCGCCGAGCTTTAGCGAAGGCGGGTGCAGACCCGGGACCCCGGTTTTTAAAACAAGCTGGGTCCCGGATCAGCGGTGCACCGCTTCACTTCGTTTCGCGCTGCACCGCATCCGGGACACGAGGCGTTGCTGGATACAGCAAACACGCGTCGCCGTAGGAATAGAAGCGATAGCCCGCCGCGATGGCATGGGCATAGGCGCGTTTCATGGTGTCGAGCCCGCTGAAGGCGCAGACCAGCATGAACAGCGTCGAGCGCGGCAGGTGAAAATTCGTCAGCATCAGGTCGGCCGCGCGGAACCGGTAGCCGGGCGTGATGAAGATCGCGGTCTCGCCGGAATAAGCCTTGAGCGTGCCGTCCTCCTCGGCCGCGCTTTCCAACAGCCGCAGCGCGGTCGAGCCGACCGCCACGATGCGCCCGCCCCTGGCGCGCACCTCATTCAATGCCTCGGCCACCTCCGCCGGCACCATGCCGAGCTCGGCGTGCATCTTGTGGCCTTCAATCTCGTCCGTCTTCACCGGCAGGAAGGTGCCGGCGCCCACGTGCAGCGTCACTTTATGCAGGGCGATCCCGCGCGCGGCCAACCGCGCCAAGAGGCCGCCGGTGAAGTGCAGGCCCGCGGTTGGGGCCGCCACCGAGCCCTCGTCGTGCGCAAACAGCGTCTGATAATCGCTTTTGTCCTGCTCGTCGGGCGCCCGGCGCGAGGCGATATAGGGCGGCAAAGGCATGTCGCCGCGCTCGGCAATCGCCTGGTCGAGCACCGGACCATGGAAGGAAAATGAAAGGGTTATCTCCCCTCCCTCATCTTTATGTGAAACTTGAGCGTCAAGCTCGTCGAGGAAACAGACCCGCCCCTCGGCCCCGAAACGCAGCGTATCGCCGACCTGCACCTTCTTGGCGCCCAGGATGAAGGCCTTCCAATGCGAGCCGTCGAGGCGCTTGTGCAGCGTCGCCTCGATCGCGGGCTCGGCACTGCCCCGCCCGATGCGCCGCCCTTTCAGCCGCGCCGCGATCACCTTGGAGTTGTTGACCACCAGCGCATCGCCCGGCTGCAAAAGGTCAGGCAGATCGCGCATCGTGCGGTCGTCCAGCGCTTCTTGACCTTGCGCCCCACCTGGCCGGACCACCAACAGCCGCGCCGCGTCGCGCGGGCTAACCGGCCGCAACGCTATGCGGTCGGCGGGTAGATCGAAGTCGAACAGGTCGGTGCGCATGGCTTACTTTACCTCTCCCCGCTTGCGGGGAGAGGTCGACGTCCGAGCGCCAGCGAGGACGTCGGGTGAGGGGCTAGTGAGGTTGGCATTCCGACGAGAGGCCCCCTCATCCGGCTCGCGGAGTTTATCATCGGGCGGCGCTTCGCGCCGACCCGTTGGCTCGCCACCTTCTCCCCGCGAGCGGGGAGAAGGAATTACGCCCCCATCGTCGCCTTGACGATCTTGTCGGGGTCGCGCACCGGCTCGCCGCGCTTGATCTTATCGACGTTCTCCATCCCCTCGATCACCTTGCCCCAGGCCGTGTACTGGCTATCGAGGAAGCGGGCGTCGGCAAAGCAGATGAAGAACTGGCTGTCGCCCGAGTCAGGGTTGGCCGCCCGCGCCATCGACACCGTGCCGCGCACATGCGGCTCCTTGTTGAACTCGGCCTTCAGATTCTGCCCGGAGCCGCCGGTGCCGGTGCCCTGCGGGCAGCCGGTCTGCGCCATGAAGCCGTCGATCACCCGGTGGAACACGATGCCGTCGTAGAAGCCCTGCTTCACCAGCTCCTTGATGCGCGCGACGTGTCCGGGCGCGAGGTCGGGCCGCATCTCGATCACCACCTTGCCCTTGGTGGTCTCGAGCGTGAGCGTATCTTCAGGCTTGGCCATGCTGTCTCCTTTCTTCCCGTGCCGCATTCAGCGGACGATCGTTGCCTTCTTCACGTAATCCATGCGCGGAAAACTCTTCATCAGATAGGCGTTGCCTTGCATCTGCAGGCGGCCCTGCTCGGGCCCGTTGCCGCGCGGCGCGCCCTCGCCGTATTCGGCGTTGAGGCCGTCGACCACGTTCATGCCCGACACCACCTGCCCGAACGGCGCGAAGCCCTGGCCGTCGAGCCCGGAATTGTCGGCGAAGTTGATGAACACCTGCGTGGTGCGCGTGTTCGGTCCGGCGGTGGCAAAGGTGATCATGCCGCGCTTGTTGCTCTGCTTGACCGGATCGTCCTGGATATTGGCGTCGCGCCAATGCGCCGAGACGCGCGGATCGCCGTTGATGCCGAACTGCACCATGAAGCCGGAGATGACGCGGAAGAAGCGGTCGTTATCGTAGAAGCCGTGCTTGACCAGATTGTAGAAGCGGTCGGCGCCGTTGGGCGCCCAGGCCCGGTGCACCTGGATGACGAAGGGACCCTTGCTGGTGTCGAAGCGCACCTTGTAGGTCGCCGGCGCCTTCTCCACCAGCGCGGCCGGATTGGAAAGATCGGGCGTCTGCGCAAAGGCGGGCGCCAAGAGCGCGGCCAAGATGAGCGCAGGCGCAAGCTGCAACATCGAACGGCGGGTGGTCATTGTCACTCCTTGGCGATGGGATTCAATCAGCCGCCGTGCGCAAACTTCTTCTTCAGGCGGGCGGCGACCGCGGCCGGCACGAAGGCGGAAACGTCGCCGCCCATGCCGGCGATCTGGCGCACCAATGTGGCGGTGATCGGGCGCACCATGGGCGAGGCCGGCAGGAACACGGTCTGCACTTCCGGCGCCATGGTCTTGTTCATGCCGGCCATCTGCATCTCGTAGTCGAAATCGCTGGCGTCACGCAGGCCGCGGATCAAAAGCGTCGCGCCGCTCTCGCGCGCCGCCTGCACCACCAGACCGGAAAACGTGATGCAGTCGAAATCGCAATTGGCGTCACGGGCAATTGGCCCGCAGGTTTCGAGCAGCATGGCCAGCCGCTCCTCATGCGAAAACATCGGCGCCTTGCCGGGGTGCACGCCGATGGCGATGACCAGTCTGTCGGCCAGCCGCACGGCGTGGCGCACCACGTCGAGATGGCCGTTGGTAACCGGGTCGAAGGACCCGGCATAAAGGGCGGTCCGCGGCATGGCCGGGGGTCTACCGTGCCTCCGCAGCCCCGGCAATACCGGCCTGAACCTTTATCCCCGCGCCCCTGACTAAGCTCCGGAAAGCCAAAAACAGGGGGCAGTCCATGAAATCCACCAGCGCCGTCATGCTCGCCGCCGCAGTCGCCGCCGCCATCGCCATCCTCACCGCGCCTGCAAGCCCGGTCACCGCCGGTCCGCTGGCGAAAGCCATGGCCGCGCCCATGCGGTCCTGCGCTGCGCGTCCCTGGCCCTATTTGCGCTGCGTCGGCACGCCGTTCGGCAATCCCAAGGTTCGCCTGGTCACGGTCGAGCGGCTCACCGACTAGGCGCGCACCCGCGTCAGCGACAGCCGGCTGCCGCGCGTCGCCGCGGTCGCGATCACCAAAGTGACGATCGGCCCCGGCACGATCACCAGCACGCCGGTGATCAGCAGAAAGGCGTAGAACAGATGCCAGTTCATGAAACGCTTTCGTTACCGCTTTCCGCCTGCGGGGAGCGGGAAAAAGCTAATCCTCGTCTTCCTCGCTCAGCCGCTCGACCGACATCACGCGCTCGTCCTCGGCCGTGTCGAGCACGATCACGCCTTGCGTCGAGCGCCCGGCGATGCGGATGCCGGAAACGCCGGTGCGGATCAGCTTGCCCTGGTCGGTCACCAGCATGACCTGGTCGGCTTCCTCCACCGGGAACGAGGCCACTAGCCGGCCTGTCTTGGCCGTCACGTTCATGGCCACGATGCCTTTGCCGCCGCGCCCGGTGGTGCGGTACTCAAATGAAGATGAGCGCTTGCCGAAGCCGCGCTCCGACGCCGTCAGTACGAATTGCTCGGCCGCCGACAATTCGACGTAGCGCTGCTCGCCCAGCTCGATCTGCTCGGCGCTTTCCTCCGCCTCCGCCGGCGCCTCCTCCTCGGCGGTGCCGCGCCGCACGGCGCTCGCGCGCTTCAAGTAAGCCACGCGCTCTTCCGAGGAAGCCTCGATATGGGTGAGGATCGACATGGAGATCACCTTGTCGTCCTTACCCAGCGCGATGCCGCGCACGCCGTCCGAGGTGCGGCCGGCGAACACGCGCACCTCCGGCACCGGAAAGCGGATGCACTGGCCGGCGGCACTGGTGAGCAGCACGTCGTCCTTCTCCGTGCATATCTGCACGTCGACGATGGCGTCGCCCGCGCCCAGCTTCATGGCGATGATGCCGGACGGCCTGATACGCTCGAAATCCGACAGCTTGTTGCGGCGGACATTGCCCTTGGTGGTGGCGAACATCACGTCGAGCTGGCCCCAGGTCTTCTCGTCCTCGGGCAGCGGCATGATCGAGGTGATCCACTCGCCGGCATCGAGCGGCAGGATATTGATCAGCGCCTTGCCGCGCGCTTGCGGCGCGGCCAGCGGCAGCCGCCAGACCTTCTCTTTGTAGACTTGGCCCTGCGAGGAGAAGAACAGCACCGGCGTGTGGGTGGAGGCCACGAACAGCCGCGAGACGAAATCCTCCTCGCGCACCTGCATGCCGCCGCGGCCCTTGCCGCCGCGCCGCTGCGACCGATAGGTCGAGAGCGGCACGCGCTTGATGTAGCCGAGATGCGAGACGGTGACGACCATGTCCTCGCGCTGGATCAGGTCCTCTTCCTCGACCAGGCCCTCTTCCTCGGTGATCTCGGTGCGGCGCGGCGTCGCGAACTCGTTCTTCACCGCGGTCAGTTCGGTCTTGATGATGGCCTGGATGCGCGCGCGCGAGCGCAGGATGTCGAGATAGTCGGAAATCTCCGCCGCCAGCTTGTCGAGCTCTTCCTTGATCTCGTCGCGCCCGAGCGCGGTCAGCCGCTGCAGCCGCAGATCGAGGATCGCCCGCGCCTGCTCGACCGACAATTTGGTGGTGCCCTTGTCCGACACCTTGTGGCGCGGATCGTCGATCAGCGTCACCATGGCGGCCATGTCCTTGGCCGGCCAGTCGCGCGCCATCAGCGCTTCGCGCGCGGCATTGGCGTCGCGCGAGCCGCGGATCAGGGCGATCACCTCGTCGATATTGGCCACCGCGATCGCCAGGCCGACCAGCACATGGGCGCGGTCGCGCGCCTTGCCGAGCAGGAACTTGGTGCGCCGCGACACCACCTCCTCGCGGAAGCCGATGAAGGCCGACAGCATGTCCTTCAGCGTCATCAGCAGCGGGCGGCCGCCGTCGAGCGCCACCATGTTGGCGCCGAAAGAGGATTGCAGCGGCGTGAAGCGGTAGAGCTGGTTCAGCACCACGTCGCGCTCGGCGTCGCGCTTGAGCTCGATCACCACGCGGTAGCCGTCGCGGTCCGACTCGTCGCGCAGGTCGGCGACGCCGTCGATCTTCTTCTCGCGCACCAGTTCGGCGATGCGCTCGACCATCGAGGCCTTGTTCACCTGATAGGGAATCTCGGTGATGATAATCGCCTCGCGCTCCTTGCGGATGGTCTCGAAACCGACCTTGCCGCGCATCACGACCGAGCCGCGCCCGGACGTATAGGCGCTGCGGATGCCGGCGCGACCGAGAATGATGCCGCCGGTCGGGAAGTCGGGGCCGGGCACGATCTTGATCAAGTCGTCGACGTCGAGCGCCGGATCGTCGATCAAGGCCACGCTGGCGTCGATCACTTCGCCGAGATTGTGCGGCGGGATATTGGTCGCCATGCCGACCGCGATGCCGCCGGCGCCGTTGACCAGGAGATTGGGAAAACGCGCCGGCAGCACCACCGGCTCGCGCTCGTTGCCATCGTAGTTCGGCTCGAAATTGACCGTGTCCTGGTCGATATCGTCGAGCAGCGCCATGGCGGGCTTGGCCAGGCGGCATTCGGTGTAGCGCATGGCCGCCGGCGGATCGCCGTCGACCGAGCCGAAATTGCCCTGCCCGTCGATCAGCATCAGGCGCATGGAGAAATCTTGCGCCATGCGCACCAGCGCGTCGTAGATCGCCTGGTCGCCGTGCGGGTGATATTTGCCCATCACGTCGCCGACCACGCGCGCCGATTTGACGTATTTCTTGTCGGGCGTGTGGCCCTGCTCGTTCATCGCGTAGAGGATGCGGCGGTGCACCGGCTTCAGGCCGTCGCGCGCATCGGGCAACGCGCGCGACACGATCACGCTCATGGCGTAATCGAGGTAGCTGCGCTTCATTTCCTCGGTGATCGAGATCGGGCGCACGTCGGAGGGACTGCCGTCCCCCGATTTCGGATTTTCAGTGTCGGACAAGATGACTTCCCGTGGATGGCGTTGTGATTTGCTCTAGCCGATTTATCTTTGATTTGCTACTCGAAACCGCGTCACGCAAGGGGTATTTTGTCGTGGATATTCAATGCTTTACGGCCCCCAATGGGACCCTTCTAGGGATACCTCCCAGACGAAGTCGCCGCGCCGTTTCGCGCGCCATTTTGCGCTAGCATAGTGCCCGCCATGCCGGCCGAATTCCTCATCTCCGCTTTCGTCACGCTGCTGGTCGTGGTCGATCCGCTCGGCCTGGTGCCGGCCTTCATCGCCGTCACCCACGACCTGCCGAATCGCGCGCGCCGGGCGGTGGCGCTGCGCGCCTGCCTGATCGCCGCCCTCGTCCTTGCTGGCTCCGCGCTTATCGGCGACTGGCTGCTGCGCACGCTGTCGATCACGCTCCCTGCCTTTCGCATCGCCGGCGGCCTTTTGCTGTTCTCGATCGCCTCCGAAATGGTGTTCGGCGTGCGCATCACCCGCCAGTCGCAGCAGGCCGAGGAAGCCCTCGACGAGCACGTGCGCAACATCGCCGCCTTCCCGCTTGCCGTGCCGCTGATGGCGGGGCCCGCCGCCATCACGGCGACCGTGCTGCTGGCCGGCCGCACCGACGGCCAGGCGGCGCGGCTTGCCGCGCTGCTCGGCGTCATCGTCGTGGTGATGGCGATCTGCCTGGCGGTGTTCGCGCTTGCGTCCCAGATCGCGCGGCTGATGGGCACCACCGGCAATGTGGTGGCCTCGCGTCTGCTCGGCGTGCTGCTGGCGGCGCTGGCGGTGCAATTCGTCATCGACGGCGTGCGCGCCGCGCTCGGCTGAGGGTTCCGCCGCGCCGCGCTCAGCCGCCGAACACGACCGCATGCATGATGCGGCCCGGCACCAGCGTGAAAGCGCCGGCGATCACCAGCGCGCCGAAGAAGATCGCAATCATCGCCCGGCGGTGCTCGGTGACGCGATGGCGGCGCGCCGCCAGCACGGCGAGCGGCAGCATGACCAGCGTGAAGATCGACAGCAGATGGATCGGGCTGAACGGCCCGATCAGGCGGATCTTGTGAATCCAGAACGAGCTCACGGCGATGGTCGCCAGCAGCAGCACCCACAGCCAGCCCATGGTGCGGTGGCGCAGCGTGCCCTTCGGCGCGGCCAGTTGCACTGCGCCGAGCACGAAGGCCGCCATCGCGGCGAAGGCGTGCAACTGGATGACCGGATCGGCGCGTAACAGCGGCGCGAGCGTCATGGCTCGATCGTCCTAAATGCGCGCGGCTGACTACGTGCGGCTTGCTCCCAGCCTCAGAACGGAATCTCGTCGTCCATGTCGTCGCGCTTGCCGGCGTCGGCGCCCGCCATGGCCGGCTTGCGCTCGCGCGCGACGCCCGGCCCGCTGGCGCCGAAATCGTCGCCGGCGCCCGCGCCGCCGCCGCCCGCCCGGTCGAGCATGGTCAGCTGCGAGTTGAAGCCCTGTAGCACGACCTCGGTGGAGTAGCGATCGTTACCGTCCTTGTCCTGCCATTTGCGTGTCTGCAGAGCGCCTTCCAGATAAACCTTCGAGCCCTTCTTGAGGTATTGCTCGACGATCTTGCAAAGGCCCTCGTTGAAGATCACCACCCGGTGCCATTCGGTCTTTTCCCGGCGCTCGCCGGTGGTCTTGTCGCGCCAGGTCTCCGAGGTGGCGACGCGCAAATTGGCGATCGGCCGCCCGTCCTGGGTGCGGCGAATTTCGGGATCGGCGCCGAGATTGCCGATGAGAATGACCTTGTTGACGCTACCCGCCATGATGCTCTCCGCGTGGCGACTTGCCTGGGCAGGCTTCGGGTGAAGCCCAAGTCGATAACCCAAGTCAATAACCCAAGTCGCCGTTTACGGGCGTAAGCCTGCCGCAGGCTTTGCCCTTTGACTGACTGCTCACCCTAGACCTCGGCCGAGGGGCGGCAAGCGCGATCGGCCTTCCATCCACAACGCTTCTTGCAACGCGCGGTTGGCGCTGCGTCTAGCGGATGTCCTACCGGGATACCGCAAGATCGTTCTATGTTTGTTCTAGCGAATTTCTACCGCCTAGCGCACTCAGCGGGCGTGAAGCGATCGAGCAGGGCGCCGATGCGCTTCCATGTTGCTTCGACAGTGCGCTCGGCGGCCTTGCGCAGCAGCGTTTTGAGCTTGGCGAAGACCTGCTCGATGGGATTGAGGTCAGGGCTATACGGCGGCAGGAAGATAAGCTTGGCGCCGGCTTTGCGGATAGCCTGGCGCACGGCGTGGCCTTTATGACTGCCGAGATTGTCCATGATGACAATGTCGCCGGGCTTGAGCGTGGGCACCAGGAACTGTTCGACGTAAGCCCTGAAGCCGATCCCATTGATCGGCCCGTCGAGAACGCAAGGCGCATCGATCCGGTCGTGCCGCAAGGCCGCGAGGAAGGTGAGCGTTCGCCAATGGCCGTGCGGCGCCTGGCCGCGCAGGCGTTGGCCTCGTGGTCCCCAGCCATGGGTGCGGGCCATGTTGGTCTTGGCCCAGGTCTCGTCGATGAAGACAAGGCGGGCCGGATCAACCTTTCCCTGATGCCGTAGCAACTGATTCGCTTTGGAAAAACACTTTATTAGTGACGTAAAGGCCACAGTTCGAATCATCCACAAGATATAGCGTCCCCCGCCAGTATGAGTTGTTTTCGGCCGAAAACTAGGAGGTCACACGCGATGAAGCGTTTCATTCTAACCATGGGCGCGGGCCTGCTGGCCGCCGCGGTGGCGCTGCCATCGTTCGCGGCCGACTTGCCCAGACCCGTCTACAAATCGGCGCCAGTCGAGCCCTACATAGCCCCGTTCACATGGTCCGGTTTCTACATCGGCCTCAACGGCGGCTATGCTTGGGGCGACGCCGACATATCGAACGTCTTCGGCACCTTCACCACCAATTCGCAGGATGGGTGGTTGGCGGGCGTCACGCTGGGCTACAATATACAGACCGGCAATTGGGTCTGGGGCCTGGAAGGCGACATCGACTACGCCTTTATCAAAGGCAATATCAGCAACACCGTCGCGGCCTGCGGCGGCGCCGGCTGCACGATCACCAACACCTGGTTCGGGACCGCGCGCGGCCGCGTCGGCTACGCCTGGAACCGCTTCATGCCCTACATCACCGGCGGCGCCGCCTTCGGCGGCCTGAAGTTCGAAGGGCCGTTCGGCGGCAGTACCACCCACTCGTCGATCGGCTGGACCGCCGGCGCCGGCGTCGAATGGGCCTTCAACGGCGCATGGTCGGCCAAGCTCGAATATCTCTACACCGACCTCGGCACCTCGACCTGTGAAGCCTCAACCTGCTTCGTCGCGACCGATTTCGATCCCAAGATCAATATCGTGCGCGCGGGCGTGAACTATCGCTTCTGACGCTGACAAAACCGCGGCGCCTGCGCCATCGATGCGGCAATTCAAGGCTCAGGCCCGCTTACAATCTCCCAGGTCGGCGCCAGCCGGCCTGGGCGCGCCGCGCAACTCTAATCGTGCGAGGCGCGCTTGCCGTTGCCGCCGGCTTTCAGGCTCTTGCGGTAGGCGAAGACCTGCTCCGACGTGAGCTTCTGCTTGCGCAGCGCCGCCACCATCGCCGGCGTGACCGGCGGCATCGTCTTCGGGCGCAGCGCGTCGTTGCCGAAGGCGTCGCGCACATAATTCACCACCGCGGCGATCTCCTGATCGCTCAGCACGTCGAGCGGCGGCATCAGGCCGTCGACATGATCACCGTTGACCACCAATTTGCCGATCAAGCCGGCGAGCACCACGCGTAGCGGATAGTCGTGGCTGAGGAATAGATCGGCATTGTGCGCGAGCGGCGGGAATTGCCCCGGCACGCCCTGACCGTTGGGTTGATGGCAGGCGCTGCATTGGTCCCTGAACAGCTCGGCACTATCGATCGGCCCTTGCGGCTCAGGCGGCGCGGCGGCGGTCTTCGGCGGCGGATTGGGCCCGAGATAGGTGCCGAGATATTCGAGGATCTTTTTTCGGTCCTCCGGCGCGATCCGCAAACCATACTGCTTCATGCTGTCGATGAGTTCGTTCCAAGTCGAGCGCGGCACGCCGGCCGACTCCACCAGATACTGCAGATCGTGACAGGTGCGGCAATTGCCATAAACCAGCGCGCGGTTCGGCCCCGGCGGCAGTTCCGGCCCGCTGTCGGCGGCAAAAGCGCCCGCGGCCAACAGCAAGCTGCCGACCGCCCCTGCGATGAGGGACGTCCTGATCATCCCGTTCCTCTCCCGATAAGGGGCGGGGACGCCAACCGGCGCCCCCGCTGTCTTTTGACGGACCGAGCCTAGACGTCGAGCACGACTTGGTCCACGCCGTTCCACTCGTAGCCGCGCGGGTTCCAGCGCGTCAGCCCGTCTATCGGCTGGGTGCGGCCGAGCGCGTCGGTGGCGCGGCACATCAGCGTCTGCTTGCCGTTGCCGAGCTTGGCTTTCACCGACCAGTGGTACCAGGCCCACGGGCTGAGCGGCGCCTTGATGGTGGCCTTGTGCCAGCTCTTGCCGCCGTCGGCCGACACGTCGACGCTGGTGATGACCGCGTTGCCGTCATTGAAGGCGACGCCGGTGATGGTGACGGTGCCGGCCTTCGGCTTGTCCTCCGGCAGCGGCGAGAAGATCACGCTCTTGATGGCGTGACCGTAGGTCGGACGGCTGTTGTACCAGTTGTAGTCGTTGGCGCCGAACTTGCCCGGCTCCACCGGGAAATTGGGCATGCGATAGCCGACCGACTGGAACACGCTCGGCGACTGCTCCGCCATGAACAGCAGCTCAGTGAGCATCTTCACGTTCATGTTGCCGTAATAGCCGGGGACGATCAGCCGTACCGGCCCGCCGTTCTGCGCCGGGATCGCCTCGCCGTTCATCTTGAGCGCCAGGATGGCATGGTCGAGCGCCTTGTCGCCCACGTGATAGCTCTTGGCGAAGTCGGAGCCGACCGGCGTCGCCGGCTGGTCCCAGCCTTCCGCGGTGAGCCAGTGCGCCTGCGGGGCGATTTCCATCTTCAGGCTTTCGATGAAGGGCCGCAGCGGCACGCCTTCCCATTCCACGCAGCCCATGCCGCCATTGTGCCACTGGCCGCCGCCGACCTTCTGCTTGGCCGCGTAGTAGGCGCGGCCGTTGCCGGCGCATTGCAGCACGGCGACGCGCTTTTCCTGCGGCTGCTTTTGCAGATCGGCGATGGTCACCGTGCGCGGACGCTGCACCAAGCCGTCGCAGCGGATGGTCCAGTTCTTCACCATCTCAGCCGACGGTGCCGACGTGGTCACGTACCAGGCAGCATCGCCCTCGTGCGGATAGTGGAAGCGGTTGAACAGGATATCCTTCGGGGTGATTTCGTGCTTGCGCAGCTCGGTGAGCGGCGTCTCCATCACGGCGAGCTTGGCATTGTGAATGATCATGCCGCTCTTTTTGCCGTGGATGATGGCCGCCGAATCCGGCTTGCCCTGCGCGAAGGCGGAAAACCCGCCGGTGCCGAGGGTGACCCCGGCGGCGCCGGCGAGCGCGTTGAACTGCCGGCGCGATAGACGGTTCTTCTTTAGGTTGAGCATTTCTCTTCCTCCGCTGCTCTCTCACCGGCTTTCGGTTGTGCCCGGCCCGGGCCGTCCGTCGATGGCCTTGGGCACTGGGAGAGAGGTGATTTTTCTACAATGATGAATTTAGGCGATACGCCGCCGTTACGATGTTCCCCTCTCGAGGAATGATTTTCAATAACATACGCTGCGTTTATATGACGCATCCTGAATATGTTTTTATGCAGGGAATAAATCGGCCGCGTAATCGTTCGCGCGGCGCGTGTGGGGGGCGGTCGCGGCCGGCCGGCGGTTTTCCCGCTAAAAGCGGAGATTTCACCCGCGTCCCCGCCGTCCAGGTCTGGCAAAGGCGCCCCGTTCTTACTACGTTCCGACCTGCCGCCTGACCAAGCGCCACCTGCCGGCCCCGCGGCCGGCGCCACGTTTCAAAGGCTTCATGACCGACCCGTCCAGGAAACCGCCCGGCGACGCCCGCGTGATCGCCATCCGCGGCGCGCGCGAGCACAATCTAAAGAACGTCGAGGTCGCCGTTCCGCGCGACCGGCTTGTTGTGTTCACGGGTTTGTCCGGATCGGGCAAGTCCTCGCTCGCCTTCGACACAATATATGCCGAGGGCCAGCGCCGCTATGTCGAGAGCTTGTCGGCCTATGCCCGCCAGTTCCTCGAGATGATGCAGAAGCCGGATGTGGACCAGATCGACGGCCTGTCGCCGGCCATCTCGATCGAGCAGAAGACCACCTCGAAAAACCCGCGTTCCACCGTCGGCACGGTCACCGAGATCTACGATTACATGCGCCTGTTGTGGGCACGCGTCGGGATTCCCTATTCGCCGGCAACGGGACTCCCGATCGAGAGCCAGACCGTCTCGCAAATGGTCGACCGCGTGCTGGCGCTGCCGGAAGGCACGCGCATCTATGTGCTGGCGCCGGTCGTGCGCGGCCGCAAGGGCGAGTACAGGAAGGAACTGGCCGAGTTCCTGCGCAAGGGCTATCAGCGCGTCAAGATCGACGGCGCCTTCCATGAGATCGGCGAGGTCAAGCCGCTCGACAAGAAATTCACCCACGACATCGATGTGGTGGTCGACCGGCTGGTGGTGAAAGGCGATATCGGCACGCGGCTGGCGGATTCGCTGGAGCAGTGCCTCAAGCTGGCCGACGGCCTGGCGGTGGTGGAGCTGGCGGACGCAGGGGCCTCATCCTTCGAGACGCGCGCTGCGCGCGCTCCTCAGGATGAGGATAGAAGCGCTCCTCGTCCTGAGGAGGCCCGAAGGGCCGTCTCGAAGGACGAGGGCAAGAAAACCAAGCTCGCCGCCGCCGCCGCATCGGACGCGCGCCGCCTGATCTTCTCCGAGAAATTCGCCTGCCCGGTGTCCGGCTTCACCATTCCGGAGATCGAACCGCGGCTGTTCTCCTTCAACAACCCGTTCGGCGCCTGCCCGGAATGCGGCGGGCTCGGCGTCGAGCAGCATATCGACGCCGAGCTGGTCATCCCCGACCGCGACGCGTCCTTGCGCAAGGGCGCCATCGCGCCCTGGGCGAAGTCCTCCTCGCCCTATTACATCCAGACCCTCACGGCGCTCGCCAAGCATTATCGCTTCACGCTCGACGCCAAATGGAAGGACCTGCCGAAGAAGACGCAGGACGCCATCCTGTACGGCTCCGGCGAGGACGAGATCAAATTCGTCTATGACGACGGCCTGCGCGGCTACACCACCAAGAAGCCGTTCGAGGGCGTCATCACCAATCTCGAGCGCCGCTTCAAGGAGACCGAAAGCGAGTGGGCACGCGAGGACCTGCAGAAATATTTCACCGACGTGCCCTGCGCCGCCTGTCAAGGCGCGCGCCTGAAGCCGGAGGCGCTCTGCGTCAAGATCGGCGGGCAGAACATCTCGCAGGTGGCGGAGTTGAGCGTGCGGCGCGCCGCCGAATGGTTCACCGAGATTCCGCAACAGCTCACCGCGCAGCAGAACGAGATCGCCGGCCGCGTGCTGAAGGAAATCCGCGAGCGGCTGCGTTTCCTGGTCGACGTCGGGCTCGATTATCTGACGCTTTCGCGCGCCTCCGGCACGCTCTCCGGCGGCGAGAGCCAGCGCATTCGGCTGGCCTCGCAGATCGGCAGCGGCTTGACCGGCGTGCTCTACGTTCTGGACGAGCCCTCGATCGGCCTGCACCAGCGCGACAACGCGCGCCTGTTGGAAACCCTCAAGCGCCTGCGTGATCTCGGCAACACCGTCATCGTGGTCGAGCATGATGAGGACGCCATCCGCGCGGCCGACCACGTGCTCGACATCGGCCCCGGCGCCGGCATCCACGGCGGGCACATCGTGGCGGAAGGCCAGGTCGCCGACCTGATCGCCGCGCCGCAATCCTGGACCGGCAAATATCTCTCCGGCGAACTCAGCGTGCCGATCCCTGAGCGCCGCTTGCCCGACAAGCGCCGCACGCTCAAGGTCGTCAACGCCCGCGGCAACAACCTCAAGGGCATCGACGCCGAGATCCCGCTCGGCCTGTTCACCTGCGTCACCGGCGTCTCCGGCGGCGGCAAGTCGACGCTGCTGGTCGACACGCTTTATGCCGCGGTGGCGCGCAAGCTCAACGGCGCCTCGCTCAGCCCCGCCAAGCACGACCGCATCGAGGGCCTGCAGCACATCGACAAGATCATCGACATCGACCAGTCGCCGATCGGCCGCACGCCGCGCTCCAATCCGGCCACCTATACCGGCGCCTTCACGCCGATCCGCGAATGGTTCGCCGGCCTGCCCGAGTTGAAAGCGCGTGGCTATGAACCCGGCCGCTTCTCCTTCAACGTCAAGGGCGGCCGCTGCGAGGCCTGCCAGGGCGACGGCGTCATCAAGATCGAGATGCACTTTCTCCCGGATGTCTACGTCACCTGCGACGTCTGCAAGGGCAAGCGCTACAACCGCGAGACGCTCGAGGTGCTGTTCCGCGACAAGTCGATCGCCGACGTGCTCGACATGACGGTGGAGGAGGCGCTCGAGTTCTTCAAGGCGGTGCCGCGCGTGCGCGACGTGCTGGCGCTGCTGCACCGCGTCGGCCTCGACTACATCCATGTCGGCCAGCAGGCCACCACCCTGTCGGGCGGCGAGGCGCAGCGCGTCAAGCTGGCCAAGGAGCTGTCGAAGCGCGCCACCGGCCGCACGCTCTATATTCTCGACGAGCCGACCACCGGGCTGCATTTCCACGACGTTGCCAAGCTGTTGGAGGTGCTGCACGAACTCACCGACACCGGCAACACCGTGGTGGTGATCGAGCACAATCTGGAAGTGATCAAGACCGCCGACTGGATCATCGATTTGGGCCCCGAAGGCGGCGACGGCGGGGGAGAGATCGTGGCGGCGGGGACGCCGGAGGATATTGTGAAGGTGAAGCGGAGTTATAACGGCGGAGTTTTTGTCAAGCCGCGTAAGCGGGCTGTTGGCGCGGCCGGAGGGCGCGGGGGCGAAAGAAGAAGGGCATGGAGGCGGCGGAGTAGAAAAACTAGTGCTCTGCAGCTTTTTCAAACCCGAACTCGGTGTAGGCATTCACCATCTGAACTACGCAGACAAATGCTATATATTTGCGCCGTAGTGGCACATGGAAGGAACTAGACGAGTATCACGAATCCCGTTGCACTCATTGTAACGGCTGGCTCCATTGGCACAGGGGATATTTATTACCGGATGTCAGCATGCTCCACCTGCTGATCACTTCTTAGCCGAAATTAAGCCATACGCCAACCGGGTATATCGCAAGGCTGATGACCCCGACGATACTTTCCGCATCGCCATTAGCCTTTACGAACACTTGGAACGGAGATCATTGAAATATATCGACAATGACATTCGATCACTGGTTTCCAAGAGCTATGTGCGGAAGTTGGTGACGGCATGAAGGGGTAAGGCGGCGTATCGTGGGGGTGTTCAACGCCTCCACTTCTCCACTGAAGGAGTGATACGCCGTGACCGACACTAACGTGATCAAGCTCGCTCAGCCAGGGACTTTCACCGATTTGCTCACCGAGATTTTGCGCAACGGGGCACGTACCCTGCTCACGCAGGCCGTCGAGACGGAGGTCGCCGACTTCCTCGGGCGATACGCCGATCTCAAGACCGAGACGGGCCGCCAGCGCGTCGTGCGCCACGGGCATCTGCCCGAGCGCGAGATCATGACCGGCATTGGGCCGGTGGCCGTGCGCCAGCCCCGGGTGCGCGACCGCGAGGCCGCCGGGGGCGGGCGGATTCGGTTCAGCCCGAGCATTCTGCCACCTTACGCGCGGCGCACGAAGAGCCTCGAAGTGCTGATCCCGATCCTCTACTTGAAAGGCGTCTCGACCGGGGACTTCGGGGAGGCGCTGGCAGCGTTGCTCGGCCAGGACGCCGGTGGACTATCGGCATCGAGCATTGCGCGCCTGAAAGAGGCCTGGGTCGACGAGCACGCCCGCTGGCGCGACCGCGACCTGTCCGCCAAGCGGTATGTCTACGTCTGGGCCGATGGCATCTACGTCCAGGCCCGGCTCGAAGATGACGCGCAGTGTCTAATGGTGATCATCGGCGCCACCGCCGAAGGCAAGAAGGAACTCGTTGGGCTTGCCGACGGCATCCGCGAGAGTGCGCAATCCTGGAAGGAGCTGCTGCTCGATCTCAAGCGGCACGGCCTGACGATCTCCCCGCAGCTCGCTGTCGCCGACGGGGCGCTCGGCTTCTGGAAGGCGATCGATGAGGTATGGCCGAAGACGCGCGGGCAACGCTGCTGGGTGCACAAGACGGCGAATGTCTTGAACAAGCTGCCAAAGAGCCTGCAAGCAAAGGCCAAGCGTGTCTTGCAAGACATCTGGATGGCGCCGACCAGGACGGATGCCGAGGCTGCATTCGATGGCTTCATCGAATGCTATGGCGTCAAGTACGACAAGGCGGTCGAGTGCCTCAGCAAGGACCGCGAACCCCTGCTCGCCTTCTATGACTTCCCTGCCGAGCACTGGAAGCATCTACGCACGTCAAACCCGATCGAGAGCACGTTCGCGACCGTTCGGCATCGAACGGTCCGATCGAGAGGATGTCTTTCCAACAAGACCGCGCTCGCCATGATCTTCAAGCTCGCACAGGCCGCCGAGAAAAGCTGGCATCGTCTGCGCGGTCACGACCAGTTGCCAAAAGTCATCCTCGGAGTAAAGTTCAACGACGGAATCGAGGTCGTCAGATCGCAAGCTCAAACCGCCGCCGCCTGATCCCGCTCGTCACCAAGATTCGGCGATAACTCTGTTTTTCCACTCATGACCCGGTCTTAATGCATCTTCGATCACAACTTTGTTTCGATCCCACGCAATTCCAGCGCAGCCTTCCCCTCTTCTAAAGGTGATACCTTTAGTCATCGACTGCGGCGGGAGGTCTTCCCAGGTGTGCCAAGCAACGTAACCGAGTTTTTCATCTGGCCCGGTCCCTTGAACCTCCATAAACGTTGCTCGAAAGAGAGCTTCTTGCAGCGGAACTTGCAGGGTCTTCGCGGCGATCGCTGTCTGGGCGTTGCAGAGGTCTCTCAAAGCGGCATTAAGCAAATCCTGTTTACTCAAATTTTGCTGCGCCACCCGACGAATGACGCTTGGCTCGGCATTTTGAAGAGTTGACAAAACTTCATATCATCTTTCGAAGTCTTGAAATTAGAAATTTTTCCGCAGTAGAAAAAATATCCATTTGCTTTGTAAGAAATGCTCTTGCTTGCTGCGCAACCCGATCCGCCCTCTCTTTAATTTGCTTCGGTGTATCAACGAGAAGATACTGTCCAAAACCGAAGATAATTACATATGCTATCGCAGCCATGATGATGTACGCTGGATCGGCCTTTTCGCCATAAGCGCGACCTAGGAAGAACAAATAAACGACATTCAAAATTTGAAATGCGGCTATCGGCCATCTCTTTTCCAGAGCCCATTCAAATCTGCGCTTGATAAATGCCAGCCGATCGGTGGGTGTGGGGCCGATAGTTTCCTGTACCGGTTGCAATTCAGTCGACATTTCCCCGCACCGAGCTATGTGCGGAAGTTGGTGACGGCATGAAGGGGTAAGGCGGCGTATCGTGGGGGTGTTCAACGCCTCCACTTCTCCACTGAAGGAGTGATACGCCGTGACCGACACTAACGTGATCAAGCTCGCTCAGCCAGGGACTTTCACCGATTCGCTCACCGAGATTTTGCGCAACGGGGCACGTACCCTGCTCACGCAGGCCGTCGAGACGGAGGTCGCCGACTTCCTCGGGCGATACGCCGATCTCAAGACCGAGACGGGCCGCCAGCGCGTCGTGCGCCACGGGCATCTGCCCGAGCGCGAGATCATGACCGGCATTGGGCCGGTGGCCGTGCGCCAGCCCCGGGTGCGCGACCGCGAGGCCGCCGGGGGCGGGCGGATTCGGTTCAGCCCGAGCATTCTGCCACCTTACGCGCGGCGCACGAAGAGCCTCGAAGTGCTGATCCCGATCCTCTACTTGAAAGGCGTCTCGACCGGGGACTTCGGGGAGGCGCTGGCAGCGTTGCTCGGCCAGGACGCCGGTGGACTATCGGCATCGAGCATTGCGCGCCTGAAAGAGGCCTGGGTCGACGAGCACGCCCGCTGGCGCGACCGCGACCTGTCCGCCAAGCGGTATGTCTACGTCTGGGCCGATGGCATCTACGTCCAGGCCCGGCTCGAAGATGACGCGCAGTGTCTAATGGTGATCATCGGCGCCACCGCCGAAGGCAAGAAGGAACTCGTTGGGCTTGCCGACGGCATCCGCGAGAGTGCGCAATCCTGGAAGGAGCTGCTGCTCGATCTCAAGCGGCACGGCCTGACGATCTCCCCGCAGCTCGCTGTCGCCGACGGGGCGCTCGGCTTCTGGAAGGCGATCGATGAGGTATGGCCGAAGACGCGCGGGCAACGCTGCTGGGTGCACAAGACGGCGAATGTCTTGAACAAGCTGCCAAAGAGCCTGCAAGCAAAGGCCAAGCGTGTCTTGCAAGACATCTGGATGGCGCCGACCAGGACGGATGCCGAGGCTGCATTCGATGGCTTCATCGAATGCTATGGCGTCAAGTACGACAAGGCGGTCGAGTGCCTCAGCAAGGACCGCGAACCCCTGCTCGCCTTCTATGACTTCCCTGCCGAGCACTGGAAGCATCTACGCACGTCAAACCCGATCGAGAGCACGTTCGCGACCGTTCGGCATCGAACGGTCCGATCGAGAGGATGTCTTTCCAACAAGACCGCGCTCGCCATGATCTTCAAGCTCGCACAGGCCGCCGAGAAAAGCTGGCATCGTCTGCGCGGTCACGACCAGTTGCCAAAAGTCATCCTCGGAGTAAAGTTCAACGACGGAATCGAGGTCGTCAGATCGCAAGCTCAAACCGCCGCCGCCTGATCCCGCTCGTCACCAAGATTCGGCGATAACTCCCCCCGCCCCCTCAGCCCACCGAGTTGCTGGTCACAATTTAGTTTAGGAGTGCCGCTATCCGTTTTTTTGTCGGCTCATCAGCGAATGATGCTGCCAAAGTGCTTTTAATTAATTCGTGCACGTCAGTAATCGAATAGGAAAAGAACTTCGTTACTTTAAAAAGTTCTTCGGACATAGAAGTCCGACATCGAGCAGGGTTGTCCGTACAAATTGCAAAAGGAACCTTGCGTTCCTGGAAAAGACGTAGAGGAAGATCGCGAATTTCGTTTACGACCCCAAGGAACTTATTACTAGTCGGGCATATTTCGAGTACGCATTTTTTTTCTGAAATTGACTTCATCGCTTCCTCGCTACGGGCCGCCGCAATACCATGCCCAATTCGCGAGGCTCCCAGCATGTCAACTGCATATTTCACGCTTTCAGGGCTGCCCAGTTCGCCCGCATGCACAGTCGCATGAAGATTTATTTCGGCAGCCATTTTAAAAAAATTCAAAAATTCAGAACTTTCTGCCGCCAACTCGTCACCGTTTAGATCCACTCCGACGAAGCAGTCTGGATACTCGCGTATCGTCGCGAGCATTTTCGCAAACATCTTATTCCTCGCATCAGAGGGGACTCTGATAAAAACATGACGTGGTATCCCTAAGTGTCTGTCCGAAGCAGTTCTTGAATTTCTATTAATCAGTTGTGATTTTAAGGGTGGTGGCCTTATTTGAGGAGGGTCACCAATGTGGACGAGCAAGAACCGTGGACGTTACGACCGCAGCAAGCTGCGTTACCCAAGCGATTTGACCGATGACGAATGGAAGCTGGTCGAACATTTGATCCCACCCGGCAAGCCGCGGCGGCAGGGAAGCGGACGGTGATCATGCGTGAGGTCGTGAACGGCCTCATGTACGTTCTCTCAACACGGGCTGTCAGTGGCGCGCGATCCCGAAAGACCTGCCACCGCAATAGCACGGTCTACGATTATTTCGATCTGTGGAGCTTATGACGGCACATTGGAGCGGATCCACCACGCGCTTTACGATGCAGTGTCGCGAACAAGCCCGGCGGGAAGCCAGTCCGACTGCCGCCATCATCGACAGCCAGAGCGTGAAAAGCGCCGAAAAAGGGGGGCCTGCATCGATCCGCACGGCTACGATGCGGGCAAGAAGATCAAGGGCAAGAAGCGGCACATTCTCGTCGATACGCTAGGCCTCGCTGCTCCACGCCATCGTTCATCCCGCCGACATTCAAGATCGTGACGGTGGCATATCTGCGTCACTGGCGACGCTGTTCGGGATGTTTCCATTTTTGCAGACAGCTCTTTGCCGATGGCGGCTATCAAGGACCGCAATTTGCAGAAGGCGGTTGCGAAGGCTCTTGCCGTATCTCAATGATCGAAATCGTCAAACGTTCCGATCGGGTCAAAGGATTTGTGGTTTTGCCCCAACGCTGGATCGTCGAGCGCACCATCGCTTGGCTCAATCGCTGCCGAAGACTCGCCAAGGATTGGGAGAACCTCAACCGCAAGGCGCTCGCATTCTTGCGCCTCGCCTCAATTCGCCTCATGCTCCGAAAACTCTGTAATCCAGCCCTGAAGTCTCCGGACGGACTTTAAGATGCATCTAGTAATTGTTCCAAATACTTGATCTGCCTCCCTGAGCGAGTCAGCGACTCCAGCGGCAAACTCATCGAACTTAAATTCACTATCGCCCAAAAATCCGCGAGGCCCCAATCTGACTTCGCTGTAAATTACATTATCTTCCGCTGCATCACGGACGACCGCGAACATCAGGTCCCGCACCGCCTCTGGTGAGGGAAACAAACGATTTAATATTGGCCACGGCAAAAAGTATTCTTTGTGATTCCCGAACTGTTTTTTGTGCAAAAAGCAGCTGTTCCAACTCAGAGGCAATATATGTTGGTAGCTTCACGTCATATTTGGCGGCTAGGCGTACAGCAGTTGTAGCGCTGATCGAGCCGGTCAAATGGCGATGCAAATCTATCTTGGGCAGAAGCAACATCTTCTGCATGAGAGAGGCGTCAGATTCTGAATCTAAAAAAGGAAAGCTGTTCGGATTTATCACACTGGTCTTCGAGCGACACGAGACTAACTCGCCGCTGCTTCAATACGAGTTATCGCCGAATCTTGGTGACGAGCGGGATCAGGCGGCGGCGGTTTGAGCTTGCGATCTGACGACCTCGATTCCGTCGTTGAACTTTACTCCGAGGATGACTTTTGGCAACTGGTCGTGACCGCGCAGACGATGCCAGCTTTTCTCGGCGGCCTGTGCGAGCTTGAAGATCATGGCGAGCGCGGTCTTGTTGGAAAGACATCCTCTCGATCGGACCGTTCGATGCCGAACGGTCGCGAACGTGCTCTCGATCGGGTTTGACGTGCGTAGATGCTTCCAGTGCTCGGCAGGGAAGTCATAGAAGGCGAGCAGGGGTTCGCGGTCCTTGCTGAGGCACTCGACCGCCTTGTCGTACTTGACGCCATAGCATTCGATGAAGCCATCGAATGCAGCCTCGGCATCCGTCCTGGTCGGCGCCATCCAGATGTCTTGCAAGACACGCTTGGCCTTTGCTTGCAGGCTCTTTGGCAGCTTGTTCAAGACATTCGCCGTCTTGTGCACCCAGCAGCGTTGCCCGCGCGTCTTCGGCCATACCTCATCGATCGCCTTCCAGAAGCCGAGCGCCCCGTCGGCGACAGCGAGCTGCGGGGAGATCGTCAGGCCGTGCCGCTTGAGATCGAGCAGCAGCTCCTTCCAGGATTGCGCACTCTCGCGGATGCCGTCGGCAAGCCCAACGAGTTCCTTCTTGCCTTCGGCGGTGGCGCCGATGATCACCATTAGACACTGCGCGTCATCTTCGAGCCGGGCCTGGACGTAGATGCCATCGGCCCAGACGTAGACATACCGCTTGGCGGACAGGTCGCGGTCGCGCCAGCGGGCGTGCTCGTCGACCCAGGCCTCTTTCAGGCGCGCAATGCTCGATGCCGATAGTCCACCGGCGTCCTGGCCGAGCAACGCTGCCAGCGCCTCCCCGAAGTCCCCGGTCGAGACGCCTTTCAAGTAGAGGATCGGGATCAGCACTTCGAGGCTCTTCGTGCGCCGCGCGTAAGGTGGCAGAATGCTCGGGCTGAACCGAATCCGCCCGCCCCCGGCGGCCTCGCGGTCGCGCACCCGGGGCTGGCGCACGGCCACCGGCCCAATGCCGGTCATGATCTCGCGCTCGGGCAGATGCCCGTGGCGCACGACGCGCTGGCGGCCCGTCTCGGTCTTGAGATCGGCGTATCGCCCGAGGAAGTCGGCGACCTCCGTCTCGACGGCCTGCGTGAGCAGGGTACGTGCCCCGTTGCGCAAAATCTCGGTGAGCGAATTGGTGAAAGTCCCTGGCTGAGCGAGCTTGATCACGTTAGTGTCGGTCACGGCGTATCACTCCTTCAGTGGAGAAGTGGAGGCGTTGAACACCCCCACGATACGCCGCCTTACCCCTTCATGCCGTCACCAACTTCCGCACATAGCTCCTTCAATACGGTGCCAAACGACTTTGCTGCCATTGACGTCGCGTTACGAAAGTCCGCACCGGCGCGGAATCTGGTCAAGCCTGAGATTACTGAAGACACGCCATTCAGCCCATCAACTAAAGAACGCTGGCGACAATTGTACACAGCCATTTAGTGGGGTTTCGACTGAGGTGCAACCCTGAATTATGTTTTCAAGAGCTCGCAAATTGGCTCTTGACATTATTCCTATAGCGCGTAGGGTGGGTTAGCGTCGAAGGCGCGTAACCCGCAACCCACTTTGCCGTGACCGATTCCCATGGTGGGTTCCTAGAACTTTCTCTAACACGTCCCCCAAAACCACCCTCGCCTTCCCATAAATCCCCTCGCCTCGCTCTCCCTTGGGCCCCCGACCGCGGGCCTGAATGGCCCGTCGCCCCTATGCGCCACCAGCAGCGCGGCGAGCCAGGCGCGCACTTGGCGCCCCGCATCCGCCGCGCCGACGTCGGCCACCAGCAACGGCTTGCCGTATTGCGCCGCCAGCTTCTCGGCAAAGGCGGTGCCGCCTGACACGGCGACGCCGCCGGCATCGACCAGGATCAGGCAGGCGTCGGCATCGCGCACGTTCCATTCGGTGCGCTGCGCCGGATCGCGCGACGGCGTCTCGCGCAGCAGCGGATACTTGGCCAGCAGCCCGGGCGGCTCGGGCATATCCTCGGCCCAGCCGCCTTGCGGGCACCAGCCGCCGTAAGCAATGCCGCGCGCAATGGCTTCGTCCAGCGCCGCGCGGTCGACGCCGCTCTGCCCGCCGGAGATGATCGTGAGCCTGGGCATGGCGGGAGGTTACCAGCCTCACTCGGCCTCATGGTGAGGAGCCCGCCGAAGCAATAGCGAAGGCGGGCGTCTCGAACCATGTGGCCGCCCCATCCTTCGAGACGCCGCCTTCGGCGGCTCCTCAGGATGAGGCGGGGATAGCTTACGCGCTCGCCCCGCCGTCGGCGTTGGGCCGGATGACGGCCTTTGCACGGCGCGGAAGCCCATTGTGCACCGCAGCACATCCGGCCGGGGCCAATGCCGACAAAGCAGTTGCATTCGCAACCTGCGTTTCCCATCATATACAGATCAGGCTATGTAAGTGGGCGGCCCGCGCGGCCGCCCAAAGAAGCGGGGAAAACCCTGCCCGTCGGGGAAGAAACGAAAGGCTTGGCTAGATGACTTCTCAAAGCCCGCTGCCAGATCGGCCTGCTGTTCTACACCACGGTCAATATCGTGCTGTTCACCGCCGCGGTCTATGCGGTGAGCATCTTCCCGCCGCTGACGCCCAATGCCGGCTTCTGGCTCGCCGTATTCACGGGCGCGAGCCTGATCGTGACGGCGCCGATTGCCTGGTGCATCGGCGGCTGCCGCATGCCGGAGACCTGGCGCAAGAAGATCGTCGCCGAGCCCTCCCCGCTCGCCTCCGAGCCGACCCGCCCGGTCTGAGGCGGCGCGCCGCGTCGCCGGCAATAGAACTCGCCGCGGGAATCTGGCGATCATGCCGCCTCGAATCTCGCGGGGGGCAGCTCATGCGCCGTCTCTTTCTCCTTCCGATCCTTCTCGCCTTCGCAGCCGCCCCGGCGACGGCCAGGCCGCTGCACTTCCCGAACAGCGGCGCGCACGCCTTCAAGCTCGATCTGCCGCCCGGCTGGAACGCCACCACCGACAAGCGCGGCGGGCTGCTGCTGGTGCCGCCCGACAATCACGCGCTCGTCTATCTCGCCATCGTCACCGACGGCAAATTGCGCGGCCACCCCGACAGCGCGGTGGTGCAGGAGGTCAGCAAGGTCGCCGGCGTCGTGATGGGCGACAAACAGGAGCCCGAGCGCATCACCGCCGCCGACGGTGCGCGCATCATCCGCGGCACCGCCTTCTACGGCTCGCTGCCGGCCAAGCACGGCTTGGCGCGCCGCGCCCGCATTGTGCTGTTCAAGCTGGCGCCCGATACCTGGGCGCAGGTCTGGACCGTGACGCAGCCCGGCATGAACGCCAACGAAACCGCCGCGGTGGCCGGCGTGCTCAACAGCATCGCGCTCACCGGGAATTAAGCGCAAGGAGCAATGTCATGCCGGCTGAAACCATCAAAATCGCTTCGCGCGACGGCGGCAGCTTCGATTGCTATCTCGCCACGCCGGCGGCCGCGAGCGAACCGGTGCCGGCCATCGTGCTGGCTTCCGCCATCCACGGCGTCGACAAGGACCTGCGCGGTATCGCCGATGCTTTCGCCGCGCAAGGCTATATCGCGGCGGCGCCCGATCTGTTCTGGCGCACGATCCCCGGCCCGCTGCCGCGCACCGACGAGCGCGCGCGCGAGCGCTCGCAACCGCGGCTGGAGCGGGTCAAGGCCGGCGAGGCCGACCTCGCCGACACGCTAAAGGAGCTGGGCAAGCTTAAGACGTTTAACGGCCGCGCCGCGGTCATCGGCTTCTGCTACGGCGGCCCCTACGCCATCATCGGGCCGAAGCGGCTCGGCTTTGCCGCCGGCATCTCCTGCCACGGTACCAATCTCATCGCCTACACCGATCTGCTCGAAGGCTTGCGCGCGCCCGTCTGCATCATCTGGGGCGACGCCGACCACGCCGCACCGCCGGAAGTGATCGAGGCCTATCGCAAGCTCGCCGCCCGCATGAGCAATATCGAGCTGCACGTTTTCCCCGGCATCCAGCACGGCTACATGATGCCGGACGGCGGCGCGGCCTACGACCAAAAGACGCGCGAATTCTCGCTTGCCCGCGCGTTCGCCATTCTCGATCGCTTGCGCGGCGGCGGCGAAGGCTTGCGCAAGGCTTCGTAAGCGGAAATCGGCGCCCGCCGCGCGATCTTTCAAGCCTAGCGCCGCCCGAGAAACCAGCCGATCGCCAGCAGCACCACACCGACCGCGCCCGCAACGATGCCGTGCTTCATATGCATGCGGGTCACCCCCGCCGCGTGGCCGGGAAAGAAGCTGGGCAGATGGTCGGCCGGCGTAACGAAATACACGACCGCGATAACGATCAGCACGATGCCGAGCAGATAGGCGATGAGCTTCATCGGAAAGACCCCCATGACGACAGCGGCGCAGCATAGCCATCGGCGACCGCTTGGCCATGGGGGTTGCCGGCTTACGCACAGGCCGGCGCGCCGGAACCCAGGCCCCGCCGCCCGTCCGTCATCAACGCGCGGGCAGCCGCGCGATCAGCGCCTGCGCCGCCCGCGTCGCGGCGGCAAAAGTCTTCTCGCGTGCCGCGCTGCGCTTGAAGCAGCGCAGGAAGGCGTCGTCCGCCTCGTTGCTCGGCGCCCCCGCTTGTTTGCGCACGGCATCGCAGGCCGCGATCGGCCCGACCGCGGTGAACGCCGTCGTATTGGCGATGTAAACGCGGCCGCCGCGCGCCAGCGCGACAAATATCTCGTTGGCCGCCGCCGGCGCCTGGTCCTGCGTGCGTGCCGGCAGCGTGGCGAAAACCAAATCGGCGCCCGCCGGCTTGTGCACCGGCAGTTCGGCGTAAAGGATGACCGCGGAGTTGGTACTGAGCGCCTGCGTATAAAAGGCGTCGGCGCGCAGCGTGGCACTCATCTCCTGCGGAATGTCGGTGGAGCCCTTGCCCCACCATTCCTTATGCTCGCGCAGCCAATGGCCGAACATGGTCTTGGTCGTCACGGTGAAGCCCGTCTTGCCGCCATCCGCGCCAAAGGCCAAGCCCTCGAGCATACCGAAACCTTGATCGCCCTCGATCAAGCCGTCGAGGCTGAGCTTGCCGTCCTCCGTTACGCCCTTGATGGCGACCGGCCCGACGAGCGCGCGCATTTGCGCTTGCAAGGGCACGAGCGCGCGCTCGTCTTCGTCGAAGACGCGCTTGTCATCGGGCGCGGTCGGCCCGTGCAGATGAGCGGCGCGGATGGCCTTTATTCTGGCGATTGCGGCATCGCGCGCGGCGAAATAGGCCGCTTCCGGCGTGGCGGCCGCGCCCACGCGCGGCAAAATCATCGCCGCCAGCAGGACGGCCAGCGTCGCACCGGCGGCAAAGAGGCGTGTCATGATGGTTAGTCGCGCATCGGCCGCGCGCGGTTCACTGCGCGCCCAATTCCTTGTCCTTCGCTTCCGCGCGCTGCGCCGCCGGGCGCGCGACAATGCGCGCGACGTAGTCGGAGAACTCCTTCCGCTCCGGGATCATCTTGAACATCATGCCGTAGCGCAGGCCCGAGCCGATCACCACGTCGGCGGCGGTGAACTGCTCGCCCATCAGAAAGGGGCCGGGGGTGAGCGCCTCGGCCACGATGTCGAGCACCATGGCGAAGTCGCGCCAGCCGACCGCCGAGGCGCGCGGGTTGTCCTTGCGCGGAAAAGCGCGGTCGGTCATGGCCGGCTCGATCACGCTCGGCCCGAAGAACAGCCATTTCAGATAGAGGCCGCGGCGCGGCGTGCCGACCGGCACGTTCAGCTTGGCAGCGGGGAATTCGTCGGCGAGATAGGTGCAGATCGCCGCCACTTCGGTGATCACGACGTCGCCGGCTTTAAGCGCCGGCACCTTGCCCATCGGATTGATGGCGAGATAGTCGGGCTTGAGGTTGTCGCCCTCGCTCATCTTGAGCAATTTGATCGCATAGGGCGCGCCGACCTCCTCCAGCATCCACAGCGCGATGGACGAGCGCGACGGCGCGATGTGATAGAGCGTGAGGTCGGGCATGGCGGCGGTTCCTGTCTGGCGGGCGGCGGACAAGATCACGATTTTGGAGCCCCGGCAAATGACAAGAAATTGTCCGCGCGCCTATTGCGCCCGCCGGCGCTGCGCGCCCGGCGCCGCCTTGATATGACGCAAGCAAGGCACTAGGCCTCCGCGCCATGCGCAAGCGCAGCGTCACCGTCAACGACAAGATGCAGAAGGGCTACCGCTACGTGCTCAGCGCGGGCGTCGGCCGCGGCTTCGCTCCCGAATTCAAGCCGCAATTGACCCCGGCCGAAATGCTGCGTCTCGGCGTGTTCTGCGGCAAATACATGACCGACTGCCGCGGCGAATTCCCCAAGAGCTGGTTTGCGCGCGCCAAGCTCGCGCGCGGCGAACGCGACTGCGCGCTCAATTTCTTCGGCGTCGACGCCAGCCAGCCGCTCAAGGAATGGAAGCGCAAGGGCTGGATTCATGCCGACGATCCGCGCGGCTGGTTCCAGTGGTACTGCCGCTATTTTAGGGGCCGCCGCATAGCGGACGAGGACGCCCGGCAGATCAAGCGCTGGAAGGCGATCCGCCGCCACCTGCGCCAGATCCAGAAGCACTGCGAGCCCGGCGACCTCTTGTGCCGGCGCCGCCAGCGCCAGGCCCTGTTGCACTGGGCCTATGACAGCCGCAAACTCTAGCCGCGTCACGCCATGATGGAGCCACCCATGCGTTTGAAAAAAGAAATTTCCGACCTGCGGGCCGCCTTGGAGCCGCTCACGCTCTATCAGAGATTCGAACAGTTTTGCGTGATGATCCTGATCGGCCTGATCGCCATCATCGTCGTTTTCGCGCTCTGGTATCTGGCGCTCGATGTCGTGCTCGGCATCTACCGCAACACTTTCGACCCCACCAAACAAGAGGTCTTCCAAACCGTGTTTGGCATGATCTTCACCGTCATCATTGCACTCGAATTCAAACGCTCGCTGCTGGTGCTGGCCGAACGGCACGAAAGCATTGTTCAGGTGCGCGCCGTCATTCTGATCGCGCTGCTGGCCGTGGTGCGTAAATTGATCATCCTCGACATTTCGCACACCGAAGCGCTCACTTTGTTCGCCTTGGCGGCGGCCATTCTAGCGCTCGGCTGCGTCTATTGGCTGGTTCGCGACCGGCACGATCGGGCGCCTAAGGTAGCGAGAAAGAGCTAGCCGGCGATGCGGTCGAGCAGGTCCGCCAGCACCTCCGGACAAGTGACATGCGGGTTGTGACTGGCGTCGATCTCGGAGGTGCCCCAGCCCTCGCGCTTGGCGCGGGCATAGAACGGTCCAAAGCGGTCGTCGGGCCCGATGCGCGTGCAATAGATGAAATGGCGCGGCAGCGTCAGCGGGCCGTTTTTCAAATGGAGCTTTTGCGCGAAGGTCTTGGCCGGCTGCGGCAGCCGGCGCGGCGCGCACCAGGCGACGTCCTCCGGCGGGGTATCGCGCGGCATGGGAGTCGGCGGAATGCGCCAGCCGTCGGAGCCCGTCCGACGTTGCAACCGCATTTCCGGCGACACCAGGTCGAGCAGCGCCTCGCCGTCATGCGGCGCGAAGGCATCGAGATAGATGAGCTGCTTGATGCGCCCGCGCGCACGGTCGGCGACGCCGGTCGCCACCATGCCGCCATAGGAGTGCCCGATCAGATTGACCTCGGTCAGATCCTCCATCTCGATCACGCCCAGAATATCCGCGATATGCGTCTCGAGATCGATGTCCGGGTTGGCGAGATGGACGCGCTCGCCGACGCCGGTATAGGTCGGGGTCACCAGGCGGTGGCCGCGCTTAGTCATCAGCGGATGCATTTTCTTCCAGACCCAGCCGGCCGACCAGGCGCCATGCGCCACAACAAATACTGCCATGAAGCTCCCCTACTCCGCGGCGACAGCACGAGCGCGCGCCGGCCGCCGGCCCCAGCGCGATCGCACCACATCGAGCGCCACCACGCAAAGCCCCGCGCCCAGCACTTCCCAGCCCGGGCGGATGCCGGCGCTGAAATCGAAATCGACCGCCAGCACCCGCAGAGGCGAGACGTGGAAGGCGATACCGATGCCGATCGCCTCGCCAACGAACACCAGCGCCGCCACCGCGACGCTCAAGCCGAACAGGCTGAGCGACGTCAAGTCGCTGGTCTCCTGCCACCAGGCCAACACGCGATAGGCGATCAGCCACAAGAACAGTCCGGCAGCGAAGACCGGCACCGTGACGTCGGCCTTGGTCTGCTGGAAGTAATGGATGAGCGCCAGCAGCGCGATCGCGTAGACCACTTGATGCAAGCGCCGCCAGCGCATGCCGCCGAGCCGGCGCACCATGCCGTCGGTCGAGGTCAAAGCGAGCGCCGCCAGGCCGAGCCAGGCGGTGCCGCCCACAATCAGATACCAGCGGTGCGTGATCTCATGCGCAACCTTGCCGAGATCGAAGCTCTGATCGGCAATATAGAGCGTCAAATGCGCGGCGATGTAGCAGAAGGTGCCGACGCCCAGCATGCGGCGCACCTCGATGAGATTGCCGTAGCGCGCGATGCGCCGGAGCGGCGTCACCGCCAGCGTCACGCCGAGGAAGACCAGCGCCCAGAAGCCCGCGCGGTGGATCATGTCATTGAGCGGGCGCGCGCCGTGATAAATCTCGTTGGCGTCGTAGAGCGCCTTGACGAGCGGCAGCAGCAACAGGGTGAGCGTGGCGAGCCGCAAGGGGGAGACCCGCCCGCGCCGGTCGAGCCAGATCTGCCAGGGCGATTTCATCGGCGCCATCGCGTGCGCCTACCACACCAGCGGTGGGCCGATAAGGTCGCGCAGCGCCCGCATGCGAACAGCACCGGCCTGCCGGACGCCGCCTTATACTTTTGAGAAACCATAAACTTCTCTGACCCCCGAGCAATGCATTCCGTTCATACCGCACCGCACAATTCTACCTACCGAAACCGTGGGATCGTGCTAGCATTTTCATGAAGCCGCGATTCGTCACAACTGATCACAAGCTCGCGTGGTCGCAAAGTTGGGCGGGTGCGAGGTAGCGACGAGGTTGACCGCTTTGGAAACAATCCGGCGGCAATCCATTTGGAGACAAGGGAGGGCAAGAAACCATAAGCCGCGCCGGGAGGTTTTGACGGAGGCCACCGATGCAGCGCGCTATGCTTTGCTCTTTCCTCGCATTCGGCGTTTGCCTGTTTGGTTCCGCCGCTCTCGCCCACGACATCTGGATCAATCACGGTTCTTATAAGAACCCGGCCGGCGAATGGTGTTGTGGCGCCGAAGATTGCGGCGTGGTCAGCCCCAAAGCCGTGCACGCGATGACCGGCGGCTATTCCATCGTCGGCACGGTGACCTACGGCGAAGCGATCACCGGCAATGCCGCCGACGGCCCGACGGTGACGCAGCAGGTCAACGAGAGTATCCCCTACAGCCAGGCGCTGCCTTCGCCGGACGGCGCCTATTGGCGCTGCAAGCGGCCGGACGGCGCCATGCGTTGTTTCTTCGCGCCGCCGCCGGGGAGCTGACCCGGCGCGGGCCGCTATCGTCATCGCGCTAAATCCGCGGCGGCGGGCGCCCGCCCGCCTCCTTCGACGGCACCTTCACCCAGGCCTCGCCGTCGAGCACCACTTCGTCGCCCACCGAGCAGGTGCAGGCCAGCCGCGCGCGGAATTTCTCCGGCATCAATTCGGCGACCGAAACGCTCACCTCGACGGTGTCGCCGATCTTGACGGGCGCGCGGAAATTCAGGGTCTGCGAGATGTAGATCGCCCCCGGCCCCGGCAGGCGGGTGCCGAGCACCGCCGAAATGAGGCTGGCGGTATAAAGCCCGTGGGCGATGCGGGTGCCGAACGGCGTCCTGGCGGCGAAATGCTCCGACAGATGGATCGGGTTGCGGTCGCCGGTGACCTCGGCGAAACCAACCACATCGGCGGAATTGACGGTTTTGCTCAGTCTTTCGGTCATGCCGAGCGAAAGATCCTCGAAAAACAGCATCTGCAGCGACAAAACCATCGAAATCCTCGCTCTCTCGCCCTCACCCGCCGAAAACCGCCAAAACTTGACGGCAATCACAGAACCTTTTCCCGCTCAGGCGTTACTAACACGCAACAACGAACCGACAGGGCGGCCAGTGTCATGATTTTAATGCGATTTGCCATCAGCCTTTTTGCCTTGGCGCTGCTGGGCATGGGCTTTTCCTTGAACGCGGCCCCGAGCCAGCACCACACACCCGCGACCATCACGCTTCCCCAGGGCTGAGCCGACACAGCCACCACAGCGCGCCGATCAGCGCCAGGTTGACCAGCGCCAGCGCGGTCAAGATGGCAATTGTCGTATTGGCGCCAAGACGTTCGATCAGCAGCGCCCCCAGCGAGGGCGCCAGCGCCAGGGTGATGAGGGTCGGGAAGGCGAGCTTACCCATCAGCAGCGGGAACCGCTTGGGGCCGAACAGCGCCAGCGGCAGGGTGCCGCGTCCGACCCACGACACCCCAAAGCCCGCGCCATAGATTAGGATGGTCAGGACAAGTATGGGAAACTGCACCAGCAGCAGTACAAGACCGATGGCCATCAGCGCGCACGAACCGATCATGGTCCAGATCGGGTGATAGTGGCTGCCGAACATGCGCTCAACGACGCGGGCGCCTACCTGGGCCGGGCCGAACAACGTGCCCAGACCCACCGCCGCTGCATAGTCAACGCCCCGCGCCTGCAAAAAGATGAGCAGGTGGACGACCACCATCGACCCGACGCCGGCAGCCAACGCCAACATCAGCGCTACCAGCACCAAAACCAGGCGCTCGTTGGCGATAGGCGTTTCGTCATCTGAAGGCGTGGCCGCGGCGTGTTCCGGCTCCGGTTCGACAACCGGCGTGGCGCGCACAACCGCCATCTGCAGAGGCAGCGACACCGCAAGGTGCAGGCCGGCATAGATGAGACAGGCCATCCGCCAACCGACATGATCGATCATGAAGGCGCTGAGCGGCCAGCAGACGGTGCTGGCGAAGCCGCCGAACAATGTGAGGTTGGTGATCGGCCCACGCGCGCCTGAGCCGTACATGCGGCTGAGCGCGGCGAATACCGCATCGTATAGCCCGGTGCCCATGCCGAGGCCGATCAGCACCCAGCCGGCAAGATAGACCGGCAGCGCCGGCGCCAGGCCGACGCCGGCCAGCCCAGCGGCAAAGAACAAGGAGCTCGCAAGCAGCACCGGCCTGCCGCCATGGCGGCTTATCAGTCTGCCGACCTGCGGCGAGATCAGCCCCGCCACCAGAAGCCCGAGCGAGGTTCCGCCGACCACCATGCCGAGCGACCAGCCGGTGTCGCGCACGATGGTCTCGGCGAACACCGCCGGGAAATAGAACGAGGTGCCCCAGGCCAGGATCTGGCCCGCGCCCAGCGCCGTGATGACGATGCGGCGGTCGCCCCGCCAGCTATGCGTTTCCCCGTGCAACGGACCAATGCCCTACACGGCGCGCCTAATCGTCGGCAGAAATCCTGCTGACATTGAACTTTGCCTCCCCGGCCGCCGCCGCAATCTACACGATCCGCCCGCTTTCAGGGCGATTCCGGCGGGTTTTTCACGGCCAAAAGCATTGCCGGTGCCGCCTGCGGCAAACTGTCCATTTCGGTTAAAAATCATCTAGTTAAGCCATGCAAAATACGCATTGCTGCGGCGCAACAATATTGCTTTTCAAGCGGCCGTATATCCCTATTTTCCGGGAGAACGATTTGCCCGGCCAAGCGGCCGGACCGAAAGAAAGAGGTACTACCCATGTTAGCCACCATTGTCCGCTTCTTCCGCGAGTGGCATCGCTATAATCAGAGCATGCGCGAACTGTCCGCGCTCGGCGACCGCGAGCTTGCCGACATCGGCATCAGCCGTTCCGACATCCAGCGCGTGGCCTGGAACGCCTGCCACAAGGCTTAAAGCGCCGGCACCGCCGGTTTTGCAAACGCCCGCCTTTGGCGGGCGTTTTCGTTTGGGCAGGTTGCTGGCGCCCGGCCGGACGCCTAGTTTCCGGCCATGACACGTGAAACCCGTCCAAGAAAACGTTCACGTCATCGGCGGCGGGCTGGCCGGCTCCGAGGCCGCCTGGCAACTGGCGCAGGCCGGCGTGCCGGTGACGCTGCACGAGATGCGGCCCGAACGCGCAACCGCCGCGCACAAGACGGACGGCTATGCGGAGCTCGTCTGCTCGAACTCGTTCCGCTCCGACGATGCCGCGCATAACGCGGTCGGGCTGCTGCACGAGGAAATGCGCCGGCTCGGCTCGCTGATCATGCGCGCGGGCGATTTGAACCAGGTGCCGGCGGGCGGCGCGCTGGCGGTCGACCGCGACGGCTTTTCGGCCGCGGTTACGGCGGCGCTCGAAGCGCATCCGCTCATCACGCTCGCGCGCGGCGAAGTGAAGCTGCCGCCGGACGACTGGGACAGCGTCATCATCGCCACCGGCCCGCTCACCGCGCCCGAGCTCGCCGCCAATATCGCCAAGCTCAGCGGCGAAGACGCGCTCGCCTTTTTCGACGCCATCGCGCCGATCGTGCACCGCGACTTGATCGACTTCGGGCAGGCCTGGTTCCAGTCGCGCTACGACAAGAGCGGGCCCGGCGGCTCGGGCGCCGACTACATCAATTGCCCGCTTACGCGCGCGCAGTACGAGGCCTTCGTTGCCGCGCTGATCGAAGGCGACAAAGTGTCGTTGCATGATTGGGAAGCCACCACGCCCTATTTCGACGGCTGCCTGCCGATCGAGGTGATGGCCGAGCGCGGGATCGAGACCTTGCGGCACGGGCCGATGAAGCCGTTCGGCCTGACCGATCCGCATGAGGCCTCGGTGAAGCCCTATGCGGTGGTGCAGCTGCGCCAGGACAACAAGCTCGGCACGCTGTTCAACATGGTCGGCTTCCAGACCAAGCTGAAGCACGGCGAGCAGGTGCGCATTTTCCGCAGCATCCCCGGCCTGCAGAACGCCGAATTCGCGCGGCTCGGCGGCCTGCACCGCAACACCTTCCTCAATTCGCCCAAGCTGCTCGACGACACGCTGCGGCTGAAGGCCAATTTGCGTTGGCGCTTTGCCGGGCAGATCACCGGCTGCGAGGGCTATGTGGAGTCGGCCGCCATCGGCGGATTGGCCGGGCGTTTCGCCGCCGCCGAGCGGCGCGGCGAAGCGCTCGCTTGCCCGCCGCCGAGCACGGCGCATGGCGCGCTGCTCGCGCATATCACCGGCGGCCATATCGAGACCATCGATGCGGGGCCCGCTTCGTTCCAGCCGATGAACGTGAATTTCGGCCTGTTCCCGCCGCTGGCCGAGCCCGCCGATTACGATCGCGATGACGCGCGCAAATTCGGCCGCGGCTCGGCCAAGAATCTGGCGCGTAAAGCTGCGCTGAGCGCGCGCGCGCTCGCCGATCTGGCGCGCTGGCTCGGCGAGCGTCAGGCCGACGCGGCGGAGTGACCCTCGTCATTCCTGGACGGCGCGTTAGCGCCGGACCCGGAATCCATACGCCGCAGTCGTCGGATGTGGCAAAGCCGTCATTGACCACTTCGCTGCGCCCTCACTGAAAATTGTTGCTGCGGAGTATCATTCGGGCTCGCTCGCTGCGCTCGCGCCCCGGAATGACCGCGAAAAGCCAACGCTCCGCCGCCCCTGTTGATTTGGTCGGCCCGGGGGAAGCCGTCGTCTGTCTCCTGCCGCCGGCCTCCCGGAAAAAAGCACCGAGGGCGCGCGGGACGCCAGGGGTCCGGGGCGCACTCAAGTTTACGCAGTGTGCGCAAACAAAAATGCTCGGACCCGCAGGCCTCGACGCCTCACGGCATCGAGGCGCCCTCCTTCGCGCCGTCACGCTCGGGAGGTAAAATCCGCAAGTCCGCCATTCCCAAGGCGTCCCGCGCGCGGTGTTTATAGGCTTGCTCCGCATGGCCCCCGGTGGACTGACCTTTCAGGCGACCCGCCTCTCCTGATCGAATTGGAAGGCCGCCTATCCACCGCTCTCGGGCCCAGGTCGGGCCGGCGAACCTGTGACCGGTTGCCGACTCCGCCATCACGGGGCCCAGTGGCGCGCGGCAGGCGCGCCGGGACACATGCGGCTTGGACCGCCGGGCCCTCGCACCGCATCTCCGATGCAAGTCATTCCCCGGCCACCGCTCCCCGCCCCGTGTCTGAAGATGCTGTACAGACACCCCTCGGTACGAGGCGGGATGTGCGCATGATAAGTCGCGCTTTTGAGCGAGCGGGGATAAGTTTTTTTGCGCTTGTGTGTTTTCAATACGTTGCGGGCGCGAAGCGGGGATAGATTGGCGCGCCGCGCTACTGTCTGAAAATGCGGCGTGGGTCGCGCGCGGCGCGCCACAACAGCCATTGCCGCCGCCAGGCCGGCAAGGGCGTCACGTCGAACGGGTCCGCCGCCCGCTCCTGACGCGCGAGCGCAGGTCCAACGAGCGCGACCGGCAACAGCGCCGGCAGGATCTGCGGCGGAACCGGCGGCGCTTCCGCCAGGCCCAGATACCAGCGCGCGCGCGCGCGCAACATGGCAAGCGCGGCGTTCAAGCCTTCCGTCACCTCTCCGGCGAACACCGTCTCGCGGTCGACGCCGTGCTGGCTGAGCAATTCGAGCGGCACAAAAAGCTGGCGGCGCGCGGCGTGTTGCGCCAGCCGGCTCAGCACGCCGCGCGATGGTGAAGGCGGCGGCCGCGTTCATGACGCGGCTGCCGATCGCCTGCGCGTCGGCGCCGAGGATGCGGCAGGCATAGCCGAACACGGCGCCTTCGGTCTGGATGCCATAGCGCGTCAGATCGCCGAGCGAAGCCATCGGCTCGTCGTAGAGATCGAAGGCGTGCGCGTCGATCAGCTGCAGCAACGGCTCGGCGCAAGCTTATGCCGCATCAGCGTCTCGATGAGCGCCGCCGCCACCGGATGGGCGCGCGCTTCGCCGCTGCGCTCGCCGGCGAGCACCTCGCGCCACCATTGCAGGCGGATCTCGCCCGGCATCGGCTCGCGCGCCACCTCGCGCACGCGCGCGATCTCGGCGTTGAAGGCATAGAGCGCGTTGAGCGCTCCCCGCCGCGCGGCCGGCGCATAGAGCGCCGCCAGATAGCGGTCGCGGTCCAAGTCGCGCACCAGCGCGGCGCAGTGGTCGAAGGCGGACGGCATTGCCCTAGTTCTGTCATTCCGGGGCGCGGGCGCAAGCCCGCGCGCCCGGAATCCAGGGCTGCAACGAGATGCTGGTGTTTGTGGCCCTGGATTCCGGGTTCCGGCCCCTGTGGGGCCGGCCCCGGAATGACAGGTTGCTAATCCACCGCGATCAGCCCCGCCCCGACGCGGCGGTTCTCCGCCAGCAGGATATTGTAGGTGCGCACCGCCGGGCCCGGTCGCCATGGCGTCGACCGACAGGCCGAGGGCGCGAAAGCGATCGCGCAATGCGGGCGGCAACACGAATGGATCGCGGCCGCCGCCGATCAGAAAGAAATCGAGCGTGGCGGCGCGCGCCCAGGCAGGCGCCAGCAGTTCCTCGCTGAGCGCGCCGGCGGCGGCGACCGGCCAGGCCCAGATGCCGTCGGGAAAGCACAACAGCGAGCCGCGGTGCGACATGCCGGCGAAGCGGAAGCCGCCATTGCCATAGGCCTCGATCGGCGCAGGTGTCGGCAGATGCGGGGCGTCGGCTGCAAGCCCGTCCGCCATGGTTAGCGGCGGCTCTTCGGACGCGGCCGCCGCTGCGCCGCAGCTTGCGGCTTCGCCGGCTCGGCCTTGTCGGATTTCGTTTCCGCTTTTTCGGCCGGCGCTTCGCTTTCGGCCGCCGCGCCGCCGCCGGTGAGCGCGTCGCGCCCGGTGCCGACGCCGAGATAGATCAGGATCGGCGAGGCGATGAACACCGAGGTATAGGTGCCGACCAGCACCACGCCGAACATCATGGTGGCGGTGAAGGAATGGATCGCCTGCCCGCCGAACAGCAGCAGCGCGAGCAGCGCCAGGCTGACCGTCACGTGGGTGATCACCGAGCGCGACAGCGTCTGGTTGACCGAAGCGTTGAGCAGGTCCGGCATCGGCATGCGCTTGTAGCGCCGCAGCATTTCGCGGATGCGGTCGTAGATCACCACCGTGTCGTTGAGCGAATAGCCGAGAATGGTGAGCAGCGCCGCGATGCTGGTGAGGTCGAAATCGATGCGGGTGAGCGACATGAAGCCGATGGTGAGCACCAGGTCGTGCACGTTGGCGATCATGGCGCCGAGCGCGAACTGCCATTCGAAGCGGAACCAGAGATAGATCAGAATGCAGAAGATCGCCGACACCAGGCCGATGATGCCGTAGGAGAGCAATTCGCCGGAGACGCGCGGGCCGACCACCTCCACGCGCCGGTAGTCGACCTCCGTTCCGAGCGCGCCGCGCACCTTGTTGACGGCCGCCTGCTGCGCGGCGTCGCCGCCCGGCTGCTCGGCGATGCGGATGAGCACGTCGTTGGGCGCGCCGAACTGCTGCAGCTGCACCTCGCCGAGCCCGAGGCCGCCGAGCGTCGCCCGCATCTTGGCGAGATCGGCCTGCGCCGCCTTGCTCTGCACTTCCAAGAGCAGGCCGCCCTTGAAGTCGATGCCGAAATTCAGCCCGTGGAAGAAATAGAGCGTGATCGCCAGGATCGACATCACCGCGGAAATAGGAAAGCTGATGCGCCGGAAGCGCATGAAGTCGAATTTGGTGTTGTCGGGAACGATGCGCAGCAGCCGCAACGGGGTCTCTCCTTATATCGGCACGCGTTGCGGGCGCCGCCAGCGCACCCAGAAGGCCACGATCAGGCGCGTCAGGGTGAAGGCGGTGAACACCGTGGTGATGATGCCGATGCCGAGCGTCACGGCAAAGCCGCGCACCGGGCCGGTGCCGATATAGAACAGCACCGCGGCGGCGATGAAGGTGGTGATGTTGGAGTTGAGGATGGTGGCGAGCGCGCGCGTAAATCCGGCGTCGATGGCGTTGATCGGCGTGCGGCCGCCCCTCACCTCCTCGCGGATGCGCTCGTAGATCAGCACGTTACTGTCGACCGCGATGCCGACGGTGAGCACGATGCCGGCGATGCCGGGCAGCGTCAGCGTGGCGTCGAGCATCGACAGCACGCCGAAGATCATGGCGACGTTGATCGCCACCGCGATGTTGGCGAACAGGCCGAACAGCCCGTAGGTCGCCAGCATGAACAGCACCACCATGGCGGCGCCGACGTAAGACGAAATCTTGCCCTTCGCGATCGAGTCGGCGCCGAGCCCGGGGCCGACGGTGCGCTCCTCGATGATGGTGAGCGGCGCCGGCAGCGCGCCGGCGCGCAGCAGGATGGCGAGGTCGTTGGCGCTCTGCACGGTGAATTGGCCGGAAATCTGGCCGGAGCCGCCGAGGATCGGCTCGCGGATCACCGGCGCCGAGATCACCTGGTTGTCGAGCACGATGGCGAAGGGCTTGCCGACGTTCTGCTCGGTCACCTGCGCGAATTTGCGCGCGCCCGAGGTGTTGAAGCGGAAGGAGACGATCGGCTCCGCGGTGCGCTGATCGAAGCCGGGCTGCGCGTCGGTCAGATCGCCGCCCGACACCAGCACGCGCTTCTCGACCACGTAGGGCTCTTTCGGCGTGCTCTGGCTGTAGAGGATCTCGTCGTCCGGCGGCAGGTTGCCCTGCAGCGCCGCTTGTGGCGTAACGGAAGTGTCGACCATGCGGAAGTCGAGCTTGGCGGTCTTGCCGAGCAGCTGCTTGAGCCGCGTCGGGTCCTGCAGGCCGGGCACCTGCACCAGGATGCGGTCGTTGCCCTCGCGCTGGATGAGCGGCTCGACGGTGCCGAGCTGGTTGATGCGGCGGCTGACGATCTCGATCGACTGGTCGACCGCCTGGCGCACGCGCTCGACCATGGCGGGATCGGTCACGGTCAGGCGGAAGGCGTTGTTCGGCTCAGACGTGATGTCGATATTGTTGTGGCCGGTGGCGCTCAAGATGCCGCCGAGCGGATGCACCAGGGTCTGCAGCTTGGCTTCGGCTTCCTTCGAATTGAGGCCCTGGCGGATGTGCACCTCGACGCTGTTGCCGCGCACCACCAGGCCGGTATAGCCGATGCGCGCCTCGCGCAGCACGCGGCGCACGTCGTCGCGCAGGTTCTCCAGCATTTCCTTGCGCACGGCCTTCGAGTCGACCTCGAGCAGGATATGCGAGCCGCCCTGCAGGTCGAGGCCGAGCACGATGTGGCGCTGCGCCCAGGCCGGCCAGCTGTTCACCATCGCCTTGGGCAGGAAATTCGGCACCGCGAACAGGATGACGACGAACACCGTGCCGAGAATCGCCACCACCTTCCAGCGCGTGAAATAGAGCATGACGTCCCGACTTGAATTCAGACTTTAACGCAGGCTTGAATGCAGGCTTGGCGGCCGGCGGCGGCCGCGCTCAGCCGGCCGCGGCCTCGTCCTTCACCGGCTCACCTTTGGCGCGCACGTCGGTGAGCATGGTCCGCAACTGGCGGATGCGCACGTCGTCCGCGATCTCGATCTCGATCTGGTCGTCATCGATCACCTTGGTGACCTTGCCGATGAGGCCGCCATTGGTGATGACGGTGTCGCCCCGCCGCACGTTCTTGACCATCTCCTGGTGCTGCTTCGCGCGCTTCTGCTGCGGGCGCAGGATCAGGAAATACATGATGACGAAAATCAGCACGAACGGCAGCAGCGACATGATCATGCCGCCCTCGCCGCCGGCTCCGCCACCGAACAGCGATCCTTGCGCAAACGCGGGCGTTATGAACATCGCGCCAATCCCCGGTTTTGTTCCAGTCAGGACGGCCGGCACGCGTTTAAGCGCGGCGCCGGCGCGCGCCCCCTTCAAATTCGCGCGGACTATAGCGGCCGCCCGCCCAATTGCAACGCCGCTATCCCCCTCAAAACCGGCGTTTTTTGCCCGTTTCCGGCGCGGCCGGCTTGCGGGGGCACGCCCGCCCGGCTAAGAGCAGCGCACTTTTTAAGAAGCGGTCCCGATGGCCAAATCGAAAGCTAAACCGAAGCCCAAGCCGACAGCCCAAGCCGCGCGGCCAAGCGCAGGGAACCGATGTGCTGGAGCGCATCGCCGGCGCGCTCGAGCGGCTGGCGCCGCGGCAGGCCGGGTTGCCCGATTTTTCCGCCGCCGACGCCTATGTCTGGCATCCCGACGGCAACCGGCTCGCCCCGGTCAAGCACGTCAACCGCGTCGAGATGTCGCTGCTCAAGGGCATCGAGCGCGTGCGCGACGTGCTGGTGGAGAACACCGAGCGCTTCGCCAAGGGGCTGCCGGCCAACAACGCGCTGTTGTGGGGCGCGCGCGGCATGGGCAAGTCGTCGCTGGTCAAGGCCTCGCATGCCGCGGTCAATGCCGCCTTCGCCGGCAAGAGCCAGCGCGGCCCGCTCAAGCTGATCGAAATCCACCGCGAGGACATCGAGAGCCTGCCCGAGCTGATGGCGCTGATCCGCAACTCGCCCGCGCGCTTCATCGTGTTCTGCGACGACCTTTCCTTCGACGCCGACGACACCAGCTACAAATCGCTCAAGGCGCTGCTCGAGGGCGGCATCGAGGGCCGGCCCGACAATGTGATCTTCTACGCCACCTCCAACCGCCGGCACCTGATGTCGCGCGACATGATGGAGAACGAGCGCTCGACCGCCATCAACCCGGGCGAGACGGTGGAGGAGAAGGTGTCACTGTCCGACCGCTTCGGCCTCTGGCTCGGCTTCCACCGCTGCAGCCAGGACGAATACCTCGCCATGGTCGACGCCTATGTGAAGCACTACAGGATCCCGGCGGCGGACCGCGACGCCTTGCACCACGACGCGCTGGAATGGTCGACCACGCGCGGCGCGCGCTCGGGGCGCGTGGCCTGGCAGTTCATCCAGGAGCTCGCCGGGCGGCTCGGGCGTGGCGCTGAAGGATTAGGCCCCGCTGAGATATTTGCGCGGATCGACCGGGGTCGAGCCTTTGCGGATCTCGAAGTGCAGTTGCGGCGAGGTCACGTTGCCGGTCTGGCCGGCGCGCGCGATCACCTGCCCGCGCTTGACGGGATCGCCGCGCTTGACCAGCAGCCGGCTGGCATTGGCATAGGCCGAGACGTAGCCGTCGGCGTGACGGATCAGCACCAGGTTGCCATAGCCCTTCAGCTCGTTGCCGGCATAGGCGACGGTGCCGTCCTCGGCCGCCTTGATCGGCGTGCCTTCCGGCACCGCGAGATTGATGCCGTCGTTCTGCGTGCCGTTGGCGTGCGAGCCGAAGGCGGCGATGATGCGCCCGCGCACCGGCCAGCGGAACGACGGGATGGCGCCGGCGGCTTCCGCCTGCTTGGTCACGCTCTTGGTTTCGGGCACCTCGGCCTTGGCGATGCGGGCGTGCTGCGGCGGAATGCTGGCGACGCGCTCGTGCGCGGCCGGCACGCTGCGCGGCTCCGCCAGCCTGGGCGCCGGCGCGCGCCGCGCCGAAAGCCGGTGGCTGCCGGGAACGGTGATGCGGTCGCCGACCTTGACCTTGGTATAGGGGCTCATGTTGTTGGCGTGCGCCAGCGCCGTGAGCGAAACGCCGCTGCGGCGCGCAATGCCGATCAGGCTTTCGCCCGGCGCCACCACGTGCACGTTCGCGGCGGCGCGCGCGTAGGCCGGCGGCGGCGCGTGCTCACGCGCATAGGCCGGCGGCGCGGCGCGCTCGCGCGCGGCTACATCGGATACGTAGCGCGGAATGACCAGCCGCTGGCCCGGCCGCAGCGGCGTGCCGCGCTTCATGCCATTGGCCTCGAGGATCGCGAAGGCCGGCACGCCGTTCGCGTGCGCGATGCCTTCCAGCGTGTCGCCGCGGCCGACGGTGACCGGGCGGCCGCCGTCCCAGGTCCAATGCCCGGCCGGCTTGGGGGCTGCGTGACGCGCCGGCACCGAACCGGTCACGTCGGCAGCGTGCGTACCCGGCCGATAGGCGCCGAAGCCGCGATCGCCGTAAGCGACGCCGCCGCCATTGGCGGCAACCGTCGCGGGCCTGCTCGGCGCCGGCAGCGGCTGCGACTGCACGCTGCGATGCACCGGACGCTGCGCGACCGAGCCGGTATATTCCGGACGCGGCGCACGGTTCGAGGCGAAGGGATTGGAATCGAAGCGCGCTGAATTCTCACAACCAGCGACGGCAACACCAACCAGCGCGAGAACTGCAACCCGCGGCCAAGCACGCGGGCGAGACGGCACCTTAGGGCGCGGCATGTGGTTACTCACTCATACGCTAGAAAATTAGAGTTCGAACTAAACCAGCGGCGAGTAAACAAGGCTTTAAGAATTAGCGATTGGTTACGCTGGCGTTCTATGCTGGCAAAAATGTCACAACCTTATTCACAATTCCCGCGCCTGCCCCGCCATCAGCGGCACGAAGCGCACCGGAATGAGGTCTTCGCGCGCAATACCCGTTTGCGACTTGGTAAGCTTGACAATGTGTTGCGATCCCTGCCCGCCGAGCGGCAATACCATGATGCCGCCGTCGGCGAGCTGATCGAGCAAAGCTTGCGGCAGCCGCTCGGCGGCGGCGCTGACCAGGATGCGGTCGAACGGCGCCTGCTCCGGCACGCCGGCGCAGCCGTCGCCGACCACGACCTCGACATTGTCGAAGCCGAGCGCGGCCAGCCGCTCGCGCGCGGCCTCGGCCAGCGTGCGGTAGCGCTCGATGCTCACCACCGCGCGCGCCAGCCGCGACAGCACCGCCGCCTGATAGCCCGAGCCGGTGCCGACCTCGAGCACGCGGTGATGCGGCCGCAGGCTGAGTTGCTCGGTCATATAGGCCACCACATAGGGCTGGCTGATGGTCTGCCCGCAGGAGATCGGCAGCGCCCGGTCGGCGTGCGCTTGCTTTGCGAATTCCGCCGGCACGAAGCGCGCGCGCGGCACCTCGTCGATGGCCCGCAGCACCGCCTGGTCCATGATGCCGCGGCGGCGCAAATTGAGCAGGAATTGCATGCGACTTTCGTCGCGCTGCGGCTCTTCCGTCACATTCCCCCCTTTCGCCGCATTTTTAGCACGTTTGCCGCGCAAAACATGTAGCTGTCCGGACGACGGAACCGGGCACGGCGCAACACGTTGTCGGGCGGGGAAAAGACGATGACGGCAAGCTCGCAGGCGCAACCGCGCGTCCTCGTGGTCGAGGACGAATATCTCATCCGCATGCTGCTGGAGGACATGCTCGGCGACCTCGGCTACGCTGTGGCCGCCGCGGTCGGCACCATCGCCGAGGCGAGCGCGCTCGCCGCCACGGGCGACTTCAGCGCCGCCGTGCTCGACGTCAATCTCGGCGGGCAGGAGATCTATCCGGTGGCCGACATATTGGCCGCGGCGCGGCCTGCCCTTCGTGTTCGTCACCGGCTATGGCGAGGGCAGCCTGCCCGAGCGCTACCGCGACCGCCCGGCGCTGCAGAAGCCGTTCCAGACCGAGCAGCTCGACGCCGCGCTGACGGGATTGCTGGCGGCGGCGTGAAACGCGCTTCTGATTTGAATGCGGCCGTGCGGCGAACTCGCTTCACCTCTCCCATAGGGAGAGGTCGGATCGCGAAGCGATCCGGGTGAGGGGTTACAGCCTCACGAAAGTCTCGGAACCCCCTCACCCCAACCCTCTCCCCAAAGGGGAGAGGGAGCGCGCCCGTTTCGTGGCGCGCGCGCCGATCTGCTCCTACCCAAATAACTCCGCCAGCCGCGTCATGAACGGCTCGTCGGTCAGATCGAGCCGCAGCGGCGTCAGCGCGATGCGCTTGTCGTTGAGCGCGGCGAGGTCGCTGCCGTGCGCGGCGCCGGCGATGCCGCCGCGGCCGAAGGCGATCCAGTAATAGGGATTGCCGCGCCCGTCATGGCGCGCGTCGATGCGCAACAGCTCCTGGTCGCGCTTGCCTTGCGTGGCGATCGCGACGCCGGCCACTTCCTCCGGCGGGCAGTCGGGGAAATTGATGTTGACCAGCACGTCGCGCGGCATGCCGGCCTTGAGCACGCGGCGGATCAGATCGGGCGCGTGCGCGATCGCGGTCGCCCAATGCGGCGCGCGCTTGGTCGAGAAGGCATAGGCCTGCGACAGCGCGAAGGAGGGAATGCCGAGCACGGTGCCTTCCATGGCGCCGGCCACCGTGCCGGAGTAAGTGACGTCCTCGGCGCAATTGCGCCCGCGATTGACGCCGGACAGCACCAGGTCCGGCACGGAAGGCAGGATATGGCGCGCGCCCATGATCACGCAGTCGGTCGGCGTGCCCTTGACGGCGAAATGGCGTTTGCCCACTTCGCGCAGGCGTAAGGGATCGTTGAGCGAGAGCGAATGCGACACGCCCGACTGGTCGGTCTCCGGCGCCACGATCCAGATCTCGTCGGACAGTTCGCGCGCGATCTCTTCGCAGGCGGAAAGCCCCGGCGCGTGGATGCCGTCGTCATTGGTGATGAGGATGCGCATACGCTATCCCTTACCTGTCATGGCCGGGCTTGTCCCGGCCATCTCGCTTAGGGACGCACAGTGCCCTCTAAGCGGGATCGCCGGGACAAGCCCGGCGATGACGCCTGAAACTGTTGCACGCTTGTCATTTATTGCCGCTCGATCTTCGTCATGCCGCCCATATAGGGCTTCAGCGCCTCCGGCACGAGGATCGAGCCGTCTTCCTGCTGGTAGGTTTCCATCACCGCGATCAGCGCGCGGCCGACCGCGACGCCCGAGCCGTTGAGGGTGTGCACGTGGCGCACGCCGTCCTTTGCGCGGTAGCGCGCGTTCATGCGGCGCGCCTGGAACTCGCCGCAGACCGAGCAGGAGGAAATCTCGCGATAGGCGTTCTGCCCGGGCAGCCAGACCTCGATGTCATAGGTCTTCTGCGCGGCGAAGCCCATGTCGCCGGTGCAGAGCGTCATGACGCGGTAATGCAGGTCGAGCTTCTTCAGCACTTCCTCGGCGCAGGCGAGCATGCGCTCGTGTTCCTCACGCGATTTTTCCGGCGTGGTGATGGAGACCAGCTCGACCTTGGTGAACTGGTGCTGGCGGATCATGCCGCGGGTGTCCTTGCCGGCGGCGCCGGCTTCGGCGCGGAAGCAGGGCGTGCAGGCGGTGAAACGCAGCGGCAATTGCGCTTCCTCGACGATCGAGTCGCGCACCAGATTGGTGAGCGGCACCTCGGCGGTGGGGATGAGCCACAGTTTCGAAGCGTCGAAAAAGTTCGCGAACATCTGTTGCCGCAGCGCCTCGCCGGCGAGCGAGGGCCGCATCTCGACCGACAGCTCCTGGATGAGCGCGGTGCTGGCGGCGAAGAACTGGTCGTCGACGAATTTCGGCAGCTGCGCGGTGCCGTACATGGCGGCATCGCGCACCATCAGCGGCGGACTGACTTCGGTGTAGCCGTGCGCGCCGGTGTGCAGATCGAGCATGAACTGCCCGAGCGCGCGCTCCAGCCGCGCCAGGCCTTTCTGCAAGACGACAAAGCGCGCGCCCGACAATTTCGCCGCCAGCTCGAAATCCATCTGGCCGAGCGCCTCGCCCAATTCGAAATGCTGCTTGGGCTTGAAGGCGTAGTCACGCTTTTTGCCATGCGCGCGGTATTCGACATTGCCGTCTGGCCCGGCGCCGTCCGGCACGTCGTCCGCCGGCGTATTGGGGATCTGCGCCAGCTCCATGTCGAGCATGGCGACCGCCTGGCGCTCCTCCGCCTCCATGGACGGGATGGAGGTCTTCAGCTCGGCCATCTCGGCCAGCAGCTTTTGCGCGGTGGCCTCGTCCTTCTTGGCCTTGGCCTGGCCGATTTCCTTGGAGGCCGCGTTGCGCCGCGCCTGCGCCTGCTCCAACCGGGTGATCAGCGCGCGGCGCTTCTCGTCCAGCACCAGAAGCTGCTTGGCAGACGGCTGAAAGCCGCGGCGCGTGAGGCCGCGGTCGAACGCCTCGGGGTTATCGCGAATCCATTTGATGTCGTACATGGCGGGGCGCTTTTAGCACGTCATGCGCGGGGCTGGGGAAGCCCTACTCCGCGGGGTTTTTGCGCCGCGTCGCCGCCGTCGTCCGAGCCGCCGCTTTCGCCGCTGTCGCCGGCGCCGCCGGCGGCAGCCGCCTCGCGCGCCTTCTTGCGCTCGACCACGCGCACCGACCAGATCGAGCCTTCGAACAGCAGCATCAGGGGAATGGCAAGCGACATCTGGCTCAGCACGTCGGGCGGGGTCAGCACGGCGGCGAGCACGAAGGCGCCGACGATGGCGTATTTGCGCTTGGCCTTGAGCTGGTCGGAGGTGACGATGCCGATGCGGCCGAGCAGCGTCAGGATCACCGGCAGTTGGAACGCCACGCCGAAGGCGAGCACCAGCGCCATCATCAGCGAGAGATATTCGCCGACCTTGGGCATCAGCTCGATGGAGGCTTCGCCCGCCCCGCCCGACTGCTGCATGTGCAGCGAGAAGCGCACCAGCATCGGGAACACCAGGAAATAGACGACCAGCGCGCCGAGCGCGAAGAAGATCGGCGTCGCGACCAGATAAGGCAGGAACGCCTTGCGCTCGTGCTTATAGAGGCCGGGCGCGACGAACATGTAGATCTGCGCCGCCACCACCGGAAACGACAGGAAGGCGGCGCCGAACATCGCGAGCTTGAGCTGGGTGATGAAATATTCCAAGCAGCGCCGTGTAGATGAATTTCGAATGCTCCGGCCCCGCCACCCAGACGAAGGGCCAGACCAGCACGTTGTAGATGTCCTTGGCGAACACGAAGCAGAGCGCGAACGTCAGCGCGAAGGCGATCAGCGCCTTGATCAGCCGCGAGCGCAGCTCGATCAGGTGATCCATCAGCGGGGCTTTGCTGGCCTCGATGTCTTCGTGGCTCATGCCTTGCCCCCGGCCTGCTTGGCCTTTGGGCGGCGGCTCGACGGACGCGAAATCTTTCTCGGTGACGGGCTCGGGCGCCTCCGGCAACGGCACGTCGATGGGCGGCAGTTCCGCTTCGCCCTGGCCGAGGCGAACGCACCCGTCTCATCCGTTAAAGACGGCTCGGCGCTTTCGGCTGCGTCGCCGGGCTTGGCCGCGCGCATCGCCGTCGGCCGGCGCGTGTTCCGTCGTCTCGATCTTGTCCGGCTCGCTCGAGCCGTAGGCCGCCTCGCCGTCATTGTCGATGTCGGCGAGCGGATCGAATTTGGTGGCGTCGGTGATGCTGCTGCCCAGCTCGTCGGCTTGCTTCTTGAGGTCGGCGACCTCGGCCTCGCGCAAGGCTTCCTGGAACTGGCCCTGGAACTCGTTGGCCATGCGCTTGATCTTGCCCATCCACTGGCCAAGCGAGCGCAGCACGGTCGGCAGCTCTTTCGGCCCGATCGCGATCAGCGCGACGATGCCGATGACGAGGAGCTCGCCCCACCCGATGTCGAACATGGATTAGTCAACTCCAGGGCGCCTTAAGCCCCGCTGGCCGGCGCGGGCGACCGTGACAAGAGGCGCCGCTGCGGCCGTGCGCTTTAAGAGCGCACGCTCTCGGCGGGCCGTTCGGCTTCCGCCTTCGGCGCCGCCCCGCCGGCTGCCTGATGATCGATGGTCTTGACCGGCTCGGCTTTGGCGTCGGCCGGCTTGTCGTCTTCCGCCATGCCCTTCTTGAAGGCCTTGATGCCGCCGGCGACGTCACCCATCAGATCGGAAATCTTGCCGCGCCCGAACAGCAGCAGCACGACCACGATCACGACCATCCAGTGCCATATGCTTAATCCACCCATCCGCAAATCCTCCGCAGCGACGCGCCTCAAAGCGCTCGTCCCGCCTCGTGTTTGAGCTAGAAACTAGGCCCCGGCAGCGGCAAAAACAAGGACTTCGGCACGTTAAATCGCGCCCTGATGTCGCGCCAAGGTGCTGAATTTACCTTAATTTTGCCCGCCGGCGGGCGCGGCCGCGCGCGGCCCTCAGCGTCACTTCTCCGGCGGCGGCGCAAGCCCGAGATCGAGATCGCCGGGCTCCAGCGGGTCCTCGTCGTCGCGCAGCGTCGTGTCGTCGGACGGCACCGGAACCGCAAAGCCCGGCGGCAGATGGCCCTCCAACAGGCCGGCGCCTTTCAGTTCGTCGAGGCCGGGCAGATCGCCCACCTCCTCCAGCCCGAAATGCGACAGGAAGGTCTCGCTGGTGCCATAGGTGATCGGCCGGCCGGGCGCCTTGCGGCGGCCGCGCGGGCGGATCCAGCCGGTCTTGAGCAGCACGTCGAGCGTGCCGGCGGCCGCCACCACGCCGCGGATTTCCTCGATCTCGGCGCGCGTCACCGGCTGGTGATAGGCGACGATGGCCAGCGTCTCGATCGCCGCGCGCGACAGCTTGCGCGTCTCGACCACCTGCTTGGTCATCAGCCAGGACAGATCGTCGGCGGTGCGGAACGTCCACTTGCGGCCGATGCGCACCAGCGTGACGCCGCGCGTCGCGTATTCCTCTTTCAGCCGCGCCAGCGCCTGCTTCAGGTTCACGCCGTCGGGCAGCGCGCGCGAAAGCGTCGCCTCGTCGAGCGGCGCGGCGGAGGCAAACAGCAGCGCCTCCAACAGGCGCAGCTCCTCCGGCCGCGTGGCCGGCTCGCTTGCCGGTTCGGATTCCGGCTTCGCGGCCGGCTCATTGTTCTGCACAACAACCAGTTTCTTGGCCGCGCTCGGCATGGGGCCCTTCTCCTTATGCGTTTTCTTGCGCGTCATGCGTTGCGCTTCCATTCGCCCCGACCCGCTTGCGCATGTAGATCGGAGCGAACGACTCTTTCTGATGGATTTCGGCCAACCCTTCGCGCACCAGTTCGAGCGCGGAGGCGAAGGACGACGCGAACACCGTGGACGCCAGCGCGGGGTCCACCACGTAGGCGATGAGGAATTGATCGAGCCGCGTCCAGTCGCCCGACTGCCCGATCAGGCGGTCGAGCGCCTCGCGCGCTTCCGCCAGCGACCACACCGTGCGCTTCTTGAGCTGCACGCGCGACAGCGCGCTGCGCGAGCGCTGCATGGCGTAGGCCGACAACAGATCGTAGAGGGTCGCCGACCATTCCGGCTGCTTGATCTCGGCGATCGGCTCGGGCGCGCCGCGCGCGAACACGTCGCGATTGAGCTGCGGGCGGCCCATCAGGCGCGACGCCACCTCGCGGAAGGCTTCCAGCCGGCGCAGGCGGTGCGCGAGCGCCAACGCCATTTCCTCCGCGCTCGGGCCCTCGCCCGGCGCTTCCTGCGGCAGCAGCAGGCGCGATTTCAGGTAAGCCAGCCAGGCCGCCATCACCAGATAATCGGCGGCGAGCTCGAGCCGCAATTTGCGCGCCGCCTCGATGAAGCTGAGATACTGGTCGGCCAGCGCCAGGATGGAGATTTTCGCGAGATCGACCTTCTGCTGCCGCGCCAGCATCAGCAACAGATCGAGCGGCCCCTCGAAGCCTTCGACGTCGACGATCATCGCCGGCTCGTCGCTGGCGCGGTCGGCTTCGGTCAGCGTGTTGTCGAATTCTTCGCTCATGAAACCTTCATCCGTTGCCCGCCGGCCATCATGCGGGCGAAAAGATCGCGCGCGGCGGCGACGTCGAATTCCTCAGGCGCTGCGCGCTGCGCGAGCGCCGCCTCGGCGCGCGCCAGCGCCTCGCCTGCCAGCTCCGGCACGCTGCCTGCGACCTCGCTCATCTCGGCGAGATCGCCGTTGCAATGGAGCACGATATCGCAGCCGGCGGTAAGCGCCGCGCGGCTGCGCGCGGCCAGCGGGCCGGCCAAGGCGCCCATCGATATGTCGTCGCTCATCAGCAGTCCCCGGAAGCCGATAAAGCCCCGAATCACTTCGCGCACCATTGTGACCGAAGTGGTGGCCGGCGCGACGGGGTCGATCGAAGAAAACACAACATGCGCGGTCATGCCGAGCGGAAGCCCGGCCAAGGGCTTAAAAGCGGCAAAATCGGTCGATTCCAGGGTGGCCCGGTCGGTATCGACCACCGGCAGCCGGTGGTGGCTGTCGGCCAGGGCGCGGCCGTGGCCTGGCAGGTGCTTGAGTACCGGCAGTACCCCGCCGGCCAGTAGGCCCTGGGTAATTGCCCCGGCGATGGCCGCGACCTTGCCGGGCTCGCTGCCGTAGGCCCGGTCGCCGATAATGGCGTCGCTGCCGGGAACCGGCACGTCGGCGAGCGGCAGGCAATCGACGTCGATGCCGAGCGGCCTGAGGTCGGAGGCAATCAGATGCCCGGCCAGCCGCGCCGCTGCCAGACCCGAGGCCGGCTCGCGGTCGTAAAGCTCGCCATAACGCGCGCCGGCGGGATAGACGGGCCAATGTGGGGGGCCTAGCCGCTGCACCCGACCGCCTTCCTGGTCCACCAAAACGGGCGCTTCCCAGCCGACGGCATCACGGAAAGAACGTGTGAGCTCAGTGACTTGCTCCGGCGAACTGACGTTGCGCTTGAAGACGATCAGGCCCCAGGGGCAAGCCTCGCGCAGGAACGCCCGCTCGTTGGCGGTGAGGGTCAATCCCGCCAGGCCGGTGATAAATGCGCGTGCAGGCATGGGCGCCGATTAGCCCGCGCCCGCCGCAAGGGTCAAGCGACGAGCGCTTAAATCCTCTGGACGAAGCAGTTGCCGCCGGCGGCCTTGAGCTTCGAGCACATTTGGCTCGCCGCTTCGGAGTTGGCGAAGGGGCCGACCAGCGCGCGGTAATAGACGCCCTTGGCGCCGAGGTCGACGCGGCGGATCAGCGTCTGATGGCCGCCGAGCTGCTGCCCGAATTTGGCTTGCAGGCTGTGTAGCGAGGCCTTCGCGTCGGCCTCGTTGTGGCGGGAGGCGACCTGCACGGCATAGCCGCCGCTATGAGCTGCCGGTGCGGTGCGGGAAGGCGCTGCGCGCGGCGTGCGCGCTGCCTGCGCGGGTGCAATTTGGGTCGGCGCCGCGGTCGCGGTGCGCATTGGACGGTGCTCGGCGCGCGCCGACGCCGGGGCGTTCGGGTTGAGCGAGAGCGGCGCATTGCGCGGGGCGGCCTCATGCCGGCGGGCCGGCGGCTCGCTACGCGCCGTCGTGGTATGGCGCGGCGCCGGCGCGGGCTGCGGCTTGGCGGCCGCGGCATGCGGCGCCATCGGCGTCATCGGCGCCGCCGACGGCGGCGGCGCAGGCTGCACCTCGTGTTGCGTCTCGCGTGGCGGCGGAGGAGGCGTCGGAGCAGGCGATGCAGCCGGTGCAGGCGGTGCAACCGGCGCGCTCGGCTCGGCATTGGCAACGGCAGTGCCGTCCGGGCGGATGGCGATGGTGTGGATCTTCTTGGCCGCGCCGCCGACCACGCCGCTGCCGAGCGGCGGCTGGATCGAGCCGGAGGGCATGCCGTTCTGGTCGTGCGGCAGCACCACGCCCGCCGATTTGTGATCGATGTCGACCGGCTGCTCCTCGCGCGAAACAAGCTTTTCGCCTTGGCCATGATCGGCGACGCGGTCGTAGATCAGCTTGCCGTTCTTGGCATCGGCGCTCTTTTTCACCGGGATGACTTTGGTCGGCGCGGTGTCGGCTTTGATGACCGGCGGCGGGCCGCTCGGACTAGAAGAGCCGAACAAAGCGCGGTAGCCGAAGGCGCCGGCGGTGCCGATCACGGCGAGCGCGAAAACCGCAGCGATTGCAAGGATACCCATGCGGCGGCGCGGCGGGACATCGTCGTAGAAGTCGTGATGCTCGGCCTCCGAGGCCGGCGTGTTCGGGTAGTAGCCGCCCTCATGCTCGTAGGCGGCCGGCACATACTCCGCCGCGCTCGGGGCATATTCGGCGGGATGCAGATCGGGCGGCGGCGGCGCCGAAGGCGGCGGGATATAGCCGGCATCGGCGGCAACATGCGCTGCCCAATCGGGCGAGGGCTGCGCGGTCCGCGGCGGCGACGCCGGCGGCGGCGGCACATTTTCGTGGCCATATTCGGCGAAGGGATCGTTCTGCCCGATCAGCCGCGCCAGCTCGGCGAGCGGATCGCTGCTGGAACCTGCGGCGCCGGCGCTTTGCGCCGAACTTGGCGCCGCACCTGACGCCGCATTTGGCGCCTCGCGCGGGGGCATTGGATTCGAACGGAAGGGTCGCTGGGTATAGTCGTCCGCCATTCGGTCCCCGGTACTGGTCTTTTTGGTCGCCCTGCCCGCCCGCGCCTAACGCGTCCCCAGCGGCCGGGCCTATCGCATCTCTTGCGGCGCCGCGACCCCGAGCAATTCGAGCCCGGCGGCCAGCACCGTCACCACACCTTGCACCAGCGCGAGCCGCGCCAAGGTTGTTTCTGGATCATTCTGGATAATGAAGCGTAAATGAGGCAAGTCTTTTCCGCGCGTCCAGTGCGCGTGAAATTCGCTAGCTAATTCATATAGATAGAAGGCGATGCGGTGCGGCTCATGGGCCGCGGCGGCGGCCTCCACGGTGCGCGGAAAAAGGGCAATCCGGCGCATGATGTCGATTTCACCAGGCTCGCTCAGCCGCTCGAGCGGCGCTTTGGCGAGAAAGGCCAAGCGTGCGCCCGGCTCCTCCGGCAGGTCGGGCATTTCGGCCCGCGCGGTGCGGAAGATCGACTGGCCGCGGGCATGGCCGTATTGCACGTAAAACACCGGGTTCTCGCGGGAATGCTCGACCACCTTGGCGAGGTCGAAATCGAGCGTGGCGTCGTTCTTGCGGTAGAGCATGTCGAAGCGCACGGCGTCCTTGCCGACCTCGTCGACCACTTCGCGCAAAGTGACGAATTCGCCGGCGCGCTTCGACATTTTCACCGGCTCGCCGGCGCGCAGCAGCTTGACGAGCTGCACCAGCTTGACGTCGAGCACGGCCTGGCCGCCGCTGACGGCTTTGACCGCCGCCTGCATGCGCTTGATGTAGCCGCCGTGGTCGGCGCCCCAGACGTCGATCAGGTTGCGGAAGCCGCGCGCGACCTTGGATTTGTGATAGGCGATGTCGGAGGCGAAATAGGTGTAGCTGCCGTCCGATTTCTTGAGCGGGCGGTCGACGTCGTCGCCGAAATCGGTCGACTTGAACAAAGTCTGCTCGCGGTCCTCCCAATCCTCGATGGCGCCGCCTTTGGGCGGCGGCAGCCGGCCCTCATAGACCTCGCCCGACTGGCGCAAGGCTTCGATGGTGGCGCCCACCTGGTCGCCGTCGCCGCCCTCGATCAGCGAGCGTTCGGAATAGAACACGTCGAAATGCACGTTGAGCGCGGCGAGATCGGCGCGGATCTGCTCCATCATCAGGGCGACGGCGCGCGCGCGCACCAGCGGCAGCCATTCGGCTTCCGGCATGGTGGTGAGCGTGACGCCGTGCTCCTCGGCCAATACGCCGCCGACATGGCGCAGGTATTCGCCGGGATAGAGCCCTTCCGGGATTTCGCCGATGGCCTCGCCGAGCGCCTCGCGGTAGCGCAGGTAGGCCGAGCGCGCCAGCGCGTCGACCTGGGCGCCGGCGTCGTTGATGTAATATTCGCGCGTGACGTCGTGGCCGGCATATTCGAGCAGGCTGGCGAGCGCGTCGCCGAACACCGCGCCGCGGCCGTGGCCGACATGCAAGGGGCCGGTCGGGTTGGCGGAGACATATTCGACATTGACCTTTTCGTTGCGGCCCATGGCGGAGCGGCCGTAGTCATGGCCGAGCGTAAGCGCCAAGTGCAGCTCGACGGGCCAGACCTCGGGCTTGAGCGCTGAGATTGATGAAGCCGGGGCCGGCGACGTCGACTTTTTCGACGTTGGGCTCGGCACGCAGTTTCTCGGCGATTTGCTCAGCTAGATCGCGCGGCTTCTTGCCGGCATCCTTCGCCAGCACCATGGCGGCGTTGGTCGCCATGTCGCCGTGGCTCGGATCGCGCGGCGGCTCGACGACGATGCGGGAGAGATCGGCGTCGGGCCCGAGCACGCCGCCCGCCGCCGCCTGTACGCGGGCGAGCATTAGCGGCGAAGAGGTGGGCCAGTTGCCTCAGATTTTCACTTGTCTCAACAACCATCGACAGCCTTTTTACAACTTTTGATTGTTTTACGGATATATACATCCTGAAGTTCGCAGGAGATAATCACACCCGACTACGTTTTGACTAGAGCAGGTGTCCAATGTCCATCGGAACGCCACTAACCGCTGGGTATGTTCTTTTGTCGGTACGGACAAACGATGTCCACCGGGTTTGCAAAGACCTTCTCGACATGGAGGGGGTAATCATCGCGCATCCGCTAATTGGTCCTGACGATATTATTTGCTTCGTCGATACACAGGAGCCGGAGAACTTTCGTGTCGTTTTGGACAAAGGGGTACGTGGGTTGGTTGACGTTGGCACCGTCGAGCATACAGAAACTATGTTTATCCTTGCTGATGAAGGGCGCTGCTATTCCGGTGCCGAAAACCGCCCCGCCCCTGCAGCCGCTTGGTTGTTTTGCGACATCTCAGTTGGCGACCCAAAACCGGTAATTCGCGATCTCTTGGAAATTGATGAAGTTTCAAACGCGCACCCAGTAGTAGGCCGTTATGATGTCATTGCATATATAGAGGCTGCATCCATGCCAGAATTGATGAGCGTTCTCGACGACAAGATTCGGCATGTCAGCGGAATAAAGAAAACCGATACAAGGCTCGTCTTGATGCAATTGCCGCGCGAAAAACTTGATCGTAACCGCGAAAGTCAGAAGCCTTTGGGCACACTTCCCTGATTGCGTAGCGCGTGCCAGGTAGCAGGCGCGCCCTGTGCGCGCACCCAGACGCCTGCGCCGTCGCCGAACAGCTTGCCGAGCCGCACCGCCACCGCCGGCGACACTGGCTTGCGCTCTTTCAGGATGTCGTAGAGGTGCTGGCGCGAAATGCCGAGCAGCGTTGCGATCTCGGCCTTGCTTTTGCCTGTCGCGAGAATCACCTCGCGCAGCAAGGCGCCCGGGTGGCTCGGGCAGCGCTTCGGATTGCGCGCGGAGGCATAGCCGGCCATCAGATCAGGCCCCATGCACCACCACCGACATGTCACCCGCCTTGCGCCGACCCGCCGGCTTGAGCTTTACCTCAATGTCCTGGCCGAGCACATTCAAGAATTCCATCAGCCTGCCGACCGACACAGAAACCGGCTTGCAGCGCATCAACGCCGAAACCTGCGCCTGCGTCGTGCCAAGCAGCTTTGCCGCCTGCTCCTGGGTGACGCCGCGCTTCTTGAGCAGCTTGTAGATTTCGATCGTGAGCTTGGCTTTCAGCAGTTCCTGCTTGGAGTTCCTGAAGCCGAGATCGGCGAGTACATTGCCGCTGCTGTCTTCGTGGTCTTTTTTCCGCTTCTGTCTGGCCTTCCATTTTTCGCAATCGGTGCAACTCATCGGCACGCTTCAAGCGATCTTTGATCAAGTCGATGTCGCGCTGCGGCGTTTCCCGGCCGCGCTTCGATTTCTTCTGAAACACGTGCAACACATAGACCGCGGTCGCATAGCGCACGGTGTAAACCGCCCGATAGGTGCCGCCCGCATCGTCCTCGACCAGTTCGAGAACGCCGGCACCGCCAAAACCGCGCAATGGCTTGGCGACCGGCGGCGTTTCGCCTATCTGGACGGCGAACAAGGCGACGCCGAAACTGCGGCGCACCTCCTTGGGCAACGCCCGCATGTCGCGGCGGCTGGAGGCAATCCACGTCAGCGGTCTCGGCTGCCCCTGGTCCACAATCTAATTATATATATTTTTGTATAAAGCGAAGAGCGCGCCGTTCTTGTTCGACAGCACCTTGGCGAAGCTTTCGGGCGAGGTGAACCAGACCTTAGGATCGGCCTTGCCCGGCTTGAGGCGGCCGCGCGCGATCGCCAGGGTGCGCTTCTTCATGTCGTCCAGACTGGCAATGCCGACGTTCAGCGTCTTCACTTTGTGGCTCCTCGTTCCTTCGTATAACGCATCCGCGAACGCGTTTCACCTCTCCCATGGGGAGAGGTCGGATCGCCATTAGAGCATTTTCCATTTAGGTAGCGGCATATCCGGCGTTTCGGATGTAGTTGGCGCACTCAGCGGGCGTGAAGCGATCGAGCAGGGCGCCGATGCGCTTCCATGTTGCTTCGACAGTGCGCTCGGCGGCCTTGCGCAGCAGCGTTTTGAGCTTGGCGAAGACCTGCTCGATGGGATTGAGGTCAGGGCTATACGGCGGCAGGAAGATAAGCTTGGCGCCGGCTTTGCGGATAGCCTGGCGCACGGCGTGGCCTTTATGACTGCCGAGATTGTCCATGATGACAATGTCGCCGGGCTTGAGCGTGGGCACCAGGAACTGTTCGACGTAAGCCCTGAAGCCGATCCCATTGATCGGCCCGTCGAGAACGCAAGGCGCATCGATCCGGTCGTGCCGCAAGGCCGCGAGGAAGGTGAGCGTTCGCCAATGGCCGTGCGGCGCCTGGCCGCGCAGGCGTTGGCCTCGTGGTCCCCAGCCATGGGTGCGGGCCATGTTGGTCTTGGCCCAGGTCTCGTCGATGAAGACAAGGCGGGCCGGATCAACCTTTCCCTGATGCCGTTTCCAGCTTGCCCTTCTGCGCGCGACGTCGGGCCTGTCCTGCTCGGATGGCAGCAGCGTTTTTTTTGAAGCTGATGCCTTCGCGGGCGAAGAATCGCCAGATCGAGCCGAGCCCGACGCTAACAGCACGGCTGGCGAGCCGATGCTGGATCTCGGCCAAAGTCAGGTCCGGCTGCGCCGCGACCAGCCCCAGCAGCCATGAACGGTGCGGATGAAGCGGCGAGCGAACCCGCCCGCGCGAGGAGCCCGGCGAGACATCTCCACGCGAACGCCACCGCTCCATCCATTTGATCGCAGAGCTCGGCGACACACCAAAGCGAAGCGCCGCGGACCGACAGGACTGGCCCGCCTCAACAGCCTTGACCACGCGCTCGCGCAGGTCGTTGGAATAGGCTTTCGGCATCCATGCTGGCCTCCTGCCCAGCCAGCATGGTGAATCAGAACTTCAGCCCCTTGGGAATCCCCAATCGATTCAAATCAGCACGAAAATGCTCTAGCGCGTTTACGCGCGTCTTCGACGCGCTATGGCGATCCGGGTGAGGGGTTATGGCCTAACCAAGAGTCACAAGCCCCCTCACCCAAACCCTCTCCAGTCGACGCCGGATATATCCGACTTCGACCACTTTTATGTTGCCGAACTCGGGCAAACCCGAGTTCGGGTGGGGAGAGGGAGCGCGCCGAGTTTGCGGCGCAGCTTCGGCTACGTCATGCCCGCGCTTGTCGCGGCCTCGTGAACAACCTCACCCGCCCGTCATTGTAAACCTCGTTGAACAGCCACAGCGCCATCGCCGCGTAGAAATTCACGTTGCCGCTCTGCAAGGGCAGCGCGTTGCCGTCCGGCTGGGTGAAATTGTCGAAGCCGCCGGCTTCGTCCTGCACCGTCAAAATCCAGTCGGCGACGGCGCGCGCCTTTTCGCGGTAGGCCGCCTCGTTCATGCCGCAATAGGCAATCAGCAGGCAGGTGCTCGGCCACAGCGCGGCCATGCGCGTGTCGTTGATGATGGCGACCGGATAGACGCTCGAACGCGTTGTCGCTCGGGATCGACTCGACCAGGCTGCCGGCGAACGGCCCGCGGCAGCGGCTTTCGGCCCAGGCAATGGCCGCGCGCGTCTGCTCTTTCAGGCGCGGGAAATCGCAGGCGCCGTCGAGCGTATCGAGCAGCGCCTCGGCGTCCATCAGGCTCATGGCGTATTGCGGATGGCTGTCGGCGACCACGAGCGGCAGCAGGTGGTCGGCGGCGCGCGCAGCGAGCCGCCCGCGCAGCGGCAGATGGAACATGGCGAGCCGCAGCGGCGGGCGCACCAGCCGCGCCAAGAGATCGCGGCGCAGCTTGGACGGCATCGAACGGCCGCCAGCAGCCTTCCGCCTGGTCGAAGCTTTCTTCGATACGCGCCAGCATCTGCCTGGCCGCGGTCAAGAAGCGTTGTTCGCCGGTGGTCTTCCAGGCGAGCAAGGCGAAATGCGCGTATTCGCCGATCTCGATCACATTGGCGAGGCGTAAACTGCCGTCGCTCTCCAGCGTGCCGCCGATCATGCGGTCGGCCGCCTTGATCAGCACGGGCTCGATATTGCCGGTCGCCGCTGATCGTCTGATAGGTGTTGAAGCCCTCGAACACGCATTGCGCGCCGTCGAGCGTGAAGGCGGAATGGCCGCGCCAGCCGCCCGCTTTGTCCTGGCGGGCGGCGAGCCATGCGAGCGAGCGGTTGGCGGAGTCGAGATACTTGTTGGCGCCGCTCAGGCAGATGCGCATAGCAGCGCACCGTGACCGCGTGGCCGACCAGCGTGGCGTCGCCGCGGATGCCGTAGAACTCGTCGCCGTCGGCGTCGATATAGCCTTCGCGCGACTGGCGGGAAATGAACCAGTCGGCATTGCGCACGATGGCGGTTTCGTAAGCGTTCAGCGGCGCGTCCGGCATTTTCAAGCTCGCGTCTTGGCGTGCATCACCGCGCGATAGGCGAACACCAGCGCCGGCCCGAGCGTGGTGCCGGGGCCGGGATAGCTGCCGCCCATGACGGAGGCCATGTCGTTGCCGCAGGCATAGAGGCCGGAGATCGGCTGGCCGTCTTTGTCGAGCACGCGCGCGTCGGCGTCGGCGGCAAGACCGGTCGAGACCGCGATGTCGGCCGGCCACACCGCCAGCGCGTAGAAGGGCGGCGTGACGAGCGGGCCGATGCAGGGGTTCGGCTTATGGGCGGCGTCGCCGTTGAAGCGGTTGAGCTCGGTCTCGCCTTTGCCGAAATCGACGTCGACCCCGGTCGCGGCAAAACCATTGTGGCGCGCCACGGTCGCGGCGAGTTGCCTGGCGTCGACGCCGATCTTGCCGGCCAATTCATCGAGCGTGCGGCCGCTTTTGAGATAGCCGTTGCGCTCGAACTTTCCCGGGTTGCGGTGGCCGGGATAGACGATGCCGAGGCCATATTGCGCGATGAAGCGGGCGTCGCAGACGAGCCAGGCGGGGATGCTCGGCGCCTGCGCGTTGCTCTCGAACATGGCCAGCACGAAGTCGTGGTAGGAGCAGGCCTCGTTGACGAAGCGGCGGCCGGCGGCGTTGACCGCGATCAGCCCGGGCTTGGCGCGGTCGAGCATGAAATGCGGGAACAAGCCGTGGCTGCCGTCGGGGCGCGGCGTGAGCGAAGCCGGCGTCCATAGCCCGCTGGTGCCGTGTTCCGGCGTCAATGCGGCGCCGCGCTTTTCGCCGAGCACGACGCCGTCGCCGCTGTTGCCGGCAAAGCTCATGGAATGCGCCGGCACCGGCTGCGGCATGAAGGCCGCGCGCAGGCGCGCATTGTGGCCATAGCCGCCGGTCGCCAGCACGACGCCTTTGCGCGCCTTCACCACGACGTCTTTGCCGGCGCATTTGAGGCGCGCGCCGGCGACGCCGTCGCCGGTTTCGATCAGCTCGACGATTGCTGCATCGAACAGGATCGGCACGTTGCGTTTGCGCAGGCTGTAATAGAGCCGCCCCACCAGCGCATTGCCCATCATGACGCGGGTGCCGCGCGGATAGCGCAGGCGGTCGGCGAAGTAACGCGCGAACAATTTCGCCGCATAGAAGAAGTTGCCGAGCGAGCGGAAGCGGCCGATGAGCGGAGCGAGGTCGGCCTTGCCGACCATCATGCCGCCGAGCAGCATGAATTCCGGGATGGGCGCGCGCAGGCGCTTGAAGTCTTTGCCCAGCAGCCGGCCGTCGAACGGCGCCGGCACGATGGCGCGGCCGGCAACGGCGGCGCCCGGCATGTTGCTGCGGTAGTCGGGATGGGTGCCGCAGGGCAGGAACTGCACGTCGGTCTTGGCGGTGAGATAGTCGATCGCTTCGGGGCCGGTCGCGAGATACGCCGCGCGCAAGGGGCGGTTGGTGCCCTCGCCGATCAGCGCGGAGAGATAGCGGTCGGCTGCGGCCGCGCTGTCGTTCAAACCTATGGCCTTGCTCTGGCTGTTGCCGGGAATCCAGAGCGTGCCGGCCGAAGTCGCGCCGGTGCCGCCGACCTGGTCGGACTTCTCGACCAGCAGCACGTCGAGGCCTTCGAGCGATGCGACCAGCGCCGCGGTCAGCCCGGCGGGGCCGGCGCCCGCCACCAGGAGATCGACTTCGCGCGCGCCATTCATGCGCGCAACGAAGCCGCGACCCGCCGCGCCCGTCAAGGGCGCGCGCGGCGTCCTAACGCAAAAGAGCCGCCCATGCGGGCGGCCCCTTCGGCAGGCGCCACAGGCGGCTTTAGACCGCCGCGACGGCGACGGCTTTGCGCTCCTGCGGCTTGAAACTTTTTGCAGCGCGCAGGGAAAGCTGGCGGGCGGCGTCGCGCTTGGCGGCGGCGGCCGCGCGGGCGATTTCGGCGAAGTGCGGACGCACAATGCGGCCGAGCGCGGTCATTTCCGTGGTCTTGCGGCTGCGCTCGAACAGCTCGCCGCCGAGCTCCTTTTCCAGCCGCTTGATGGCGCGCGTGAGCGAGGGCTGCGCCACGCCGCAGCACTTTGCCGCGCGGGTGAAATTCTGTTCCTCGCAGAGCGCGAGGAAGTACCGGATATGCTGCATTTCCATGGAGAACCCCATGAGGCGTCACGCCCCGGGCTGGCGGATTGCGCCCGGCGAATACGCCAAAGCTTACGAGCAGCCCGCCGCAGCGGCTGTGATGCAGGTCACAGGCGGGCGATTTCATAGTGGGCAATTCCGGCGCCGGCGCTAGCGCAGCTCCGGCGTCGCGCTGAAATGGCGGGCGTGCTCGATCAGCGCGTAGCGGTCGGTCATGCCGGCGATGTAGTCGGCGACGCGGCGCGCACGGGCCGCTTCGGCGGCCGATTCGATGCCTTCCGCCCATTCCGCCGGCAGATCGGCGGGATGCGCCATGAAATGCCCGAACAGATCGCGCACCACGGCTTCGGCGTCCTGCATGACGCCCATCACGCGCGCGTGGCGGTACATGCGCGGGTAGAGGAAGCCCTTGATGGCGGCGTCGGCGTCCCGCATCGCGGGCGAGAAGGCGACGACCGCTTCGGCCGCATGGCGCACCGCGGCGGCGGATAGAGGCGCGAGCGCCGACAGGCGGCGCAGGCTTTCGGCCGTCACGTCCTCGATCATGCGGGTGATGATGCGGCGCACCGTCTCGTGCGCGCGGCGGGAGGGCTCGAGCCGCGCGTAGCGGGCATCGATCTCGCGCACGATCGTTCCGGTGAACGGAACGCCGGCGATGTCGTCGAGCGTGAACAGGTCGGCGCGCAGGCCGTCGTCGATGTCGTGCGCGTCATAGGCGACGTCGTCGGCGATCGCCGCCACTTGCGCCTCGGCGCTGGCATAGGACCACAGTTCGAGATCCTGGATGCGCGAATAGGCCAAGATCGGCGCCGGCACCCCGTGCGCGGCATAGCGGCCGACGGCGTGGCCGGCGCGGTCGGTGAGCGGGCCGTTGTGCTTGACCAGACCTTCGAGCGTCTCCCAGGTCAGATTGAGCCCGTCGAACTCGGCATAGCGGCGCTCCAAGCCGGTGACGATGCGCAGCGCCTGGGCGTTGTGGTCGAAGCCGCCGAAATCCTTCGTGCAGGCCTCGAGCGCGCGCTCGCCGGCGTGGCCGAAGGGCGGATGGCCGAGATCGTGGGCGAGCGCCGCCGCCTCCGCCAGGTCCTCGTCGAGCCCGAGCGCGCGGGCAAGCGAGCGCGCGATCTGGACCACTTCCAAAGTGTGGGTCAGGCGGGTGCGGTAGTGATCGCCCTCGTGATAGACGAACACCTGCGTCTTGTGGGCGAGGCGGCGGAAGGCGGCGGAGTGGATGATCCTGTCGCAATCGCGGCGGAAATCATTGCGCGAGGGGCTGGCCGGCTCGGGGTAGCGCCGGCCGCGGCTATGCGCCGGATCGGCGGCGTAAGCGGCGCGCGAAATGGGCGTGGAAATGGCCATATTTGCTCTTTTGATGGGCGCATGATCTTTATCAAAACCGGTTCCCATCCCCTATCTAGGTCGAGGACATGCTTTTCGGGATCATGCGCACGCATTGACCTGGCCGTCCGGCGCACTTAACTAATTGGCACAGGTTCTGCCAATACCTTACGGGCACAGGCAAAGAATGAGCGAAACGGGCATCACGGTCAGCGAACGGGCGGCGCGGCGGATCGGCGAGATCCTCCAGAAAGAGCCGGCCGGCACCATGCTGCGCGTGTCGGTGGAAGGCGGCGGCTGCTCCGGCTTCCAGTACAAATTCGACATGGAACAATCGCGCGCGGATGACGACCTGGTGATCGCGCGCGCGGACGCCACCGTGCTGATCGATCCGGTGTCGCAGCAATACATGGCGGGCTCGGAGATCGACTTCGTCGAGGACCTGATCGGGGCTTCCTTCAAGGTGAAGAACCCGAAGGCGACCGCCTCCTGCGGCTGCGGGACGAGCTTCGCGCTGTAGCTATATTCTCTGGCAAATTTCGGATGTCGTCGCCGCGAAAGCGGAGACCCAGGCAGCGTATTGATAAATCGACGGTAGGCGGCAGCGGGCAGCCGATGTCCGGTTTGGAGGGCGTGACGGGCGCAGGTCACGCACTGCCTAAGTCCCAGAAGCCACAACAACTATCCATTAGTCCGCCGCGAGTACGATCAGCTTCAAAAAGGACTCGCGAACCGCGGCGACCCCCGACGGGCTGACGGTCATTCCAATATGGCCGATGCCGGGTACAATCGTTATGTGCAAATCGGGCCGTACACTCGTTAGCAAGGGTGCAAACCGATCAGGATAAAACAACTCATCGCTGCCACCCACAAGCAGCGCGACCGGCTTTTTGCTGCGGCTAAGCGCCAGCAAATAGTCGTTCGGTGCGGCGAAATCGAACGCAAGCCGGAATGAATAGGTGCTGGTCAGGTTGGGAGCCTTTGGCGAAGTCGCGAAAGCGACGATGGGCAAACCGTTAAACCAAACCACACCGGCCCGATTCAAGATCGCCAAGGCAACAATGCGCGGCAACGCCAGCGAGGCCCAGCCACCGGTACCGGGACGGACGGTCGGCGCGCCCTGCGGCAGCGCCGGCGAGATCATAATAAACCGATTAAACTGCGTCTCGCCGGCGTGTCCGATCACGCGAAGGACGAGACCGCCGCCCGAGGAAAAGCCGATCAGCGTAAAGCTTGCATTTACATGAAGCGGTCGAAGCACACGCATGAAATCAGCGAGATCGTCTTCGAGTTGGCCAATATAGTCGATATCGCCACGGCGACCGGAATTGAGATGGCCGCGGATAACCGGTACGTAAACCGTCGCACCGACATCACGCAGCGCCTTGGCAAGCACATGCATGCCGGCGCCATCATCGGACGACCCGTGGATCAGCACCACCACTTGCGCGCTATGGCCGCCGTAAGTCCGATAGCCGAGCTTAGTCCCATCGCGCGCTGTATAAGTGAGGACCGCGGGCAGATCGCTGAAATCGACGTTGGAGAAGGGATTGCTGATCGAGGCAAGAGGCGGCGGCTTTACCGGCACATCGAATGCCAGCACGCCGCCGAGCACGCCCAACACCAAGACAATCACGCCGGCTAGGGCCCAAAGCACTGTGCGCATCTTAGGACGTCCTGTTCACGGTTTTCGCAGCGCATGACACTGAACTGAAACTGCGACGCGCGCGCTAGTAACCCCTGTCTATCCGCCTCTTGCATGCCGGGGTTACTGGATCGCCCGCCGGAGTTTATCGTCGGGCCGCGCTTCGCGCGGACCCGTTGGCGGGCGATGACAGCAAAATACGTGGGGCAGCCCCTACTCCGCCGCCACGGCCGGTTCCGCTTCCGGCACTTCCTCCACCTGCGGCTCGATGCGGCGCTTGATCATGCGATCGACGCGGTCGAGGTAGAGATAGATCACCGGCGTGATGTAGAGCGTCAAAAGCTGCGAGAGGACGAGGCCGCCGACCACGGCGACGCCGAGCGGCTGGCGCAGTTCGGCGCCGGCGCCGGTGCCGAGCGCGATCGGCAGCGAGCCGAAGATCGCCGCAAAGGTCGTCATCATGATCGGTCTAAAGCGCAGCGTGGCTGCTTCGCGGATGGCGGCCTCGGCCGAGAGGCCGACGCGGCGCCGGTCGATCGCGAAGTCGATCATCATGATGGCGTTCTTCTTGACGATGCCGACCAGCATGACGATGCCGATCATGGCGATCACCGACAGGTCCATCTTGAACAGCATCAGCGTCAGGATGGCGCCGATGCCGGCCGACGGCAGGCCGGAGATGATGGTGATCGGGTGGATGAAGCTCTCGTACAGAATGCCGAGCACCACGTAAGCGGCGAAGATCGCCGCCAGGATCAAAATGCCCTGCCCGCGCAAACTCTCCTGGAACACCTGGGCGGCGCCCTGGAAGCCGGTGGTGACGGTCGCCGGCAGCCGCGCCTCCCGCTCGACCCGCGCGATCGCGTCGACCGCCTGGCCGATCGAGGCGCCGGGCGCCAGATTGAACGATATCGTGACCGCAGGCTGCTGGCCCTGGTGATTGACCTGCAAGGGCCCGACCGTCCGCACGAAATGCGTCACCGCCGAGAGCGGCACGTTGGTGCCGCTCGATGTCTTCAGATAGATCTTGTCGAGGTCGTTCGGGCTTTCCTGGAATTCGGGCTTGGCCTCCAGGATCACCTGATAGTCATTGGCCGGCGTGTAGATGGTGGCGACCTGGCGCGAGCCGAAGGCATCGTAGAGCGTCTGCCGCACCTGGTCGATGGAGAGGCCGTAGACCGCCGCCTTCTCGCGGTCGACTTCGACGGTGACCTGCGGGTTCTTGATGTAAAGGTCGGTGGTGACGTCGCGCAGCATCGGCAATTTCGCCATGCGGTCGCGCAATTCCGGCGCCACCCGATAAAGCGCGTCGGTGTCGTTGGACTGCAGCGTGTACTGCCACTCGCTCTTGGTCAGCCGGCCGCTGAGATTGATGTTCTGGATCGGCCGGAAGAAAATCTGGATGCCGGGCACGACGCTTGCCTCGCGGCGCAGCCGCGCGATGACCGAGCGCTGGTCGCCGCGCTCCCCGCGCGGCTTGAGCGCCACCAGCATGCGGCCCGAATTACCGAGTGTGTTGGGGCCGCCCACGCCCACGGTCGAGTTAATATAGGCGACCGCCTTGTCCTTGCGCACGATGTCGGCGACCTTGCGCTGCAGCTCCACCATGGCGGGGAAGGCAATGTCGGTATTGCCCTCGGTGATGCCAATCATGTAGCCGGTGTCCTCGACCGGGAAAAAGCCCTTGGGCACCACCACGTAGAGCCAGATCGTGCCGGCGATGGTGGCGATCGTCACCATGAGCATGATCGCCCTGAAGCGGATCACCCAGTCGAGCGACCATTCGTAGGCACGCTTCATGCCGTCGAAAAGCGCCTCGAAGGCGCGCAGCACGAAATTCTGCTTTTCGTCGCCCGTATGACTCTTGAGCACGCGCGCGCACAGCATGGGCGTCAGCGTCAGCGACACAAAGCCGGAGGCGACGATCGCCACCGCTATGGTGACGGCGAATTCGCGGAACACGCGACCCACCAAGCCGCCCATCATCAGGACCGGGATGAACACCGCGATCAGCGAGAAGGTGATCGAGACGATGGTGAAGCCGATCTCGCGCGCGCCCTTGAGCGCCGCCTCGAACGGCCGCATGCCGCCTTCGACGTGGCGCACGATGTTCTCCAGCATGACGATGGCGTCGTCGACCACGAAGCCGACCGACAAGGTCAGCGCCAGCAGCGTCATGTTGTTGATGGAGAACCCGAAGGCGTACATCGCAGCACAGGTGCCGACCAAAGACACCGGCACGGCGAGCGCCGGAATGAGGGTGGCCGAAACCTTGCGCAGGAACAGGAAGATCACCAGAATGACCAGGCAGATCGCGATCGCCAGCGTCTCTTGCACGTTCCAGACCGCCGCGCGGATCGAGATCGAGCGGTCGAACAGCGGCTGCATCTGGATCGCGGCCGGCACCTGAGCGCGCATGCGCGGGAGCTTGGCGCGCACGTCGTCCACCACTTGCACGGTATTGGCGTCGGGCTGGCGCTGAATCGCCAGCACGATGGCGCGGGAATCGTTGAACCAGGTCGCGATCTTGTCGTTCTCGACGCTGTCGATGACGTGCGCCACCTCGTTGAGCTTAACCGGCGCGCCGTTGCGATAGGCCACCACCACGTTGCGGTAGTCGGCGGCGTGCGGCATGGCGCTGGTGGCGAGCAGCGTCACCGATTGTTTTTGGCCCTGCAAGGCGCCGACCGGGGCCGAGGAATTTGCCTGCGCCACCACGCTGCGGATGTCCTCGAGCGAGATGTTGCGGGCGGCGGCGGCCACCGGATCGACCTGCACGCGCACGGCGAATTTCTGCGCGCCGTAGACCAGCACCTGGGCGATGCCGGGCAATTGCGAGATCTGCGGCGCCAGCACGGTCTCGGCGTAATCGTCGATCGCCGACAGCGGCATGGTGTCCGAGCGCATGCTCAGATAGAGCACCGGGAAGTCGCCGGGATTGACCTTGCGGAAGAAGGGCGGCGTGGTCATTTCGACCGGCAGCCGGCGCTGGGCGGTGGCGAGCGCGGTCTGCACGTCGAGCGAAGCGCCGTCGATGTTGCGGCCGAGGTCGAACTGCACGGTGATCTGCGTCGTGCCGAGCGAGGACGACGAGGTCATCGAGGAAATGCCGGAAATGGTGGAGAGCTGGCGCTCGATCGGCGAGGCAACCGAAGCGGCCATGGTCTCCGGCGAAGCCCCCGGCAGCGTGGCGGTGATCTGGATGGTCGGAAAGTCCACCGCCGGCAGCGCCGCCACCGGCAACAGCCGATAGGCGAAGACGCCGAATACGATCAGCGACGCCGTCATCAGCGTCGTCAACACCGGGCGGCGGATACAGGTTTCCGAGATGCTCATGGATCAGGTTCCGGCCCGACCCTTGGGGCTCGGCGCGGAGCGCGGCGCGCGCGGGGCAACGCGCGTGCCGTTCGACAGCAGCAACTGCCCCTCGGTGACCACGCTCTCGCCCGCCTTAAGACCGGAGGCGATCACCGTCTCGCCGCGGAACTCACGGCCGACGGTGACGTTGCGGACATGGGCGACGTTGTTCGCGATGACGAATACGAAACTGCCGCGCTGGCTTACCTGCACGGCATTGGTCGGCACCACCACGCCCACTTCGCTGCGCAAGGTCAGCTGGCTGTTGACGAGCGTGCCGGGCCATAGGCGTTCGTCGTTATTGGGCATAGCGGCGCGGATGGTCGCCATACCGGTCGAGGAATCGACCGTGTTTTCGATCATGCTGACGATGCCGTCGGCGTGCTTCTGCTCGCCCGGGATGACCGCCTCGATGTGCGCGGTCTTGGCGGCGAGCGCGCGGCGGATCTCCGGCAGGTCCTTCTGCGGCACGGTGAAAGTGACGTAGACCGGCGCCATCTGGTTGATGGTGGCCATCGGTGTTGTGTCCGCCTGGCGCACGAAATTACCGACCTTGACATTGGCGGCGCTGATGCGGCCGGCGATCGGCGCCTTGATCGTGCAGTAGCTGCGCTGGACCTTGAGATTTTCCAGCGTGCCCTCGTCGGCCTTGATGCCGGCGCGGTAGACCTCGGCCTGGGTCTCGGCGGTGTCGAGGATCTGCTGCGGCGTCGCCTTCTTCTGCACCAGCGAGGTGTAGCGGGCGACGTCGCGCTCGGCGCCGGCGAGCTGGGCGCGGTCGCGCGCCACGGTGCCCTCGGTCTGCGCGATCTGCGCGTCGACCGCGCGGCAGTCGAGGGTGAACAGCAGCTCGCCCTTGTCGACATGGGCGCCGTCCTTGAAATGCACGCTGTCGATGGCGGTGTCGATGCGCGCCTTGATGGCGACGCTGGCGATCGGCGTGACGGTGCCGAGCGCCTCGATGAGCACCGGCACCTGCTTGCGCACCGCCTTGGCGACTTCGACCGGCACCGCCCCGCCGCGCTGGCCTTGCGCCCGCGCCGCCTTGGCGTGCTCGGTCGCCCACCAGGTGCCGCGGGTGAGCACAGCAATGCCGATCAGGGCGAGCACCGCCACCCCAAATAGCGCCTTTCGTTTGCTCATCGGCAACTGTCGATCCGGGCTCGATTGAGGCCTGCCCGGGCGCTCCCTTTTCGCGGAATGGCTCTTTCTGCCTCTCAAGGCGGCCGCGCTGCCGCTTTCTAGCATATAAACGCAGCCGGGTGCATATCCCTGCGCCCGCTGGTAAACACGGGCAATAGCGGCTTTATTCGCACCTTTCGGAACCCTCCCCATGCGCATCGCCACCTGGAACGTCAATTCGATCCGCCAGCGCATGGACAGCCTGCAGGCCTGGCTGAAGGAGCGGGCCCCCGACATCGTCTGCCTGCAGGAGATCAAATGCACCGACGAGGCCTTCCCGCGTGAGCCGCTGGAGGCGCTCGGCTACAATCTGAAGGTGCACGGGCAGAAGACCTTCAACGGGGTCGCGATCCTGTCCAAGCCGCCTATCGACGAGGTGAAGTCCGGCCTTGGCGGCGACGACGGCGACGCGCAGGCCCGCTTCCTCGAAGTCGCGGTGTCGACCAAGCGCGGGGCGCTGCGGGTGGTTTCGCTCTATCTCCCCAATGGCAATGGCGGCGAGGACAAATACAGCTATAAGCTCAAATGGATGGATCGACTGGCTCAAGTTTTCAGGTGAACGACTTAAACTGGAAGAGCCGCTGGTGCTGGCCGGCGACTACAACGTCATCCCCACCCCGCGCGACGCCAAGCGGCCGGAGGCCTGGGTCAACGACGCCCTGTTCCTGCTGCCGACCCGGGAGAAATTCCGCGCGCTTACCAATCTCGGCCTGACCGACGCCATCAGGGCTGCGAGCGATGCCGGCGACCTCTATACGTTCTGGGACTATCAGGCTGGCGCCTATCAGAAGAACGACGGCATCCGCATCGACCATCTGCTGATGTCGCCGCAGGCCGCCGACCGGCTGATCGACGCCGGCATCGACCGCCACGTGCGCGGCTGGGACAAGCCGTCCGACCACGTGCCGGTGTGGGTGGATCTGGATATCGAGGGGCGGTGAACGCTTTGCCGCGCCGGCCTGACCAAGGGTGAAGGACCGAGACGAGCGAAACCATGCTGACCCGACGACATCTCCTGATCGTTGCCGCCTGCGCGGCCTTGACGCCGCCGGCCTTGGCGCCGCCAGCCTTGGCCGCGGAGCAATCGGCGCGCGCCTTCGTGACGGCGATCTATGCGGCCTATAAAGGCAAGGGCAGCAAGGGTATTGCGCTCGACAATGCGCGCGCCATCCGGCGCTATTTCACGCCGCCGCTGGCGACCTTGATCATCGGGGACCAGTACGAGGCCAAGCTCCGCAAAGAAGTCGGCGCGCTCGACGGCGACCCCTTCGTGGATGCGCAGGATTGGCAGATCGCCGCTTTCGACATCGCCGTCAGCGAACCGGCGCCGGCTAAGGCGCGCGCCACGGTTAAATTCGACAATGCCGGCAAGCCGCAGATCGTCGTGCTCGACCTGGTCAAGCGCGACAATGAATGGCGCATCGGCGAAATCACCTGGCGGCACGACGGCAAGGACGAGACGCTCAGCGGCATTTTCGGTCCGCAGTAGACGCATCGACGCAGAACCGCCGGCGTAGCGTAGCGCTACTCGCGCCGCGTCTGCAGCCAGTGCTTGAGGTACAAGGCCGCCACGGCCTTCTGGTCCTCGGTCGCCTGGCGGAAGGCATTTTCGTAGAGCCGGTTGATCCAGGCCTGGTCGGTGGAATCCTTGGAGGCGTCCTTGGCGAGCGTCAGCCACATCAGGCCGCGCGCGGCCTGGCGCGGGACGTGGTCGCCGGTGAACAGCATGGCGCCCAGCATGGCCTGCGACTTGCACAGGCCCTTGTGGGCCGACAGGCCGAACCAGCGCGCAGCCTGGCGCGGATCGTGCGGGGCGCCGACGCCGTCGAGATATTGCCGCGCCAAATAATACTGCGCATCCGGGTCGCGGAAATAGGAGGCGGCGTAGGCAAACATCGCGCGCGCGCGATCGGGATCGCGCTTGATCGCGGTTTGCGGGATGCCGGAAAGATAGTAGCGGCCGAGCGCGACGAAGGCATTGGCGACGAAACGCGAACGCGCGGTATTCGGATTGTCGTCGGCATGGGCGTCGGCGATGCGGCGGAAATAGTCGAAGGCCTTGAGGTCGTCGTGCGCCACGCCGTCGCCTTCGGCATACATGCGACCGAGCTTCCACTGCGCCAGCGGATGGCCGTTCTCGGCGGCGTATTCGAGCGAAGTCACCGCCTTGTGGGTGTCGCCCTCCTTCAGCCAATGCGTGCCGGTGCGGAAGGCTTGCGCGGCGGTGAGCGGCGCCGCCGGCGAAGCCACGCTCGGGATATCGGCCGGCGGGCGCAATTGCCCATCGGGCTGCGGCGGCAGCGAGGCGACCTCGGGCGGCGTCGGCGAAGCCTTGGCGTCGGTCTTGCTGCCGTCGAAGGCGAGCGCCGGCGCCAGCCATCAGGCAGGCCGCCGTCACCGCGACGCGCAGCAGGGTCTCAACTGTCCGCATAACAAACCTTCTCGGCCGCAGCGCCAGGATGGGTGACCGCGCCGTTGACGGCGGGGCCGACCTGCTGGGTGTATTTCCACAAATAGCCGGAGCCGTATTCGTTCTCGCGCGGCTTCCACTGCGCCTTGCGCTTGGCGAGCTCCTCGGCGGAAAGCTTGACGTTGAGCGTGCCCTTGTCGGCGTCGAGCTCGATGATGTCGCCGTCGCGGATGAGCGCGATCGGCCCGCCGATCGCCGCTTCCGGCCCGACATGGCCGACGCAGAAGCCGCGGGTGGCGCCGGAGAAGCGCCCGTCGGTGATCAGCGCCACCTTGGAGCCCATGCCCTGGCCGTAAAGCGCGGCGGTCGTGGACAGCATTTCGCGCATGCCGGGGCCGCCGCGCGGGCCCTCGTAGCGGATCACCAGCACGTCGCCTTCCTTGTATTTCTTGTGCTTGACGGCATCGAAGCAGGCTTCCTCGCCGTCGAAGCAGCGCGCCGGCCCGGAGAATTGCAGGCTGCCGGTCATGCCGGCGACTTTCACGATGGCGCCTTCGGAGGCGATATTGCCCTTCAGCCCGACCACGCCGCCGGTCGCCAGCAGCGGCTTGTCGGCCGGGCGCACCACGTCCTGATCGGGATTGAATTTCACCGACTTCATGTTCTCGGCGATGGTGCGGCCGGTGACGGTCAGGCAGTCGCCGTGCAGGAAGCCGTGGTCGAGCAGCGTTTTCATGAGATTGGGCACGCCGCCAGCTTCGAACATATCCTTGGCGACATAACGGCCGCCCGGTTTCAAATCTGCGATATACGGTGTCTTTTTGAAGACTTCCGCCACATCGAACAGGTCGAACTCGATACCGCATTCATGCGCGATGGCCGGCAGGTGCAGTGCAGCATTGGTCGAGCCGCCGGTGGCGGCGACCACGGCGGCGGCGTTTTCCAGCGCCTTGCGGGTGACGATGTCGCGCGGGCGGATGTTCTTGACGATCAGGTCCATGATCATCTCGCCGGCCAGCATGCAGAACTTGTCGCGCATTTCGTAGGGCGCCGGCGCCCCGGACGAATAGGGCAGCGCCAGGCCGATCGCTTCCGATACGGTCGCCATGGTGTTGGCGGTGAACTGCGCGCCGCAGGCGCCGGCCGACGGGCAGGCGTTTTCTTCCAGCGTCAGCAGGTCGGCGTCGGACATTTCGCCGACCGAATGCTTGCCGACCGCCTCGTAGACGTCCTGGACGGTGACTTCCTTGCCCTTGAAGGTGCCGGGCAGGATCGAGCCGCCATAGATATAGATCGACGGCACGTTGAGGCGGCACATGGCCATCATCATGCCGGGCTGCGACTTGTCGCAGCCGGCGACCCCGATCAGCGCGTCATAGGCGTGGCCGCGCACGGTCAATTCGACCGAATCCGCGATCACCTCGCGCGAGGGCAGCGAGGCCTTCATGCCGGCATGGCCCATGGCGATGCCGTCGGTGACGGTGATGGTGCAGAATTCGCGCGGGGTGGCGCCGACCGCGGCGACGCCCTGCTTGACCGCCTGCGCCTGGCGCATGAGCGAGATATTGCAGGGGGCGGCCTCGTTCCAGCAGGTGGCGACGCCGACGAAGGGCGCGTGGATCTGCTCGGCGGAGAGACCCATGGCGTAATAGAAGGCGCGATGCGGGGCGCGGTCCGGACCTTCGGTCGCGTGCCGGCTCGGCAGCCTGGCTTTCAGATTGGTTTTAGCGTCCATAACAACTCAGAGCCCCCCACCCCTGAATACCGCCGGCTTGCGTTGCCAGCCTTACCCGAGTTTCCTTGCCCGCCGGTAAAACCTCAAAGCCTCAACGGCTTGCGGTCGCCCTCCGGCGGACCTCGGTGTCGGCGCAGGGTATGGCCAAATCGCGGCGTTGGGCGGATTCAAGCGGGCCAAAGGCCGAATTGTCGTAAGGGTGTTGCAGGCAGGACACAGGGAAACCATGGCCCTCCCCCCGAAATTGCGCCGTTCCTTCTTCGACCGCTCGGTCCTTGCCGTGGCGCCCGAGCTGATCGGGGCGACGCTTACGGTTAACGGGGTGGGCGGGGTGATCGTGGAAGTCGAAGCCTATCGCCATACCGACCCGGCGGCGCATTCCTATGGCGGCCGCACCGCGCGCAACGCCGTGATGTTCGGCCCGCCCGGCTACGCCTATGTCTACCGCTCCTACGGCATCCACTGGTGCCTGAATTTCGTGTGCGAGGAGGAGGGCTCGGCCGCTGCCGTGCTGATCCGGGCGCTGCAGCCGACAGCCGGCTTGAGCATCATGCGGCGCCGGCGGGGCTTGAGCGAAGCGCGCGCGCTGTGCTCGGGACCGGGCAAGCTGTGTCAGGCGCTGGGCGTGACTATCAAGCACTACGGCTTGGCCCTCGACCGCGCACCGTTCGAGCTGCGCGCGCGGGAAGCGACGCCTGAGATCGCCATCGGCGTGCGCGTCGGCATTACGAAAGCGGTGGAGCGGCCCTGGCGCTATGGGCTGAAGGGCTCGAAGTTCCTGAGCAAGCCGTTTTAGCCGGCGCGCTGAAGGCGCCGCAGCGACGATCAGGAATGGCTCGCGCCGCCCTGCTTTGCCCAATTCAACGACACCCAGAACATCACGACGAACAGCGGAATAGCGATGATCGAGCACGACCAGGCGAAATGGAAATAGTCGGTGCGCCATGCGACCAGGTTAGACAGGCGGCCGATCTCAGCGGTGTAGTCGAGGCTGTGCGGCCCGCTGCAGGTCACGTAATAGAAGAACGGATAGGAGACTTCCGAGACGAACAGACAGGCGACCGCGGCGGACAGCGACAAGACGATGATTGCGATCGCCAGCCAGCGCGGAAAACCGCGCCGGTGAAAGAGGCCGCCCTTTTCGGCGGCGAAGGTGGTGGCGGCGACGATGATGCCGTCGAAGGCCAGGAGCGCCAGGCCCTTGTTGTCGAGGATGGTGAGGATCTCATAGAAGCTGCGCAGCACCTCGCGCGCGTCCGGCGGGGTGAATTGCGTGCCGGCCGCGTGCAACAGCTCGACCTTCTGCAGCAGATCGCACACCATGGCGCTCTCCCTCGACCTGCCGAATGATTATCGAAGGCGCAAACGATTCGGTAGATACGGCCTTGCGGCCCCCCGGCGCCCCGCTAGGCGGCAACTGCGCGCTGAAATATGCTGCGGGAAAAGCCAAAACTCCGGGGAGAACGCCGATGACGCGGACCGTCGATCGCAAACGGCTCTACGTGCCGGCCGCGGCCGGCTTATACGAGAGGTTCGGGCCGCTCGGCCACACGCTGATGCGCGTGGCGCTCGGCGCCATACTGATCCCGCACGGCTTCGGCAAGCTGTTCGGCAGCGACGCCGTGCACGCCGCCAATAATTTCGTGCATTTCGGCTGGGCCTTTCCGCTGGCCTGGGCCTATTTCATCGGCGCGCTCGAATTCTTCGGCGGCATATTGCTCGTGCTCGGCCTGTTCACGCGCGCGGTCGCGCTGGCCTTCGCCATCGAGATGGCGGTGATCTGCTTTGCCGTGCTGTGGCCGCACTGGGGATGGACGCAGCGCGGCATGGAATACGCGCTGTTCATGGGGCTGATCGCGCTGGCGGTCTTCCTGGGCGGCGGCGGCCCTTACGCGCTCGACAACAGCATGCGCAAGGAATTCTGAAGCCAGAAATTAAATGCGAAAGGCCGCATCGAAACCGAATACGCGCTTGGCCTTCTCGCTCGACAGCGCGGCATCGTCTTCCGCGATATTGTAGATGCCGGGCGCGGCTTTGCCGAGCGCGCGCAGGCAGGCCGCGCCGCCGCATCGACATGCAGCGCCGGCGCGCGGGCCACGTCGGCCGACCAGGTGCCGGGGCCGTAGAAGAAAGCCGTAGCGCAGCACGATGCCTTCCGGCAGCGCCAGCACCGCCTCTTCCAGCGCCTTGACGGCGTTCACCGTTTGGGCGGCGGCCGGGTCGCCGTTCAAGGGATCGCTCTCGACGCGCGCGCCCGGACCGGGCGCATAGATGAAGGCGATGCTCTGCGCCACCATGCGCTTGACGCCGGCCGCGCGCGCGGCAGCGACCAGATTGCGCGTGCCCTCGACGCGCAGCCGCGCATTGCGCTTGAGGCCTTCCGCGTATTGCGGCGTGCCGGGCGCGAAAGCGAGATCGGTGAGCTGATGGATGACCGCCTGCGGCGCCGCCGCCTTGACCGCTTGCGCGAGCGCCGCCGCGTCGAACACGTCGACAACCACCGGCGCGGCGCCGAGCTTAGCGACCGCCGCGGCCTTGTCGGCCGCACGCGTGGTGCCGGTCACTTCATGACCGGCCGCGCGCAACAGCGGCGTCAGCCGCCGCCCGATCGCGCCGCCCGCGCCTGCCAGAAAGACGCGCATCGCCGGCGTTCCTTCTAGTAGGAAATGATGAACTCCGCGCCGGCCGCCGTCTGGAACTCGCGCGTCAAGCGGCCGCTCGCCAAGTCGAACTCCAAGACCGTGGCGGCGTCGTGGCAGCAGAGAAAGCCGTGCGCGCCGTCGGCGGCGAAGCCGAAGCCCATGGGCGCCTTCGGCGTCGGGAAGCCGGCGATCTGCTCGAAGCTGAAGGCGTCGTAGACCGCGGCGTAATTGTCGACATGCGAGGAGGCGCAAACGTAACGCCCGTCCGGCGAGACGCGCACGCGGCGCAGCTGGTTGGCGGTGCCCGGCGCGCCATCGATGATCACCGTGCGGTGCAGCGCGTGGGTGCGGGTGTCGAAGGCGTGCACCACGCCCTTGCGGTGCGCGCAGACGAACAGCGCCCAGCCGTCGGGCGAGACCGCGATGCCTTCGGCGCCCTGCGGGATGGTGATGAGGCCGATCACTTTGCGGCTTTCCAGATCGAGCACCGCCACCGCTTCCCGCGTCTTGAACGAGGCGAACAATTTGCCGGTCACGTGGCTGATGGCGATCCAATGCGGCGCGCCGCCGACCGGAACGCGCTCGACCTTGCCCGTCCGCGGCTCGATCGCCAGCACCGCATTGGCAAGCTCGGCCGTGCACCAGAGCGTGCCGCCCTCGTCCATCATCACCGAATGCGGCGCCACATTGCCGCCGACGTCGATGGTGCGCTCGAGCTGCTGCAGTCGCCAGATCGATCACCGCCACGCGGCGGTCGGGGTCCTTGTTTTTGCCGAATATGCCGCCGCCATAGATCGAGGCGTAGACCTTAGCCCCGTCGAGCGAGCGGATCATCTCATGCGTGGAGCCGGGCATGGCGATCTCGCCGGTCAAGGCGAGCGTGCCGGCGTCGAAGAACTGCACCTTGTCGGCGCTCTTGGCGGTGAGCACGAGACTCGGCCCACCGGGGCGGTTGTTGGGATCGAAACTCACGCCGGCGCCGCGCTCAGGCGGCGAGCGGGTCGGGGCCGTATTGGTTCGGCCCCTCCTGCCCGACCTGGATATAGACCAACACCAATTGCGCGAGCCCGACCAGCGCGGCAACCACCCAGAACACGCCGGCGAACAGACCCATGCCGTTTACATAGAACGAGGCGGCGGTGAACAACACCGCCAGCAGCGCCGCCGCCAGGCTGGCCAGGCTCCACCAGCCGGGATAGCCGACATCCTGGAAGCGCTTGAAGCTGATGCAGATCGACGCCCAAGTGAGCGCCAGCGACACCAGAAAACCGATGAAGGGGATCCAGCTGAACAGCAGGCTGCACACCACGATCGGGACGACGCCGTGCAGCCAGAACTGCCGGCGCGAGATGCGGCCGGAAAACGAGGTGAACAGCTTTATCCAGTAGTCGAGCGGCGGCAGGCCTTTCAGCACTTCGGTAAAGGCCGACGGCATGGTGGCGCCGAAGCGCGCCGGCGCCGGGCTTGCGGCGGCGGCCTGCCGCGGCGAGGCAGAGCGCGCTTGCTGCGGCGCAGGCCGCGGTTGCGGCGGCGGCGCCGCTTTCGGCACGCTCACCACGCGAATGAAGATATCGACCGGCTGGCCTTCCCACAGCTGGAAATCGACGGCCTGGCCGGGCTTGGCTGGGCCATTGCGGATTTCCGAGGTCCAATAGCTGTAGCGCTGGCCGTCCTCGGCCGCGATCTGGCCGTAGCTCCCGTCGGGCGCGATGGCCGCTATCGTTCCGCGCATGCATTTCCCCTGACGCCCCGGCGCGGCACGTTACCGCGCCGCCGGCGGGCGCTGTCAAGCGATCAGGCGGCGCCTTGCAGGCGCTCCAGCGCTTCGGCGATCTTTTCCTTGCGGCGAGCGCCTCGGCGCGCTTTTCCTTTTCCTCCTCGACCACTTCCTCCGGCGCGCGGGCGACGAAATTGGCGTTGGACAGCTTGGCGTCGACGCGGGCGATATCGGCGTCGGCTTTTTGCATTTCCTTGGCGAGACGCGCGCGCTCGGCGGAAAGATCGATGACGCCTTTAAGCGGCAGCGTCGCCACCTCGCCGCGCACGACAAGCTGCACGGAGCCCTGCGGGGCGGCGCCGGCGGAGGAAATCGTGTTGCCGTGAAAAAGTTCCGGTTCTTCGGCGCGGCGACAGTTGGTCCGATCGATCGTCAAGTACCGGCGAGCGGATCGGGGCCGTAGCGGTTCGGCCCCGGCTGCCCGACATGAACGTAGACCAGGAACAACTGTGCGATCACGATCAGCAGGCTGACGCCCGAGAGGATTTCCGCCAGCAGCCACATCAGCCCTAGCAGTGGCGAGATGACCAGGCCCAGCACCACCAGCACGACCGCGGCCAACGCAGGGATGAGATACGCAAGGCTCCACCATCCGGGGTAACCGAGATCGTGGAAGCGTTTGAAGCTGATACAGATGTTGCCCCAAAGGATCGCCAGCGCCACAATCTGGCCGATGACCGGAATCCAACTGAGCAAAACGCTGGCGACGATGATCGGCACCACGCCGTGCAGCCAGAACTGCCGGCGCGAGATGCGTCCCGACGGCGAGGTGAAAAGCGCGATCCAATACTGCCTCGGCGGCAACGCGCCGGCCGCGCCGAAGCCGGCGGGGGCGGCGGCATAGCCAGCCGGCGCTGCAGCGTAACCGGCAGGCGCCGCGGCATAGCCGGCGGGGGTTGCGGCGTGACCGGCGGGCGCCGCGGCATAACCAGCGGGGGTTGCGGCGTGACCGGCGGGCGCCGCGGCATATCCTGCCGGCGCGGCGGCATAACCGGCATGGACGCCTTGCGCGCTGTGTTGGGCGACCGGTTGCCTATCCTCCGGCGGCCGTTGCGGCTGGGGCGGCGGGTCGCCGTGGTGGACCGGGTTGGCCAATATGAAGAGTTCTACCGGCTGGCCTTCCCACATCTTAAAGTCGACGTGGTGGCCGACATGCGGCAAACCGTTGCTAACCTCACTGGTCCAGTAGCTGTAGCGCTGCCCGTCGTCGGCGATAAGTTGCCCATACGTTCCGTCGGGCGCGATCGCCTGAATAACTCCACGCATTTCCTGCCCCCTGCAACCCCGCGCAACGATAGCGCCCTCGAGGCCGGGGCTGTCAAGCGTCAGGCCGCGCCTTGCAGGCGCTCCAGCGCTTCGGCGATCTTTTCCTTGCGGGCGAGCGCCTCGGCGCGCTTTTCCTTTTCCTCCTCGACCACTTCCTCCGGCGCGCGGGCGACGAAATTGGCGTTGCCGAGCTTGGCGTCGACGCGGGCGATATCGGCGTCGGCTTTCTGCATTTCCTTGGCGAGGCGCGCGCGCTCGGCGGTAAGATCGATGACGCCCTTGAGCGGGAGCGCCGCCACCTCGCCGCGCACGACCAACTGCACCGAGCCCTGCGGCGCGGCGTCGGCGGCTGAAATCGCGGAGACGCGCGCCAGCCGCTTGATGAATTCGGCCCAGCGCTCCGCGCGCTGCTTCGTCTCGGCGGAAGCTGAAGCCAGCAACAGCGGGATCTGCGCAGAAATGTTCATCTCGGCGCGCACCGAACGGATGGCGGTGACGAGATCGATCACCCAGCCGATCTCGGCTTCGGCTTTGTCGTCGGTGAATTCAAGAGTTGGCCATGCAGCAAGTGCGAGCAGACTTTCTCTAGTCATTCCGGGACGGCGCGCAGCGCCGGGCCCGGAATCCAGGGCGGCAGGCGCAGTGCTGGCGGCCCTGGATTTCGGGTTCGCGCCTTCGGCGCGCCCCGGAATGACCGGTTGAGAGGTCACGGCCCAAAGCTCTTCCGTGATGAACGGCATGAAGGGATGCAGCAGTTTCAGGATTTCGTCGCGCGCCCAGGCCACCATAGCGCGCGTCTCGGCTTTCGCCGTTTCATCGGCGCCGGTGAGCAGGGGCTTCGCCAGCTCGAGATACCAGTCGCAATAGATGTTCCAGACGAAGCGATAGGCGGCGCCGGCCGCGTCGTTGAAGCGGTATGCCTGGATCGCCTCGGTCACCTCGGCGGCGGCTTTGGCGGTCTCATGCGCGATCCAGCGGTTGAGCACCTGCTTGGCCGATTGCGGATCGAAGCCCTCGACCGTCGCGCATTCGTTCATCTCGGCAAAGCGCGCGGCGTTCCACAGCTTGGTCGCGAAATTGCGGTAGCCCTCGACGCGTTGGGTGGACAGCTTGATGTCGCGGCCCTGCGCCGCCATGGCGGCGAGCGTGAAACGCAGGGCGTCGGCGCCGTATTCGTCGATCAGCGCCAGGGGATCGATGACGTTGCCCTTCGACTTCGACATCTTCGCGCCGGAGGCGTCGCGCACCAGCGCGTGGATGTAGATGTCGTGGAACGGCACTTCATCCATGAAGTGCAGCCCCATCATCATCATGCGGGCGACCCAGAAGAAGATGATGTCGAAGCCGGTGACCAGCGCCGAGGTCGGATAGTAGCGCTTGAGCTCCGGCGTTGCGTCCGGCCAGCCCAGCGTCGAGAACGGCCACAGCGCGGAGGAGAACCAGGTGTCGAGGACGTCTTGGTCCCTGACGACAGAAATCGTCCGTTTCCCATTGATCTGCTTGCCGACACCACCCGCCGGCGATTCTCGGTCCACCGGCCAATCATTTCGAAACACAAATTCGCAGTTCGCAGGAAACTCTTTTCGAAGCAGCGATAGCGCCTCTTGTTCGCTTTCAGCGCAAATGGTGACGGTCTCAAAAGAAACTCGCGTTTCTTGCGGTATCTCGAACTGCTTTTTTGAGCCAACAACGGTGGTCTCAAGCCAATGCGTCAATGCATCTAGCCTTTCGAAACTATCAGGCCTCGACGCATACCAGACAGGAATTTGGTGCCCCCACCAGAGCTGGCGCGAAATGCACCAAGGCTGAATGTTCTCCATCCAGTTGAAATAGGTGTTGGCCCAGTTCTCGGGCACGAATTTTGTTTTGCCGGAGCGCACCGCGGCGATCGCGGGCTTCGCCAATTCTTTCGCATTGACGTACCATTGGTCGGTCAGGAACGGCTCGATCACCACGTTGGAGCGATCGCCATGCGGCACGACATGGCTGTTCGGCTCAATCTTTTCGACCAGGCCCATCTCTTCCAGGCGTGCAACGATTTGCTTGCGCGCGGCGAAACGGTCCTGCCCGTGCAGCTTGAGCGTTTCGTCGAGAATGGCCGATTTGGCGGCGCCAGCAAGGAATGCGGCGTTGTCCTTCAGGTCGAGCTTGGCGTCGGTGGTGAAAATATTGACCTGCGGCAGATTGTGCCGCTTACCGACCTCGAAATCGTTGAAGTCGTGCGCCGGCGTGATCTTGACCGCGCCGCTACCCTTCTCCGGATCGGAATATTCGTCGGCGATGATGGGAATGCGCCGCCCGACTAGCGGCAAAATTACATGCTTGCCGACCAGCGCCTTGTACCGCTCATCCTCCGGATGCACCGCCACCGCGGTGTCGCCCAGCATGGTCTCCGGCCGCGTGGTGGCGACCACGATGAACGTCGAAGGGTCGTCCGGGTTGAAGGTCTTGCCCTCGATCGGATAGCGCAGGTGCCAGAGATGCCCCTTGGTCTCCACCTGCACCACTTCCAGGTCGGAAATGGCGGTGAGCAGCTTGGGGTCCCAGTTGACCAGCCGCTTGTCCTTGTAAATGAGCCGGGTTCCGTCGGGTAACTCGGTATTATAAAGCTCCACAAAAACTTTAAGAACCGCGCGCGACAGCCCCTCGTCCATGGTGAAGCGCTCGCGCGACCAGTCGCAGGACGCCCCCAGGCGCTTGAGCTGGTTGACGATGGTGCCGCCCGATTCGGCCTTCCATTCCCATACGCGCTTAAGGAAGGCCTCACGCCCCATCTCGCGCCGGCCCGGCTGCTGGCGCTCCATGAGCTGCCGCTCGACCACCATCTGCGTCGCGATGCCGGCATGGTCGGTGCCCGGCTGCCACAGCACGTCGCGCCCGCGCATGCGCTCGAAGCGGCAGAGAATGTCCTGCAGCGTGTTGTTGAGCGCATGGCCCATATGCAGCGAGCCGGTGACGTTGGGCGGCGGAATGACGATAGAGTAAGGCGCAGCGCTAGCGCGCTCGGGCCGGCCGGCCTGGAAGGCGCCCGCCTGTTCCCAAGTCTCGTAAATGCGGCCCTCGACCGCGGAGGGCTGGTAGGTCTTATCGATCATCGCTGTTTTGCTTGTGCTACGGCGCGGGGTAGAAAGCCCAGCACGCAACGAGAAGTCAACTTTGCACCAGCCCCCGCCCCCGTCCGGCAGCGCCACCCGGGCCATCGCGCTGCTGGCGGTCGCCGCTTTCGGCGCCCAGGCCATGGTGCGGGTCACCGATTCGCTGCTGCCGCAGATCGCCGCCGACCTCCGCGTCAGCGTCGGCGCCGCCTCGATCGTGGTTACCGCCTATCTTTTGGCCCACGGCTCGGTGCAGTTGGTGATCGGGCCGCTCGGCGACCGCTTCGGCAAATACCGCTCGGTCGCGATCGCGGCCGCCTGCGCCACCGTCATGGTGGTGCTGTGCGGGCTGGCGGCGACGCTGCCGCTCTTGGTGGCAGCGCGGCTCGGCGCCGGGCTCGCCACCGGCTGGATCATTCCCTTCGCGCTCGCCTTCATCGGCGACGTGATCCACTACGAGAACCGCCAGCAGGTGATCGGCCGCTTCCTGTCCGGCCAGATCCTCGGCCAGTTGTTCGGCCAGGCCGCCGGCGGCGTGCTGGGCGATTATTTCGGCTGGCGCACGGTGTTCTTCATCCTCGCCGCCATGCTGGGGCTCGCCACGCTCGGGCTGTTCTACGAGCTCGCGCGCAATCCGCTGACGCGCGCTACGCCGGCGCCGGCGCAAGGCGGGCGCAGCTATTGGGGCGACTATGGAAGCGTGCTGCGCTCGCCTTGGGCGCGCAAGATCATCGTCATCGCCTTCGTCGAATCCGGCGCCATGTTCGGCGCCTTCACTTATGTGGGCGCCGATCTGCATCTGCGCTTCGGCGTCAATTTCGCGCTGGTCGGCCTTTTCGTCGGCGCCTTCGCCATCGGCGGACTGATCTACAGCCTGTCGGTGCGTCAACTGGTGAACCGGCTCGGGCAAACCGGGCTCGCGACCGGCGGCGGCATGCTGCTGGCGGCCGCCTACGTCACACTCGCCTTCGAGCCGCATGCCTATATCGCGCCCTTCGCCATCCTGACCGTCGGGCTCGGCTTTTATATGCTGCACAATACGCTGCAGACCAACGCCACCCAGATGACGCCGCAAGCGCGCGGCACCGCCGTCGGCATTTTCTCGGCCGCGCTCTATCTCGGGCAGACCGCGGGCGTGGCCACGGCGGCGCTGGCGTTCGACCGCTACCAGGGCGCGCCGGTGTTTCTGGTGGCGGCGGCGGCGCTGCTGACGCTCGCGCTCTGGTTCGCCCACTTGCTCAAGACGCGGCGCGACGCAAGTGCCTAAGGTTTGCGTCTAGGGCTTGCCGCGCGAGACGCGCTCGATCTCGGCGCGCACGATGCGCTCGACCAAGCCCGGCAGATTGTCGTCGAGCCAGGACTTCAACATCGGCCGCAGCATTTCCTTGACCAGGTCCTCGAGCGTGCGCGCGTTATGCCCGAGCACGGTGGCGGCCAGCGTGTTGAACGCGCTGTCGACCGCGGCGGCGGTGGTGTTCGACAGCAGCCCGGCATCGGGCCGCGGCGGCGTGTAGGGACGCGGCGGCGGCGCGGGCGCGGCCGACGGCTCCATCGCCGGCGGCGGCTCGGGCGCCCGGTCGGTGAACACCACGTCGGCCGAGCCGTCGATGGTGCGGAAATTGGTCTTCGGCGACGGCGTCGTCATGGCCTCGGTCAGATCGAGCACGTCGCTGGGCGGCGGCGCCGCCGCGGGCTTGACGGGCTCCGCGCGCGCTTCGGGCTCGGGCTTCGGCGGCTCTTCCGCTTCCAGTTCCGCCAGCATGGCATCGACGTCGCTCTGACTGGCGGCGGCGGGAGGAGGAGGAGGCGCGGCGGCAGGCGGCGGCTTGGCGGCCGCCGGTTCGGGCGCCTTTGCCGGCTTGCTGGCGTCGTCATCGGCGATGATGCGCCGAATGGAGGCCAGAATTTCCTCCATGGAGGGCTCTTGGGCCTTCGCCGCCTGGCTCATTCAGAATTCCCGACTTGCCTCACGAACCGCACAGCAGCCCGCTTCGACGCGTGCCGAAGCAAATCATGGCCGCCTACCGTTTATACGCCAGAGGGCTACCGCTGTGGCAGGTGAAAAGCCGGAAAAGCCAATGAACTGTGGACACAAACCGGCAAGCGCCGGGCGCCGGCTTCAGCGTCCGTCGGGATTGCGCGTGCCGGCCCAGGCGTCGCGCACCTGCTGGTAATGGACGATCGGCCGGTAGACCGGCACATGCAGGCCCAGCACCGTCGGCGACAGCCGGCCGACCGCGGCCAGCAGCGTGTAGGAGGCTACCACCCGGTCGCGCTGCGCGGTCACCAGCGCCACTCGCGCGTTCACCAGTTCCTGCTGCGCGTTGAGCACATCGAGGGTGGTGCGCTGGCCGACGCGCGCCTCCTGGCGCACGCCGTCGAGCGCGATCTCGGCGGCCTGCACCTGCGCCTGCGTGGCGTCGATATTGGCTTTCGCCGCCTCGAGCTGGCCCCAGGACTGCACGATCGTCTGCCGCACAGTGTCGCGCGCCGTGTCGAGGTCGAGCCGCCTTTGCCCGAGCGTCTCCTTGGCCTGACGGATCAGCGAATATTCCGCGCCGCCCTGGTAGACCGGAACGCTCAGCGTGCCGAGCACCGAAGCGTTGTAGTTCTCGATGGTGTTGAGGCTGCCGACCACCTCGTAGTTCTTGACGTAGCTGCCGGTCACCGACACGGTCGGCATCAACGCCGCTTCCGCCACTTTGACCGCAAGCTGCGCGACGTCGACACCGTATTCCGCCGAGCCCACCGCGGGATGAATGGCGGTGCCGACCGAGACCGCCTTCGGCAGAGTGCGCGGCGAGAAGCGGTCGACCGGCGTGCCGGCGGAAAGATTGTGCGGTTCGACGCCGATCACCTGGCGATAGGTCGCCACCGACGCCTTGTAGTTGGCTTCCGCGGTCAACACCTGCGAGCGGCCGGAGGCGAGGCGCAACTCCGCCTGCGCCACGTCGGTGCGCGTTACTTCGCCGACGTTGAAGCGGTCGCGGGTCTGGCGCAACTGCTCCTGCAGCACTTCGACGTTGCGCCGCTGCAGATCGAGGATCGCGGTGTCGCGCAGCACGTTCATGTAAGCGGTCGCCGCGTTGAGCAGCGTGGTCTGCACGCTCACTTGCAAAGTCGCGCGCGCCGCCAACACCTGCGACTCGGCTTCGCGCGTTTGATTGGCGGTCTTGAAACCGTTGTACAGCGTCTGCGTGATGCTGGCGCCGAGCGAGACCGGCGTGTTGTAGCCGCTCTGGACGGCGTAGGTCGCGGGCGAGTTGGGCGGCACGTTGGCGGGCAGGTTGGGGCTGACCACGCGCGTCGTCGAGGAAAGCGATTGCTGGCCGGCGGACGTCGTGATGGTGATCTTCGGCCGATAGCCCGACAGCGCCTGCGGCACGTTTTCGTCGGTGGCGCGCACGCCGGCGCGCTGCGCGTTGAGCAAGGGGTTGTTGAGATAGGCCTGCACGAGCGCGCTCGCCAGCGTCTCGCCATGCGCGAGCGACGTCGCAAAGACGGCGCAGCCGATCACGCCGGCTGCCACCCTGCCCGCCAAGCTACCCCCGCAATGCCACATGCAACGACCCAACCCGCGCGCGAACGCGCTTTCCGCACGACTCGCACAACTCTACAGCCGGAACCATAAGCCTCTGGAGGGATGCTTAAAACCCCCCGGACCGGTCCCGCCCACAGAATGACCGGCAAGTGGGGTTTTCCGGCCACGCGTCCCCAAAAACCTGTCTCAAAATGCGAAAGCCGGCGGCTTGGCGAAGCCGGGCAGGACCGGGGCGGCGGCGTCGAAAATCGGCCGGCCGCCGGTCTCCTTGCCGCTGCGGAGGTAGAGCATGGCCTTGGCGCCGGGGCCGGAGCCCAGCACGCAAACCAACCGTCCGCCGTCCTTGAGCTGGCGAAACAGCGTCTGCGGCGGGAATTCGGTCGCGCCTTCGATCAGGATCGCGTCATAGGGGGCGCCCTGCGGGTGCCCTTCCGTCAGCGGGCCGGTGGCCAAAGTCAGGTTCGGCAGGCCGGCCAGCGCCTCGGCATTGACCAGACCGGCCTCCTGTTCGAGCCCGACCACTTGGCCCGCGATGCGGGCTAGCACCGCGGCGCCATAGCCGGTTGAGCAGCCGACATCGAGCACGCGGCCGGTGCCGGCAAGCTCGGCGGCCTGGATGAGCTTGGCCAGCACCATCGGCTTGATCAGGCGGCGCGCGCCCGCCGCGCCTGCGCCAACCGGCACGTCGAGATCGAGATAGGCCAGCCCCGCCATCGCCGGCGCCACGAAGCGCTCGCGTGCGACTTCGAGCATGGCGGCAATGATGCGCAGATCGGTGACGTCGGCGGTGCGCACCTGCCCGTCCACCATGTTGCGGCGCGCGGCGGCGAAATCGGTCATCGCGACCCTCAAGGCTAAGCGCAAGGAATGCGCGGCTTTTCTGCGGCAAGCCCCGGCAAAAGGCAAGCGAGCCGCGCACATTGTCGAGCGCGGCCGGCTCCTATATAGGGCTTGGACGCCGGGGCGTTCTGCCCCAGCCGACGGCCACGTGGCGGAGTGGTTACGCACCGGTCTGCAAAACCGGGTACGCCGGTTCAATTCCGGCCGTGGCCTCCACCCGCCTTCGCTAAAGCTTCGGCGGGCAAGGCCTTCGCGAGGGCGGCAGCCGCGCCGTAGCTGCGCAGCAGCGAAGGCGGGCCGGCAAGGGGCTCGCAAAGCGGCTAGCGAAATTCAACGAAGGCAGGCATTCTGCATTGGGGCAAGATGCCGGGGAGGCAAACAATGTCGCGTCATGGCGCGACGCTTCTGTGTACCATAGCGACCGCCCTGCTCCTGCAGCTGGCGATCGCCGCGACCGCTTTTGCCGGTCCCTATGAGGACGCGCAGAGCGCCTACGGCAAGCACGACTACGCCACCGCCTTGAAGCTCTATCGTCCGCTCGCGCAACGCGGCAACGCCAAGGCGCAGGAAGCGCTCGGCGGCATGTATAAGCGCGGCGAAGGCGTGCCGCAGGACAATGCCGAGGCCTTGGTCTGGTTTGAGATGGCCAACAGCGAACGCACTGGCTTGATTGCGTTCAACAGGAGCGACTTCGCCAAGGCCTTGCGGATTTTTAAGCCGCTCGCCGATCGCGGCCAAGTCTTGGCGGAATACGTGCTCGGCCTCATGTACGCCAACGGCCAGGGCGTGCCGCCGGATTTCGGCAAGGCCATGGCGTTGCACCGCAAAGCCGCCGACCAGGGCGAGGCGAAAGCGCAGTTCAGCGTCGGCGTCATGTATTTCAAAGGGCTCGGCACCAAGGTCGACCATGCCGAGGCGTTCAAGTGGTACACCCGGGCCGCCAACCAGGGCGACCCGGCCGCGCAATACAATCTCGGCGCCATGTATGACAAAGGCGACGCGGTCAAGCGCGATCCGGTGAAAGCGGCAGCACTGTATACCCTGGCGGCCACCGCCCGCCTGCGGGCGGCCGCGGCGGCCAAGCGGCAATTGGCGAAATCCATGACCGCCGCCCAGCTTGCGCAAGCGGAGAAAGAGGCGCGCGCGTTCACGCCCGCACTGGAGCCTTAAGAGGCTTTGCAAATCAGGGGGCCTTTGTTATAGGCCCGTTTGCCGAAGCACCGGCCAAGTTCCCCGGTAGCTCAGTGGTAGAGCAACCGGCTGTTAACCGGTTGGTCGCTGGTTCGAATCCGGCCCGGGGAGCCATTTCTCTTTTCCGTCAGCGGGGCACGGCTGATCGCGGCCCTTCGTGCGATCGTCAAGACCGTCATGACCGCCCTCACCAGCCCCCTCACCACCGACCTCTACGAGCTCAACATGGTCCAGGCCTATCTGGACCGGGCCGAGAACAAAGAGGCGGTGTTCGAGTTCTTCGTGCGCAAGCTGCCGCCGCGGCGCGGCTTTCTGCTCGCGGCCGGGCTGGAGGACGCGCTTCGCTATCTCGAGACCATGCGCTATTCGGACAGCGAGATCGCCTGGCTGAAATCGACCGGCCGCTTCCGCGCCAATCTCATCGATTATCTGAAAAATTTCCGTTTCACCGGCGACGTGCACGCCATCCCCGAAGGAACGGTGTGCTTTGCGCCCGAGCCGCTGCTGCGCATCACCGCGCCGCTGCCGCAGGCGCAGCTCGTCGAATCGCGGCTGATCAACATCATGCATTACCAGACGCTGATCGCCTCGAAGGCCGCGCGCATGGTGCTGGCGGCGCCCGGCAAGGCGCTCTCCGACTTCGGCCTGCGCACCGCGCACGGCGCCGAGGCCGGGCTGTTCTCGGCGCGCGCGAGCTACATCGCAGGCTTCGCCGGCGCCGCCAATGTGCTGGCCGGCGAGCGCTACGGCATTCCGGTCGTGGGCACCATGGCGCATTCCTACGTGCAGGTGCACGACAACGAAAGCCAAGCCTTCGAGGATTTCGCGCGCGCGCGGCCGGACGGCGTCATCCTGCTGATCGACACCTACGACACCGAAGCCGCAGCGCGCAAAGTGGTCGAGCTTTATCCCAAGCTCAAGCAAGACGGCATTGCGATCCGCGGCGTGCGCATCGATAGCGGCGATCTCATCGCCATGGCGCGCAAGGTGCGCGGCATTTTCGACGCAGCCGGCATGCAGGACGTCGTCATCCTGGTGAGCGGCGGCGTCAACGAGGACGTGCTGCAGGTTATGATGCAGGAAAAGGCGCCGATCGACGGCTTCGGCATCGGCGTTTCGCTCGACGTCTCGACCGACGTGCCGGCGCTCGATTGCGCCTACAAGCTGCAGGAATATGCCGGCGTCCCGCGCCGCAAACTGTCGGAGGGCAAGGCGACCTGGCCCGGCCGCAAGCAGGTCTGGCGCGCCTACGATGCGCAAGGCGCCATGCGCGGCGACATTCTCTCGGTGGAGACCGACAAGCAGCAGGGCGAAACGTTGATCGTGCCGGTGATGCGCGGCGGCAAGCGCGTTACGCCCGCACCCACGCTTGCCGAGATCCGCGCGCGCGCCGCGGCCGAGCTCAAGCGCCTGCCGGCGCCGCTCAAGCGGCTGGAGGCGTTCGATTACCCGGTGACGATCTCGGACGCGCTGAAGGCGCTGGCGGCGGAAGCCGACCGGCATAACCTGGGGCGGTGAATACCCGTGTCCCGGGCGCAGCGCAGCGTGAGCTTCGCGAACGGTGCGCTGCAGACCCGGGACCGTTACGCAAATCGAATATGGAACGGCCCCGGATCAGCAGCGCAATACTTCGCTGACGCTCGTATTGCGCAGCATCCGGGGCACGCAGAGGCTATGCCTCTGTCGCCCGCCCTGTTCCACCCGCGCGCGCCCTCGCCGTAGACCTCGTGGCCCGATGGCGTCACCACCGCGGTGTCCTCCAGCTTGATGAAGCCGCGCGTCGGATGCTTGAGCGTGGTCTCCACCGACACCACCATGCCGGCTTCCAGCGGCTTGCCGGCATCGTCGGCCGGATAGGGCACCGGCCCGGTATCGGTGAGCCGCGGCGCCTCGTGGCTGACCAACCCCATGCCGTGCGCGAGGAATTCCATGTTGTTGTGGTGCTTCGACTTCTTCACCAGCAGCTCGGCGGCGGCGTAGATGTCGGAGCCCTGCGCGCCCGGCTTCATCGCGCCCATGCCGGCGCGCTGGATGCTCTCGATCTCGGCCAGCAGGTCTTGAAGCTCGGCGTCCGGCTCGCCCTGGATCGCCATGCGGCAGACGTCGCCGATATAGCCGTGATAGTTGCCGCCGGAGTCGATCGACATGATCTCGCCCTGCTCCCATTTCTGGTCGGAGGGCGCGCGGTTGAAGCTCTTGCCGGCGGTGATCAGGCAATATTCGAAGGTCATGCCGCGCAGCGTCTCTTCCTTGCGCAGCGTCTCCACCACCTCGGCCTTGCTGATGCCGGGCGGGCTCTTGGCGATGGTCGCCAGCATCGCCTCGATCACCGCTTCGGAGGCGTATTTCAGCAGCTTCAATTCCGCCGCCGACTTCACCAGGCGCTGGCGCTCCATCACGAAGAGCGCGTCGACCCAGTCGGCGTCCGGGAAACCGGCGCGCAGCACCTTCGAAGCGTCGTAAGGCAGGAAGCCGTATTCGGTGGCGATGCGCTTGGGCTTGAGCCCGGCCTTTTTCATATGGTCGACCGCCTTCTTCATGGCGTCGACCGAGCCGTTCGAGGACATGTCGGTCGTCGGCGTCCACAAGGGCTTGGCCTGATGCTGGAAGCCTTCCAAGCGATGGCCGACATAGGCCGCCTTTTCCGGCTGCCCTTTCGGGTAGATGAAAACCGGCAGGTAGCGGGTGACGCCGGTCGCATCCATGACGTCGAAGAAATTGGCGCGGTGGCCACCCAGCAGGTACTGCGCATTGTGCTTGGAGGTGGCGAGCAGCACATCGATGCCGGCTGCGTCCATCAGCCGGTCGAGGCGGGCGTGATCGAAGGGAATGGCGAGGGCTTTGGCAGGCGGGGCGTTGACGTTCATGGGCGCGGGCTCCGGCTGACACTTTGTCTTCGGTAAACGGGCAGCCTAGGACCACCGTTCCCGGCTCGCAAGCCGGGCACCCCCCCTGTAGGGGGAAGTTACGACGGTGCGCGGCCCGCCTTACGCCTTCATCACCCCGATGAACTGTTCGAGCTTGGCCGGGTCGTCGCGCAAGCGTTCGCTCTCGCCGTCATAGACGATCTGCCCGCGGTCCATCACCACCGCGCGCGGCGCGATGTCGAGCGCCAGCCGCGAGTTCTGCTCGACCAGGATCAGCGCCAGCGCGCTTTCGCGCGACAGCCGCTTCACCGCGCGCGCCAATTCCTCCACGATCACCGGCGCCAGCCCCTCGGACGGCTCGTCCATCAACAAGACGGAAGGATTGCCGATCAGCGCGCGCCCGATCGCCAGCATCTGCTGCTCGCCGCCGGAGAGCTGATTGCCGCGGTTGCTTTCGCGCTCGGCCAGCCGCGGGAACAATTCGAACACGGCCGCAACCGACCACGGCCCCGGCCGCGCCGCCACTTCCAGGTTTTCCCGCAGCGTCAGCGAGGGGAAGATCTCGCGCTCCTGCGGCACGTAGGCGAGACCCGCCGCCACCCGGCGATAGGTCGCCAGCTCGGAGATGTCGCTCGCCGTGCAGCACGATGCGGCCTCCGTGCAGCGTGGTGTGGCCCATGATGGTGGCGAGCAGCGTGGACTTGCCGACGCCGTTGCGGCCGATGATCGACAGCGTCTCGCTCGGCGCCAGCGAAAGCTGGATGTTCTCCAGCACCACCGTCTCGCCGTAGCCGGCCGAAACGTGTTCGAGCGCGAGGGCCGGCTCAGCCATGGCGGCGTCCCCCCTCCTCGCCCAGATAGACGCTGCGCACCTCCGGATTGTTCATGATCTCTTCCGGCGTGCCTTCCGTGAACACCGCGCCCTGCACCATGACCGTGATGTGCTTGGCGAAGCGGAACACCACGTCCATGTCGTGCTCGATGATCAGGATGGCGATGTCGGGATCGAGGCCGGCCACCACGTCGAGGATGAGATGGCTCTCCGAGGACGGCACGCCGGCCGCCGGCTCGTCGAGCAGCAGCACGCGCGGCTTCTGCGCCAGCGCGATGGCGATCTCCACCAGGCGCTGGCGGCCATAGGGCAGTTCGCGCACCAGCTTGAGCGCGTCGTCGACCATGCGCAGCGCTTCGAGATGATCGAGCGCCTCGTCGATCACCGCGCGCTTGGTGCCGACCGGACGCCAAAGATTGTTGGCGTAGCCTTCGCGCTCGCTGATCGCCATGCCGAGATTTTCCAGCACGGTCAGGCCGCGGAACAGCTGGTTGATCTGGAAGGTGCGCGCCAGCCCGCGCCGCGCGCGCTCGGCCTGGCTGGTATGGGTAATGTCGTCGCCTTGCAGCAGCACTTTGCCGGCCGACGGCTTGAGCGCGCCGGTGACCAGATTGACCAGCGTGGTCTTGCCCGCCCCGTTCGGCCCGATCAGCGCGCGCCGCGCGCCGCGCTCCAGGCTGAGATCGATGTCGCGCGCGACCTGCAGCGCGCCGAAGCTGCGGTTGAGCCGTTGCACTTGCAGCGCGGCGGTCACGGCTTGTTCCCCCGCTTGAGATAGCGGCCGGCGTCCTCGACCAGGCCGAGCAGGCCGCGGCGCGCGAACAGCACCACCAGCACCAGCATGAGCCCGATGCCGAACTGCCAGAAGGTGGGCGAGAGCTTGGAGAGATTGTCCTCCATGATCAGGTAGACCACCGCGCCGATGATGGCGCCGTACAGCCGCCCGGTGCCGCCGACGATCAGCATCACCAGCACCTTGGCGGAATTGTCGAAGTCGAAGACGGTCAGCGTGACATAGGCGTTGGTCTGGGTGAACAGCGCGCCGGCAACGCCCGCAATCGCCGCCGAGACGGCATAGACCGTCACCAGCCGGCCGTGCACCGGCGAGCCGATGGCGTGCATGCGGCGCACGTTCTCGCGGATGCCGGTCAGCGCCTGCCCGAACGGCGAATAGACGATGCGGCGCACGAAATAGAACACGACCGCCAGCACCGCGAGCACGTATAGATAGGTGGTGTGGCCGTAGAGATCGTAGTCGAAACGGCCGAACAAGGGATCGAAGGTCAATCCCGGCAGGCCGTCATAGCCGCCGGTGATGTCGGAGCGCAGATTGCCCAACTCCTGCAGCGTGGCGGCGAAGGCGATGGTCAGCATCAGCAGCGTCAGACCGCGGTAGCGCAAGATGAACCAGCCGACGACGGCGCCGACGACGCCCGCCACGATACCGGCCGGCGATGATGCCGCTGATCGGCTCGCTCCAGCCGAGCCGCAAAGTGCCAAGCGCGACGGTATAGGCGCCGATGCCGAAAAAGGCGGCGTGACCGAGCGAGACAATCCCCGCGTAACCAAGGATCAGGTCGAGCGAGAGCGCGAATATGATCATCACCAGCAATTGGCTGGCGAAGGTCATGCGGTCGGGGAACGCGAAATAGCAGGCGACCGCGATCAGCCAGGGCAGCGTTTCCGTCCAGCGGTAATGGTGGCGGCTGATAAGGAATTCGGCCGCGCGCTCGCGCGCCTGCTGGCGCGTGGGCTCGCCTGCCATGGTCTCACTCGCGGCCATAAAACCCCGCCGGCTTGATCAGCAGCACGATCACGGTGATGGCGTAGATGAAGAGATTGCCGGCCACTGGAAAGGCGTATTTGCCGCCGGTATCGATGATGCCGATGACCAGCGCGGCCAGCAGCGTGCCCTTCAAGCTGCCGAGACCGCCGACCGCCACCACGATCAGGAACAGCACGAGATAAAGCACGGCGAAGCTCGGCGTCAGGCCGAACAGTTGGATCGCCAGCGCGCCGCCGAGCGCGGCAAGCCCCGAGCCGAGCGCGAAAGTGAGCGTGAACAGGCGGTCGACATTGATGCCGACCAATTCCGCCATGCGCCGGTTGTCGACCGCGGCGCGGATCTTGGCGCCGATATTGGTCTTCTCGAAGGCGTACCAGAGCACGGCGATCAGCGCGGCGCCCAGCACGATCAGGAAGACGCGGTAGCTCGGGAACGCGCGGAAGCCGAGATTGACGTCGCCCTCCAGCCAATCCGGCAGCGGCACCGATTTCGGGATCGGCCCGTAGAAATAAGTGAAGGTGGCGATCGACATGAACGCCAGGCCGATGGTCAAGAGCACCTGCTCGAGATCGGTGGACTTGTAGAGCCGGCGGTAGAGATAGCGCTCGAACGGCACGCTGATGACGCCGACCGCGACGGAAGCGATGATCAGCGCGGGCACGAAGGGGACGCCGAGCGAGCGCGTCAGCGTGACGACGAAAAAGCCGCCGCACATGGCGAAAGCGCCGTGCGCCAGGTTCACGAATCCCATCAGCCCCATCGTCACCGACAGGCCGACGGAGGTGATGAACAGGAACATGGCGTAAGCCAAGCCGTCGAACAGGATGCTGACGACGATGTTGGCGACCTGCGACACGGGCCCCACCCCCTTCGCAAAAGAGAAAACGCCGCCGCACCTTTATGCGCGGCGGCGCTTTTTCCGTCAAATGCTCAGGCGCTCACTTGCAGCGGCCGACCTTGAGGATCTTGCACTCGTCGTGCACCGCCTTGGTGGTGTCGAGGATCTTCTCGCCGAGCTTGCCGTCCGGCTTGCGGTAGACCTCCATGGCGTGCTCGTCCTCGACGATGTCGCGCGTCTTGGGGTCGATCATGACGTGGCCGCGCGGTCCGTCGGTCGACCAGCCCTCCATCGCCTTCACCACCTTGGCACCGTCGGACATGTTGCCCTTCAGCTTATTGATGGTGTCGAAGATGACATGCATGGTGTCCCAACCCGCCGCCGACATGAAGTCGGGATAGGAGTTGGCGCCGTATTCCTTGTGCCAGGCGGCCTGGAACGCCTCGTTGGCGTCGTTCTTGAGATCGACCGCGTAGTGACCCATCACGATGGTGCCGATGGCGGCGTCACCCATGTCCTGCAGCTTGTTGTCGGGGATCAGGTCCATCGGGCCGATCAGCTTGATGCCGGCCTTGCGCAGGCCAAGCTCGCCATAGGCCTTCATCACGCCGGTCGCGTGCGCGCCCGACGGGACGAAGACATACATGCAGTCGGGATGCGCGTCCTTTACGCGCTGGAAGAACGGGGTGAAATCGGGCACCTGGTTGGGCGGCCCCATCGGGATCGACAGCGTCACCTTGCCGCCGGCCTTCTCGAAGCCGGTCTTGAAGGCGAGCACCGAATCCTTGCCCGGCGGGAAGTCGGTATAGGCGACCGCCGCGGTCTTGCAGTGGATCTTGTTGTAGGCATAGGGGCCCATCGGATAGGCCGGATGCCACATGGAAAACGACAGCCGCACGTAATAAGGCGACAGGTTGGTGATCCAGGCGGTGCCGGCATTGGCGATCACCATCGGCACCTTGGCCTTGTTGATCACCGGCGCCAGCGCGATCGCCGACGGCGAGAACACGTAGCCGGTGAGGAGCTGCACCTTGTTGTTGGTGATCAATTCGGTGGTGACGGTCTTGGCGACCGCGCCGGTCGGCGGGCCCTCGTCGCGCTTGATGATCTCGACCTTGTTCGGCGCGATGTCCTTGGCGTGCAGCTTGACGTAGAGATCGAACGCCTTGTCGATCTGATGGCCGAGGTCGGCATTGGGGCCGCTGAACGGCAGCACCACGCCGATCTTGACGGTGGCGCCCTGCGCCGTGCCGCCCACCGTCAGGGCCAGGGCTGCCAGCCCCAGCCAACGGAAAATCTTCATCTCATCCTCCCTTACGTCTTTGAATTAGTTTGGAATCCCACTATTCCATGGGCCGCCGTGCCGGCCCACCTGGGCTAAAGTGGACTAGTTTCCGGGCTTTGGTCAATGCGCATAGGCGCCGCGGGGTGCGCGGGGCCGCGGCCGTCACGGTGGTAAGGCTTGCCGTTGCGGCGGAAAGTCAGGCGGCGGCGCTGTCGGCCGCGATCGACGCAACCGATTCCGCGGAAGTCGGCTTGGCGCCCGGCTTGCCGGCCATGACCATTTCAAGCGAGGCGATTTCGACCCGGTTACGCCCGTGTTCCTTGGCGAAATAGAGCGCCTGGTCGGATTGCGCCAGCATTTCCGCCACGTCGAGCGCGGGCTCCTCGCAATAAGCCACCCCTATGCTGAGCGTGGCGCCGACCGCGCGGCCGTCCACCTCCTTGGCGGCTTGGGCGAAGGTCATGCGGATGCGCTCGGCCACCGCCGCCGCCTTGTCGCGGGTGGTGTCGTAGAGCACGGCGGCGAACTCCTCGCCGCCGAGGCGGCCGAGCAGGTCGGCGGAACGCACCGCCTGGCGCGCGGCCTGCGTGAAGGTCTCGAGCACGCGGTCGCCGAACGCGTGACCGAAACGGTCGTTGATCGACTTGAAATGGTCGAGATCGATCAGCAGCACCGCGGTCGGCTTGGGATCGGCGCTGTGGCGCTTGGCGAGCTGGCTGGCGTCGGCCAGGAACGCGCGGCGGTTGGCGATGCCGGTGAGCGGATCGACCATGGCGGCGTTGCGGTGGCGCAGTTCGGTGCGCTCCTTCGCCATCGCCAGCAGGATGAAGGCGACCGAGATGGTGAACAGCAGCGCCTCGAACGACAAGACGGTCAGCCACACGCTGCCCAGGACGGTGTCGGTCGGCGACCACGGCAGCAGCGTTACCAGCGGCGTGCGCAGCAGGAACAGCGCGCCGTGCGCGAACAGCATGAAGATCGCCGGCCAGCGCGACACCAGCTTCTCTTCGCGGCCGCGCCAGAATTCATACGCGGTGAGCCAGGTATAGGTGGTGATGATGCCGGAGGCGATCAGCGCCCGCACGCCCACCGCGTCGGCCAGCACCGGCAGCCGGCAGATCAGCAGCCACAGCACCGCGCCGGTCACCATATAGACCGGCTCCACGGGGCGCCCGTCGAACACGCGCGCACCGGTCCAGGTGATCGCGAAGGATGTGAACAGCAGCGTATTGGCAAGATCGATGGAGATCAGGTCGGGCACCGTGCCGTACATGCCGAACACGACGACCGAGGAGGCGCGGATCAGATGGGCAAAACCCCACCAGCACACGGCATGCACCGCGGTATTCTGCGCCCAGACGAACAGCAGCAGCAGGCCGAGCACGACCTCGACATAAATCGTCACCATGAACAGGGTGTTGACGTCGAGCTTCATCGATCGGTAGGCCCAAATTGCGCCGGGGTTTGGGTTTTTTGCATTTCGCCCCCTTACGGCAACGATTAGAGGCTTGGCCGTAAAAAGTAGTGAATGTGCGGGGACGCCGTCGGCCAATACACCGGTATGGTTTCGAGGTGCTTGCGCGGGTCGGCGGCAATTAAACCTCCCGTCCCATAATTGGACAGCAGGGCTGCGCCGAGGCGGTCTTGTGGCGCCATGCCGGCTCCACTAGGGTCTGCCCCGCCCCTTAAACGCCCAAACGGCACGGGAAATGCAAATCCGCGACGGCATCGTTGAAGCCATCGGCAACACCCCCCTGATCAAGCTGGAGCGGGCCTCGGCGGCCACTGGCTGCACCATTCTCGGCAAGGCCGAATTCATGAACCCGGGCGGCTCGGTGAAGGACCGCGCCGGGCGGCAGATGATCCTGGAGGCGGAGGCGCGCGGCGAGCTCAAGCCCGGCGGGCTGGTGGTGGAATCGACCGCCGGCAATACCGGCATCGGGCTGGCGGTGGTCGCCAATGCGCGCGGCTACCGCACGCTCATCGTCATCCCGCTCACCCAGAGCCAGGAAAAGAAGGACATGCTGCGGCTGTGCGGGGCGGAACTGATCGAAGTGCCGGCCCTGCCCTTCAGCAATCCGAACAACTACCAGCATGTCGGCCGCAGGCTGGCCGAGGAACTCAAGAAGACCGAGAAGAACGGCGTCATCTTCGCCGACCAGTGGAACAATCTCGACAACCGCAAGGCGCACTACGTCTCCACCGGCCCGGAAATCTGGCAGCAGACCAACGGCCGCGTCGACGGCTTCATCTGCGCCGTCGGCACCGGCGGCACGCTGGCCGGCATTGCGTCTTATCTGCGCGAGCAGAAGAAGGACGTCGTCATCGGCGTCGCCGATCCGCGCGGCGCGGCCATGTATCATCTGTTCAAGGACGGCGAGGTGAAATCGACCGAAGGCGGCTCGATCACCGAAGGCATCGGGCTCGGCCGCGTCACGCCGATCATCGAAGACCTGCAGGTCGACAAGCCCTATCTGATCCCCGACGAGGAAGCACTGCCGGTGATCTTCGACGTGCTCGAGCACGAAGGCCTCTGCCTCGGCGGCTCCTCCGGCATCAACATCGCCGGCGCCATTCGCCTGGCCAAGGATCTCGGCCCCGGCCACACCATCGTGACCATCCTTGCCGACGGCGGCGCGCGCTACCAGTCCAAGCTGTTCAATCCGCAATTCCTGCGCTCGAAAAACTTGCCGGTGCCGGCGTGGCTGGAGCGCAAGTCGGATATCGAGCCGCCGATCGTGCAGACGTGAGCGTGCGATGCCGACCGAGTGTTTATTTCGCGACGACTCTTATCTGAAAGAGTGCCAAGCGCGCGTCGTCGCGATCACCGCGCAAGGCGGCGTGGTGCTCGACCGCACCGTATTCTACGCCACCTCGGGCGGCCAGCCCGGCGACAGCGGCACGCTGACGACGGCCGACGGCGTTGCCGTGCCGATCGTCACCGCCGTTTACACGGACCCAGCCAAAACGGAGATCGCGCACGTTCCCGCGCAAAATCCACAGGGTCTTGGCGCCCCTGCCCTCAAAGTCGGCGACGCGGTGACCGCGGCGATCGACTGGGACAAGCGCCACGCCCGCATGCGCATGCACACCGCGCTGCATCTGTTGTCGGCGGCGCTGCCTTACGCGGTGACCGGCGGCTCGGTCGGCGAAAGCGAAAGCCGGCTCGACTTCGACATTCCCGAGGCCGGCCTCGACAAGGACGCCATCACGCGTCAAGTCAACGCAGATGATCGCGCGCGACGCCGCCGTGACCAGCCGCTGGATCAGCGACCAAGAGCTCGAAGCCAACCCCGGCCTGGTCAAGACCATGTCGGTCAAGCCGCCCATGGGCAGCGGCCGCGTGCGGCTGATCGAGATCGCAGGCCTCGACTTGCAGCCCTGCGGCGGCACCCATGTGCGCTCGACGGGCGAGATCGGCAAGGTTGCGGTCAGCGGCATCGAGAAGAAGGGCAAGCAGAACCGCCGGGTGCGGCTGGCGCTGGTTTAGACCGCGCCCCCATTGCACCCATGGAACGTTTGCGTGACAGTCCGCATTGACACCCTTGCAAAAACCGCCGGACCCGACAGCCGATGAGCACACACAGCCCCGCCAGCCGCTGGCTGAAATCGACCCAATGGCTCGCCGACAATCTCGGCAAGGTCGTGCTGGTCGACGCCTCCTATTATCTGCCCAATCAGAAGCGCGACGCGCATGCCGAGTACCTCAAGAGCCACATCCCGGGCGCGGTGTTCTTCGACATCAACGGCATCTGCGACCATTCCACCGACCTGCCGCACATGCTGCCCGGTCCGGACCAGTTCGGCCAGCAGGTGGGCGCGCTCGGCATCAGCGAGAACGACACCATCGTGGTCTATGACGGCGTCGGGCTCTATTCGGCGCCGCGCGTGTGGTGGAGCTTCCTGATCTTCGGCGCCAAGAACGCCTTCATCCTGAACGGCGGCTTGCCGGCCTGGAAGGCGGAAGGCCGCCCGGTCGAAGCGGGCGAGGTCACGCGCGCGCCGAAAAGCTTCAACGCCACGATGGATACCGGCGCCGTCGCCATGCATGGCGACGTGCAGATGGCGCTCAACGACGGCAGCGCGCAGGTGGTCGACGCCCGCTCGGCCGGGCGCTTCGCCGGCAAGGAGCCCGAGCCGCGTCCGGGCTTGCGCTCCGGCCACATGCCGGGCTCGCTCAACGTGCCGTTCGCCGAGATCGTCGAGAGCGGCAAGCTGGTGTCGCCCGAGCGCATCAAAAAGGCGTTCGAGAAAGGCAAGGTCGATCTCGACCGGCCGATCATCACCACCTGCGGCTCCGGCGTCACCGCGGTGGTGCTGGCGCTCGGCCTCGACGCGCTCGGCAAGCCGCTGCCGCGCATCTATGACGGCTCCTGGTCGGAATGGGGATCGCGGCCGGATCTGCCGGTGGAGAAGGGTTAGCGCAAACTTCGCGCGATGCTAGTTGTCGCTCTCAATGCCATTTTGAGAAACCCAGCCGACATAGCTCTTCCATTTCGCGTTGCACCAGCGATAGTGGCTGCGTCCGTCGTCGGGCGCGCGGCATTTTGCAATTGAGACCCCGCCGCTGCCGGCAGGAATCGCCGTGACAATGCGGTGGCGCTGCCCGGGGCCTGAGCGCATGTTCAGAATGCCTTGCGATACGTCGGATCTTATCCGGAAGGCGCCGCGGAACGGATCGGGGGCTTGAGGGCTCGGCAGCTCGGGCGCGGCCGAGGCCTGTTGCTGGCCGCCGCCGGCCGGACGCCGATCGGGGCTGGCTTGCGCCGCTTTAATTTCGCCGAGCCGCGCGCGCGCTTCGCTCGTATGCGGGCTCGCCGGAAACTTGACGAGGAATTCCTCGAACAAGGCCGCCACTTTTGCATCCTTGATCGTCGCCCAGAACACTTGGTCGGCCGGCATCGCCGGCGCGGCGCCGGGCTGCGGCGGAGACGCAGCTATGGGCGGGCCGCCAAAATAGAAGTCGCCCTTGATCGGCGAATTCGAAGTCCAGGGTTGCTGGGCGCCGCCGGTCACACGGCTCACCATCAGGCCGACATCGTTGAAGGTACGAAAAATATCGCGACCCGGGCGGCGCAGCACCTCCGCGAGAGCCTGCGAGTACGGACTGTGGCCGTTGTTGCCGTCGAGCGCGACATTTCCTGGCTGGGTGGCAAATGAAATCAGCGTCCCTTCCGGCGCCTGCATCTGCGCCAGCCCGCCCGCAGTCGCGCGCAGCCCGCGGCCGCCGAACGGATTGTTGCGGCAGGCGTCGAGGATCACGATGTTCAATCGCGTGCCGCTGCTTTCCATCTGGCGCAGAATCAGGTTGGCGTCGAGCATTTGAAAGTCGACGTCGGCTTCCTTGACCGGGTTTGCATCGATAGGAACCAGAAAGTTCGATCCGCGCAGCTGCACGCCATGGCCGGCGTAGTAGAACAGCGCAACATCCGCCCCGACGAGCGCGTTGCCGAAATCGGCAACGACGTGACGCAAGCCGCTCTCGTCCAGATCGAGCTGAGGGCCGCCCCCGGTCAGCGCGAAGCCGAGGGATCGCAGCGTATTGGCGATCAGCCGGGCATCGTTCGATGGATTGGCAAGCGGCGTCACGTGCCGATAGGCCGCGTTGCCGACCACGAGCGCGACGCGTTTGTCCGCGAGCACCGGTTCGACGCGGCTGCAGATCGCGATGAGGAGCAAGAGGACGAAAAGCGGGAAACATCGAAGGCGGGACATGCGGTCGAAGCTAGCATAAACGGTCGGCCCGCACATCCGCTTCGCGGGCGGTCCGATTGCCTCGGCCCGCACGGGAACGATCGCGCCCCGCTACAGCGAAATGATGCAGTCGCGCACCGCGATCGCCACCGCATGCGTGCGGTTGACGGCGCCCAGCTTGCGCACCGAGGTCTGCACGTGCTCGTCGACCGTGCGCTTGGCGATGTGCAGAATCTCGCCAATCTCCCAGGCCGACTTGCCGCGTGCGACCCAATTCAAGACTTCCGCCTCGCGCGCCGTGAGCGCGGGTTTGGCGCGCGGATTACGGCGGGCGCTCACGGGCATGGGACGCCGCCCATGGCCGGGCCCGCTGGATTCATTTCGTAATGCAAAATTGCTCCCTGTCCGGCCACCCGCCGATACAATTATAACGTGTCTAACTAACCGCATAAATTATCGTGGTGATTGAAGATATTGTGACATTTAACGGTGCGAAATTACAGGCGGACGACGGTAGATTACTACCTTTCCGTGCGTTTGCCGTTAAATACGACAGGTTTGCGGTTGTAAAAATGTGTTTCGCTCTGCGGAATTTCAAGGAGTATTTGCCATTGCAACCGGGTCACGCACACATTCCGGTTGAACGCGCCGGCCCGCCCTCACCGCAGGATCTGGCTCAGGAACAGCCTGGTGCGCTCGTGCCGGGGACGGGCGAAGAACTCGCCCGGCGCATTGGCCTCCACGATCTGGCCTTCGTCCATGAACACGATGCGGTTCGCCACCTGGCGGGCGAAGCCCATTTCGTGGGTCACCACCAGCATGGTCATGCCGTCTTCGGCCAGCGTGACCATGGTGTCGAGCACTTCCTTGACCATTTCGGGGTCGAGCGCCGAGGTCGGCTCGTCGAACAGCATGATTTTCGGGTTCATGCAGAGCGCGCGCGCGATCGCCACCCGCTGCTGCTGGCCGCCGGAGAGCTGGCCGGGATATTTGCCGGCCTGCTCGGGGATTTTCACGCGCGCCAGATACGCGTGCGCGATCTCTTCGGCCCGTTGCTTGGGCATTTTGCGCACCCAGATCGGCGCCAGCGTGCAGTTCTCCAGCACGGTCAAATGCGGAAACAGATTGAAGTGCTGGAACACCATGCCGACCTCGCGCCGCACCTCGTCGATCTTCTTCAAGTCGTTGGTCAGCTCCACGCCGTCGACCACGATGCGGCCGGACTGGTGCTCCTCCAGCCGGTTGATGCAGCGGATCATGGTGGATTTGCCGGAGCCGGACGGCCCGCAGATCACGATGCGCTCGCCGCCCATGACCTTTAGATCGATGTCGCGCAGCACGTGGAAATCGCCGAACCACTTGTTCACCTTGACCATCTCGACCGCCACCGGCGTGTCGAGCTTGGTCGGCTTCAGATGCGGCGATGAATGCATGTCGCTCATGTCAGTGCTCGCCCCCGCGGGCCAGCCGCGCTTCCATGGCGCGCGCGTAGCGCGACATCGCGTAGCAGAACGCCAGATAGAACATGGCCGCGACCGCGTAGCCGGTGGTCGAGGTTACCGGCGTTGCCCATTTCGGATCGATGCGCGCAACTTCGATGGTGCGCAGGAAATCGAAAATGCCGACGATGAATACCAGCGTGGTGTCCTTGAACAGGCCGATATAGGTGTTGACGATGTTGGGGATGGTGATCTTGAGCGCCTGCGGCAGGATGATCAGCCGCATCAGCTGCGGATATTTCAGGCCGACCGCCATGGCGCCCTCGAACTGGCCGCGGGGGATCGCCTGCAATCCGGCGCGCACCACTTCCGCCATATAGGCCGAGGCGAACAGCGCGATGCCGATCAGCGCGCGCAACAATTTATCGGGCTCGTATTCCTGCGGCACGAACAGCGGCAGCATCACGCTCGCCATGAACAGCACGGTGATCAGCGGCACCCCGCGTACGAACTCGATGAACAGCATGGACAAGAGGTTGACCGTCGGCATCGCCGAGCGGCGTCCGAGCGCCAGCAGAATGCCGAGCGGCAGCGAGAAAACGATGCCGACCGAGGCCACCACGATGGTGACCAGCACGCCGCCCCATAAAACGGTGTCGACCACCGGCAACCCGATCGACGGAAAGCCGTGCAGCAGAATGAAGGAGGCGACCGGCACCACAATGAAGAAATAGATCGCGCCGAGCCCGCGCCGCGGCGCTTCCAGCCACAGCAGCCACGCCACGCCGACGGCGAGCAGGACGAAGAACAGATCGACCCGCCAGCGCTCGGGTAAAGGATAAGAGCCGTAGACGAAATAGGGCAGCCGCTCCCACACGAACGGCCAGCAGGCGCCGATTGCGCGGTGCTGCACGATCTCGCGGCAGGCGTCGCGGTCGGCCCCGCTCCACACCGCGTCCACCAGCAGAAACCTGATCAGCGCGGGAACGGCCCAGGCCAGCAGCAGTACGATGACGATGGTCAGCGCCACGTTGAACGGCGTCGACAGCAGGTTCGCGCGCAGCCAGCCGATGGCGCCGGTCATGGCCGCCGGCGGCGGCCGCGGCGGCAAATGCCGCTCGCGCACGAAGTGCAGTTCGGTGACGGCCAGATCGCCTTCGGCCATGGTCATGGCGTCACGCCCTCACCGTTCCACCAGCGCCACGCGCCGGTTGTAGATGTTCATCGCCAGCGAGGTGACGAGGCTGATGGTCAGATAGACCGCCATGGTGACGGCCACCACGGTCACCGCCTGGCCGGTCTGGTTGAGCACGGTGCCGGTGAAGATCTGCACCAGGTCGGGATAGCCAATCGCCACCGCCAGCGTGGAGTTCTTGGTCAGGTTGAGATACTGGCTGGTGAGCGGCGGGATGATCACGCGCATGGCCTGCGGCACCACGATCAGCCGCAGCGTCGGGCGCGGCTTGAGGCCGAGCGAATAGGCCGCCTCGATCTGCCCGCGCGAAACGGCGAGAATGCCGGCGCGCACCACTTCGGCGATGAAGGCCGCGGTATAGATCGACAGCCCGAACAGCAGCGCTGCGAATTCCGGCAGCAGTTCGACGCCGCCGGCGATGTTGAAACGCCCGGCTTGCGGGTAATCGAATTTGAGCGGAAAGCCTTGCAGCGCGAACGCGGCGAGCGGCAGGCCGATCACCAGCGCCAACACGGACCAGCCGACCGGCACGCGCTTACCCGTGCGCTCCTGCCGCTTGCGCGCCCAGAGATAAAGCACAACCGAAATGGCGATGCCGCCGATGAGCGCGACCGTCACCGCGGCAAATCCGTTTTCAAACACCGGCTTGGGCAGGAACAGCCCGCGATTGTTGAGAAAAGCGCCGCCCGGGATGACGATGCTGGCGCGCGCCAGTGGCAGCGACTTGAGCACCGCGTCGTACCAGAACAGTAATTGCAGCAGCAGCGGGATGTTGCGGATGGTCTCGACATAGCCGGTGGCGGCTTTCGCCACCAGCCAGTTCGGCGACAGCCGCGCGATGCCGACGACGAAGCCGAGAACGGTGGCGAACACGATGCCGAGGCCGGCGACCAGCAGCGTGTTGAGCAAGCCGACCCAGAAGGCGCGGCCATAGGTGGAGACCTGCGAGTCGTAGGGGATCAGCGTCTGCGAGATGTCGAAGCCGGCGGTGGTGTTCCAGAAGCCCAAGCCGGAAGTGATATGCGCGCGCTGCAGATTGTCGATGGCATTGCTGACGGCGGCGTAAATCAAAAAAGCGACGGCCGCAAACAGCGCGGCCTGATAGACCACGCTGCGCACCCTGGGGTCGTTGTAGAAGACGACGCGCGCCGGACCGTTGGGAAGGTCAACCGACATTGTCCCCCCTCGCCGGCCTGGCGCGCCGAAGCAAAGGCCGCGGCCGGCGCGCGGGCGCCGCGCTCACGCTCAGCGGATCGGCGGCGCGTATTGGATGCCGCCCTGGTTCCACAATTTGTTCAGGCCGCGGTCGATGCTGAGCGGCGAGCCCTTGCCGACATTGCGCTCGAACGCCTCGCCGTAATTGCCGACCAGCTTGACGATGCGCACCGCCCAGTCCTTGGTCAGGCCGAGCTGCTCGCCGTAATTGCCCTCGGTGCCGACGAAGCGCTTGATGGCGGGATTGCTCGACTTCAACATGTCGTCGACGTTCTTCTGGGTGATGTTCAGCTCTTCCGCGTTGATCATCGCGAACAGCACCCATTTGACGATGTCGAACCACTGATCGTCGCCCTGGCGCACCACGGGCCCGAGCGGCTCCTTCGAGATGATCTCCGGCAGGATGATGTGGTCGTCCGGATTGGCAAGCCGCAGCCGCTCGGCATAAAGGCCGGAGGCGTCGGTGGTATAGGCGTCGCAGCGGCCGGCGTCGTAGGACTTGATCGCCTCGTTGGAGGTGGCGAAAGTCACCGACTTGAGCTGCATCTTGTGGGCGCGGAAGAAGTCGGCGAGATTGAGCTCGGTGGTGGTGCCCTGCTGCACGCAGATCGAGGCGCCGTTGAGCTCGAGCGCCGAATTCACCTTCAGCGACTTGCGCACCATGAAGCCCTGACCGTCATAATAGTCGACGCCGGTGAAGTTCAAGCCCAGCGAAGTGTCGCGCGACGAGGTCCAGGTGGTGTTGCGCACCAGCACGTCGACCTCGCTCGATTGCAGCGCGGTGAAGCGGTCCTTCGCCGTCAGCGGCACGAACTTCACCTTGTTGGCGTCGTTGAAGATCGCGGCGGCGATGGCGCGGCAGACGTCGACGTCCAAACCGGTCCAGTGCCCCTGCGCATCGGGCAGGCCGAAGCCGGCGAGCGTGCCGTTGGCCCCGCAGATCAACTGGCCGCGGTCCTTGACGGTTTTCAGCGTTTGCGCCGCGGCGCTCTGCGCGGCGAAAGCGACCAGGACAAGCGCGAGGACGCTGGCGATTTTTTTCATTGCTCTGCCTTTATTGCGCGCAGCGACACGCAGCGCTCCTGTTCGGGCGGGCCACGCATTAAATCCACCGCCGGAGCCCGCCTCCGGCGCGGATTTTTCAACGGCGGCCTGGCCATTTACCCCCGGTTTGCTTCAAGTTTTTGCATCTCAAAACGATTGGGTTGCAAGGTCAAGGGGTTGACGGCAAACGCCGATGCGGCCGTATATGGCCGGCCGCCGTTTAAGCGGCCCATCCCACCCGACCGGACCCCAAAAGACACCATGGCGAACCCGCCCAAAGCCCCGCTCAAGCCGGACACCCGGCTGGTCACCGCCGGCCGCGATACCAAAGGCCAATACGGCTTCGTCAATCCGGCCGTCTACCACGCCTCCACCGTGCTTTATCCGACCGCCGAGGATCAGGTCGCCCACCGCGCGCGCTATCAATACGGGCGCCGCGGCACGCCGACCACCGAGGCGCTGGAGGGCGCGCTGCGCGCGCTCGAGGGCGAGGCCTGCGCGGGGGTCGCCCTCATGCCGTCCGGCCTGTCCGCCATCTCCACCGCCCTCATGGCGGTTGCGGGCTCAGGCGACCACATCCTGGTCACCGACAGCGTCTACCGCCCCACCCGCGTGTTCTGCGACGGCGTGTTCAAGCGCATGGGGGTCGAGACCACCTATTACGAGCCGCTGATCGGGGCCGGCATCGAAAAGCTCATCAAGCCGAACACCAAGGCGGTGTTCGTGGAAGCGCCCGGCTCGCAAAGCTTCGAGATGCAGGACATCCCGGCCATCGCCAAGGTCGCGCACGCCAAGGGCGCGGTCGTGCTGACGGACAATACCTGGGCGACGCCGCTTTATTTCAACGCCTTCGAGAAGGGCGTTGATCTGTCGATCCAGGCCGGCACCAAATATATCGGCGGCCATTCCGACATCATGTTCGGTTGCGTCTCGGCCAATGCGGCGACGATCGCCGCGCTCAAGGAAACGGTGCGCGTGCTCGGCCTCTGCGTTGGGCCGGACGACGTGTTCCTGGCGCTGCGCGGCTTGCGCACGCTGAGCGTGCGGCTGGCGCGGCACTACAAGTCCGGCCTTAAGATCGCGCGCTGGCTCGCCGCGCGGCCGGAGGTGCAGCGCGTGCTGCATCCGGCGCTGGAAAGCGATCCCGGCCACGCCGTCTGGAAGCGCGACTTCAGCGGCGCCAGCGGGCTGTTCAGCATCGAATTGAAGCCGATGCCGGAGCAAGCGGTGTACGCGTTCATGAACGAGCTCACGCTGTTCGGCATGGGCTATTCCTGGGGCGGCTTCGAGAGCCTGGCGATCCTGTTCGACTGCAGCGAATACCGCACCGCCACCCAATGGGCGCCGGGCGGGCCGACGCTGCGCATCCATATCGGATTGGAAGATACCGGCGATCTGATCGCCGATCTGGAGCGCGGCTTCGCCGCGATGGCGGCCGCCTGATCAGGCTTTCGCGATGCCGCGCCGGTCGCGCATGACGAAAAACAGATTGCGCGCGTAAACGAACACGCCGAAGCCTTGGCCGGCGATGAACACCGGGTCGCGCCGGTAGAGCGCATAGACGAGCAGCAGCACGCCGCCGCCGATCGACAACAGCCAGAACGACATCGGCACCACGCTCTTGCCCGCGCGCTCGGAGGCGATCCACTGCACCGCGAAGCGCGCGGTGAAGAAGGCCTGCGCGACGAAGCCGAGCAGCACCCAGCCGTCGAGACGCGTGATGAACACGTCATGCAGATAGCCGCCGACATCCCGCGCGAGTTCGATCAGCATTTTCTTATTCCTCTAAGATTTCAGGGACGCGCTTCCGGCGCCTGATAAGCCACCACACCCCGGCAAGATCGAGGATGCCGACCCACAGCCGGTCCAACATGCCGTAGTTCGACACGCCCGCCCCGCGCGGCCGGTCAATGACGTCGACATAGCCGATGTCATAGCCGTCGCGCCGCACCAGCGCCGGCAGAAAACGATGCAAGCCATCGAAATATGGCAGGCTCAGGAACAGGTCGCGGCGGAACGCCTTCAGCCCGCAACCGGTGTCACGGGTGCCATCGCGCAAGACCGCGCCGCGCACCGCATTGGCGATCCGCGATTGCAGCTTCTTGAAGCCGCTTGCCTTGCGCTTGACGCGTTGCCCGGCGATCAAACCGGTGCGTGGGGCGCCCTGCTCCAGCGCGCGCAGCAGCGCGGGGATGAATTTCGGGTCGTTCTGTCCGTCGCCGTCGAGCGTGACCACCAAAGGCGCACGCGCGGCCGCAACACCGGTACGCACCGCCGCCGATTGCCCGCAGGATCGCTTATGACGCACGCGGCGCAGCCAAGGGTGCTGCGCCATCAGCCGGGTGAGCGCGTCCGCGGTGCCGTCGTTCGAGCCGTCGTCGACATAGACCACTTCGAACGGCCATTGGCCGTTAAGCGCCGCGGCGATCTCGGCCACCAGCGGGGCGATATTGCCGGCCTCGTTGCGGACCGGCACCACGACGGAGACCGCCGGCTCATTCGTGCTCATGGGCTTTAAAGGTTCCGTCGGCGACAGGCTCGCGCGCTTCTTATGGGGCTAACAGCTCGCGGGCAACCGCTTTCATGCGCCTGACCGAAGGCCCCGGGAACTGGTGCAGGGTGCCGTCCGGCCCGACCGAGAAACCGAGCCGGCGCAGCGCGAAATAATAGCGCACCAGCAACGCGCCCACCGTGCCGACCACGCCGCCGGCGATCACGTCGGAGGGGAAATGCCCCAGCACCATGATGCGGCTGAGCGCGATCGCCACCGCATAGAGCAGCGCCAGCGTGCGCGCGCGCGGCCACAGGCAGCTAAATGCCACCATCACCGAGAAGGCGGTGGTGGCATGGCCCGACGGCAGGCTGGCATAGTCGGCGCGCCAGATGAACGGGGCGAACGCGAACGGATCGACATGCCCGGGCACCATGGGCCGCGCCCGCCCGATCATGCGCTTGATGATGGCGTCGAACAGGCCGGGCAGCGCAATCGCGGTGAACAGGAAGCCGATACGCACCATGACCGCCGCCAGCACGGCCTGCGATATCCGTGTTGCCGGCGCCGCCAGCGCCGCCAACGCCAGAAACATGAGGCCGAGCGGCCAAAGGAACCAGCCGGACTTGCCGAAATCGGTGATCCGGTCGAACGGCCAGACCGCCCAGCGCGGTGCCTGCAGCACCGCCCGCGTGACCTGGCCGTCGACGAAAATCATAAAGAAAAGCACGACCGCGACGACGATCGCGGCGCCGATCGCGATTTGCCGCGGCGTCGCCCACGCACGGCGCGGATGGATCTTCGCCGGCCGGCTCAGAATGGTGAGCGCATGGACGACATTATCCCCACAGCGCCGCCAAGGCGAGGGCGCGCTGTGCTTGTCGGGTTGCAGGCCGTTGGCGGCGGTCATGGCGCGGCCATCGAGCGGAACACGGCGAGCGCCACCGGCCGGCCGATGCTGATATTGTAGCCCGCCATGCGCTTGACCAACGCGTAGCGCAGCCCGACCGCATTGGCGCGCTGGACGAAGCTGCGCTCGCTGCGCGCGTCGATTAGCGCGAAATGGCAGGCGCCCTGCTGCAGGAATTCGGCGGCGCCCGCTCCGCTCGTAAAGCGCGTCTTGGTGCCGAGCAGGAAGACCAAGCTCGGCTCCTGGTAATAGCCGGTCGCCGCCACCTGCGGGTTCTCGCAGCCGGTCGCGTGCAATTCGTCGGCGATCAGCGCGCTCGGGAACAGCGCGGGCAGCCAGGGGAAGGCAATGGCATAGACGGTGACGGCGACCAGCACGGAGGTCAGCATGCCGCGCAGCAGCGCGCGTTCGGGGCCGTCGACCTCATAGAGCCGCCAAGCGAACAGCCCGATCACCACCGCCGCCGCCGCCGATGGCCAGGCGACAAGGCCGAGGTCGCGCGCGAGGAACAGAAACCCGCCGACCACGATGATGGCGATCAGGCTGGGAAACACGAACCAGCCGACCGTGCCGCGCACCAGCCAGCGCGCCTTGGAGAGCCCGCCGCCTTCGAGAATGCCGGCGATCAGGATGGCGATGGCCGGATAAAGCGGCAGCACGTAATGCGGCAGCTTGGTCATCGCCGCTTCGAACACGATCCACGACGGCACCAGCCAGGCCAGCAGAAACTGCGCGCCCGGCTCGCGCCGCGCCCGCCACGCCATGGGCACGGCCGGTCCCGCCAGCACCGAGCTCGGCCAGAAGGTCAAGAAGAACAACAGCAGGTAATAGCCGGGCGGCGCGCCGTGGGCCTCCTGCCCGCTCGCCACCTTGGCCAGCATGTCGTGGCCGATCGCGTCGGTAAAGAAGGTCGGACCCGACTTGGCGACGATCGCCGCGAACCAGGGCGTTACCAGCAGCAGCATCCAGATGAAGCCGATGAACGGACGCAAGCGCCCGAGCCAGCGCGCGGAGCGATCGAGGATCGACAGCGTGAGCGCGGTCAAAACCACGAACATCACGATCAAAGGGCCTTTGATCATGATGCCGGCGGCGATCGCCGTCCACAGGATCGCCGGCAAGCCCCAGCCGATCTTGGCCTCGGGCGTGCGGCGCGTGCTGAGATAGATGCGGCCCATCGCCCCCATCGCCGCGACGCAGGTGAACAGCAGCGTGGCGTCGGTCTTGGCAAGCCGCGCCTCGACCCCGAGCAGGATCGAGCTCGCCATCATCAGCGCGGCAATGAGCGCGGCGCGGCGGCCGACGAAGGCGAGCGCCGCCCAATAGGTCAGCAGCACCGCAGCCATAGCGCCGAACAACGAAGGCAGCCGGTAGAGCCAGATGGTGGTGAGCGCGTGCGGCACGCCGAGCGCGCGGCCTGCCTTCACCGCCGCCGCCTGCAGCCAATAGATGCCGACCGGCTTCTTGTAGCGCACCTCGTCCTGAAAGCGGATATCGACATATTGCCCGCTCTCGATCATCTGCTTGGTGGCCTGCGCGAAGCGCGCCTCGTCGCGGTCGACCGGCGGGATCTGGAAGAAGCCCGGCAGGAAGGCGACCAGGCAGAAGGCGACAAGCAGCGCCGCCGCGCGGGCGTGCGAGCCCGTCGCGAGGTCAAGCAGGGTGCCGAGCCCGGAGCCGGGCCGGCGGGGAACCGCCGCTACCGTATGACTTTCCATTTTTTATAGAAGATGAAGTTCGCGCTCTTGAACAGGACGTATACGAGCTTGACGAACGGACGCAACAGCGCCGGACAAAGCGACGGCCGCAGAATGTCGACAAACAGGCAATAGCGCACCTTGTCGGTTTCGTTGAACGACTGGTGCATCAAGGTGTCGTCAAAGATGAAAAGCTTGTTGTCCTTCCAGTAGCTGGTCTTGTCGCCAACCACGATATAGGCGGAGCGGTCGTCGATGTCGTTCAAATTGTAAAGCACGCGCAAGGTCGGCCGGATCGGACCGAAATGCCTGGAGGTCGACACTTTCTTGTTGAAGATCGAGACGCCGATGGTCTGGATGTATTTCCATTTCTCGTGGAAGGCTGGCGTGTCGAGGAAAGTGTCGACGTTCTCGCCGTACCACTTGAAGAAGATCATCGTGCGCTCGAGCTCCTTGGCGCGCTGCTCGAGCTGGCCGGTGAGGTTCTCGCGCTTGGCGATCTCGATCAGCCGCTCGATCTCGGCGCGATAGGGCGCCGGCAGGTCGGAGAGCTGATAGACGCCCTTGTTGATGTAGGGCAGCGTCAGGATGTCGAGCAGAATGTTGAACGGCGAGGCCAGCCAGGTCGGCACGCCGTTGCCGATGAAATACTGCCGCACCACGAACCAAGTGAGCGAGCGGTGGCGGCTGACGTCGTAAAGGCCGCACAGCGCGTAGAACAAGGTCAGCTTGGGGAAGAAATAGGCAACGACGATCGCGCCCAGTCCGAGGCCGGCGAACTTGATCTTCTTCTTCAGCGCCAGTTTCGGCGGCCGAGACGCCGACGTGGTGACCGTCATAATTGGCCTTGCTGCTTTAAGGAGAGCCCGGCGCGACCATAGAGAAAAAACCGCCCCGGCGGAAGCGCTTCAATTGCGGCGCAAGACCTTGCGTTTATTGCTGAATCCGTACCATGACGCTGTCGCTGAGGCCGCGCGCGTCCATCACCGTCAGCCGCGCGAAACCCGGCCCGTCGGGCTTAAAGAACAGCGTTTGGCGGCCGGTCTGGGCGTTGAGCGGCACGCCATTCACCATGACGGTGAGCGGCTTGCGCCCGCCGGCGATCTTGAGCGCGAGCGGATCGGGATGCTGGCCGCCGGAGAGTTCCAGCCGCGCGCCGTCGGGCGGGAACATGATGCGCGGCGGCTCTGCCAAGGCACTTTGCAACCCGGCCGGACCGAAGCGCTGCAGCGGCGGCGGCAGTTTGTCGGTGGAGGCAAAGATCGCGCCCTTGGGCGCGGGCGCCAGCGGCGCGAGCTTATGGCCGGCGCGTGCGAAGGCATCGAACAGGATCGGCGCCGCGGCGCTGCGCCCGATGAGGCCCGGCACCGGCGTGCCGTCCGGCCGTCCGACCCAGACGCCGACGGTCATGCGGCCGTCGAAGCCGACCGCCCAGGCGTCGCGATAGCCGTAGGAAGTGCCGGTCTTGAAGGCGATGCGGCCGGGCGCGGCGTTCTCCGGCGGCGGCGCGCCGATCAGGATATTGCCGACATACCAGGCGGCGACGGGATCGATGAGGCGGCGCGGCGGCTGCGGCGCTTCGCCTGCCCGCTCGATCAGCGGCTCGACCGTGCCGAGCCGCGCCAGTCCCGTGTAGAGCATCACCAGATCGTGCAACGTGATACCGACGCCGCCGAGCCCGATGGCGAGGCCGGGCGCCTGCCCGGGCGGCAGCACCAGCGAAGCTCCCACTTGCGTCAGGCGCGCCGTCAGCCGGTCGACACCGACCTTGTCGAGTACGGCGATGGCCGGCACGTTGAGCGACCATTGCAGCGCGTGGCGCACCGTCACCGTGCCCTGGAAGCTATTGTCGAAATCGTGCGGCAGGTAGCTGCCGTAGCGCACCGGCTTGTCGTCGATCAAGGTTGCCGGATGGATCAAGCCGTCCTCGAAGCCGAGCCCGTAGATGAAAGGCTTGAGCGCCGAGCCCGGCGAGCGCAGCGCTCGGCTCATGTCGACCTGGCCGGCGCGGCGCGCGTCGAAGAAATCGGCCGAGCCCACATCGGCGCGCACCTCGCCGGTGGCGTTGTCGACCGCCAGGATCGCCACCGAGATATGCGGCCCGATGGCGCGCGCGCGGTCGCGCGCCAGCTCCTGCAGCGATTTCTGCAGCGTGGCCTCGATAGTCAGACGATGCACGCGGAGGTTCGGCTCCTGCGAGACGACCTGGTCGGCGGCATGCGGCGCCAGCATCGGCAAGAGCTTGCGCGCATGCGGCACGGCCTGCGCTTTGGCATGCGCGACTTCGTCCGCCGGCACGACGCCGGCCGCCGCCACGCGGTCGAGCACGCGGTCGCGCGCCGCGCGCGCGCGCTTGGCGTTGCGGTCGGGGCGCCGCTCCTCCGGCGATTGCGGCAGCGCGACCAGGAGCGCGGCTTGCGCGAGCGAGAGCGTGCGCGGCTCCTTGCCGAAGTAGGAGAGCGAAGCCGCGCGGATGCCTTCCAGGTTTCCGCCATAGGGCGCAAGCGTCAGATATAGCGAGAGAATTTGGCTCTTTGAGAGCGCGTGTTCGAGCTCGAGCGCGCGCACGATCTGATGCAATTTGGCGCCCAGGCTGCGGCGTGCGCGCGGCTCGAGCAGGCGGGCGACCTGCATAGTGATGGTCGAGCCGCCCGAGACGATGTGACCGCTCGTTGCGAACTGCCATGCCGCGCGTGCCATCGCCGCTGGATCGACGCCGTCATGCTCGTAGAATCGCTTATCCTCGTAGGCGAACAACAACCTCAGAAAGCGAGGATCGACGTCCTTCACCGTCGCCGGCAAGCGCCAGCGTCCCCCCGGCGTGGCGTAGGCGCGCAGCAGCTTGCCATCGCGGTCGAGCACCAGGTGGGAATAGGCCAGATGCCGGCCGAGCGGCGGCGGCCCCAGCGAATAGACCCAGGCGGCGCCGGCGATCGCGAGCGCGAACCCTGCGCCGCCGACGCCCGCCAGGATGTAGCGCCAGTATTTCATTTGGCGGCAATCTCGATCTTAGCCGTCGCGGTGCGGCCGAAGCGGTCGGGCCGGTACATGTCCTCCACCTTGGCCTGCGGCAGCACGTAGCTGCCCGGCGATACCGCGCGCACCACATAGGCCACCGCGAACACCGGTTTCGAGCTGGTGCTGCGGTCGAACGCCGCGGTGAAACGGTCGTCGCGGAATTCAGTGTGCGTGGGCTCGGCGGCGTCGGTGATCCAGGACAGCGTCCCGGTGTCGCCCGACGACACCAGATGCGGGTTGTCGATCTCGAAGCCGGCCGGCAGGTAATCGGCGACGATGACGCGGCCGAACTGCGGCTGCGGCTCGGTCACCTTCAGCACGACGACGAAGCGCTGGTTCTGCTTGGCGTGGCTCGGATCGGTCGGCTGGCCGTCGAGCGTGAAATAATTACGCTCGATCTTGAAGCCGCTCTCCGCCGCCGGCTCGGGCGTCAACGGCGCACCGGAGACCGACACCACCGCCTGCACGTTGCCCTTGCCGCTATTGGTCAGCTTCAGCGGCGTCGCCAGCTGAGACGCGAGCAAGGTACGATAGAGCGCGCCCTGCTTGCTGTCGCCGTTGACGGTGAGCGCGATGGCGTTGAGCTTCTCCGAGAGCGCACGCGCCGCCAGCACCAGCCAGGCGTCCTCCTGGGTCGAGGTATAGGGCGACAGCGCACGCGCGGCGTCGACCCGCAGCACCGCGTCATCGATCACGCGCGGCGCCGCTTTGCTTTCGGAGGCGAGCGTCACCAAGGCCGCGGAATCGCGCAGCATCGAGCCGAAATCGGTGCGGCCGAACTCGAACTCGGGCTTGGTGGGGATTTCGGCGAGCGCCGCATTGAACGCGGCGCCGGCGCGGTTCTTGTCACCCAGCATGGCAAGCGCGGCGGCGATCTGCGCCTTGGCGATCGGGGTTGCGATGGCGCCGAGCTTGGTGTCGGCGATATAGCGCAGATCGCCGATGGGCGCCGCCTTGTTGCGCGCCAGCACGTAGAGCGCATAAGCGAGATCGCGGCCGCCGTTCTTGTCCGGCTCGGAATTATTGGCGACGTAATTGCGCAAACGATCGAGCGCCAAGGTGAAGCCGGTCGCCGGCACCTTGAGACCGCGCTCGCGCGCGCGCGTCAGGAAGTCGGTGACATAGGCGTCGAGCCAGGCGTCGTTGCCGCCCACCGACCAGAGGCCGAAGGAGCCGTTGGAATCCTGGCGCGACAAGAGCCGGGCGACGGCGTCCTGCAGGCGCTGGTCGATATCGCCGGCGATCGAGAAATGCGCCTCCCCCGCCAGATCCTTCATATACAGCATGGCCATGGCGATGCTGGTGATCTGCTCGGAGCAGCCGAACGGATAGGTGTCGAGCTTGTTGAGCAGCGTCGCGGCATCGAGCGAGGTGGAGATCGACACCGATAGCGCCGCCCGGCCCGTTCCGGGCACGAAATCGGCGAACATGTCGTGGTTGAGCGTCAACGTCTCGCCCGGCGCAAGCGTGCGCACGCTGCGCCGTACCAGGGTTTGCGTCGCCGGCCGCACATTGAGCGCATAGGCGCGGTCGAGCGCAAAACCGTTCGGCCCGCTCACGCTGACGTCGATGGTGCTGGCGCCGGCGCCGGAACCCGTCACCGGCACCGCGACATGGCCGCGCTGCTTGGCGGCGAGCTTGAGCTGTCTGCTTGTCGCCCGCGATCTTGGCGGCGCCTTCCGCGCTCACCGCGATGACGTAGTCGCCGGCCGCGCCTTCGACATTGTCGAGCTCGAGCTGCACGGCACCGCTGTCGCCGGTGCGCAGGAAGCGCGGCAGCGTCGCCACCAGCACCACCGGATCGCGCACCACCACATCACCTGAGGCCTTGCCGACTTTGTCCTTGCTCCAGGCCACCGCCATCACCCGCACGGTGCCGGCGAAGGCCGGGATGTCGAAACTGACCTGCGCGGTGCCGTCGGGGCCGACCTTGACGATGCCGGAATAGAGCGCGAGCGGCGCCTGTGCCGGCGGCGAGCCGGTGAGCGAGGCGCCCTCGTCGCCACCCGAGCGGATCGCGCCGGCCACGCCTTGCATGCCGTCGATCAACTGCCCGTAGAGATCGCGGATCTCGGACGTCAGCCGCCGCTGGCCGAGATAATAAGTGTCGGGCGCCGGCGGCTTATAGTTGGTGAGATTGAGGATGCCGACGTCGACGGCGGCGACCACTACGCGCGCGTCCTCGCCCGCTTTCAGCCCGGCAAGATGCAGCGGCACGCTGAGCTTGGAATTGGGCCGCAGCGTTGCCGGCAAAGTCATCGTGAGGGCGATGGTGCGGGCGGCGTGGTCGATGCCGAACCATTTCACGCCGATGGCGCGCCCGGGCATGCGCCTGGCCGGCGCGTCGAGCGGACGGCGCAGCGTCGCCACCAGATAGGCGCCGGTGCCCCAATCCTTGCCGACGGTCAGCGTCGACTGAGAAGCGCCGGCCTTGACGTCGTATGACTTGCTTGCGACCAGACGATCGGTGAACACGTTGAGCGTCAGCCGGCCGGCGGTGCGCGCGGTCACCGACACCGCCATGGTGTCGCCGGACTTGTAGTCGCGCTTGTCGAGCGCCAGCTCGAGCAGGTCGGGCGTATCCGCGCTGGCTTCGGCGTAGAAGCCGGCGTCGAAGGTCAGCGAAGTGATCAGCCCGTCGGGCTTGCCGTCCGACACTTCCAGTCGATAGCGGCCCCATTTCACCGGCAACGACAGGTGTCCCGGCTTGTCGGCGGCGAGGTCGAGCGTGCCGTTGGCGACGCGCTCGGTGCGCCGCACCGGCTCGAATTGCCATTGGCCGTCCTGCTTGTACCACTGATAGCTGGTCTCGACCCGCAGCAGCTCGTAATGCAGGCCCTTCTGGGCAAGCTTGCTACCGTCGGGCGCCGCCATCACGACGTCGAAATCGGCATTGGCGCCGTCGGCGAGCGCGCTGCCTTTGAAGGCGGGCTTGACGCCGATCTGCGGGCCGGCGGCTGCGATCGGCAGCGTCAGCTTGCGCTCGACCGCGCGGCCGCCCAATTCCGCCATGCCGACGGTGATGCGCGCCTCCAGCGGGTGGCTCGTCACCGGCAGCTTGTCGAGCGCGATCGGGAAACTGGCTTTGCCGCCGGCGTCGGTGTTGGGCAGGCCCTTGAGCGGCTGGCGCACCGGCGAGACTTCGTCGTCCGCCAGGCCGAAGGAATAGCCGTCATAGCCCGGCCGCGCCTCGGCGGCGGCGATAGTCACCGCGCCCTCCAGCGTTAGAGCGGAGGCCGGCGCGCCGTAGAGGAAATGGCCGTCGACGCTCACTTGCGCCGGCGCGTTGCGCGGGACCGCGGTGGCCGCCGCGCTCAAATTGAACTCGATGCGGTCGGGCACATAGTCCTCGACCATGAAAGTCGTTTCGCCGATCGCCGGGCGCTTGGGATCGGTATAGACGGCAACCCGCCAGGTGCCGGACATGGCGGTGGAGACGATCGGCACGTTCCAGCTGCGGCCGCCGATCCCCGCGTCGTCGACCAGCGAGCGGCGGTATTCGACGCCGTCCGGGCGCTCCATCACCAGCGTCAGCGGCACCGAGTCGACCGCCACGCCTTGCACGTCGCGCAGCAGCGAGGTCACATGGACGGTCTCGCCGCGGCGGTAGACGCCGCGCTCGGTATAGACAAAAGCGTCGAGCCCTGCCGGCACCTGCCGGCCGCCGACGCCGCGGTCGGTAAGATCGAAGGCCGGGGACTTCAAGCTGAGGAAAGCGTAGTCCCCTTTGGCGCTGGCGATGACGGCGGCCGGCGATTTGCCACCCTCCCCGCGCGCCAGGCCGGCGGCGAAATGCAGGAAGCCATTGGCGTCGGTCGTGCCGGTGCCGAGCACCTCGTTGTCGCGCGCGATCAGACGCACCTCGACCGCGGCGTCCGGCTCCGCGCTCGCCAGCGAATGAATGAAGACGTCGATGCCGTCGTGGCCGCTATAGGCGGTGAGGCCCAAATCCGAAACGATGAACCACTGGGTGGCGAGTGCGCCGTAGTCGTCGCGCAGCAGATCCTTAGGCGCGGCGGTCATCACATAAACGCCGGGCTCGAGCTGGCCGAGCGCCTTGTCGACCGGAAAGGCGGTGGTGACCTCGGTGTTGAGCTTGCGCTCAACCGCCAATTCGCCGCTCCAGACTTTGCTGCCGCGCTCGCGGGCGATGTTTTCCGCCTGGTAGCCGCTGATATTGCGCTGAAAGTCGTAACCGAGCAGCGTGTTGACCAGATTGCGGTCGCCGATGCGGTAGACGGTGAGTTTGACCGCGCCGGTGTTGACGCTCTGCACCGGAATGCCGCGCTGGCCGCTGCGCGGCAGCACATAGGCCTTGCCGGAAAAGCGCGCGAAGGGCTTGCGGTCGCGCACGAAGACGGTGAATTGCGCCGATTTCGCCAGTGTCTCATGCACGGTCGAGGGCAGCCCGGCGCGCAGCGTGATCTGGTAGCGCTCGCCGTGCTTCAAGCCTTGCACGCAAAGCTGCTTGTCGTTGACCGCGACCGCCGGCCGGTCGATGCCCTGCACCGCCACGAAGGGCGAGAAATCGGTGCGCCGGCCCGGCAGCAATTCGGAGAACTGGAAGCAGGCGCGCGGCGAGACCGCGTTGGAATCGACCGAGTAGTCGAGCAGCCGGAAGCCGTGCACGACCCGCAGGCGCTCGTATTGGCCGCGCAATTCGGCGGTCTCGCGCAAATTGAGCGACAGCCGCATGGCGTCGAGCGCCGGCCGCCAGAGCTGGCGGTCGGCCAGCGTCTGCCCGAGCAGCGCCAGGCTGTCGGCCTCGACCGTGCGGTCCTTCGCGCGCTGATAGGCGATGTAGGCGGCGGTCGAGGCGCGGTCGAGCAGCAGGGCCTTCTCGCGGTTGTCACGCGGAACGATCTGCCGCACGGTGCGCGCCAGCCGCAGCCAGCTGCCGGCGTCCTGCGGTGCGGCGGTGACCATGCGGCTCAGCACCAGCATGCCGGTGCGGAAATCGCGCCTCTTGAAGGCGGCGTCGGCCTCGTTGCGCAGCGTGGGGAGCGATTTGGTGACCGGTCCGGCGTCCTGCTTGATCTGCGCCTCGAGCTTGATGGCCGCGTCGCCGAGATCGCTGCGCTTGAACGCCTTGTCGGCGGCCACTGCCGGAACCAGGGCAAGGGCGATGAGCGCGGCCGCGAGACCGGCGCGAACAAGCGAGATCATAGGGAACCTCCCGAAGGGCGGATTGCCGTCACACAGTGAGTGTGGCGGACGCCACTGTGAGTTCACGGCACGAAGGTGTCGAGGACATGGCTGGCCGATGACGGGCTGCGGCGGGGCGGATTTATTCATCGTCGTTAAGGCCGCGTCGCCGGGCGGGATCAGGCGCCTAGCGCGGTATCCTCACAAATAACATGAGGGACCTCAAGAATTGCTTTTAAGCCCTTTATCCATCTACGATATTGGCTGTGGCTCGCGAGCGGCCCCGGCCGCCCGGCGGCACCCTCGGCCGCTGCCTTTCCATACCGGCCCGGTGCGGGTAAACCGGCCAAGAGACCCCGTAGCTCAGCCGGATAGAGCATCAGCCTTCTAAGCTGAGGGTCGCTGGTTCGAATCCAGCCGGGGTCGCCAATTTCTTTTGAAAATACTGCGTTTCAGCCACCGACCGAGCCCGCGGTGCGGACCGTTGGGAAACCCATATTTAACAAGTTTGGCACACCAATACCTAAACCCTACCGATCCATTGTTCGCCGGTTGCAGCAATTTCCATGGCCGAGCCGCCTATCCCGTCCGAGAGCCCGACCGCCGAACCGCCCGTCGCGGAGGCGCCGCCGCTGGCGCCCGGCCAGGCGCCGCTCTGCTACGTGGTGGACGAGGAAGCCTCCATCCGCCATTTCCTGTCGCTGGTGCTGCACGGCTCCGGCATCGACACCGTGGAATTCCCCGACGGGGCGGCGATGCGGGCGGCGATCGAGAAGCGCGCGCCGGTGCTCCTCTTCCTCAACATCTCGCTCAACTCCGCCGACGCCATCGAATCGGTGGTCACGCTCAGCAAGAGCGGTTTTCGCGGCGCGGTGCAATTGATGAGCAACCGCGGCGCCGCCGTGCTCGAGCACGTCAAAAGCATCGGCGTGCAGCACAAGCTCACCATGCTGCCCGTGCTGAAGAAGCCGTTCGAGACCGAAGCGATCGTCAAGGTGCTGCACGAGCTCAAGCTCGGCCTGCCGCCGGCCGCGGCCTCGCGCATCGACCTTGATGAGGCTATCCGCGGCAACTGGATCGAGTTCTGGTATCAGCCCAAGATCGACCTGCGCAAGAAACAGCTGGCCGGCGCCGAAGCCTATGCCCGCGCGCGCCACCCGCAGCACGGCGTGGTGCTGCCCCCGGCCTTCATGCCGGGTGCGCAAGAGGCGACTGTCATCAAGCTCGCGGAAATGTCGCTCGCCAACGCGCTCAAGGCCGGACTTGCCTTTTCGAAACTCGGCATTCAGCTGCGCATCACGGTGAACATGCCGGCGGCGGTGCTGGCCAAGCTACCGGTCGAGGACATCGTGAAAGCGCACCGCCCGGGCGCGGAGAAATGGGCCGGGCTGATCGTCGATCTGCCCGAGGAAGAGATCATCACCGACCTCGCGCTCGCCAAGGATCTCAGCAAGAAGCTGGAGCGCTGCAATACGCGCCTGGCGATCGACGAGTTCGGGCGCGGCTATTCGGCGCTGGCGCGGCTCGACGCCCTGCCCTTCGCCGAGCTCAAGCTTGGCCGCGCCTTCGTCGCCGAATGCGGCAGCGACCGGGTCAACGCCCCGATGTGCAAGCAGGCGATCGACCTCGCGCATAATTTCGGCTCGACCGCGGTTGCCATGGGCATCGAAAAGGCCGGCGACGCCGTCGCGCTGGTCAGCATGGGCTGCGATTACGGCCAGGGCTTCCTGCTCGGCCAGCCGATGCCGGAGGAGCGCTTCGTCTCGCTGTTGCGCCAGCGCGCCGCCACGCATGGCCGCAAGCCGGCGAATGCAAGCTAGTGGCTACTCTAATGAGTTGTCAGCGGGCTAGCGAGAGCCGGCCTGTGTAGCCTCGCGGTGAAATTGTTAATGAATTTGGGTTCGTTCTGCCAAAAAATCCCGTAAGTAGACACCAATAAAAGAACACCTATTAGTTGCATACGCCTTATCTGCCGCCGATTTCAAGGCCTTTAACCTAAGGCTGTGCTAACTACTGGCTACCTTTTAAGCGGGTGCCTCAGTCGCACACCGGGCCCGCCGCCATTTCCGTCGATAAATTCGACGCCTGCAGTCTCAAATGCTCGCCGAATGACGTCAAGCGTAGCCCTCCGCGGCCGACTGCTCGCGGCCTCGAGTTGGTGCACGGTGACCACTCCCACGCCGGCCTTTTCGGCAAGCTGCTGCTGGCTCCAAGCCAGCAAGCCGCGTGCGGCCCTGCATTGTTCCGAAGTGACCATGGGAGGAGTTTGAGGGAGCTGAGTGATTCCTACAATTACATAAAAATCCTGTTGACTGATGGCGTAGCATATATTATATTTGTAAGCATAATAATTATATGACACGGAGGAACCTCATGAACCTCGAATTCGCCGCCGCCACCTACCGCGCCGTCCGCGACCGCATTCGCGCCCAGGACCCAGAAATCGACGAGCGGACCCTCGCCGACACCGTGGAGGGGCTCACCGATCTGCATCAGATCGTCGAGGCCATCATCCGTTCGGCCCTGGAAGATGAAGCCCTGGCCGGGGGGCTGAAGGGCAGGATCATCGAGATGGAGGAGCGGCTTAACCGGTTCGAGGACCGGGCCTCCAAGCGCCGCCAGATCGCCAAGGACGTGATGGTCGAGCTCGACCTGAAAAAGCTCGCAGGCCCCCGACTTCACGGCCTCCATACGAGCCGGGACCCCCGCCCTGATGGTGATCGATGAGGCGGCGGTCCCCAGCATCTATTGGGAGCCGCGCGATCCCAGGCTCAATCGGCAGGGGCTTTTGTCTGATCTCAAGCAAGGCGCCGAGATCACCGGCGTCAGCCTGTCCAATCCCGAACCCGTACTTGAGCGTGAGGACCAAGTGATGGGCTTCTCAGCAAAGCAATTGACAGCGCTGCGGCGTGATTTGAATGCCCGCCAGGTGCGCACCCGCGAGGCCCATGGCCGGGAGTTCTCTTATCTCGAAGGCTGGTACGTCATCTCGGAAGCTAACCGGATCTTCGGCTTCGACGGCTGGAGTCGCGAGACCACGGAGTCCCGCTGCGTGCTGGCCCGTGAGAGCCGGGGCAACTTCCTCGCCGTCTATGTCGCCCGCGTCCGCATCACGGTGCACGCAAAGGAAGCAAGCGTTATTCGCGAGGGCCACGGCTCGGGCGAAGGCCGCGGCACCTCACCAGCCGAGGTGCATGATATTGCCGTCAAAGCCGCCGAAACCGATGCCACCAAACGGGCGCTCGCCACCTTCGGCAAGCCGTTTGGCCTTGAGCTCTACCGCAACGGCAAAGCGGCGCAGGCCGAAAAGCCCTCGCGACAACCAGCTGTCACCCGAGCGCCCGCACCGGCTTTCACCCGGATGACACCACCCCTATCCCACGGCCATCCACGATACTACGGCCGCCGCCAATCCCCGCCGGTCAGCGAACATCTTGCCCATGAAAGGCGTCAACTGGCGCCAAGACCGGCAGCTCCACCCCTCGCCCCTGCGGCCCCCGATCTGCCGCCCGGTCGGATCGACAAAAGCGTCCTTACGATCTCCGAGCCAAAGCGCATACGTGACCGGGCGCACCTCAACTTCGTCGCGACCCAGCCTTGCCTGATCTGTGGACGGCAACCGTCCGATCCGCATCACCTGCGCTTTGCCCAACCCCGCGCCATCGGCATGAAAGTCAGCGATGAATTCACCGTTCCCCTTTGCCGAGGCCATCATCGGCAGCTGCATCAAGCCGGCAATGAGGTGGCCTGGTGGGAGGAGCAGAAGATCAACGCCCTGGAGGTCGCCAGAGGGTTTTGGGAGAAAAGCCACCCGAAATTGTTTACCTGAGAAGAAGATATTGGTTTCAGGGACAGCCAAATAAGCCAACCGCGGCAACCTTCCACTGTGGAGCTGGGTCAATCTTTTCGAGCGGTGTCAACCTTACATAGTGCGCCGCCACAGCCGCAGCTTACAGTTCCGGGTTTTGTGACGCATCCCTGCAACCGCGAAAGTGGCGCTGCGGTTGGCGTTGCTTGAAGAGGCGCCGACGCGCCAATACAATTGGTCAAGAATGCAACTAATGATGAGCCGTTGCGCCATCGCAGCGCGCTTTCAGGTTTAAATTGATGCCCCTTATCGAACGCGCCATCGCCGCCCTTCACGCCGGAAATTTGACCCAAGCCGAACAGCTTTGCCGTCAAGCGCTCGCGCAGGATCAGCGCGACTTCGATGCATTGCACATTCTCGGCGTGATCCACGCGCAGCGCCAGCAATATGACGATGCCGAGAAGCTGATGCGCGCAGCGCTCGCGGTCGATCCCAACATGCCGCCCTGCCTGCACAATTACGGCAACGTCTTGAGCAGGCTCAAGCGCTACGAAGAGGCCATCCGCTTCTATAGGCAAGCGCTCGCGCGCGCGCCGAATATAGCGCCGATCTATTCCGATCTCGGAAACGCGCAAAAGGAGCTCGGCCGTGGCGACGAAGCCATCGCCAGCTACCGCAAGGCGCTCGCGCTCAATCCGAATTATCCGGCAGCGCTCAACAACCTTGCGCAGTCCATGATGGACCGCAACAGTTACGCGGAAGCCGCCGAGCTGTTGCGGCGCGCGATCGCGCTCACCCCTAACAATCCCCAGAGCGTGAAATTGCTGGGACGCCTGGCGTTCGAGCGCGGCGAGCTGGATTCGGCGCTTGCGCATTACCGGCGCGCGATCGCTCTGCAAGCCGATCAGGGCGACGCCTATTGCGGCATAGGCAACGCACTCAAGGAAATGGGCCGACAACAGGAAGCGGTCGACGCTTTTTGCAAATCAATCGAACTCGATCCGAGCAAGACCCGGCTTCTATCTCAATCTTGCCGATTGCAAAAAGTTCAGCCCAGGCGACCCTCATCTCGCGTCAATGGAATCGATGGCATCGAAAGAACTGCCCGCGCCCGACCGGATGGCTCTCGACTTCGCGCTCGGCAAAGCCTATGCTGACCTCAAGGAATACGAGCGTTCGTTCAAGCATTTGCTGGCGGCCAATGCCGCCAAGCGCACGACGGCCGCGTACGACGAGCAAGCGACATTTGCATTTTTCGACCGCATCGAGCGGACTTTCTCGCCCGAACTCATGGCTGCAAAAGCGGGCGGTGGAGCGCCGTCGGATCGGCCGATTTTCGTGCTCGGCATGCCGCGCTCCGGGACCACGCTGGTCGAACAGGTGCTGGCCAGCCATCCGGCGGTTCATGGGGCCGGCGAATTGACCATCTTCAGAGAGGCTGTGCAGGCGGCTGCGCCGCCGGCAAGGCTCTATCCCGACTTCGTGCCGGCGCTGGACGAGGCCGCCATTGGGCGGATCGGCACCGAATATATCAAACGGCTCGGCGCACGCGCCCAGCAAGGCGAGCGCGTCACCGACAAGCTGCCGTCGAACTTTCTCTACGTGGGCCTGATCCATCTTGCGTTGCCCAACGCGGTCATCATTCACACGGTACGCAATCCGATCGACACCTGCATTTCCTGCTTCTCCAAGCTGTTCAAGCCCGGCGAGCAGCTATTCAGTTACGATCTCGGCGAACTCGGCCGCTATTACCGCCGCTACCAGCAGCTCATGGAGCATTGGCGGCGCGTGTTGCCGCCGGGTCGCATTCTCGATGTGACATATGAGGATGTTGTCGCCGACCTCGAAGGCCAGGCCCGCCGCATCCTGGCCCATTGCGGTCTACCCTGGGACGAACGCTGCCTCGCCTTCCATGAAACCGACCGCCCGGTGCGAACGGCCAGTGCCATGCAGGTCCGCCAGCCGATCTATTCGAGCGCCGTGGAGCGCTGGCGCGTCTACGAAGAGTTCCTTGGGCCACTGCTGACCGCACTCGGCGCCAATGCCGCGGCCGGCAAGCCCTAGACGTCAATGTGTCCAGGCATCGCGGCGGGTGAAGGCAAAATTGTCCGAATAAGAAATCGTGCGCCGGACCGCGGGCTTCGCCTCGAACAGCTTGATAAGCGATGCCGTGGCGCTCGCAATAGTCGACCGCCTCCTCCTTGCTGGCGAAACGCAGACGCACCTGCTGGCGCATGTCGCCGGAGGACGTCCAGCCCATGAGCGGCTCGATCTGGCGCGGCTCCTCGGGCGCGAAATCGAGCACCCAGACCTTGGTATTGCCCTGCCCCGACTGCATAGCGGTTTTCGCCGGCTTGTAGATGCGTGCGGTCATATTCAAAACCTAAATTTGCGACTCTCCGTATAGAACCGATCTCAAAGCCTGGCAACGGTCGTGCCTGCTTCACGCGGCCGGCAAGCCGAGTGCTTCGAGCAACGGCTTGAGCTGGTCGCGGTAGGCGCGCCAGCGCCCAACCGAACTGCTGTAGAGCGGCTGGCGCACCTGCGCCACGCTGGCGGTCGCTACCAGACGGTCGGCCTTGTGGAATGCTAGACAAGCATCGTCCCACGGCAGGCCGCAATATTCGACGATCCGTCGGGATTGCGTTTCGATATCCGCCACCACGTCCTCGTAGCGCACTTCGAGCATGGCGCCTTCCGGCAGCACCTGCCGCCAATGCGCGATCAATTTTTCATAGGCGCGGTAATAGCGGCCGAGCTCGCCGAGATCGTAAGTAAAGTTCAACTCTTCTCCGAACAGGATCGAGAAACAAGAAAAACAAGTATCAATCGGATCGCGCAGCACATGGATTATGCGCGAATTGGGCAGCGCGAGTCGGATCAACCCGAGATAGACAAAGTTGGCCGGCAACTTGTCGGTGAACCGGGGCCAATCTTTCACAACGTCGCCTAGGCCGGCAAGATAAGCTGCGCCCAGCGCATCGAGGTCGGCGTGCGTCAGCGTCGGGACAAAATTCGGATAGACCGCGCCGCCGGTAACGTTGTCCATCGCTTTCCTGAATTCATCACGCTCGCCGGCGCCATAAATCTGCGGATGGCTGGCCAGGATCTGCTCGATCAGTGTGGTGCCCGAACGCGGCATGCCGACGATGAAAATCGGCTGCCTAGACAAATTGCGGTGCCCCGCCTTGGCGCCTACCAGCTCGGGCGTGAATACGGTCGCTATACGATCCAGACCCTCGATCGCGGCTGCTTCATCATTATGGATTTGCTTGCGCTTGAGTGCATTGCCAAGTTGAAGATGATGAAACGCCTTCGCATAATTGCCGATGTCGTCATAAGCTTTGCCCAGCGCAAAATGCAATTTGACCTGGTCGTCCTCGCTGCGCAAATCGATTTCCACCAGCAGCTTTTCCATAGCAGCCAGTTCGGGGTCGCCCGCCGCGAATCGCTTCGATATGCCGAGCGCCAAATAGCTCCCGGAATTGGTCGGATCGATCGACGCCGCCCGTTTCAACGTTGCCCTTGCTTCGTCCACGCGCCCGAGCATGAGAAGCACTTGCCCCCTCCTGCCGAGAGCGGCGGCATGATTGGGATCGATCGTCAAGGCGTTATCGGCGCTGGCGAGGCTATCTTCGTAGCGCCGCAATTGCCAAAAGGCCGACGACAAAGCATCGTGCAGTTGCGCGGAGGTTGCCCCAAGCCTGAGCGCCTGCGCATAGCTGTCGGCAGCTTCCTGCCAACGGCCAAGCTTGGCCAGCGCCCGCCCAAGATTGGCGAAAGCCAAGGCGAGATTTGGCCGCAGCGCGACCGCCTGCCGGTAGTGCCGCACGGCGTCCTCGTGCTGCTCCATTCGCAGCAACACATTGCCCAGATTGAAATGCACTTCAGCCACTTTGGGATTGAGCGCCAGTGCGCTCTTGAAGCTCTCCGCCGCTTCGCCATCGCGGCCGAGCGCTTCCAATGCGGTGCCACGGTTGCACCAAGCCACCAGATTGCGGCTGTTGACCTGAAGAGCCCTGTCGTATACCGCCAGCGCCTCCGCAGGGCGGCCGAGCGCATCGAGCTCGTCGGCTTTGTTGATCAGCGCCGGTTCAAAACGCGGATCGACCGCCAGCGCGCGGTCGAAGCATGCAAGTGCGTCTTGCGGGCGACCAAGCCGTTTCAACGCCACGCCAAACAAGTTGTGGGCGGGCGCGTGACCCGGACTGAGCGAAACCACCTTGCCGAGCCGATCAGCGGCGTCTTCGAACCGGCCCTGCTGACAATAGGCGCGGCCCAGCAGAAACAGTGCCTCGACATTGCCTGGCTCGCGCGAGAGCACGTTGCAATAGCCGCCGGTCGCCCCGGCAAGATCGCCGCGGTTTTCAAGCGCGATGGCTTGCTGCAGCAGGGCGGCGACTTTCATCTATGGCTGACTCGACATCAAGCGGCCGGGTCGATGACAACAACGGCTTTACGCGCCGGAAACCGCTTCACGTAAACGCGGTCGGCACCTCCCGCGCGCATAATATTCCTCGTCATCACTCCCTTTGACCCAACGTTTCCAATAACGGCTGCAACTGTCCCTGATAGACGCGCCCGCGGCCGACTGAGCTGGCATACAAAGGCTGGCGAACTTGCGACATGCTCGCCGTGTGGATAGGCCGCTCGACGCTGTCGAACGCAAGACAGGCTTCATCCCATTCGAGGCCGCAAAAGTCGAGAATCCGGCGCGCCTGCGTTTCGATATCGGCGACGACGTCCTCGTATTGCACGTCAAGCATGACGCCCGCCGGGAGCACGTCGCGCCAATACGCAGCCAGTTCTTCGACGGCGCGAAAGAAGCGTCCAAGCTCGCCGAGATCGTACGAAAATTCGTTTCTTTTTAAAAAGAGTTGCGAAAAGCAAGAAAGGCAATTATCGACCGGATCGCGCCGGGTGTGAATAATTCGCGCGTTGGGCAAGGCCAGATGAATAAGCCCAGCATTGGCGATATTGCCTGGCACCTTGTCGGTGAAGCGATCCTTGTTCGTCGGCATCGATGCCGTCGCCCGCGCCAGATAATCGGCGCCTAACTTGCCGAACTCTTCGCCGCTCATGGCGGCGATATTGTCCGGATAGTTCGGATCCGTCAGCGCGGCGATCGCGTCGTGAAGGTTGGGTTTCTCACCAACGGCATGAACCCGCGGATGGCCGGCCAGCATCTGTTCGAGCAAGGTCGAGCCGGACCTTGGCATGCCCACGATAAAGATCGGTTGCGCCGAGGGATTGCCGTGGCCGGACCTAGTGGCCATGAACTCCGGCGCGAATATCTCGCGCAACCGCGCAAAAAGCTTGATGTCCAAATTCCCGTCGTAATCGAACTGCCGGCGTTTGAGCGCATTGCCCTCGAGCAGGTGCTGGAACGATCGAGCATGCTCACCAACCTTCCGGTAGATCTTGCCGAGCGCAAAATGAAGCACAATTCTTTCGTCCGCGTTGATCGGCTCTTGTTGCAACAAGCGCTCCATCATCGCAATCTGGGGATCTCCTGCGGTAAACTGCTTGATCTCGGCAAGCATGAGGTAGTTAAGCGTCTGGTTTGGGGCGACCTCGTACACTTTCTCAGCCGCGGCAAGCGAATCGCCAAGCTGCCCGACGACGAGTGCCTGGGATGCCTTGTGTATCAACGCTCGGACATAATTGGCGTCGATTGCCAACGCGGCGTCATAGCTGGCGATGCTTTCGTAATGCCGTTCCAACTGCCAAAGGGCTTGGCCGCGATTACAATACGGTTGAACGGCATTCGGCCGCAGCCTGATGGCCTGGTCGCTGCACTCGACAACTTCCGCCCAGCGATTGAGCGCCGCGAGCGGACCGGCGAGATTTATGTACGCCTCGGCGAGGTCCGGCTTAAGCGCGATCGCGCGTCGGAAACGCGCGATCGCTTCCTCATGGCGGCCCAGCCGCTCGAGCGCGTTGGCCATGTTGAAATGGACCACGACCAGCTTCGGCGCGAGGACGAGAGCCTTTCCGAAACTTTCGACAGCCTCGCTATCGCGCTCAAGCGCCTGCAATGCATTGCCGCGGTTGCACCAGGCGGCAATATTATTTCGATCGAGCGCCAATGCCTTATCGAATTCGGCGACGGCTTCGGCATGCCGGCCCAAATCGGCCAGCGCATCGGCCTTGTTGACGATCGCCATGACGCTGGCCGGATCGACCGCGATGGCGTGCTCGAAGCTCGCGAGCGCGTCCTCTTTGCGGCCGAGCCGGCTCAGGGCCATGCCGAGCAGATTGTGGGCCTGGCCATAGTTCGGCGCCAGCGCAATGACTTTGCGCAGCAGCTCGGCGCCGTGCTCGAACTTGCCCTGCTGGCAGTGGGCACGCCCGAGCAGGAAGAGTGCGTCTATATTGGCAGGCTCGCGGGCAAGCACCTTCTGATAGCCCGTCACCGCCGCGGCCACATCACCGCGCTGGTCGAGAGCGACGGCGTTCTGAAGCTCCTGATTCATCACTAGACAACGACTTTCCGCAAAGACCTTATCATATAATTTAGCAGACTCGCCCCGACAACCCCATGGCGCGGGCCAGTCTCGGGCAAGGCCCCAAGCCTTGCGCCAAGAGAAAACCCCCGGCGGTTTCCCGCCGGGGGCCTTTATCGTCAAACCGCTGTCAGGCGATCAGGGGTAGAAGTCCTTGTGAACGCGGAATTCCACCTGGACCGCATCCATGTCGCTGATCAAGGTCGCGCCGCGCAACTGGTCGGTGCCCGGCAGGATGCCGTTGAAGGTGCTGGCGCTCTGCAGGCTCTGGTACATCACGTCGACGCCCATGTAGAAGTCCGGGCTGACGTTCCACTGGGTACGCGAGCCGAAGTACCAGACGTTCCAGTCGTTGTTGCAGCCGGCGGTCGCCGCCGCGTTGCTGCCGGCACCGGTGCCGTTGCCGCCGCCTTGCAGGTTGCACACGATCGCATTGGCTTGGGTGCCGTAGCTGACTTCGGCATAACCACCGTACACCGACGTCCTCCACGACGGGTTCCAGTGGTGCTCGAAGGAGCCGTTCACGCCCCAGGCCGAGGTTAGAAACAGCCCCGTCGTGTTGCCCTGGTCAATCGTTCCGCCATAGACGGCATCGGAGAGCACGCCGTAGCCGGCATTCTGGCCGCGGCGGGCATACCAGTTGAAGTCCGAGATCTGCGGCGAGAACACATAGCCCAACGCACCCTGGGTGTAGTCGGCCTGGATCTGGAAGAAGTCGCCATGGCCGATCATCGGCGCATTCAGCTTGAGGCCGCCGCCGATCGCGAAGCCCCACTCGTCGCCCGGATGGCCGTCCGCATCGAAACGTTGGACGGTGTTAAAGTCATAGTACGGTCGTGCTGACCTGGTGCAGGGCGCCCATGATCTGGGCGGAGCCCCAAGCCTGATCGACGCGCAGGTTGGCCACGATGTCCGGCGATTGGAAGCCGGCATAGCCGGCGCCGGGCCCGATGCCGCCGGGGCTAACCGAGCCGTTGACGATGAAGGTCGGCGTAAAGCCCTGCCCGATGATCTGCGTCTGGCGACGCATTTCGGCGGCGATGGTGCCGGAGAAGCCGTTGCCGAACTGCGCCGTGTAGCCGGCCACGAACCAGCCGCCGCCACCGACCTCGCTACCCGCATGGGCCGCGAGGTACTCGACCGCCGGGAAGCTGTAGAAGTCGTAGAACGACGTCGCCTGGCCGAAGGTGAAGCCGGCCCACTGGATGAAGCCGCGGTTGGTATGCGCGGCGATGCCGCCGCTGCCGCCAATCGTGTCCGAGATAAAGCCGACGTCCATATAGGCGCGCACGGTGCCGTAGGGCGTCTGGTTGCGGGCGTCGAGCGTGACGTAACCGCGGGCACGCCAATCCGAATCGTTGGTCGTGCGGTTGTTGATGTTGGCGTTGGCGAAGTAACCAACCGTGGTGCTGCCGTTCGCATTATACTGATACTGCAGGCGGACCCACCCGCCGACTTTCAAGCACATATCGGTGCCCGGGATGTAATAGAACCCCACACCGTACAGGCTGCAAATCTTTACGTACTGGACCGGCTTGGCCTTTACGGGAAGATCGGCGGCCTGGGCCCCAGCGATCGCAACGAGACCCGTCGCGGAGCCGAGGAGAAGGCTTTTCACCATCTTCATCTTGAACCTCCAAACATTGTTTATCGTGAGAGGGTTCCGTATCCGCCCAGTGCGACAGGCACCGATGAAACTTCCCCTTGCTCCCCGCTAGCCGGACAAACGACCACCAAACGCGCTACCCAACTTTGAATTCGCAAACCTGGGCCACCACTTGGTGAAATCCGTCCAACCGGACAGCGCGACATGGGGATGCCCCCTCCGTCGCAGCCATGACCTTAGCCGATGAGACCTTAGGTGCAATTAAGAAGACACCTTCCCACAGCCCTGCGGACCGCTTTTCGGCCGGGTGTTGCGCAAAAAACACGCAATTTGAACCAGCCAGGACGCGTCCGGACGAGAATGCTGGCAACTTCTCGCTACGGACGGTAAATTGCGATAAATCAATATGTTATCGGAAATGGCAACGCCGCAACCAAAGCGCGTACCAAACCGCGACCTAGTGGTCATATGGCACCACCAGACCCGTCCCAAGCCACCGATTAGCCCATCTCCGGCCCGAAAGAGCGACGATGAGCTAAGCACTTCGTGACATATAGTCGTCCAATGGAATGCGGCATTGCGCCCGCCGAAGAATTGATCGACGAATGGCCGAGCGCTACTCGTGCGGTGGAAGCGGCCGAAAGGTTGGCAACCGAGGCCGCTTCTTGTCGCGAAAGGGTTCAACATCGCGTGCAACTTCGTCCAGCATCGTCTTATTCGGCTTCCAAGTGTACTGTTCTTGAAACCGGCGCACCCTAATCGACGGGTTAAGATCAAAAATGTTTCCTTGTGCGGGTCGGAAACGACCGAGATCCAATGAGCCTTCTAGTGCCAGGGTCTTAATGTCCAGAAAGCCTTTGGCGTCGAAGGGATAGACCACACCGCGCCCATTGACACGATTATCATTGTTGGTCACCCGCTGGATCAATACCTCCAACAGCTTCTGCTTCGTCCCTGCGAATTGCGGCAATGCTACTCTGCGGTCGAACAAATCACGATGCAAGCGCTCCGTTATTCTCTGTAGCCCTTTGGCTGACCAGAGATAATAACGAACGCTGATACGGCCGGGTCCAGCTTTTTGCTGTTTTGCCAACACTCTCTGCTCTCGGCGCTTCTGCTGTTTGACGAAAAACCCCCGGCAGTCTCCCGCCGGGGGCTCTGGATCAAACATCCATGATCACGCGATCAGGGATAGAAGTCCTTGTGGACGCGGAATTCCACCTGGACCGCATCCATGTCGCTGATCAAGGTCGCGCCGCGCAACTGGTCGGTGCCCGGCAGGATGCCGTTGAAGGTGCTGGCGCTCTGCAGGGACTGGTACATCACGTCGACGCCCATGTAGAAGTCCGGGCTGACGTTCCACTGGGTACGCGAGCCGACGTACCAAACGTTCCAGTCGTTGTTGCAGCCGGCGGTCGCCGCCGCGTTGCTGCCGGCACCGGTGCCGTTGCCGCCAGCCTGCAGGTTGCACACGATCGCATTGGCTTGGGTGCCGTAGCTGACTTCGGCATAGCCGCCGTACACCGACGTCTTCCACGACGGATTCCAGTGGTGCTCGTAGGAGCCGTTCACGCCCCAGGCCGAGGTTAGAAACAGCCCCGTCGTGTTGCCCTGGTCAATCGTTCCACCATAGACGGCATCGGAGAGCACGCCGTAGCCGGCATTTTGGCCGCGGCGGGCATACCAGTTGAAGTCCGAGATCTGCGGCGAGAACACATAGCCCAACGCACCCTGGGTGTAGTCGGCCTGGATCTGGAAGTAGTCGCCATGGCCGATCATCGGCGCATTCAGCTTGAGGCCGCCGCCGATCGCGAAGCCCCACTCGTCGCCCGGATGGCCGTCCGCATCGAAATGTTGGACGGTGTTAAAGTCATAGTACGTCGTACTGACCTGGTGCAGGGCGCCCATGATCTGGGCCGAACCCCAAGCCTGGTCGACGCGTAGGTTGCCGACGATGTCCGGCGATTGGAAGCCGGCATAGCCACCGCCGGGCCCGATGCCGCCGGGGCTAACCGAGCCGTTGACGATGAAGGTCGGCGTAAAGCCTTGCCCGATGATCTGCGTCTGGCGACGCATTTCGGCGGCGATGGTGCCGGAGAAGCCGTTGCCGAACTGCGCCGTGTAGCCGGCCACGAACCAGCCGCCGCCGCCGACCTCGCTACCCGCATGCGCTGCGAGGTACTCGACCGCCGGGAAGCTGTAGAAGTCGTAGAACGACGTCGCCTGGCCGAAGGTGAAGCCGGCCCACTGGATGAAGCCGCGGTTGGTATGCGCGGCGATGCCGCCGCTGCCGCCAATCGTGTCCGAGATAAAGCCGACGTCCATATAGGCGCGCACGGTGCCGTAGGGCGTCTGGTTGCGGGCGTCGAGCGTGACGTAACCGCGCGCACGCCAGTCCGAATCGTTGGTCGTGCGGTTGTTGATGTTGGCGTTGGCGAAGTAACCAACCGTGGTGCTGCCGTTCGCATTATACTGATACTGCAGGCGTACCCACCCGCCGACTTTCAAGCACATATCGGTGCCCGGGATGTAATAGAACCCCACACCGTACAGGCTGCAAATCTTCACGTACTGGACCGGCGCGGCCTTGACGGGAAGATCGGCGGCCTGGGCCCCAGCGATCGCAACGAGACCCGTCGCGGAGCCGAGGAGAAGGCTTTTCACCATCTTCATCTTGAACCTCCAAACATTGTTTCTCGTGAGAGGGTTCCGTATCCGCCTAGTGCGACAGGCACCGAAGGAACTTCCCCTTGCTCCCCGCTAGCCGGACAAACATTGACCACCAAACGAGCTTCCCAACTTTGAATTCGCAAACCTGGGCCGCCACTTGGTGAAATCCGTCCAACCGGACAGCGCGACATGGGGATGCCCCCCTCCGTCGCAACCATGACCTTAGCCGATGAGACCTTAGGCGCAATGAAGAAGACACCTTCCCACAGCCCTGCGAACTGCTTTTCGGCCGGGTGTTGCGCAAAAAACACGCAATTTGGGCTAGCCGGCGAGCGCCCCCACGACCATACCGGAGCTCGTTGCGACCGATTTATTTGGTTATATCAGTATGTTATCGGAAATGCCCGCGCCAACACCAAATCTCGCATTAAACCGAGCGTTAGCGGTTATACGGCGCCGTCAATACCACCCTAACACGCCGATCGACCCGTTTTCGGCCACGTCGGGCCCCCTCCGCCTATTCCGCAGGAAATTTGCGGCCAAATCCACGCGTTTCGGTTCAAGGCGGCCCGCGGACGGCCGTGATCGGCATAGCTGGCTCGAATCGTTGGCCGGTTTTAGGACGCGCGCGACCGGCCCAGACAAGAGTTGCTGGCGGCGGCAGCTGGGGCTGGCCGAATTCGCTTACCGCACCGATTCCGACAGCGGCGCGGATGCCGGAACCAAGATCAAGCAGGCCTTGATACGGGCCCGTGAGAGCGAGTTTTTCCGGACGGCACGAAAGAGCGAACCTTCACCACCGAATCAGTCAATTTGGCGAGGACCCACTCAGCAGATGTTCTGCCAAATTCAGCAAAGCTACGTCGGCCGACGAGCGATATTGCAACATTGCTAGCGTGCGCAATCTACCGCACAGCCGTATCCATCGTATTCATCATCAATTCATCGGCGATGTCGCCGTTGAGAACTTCCTCCAGGCGTCGCAAGGCGCGCGCGCACACGACGCCGTCATAGACACGATGGTCGAAGTGCAGCAGCACGTCCATGGCGTGATCCGCATGCAGGCGCCCGTAAGTGATCACGTTGGGACCCGGCAATTACAAAACAACGATGTCCCCGCCTATCGAGGGGATGGAGGTGCCCCAGAACGTGCCGAGATTCTCGCCGCGCAGCAGTCCATGGTTGAGGCTGATCACCCACATCAACCGCCGCAGCAATAGCGGCATCCGCGCCATCAACAACGTCGTCTGCAAATCAGGCAGCTCGTCGAGCGGCGCGCGCTTGACGCGCTGGATCCTGTCTTCCACCACGGCCAGCGACCACTCGTGGGGAGCGTCAAATTTTGCCAATATCGGCGCCTCTTTATCGAATTCCTCGCGCACGACCGGCACCATGGCGACGCTCCAGCGCGCTTCATAGAAGCGCAGCCACGACCACCTGAGATAGAGCGTACCAAGCCATGGCTCATCGAGCGCGACGATGCAGAAGGCCTTGACGAATAGCGCGCGCCAACCGGTACGCGCGGCGCAGGCGGCGCGTGCCTGCACGAGGCGATCGAACTTCATCATGCGTTTGTCGACGACGAGCGGAATCGCCGCATGCATGACATCGATGACGAGCTTGCGCACCAGTGAGACCGATCTGACCTTACCCCGCATCAGCGGCTCGTTTTGCCGTGGTCGACGCTCACATTGGCCACGCGGCAACAAGAATCCATAGCCCAGCCCATAACGCCGACAACCGGACCTGAGAGCGATAGGCGTGCCGCAGCCCGGCGTGGCGTGGAGCCGAGCGACAAGCTGATCGGTGCGGCTGCAGCAGCGGGCGCAGCCCGACTGAAATTGTCCGTATATCATGGCACGATAATTGCGCATGACGGACCCGTCCTAGATGCCGGCGAGCGATTGCCCGCGCACATTGCCGGCCACCACATGCAGGCGCGGCGTCACCGTCCCGTCGGGTAGGATGCGCAGCGCAGCCTGGAAGTGGCAGCTGTGCGGTTTGCCTCGCAGACCGCGCCGACTTGAAACCTGTGTGCGCCGGTTAGAAGCCAAAGCACATCTCTGGACGAATTGTTGACCGAAGTCGTTTCAGCCCGTAGTCGAGGCTCATCGCTCCACCCATTTCGCCGGAGCAAATTTGAAATCATTGATGAATTTGGGTTCGTTTTGCCAAAAAGCACGCTAAAATAGAATTATGGTTGTCACTACACTTTCGGTTGTTTCCTCTCATGTCGCTCTTGTCGCTGGCCGAGCTCTTTGCCCGCGATATCAATTGTAAGTCACTCAGGCGCGCCAGCGCTTTGTTCTGTGAGAATAGGCACGGCGCTCGTACGGTTCGATTTTGTACGAGACCAGCAGCGTGCACACGAACGCGCTGGTCCGCATGCGTCAAAACATAATCAACTTGATTATTTGATGTCAAAGTCAGGCAAATCTTGAGCACCTTGCGGAGCTATTTTGTTTTCTTTTCCAGCAGACGCTTGCGAAGTCGCACTCCAAGTCCGCCGCTGTCTTCGGCAATAAATTCGATGTCGGCGGCCGCCAGTGCGCGGATGAGCGTTGTCTGAGTTAGACCAGCACGGTCACAATATGAGTTGAGGCTATTTCACCGGTCTGGCGCGTTGGCGCTTGCGTAATCTTACCCCGGGGCCGCCCCCGTTCTCGGTGATAAATTCGATGCCAGCACGCTCCAGAGCGTTCTGTATAGCTTGCACGACTTCGCTTGAGACCGATCTTCGCGACCTTTCAAAATCCACGATCGTTGAAAGTCCAAGTCCGGCTGCGGAAGCAAGCTTCGGCTGGGTCATATCCAACAGGCCCCGCGCACCACGGCATTGGGCGGGGGTTATCGTTTCAACATTTTGTGTTGACATTTGACTGGGAATCAATATTTTATGTTGACGTTAGTAGATAGGAGTTTTGCCATGAGTCTTGAATTTGCTTCAATCCACTACCGCGCCGTCCGCGACCGCATCCGGGCCGAAGACCCATCGAATCGACGAGCAGACACTCGCCGATACCGTGGAGGGGCTGACCGACCTGCACGAGATCGTCGTGGCTATCATCCGCTCCGCCCTGGCCGATGAAGCGCTGGCCACGGGGCTAAAGGGCCGGATTGCCGAGATGGAGGACCGCCTTGCCCGGTTGCAGGATCGGGCCTCCAAACGCCGCCAGATCGCCAAGGATGTGATGGTCGAGCTCGACCTGAAGAAACTCCAGGCACCCGACTTCACGGCCTCCATACGAGCCGGGACCCCCGCCCTGATGGTGATCGATGAGGCGGCGGTGCCCAGCATCTATTGGGAACCACGCGACCCCAAACTCAATCGGCAGGGCCTTCTGGCAGACCTCAAGCAGGGCGCCGAGATCACCGGCGTGAGCCTGTCCAATCCCGAACCGGTACTGAGTGTGAGGACCAAGTGATGGGCTTCTCAGCAAAGCAATTGACAGCGCTGCGGCGTGATTTGAATGCCGCGCCAGGTGCGTACCCGCGAAGCCAATGGGCGGGAGTTCTCCTACCTCGAAGGCTGGTACGTCCTCTCGGAAGCTAACCGGATCTTCGGCTTCGACGGCTGGAGTCGCGAGACCACGGAGTCCCGCTGCGTGCTGGCCCGTGAAAGCCGGGGAACTTCCTCGCCGTCTACGTCGCTCGCGTCCGCATCACGGTGCACGCAAAGGAAGCGAGCGTTATTCGCGAGGGCCACGGCTCGGGCGAAGGCCGCGGCACCTCACCTGCCGAGGTGCACGATATTGCGGTCAAAGCCGCCGAAACCGATGCCACCAAACGGGCGCTGGCGACCTTCGGCAAGCCGTTTGGCCTTGAGCTCTACCGCAACGGCAAAGCGGCGCCAGGCCGAAAAGCCTTCGCAATCAAGCAGCTGTCACCCGAGGCCCCGCACCGGTTTTCACCCGGATGACACCACCCCTATCCCACGGCCGTCACGGTACTACGGCCGACGTCGATCTCCGCCAGTAAGCGAACATCTTGCCCATGAACGACGGCAACTGGCGCCAAGGCCTGCAGCCCCACCCCTCGCCCCTGCGGTCCCTGATCTGCCGCCCGGTCGGATCGACAAAAGCGTCCTTACGATCTCTGAGCCAAAGCGCATACGCGACCGGGCACACCTCAACTTCGTCGCGACCCAGCCTTGCCTGATCTGTGGACGGCAACCGTCCGACCCGCATCACCTGCGGTTTGCCCAACCGCGCGCCATCGGCATGAAAGTCAGCGACGAATTCACCGTGCCCCTTTGCCGAGGCCATCATCGGCAGCTGCATCAAGCCGGCAATGAGGTTGCCTGGTGGGAAGATCGGAAGATCAACGCTCTGGACGTCGCCAGAGGGCTTTGGGAACAAAGCCATCCAAAACTCATGGCTCCAAACGAAGAAATCACTGATGGCAATCAAAAGAGCTAAGGATTAATAGCGCCCGCCACCGGCGCGGTTGTTCTTTGTCCAATCAGTATCAGCGCGCGGTCCGCAAGTCGCGTGGCGCTAGCGCAGGCTCGGCCGTGACGTCCAGCACGCCAAGCTCTCGTAGCCAGGCCATGCAGCGCATTGGCCACTCCGCTGTCTCGCTTCCATGCACGCCCAGCCCGAAACCGTGGCCGCCACGCGCATAGAGCAGACTTTCATGCGGCACGCCCGCCCCCCGCAGCGCGTCCGCATAGCGAATTGAGTTCGCGACCTTCACGACGTCATCATCGCGCGCATGCACCAGAAAGGTGGCAGCTGTCCGCGCGGTCACGTGACGGTCGATCGAATAGCGCTCGGTCATGCCCGGGGCGGGTCGCTTGCCGAGCAGGCTCAATCGAGAGCCTTTGTGGGTCAGGCTCGGCTCCATCGAAATGACCGGGTAGACCAGCACGGCAAACGCCACGTCGCGATCGATGTTCGAAGCGTAGGCCGCCATATGGCCGCCGGCGGAAAAACCCATGACACCGAGGCGCCGCGGGTCGATGCGCCAGGCGCCGGCGCGCTCGCGGGTCAGGTCAAGCGCGCGCGCGATGTCCTGCAGCGGCCATGGAATCTCGCCGACCATCAGGGCGGCATTCGGCAAGCGATATTTGAGCACCAGGCCGGCAACTCCCATTGTCGTCAGCCAGCGCGCAACGTCATGGCCCTCCTTGTCGATGGTGACAGCCGCGTATCCGCCGCCGGGACAGATCACCATGGCGGCGCCGGTCGCGCGATCGGCCGGCGGCAGATAGACCGTCAGGGTCGCGACGGTCACGTTGCGAAGCGAGCGATCCGGTCGGAATTTTCCCCGCTCTATGATCTCTTCGGCGGGCGCACCCGCTGCGGTTTCAGGCCGGAGCGCAAGCGCGGGCGGAATGCTGCCCTCCACCGTCGTCGTCCATGCCGTAGCGCGCTGCGGCGACCTCGCGCAGCACCGTTTCGGTCTGCCGCACCATGCGCGCAACGCCAAATTCGCTCAGCACGCGCTGACGCCCTGCTTTCCCCATGGACTTCTGGAGTGCGCGGTCGCGCAACAGCGCCGTCAAGGCCGCGCTCAAGGCGGCCGGATCGCGGGGCGGCACCAGCAGTCCGGTCTTCTTGTCGTCGACCAACTCGGGAATGCCGCCGACGCCGGTCGCCACCACCGGCAGAGCGCAGGCCATGGCTTCCAGAATCACATTCGGCGAGGCTTCGCTGCGCGACGCCAATGCGAAAACCCAGGCGCGCCGCAGATGCGCCCGGATATCTTCCGTTCCCGGCAGAAAGCGGACATTCGGCTCGTCGGCGACCGGACCGCGGCCATTGCCGATGATGTCGAGGCGCGCGTCAGGCACTTGCGCCCGCGTCAGCCGGAAAGCCTCGAGCAAGGTGGGGATGTCCTTTTCGCCTACCAGCCGGGCGACGCACACCACATGCGGATCGACCGATTTGGCGGCCTCGTCGGGCGAGAAGTAATCCCCGTCCACGCCGTTCGCGATGACCGCGACGCGGTCCGGCTCGACCCAAAGCCGCTGCGTCATTCTGGCTTTGAGCACGGCGGCATTGGTGATGATGCGCGCCGAAAACCGGTGCAGCAGGCGCTCGTGCTGACGCGGCGCGAAGCTGCGAAAGCCGGAGACGACGGGAATGCGCATGACCCCGGCAAACAGACGTCCCCAGATGTTCGGGATAACGGTAAGCGTGTAGAGCAAGCCCGGCCTGTCACGCCATAGCCGCGCCGCCAACCGCATCACGGCCAGCGGCCCCACCTTATTGCGGTCGGAGAAACGGACAATGTCGACGCCGGCAGCGCGCACCGCCGCGGTGAGATCGTCACCGCCGCGCAATACCCACACTTCAGGCGCGAACCAAGCCCGGTCGAGCCCTTGCAGCAAATGCAGCGCGTAGCGCTGGGTGCCGCCAAATTCGAGATCTTCGAGCAGTACGACGAGGCGGATGCGGGCCGGACCGGTCATGTCGAGGGGAATCTGCCGCCGGTGTTCTCGAATCGCCGGCCTCAACGATGGGCTTGCGGAAGATCGTCAGGCCACGCAAGCGGTGCTGATTTTATTTGTAACCGTTTTCCCGCGAGGTGTCTAGAAATGGCACGTGCGACCCAGCGAGGCGCCAATCGCAGCACGCACATTGGGGCAAGCCAAGTCAATCAACAGCGCCGCCATCGCACCCCATGCGCCTATGGCGAATTTCCGGGAGCCATGTTATCGTTTCCAAAGCGTTCTGGGGCTGAATGCATCGCCGAAGTTGACGGCTGCAGCAATTGTCGCGTTGTGCTGTTGGTGCGCCGGTTGCGTCGACGTTGCGTCTTGTGGCTGACGTGAGATGATAAAGACCGTTGACCGGTATCTCATAAGGCAATTGCTGTTTGCGTCGTTCGTAGCGGCGGTCGTTTTCTCAGGGCCGCCGATTCTGATCTCGTTGTTTGTGCATTTGCCGGAAGGATATATTTACACCGAATTGTTGTGGCCTGCCCTCTCCGCGATCGCACCGTCGATCCTCTACCATATCCTGCCTTTGCTCGTGGCCGGCTCGATCATCTGGTGCTACGGCAAGTTTTCGTCGGATGGCACGCTTCTCACGCTCCAGTTGGCGGGACAATCGATTTTCCGTACACGGGCGCCGGCCCTGTACGTCGCGCTGGCTGCGACCATCATCGGATACGCGATGTCGTGTTATGTCGCGCCGCTTACGGCCGGCAATTTGCACGACGCCTTGAATTTCGTGCGTCACGACGTTTACCCGCCGATGCTCAATGTCGGCCGCGCCAACGAGCTGGAAGGCGGCCGGCTGACCATCATCTTCAAGAAGTTCCTGAAGCGAAACGAGATCGCCGGCGTCTTCATCCGCAAGGTCGATGACGACAACGTAGAGACGGCATATTATGCCCAGCGCGCGGTGTTCGAGCGCAGCCCCGAGCAAAGCCACATCGTTCTATTCGATGGCGCGTATCAGGAATTCAAGCCGGCAAGAGGCGAAGTGAAGACGACGAATTTCGATCAGCTCGTCGCGCCGCTGCGCAGCTTCGGCATTAACGCGACCAAACGCGGCGTGCCGCTGACGGACGAGCTGAGCACCACGACGATTTTGGGCGACCTGTGGCGGGCCCGCGGCGGTGGCATCTCCGATGGTACGTCGCGGCGGCTGTGGACGCGCGAGCTGATCGAACGCTTCAGCATTCCGGCGCTGACCGTCATTCACACCTTGCTCGGGCTCGGGCTGCTCGCGCTGTGGGGCGTGCTATCGGATCGCCGCAATCAGCCGATCGTGGTCATATGCGGCGTCATTGGCTCGTTCCATCTCGTGCAGATCATCGGAACCGAACTGATCGGGATGGATCTAGGCTGGGTGTGGCTGACCGCGGGTATCGCCTGCATTGAGCTCACGGCAGCGGTTGCGCTGATGTCGCTGCAGCCGGAGCAGGTTACGCGGTTGGCAGCGTCGGCCGCCACGCGCGCACGCGACGGCATTCGTGCCGGGGCCGCCGCGGCGGCTGCGCGCGTCCAGGCAGAATTGCTCAAGCTGCGCATGTTCGCGGGCGCGTCCCCGCTGCGCTCCATAGCCGCTACCTACTCCGATGCGCGCCGCGCGCCGGCCGCCACGGAACGCCAATTGTCGGGCAGCGTAGCCGACTAGAGCGGGCGTTCGGCCAATATCGTCAATTTGCCGCTTTCAGCCGGTTCAATGTATCCTGATTTGGCATCCCGATTTGGAATTTAGCGCGTTGGCATGCCATCATCGGTCCGGATGCTTGCGGCCGTATCGGCTCGTGCATATTCGCCGGGCTGATCCACGCGCGGATTTGAGTTTATGGCGACGGCATTAATCGTTGGCATTACCGGTCAAGACGGGCCATTTCTTGCCAAGACGCTTCTGGAAAAGGGCCACATCGTTCACGGCACCACGCGCGATGCCGGCACCGCGCAGATGGAAAGACTGGCGGCACTCGGCATCACGGATCGCGTCAAATTGCACGCGCAGTCGCCCCAGAACCTGGATTCCGTTCTGGCAGTCATCGAGCGAATTGGACCTGACGAGATTTACAATCTAGCCGGACCTTCGTCCGTTTCACGGTCCTTTCTGCAGCCGGCCCAGACGATTGAAAGCATCGTACGGGGGACCTTGAATATCCTCGAAGCCATGCGGCTGGTCGTGCCGCGCACCAAGTTTTACAATGCGGGCTCCTCGGAGGTATTCGGCGACATAACCGGGCGACCCGCGACCGAAGACACCGTCCACCGGCCGAAGAGCCCTTATGGCGTCGCGAAATCGGCCGCGGTCTCTCTGGTCCGCAATTATCGCGAGTCATATGGGCTGTTTGCCTGCTCCGGCTACTTGTTTAACCATGAATCGCCGTTTCGCCCGGAGCATTTCTTTTCGCGCAAAGTGACCGCGGCGGCCGTCCGAATAGCGGGGGGATCACGCGAACGTCTGCTGCTCGGAAACCTCTCAAGCAAGCGCGATTGGGGTTGGGCGCCCGACTATGTCGAAGCGATGCGGCTGATGCTTCAGCGCGATACAGCCGACGAATTCGTCATCGCAACCGGTCGCGCGCATTCGCTCGAGGACTTCGTCGCGGCGGCATTCGCGGAAGTGGGGCTCGATTGGCGCGACCACGTCGATTTCGATGCTGGACTCGTGCGACCATCGGATATTGAATGTTCTGTTGGCGACGCGACCCGGGCAGCGGAGGTGCTCGGGTGGAAAGCGCAAACGGTGTTCCCGGATGTCGTTAAACAGATGGTCCATGCCGAACAAGAACAAAACACCCGCAGGCTCTGCCGGTAGGGGCTTGGAATTGACCTTTATTTCGTTTGCCCAAAACTTTGAAGACGTCATGCTATGGCGCGCCCTAGGGCACATCGAGCATGGCTTTTACATTGATATCGGAGCTTGGTCCCCCGAGATCAATTCAGTCACCAAGGCCTTTTACGATCGCGGCTGGAGCGGGATCAATGTGGAGCCGAACCCGGAACCGTATACGGAGCTGCGAACGGCACGGCCGCGGGATATCAACTTGCAAATTGCGGTCGCAGATGCCGACGGCGCGGCAGAGCTTCATATAATACGGTTGCCGACTGGATCGGGCTCGACGGGACTGTCCACGCTTGGAAACGAGATCGCCGCCGAACATACCGCCAAGGGGTTAATTGCGTCGGAGCAACTGCTGGTCCAGACGTCTACGCTTGCGTCGATTTGCGCAGAGCATATCCGGGAAAAATTCGACATTCACTTTCTCAAGATCGACGTGGAGGGCGCCGAGGCCTCCGTCATCCGCGGCGCGGATTGGGTCCGCTATCGCCCCTGGATCGTGATCGTCGAGGCTACGTATCCGATGTCGCAAATCGAGACCCATGCGACGTGGGAGCAAATACTGATCGAAGCCGATTACACTTGCGTATACCGGGACGGGTTGAACGGATTTTATATCGCGCGTGAGCATGCGGAGCTCGCTTCGGCGTTCGACATCCCGCCGAATGTCTTCGATCGATTTGTGCCGGCTGCTCAGTCTCGGGCCGAGACGCGCATCTCAGAATTGGTCAGCCAAGTCGAAAACGACAAGAAGGCCTCCCTGCAGCAGGTCGCCACGATCGATGCGCTTCGGCAAGACATTCAAGGCTTGTCGGATACGCTGCACGCGATGGAATCCAGCTGGTCCTGGCGCCTCACACGGCCATTCCGATCGATCCGGGCGGCGGTTCTGCGCGGCAAACAAATGGTAGGGAATTCAGCGGTGCGATGTGTCCGTATTTTCAACTGGTGGCAGGCCGTTTTGCGACCGGACGCGGACATGACCCCGCGGGCACGCTTGATTCATCAGGCGTTGACACGCGCAATCGCGCGCCGCCGGGTCATCTAGCGCCATGCGCATCGTTATCGATCTGCAAGGTGCTCAGGCGGCGAGCCGTAGTCGCGGCATTGGCCGCTACAGTCTGTGCCTGGCTTTGGCGATGGCTCGTCAGCGCGGCGATAACGAGGTCATGCTTGCTCTCAACGGACTGTTTCCAGAGACGATCGAGCCAATCCGCGCTGCGTTCGATAGCCTGCTGCCACAGGATAATATCCGCGTCTGGCACACGCCCGGCCCGATCGCTTACCTCGGCCCACATAACACCGGCCGGCGTGCCGCCGCCGAACTCGTGCGCGAGGCATTCCTTGCCGAGCTGGAGCCCGACTTGGTTCACGTCATCGAGCTGTTCGAGGGCTTTGGCGACAACGTGGTCGCGACCATCGGGGACTTCACCAGCGCTTACCCGTCTGTCGTCACCGTCTACGACCTCATCCCGCACGTCAACCGCGACCGCTATCTGAGCGATCCGAAACACCGCGACTGGTACTACCGCCAATACGAATACCTGCATCGGGCATCCCTGCTTCTGGCCATTTCGGAATCGACCAGGCAGGAAGCTGTCAAGCATCTCGGCCGCCCGGAATCGGAGATCGTCGTAACCGGCTGCGCGGCTGACTATCGGTTCAAGCCTCTCTCCCTGAATGCCGCGCAAACTGCCGGCGTGATGCGGCATCACGGGATAACGCGGCCGTTTGTTTTGTCGGTGACCGCGGACGATTTTCGAAAGAACTTGGAAGGCCTCATCTGTGCCTTTGCAAAACTTCCCAATTCGGTTCGCCTCAACCACCAGCTCGTGATCGTCGGCCAATTCTCACCCGAGCGCCGGGAAGCGTTCCTGCAGCTGGCCGTCGAGCGCGGGCTGTCACCCGACGAGATGATCCTGGCCGGCCATGTGTCGGACGACGACCTCGTGCTGCTGTACAATACCTGTACGCTATTTGCGTTCCCGTCCTGGCACGAAGGCTTCGGCCTGCCAGTCTTGGAGGCGATGAGCTGCGGCGCTCCAGTAATCGGCGCGAACGCAACCAGCGTGCCGGAAGTGATCGGCCGCAACGACGCGCTGTTCGATCCGCATTCGGAGGAAGCGATAAGCACAAAGCTTCTCCAAGCGCTGGTCGATCAGGATTTCCGCACCAGACTGGCGCGCCACGGACCTGCACGGGCAAAATCCTTCTCCTGGGATGCGTCCGCCAAAAAGGCCATTTCGGCATTCGAGCGGGTTCACCTGTCGCGGCAGCGTGCTTTGCGCATTCCAGCGCCGGACGGCGACGCGCCCGGTCACGCCGTCATTTTTCAATCCGAGCGCGTTGCGGGCCTGATCGACGCCATTGCGGCGCTTGACGACCCGCCGAACCCCGCCGACTGCAAGCGCCTGGCGGCAGCGATCGACCGAAATCACCCCGCGGCTTGGCCTACGCGGCGGTTGTTCGTCGATGTGTCGCGTCTCGTCAATGCCGACGTCAAGACCGGCATCCAACGCGTGGTTCGCAGCATCTTGTTGGAGCTGGTCTCGAACGCTCCGGCGGGAGTCCGGATCGAGCCCGTCTATGCCACGAAAGATTCGAATGGTTTTCGATATGCGCGAGAATTCGCGCGCCGTTTCTTCGATAGTCCGCCGGCCGGCGGAAAAGACGATCCCATCGATCCGCATAACCGCGACATTTTTTTGGGATTGGACCTTTATCCTTCCGTGACATTGGCGCAGGCCAAGGTGATCGAAGCGATGCGTGCCTCGGGCGTTCGCGTCTATTACGTCCTCTATGATCTTCTGCCCGAGCTGCGCCCTGATTGCTTTGATGCCGCCGTCTGTGAAAAACATGTCCAATGGGTCGACACGATCAGCCGCTTCGACGGCGTCGTTGCGATTTCGCGGTCGGCGGCCAAAGAGCTGCAATCATGGCTGGCAACGCACGGCCCCAAGCGGTTGCGGCCGCTCAAGATCGCTTGGTCGCATCTCGGTGCCGACATCGAGGCCTCGGTGCCGACGCGGGGAATGCCTGCGGACGCCGGCGCCGCGCTTGAGCGCCTGCGCGCGGCGCCCTCCTTTCTGATCGTCGGTACGATGGAGCCGCGCAAAGGGCACGCCCAGACCTTGGCCGCCTTTGAATTGCTGTGGGCGGCCGGGATCGATGTCCGCCTTGTTCTGGTCGGCAGCCAAGGCTGGATGTCCGACAAGTTGGCGGCCCGCATCCGCGAGCATCCGGAGTTTGGTAATCGGCTGCTTTGGCTTGAGGCCGTCAGCGACGAATATCTCGAGGCGGTCTATGCCGCCGTGACCTGTTTGCTCGCCCCGAGCGAGGGGGAAGGCTTCGGCCTGCCGCTGATCGAGGCCGCGCGCCACAAATTGCCGATACTCGCGCGCGACCTTCCCGTGTTTCGCGAGGTCGCCGGCGAGCACGCCGCCTATTTCAGCGGCCGCGAACCGGACGACCTCGCCACGGCGGTTCGCAACTGGCTCGCGATGTTCCGGGAAGGGCAGCATCCGCGTTCGGAGGCGATGCCATGGCTGACATGGCGGCAAAGCACGCAGAATTCTGCTCGATATCATTCTGCGCGACCAATGGCCGACCGCCTGGCCGTCGCCCTCAGGCGGCACGAAGGAAACGGCTGCGGCCGATGACGAGCGGCCTTCGACGGTCAGCCGCGTCGCAAGCGCTACCGTCAGTTGATGTCGATCGCCACCATGGGAACGCCGACCGCTCCCCTGCGGATTGGGCTTTTCGAAACGCGCAAGGCGAGCGCATCCTCCATCCAATGCAGATGTAAATGGTCGTATTGCGTGCCTTCGGCGATCGACGGGGCGAAACGGTAGACGCCGACCGGCAGATAAGGCAGCCGAAATCGGAAGCGGCCGGTAACGGCGTCACCGGCGGCGAGCGAAATTGTCCTGTCGCGGTAGCGCAAATAGGTGTTGTCGCCGGTGAGGTTCTCGCCGCGCTGGTTGCGCAGGATGAAACCGACTATCGGCCGGCTGATCGGCCGCAAGGCCAGACACGCGACGCGCAACTCCACTTCATCGCCGCCTTGGCAGGCGGAGAGCGGCGCACCGTCCGGCGAGAACAAGCCGACACTTTCGATGAACGCCCCGCCATCGCCGTGCCAAGGCGCATTCGGATCGAACGCGATGATTTCCATCGGGTTCTGCCCACGCCAGCGCGGGTCTTCGGCGATTGGCGGCGGCGCCGAAACGATCCAGGGTTCGCCGGTCGGCTGCGCCGGCTGCTTGCTCATCTCCCCGCTTCCGCCGCTTTGGAATTCGCTGCCGCTGTCTTGCAAGGCGGTGGCGTAGCGGCGGCACACTTCCCGGCTCGGCCCGTCCGCCTGCAGCTGCCCGCGATCCAACCACACCGCGCGTTCACACAACCCCAGCACCGCCGCCTCGCTGTGCGACACGAACAGCAGCGTGCCGCCGCCGGCCTGAAACCGGCGCAGATAGCGCATGCACTTCTGTTGGAACGCCGCATCCCCCACCGCCAAGATCTCGTCGATCACCAGCAGGTCGGCGTCGACATGCGCGCACACCGCAAACGCCAGCCGCGCATACATGCCGCTCGAATATTCCCGCACCGGCCGGTCGATGAACGCGCCGATCCCGGCAAACGCCTCGATCGCCGAAAAACGCGCCGCGATCTCCTCGCTGTGCAAGCCGAGGATCGTCGCCGCCAAATTTACGTTCTCGCGGCCGGTGAAGTCGGGATTAAAACCGGCGCCGAGCTCGAGCAGCCCGGCAACGCGCCCGCGCACCGCGATCTCACCGGTCGTCGGCTGCAGCAGGCCGCAGATCAGCTGCAGCAGCGTCGACTTGCCGGAGCCGTTGCGCCCGATCACCCCGACCGCTTCGCCGGCCTGCACCGTCAGGTCGATGCCCTGCAGCGCCCAGAAGTCCCTGCTCCGCCGGCGGTGCCGACCGAGCAGCTCCATCAGCCGGTCCGCCGGATGCTCGTAGATCCGGTACGACTTGCCGAGCCCCGATGCCCCGATCACGCTAGACGACATTGGCCGTGACCTTGGCTTTCGTTTCGACTTCAAGAACGGCCTCGATCAGCGCCACATTCGCCAGTCCCTCTCCGACATGCCGCGAGTGGACGGTGAGGAAATAGCTGTCGACGGCATGGGCGAGCAGACGGGCGGATGCCGGCGGGCCGGTGAAGATGAACACCTCGACCGAATACTGGTCGGTCGGCAGGTGCGGCAGGTAGAAGGTAAAACGCGCGGAGAACGGTTGACCGGATGCGATCACGCGGCCGCTCGGGCCGGTATCGTCGCTGAACACCGCGCGGCCGATACGGTTGCGCACGATGAATGCAACGATCGGATGTTGCACGGCGGCCTGCGCAACGCAGTCGATGCGCAGCTCCAGCCATTCGCCGCCCTCGGCGATGGTTATCGGGCTGCCATCGGATTCAACAAAGCCGACGGCCTCGATTTCCGCTCCACCCGTTGCAACCGCGGCATCGGGGTCGAAGTCCAAAATCTCGTCCTCAGCGGCTTGCGGTGCGGACGCGCCGGCGACCGGCGGCGCGGTTTCCACATCCGCTTCGGCGCCTCCCCCGGTGAGGAAATTGCTGCCGCTGTCTTGCAAGGCGGTGGCGTAGCGGCGGCACACTTCCCGGCTCGGCCCGTCCGCCTGCAGCTGCCCGCGATCCAACCACACCGCGCGTTCACACAACCCCAGCACCGCCGCCTCGCTGTGCGACACGAACAGCAGCGTGCCGCCGCCGGCCTGAAACCGGCGCAGATAGCGCATGCACTTCTGTTGGAACGCCGCATCCCCCACCGCCAAGATCTCGTCGATCACCAGCAGGTCAGCGTCGACATGCGCGCACACCGCAAAAGCCAGCCGCGCATACATGCCGCTCGAATATTCCCGCACCGGCCGGTCAATGAACGCGCCGATCCCGGCAAACGCCTCGATCGCCGAAAAACGCGCCGCGATCTCCTCGCTGTGCAAGCCGAGGATCGTCGCCGCCAAATTTACGTTCTCGCGGCCGGTGAAGTCGGGATTAAAACCGGCGCCGAGCTCGAGCAGCCCGGCAACGCGCCCGCGCACCGCGATCTCACCGGTCGTCGGCTGCAGCAGGCCGCAGATCAGCTGCAGCAGCGTCGACTTGCCGGAGCCGTTGCGCCCGATCACCCCGACCGCTTCGCCGGCCTGCACCGTCAGGTCGATGCCCTGCAGCGCCCAGAAGTCCCTGCTCCGCCGGCGGTGCCGACCGAGCAGCTCCATCAGCCGGTCCGCCGGATGCTCGTAGATCCGGTACGACTTGCCGAGCCCCGATGCCCTGATCGCTGCGCTAGAGGACATCGGCGAACCCGGGGCGGACCTTCATGAAAAAACGGTAGCCGAGCGACGCCGTCACGATGGCGACAATCGCGTAGACTGCGAGCGCGGGCCAAGCATGGAAACCGGCGCCGAACAGGGCCGCACGCATCTGCTCAAGCGGAAAAGTCAGCGGGTTGATCAGCAATAAAGTCGCAAACGGTTGCGGCACCGCCGAGAGCGGAAAGAAGACGGGGCTGACAAACATCAGGAGCGGCAGGAATGCCGTCACCACGTGGCCGACGTCGCGCACGTAAGCCGCCAATGCAGACAAGATCCACATCATTCCCAGGGCGGTCAAAGCAAGCACCCCGAACAGCGGCGGGACGATCAACAAGTCAATCGGCGGCAAGCCGATCATCGCTATATACGCAACAAGGACGAGCGCCATACCGACGAACACGCGAAATGCCGCATAGCCCAATGCCACCCACGGAAGTATCTCAACCGGGAAAACGATTCTCTTGATGTATACCGTGTTGTCGCGCATGAGATTTGCGGACGCACTGAGACATTCGATTAGAAATTCGACAAGGACCAAACCGGAAAAATAAGCGAATGCGATAACATGCGGGTCGCTGACTTGGTTCTGCCACCGCGGCTGAATCAAAGCGCCGAAAATAGCCGTATAAACCGCGAGCTTAACGAGCGGCGCAGCGACCGCCCAGAAAATACCGAACACGGTGTCGCGGAAACGCGCTTGAATGTCGCGCCGGACAAGCCCCGCCAGCAGTTCGCGATTGCGCCAGGCGCACGTCACCGGCGCGAAAAGCCAAGCCAGAATGTTTTCGGAGTTCGGCGCGGCAAATTTCCGATCGCCCACCGGCGCGCCACCGCCGGTGAGATTCTCCCGTCGGAAGTCACTCAAACGATTTTGCGCAGACTCGCTTTTCGGTCGGTTCAGCATGGTCAACGGTCTGCTCTCATTGCGAGCTTATTTGCCCCCATAATTCGCACACGTCCGGTTCGCAGGTTACCCGATCATTTTACCGGATAATGCACAAACAGGGCCATGACCGTCAAACAAAGGTCAACGGTCTCGCGTCTCATCTGTCGCATTGGGCGAGCCCTTGCGGGGCGCTGCGCGAAACAGCCGATAGCCAAATCGGCGCAGCCATACCGGAAGCAGACGGGAAATCTTCGCCGAAGCCACGAGCTGCCACGGGAAGGCAATCAAGGCGCGGTCGCGCGCCAGCCCGCGCGCGATACGCTCGGCCGCGTCATCGGCACTGAGCTCGAACGGACGCCACATCGCATAAGGCTCGTTAATCGGCGCGGTGACCCAGCCGGGCGCGATCATGTTGATTTTGACCCCGCTGCCGCGCATGCGCTCGCGCAGCATCGTCGCATAGGTGAAGAGCGCGGTCTTGGCGGCACAGTAACCCGGCCAATCGGGATGGGGCGCCAAGGCGGCGAGCGAGCCCATCAGCGCGATCTGGCCGCGGCCGCGGCGCTCCATCTTGCCGAGGAGCGGCGTCGCCGTATTCAAGGCTCCGATCAGGTTGGTATCGATCTGCGCCCGCGTCACCTCCAAGGGTTCATGGCTGCCTTCCAGCGACCCGAGAAGAATTCCCGCGTTGACGATCAAGAGATCGACCGGATTGTCGGCATCGAAATCGGAAAGCCAGCGCGCGATTGCCGGCGCGTCGCGCACATCGACGCAGCCGATCGTGACTTGCGCGCCCAGCTTGCGGCATTCCTCGGCAACGGCTTCGAGCCGCGCGCGATTGCGGGCGATCAGGCCCAGGACGTGGCCGGACATGGCGTAGCGCTTGGCGAGCGCGGCGCCAATGCCGCTCGATGCGCCGGTAATGACGATCACGCGTGACATCGCGGTAGCGCCAACGTTTTCATGCGAAACGTCTTCATGCAAAAAGTTTGCTCAATGCGGTTGCGGCGGTTTTTTTGCCGCGCTCTTGACTTTGCCACCCGCGGCGCGCTCCAGCGCGATCAGGACCAGCAGCGCCGGCATGGCGATCACGACGATACACGAGATCGCATCAATTCTATGCGCATCGTGCCAGGCGATCCAGGCGGCGGAGCCGTGCGCGTAAAGCTGCTCGGCGGTGAGCGCCGTGACCAGCAACAGCAAGCCGGGAAGCCGCCGCCAAACGGCTAAAGCCATGAACAGGTCGATGAGCACGAAGCTCGAATGAAACAGCACCGCGCCATCCGCGATAAGCGCGCGCCACAACTCCACGGCATGGTAGACGGCCGCGACAAGGAAGGCGATCGAATAGACCGAAAGCGCGTAGGCGATTGCGGGACTGGCGGAACGTTGGTTGCTCGCAGTCATCGCAGCGCGCCTCTCATGCCTGCTGCGCGATCTGGCGGTAAAGCTCAAGCACGGCGCGGTGATTGCGTTCCGGATCGAACTGCTGGCCGACGCGGGCGCGCCCGCGTTGGCTCATGGCCAGCGCCGCGTCGCGGTCGGCGATGAGCCTGCGGACCGCCATGGCAATCGCCACCGGGTCGCGTTCAGGCACCAGCAGCCCCGTGACGCCGTCCTCTATCAGCTCGGGGATGCCGGAAACGGCCGTCGTGACAACCGGCACCCCGTAGCTCAACGCCTCCAGGATCACGGTCGGCAGACCGTCGCGATCGCCCGACGGCGCAATCACGCAGGGCATGATAAAAATGTCGCTTTCGAGAAACAATCTCGCCACCGCATCGTGCGGGACGAAGCCCGGAAAATGAACGCGGTCGGCGATGTGCAGGCGCGTGGCCTGCCATTTGAGCGGCAGGCGCAGCATGCCGTCGCCCGCAATGGTAAGGCGGAAGTCGACGCCGGCATCGGCCAGCAGTTTGGCGGCGCGGAGCAGCTGATCGAAGCCCTTCTTGCGCACGAAGCGTCCGACCGCGAGCAGACGGTAAGGCGGCTGCATGGCGACCGCTGCTTGCCGCTCCGCGCGTAGCGGCACGCCATTATAGGTCACCCGGAACTTGTCGCCTTGCCCGCCGGCGAAACCCGACAAATGACGGACGTTGGCGGCGGTCTCCGTCCGCACCAGCACGGCATCGTGGATTTTTCGTTCGATCAGCTCGTCAGGCGGGTAAATATCCCAGGCGCGCGCCGTGAAGCTGAACGGCTTGCCTGTCAGCTTGGAAGACGCCCAAGCCGCCGTCGCGCAGCCGCTCGCCCAGGGCGCATGGATATGTTCGATGGCCTGCGCCTCAAAACGCCGCGCAAGCTCGAAGGCGGCGAGCAGCGCCCAAACGCTCTCGCCGCTCTTTTCGACGTGGCGCCAGCGCAGCAGCCGCAACGCGCGGAACAACGCCTTGACCACATCCGGCTTACGCCGCCACCAGTACCAGATTGCGCCGGGCGCGCTCGACAGGACACGCCAGCCCAGCCGCTCGACATCGCCGGAGGCCGCCTGCATTTCCGCAGATAAATTTCGCCGGCGTCGGCCGTACAGCGTATAGACGCGCAGCGGCAGGCCCATCCTTCGCAGATTGACGACTTCCCTGAAGATGAACGTTTCGGTGGGAACCGGAAACCAGAGCAGGATATAGGCGGTGCGCATATCGCGCGGGACCGCCGACGGCGGGCGGTTCAATTGCCCATCAACCCGCAGCATCGCGTGCAGACCGGCATCAGCCCCTTCTGCTCCAAGCTGTTGCGGAACCGGCGATAGGCTTCGCTGTTCCACAATTCCGTGATGCTATGGGTCTTGACGTTGCCGACGACGTAATCGTTGTAATCGCGGCACGGCGACATGTTGCCGTTCGCATTGATTTCCACCGCGCGATAGATCGACCGGCAACGGTCGTGGCCGAAGGTCGCGCTGTGATCCGTATAGTAGCGCTCGAGCGCCTTGGCGTCGGTCAGGTGCGGCATGATCATGACCGCCGGGCCCTTGCTGGTCATCGACTTGCGGCGCAGCGTGCTCAATTGCCGCGACAGGCCTTCGAAATCCGTCGGCCGCCAACCGCCGATCCAGCCGAGATGCCGCGTCGGCATGGTGCCGAAGCGATGCAGAAAGTCGAGGGTATGCTGGCTCGCCGCGTCTTCGTCGATCCACCACGACAGATAGAACACCAGCAGGTCGAGCCGGTCGGCGAAGGCGTCGTAAATGTCGACCAGGCGATCGGCGTTGCGCGCGTTGATCGTACAGAGCCCGGCGAGGATCGGCAGCTTTGCGCCGCGCGCGGCACGTTCCTTCTTGAGCGCGTCCAATCCGGCGATGACGGTGGCGAAATTATCGGTCGCCGGGTTGGCGCCGGGACGGCAGGCATTGTGCGATTGCGGATCGGGGCCGTCGATCGAAACCTGGACCAGGAACATCGGCGCCTTGACCAGACGCTCGGCCTTTTCCGCAAGCCTGAAGCCGTTGGTGGCGATGGTCGTGGGAAGGCCGAACTCCGCCGCCGCCTCCACGATGTCGACCAGCCCACGATAGAGCATGGGCTCGCCGCCCCAGAAATAGACGCCGGGCCGATGTCCGTGCTCAATGAGATCCTTCAAGAGCGCGATATAGCGCTCGGGCGTCACCTGGTCGCGAACCAGTTCCGGCATCGCCCGCCCGACCAGATAGCCGTTATCGCCCCACTGTCCGCAGGTATGGCAGCGCAGATCGCAGAGATCGGTGAGCCGGATGCTGACCTGGCGAATGCTCGCGCCATAGCCGTCGTGGGGAACCCGCAGGTTGAGCAGCAAGCGGCTGAGCAATAGCTTGCCGGCCGTCAGCGAAAATTCCGGACGCGCGAACAGGCTCGGCGTCAGTTTCGCGATGGCCGTGGCGTACATTGCCCCCGACATGATCAGTCCTACCAGATGCCCCAAGCTATGCGCGCGAACTTATAGCAGGTCGGCTCCAATAGCCAACCCGTCCACCGCGGACGGCGCCAGCGCCCGCTTATTCGCGCGACTAGAGCGGCGGCGGCTGTTCCGGAGCGAAATCCAGCCTGCGATCTGGCCGTCAAGCCACGCCGCGGCTTGCCGTCAGCTCTTCCAGACGCGACGCAATGATCTGGCGACCCCAAGGCGCGTAGTTTGCTACGCGTTCGCTAAATTGCGGCAGACGCGCCTCGAAAGCGGCAAGCGCCCTCCCGGCGCCGGCATCGCGGCGATAATAGGCGCCATAGCCGGTCTCCGCCAGCAGATGGGCGTTGAGCAGCTGCTCATAGAACAGGGGCGTCGGGAAGCACAGCGTCGGTTTCTTGTAATTCAGCGCTTCACAAATCGTGTTGTGGCCACCGTTGCAGATGGCATAGGCGCAACCGGCAAGATCGACCAGAAATTGTTCGGCGGAATTGCGCCGAAAGATCAAGTTGCCCTCTTCCCGTGCCAGATCGAAACCGTAGATGACATAGCGGCGCGCGCGCCCCGCCAGCAGCGCGCGCACCCAGTCGAGCGGCGCCCGGTGCAAATAGACCGTCGCGTGCTCGCCCTCGCTGGCAGCGATATCGGCTGCTTGGCAGCGCAGAACAGGCGGAAAGATTTCGGTCAGGCTGGGATCGATCGCCTCCATGGGAACGAACGAGCACACCATGTAGTGGCTGGCGGCGCCGTGCAGGTAGCCGATTTCGCCAAGCGACAGCAGGCGCCCGAGCCAATCCCCGCCCGGCGGCCGGTAGCGGCAATGGGTCACGGCGTGCTGACGGTCGACGCTGATGCAGGCGCGCCCGAGACGCGCCGCCGCCAAGGGCAGGAAATACTCGTAGTCTGTAACGATCAGGTCTGGATCATAGTCCTTGATCACCGCCATGAGCCGCGCAATGACGCTTCGTCGCTGCGCGAGCGCCGAGAGCGCGCCACGCGCGGCGCCGGCCACCCCAAACCCCCGATCGGAAACCTCGCCGCCGAGAACCGGCGCCGGCACGACGGTGTAACCGTGCCGCGCCAGATCCTGGGCGCGGCCGCCACCGACAAAAACGATCTCATGCGCGCTGAGCAACTGCGCAATGGCCAGGGACCGGGACACATGGCCGCCAGCGTCACCGGTTACGCCGTAAAGGATACGTCCCATCAACAATTGTCCGCGCGCGGCCGGGCACAGGCATAAACATATTTTGCCATTCCATTGCGGTCTTTACTATAGAATGGACGCCCGCAAATAGTCTGGCCGCGTCAGCGTTGCAGGTCCTCGTGTCATTGCTATCTTAGGGCGCCGAGCGGATGGATGCGTTTTCACTCTTGGGCATCGCAGCGGCGGCGTGGTGGATCCTCGCATTGATCGTACAGACCGCGGTCCTGATTGCGGTATTTGTTCATCCAGTGCTGCGACGACGCGCCGCGAACCGCGGCGATCAGCCCGCGGTGTCCATCGTGATCCCCGTCAGGAACATGGAGCCAGCGCTTGAAGCCGCGTTTGTCTCGGCGTTTTCCCAATTCTATCCCCAATTTGAGGTGATCATCACCGCGGCGGAAAATGAATCGCCGGCGATCGACGTCGCCCGACAGGTCGCCGCACGCTTCCCGCAAATTCCCTCACGCCTTCTGCTCGGCAATGAACGCTTCACGCTCAATCCAAAGGTCAGCAACCTCGCGCCCGCGATCGCAGGCGCCGCGCACGACTTGATTCTGATCAAGGATGCCAATATTTGGCTTGCGCACGATCAGTTGAGCGAATTGCTGCGAAATCTCACGGCGGGCGTCGGCATGGCTTGCGCGCTGCCGATCGGCGTGCTGCCGGAGACCTTCGCCGCCGAAATCGAATGTGCCGTGATCAACGGCCGCGCGACGCCGACTTTCATGGCGGGATCGATTCTGCATCTCAATATCGGCTGGGGAAAGGTCATGCTGTTCGACCGCCGCCATTTCAACCAAGTCGATGGCGTTGCGGTCATGGCGCCCTCATTGGGGGACGACCATGCGCTGGTAAAGGCACTGGCGCGCATCAGTCTTCGCACGGTGTACTCCGCCGGCGTCGTTCGGCAGGTCGTCGGCCGCCGCACCTTGCGCGAGGTCTGGGATCGTCAGCTGCGCTGGATGGTGAACCGCCGCAACGACGCCGCCCTCGCCTTCCTTGTCGAGCCCTTCTTCAGTGCCGGCTTCGCCACGCTGGCCGGCGCCGCGGCTGGACCGACCCTCGGCATCGCCTGGTGGCAGCTCGCGGTCGCGACGCTTGCGTTCTGGCTCGCCAGCGAAACCGTCATCGTCGCCGGCCAGGGTTGGGGCTGGTCGTGGCGACTGCCCTTGGCGGGCATCTGCCGCGAATTTTTGATGATCGGCGTTTGGGCGCGCGCGTGGTTCACCCGCAAGGTCCGCTGGGCGGGTGTGCCGATTGACCTCACCGAACATCATCCCCGGCTCGCTGGCCGGTTGAACGAGCCGGAAGCGCCGGCTAGTCGACCGCTGCCTCGACGGGCGCGCGATCCGGAATTTGCGGCGCCGGCGGCGCGACAATGGCGGGACTCTCCCACCGGTCGGCGTCGATGTCGACGATTGGTCGTCCGACGGTGTCGATGGCGTGGCGCGAGAAGGGGTCGATAGGCGCGTAAGCGAAAATCGCCATGATCCAGTCCGAATGACTTGTAAGTGGCGTGTCGCGTTGGACGCCGGAAATATCGAACGGCCCTCCAATGTCGAAGCATGTTATTTGCCAGGTGATCGGCGCGAGATGCGTCCGCATCGCGCCTACGCGTTCGCGCCGTAGCAGCCCTTGATATTGGGAGGGTCCTGGTGTCAAAATACAACATACGGAATTTTTGCATCATGGTCTTTGGCGGCCTTCTACTGGCAGGATTCGCGTTCGGCTTCGTGCTCGGCACTTTCGTTGAGTATTGGTTTCACCGCGCCATGCACAGCGGGCTCATCTTAAGTGAAGTGCATGACGGTCATCATCGCGGCGCCATGCATGGCCGGCACGGCCAGGGCATATTGAAGCAATTTCGCGACGCCGCGATCCTGCCGTTGGTCGTGGCGGTGGTGGGCCTGCCGGTCGATTACTTCTACATTTCGGGCGGCGCGCTGGCAGGCGGAACCGTCTTGGGCACGCTGGCCCACGCGCTGTTCGTCGCCTGGGTCCATCAGGCGCAGCACGAGGACCCCAGGCTGGTGCCTTGGCTGTCAAAGATGCCGGTGCATTTTATTCATCACAAGCTGGACCAGACCGAGCAGAATTTTGGCTTCAGCGTCGATTGGTGGGACCGCATGTTTGGAACCTTCAAGCCCTACCCGGAATGGCGCGAGCACTTCGATTTTAGCGCGCCGCGACGGCCGTGGTGGAAGCTCGAATGGCGCGATCCGCGCAACGAAGAACAAGACCGGCAGACCAGCCCAAAAGTCGGCTGAGTGCGAAGCGAAACCATTATGAACTGGTCTTCGCTGAGCCGAAACGAGATTCGCATCACCGAAGTGCGCGGCCGGCGGGATGTCGAACGGTTTATCGACATTCCCTACACGATCCATCGCAACGAACCGAATTGGGTTCCGCCGCTTCGGCGCGAAGTACGCAATTTGCTGAGCGTGCGCCACAATCCGTTTTTCGATCATGGCACGGCCGCCTTCTGGATCGCTTGGCGAGGACAAACCCCGGTCGGACGCATCAGCGCACAGATCAACCGTCTCCACCTCGACACCTATAACGATGCCACCGGGAATTTCGGATTCATCGAAGCGGTGGACGACCCGAAGGTATTCGCCGCGCTTCTGAGCACGGCCGAGGAATGGCTGCGGGCGCGCGGCATGCGCCGCATTCTCGGCCCCTATAGCCTCTCGGTTAACGACGAAATCGGCATACTGATCGAGGGCTTCGATGAGCGGCCGATGGTCATGATGCCGTATTCGCCGCGCTACTATTCGACGCGGCTCGAAGCGTGCGGCTACCGCAAGGCCAAGGATCTGCACGCCTATGTGATGAACCTGCAATCCTTGTCTTCGGCTGAGACGGAGCGGCTCTACACGGCCGCGGACCGGCTGCGCGACGAGGCGAAGATTCGGGTCAGACCGATCGACATGAAACGCTACGCCGACGAGGTGAAAGTAGCGATCGACATCTACAACGACGCCTGGAAGAACAACTGGGGATTCCTGCCGCTCACGCCGCGCGAGGCCGAGCACCTGTTCACGGCGATCCGGCCAATCATCGTTCCGGAAGGAATCCTTTTCGCGGAGGTCGACGGAAAGCCGGAGGCGATGACGGTTTGGATCCCGGACGTGAACGAGATGATCGCAGACCTTGGCGGGCGGCTTTTTCCTTTCGGCTGGATCAAGCTGCTTTGGCGCATTCAACGCATGCAAATCAAATCCGGACGCATGATCCTCGCCGGCGTGCGCACAGCGCGGCGCAACTCGCTCATCGGTAACGCGCTCACGGTGGCGATGCTCGCGCAAATCGCCAAGACCGGATTGGCCCGCGGCGTCGAGAACGTGGAATTCTCATGGATACTCGAGGACAACCCGGCGTCATTGGCGGTCGGCCGCTACGGCAACGCCAGGCTCGCTAAACGCTACCGCATCTACGAAAAGGGCCTCATTGCAGCATGAGCCGGCCGGACCGCGCAACGGTACGAGTCCTAATGCACGATCCCCCGTCATGTGCCTCCTGTCGCCGCCGAATATCATCCTGTCAGATTCGCGCATACGACCAATCGGCAGGCTTCGATCGTCCGCCTCCGCTATACTTCTGCGCCAAATGCTGATAAAAAACGGTTGCATCAGCCCAATGTTTGGCCGCCCAGTCGTCATTCCGGCGCGCGCAAGGCCCGCAGGAAGGCCGAAAATGGTCAAATGGTCGCATGTGACGGGCAGTTCTCGTGATGGGCTATCCATATTTTGCAAAGAATTTCCGGGACCATCCCAAAGTTGCCTGGATTAGGCCTTTCACGCCGCGCCTGCATCTGGTTAATTTGCGGCCGTGGGCGCTTGCAAACCAAATTCGGGGGAAGCAATGGAAAGCACACTCGATCTGGCGTGCCTGGGTCATTGAGCTTTAGACCGATCGTCAGTTTCATGGGACATAATCCAACCCTCCTTGAGTTTGTCGAACGGCGTGCGCGGTTGGCTGGCTTGGCCATTCTCGAGCGCGGCAATCCCTGGTTTGTCGCCCTCGACGAGTTGCGTGCCAAGGTCGAAGCGGACGGCGGGACGCTCACCAGCTTCGCCAACTACGACTATCTCGGCATTGCCGGACACCCGGCCGTGAACAAGGCGGCGAGCGACGCGCTTGCCCCTACGGAACCGGTGTGCTGGGTTCGCGGCTGGTCGGCGGCGAGCGCATCTTCCATACCGAGTTCGAGCAGGCGATTGCGCGCTTCATGGGCACGGAAGCCGCGCTGACCTTTGTCAGCGGCTACCTGACCAACGTCTCGATCGTTCCGCACCTGCTCGGATCGCGCGACCTTCTGATCATCGATGAGCTTTGCCACAACAGCATCGTCACCGGCGCGCGCGTAACGCGGTCCCGCGTCGTGACCTTCCGGCATAACGACCTCGACCACCTGGAATCCATCTTGAAGGAGCAACGCCAGCAGGCGCGCAACTGCCTGATCGTCGTCGAGGGCCTTTACAGCATGGACGGCGACATCCCGGACTTGCCGAGGCTGTTGAGTTTGAAGGAAGAGCACGGCGCCTGGCTTCTGATCGATGAAGCGCACGCGGTTGGCGTGATCGGTGAAACGGGCCGCGGGATCTGCGAACATTTCGGCGAAGACCCGGCCCGCGTCGACCTCATCATCGGCACGTTGTCCAAGGCGCTGGTGTCGTGTGGCGGGTTTGTCTGCGCGCGCAAGGAAGTGATCGATTTCTTCAAGTTCACCGTCGGCGGCTTCGTCTATAGCGTCGGCCTGTCGCCGGTGGTCGCCGCCGCCGCGCATGCCGCGCTCGATTTGATCGCGTCGGAACCGCAGCGAATTGCCGCCGTGCGGCGTGCAGCCGAAAGCTTTCTGGACAAGGCGCGGGCTGCCGGCCTCGATACCGGACCGGCCATCGGCCGCGGCATCGTGCCGATCATGTTTCAACGATCTCGAGGAGACCATGGCGGCGTCGCAGGCGCTGTTGCAGGAAAATATCTATGCGCCGCCGATCGTGCATGTCGGCGTTCCGAAAGATCAGCCGCGCATTCGGTTTTTCCTGTCGGCGACCCACGAAAACGATCCGGCGATCGATAAGGCCGTGGCGGTACTCGCGCGTCAAGCCAAGACCCGGCCGGCGCAAGCTTCGCGTCCGGCAACGATGACGCTCGCTGCCGAATAGACCGCTCGCCGGCACGGCTTAAAACGCTATCGTGTGACGCGGGCAGCTTGCTCGGCGGATCGATGGTCGTCGTCACAATGACTTTTCGCATCAATTGTAGACTTTCTTGAAAGTAGGCTGTTCATGCTTGTGCGGGCCGTGCAACGCCGTGGCCGAGCATAGCAGGACTTCCGAGAAATGGATTTCGGAGTAGTGGCGATCGGCAACGATCGACGCCTGCGCCGCGGCCATCGATATGATCGATGCGTGGGTTGACCTCAGGGAACTTAGCCGGCACGACCATGCGCCGCGCTATCGGTGCGTCTTGTCCCAGATGGCCACTGCAAGCCGGTCCGTCAAAGAGGCGAGCGGAGCGTCCTTGCAATGACGGCATGGGCCGGCCTTTTCCGAAAATCCCGCCAGGCTGCGGCGCCAGTCAATGAACTTCTGGTCCGCATAGATGTCGAAGATACTCGACCCGGTCACATTTCCCAATATGAACTGTCTATGTTCCGCAATGTCACTGCGAAGATTGCAGCAGGGCATGACGTTGCCGTCGTAATCCATCGTGAAGTTTCGAAACACGAACGAACAAGGATCTTTCCGGACAAACTCGCTGTCGGTCATCCAATCCACGCTCATGCCGCGGTCGACGCCATGCTTTCCAATACCGAAGTTGAGGCAACGCGCATTCATTTTCATTCCGTCGACGATGAAGTCGGCATAAAGACCCGTCGCGGTGAGCCTGCGAATGCGGTAACCGAGCTGCACGCGTTCGGAGAACGCGAGAAGCTGTTCCATCGCCGCCTCCCGCGTCCAAGGCGTGGATTCGGGCAAATAGAGGCTTATAGGCAGGAAATTAAGACCCGCCGTCTTTAAGCGGTCGATCTTTTCCGGCGTCAAATAATCGCCGTTGGAGATGAGCTTCAGGTAGGCATTCGGAAGTTTGCGTCGCGCTTCCTCGACCATGCCGAAGATTTCATCGCGCGCCATCGGCTCCGAATAGCGCGCGAAGGTGATTGTTTCGCCATAGCCGATCTCCTGCAATTCGGTCAGTACTTTCGTGTAAACTTGGGGCGAAAGCACCTGTCGATTAGACCTGCGGTCGATGTGGCTGTTGGGGCAGAAGCTGCAGACGCGGTTACAGTATGCATGCGGCTCAAATTCAACATTGCTGACCACGCCCTTGAACAGCTGCCGCTTCTGCGCGGGCGTTAGCTGCTCGCTGAAAATATCGGGCTGCACCAGGCAATGGAACAGAAAATCTTTTTTCGCGCGCCGGTCGCCGGCTGCCGAGAACCAGTTTTGAAAACTCATGCCAGCCAACCCTGCTCGGCGTCGCGATTCAATCTGCTTGCGGTATCGCCTCGACAAAGGCATCAACGGCAGGTGCTCGCGAACACCTCACCTTGTCGGATATCAGATAAATAGCAGGCGGCACCAACCTGTGACAACCCCGGCGGCACCTTACGCCCAATTCGATGCGCGACTTTCATGACCATTTGGACCGTCACGAATCCGGGAACCGTCAGGCTGCCAAGTGCGGCGCCAGAAATTCCCCGACATCTTTCGTCGAGATATCCAATAGGCAATGCGGCTTTTGATATTGGCAGCGCCAGCCACAGCCCCAGCAAGCCATTTCACGGCAAAACCATCGCTGGTTATCCGAGCGCGCCCACGGACCGAAAACGCCCGGCATGGCGCCGGTCGCAAGGACCGCCACCGGCTTATTCATCGCTGTCGCCAAATGGGCGGGAAACGTATCGGCCGCCAACACGGCGGCGGATTGCGCAATCGCGACCTCGAGCTCGGCCAAATTCGCCGTCGGCAGCGGCGCGATATCGAAGCCGGGCAGCCTGGCACTCAAATCCCTCGTCAACCTCGCTTGCTCCGACCGTCGCTTGGGTTCGGCGACGATGCGGACGCGGCATTTTGGTTCGCTCATCGTGTCTTTTACGACGCCCGCGATCAGTTCGCCGGTGAGGTTCTTTATCGCGCCGGAGCCCCATGGACCACGATGAGCGTTGGCCGCTCGCGCGAAACACGATTGCTTGATTGGAGCTCGAGCTTTGGCAAGAGGTCAATGACGTCGGTTTGCGTACCGGTAATGCTCGTAACCAGATCGGCATGGGCTTGGACCTCGGCTGGTGTCCCGGGCGGCGTCGGCCAGCAATATCGCAGCGGGCGATCGAATAAGCCCTCTTCGCCCTCACCTATTGCCGGCAGCATCCACGGATGACCGGTGGTGCCCCATCGGCAGTCAGCAGGAATCCACCGCAACGCCGCCGAGCTCAGCGGCTGGCGTTGATGGCGCAGGCAGACCAAATGTTCGCAGGACCAGGACGATAATTTGCTACGCAGGCTCAAGGCCTGCGCCAAATTCCATCCGCGCAAGCCTAGCGCCAGCGGCAGGGAGAATTTTGGAAGATCGGGAAACATCTTATCCGCGAGATCACGGCACGCGGCGGAAACGACCAGCGCGGTCTGGTCCTCGCCCCAATGCGCGGCCAGAATTCGAATGGCATTCGCGGCAAGAAATAGATCACCCAGCCGCTCCGGCTTATAAATTATCGCGCGGAACCTCGCCCGAGAGACATGCGGCTGCGGCCGTCCCAGGCGCTGCAATAATCGAAATCGCCACGCATCGCCCGGTCGCGCATTTGCGCGGATCGTGAAGCGTGCGCGCGCATCGTTCACAGATTTGCTCTTTTTCCATTCTGCCTCGTATTCGAAAATAGCTCATGCAGGTCATCCAGTGTTGAAGCGGAAAGTAGACGAGGAAAGACGGCCAGGGAAATTCGCCGCATTCGATCATTTCACGCGCGTTTCCAATTGGAGACACGACGAAGCGCCACACGGCCGTTCGCAGCGGACGCTGGCGAATCTGTTCCCATCGCTTAGGCCATTCGGGGCTTTCCCAGCGCCAACACGGCAAGTCGGTCGGCTTGCCGAGCAGGGCTCGCGCAATTTCTGCATACCAGCGCCGGACTTTCGGGCGAGCCACCGCGTAGCGGAATCCGTAGGATTTTCGGTGAGGTTGATGATGCAAAATCAGGTCTAACGGCACAAACTCGCTTTCGGTGACCGGCGCCTGCTCAGCCATGCCGAAATAGCGCACGCGCTGGCGATGTATGAGCGATATTCGCCGTGGCCACCGGCGTGTGCGCGCGCGTGTGCCGTCCCAAAGCGGCAATATGCATGTGTAACCGGCCACGCCGCCGGGTGGCTCCGGCGCCGCTCGAAAGGCCCGTAGCCAATCGTTAAGAGTATCGCTGGGAAATTCATCGGCATCCCAACGTAAAATCCAGTCATGGCGTGCCTGCGCCCAAGCAAAAGGCCAATGCGGCTCCTGCTGGAACGCGCGCGGCTGCTCGAAAAAGCGGCCCCCATAGCTTTCGACCAGTGAACGGACATCGGTATCGTCGGGACCGTCATGCACGACGACGAGATCGTCATAACAGCCCTCGGCACGATCGAGCTGGCGTTGCAGCATGTCGCGCTCACGATACAGACAGACAACAAGAGATAATTCTGGCATACTCGTCGCGTCGAGAAAATTCATCGGACAGGGGACGCAACCCTATCATGACCGCTCGGGACCAAAATAGTCTTTTATTCCGCCGATTGCCCGATCAGATGCGCGCGATGATACGCGTTATACTGGCCTAGTTAGCTCGGGACCGCGAAAGCCGCGGACAGCGTTTTCGAAGACGGCGTCCGTGGCGGCCTGTGCGGCTTTTTGCGGTTCCGCTGAAGGGGATGTTGCGGCACTGAAGTTTGGGGTTTGACGATGAACGAGCATGCTTTTCGACACAAGAGGCCAAGGACGGCATTCGCCTGGTCGCCGCGGAATTTCCGCTTCGACGAATTGGATGCGGACTCGGCCTGTCTGCCCTATGGCGAGGCCGACGTGGAATTGCCGGCGCGCCTCTGGGGCAGGACGATCGAGGTGGAAGGCAAGCTCATTGCCGCCGATCTGCCCTATAACCCGCGTTGGCAGCCGCCGGCCGCGGTGAAGGCTTTTGACAGGCGCTGGCAGAGCGTTCTGCACGCCACCGGGTTTGCTCGATTCGAGAAGGCTTGCGCGCGCGGGCTGGCGCATTGGCCGCGCATCGCGGCGTCACCAATCTTGGATATACGGATCGACGGCGCGACACTGGTTCGCTACACGCCCGCCGAAAGCAAGTTTATCGTAAAGGCCGACCTGCCGCCGCGCCCCGATCGCCGAGATGCGTTTCGCGTGTCATTCCGATTAAGGCATGTTGTTGCGGCCAACATCCTCGCTGAAATTGCCAAGCGCCTTCTGGCGGTGCCGATGCCGCTCGGGCTCTGGAATCGGATGAGGGACTGGCAATTCCGCACTCTTCAACATCGCAGGCTGCGCATCGTATCGATCTCGGTCGACGGTGAATTGGTCGTTGACTTTCGCGGAAATGCCGTCGCACCGGGCCCCGCGGTCAAAAAAGAAGTGCGTCCGGGCTTAAACATCGTCGGACACTTCCTGTCGGAAAACAGCATAGGCGACTCAGCGCGCAGCTCGGTGCGCGCGGCCGACGCAGCAGGCATTGCGACCTGCTTGGTGAATTTACGATCGCCAACCCCTATCCGTCAGTCCGACGAAACATTGAAGCCGCGCCTTGCGAAAGAATTGACGCTTCCGGCAAGCCTCTATCACACGCCAGTGCGCGAGGCGCCGGAGATTGAGGAATATCAGGGTGCCGGCATTATGGACGGCCGCTACAACATTGCATATTGGGCATGGGAAGCAGACGCGTTTCGCGAAGACTGGATAAAATTCGCCCGCGCTTTCGATGAGATTTGGTGCCCCTCACATTTTGTGACGGAGGCAATTCAAATGCGCGTTCCGGTGCCGGTGCTGACAATGCCGCATGTCATCGAGTTCTCCCCGCCAGGCCGCAGAAATTTTCGCGAAAAGTTCGGGCTACCGGAGCGCCTTTTTCTGTTCCTGTTCGTTTTCGACATGTACTCGCTGACCGCCCGCAAAAATCCCGCCGCGGTGGTTGAGGCTTTCCGTCGAGTTGTTTCCAAGAACCCGGCGACGGGCTTGGTACTCAAGACGCATAACGGTGACAAGCACGCTAAGGAGATGGCGGAGCTGCAGCAAGAAATTGCCGGCGTGCCCAATGTGTTTCTCATCGACCGCACATTCCCGCGGCACGAGGTTTATCAATTGATGGCATGTTGCGATGCTTTCGTATCGCTGCATCATGCGGAAGGTTTCGGTCTTTGCGTTGCGGAGGCGATGTACCTCGGCAAGCCTGTCGTCAGCACGGACTGGTCGGCGACGGCGGAGTTTGTCACCCCAAAGAATGGATTCCCCGTGCGCTACCGCCTTGAGTCGCTTCAACACAATACCGACGTCTTCGCCCGCGGTACCGAATGGGCCAATCCGGACGTCGGGCATGCCGCCTCGTGCATGGAGAAGCTCGCCGCCGACCCGGGATTATGTGCCGCTCTTGGCACGCAAGGCGCCCGCGACGTTCGCGAGCGCTTCAATGCCGCGGCCGTCGGCCGCCGCTACGCGCAGCGGCTGGCCAGCATCATGTTCTGGTAAGCCGAATTGGCGCGGCTTCCAACCGATATGGTAACCTGCGGTGAAGCGACAGCGCGATTGAGATGAGCGCCACCATGCGATTCTTCATTTATTCTGCGGGTTATAATTGCGCCGACGCTGCCGAGGCTTGCATGCGCAGCTTACAGGTGCAGACGTATAAGAATTATGTGCACGTCATCGTCGACGATGCCTCGACCGACGAGACCTGGGAGCGTATCGCGCAATTGAAGGACGAGCGCGTAGTCGCACACCGCAACCCCGTCAACCGAAAATGGCTGGCCAACGCCTTCGAATGGCTCGCGCCGAACGACGAAGATATTGTCGCGATCGTCGACCTTGACGACTGGCTGGCGGTGCCGGATGCGCTGGAGCACGTGGCGGAGCTTTACCGCCGCGAACAATGCTGGCTGACCTACGGGAATTACTGTCTGGCCAGCGCGTTACCGACATCCAAATGGGCGCGGGTCTTGAGCCAAGCCCTGCATCTGCCCTATCGGGCGGCGGATCAATGCCGCCTTATGCCGCGCGAGGTACTAGAGCAGCGTCGCTTCCGCAAATACGGCTATTGCACCAGTCACCTGCGCACGTTCAAGGGCTTTCTGTGGAACGCGCTCGAGGAGAAGGACTTCATCGGCGGTGATGGGGAATACCCGACGATGGCCTGTGACGTCGCAATCATGTATCCGATGCTTGAAATGTGCCAACCGGGCAAGATCCGCTTCGTGCCGGAAGTTCTTTACGTCTACAATGACTTGAACCCCCTCAATGACCACAAAGTCGATGCCGTCCTGCAGGACAAGGTGCACGCGTTGTTCCGGCAAAAGCCGAAATATGCGGTCCTACAGCGGTAGCGGGGCGATCGGCCACGGCCGTGAAAAGTCGAATTGGTATTGGCGACGACACGGCCGGTGAGTTGTTACGGACCCAATCGACTATGTATTCCACGCGCAACCTGATCGTGAACGGCGGCTTCTGCGCGAATGCCGCCGGATGCGATAGCTCGGTTGGGATTTCGCGCAGAGCGCGGAATCTTCGCCGCCCTGGCGGCGAACCGCGGTCCCGACCATCGACCGTAACGGCATGCCCCATTCAGCCTACGCGATCGTTCTCGAAAGCAACGGGCCTAAGTCGCGCGTTGGGCTCTCGCAAGAAATTCCAGTTCACGATGTGCCGACCCGGAAATTTGCCGTCCGCCTGGCGGCGTTGGGCGCGGCGCCGGAAACCCGCGCAACGCTGGTCGTATCCGTCCGCAATCACGGTGCTTCCGGCCGTGAAATCATTTGCCGGCACCCGCTTCGCCTGTCGGCCGGATGGGAGCGCCACCGGGCCGAATTCGAAATCCCCGAAGGCGCCGCACGGCTGCTGATCGAAATCGAAGTGGAGGCTGGACAGGCCGCCACCTTCACCGATGTCCGTCTCGTCGGCCTGTTGCGGCCGGTCGATTGCATTGCCATTCGCTTCGATACCCATGGCGACATATCGCGGGCGAGTTCGAGGTTGCGCGCCTTTCTTCTGGAAGACTACCTGCATCTGCTTGGCTGCCGGACCTTTCTCAATCGGGGTAGCGCATTCGATCTTTATATTTGTCAGAAGGTCCAGCCCTGGTTGGCCCTGGCGCGGGCCAGGCTCAAGCGCAAGGCCGTCGTCTTCGACCTCGACGACAACGATCTGATCTTATCGCAATGGCGCGCGATGAACGTGCGCGGCTTGGCACGGGCGGCGGATGCCGTGTCGGTCGGCTCGGAATTCCTGCGTGCGCTGATCGGAGATTTGAATTCCCGCACGTTCTTGCTGGAAAACCCGATCGATATCCTCGACGAGGAAATCGTGCGCACTGACCGCCCGTGGGACGGCCGACTGGTGTGGTTCGGCATGCCGGAAAATCTCTGGATGCTGGACCGCTTGGGCCTCGACCGGCCGGTGACGACCATCACCCGCGGCGGCAGCGTCGAATATGATCTCAAATCCATCGACCAACGTCTTGTCGTGTCGGATCTCGCGCTGTTGCCGGTCCTGCTCAATGAGGAGACGCGCGCGAAAAACGCCAATCGTTTGCTCAAATGCGTCGGCCTCAGCCTGCCGTTTCTCGCCAGCGACACGCCCGAGCATCGGCGCGTTTTGCAGGCCTTGCAGCTGCCGGACAAATTTCTCGTCGCATCCGAGCGCGAATGGCATGACCGCATCGATGAAATCGCCGGCAACTACGCGCATTATAGAGCGCTTATCGAAGCGGCAAGGCCGCGCGCTTTCGAGCGCTACGGCGTCGAGCGAATCGTGGCCGATTGGATGCCGATTTTACATCGGATTGTTCGCGGCAGCTTGCCGGCGCGGACGCCAGGCAACGAATTTTGAGACTTTCGAATGCGCCACTAAACACGCTTGGCGGCCTGGGCCGACAGCGGCCGATGACCGCCCAATTCGATTTAGGCTGCGCCGGTTTTCCTCGATGGAAGCAGCGGCGGATGAAGCCGCGTGCCGCGCCCGCCCGAAGGATGATGCCCTTGCGCGTCACTGTTGCACCCCTTGCAAGAGTCCGGCGACGGTCCGCTCGACGGCTTGCTCCCAAGGCGCCGCCGTCAATCCGAATGCATGCGCAAAGCGCGAGCTGTCGAGCGCCGAGTTTCGCGGCCGGCGGGCTTTCGTCACGTATTCAGCCGTCGTCACCGCGGTGACCCTCGGACGCTTGCCGGAAAAACGCGCCTGCGTCTCGACGATGCGCGATGCAAAACCATGCCAGGTCGTGACCCCTTGCCCGGCAAAATGATAGGTGCCCCACGGGGCGGCGTCGCGCTTCGACCATATTTGCAATATGGCCTCGGCGAGGTCCGTCGTTGAGGTGGGACATCCGCACTGGTCCGCGACCACCCGAAGCTCGTCACTTTCGGCGGCCAGGCTGACGATCGTCTTCAGGAAATTGTGCCCGTAGACGCCATAGACCCAGGACGTGCGCAGGATAACGTGACGCGGATTGGCGCGGCGCACGCCCCGCTCGCCTTCCAATTTGCTGCCCCCATAAATATTGATCGGCCCTACGGAATCGTCTTCCCGGTAGGCGCCCTGTTTGGCGCCGTCGAAAACATAATCGGTCGAAATGTGCACGAGCGGCAGCCCGGCTTCGGCGCAAGCCTCGGCGACGTTTGCCGCCCCGCCGGCATTCACCGCAAAGGCGGCATCGGGATCGTTTTCGGCCCCGTCGACATTGGTGTAGGCCGCCGCATTGACGACCATGCCGATGCCTCCAACGGCGACCGCGCTCGCAACCGCAGCGCGATCCCTGATATCGACCTCGCTGCGCGTCAACGGCAGCAGCGCTACGCCCGCCCGCTCCGCCTGGTCCATGAGCTCGCGACCGAGCTGCCCGTTGGCGCCGAACAACAGGATCACGACACCAGCCCGAGCCGCTCGCCGCGATAAACGCCGGCGCGAATGCGCTGCCACCGTGACCGGTAGTCGACATACCGGCGCACCGTATTTGCAAGTCCCGTCAGCTTGTCGACGACCAGCAGCTCGGCCGGCGTCTCCTCGATGAGGTGACGCACGACCGCCGAGCCGATAAAGCCGGCCGCACCCGTGATCAGAAAGCGTTTGCCGGCGGCCATCGATCCTCACGCAACAAAGGGAGAGTTGAAATCTTTAAACGGCGGCAGGGCGCGATCCCGCTCTGATAGCACGGCATCGTCGGCGGCGACCGGCCAATCGATCGCAAGCGAAGGATCGCAGCAATGAATACCGCCCTCATAACGCATTGCTGCTCCGGCAATTTGCCCCGCGTCACGTGGAGTGCTGCCGCGCAGTATGCATCTCGATGCCGGCAAGACCATCTGCCTTGTGCACCGGGAAGCGCCGGCCGCCGGCCGTGATGTCCGCCGTCAGAGGCCCAGCCGGCCGATGAGGCGCTTTTCCTCGTGATTGGCGCCCGCTCCAGGAAACGCCTGAAAAAGGCGCCTCAGAAGGCTTCTGGTGGGTTCCTGAGGCCATTTGGGGCTCGGGCGGCCTTTGCCCGTCTGCCCGCGCTACCAACGCAACCCATGCCCTTCTGCGCGCCTTCTAGCGGCTTTCGGCGTGGAGTGAGCCGGTTTTCGGGCTAAGGCGGCCGGAGGTCGGGCGATTTTCGCGACCCTGAAATGATTCCGCCGCTGGACCCCCCTGCCCGCCAGCAATGGCGACGGCCGGCCCGTGCCGGGGACATGCGCCGGAAACGGCCGCTGCGGGCCAATCCATCTTTCGGTTTTTCAAGGGGTTAGCTCTGGCGGAGACGGAGGGATTTCGAACCCTCGATACGCCTTTGGAGCGTATAACGGTTTAGCAAACCGCCGCCTTCAGCCACTCGGCCACGTCTCCGCGTGCCGAACTAACTAGGCTCTCCGCTGTGCGCGGTCAAACCGCGCGCTGTTTCAAGCCTCTCCGGTTGCGTTGCCCGGAAAAAACAGCGACATCGACGGCGAAAACCGCTCTTGGACAACGGCCCGCATGAACCGCAAACAGCGCCGCGCCGCGCTCAAGCAAGCGCCGACCTCCGGGCTTGGACGCGCCGGCGATAGCTCGGAGCAACTGTTTGCCGAGGCGCTGCAAGCGCAGCAGCAGCAGCGGCTGGAAGACGCCGCGCGCGCCTATAAGCGCCTGCTGCAGTTCAAGCCCGATCATGCCCAGGCCATCAATAATCTCGCCTGCGTGCTGCAGGCGCAGGGCAAGCTGCGCGAGGCGTCCGGCCATTTCGCGCGCGCGCTGGTGCTGGTGCCGCAATTGCTCAATGATTTCGGGGCGATTTGCGCGACGCTTGGCGCGCTCCTGCCGCAGCTTGCCGACGCGATGCGGCGCGCCGACGCCGCCTGGCCCGAGCGGCTGCCGCTCGACCGCCTGCTGGCCGGCGCAAGCCTTGCCGCGATCGCCAGCGATCCGCTGCTGCTCACCATCCTGCAATCAAGCCCGGTGCGCGACGTCGCGCTCGAGCGCGCCTTGACCAGCCTGCGCGCCGCGCTGCTCGAACAGGCCGCCGCCGGCGCGCCGGCCGACGAAACCGCGCTGGCGTTAGCTTGCGCGCTCGCCCGGCAGTGCTTCATCAACGAATACGTGTTCGCGAGCGCGCCGGAGGAAGACGCGCGCGCCGAGGCGCTCAAGAGCCGGTTGCCCGACGTCACGCCCATGCAACTCGCGGCGATCGCCATGTATACGCCGCTGAACGCGATCGCCGAGGCGCAAGTTTTGCTCGATCGGCAATGGCCGGGCGCGCTCGACGCGGTGCTGACCCAGCAGCTGCGCGAGCCGATGCAGGAACGCGCGCTGCGCGATTTGATACCGCGGCTGACGGCGATCGATGACGAAGTGTCGCTGCGCGTGCGCCAGCAATACGAGGAGAATCCCTTTCCGCGCTGGGCGCACGCCGCCGGCCATGTCGAGCCGGTCACGCTCGCGCGCTATCTGCACGCCATGATGCCGACCGCCGTCTTCGCCCAGCTCGACGAAAGCGCAGGGCTCGACGTGCTGGTCGCCGGCTGCGGTACCGGCCTGCACCCGATTGAATTCACAAGGATTATGGCGGGCGCCCGGGTGCTTGCCGTCGATCTGAGCCTGAGCAGCCTGGCCTATGCCAAGCGCAAGACGCCGGCCGAGCTCGCCGACCGGCTGAGCTACGCGCAGGCCGACATCCTCAAGCTCGACACGATCGACCGCCGCTTCGACATCGTCGACGCAAGCGGCGTGCTGCATCACATGGCGGAGCCGGCAGCCGGCTTGCGCAAGCTGCTCACGTTGCTGCGGCCGGGCGGCCTCATGCATCTCGGTCTTTACAGCCAGCTTGCGCGCCGCGACATCACGGCGGCGCGCAAATACGTCGCCGAAAAGGGCTATGCTTCGACCGCCGCCGACATCCGGCGCGCGCGCCAGGATCTTCTGAACACGGACCTGCGCGGCATGGCGCGCAAAAGCGATTTCTTCAGCACCAGCGAATGCCGCGACATGCTGTTCCACGTACAGGAGCACCAGCTCACCATTCCGCAGATCAAGGCCCTGCTCGCCGAGAACGGCTTGCGCTTTATCGGTTTCGCGTTCGATCCGATGCGCGCGCGGCATTACGCTTCGCTGTTTGCCCAGTCCGGGAAATCGTCCGCCGACCTCGACGCCTGGCACGAATTCGAAACGCAAAACCCTGCGACTTTTTCGGACATGTATCAGTTCTGGGTGCACAAACCGCCCCGCTGATCGCGGCGGCAAAATGAACTATTATTGGCCGTGCGGTGTTGACGCTCCTGAAGCGACCGAAAGGGAGAAACGTCATGGGCATCATGCGCCTGGGAGCCGTGGCCTTGGCGGTGCTGGCGCTGCCGGCGGTACTGGCGGCCTCCTCCGCCGCCGCCGAGGAAAACCAGCCGTGGTGCGCCGTCTATCCCACCGACATGGGCCGCACCACGCAATGCAGCTTCGCCACCCACGAGCAATGTCTGGCGGCGGTAAGCGGCATCGGCTCCTGCCAACGCAACCGGTCCGCTGCTCCGCGCGGCGACCGGCGCCAGCGTCGGCACTGACGGATAAACGAGACGCGGCCATCAAGTGTTGTGGCGATTGAAACGACCGAAAGGGAGAAATGTCTTGCGCGAATTGCGCCTTGCAACCGTGGCGCTGGCGGTACTGGCGCTGCCGGCGGTGCTGGCGGCCTCCTCCGCCCGCGCCTACGAACGGCCCTATGACCCCTATCCGTGGTGCGCCGCTTACGGCGGCGATATGAGCGGCGTCTCCAATTGCGGTTTCCTCACCTGGGAGCAATGCATGGCGACGGTGAGCGGCGTCGGCGGCTCCTGCGAGCCCAACCAGTTCTATAACCCGCGCGGACATACCGCGCGCGTTCACCGCAAGCCCCGCCACTATCGGCGCTGACCGCCCGCATTGACGCAGCGGCGCGGCCGTGCGCATTTGCGCGGCCGTGCCGTCCCGCCCCTTCGACATCGCCCAGGCCATGCACGAGGCGGTCGGCCTGCACCAGGCGGGCCGGCTGCGCGAGGCCGAGAAACTCTATGCCCGCGTGCTCAAGGCCGCGCCCGCGCATTTCGACGCGCTGCATCTTTCCGGCCTCTGCAAGGCGCAAAACGGCCAGATGGGCGAGGCCTTCCGGCTGATCGCGGCCGCGCTCAAGGTCAACGCCCGCGCGCCCGACGCCTGGATGAATTTCGCCAATGTGCTGCATGCGCTCAAGCGCGACGGCGAGGCGCTCGAGGCGCTCGACAAGGCGCTGGCGCTGCGTCCGGACGATGCCGCGGCGCTGGAAAACCGCGGCAATGCGCTGATCTCGCTTGGCCGGCCGCAGGAGGCGCTCGCTTCTTTCGATCGCGCGCTGGCGCGCGATCCGCGCCGGCCCGGCGCGCTCATCGGACGTGGCGGCGCGCGCGCCGCCTCGGGTCATTTGGCCGAGGCGCTCGCCGATTTCGACGCGGCGCTCATGCTGGCGCCCGGCCATCCGAGCGCGCTCTATAACCGCGGCAATGCGCTGTTCGAGCTCGGCCGCTATGCGGACGCGCTCGCCGCCTTCGACGCGGCGCTCAAACTGGCGCCGCATCACCTGCAGGCCTTGAACAACCGCGGCCGCGCCTTGCAGGCGCTCGACCGCCACCGCGAAGCGGTCGCGAGCTTCGACAAGGCACTCGCGCTGCAGAAGGACTATGCCGACGCCCATTCCAACCGCGCGCTCTCGCTGCTCACGCTCGGCGAGTTACGCTCAGGCTTTGCCGAATACGAATGGCGCTGGCGGCGCAGCGGCATGAGCGACACGCGCCGCAACTATCGCGGCGCGCTCTGGCTCGGCGAATACCCGCTCGGCGGCAAGACCATCCTGCTGCATGCCGAGCAGGGCCTGGGCGATACCATCCAGTTTGCCCGCTATGTGCCGCTCGCCGCGCGCGCCGGCGCCAAAGTGGTGCTGGAAGTGCAGCCGGTGCTGAAGGAGCTGTTCGCCACCCTGCCCGGCGCGGCTGCCGTGCATGCGCGCGGCGAGCCGCTACCCGCCTTATGACGTGCATTGCCCGCTCGGCAGCCTGCCGCTGGCGTTCAAGACCACGCCCGACACCATCCCGCTCGACATCCCCTATCTGCAGGCGGATGAGGCCCGCATCGCCAAATGGCGCCCCGCGCTTGAAGCGCTGCCGGGCAAACGCGTTGCCCTTGCCTGGGCCGGCAATCCCGCCCATCCCAATGACCGCAACCGCTCGCTGGCACCGGAATTGCTCGAACCGCTACTGGCGCTCGACGGCGTTTCCTTCGTGAGCCTGCAGCCCGATCTGCGCGAGCGCGACCGAGAATGGCTGGCACGCCATCCGCAGGTGCGTTCACTGGGAAACGAGCTGGCCGACTTCGCCGACAGCGCAGCGCTACTTTCGCTCTGCGACCTCACGCTGGCGGTCGACACCGCGCTCGCGCACCTTGCCGGCGCCATGGGCCGTCCGCTCTGGCTGCTGTTGCCGTTCGCGCCGGACTGGCGCTGGGTCTCGCCCGCCGGCACCAGCCCGTGGTACCCGCAGGCGCGGCTGTTCCGGCAGCCAGCCCTCGGCGACTGGACAAGCGTGATCGCGAATGTATGCGAGGCGCTCGCCCGCTTCGTCGCAGAGACTTAAGCCGCCGCGCGGATCGCGGGCGCAGCCTCCCGCACCTGCGGATGCGCCTTGAGCCAGTCGCGCGCGGCGCGCTGGGCGCAGCCGATCTCGGCGTCGCTCATCTGCTCGGCGATCTCACGGCGCAGCTGGGCCGCGTCACGGTGCCCGCGCGTAGCGGCGATGTTGAACCACTTGTGCGCGGCCACCAGGTCGACGGCGACGCCGGCGCCGGCCGAATAGTTCATGCCGAGCGCGAAGCACTCGTCGGCGTCCGCGGGCTCGACGGCGTTGCCCGCCGTCCATTCGATGTCAGCCATTACGGCCTCCCCATTTTTCGCAGCCGGCGCCGCCCCCGCGGCCTGCCGTTGCTTCGTCCCTGTCATCGCCCGCGCGGAATTCAAGGCGCGAGCGGCGCGATCATGGGCGGGAAGTTTTCAACGCGCGCTTAAGGGGCGCGATGAATCGAAGGTGAATAAGCGCGCTACGCGCGCACCGGCCGGCGGCGAAAAGCCCGAAAACCTTGCGCAAAACGCAAAGGCCCCGCCCCCGGTGACGAAGCGTTCACCGAGCCGATTCAGATGCCGATAACCACCGAAGAAGAAGGCGCGGGTCGCCTCAGCCCGCCCGCGCCCGTTGCCCGAACAGCACCGCCTGCACGTTGGGATCCTTCATGTCGATGTTCTCGCGCAGCTCAAGGCCGAGTTTCATGCCGCGCTGCACGGCGGGCCGCGCCTTGATCGTCTCCAGCCAGCGCTTGAGATGCGGAAAATCGTCGATGTTCTGGTTCTGCCGCTTCCACAGGTTGGCCCAGCCGACGCAGGCCATGTCGGCGATCGAATAGCGGCCGGCGAGGAATTCGCGATCCTTCAGCCGCGTGTTCATCACGCCATAGAGCCGGTTGACCTCGTCCTCATAGCGCTTGATGGCGTAGGGCAGCGTCTCGCGCGCGTAGCGCAGGAAGTGGTTGAGCTGGCCGGCCATGGGACCCAAGCCCCCCATCTGCCAGAACAGCCATTGGTCGACCTCGACCCGGCCGCGCTCGTCCTTCGGATAGAACTTGCCGGTCTTGCGGCCGAGATATTGCAGGATGGCGCCGGACTCGAAGATCGAGATCGGCCGCCCGCCGGGACCGCCCGGATCGATGATCGCCGGCATGCGGTTGTTGGGCGCGATCTTGAGGAATTCCGGCTTGAACTGCTCGCCCTTGGAGATGTTCACCGGAACCAAAGTGTAGGGCAGCCGGCACTCTTCCAGCATGATCGAGATCTTGAAGCCGTTCGGCGTCGCCCAGTACCAGAGCTCGATCGGCTTGGCAGGCTTTGCCGCCTTGGCGCTCTTCTTGAGCGCCTTGCTCTTGGATTTCTTGGCCGTTTTGGCCTTGGTCTTGCCGCGCGCCATGAGCCCTTCTCCCGTTGCAATATTCCTCACGGAACCCCGTTTGACCTAGGCCCGCCTCCGGTAAACCGCAACCGGCCCGGCGCCAGCCGACCGGCGCCCGCGGCACTGGACGAATACAACTTTTGCTGGTTATTCTGGTATTTCGGTTGCAGGCGGCGGGCGGGGGCCGGCCGCCGGACCGCGCCACTGGGCAAGCACCACGGGGGAAAATGTCATGACCAAGCACCTGTTCGCGGCCGTGCTGGCCGCCGCTCTGCTCGCCGCGCCGCTGCCGGCGCTCATGCACGACGCGCAGGCGCAGACCGAGCCCGCCAAGAAAGCCAAGAAAACAAAGAGCAAGAAGCCGCCGACCGCGGGTCAGCTCGCCGCGCGCAAGCGCATGAAGCAATGCGGCGTCGAATGGCGAGCCGCCAAGAAGGCCGGCAAGATCGAGAAGGGCACGACCTGGCCGAAATACTGGAGCGCCTGCAACAAGCGGCTGCGCGCGGCCGGCAAATAGATTTCGATTGCGGCTTGTCCGCGCGCGCAGCGCCGCGCGGCGCACAGGATTCGAAATTCAACGCGCCAAAAAGTTGAGGGCGTCGGCGAGACTTTACGTCTCGCCGACGCCCTCATTCATCATCCGGTACCGGGGCGCCCTGGAACGACTGCAGAGCGCTCATCACTCCATAGCGCACACCGGCCCGTATGACGCAATCTTCGACACGTTTAAATGCGAAGATCGGGAAGTGGCGTGTGGCCTAGAGCCTCTTCTTCCGCTTCTTGGCCTTCTTCGCCACCTTCACCGCTTTCTTTCTACGTTTCGCCATTGCTGCCCTCCTAGCCATGTAACATGGCGGATGTCGTCTTCAGTACGGTCGCGAATCGACACGCACTGCATTTGATTTACTACAGCACAACGAAAAAAACAGTCTCCGCTTAACGAAACGTGTATGCGGCGCGCGTTTCGAGCGCATCGACGCGCATGCTGCGCGCGCGTCATGCTTAACGCAACGTTGCGCGCATGCACGGCGATCGAACGCGCACGCATCGTTCGACATTACAAAAAGCGCCGATGAAATAAGGATTTTTTGCAATCGATCAATTCAACGCTGCGCGTACCCGCGACATAAAAATCGCGCGCATGCGCGCCCGTTTTTCATTACCACCGCGCCCGAAATGCGCCTGTGTGCAGAGCAAAAATTTTTTGCACAAGTTGGCCTCCGCGAGGGTGTCGAGAGGCCGGAATTGATCAAAAAGCGCCGAATCAGCGTCAGGTGATTTGCTGCCGCCGTGCGCCGCTGGGGTAATTTTTTGCGCGCGCGCGTCCCGATCGGCCGCCGGATTCTCGATCGCTTCGTCGCGCCGAGCGACGCTGCGCGCGCGCAGCGACGCTCGGGCGGATCAGAGCCCGAGTTTCTTTTTGAGAAGTTCGTTGACCGCCTGCGGGCTCGCTTTGCCGCCCGAAGCCTTCATCACCTGGCCGACGAACCAGCCGATCGCCTTCGCATTGACCTTGGCGTCGGCCACCTTGTCGGGATTCTTGGCGATCACGTCGTCCACCACCTTCTCGATGGCGGAGAGATCGGTCACCTGCTTCATGCCGCGGGCTTCGACGATCGCCTTCGGGTCGCCGCCCTCGCTCCACAGGATCTCGAACAAGTCCTTGGCGATCTTGCCGGAAATCGTGCCGTCGGCGATCAAATCGAGCATGCCGCCGAGCTGCGCGGCCGATACCGGCGAGGCGCCGATGTCCTTGCCCTGCTTGTTGAGCCGCCCGAACAATTCGTTGATCACCCAGTTGGCGGCGGCCTTGGCGTCGCGTCCCTTGGCCAGGTTTTCGAAATAGTCGGCGGTCTCGCGCTCGGCCACCAAGACGCCGGCGTCATAGGCCGACAGGCCGAAGTCGGCGATGAAGCGCGCCTTCTTCTCGTCCGGCAATTCCGGCAGCTTCGCCTTCAGCGCTTCCACCTCCGCCGCCGTCAGTTCCAGCGGCAACAGGTCGGGGTCGGGGAAATAGCGGTAATCGTGCGCCTCTTCCTTGCTGCGCATGGAGCGCGTCTCGCCCTTTTCGGGATCGAACAGCCGCGTCTCCTGCTCGATGGCGCCGCCCTCCTCCAATATGTCGATCTGCCGGCGCGCCTCGTGCTCGATCGCCTGGCCGACGAAGCGGATCGAATTGACGTTCTTGATCTCGCAGCGCGTGCCGAACGGCTCGCCCGGCCGCCGCACCGAGACGTTGACGTCGGCGCGCAAAGAGCCCTTCTCCATGTCGCCGTCGCAGGTGCCCAGGTAGCGCAGGATCGAGCGCATCTTGGCGAGGAACGCCATGGCGTCGCGCGCCGAGCGCAGGTCGGGCTTCGACACGATCTCCATCAGCGCCACGCCCGAGCGGTTGAGGTCGACATAGGACATGGTCGGATGGCGCTCGTGCAGGCTTTTGCCGGCGTCCTGCTCGAGATGCAGCCGCTCGATGCCGACGGTGACGGTCTCGCCACCTTCCAGGTCGACGATCACCTCGCCCTCGCCCACCACCGGCTGCTTGTACTGGCTGATCTGATAGCCCTGCGGCAGGTCGGGATAGAAATAGTTCTTGCGGTCGAACACCGACTTCAGATTGATCTTGGCCTTCAGCCCCAGCCCCGTGCGCACCGCCTGCCGCACGCATTCTTCGTTGATCACCGGCAGCATGCCGGGCATGGCGGCATCGACCAGCGAGACGTGACTGTTAGGGGCGCCACCGAATTCGGTGGAGGCGCCGGAGAACAGCTTGGCCTTGGAGGTGACCTGGGCATGCACCTCCATGCCGACGACCACTTCCCAGTCGCCGGTGGCGCCTTTGATCAGTCTGTCCGGTTTGCTCTGCACGTTCATGGCGCTAGAGCTAGCGGCTGGCCGGCTTCCGGGCAAGGCCGCGGCTTAAAGCGACAATTCGTTTCCCAGCGCTTGCTCGACCGCGTCGAAACTGTCCATGAAGCCGCGATATTCGATCACCCGGCCGTCGCGGACCCGGTGGAAGCCGGCGATGCGGCAGCGGATGGTGCGGCCGCTGGCGCGCTGCACCAGCGTCACGTCGGCGATGCTGGCCGCGCGGTCGCCCTCGGCGACCAGCCATTCGGTGACATGCCGCTCGAAGCGGTAATGCGCGTTGAGCGCTTCGAGCGCCTGGAACACGGCAAGTTTGCCGCGGCGGGGCCCGATCTCGGGAAAGATCACCGGCGGCCCATAGAACAGCCAGTCGACGTCGTCGTCGTAACGCGCCGCGATGCGGGCATAATCGGCGTGCCGGAACGCATCCTGAATGTCCTCGATCACCGCGCGCGCCGACAGCGGCGCGGGGTCGTTGGGAGCGGACGAAGCTGTGGCGGCTGGCGGTCATGGTCGTTCAAGTGCCCATCGCCTCCGGATCCCGGAGAAAATCCGCGCATCAAAAAACCTTTAGCTCGCGCCCGAGCGCCTGCTCCACCACGTCGAAGGTATCGATGAACTCGCGAAACTCGATCACGCGGCCGTCCTGAAAGCGCAGGAAGTTGGCGACCCGGAAACGCAGGATGCGCCCGGTAGCGCGCTGGTTGAAGGTCACATCCGACATCACGGCGGCGCGGTCGCCGTCGACGATGACGATTTCGGGCTTGTAGCTTTCCACGATAAAGCGCTCGGCGATGCCGGCCATGGCTTCCAGCACCGCCTTGCGGCCGCGGCGCGGACCGGCGAAGGTAAATACCGACACCGGCGCGTAGATTACCCAATCGATATCGTCGTGGACCAACGCGGCGACGCGCCCGAAATCGCGCCGTGCATAGGCGTCGTAGAGTTCGTGCACCGTTGCGCGTGTATCGCTTTCGGCCACGGCTGCCTCCCCGCACACCACCGTAAACTATGACGGTGCCGATGCCCACAGCCAAACGTTGTCGCGGCTTTGCTCAAAACATTCTCTCGCGAGAATGTGTGGGCACGGCGAAGATTGGGACGTTTGCGTGCAAACGCCGCGCATCGTCTCGACAATGTCTTAAAGACATGAAGTCACGACGACGTCATAGAGACATGACCTCACGCGGCGCGCGCGAGCAGCGCCGCCACCATCGCCGTCCATTCCGCATCGAGATCGCCGCGCGCCGGCGGCTGATGCGCGCGGGCGTACCAATAACCGGCATTGCCGCAATCACCTTCGACGCGATGTAAATAGGCGTGCACCCAGGCGGCGTCGGCGCTTGCCTCGTCCTGGACGAGCTTATGCGCTCTGTCCCAGTCGCCTTTCTTTGCCCACCACAGCGCGGCGAGCGGCGCGTTCAGTGCGCGCGGCGGCGCGGGATTTGAAATCGTGAAAGTAAATGCCGCCGGCGTCACCACCACCGCTCCGGCGCGAACTTGCCCGCCGCCTGCTCGATCGCTTCCCCGAGCGAGAACAGCGTTTCCTCGTCGAACGGCCGCCCGATCAACTGCAGGCCGAGCGGCAGCCCTTGCGCATCGAGCCCGGCCGGCACCGCCAGGCCCGGCAGGCCGGCCATGTTCACCGTCACCGTGAACACGTCGTTGAGATACATCTCGATCGGGTCGCCGCCGGTCTTCTCGCCGATGCCGAAGGCCGCCGTCGGCGTCGCCGGCGTCAACATGGCGTCGATGCCGGCATCGAAGGCCTGCTCGAAGTCGCGCTTGATCAGGGTGCGGACCTTCTGCGCACGTAGGTAGTAGGCATCGTAATAGCCGGCCGACAGCACATAAGTGCCGATCATCACGCGCCGGCGCACCTCCTTGCCGAAGCCTTCGCCGCGCGTGCCCTCGTACATGTCGGTGATGTCGCGCCCCGGCACGCGCAACCCGTAGCGCACGCCGTCGTAGCGGGCGAGATTGGAGGAGGCCTCGGCCGGGCAGACGATGTAATAGGCCGGCAGCGCGTATTTGGTATGCGGCAGCGAGATGTCGACCAGCTCGGCGCCGGCGCTTTTCAGCCATTCGCGGCCTTGTCTCCACAGCTCTTCGACTTCCGCCGGCATGCCCTCGACGCGGTATTCCTTCGGGATGCCGATGCGCAGGCCCTTCACCGACTTGCCGACCGCCGCCTCGTAATCCGGCACGTCGCGGTCGACGCACGTGGTGTCCTTGGCGTCCGGCCCGGCCATGGAGCGCAACAGAATGGCCGCGTCACGCACCGTGCGCGCGAAGGGCCCGGCCTGATCGAGCGACGACGCAAAGGCCACGATCCCCCAGCGCGAGCAGCGGCCGTAGGTGGGTTTCATGCCGACTGTGCCGGTGAAGGCCGCCGGCTGTCTTATGGAGCCGCCGGTGTCGGTGCCGGTGGCGCCCAGGCACAAATTCGCCGCCACTGCCGCTGCCGAGCCGCCCGATGAGCCGCCGGTCACCAGCGGCGTGTTGGAACCTTTCCGCCGCCACGGCGAGATCACCGGCCCGTAGAACGAGGTCTCGTTCGACGAGCCCATGGCGAACTCGTCGTTATTGGTCTTGCCGAGCAGCACGGCGCCGTCGCGCCACAGATTGGCGGTGACGGTCGATTTATAGGTCGGCACGAAATTGTCGAGGATGTGCGAGCAGGCGGTGGTGCGCACGTCGCGGGTCGCGAACATGTCCTTGATCGCGAGCGGAATGCCCTCGAGCGGCCGCGCCTCGCCTTTGGCGATACGCGCGTCGGAGGCTTTCGCCATGTCGGCGGCGCGCTCGGCCGTCTCCAACACGTAGGCGTTGAGCGCGCGCGCCTGCTCGATGGCCGCGAGATGCGCGGCGGCGAGTTCGGCGGCCGAGAAGCTCTTCTTCTTCAGCCCGTCGCGCGCTTGCGCCAAGGTGAGCGCCGTCAGTTCACTCACGGCAAATTACTCACGACTTGGGCTCGTCCTCGGCAGGCGGCGCCGCGCCGTCGGGCGGCGCGTCGCAGGCAAAGCGCGCGGCATCGTCCATAGGCTTGACGCGCGGAAAGCCCGGCGGCGGCTCACCGGGCAAATCGTCCATCGCGATCCACAGACCAAGCTCGCAAGCGATGCACATCTACTCCACCACCTTCGGCACCAGGAAAAAATTATCCTCGCTCGCCGGCGCGTTCTTGACGATATCCTCCGCAATGCCGCCGTCGGTCACCGCGTCGGCCCGCATCTTCAGCTTCATCGGCGTCACCGAGGTCATCGGCTCGACGTCCGCCACGTCCACCTCGCCGAGCTGCTCGACCCAGGCCAGGATGGCGTTGAGCTCCCCTTTGAGGTGCTCGATCTCCTCCTCGGCGACCGCGATGCGGGCGAGATGCGCGATGCGGCGGACGGTATCGGCGTCGACGGACATGAATTAAACCTCGCGGCGGCGCACCGCCTATAGCAGAGCCGCCTTTTCGCCGGCAACCGTTACGGCCGCTGATATTCCAGCACGGTCCAGCCGTCCGCCTTCAGCCGCCGCTTGGCGAGCGCGGTCGCCATGCCGGTAATGCGCAGCATGCCGCGCGCCTTGCGGGTCGAAGCGCCGGCGCTGGGCGCTGACCACGCCGAAGCCGGTGGCGGTCTCGCGCGTCCACGACAGCGCGTCGATCGGCAGCACCGCCGTCACCCGGTTGTCGCGGGTGATGACGAAGGGGAAGTTGGCGAGCGCAACGAAGCGCGCGTATTCCCCCGGATGGCGGTGATAGTCGTCGGCCATCAGCTCGGCCTGCCGGCGCATGACATAGGCGAGCGAGCGGCTGTCGGCCGCCGCCGCGCGCGCGATATAGACCTGCCTGGCGCCGACGCCGTGCATGCTGTCGAGCGCCGCCACCAGCGCGGCGGCGTCGATCGGCGTGTAGTTGCGGTTGAGCAGGAACTGCTCGGTGACCGTGTCGCCGACGCCCATCTTGTGCAAGAGGCCGCGGTTGATGTCCATGATCTGGGCGGCGTCGTAATTGCGCGCCAGCGTCTTCGAGGCCCATGTCGTTGAGCTTGTAAGCGGTCGACAGGTTGGAGACGATGATGCCGGCGCCGCCCGGCACCGCCATCATCGCGCCCGTCACCACCAGGCCGCCGGTGGCGGCCGCGCCTGCGCAATTGCTGCAGCTTCTCGGAAAGCGGCGGAAAGTCGGTATAGGGATCGACGCCGTAGGCCGCGGCGATTTCGCGCCGCTTGTCGGTCACGCCGAGCAGGCCGGAAATGGCGTCATCCTGCGTCTTGCCGGCATTGTTCATGCCGGCGCCGATGCGGCCGAAGAAATTGCCGACGCCGGCGAAGGTGTTCTGCACGGTGCCGACCGGATTGGTGATGAGCTTACCGGCGAACATCACCGGGCTCAGGCCCGCCTCCGCCAGCGCCTTGCCGAAGGCGTCGGAGTTCGTCATCTTTTCCATCCTGGCCAGCGCATAAAGCTCGTTCTGCCGCATGCGCATCATCTCGTCGCCCTGCACGGTGAAGCGGCCGTAGGGCGTCTTCAGCACGTAGATGCGCAGCAGCCCGTCGCTGCGCACCGGGGTCAGGATGGTGTAGTTGCTGCCGACCCGCTTGATGCCGCGGATCTGCGCCGCGTTGAAGGAAGGCGGGCGCTCATAGGTCTCGGCCGCCGCCGCCGCGGCCGGCACGAGCAGCAAGAGCGCGGCCGGCGCCAGTGCGCGCAACGCGGAACTCAATGGAAACGCCATCACATACCCCCGAAACAGGTGACCTTGAGCCCACTGTGCCCTTTCCGGCCCTCGCGCCGCAAGCCTAAGAAAAAGCCGGCCATAACGGCACATAAACGGGCCGCTACCATGCCCTTATGACCCCGTGGCCACGGCCGCTACCCCCTATTCCCGCAATCGCCGCGCGGCCGGCCCATGACCGGCCGGGCGCCAAACGGCGCGCGCCGCGCCGACGCCTCGCAGCCATGGTAAAGTTGGGGCAAGGAGAACAGCCATGCTCACATTTCCCAACATTTTCTTCCCAGGCGGCGCCGGCAACTGGCAGGAAATCATGACGCGCTGGTGGTCGCCGAACATTTCGCTGAACTTCGCCGGCAATGCGGCGATCGAGCGCGAAGTCAACGAGGACGTTGCCAGCTACGGAACGCAGATCGGCTGGCTCAATGACATCGTGGCGGCGCTCGCCAAGGATGCCGCCGCGGTGAAGGACGACGCCAAGGCGGAAAGCGCGTACAAGGACCTGATGGAAGCCCGCGATAAGATCGAGCAAATCAAAAAGCGCCGCAAGGCGAGCGCGCTGGAAACCGCGCGGGCGGCGCTGGGCGATCTCGGCGCCGCCGACAAGGAGGCCTATCGGTCGCTGGTGCGCTCGCTCGATCCCGACCGGCCGCCGGCTGTCAGCTGATCATGCCGGTCGGGCCGTTGGCGGAAATCGCCGAGCAATTTGGCGCGCGCGGCGCGCTGATCGGGCTCGACCTCGGAACGAAGACCATCGGCGTGGCGGCGAGCGATCCCGACCGCAAACTGGCGACCGGCGTCTTGACCGTCGCGCGCAAGACCTTCACCGCCGACGCGCAACGCCTGCTCGCGCTCGCCGCCGAGCGCGCGGCGACCGGCTTCGTGCTCGGCCTGCCGATCAACATGGACGGCACGGAAGGCCCGCGCGCGCAGTCGACCAGGGCCTTCGCGCGCAATTTCTCCAAGCTCACCGCGCTGCCGATCGCGCTGTGGGACGAGCGGCTGTCCACCGCCGCGGTCGAGCGGCAACTGATTGAAGCCGATGTCAGCCGCAAGAAGCGCGCCGCCGTGATCGACCAGCACGCCGCCGCCTTCATCCTGCAAGGCGCGCTCGATCGGCTCACCTCGCTCGCCGCGCAAATGAAATGAGGCGGCCATAGCCGGCCGCCCCATCGCGCCTGCGGCAGGTATTATTATGGACGGGTGAAGCTCTTATTGGGGCGCGCCTGCCCCAAGGTGTCAGCGTCAAGATCCTCGTTGTCCGAAGCGCAGGAGCCGTAATATCCGAAGGCGCGCGAGTTGTTGGTGCTGATCCAGCACTGGCCGCCGGAGACCGGGCCGCGATAGAGCGGGGCGGAACCGGGCTCATAGGCGTAGGCCTGATAGCCGGGCGCCGGCGCATAGGCGTAACCCGGCGCATAGCCGTAGCCCGGCTCATTCGGATAATCCGGGCCGAAATAGCCCGCATTGGCCGCCGTGGCAGCCGTCAGCGCGCCGGTCAGGGTGGCGGCGGCTGCGAATTTGGCGATCCTGTTCATAGGACCTCCTTGTGTTCATCTCGATAGCCCGAGCGTCGGGCGGGATCCCGCATCGTCATGGCGCGCGCTTTGCGGCGCGCGCCGATGCGATCGGCGGTCAATGCGGAAACAGGGAGGTCGGTTTCCTTCCGCGCTACGGCGCGCCCATCACAAGAAGTTTAGGACGGCAACGAATACCGCGCGCGGCATCGCCGGAAAGATAAGGATTTGAAGGAACGCGTTAACCCCATCGTCTCGGCCTTGTGGACTGGGCCGGATGTGCCCCTTGCCGGGGGTGGAACTTGCGCCTATAGCAATGCCTTTAATGAACATCGCGCCGAAATCCTCCTTCGTCCTCAGCGCACGGCATCTGTTGGGGATCGAAGGGCTTTCGCGCGAGGATATTTCCGGCCTGCTCGACCTCGCCGAGGAGTTCGTCGAGCTCAACCGCCAGATCGAGAAGAAGCGCTCCTCGTTACGCGGCCGCACCCAGATCAACCTGTTCTTCGAAGTCTCCACCCGCACGCAAGCCTCCTTCGAGCTGGCGGGCAAGCGGCTGGGCGCCGACGTGATGAACATGTCGGCGGTATCCTCCTCCATGCGCAAGGGCGAGACGCTGATCGACACCGCGATCACGCTCAACGCCATGCATCCCGACATACTGGTGGTGCGCCATCAGTCCTCCGGCGCGGTCGCGCTGCTCGCCAGCAAGCTCGACTGCTCGGTGATCAATGCCGGCGACGGCGCGCACGAGCATCCGACGCAGGCGCTGCTCGACGCCGCCACCATCCGCCGCAACAAGGGCCGCATCGAGGGCCTGACCGTCGCGATCTGCGGCGACATCCTGCACTCGCGCGTCGCCCGCTCCAACATCATGCTGCTCAACACCATGGGCGCGCGCGTGCGGGTGGTGGCGCCCTCCACGCTGTTGCCGCCCGGCATCGAGCGCTTCGGCGTCGAAGTCGCGCGCGACATGCGCGAGGGCCTCGACGGCGCGGATATCGTCATGATGCTGCGCCTGCAGCGCGAGCGCATGAACGGCTCCTACGTGCCCTCGGTGTCGGAGTATTTCCACTACTGGGGCCTCGACGAGAAGAAGCTCGCCTACGCCAAGCCCGACGCCATGGTCATGCACCCGGGCCCGATGAACCGCGGCGTCGAGATCGACTGCATCGTCGCCGACGGCGTCCACTCGCTGATCCGCGAGCAGGTCGAGATGGGCGTCGCCGTGCGCATGGCGGTGCTGGAAGCCATGTCGCGGAATTTGCCGAATGCGTGAGGCCGTTCATCGTCATTCCGGGGCGCGCCGAAGGCGCGAACCCGGAATCCAGATGCACGCACGGCGTCTGTTTCTAGATTCCGGGTTCGCTCGCTGCGCTCGCGCCCCGGAATGACAAGGTAAGTAACGCCATGCTCTCCGACCGCCGCCCGATCCTGCTCGCCAATGCCCGGATCGTCGATCCGTCGCGCGACGTCGACATGCTGGGCGATGTTTTGATGGCCGAGGGCGTGATCCGCGAGGCCAAGCGCGGCATCGGCGCCGCCGGCGTGCCGGAAGGCACCGAGGTGATCGAATGCCGCGGCCGGCTGGTGGCGCCGGGCCTGATCGACATGCGCGCCTTCGTCGGCGAGCCGGGCGAGGCCGCGCGCGAGACGCTCGCCTCCGCCAGCCAGGCCGCCGCCGCCGGCGGCGTCACCACCATCATCTGCCAGCCCGCCACCACGCCGGCGATCGACGATCCGGCCACCGTCGACTTCGTGCTGCGGCGCGCGCGCGACACCGCGATCGTGCACGTGCATCCGATGGCGGCCATCACCAAGGGGCTGGAAGGCAAGGAGATGACCGAGATCGGCCTGTTGAAGGCGGCCGGCGCGGTCGCCTTCACCGACGGCGACAAAAGCGTCACCAGCGCGCAGGTGATGCGGCGCGTGCTCACTTACGCCGGCGACTTCGACGCGCTGATCGTGCACCACACCGAGGATCCCGCTTTGGTCGCCGACGGCGTGATGAACGAAGGCGAGTTCGCCGCCCGCCTGGGGCTCATAGGGATTCCGAAGACGGCGGAAACCATCATGCTGGAGCGCGACATCCGCCTGGTGGCGCTGACGGGCGGGCGTTATCACGCGGCGTCCGTCACCTGCGGGGAATCGCTCGAGGTCCTGCGCCGCGCCAAGGACGCCGGGCTCGCGGTCAGCGCCGCCGCCTCCATCAACCACATCACGCTCAACGAAAACGACATCGGCCCCTACCGCACCTTCCTGAAAGTGTCGCCGCCCTTGCGCGGCGAGGACGACCGCAAGCTCTTGGTCGAAGCCTTGAGCGGCGGCCTGGTCGACGTGGTGATGTCCGACCACAATCCGCAGGACGTCGAGACCAAGCGCCTGCCCTTCGCGGAAGCAGCCCCCGGCGCCATCGGGCTGGAGACCATGCTGACCGCGGGTTTGCGCCTCGTGCACAACGAGGAGATCGGCCTGATGGCGCTGCTGCGCGCCATGTCGACGCGGCCGGCCGAATTGCTCGGGCTGCCGGGCGGAAGCTTGCGCAACGGCGCGCCGGCCGACGTGATCGTGGTCGACGCCGATGTGCCCTGGGTGCTCGATCCGGCCGAGTTGAAGTCGAAGTGCAAGAACACGCCGTTCGACGAAGCCCGCATGACCGGGCGCGTGGTGCGCACCATCGTCGCCGGCCGCACGGTTTATGAATACGTTTGAGGGCCACCCTCGCCAATTTCACGCTGTCATTCCGGGACGCCGCGCCGAAGCCCGAAGGGCGAAGGCGGGCGAGCCCGGAATCCAGGGGCCACGCTCTCATGCTTCGCCCCTGGATTCCGGGCCCGGCGCTTCGCGCCGTCCCGGAATGACTGCTGAACTTTGCCCCGCATGACCCTCGCCCTCGCCTTCATCCTCGGCTATCTGCTCGGCTCCATCCCGTTCGGCCTGCTGCTCACGCGCATGGCCGGCGGGCCCGACGTGCGCACCATCGGCTCCGGCAATATCGGCGCCACCAACGTGCTGCGCACCGGCCGCAAGGGCCTCGCCGCGCTGACGCTCGCCTGCGACATGCTGAAAGGCACGGCGGCGGTGCTGATCGCAGCTTACGTCGCCGGCGAACAGGCAGCCCTTGCCGCCGCGCTCGGCGCCTTCCTCGGCCATCTCTTTCCGGTCTGGCTCAAGTTCAAGGGCGGCAAGGGCGTCGCCACCTATATCGGCCTGCTGCTCGGGCTCTACTGGCCGGCAGCGCTGATCTTCTGCGCGCTCTGGCTGGCGGTCGCTTTTCTCTCGCGCTATTCCTCGCTCGCCGCGCTCGTTGCCAGCGCGCTGACGCCGGCAGCGCTCTGGGCCATGCACAGGCCGCACGCGGCCGCGCTCTTCCTGCTGCTCAGCGTGCTGCTCTGGGTCATGCACCGCGCCAATATCCGCCGCCTGCTCGACGGCAGCGAGAGCCGCATCGGCCGCTCGTCTCCAGCTTAGAATTAGCCCGAACGGTGCGGCGCGGCACGGCGGGCTCCCTCTCCCCATCCGAACTCGGTTTACCCCAGTTCGGCACTTAACGTGGTCGAAGTCGGATATATCCGACTTCGACTGGAGAGGGCTGGGGTGAGGGGGATCATAACTCTCGATAAGCTGTAACCCCTCACCCGGCGCACTTCGTGCGCCGACCTCTCCCCACGGGAGAGGTGAAGCAGCCCGCTGCGAAGCTTGATTCAATCTGAAACGAATTCGCTCTAGCCGGCGAGCGCGGGTTGCGCCGGCCGCACCGGCGCGCCGTGGGTCTTGGGGATCTTGTCGGCGAAAATCTCGACCAGATGGTCGGCTTCGCCCTGCCCTTCGTACGGGCGCAAGGCCGCGTCCATATAGCTCGCCCCGGCGGGCTCGGCCGTGACGCGCGCCATCATGCGGCGATAGCGCCGCAGCAGCAGCAGCCATTGCGCCGCGACCTTGAGCCCGTTGAACAGCCGCCAGGGATAGAACAGCAGCGGATTGACGATTGGCATGCCGTGGCGGCGCTGGGTGCGGATCTTGCGGCGGAAGAAGCCGAATTGCAGCGGATGCACGCCTTCGATGCGCGCGGAGCCGGAAAAGATGATGAGCGCGTCGAGGATCTTGCTGACGTTGATGCCGGAGGCGACCGCCCGCCGCATGATGGTCTCGACATGGGCGTCGTCGTAATAGCGGCTCCAGGCGTCGGTATAGACCTGCTGCCACTCCTGCTTCGACATGCGCGCATGCGCGGTGCAGGCGTGCTCGAGGTCGTATTTGTTCATGTCGGGTTCCATCGCGATCCCGCCCATGTACAGTTTCTTGTGGTCCTCCGAGCCGGGCAGCGGCGTCAGATAGAAGAACTCCAGGAGATCGATCGGCAGCTCTTTCTTGATGACGTCGATGTCGCGCGCGATCGATTCCGGCGTGTCGGTCGGGAAGCCGAGAATATAGCCGGCATAGGTCATCACCTTCTGCGCCCGCCAGGCCAGCAGCATCTCGCGGTATTCCCAGATCTTGTTCTGCCGCTTCTTGGTGCCCATCAGCGATTTAGGGTTGATGTTCTCCAGCCCGATGAACACGGCGTTGCAGCCGGCGCGCGCCGCCTTCTCGATGAAGCCCGGGATACGGTGGCAGAGCGTGTCGACCTGCAGCAGGATCTTGATGTTGAATTTTTCTTTCTCGCGCAGCTCGATCAGCCGGTCGAGGATCGGCTCCCAGTTGCGGTTGCGGGCGAAATTGTCGTCGGTGACGAAGAAGCGCGTGATGCCCTGCGCGGCGTTGCCGCGCACGATCGCCTCCACGTCGTCCGGCGTGCGGTAGCGCGACTTGCGCCCCTGCACGTTGATGATGGTGCAGAAGCTGCATTGGAACGGGCAGCCGCGCCCGGCATCGAAGCTCGAATAGTGCCCGGCCACGCGCGTCACCACCTCGCGCGGCAGGATCGGCACCACCGCCGCGGCCATTTCCGGCAGATCGTTGATGAAATTGTAGATCGGCGGCGCGGTGCCTTGCGCCATCTCGCGCAGCACCTGCGCCATGCGCCCTTCCGCCTCGCCGGCGAACAGATGGATGCCGAGATCGAGCGCTTCCTGCAGCTCGTCGGGCAGCTTCGGCAACATGGCGATGCAGCCGCCGACGTGGAAACCGCCCATCATCACCGGCAGGCCGAGCGCGCGGAACTGCCGCCCGAGATCGAGCGCGCGCGGATATTGGTTCGACTGCACGCCGATCAGCCCGACCATGCCGCCGCCGGCGGCGCGGATGCGCTTGGCGATGCCCTTGACGTCGACGACGGTGTTGCACTCGTCGCAGGCCTCGATCTCGATATCGACGTCGGGGCCGAGCACGCGGTCGCGCGCGCATTCCTCGAGCAGCCCATAGACGCTGGCCAGGCTGTTGGAGGGCAGCGTCGAACGCAGCCATTGGATCACGTAGCCGTCGCTGTCGTAATGCGACGGCTTGATCAGGACGACCCTGAATTTGCCTCCGGCCATTTACCCCTCGTCCTCCCCACGGCGTCGTCACGCGCAAAGCGCTGACAAAATTAAGCAACCGGGCCCCAGTGTGCCGGTCTGGCGCCATTTTGCAACATTGCTTTTAGTCCTCGTCGGCGGCAATCCTAGGTCGTAAACTGATACCGTGGCCGAGGACGCATGTCGGGGGCGGGCATTGGCTGAACGGGTGAAACTCTCCGAGGAGCAGCGGCTCGACTGGCTGCGCCTGATCCGGTCCGACAATATCGGCCCGCGCGGTATTATGGCGCAAACGCCACAAGGCCATACGGATTGGGCTTGCGCCGCCGCACGGCGATGGGCCTCACGTCATATTCAGGGTCCAGAATCTTTAGGACGGCTTCGACGTGGCGCATGGCTTCGGCCAGCTTCACGCCCTCAGTCTTGTTCTCTTGGATTTTGCCGCCTAGTTCGGCGTGTAGCCGCTCCAGGGTGAACTTTGCTCGCTTGGTTTGAATGTAGGCGCGCATTGCGAATCTCTCTCGTAAAGGGTACGAGCGTAACTGGCGATCCCAAATCGCCATCCCCCGTGTACCGTTGGCCCCAGACTCATGGCTGGGGCCAACTCTTTTGTGGGGATGTAGGGAAGCGCCTCTAAAATTCTTGTGGCGTTTGCGCCATAATACCGGGCTCGCGCACCTTCCGCGACCTGGTCAATTATTACGGCGGCGCGCGCGGCGCGCTGGCGATCCTGAACCGCCCGCTGGTCGCCATCGTCGGCTCGCGCAACGCCTCAGCCGCCGGCACCAAATTCGCGCAAAGTCTCGCGCGCGAGCCCGGCCATGCCGGCTACGGCATCGTCTCCGGCCTGGCGCGAGGCATCGACGACGCCGCCCACCGCGCGAGCCTTGGCTCCGGCACCATCGCGGTGCTGGCCGGCGGCCACGAGCGCATCTATCCGCCCGAGCATGTCGATCTGGTGGAGGCGATCCTCGCTGAGGGCGCCGCTGTCTCGGAAATGCCGCTCGCCTGGGAGCCGCGCGCGCGCGACTTCCCGCGCCGCAACCGGCTGATCTCGGGGCTCGCGGTCGGCGTCGTCATCGTGGAGGCGGCGCGCCGCTCCGGCTCGCTGATCACGGCGCGGCTGGCCGGCGAGCAGGGGCGCGAAGTCTTCGCGGTGCCGGGCTCCCCGCTCGACCCGCGCGCCGAAGGCACCAACGGGCTGCTCAAGCAGGGCACCATCCTGGTCACCGAAGCAGCCGACGTGATCAGCGTGCTGGAGCCGATCCTCGGCCGCGGCATCGAGCCGCCGCCGGCGCGCGAGCCGGCGCAGGAAGCGCTTGGGCCGCCGGACCACGAGCCGGGCGAGGACGAGCGCAGCCGCATCATCGCGCTGCTCGGGCCATCGCCAGCCGCGATCGACGATCTGGTGCGGCTGTCGCAGACAACGCCGGCGATCGTGCGCACGGTGCTGCTGGAGCTCGAGATCGCCGGCCGGCTGGAGCGGCACGGCGGCGGCCTGGTGTCGCTGCTATAGTCGCGCATGAGATTCGAAAACGCGGCATCCCGCATGGTCATTCGCTGGCTCGCTTTGCTTGTCCTTGCGCTCGCGCCCCTGCATGCGCCGGCGCACGCGCAAGCCTCCTTCGCCCAATTCACCGCCAAGCTGTGGCCGGACGCGCAGAAAAAAGGCGTCACGCGCGCCACCTTCGATCGCGCCATGAAGGGCGTCACCCCCGACCCGCGCGTAATCGCCGCCACCAAGCGCCAGCCGGAATACGGCAAGCCGTTCGGCGACTACGTCAACGCGGTCGCCTCGCGCTCCCGCATCGCGCGCGGCCAGCGCAAGATCGGCGAATGGGCGAAGACCTTCGGCCAAGTGGAACAGAAGTTCGGCGTCGACCGCTTCACCCTCACCGCGCTCTGGGGCATCGAGACCGACTACGGCGCCGAGCGCGACCGCTGGGACGTGTTCCGCTCGCTGGCGACGCTCGCCTTCGTCGGCTACCGCGACCCCTACTTCCGCAACGAATTGCTGGTCGCCATGAAGATCATGCAGGACGGCCGCTTCCCGCGCGGCCGCATGGTCTCGTCCTGGGCCGGCGCCATGGGCCAGACGCAATTCATGCCGTCCAACATCGTCGACTACGCCATCGACTTTACCGGCGACGGCAAAAGCGACATCTGGAGCAATGTGCCGGACGTGCTCGCCTCCACCGCCAATTACCTGCACAAGCAGCACTGGCAGGCGGGCCTGCCCTGGGGCTTCGAGGTGACGGTGCCGAAGGGCTTCGACATGATGCGCAGCCATGCGCACTTTGCCGAATGGCGCGCGCTCGGGCTACGCCGCACCGACGGCAAGCCGTTCCCCGCCGGCAGTGGCATCCTGTTCTTTCCGGCCGGCTACAAAGGTCCCGCCTTCATCGTCACGCCGAACTACGACGCGCTGAAGGAATACAACAACTCGGACGCCTATGCGGTCGGCGTCGGCCATCTCGCCGACAGCTTGCGCGGCGGGCCGCCGATCAAGGCGAAATGGCCGGCCGAGGATCGTCAGCTTTCGCGCGACGCCCGCATCGCGCTGCAAAAGAAGCTCGCCGCGCTCGGCTACAAGGTCAACGACTTCGAAGGCCATATCGATTTTGATCTGCGCGACAACATCCGCGCCGAACAGAAAAAGCTCGGCCTGGTGCCGGACGGCAATCCGACCGCGGCGTTCCTGCAGCGGCTGGGAGTTAAGTGATCAGCGGTCGCCGTTTTGGCCGTTACCGGGGCGGTTGGCGCTTTCAGCTTCGAGCCGCGCCATTTCCAACAGGTAGCCCAGCGTCTCCAGGCCCCGCTTGCGCGCCATGGCGGCAAGGTCGGCGGACAGGGTCGCGACGTAGCTGGCTACCGCAGCGCGTGTTCCGGGCTCGAACGATGGACCTGTACCGTTGCTCATTGCCTTCCTGCCGGGGGCCTATTTCCGGTAAGCGAGACGCGCGCTCGCAACCCCCGGGTTGAAAATACACGGTCCTTCGCCAATAGGAATATATTACATTGTATTCTGTGAAAAATACATCTCTAGGTTGAAATCGGACGTAACCGCTGAGTCATATTTTCATGCCCTATTCCCCTGGTCTGACAACGGCCTCGCGGCCGTCCTGATTTGACAGCGGTTGCCACCTTCCCCATGTTCCGGGCGAAGCTGGCCACCGATTCCGCCCAGACCCGGCCGCAATTGGCCGCTAACCCATTGGAAATCATGAACATCGTCGTGGTGGAATTGCCGGCCAAGGCGAAGACGATCAACAAATATCTGGGACCCGGCTACGAGGTGCTCGCCTCCTTTGGGCATATCCGGGACCTGCCCGCCAAAGACGGCTCGGTCGACCCCAATGACGATTTCCGCATGCTCTGGGAGGTCGACGCCCGCTCCAACCAGCGCATCAACGACATCGCCCGCGCGCTCAAGGGCGCCGACAAGCTGATTCTGGCCACCGACCCCGACCGCGAGGGCGAGGCCATCTCCTGGCACGTGCTGGAAGTGCTCAAGGAAAAGAAGGCGCTCAAGGGCCACGCCATCGAGCGCGTGGTGTTCAACGCCATCACCAAGCAGGCCATTCTCGACGCCATGAAGCACCCGCGCGCCATCGACGCCGCGCTGGTCGACGCCTATCTCGCCCGCCGCGCGCTCGATTACCTCGTGGGCTTCACGCTCTCGCCGGTGCTCTGGCGCAAGCTGCCGGGCGCGCGCTCGGCCGGCCGCGTGCAGTCGGTCGCCTTGCGGCTGGTGTGCGACCGCGAGCTGGAGATCGAGAAATTCGTCGCGCGCGAATACTGGTCGATCGCGGCAACGCTCGCGACCCCGCGCAACGAGACCTTCGAGGCGCGGCTGACCGGCGCCGACGGCCGGAAGATCCAGCGGCTCGACGTCGGCTCGGGCGCCGAGGCGGAAGCCTTCACCCGCGATCTGGAGAACGCGACCTTCCACGTCGCCAACGTCGAAGCAAAGCCCGCGCGCCGCAATCCGCCGCCGCCGTTTACCACCTCGACCATGCAGCAGGAGGCTTCCCGCAAGCTCGGCTTCTCGCCGGCGCACACCATGCGGCTGGCGCAGCGGCTCTATGAAGGCATCGACATCGGCGGCGAGACCGTCGGCCTCATCACCTATATGCGCACCGACGGCATCGAAATGGCGCCGGAAGCCATCACCGCCGTGCGGCAGATGATCGGCAATGACTACGGCGCCAATTACGTGCCGGATCAGCCGCGCAGCTATCAGCAGAAATCGAAGACCGCGCAGGAAGCGCACGAAGCGGTGCGCCCGACCGATCCCAACCGCTCGCCGGCGCAAGTCGCCAAGTCGGTCGACCGCGACCAGGCCCGCCTCTACGAACTGGTCTGGAACCGCGCGGTCGCCAGCCAAATGCAGTCGGCCGAGCTCGAGCGCACCACCGTCGACATCGAAGCCAAGGCCGGCGCCCGCACGCTCGAATTGCGCGCCACCGGCCAGGTGGTGAAGTTCGACGGCTTCCTGACGCTCTACCAGGAAGGCATGGACGAGCCGAGCGAGGACGACGAGAGCAAGCGCCTGCCGGCCATGAGCGCCGGCGAACTGCTGCAGAAGCAGGCGATCAATTCGGCGCAGCATTTCACCGAGCCGCCGCCGCGCTATTCGGAAGCCGCTTTGGTCAAGCGCATGGAGGAGCTCGGCATCGGCCGTCCCTCCACTTACGCGGCCATCCTACAGGTGCTGCAGGACCGCGGTTACGTGCGCATCGACAAGAAGCGGCTGATGCCCGAGGACAAGGGCCGCGTGGTGGTCGGCTTCCTGGAAAGCTTCTTCCAGCGCTATGTCGAATACGACTTCACCGCCAATCTGGAAGAGCAGCTCGACAGAATCGCCAATAACGAGATCGACTGGAAGCAGGTGCTGAAGGACTTCTGGGTCGATTTCATCGGCGCGGTCGACGACATCAAGGATCTGCGCGTCACCCACGTGCTCGACGCGCTCAACGATCTGTTGGCGCCGCACATTTTCCCGCCCGGCCCGCAAGGCGGCGATCCGCGCAAATGCCCAACTTGCGAAACCGGCCGGCTCTCGCTCAAGCTCGGCCGTTTCGGCGCCTTCATCGGCTGCTCGAACTATCCCGATTGCACCTTCACCCGGCAGATGACGCCGGGCGCGAATGGCGGCATGAACGGCACCAAGGTGCTGGGCGAAGACCCGGTCACCGGCCTCGAAGTCTCGCTGCGCGGCGGCCGCTTCGGCCCCTATCTGCAGCTCGGCGAACAGAAAAAGCCGGAGAAGAAGGGCGACACGGTCGAGAAGCCCAAGCGCGCCGGCTTGCCGAAAGGCTTGGCGCCCGACGACGTCGATCTCGAAAAGGCGCTGGCGCTCTTGGCGCTGCCGCGCGACGTCGGCGCCCATCCGGAAGACGGCGAGATGATCATCGCCGGCATCGGCCGCTTCGGCCCTTACGTCAAGCACGGCAAGACCTACGCCAACTTGGAAGACAGCGACGAGGTGCTCAACGTCGGCCTCAACCGCGCGGTCACGCTGATCGCCGAGAAGAAGGCCAATCCCGGCAAGGGCCGCCGCTTCGGCGCCGATCCCGGCAAGAGCCTGGGCGAGCATCCCGACAAAGGCGGGCCGGTCGTGGTCAAGAAGGGCCGCTACGGTCCCTATGTTGCGCACGACGGCGTCAACGCCACGCTGACCGGCGACCTGACGCCGGAAACGGTGACGATGGAACAGGCGGTCGGCCTGCTGGAAGCGCGCATCGCCAAAGGCGGCGGCAAGCCCAAGCGCGGCGGCAAGAAAACTGAAAAGAGAGCCGCCAAGAAGACTGCGGGCGAAACCGACGCCGTCGCCACCGATGCGCCCAAGCCAACGCCCAAGCCGCGCCGTGCCGCCGGCCGCAAGACCGCCTCCGGCAAGGCGGGGGCCAAGCCCGCCGCCAAGCCCGCCAAGGCCGCCGCCGCCAAGGCAAGACCGGCGCGCAAGACCAAGGCGGCGGAGTAGCTAACGCTGTCATGGCCGGGCTTGTCCCGGCCATCCACGCCTGTCTTCTCTTGAAGGGGGAGGGAACGGAGAAGCCGAAGCCAAGCCGCAGTAGCGCCCCGCTCGCCGCATCATTACATTTCAATCGCGCCGTATAGACATTGCGCATGATCTTGTCCGAAAACCGCTACGCATCCCGGATCAAGTCCGGGACAGGCTTTTTCGGGATCATGCGCGCGGCGCAGGAAAGCCATTTTGAATAAACCCGCTAAAAAGACCCCCTCCCTCCCCTCCAAGGCTGAACTTCTCGCCTTCATCCGCGGGCGCCCCGGCAAGGTCGGCACCCGCGAGATCGCCCGCGCCTTCAATCTCAAGAACAATCTGCGCGCCGACCTGAAACGCATGCTGCGCGAACTTGTCCGACGAAGGCGCGATCGAAAAGCGCCGCAAGAAGCTGCATCACCCGGGCGTGCTACCCTCCACCGTGCTCGCCGACGTCACCGCGCGCGACGCCGAAGGCGATCTCATCGCCACGCCCGACGAATGGGACGAGGAGGCGCACGGCGCCGCGCCCAAGATCCGCATCCTTAACCCCCGCAAGGCGCGGCCCGGCCAGGCCGCCGGCCTCGGCGACCGCGTGCTGCTGCATATCGAGGAGACGGAAGAAGAAGACGGCATCCGCCACCGCGGCCGCGTCATCAAGATCATCGATCATCCCAAAGCGCGCGTGCTCGGCATCTTCCGCGCGCTGCCGCAAGGCGGCGGCCGGCTCGAGCCGGTCGACAAGAAGATGCTCGGCAAGCAGCTCGCCATACCGCCCGGCGCCACCGGCAACGCCGAGGACGGCGATCTGGTCGCGGTCGAAGCCAGCCGCGCGCCGCGGCTCGGCCTGCCGACCGCGCGCGTGGTCGAGCGGCTCGGCTCGCTCAAATCCGAGCGCGCGATCAGCCTGATCGCCATCAACGCGCACGGCATCCCGCACGTGTTCCGCCGCGAGACCTTGCAGGAAGCGGACGCCGCCAAGCCCGCCACGCTTGCCCACCGCGAGGACTGGCGCAAGCTCCCGCTCATCACCATCGATCCGCCCGACGCCAAGGATCACGACGACGCCGTGCACGCCGAGCCCGACACGGCCGCCAACAACAAAGGCGGCTTCATCGTCACCGTCGCCATCGCCGACGTCGCCCATTACGTCACGCCCGGCTCGGCGCTCGACCGCGAAGCATTGGTGCGCGGCAATTCGGCCTATTTCCCCGACCGCGTGGTGCCGATGCTGCCCGAGCGCATTTCCAACGATCTCTGCTCGCTTAAGCCCCGCGAGGACCGCGCCGCGCTCGCCGTGCGCATGGTGATCGGCGCCGACGGCCGCAAGCGTTCGCACACGTTCCACCGCGTGATGATGCGCTCGGCGGCGAAGCTCTCCTACCAGCAGGCACAGCTTGCCATAAGCGGACGCACCGACGAGGACACCGACGCGCTGGTCAAGCCGGTGCTGGCGCCGCTCTACGCCGCCTATGAGCGGCTGGCGCACGCCCGCAACGAGCGCCAGCCGCTCGATCTCGACCTGCCCGAGCGCAAGATCCTGCTTAAAAGCGACGGCACGGTCGACCGCGTCACCCGCCCCGAGCGGCTGGAGGCGCATCGGCTGATCGAGGAATTCATGATCCTGGCTAACGTCGCCGCCGCCGAGACGCTGGAGCACGCGCGGGTGCCGCTGATCTACCGCGTGCACGACGAGCCGGCGCTGGAAAAGGTGGCGGCGCTGCGCGAGTTCCTCGCCACGCTCGATATCCCCTTCGCCAAGGCGGGCGCGCTGCGTCCGGAAGCCTTCAACCGCGTGCTCAGCCAAGTGAAAGGCCGCGACTCAGAACAACTGATCAACGAAGTGGTGCTGCGCAGCCAGGCGCAGGCCGAATATTCGGCGGAGAATTACGGCCACTTCGGCCTCAACCTGCGCCGCTACGCGCACTTCACCTCGCCGATCCGCCGCTATGCCGACCTGATCGTGCATCGCGGGCTGATCCGCGCGCTCAAGCTCGGCGACGGCGCCCTGCCCGAGAGCGCGACCCGCGAAGCGCTTGCCGAAATCGCCGCCGAAATCTCCGCCACCGAGCGCCGCGCCATGGTGGCCGAGCGCGAGACCAACGACCGGCTGATCGCGCATTTCCTCGCCGACCGCGTCGGCGCCACCTTCGACGGCCGCATTTCCGGCGTCACCCGCGCCGGCCTGTTCGTGAAGCTGCACGAGACCGGCGCCGACGGCTTCGTGCCGGCGCGCACCATCGGCGACGAGTATTTCCACTATGACGAGGCGCGCCATTCCATGGTCGGCCGCCACTCGGGCGAGACCTATCGCCTGGGCGATGCCGTCACCGTCAAGCTGGTCGAAGCGGCGCCGGTGGCGGGCGCCTTGCGCTTCGAAATGCTATCAGAGGGGCGCCGGAGCCGCCCGGCCCGGCCCACCGCCCACCCGCGCGAGCGTCATCGCACGAATGCGCATCCCCCCGCACGATCCAAACGACGCCGAAAGCAACGCAAGGCACGATAAAGGAACATGAGACAAGACATGGCCAAGCTCTGGGCAGAGCGCATGACCAAGCAGGAACGCGACCAGTCGTTCCCCGACTCGGAGCCGCGCGACGCCGCAACCATCATGCTGATCGACCGCTCGGGCAGCGACCCGAAGGTCCTGCTCGGGCGCCGCCATCACGGCCACAAATTCATGCCCGGCAAGTTCGTCTTCCCCGGCGGCCGCATCGAGCCGCTCGACCGGGAAATGTCGGCGCTGAGCGAGCTGCACCCCGGCACGCTCAACAAGCTCAACGAGCGCGTGGCGATCCCGAGCCCCGAATACGCGCGCGCCTTCCCGCTCGCCGCGGTGCGCGAAATGGCGGAGGAGACCGGCCTGCTGCTCGGCGTCAAGCGCGATGCGCCGCCCGCGACCCCGGGCGAGATCTGGGCCGAGTTCGCCAAAGCCAATGTGCATCCCGATCTCGGCAATCTGCATTTCATCGCCCGCGCCATCACCCCGCCGCGCCGGCCGCGCCGCTTCGACACCCGCTTCTTCACCGCCGACGCTTCTTCCATTGCCCATACCATCGAGGGCGTGGTGGGGCCGGATTCCGAATTGGTGGAGCTGACCTGGGTGCCGATCGAGCAGGCAACGCACCTGGACATGCCGACCATCACCGGCGTGGTGCTGGAGGAGCTCTTGGCGCGGGTTGCGGCCGGCATGGGCCGCGATCTGCCGGTGCCGTTCTATTACATGCAGGACCAGCAGTTTTTCAGGGATCTGTTGTAAAGCCTGCGAAATCCCTACTTTCTTGACATTCTCAAGCTTGCCGCTAGGTTCCCCGCCAAAGCCGCCAGCCCAGTTCCGAGGATTTAGACCATGGCCAAAGCCATCACCCTGAAGATCAAGCTCGTCTCCAGCGCGGGCACCGGCCACTATTACGTGACCAAGAAGAACTCGCGCACCCAGACCGACAAGCTCAAGAAGAAGAAATACGACCCGATCGCCAAGAAGCACGTCGAATACAGCGAGTTGAAGATCAAGTAATCGGCGGCCGCATGACGTAAAACGACAAGGGCGCCCGCGGGCGCCCTTTGCATTTAGCCCTTATCCGTCATTCCGGGGCGTCCGCCGCAGGCGGACGAACCCGGAATCCAGGGCCAAAACCACGGGCTTTGATCTGCCGCTCTGGATTGCGGATCGCGCGCTGAGCGCGCGCGTCCGCAATGACATGTCGGAATAAGGTGGCCGGCCGGACGCGGTGTTATGAGGAGGCCACTCCCACCGCGCCCGGGCCGGCCGAACCCCGCGAGACCCAGGAGATGCGGCGGACCTGAGCACTCCGCAGGGCATTGCGCTTGCGCTTTTCCTGTAGCGTCCTATGGCGCGCGCCGCGCGCGCCCGGAAAGCGCATCGGCGCGAGGTTAGACCAAGCGCCTTGCGCCACAAGCCTCTTTTTAACCCGCTGGGATTTTTGCAGAATTTTTGCCGGCCGCGGCCGCGCCCGGCGCGCGCCAGGCGAATCTCGCGAACACCTGAGTCTCTAAGCCGCGTCCGGCACCACCCGGTTGCGGCCGTCGCGCTTGGCGCGGTAGAGCGCGGTGTCGGCGCGCTTGAGGATCGCCGCGGCATTGTCGGCCGGCCCGTCGAGCGCGGCGATGCCGATCGAGATGGTGACGTCGAGATTGCGCGCGCCCTGCTGGATGGCGAAGGGCTCGGACGGCGATGCGCCGGCGCAGCCGCTCCGCCACCATGGTGGCCACCGCCATGTCGGTCTCCGGCATGACGATGACGAATTCCTCGCCGCCGTAGCGGCAGGCGAGATCGATATTGCGGATCGACTTGCGGATGCGCAGCGAGAATTCGCGCAGCACGTCGTCGCCGGCGTCGTGGCCGTGGCCGTCGTTGATCGATTTGAAATAGTCGATGTCGAGGATCAGCACGGCGAGCGGCTTGCCGCGCGCGGCCGCCTGCTCCACCAGCGTGCCGAGATGCGTCTCCATGTAGCGCCGGTTGAACAGGCCGGTGAGCGCGTCGGTGATCGCCATCTCGATCGAGGCCTGCACGTTGTCGCGCAGGCGCTCGGTGTAGCGCTTCTTCTTGATCTGCGTGCGCACGCGCGCCAGCATCTCGTTCTTTTCGATCGGCCGGATCAGATAGTCGTTGACGCCGATCTCCAGCCCGCGCACCAGCCGCTGATTGTTGTCGGCCTCCGCCACCGCCAGGATCGGCACGTTGCGCGTGCGCTCGAGCGAGCGCACCTGGCTGCACAGCCTAAGCCCGTCGAAATTCGCCAAGCCGAGCGAGACGATCACCAGGTCGTAATTGCCTTCCGCGGCGTGGAACAGCGCCTCGCTCGGATCGGCCTCCACGTCGACCGTGTGCTCGGCCGACAGAATATCGACCATGCGCTCGTAGGAGCTCTTGCGGTCGTCGACGATCAGGATGCGGCCGCCGCGCCCGGTCTCGGCCACCGCCGCGCGCTCCGGGCTCTGGATGCCGATCTCCTTGGAGGTCACCGCGCGCATGCGCAGCTCGTCGGTCACCATCTTCAATCTTGCCAGCGAGCGCACGCGGGAGACCAGCGCGACGTCGGTCACCGGCTTGGTGAGGAAATCGTCGGCGCCGGCCTCCAGCCCCTTGACGCGGTCGGAGGGCTGGTCGAGCGCGGTCACCATGACCACCGGAATGTGGTGGGTCGCCGGATTGGTCTTGAGCGTGCGGCACACCTGGAAGCCGTCCATGTCCGGCATCATGACGTCGAGCAGCACGATGTCGCATTCGGCGCGCTCGCACACGGCCAGCGCGTCCGCGCCGCTGAAGGCGGTGATGACGTCGAAATACTCCGCCGACAGCCGCGCTTCCAGAAGCTTCACATTGGCCGGCAGGTCGTCGACGACCAGAATGCGGGCGCTCATGTCAGGCGCTCCTTGCCGTTGTCATTCCGGGAGGCGCCGAGGGCGCGGGCCGGGAATGACATTGAAATGTGACGGACGCCCTTCACTCCGCGCTCCCCAAAAAATGCCGGATGGTCTCGATGAACTTGCCCACCGAGATCGGCTTGGACAGATAGGCCTCGCAGCCGCCCTCGCGAATGCGCTCCTCGTCGCCCTTCATGGCGAAGGCGGTGACCGCCACCACGGGGATCGCTTTCAGCTCGGGATCGTCTTTCAGCCATTTGGTCACTTCGAGGCCGGAGACTTCCGGCAGTTGGATGTCCATCAGGATCAGGTCGGGCCGGTACTTGCGCGCGAGATCGAGCGCCTCGATGCCGTTGCGGGTGCCGACGGTGCGGTAGCCATGCGCTTCCAAGAGGTCGTGGAAGAGCTTCATGTTCAGCTCGTTGTCCTCCACGATCAGGACGGTCTTCGGCATTCCTTCCCCCGCCCCGGTTGTCCCCAACGCGCCTGGCCCGGCGCGCGCGCCGTCGCTTTGGTCCGCGCGCTCGGGCATGATGGGTAACGGTAGTGCCGATTTGTTGACGAAAGGCAAATTTGATCGATGAAACCGGCTTCTTCGTTAACGCTGGAAGCGGCAGAAGGCGTGGCTATTCAGGCGCTTACCTTTATCGCCGGGGAACCCGAGCGGCTCGGGCGCTTCCTTGCCGCAACCGGCCTCGGCCCGGCCGAGATTCGCGCAGCCAGCGCCGAGCCGGGCTTCCTCGCCGGCGTGCTGGAATATCTCGCCTCCGACGACCGCCTGATCGCCGCTTTCGCCGCCGAGAGCGGGCTCGATCCGGGCGATGTGGCGCGCGCCCATGAAGCGCTCGGCGGCAGCCCGTGGGAGCGCGAAGTGCCGTGAACAATTCACTTAGTCATTCCGGGACGGCGCGAAGCGCCGGGCCCGGAATCCAGGGCCACAACGAAATGCTTCGCCGTGTCGCCCTGGATTCCGGGTTCGCTCGCGGAGTTTATCATCGGGCCGCGCTTTGCGCGGACCCGTTGGCTCGCGCCCCGGAATGACACAAGAGGCGAAGATGAGCTTCTGCCGCGATTGCCTGGCCGATACGCCGCGTCAGGCCACGCGCTGCCCGGCCTGCGGCTCGCCACGCCTTGCCCGCCACGCCGAGCTCGATCGGCTCACCATCGCCCATGTCGATTGCGACGCCTTCTACGCCACCATCGAGAAGCGCGACGACCCTTCCCTCATCGACAAGCCGCTGATCGTCGGCGGCGGCAAACGCGGCGTGGTGGCGACCTGCTGCTACGTCGCGCGCACCTACGGCATCCGCTCGGCCATGCCGATGTTCGAGGCGATGCGCCGCTGTCCGCACGCGACGGTGATCAAGCCCAACATGGCGAAATACGCCGAGGTGGGGCGCGCCGTGCGCCGCGCCATGTTCGACCTCACGCCGCAGGTCGAGCCGCTGTCGATCGACGAGGCCTTTCTCGATCTGACCGGTACCGAGCGCCTGCACGGCATGTCCGCGGCCAAAGTGCTGGCGCGCTTTGCGCGCGACATCGAGCGCGGGCTCGGCATCACGGTGTCGATCGGGCTGTCGGCCAACAAGTTCCTCGCCAAGATCGCCTCCGACCTGGACAAGCCGCGCGGCTTTGCCGTGCTCGGGCTCGCGGAGGCACCCGCCTTCCTGGCGGGAAAGCCGGTCGGCTTCATCTACGGCGTAGGCGCAGCGGGCGCGGCCAAGCTCGCATCCGACGGCTATCGCACCATCGCCGACCTGCAGCGCGCCGACGAGCACGACCTCATGCGCCGCTACGGCGAGGAAGGCGCCCGCCTCTGGCGGCTGGCGCGCGGCATCGACGCGCGCAAGGTCGATCCCGAGCGCGAGACCAAGAGCATATCGGCGGAGACCACTTTCGAGACCGACGTCGGCGAATTCCGTCCGCTCGAGCAGACATTATGGGCGCTCACCGAGAGGGTCTCCGCCCGCCTGAAAGCCAATGCGCTCGCCGGCGCCACCGTCACCCTCAAGCTCAAGAGCGCCGACTTCAAAACGCGCACGCGCGCGCAAAGCATAGGCGCCCCCACCCAGCTCGCCGCCCGCATTTTCGCCGCCGGCCGCGAGCTGTTGCGGCGCGAGGTCGGCAGCACGAAATTCCGTCTCATCGGCATCGGCGTGTCCCATCTGGAGGACGCGGCCGGCGACGACCTCGCCGATCTGCTCGACCGCCGCGGCGCGCAGGCCGAGCACGCGGTCGACCGCCTGCGCGCCAAGTTCGGCCGCGCCGCGGTGGTGAAGGGTCTGGCGCTGGGGGATGAGGAGGACCGCTAGGCATCCCGGCCGCGGCTATGCGGCGCCCGCGCCGAATGAATGGGCCACCGCGGTGTTAATGTCATTGGGCCATGGGGCAATGCGAGGTCGAAGATGATACGGTTCTTGCTTGTTGCGCTTGCCGCCGTCGCCGCCATCGCCGCCATGACCTTCACGCCGCGGACGGCGCAAGCCTCGGATCCGCCCTGGTGCTTGCTCGGCTCGTCGGGCGACGAACATTGCCGCTACAATTCACTCGAGGCCTGCTTGCGGGATCGGGTGGGTGGCAGCGCTTTTTGCAATCCCAACCCGCGCTACCAAGGCGAGACACCGCGCCGCGAGCCGCGGCACGGCCGCCGCCGCTATTAGAGCATGATCGTCTTGCGTTGAAGCGGCGCGGCAAGCAGGGCGCGCTCCCTCTCCCCGTCCGAACTCGGGTTTACCCGAGTTCGGCACGCAACGTGGTCGAAGTCGGATATATCCGACTTCGACTGGAGAGGGTTGCGCCTAACCTGCGGCTCGCGAACTTATCCCCGTTCGGCACCCGCAACGTATTGAAAACACACAAGCCAAAAAAACTTATCCCCGCTCACTCATGCGCCTTATCATGCGCGCATCCCGCCTCGTACCGAGGGGTGTCTGTACAGCATCTTCAGACGCGGGGCGGGGAGCGGTGGCCGGGGAATGACCTTGCATCGGAGATGCGATGCGAGGGCCCGGCGGTCCAAGCCGCATGTGTCCCGGCGCGCCAGCCGCGCGCCACGGGGCCCCGTGATGGCGGGCACCGGCGACCGGTCACAGGTTTGCCGGCCCGACCTGGGCCCGAGAGCGGTGGATAGGCGGCCTTCCAATTCGATCAGGAGAGGCGGGTCGCCTGAAAGGTCAGTCCACCGGGGGCGATGCGGAGCAAGCCTACAAACACCGCGCGCGGGACGCCTTGGGACTGGCGGACTTGCGGAGCCCTTGCGAAGCGCGAAAAGCGCCGCGGGGCTTACCCTTCGAAGCGCCGCGAGGCGCGAAGGAGGGCGTTACGCCTCGATGCCGTGAGGTGTCGAGGCCCGTGGGTCCGAGCATTTTTGTTTGCGCCTACTTGCGTAAACTTGAGTGCGCCCCGGACCCTTGGCGTCCCGCGCGCCCTCGGTGCTTTTTCCGGGAGCGGGCGGCTCGTCGCGCCGAAGCCCGTAGGGCGAAGGCGGACGGTTTGGAATGCGGCTTACCCCGGGCCGACCAAATCAACAGGGGCGGCGGAGCGTTGGCTTCCGCACTCGTCATTCCGGGGCGCGAGCGAAGCGAGCGAACCCGGAATCCAGGGCGACACGGTAGGGCCGATAATTGCCGCCCTGGATTCCGGGCTCCGGCCGGAGTTTACCATCGGGCCGGCCTTCGGCCGGACCCGTTGGGCCGGCCCCGGAATGACGCTGAAAATCAATCGGCGCCGTGCCCAACGCGCGCGAGCAACAAATCGCAGCGTCGCCGGTAGGCTTCGCTTTCGCTCAACCCACCCCTACGAACGGCGGCAAGCGCCGCGCTCACTTACACGGCGTCTCCTTCTTCATCTCCAGCGACGTCATCTTGCCGCTGATGGAAAAATCCGTGTAGTCGAGCGTGAGCTTGCGCGAAATGCCGTTCTCGTAGAGCTCGAAGGCGATGGCATAGACCGGCGTCTGCTCGCCGCCTTGTTCCTTCTTGGCGCTCTCGTGGTTGAAATAGCTGATGGTCACCGGCCAGCGCGTCAGCTTGGCGAGCGCCGGCACCTGCGCCCCCGCGTCGTCGGGCGGCTGCGCGCCGGGCGGGATGGCTTTGCCGATCACGGTCAGCGTGTTGTAGAGCCGCTCGCCGCTTTCCGAGCCGTCATAGACCGGGAAGCTCAATATGGTCTTGCCCTGGCGCGCGGCTTCGATGATGCGACGCATGTGCTCGGTCGGAAACACCGCGTCGGCCGGCTCGCTGAAGGTCTTGCGCGACGGCTTGGTCAGGCTGACGGCAACCGTCTCCCCTTTTCGCTCGGCATGGCCGTCGACCGCGTCGGTCTGCTGGTCGTTGAGCAGGTTTTCCGAGTTGAAGCGGAATTTCTTGGCGGCGGCGTCCTCCCAGGTGGTGGAGCGCAGATCGCTGAGCGCGGATTTGCCCTCGCTCGAATCGAGCTCGGAGACCTGGCGGAATTGCAGCGCATAGCCCTCGCAGGCATTGCCGGAAAAATCGTACAGGATGCGGCCGCGCACCGCCTCGATCCCGCGGGTGCCGTGCGACTTGGCGAGCGTCAGGTCGTAGACCGCCCGGTGCGGCGCCAAATAGACCTGCTGGGCGGCTGTGGCGGGCGCCGCCGCCGCGGCGAGCGCGAGGGCGAGCGCGGGCAAGATCAGCCGTTTGGCAGTCAGCGGGCATGGTCATCGGGATAAGCCTTTCCGCGGCGGTCTGGGAGCAAGTCGCGCGAACAGAAAGATGCAAGATAAGGGCAAGATAGAGGCCGCTGCCGCGCCGGGCAACAAAAGCAAGGCCCGCTTGCACAGGGCCTTGCGATCGGCCTAGACAGGCAAGGTCAGCACAAAAGGGGCAGCCATGGCCGCAACGATCGAGAAAAGGCTCGCCGAGCTGGGGATCGCCCTACCGAGCCCGCGCAGCCCGATCGCCAATTACGTGCCCTTCGTGCTGAGCGGCAAGCTGCTCACGGTCTCCGGCCAGATCTGCTTCGGCGCCGACGGCAAGATGGTGGCGGCCGGCCAGCTCGGCGCCGGCGTATCGGTCGAGGACGGGCAAAAGGCCGCGCGCGCCTGCGCCATCAACCTCTTGGCGCAGGTCAAGGCCGCGCTCGGCGATCTCGACAAGGTCGCCCGCGTGGTCCGCCTCGGCGGCTTCATCAATTCGGCGCCCGGCTTCGCCGACGGCCCGAAGGTGATGAACGGCGCCTCCGACCTGATGGTGGAAGTGTTCGGCGACAAGGGCCGCCACGCCCGCACCACGGTCGGCGTTTCCGCCCTGCCCGCCGATGCGGCCATCGAAGTGGACGGGATTTTCGAGGTCGCCTGATTGCGAGCACTCGATTGGCTCACCGCGCGCCCGTTCGCCCATCGCGGCCTGCATGACGCCGCGGCCGGCGCGATCGAGAACACCGCGACCGCCTTCACCGCCGCGCTGGCCGGCGGCTACGGCATCGAAACCGACCTGCAGATCAGCGCCGACGGCGAGGCCATGGTGCATCACGACGACGCGCTCGGCCGCTTGACCGAAGGCAGCGCGCGGCTCAGCGACATGAGCGCGGCCGCGCTCGGCAAGGTGCGCTTCAAGCAGAGCGCCGACCGCATCCTCAGGCTCGGCGAATTGTGCGATCTGGTGGCGGGGCGCGCGACGCTATTGCTTGAGATCAAGAGCCATTTCGACGGCGATGCGCGGTTGGTGGAGCGCGTCGCCGCGGTGCTTGCCGGCTACGCCGGGCCGGTGGCGGCGATGTCGTTCGACCCGCAAGCCGTCGCGCAGCTTCGGCAACACGCGCCCGCCCTCGCCCGCGGCATCGTGGCGCAACGCCGCTACGACGATTGGCCGGACCTGCCGAAGCGACAAGCGCGCAGCATGGCCTATCTCACCCATGTGCCGCGCACGCGCCCGCATTTCATCGCCTATCGCGTGGCCGATCTGCCGGCCCTGCCGCCGCTGGTGCTGCGCTTTATCTTCGGGCTGCCGCTGCTGACCTGGACGGTGCGCAGCGCGGACGAGCGCCGGCGCGCCACACGATGGGCCGACCAGATTATTTTCGAAGGCTGGCGCCCATGAAGACCGCAAAGACCCGTGGGAACCCGTGCGCGCCGTCGCAGGTTTTGCGGCGGATGGCCGTTTACCGGAATAGCCATGCTCACGCGCTTCAGCCTCATGCTTGCTCTCGCCGCCACACTGGCGCTGCTTGTGCACGCCTCGCACGCCGCGCCGCCGCCCAAGCCGGGCCTCGGCACGACGCTGTCGGCCGCCAAAAAGAAGCACACGCGCCGTCACCGCGCCGCCGGCCATGGCGGACAGATCGCCTGCACGGTTGTCGGCTGCCAGCGCATTCCACCGCACTGCCACCCCGAGACCGAGTACGACTGGGACGGCATCCCCACCGGCTTCGATATGATCGTTTGCGGGCCCCGGCCGCGCTAAACGGGGGTCAACTTCGGCCGATTTCGGGCTTAAAGTCGGGTTAGGACACGCCTTACCCGATGAAAGATCACAAGCAGCTCAGCGTCCGCATGGTGCAATCGCTCGCCGAGGTCCCGGCGGCGGATTGGGACGCCTGCGCCGGCGGCAACCCCGGCTGCCCCGCGGGGCTGCAGCCGGCAGTTAAACTAACATCTGAGGATAACTCTTGCCCGCAGTTATCAACACGAGGACACCTAAATAACCCATTCGTTTCGCATGATTTTCTGTCCGCTCTTGAAGCGTCACATTCAGTCGGCGCGCGCACCGGCTGGCAGCCGCGCCATCTGCTGGCCGAGGACGACGCCGGCCTCCTGCTGGGCGCCGCGCCCTGCTATGTGAAGTCGCATTCGCGCGGCGAATACGTCTTCGACCACGGCTGGGCCGAGGCCTTCGAGCACGCCGGCGGATCCTATTATCCCAAGCTGCAGGTGGCGGTGCCGTTCACGCCGGTGCCCGGTCCGCGCCTGCTCGCCCGCCCCGGCCCCTTGGCGCAAGCCGTGCAAGGCGGCCTGGCGGACGCACTCGCCGAGATCACCGCCTCCAACGACCTCTCCTCCGCCCACGTCACCTTCGTCACCGAGCCGGAATGGCGCCTGCTCGGCGAGCGCGGCTTCCTGCAGCGCACCGACCAGCAGTTCCATTGGGAGAACGCCGGCTACGCCACGTTCGACGATTTCCTTAGCGCGCTTGCCTCGCGCAAACGCAAGACCATCCGCCGCGAGCGCAAGGAAGCCTTGGCGCCCGGCATCGAGGTGCGCTGGCTTACCGGCTCGGACCTGACCGAAGAGGTCTGGGACGCCTTCTTCGCCTTCTACATGGAGACCGGCTCGCGCAAATGGGGCAGGCCCTATCTCACCCGCGATTTCTTCTCGCTCGTCAGCGACAAGATGGCCGACCGCATCCTCTTGGTGATGGCCAAGCGCGCCGGGCGCTGGATCGGCGGGGCGCTCAATTTCATCGGCGGCGACACGCTGTTCGGCCGCAACTGGGGCGCCCTCGAGCACCACCCCTTCCTGCATTTCGAATTGTGCTACTACCAGGCCATCGACTTCGCGATTGCCCACAAGCTCCAGCGGGTGGAGGCCGGCGCGCAAGGCGAGCACAAGCTCGCGCGCGGCTATCTGCCGAAGACCACCTACTCCGCCCACTTCATCGCCAATCCGGCGCTCAAGCGGGCGATCGCCGAATATCTCGCGCGCGAGCGCCGCTATGTCGAGGCCGCGCGCGAGGAGCTTGCAGGCTACGCGCCGTTCCGCAAAGATTTGGTCGAGCAAGAGTGACGGGGCGCATACCGGGGGACAAAACGATGCCGAGCTACGATCCCAACAACATCTTCGCCAAGATCCTGCGCGGCGAGCTGCCCTGCCACAAGGTCTACGAGGACGACAAGACCTTCGCCTTCCTCGACATCATGCCGCGCGCGCCCGGCCATACGCTGGTGCTGCCGAAGGCGCCGGCCCGCAACATTCTCGACGTCTCGCCTGAGGATCTCGCGTATGTGGCGGCGGCGGCGCAGAAGATCGCCAAGGCCGCGCTCAAGGCCTTCGCGGCCGACGGCATCACGGTCCAGCAGTTCAACGAGGGCGCCGGCGGCCAGGTGGTGTTCCACCTGCACGTCCACGTCATCCCGCGCAAAATGGGCATGTCGATGAAGCCGCCGGCGAGCGAGAAGGAAAAGCCGGAGGCGCTGGCCGAGAACGCCAAGAAGCTCGCCGCGCGCTATTGCCGAAGGTTAGTGGATAAACAGGTAGCCGCCGAGCAGCAGGGCCGCCTCGCCGGCAACGACGCCCACGAACACCGAGCGCTTCGCCAGCAGGAAGGCGAGGAAGCCGCACACCGCCGCGCCGACCCGCACCGGCAGCGCAATAGCGGTGAGCGCGCCGGGCGGAAACACGATCAGCTTGGCGATGACGCCCGCCAGGATCGCGGTCGCCACCGCCCGCGACCACATCACCACCTCGGAATCCTCGTTCAGCCCGCGCGCCAGCACCAGGCCGAGCGCGCGCCAGACCTCGTTCGGCAGATAGCCGAGCAGCACCAGCAGCAGATAGGGCCACAGCTCGCTGACCACGGCGTTCATGCGGCCAGCGCCTCGCGCACGCGGTGGACGGCATAGGCGAGCGTGCCGCCGCCGACGCCGGCCCATAGTAGATCGAGCTGCACATGGCTGGCGGTCAGCACCGTCCCGAGCACCAGCCCGAGCACCAGCGCGAGCTTGTCCATCATCGCCCTGGCGTTGCGCGCGGTCGAAACCAGGAACGACACGGGCGTGAGAAACAAGAGCGCGCCGGCAAACAGCGGCGGCAATTCGGCGGCGAGGTAATAGCCGAAGAAGCCGGCGGCCACCGCCGCGCTCATGAAGCCGGCCGCCAAGCCGTTGCAGAAGGCGATGCGCCGCTCGCGCGGCAGCGCCGGCAGCAGCCGCAGCGATTCCACCCACATGCTCACCGAGGTGAGATGGGTCGGCAGCAAAAGATCGCGCAGCCGCGTGCCCGGCCGGCGCAATATCGGCAGCAGCGTCACCACCATGGGCAGCAGCCGCACCCCGCTCAGGCTCACCGCGATCGCCACTTCGACCGGCGCGGCGCCGGTGCCGAGCGCGGAAACCAGGATCACCTGCGCCGGCCCCGCCCACACCAGCACGGTCGAGGCCGCCAGCCACCAGGGGCTCAAGCCGAAACCATGGGCGAGCGCGCCGATGCCGACATAGGTGCCGCTGATCACCGGAAAGAACACCGAGGTCGACGCCGATCTCACGCCGCCGAAGAAGGCGGCGCCGGTCGAGTTGAAGGTTTGCGGGGACGGCCATGCGAGCACGACCTGTCCCACAGCGCCGACTGAGGCGCAAGCGAGCGCGCGCATGCGCGCCTTGCAAAAAGCTAAAGGCCGGGCGCAGGGCCCGGCCTCGCAATCGCTTTGCCGTTGCGGCGCGCTTACGCCTTGATCAACGGCACCTTCGGCACCGAGCCGCGCTTTTGCGGGCGCGGACGCGGCGAGCGCCGCTTGGCCTTCGGCCGCACCGCCGGCAGCTTCTCCGGCTTGGGCGTGATCGGCCCTTCGAGGAACTCGAAGCCGAGCTTGTCGCGGCCGTCCTCGTCCTTGCTGACGACCACGCGCACGTGACCGCCGTTCTTCAGGTGCCCGAACAGCACCTCGTCGGCGAGCGGCTTCTTGATGTGCTCCTGGATCACGCGCGCCATCGGGCGCGCGCCCATCAATTCGTCGTAGCCGTTGGCGATCAGCCAGCGGCTCGCCTCATCCGACAATTCGATGGTGACGTTGCGGTCGCCGAGCTGCGCCTCGAGCTGCAGCACGAACTTCTCCACCACCTGCGCGATGATCTCCTGCGACAGATGCGCGAAGGTGATGGTGGCGTCGAGCCGGTTGCGGAACTCGGGCGTGAACATCCTGGTGATGGCTTCCTGGTCGTCGCCCTCGCGCTTGCTGCGGTGGAAACCATAGGCCGCCTTGGCCATGTCGGAAGCGCCCGCGTTCGTGGTCATGATCAGGATCACGTTGCGGAAGTCGACCTGCTTGCCGTTGTGGTCGGTGAGCTTGCCGTGGTCCATGACCTGCAACAGCACGTTGAACAGGTCGGGATGCGCCTTCTCGATCTCGTCGAGCAGCAGCACGCAATGCGGATGCTGGTCGACGCCGTCGGTGAGCAGGCCGCCCTGGTCGAAGCCGACATAGCCCGGAGGCGCGCCGATCAGGCGCGACACCGTGTGACGCTCCATATATTCCGACATGTCGAAGCGGATGAGCTCGACGCCGAGCGCGGCGGCCAGTTGCTTGGCGACCTCGGTCTTGCCGACGCCGGTCGGGCCGGAGAACAGGTAGCAGCCGATCGGCTTTTCCGGCTCGCGAAGACCTGCGCGCGCGAGCTTGATCGAGGCCGACAGCGACTCGATCGCCTTGTTCTGGCCGTAGACCGTTGTCCTGAGCGTCTGCTCGAGATGCTGCAGCACCTCGGCATCGTCCTTGGAGACGGTCTTGGGCGGGATGCGCGCCATGGTCGCGATGGTGGTCTCGATCTCCTTGACGCCGATGGTCTTCTTGCGCCGGCTTTCGGGCAGCAGCATCTGCGCCGCGCCCGACTCGTCGATCACGTCGATCGCCTTGTCCGGCAGCTTGCGGTCGTGGATGTAGCGCGCCGACAGGTCGACCGCCGCCTTGATGGCGTCGTTGGTGTATTTGAGCTTGTGGTATTCCTCGAAATAGGGCTTGAGCCCTTTCAGGATATCGATCGCGTCCGCCACCGACGGCTCGTTGACGTCGATCTTCTGGAAGCGCCGCACCAGCGCGCGGTCCTTCTCGAAATACTGGCGGTATTCCTTGTAGGTGGTCGAGCCGATGCAGCGGATGGTGCCGGAGGCGAGCGCCGGCTTGAGCAGGTTCGACGCATCCATGGCGCCGCCGGAAGTGGCGCCGGCGCCGATCACGGTGTGGATCTCGTCGATGAACATGATCGCGCCCGGATAGGCCTCGATCTCCTTGATCACCTGCTTCAGGCGCTCCTCGAAATCGCCGCGGTAGCGCGTGCCGGCGAGCAGCGTGCCCATGTCGAGCGCGAACACGGTCGCGCCCTTCAAGACGTCCGGCACCTCGCCATGGATGATGCGGCGCGCCAGGCCCTCCGCGATCGCGGTCTTGCCGACGCCGGCGTCGCCGACGAACAGCGGGTTGTTCTTCTGCCGGCGGCAGAGCACTTGAATTGTTCTGTTGATCTCGGCGTCGCGCCCGATCAGCGGATCGATCTTGCCGTCCTTGGCCTTCTTGTTGAGATTGACGCAATAGGCCTCGAGCGCGTCGCCCTTCTTCTTGGGCTCGTCGCCGCCTTTGGTGTCGGCCTCCTCTTCGACGCCGCGCACGGGCCGCGCTTCCGACAGGCCCGGCCGCTTGGCGATGCCGTGGCTGATATAGTTGACCGCGTCGTAGCGGGTCATGTCCTGCTCTTGCAGGAAATAGGCGGCGTGGCTCTCGCGCTCGGCGAAGATCGCCACCAGCACATTGGCGCCGGTAACCTCCTCGCGGCCCGACGACTGCACGTGGATGACCGCGCGCTGGATCACGCGCTGGAAGCCGGCCGTGGGCTTACTGTCCTCGGCGCCGTCGGTGATCAGGTTCTCCAGTTCCGATTCCAGATAGGCGACCAGGCTGCGCCGCAGCTTGTCGAGATCGACATTGCAGGCGCGCATCACGGCGGAGGCGTCCTGGTCGTCGATCAGCGCCAGCAACAGGTGCTCAAGCGTCGCGTATTCGTGGTGCCGCTCGTTGGCGAGGGCGAGCGCCCGGTGGAGAGACTGTTCGAGGCTGCGCGAGAAAGTTGGCATTTACAGTTCCGTTTTCATTTGTATTGGACGCTCCCCCAGCATCAACTTTCGAGACTCACTTTTTTTCCATCACGCATTGCAGAGGATGCTGATGTTTGCGCGCGAAGTCCATAACCTGCGTCACTTTGGTCTCCGCCACCTCATAAGTATAGATGCCGCACTCGCCGATGCCATGGTGGTGGACATGCAACATAATTCGGGTCGCCGCCTCGTGATCCTTGCCGAAGAAGCGCTCCAGCACGTGCACGACGAACTCCATGGGCGTGTAGTCGTCGTTGAGGATGAGCACGCGGTACATGCTCGGCCGCTTGGTCTGCGGCTTGGTCTTGCTGATGACGGCGGTGCCGGGACCGCCCTGATCGCCCACGTTACTGCCTTTGCGCTTGCGGTCGTCGTCGGCCATGCGCGATGACCCTGCGGGCAGCGCCGCGCGCGCCGGCCGGGCGGGGTTTTGCTTCGTTGCGAAAGGCGTCATGGCATTGCCGAGGCAAGTAGTCCTGGAACGTGGCGGTCGCGGGGCGCGCCGGGCAGGCCGGGCGACCCGGCCTCCATCATAAAGACCACGCCCCGGCCATTCCAAGCCGGGATTTTGCCCCGTTCCGGGACATTTCGCCCCGAGTGCCGCCGGTCCCAGCGGCATTGGGTCAGATAGCCACTGGTTACCCGATCTCAACCCGGGCGCGGACAATCCGACCCGAATTGTCTCCAAATTCGCGGCACTGGCCTCACGATTCCTCAAGACGGCATGGGCATACCTACCGCCTTCGGTTCCCAGTTACCTATAGGGGCAATACCATGCTTCTGGCCCGTTTTTGGAACAATCGCAGCGGGAGCGTCGCCCCGCTGGCCGGCCTCGTGATCATCCCGCTGATCGTCGGGATCGGCGCGGCCATCGACTACAGCCGCGCCAATGCCGCCCGCACCGCCTTCCAGACCTCACTCGATTTCGACCGCGCTCGCGCTTTCCAAGACGGCGGCGGGCAAAAGCAGTGCCGAGCTGCAGGCCTCGGCGAGCGAAATTTTCAACGCCCTGTACCACCGGACCGACGTCCAGAACGTGACGGTGACCGCCGCTTATTCCGGAACCAACGGATCCAAGCTCACCCTCACCGGCTCCGGCTCGCTCCCGGCCGATTTCTTCAATTTCCTCGGCGTCGAAAATATCAAGTTCGCCGCCGCGTCGACCTCGACCTGGGGCAATACGCGGCTAAGGGTGGCGCTGGTGCTCGACAATACCGGCTCGATGGCGAGCAGCAACAAGATGACGGCGCTCAAGACCGCGTCGCAAAATCTGCTCACCCAACTGCAGAACGCCGCCACCACGGCGGACGACGTCTATGTCTCGATCGTCCCCTTCAACAAGGACGTCAATGTCGGCGCATCCAATGCCGACCAATCCTGGCTGCGCTGGGACCTGTGGGAAGCCAGCAACGGCACCTGCAGCAACAGCAACCATCACTCGCAGAGCAGCTGCACCTCGCATGGCGACACCTGGACGCCGGCGGCCCACACCAGCTGGAACGGCTGCGTGACCGACCGCGACCAGAACTACGACACCACCAATGACGCACCGACCGCCGGCGCCACGCTCTACCCGGCGGAGCAGTATTCGTCCTGCCCGGCGCAATTGATGGGCCTGTCCAACGACTGGACGACGCTGTCGAGCAAGATCGACGCCATGCAGCCGAACGGCAACACCAACCAGGCGATCGGCCTGCAGATGGGCTGGCAGTCGCTGACCGCCGCGCCCTTCACCGTCCCCGCGCTCGACCCGAACTACCACTACATCCAGGCCATCATCCTGCTCACGGACGGCCTCAACACCGAGGACCGCTGGTACTCGAGCGCCTCCTCGATCAACGCGCGCCAGCAGACCACCTGCGACAATATCAAGGCCGCCGGCATCGTGATCTACACGGTGCAGGTCAACACCGGCGGCGACCCGACCTCGACGCTGCTGCAGAACTGCGCCAGCGACTCGAGCAAGTTCTTCCTGCTGACCTCGGCGGACCAGATCGTCACCACCTTCAACCAGATCGGCACCGCGCTCTCCAATCTGCGGCTGGCGATGTAGCGAGAAGCGATGCGCGACAACTCCTCGTTAACGACGCCGCATAAACGGCCGCCCGCGCGCATGGCGCGCGCGCGGGCCGGCGTTAAGCATGCAAGTGCCTGAGCGGGCGCGGTTTCCGGACGGAATCCGAGCGCGATGTTTACCCCAGGCCCCTGTGTTTCGAGGCAGCCATATACCGGCCTTTTAATACCGCGGCCCTATCAAGTAGGCGAAGACAACTCTTTCGGTGAACCCAAACTCTTTCGGTGAGTCCAAACTCTTTTGGTGAGCCCATGACGAAGGCCTGGTCGAAGTTCCGCAACACCCTGCGCGCGTTTTGCAGCGCCCGTCAGGGCAACGTCGCGGTTATTTTCGCAATCGCGGTCATTCCGATGATCGGCTTCATCGGCGCCGGATACGATTACAGCCACGCCAATTCGGTGAAGGCCGACATGCAGGCGGCGCTCGACGCGACCGCGCTGATGCTGTCCAAGGACGCCGGCACGGTCAATCAGGACACCCTGTCGCAGAAGGCGGCGGTCTATTTCGCCGCCCTGTTCAAGCGGCCGGAATCCACCATCATTTCCATGGGCGCCGTATACGACCAGGCCGCCTCCACCGTCAAAGTGTCGGGCACGGTCAGCGTGCCCACCACCTTCCTGCGGATGCTCGACCTCATGGATCTGCAGCCGATGCAGAACATCACCATCAGCGGCTCGTCCACCACCACCTGGGGCACGACGCGGCTGCGCGTGGCGCTGGTGCTCGACAACACCGGCTCGATGTCCGACGACGGCAAGATGGACGCGCTGAAAACCGCGACCAAGAACCTGCTCGCGCAGCTCAAGGCCGCGGCCACCAACAATGGCGACGTCTATGTCTCCATCATTCCGTTCAGCAAGGACGTCAATGTCAGCGCGTCCAACTACGCCGGCAATTGGATCGACTGGGACGATTGGGAAGCCGCCAATGGCAGCTGGCAAAACACGCCTGTTTGTAATAGCCACGCGTCCTCGCGTGGCCGCAGCCGTTGCAACACCAACTTGACCTGGACGCCCGCCAGCCATACCAGCTGGAACGGCTGCATCACCGACCGTGACCAGAATTACGACCAGAAAGTGACCGCGCCCAACCCGGGCGACGCTACCCTGCCTGGCAACCAGGCATCGACGCTGTTCCCAGCCGAGCAATACAGTTCCTGCCCGGTGGCGATGATGGGCCTGAGCTATAATTGGACGACGATGACCAGTCTGGTCGACGCGATGCAGCCGAACGGCAATACCAACCAGCCGATCGGCCTGGTCTGGGGCTGGCAGTCGCTGGTCGGCGGCGGTCCGTTGAGCGCGCCGGCGATGGACTCCAACTATACCTACACGCAGGTCATCATTCTGCTGTCCGACGGCTTGAACACGCAGGACCGCTGGTACAGCTCGCAGACATCAGTCGATCACCGCATGCTCAACACGGATGGCTCCGGCACCTGCGCCAATATCAAGGCGGCCGGCATCAGCATCTACACCATCCAGGTCAATACCGGCGGCGACCCGACCTCCACACTGCTGCACGACTGCGCCAGCAAGGATAAGAGCGGCAAACCGCAATTCTTCATGCTGACCAGTTCGAGCGCCATCGTCACGGCGTTCAACACGATCGGCACCAACCTGACCCAGTTGCGCGTCGCCAAGTAACGGACAAGCAGCACCGGCAAGCGGGGCGGACATTGTGTTCGTCCCGCTTTCGTTTGCGCCCTTGCTTAAAATTCGAGCGAACGCGGTAAGGCCGCATTAACGCTGCGGCCGCAGGCGCGCTAGGTACTTTCCCGGATCGGCACGCCCGCGCGTTAACGAGCTAAATGCCGCCGCCGCTTGGCAAATCTCCTCGCCGCCGCCGGCAAAGTTTACCGCCATAGCCGCATTTACAGACAACTCGGCAACACCCTCTTTAGGCCCCGGGCGTAGGCAACGGTTGAAAAACAAAGCCGTTCAACAAAAATGCATGCCATCCAACGTCGCTTTCGCCGATTCACCCGCGCCTGGATTCGCTTCCAGCGTCAGACGCGTGGCAATGTCGCCGTCACCTTCGCGCTCTCTTTGATCCCGCTCCTGACCTTCATCGGCGCGGCGATCGATTACAGCCGCGCCACCAAGATGAAGGTCGATCTGCAGGCCGCGCTCGATTCCACCGCCCTGTTGGTGTCGAGGAGCGCCGCGTTATTGCCGGCCGATCAGCTCAAATCCACGGCGCAAGACTATTTTCTCGCGCTGTTCCACGACCCGCATGCCGAAAACGTCAAGTTCACCGTCACCTATTCTTCCGCCGGCGGATCGAATTTGAAGGTCGACGGTTCGGCCGACATGAAAACCGAATTCATGAGCGTCCTCGGCTTCAACTCGATCACCGTCGGCGGCACGGCCATTGCCAAATGGGGCAGCACGCGCTTGCGCGTCGCGCTGGTGCTCGACACCACCGGCTCGATGAGTGACAACGGAAAAATCGACGCGCTCAAGACGGCGACCAAGAACCTTCTGGTGCAATTGCAGTCCGCCGCCAACGTGAACGAAGACGTCTATGTGTCGATCATCCCGTTCAGCAAGAACGTCAATCTCGATCCTGCCAATTACAACGCCGCTTGGATCGACTGGACCGACTGGGCGGCGCAACCCGCCATTCTGCAAAGTTCCAAGCCACACAACTGGGACCAGATCGGCCCCGGGTCGAGCTGCCCGTTCAGCAACAACAACTATGGCTTCCAATGCACGAGGGACCCCGCCAACGGCAGCTCGACGACCTCGACCATTCCATCGAGCGGCAGCTATGCCGGCTATATTTGCCCGAGCGTCGATAGCGGCAATAGAGATTCGACCAAGATCGGCATTTACTACAACGGCTGCTACGATAGCGTCCCGACCACCAGCACGTCGACCAACACGGTTTGCACCGGTCGAAATTGCAGCTGCGGCAATCTCAGCAATTGCTCCTGCACCGGCAGCGGCTCGAACAAGGTTTGCCGGCAAACCGTGACCACGACCGGCGCGCCCTACACCCACAACTGGATCGCGAACAACCACAATACTTGGGATGGCTGTGTCACCGACCGCGGCAACTCATCGGGCCCGGTTTCGAATTACGACCGGCTGGCGACCGCGCCGAACCCGAGCATCCCGGCGACGCAGTTCCCCGCCGAGCAAAATTCATACTGCTCGCCGGCTGTCATGGGCCTGAGCTACAATTGGTCGGCCATGCGGACCGCGGTCGACAGCCTCTACCCGCTCGGCGCCACCAACCAGCCGATCGGCCTGGTGTGGGGCTGGCAGTCGCTGGTCGGCGGCGGGCCGTTGAGCGCGCCGGCCAAGGATTCGAACTTCCTCTATAATGACACGATCATCCTGCTCTCGGACGGGCTCAACACGCTCGATCGCTGGTATGGCAACGGCTCGAGCACCAACACGGCGGTCGATGCGCGGATGTACGATTCGAGCGGCGCCGGCACCTGCGCCAATATCAAGGCGGCCGGCATCACGCTCTATACGATCCAGGTCAATACCGGCCACGATCAGACCTCGAGCCTGTTGCAGCACTGCGCGAGCTCGTCGGACAAGTTCTTCCTGCTGACGTCGGCCGACCAGATCATCACCACGTTCCAGAAGATCGGTACCGAACTGAGCCAGTTGCGCATCGCGAAATAGCGCGAAATCCTTCACGGCCCGTCAAAGCAAAAGCCCGGCCGACCGGACCGGGCTTCGCTATCTGATACGCCGATGGAACGCTTAACGCGACGCTACGCAACCAACGCGTTGGCGGGGCTTACTTCGCCTTCGCCATAATGGTTTCGAACGGCTTGTAGGTCTCCTTGGCGAGATCCGAATAAAGCTCGCCGAGCTTGGTGGCCTCGGCCACGAAACCTTCATAGGCGCTCTTGGCGAATTCGGTCTGCACTTCGATCGCCTTGTCGAACGACTTGACGCCGAACATCTTCTCCAGCGCGGCGGTGCCGTCCTCGAAAGCCTTTTTCGAATAGTCCGCCATCTCGACCGCGATCGCTTGGGTGCCCTTTGACAGCGCACCCCAGCACTTCAGCGCGGAATCCATGTTCTCTTTGCCGACCACCTGTATGTCCTCGAAATTCTTGACCATGGCGATTTATCCTTCCCGGCCCTCCGCCCGCTATGGCGGCGCCACTGATATCTGGTCCCCGGCCCAACCGAGGAATAAGGCAAATATACTGCACTGCACAATAAAGTCAAGGATTATTTTGCACCGCAAAAAACCCTGTAAAATCTGGGGGATTATCTTAACAATTTGTAAACTCTGATTTCCTACGGTTGTAATTTCTGGCGCCGCGAGATTGCTATAAATCCGCCAAGATAGGGGCCTAGGGACGGGCGCAATAACGGGGTTGGGGAGAGGGTATGTCGTCTGGTCGCGCGCAATTCCAACGCAGTCGTCGTTGGGGCAGCCTGGCTTTGGCAAGCGTGCTGGCCGGCGTCATGGCCATCGGCACCGCGGACGCCCGCTCCCGCCGCCACCATCACCACCACAACACCCATAAGACGCAAAAGACCCACCACGTCGCCTACAATCCGCCCTTTGCGTCCATCGTGGTGGACGCCAATTCGGGCAAGGTCCTGCAGGCGACCAATGCCGACAGCCTGCGCCACCCCGCCTCGCTGACCAAGATGATGACCCTCTACCTGCTGTTCGAGCGGCTGGCGGCAGACAAGATGAAGATGACGACAGAGATGCCGGTGTCGGCCCATGCCGCCGCCATGGCGCCGACCAAGCTCGGCCTCAAGCCGGGCGAGACGCTCTCGGTGAGCGAGGCCATCCCGAGCATCGTCACGCACTCTGCCAATGACGCGGCGGTCGTTGTGGCGGAAGCGATCGGCGGCAGCGAAACCGAATTCGCCCGGCAGATGACGGCCAAGGCGCGCGCGCTAGGCATGATGAACACGACCTATCACAACGCCTCCGGCCTGCCCGACGACCGCCAGCTCACCACCGCGCATGACGAGGCCATTCTCGCCCGCGCGCTGCAGGACCGTTTCCCGCAATATTTCCATTATTTTGCGCTGCGCGCCTACGTCTACCACGGCCGCAGCATGCGCAATCACAACCATCTGCTCGGCCGCGTCGACGGCGTCGACGGCATGAAGACCGGCTATATCCACGATTCCGGCTTCAACATCGTCACCGACGTGCACCGCCGCGGCCGCCATCTTATCGTGGCGGTGTTCGGCGGCCGTAGCGCGCGCGTGCGCGACGCGCATGTGATCGGCCTCATCGATAGCCACATCAAGCTGGCCGCCACCAAGCGCACCGCGCCCAAGGTAGTCGAAGGCTGGCAGCACGCGATGGCGCACGCCATGACCGCGCCGAACAAGACCGCGTCGAACGAGCATAGCGCCAAGGTCGTGGCCGCCACGCCACTGCCGCCACGCCCGCCGCTGGCAGAGCCCGCCGCGCCGGCACCCGGCTCGACCGCGCCGATCAAGCCCATTGCGGTGCGGACGGTGATGGTGCAGCAGGCGCAGTCGATGCACACGGCGTCGTTGGCGCAGCTGACGTCGAACAGCCGCAAGCTCAGGCCGGCGCCGGTCACCGCCAATCCGGCCAAGGTCACGACCGTCGCGGTGCGCCACGCGCCGGACAAGACCGCTCCCGCCAACCAGGTCGCCTCGGCCGACACCAGCGTACCGGTGACGCACGCGGCCGCGCAGGAACTCGAAGCCAAGCCGCGCGGCGGCTGGATGATCCAGGTCGGCGCCTTCGACGTCGAAAAGGACGCCAAGGAGCGGCTGACGCTGTGCCGGAGCAAAGCCAAATCCGAGCTGGGCGAGGCCGCGCCCTTCACCGAGCCGGTGGCCAAGGGCGCAAAGACGCTCTACCGCGCGCGCTTTGCCGGCCTCGGCAAGGCGCAGGCCGAGACCGCCTGCAAGCAGCTCAAGCGCAGCGACATCCCCTGCATGATGTTAAGGAATTGACGACGAACTGCTTCGATAATCGCGCCGGCGCCGGTTTTTCCGGAAAGACCGCGCGGCAAAAACAATAACAGGGACGCCGAAAACCAGGAGCCGCTGATGGTGTTGTGTGCGGAGTACCTCAGCGATGGCGGCGAAGAAGGATTTCCTTGGCTTCATTGATGCGCGCGGCAAGATACGTCGTGCCCCCTTGGTCGGGATGGAATTTCTTCATCAGCGTGCGGTGCGCGGCGGCGATGGCCTCGGCGCCCGCGCCGGGTTCCAGGCCAAGGATCTGATAGGCCTCCTGCTCCGTCATTTTGCCGCTGGAAGCAGCCGGCCGCCCCGTTGCCGCGTCACCTTGCGCGTGTTCACGCCAGCGGGGCTCCCGGCGGTCAAGATACGCCATCAATAGCGCACGGCTTTCGTCGTCGATCTCGCCCGTGAGGGCGGTCAGCGTTTTGACGTCGAGCCGGTCGAGCGTCATGCCCTGATGGCGGCCGGCCAGCACGCGGCCGCGCATGGCGCCGCTGTCGTGGTCGAGCTCCATTTCCAGATAGGCCGAGCGCACATGCGAGGTGCCGCCGCTCGTCTTGTTGACGCGCTTGGAAAAGCCGGCCGGGCCGAACGGCAGCCAGCCGAGCAGGCCGAGCCCGAAGGCGCCGAGCGGCAGCGCCACGGCGAGCTCGCCGCGCAGGCCCAAGAAAACCGCAAAGCCGAGCGAAACCAGGCCGCCGCCGGCCTTGAGCACGCGCGCGCCGAGCTTGGGATCGACCTTGGAAACGACGTTGAGCGCCCAGAGGGCGAGCACCAACACCACGAGGCCGAAGAACAGCGGCATGTTTATCTAAGCTGCGCCAGCAAAGCGCGGGCGTTCGCCTGGCGCGCCGACAAAGCTTCGAGCGCCTTCTTGCCGCCGGCGGCGTAGGCCGCGACCGCGCGCAACAGCTCGCCCAATTGCGAGGCCGCGCCGATATCGAACCGGCTATAGGCGCCGCCCGACAATCGCGCGATCTCGCGATAGGCGTTCTCGGCCACCGGATCGTAGCCTTCCTGGAACATGAACACCGGCACACTCAGCAGGCCGAGCTCGCCGGCGGCCGCGCACAGATCGTCGATTGCCTCCTCCATGGCGTCGCCGACGAAAACCAGCGCCTGCACGCGCTGCTTGCCGTTCTCCTGGCGCGCGTGGCTCAGCACCTTGCCGATCTGGGTGTGGCCGCCGCGGCAGCTGATGCGGCTCATCAGTCGCGCGAGCCGGTCGCTGCCGGCCACCCAGCCGGAGGCGCGGCATTCGTTGAGCCCGCGGAAATAGACCAGCTGGATGTCGAGCCCGCCGGCGCCCGCCGCCTCGCGGAACATGTCGGCCTGCAGGGCGCAGGCCGTGTCCCAGGTCGGCTGCCGGCTCATGGTGGCGTCGAGCGCGAAGATCAGCCGGCCGCGCTTGTCGGATGCGGACGCCGGGCCGAGCGAACGCACGCGCTCGATGAAGGCGTCGATCTCCGGACGCGGGGAGGCCGGCGCGGGGAACGGCTGGGAAGGGTCTTTGCTCATCGCAGCGCCTTATAGCAATTCGCGGCCTCGCGCGTCATGGCCGCGTTCGGTCCGGTAAACGCTTGCTTGACACGTCTAAAGACGCGGATGGCCGGGACGAGCCCGGCCATGACGCGGAAATGCGATGGCGGAATGCGTCAGCCGATGACGTCGTGGACCTGCAGCGGCTGGTCCATGACCGAATACCATTCGGCGCGGGCGGCGGCGCGCCGCTTGCCGTTCTCCGACAGCGGCAGGTGCAGCATGTTGAGCAGCGACACCACTTCCTCGCGCGCGGTGACGTGCGACATGTTGGGACGCGTGCCGAGCGTGCTCTCGTCGAGATCGTCGAGCGCGGTGAGCCCGCGCGGGAAGAATTCGCGGTAGACCACGCGCTCGGCGAAGCCTTCGACGCAGCGAAAGCCCATGCGCTTGGCGAGCTCGGCGAGCCCATCGCCCACCAGGCGCTTGTTGCGCGAGCCCAATGCGGAAAGCCGGTTGCGCACCACGATCCAGTCGGTGAGCCGGCCGTCGACCAGGCGGCGCTGCCTGCGCGCCTCGCGCACCATCTCGGCGTAATGGCTTTCGCCGGTGACGGCGAAATTGGTCGGATCGAGCGTGGCGAGCACGTCGAAGTCGAGGAATGAATTCGTTGAGCGGCGTCACCAGCGTGTCGGCCATCGAATGCGCGAGCCGCATCAGATAGGTGTCGTTGCCGGGCGTGTCGATCACCACCACGTCGTGGCTGTGCTCGATGGCACCGATGGCCTGCGAGAAGTTGGCGAACTCCTGCGCCTCGTTGGCCTCCACCGAGCCGCTCTCGGCGCGCGCGACGCAGTAATGCGTCGGCAGTTCGAGCCTGATGCGCGCGCGCTCGGCCCAGGCGCGGCGGTTCTCGATGTAGTGGGTGAAGCTTTTCTGGCGTGAGTCGAGATCGATGGTGGCGACGCGCTGTCCGGCTTTCAAGAGAGCGACCGCGATATGCAGCGCGGTCGTGGATTTGCCCGAGCCGCCCTTCTCGTTGCCGAGCACCACCACGTGCGCGGACTGCGGCGACTTCCTGGATTGGCTGGACCAACATAGACGCGCCCTTTGATCCTTAATTCCAAGATACTATCGTGATTTAGTCAAGTTCTACAATGCTTAACCATTAACCCGCGTGGCGCGTTGGACGCGGCTTTGCTAGGTCCTAGCGCGGTTTTGCGACAGCCAGCCGACAGGACGGCACCCGATCTATGGCAAGACCCCCGCGGGTCACACGTACGGTCCCGGCGCTGCGCCGTGCCCTGGCACCATTCCGGGCGGCCGGCGGCAAGGTCGCGCTGGTGCCGACCATGGGCGCGCTGCATGCCGGCCATCTGGCGCTGGTACGCGAGGCGCGCCGGCGCGCCGGCTGCGTGGTGGTGTCGATCTTCGTCAATCCGACCCAGTTCGCGCCGAGCGAGGATTTCGGAAGCTATCCGCGCCGCTTCAAGGCCGACCTGAAAGTGCTGGCCGAGGCCAAGGCCGACCTGGTCTGGGCGCCGACGGCCCAAGTCATGTATCCGCAAGGCTTTGCCACCCGCATCGCGCCGCAAGGCGCGGCCCTGGCCGGGCTGGAGGACAAGTTCCGTCCGCACTTCTTCGGCGGCGTCGCCACCGTGGTCGCCAAGCTGTTCCTGCAGACGCAAGCCGACTTCGCGCTGTTCGGCGAGAAGGACTATCAGCAGCTGCGGGTCGTCACCCAGATGGCCAAGGATCTCGACCTGGCGCTCAAGGTGGTCGGCGTGAAGACGGTGCGCGAAAAGGACGGCTTGGCGCTGTCGTCGCGCAACGCCTATCTGTCGCCGGCCGAGCGCAGCGCGGCGCCGGTGCTTTACCGGGTGTTGCAGGCGAGCGCCGCGCGCATCAAAAAGGGCGCGCCGATCGCTGCGGTGCTCGAGGACGGCTGCGGCGAGATCATGCGCGCGGGCTTTGCGCGTCGACTATCTGGAAGCGCGCCATGCGCTGACGCTGGAACCGGTCGGCGCGCGCAAAGACGGGCCGATCAGGCTGTTGGTGGCGGCGAAGATCGGCAAGACACGGCTGATCGACAACATCGCGGTCTGAAAGGAAGCAGTCACGCACTGTGGCGCGCAAGCCACAGCGCGCCGCCCTGCCCGCAACGCCCGCTTTCAGTTCGCCGCCGCGCCGACATTCGGCTGCAACTGCTTGGCCGCGGCAATGTCGGCATCGCCGGCCGTCCAGTCACCCTTGGCGCGCTTGGCCATGCCGCGGTTATAGAGCGCCTCGGCAAATTTGGCGTTGAGCTTCACCGCCATGTCGTAGTCCGCGATGGCCTTGGCATGGTCGCCTTTGGCGGCATAGGCATTGCCGCGGTTGTTATAGGCGAGCGCATCCTTGGGATCGAGCTTGACCGCCTTGTCGTGGTCGGCGATGGCCTTGTCGAACTCCTTCTTTTTCGCGTATTCGACGCCGCGATTGGTGTAGAGCAGCGACAGCGTTTTGCGCTGCTTGCGCGCCTTGTATTTCTTGGAGGCGATGGCGCGCGTGCAGGCTTCGATCGCGGCATCGCCGGTTGCCGTCTTGCAGATCTCGCGGTCGTCGGCCGCCGCCGCGCTGCGGCAGACGCCGAGCCCCGTCAGCGCCATGAGCGCGATGACGACAATGAGCTTGCCCGTTTGCAATGGCATGTCCGTCCCCCCTGGCCAGACCAGACACCAAGCAAGCCTAGCACCGGGCCGCAGGGGCGTCACGCGAATGTCACAACAGGCCCAATTCCTGCAATTCGCGGCGCATGCGCTCGGGCATGCGCGCGGCGCCGGGGGCCGCGCGCGACAGATCGCGCGGGGCGTCCTTGGCCGCCAGATAGCGCCAGCCCTGGAAGGCTGAGCGCGGGCGGGGCTCGACCAGCACCACCTTGCCGTCGAGCACGACCTGGCAGCGCTTGATGCCGTCCTTGCCGGTGGTCGGGCGGATATCGAGGATGCGCTCGCGGCAACTGATCTGGCCGCGGATCACCCAATAGAGCGAGCCGCCGGCTTTCAATTCGTCGGCGCGCTTGGGGAACATGCGGGTGGTGTGGATATGCTCGGGCTTTTGTCCGCGTTTCTTTTTTTCCTTCAGCTTTTGCGCGATCCAGTCCTCTAGATCGGCGACCGAGTTGCAGCCGACGCAAAGCTTGATGAGGTGAAGCGGCATTGCGAAGTTCCGAACGGGCACGCGGGCGCGACAGCGGCCCATGCATAGCCCGTGCGGGTCCACCAGGGAAGCCGCCGGCCGAACTTGTGCACGGCGCCGGCGCCGGCGGCTAATGCACGCTGCGCTGTGTCGTGTTTTTCTCCGCAGGCTGACCGAGGCCGACCGCCTCCATCACATAGCGCGTCAGGTCGCGCGCGTGCGCGCGGATCACCGAGAAGTGGTTTTCGAAGCCGGTGGGCACGATTTTGACCGATTGGATGACGTTCGAGGACACCTTCAACTCGGTCCACGGCGCCAGCGTCACCAGCAGCCGCACGGGAATGCCGCCATCGCCAAGCTTGGCCGCCATGGCCATGGCGGCGGCGCCGCCGGCCGAATGACCGACGATGATGAGCGGGTGGCCGGACGCGTATTCGCGGGTCGCTTCACCGGTGAGCGTCTCCCATTCGGTATAGCTGCCGACTCTGGTCGGAATTCCGCGCTCTTTCATCGCGGCGCCGAATTCGCGCAGGCCCGGCGACATATCGCCAAAGCCGAGCAATACGAAGAGATGCGCCGCTACCTGCGGTTTCGATTGGGCAAAGCCCTGCGCCGGCGAGCCGAGCCAGGTGCACGCGACAGTTAAGCCCGCGACGGCAACACGCCACGCGGCCGGACGACCGAGACCGAAAAACACCGGTTCCCCCCGTCTATCGACCACCGCAATCGACGAATTTCACTGGAAATTCGGCCGCGGCGCAAGTCCACGGTTCCATTGCGATGCCAGCTTCTTGTTGGCCGCCGCCCGTACCCCTATTGCAAATCCGTCGGCATGACCGATGATAAGCGACCGCTGCATCGCCCAAAGGGGGGAGACATGAAGAAACTTGCTGCACTGCTCGTCGTCGCGGCCTTTGCCGCCACGCCGGCCGCCGCCGCGTCCAAGCACAAGAAGAAGAAGGCCGACGACGACGTTTTCGCCAAGCAGAGCGCGAATACCGCGCGCATCCTCCGGGACGGGCTGCCGCTGGTGCTGCCGAGCTGGTCGCTGCCGGTCTATTTCGGCACGGGCATGGACACGTCGAGCAAGACCGCGACGAAGCACCACAACAGGAACAAGACCGCGACGAAGCACCACAAGAGGAAAAACACGAAAAAGATGTAGCAGCCCTGCTGGCTTGAGGCCGCAGGTCAAGGCTCAGTCGGCGGCGTTGAACCTGTCGTCGGCTTTTGCCTGCGCATGGTGGCGCGCGCGCCGCTTCGCTTGGGCGGACGGCGCGCTCTTTCTGCCCAGCACATAGGCGCGCAGCTCTCGGCTATGCGCGGCGATCATCGAGAAGTGGTTCTCGTCGCCCTTGGGCAGGATGGTCACCGAGCGGCGGACGTTTTTGGATTTTTCGCTGTCGCCCACCGGATCGAGCGTGACCACCAGGCTGACCGGGACGTGATGGCGGCCAAGCTCGGCCGCCATGGCGTGGGCTGCGCCGCCGCCGAGCGAATGGCCGACGATCATGATCGTGTGCAGGCGGCCGTGCTTGTATCGCTCGACGGCCTCGGCCGCGAAGGCGGGCCATTCCATGTAGCTGCCGACCGTGGTCGGAACGCCGCGATGGCCGATGCGGGCACCGAAATCGCTCAGGCCCGGCGACAGATTGGCAAAGCCGAGCAGCACGTAAAGACGCGCCCCGCCGCGCGGCTGGCTTTGCGCGGGCGCCGCCAGCAACGCGCAAGCGGCGAGCGCGGCGCCCAGCACGGCCGCACGCAGCGACGTCAACGGGCGAAGACTACGCAACACGGACAGCCCCCGATCGTTCCCGGCCGGAATTATCGCTAGAAAAAGGAGCTGAGCGCAAGCGGCTCGCGCGGCGCTCAGGCGGGCGCCGGCTCGATCAGCATGAGCTTGGCGCCTTCCGCCACCTGGGCGTCGGCGGCGACCGCGATCTCGGCGACGGTGCCGGCGATGGGCGCGACCAGCGTGTGCTCCATCTTCATGGCCTCGATGATGGCAAGCCGCTGGCCGCGGGCAACGGAGGCACCCTGCTCCACCAGCACGGCCAGCACCTTGCCGTGCATGGGCGCGCGGATGAGGCCGCCTGCGCCCGCCTCGCCGCCCTCGTCGAGCGAAAGGTCGCGCAAGCTCACTTTGGTCTGGCGGCCCTGGCGCTGCACATAGACGGCGCCGCCGGCGGCGAGCGCGAAGGCATCGGTCGCCGGCTGCTCGCCGCCGACGCTGACGGCGGCTCCTTGCGCGCCATAGGCGATGTCGGCGGTCACGCTCTCGCCGTCGGCGATCAGCGGCAATTTGAGCGTGCGGCTGCCGGAGAGCTGGAAACCGTCGCCTGCGTCCCAGGGCGAGGCCGGCCTGTCCGCTTCGCTCGCAAAGGTGGTTTCGATGCGGGCGCGCTCATGCGCGATGAGTTTTGCGGCGGCGAGCGCGACGGCGGCCTTATCGAGCGGCTGCGGGGCGGCGCCCAGTTCGGCGAGATGGCGGTCGATGAAGCCGGTGTCGAAATCGCCCTGCCGGAAGGCGGGAGCGCGGGCGAGCGCGGCGAGAAAGCCAAGATTGCTGCGCGGGCCGAGCACGATGGTCTGTTCGAGCGCCGCGGCCAGGCGGTCGAGCGCCTCTTCGCGCGTTGCGCCATGGGCGATCAGCTTGGCGAGCATCGGATCGTAGAACGGGCTCACCGCGCTGCCGGTCTCGACGCCGGTATCGATGCGCAAGCCTTCGCTTTGCGGGAATTGCAGCGCGATCAGCCGGCCGGTCGAGGGCAGGAAGCCGTGCGCGGGATCCTCGGCGTAGAGCCGCGCCTCGACCGCATGGCCCGCAAGCTTCACCTGGTCCTGCTTCAAGGGCAGCGCCTCGCCGGCGGCGACGCGGAACTGCCATTCCACCAGATCGAGGCCGGTGACGGCTTCGGTGACCGGGTGCTCGACCTGCAGCCGCGTGTTCATCTCCATGAACCAGAAGCCGCCTTGTTTCAGCCCGCCGGCGCCGTCGGCGATGAATTCCACCGTGCCGGCACCCTCATAGTTCACCGCGCGGGCGGCGGCGACCGCGGCCTCGCCCATGACCGCGCGCAGGTCCTCGTTCATGCCGGGCGCCGGCGCCTCCTCGATCACCTTCTGATGGCGGCGCTGCAACGAACAATCGCGCTCGCCGAGATGGAGCACATGGCCGTGGCGGTCGGCGAACACCTGGAACTCGATGTGGCGCGGGGCGCCGACGTATTTCTCGATCAGCACGCGGGCATCGCCGAAGGCGTTGAGCGCCTCGCGTTGGGCCGCTTCCAGCGCGGCGTCGAAATCGGCGTGCTTGTCGACGCGCCGCATGCCCTTGCCGCCGCCGCCGGCGACCGCCTTGATCAGCACCGGATAGCCGAGCTCGTAGGCCTTCTCCTTGAGGAATTTCGGCTCCTGGCGCTCGCCGTGATAGCCGGGCACCACCGGCACGCCGGCCTTCTCCATGAGCGCCTTGGCGCGGTCCTTCAGCCCCATGGCGCGGATCGCTTGCGGCGGCGGGCCGACGAACACGATGCCGGCGTCCGCACAGGCCTGCGCGAACTCGGCGTTCTCCGACAGGAAGCCGTAGCCGGGATGGATGCAGTCGGCCTTTGCCTGCTTGGCGGCGGCGATGAGCTTGTCGATCGAGAGATAGCTTTGCGCCGCCGGCGCGGGGCCGAGGCGAAGCGCCTCGTCGGCTGCCCGCACGTGCAGCGCATTGGCGTCGGCGTCGGAATAGACCGCGATGACGCGCAGGCCGAGCCGGCGCGCGGTGCGGGCGATGCGGCAGGCGATTTCGCCGCGATTGGCGATCAGGACGGATTTGAACATCGGACCCCGGACGGACGGTTGCCCGATCTTAGCGCGCCGGCGCGGGCGACGCTTGCGCCGGCGGAGGCCCGAGCGGTATCGGTGCCGCCCGCTTCGCGGTCGCTTTCGAACGCTTTTCGGGCGGCGCCTGCGCCGAGGCGTCGGCGCCCGGCGGCAGCGGCGGCTCTTTGCCCATGATGCTCACCGGCGGGATCGAGGCGGCCGAGGGGAAATCCCATTTCTCGCCCGGCTTGATGGGCGCCGGCAGCGGGCCGGCGGTGCGGCGCGCGATGCTGGCGAGCGGCGGGATGGGCGAGGCTTGCGACACTGCGGGCGCCTGCGGCGCCGGCGCGGCTACATTCCACTTTTCGGCATAGCGCGAGACGTATTGGTCGTAGACTTGGGCGCGCAGATTGGATTTGAGCACGCTGGCGTCCTCCACCAATGCGAAGGCCGGGCATTTCTTGGCGGTGCAGCCGTCGCGGGTCGCCAGCACATGAGCGGCGACGCCGTAGCGGTCGAGCTCGATCGCGCGCCGGCTGGCGGCGAGCGCGGCCATGATGCTGCTGTCGCCGTTGGCGGCGAGCGCGGCGGCTTCGCTCAAGAGCTTCAGGCGCGCGTCCATATAGGCGACGGCGACGGCCGTGCTTTGCGCCGAACGGAACACCGCCTGCTCGCAGCCATTCTCGACCGCGTCGCCGGCGCCGGCATCGAGACAGGCGAGCGCGGTGCCAGGCGCCAGCGCCGCGCGATCGAGCTCGCCATCGCGCGCCAGCACGGCGCGATGCGCGGCATAGCGCTCGCCGACAGCCAGGCGACCGGCCGCCAGCATCACCGCCGCCACGAGCGCGGCGCCGACCACCAGGCCGGACACCGGCAGCGCAAATCGCGCCAAGGCCAAGCGCATTGGATCCGAAAGCCGGTTCCAATCCCCGGTCAAGCCGCGGACATGCTTTTTCGGGATCATGCGCTAGGTTCCGCCCGCCGATTTGAAGCCGGGGGCGAGATCGCTCGCCGCCGCGAAGGCGCCCTTGGCCTCCACCGAGGTCATCGCCACCGTGGTCTTCACACCGGTGATGCCGCCGCCGCTCGCCGCCGCCAGCAGCGCGGCGGCAGCCTGGGTGTCGCTCGCCACCTCGAAGATGCAGAGGAAGTCGTATTCGCCGAAGGTCAGGTAATAGCCGAGCAGGCGCCCGCCCGCCTTCACCAGCAGGCGCGAGACCGCGTCGGCGCGGTCCTCCGGCTTGACGATCATGCCTTTGATCGCCTCGCGGGTGTAGCGCCCTTGCGTGATGTAGATCGGCATCCGCTGTCCCCCTTGCCGTTTACGGCTGCATCTTAGGCGATGGCGGAGACGAAATCGCGGCAGGCCGTGCCCGGATGTTACGCGCGGTCGAGCTGGCTTTCCTTGGCCACCCGCTCGAAGGCCTCGCCCGAGCTCTTGATCCGATACTGGTAGTCGTCGCCTTCGGACGGCAGAAGCTTGACCACCGTATAGCTGCCGGTGGCGGCGGCGCGGCCGAAGGTCGGCGAGGTGTAATACACGTTCTCGCCCACGCGATATTTGTGTGCGCGCACCGGGATGTCGGGCGCGGCCATGGGCTGCACCGGCGGGCTCACCGTGCGGATCATCTTGGCGGGCTTGTCGGCGGGTTTGGCGGCGCTCGGGGCGCGCGCGGCCGTCTTGCCCGCCTTGCCGACGCTGACGCGGGCCGATTTCGACGCCTTTTTGGTCGTTACGCGGGCGCTCTTTGCGCCCTTTTTGACCGTTCGCCGGGCGGGCTTGGCGGACCGCCCAGCGGTTTTTGCTGAATGTGTACTCATGGGGGGCAATATAGCAGCAAATTTCGCTAGCGTGGGAAGTTTTTTAAGACTTAAGTCAAGATATTTCAATTGGTTAGCGACTTATTGGCGGCCACCTCACGCCCTTTCGGGCCCGCCCCAAAATCGCCCTCGCCGGCCGCCATCAGCGGGAACCCGGACGCCGTAAGCGGCGTTGCGCTCCGGGTTCACGGGAGGTTTCTCATGCGACTCCTGCTCGGAATTGCGCTCGGCGCCGCGCTGACCGTCGGCGGCGCCTATCTCTACGATTCCCATCACACCGCGCTGGCCATGAACGCGCCGCAGAGCGCGCAGCAGCGGCCGCTGGTCAACTGGGACGTGGTCGCCGTCAAATGGGCGCAGCTTGCCAAGCGCGCCCGCGCCGAATGGAACCGCATCGCCAGCTCGTCCTGACGCCGTCAGCCGCGCGGACTGGCGCCGACGGAAGGCGCCGGCTGGCCGCCCACCTCTTCGCGCATGCCGACGCGCAAGGCGTTGACGATTGCGCGCCGGTCCATGCGGGTGCCGTCGTCGCCTTCGATCAGCAGCGGCACGCGGCCCTCGCGCTCCAGATGATGCGCCCATGACAGGGCGTCGTCGACGCTGGTGCATTCCTTGAACAGCAGCCGGTCCTTGCTCAGCGGGGACACATCCTGCGAGCCCTTCGGGCCGCTGTAGACGCGGTAACGCATGTGAATCTCCCGTTATCTCCCGCCCGCCCACTTTTTGCGTGTGTAATTAAGATAACCGGCGGACCGGCGCACGGGTTCCATGCCGATTTCGCCGCGTGATATCGTGCGCGCCGCGAAAGGAACGAACCCATGCGCGCTGCCAATTACGAGAAGAACGGTACGGCCCGTGACGTCTTGCGGGTCGACGAGGTCGAAACGCCGCAGGCCGGGCCCGGCGAGGTGCGGGTCAAGCTCGCCTCCTCCGGCGTCAACCCGTCCGACGTCAAATCGCGGCAAGGCACCGTGCGCAAGATCGCTTTCCCGCGCGTCATCCCGCACAGCGACGGCGCCGGCGTCATCGACCAGGTCGGCGACGGCGTGCCGCAGGCGCGGCTCGGCGAGCGGGTGTGGCTGTGGAACGGGCAATGGAAGCGCGCCTTCGGCACGGCGGCGGAATATATCGCGCTGCCTTCGACGCAGGCGGTGCTGCTGCCCGAACGCGTGAGCTTCGAACAAGGCGCCTGCCTCGGCATTCCGGCCATGACCGCCTATCACGCGGTGATGATTGCGCCGGCCGTGAAGGGCGCGACGCTGCTGGTCTCCGGCGGCGCCGGTTCGGTGAGCCAATACGTCATCCAGTTCGCCAAAATGGCGGGGGCGACCGTGCTCACCACCGTGTCCTCGCCCGAAAAGGCCAAGGCGGCGCAGGAGGCCGGCGCCGACCACTGCATCGACTACAAGCGCGAGGACGTCGGCGCGCGGGTGATGGAGCTGACGGCCAAGCGCGGCGTCGACGCCGTGATCGAGATGGATCTTTCCGCCAATGCCAGACTGATCCCGAGCGTGCTGCGGCCGAAGGGCAGCGTGATCGTCTACGGCACCGGGCCGGAGGCCGTTCTCCCCGCCGCGTTCTGCCTGGTCAACGCGATCCGGCTGCAATTCTTCCTGGTCTACGAATTGGACACCGGCGAGCGCGAGCGCACGGTGGCGGCGATCAATCGCGCGCTGAGCGACGGGAGGCTGGTCAACCGCGTGGCGCAGCCGACTTACAGACTGGCCGACATCGCCGCCGCCCATGAGGCGGTCGAGCGCGGCAGCCTCGGCAATGTGATCGTGACGCTGTGAGATGGCGGGCCCGCAGCCAACCGAAATCGCCGTCCGCGCGCGCACGATCGCCAGCCTGTTCAATTCCTTCGACCCCTCGCCGTTTCGCGAGAAGGATATCGACGCCGAGGTCGAGGCTTTCCTGGTCGGCTGGGTGCGCGAGCTGCCGGCCAACGCGCCCTTCACCATCGTGGTCTATTTGCCGGCGGATGAAGTGGCCAAGCCGCGCGCCGCGATCATTGCCGAAGCCTTCGCGCATTATTTCGGCTATCGCGCGCAGGTCGCCGAGCAGGACCTGCGCGAATTGTTCCGCGTCGGGCGGCGCTTCCTCGCCATCGGCATCGCGGTGCTGGCGGCCTGCCTGGTGACCAGCCAATTGGTGGCGGCCTTTGTGCCCTACCACGTGGTGGCGCGCGTGCTGGAGGAGAGCCTGATCATCGTCGGCTGGGTGGCGAATTGGCGGCCGATCGAGATCTATCTCTACGACTGGCTGCCGATCAGGCGGCGCATCCAGCTGTACCGGCGCATCGCGGCGGCGCGGGTGGAGGTGAGGGCGGGGTAGCGAAAACCGAACGGTGTCACTCGGAGGCCCGCGCCGGAAGGAGCCACCACGAAGACGGCTTGCTCCGGTTCCGCCCAAAAGATATTGGATTTCATTAGGCAGCAGATTGGATCAAGCACGTGACGAGTAACCCTGTCATCATCGCCGGCGGCGGCTTCGGCGGGCTGGCAACAGCCCTCACCCTGCACCAGATCGGCGTGCCCTGCGTTGTGTACGAAGCGGTCCGCGAGATGCGCCCGCTCGGCGTCGGCATCAATCTGCAACCCAATGCCGTGCGCGAACTCTACGATCTCGGCATCACGCAAGACGACCTCGATCGGGTGGGCCTGCCCGCCAAAGAATGGGCGCTGGTCGGGCTCAACGGCAACGACATCTATTCAGAGCCGCGCGGGCTGCTGGCTGGCTACAACTGGCCGCAATATGCGGTGCATCGCGGCCAGTTCCTCATGCTGCTGTACGAAAAGGTGGCGGAGCGGATCGGGCCTGAGGCGGTGCGGCTGGGCAGCCGCGTGACCGGCTACCGCAAGAATCCCGACGGCAGCGTCACCGCACTCGTCGAGCACGCCGACGGCGAGACCTCCGAAGCAAAGGGCGCGCTGCTCATCGGTGCCGATGGCATCCATTCGGCGGTCAGGGCGCAGATGCACCCCACGCAGCCGCCGATCCACTGGGGCGGAGCGGTCATGTGGCGCGGCACCACCTGGGGCAAGCCGATCCGCACCGGTGCGTCCTTCGTCGGCCTCGGCACCCATCGCCAGCGCGTGGTGTTCTATCCCATCTCCCATCCACACCCCCGGACCGGCCTCTCGATCATCAACTGGATCGCCGAGGTCACCATGGACAACGCCGAGGGGTGGAAACAGCGCGGCTGGTTCCGGCAGGTGAGTACCGACGACTTCGTCCATCATTTCGACAACTGGATTTGGGACTGGCTCGACGTGCCGGCCTTAATCCGGGAGGCAGACTGCGCGTTCGAGAACCCGATGATCGACCGCGATCCCGTGCCGACCTGGCAAGACGGTCCGGTGGCGCTGCTCGGCGACGCCGCGCATGCCATGTATCCGACCGGCTCCAATGGCGGGAGCCAGGCCATCGTCGATGCCCGTGTGCTGGGAGTGGCCATGGTCGAGCACGGCGTCACACAGGAGGCGCTCGCCGCCTATAACGACAAGTTGTGCGGCCCGATCTCGCAGCTCATCCTGCGTAATCGCGGCGCCGGACCTTTCGGGCTGCTGAACATGGTCGACGAACGCTGTGGCGGCACGTTCGACAACATCGACGACGTGATCCCGCCGAAGGAGCGCACCGAATTCATGGCGGGCTATAAGGCCGCCGCGGGCTTTGCGATCGAAAGTCTCAACAAGGCGCCACGAACAATTCCGGCTGGCGCGCGTGCCCGATCCGCCGCACTCGTCGTCTGACGTTTCTTTCCACCTGAATTTTGCGCGTGCAGCTTACGGCGCCACTTCCGCGTCCTTGAAGCCGGCGGCGTCGAAGGCGCCGCGCACGCACGCCGGACGTCTTGGCCTCTTCGAGCCAGGCGCTGGCAAGCTTCAGCGCAGCGGCGCGGCCCTTGGGCACCGCCACGGCGATGCCGGTCTGCTGGAAATGTCCGGGCAGGATGCGCGCGCCCGGCAACTTGGGCATCAGGCCGGCGAGCGAGTCATGGGTGAGCGCGAAAGCATCGCCCTGCCCCGTGCGCGCCATCTCGGTCATCATGTTGACGCTCGGCACTTCCACGTGGGCGGCCTCTGGCGCGGTGCGGCGCGCGCTGCGCCCGGTGGTGGTGTTGGCGATGGCGACGACGCGCACGCCCGGCCTGTTGACCTCGTCGATGCTTTGGATCGCCGAGCCGGCCGGCACCAGATAGGTGCTCTCGATGATGAAATAAGGCGGGCCGAAATCGACTTTTTCCGCGCGCGCGGCGTCGTGCGGCATGAAGGCGACGTCGCAGGCGCCATTCGCCACCGCATCGGTCACCTGGCCGGAATTGTCGTAGACTTGCAGGTCGAGCGGCAGGCCGAGCTGCTCGGCGAAAGCGCGCAGCAGGTCGACGGTGACGCCGCGCACCGCCTCGCCGTCCCTGATGGCGAAGAAGGCCGAGGCTGCCGGCGCCGTGACGACGCCGGCGCGCAACTTGCCTGTGGGCGCGAGCTCGGCGATGTCGGCGGGGCTGAACATGTGGGGCCGCACTTAGCACGTGGCGGTCAGCCGTGCCACCCGCGTGGGCGCGCGCGAAATTCAGACCAGTAGATTGACGGCTTGCGAGGATTGATAATCGCTATTGGACGCGCCGGCATCGCCTGCCGGATCGACGGCGTTGGCAATATCCTTGACGCCATCCGTGTCGCCCGGACCGTGGCTCGTGGAAGGCGGGTCGGTGAGGCCGTGGGCCTTGTGCTTGCGGTCGGATTGGCCGGGCGGCGCATGCGGGTCCCTGCCTGCGCGCGCCGCCGCAACTTGGCACGAGTTGTAGCAAAAATAGCCGTTGACGACTGTCAGCATCACGCACCCCTACACGGCGGCCACGCTAAAGGCCGGCGGTAAACGGGGTCTGAATTGCCCGATCACGGCTGCGTGACGAGCTCGTTACTTGGAGCTCTTGGCGGGCGCGAAGTCCTGGTTGGGAAAGGCGCGGCCCTTCGGCCGGCGGATGCGGATGAAGCCGTTCTGGGTGGCCTGATGGCAGGCGTTGCAGGCGGCGGTGAGCTTGTCGTAGCCGGCGGCGAAGGCTTGTCGGTCCTTGGCGTCGATCGCCTTTTCAAGCTGGGCGATCTCGCCGGTGATGACGGCATCGAGCATGTCGGCGAGCGGCAGGTCGCGGAAGGTCGGCACCTGGTCCTGCACGTCCGACATGACCTCCTTGATCTCGCCGAGCGCGTAAGCGGCGAGCGGCCAGTTGCGCGCCCGGCCGGCATACCAGAGCTTGGCGTGCTCGCCCTGGATGAAGGTCATGAATTGCTCGAGCCCGGGGACGTAGGCCTTCGGCCCCGCCGGCGCGGATTTGTCCATGTGGGCGCCGGGCGGATGCGGCGCGGCCGGCGCGCGGGGCGGCGCGGGCTCATGCGCGCCGGGCGGATGCGGCGGCGCGGGCTCTGGCGCATGCGCGCCCGGCGGATGGGGAACCGCCGGCTCCACCGGCGGCGACTGCGCGGCGACGGCGAGCGGAAAAGCGAGCGCCGCGAGCGCGAGGATGGCGGTTCTGCAGGGACATCGGCGGGACCTTGTCGTTTGCGGGCGGGCCGCACGGTCCGGCGCGACGCGACCCCTGTCAAGCGGCGGGCGGCGGCGGCAAAAGCCCGTGTCACCAGCGGGCTCGCCCTCGCCCCGCATAACGAGCGGTTGGTATTGCCGCCGCCGGCCAGCGCTGCAACCAATATAGCGGTATGCTTCGTATCTGCGAGGGCCGCTGCCGCGGCGGCGCCTGAAGGAGCGCAACGCCATGAGATTCTTGTTCGGGGTGGTCGTCGGGGCCGGGCTGATGCTCGGCTCGGCCTATCTGCACGATACCGGTCGGGTGAAGATGGGCCCGGCGAAGCCCTTCGTGAACTGGGACACGGTGATCGGGATGCTGGGGCGGTAGCGCCCGCGCACGACAATCGAGGCTCAGAACTTCTCCACCCAGGGGCGCAGCTCGATCTCGTGCGTCCAGGCGCTGCGCGGCTGCTGCAGGATGTGCAGGTAAGTCTGCGCGATGGCGTCGGGATCGAGCAGCGAGTCCGGCTTGTCGGGGGCTGCCTGCCGGCTCGCGCTGCGCACCGCGCCGTCGATCACGAAATGCGCCACATGGATGCCCTGCGGACCCAATTCGCGCGCCATGCTCTGCGCCAGCCCGCGCAGCGCGAACTTGCCCATGGCGAAGGGCGCCGACTGCGCGTAGCCCTTCACGCTGGCCGAGGCGCCGGTGAACAGCACGGCGCCGCGCCCAAGCGGCAGCATGCGGCGCACCGCCGCCTGCGCCACCAGGAAGCCGGCGAAGGCGGCGCCGCGCAAAGTCTTTTCCACCTCGTCCGGATCGAGATCGAGGAAGGGCCCGCGCGTGCGGTAGCTGGCGTTGTAGACCACCACGTCGGGCGCACCGCCTGCGGCTTCGAGCGCGCCGAACAGTTTCTCGACTTGCGCGCGGTCGCCGGCGTCGCAGGCATGGGTCGAGGCGCCGATTTCCTTGGCGAGCGCGCCGACCTTGTCGGGCGAGCGGCCGGCGAGCGCGACTTTCATGCCGGCCTTGGCGAATGTGCGCGCGACCGAAGCGGATATGCCTGCGCCCGCGCCGACGATGAGGGCCGATTGGTAGCTGGTGGTCATGGCGAGCTTCTCCCTTACATGCACTCTTGCGCGCTTGCCGCGCGGGCGCGGCGAGCATAAGTCAAAACCGCGAGGTGCGCATGGCGCGTTTTCTGATCACCTTAGGGTTGATCCTGCTGGTGGCCGGGCTGCTGTGGCCCACTCTGGGCAAGCTCGGCCTCGGCCGCCTCCCCGGCGACATTTCGTTCACGCGCGGAAACACCACTTTTTATTTCCCGATCGTGACTTCGCTCGTTTTGAGCGTGCTGCTCAGCCTTCTGCTGTGGCTTTTCGGGCGCTGAGCTATTTCTTCTTGCACTCGGGGCTGAGCCATTTGGCGTCGACGGCCTTGTCCGAGGTGGTCTTATTGCCCTTGAACACGAAAGTGGACTTGACCGTGCCGGTGTAATGGCGCGCGTCGAGGAAGCTGAAGGCGAGATCGATGGCGATGTAGTTGGTCTTCTCGTTGCCGCAGGCGAAAGTGAGCGCGATCTTATTGGCGTCCTGGTTGAGCTTGAGCGTGTTGCATTGCCGGCCGATGAGACTGCCGAGTTCCTTGAACGCCGACAGCGCTTTGACCGGGTCATTCGCCTGCTCAGGCGTGAGGCAGTCGGTATAGGTCACAGGCTCCGCCGGCTTGCCGTCCTCGCTGCCGGTCTCGACCTGCTGCCAGGTGCCGGGATCGAGCTTGATCTCGGCGCGCGCGGGGGAAGCGGCGAGGAAAGCGGCGAGCAGCGCGCCGCCCAGCGTTATTTTTTGCATTCTGCCGCGATCCATTTGGAATCCGTTGTGATGGTCGAGACCATTGTCTGGCCTAAGAAATTGATGGTCGATTTGGCCATATTGGTCGTGTGCCGCGGCGACTGGACGGTGATGACGGTCGTTGCGTCGATCGAGCCCTGCTTGGCATCGCCGCATTTCATTTCGAAGGTTATGACGTTGCCGGCTTGCCGGATGTCGAGCTTATCGCATTTTTGCGCCTGACCCTTCATCGATTTCTTGAGCTCAGCCTGCGCCCGTTCGACGATGTCCTTGGCCGCCGCCGGCGTGACGCAATTGGTGGAAACCTTGCGCGGGATCGGCTTGCCGTTCACCTCCCCCGTTTCGGTGTCCTGCCAAAGGCCGGGCTGAATATCGAGCGCGTGCGCGGTCGACGCGGCGACGATGAGGCCGGCGCCCGCAAAGAGCGCGCAGGCAGCGATGCGACTTGTCGTGGCCATCAATGCCCCCATAACTTACGACCGCCCGCCAACGAATTGGTGTGGACCGTGATCTTAACGGCATCGTGACGCCACTTGCCTGCCGCATTTATTGTATATACAATAATTAATGGATGAAGATCACCTTCGATCCGGCGAAGCGGACATGGACCTTGCGCGAGCGCGGGCTCGATTTCGAATGGGTCGAGGAAGTGTTCGCCGGCCGAATTTTCCAACAAGAGGACACCAGGCGCGACTACGGCGAGGTTCGAAACATCACAATCGGTCTCCTACGAGGACGAATGGTGGTTGTGGTGTGGACGCCGCGCGGGAATGACCGTCATATCATATCGATGAGGAAGGCCAATGAGCGGGAGAAAAGGCGGTACGGCAAAGAGTTCGGGGCCTACGAAGGCACAACTGAAGAAGATCGATGACTATGTGCTTGGTCCGAAGGATTACGAGGAAATCCCGGAACTGACGGACGAATGGTTCAGGGGCGCGACACTTCACATCGGCGGCAAGCCGGTGCCGCGCGGGCGGCCGAAGGCGGCCGTGACCAAAGACGCCATCAGTCTGCGCCTCGACCCCGACGTGCTCGCCTATTATCGCCGCGGCGGGCGCGGCTGGCAGAGCCGCATCAACGCCGCGCTGCGCAAGGCGGCGAAGCTGTCGGTAAAGAAAAGGGAGAAGGCGTAATCTCGTGGGCGGACCGACGCAGCGAACCCCACGGGGCTGACTATCGATGTATTGCAAATTCATGGTGGGCGCGGCGCTGCACGCCTTACCCACCCTGCGCTTGTTTCGCACGCTCTGCCTCGATTAGCCAACTGTGAACCGTTTGCCACGGGTCGCCATTGTCGCGAAATGTCAGAAAGTAGGGACGAAATCGTTGGAGCCAACCGAAAAAAATGAACATGGCCATGACCGATGTCTTGTCCCCATCCCATATGCTCCAAGCGTGCTGAATTTCTTTTTTTGCGACCATCTTTTTAATTCGACGTTTTGGCTGCGCAGTAAAACAATCGCGCCAGCTATCAAGCCCATCAAAAGTCGAACCTTTTAACATCAGACCTGGACTTGGCTGAGCAACAATTGTGTGGCCATTGACTGTGCGCACATCAGCACACCGCCCGCACCAATCTTGATTCAAGTAGCGGACAGTCCAGAGTCTCGTCTAAGTCCGATCCAGCAACTCGACCGCAAGAGGGGCAGATTAACGCAGCCGGTTTTTCAGCACTCATAGACTGAGACCCTCACATCCTGAACACCCCAAACCTTGTCCCGCGCACCGGCGCATTGAGCGCCGCGGAATACGCCAAAGCCAGCACCCGCCGCGTCTCGCTCGGCGCGATCATGCCGTCGTCCCACAGCCGCGCGGTGGCGTAATAGGGATTGCCCTGCTCCTCGAATTGCGCGCGGATCGGCGCCTTGAATTCTTCCTCTTCCGCGGTCGACCAGGTGCCGCCACCCGCCTCGATATTGTCGCGCTTGACGGTCGCCAGCACCGAAGCGGCCTGCTCCGAGCCCATCAAGGCAACGCGCGCGTTCGGCCAGGTGAACAGGAAGCGCGGCCCATAGGCGCGCCCGCACATGCCGTAATTGCCGGCGCCGTAGGAGCCGCCGACGACGACGGTGATCTTCGGCACGTTGGCGCAGGCCACCGCCATCACCATCTTGGCGCCGTCTTTTGCAATTCCCCCCGCCTCGTAATCGCGCCCGACCATGAAGCCGACGATGTTCTGCAGGAACAAAAGCGGGATGCGGCGCTGGCAGCACAGCTCGATGAAATGCGCGGCCTTCAGCGCGCTTTCCGAAAACAGGATTCCGTTATTGCCGAGAATGCCGACCGGCATGCCGTGAATATGCGCGAAGCCGGTGACCAGCGTGGCGCCGTAGAGCTGCTTGAACTCGTCGAACTCGGAGGCGTCGACCAGGCGCGCGATCACCTCGCGGACGTCGTATTGCTTCTTCAAGTCGACCGACACCAGCCCGTCGAGCTCGGCCGGGTCGAGCGCCGGATCGCGCGGCGCAACAAGCGGGATGTCGACGTTCTTGCGGGTGTTGAGATTGGCGACGATGCGGCGCGCGAGCGAGAGCGCGTGATGGTCGTCCTGCGCCAGATGGTCGGCGACGCCCGACTTGCGCGCGTGCAGATCGCCGCCCCCTAAGTCCTCCGCGCTCACCACCTCGCCGGTCGCCGCCTTCACCAGCGGCGGGCCGCCGAGAAAGATGGTGCCCTGGTTCTTGACGATGATGGTCTCGTCCGACATGGCCGGCACATAGGCGCCGCCGGCGGTGCAGGAGCCCATCACCACGGCGATTTGCGGGATGCGCAAGGACGAGAGCGTCGCCTGGTTGTAGAAGATGCGGCCGAAATGCTCGCGATCCGGAAACACCTCCGGCCACTGCGGCAGATTGGCGCCGCCGGAATCCACCAGATAGATGCAAGGCAGCCGGTTCTCGCGCGCGATCTCCTGCGCGCGCAGATGCTTCTTCACCGTCATCGGATAATAGGTGCCGCCTTTGATGGTGCTATCGTTGCACACCACAATGCATTCGCGCCCCTCGATGCGGCCGATGCCGGTGATCAAGGACGCGCCGTGAATGGCGTCGTCGTACATATTGTTGGCCGCGAGCGGCGACAGTTCCAGGAACGGCGCGCCGGGATCGATCAGGTTCATGACGCGTTCGCGGGGAAGCAGCTTCCCGCGCGCGGCATGCCGTTCGCGCGATTTCTGCGACCCGCCCTGCGCGGCTTGCGCGCGGCGCGCCGCCAGTTCCTCCACCAGCGCGCGCATGCGCTCGGCATTGGCGCGGAATTCGGCCGCGCTTTGGTCGATCGATGAGGCCAGAATCGCCAAAGCGTTCTCCCTGAATTTGCCGCAGGTTGCCTTGGCGGAACCCGGAACGCAATGCCGGCTGGAACTGCGGCAGAACAAAGATCGCGGAACTGACGCATCCTCGCGACGTTCTTATTAAGCACGCCACAACGTCAAGCACGTCGGGAGGTGCCTCACAGGAGGATTTAATGTTGAAAGCAAGACTGTTATCGACGGTCGCGGCAGCGATGCTGCTCAGCGCCGGCGCCGTGTCGGCGCAGACCATGAATGGATCAAGCCACCCGAGCGCGCCCCTGCCGCCCAGCAGAATGCGCCGGCCGAAAAAACCGCGCCGGCAATCAAGCACAGCGGGCGCAAGCCGGCGTCCAGCGCAAGACCACCGGGCAGGCCGGCCAAGAGCGGCCAGAGTCCGACAAGGCCCGAGTGAACGGCCAACCGATGGACAAGGATGCCCAGCCGCAATCAAGGGTTCGCCGCACGCCAAGGACAGCATGAAGCACTGAAATCCAAGAACAAGAACAAAGCTGCCAGTGGCGCGGCCTCGACGAAGTCGAGCCATTCCGCGACCGAGCGGAAAAAGGAAACCACGGGCCAGGGCGCGGCCGCCGGCTCCGCCAGGCTTACCGTCCGAGCAGCACAGCAAGATCGCCACCATCATCAGACGGCATAAGGTGGCGCCAGCGCATCTCAACATTACGGTGCGGGTGGGTGCGCGCGTGCCGAAAAACGTCCACTTCTATCGGCTGCCGCACGAAGTGTACGTGATCTATCCGCGTTGGCGCGGCTACGACTACATCATGGTCGGCGATCAGATCATCGTCCTCAATCCGCGCACGCACGAAATCGTCGCGATCCTCGACGCGTAGTCGAAGCAAACGACCTATCGTGGAGCGGCCGGGAACTTTCCCGGCCGCTTTACCGCGCATTATTTCTATTTTTTGCTCTGGAACATTCGTAGCCATTCATTCGTTATCGTTTTTGAGAGCGCCATCACACAACGAGAGGACAAGCAAATGAACAAGGATCGCATCGAAGGCTCGGTCGAGCAGGCCAAAGGAAAGATCAAGGAAGTCGCCGGTAAAGCGACCGGCGACAGCAAGCTCGAAACCGAAGGCAAAGTGCAGCAGGCCACCGGCAAGATTCAAAACGCCGTCGGCGGCTTCAAGGACACGGTCAAGGAAGCCGTCAAAAACTGACTTCCGGCGACTTCCGCGGCCTGAATTTTAAAAACCCGGCGCTTGCGCCGGGTTTTTCGTTGTGCAGGCTAGGACGCGCCTGCCGCATGGGAGCCCGCCATGATCACACGTTTTACCGGCCTGACGCCTACCCGCAGCCGCGCGGTCGTTCACGACGGCCTTGTCTTCACGGTCGCGGTGTCGCCGGACCCTGCCCCGCCTGGCGTCTACGAGCAGACACAACGGGCGCTCAAGCGCATCGACGAGAGCCTGGCGATGTCTGGAACCGACAAAAGCCGCATCTTGTCGGCGATGGTGTACATTGCCGATATCGCCCGCAAAGAGGAGATGAACCGGGCGTGGGATGAATGGGTGGATCCCGACAATCCGCCGATGCGGGCCTGTCTCGGCGTCGATCTTGAACATCCGCACCTCGTCGAGATCGTGGTCACCGCAGCACAGCCGTGAGGCGCATTTCCAGGCGGGCGTTCGGCGCCGGCCTCGCGATGTTTTTTCATAGGGACGCGGCACGCGATGTGCTTTCATTCGGCGTTTATTGCCATGGCCGGGCTAACGGCCGGCGGGGCCGCTTTGCCAATGTCACACCGCTCCGAGGTCAGCGCCGGCATCCTCGCCTTCCGCCGCAACCGCGGCCTGGAGTTGTTGCTCGCCCATCCGGGCGGTCCCTATTGGCGCACCAAGGACGCCGGCGCCTGGTCGATCCCCAAAGGCGTGGTGGAATTGGGCGACGTGCTGGCCTGCGCCAAGCGCGAGTTCAACGAGGAGACCGGGCTGACCGCCGCCGGCGCGCTCGTCCCGCTCAAGCCGATCCGCCAGAAGAGCGGCAAGACCGTGCACGCCTTCGCGCTCGAAGGAGATTTCGACCTCAGCGCATTTGCCAGCAACGAATTCGAGATGGAATGGCCGCCGCGCTCGGGCAAAAGCGCGCACTTTCCCGAAGTCGACCGCATCGCCTATTTCAAACTGGCGACCGCGCGGCGCAAGATCCTGCCGGCGCAGCGGCCGTTCATCGAGGAACTGGTGAAACGGCTGCGCGAAGAGCCGTCACCCTGAGCGTCGTGCGCGCTGCTCAGGATGACGGTGCTCCCCTCGCCACTTACGGCTTTATGCCCGCACCTCTTGTCGCTGGAAGGCGATATAGCCGCCGACGAACAACAGGATGCTGGCGGCAATCAAGCCGACGATCTGCGGCCAGGCCACCATGACGCTGTCCCACAGCGGCAGCGGCGAGCCCATGACGGCGCCCTCGAGCTGGCTGAGATAGACCGGCCCGAGCGCGCGCGTGGTCGGGTGCAGCAGCGCCAGCACGGATTCGCCGTAGAGCGTCGACGGCGACAGCCGCGCCAGCATCTGCGCGGTGACGACCAATGTCGCCTGATCGTCGGACGGCACCACCGCTTGCGCGATGGCCGGCGCCAGCGCCGGCCAGATCACCGTCAGGAACAGCCAGAGCCCGAGCGTCACCAGCGCCGCCGTCGCCGGCGAGCGGAAGATGACCGAGAACAGCATGGCAAGCGCCAGCCAGACCCCGGCATAGACGATGGTGACGCCCAGGAAGACGAGCGCGCGTCCCATCTCGGCGCCGCCCGGCGGCACGCCCAGCATCAACAGACCGAGCCCGATCACCAACAGCCACAGCACGATCAGACTGATGGCGAGCGTGATGAGGCCGGCGAGGAATTTGCCGAACAGCAGCGCGTCGCGATAGATCGGCTGCGACAGCACGCGCGACAGCGTGCGGCGGTTGTGCTCGCTATTGACCGCGTCGAAGCCGAGCCCAATTGCCATCAAAGGCACCAGGAAGCCGAGGAACGCCACGAAAGACGGCAGCGGCGCGCGCGCGGTGGTGAACAGGCGCAGGAACAGGAAGGGATCCTGCGCGGTCACCGCGCGCACTTGCGTTATGGCGGCATAGACCGCGGCGAGCGCGACCAGCACCACCAGCCATTCCAAGACGCGCATGCGCGCGGAAGCCAGATGGTCGGACAGTTCCTTCAGCATCACCACGCCGAGGCCCTGCCAGGGCGATCCTTCACGCCGCATGGCGCGCCTGCCCTTTCTGCTGCTGCTGCTGCTGCTGCTGCTGCGGAAGTAGCGGGTGTAGATCACCTCCAGGCTCGGCTCATCGAGCGAGAGCTGCTTGAGCCGCCCGCCGGCGGCGACCACGGCGGCGGCGGCTTCCGCGCGCAGGTCGCGGTCGCAGGTCATGCGGAAGCGGCCGGGCGCCGGCGCCTCCACGCTGCGCACGCCGGGCAGCGCCGAAAGCCGCTTGGCAATGCCGTCGCTGCTTTCGGCTTCCACCTCGACGGCATAGCCGCCGCCCAGCACGTGGCGGCCGAGCTCGGCCACCGTGCCCATGAGCGCGATCTTGCCGGCGTTGAACAGCGCCACCCGGTCGCACACGCTCTGCACCCGGTCGAGCAGATGCGAGGACAACAGGATGCTGACGCCTTGCTCTTTCAGCGAGCGGATCAGCGCCAACAGCTCGATGCTGGCTTGCGGGTCGAGGCCGTTGGTCGGCTCGTCGAGGATGGCGATGCGGGCATCCTTCATCACGATCTCGGCGAGGCCGAGCCGTTGCCGCATGCCGCGCGAGAAGGTGCCGACCTTCTTCTCGGCCACTTCGGTCAGGCCGACGCGGGCGAGCGCGGCGGCGATCTTGGCCTTGCGCTCGGCGGAGCGCAGGCCCATCAGCCGCCCGGTGTAGTGCAGATTATCGGCCGCCGTCATGTTGTCGTAAAAGCCGACGGTGTCCGGCAGATAGCCGACCAGCCGCTTGACCGCCAAGGGCTCGCGCATCGGATCGTGGCCGAACACGCGCGCCTGCCCTGCCGTGACGTCGCTCAGGCCGAGCAGCATCAGGATGGTGGTGGTCTTGCCGGCGCCGTTCGGCCCGAGCAGGCCGAAGATTTCGCCGGCGCCGACGGTGAAGTTGACGCCATCGACGGCAGTCGCCGTGTCATAGCGCTTGGTGAGGCCGCGGGCCTCGATGACGGGGTTGCTCATCGCCGGCCGAAGCGCACGACGGCGCCTACCATGATCAGAAGCGCGGCGCCGATGATGCCGACGCCGGCGATGCCCCACATGGTCGAGGTGGTCACCGTGACGCGGAAATTGGCGCTGCCGCGCTCGCCGTTGCCGGCGGCGGTGAAGCTGTTGACGTAATCGCCGGCGATCGCCTTGGCGGGCGGGCGGATGCTCGCGGTCACCTCTTTGTGCTGGTTGGGCGCGAGGCGCTCGACGGTCTTGGGCGAGAAGGTGACCTTCCAGCCGGTCGGCGCGCTGGCCGACAGATGGATGTTCTCGGCCGGCGCGGTGCCGCTATTGCTCACGATCACCGGCACCGAGGTCTCTTTGCCGGCGGTGGCGCTGGCGCTGAGAATACCTTCACGGCCGGCGAGACTGAGCTTCGGCTGGCCGCTGACGTCGAGCGCGACTTTGGTGCTGGCTTTGGCGCCTTCGGCGGCGACTTGCACCTCGACGCTGTAATGGCCGGCATCGACGGTGTCGGGCGGGGTCACCTTCAGCTTCACGTCCTTCGACTTGCCGGCTTCGATCGGCACCGCGGTCAGCTGCTGGGCGCCATAGGCCTGGCTGAACGAGGTGTCGAAATTGCGCGGCGCTTTCGCCGCGAGGCTGACCAGCAGCTTCTTGCCGCTGTCGTTCTTGACGGTCAGGGTATATTCGAAGCCGGAGCTGGCCGAACCGCGCAGCTCGGGCAATTGCGGCTGCACCGACAGCTTGGCGGGCAATTGCTTGGCGAGCGTCACCGCCACCGGCAGGGAAACGTGGGAGGCGGCGCCTTCCGCGTTGACGGTGAGCGTGTGGGTGCCGATCTTGGCGTCCTTCGGCACGTCGAGCCTGAGATCGAGCGAGACGCTGTCATCGGTGGCCGGCATGGCGGCGGCGACCGGCTGGCCGCCGCCGAGCAGCGTGGCGGTCCAGCCCTTCGGCACGCCCGAGACCGTGAGCGCCAGCCGCTCGGGCGCGAGCCCGTAATTGCGCAGCTTCAGATCGACGGTCGAGGTGGTCCCCGGCTGCACCGAGACCGCCGGATAGTCGGTCAAGAGATAGAGCCCTTTGACGTCGGGCTTGGTGTCGGCGGCGAAAGCAGGAACGGCGGCAAGCGCAAAAAACGCAACAGCGAGCGCAAACAAGCGAGCAAGCAGGCGAGACGGCATGGCTACTCCCTCCCGGGCCGTAACCGGCCCGTAGCAGCGTCGTCACCCCCTGTCTGGAAACACGGCGTTCCGCCGTGAAAAGATGCGCGCATGGTGCGTACAATCTTGACAAAATTTGGGACGCGACCCGCCGCAAATCGCCGCAGCACCGGATTTTCGTAATGGTGAAATCAGACTTTGCGGACGGTCGGCCAGTCCACCTCGTCGTCGGCCAGCACCCAGGGCTCCTTGAGCGCGGCGGCATGCCATGCGCGCCAGGCCGGCAGCGCCATCACGGCTTCCATATAGGCGCGCGTGCCGGCGCCGACGTCGACGTCATAAGTGTGAAACCGCGCCACCACCGGCGCGTACATGGCATCCGCCGCGCCGAAGCGGCCGAACAGGAAGGCCCCGCCCGCTCCAAAGCGCGCGCGGCAATCGGCCCATATGGCCTCGACGCGCGCCACGTTCGCCGCCGCCTCGGGCGTCAGTTCGCGCTTGATCACCGGCCGCCACATGTTCATGGGCAGATGGCGGCGCAGCGGCAGGAAACCGCCATGCATCTCGTTGGCGATGGCGCGCGCATGCGCCCGCGCTGCGGCCTCGCCCGGCCACAGGCCGGCCTCGGGGAATTTCTCCGCCAGATATTCCAGGATCGCCAGCGATTCCCAGACCCGCACGTCGCCGTCGAGCAGCACCGGCACCTTGCCGGTGCCGGACACGGCGCCGACGCGCGCCTTGAAATCGGGGGCATCGAGCGAGATCACCGTCTCGTCGAAGTCGATGCCGGCGACTTTCATGGCGATCCAGGGCCGCAGCGACCAGGACGAATAATTCTTGTTGCCGATGATCAAAGTGAGCGCCATGGCTCATCGCCTCGTTTTGGGCACACGAAATTGCCGGCGGCGCGCGGCCCCGGCAAACGCATTTTTTCGATTGCTACGAGCAGGCGCGTGAATGTGTGTCAGGCCTTCTTGCGTTCGTGCTGCTCGCCCGGCATGTCCTCCGGCAGCTCGACCGGCCCGCCGGCCTTCTTCCAGGCGCCGAAGCCGCCCTTGATATGGGCGACGGGTTTGAGCCCCATGCGCTGCGCGGTTAGGGCTGCGAGCGCGGAGCGTAAGCCGCCGGCGCAGAAGAACACGAATTTCTTGTCCTGCGCGAACACCTTCTTGTGGTAGCTGCTGGCCGGGTCGATCCAGAATTCCAGCATGCCGCGCGGGCAATGGAAGGCGCCGGGCACCCTGCCCTCGCGCTGCAATTCGCGGATGTCGCGGATGTCGACCAGCACGGTGTCGTCGCGGCCGGCGAGCTTGACCGCTTCCTCGGTCGAGAGCGTCTCGACCTCGCGCTCGGCGGCCTCGCACAGTTCTTTGTATCCGACGGTAATGGTCTGCGGCATTCGGGCAGCCTCCTGGCGCGCGCATGATCCCGAAAAAGCCTGCCCCCGACTTGATCCGGGGTGGGTACAGGCTTTGGCATAAGATCATGCGCCACTTAAATTGACAGTGGCAGACCGCAAGCGCGCGCTCAAGCGGGCGCCGTTGAGTTCAATCCTGCCGAAAGTGCGGCCGCTTACGGCCCGATCGAGCCCATCAGCACCGCGATCAAGGCCACCACTGTCACCGCCGCCGTTACCGCCACCGTGACGACGACGCGCTCGCTCCACTCGGCGGGCAGGTAGGCGTCGCGCAGGGTCTGCAGGTAAGTACGTCCGATCTTATCGTCGTTATCGGCGGGCCGCGCGGCTGCGCGCGGAACACCGAACAGACTTTCGATTGCCATGGTCGATCCCCTCTCATGAGGCATCACGCGGATGGTGCGCGAGCGCGCTTAACGCGAACTCTGGGCGCACGAATCGCCCGGTACCGGCGCAGGATAGCGCCGTCATCAAGCTGCAACAAACACGGGGGTTGCCGTAGCGCGCGATTCGCGCGCAGCGGCTGTGGCCGATCAGGGGCCCGGCAGCAGCGAACTGGTGCGGCCGGTGAGCCAATAGATCAGCAGGCCTTGCCATTCGTGCGCAGCGCCGTCGAGATTGCGCAGGCCGCCGCTCATTTTCGAGCCAAAGGAATATCTCGGCCGCTGCGGCAGATTCCAATCGACCGGATAGGCTTCGACCGGGAAGCCCACACGCCGGAAACAGCCGATGGCGCGCGGCATATGCTGCGCCGACGTCACCAGCAGCCAGCGCTCGCCGGGCTTCGGCCTCGCCAGCGCCTTGGCGAAGACGGCGTTTTCATAGGTGTTGCGCGCGCGCTTCTCCAGCTCGACGCGCCCGCGCGGCACACCGAATGTGTCGAGCAGCGGATAGAGATAATCGGCTTCGCGGCCGGCTCTGCCGGACAGCGATCCGTCGCCGCTGGAAAAGATGATGCGCGCCTTCGGATAATCATGCGCGAGCTTGGCGATCACCGTCACGCGCTCGGCGCTGCCGCTGAGTTGCGGCGCGCCATAGGCGCGCGACAGCACCGGGTTGATGGCACCGCCCAGGATGACGATGCCGTCGGGCGCCCCGCGCGCGGCATCCCAAGGCGGGAAGCGGCTCTCCAGCACATGCGCGAGCACCGCGCCGATCGGTAGCAAGCCGGCGAGAGCCAGCAGGATCAGGCTCGCCGCCATCAAGCGGACGCCGGCGCGCCGCCAGCGCGTGAGCAGCAGCACGAGGCCGACAAGGCCGATCAGCAACAGGATATTCGAAGGCAGCAGCAGATAGGCGGCGGTCTTCGACAGGACGAAGAACATCAGCGCGTCTTCTTCCACGCTTCGTAGCGTTTCTTGTTTTCTTCGTTGGGCGGGTAAAGGCCGGGGAGCTTGGCGCCCTTCTGCACTTCCTGCACCAGCCAGGTCTCCATCAGCTCGTGCTCGGCGCCCTCATTGGCGACGAAATCGACCAGTGCCGCCGGGATCACCACCGCGCCGTCGTCGTCGGCGACGATGACGTCGTCGGGGAAGATGGCGCAGCCGCCGCAGCCGATCGGCTCGTTCCAGCCGACAAAAGTGAGCTGGTTGACGGACGCCGGCGCGGCGACGCCCGCGCACCAGACCGGCATGCCGGTGCCGAGCACGCCGTGCTTGTCGCGCATCGCCCCGTCGGTGACGAGCGCGGTCACGCCGCGCTTGACCATGCGCATGCACAAGATGTCGCCGAAAATACCGGAGCCGGTCACGCCCATGGCGTCGGCCACCACCACGCAGCCTTCCGGCATGGCCTCGATCGCCGCGCGGGTCGAGATCGGCTTCGACCAGCTTTCCGGCGTCGCCAGGTCTTCGCGCACCGGCACGAAACGCAGCGTGAAGGCCTTGCCCACCACGCGCTTGTCGGAGAAGGCGAAGGGCATGACACCGGCCATCCAGCAGCGGCGGATGCCCTTCTTCAAGAGCATGGTGGTGATGGTGCCGGTGGTGACGTTCTTGAGGATCTCGAGTGCCGACATGGACGGCTCCAACTATGCGGCGGTGAGGCCGAGCCGCGCATCGCGGCGGCGGAGATAGGAAACCAGCGGAACGGCAAGCAGCACCATCCAGGCCTTGCCGATGATCTGCCCGGGCAGGAATTCGAGCGAGCCGAAGGCAAGCCACAGGAAGACCAGCGAGTCGACCACTAGGCCGACCGTGCTTGACGCGACCACCGCCGCCACCAGCCGGCGGCGGGCGAGCGGCGTATAGACCGCGAAATCGGCGAATTCCGACAGCAGAAAGGCGACGGTCGAGGCCAGCACCAGCGCGGCCGGCGCGACCGCGGCCGACAGCGCTGCGCCGGCGACGATTGCCCCCAGGCCGAACTCGACGCCGAGCCGGCGCTGCACCAGGTCGCGCAGCACCAAGGCGGCGCCGATCATCAGCACGCCGGACGGCGCCAGGATGCCGGGCGCCACCGGCACCAGGCAGGGGCCCTTGGCAAGGCAGACCGTGCCGACATGGCCGATCATCCAATTGGCGGCGGGGATGGTCAGGCAAAACAGCGCGAGGAAAATGGCGCCCTCGATGTTGCGGCGCTTGTCGATGGCGTTCATGTCGTCTTTCGGCTCTTGAACTTGGCGTAGCCTTGCGCGCGCAGGCGGCAGGCGGGACATTCGCCGCAGCCATAGCCCCAATCGTAGCGGTGGCTGCGGTCGCCCCGGTAACAGCTATGGCTATCCTCGATCACGAGATCAAGCAAAGCTTGCCCGCCCAATTGCTCGGCCAGCGCGAAGGTGTCGGCCTTGTCGATCCACATCAGCGGGGTATGGATGGTGACGCGCCTGTCGAGGCCGAGGGTGAGCGCGACCTGCATGGCCTTGACCGTGTCGTCGCGGCAGTCGGGATAGCCGGAATAATCGGTCTCGCACATGCCGCCGACCAGATGGCGGGCGGCGCGCTTGTAGGCGACGGCGCCGGCGAAGCAGAAAAAGATGAGGTTGCGCCCGGGCACGAAAGTGGTGGGCAGGCCGCTGTCGCCGGTTTCGATGGCGCTGTCACGGGTGAGCGCGCTGTCGGAGATCGCGGATAGCGCGTCGAGTTCGATCAGGTGGTCGTCGCCGAGCCGCGCGCGCCAGTCGGGATTGAGCGCGGCCAGGTGCTCGCGGATGCGCGGACGCTGATCGAGCTCGACCGCGTGGCGCTGGCCGTAGTGGAATCCGATCGTCTCGACGCGGGCAAAGCGCGCGAGCGCCCAAGCAAGACACACGGTGGAGTCCTGCCCGCCGGAAAAGAGAACGAGGGCGGTGTCGTTGGCGAGGGTCACGCCGCGCTTTCTAATCCCACTTCGGCGACCAGGTCCAATCGACGATGCGGCCTTTGGGGTGGGCGAGTCGGTAGATCTCCTGCATCTCCTCTTTGGAGAGCTCGAAATCGAACAGTTCGAAATTCTCCGAGAGCCGCTCCAGCCGGTTGGTGCGCGGGATCACCACGATGCCCTGCTGCACCAGATAGCGCAGCGAGACCTGCGCCGCGGTCTTGCCGTGCGCCTTGCCGATGCGCGCCAGCGTCTCGTCGCCGTGCGCCGCGCCGCGCGCCACCGGGCTATAGGCCACCGCCGCAATGCCGAGCTTCTTGCAGGCGGCCAGCACCTTGTCCTGGTTGAGGAAGGGATGGCATTCGATCTGATTGCAGACCACCGGCTCGGGCGAAACCTTATTGGCCTCGTCGAGCAGCGCCACGGTGAAATTCGACACGCCAATGGCGCGCACATGGCCCTCGCGCTTCATCTTGGACATGGCGCCGAGCGTCTCGGCCAGCGGCACGCGCGGATTGGGCCAGTGGATCAGCAGCAGGTCGATGTGATCGAGCCGCAGCCTGGCCAGGCTTTCCTTCGCCGAGCGTTCGACATCGGGCGGCGCGAGATTGGTCGGCTGCAGCTTGGTGGTGACCATGACCTCGGCGCGCGGCACGCCGGAGGCGCGCACCCCCTGCCCCACCTCGGCCTCGTTGCCGTACATCTGCGCGGTGTCGATGTGGCGGTAGCCGATGCGGATCGCCTGCTCGACGATGCGGGCGGTGTCGCGCAGCGCCCAGGTGCCGAGCCCGACGATCGGGATTTTGAAGCCCTTGGCTTCGACCACTTTCATTGCATATCCATCACTTGTCTTCGGCAAAGAGGAACCCGACCAGAAACAGAGCCCGGCGAGCGGTTTCGCGGTTTACGCAGGCGGCCGCCATGGGACTGGCCATGGTGCCCTGGTAATAGTCCCAATAAAAGGCGCAGGTCTTGTCGCGCGAGGCGACCCAGGCCCGCTGCATGTCGCGCAGCTTTTCCTGCTGTTTGCCATCGAGTTTCTTTCGCAGCCGCCGATAGGTTTCGTTCAGGATATCGTCCCAGACCGCCTTCTCGCTGTCATAGCAGCCGTTCATGTCGGCGGTCGACTTTGCTTCCTTCAGGCACGGATCAGCTACAGTACCGATGCAGCTCTCGGCAGCGGACATCGGCTTTCCGCTTCCCGCGGCAGTCTTGATGCAGTCTTCGATATCCTTGGTGTGCTCGGCGGCGGGATACTTGGCTTGCCCGAAGGCAGTCGACGCCGTGGCCAGTATTATCAATACCAGAATGGCAGCACGCATCAGGGCGTGTCCCACTTGGGCGCGTGCGGCGGGTTGACCACACGCATATTGGTGGCGTTGAGTTTTTTCAACTCGGCCATCTCGGCGTCCGACAGCGCGAAATCGAACACCTCGATGTTCTGCTTTAAATGCGCCGGCGTCGCGGTGCGCGGGATCGAGCAGACGCCCATCTGAACCAGATAGCGCAAGGAGACCTGCGCCGCGCTCTTGCCGTGCGCCTTGCCGATGCGCTCGAGCGCGTCGGCGCCGGGCACCTTGCCGCGCGCGATCGGGCAATAGGCGACCACCGCCATGCCGTGCTTCTGACAGGCCGCCAGCACCTTGTCCTGATTGATGAAGGGATGCATCTCGATCTGGTTGCAGACCAGCGGCTCGCTCGTCACCGCCCAGGCCTCGTCCAGCATGGCGGTGGTGAAATTGGCGACGCCGACATGCTTGGCGAGCCCGTCCTTCTTGGCCTTGCAGAGCGCGCCGACCGACAGCTTGAACGGGACGTCGGGATTGTTCCAGTGGATCAGCAGCAGGTCGACATAGGGCAATTGCAGGTTCGCCAGGCTCTGGTCGACCACGCGGGCGAACGCGTCGGGCATCAGGTCGCCTTGCCGCACCTTGGTGCAGATCAGCACCTCCTCGCGCTTGACGCTCGATGCGCGCAGGCCCTCGCCGTTTTCCTTTTCGTTCTCGTAATAGGCGGCGGTGTCGAGATGGCGGTAGCCGAGTTCCAGCGCGGTCTTGACCGCCTGCACGCAGACGTCGCCCTTCAGGGTCATGGTGCCGAGGCCGATCTGCGGGATGCGGGCGCCATGGGCTTCAACGAACTGCATGCTTTATCTCCTTCATATCGGCTTAAACGGCGGATTTGGCGGGCGGGAGCGGCAGAATGCCCGCTTGCCCGCGCGCTGCCAACCGGGTGGGCTCGCTGGGTGGCCTTGCGCCCGGCCGCGGCGGCGAAAAGCGCATGCGACGAAAAAGCATGCAAATATTTTTTAAGAGGGCGAACGCCGACAATACTTTGCGCCCAAGCTTTTGGCCCCAGTTCTTACATTGGAATAATTCAAGAGTAGAAAAAACCTATTGCATTAGAGGCTTTTAATGCTTTTGTGAGGGCCAGGTTCTAGTTTGGAAACGCCAATGAGAAGCATGATTGTACTTGCCGGCCTGGCCGCTGCCCTGGTGCTTGCGCCCGTGGCCGCGCGCTCCGACGACCTGACCCTGACCATCAAGGGTCACAAGTTCACCCCGTCCGAGATCAAGGTTCCGGCCAACAAGCGGGTGAAATTGACCGTGGTCAATGACGACCCCACCCCGGAAGAGTTCGATAGCCACGATCTCAAGGTCGAGAAGGTGATCCCCGGCAAGTCCAAGGGCATCGTGCGCATCGGGCCGCTCAAGCCGGGCCACTACAAGTTCATCGGCGAATATCATGAATCCACCGCCAAGGGCGTGGTGATCGCGGAATAATCGGAAAATGCTCGGCGCACTCATCATCGTCTTCCGCGAAGTCATCGAGGCCGGCCTGATCATCGGCATCGTGATGGCCGCCACGCGCGGCGTCGCCGGCCGCGGGCGCTGGGTCACTTATGGCGTGGTGGCGGGCGTTGCGGGCGCCACCATCGTCGCCTTTTTCGCCGGCGCCATTTCGGAGGCCTTCCAGGGCTCGGGCCAGGAACTGTTCAACGCCGCCGTGCTGTCGATCGCCGTGTGCATGCTGATGTGGCACAACGCCTGGATGGCGCGGCACGGGCGCGAGATCGCCGCCGAAATGCGCCAGATCGGCGCGGCGGTGAGCGAGGGCGTGAAGCCCTTGACCGCGCTGGCGGTGGTGGTGGGTCTGGCGGTGCTGCGCGAAGGCTCGGAAGTCGTGCTGTTCCTCTACGGCATTGCCGCATCCGGCACGACCGGCATGGCGCTGCTGGTGGGCGGCATTCTGGGCGTGCTGGCGGGCGCCGCCTTTACGGCCTTCACCTATTTCGGGCTGCTGGCGATCCCCACCCGCTACATTTTCTCGGTGACGAGCTGGCTGATCGCGCTGCTCGCCGCGGGGCTGGCGGCGCAGGCCGTGCAGTTCCTCAACAATGCCGGCGTGTTCGTGGTGCTCGACCAGACCATGTGGAACACCTCTTGGCTCTTGTCGGAAGGCTCGATCCTCGGCCGGCTCATGCACACGCTGATCGGCTATACCGAGCGGCCGACCGTGATGCAGCTCATCGTCTATATCGGCACGCTGGTCGCCATGTATGTGCTGATGCGCATTGCGCGCTATCGGCCGCGGCGCGAAGTCGCCGCGCCCGCCGAATAAGCAAGTGGCCTAGCCGACCTTTTTCCCGAGCGTGGCGAAGGCGACGTCGGGCGCCTTGTCGATCAGCTTGAGCAGCGCGCGCGCAGGTCCGCGCGGCGAACGTTTGCCCTGCTCCCAATTGCGCACGGTCTCGATCGGCACTTCGATGCGCGCGGCGAAAGCGGCCTGCGTCAGCCCGCAGCGCGCCCGCACCTGGCGCACAAATACCGCCGGATCGTTGTGATCGATGATCTTCTCGCTGCCATCGGCGAGGATTTCGACAATCCTGCCATCAGCCTTTAATCGCACCCGCATCATGGTTTTGGCCTCCTCCATGAGTGGTCGGCCAATGCACTAGCTGATTCGCGGCGCGCAAAAGTTAATGCGGGGGCGTTCTTTTCGCGCCGCGGCCGGCGCCAATGAGCAATCGGCAAGACCGAGACTATTGCGGGCCGGCGGGACCGCCTGAGGTCCGAATACCCGTTCCGTCAAGTTGCGTTTTCGAAGAATTTGCTGGACCATATCGATGAAGCCGGCGATCAGTTTGACCGGGTGAAAACTCATCGAGGCGTTTCCATCCTCGAAACCGATGCGCCCCGTCTCAGCCAACATTTCATCTGCGCCACGCGATAGGAGCGGATCACTAGCGTCGGACGGATGGACGGAGATGTAAGAGATGCAACCGCACCAAATTCCGACGGAGGTTTATCTCGCTTTTCTGGGACGGACGATCCCGATTCATTGGGGCTATCACGCCTTGCTGATGGTCGGCGTCTGGTTCGTGCTGGTGCCGATCTGCATCATCGTCATCCGTTTTGGCAAGCCGAAGCCGACGCTCACCGGCATCCACGTCAAGGTTTCGATCTGGAACGGGGCCTGGTGGTGGTTCAGCGTGCATAAATACGGGCTGATGGTTTCGATCGGGCTGGCGCTCGCCGGCGCCATCGTGGCGGTGACCGTCAGCGGCGGCTTAAGCGGCTCGCTGCATTCGTTCTTCGGCTTGACGACGATCACGCTTGGATGCTTGCAGATCATCGGCGGCTGGGTCAGAGGCAAGCACGGCGGCAAGAACTACTACACCGCCGATCCGGACAATCCGAAAACCTGGTTCGGCGATCATTACAACATGACCACCCGCCGGCGGATATTCGAGGCCTATCACAAGACCGCGGGCTATTTCGTCTACTTCTTCGCCGCCGGCGCGGTCGCCAGCGGCTTGATGCAATATCCCATGCCGGGGCTGGCGGAATTCGTCATCGCCATGGTGCTCATCGCCTTCGTCGTGGCCATTGTGCTGGAATACAAGGGCTACCGCTTTGACGGCTACCGCGCGGCGCACGGTTACACGATGGACGCTCCTTTCAACAAAGAACGCGAATTTCTTTAGCGCAGGTTCAGGCGCCGCTTTTCGCGCCTGCGTCGCGCCATCTCGGGGACGACACGCATGACCAGCCAGAATTTGCCCAAGCCGGACTTTGTCCGAAACATGAAGTTGATCGGACATTCCGATCAGGGCGGGCGGCCGGACGGCGTGCAATTGATGGTCAACAAGGGCTACGCCTTCGTCGGCCACATGTTCTCCAAGGGCTTCAGCGTGATCGATGTGCGCGATCCGCGCAAACCCAAGCCGGTCAAATATATGCCGGCGCCGCCGAATACCTGGACCATCCACCTGCAGACCCACGGCGATCTGTTGCTGGTGATCAATGCGATGGACATGTTCGCCACTGCGGCGCTGCAGGACGAAAAGCAATATTACACCGGTTCGCTGAGCGAGAAGGTCGGAACGGACGCCAAGCAGCAGGAGCGCAATTGGACGGCCGGCCTCGCCGTCTACGACATTGCAGACCCGGCAGAGCCGCGCCGGATCGGCTTCATGCCGGTCGAAGGCGGCGGCGTTCACCGCATCTGGTATGTGGGTGGCCGCTGGGCCTATGTCTCGGCGCTGCTCGACGGTTTCACCGATTTCATCTTTCTGACCGTCGACATGGCCGATCCCACCAAGCCGAAAGAAGCCGGCCGCTATTGGCTGCCAGGCATGAACAAGGCCGCCGGCGAAACGCCGAATTGGCCGCCCAACCGGCGCTATGGCCTGCACCACGCCATCGTCAACGGCGACACGGCCTATGGCGCGTGGCGCGACGGCGGGTTGGTGATGATGGATGTCAGCGACAGGGCCGCACCCAAACTCATTACCCATCGCAATTGGTGTCCGCCCTATGGCGGCGGCACGCACAATTGCCTTCCCCTGCCCGACCGCCGTTTGCTGGTCGTCCTCGACGAGGCGGTGCTCGACAAGTGCGAGGACGGCATCAAATACATCTGGCTGTTCGACATTCGCGAACCGTCAAACCCCGTCAGCATCTCGACATTTCCGACCCCGGACGAGGCCGACTATTGCAAAAAGGGCGCCCACTTCGGCCCGCACAACATTCATGAAAATCGCCCGGATGCGTTCGTCAGCTCGAACCTCATCTTTTCGACCTATCAGAACGCCGGCATCCGCATCACCGACATCAGCAACGCGTACCGTCCCGAGGAGGTCGCCGCTTTCGTTCCGCCCGCGCCCGAGCGGCTGGTCGACCACCGTCCGAACCGTGACAAAGTGATTTAGTCCTGCGACGTCTGGGTGTCCAAGGATGGGCTGGTCTACTCAACCGACTTCAATGGCGGGATGTATATTCTCGAGTACAAGGCGTGAAGCGCCGGAGCACGTCGCCGCCGTCGCAACACAACTAGCCCCGTTTGCAGCCAAGCGCGGCGAAGGCGGCCTGCGTCAGCCCGCAGCGCGCCGGCACCTGGCGCACGAACGGTGCCGGATCGTTGTTATCGATGGCCTACCGGTCATCTCCACCGGCGGTCTGCGCGGCGGAGCCGGCTCCCAGGCCGAACGCCCTCTGCGGCGCCGCAAAACCTGCGACCGCGAACTCGCCTAGCGGCTCTAGATCCGACGGGAAATAATATTGTGCGAATTCGGCGGACAGAATGATCGTTCGCGCGAGACCAGCGGCAACCTTTTCGAGCCGTGCTGCAAGGTTCACGGCTGGACCGATGCAGGTGAAATCCAACCGGTTACCGCTGCCGATATTGCCGTAAAGCACTTCCCCGAGGTGGAGGGCCAGGCCAAAGCGTATGCCATGCGCGCGGTCGATATTGGCGGACGTGTCGATTGCGTCGATGTTGATCTGTGCTTCGCGCGCCGCGGCAAGCGCGTGATCGCAAGCCTCGCGTGCATCTGCCATGCCTTTGCTCAGGGGAAAGATTGCGAGCAGCCCGTCGCCAATGAATTTGAGTACCTCGCCGCCGTGCTTGAGAATTGCCGGCACCTGACAATCAAAATAGCGGTTGAGCAGATCAACCAACGTCTGCGGCGGCAACCGGTCCGCTAAAGACGTGAAGCCGCGCATATCCGAGAGCCAGATCACCGAATGGATTGTTTCGGTGTGGCCGCGCCTGATCCGGCCAGCGAGAATGCGTTCGCCGGCGTTATGGCCAACATAGGTATCGAGCAGATTGGTCGCAGTCCGCTGCAACGCGCGGATCTCGGCGACACGCGCAAGCGGCCGCACGATCGTCTCGATGCCGGCAATTTGTGCGTCAGTGAAGCCGCCCACCTGCTGCGTGGACCAAGTTGCGACGTGAACAGCGCCGTCAGTGAAGATTAACGGAGTGGCAAGATAATCGGTCACGCCCTCTGCGCGCAGTTCGCGGAATATGGGAAACTCCTCGGGACTATCTGGTTCCGCCAGCCGGCGCCGCATGGCCCGGCCGGATTTGACGACGGCGACGAACGGGCTGTTCCGGAATTGATCAGATTCCAGGACGTCAAATGATCCTTCCGAAATCGCGACGCCGACTCCTGGCTGCCAGACGAAGCGGCGCCCCATGATTTCCGGATGCAGGGTCCGCACAAACACCGCCACGCGCCAGAGCGGAATGCCAGCCTGGACAAGGCGATCACACAAAGCCGCAAGCACCATGTCCGGGCGTGGTGCGGAGCGCGCACCGTCCGTAAGCCAATCGACGATCGATTTCGTATCGCAAGGGGTCATTACCGGCACCCGCAGCCGACCGCTGGGCGACCGCAAAGTCTAGCCTTGTTTCCAGGTGACTTAAGCTATCGACGCGCCACTCCATCAATATGACAGGTATCCAAGCCCTAACGCGTCTTCTCGAAAATCTCCCGCCCGATCAGCATGCGCCTGATCTCGCTGGTGCCCGCCCCGATCTCGTAGAGCTTGGCGTCGCGCAGCAGGCGGCCGGTGGGGAACTCGTTGATATAGCCGTTGCCGCCCAGGCACTGGATCGCCTCCAGCGCCATCCAGGTGGCGCGCTCGGCGGCGTAGAGGATGGCGCCGGCGGCATCCTCGCGGGTGGTGCGGCCCTCGTCGCAGGCGCGCGCTACCGTATACACATAGGCCTTGGCCGCGTTCATGGTGACGTACATGTCGGCGAGCTTGCCCTGCATCATCTGGAAGCTGCCGATCGGCTGGCCGAATTGCTTGCGGTCGTGCAGGTAGGGCACCACCACGTCCATGCAGGCCTGCATGATGCCGAGCGGCCCCGCCGCCAGCACCACGCGCTCATAGTCGAGGCCCGACATCAGCACGTTGACGCCGTTGCCGACCGCGCCCAGCACGTTCTCCTCCGGCACCTCGCAGTCGGTGAACACCAATTCGCTGGTGTCGGAGCCGCGCATGCCGAGCTTGTCGAGCTTCTGCGCCGGCGCAAAGCCCTTCATGCCCTGCTCGACGACGAAGGCGGTGATGCCGCGCGAGCCTGCGGTGCGGTCGGTCTTGGCATAGACCACCAGCGTGTCGGCCACCGGGCCGTTGGTGATCCACATTTTCGAGCCGTTGAGGATATAGCGGTCGCCCCGCTTTTCGGCACTGGTGCGCATCGACACCACGTCGGAGCCGGCATTGGGCTCCGACATGGCGAGCGCGCCGACATGCTCGCCGGAGACCAGCTTGGGCAGGTATTTGCTCTTCTGCGCCTCGTGCCGTTGCGGCGGATCTGGTTGACGCAGAGATTGGAATGGGCGCCGTAGGACAGGCCGATGGCCGCGGAGGCGCGCGAAACCTCCTCCATCGCCACGCAATGGGCGAGATAGCCGAGGCCGGCCCCGCCATATTCTTCTTCGACGGTGATGCCGTGCAGGCCGAGCGCGCCCATCTCCGGCCACAACTCGCGCGGGAATTTATTGCTGCGGTCGATCTCGTCGGCGCGCGGCGCGATGCGGTCGGACGCAAAATCGGCGACCGTCTTGCGCAACATGTCGACGTCCGGCCCGAGGCCGAAGTCGAAGCCCGCCCAGGCATTGGGGATCATCAGGTCGCCTCCCGAGCGCGCCGGGGCCGGCGCGCGTTGTTTTGCGCCGACTTTATCGCCTGGAAATCGGCCTGTCAGCGGCTTAAGCCGCGCCGCCGGCCCGCGCCGCGCCGGAGCATTGCCTGCTCCAACAGCCGGTCGATGGCCTTGGCCGGCGCCGGCTTGGCGAACAGGAAGCCCTGCATCTCGTCGCAGCCGGCAAGCCGCAGCAGCACACGTTGCTGCTCGGTCTCCACGCCTTCCACCAGCACGGACAGGCCGAGCGCGCGGCCGAGCGCGACGATCGCCTGGATGATCACACCGCCATTGGGCGAAGCCCCGAGCGCGGCCACGAAGCTGCGGTCGATCTTGAGCTTGTCGAGCGGAAAGCGCTGCAGATAGCCGAGATTGGAATAGCCGGAGCCGAAATCGTCGAGCGCGATGCGCACGCCGAGATCGTGCAGCGCCTCGATGCGCTTGAGCATCTCCTCGGGGTTGTCGATCAGCACGCCCTCGGTGATTTCCAGCATCAGCCGCGAGGGCGCGACGCCGCTCTCGGCCAGCGCCGAGCGCACCAAATCGACGATGGCCGCGTCGCGCACCTGCAGCGGCGACAGGTTGACCGCCACGTAGAGCTTGGGCCAGCGCTTGGCGTCGGCGAGCGCGCGCCTGAGCACGAAAGCGCCGAGCGCGTCCATCAGCCCCATCTGCTCGGCGACCGGAATGAACACCGCCGGCCCGATGGCGCCGCGTTCCGGATGTGTCCAGCGCAGCAAGGCCTCGACGCCGACGATGCGGGCGCCGCTCGCGGCCACGATCGGCTGGTAGTGCAGCGCCAATTCGCCGGCACTCAGCGCGCGCGGCAATTCGCGCTGGATGAATTTCTGGTCGCTCGACACCGTGTCGATATTGTTTTCGAAACCGACGATGGCGCCCGGCCCCTTCTTGGACGCCGCGCGCAGCGCGAGTTCGGCGCGGCGGGCAAGCTCGCCGCGGGTGGCGGCATGGCGCGGCGCCTGCGCGAAGCCTGAATGCGCGCTCACCTTTACCAGCCGGTCGATCCAATGCGGCCGCGCCACCGCCTCGATCGCATCGTGCAGGATGCTCGTCACCGCGACCTGCGGCGGCGCGCTCAGCAGCACGGCGAACTCGTCGCCGCCGATGCGGCCGCAGACCGCCTCCGCCGGAAGCGCCTCCTGCAGCCGGTGCGCCACCGCCACCACGAACTCGTCGGCCCCCAGCACGCCGAGCTGGGCATTGACGTCGGCCATGCCGTCCAGCTCGATCAGCGCGAAGCTCACCACCGCGTCGCCCGCGCGCTCGGCCAATGCGAGATCCAGAAGCTCCAGCGTCTTGGCGTGATTGGGCAGCCCGGTGAGCTTGTCGGCGTCGGCGGCGCGGCGGGCGGCCTCCTCGCTTGCCGCCAGCTCCACGCGCGTGCGCTTGAGCTGGCGCAAGGCAATGCCGACAAAGCCCACCAGCACCAGCGCGATGCCGGCGACGAGCGGCATCAGCCGGTTCATGGCGGCGGCCATCGGATGGGTCTTGTCCCACGTGAAGAAGCCGGCGATGCGCCCCTGCGCATCGAGCACCGGCTGCATTTCGCGCGCCCCGGGCGCCGGATCGGTTTCGAATTTGAGGCCTTTCAGCCGCGCGCTCTGCTCGACCATGCGCACGAAACGCGGATCGACCGCGCCCGGATCGCCGAACAGCACGCGGAATTCGGCAATGGCGTTGCGCAAGGCCGCGCGCTGCTCGGACCAGCCGCGCGCATCGCTGCGCGCGGCCAGGCCATAGCCGATGGCCGCGACGACGAGCGTCGCGCCGAGCGCGATGACGGCGATGAGCACGATCAGCCGCGAGGCCGACAGCATGCGTTGCGCCCGCGCGCGCGGCGCCCCGGCCGGGCCACGCCAGGCGGCCGCCCGCCAGCGCGCGGCAAAAGCGCGCCGCGCGCGCCCGGGCTTTGCGCCCGTCGCTTGCGCTATGACCTCGCCGTCCACCGGAAAACCCCTCGCGCCGCCGTGCTTGAGGGGTAAAGGCTTACGGTTTCAGCGTTAATGGCGGGTCAGCAAACAAGGTGAATGAAATATGAGCGGTCCTGTTCGGGGCATTTTGCCGCGCAATTGCTAGCGCAGCCCGAACCAAAACGTCGCGATCGACAAAAACGAAAAGAAGCCGACCACGTCGGTCACCGTGGTCACGAAGGGGCTGGAGGCCACCGCCGGGTCGATCTTCAGCCGGTTCAAGGCGAGCGGAATGAGGATGCCGCCGAGCGCGGCGGCGACAAGGTTGCAGAGCATCGCCAGCCCGATCACGAAGCCCAAGCCCGGCACCTTGAACCAGAGATAGGCCAGGATGCCGGTGATGACGGCGAAGGCCACACCGTTGAGCAGCCCGACCAGCACTTCACGCACGACCACCCGCCAGGCGTTGGCGTCGGTCAGGTCGCGGGTGGCGAGCGCGCGCACCGCGACCGTCATGGTCTGCGTCGTGGCGTTGCCGCCCTGGCTCGCCACGATCGGCGCCAGCACCGCCAGCGCCACCATCTTCTGCAGCTCGCCGGCGAACAGGCCGAGCACCGAGGAAGCGATGAAGGCGGTGCCGAGATTGACCAGCAGCCAATTGAAGCGGCCGCGCGCGATGGTCCACACCGAGTCCGACAGTTCTTCCGCGTGCGTCACGCCGCCGAGTGCCTTGATGTCCTCTTCCGCCTCTTCCTCGATCATGTCGGCGACGTCGTCGAAGGTGATGACGCCGACCAGGCGGTCGCCGCTGTCGACCACAGGCGCCGCCACCCAGTTGTAGCGCTGGAACAGGCGCGCCACTTCCTCTTGATCTTGATCGGCGCGCACCAGCGGCCGGTCGCGCTCCATCAATTCGGTGATCGGCACCGGGCGTTTCGCGCGCAGCAATCGGTCGAGCGGGACGGCGCCGAGGAAACGGCCGGCCTCGTCCACGACATAGAGCTCGTAGAAGCGCTCGGGCAGTTCTTCAGTCTCGCGCATATAGTCGATGGCGCGACCGACGGTCCAAGCCGCCGGCGCGGCGATGAACTCGGTCTGCATGCGCCGGCCGGCGGAATCTTCCGGATATTCCAGACTGCGCGCCAGCGCGATGCGCTCGGGCGCCGGCAGCTGCTCGAGGATCTCGGCCTGCTCTTCCTTCGGCAGATCGCCGATGATCGCCACCGCGTCGTCGGAATCGAGATCGCGCACGCCTTGGGCGACCGCCTCGGGCGGCAGCTCTTCGAGGATGTCGTCGCGCACCGCGTCGTCGACTTCGGTGAGCGCGGTGAAGTCGAAGTCGATGCCGAGCAGCGCGATCAGGCGCGGACGCTGCTCCGGCTCGAGCGCCTCCAGCACGGCGCCGAGATCGGCCTCGTGCAGGTCGCCGACCAGTTCGCGCAAGGCGTCGGCGTCGCCGGCCTCGATGCCTTGCGCGACGCGTTCGACGAAGTCGGCGCGGATGGCGCCATCCTCTGCGCGCGGCGCCGGGGTGCTGGTTTTCTGGTCGAGCATACCGGCCCTCGTCGGCGAAAGCGGCTCCGGCCGCTTGTACGCCGGGGCCTGCAGGCGGGCAAATAATTAACGCATAGCCGGCCCGGTCAGGACGCGCTTGCGGCAAGGGCGCGGCTCGCGTTCAGTGCCGGGGTATAAGGCTGCACATGAATCGCATCGCCGCCATCTTCGTTACGGTCGCACTCGCGCCCTTCATCGCGCCCTTGGCCGCCGCCGCCCAGCCGTGCCCGGGCAATAGCCACGCGCTCGGCACCGCGCGCGTGCTGGCGGTCGGCGTCAAGAGCATGCCGCGGGTCGGCCGCAAGCAGTTCCCCGCGACCTTGCCGCTCAAGGATAAGGAGCTGGTGCTGACCTTCGATGACGGGCCCTGGCCGACCACCACGCCCAAGGTGCTCGATGCGCTCAGACGCGAATGCGTGCGCGCCACCTTCTTCCTGCTCGGCCGCAACGTCGCGGCGCATCCGGCGATCGCGCGCCGCGAGCTCGCCGACGGTCACTCCATCGGTCACCACAGCTATTCGCACCCGTTGCTCAACCGCATGGCACTTGGCAAGGCGGAAGCCGAGATTAACCGCGGCATCGCCGCCGACGAGCTCGCGCTATACGGCAAGCGGCGCAGCGATCCGACCTCGCCGTTCTTCCGCTTTCCCGGCTTTGCATCGAGCCCTGCCCTGCTCGACTACGTCAACGGCCGCGGCATGGTGGTGTTCGGCGCCGACGTCTGGGCGAGCGACTGGCTGCCGCAGACCCCCGAGCAGGAATTGCACCTGCTGCTCACCCGCATCGCCAAGGTCGGCCGCGGCATCGTGCTGCTGCACGACACCAAGGCGCAGACCGCCCGCATGCTGCCGGCCCTGCTGCGGGCGCTGAAGCAGCGCGGCTACCGGATCGTCCACGTCGTGCCGGCAGGCCTTGCCAGGCCCTGAACCTGCCCAGCCCTGCTGCCGGCGAAAAAGCCACAGTCCCCGCCAATTCCGAAAAAGCCACAGAAAACAAGGCTGTGGCCCGTTCAAAACGGTTAATTTTGGGTTAATGTTCGAACTCGCTAGGCTTTTGAGACTTGCCATTCGGGGTAGCGCCATCCGGCGCGATTGGGCGGGGGAGAAAAAGAAAATGCGTGTTCCCGCGGCTCTTTTCGCGTGCCTTCTGCTGGGGGTGGCGCCGGCTTTCGCACAATCCGCGCCCAAGGCGGACCCGGCGGCAGCCGTCCCATCGAGCCCAACGCCGGCGTCCCCGACGGTCGCTCCTGCTCGCTGCTGCTGCTGCTGCTGTGGTATCGCCGGAAGCGGCCGCCCAGCCGGTCAAACAGGCGGTGGCTGAGCCGGCGGCCAAGCCGATCGAGCCGGCAGCGCCGACCGCCAAGCCGGCCGAACCCTCTGAATCCAAACCGGCGGCCGAGCCTGCCGCCAAGCCGGACGAGCGGGTGGCGAAACCGGTCGAGCAAGCCGCTACCCAGCCAACCGCCCAGCCCGCCGCGCTGGCCAAGCCGGCCACACCGTCAGCGCCGCCGCAGGCGGCCGAGCCGGCCGCCAAACCGGATAACAAGCCTGAGAGCAAGACCGCGGCGGCGACCTGCCCCGGCCATCCCGACGCGCTCGGCACCAGCCGCGTGCTGACCATCAACCCGAGCGAATTCCAGCTGATCGGCAAAATCAACTACAAGCACTCGCTGCCGCTCAAGGACCACGAGGTGGTGCTCACCTTCGACGACGGCCCGATCCCGCCCTACACCAACAGCGTGCTCGATACGCTGGCCGCCAATTGCGTGAAGGCCACCTATTTCCTGGTCGGCGAGATGGCTCGGCCGCGCCCCTATCTGGTGCGCCGCATCTACAATGAGGGCCACAGCATCGGCACCCACAGCCAGACCCATCCCTTCGCCTTCCAGCGCCTGTCGATGGCGCGGGTCGAGCGCGAGGTGGACGGCGGCATCGCCTCGGTCGATGCCGCGCTCGGCGATCCCAAGGCGCTGTCGCCATTCTTCCGTATCCCCGGCTTCGGCCGCACCAATGCGATCGATCATTTCCTGGAGAACAAGGATCTGATTACCTGGAGCGCCGACGTGGACACCGATGACTGGTGGCGCGGCACCACGCCGAGCGCGCTCATCAAGCGCACCATGCGCCGGCTCAACGCCAAGGGCCGCGGCATCATCCTGATGCACGACATCCATCCCGACACGGCGCTGGCGCTGCCGGCATTGCTCAAGGAACTGAAGAAGGAAGGTTACCACGTGGTGCACGTGGTGGCGGCCGGCGAACGGCCGAAGTTGCTGCCCGAAGTGGTGGCCAGCAAGGTCGAGAAGGAAATCTGGCCGCGCGTGCTGCATGCCAAGGCGCAGAAAACCGGCGCCGCCATGTCGGCCTTGCGTCACCGCGTGAAGAACGCGCTCGCCCGCCGTCACCGCCGGCATCACCACTACCGCCGCGCGCGCGCGTCACGGCCGGTCAGACCGGCCGTGACGGCCAGCAATACGCCGGTCAGGCGGCAGTTCACGCCGCGCTGATAGGCTCGCGCGTCAGCGCATATTCCAGAGACGGTTGATCGCCGGCGCGGCGTCGCCGGCCTGGTCATGCATCCACTGCGGCCGTGCGCGCGCCTGGCGGTAGGCGTTGAGCACCGCGTCCACCATGACATCGACCGAAAATTCCGTTTGGACGCGCGTGCGCAGCGCCTTGGCGGCGATCTCGGTCGTGGCCGGCTGATCCACCGCGTCGACAATGGCTTCGGCCAAGGCGCCGGCATCGTCCGGCGCCACCAGGCGATTGGCCAGCGGCCCGAACACTTCGGAAATGCCGCCGACCTTGGTCGCGACCAGCGGCTTGCCGGCCGCCGCCGCCTCCAGCACGACGTAAGGCAGCGATTCCGCGCGCGAGGGCACCACCACGACGCGGCCGAGCGAAAACGCCTCGCGCGCCGGCATGGGCTTGCGGAACGTCACCAGCTCGGCAAGCCCAAGCGCCGCTGCTTTGGCGCGGAACAAGGCGGCGTCCCGGCCGTCGCCGATCAGCGTCGCGCTCAGCCGGCGCCCGCCATATAGCAATCGCGCCAGCGCGTCGATCAGCACGTCGACGCCCTTCAACGCGCGCATCTCGCCGAGATAGACCAAATCCGTAGCGCCGGCGGCGAGCGCAACCGGCGCGCATTCGTCCTTGCGGACGCCGTTGTGGACGACGCGGGCGCCGCCGGCGGGCTGGCCGACCTTGCTGCGATAAACCTCGTGGCTATAGGCGCTTTCGAACAGATAGAGCCAGCCGCGCCCTTTCAGCGCGCGCTCCAACAGAATGTAGATGCGGCCGCCGACGGCGTCGTGCAGGCTGCCGCCGTGCGGCGTGTAGGCGCGCAGCACCGCCTGCCGCGCCGGCGCAAGCCGCGCCAGCGCGCCGCCCTTGGCGCCATGGCCATGCAAAATTTCGGCGCCGGTCGCCTCGACCCGGCGCGCCACGTGCCAGACCGCGGCCAGATCGGGCGGACCCGGCTGCCGGTAGATGCGAAAGCGCGAAAGCCCGAGCGCCAGCTTAGGCGCGAGCGCGGCGAGCGTTTGTTCCGCAAGCGGGCCGGCGTGGCTGCTGTCGGCGATCATGCCGACTTCATGGCCGCGCTCGATCTGCCCGTGCGCGAGGTCGACGACGTGACGGAACAAGCCGCCGACCGGGGCGCGCAAGACGTGCAGGATTTTCATGCCGCCTCGCTCCCTGACCCGGTGGCCGGCGGCAGGGGACGCGATCTGGCCGCCAGCGCGCCGCCCCATGCGCGGGCCTTGCTGAAGGCCGCCCACAGCAGCGGCGTCTGCTTGATCTTGCGCTTGAGCTTCTTAAGCAGCAGCGCCGGCGCCGCGACCAGCGCGCCGCGCCAGGTCGAGATGGAGATGTGGTCGTAGAGCGGCTGCGCGCTTTCGCACCAATCGAGCTTGTAGCGCTCGTCGCCGATGGTGAAATCGAACATGGTGAATTTCTTTTCGATGGCATAGCGCATCAGCTCGTGGAGATGCGTGGCGCCGGGCCCGAGCCGCGCCATTTCGCCGTCGGTGTAGCTCGACAGCACGTAGTAATAGCGCCCGCCAAACGTCAGCCCGAAATTGGCCGCGACGGTCTGCGCGCCGACCTTGAGCGCGCTGACGTGCGCCAGTCCTTCGGCCTGCCCCTTGGCGGCGAATTCCCGATAAAACTCGAGATAGCCCGGCCGCGCGAACAGATTGGCGATGCCGCGCCGCGCGAAAAAGGCGGATTTCTGCTCGATCATGACGTCGAGCGTGTCGAGCACGCCGCTTTCCGTCTCGGGCGTGACAAATTCGATCTCGCCCAATTCGGCGAGCCGGTTGCGCTTGGTGCGGTCGCGCCGGCGCGTCGACGGCGAGCGCTTGGCGGCGTAAAAGGCCTCCCAGGTCTGCGCCAGCGGCGTCACATAGGTACCGCTCGAATGCAGCATCGTCGGCAGAGCGAGCATGGGATTTTGCTGGCCGCGCACCGTCTCGGGCATCTTGTCGAGGCGGATCAGGTCGAAACGCACGCGCGGATTGCGCTGCACGAGCGCGAGCGCGCCGCGCCAAAGGCTCTCGAACTTGGCGGCGTCGAGACGCGTGCCGCTGTCCCGCGCCAAGAGCGGCGCGTTGTAGTCGCACAGCTCGGAGCCGAGCCAAACGAGCTCGCGCGCCAATCCGGCCCGGCGCACTGCCAAAGGCAGGATCATGACAGTGGCATCGTTGCGATCGCGTACGACCACGATGCAGGGCGTGACGCCGTTGCGCGCGCCGATATGGCGCTGCCAGGTCGACAGCCATTCGAAGGACTGGAAGGCGGTGCAGTCGGCATCCTGTTGGAAACCGCGCCAGGCATTCTCGACCGCCGTCAGATCGTCGTAGACGGTCAGGGCGAAATCGCGCACGGCGGCGCTGGCCGCGGCCGGCTGCGCCGGCGCGCCAGTGCCGATTTGTGTTTCGTCGGTAAGCGCCAGACCCGTCGACCGCATCAGCGTGCATCTCCCAGCGAGCCGCTGACGCGGGGCTTGCGCAGCGAGACAGGATCCAAGCCTGGCGCCCGCAACCGGCGCAGAATGCCGCGGCCATACTGGCCGAAGAACTTGACGTGCCGGCGCGCCCACCAACGCGGTCCCGGGTCAATCGACAGCGACTTCAACATATGAGCTTTGTCGAAGCAGAATTCGTCACACGCCTTCTTGACCGGGTCCTCGTAGAACGTCGCGGTCTTGTCGACATCCATGCCGGGCGTGGAAAGCCAGCGCGGGACGTGCACGTTGCAAAGGCGCTCGACGTCGGTGAGCACCTTGCGGGCGCCGGTGCCGGCCGCCGGGCAAGAGGTGGAAAAGGCGTCGCCGACCACGACGACGCCGGACTGCAGATGCCCGCGCGTCGCGTAGAGGTCGACCGGCCGAATCTTGATGTGGTCGGTGACCGCGAATTCGCCGGTGAGCTTGCGCAGGCCCGGCATCAGCGCGAACAGCGTCTCCTGCGGCGCGGCGCGCAAGGCCTGCAGCCAGGGGTCGTCCATGCCGCGGTAGACGAACAGATTGGCGCGCATGGTGCGGCCGATCGGGAACAGCGTGATCAGCGCGGCGCGGTCGCCGGTGCGCTCGGCGTAGTAAGTGAGCGCCGGAAAATCGAAGGCCGGGCGGCCGATCGGGCTGAGGTCGAAGCCGATGCTGATCGAATGGCAGGGGCTCAAGATCTCGCGCTTGAGATTGAGCTGGTCGCGCAGGCCGATGTTAAGCCCGTTCGCCAGCACGAGCAGGCGGGCGGTGACGGTGTCGCCGGTCGAGGTCGACACGGTCTGCGACACGGCGCCGGTCGCTAGCGCGGTCGCCTTGGCCTCGAGGAAGCGGGTTCCGGGCGGAATTTGCGCTCGCACGGTGTTGACCAGCGGCGCGTAGAAAATGCCCTGCTGGTCGCCCGGCCGCTTTTCGACCAGCCGCCCGAAGCGCGCGACCCAGGACACCACGTCCGGCGTCGAGGCGCGCAGCACGACCTCGGCCAGTCCGGTCTTCTTGAGGAGCGTGACCTGATCGCCGTCGAGCTTTTCGCAACGGAAGTCGGGCGGATATTCCGGGCGCGGATCAATCAGCACGGCGTCGATGCCGGCGCGCCCAAGCATGGCGGCCGCCAGCGAGCCGGCCAGCCCGCCGCCGATGATGGCGACGTCGGTCGTGTGCGCAACGGCCGGCCGCGCGTGCGATTTTTCGGCTCGTGGCGGCGCGACGGGCCGTTCGAGCACTAGTTCTTTTTCCACTTCCGCCTCCAAGACAGGTAGCGCTGCTTCGCGACCGCGCGCAGGCTCAAAAAACTCTTTTGCAGACGGCAGAGCGCGTCAAAGCGCAGCGATCGGCCCGGTTGGGCGTCGATCCAAACCTGCGCGATCGCCTGCCGCTCGCTCCAGGCGGCCATGAAGCTGCTCTCGTCGAAGGAACAAGAATCGACCGAGACGATGCGCTCGTCGGCGAGGAAGGCCTTGGTGTAGTCCTCGAGCAGCAGCATGCCCGGCGAAAAGTCGTGCATCGCCTCGTCGTAGGCGGTCTTCCAGGTAAAGGCGACCGGTCCGGCGCGCAGCACGATCTGCGTGCTGACCGGCTTGCCGTCGAGGTAGAGCGCATGCACGCTGGCCTCGCCGCGCCGCGCTAGGCCAAGGACCGTCTCGCGCGCGAAGGCCGCTTCGGCCGCATTGCACTGAAGCGCGCTGCCGCGGCGGCCTTTCCAACCGGCGGCTTCGAGCGCGAGGAACTCATCGAATGCCTTGCCGACCGCGTCCGGCGTCTCGAACAGTTCGAGCGTGAGGGCGCCCTTTTCCGCAAATCGCCGGCGGTGCTGGCGCAGCTTCTTGCGGCTGGCGCTCGACAGCGCCATTTCGAAATACGCCGCGCCGTCGAGATCGGAAGCGAGCACGGGACGCCGCGCTTGCGTCATGACGAAGGGCGCGGCGCCGCGGGCCTGCAGCACGCGTTCGAGCGCCTGCATGGTGGGGCCGTCCGCGCGGATCGGATCGAGCACGAGCGTTTTCGGCAGATCGCCCGCGCGCGCGACGAAATCTAGCATGGCGTCGAGCGCAGCTTCCGCGGCGGCGCGGTCGATCACCGGCGTGGCGAGATAGCCGTGCGGGACGGCAGGCGAAAGCAGCACATGCATGGGCAGCGGCGAATGCGGTGGTCGGGCGATGCAAAAGGCCCATAGGCCGACAAGCGCCCTCGCCTCGCCGCCGCCCTGCCAAGCCAGCAGCGTGACAAAGCGGCGGTCGGAAAGATGCTTCTTCGCCGTCTCAATGAGCACCGGGTTCATGAAGACATTGGGCTCGTGCGCGCGGACGATCAGGTCGCGCCACTCGGCTTCGATCTCTGAAAGGCGCGCGCCGCTTGCGCATTCGACCGCGATCGGCGCAGCTTGCGCATGCGGGCTTGCTGGCGCGGCGGCGCGCGGCACACCTTGACCGAAGGCCCTATCGACCACCGGCGCATAGGGCTCCGCCGCTACGAAAGCGTTTACCATGGGCATGGCGATGTCGTGAGATCGGTCCGCGGTTTCCGTCGACTGTGTCATTTGACGTAGCAGAACCGCTTTCACAACACGTTACTCGAATCTTGGAAAATACCTTGCACGTTGATTAACCTTGATCGATTCGCACATCGCCTGCCCGCGCATCGACGCGTTTCCACGGGTCCCAGACGAACATGTGCAGGCCGAGCCTGCGCTTGGCGATGACGAACAGCAGCGCCAACTCAACCACGAAGGCGGCGGCGGTCGCGCTCGCCGCGCCGACGGCGCCATGGGCTGGCGCCAGCAGCAGGCAGCCGCCGATATTGACTGCAAAGGCGGCGACGTAGGCGACGGCGCAGGCGCGCTGCTGGTCGAGCACATTGAGCAGCCGCTCGGCCGGGCCGATCGAGGCGCGCGCCATCTGGCCGAAAGCGAGGATAACCATGACCGGGTAGCCGGCAACGAAGTCCGGGCCGAACAAGCTCAAGAGCGGCCGGCCGAGCGCGAGCAGGAACAGGCTGAACGCGAGCGACAGCCAAAACACCCAGCGAACGGTGGTGGCGGCAAAGCGCGCGAGCCCGTCGCGGTCGCCCGCGACATGGTAGCCGGTGAAGCGGTGCGCGCTGGTCGCCGCCACCGCGAAATAGATGATACTCACCAGCGCCAGGATCTTGGCGGCGGCGTAATAATGCGCGACGTCTTCGGCCGGGCGGAATTGCTTGAGCACCACAATGTCGGTGGAGGTCAACAGCGTGTAGAGACCCCAGACGAGCAGGATCGGCAGACCGGTGCTGAGCCATTTCCAGGCGTCGTATTGCTTGCGTCCCGCCGGCACCACCGCCCGCAGGCTGCGGTTCAGTTGCAACGTCTGCACAAGCGCGGAAGCCCACGACGCGCAGGCCAGCACGCCCATCACCACGGCGGCGTCCAAAGCGACACCACCCGCGCGCATGACGGCGACCGCGCCAATCAGCAGCAGCGGACGCCCGATATAGGCCGGCAACAGCGCGAGATTGATCCAATTGTAGGAGCGCGCCAGGCCGTCGCTCATGAAAGTGAGGCCGTAGACCGGAAGCGCGGCGCAAGCCAGATAGAACGGCAGCACGAGCTCGCGATCGAGCAACCCGCCGAGGCTGTAGACGACCAGCGCGGCGACGAGCGCGGTGGCGCCGCCGGCCGCAAAGACGATCCAGCGGCTGCCGCTCAGATAGCCGCGCAGCAAGCCGTCGGCGCGGGCCTCGGCGTATTCCGGGATGAAGCGCTGGGCGGTGAGCGGCAGGCCGAGATGCACGAGATCGCCCGCCAGCAACAGGCAGGTCCACACGTATACATATGTCCCGAACTGATGGCTCCCGATCCAGCGCGCGAGCAAGGCTTGCGAGGCGAACACGATGCTGGCGCTGACGATGCGGATCGCGAAGGCCAGGCCCGCCATTTTCTGCGTGTGCGCATGCTCGCCCGACAGAAAATCGGCCGCGCGCCGGCGCAAGCGTTGCGCAACGCTGAAGGCCGCCGCCGGCCTTTCCTGCTTGACGTCGGTGAATGCCATCTCGACCCCGAATGAGGCGGCACTTCTACCGGCAATTGGTGATTATTCGTTGAAAACCTTTGTTAAAATGCAAGCGAACGGGTGAAAAAACGATTAAGCTTAACCGCGCAAGCCGCGCGCGGCCCCTCTCCTTGGCGGAACTCGTGCGCGGCGTTCAAGGATGCGTCGCCATGAAATGCGCCAGCGCCTTCATGTCGTCGTCATCGAGCGGGTAGACAACGTCGGCCATGGAAGCGACGCCGAAACCCACCCGGGCACCCGACTTGAAGTCGCGCAGCGCTTTGAGCTGAACATCCTCGCGTTGGCCGGCAAGCCGCGCGCTCGCGCGATAACCCTCAAAATTGTCGTAGTGGCACGACCGGCAGCGTTGCTGCGCGGCGATCTTTCCGCCTTTGCGCGCGAGCGCATCGGAATTGTTGGCGGGCGCCGGCTTGGGCGGCTTGAGCGAAGCGTAATAGGCGCCGAGATTGCGGATGGTTTCGTTTTTGAGCGTCTCGGAGATGGGCTGCATCACCGGGCTCTTGCGCGCGCCGGAACGGAAATAGACGAGCTGCCACTGGATGAACTCGTCGGGCTGCCCGGCGAGCGAGGGCGTGAGCTTCATGGTCGAGACGCCGTCTTCGCCGTGGCATACCGCGCACAGCTTCGCCTCCGCCTTGCCGGTCTTGACGTCTCCCTGCTGCGCGCGCGCGGGAGCGGCGAAGAGCGCGAACAGGCTCAGCGCGGCGAGGAGAAGCGACGCCCGTGTCATGTCAAAAACCGCGAAGGATTTCTGGCGAACTGCCGGTGGCGAGTTTAACAAAGATGCCGGGTCCAAGCCGGACGCCTCCGGCTTGGACCCGCGTTTTATCAAGCGACGATTGATCCCGCATGGGCGGGACGCTTAGCCGCCCACCGGATCACTTGTGGTAGGTGATCCGGTAGATGGAGCCGGTGAAATCGTCCGACACCATGAGCGAGCCGTCCTTGGCCACCAGCACGTCGTCGGGCCGGCCGCGATATTTTCCGTCGGCGCCGATCCACCCGCTGGCGAACACCTGCTGCTTGGCGTTCTTGCCGTCCGGATCGACCGTGACGCGCTCCAACCGCCCGCCCTGGAACTTGTGGCGGTTCCAGGAACCGTGCTCGGCGATGATGATGTTGTTCTTGTAGTCAGCCGGGAATTGGCTGCCCGTGTAGAACTTCATGCCGAGAGGGGCCACGTGCGCGCCGAGATTGAGCACCGGCGGCACGAAGTCCGAGCACTTGTGCCCCATGTTGAATTTCGGATCCGGGATGTCGCCCTGGTGGCAGTACGGATAACCGAAATCCTGGCCGATGTGCGAGATGTGGTTGAGCTTGTCGCTCGGGATGTCATCGCCGAGCCAGTCGCGGGCGTTCTCGGTGAACCAATAGTCGCCGCTGCGCGGATCGATATCACCGCCGACGCTGTTGCGCACACCGAGCGCCACGATTTCAGCCAACCCATGCGCCGGATCGACGTGGCGGATCTGCGCCGTCGAGGTGGGCGGCAGGCAGACGTTGCAGGGCGGCCCGAACGGGACGTAGAGCCAGCCGTTCTTGTCGAACACCAGATATTTCCAGCCGTGCGGCACGTAGGGCGGCATGTCGTCATAAACCACAGTCGCCTTCGGCATGTTGTCGAGATTGGCCTCGGCGTTGTCGTATTTGTAGATCTTGTTGATGTCGACGACGTAGAGCGAGCCGTCGCGGAACGCGACGCCGGTCGGCACCGTCATGCCCTTGAGGACGGTTTTGACCTCGCGCTTGCCGCCTTTGTCGACCACTGCGAAAACATTGCCGACGCCGAACCATGAGCCGACGAACAGCGTGCCCTTGTCGCCCCAGGCCATTTGGCGCGCGGCCGGCACCCGTGCCCACAGCTCGATTTTGAAGCCGGGCGGCAGCTTGATCTGCTTGAGCGTGTCTTCGACCTGCTTGTCGGTGAACCCCGTCGGTGGCGGCGCGGTATTGGCGACGGCGGTGCCCTTCTGCGCTTCGGTCTCGTCGCCCATGAACCAATCCGCGGGCGGATGCAGCCAGAAGTTCTTGGTGTTGGAATCGTAATGCGTGAGCTTGTCCTCGGCGCTTGCGCCGGACGCGAACACGAAGCCCGCGACGGCGACAGCCGCCGCAGCCGCGACGAGCATCGTCGGGCGCTTCATCAACCTTGCCATCAAACTCATTGCTGTCTCCTCCCATACATCGTTTTGATTTGTTGATAGGCCTGCAACGGCCGCCCGACCTCGCACCATTGCTGACATCGCCGCTGCCGTCGCCAAGCGGCCCGGCACCTGCCCTTCTGCGCCCCTTGCGGCTTGGCGGCCGATCGGAACGTCGCATTGTCAAGCAACCCAGCGCATTGAGCGTACGTCACTGCCGGGGGCTGTCAAGCATGGGCTGGCGCGGCGTGCGCTGCGGCAACGGCACTTTCTGCGGCGCAGCGGGGATCGCGTGCTTTTGGGAAGTAGTTGCGGCCGAGAGTATCCGACTTGGCGCGACAAGGAACTTCGGTGGGCGGGTGTGCCCAACTAATCCCGCCGGCCGACGCGGCAAAGCGTATAGGGCTCGCCTATCGCCGCATGTGCGTAGGCTGGCCAGCCGAGCCGGAGCACTCTTGTGCGAAGGCTGGTGCGGTCGAGAGGACTCGAACCTCCACGGGTTGCCCCGCTAGCACCTCAAGCTAGTGCGTCTACCAATTCCGCCACGACCGCAGGGGAAAGGACAAAAAGGCCTTGAAACCTAAGCGTCCCCAAGACGGCGGAGCATGTAACAAATAGGGTGTCGGGGGACAAGGGCCGGCGTGGAGTCGAGCCCTGCCGATTTCCCTTAAAGTCTCAGGGCCTTGGCGCGGACCTTAGGTCAGCGCATGTCGGGCGGACGGGGCAGTAGCTGGCCGACCTCGACCGCGATGCGGTTGCCGTTGACCACCACCGTGCCCTTGGCCACCGGCAGGTCGTTGGCCAGGATGTTGACGGCGTCGTCCTCGGAGGCGTCCAACTCGATGATGGCGCCGCGGCCGAGCCGCAGCACCTGGTGGATCGGCATGGAGGTGGTCCCCAGCACCACCGCGATATCGACGGCTACCTTGTCGAATGTGCTCACATCTGCTTCCCGTTGGGCCCGACCGGGCGGCGGGCGGCTTTCAGGTCACCATGGTATGGTGAACGAGTGGTTAATATGCGCAACGAATTGACACTCGGCCTAGCCGCGCCCGCCGGTTCGCCGCCGGTGGAATGGCGGGTGGGCGATTCGCCGGTCGGCTACCGCGATGCGGTGGCCATCATGCAGGCGCGCGCCGCCGATATCGCCGCCGGGCGCGCTCCCGAGCTGGTCTGGTTGCTCGAGCATCCGCCGCTTTATACGTCGGGCACCAGCGCGCACAGCGAGGACGTGCTCGATGCGCGCTTCCCGGTATTCGAGAGCGGACGCGGCGGGCAGATGACCTATCACGGGCCGGGGCAGCGCGTGGCTTATGTCATGCTCGATCTGAAGCAGCGCGGGCCGGACGTGCGCCGGTACGTCGCCACGCTGGAGGAATGGATCATCCGTACGCTTAGCTGTTTCAACGTGCGCGGCGAGCGGCGCGAGGACCGCATCGGTGTCTGGGTGCGCCGGCCGGAGAAGGGCGAGGGCTGCGAGGACAAGATCGCGGCCATCGGCATCCGCGTCACGCGCTGGGTGACGTTGCACGGCATGGCCTTGAACGTTGAGCCGGACCTGTCGCACTTTGCCGGCATCGTACCTTGCGGCGTGAGCGAGCAACGCTACGGCGTCACCAGCCTGGCCGATCTCGGCATCCCGGTGTCGATGCCGGAAGTGGACATGATCTTGCGGCGTGAGTTCGAAGCGCTGTTCGGGCCGACGGCGGATCAAGCCGTCGGCAACACCGAAAACAGCTCCGCGCGCCGGCGCAGCTTGAGATCCTCGCCGTCGCTGTCGCGCTGATGCTGCACGTCGACGCGGGCGCCGAGCGGGCCTTGCCGGCAGGCCTCGATCATGCCGGCAACGGCCTCCTCTTCGCCGGCGAATAGCGCCTCCACCGAGCCGTCGCGGCGGTTGCGCACCCAGCCTTGGATCCCGCGTTGCAGCGCCTCGTACTCGACGAAGGCGCGGAAGCCGACGCCCTGCACGCGGCCGTGCACGATGACGTGGCGGATGACGGTCACGCCAGTTCTCCCACGTCGATGATGCGCGCGCCGGTCCAGCGCGACACCGACCAGCGCTCGACCGAGCGGATGTAGGCTTCCGGCAATTGCCATTCGCGCGCCGCCGCCGCGATCATTTCGGTGTAGCCCGGTTTGGGCTTGCCGGGCTGGCGGCGGCGCAGCAAATAGATCATCGCTGGGGTCAGCCGCGCGCCCTGCCGCACCGGCAAATGGCGCACCTGATAGAGACCCTTGTGCAGCAATTCGAAGGCATGCAGCGCGGCGAGGCAGCGCGGCGTCAAGTCCCACAGCACGCCGTGCACGCTGTCGCCGGCGGACGGCGCCACCGAGCCCAGCCGTCGAGCCCGACGAAGAAGCGATAGCCTGCAAGCCGCGCCGGTCCGAGCGCGCGCGCGTCCGGGCAGCGCCGCACCATGCCTGCGCGGCTCATATTGGCGCCGTAGGCGAAGTAGCGGGTCATCGCCACGAGATAGCAGACCTCGGTGCGAGCGTCAGCAGCGCGCGGTTCGCTCGCGCTAGAAAATTCCCGGGACCAAGCGATAGAGCACGCGCGCGGCATAGGCGCGGTAGGCGGCATCCTCCTTGAGCACGCGCTCCTCGCGAAATATGCGTACGACCTGCAATACCAAGGCCAGCGCATAAAAGCCGGCATTGGCGAGCGACGGCATCGCCAGCAGGTTGCCGATATGCGTGATGGTATAGCCGGCATAGATCGGATGGCGCATCAGACGGTAGGGTCCCAGGATTTTCACGCCGCGATTGGCGGCGACGACGCCGAAGGAAAGACCGAGCGCCGCCTTCGCCGAAACCTGTAGCGACAGGCCGACAATCATGACCGCAAGGCATAACGCCGCCGGCACGAGCGGCGCCACTTCCGCCGGCGTGACCAAAAGGCCGGCGGTCGTACCCGTGATGGCGAAGGCCCAATCGCCCGGCCGTTGCGACAGTGTGGCGGACGGCGCGCGCAGCAGAACGAATACGATGGGCAGCAATTCGCCGAGCAGCAGCAGCGCGATGTTGAGTTGCAGGCCGACCGCCGAACCGGTCAGCATGCGCCAGGCGAAGTTGCCGAACAGCGCGGCAACGAACGCGCGTTCGCACAAATCGAGGACGATCGCATTGCGCGTGAGCGCGGTCGGCGACGAATCCGCAACCCGCGGCGGCTCTTGCGAGACGTAAGAAGTCAGCGCGGGAGCGCATCCCGCGCCGTTCGACACAACCTGTTCGATGCTCATGGAAGATGTTTCTCGCGGCCGCGTTCCCTTTCTTCCAAGAACGCGCCGGTGAGGCCATGCTAGGGCCGCGCGCCTACCGCGGCGTTAACGCGATTGACAAAACGTCTTCATTTAATCCCAGGTGCGACAGATTTTATCGCGCGGTTACGCGCGCGGCTTTACGGCGCGTTTATGCAGCGCGCAATCACGTCAAACGCCGCGGCCGCGTCTAGTGCGTCAGGTTGACCGTGACGTTCTTCCTCTGCGTAAAGCTGTCGAGCATGCCTTCGAGCGAAAACTCGCGGCCGATGCCGCTTTGCTTGTAGCCGCCGTAGGAATGCCCGGGGCTCTGGCCGAGGCCCTGGTTGACCTGCACCCAGCCAGAACTCGATCGCGTGCGCGGTGCGCAAGGCGCGGCCAATGTCGTGCGTCCAGACGTAAGCCGCGAGCCCGTAGTGGCTGGCATTCGCCATGCGGATCGCTTCCTCCTCGTCGGTCCAGGGAATGGCGACCAGCACGGGTCCGAAGATCTCCTCGCGTGCCAGCCGCCAGTCGTTCGAGGCATCCGCGAAGATCGTCGGCATGGTGTAATAGCCTTCGCTGAGCGGTCCCTCCTTGGGCGGCAGCCCGCCGATCACCACGCGCGCGTCCTTGCGCTTGAGCCCTTCGTCGACGTAGCCGCACACCCGCTTGAACTGCTTCTCGTTGATGACGGTGCCGATGTCAGTCGCCTCGTCGAGCGGATCGCCGAGCTTGAGCACCTTCACCTTCTGCGCGAGCGCGTCGAGGAACTTGTCGAAGATGTCGCGGTGGAGGAAGAGGCGCGAGCCCGCGGTGCAGGACTGGCTCTGCCGCGTGAAGCGCATGGCGGCGATGATGCCGTCGACGACCCAGTCCTCATAGGCGTCGGGGAACACAATCGAGGGGCTTTTGCCGCCGAGCTCGAGCGAGACCGGCACAATGCGGTCGGAGGCCGCGCGCATGATGGATTTGCCGACCTCGGTGGAGCCGGTGAAGGAGAGCTTGGCGATCGTCGGATGGCCGGCGAGCGGCGCGCCGCATTCCTCGCCGAGCCCGGTCAGCACGTTGAGCACGCCCGGCGGCAGGAACTGCTGGCAGACTTCGGCGAGCAGCAGCACGCAGAGCGGGGCGTCTTCCGCCGCCTTCAGCACCAGCGTGTTGCCGGCGCAGAGCGCAGGCGCAATCTTGAGCGCCGAAAGGATCGCCGGCGCGTTCCAGGGTACTATGGCGCCCACCACACCGAGCGGCTCACGCCGCGTGTAGCTCAAGACATGCTCGCCGAAGGGGATGGTCTCGCCCTTCAGTTCCCCGCCCAAACCGCCGTAATAGCGGATGATGTCGACCGTGCCCTTGGCCTCGGGACGCGCCTGGGTGCGCAGCGCGTTGCCGGTTTCGAGCGCAACCAGGCGCGCAAGCTCTTCGACCCGGGCCTCGAGCGCATCGGCGATCTGCGCCAGCAGCCGGCCGCGCTCGCGCGGCGGCACGCGCGACCAGGCCGGGAAGGCTTCGGCCGCCGCCTTCACGGCGCGACCGACGTCCTCGGCGCGCCCGCGCGGGATTTCGGCGATCGGCTTGCGGTGCGCCGGGTCCTCGACCAAAAGCACCTCACCCGCGGCGCTGTCGACCCACTTCCCGCCGATCAGCATCTGGGCCTTCTTGAGCGCCGTTCCGCCGCGCGTTGCCGTGACAGCCGTCATGATCGCCTCCACCATTATTCGCCCCGACCCCGCACGCTGGGCGCGCGCATACGACGCCATGATGGCGCAAGTCAAACCGCAGGAGAAGGCCCGTTCGCGCGCCGGCGGGCGGCGTCAGGCGAACTCCAAAATCACCGCATCGACCGCCAGGCTGTCGCCCGGCTTGGCGTGGATCTTCTTGACGGTGCCGTCGATCTCGGCGCGCAGCACGTTCTCCATCTTCATGGCTTCCACCACCGCCACGGTCTCGCCGGCCTTGACTTCCTGGTCTTCCTTGACCGCGATCGACACCACCAGCCCCGGCATCGGGCAGAGCACCTGCTTGCCGGTGTCGGCCACTTTGGGCGGCGGCATCAGCCGCGCGTATTGCGCCTCGCGCTCGGTATAAACGTAAGCCTTGGTCTCGACGCCGCGATAGGCAAGCGCAAAGCCGTTCGGGATGGTGCGCACCTGCACCGCCACCGGATGGCTGTTGATGGTGCCGTTCCACAAGGGATCGCCCGGTTTCCAGTCCGACGCCAGATGACGCAGCGCCTTCCTGCCCTCGCCTGGAAAGCGCACCTCGATGGTACCGTTCTCGCGCCTGACCTCGAGCCGCATCTCGTGCGTGCCGAGCCAGACCGCGCGATGGCTCTCGCGCGTGACGCTCATGCCGTTGACCTGGCCGGAAATGCGACGCTTGCGTTCGCCCAACACGTGGTCGATGGCCGCGGCGACCGCGGCCAGCACCTGCGCCGTCTCGCCCTCCGGCGCCTGCGGGTGGAAGCCTTCCGGGAATTCCTCGCTGATAAAGGCGGTGGAGAGCTTGCCGGCGCGCCAGCGCTTATGCGCCATCAGCGCGGCCAGGAACGGGATGTTGTGGCGGATGCCGTCGATGACAAAGGCATCGAGCGCGTCGGCCTGCGCCTCGATCGCCTCCAGGCGCGTCGGCGCGTGCGTCACCAGCTTGGCGACCATCGGGTCGTAGAACAGGGAAATCTCCGCGCCCTCGTAGACGCCGGTGTCGTTGCGCACGGTGACGCCGCCCGATACGCGCTCGGCCGGCGGGCGGTAGCGCGTGAGGCGGCCGGTGGACGGCAGGAAATTGCGATAGGGGTCCTCGGCATAGACGCGTGACTTCCACCGCCCAGCCATTGAGCTTCACGTCGCTCTGCTTGATCGCGAGCTTCTCGCCGGCCGCGACGCGGATCATCTGCTCGACCAGGTCGATGCCGGTGATGAGCTCGGTGACCGGGTGCTCGACCTGCAGCCGCGTGTTCATCTCCAAAAAGTAGAAGCTCTTGTCCTGGCCGGCGACGAACTCCACCGTCCCGGCCGAGTCGTAGCCGACGGCTTTGGCGAGCGCGACCGCCTGCGCACCCATCTGCGCGCGCGTCTTGTCGTCGAGCAGCGGGCTAGGCGCCTCCTCGATCACTTTCTGATTGCGGCGCTGGATCGAGCATTCGCGCTCGCCGAGATGGATGACGTTGCCATGCTTATCGCCCAGCACCTGGATCTCGACATGACGCGGCTCGACGATGAACTTCTCGATGAACACGCGGTCGTCGCCGAAGGAGGACTTGGCCTCCGAGCGGGCGCGCGCGAAGCCTTCCGCCACCTCGGCATTGCTATAGGCGACCCGCATGCCCTTGCCGCCGCCGCCGGCCGAGGCCTTGATCATCACCGGATAGCCGACCTGCTCGGCGATCGCGATCGCCTCCACCTCGTTCTCGATCACGCCGAGATGGCCGGGCACGGTCGAGACCTTGGCGGCGGCCGCCGCTTTCTTCGAACTCGATCTTGTCGCCCATGGCGGCGATAGCTAAAGGGTTCGGGCCGATGAAGACGATGCCGGCTTTTTGCAGCGCCTGCGGGAACGCCTCGCGCTCGGATAAAAAGCCGTAGCCGGGATGCACCGCCTCCGCCCCGCTCGCTTTGCAGGCGGCCACGATCTTGTCGATCACCAGATAGCTTTCGGCGGCCGGGGCTCCGCCGATGGCAACCGCGCTGTCCGCCATCTCGACATGCAGGGCGTCCTTGTCGGCCTCCGAATAGACGGCGACCGTTTCGATGCCCATTTTGCGCGCGGTCTTGATGATCCGGCAGGCGATTTCGCCGCGGTTGGCGATCAGGATACGCTTGAACATGCCGCTGTCGGGCCCTCGTGCCGGCCCTCTGGCTTTGCGGCGTTGCAACGAAAATGTCAACGGCTGCCCGCAAAAGCGGGCGCCGGCGGCGGCTTTCGGTGCCGCCGCCGCAGGCTCAAAGCCTCCCTGCCCGGCCGCTAGTGCGGCAAGTCCAGGGCCGCAGTCAGATCGCCCATGGCCGGATGGCCGTGCGCCTTGAGCGCCGCGTCGCGCGCCGCCAGGCCCGGCAGTTCGGGCAGATCGAAGCGCTCGGTGACAAAGCGCAGGACCGAGACCGTGTCATATTGCGTGTGGTCGACGAAGCCGCGCTTGGCATAGGGCGAGATGATGAGCGCCGGGATGCGCGAGCCGGGGCCCCAGCGATCGGCCTTGGGCGGCGCCACGTGATCCCAGAAGCCGCCGTTCTCGTCATAGGTGACCAGCACCAGCATGTGCGGCCATTGCGGGCTCTTCTCCAGATGCGCGATCACGTCGGCGATGTGCGCATCGCCGGCCATGACCGCGGCATAGCCGGCATGCTCGTTGAGGTTGCCTTGCGGCTTGTAGAAGGTGACCTGCGGCAGCTTGCCTTCGTCCACCACTTTGATGAACGCGACGCCGTTCATGCCGGCGTCCTTGAGATGCTCCGCGCGCGCCGGCGTGCCGGGCGCGTAGGCCGCGTAGTAGTTGAACGGCTGATGATGGAACTGGAAGTTCGGCACCGGCGGACCGCCTTTGCCATCAAGCGCGACCTGCCAGGCGCCGCTGTACCAGACCCAACTCACGCCCTTGGCGCTCAACAGATCGCCGATCGTCTTCTGATGCTGCGGCGGCAGCGTGCTCGGCGCTTCCGGATCGGCGTAGCGCGGGTCGCCCTCTTTCGCCGGCTTGTTCTTGCTCGGCTGATAGGGCGGCTGCATGGTGTTGATGGCGTAGAAGTCCGGCGAGATCGTCCCGTTGTTGACGAATTTCGGAATGCCGTCCATCGCCGACTTGGGCGAGTTGGCAGCGAGCTTGAGCGTGACGCCGTCCGGCTCGACCGCGGCGATCAGCTTCTTGGCCGGGCTCTTGTCGGCATTCGGATAGGTCGGCGTGCAGGCGCAGACCAGCCATTGATGGTTGAGGAACGAGCCGCCGAAGGCCGCCATGAAGAAATTGTCGGCGAGGGTGTATTTCTTGGCGACGTTCCAGAGCGGCAGCTTGGAGCCGTCGTAATAGCCCATCACCAGCGCGCCGGAATCGGCGAAGGCGACGAACTTGTCGTTCTTGCCGCCGTCGATCTGCATCTGGTTCTGGTAGAACAGATGCCAGAGGTCGTGCGTGACCACGCCCGGCGGCGTGTTCAATCCTTTGGGATCGTCGATGTCGAAGGGCTTGTTGGGTAGATGCTCGGTCTGCGCCTGCGTCACCACCGGCGTCACGCCCTTGGCGGTCAGGTTGTTCCAGACCGGCGGCAGCTCCTTGAGCACCGAGCCGTCGCGGTCGCGCTGCAGGGAATTTTCCGGCGTAACGTTCTGCAGGCCGTTGGCGCCGGGGAAATTGCCGTACAGATTGTCGAAGCTGCGGTTTTCCGCGTAGATGATTACCACGGTGTCGATGGCGTTGAGGCCCTTGGCATTCTGCGCGAAGCTCGCGCCGCTCGTTACGGCGGCAGCGCCCGCCAGCAATGCCGACAATAAGATGCGGTGTTTCATGGTCTCCCCCTGTCCAGGTTCGCACAATCATTGGCGCAGTTCTATGGCAGTTGCATGAAGCCGGTTGGGGATAAGCCCGCGTGCCTGTCAGAATACCGTCGTGACACCGCGGCAAGCTTGGCCACCATGCGGCGCGTTCTCCTTTGCGTTGCGGTTTGCGGCCTGCTGGCCGTGAGCGGCGCGGCGCCGGCCACCGAAACCGGCATGACGCGGGCCGCCGCCTATGCGCGCGCGGCGGCGCTTGCCGCGCTCGGCCAGCACCTGTTCAACGATCCCCTGCTGTCGGCTTCCGGCCGTATGGCCTGCGCCGGCTGCCACGATCCGGCGCATGGTTTTGGGCCGGCCAATGCGCTGGCCGTGCAGCTCGGCGGCAAGGACATGCGGCAGCCGGGCCTGCGCGCCGTACCCTCGCTCAAATATCTGCAGGCGGTGCCGGCGTTCACGGCGCATTATTACGACTCGCCCGACGAGGGCGATCCAAGTGTCGACAACGGCCCGACCGGCGGCTTGACCTGGGACGGCCGCGTCGACCGCCGCCGCGACCAGGCGCGCGTGCCGCTGCTCTCGCCGTTCGAGATGGCAAACGATGATGCCGCAGCGCTCGCCGCCCGCATCGTCCCATCCGGCTATGCCAATGCGCTGCGGCGCCTGTTCGGAAGCGCTGTGTTCGACGACGCGGATAAGGCGCTCGCCGCGCTCGGCGCCGCGCTCTCGGCCTACCAGCAGGATGCCGCCAGCTTCTATCCCTACTCCAGCAAATACGACGCTTTTCTCGCCGGTCGCGTTGAGCTTGACCCGCAGGAGGCGCGCGGGCTCGAGCTGTTCAACGACCCGGCCAAGGGTAATTGCGCGAGCTGCCATATCAGCGCGCCGGCCGCTGACGGCGCGCCGCCGCAGTTCACCGATTACGGGCTGATCGCGCTCGGCGTGCCGCGCAACGCAAGGATAGCCGCCAATGCCGACGCCACGTTCTTCGATCTCGGCGCCTGCGGGCCGCTGCGCAGGGATCTTGCCGGGCAAGCCGATTATTGCGGCCTGTTCCGCACGCCCTCGCTGCGCAATGTCGCGCTGCGCAAGACCTTCTTCCACAACGGGCTGGTGCATGACTTGCGCAAGGCGGTCGCATTCTACGTGGAGCGCGACACCCAGCCGGACAAATGGTATCCGCGCGACGCCACCGGCCACGTCGACAAGTTCGACGACCTGCCGGCGCAGTATCGTGAAAACATCAATATGGAGCCGCCATTCGGCGGCCGTCCGGGCGACAAGCCGGCGCTGTCGGCGGCTGAGATCGACGACGTCGTCGCGTTTTTGCAAACGCTGACCGACGGCTATGCGCCGCCTCATTTTTCGGCAGCGAAACGTTAATCGGGCCGGTATATCGTTGCTACTTTATTAAGAAATTCCTTTCATTCTGACATCGGCCGGTAGGGGCTTTTTCCAAGGACCGGCGGCGGGACGGCCAACTTCTTGCTATTTGCGCCGAAGTCTATTGGCCGCCTTCAGCCGGGACTATATACGCGCCGCAACACCTGTTTGGCGCGTGACTTTGGAGGATGCGATGTCTTTGGCGATCGGCGATACCGCTCCGGATTTTGCGGCGGACACGACGGAAGGCAAAATCCGCTTTCATGACTGGATCGGCAATTCCTGGGCCGTGCTGTTTTCGCACCCGAAGGACTTCACGCCGGTATGCACGACCGAGCTCGGCACCATGGCCAAGCTCAAGCCGGAATTCGACAAGCGCAATACCAAGATCATCGGCCTGTCGGTCGATCCAGTCGACAGCCACCAGAAATGGGCGCAGGACATCAAGGACGTGGTCGGCTTTGCGCCGAACTATCCGCTGATCGGCGACCCCGACCTGAAGATTTCAAAGGCCTACGGCATGCTGCCGGCGACCACCAATGGCGGCGCGGCCAGCCGCACGCCGGCCGACAACCAGACCGTGCGCAATGTCTTCATCATCGGGCCGGACAAGAAGATCAAGCTGATCCTGGTCTATCCGATGAGCACGGGACGCAATTTCGACGAGGTGCTGCGCGTGCTCGACTCGCTGCAGATGACCGCCAAGCACCGCGTCGCCACGCCCGCCAACTGGAAACAGGGCGAGGACGTGATCCTGACCAGCGCGGTGAGCGACGCGGAAGCCAAGCAGCTCTACCCGAAGGGTTTCCGGCAGCCCAAGCCCTATCTCCGCTACGTGCCGCAGCCGCGCGCCTGACTTTAGCTTCGCCGGCGAAACCTTGAGGGCGCGGCCCGACGCCGCGCCCTTCGCTTTTGCGGAGGCCGCGCGTACACTTCACCGCGGCAAAAAGCCCCTGCCCCGCATGGGAGCGCCGTCATGACCATCGCCATTGTCGGCGCCACCGGCCCGACCGGCTTCCACCTCGCGGCCGAACTGCGCAAAAGCGGCGCCAGCGTGCGCGTGATCGCGCGCGGCGCGGATCGGCTGGCGCAGCTGTTCCCCGATGCGGCATTCGAGAAGCGACCGGCCGACGTGCTCGACGCCGATGCGATCGCGCGCGCGCTCGAAGGCTGCGACCTGGTCTATGACTGCATCGGCCTGCCCGGCGACCAGATGCATCTGCATCCGGTGACGGCGCGCAACCTCGCCGGCGCGCTTAAGCAGACCAAGGCGCGCTGCGTGCAGGTGTCGAGCTATTGGGCCTATTACCCGCAAGCGCGCCCAGTGATGGACGAGAGCCATCCGCGCGCCGGCGGCCCGCCTTGGGTGCGCTGGCGGCGCGAGGCCGAGGACATCCTGCATGACGCCGGCGCCGCCATCCTGCATCTGCCCGATTTCTACGGGCCGCAGGTGCATGTCAGCACGTTGCAGAACGCGCTTCTGGAGGCGGCGCAGGGCGCAACCGTCAACTGGCTGGGCCAAGCGGACCTGCCGCGCGAATATATCTATGTCCCCGACGCCATGCGCATTGCCGCCGCGATCGGCGCGCGCGCGGAGGCCGCAGGCTCCCACTGGTGCCTGCCGGGCAGCGGTCCGCTCACCGGCCGGCAGGTCGCCGACATGGCGGGGCGCGTGCTCGGCCGCCCGGTCAAGCTGCGCTCAGCCGGCATGACCATGCTGCGCCTGGTCGCCCTGTTCAAAAAGGACCTGCGCGGCTTCCTGCAGATCGTGCCCAATTACATGCAGCCGGTGCGCTACGACGCCGGAAAGCTTGGTCTCCCTGCTCGGGCCGGCCGGCGATGACCGGCTACGAGGACCGGCGTCGCCGAAACGCTGAAATGGATCGCTGGCCCGCGCTGAGCCTCTTGCTTTCCGCCGCCGCCTTCCCGATTGTGCCCGCCGCGTCGCAACGCCCGGAGCCTGAAAACAATGACCGACATCAACGAGGTGGCCAACCGCCAGCCGCCCTTCGCCCAATACCTCGGCCTCAAAGTCACTTCGATTGCGCCCGAGCGGGTGACCGCCGAGTTGCCGGCGCGCGAGGAATTCAACAACCGCTTCGGCATCATGCATGGCGGCGCCATCATGGCGCTGGCCGACAATCTCGGCGGCACCGCAACCAGCGCCAATCTCAAGCCCGGCCAGACCACCACCACGATCGAGAGCAAGACCAATTTCTTCGCCGCCATCCCGATCGGCGACACGGCTTATGCCGAATGCGTGGCGCTGCATCGCGGCCGTAGCACCATGGTCTGGCAGACCCGCGTCACGCGCGGCGACGGGCGGCTGTGCGCGCTGGTGACGCAGACGCAGATGGTGCTTAATCGCGAGAAATGACGGCGCGCAGGCTCGCCAAAAACCTGTTCCAGCGGCTATGGACTGACGCAGCCATCTGCCGCATGATGGTTGCGGCCGATTTGCGGCGCGAGGGCGAAGGATGTCGGAGCGCCAGAACGTTCTCTTGGTGGTGCCGCGCTTCGGCGGGCACTCATTCTGGAATTTCGTGGCCGCCTGCGAGATCGTCGGCGCCAAGACTCCGGGCATTCCGCTCGGCCTGATCACCGTCGCCGCCATGCTGCCCAAATCCTGGCAATGCCGGTTGGTAAACCGCAATACCGAGGAACTGACCGACGCCGATCTCGGCTGGGCCGATATGGTCATGACCGGCGGCATGCTGCCGCAACGCCTGGATACGCTTGACGTCATTGACCTCGTCAAAAGACGCGGCAAGCCGGTCATTGTCGGCGGTCCCGACGTGACCTCGGCGCCGGAAACCTATGCCGAGGCCGACTGCCGCGTGCTCGGCGAGGCCGAAGGCATTATCGACAAATTCATCGACGCCTGGGATTCCGGCGTCCGTCACGGCGTTTTCGAGGCGCCGAAATTCACGATCGATGTCACCAAATCGCCTGTGCCGCGCTACGATCTGCTGAAATTCGACCAGTATCTGCTTCAGGGGATTCAATTCTCGCGCGGCTGCCCGTTCATGTGCGAGTTTTGCGACATCATCGAAATCTACGGTCGCGTGCCGCGCGCGAAAACCAATGCGCAGATGCTGACCGAGCTCGATACGCTCTATCGCAGCGGCTACCGCGGCCCCATTCTTTTCGTCGACGACAATTTTATCGGCAACAAAAAGGCCGTGAAAGCGTTCTTGCCGCACCTCATCGCCTGGCAGAAAGCGCACGGCTATCCCTACAACTTCGCGACCGAGGCATCGATAAACCTCGCCGACGACGATACATTGCTTGAGCTGATGCGTGACGCCAAATTCGTGGAAGTCTTCATCGGCATCGAAAGCCCGGATCCCGATACGCTCGTAGCGACCAGAAAAAAACAGAACGTGGGCCGAGATATTGCCGAGGGCATCCATAGGATTTACCGGGCAGGAATGTATGTGCACGGTGGATTCATTCTCGGCTTCGACACCGAAAAAGACGGGGTCGACGATGCCATGGTCGCCCTGATCGAGGATTCCGATATTGCAGTGTCCATGGTCGGGCTCTTGTACGCCTTGCCGACCACCCAGTTGGCGCGCCGACTGACTCGGGAAGGCCGGTTGTTTCCGGACATTTTCACCGACCAGCAAGTGGCGTCGGGTGTGGGTGACCAGTGCACGGCCGGTCTCAATTTCATTACCGCACGGCCGCGACGCGAAATACTTTCGGATTATCGGGACGTCCTGCGGCAGATCTATTCGCCGGCGGCTTATTTCCGGAGGAGCCGCACGAACGGCATTAGCGCTCGGCCCCGGCGTTAACGTCGCCATGCAACGCATGTCCGGCCGCACAAGCGTGCGAGCCATGATTGCAGACGCCCTGACGCCTTTTAGGCTGCTATCGCGCATCGTGCGGCGCCTCGCGCGGCAGCCGAGCGCGCTGTGGCATTTCACCAGAGTGTTTGTCGAATGTGCGCTGCGCAACCCGCGGGCGCTCGAATATGTCGGCGCCATGGCGGCGCTGTATATTCACTTCGGCCCGTTTTCACGCTTCGTGATAGCGAGCCTCGACGAGCAAATCCGCTGCATCGATGCGGGCGAGTGGCGCTCGCCGATAGGCGACCATGCCATCAGCGCCGAGCCGGCCGCCCACGAAAGACACGGCAGGCGGTTGGCGGTGGCTTAAGCGCGCTAGCTGCCGGCGGCGGAAGGCTTCGCCACGGCCGCCGGCTTCAACGCACCGGTGCGGTTCGCCAACACCACGCCCACCGCGCACACACCCATGCCGGCGATCGACAGCGCGTCGAGCTTCTCACCGAACAGGAAATAGGCGAGCAGCGCGGTCACCGCCGGCACCAGATAGAACAGGCTGGCGAATTTGGTCGCGGCCGAGCGGCGGATGATCCAGTACATCAGCGCGACCGCGGCGACCGACAAGACGAACACCAGCCAGACCAGCGCGAAGATCAGCTCGCCGGTCCAGTGGATCAGGCGCGTCTCGAAGGCGAAGGCGCCGACCCAAAATAAGAAGCAGGCGCCGATATATTGCACGGTATTGCCGGTGCGCCAGTCGATGCCGCCGCAGAAGCGCTTCTGGTAGAGCGTGCCGAGCGTGATGCCGATGAGCGAGCCGAAGCTGGCGCTCCAGCCGAGCAGCGATCCTTCCGCCACCATGCGGCGGTCGTGCAGCACCATCAGCACGCCGACGAGCCCGAGCGCGAGGCCGGCCCATTGCAGCGGGGAGACCTTCTCGCCCATGAAACGGTTGGCGATGGTCGAGGTGAGGATCGGCTGCAGGCCCGGGATCAGCGCCGAGATGCCGGCCGGCACGCCCTGGCTGATGGCGATGAACACGCCGCCGAGATAGAGCCCATGCACCAGCGAACCGGCCGCCAGGCTGTGGCCGATCTCGCCGCGCGACGGCCAGCGCGCGCGCGCAACGAGCGCGATGATCGTCATGACGACGACCACGAAGGTCATGCGGACGGCGAGGAAGGTCAGCGGCTCGATATAGGGCAGCCCAAAGCGCGCGCCGATGAAGCCCGTGCTCCACAGCAGCACGAACAGCATGGGCGCCGTCGCGATCGCAAGGCGGGTCAGCGGCATGGAAATCCCGGCATGAGACGAACAGGCGGTAACGGGCAACGTAAGAGCGCCCTATAGCATTATGACACCGCCTTGGCTGCCGCCGAAACCGTGGTTCCACGGAGGATTTTCGGAACCCGGGACCTTGCCTGCGGGTTTTCCTGGTTCGAGACGTTGGACCAAGGAGAACTGCCATGACTGACCCGCGTAACGATCCGCGGCTGAGCGACCCGGTTTCGCGTCGTCCCGACAGCGTTGGCGGCATGTGGGGCTGGATCGCCGGCATCGCCGTGCTGGTCCTGATCGCGATCATCCTGATCGCCGGTTGGAACAGCAATACGCACACCGCGAGCACCGTGCCGTCTGCCACGACCGGCAGCGCGACCGCGCCGATACCGAATACGCCGCTCGCGAGCAGGCCGCATCCGGCAACCACCGGAGCCGCGCCGATGGCGCCGCATCCGGCGACGCCGGCCACGCCCGCGCCGAAGCAGTAACGAGCCGAATGCGAAGCGTCCCGGCGCGGCAGCTTCGCGCGCGCCGGGACGATGGTTTTCGCGGCTAGCGTGGCGCCATCATCTGTTCGGACGTGAGCTTGCTATCGATCAGCAGATGACGATGACCGGGATTCGGTATCTACGCTAGCCGAACACCCCGTAAATGCCGAAGCCGAGGGTCGTGCTGACGACCGCCTCGATCGCCTGGAACTGCATGCGGCTCAACTCGGCGCTGAGATAAGGAAACAGCAGGCGCCCGACCGGCAGCATGATCGCCGCCACCAGGCCGATGCACAGCAGTTTCGCGATGAAGGGCCGATCGATCATCATTGTCGTTTAAGCTCTTCCCCGGGGACGTGGCGTTTTCTTATCGCGTCCGGCGGCGCCGTTCAATCAGGTCAGGTAGGCCGGGTCGATGGGAACCCGGTAGCCGATGACCAGCCGGTTGGTTTCGTTGGCCATGCCGGTGACCGCCATCAGTTCGCCGAACATGGCCTCGGTCATCCCGGCCTTGCGGGCGGAGGCGGTGTGGCTGGCGATGCAATAGCCGCAGCCGTTGGTCACCGAAACCGCCACATAGATCATCTCCTTGATCAGCGGGTCGAGCGCACCGGGCGCCATGATTTCCTTGATGCTTTCCCAGGTGCGTTTGAGGGTGGCGGGATCGCGCGCGAGGTATTTCCAGAAATTGTTCACATCGGGCACGCCGCGGGTCTTTTTGATGTCGTCATAGACCGCCCGCACTTCCGGCGAGGCGTCGGCATAGTCGATGGGCGGGAGGGTGGCCATGGGGGTGATCCTTGTTTCGGGGCTGGATTTGCCGCCGATTATAAGGTGGATAGGCGCGGCGGGGATAAGTTTTTCTCCCGGGCTGTCGTCCCCGCCAAGGCGGGGACCCATAACCCCTGCCTGTCCGCATCTTGACCACTGGGATTATGGGTCCCGGCTCTCGCTTCGCTCGGCCGGGACGACAACAAATGGTCACCCGGTTCCCCACGGATTCGTGATTTTGAGCACGTCAAACGTGACCCCACGGCCGCGGCCGCTTTGCTAGGAACCGACCGACAATTCAACCCCGGAGAGTTCCCATGCTCGATCGACGTTATTTCCTCGGTGCCGCGGCGCTCGCGGCCGTTTTCGCCTTCAGCCCGCTGGCTTCCGCCATGAGCCCGACGGCCTACAGCCCGCAGGCCTTCGCCGCCGCGCAGGCCGCCGGCAAGCCCATTCTCCTCCACATCACCGCCCCCTGGTGCCCGACCTGCAAGGCGCAGAAGCCGATCCTGTCCAAGCTGGAGGGCGAGGCGAAGTTCAAGGACCTGGTGGCCTTCGACATCGACTTCGATTCGAGCAAGGCGCTGCTGCGCAAGCTGCACGTGGCGCAGCAGAGCACGCTGATCGTCTACAAGGGCAAAAAGGAAATGGGCCGCTCGACCGGCGACACCAACGCCGCCTCGATCGAAGCGCTGCTCGGCAAGTCGATCTGATCGCCGATGGGGGCGCTCGCTCTCGCAAGCTTGGCGGGCGTGCTGTCGACGCTGTCGCCTTGCGTGCTGCCGCTGTTGCCGATCGTGCTGGGGGCAGCACTGACCGAGCACCGTTTCGGGCCGGTCGCGCTCGCGGCCGGCGTCGCGCTCTCCTATGTGGCGGTCGGGCTGTTCGTGGCGACCATCGGTTTCTCGATCGGGCTCGACCAGGACATTTTCCGCAAACTGGCGGCGGCGCTCATGATCGCCATCGGCGCGGTGCTGCTGCTGCCGCGCCTGCAAAGCCAATTGGCGGTGGCGGCGGGCCCGTTCGGCAACTGGGCGCAGGCGCAGACCGGCGGCATGTCGACCACGGGGCTGGCCGGCCAGTTCGCGCTCGGCTTGCTGCTCGGCGTGGTGTGGGCGCCTTGCGTTGGGCCGACGCTGGGCGCGGCTTCCGTGCTGGCGGCGCAGGGCAAGGACCTCGGCCAGGTCGCGCTTACCATGATCGCCTTCGGCGTGGGCGCGGCGCTGCCGCTGGTCGTGCTCGGCCTGGCCTCGCGCGAGGCGCTGATGCATTGGCGCGAGCGGCTGATGAAGGCCGGCAAGACCGGCAAAGTTGCGCTCGGCGCCTTGCTGCTGGTGTTCGGCGTGCTGATCCTGAGCGGGCTCGACAAGCGGCTTGAGACCGCGCTGGTCGATGCCTCGCCGGCCTGGCTGACGCAGCTGACGACGCGCTACTAAGCCGCTCCCGCTCCTCATCCTGAGGAGCCCGCCGAAGCGTAAGCGCAGGCGGGCGTCTCGAAGGATGAGGAGCCTGCGCAAACCTCTCAGCAATATGTATAGTCCGCGCCGTCTCGACCTCATGGTTCGAGACGCGCGGGCTTGCCGCCCGCGCTCCTCACCATGAGGATTGAGACGCGAAGGAGCCGCCCGATGCCCAAGACCCCCGACTATTTCCACGGCAAGACCATCGTCATCACCGGCGCCGCCAGCGGCATCGGGCGCGCCACCGCCAAGATCTTCGCGCGCGAGGGGGCGAACGTGGTTTGCGCCGACATCAACGAGGACGGCGTGGCCGAGACCGTCGAGGCGGTCAACGCCGCCGGCGCGCAAGGCCTGGCGCTGACCATCGACGTCTCCAAGCGCGCGGCGGTTGAGGACATGGTCGAGCTGGCGCTCGGCGCCTTTGGCCGCGTGCATTTCCTGTTCAACTCAGCGGGCTCGGCGCTGCGCCGCTCGAAATTCCTCGACATCGACGACGACCTGTTGGAGCGCACCCTCGACCTCAATCTCAAGGGCACGTTCTACGGCATGCAGGCGGTGCTGCCGCATATGCTGGAGAACAAGTTCGGCGTCATCGTCAATGTCGGCTCGATGGCGCACCGGCGCGGCGGGCCCGGCAGCTCGGTGCATTACGCCGCCGCCAAGGGCGCGGTGGTGACCATGACCATGGGGGTGGCGCGCGAGTTCGCCACGCAAGGCATCCGCGCGCTGTCGATCTCGCCCGGGCCGATCGACACCGCCTTCGCCGCGGCCTCGGCCACCTCGCCGGAGCTGAAGCAGCGCATGCTCGACGACGTGCCGATGGGCCGCTTCGGCAGCGCGGAGGAGATCGGCGAGTTGGTGCTGTTCATGTGCTCGGACGCCTGCGAATATATGACCGCCGACACGGTCTATGTGAACGGCGGCGGCGGCTGGCGATAGTTTTCTTTTGTCGTCCCGGGCGAGCGCAAAGCGCGAGGCCCGGGACCCATAATCCACAGCCTCTCGATAGGTCCGGGGCTATGGGTCCCCGCTTTCGCGGGGACGACAGCAGAGAAATGCGGGGGGAACGAGCCATGACGATCTGGTGCCGGTTCACGCAGGACGGGCAGCCGCGCTACGGCCTGGTCGAGGGCGACAACGTGATTGCGGTCGAAGGCTCGCCGTTCGGTGCGCACAAGCAGACCGGCCGCTCCTTCCCGCTCAAGCACGTCAAGCTCTTGATCCCGGTGGTGCCGCCGACCTTCTATTGCGTCGGCATCAATTACGCCGACCATATTCGTAAAATGGCCGCCAAGCGCAACACCGAGCCGGTGTTCCCGAAGAAGCCGGACATCGGCTACCGCGCCAACAATGCGTTGATCGCGCATGAGGAAGACATCGTGAAGCCGAAGGACGCCGGCGACGCCTTCCAATACGAAGGCGAGCTGGTGGCGGTGTTCGGCAAGCGCGCGCGCAATGTGAGCCGCGAGAACGCGCTCGATTACGTGCTGGGCTGGACCATCGGCAACGACGTCTCCGAGCGCAACTGGCAGAAGGAAGACCGCACGTTGTGGCGCGCGAAGAACAGCGACACCTTCAAGCCGATGGGGCCGTGGATCGTCACCGGGCTCGATCCCGACACGATGGAGACGGTGATAAGGCTCAACGGCAAGGAGACCGACCGCTTCAAGACCAACGCCATGATCTTCAATACCGCCGACTACATCGCCGAAGTGTCGAAATATTGCACCATCGAGCCGGGCGACGTGATGTGGATGGGCACCGACGGGCTGCCGCAGAACATGAAGCCGGGGGATACGGTGGAGGTCGAGATCAGCGGCATCGGCACCTTGCGCAACCGGGTGGTGGCGGGGGTGTGAGCTAGCGGCAATTCTCAGCCCCGCCCTGCAGCGCGCCCAGGTTCTTGCCGCGGGTCGGGCGCAGGCAGACGTACCAGTTCCTGGCGCCGGCCGGGATATTCTGCGTGCAGGAAATACGCGCCAACGCGAAGCGGCAGGTGACGGTGCAGGTCTTCGGCGCGGCGCTCGGGTTGTTGGTCTTGATGATCACGGAATCGCCGTGCGGCGAGACCGTGCAAGTATAGGCGGCGGCCGGCTGCGCGGCGGCAAACCAGGCCGCCGCGAGCAGCACGGACAGCAGCAAACGCATTTTCATCGCAGCACCCCCTGCCCTCACCTTGCGCTTGGCATTGCGTTGCTGGCAAGCGCGGGCGGGTTCAGGGCGGCGACTGGCATTTCCTCATGCTTTGCGCTTGCGCGACGCCATCAACCGCCGGTGGGCCAACCGGTTGGCGAGGGCCACGCGTCGGCTGATCTTTTTGATCAGCTTGGCCTCACGCTTGGGCTTGCGATACTCGCTGCGGTGGCCCTTGCGCACCTCCTTGGCGAAGCGCTTGGCCTTGGCCTTGGAGCCGAACACTTGCTTGACCTTGCCGTTCCTCTTGGTGATGACGTAGCCGCCCGCCGTCATGGCGAACGGCGCGCTGAGCCGGCCGAGGAAATCGAACTTGGTGCCGGGCGGGTGCTTGAACGGCTCGAACCAGGCCGGGTGCACGAAATTCGACATTTCGATGCCGTCGACCATGAAGGTGTCTTCCTCGACGGGATCGCTCATCTCATAGGCGTATTCGGTGCCGTTGCCGGCCTCCGCCCACAGATTGGCGATCGGGTCGATCACCATCTCGAACAATTCGTGGGCCGCGGTGACGCTGACCTTCTCGCCGGCGGCGATGGTGGTCTTGACGAAGATTTTAGAGATCGGCTGGCCCTCGTCGGTGAGGTCGTGATAGCCGAGCGCGCCGGCGGTATCGGCGTCGTCGAAATACATGAAGCGCCAGTCTTTCGGCTTGGGCGTCGTGGTGTTGTAGAGCGTGACCGGATAGCCCCAGACCGGCAGGAAGTAGCGATTGTAGCACTTCTGCAAGGCGGCCGTGAGCTTGCCGAACGGCACGCCGAGATCGACGGTCGCCATGTTGATGCAAGCGATGCGGACCGGCCCGCCTTGGCCGGCCTGGGCGGCGCGGATGATGACCTTCCTCATAAGCGGATCCTCCGTTGATTGGGCTTTGCGCGAGGACACGCGGAATAGTAGCAATATATCATGCAGCACGCCATGGCGGTGGCGGGGTACTTGTCTGCTTCGGGTGAGTTCGCGGGCCGCCCGCCTTCGACCTTTTGGCTACAGCGGGCAAGCCAACGCTCCGCCGCCCCTGTTGATTTGGTCGGCCCGGGGTAAGCCGTCGTCTGCCTCCTGCCGCCCGCTCCCGGAAAAAGCACCGAGGGCGCGCGGGACGCCAAGGGTCCGGGGCGCACTCAAGTTTACGCAGTATGCGCAAACAAAAATGCTCGGACCCGCAGGCCTCGACGCCTCACGGCATCGAGGCGCCCTCCTTCGCGCCGTCACGCTCGGGAGGTAAAATCCGCAAGTCCGCCATTCCCAAGGCGTCCCGCGCGCGGTGTTTATAGGCTTGCTCCGCATGGCCCCCGGTGGACTGACCTTTTCAGGCGTCCCGCCTCTCACTGGCGAATTGGAAGGCCGCCTATCCACCGCTCTCGGGCCCAGGTCGGGCCGGCGAACCTGTGACCGGTCGCCGGTGCCCGCCATCACGGGGCCCCGTGGCGCGCGGCAGGCGCGCCGGGACACATGCGGCTTGGACCGCCGGGCCCTCGCATCGCATCTCCGATGCAAGGTCATTCCCCGGCCACCGCTCCCCGCCCCGTGTCTGAAGATGCTGTACAGACACCCCTCGGTACGAGGCGGGATATTCCTAGGATTTCATGCCTGGGAATATTGTCAAGCGGGCCGGTAAAAAAATTTTCCACCCGGTGCGGCGCTTCAGCCGAGGCGGCTCTTGCCCCACAGGATGAAGGCCGCCGCCACGAGCGCCAGCAGGCTCAGGGCGAACATTGCGGCCAGGCCGCCGCCCCAGAGCGAGACATAGGCGAAGCCGACCGCAAACAGCGCCAGGCAGGCGAGCGCGCCGAGCAGGGGCGCGTCGAGCGCGCCGGGGCGCCGGCGCCACAGCACGGCGGTGGCGCCGAGCAAGGCGAGGACGATGAAGGCGGTGTGGAAGAGGTCACGCATGGCGTCGAAACCGGCCGGCCCTTTGGCTCGCGCGGGCGCGGGCTGCCCGCGCGGGAAGGTTAGGCGCGGAGGGTGAAGCGCGGGTTAAGGGGTGATTTGGGGCGCGTGCACGCTCTTTCCGCTCATGCCCGCGAAAGCGGGCATCCAGGACTACAAAGCAATGGGTCCCCGCTTTCCGCCTTCGCACTCCGCGCTTCGGCGGACTCCAAGCGCGCCGAAGCTCGCGCAGCGAGCGGAGGCGGGTCGCGGGGACGAGCGGCTAGGTGCCTCCGCGCTCCTCCGCCAGCGTCACCACGTCGCGCGTGCGGGTGACGCCTTGCGGGAAATTGCGGTCGAAATCGGCGACCAGCTCCTTGAGTTCGTCGCCGCCGAGCGCGGCAGAGTTATCGCCGAAATCTTGGTGACGAGCGGGATCAGGCGGCGGCGGTTTGAGCTTGCGATCTGACGACCTCGATTCCGTCGTTGAACTTTACTCCGAGGATGACTTTTGGCAACTGGTCGTGACCGCGCAGACGATGCCAGCTTTTCTCGGCGGCCTGTGCGAGCTTGAAGATCATGGCGAGCGCGGTCTTGTTGGAAAGACATCCTCTCGATCGGACCGTTCGATGCCGAACGGTCGCGAACGTGCTCTCGATCGGGTTTGACGTGCGTAGATGCTTCCAGTGCTCGGCAGGGAAGTCATAGAAGGCGAGCAGGGGTTCGCGGTCCTTGCTGAGGCACTCGACCGCCTTGTCGTACTTGACGCCATAGCATTCGATGAAGCCATCGAATGCAGCCTCGGCATCCGTCCTGGTCGGCGCCATCCAGATGTCTTGCAAGACACGCTTGGCCTTTGCTTGCAGGCTCTTTGGCAGCTTGTTCAAGACATTCGCCGTCTTGTGCACCCAGCAGCGTTGCCCGCGCGTCTTCGGCCATACCTCATCGATCGCCTTCCAGAAGCCGAGCGCCCCGTCGGCGACAGCGAGCTGCGGGGAGATCGTCAGGCCGTGCCGCTTGAGATCGAGCAGCAGCTCCTTCCAGGATTGCGCACTCTCGCGGATGCCGTCGGCAAGCCCAACGAGTTCCTTCTTGCCTTCGGCGGTGGCGCCGATGATCACCATTAGACACTGCGCGTCATCTTCGAGCCGGGCCTGGACGTAGATGCCATCGGCCCAGACGTAGACATACCGCTTGGCGGACAGGTCGCGGTCGCGCCAGCGGGCGTGCTCGTCGACCCAGGCCTCTTTCAGGCGCGCAATGCTCGATGCCGATAGTCCACCGGCGTCCTGGCCGAGCAACGCTGCCAGCGCCTCCCCGAAGTCCCCGGTCGAGACGCCTTTCAAGTAGAGGATCGGGATCAGCACTTCGAGGCTCTTCGTGCGCCGCGCGTAAGGTGGCAGAATGCTCGGGCTGAACCGAATCCGCCCGCCCCCGGCGGCCTCGCGGTCGCGCACCCGGGGCTGGCGCACGGCCACCGGCCCAATGCCGGTCATGATCTCGCGCTCGGGCAGATGCCCGTGGCGCACGACGCGCTGGCGGCCCGTCTCGGTCTTGAGATCGGCGTATCGCCCGAGGAAGTCGGCGACCTCCGTCTCGACGGCCTGCGTGAGCAGGGTACGTGCCCCGTTGCGCAAAATCTCGGTGAGCGAATCGGTGAAAGTCCCTGGCTGAGCGAGCTTGATCACGTTAGTGTCGGTCACGGCGTATCACTCCTTCAGTGGAGAAGTGGAGGCGTTGAACACCCCCACGATACGCCGCCTTACCCCTTCATGCCGTCACCAACTTCCGCACATAGCTCATTCCGAGGGCGATTGCAGTCGCAGGAAAAACCCCATGGAATGCACAAAATGCTAACGGATGAAAAACACGTTTTGCCCTTTTCATTTCCGCGCCTCAGCTTCTTTTGCCAAACAACATCATTCGCGGCCAAATGTTTGCATCGTTCTAGTTAATTCGCCTCACACCGGCAAATTATCGTGCTTTCTTCCCGGCATCTCCACGTGCTTGTTCCTGAGCATCGCCAGCGCCCGCGCGACTCGCATGCGCGTGGCATGCGGCATGATCACGTCGTCGATATAGCCGCGCTCGGCGGCGACGCGACAATCACAATCCGCCTTCCGCACCCGGCATCTTACCGCCCGCCGTCTGGTAAAAGCCAGCGAGTTGCTTGGCGAGCATAGCGCCCAATAGCTCCTCCATTTTCGACACGTCTATTCTGCCATCCCGCCACGCGGCATCTGCCGCGTCCAGCGCGTCGAAATAGGGAGCGCGATTTTCGACGATTTGATCCGGGATGGTTGGCGTGCCCGGAAGAATGGCGCCGGCGCGGATCGCCAAGACGACGTAAGAAAGAATGCGCGAAGTCCGGCCATTGCCGTCCGCAAAGGGATGAATCCAGTTGAGCCGCCACATGATGTAGGCGGCGAGGTGCAGCGGCGTGCTCGCTTCCCAATGCTCATTGACGTAGTCGCACATTTCTTCAATGAGCTCGGGCACAAGATGCGCGCCGACGGGCTCGTGCTCGCTGCCCTCGATTTTCACGCCTGCCGGGCGGAAATTGCCGGCATAGCTGCTGATGCCGGCGAGCGCTTCGCGATGAAGGGCAAGAATGAGGGATACGCGCAGTTTGAACGTCCCGCGCTCAAGCGCGGTCTGAACGGTTCTGATACCTGCGTCGTATTGGCGAAGACCATTACGGGCTTCGGCGGCCGCACGCGCCTTGGGATCGGCAATCAGCGGGGCTTCGAGCGCCCGGCTATTCCGCCGCTCGCTCCGACTTTCCGGCATCGGCCTCTCGCGCCAACTTCTCGGCCTCCTGATCAACCATCTCCCGCGTGATCAGGCTGTTTTCAAAAGCCGTATTGCCATAGACGAAGCTGCGGCGCTGCTCTTCCTGCTGCGCGGGGCTTTGCTTGGCCGCTTTGGCCGCTTCCAAGAGTTTTTTCAGGCTGTCGTTCATGGGTTCAACATATACAGAGTCGGGCGCGATTGCCACCACGTCACCCCCACCCCGCCCGCCTTCGCTAAAGCTTCGGCGGGCGACCCTCCCCGCAAGGGGGAGGGTAGAAGAAAGCCGTGCCGCCGGCTCGCGCAAAGCAAATCACACCGGCAAATTATCGTGCTTCCGCCCCGGCATCTCCACATGCTTGTTCCTGAGCATCGCCAGCGCCCTTGCCACGCGCATGCGCGTTTGGTGCGGCATGATCACGTCGTCGATATAGCCGCGCTCGGCGGCGACGAAGGGCGACAGGAAGCGGTCCTCGTATTCCTTGGTGCGCGCGGCGATCTTGGCCGGGTCCTTGATGTCGGCGCGGAAGATGATCTCGACCGCGCCCTTGGCGCCCATCACCGCGATCTGCGCCGTCGGCCAGGCATAGTTGACGTCGCCGCCGACGTGCTTCGACGCCATCACGTCATAGGCGCCGCCGAAGGCCTTGCGCGTGATCACGGTCACCAAGGGCACCGTGCATTGCGAATAGGCGAACAGCAGCTTGGCGCCGTGCTTGATCAGCCCGCCATATTCCTGGTCGGTGCCGGGCAGGAAGCCGGGCACGTCGACGAAGGTGACGATGGGGATGGAGAAGGCATCGCAAAAACGCACGAAGCGCGCGGCCTTGCGAGACGCATCCGAGTCGAGCACGCCGGCCAGCACCATCGGCTGGTTGGCGACGAAGCCCACCGTGCGCCCCTCGATGCGGCCGAAGCCGGTGACGATGTTCTTGGCGTAGGCGGCGGACAATTCGAAGAAGTCGCCCTCGTCGGCAACTTTGAGGATCACTTCCTTGATGTCGTAGGGCTTGTTGGCGTTGTCGGGCACCAGCGTGTCGAGCGAAGCGTCCTCGCGGTCGGGCGGGTCTTGCGTCGGCCAGTGCGGCACGCCGCTCTCGTTGTTCGACGGCAGGAAGTCGATCAGCCGGCGCATCTGCAACAGACATTCCACGTCGTTCTCGAAGGCGCCGTCGGCGACGCCCGACTTGGTGGTGTGCACCGAGGCGCCGCCCAGCTCCTCGGCGGTGACGACTTCGTTGGTGACGGTCTTTACGACGTCCGGCCCGGTGACGAACATGTAAGAGGTGTCGCGCACCATGAAGATGAAATCGGTCATGGCGGGCGAATAGACGTCGCCGCCGGCGCAGGGGCCCATGATGACGGAAATTTGCGGGATGACGCCGGAGGAAAGCACGTTGCGCTTGAACACCTCGCCATAGCCGCCGAGCGCGGCCACGCCCTCCTGGATGCGGGCGCCGCCGGCGTCGAACAGGCCGATGACCGGGCAGCGCGCCTTCATCGCCATGTCCTGCACCTTGATGATCTTGCCCGCGTGCGCCTCCGAGAGCGAGCCGCCGAACACGGTGAAGTCCTTGGAGAACAGGTAGACCGCGCGGCCGTTGACCGTGCCCCAGCCGGTGACCACGCCGTCGCCGGGGATCTTCTGCTTCTCCATGCCGAAGTCGGAGGAGCGGTGCTCGACGAACATGTCGAGCTCCTCGAACGAGCCCTTGTCGAGCAGCAGTTCGATGCGCTCGCGCGCGGTCAGCTTGCCGCGTTTGTGCTGGGCTTCGATGCGCTTTTCGCCGCCGCCCAGGCGGGCCTCCTCGCGGCGTTTTTCCAGTCTGTCGAGGATGTCCTTCATGGGTAACGTCTGGCCCCTGCCCGTCTGAACCCGGCTGGGCAAGGAATAGCATGGGGGCGTCGCTGATGTCGTCCCGGGCGAGCGAAGCGAGGCCCGGGACCCATACGCCGCAGCCCCAATCGGCCTCATGCTGAGGAGCGCCCGAAGGGCGCGTCTCGAAGCATGGGGCCGCCCCATCCTTCGAGACGGGCGCGTGCTGCGCCCTCCTCAGGATGAGGCGGATAAGCGCTGCGGCCGATGGGTCCCCGCCTTCGCGGGGACGACAGCCGAGGGGTGGTGGGCCAGCCTTGGCTTCCCCGCCAATCTTTGCTTAACAACCCCCCATGAACGCTCCCAGCGACGCCGCCACCCTTATCCAGCAGGGCCTGCTGCACCACCGCCAGGGCCAGGTGGCGCTAGCCATGGACCGCTACACCCAGGTGCTGCGCAACGATCCGGCCAATGCCGACGCGCTCTATTACATCGCGGTGGTGGCCTGCCAGGAGGGCCAGTTCCAGCAGGGCATCGATCTCGCACGCCGCTCGCTCGCGTTCCGCGGCGGCCAGGCGCGCGCCCACAACCTGATCGGCCAGGCGCTGCACCGGATGGGCGAGATCAAGGGCGCGCTCGCCAGCTTCGACAGCGCGCTCGAATGCGACGTCGATCTGGCCGAGGCCTATGCCAACCGCGCCAATATGCTGAGCGCGCTCGGCCGCCACGTCGAAGCGCTGTCGAGCTTCGAGCGCGCCATCGCGCTCAAGCCGGAGCAGGCCGACGACTGGTCGAACCGCGGGCTGACGCTGGCGCGGCTGGGACGGCTGGAGGAGGCGCTGGCGAGCTACGACCGCGCCATTGCGATCGACGCGGATTTCGTGGTGGCGCATTTCAATCGCGCCAATGCGCTGCGCGAAGCCGGCCGGCCCGAGCAGGCGCTCGAAGGCTACGACCGGGCGCTGGCGCTGGCGCCGGAGGAGGCGCATGCGCAGCTTGCGCGCGGCATGGCGCTGAAGGACCTGGGCCGGCTGGACGAGGCATTGGCATGCGTCGAGCAGGCGCTCGCGCGCGAGCCGGAACTGGCTAACGCGCATAGAGGCAAAGCCGCGGTGCTCTTAGCGCTCGGCCGCGAAGACGAGGCGCGCGCGGCGCGCGAGCAGGCGGCGGCGCTGGAGAAAAAGGCTGAGGAAACGGCGGCAAAGCCCGCTAACGGCGCCTGATCTTTCGCCTTCACAAGCCCGTCACCAAGGCGGCATAATGCCGAGTGGAATTCCTCGGGGGGCGACAATCGAGGACCTTGCCATGAACCACGCCAAACCTGCCTCGCATGCCGCGCCGCGCCTTGCCACGCCCACCGATCTCGGCGCCAATGCCACCAAGGACATCGCCGGCGCGCTGAATGAGGTGCTGGCCGACGTCTTCGCGCTCTACCTGAAGACGAAGAACTTCCACTGGCACATGAGCGGGCCGCATTTCCGCGACTACCATCTGCTGCTCGACGAGCAGGCCGACCAGATCTTCGCCATGACCGACGTGATCGCCGAGCGCGTGCGCAAGATCGGCGGCACCACCTTGCGCTCGATCGGCGACATCGCGCGCCGGAGCCGCATCGCCGACAACGACGCGCCCTTCGTCGATGCCGACGACATGCTGGCCGAGCTGCGCGACGACAACCAGCGCTTCGTCACCGCGCTGCGCGAGGCGCACGACGTGTGCGAGGAGCACAACGACGTCGCCACCACCAGCCTGCTGGAGGTCTATATCGACGAGGCCGAGAAGCGCGTGTGGTTCCTCTACGAGGCCGGCCGCCAGGGCGAGCCGAGCGGGCATTGATGGGTGTGCCCCGGATGCGGCGCAGCACGAAGCGTTAGCGAAGTGATGCGCCGCTGATCCGGGGCCGTTCCAAACGCGGAATTCGTAAAGGTCCCGGGTCTGCAGCGCACCGTTCGCTACGCTCACGCTGCGCTGTGCCCGGGACACGGCTCATCCCGTCAGCCGCAGCACCGCCGCCGCGCCCCATCTCCATCAGCGTCCGGGCCGCGTCTCCAATTCCCGGATGCGCAGACGATAGGCCTGGGCGATGCATGCGGGCGTGCGACACTGATCGCGGGTGGCGAGCCATCGGCGCTGCGAACGTTGCAAATCGTTGCGCGCCGGCCCGGAAAACTGGCTGTGCAGACGCACATAGTCGTCCGCCAGGCGGCGGTCCTGCGCCGCCAAGGCGGCATCGGCGCAGATCGCCTGCTCGACCGGACTGCGGTTGGTGGCGCAATCGAAACTCGGCGGACCGGCGGCCGGCGCGACGCTGTCGCGTCCGGTGCCCTTCGGCTGCCCGCCGAGCGCCGCTATGCGGATCTCATAGGCGTTGTCGACGCAGCGCTCCATGTTGCCGGCCTGCTGACAGCGCTTGCGCGCCGCCAGCCAGGCACGCTGGTCGTCGCGCAAAGCGGTCCGTGCCTCCGACGACAAGCCCTCGAACCTGCGCAAATAGAGCGCCGCCAGCGTGCGGTCCAGCGACGACAGCCGCGCGCTATGGCAGATCGCCTGCTCGACCACGCCGCGGTCGGTCAGGCAATTGAAGCTCGGCCCCTGATTGGCGTCGGAACCCGGCCGGTCACGGGCGGGCGTCAGGCTGGCGATGCGTTCTGCTGCCGCAATGCGCTCGCGCGCCAGCCCGACATAGGCGCAAGTCGGAAAGCGCGCGATATGGTCCCGGAATGCCGCAATCGTTCCGATCGCGCGCGCATTGCGGAAATGCGCCTCGGCGCCCGCGCAGCGATCGGGCGCCGGCAAGGCCTCCGCCGGCGCGCTGCCTGCGAGATAGACTTTGCCGCCCAGCGTCTGATTGTAATAGGCGGGCGTCTGCACATGCGGCAGCCCGGTTTCGGGATCGGTGACGGTCCGCGCGAGCTTGGCGACCTCGTCGCGCACTTCTTCGATCACGTCGCCGAGATGAACCCCGGGCTCGGCCAGATGCGCGATGAACACCCGCGTGAACACCGAGTTGGGCGAGGGATCGCTGTCCGACAGGCGGTCGAGCGCCTGCTGGTCGGCACCCGCCGAATAGATCGAAAATACCCCGACCGCCGGGCGCGGTGTCACCAGCAGGCCGCGCGAGCGGCCGAGCGAACGGGTGCGGCCATTCTCCACCTGATTGAACGGATTGTCGCGGCAGGCATCGAGCACGAGGATGATCAAACCCTTGATCTGCCCGGTTGTCTTTTCAGTCAGTCGCTCGCGGATGCGCGCCAGGATGTCGGATTCGGCGAAAGCACTGCGGCGCAGTCGCTCCTTGGCGGCCGCACCGAAACCGGCGATCTTGGGCACATCTCCGGGCAAGAGCAGATTGCCGCCGTCGACGGCAACGCCATGGCCCGAGAAAAAGAAAAAGACCGTGTCGCCCGGCTTGGTCTTTTCGGCCAGCGCCGTCAGCTTCTCGATCAGCTGGTCGAGCGTTGGGTTGCGTGCGGTTTCAACAGCAAAGCCGACGCTGCCGAGCACACGGCCAATGTTCTCGGCATCGCTGACCGCCGTGCGCAATTGCGCCGCCGCATCGAGGTTCTGATAGCGATCTACGCCGATGACAAGCGCGCGCCGTTCGGCAGCGGCAAAATCGCTGCCCGCGGCCAGCAAGATGGCCATGCCGGCCACCAGCGCAAGAACAAGCCGCAACATACGGCCCTCCCCCGCCCGACTGTCCTATAATCGCGTTGCCGAGGCAACCGCTGGCCGAAAGTCCGATCTCACACAGCAAGTAGCGCCAGCACCTGCGCCGCGGCGCGCATTTCGGCTTCGCGGAAGGCGCGGCTTTGAAGCGCCAGCGCGTCCCTGCCCCATTGCGCCAACTGCCAGTCTTCGTCGACATGGGCGGCGGCCCAGGCGGCCTCGATGTCGAGCGCCGCATGAGCGAGCGCAAGCGCGATCAGCGCCGAGCCGGTGAGCGCCGTGATCGAGGACAGCGCGCCCAGCCGCCACGGCTCCGCGGGAATGGCGGCGCGCATGGCGGCGATCGCCTCAGGCGGCTGCTCGGCGAATATCACACCTTCGACCGCCACAAAGCGCGCACCGTATGTTTCATGCGCCCAGTTGAGCAGCGGGTCCCAATGCTCCGCCTGCCGGGCGACCAGGCCGGCCGGCGCCTCGGCGCGGTAGCAGACGAGATCGCTGCCGAGATATTTGGCAACCTCGCCGGCGACCGCTTGCGGCTTCTCCACCACCGCGTCGATCACCACATTGGCCAGCCGCGTCAGCGGCATGCGCGCCGGGTCGATCAACTCGGTTTGCGCGTTCCATTCGGCGGCGATCGCGTGCGCCAGAGCGGGCCTGGGCGCCGCCAGCAGGCGGCGCGCCGGGGTAAAGACCTGCTTGTCGTCGAGCAGCACCGGGAAGCCGGCTGCGGCCTCCTCGCCCATAGCGGCTTCGGCGTAGAAGCGCTTGCGCAGGCGCGGCCGCGCCGCCCGGCGGGCGGCTTCGGTGGGGTCGAGCGGCTGGGTCTCGAAAATCTCGGTAAAGATGTCGCGCATCAGCTTTTCGTGATTTTGCGCCGCAACAAGGCTGGCACGGCCATTGCCTCTCTCCTCAAGGCTGCCTTATGGGGACGAAAACGGTTCCCGCAAGGCCGCTTATTTAGCCCAACAATAGCGCGCCGGTGCCATGCTGCCGCCGCTTTCAGGGAGCGAAAAAGGCCTGTACTCACTTACGGTTGATAGCAAGCCCCCCTGACGGAAGGATGGGTGGCGCCGGACGCGTTGAGGCAATATTATGCAATTTCGGATTCGATGCCGGTCAACACGGCCGATTCCGGAGGAAGGCCAGCCGCCAGGCTGTAACGCGACACCGTATCTCTGTTGAGACCGCGTAGCGGGGCGCGTTTCGAGGAGTCAATGAGGAATACCGACATTTCGGCGCCCGGCTATTTCCACAAGGTCGTGGATTGCCAATACGCATGCCCGGCGCACACGCCGGTTCCCGAATATATCCGGCTGATCGCGCAAGGGCGCTACTCCGACGCCTATATGATCAATTGGAAATCCAACGTGTTCCCGGGGATTCTCGGACGCACCTGCGACCGCCCCTGCGAGCCGGCCTGCCGGCGGGTGCGGGTGGAAGATCAGCCGGTGGCCATCTGCCGGCTCAAGCGGGTCGCCGCCGACTACAAAGACGACATCAGGGGACGCCTGCCCAAGCCGGCGGCGCGCAAGAACGGCAAGCGCATCGCGCTGGTCGGCGCGGGCCCAGCCTCGCTGACGGTGGCGCGCGATCTGGCGCCGCTCGGCTACACTTGCGTGGTGTTCGACGGCGACGCCCGCGCCGGCGGCATGATCCGCTCGCAGATCCCGAAATTCCGTTTGCCCGACAGCGTCATCGACGAGGAATGCGGCTATATCCTCGATCTCGGCGTCGAATTCCGCGGCGGCAAACGCATCGACAGCCTGAAGGCGCTGCTGGCCGAAGGCTGGGACGCGGTGTTCGTCGGCTCGGGCGCGCCGCGCGGACGCGATCTCGACATTCCCGGCCGCAAGGAAGCGGCCAAGAACATCCATATCGGCATCGACTGGCTGTCGTCGGTTTCGTTTGGCCACACCGACAAGATCGGCAAGCGCGTGGTCGTGCTCGGCGGCGGCAACACCGCCATGGACTGCTGCCGCTCGGCGCGCCGGCTGGGCGGCGACAAGGTCGACGTGGTAGTGCGCTCGGGCTTCGAGGAGATGAAGGCGTCGCCTTGGGAAAAGGAAGACGCCATGCACGAGGGCATCCCGATCCATAACTATCTCGTGCCCAAGGAATTCACCCACGACAATGGCCGCCTCACCGGCATCACCTTCGAGAAGGTGAAGGCCGAATACGACGCCAAGGGCCGCCGCAAGCTGATCCCAGCGGGCGAGCCCGACCAGCATTTCCCCTGCGACGACGTCTTGGTGGCGGTCGGCCAGGAGAACGCCTTCCCCTGGATCGAGCGCGACACGGGCGTGGAATTCGACCAGTGGGGCATGCCCAAGGTCGACGCCAACACTTTCGTCTCGACCAACCGACAAGTGTTCTTCGGCGGCGATAGCGCCTTCGGGCCGAAGAACATCATCTGGGCGGTGGCACACGGCCACGAGGTCGCGGTGTCGATCGACAAGCTCTGCAACGGCGAGGACATCGCCGACCGCCCGCTGCCGGCGGTCGAGCTGATCAGCCAGAAGATGGGCATCCACGAGTGGTCCTACGACAACGAGATCGAGCCCGATAAGCGCTACAAGGTGCCGCACCGCGACACGGTGGTGGCGCTCAAGGACATCAAGGCCGAGGTCGAGCTGGGCTATGACGAGATGCTGGCCTTCAAGGAGGCCGGGCGCTGCTTGAACTGCGACGTGCAGACCGTCTTCACCGGCTCCTTGTGCATCGAGTGCGACGCCTGCGTCGACATCTGCCCGATGGACTGCATCACTTTCACGCAGAACGGCGAGGAAGCCGATCTGCGGGCGCGGCTGACCGCGCCGTCGAAGAACCTCTCCCAGGATCTCTACGTCCAGGACGGGCTGAAGACCGGCCGCGTCATGGTCAAGGACGAGGACGTCTGCCTGCATTGCAGCCTGTGCGCCGAGCGCTGTCCGACCGGCGCCTGGGACATGCAGAAATTCTTGCTGGAAATGACCTACGCAGGGACTTCATGCCGACCGCCACGCCGCTCAGCCGCGTAAACGACTTCGTCGTCCGCTTCGCCAACGTCAACGGCTCCGGCTCCGCCAGCGCCAACGAGATGTTCGCCCGCGCCATATTGCGCATGGGCGTGCCGGTCTCCCCGCGCAACATTTTCCCGTCCAACATCCAGGGCCTGCCGACCTGGTACGAGGTGCGCGTCTCGGAAGCGGGACACCTGGGCGCGCGCGGCGGCACCGACCTGATGGTGGCGATGAACCCGCAGACCTTCGACAAGGACATCGCCGGCATCGAGCCGGGCGGCTACCTGCTCTACGATTCCACCAAGCCGCTGCCGAAGTCGAAGTTCCGCGAGGACATCACGGTCATCGGCGTGCCGCTCACCGCGATCTGCAACCGCGAATACTCAGATCCGCGCCAGCGCCAGCTGTTCAAGAACATCATCTATATCGGCGTGCTCACCGCCATGCTCGACATGGATGTTAAGGCGGTCGAAAAGCTGATCGGCGAGCAGTACAAGGGCAAGGACAAGCTGATCGAGCCCAATATCAAGGCGCTGCATATCGGGCGCGATTACGCGACGCTCAATCTGGAATGCCCGATCGGGCTCAAGCTGAAGAAGAGCGACAAGGTCGGCGACCGCATCTTCATCGAGGGCAATTCGGCCGCCGCGCTCGGCGCGGTCTATGGCGGCGCCACGGTCTGCGCCTGGTACCCGATCACGCCCTCCTCCTCGCTGGCCGACGCCTTCACCCGGCATTGCGCCAGACTGCGCGTCGATCCGGAAACCAAGCAGGCCAAATACGCCATCATCCAGGCCGAGGACGAGCTCGCCTCCATCGGCATGGTGATCGGCGCCGGCTGGAACGGTGCGCGCGCTTTCACCGCCACTTCCGGGCCCGGCATTTCGCTGATGCAGGAATTCATCGGGCTCGCCTATTTCGCCGAAATCCCGGCGGTGATCTTCGACGTGCAGCGCGCCGGCCCCTCGACCGGCATGCCGACGCGCACCCAGCAATGCGACGTCATGACCTGCGCCTATGCCTCGCACGGCGACACCAAGCACGTGCTGCTGTTCCCGGAGGATCCGGCGGAAGCTTTCGATTTCTCCGCGCAGGCCTTCGACCTGGCCGACCGGCTGCAGACGCCGATCTTCGTCATGCTCGATCTCGAAATCGGTATGAACCATCGGCTGTCGCGCCCGCTCGCCTGGGACGACGCGCGCCAATACGACCGCGGCAAGATCATGACCGCGGAGGAATTGGAAGCCGGCAAGGAGTTCGGCCGCTATCTCGACGTCGACGGCGACGGCATCACCTACCGCACCTATCCGGGCACGCACCCGACCAAGGGCTCGTTCTTCACGCGCGGCACCTCGCGCGACCGCTACGCCAAATATACCGAGGACGGCGCGGCTTACGCCGACAACATGCAGCGGCTGATCCGCAAGTTCGACACCACCAAGGACCTGGTGCCGCGGCCGCTGCAGGCCAACGCGCAAAAGCCGACCAAATACGGCGTGATCTATTACGGCTCGACCGCGCCGGCCATGGACGAGGCGATCGCGATCATCGAGGCGCGCGGCCACGCGGTCGACCGGCTCAGGGTGCGCGCCTTCCCGTTCCATTCCTCGGTCAACAGCTTCGTCGCCGACCACGATTTTACCTTCGTGGTCGAGCAGAACCGCGACGCGCAATTGCGCTCGCTGATCGTCAACGAATGCGGCATCGATCCGGTGCGGCTGGTGCCGATCCTGCACTATGACGGCACGCCGATCACGGCGCGCTTCATCGCCAAGGCGATCGGGGATCACCTCGACGCGCTGACGGTGAAGCCGATGAAGGTAACCTCATGACCTATCTCGCCAAGCCCAAGTTCCACCACCCCAGCCTGCCGAAGAATTCGCTCGGCTATACCCACCGCGACTACGAGGGCACGGTGTCGACGCTGTGCGCCGGCTGCGGCCACGATTCGATCACCGCCTCCATCATCCAGGCCTGCTTCGATCTCGCGATCGAGCCGCACCGGGTGGCGAAGATTTCCGGCATCGGCTGCTCGTCGAAGACGCCGGCTTACTTTCTCGGCAATTCGCACGGCTTCAATTCGGTGCACGGGCGCATGCCGTCGGTCTTGACCGGCGCTAATCTCGCCAACCGCGACCTGATCTATCTCGGCGTGTCGGGCGACGGCGATTCGGCTTCGATCGGCTTGGGCCAGTTCGCGCATTGTCTGCGGCGCGGCGTCAATATGACTTATATCGTGGAGAACAACGGCGTCTACGGGCTGACCAAGGGCCAGTTCTCGGCCACCGCCGACCGCGGCTCGAAATCCAAGCGCGGCATGATGAATACCGACAATTCGATCGACATGGTGGCGATGGCGCTGCAGCTCGGCGCGACCTTCGTGGCGCGCTCCTTCTCCGGCGACAAGCAGCAACTGGTGCCGATCATCACCGCGGCGATCGCGCACAAAGGCGCGGCCTTCATTGACGTGATCTCGCCGTGCGTCGCCTTCAACAACCACGCCGGCTCCACCAAGAGCTTCGATTTCGTGCGCGAGCACAACGAGGCGGTGAACCGGCTCGATTTCATGTCGAGCCGCATGCCGATCGAGGTGCAGTACGAGCCCGGCAGCGTGGAAGTCGTGGAGCAGCACGACGGCTCGCGGCTGGCGCTGCGCAAGCTCGCCGCCGACTACGACGTGCACGACCGCTTCGCCGCGCTCGGCTTCCTGCAGCACCACGCCGCCAAGGGACAGATCGTCACCGGCCTGCTCTATGTCGACAAGGAGTCGGAAGACCTGCACAGCCATTTGCGCACGGTCGAGCGGCCGCTCAACGGCTTGGGCGAGAAAGAGCTGTGCCCGGGCCAGGCCGCGCTTGAAAAGATCAACGCCAGTTTGCGGTAAGCTCCCGCCTCCCCACCGTCATTGCCGGGCTTGCACCGGCAATCCATGATAACTCGTCGCGTAGCGCGGCCTCATAGATGCCCGGGTCAAACCCGGGCATGACGCCGAATATTTCGAACGGTATGTGACAATCATGGAATTGCGCCCGCTCGGCCGCTCCGGCATCCAAATCGCCCCGCTGATGTTCGGCGGCAATGTGTTCGGCTGGAGCATCGACGAGAAGACCTCCTTCGCTTTGCTCGACGCCTTTGTCGACAAGGGCTTCAACGCCATCGACACCGCCGACACCTATTCGCGCTGGATCGCCGGCCACAGCGGCGGCGAGTCGGAAACCATCATCGGCAACTGGCTCAAACGCAGCGGCAAGCGCGCGCAGGTGGTGATCGCCACCAAAGTGGGCAGCGACATGGGAGAAGGCCGCACGGTGCGCAAGGACTATGTGCTGCGCGCGGCGGAAGCCTGCCTCAAGCGGCTGCAAGTCGATTGCATCGATCTGCTGCAGACGCATTTCGACGACGAAGTGACGCCGGTGGAAGAGACGCTTTCCGCCTACGCGCAGCTCATCGCGCAGGGCAAGGTGCGCGCGATCGGCGCCTCCAATTACACGCCGCAGCGGCTCGCCGCCGCGCTCGAAGCCAGCGCGCGGCTTTCGCTGCCGCGCTACGCGAGCCTACAGCCGCAATACAATCTCTACGACCGCGCCGATTTCGAGACCAATTACGCGGCGCTCTGCCGGCGCGAGGGCTTGGGCGTCATCACCTATTATTCGCTCGCCGCCGGCTTCCTCACCGGCAAATACCGTGTCCCGGCCGACGCCGACCAGAGCAAGTCGCGCGGGGCGCGCGTGAAACGCTATCTCGATGCGCGCGGCCTGGCGATCCTCAAGGCGCTCGACGAAGTGGCGGCGCGCCACGAAGCAACGCCGGCGCAGGTGTCGCTCGCCTGGCTGATGGCGCAGCCCACGGTGACCGCGCCGATTGCCGGCGCCACCAGCCTCGCGCAGCTCGACGACATCACGCGCGCACCATTGCTCAAGCTTACCGCGCAGGACATGGCCGCGCTTGACGCGGCGAGCGCTTGACGTCTCAAGCCGCGCGTGCTTGCCGTCGGCGCGGCGGGGCGAGCTCGCCGATCGCATACTGATTGCGGCCGGCCTGCTTGGCGGCATACATCAATTGATCGGCGAGCGCGAACAACGCGGTCGGTTCGGCCGAAAGGTCGCTGGCGGTCGCCACCCCGATGCTGATGGTCAAGCGCGAGCCGAGCGGCGTTGCCGGATGCGGGATGGCCGCCCGGTGCAGCGCGGCGATCAGCCGGGTCGCCACCGCGCGCGCGCCGTCTTGGCCGACCTCGGGCAGCAGGCAGACGAACTCCTCGCCGCCATAGCGCGCGACCAGGTCGCCCGGCCGCCCCACCCCCTCGCTCAGGAGCTTCGCCACGCGGCGCAGGCATTGATCGCCGAGCTGGTGGCCGCAGCGGTCGTTGTAGGCCTTGAAGTGGTCGACATCGATCATCAGCAGCGACAGCGGCACGCGCGCCCGCGCGCAGCGGCGCCATTCGCGTGTCAGCGCCGCGTCGAAGCGGCGGCGGTTGGCGATGCCGGTGAGCGTGTCGGTCGACAGCAGCTGCTCGAGCGCAAGATGCTGCGCGAACTGCGCGCGCAGGCTGCGTTGCAGCGAGTTGGCCGCGACAAAGGCGAGCCCGTTGATGAGCAGCAGCCAGGTGATGCCGCGCAGGACCTCGTCAAGCGGGATGACGGGATGCTGCAATTGCCACCACCAGAGCGGCGCGGCGACCGACAGCAAACCCGCCAAAGCGAGCGAGGCCATCAAGCGGACCGGGATGTAGAGGTAGATGACGAACAGCAAGGCCGCCATCCAAGCCGGCCACAACTCGATCATCTCCGGATGGAAGGTCAGCATGGTCATGCGCATGGTGGCGCCGACCAGCGTGGCGCCCACCATCGCCGCTTCCAGCGTGAAGGGCGTGCGCATGCGCAGGATGACCAGCAAAGCCGCCAGCGGCAGCAGCGTGGTGGTGAGTGGGCGGGCGAGCGCCCCCGCCAGCGGCGCGCCCTGCAAGGCAGTGTAAAGGTCGCCCAGCACGTTGAGCGTACTGACCACCGCAACCATGCTCACCAGCAATATGGCGCGGCGGCGGTCGTCGGCGAAACGCTGCCTCCGGTATTCGCGCTCGCTCGCGGGATCGTCAAGCAGCGCGCTCCAGCGCGTGACGGCGAGCGGTTGTGTATCCGGCGCCGCGACCTGCGGGTGTGAGGAGATTAAGCGTTGGTCCATGATGCTGCGGCCGGCCACCCCGGTAGAAATGTATAGGGTCGAGCCGTTGACAAAGTCCTAGCGGGGCGGCGGCAAGGCGCCCGCGCCATCTGAAAAACATGTTAAAGTTCTGATGGTTAGCTAGAACGCCGGCGGCCGGGCGAGCCCGGACTTGGGCCCCGGCTTGCGCCCGGGCCATTTCGGCCGTGCCGGTCAGGCGCCCGCCTCGCTACTGATTGATGCAGGAATTGATATAGGCGCTGGGGCTGCCGGCGGCCTGGCCGTAGATGCCGGCCTGCTGGTGGCAGCGCGCGGCGCGTTGCTGGAAGCTCTCGGTGCCGCCGGGCCCCAGGCCCCTGCCCGAGGGCGGCAGGTTGGGCAGCATGCGGCCGGTCTGCGGCACTAACAGCGGCGGCGGCGTCTGCGCGCGCCGCGGCGGCGCGACGCGCAGCTGCGGGACGGCGAGCGGCTTTTGCGGGGGCGGCAGCGGGGCCGGATAGACCGGGTTCGAGGAACCGCGCACGTGGCGGGATTTCCTGAGGCGCTTGGCGCGATGCTCGGACGCCTTGGGCGCGTTGGACGCCTTGGCTTTGGCCGGCGGCGCGCCTTCCTCGCGCATGATGCTGATGGTGCCGTCATCGGAACGGGTCTGCGCCGAAGCCGGAGGCGCAGCGCAAGCGAGCGCGATAACAGCCAAGACGAAGAGGGACCGCGGCATCCTCAAGAGATAGGAAGGCGGCGGGCCGCCCGCCACTGCCGCCGCAAGTCGGTCACTGCCGGGTGCAGCGCTTCATGTAGTCGTCCATCTGATCGGCCGGCACGCCGATCGAGGTGGCATAGTGCAGGCAGCGCGTCGCCTTGTCGGTTAAAGTGTTTATCCCGGTGGGGGCGTTGTGGCTGCCCGGCAGCGTCACGGGCGGCGGCACCGGCGGCGGCAGCGGATAGACCGGCTTCGGCTTTGCCGCCGGCGCGGTCGGCGCCGGCTGGGTCTGCGCCAGCGCGCCGACGCCAGCCGCCGCCAGCAAAAGCACAATCAGCATGAAACGGGTAGCCATTGCCCCCTACTCCTCGGGCGCCTCCACGATCGGATCGTAGCGCCCCGCATCGAAACCCAGCAGGTTCCAAGTCTGCTGCATATGTGGCGGAAGCGGGGCGGAAACGTCGATCACGCCGCCGCGCGGGTGCGGTACCACGATGCGGCGCGCCAGCAGATGCAGCCTGTCCTGGATGCCGCCGGGCAGTTCCCAGTTCTCGATATTGAAATATTTCGGGATCGCCGACGATCGGATGGCCGACATGGGCCATGTGAGCGCGCAATTGATGAGTGCGGCCGGTCACCGGCTTGAGCGAAATCCATGCCAGTTTCTGCGCCGCCGTCTCCACCACCGCGTAATAGGTGACGGCATGCATGGCGTCCTTGTCGCCGTGCTTGGCGATGCGCATGAAGGAGTCTTCTTCGACCTCCTGCTTGGCCAGATAAGTCGAGACGCGGCCCTGCTTCGGCCTCGGCACGCCCACGACCAGCGCCCAGTAGATCTTGCGCGCCGAGCGGGTGCGGAAGGTTTTCGCCAGTGCGGCGGCGGCAAAGCGCGTCTTGGCGACCAGCAGGCAGCCGGCGGTGTCCTTGTCGAGCCGGTGCACCAGGCGCGGGCGCTGGGCGTCGGGGCTCGCGCCGCGCAAGGCGCCGAGCATGCCGTCGATGTGGCGGATGGTGCCGGAGCCGCCCTGCACGGCAAGCCCCATGGGCTTATTAAGCACCAGCACGTCGGCGTCCTCGTAGAGCGTGATCGATTTGAGGAAGGCGCGGTCCTTTTGCGCAGGCGGCGCGTCGTCGCGCGGGGGCGGCGCGTCCAGCTTGAGCGGCGGTATGCGCACGGTCTGTCCCGCTTCCAGCCGCGCCTTCGGCTGCGTGCGCTTGCCGTTCACGCGCACCTCGCCTTTGCGGATGATGCGCTGGATATGGCTGAACGAGAGCCCGGGAAAGCGCGCCTCGAAGAAGCGGTCTACGCGCATATCGTTTTCGTCCGCGGTGACGGTGACGGTTTGCACGCCGGCCGAATAATACGTGGGCTTCGGAGCGACCACCGGCGCGGGCACAACAGCCGCCCGCTGCTCACGCGGAGGGCGGGCGGGATAAGCGCGGCCTCTGCCGCCATCACGCTTCGGTGCGTGCTTCGCGCGCAGATCGGATTGCCGCGGATTGGCGCGCTCTTTAGCCCGCTCCTTGATCCGCTCGTCGCGATCGCGACCTTGACCGCGACCTTGACCGCGGCTGCGCGGCCCGGCCTGCTGCCGTCCGCCGCCTGGCTGGCGCGGTCCGTTGCGTCCGCGGGTCATGCCGGCGCGTCCGCCAGCCGCGAAAGCGCCGCGTCGAGACCGTCGAGACCGGCAAGCCTGATCTCGAACAGATCGGCGAGCGCGTCGCGCAACTCGCGCGCATCGAGCATGCACTTCTCGCTGCCGCCATTGAGCTTGTGCACCGACAGGGCATTGTTGAAGAGAGCATAACGGCGGCCGGGCTCGGCGCGCGCCGCCAGCAGCCCGTTGACGAAGATCGAGTCCGGATGCGCCGAGGTGAACCAGTTGCCCAGCTCGAAATCGGCGGGAATGCTTTCCGCCAGATCGGTGGCGTAGAGGCTCACCCATTGGCCGGCGATCTTCGATTCGACGACGACGCGATGGTCTTCCGCCACGAGACGGAACGGTTCGTGCGGCGTCGCCTGCTCGTCGCGCGATTTGAGCAGCAGCGGGCCGGTCGCCACATTGCCGCCGAAACCGACATCAACCAGATAACTTTCGCCCTCGGCCTCGACGATCAACAGCGCGTGCACGCGCGGCGTCTGTACGCCTGGCGGCATGCTCCAGCGCACGCGCGCGGTCGCCTCCCTGACCGTAAATCCGAGCGCGCGCAGCACGTCGCCGAACAGCAGGTTCTGCTCGAAGCAGTAGCCGCCGCGGCCACCTCCGACGAGCTTGTCCTGCAGCGAGGCGGCATCGAGCTTGACCGGCCGCTTCAGCAGCGGATCGAGATTCTCGAAGGCGATGGCCTGCGGCTGCAGCCGGTGCAACTCGCGCAAGGTCGCCAGCGTGGGCTCGCGCGGGCCGTCATAGCCGACCCGCCGGCAATAGGCGTCGAGATCGATCATGGATGGCTCGCTTGCGGGCAGCGCCGCAGTTCGCCGCGCGGGGTTCGGTTCCAGATCACGGAAATGCGGTCGCCGTGCAGCCGCAGCGAGACCGGGATCGCGTGCTTGCCCGTTTTGCCCCAGCAGAACGCCTCCAGGTGCAGCGTGTCGCCGGTCCGGTAGGAGCGGCCAATGCGGCAAACCTCGTCAGACCAGCGCAGAGCTTCGATGGTCACCACCAGGGGCGCCTCCGCCCGAGTTCGGCCGAGCCCCGCGCAGAAGGACGGATCGGCCGCCCAACGCCCGGTCATGGGCTCGGCCGCCTGCAGCCTAGTCGCGCCTGACGCCGCCGCAACGACCAGAACCGCCAAAACCCAGAGCATCATCCCCCGCCCCGCTCCTTCCTGAGCTTCGCCCAATAATCCAGTCGCTTCCTGATCTCGCGCTCGAAGCCGCGCTCGGGCGGATTGTAGAAGCGCTGGCGCGGCAGCGCGTCGGGGAAATAGTTCTGGCCGGAAAAGGCTTCTTCGGCGTCGTGATCGTAGGCGTAGCCGCGGCCGTAGCCCTCCTCCTGCATCAGCTTGGTGGGTGCGTTGAGGATGTGCTTGGGCGGCACGAGCGAGCCCGCCTGCTTGGCCGTGCGCATGGCGGCACCGTATGCGGCATAGCCGGCGTTCGACTTGGGCGCGGTCGCCATGTAGATCACCGCCTGCGCGATGGCGAGATCGCCCTCCGGCGAGCCCAGAAAGTCGTAGGCGTCCTTGGCGGCATTGGCGATCACCAGCGCCTGCGGGTCTGCCATGCCGATGTCCTCGATCGCCATGCGCACCACCCGGCGCGCGATGTAGAGCGCCGGCTCGCCGGCGTCCAACATGCGGCAGAGATAATAGAGCGCGGCGTCGGGATCGGAGCCGCGCACCGATTTGTGCAAGGCGCTGATCAGATTGTAGTGGCCGTCCTGCGATTTGTCGTAGAGCGGCGCGCGCCGCTGCACGATCTCCTGCAATTGCGTGGCGGAGAAGCTTTCGTCCTTGCGGGCGGCGCGCCAGACTTCTTCCGCGAGCGTGAGCGCGGCGCGGCCGTCGCCGTCGGCCATGCCGATCAGTTGCGCGCGCGCTTCTGCGTCGAGCGGCAGCGGCTTGCCTTCGATCTTTTCGGCGCGCGCCAGCAGCTTTTCGATCGCCGGCGCATCGAGCGGTTTGAACACCAACACGCGGGCGCGCGACAACAGCGGCGCGTTCAGCTCGAACGACGGGTTCTCGGTGGTGGCGCCGACCAGGATGATGGTGCCGTCCTCCATTACCGGCAGGAAACTATCCTGCTGGGCGCGGTTGAAGCGGTGGATCTCGTCGACGAACAGCAGCGTGCCCTGCCCCAGCTCGCGGCGGCGGCGCGCCTCCTCGAACACTTTCTTCAGGTCGGCGACGCCGGTGAAGATGGCGGAGATCTGCTCGAAATTGAGGTCGGTCGCCTGCGCCAGCAACCGCGCCACGGTGGTCTTGCCGGTGCCGGGCGGGCCCCAGAACACCAGCGAGCCGAGCGAGCGGGTCGCCAGCATGCGGGTGAGCGCGCCGTCGGGGCCCAAGAGATGGTCCTGTCCGACGACCTCATCGAGCTTTTGCGGGCGCAGGCGGTCGGCGAGCGGACGCGGCGCGTCTTTGTCCAAGCCGGCGGCGGCGAACAGCGTGGGCCCTGCCGCTTTGGCGCGCGGGGTCATTTATCCCCTCATCCGTTGAACACCGCGGTGATCTGGCGGCCGCCGCGGCGCAGGATGATGCGCCAACTGCGGTGCGGCTCGGCGGCGACACGCGCGAGATCGCCGGTCTTCTCGATGCGCTGGTTGTTCACCGTCACGATGACGTCGCCGCGGCGGAAACCGATATTGCTGGCATAGGAGCCGTTGTCGACGTCGAGGATGACGACGCCGCGGTCGGCGTTGCGCAGCTGCAATTCGTCGGACAGCGCCGGCGACAGGTTAGCGACCTTGGCGCCGAAGAACGGCGAGCGCGTGCGGATGGTGATCTCTTCGCGTGGGGATTCGGGCGCGGTGCGTAAGCTCACCTTAGCCTTCACCTCGCGGCCCTTGCGGCGCAGGCCGAGCTCGGCCGCGCCGCCGAGCGGCTTGGTGGCGAAGCGGTAATCGAAGGCGTTGGGATCGTCGACCGCCTGCCCGTCGATCGACAGGATCAGGTCGCCCACCGTGAGGCCGGCCTGCGCCGCCGGGCTGCCCGCCAGCACTCTGGTGATCAGCGCGCCGGCCGGGCGTTTGAGCCCGAGGCTGTCGGCGATGTCGGGCGTGACCGCCTGCAGCCGGGCGCCGAGCCAGGGCCGCTCCACCGCCTTGCCGCCGTGCTCGGCCGAAGCCACCACCACCCGCACCATGTTGGCGGGGATGGCGAAACCGATGCCTTGCGAGCCGCCCGAGCGCGAGAAGATCGCGGTGTTGATGCCGACCAGGCGGCCGTCGAGATCGACCAGCGCGCCGCCGGAATTGCCGGGATTGATGGCGGCGTCGGTCTGGATGAAAAACTGATAGTCGGTGATGCCAACCTGCGTGCGCGCCACCGCCGAAACGATGCCGTGCGTCACGGTCTGCCCGACGCCGAACGGGTTGCCGATGGCGAGCACCACGTCGCCGACCTGCAGCGCGTCGGAATTGGCGAATTGCAGCGAGGGGAAGCGCGCCGTGCCGTCCTTGATGCGCAGCACGGCGAGATCGCTGCGCCGGTCCTTGAGCACGACATGCGCCTCGAACTCGCGCTTGTCGGAGAGCGCCACCTTGATGTCGTCGGCGCCCTCCACCACGTGCACATTGGTGACGATGAGGCCGGCGGGATCGACGATCACGCCGGAGCCGAGCGAGCGCTGGACCTGATGGCCGCCGCCCGGCACGCCGAAGAAGCGGCGGAAGATCGGGTCCTGGAACAGCGGGTTCTGGTTGCGCAGCAGCTTGGCGGCGTAGACATTGACCACCGCCGGCGCCACCCGCTTGACCACCGGCGCGTAGGACAGGCGCAGCTCGGCCTGGGTCGGCACCTTGCGCTCGACGGTTTGCGCCGCCGCAGGGCTAAGCCCGGCGGGCGTCAGGGCAAGCAGGAGCGCCCAGCCGAGGGCCAGGCAAAGCAGGCGAAAGCGCGCATTCAGGGGCATATCGAATCTCTCCGGCGGTGCCGCCGATATAGGCCCAAGGCGAGGCCGATTGAAGGCATGACAGCCGATTTGGTCGATTTTTGCAGTGCTTGCAAAGCCGCCCCCGATCGCGGCATTTGGGCGGTGCTTAGCCCTCGCCTGGAGCGCCCCCGGAATGAAAGCCGTCGGATATCGCACTTCGCTGCCGGTCGCCGATAAGGAATCGCTGATCGATTTCACCGCCGACCGGCCGGAGCCCAAGGGCTGCGACCTGCGCGTTGCGGTCAAGGCGGTGTCGGTCAACCCGGTCGACACCAAAGTGCGCATGCGCGCGGCGCCAAAGGCCGGCGAGCCGCCCAAGGTGCTGGGCTATGACGCGGCCGGCGTGGTCGATGCGGTGGGGCCGGAGGTTAAGCTGTTCAAGCCGGGGGACGAAGTGTTCTACGCGGGCTCGATCGCGCGCCCCGGCACCAACGCGGAATTTCACCTGGTGGACGAGCGCATAGTCGGCCGCAAGCCGAAGAGCCTGTCGTTTGCGCAAGCCGCGGCCCTGCCGCTCACCAGCATCACGGCCTGGGAAATGTTGTTCGACCGCTTCGGCGTCGCGCCGGGCAAGAGCCCGGACGGCCGCGCGCTGCTGATCATCGGCGGCGCCGGCGGCGTCGGCTCGATCCTGATCCAGCTCGCGCGCCGGCTGACCGCGCTGACGGTGATCGCCACCGCCTCGCGGCCGCAGACGCGCGCCTGGTGCCTGAGGCTCGGCGCCCATCACGTCGTCGATCATTCCAAGCCGCTGGCCGAGCAACTCAAGGCGATCGGCCATGCCAACGTGGCGCTGGTCGCCGGCATCACCGGTACCGACCAGCATTACCCCGTGGTGCCCGAGATCATCGCGCCGCAGGGCAAGTTCGCGCTGATCGACGACCCCGTATCGCTCGACGTCAAGCTGCTCAAGCGCAAGGCGGCGTCGCTGCATTGGGAATCTATGTTCACCCGCGCGATCTTTGAGACGCCCGACATGATCGCACAGCACAATCTGCTCAACGACGTGTCGGCCATGGTCGACGACGGATTGATCGTCACCACCATGGCGAAGGAACTGGCGCCGATCAACGCCGCCAACTTGCGCGCGGCGCACGGGCTCATCGAAAGCGGCCGCAGCATCGGCAAGGTCGTGCTGCAGGGGTGGTGAGTTCTCCCCTCTCCCCGCAAGCGGGGAGAGGGTGCCGGGCGAGCGTCAGCGAGCGAGGCGGGTGAGGGGCGCTTCGATCCGTTGAAAGTCGCCGCCAAGCCCCCTCATACGAAATCCGGATAATCAGTTCGTCATTCCGGGGCGCGGGCGTAAGGCCGGCGAACCCGGAATCCAGAAACAATCGCAGTGCTTACATCAGGATTCCGGGTCCGCTCGCTTTGCGAGCGTCCCGGAATGACGGAATAGATCAGCCGGAGTCCGTATCACCCAGCTTCCGCGCCATAGCCGCGTTGAAGACGCGCGTAAACGCGCTTAAGGCGCGAAAGCCGACCTCTCCCCGCGCGCGGGGAGAGGTGAAGCGAGCGCGCGGCGCAGCCGCTATTCCTTCGCCGGCACCGTGCGCAGATAGACGATGATGTCGGCGATATCGAGGTCGGTCATCTTGGCGTAGTAGGAAAAGCCCATGGGCGGTTTCAAATGCTTGCCGTCCTTGTCGATGCCTTGCGTGATGGCGCGCTTGATCTCGGCATCGGTCCAGGCGCCGATGCCCTTGCTCTTGCTCTGCGTGATGTTGCGCGACACCGATACGCCCCAGGGGCCGGGGAATTCGAAACCGCCGCGGCCGAGGTCCTTGGCCCAGTCATGGCGGCCCTGCGCCATCGGGGTGTGGCATTCCATGCAGTGGCCGATGGTGGCGAGGTAGAAGCCGTGCTTCTGGCGGTCGCTGAACATGGCCTCGCGGTAGCGCCGCGCGGCGCCGGGGAAGATCTGCCGCACCTGCTTCATCTTGTAGACCGGGTCCGCCACCTTGTTCTTGATCGGTTTGAGCGTGCGCAAGTATGCGACGATCGCGTTCATGTCCTTCTTGGTGATGATCTCGTAGAAGCCGGTCGGCATGATGGTGGCGATCGGCGTGCCGTTCGGCCTGACGCCCTTGCGCAGCAGCCGCTTGATGTCGCCATCGCTCCATTTGCCGATGCCGGTTTCCTTATCCTGGGTGATGTTGGGCGCGGTCACCTTGAACGGCGGTTCGTCCCAGGACAGCCCGCCGGAGAAGGCCTTGTCCGCGATGTCGGCGCCGGTCGGCCCCTTGGGCGAATGGCAATTGCCGCAGGTCATGATGGTGTTGACCAGGTAATCGCCGCGCTTGATCAGATCCGGCTTGGCGGCGTTGGCCGTGCCGACGAGCGCCAGGCCAAGCGTGAGTGCAAGCGCGACGCTGAGCGCGGCGCCGCGCAATCCGGTGCGGATCATGGTTTTCCCCTCGATTTTCGTTACGCCGACAATAGCGTGGGGCGCGTCGCGCGGCTATCGCCGCAGCACCGCTTGCGCACATCAAAAGTGCCGCAACCGGCACGCCGGCCACTCCCCAGCAAAAAGGCGGCGCCTGAGCGCCGCCCCTCGCATCGGATGTCGCTTGCTTGCGGGCTTTACGCCGGCACGGCCTCTTCTTCCGCGACCTTCTTTTCCTGCACCGGTCCTGAATCCTTGCCCTTGGCCTCGAGGTCGCGGTCGACGAACTCGATCACCGCTTGCGGGGCGTTGTCGCCGAAGCGGAAGCCGGCCTTCATGATGCGGGTATAGCCGCCGTGACGCTCGCCGTAGCGCGGCGCCAGCACCTCGAACAGCTTCTTGACCTGGACCAGGTCGCGGATTTCGGCGATGGCCTGGCGGCGGGCGGCGAGCCCGCCTTTCTTGGCGAGCGTGACCAGCTTCTCCACCACCGGGCGCAATTCCTTGGCCTTCGGCAGCGTGGTGACGATCTGCTCGTGCTTGATCAGGGCGGCGGCCATGTTGGCGAACATGGCCTTACGATGCGCGGGCTTTTTGCCCAGCTTGCGGTGTACTTTGCCGTGACGCATCGCTTAACTCCCTGCCGTTTTCGTCGTGCCGCGCGCGGCGGCTCAGTAATGGTCTTCGAAGCGCTTGGCCAGCTCTTCGATATTCTCCGGCGGCCAGCCCGGCACTTCCATGCCGAGATGCAGGCCCATCTGCGCCAGCACTTCCTTGATCTCGTTGAGCGACTTGCGGCCGAAGTTCGGCGTACGCAGCATCTCGGCTTCGGTCTTCTGCACGAGATCGCCGATATAGACGATGTTGTCGTTCTTCAGGCAGTTGGCCGAGCGGACGGAAAGCTCGAGCTCGTCCACCTTCTTGAGGAAGGCCGGGTTGAAGGCGAGGTCGGGGATCGATTCCGCGGCCTCCGCCTTGCGCGGCTCCTCGAAATTCACGAAGACGTTGAGCTGGTCCTGCAGGATGCGCGCGGCATAGGCGAGCGAATCCTCGGGCGACACCGCGCCGTTGGTCTCGATCGTCATGGTGAGCTTGTCGTAGTCGAGGATCTGACCCTCGCGGGTGTTCTCGACCTTGTAGGACACCTTGCGCACCGGCGAATAGAGGCTGTCGACCGGGATCAAGCCGATCGGCGCGTCCTCGGGACGGTTGCGCTCGGCCGGCACGTAGCCCTTGCCGGTGTTGACGGTGAACTCCATGCGGATCTCGGCGCCCTCGTCCAGCGTGCAGAGCACGAGGTCCGGGTTGAGCACGACCACGTCGCCGACGGTCTGAATGTCGCCGGCGGTGACGGTGCCGGGGCCCTGCTTCTTCACCACCATGCGCTTGGGGCCTTCGCCCTGCATCTTGATGGCGATGTCCTTGATGTTGAGCACGATGTCGGTGACGTCCTCGCGCACGCCGGCGATCGAGGAGAACTCGTGCAGCACGCCGTCGATGTGCACCGACTGCACGGCCGCGCCTTGCAGCGAGGAGAGCAGAATGCGGCGCAGCGCATTGCCCAGCGTGACGCCGAAGCCGCGCTCGAGCGGCTCGGCAACCACGGTCGCGGTGCGCGCGGCATCGCTGCCGGCGGCGACCTGGAGCTTGTTCGGCCTGATCAATTCCTGCCAATTCTTTTGGATCACGTCTTCACCTTTGCGAGCGGCGCGGGCCCCATCGCCTCGCGCGACCCCACCCGCCATGTGGGGAAAGTTGGGCGGCAGCGGATGCGTGCGACGCATCCGCCTCGACAAGACATCAAACGCGACGACGCTTACGCGGCCGGCACCCGTTGTGCGGGATCGTGGTCACGTCGCGGATCGAAGTGATGGTGAAGCCGGCCGCCTGCAGCGAACGCAGCGCCGACTCGCGGCCCGAACCGGGGCCGGAGACTTCCACCTCGAGCGTGCGCATGCCGTGCTCCTGCGCCTTCTTGGCGGCGTCTTCGGCGGCCACCTGCGCGGCGTAGGGCGTCGACTTGCGCGAACCCTTGAAGCCCATGGTCCCCGCCGACGACCAGGCGATGGTGTTGCCTTGCGCGTCGGTGATGGTGATCATGGTGTTGTTGAACGAGGCCGCGACGTGCGCGACGCCCGACGCGATATTCTTGCGTTCGCGCCGGCGGACGCGGGTGGCTTCCTTACCCATTCTCGATCCCTTTCGCGGTCCCGCTGCCCGATGCCGGGGCGGACCGAAACCTTAAAAACGTTTACGTCGTGGCCTTCTTCTTGCCGGCGATGGCCTTGGCCGGTCCCTTGCGGGTGCGCGCATTGGTATGCGTGCGCTGCCCGCGTACCGGCAGGCCCTTGCGGTGGCGCAAGCCCCGGTAGCAGCCCAGATCCATCAGCCGCTTGATGTTCATCGACGTTTCGCGGCGCAGGTCGCCTTCGACCATATAGTCACGATCGATGATTTCGCGAATCTGCAGCACCTCGGCGTCGGTGAGCTGCGACACGCGCCGCTCGGCCGGCAGACTGACCTTGCCCATGATATCCTGGGCGATCTTCGGCCCGATGCCATGGATGTATTGCAACGCGATCACCACGCGCTTGTTGGTGGGCAGATTGACGCCCGCGATACGAGCCACGGATTAAGTCTCCTGTTGCCGGCCGGCCGCCCCGATCGGCCTGAATTCTTCGTTCCCTGGAAGGGGATAGCGCAAAGCGTAACACGACACCCGTCCCCGCTCTATCGGGGCCCGGCATCGTGTCAAACTCCTGAATGTCCAACTTATTAAGGGATTCATCACGCCTTCGTCAACCTCCGCCGACTACCCGATTTGCGCTGTCCAGCCCTGTTTTTTAAGCCGGCGGCGCGGGCAGCCTTGCGCGCCGGCTTGCGGGCCTTGGCGGCGGCGCGGCCGCGCCGAGCGGCCGGTTTGGCGGTCTTTTTGGCGGCTTTTGCGGGTTTTTGGGGGGCTTTGGCCTTGCCCTTCGACCCCTTGCCCTTCGACCCCTTGGCGGCCCCGGCTTTTTTGGCGGGTTTGCGGGCCGGGCGCGCCGACGGGCCGGCCGGAGCGGCCTGCCGCTGCGCGGCTTTGGCGGCCGCGGTGGCCAGGATGTCGTCGATGGCCGCGCCGACCTCATCGACCGCGTCCATGCCGTCGACGGGGCGCAGGACGCTCTTGCGGGCATAGTGGTCGATCAACGGAGCGGTCTGCGCCCGGTAGGCCGCCAGCCGCCCGCGCAGCACCTCGGAGGTGTCGTCGGCGCGCAGCGTCTCGCCGCGCGCCGTCATGTCGGCCACGCGCTTTTCGATGCGGTCGAGCAGGATGCCCTCATTAACCACCAAGGCGATGACGACGTCGAGCTGCAGCCCGCGTTTGGCCAGCAGCCGCTCGAGCGCCGCGGCCTGCGGCACCGTGCGGGGAAAGCCGTCGAGGATGAAACCGGCCTTGGCGTCGGGACGGTCGATGCGGTCGGCGATGATCGACACGATCATGTCGTCCGGCACCAAGTCGCCGCGGTCGATCAGGGTCTTGGCCTGCAAGCCGACCGGGGTGCCGGCCGCCGCCGCCGCCCGCAGCATCTCGCCGCTCGAAAGGTGGATAATTCCGTATTTCGAAACCAGGCGTTTTGCTTGCGTGCCCTTCCCCGCCCCCGGCGGGCCGAGCAGGACCAACCTCATCGCCGAGAACCCCGCAGCTTGGAGCGTTTGATCAGGCCTTCATATTGGTGCGCCAGCAGATAGCCCTGGATCTGCGCCACGGTGTCCATGGTGACACTGACCACGATCAGAAGCGAGGTGCCGCCGAAATAGAACGGCACCGCCGCGTAGGAGATCAAGATCTCCGGGATCAAGCACACGATCGCGAGATAGAGCGCGCCCACCACGGTGATGCGCGACAGCACGTAGTCGATATATTCCGCCGTTCGTTCGCCCGGTCTTATGCCCGGGATGAAGCCGCCGTGCTTCTTCAAGTTGTCGGCGGTCTCGGTCGGGTTGAACACGATCGCCGTGTAGAAGAAGGCGAAGAACACGATCAGCCCGATATACAGAATCAGGAACAACGGGCGGCCGTGGCCGAGCAGCGTGGTGACGGTGGTGAGCCAGTTCGGCCCATGACCGGCGTTGAAATTGGCGACCGTCGTCGGCAGCAGCAGCAGCGAGGAGGCGAAGATCGGCGGGATCACGCCCGAGGTGTTGAGCTTGAGCGGCAGATGCGAGGACTGACCCTCGAACATGCGGTTGCCGACTTGGCGCTTGGGATACTGGATCAGCAAGCGGCGTTGCGCGCGCTCCATGAACACGATGAAGGCGATGACCGCCACCACCATGACGATGACCACGAGGATGAGACCGGTGGACAGCGCGCCCTGGCGGCCGAGTTCCAGCGTGCCGGCGATGGCCGAGGGCAGCCGCGCGACGATGCCGGCCAGGATGATGAGCGAGATGCCATTGCCGACGCCGCGCGAGGTGATCTGCTCGCCCAGCCACATCAGAAAGACCGTCCCGCCGGTGAGCGTAATGGTCGTAGAAATGAGGAAGAAGTAGCCCGGACTACTTACGACGTTGGTGGAGCCTTCCAGCCCGATGGCGATGCCGTAGGCCTGGAACGCCGCCAGCACCACGGTGAGATACCGCGTATACTGGTTCATGATCTTGCGGCCGGCCTCGCCTTCCTTCTTGAGCGCCTCGAGCGTGGGCGAGACCGTGGTCATCAGCTGGATGATGATGGAGGCGGAGATGTAGGGCATGATGTTCAGGGCGAAGATGGCCATGCGCTGGATACCGCCGCCCGAGAACATGTTGAACATGCCGAGGATGCCGCCGGACTGGGTCTGGAAAATCTGCGCCCAGGCGTCGGGATCGATGCCCGGCAGCGGGATATAAGTGCCGAGGCGATAGACCATGAGCGCGCCGAGCGTGAACCAGATACGCTTCTTGAGCTCTTCGGCCTTGGCGAGCGCCGAGAAGTTGAGATTGGCCGCCAGTTGTTCCGCTGCCGAAACCATCGGTTTCTCCTTCGGGCCCCATCCCACCTTCCGTCATGCGCGCCGCGCGCCGCGGGTGCATGAAGTCTTCGCGCCTTCTCTAAATAGGCCCGCAGCTGCCAACCGGTAGCCCGCGCGAACCGGCCGCCCGCTCGTCGCGCGGGCGACGCAAACCCCTAGAGACCTACTCCGCCTCCGCCGCCGGCTTGCCCTTGCCGCCCTTCGGCTTACCCTCGCCCTTGCCGGCCTTGTCGCCGGCCTTGGCCGCTTCCAGCGCCTTGCGCTTGTTCTTGCCCTTCGGCTCGGCCGGTTCCTCTTTGGGCTGCGCCAGGATCTTGACGCTGCCGCCGGCCTTCTCCACGGCATCGACCGCCGACTTGGAGGCGCGGTAGACCGAGAACGCGGCCTTGGCCTTGAATTCGCCCGCGCCCAGCAACTTCACGCCGCCCTTTTCGCGCCGCATCAGGCCGGCCTTGACCAGGGCCGTGACGTCGATCGGGGCATTGGCGTCGAGCTGGCCGGCATCGATCGCGGCCTGCACCTTGCCGAGATTGATCTCGTTGAGCTTGAGCGCGAACGGCGTGTTGCGGAAGCCGCGCTTGGGCAGGCGCCGGTGCAGCGGCATCTGGCCGCCTTCGAAGCCCTTGATGGCGACGCCGGAGCGCGCGGTCTGGCCCTTGCCGCCGCGCCCGCCGGTCTTGCCCATGCCCGAGCCGATGCCGCGCCCGACGCGCATGCGGTTCTTGCGGGCGCCGGGCTTGTCGGCGATCTGGTTGAGTTTCATCTTCTTCGTCCTTCGATCTCTCTTTTGTCATGGCCGGGCTTGTCCCGGACATCCATCTTCTTGCGAAAGAGGATGGATCGCCGGGTCATCTGGCAGGAAGACGGCGCTTCGCGCCTTTTGCCCGGCGATGACAAACTCATTTCCCCTCGCCGACCACGCGCACCAGGTGCTGCACCTTGCGGATCATGCCGCGGGTGGCGGGCGTGTCCGGCAGATCGCGCATGCGGCCGATCTTGTTGAGGCCGAGCCCGATCAACGTCGAACGCTGATCGTGGTTGCGGCGCATCGGGCTGCCGACCTGCTCGAGCTTGATGGTTTTTCCCTGGGCCATGGTCTTCGTTCCTTAATCGGCCGCCGCCTCGGCCTCGCCGCCTTCGCGGCGGCGCGCCTGCAAGGTGGAGACCTTGATGTTGCGGCGGGCCGCCACCGAGCGCGGCGAATCCTGATGTTTGAGCGCGTCGAAAGTCGCGCGCACCACGTTGTAGGGGTTGGACGAGCCGAGCGATTTGGCCACCACGTCCTGGATGCCGAGCGTCTCGAACACCGCGCGCATCGGGCCGCCGGCGATGATGCCGGTGCCGGGAGGCGCCGCGCGCAAGAATACCTTGCCGGCGCCGTGGCGGCCGAGCACGTCGTGATGCAGCGTGCGGCCCTCGCGCAGCGGCACGCGGGTCAGCCCGCGCTTGGCGGCGTCGGTCGCCTTGCGGATCGCTTCCGGCACCTCGCGCGCCTTGCCGTGGCCGAAACCGGCGCGGCCTTTCTGATCGCCGACGATCACCAGCGCGGCGAAAGCAAAACGCCGTCCACCCTTGACCACCTTGGCCACGCGGTTGATGTGCACCAGCTTGTCGATGAACTCGCTGTCGCGCTCATCGCGGCCACCACGTTCGCGGTCGCGGCGCGGCTCTCGTCGAGGTTCATGTGCCATGTTTGATCGATCCGTTGGAATTAGAAGTTGAGGCCGCCTTCGCGCGCGGCGTCGGCCAGCGCCTTGATGCGTCCGTGATAGAGATAGCCGCCGCGGTCGAACACGACGTCCTTGACGCCCTTTTCCTTGGCGCGCTCGGCGAGCAGCTTGCCGACCGCCTTGGCGGCCGCGATATCGGCGCCCTTGCCGCCGGCATCGCGCATGGTCTTCTCCAGCGTGGAAGCGGCGGCCAGCGTCACGCCCTTATCGTCGTCGATGAGCTGGGCGTAGATGTGCTTGGACGAGCGGAACACCGACAAGCGCGCGCGTCCGCGCGCCGCCAGCTTGACCTTGCGCCGCACCACTCCCGTCCGCCGCGCGGTCCGGTCACTCAATCTCGACATGGCGCTTCGTCCTCTACTTCTTCTTGCCTTCCTTGCGGAAGATGTATTCGCCGGCGTATCGCACGCCCTTGCCCTTGTAGGGCTCGGGCGGGCGGTAGCCGCGCAATTCGGCGGCGACCTGGCCGACCTGCTGCTTGTCGATGCCGGTCACCAGAATCTCGGTCGGCTTCGGGGTGGCGATGGTGATGCCCTGCGGGATCGCGTAATTGACGTCGTGCGAAAAGCCGAGCTGCAGGTTGAGCTGCTTACCCTGCACGGCGGCGCGGTAGCCGACGCCGGTGATCTCCAGCTTCTCCTCGAAGCCCTTGGTCACGCCGGCCACCAGATTGGCGACCAGCGTGCGCGAGGTGCCCCACAGCGAGCGGGCGCGCTTGGTTTCGAAGCGCGGCTCGACCTTGATGGCGGCCTTGTCCAGGCTGACCGCCACGTCGTCGTGCAGCACGACTTGCAGCGCGCCCTTGGGGCCCTTCATCTTGACGGTCTGCCCTTCCACATTGGCGGTGACGCCGGTGGGGATGGCAACGGGTTTGTATCCGACGCGTGACATCAAAACACCGTACAAATGATCTCGCCGCCGACATTGGCGTCGCGGGCGTCATGGTCGGCCATCACGCCCTTGGGGGTGGACACGATGGCGACGCCGAGCCCGTTGTTGATGCGCGGCAGCGCCTTGACCGAGGCGTAGACGCGCCGGCCGGGCTTGGAGACGCGCGCGATCTCGCGGATCACCGGCTCGCCGTCGAAATATTTCAGCTCGATCTCCAGTTCGTTGCGGCCGGAGGCGTGCGCGACGCTGGCGTAGCCGCGGATGAAGCCTTCCGCCTTGAGCACCTCGGCCACGCGCTCGCGCTGCTTGGAGGCGGGCATGGCGACCTTGGACTTGCTGCGCATCTGCGCGTTGCGGATGCGCGCGATCATGTCGCCGATCGGATCGTTGACTGCCATCTCGATCCTCCTACCAGCTCGACTTCACGAGGCCGGGAATCAGCCCCTTGGACCCGAGATCGCGCAGCGCGATGCGGCTCAAACGGTGCTTGCGGTAATAGGCGCGCGGACGGCCCGACAATTCGCAGCGGTTGCGGATGCGGGTGGCGGAGGAATTGCGCGGCAGCTCGGCGAGCTTCAGCGTCGCGGCAAAACGCTCCTCGGTCGGCAATTTCTTGTCGTGCGCGATTGCCTTCAGCTTGGCGCGCCGGCCGGCGAATTTCTTCGTCATCCTGCGCCGCCTGTTGTTCTTCTCGATCGAACTCTTCTTCGCCATTCTATTTGCTCCTTACGGTCCCGCGTTTGAGGGAAAAGTCCCTCACTGCCGGAACGGGAAGTTGAACGCAGCGAGCAGCGCACGCGCCTCATCGTCTGTCGGCGCGCTCGTGCAAACGGTGATGTCGAGTCCCCAGACGTCGACCGCCTTGTCGAAATCGATCTCGGGGAACACGATGTGCTCCTTGATGCCTAGGCTGAAGTTGCCGCGGCCGTCGAAGCTCTTGGGGTTGAGGCCGCGGAAGTCGCGGATGCGCGGCAGCGCGATGTTGATCAGCCGGTCGATGAAGTCGTACATGCGCGCCTTGCGCAGCGTGACCTTGCAGCCGATGGCCTGGCCGTCGCGCAGCTTGTAGGTGGCGATCGACTTGCGCGACTTGGTGATGACCGCCCTCTGGCCGGCGATCAGCGACAGGTCGGCGGCGGCGTTGTCGACCTTCTTGCGGTCGGCGACCCCCTCGCCGATGCCCATATTGAGCACCACCTTGGTGATCACCGGCACCTGCATCTTGTTCTTGTAGCCGAACTGCTTGATCAGCTCGCCGCGGATCTGCTGGTCGAACTGGGTCTTGAGCCGCGCCACGTAGCGCTCGTGCGCAGTCTTAGGCGCGGTATTGGGCGCGGCCTCCTTGCCGGCTTTGGGCGCGGCGGGCGGCGGCGTCTGGGCGGCCGGCGTTTGGCTTTGAGGTTCTTGCGTATCAGCCATCGATCTCAACTCCGGAACGCTTGGCGACGCGCACCTTGCGGCGCTCGTGGCCCTCGCCGACGAATTTGAAGCCGACGCGGGTCGGCTTGCCGTCCTTGGGATCGGCGAGCGCGAGGTTGGACAGGTGGACCGGGCTCTCCTTGGAGATGATGCCGCCCTCCTGCTGCGCGGATTGGCGCTGGTGGCGCTTGACCATGTTGACGCCGCGCACCAGCGCGCGCGTCTCGGCCGGGCGCACCTCGATCACCTCGCCGCTGCGGCCCTTGTCGCGGCCGGTGAGCACGATGACCTTGTCGCCCTTCTTGATCTTGGCGGCCATCACAGCACCTCCGGCGCGAGCGAGATGATCTTCATGTGGTTCTTGGCGCGCAATTCGCGCGGCACCGGCCCGAAGATGCGGGTGCCGACCGGCTCCATCTGCGGCGTGATCAGCACCGCGGCGTTGCGGTCGAAGCGGATGACCGAGCCGTCCGGGCGCTTGATGTCCTTGCGGATGCGCACCACCACGGCCTTCATCACGTCGCCCTTCTTGACGCGGCCGCGCGGGATCGCCTCCTTCACCGAGACGACGATGACGTCGCCGATGGTGGCGTACTTGCGTTTGGAACCGCCCAGCACCTTGATGCACATGACGCGGCGCGCGCCGGAATTGTCCGCCACGTCGAGGTTGGTCTGCATCTGGATCATGAGGCGGCTCTCTTATTCGAAAACAGCATGACGCTTATTGAACTCTTTCTTTCTTCTCGCCGCGGATCACTTCCCAGCACTTGAGCTTGGACAGCGGGCGGCGCTCCTCGATCCACACGACGTCGCCCACCGAAAACTCGTTCTTCTCGTCGTGGGCGTGGTACTTCTTCGAACGGCGCACGGTCTTCTTCATCGCCGGATGGGTGAAACGCCGCTCGACGCGGACGATCACCGTCTTGTCCTGCTTGTCGCTGACGACGAGGCCATGCAGCGTACGTTTCGGCATCTAAAACCCCTATTCCTTCGACTTGGCTTTGGCGCGCGATTTCGGCTTCGCGGCGGGCTTCGCGGCAGCCTTGGCGCGTGTGCGTGCGGTCTTGGGCTTAGCCTCGGCGGGCGCGCCGGCTTCGGCCTTCGGCTCCGGCATGCCGGCGCGCTTCTGCGTCGCGACGGTCTTCAGCCGCGCGATGTCGCGGCGGATGACGCGCACGCGCGAAGTGTTCTCGAGCTGACCGGTGGCGCGCTGGAAGCGCAGGTTGAACTGCTCCTTCTTCAGCTTGAGCACTTCGTCCTCGATCTGGTCGGTCGTCATCGCTCTGACGTCTGCGGCTTTCATGACACTCACTCGGCGATGCGTTCGATGAAACGGGTCTTGACCGGCAGCTTGGCGGCGGCGAGCGCCAGCGCTTCCTTGGCGACGCCGACCGGAATGCCGTCGACCTCGAACAGGATGCGGCCGGGCTTGACGCGGACCACCCAAAATTCGGGCGTGCCCTTGCCCTTGCCCATGCGCACCTCGATCGGCTTCTTCGACACCGGCACGTCGGGGTAGACGCGGATCCACACCCGGCCCGCGCGCTTCATGAAGCGGGTCAGCGCGCGGCGGGCGGCCTCGATCTGGCGCGCGGTGACGCGGTCCGGCTCCAGCGCCTTCAGCCCGTATTGGCCGAAGGCGAGCTTGGCGCCCGAGGTGGCGACGCCGTGGATGCGGCCCTTGAAGGCCTTGCGGAACTTGGTGCGCTTCGGTTGCAGCATGACTTAATTCTTCGTCCTTTAGGCGGCCGTCTCGCGGCGCGGGCGGCCCTGGTCGCCCTCGGCCATCTTCTTGTCCTGCGCCATCGGGTCGTGCTCGAGGATTTCGCCCTTGAAGATCCAGACCTTGACGCCGCAGGTGCCGTAGGTGGTGAAGGCGGTGGCGACGCCGTAGTCGACGTCGGCGCGCAGCGTGTGCAGCGGCACGCGGCCCTCGCGGTACCATTCCATGCGGGCGATTTCGGCGCCGCCCAGGCGGCCCGAGCAGTTGATGCGGATGCCCTCGGCGCCCAGCCGCATGGCCGACTGCACCGCGCGCTTCATGGCGCGGCGGAAGGCGACGCGGCGCTCGAGCTGCTGCGAAATCGATTCGGCGACCAGTTGCGCGTCGAGCTCGGGCTTGCGGATTTCCACGATATTGATGACCACGTCGCTATCGGTCAGCTTGGCGACCACGCGGCGCAGCTTCTCGATGTCGGCGCCCTTCTTGCCGATCACCACGCCGGGACGGGCCGAATGGATGGTGACGCGGCACTTCTTGTGCGGGCGCTCGATCACGATATGCGACACCGCCGCCTGCTTGAGCTGCTTCATCAACTCCTCGCGGATCTTGATGTCCTCGTGCAGCAGCGTGCCGTACTCGTTCTTGCCGGCGTACCAGCGCGAATCCCAGGTCCGGTTGATGCCGAGCCGAAGCCCGATTGGATTGACCTTCTGACCCACTCTATCTCTCCCTAAGAAGCCTTGGCTTCGGCCTGCGCGACCTCACGCACCACGATGGTGAGGTTGGCGAAGGGCTTGAAAATGCTTCCCACCCGGCCGCGGCCGCGCGGGGTGAAGCGCTTGATCACCAGCGCCTTGCCGACATGGGCCTCGGCGACGATCAGATCGTCGACGTCGAGGTCGTGATTGTTCTCGGCGTTGGCGATCGCCGACTCCAGGCACTTGCGCACGTCCTTAGCGATGCGCTTGCGCGAAAACTGCAGATCGGCGAGCGCGCTCGCCACTTTCTTGCCGCGGATCATCTGCGCGACCAGATTGAGCTTCTGCGGCGACACCCGGATCATCCGGGCCACCGCCTTGGCCTCGTTGTCGGGGAGGCTTCGCCCGCGTGCGCTCTTGCCCATGACGTTTCTCTTCTAGTCCTATGAACTGGCCGCCGGAGCCGCCGCCGGCGCAGCGCTCGGCGCGGCGCTGCGCTTGGCTTTGCGGTCGGAGGTGTGGCCGTAGAACATGCGCGTCGGCGAGAACTCGCCGAACTTGTGGCCGACCATTTCCTCGGTCACCATCACGGGGATGTGCTTCTGCCCGTTGTAGACGCCGAAGTTGAGGCCGACGAACTGCGGCAGGATGGTCGAGCGCCGGCTCCAGATCCGGATCATCTCGTGACGGCCGGATGCGCGCACGGCCTCGGCCTTGCGCAGCAGATAGCCGTCGACGAACGGACCCTTCCACAATGATCGCGACATGATTGCGTCCTATTTCTGCTTTTTGCGGGTGTGGCGGCTGAGCACGATGAATTTTGCGGTGCGCTTGTTCTTGCGCGTCTTCTTGCCCTTGGTCGGGAAGCCCCAGGGCGTGACCCAGTTGCCGCCGCCATTGGTGCGGCCGCCGTGCGGATGATCGACCGGGTTCATGGTGATGCCGCGGTTGTGCGGCATGCGGCCCTTCCAGCGCTGGCGGCCGGCCTTGGCGATGACGGTGTTCATGTTGTCGGGGTTCGACACCGCGCCGACGCTCGCCATGCAGCGGCCGTGCACCAGGCGCTGCTCGGCCGAATTCAGCCGCAAGATGACGTAATCCTGGTCGCGGCCGACGATCTGGGCGTAGGAGCCGGCCGAGCGCGCGATCTGCCCGCCCTTGCCGATCTTGATTTCGATATTGTGCACGATGGTGCCGACCGGGATATTGCCGATCGGCATGGCGTTGCCCGGCTTCACGTCGGCATGCTCGGCGGCGATCACGCTGTCGCCGGGCGACAGCCGCTGCGGCGCCAGGATATAGGCGAGCTCGCCGTCCTGGTACTTGATGAGCGCGATGAAAGCGGTGCGGTTGGGATCGTATTCCAGCCGCTCGACGGTCGCCGGCACGTCGAACTTGGTGCGCTTGAAGTCGACCTTGCGGTAGGCCTGCTTGTGGCCGCCGCCGCGGAAACGCGAGGTGATGCGGCCGTAGTTGTTGCGGCCGCCGGTCGACGCTCTTGCCCTCGGTCAAGCGTCTTGACCGGCGGGCCCTTGTACAGGCCCGAGCGATCGATGTTGACCAGCTGGCGCTGGCTCGGCGTGGTCGGATTGTAATGTTTTCAACGCCATCGCAACTGTCCCTTACAATCCCGTGGTCACGTCGATGCGGTGACCCTCTTCCAGCGTCACGATCGCGCGCTTGACGTCGGATTGCCGCCCGACGCCTGTTCTTGAACGCCTTGACCTTGCCGCCGCGGATCAGCGTGTTGACGCTCTTGACCTTGACGTCGAACAGCTTCTCGACCGCTTCCTTGATCTGCGGCTTGGTGGCGTCGCTTGCGCACCTTGAACACGACCTTGTTGTGCTCGGACGCCATGGTCGCCTTTTCGGTGATCGACCGGGGCGATGATGACGTCGTAATGGCGCGGATCGCTGGTGCTCATTTGAAGCGCGCCTCCAGCGCATCGAGCGCGGCCTTGGTCAGCACCAGGGTCTTGCGCCGCATGATGTCGTAGACGTTGATGCCCTGCACCGGCAGCACGTCGATGTTCGGAATGTTGCGCGCGGCGGCGCGGAAGTTCGTCCTCGACCTCGGCGCCGTCGATGATCAGCGCGTTCTCGAGCCCGAGCTTGCCGAACTGCTTGGCGAGCGCGCCGGTCTTGGGCTCCTTCACCGAGGCCTTGTCGAGCACGACGATGCCGCCGTCCTTGGCCTTGGCGGAGAGCGCGTGCTTGAGCGCGAGCGCGCGCACCTTCTTGGGCAGCTCGATGGCGTGGCTGCGCACGACCGGGCCGAAGGCGCGGCCGCCGCCGCGGAACTGCGGGGCGCTTTGCGCGCCGTGACGGGCGCCGCCGGTGCCCTTCTGCGCGTGCATCTTCTTGCCGGTGCGGTTGATCTCGCCGCGCAGCTTGGTCTTGTGGGTGCCGCGCTGGCGCTTGGCGAGCTGCCAGTTGACGCAGCGCTGCAGAATGTCGGGACGCGGCTCGAGGCCGAAAATGGCGTCGGAGAGCTGAACCGAGCCCGCCTCTTTGCCTTCGAGGGTGGTGATCTTCATTTCCATGTCACGCGCCCTCCTTCTCGGCGGGGGCGGCTTGCGGCGCCGGCGCCTCGGCGGGCGCCTGTTCGGAGGCGGCTTCGGCGGGCGCAGCCTCGGCTTCGCTCAGGCGGAACTTGCCGGGCTTGGGCGCCTCCTTGGGCAGCGCCTTCTTGACCGCGTCGCGCACGGTGATCCAGCCGCCCTTGGCGCCCGGCACCGCGCCCTCGACCAGGATGAGGCCGCGCTCGACGTCGGTCTGCACGACCTTGAGATTGAGCGTGGTGACGCGGTCGACGCCCAGATGGCCGGGCATCTTCTTGTTCTTGAAGGTCTTGCCGGGGTCCTGGCGGCCGCCGGTCGAGCCGATCGAGCGGTGCGAGATCGACACGCCGTGCGAGGCGCGCAGGCCGCCGAAATTCCAGCGCTTCATGCCGCCGGCGAAGCCCTTGCCGATCGAGGTGCCGCAGACGTCGACGAACTGGCCGACGATGAAATGATCGGCGGTGATCTCGGCGCCGACCGGGATCAGCGCGTCCTCGCTGACGCGGAACTCGGCCAGCTTGCGCTTGGGCTCGACCTTGGCCTTGGCGAAATAGCCGCGGTCGGCCTTGATCATGTTGTTGGTGCGGCGCTCGCCGGCGCCGAGCTGCAGCGCGACATAGCCGTTCTTGTCCTTGCTGCGGTGGGCGACCACCTGGCACTCCGCCAGACGCAGCACGGTCACCGGCACGTGCTCACCGGCCTCGGTGAACACCCGGGTCATCCCCATCTTCTGCGCGACCACTCCGGAACGCATTTCGTCCTCACCCGGCCTTTACAGCTTGATCTCGACGTCGACGCCGGCGGCGAGGTCGAGCTTCATCAGCGCGTCCACGGTCTGCGGCGTCGGATCGACGATGTCCAAGAGGCGCTTGTGCGTGCGCATCTCGAACTGTTCGCGGCTCTTCTTGTCGATGTGCGGCGAGCGGTTCACCGTGAACTTCTCGATCCGCGTCGGCAGCGGGATCGGTCCACGGACCTGGGCGCCGGTGCGCTTGGCCGTGTTCACGATCTCGCGCGTCGACGCATCGAGGATGCGGTGATCGAACGCCTTGAGCCGGATCCGGATATTCTGGCCGTTCATTGCGTCTCTTTCTCAAATCAACCCGCTCGGCTCTTGCCTGGCGAGTAGTGAGTCGCGAGTAGCGAATAGTTTTCCATTCGCCACTCGCTATTTCGCTTACTCGATGATGCTCGCCACCACGCCGGCGCCGACGGTGCGGCCGCCCTCGCGAATGGCGAAGCGGAGTTTCTCCTCCATGGCGATCGGCACGATCAGGTGCACTTCCATCGCCACGTTGTCGCCCGGCATCACCATCTCGGTGCCCTCCGGCAGGTGCACCACGCCGGTCACGTCGGTGGTGCGGAAGTAGAACTGCGGGCGGTAGTTGGTGAAGAACGGGGTGTGACGGCCGCCCTCTTCCTTGGTGAGGATGTAGGCTTCCGCCTTGAACTTGGTGTGCGGCTTGACCGAGCCGGGCTTGCACAGCACCTGGCCGCGCTCGACTTCCTCGCGCTTGGTGCCGCGCAGCAGGCAGCCGACATTGTCGCCGGCCTCGCCCTGGTCGAGCAGCTTGCGGAACATCTCGACGCCGGTGACCACCGTCTTGGTGGTCGGGCGGATGCCGACGATCTCGACTTCCTCGCCGACCTTGATGACGCCGCGCTCGATGCGGCCGGTGCACACGGTGCCGCGGCCGGAGATCGAGAACACGTCTTCCACCGGCATCAGGAACGGCTGATCCTTCGGACGCTCCGGCTGCGGGATGTACTCGTCCACCGCCTTCATCAGCTCGAGGATCGATTCCTTGCCGAGCTTTTCGTCCTTGCCCTCGAGCGCCATCAGCGCCGAGCCCTTGATCACCGGGATCTTGTCGCCCGGGAAATTGTACTTCGACAGCAGCTCGCGAACCTCGAGCTCGACCAGTTCGAGCAGCTCCGGATCGTCGACCATGTCGACCTTGTTCATGTACACGACCAGCGCCGGCACGCCGACCTGGCGGGCGAGCAGGATGTGCTCGCGGGTCTGCGGCATCGGGCCGTCGGCGGCCGACACGACCAGGATGGCGCCGTCCATCTGCGCGGCGCCGGTGATCATGTTCTTCACATAGTCGGCGTGGCCGGGGCAGTCGACGTGGGCGTAGTGGCGGTTGGCGGTCTCGTACTCGACATGCGCGGTCGAGATGGTGATGCCGCGCGCCTTCTCTTCCGGCGCCTTGTCGATCTGGTCGTAGGCGGTGAAGGTCGCGCCGCCGGTCTCGGCCAGAACCTTGGTGATCGCCGCCGTCAGCGTCGTCTTGCCGTGGTCGACGTGACCGATCGTCCCGATGTTGCAATGGGGCTTGGTCCGTTGGAATTTCTCTTTGGCCATGGGACTCTCCGTTCAGATCCTTTTGCGTTAGCGTTCGCGGATCACGCGAACTTCTTCTGCACTTCGGCGGACACGTTCGCGGGCAGCTCCGCGTAGTGGTCGAATTGCATGGTGAATGTGGCGCGCCCCTGGGACATGGAGCGCAGGTTGTTGACGTAGCCGAACATGTTCACCAGCGGCACCATCGCGTTGATGACGTTGGCGTTGCCGCGCATGTCCTGGCCCTGGATCTGGCCGCGCCGCGAATTGAGATCGCCGATGACGGAGCCGGTGTAGTCCTCCGGCGTCACCACCTCGACCTTCATGATCGGCTCGAGCAGCACCGGCCTGCCCTTCTGCAGCGCCTCGCGCAACGCCGCGCGCGAAGCGATCTCGAAGGCGAGCGCCGAGGAATCGACGTCGTGATAGGCGCCGTCGATCAGCCTCACCTTGAGATCGACCACCGGGAAGCCGGCGAGCACGCCGGAGCCGAGCACCGATTCCAGGCCCTTCTCGACGCCCGGGATGTACTCCTTCGGCACGTTGCCGCCGACGACCTCGTTCTCGAACTCAAACGGCGCGCCGGGCTCGCTCGGCTCGGCGACGATCTTGACGCGCGCGAACTGGCCGGAGCCGCCGGTCTGCTTCTTGTGGATGTAGTCGACCTCGGCCGGCGCGCGTGATCTTCTCGCGAAAGGCCACCTGCGGCGCGCCGATATTGGCGTCGACCTTGTAGGTGCGCTTGAGGATGTCGACCTTGATGTCGAGATGCAGTTCGCCCATGCCCTTGAGGATGGTCTGGCCGCTCTCCTGGTCGGTGGAGACGCGGAACGAGGGATCCTCGGCCGCGAGCTTGGCGAGCGCGACGCCGAGCTTTTCCTGGTCGGCCTTCGACTTCGGCTCGATCGCGATCTCGATCACCGGATCGGGGAATTCCATCTTTTCCAGGATCACCGGCTTCTTGGGATCGCACAGCGTGTCGCCGGTGCGCACCTCCTTCAGGCCCGCCAGCGCGACGATGTCGCCGGCATAGGCTTCCTTGATGTCCTCGCGGTTGTTGGCGTGCATCAGCAGCATGCGGCCGATGCGCTCCTTGCGCTCCTTGGTCGAATTGATCACGCCGGTGCCGCTCGTGAGCGTGCCGGAATAGATGCGGCAGAAGGTGATGGTGCCGACGAAGGGATCGTCCATGATCTTGAAGGCGAGCAGCGCGAACGGCTCGTTGTCGTCGGACTTGCGCACGACCTCGTTCGCCCTTGTCGGGATCGATGCCCTTGATCGGCGGCACGTCGAGCGGGCTGACGGCAGATAGTCGACCACCGCGTCGAGCAGCGGCTGCACGCCCTTGTTCTTGAAGGCCGAGCCGCACAGCACCGGAAAGAACGCGCCGAAATCACCGCCTTGCGGATCAGCTGCTTGCAGCGTCGCCTCGTCGGGCTCCTTGCCCTCGAGATAGGCGGTCATGGCGTCGTCGTCGAGCTCGACCGCGGCCTCGATCATCTTCTCGCGATATTCCTTGGCCTGGTCGAGCAATATCGGCCGGGAATGTCGACGTCGTCGATACTTGGCGCCGAGCGACTCGTCGTCCCAGATCACGCGCCTTCATGCGCACCAGATCGATGAGGCCCTTGAACTTGCTGCTCGGAGCCGATCGGCAGCTGGATGGCGACCGGCTTGGCGCCGAGGCGGTTCACGATGTCCTCGAGGCACTTGAAGAAGTCGGCGCCGATCTTGTCCATCTTGTTGGCGAAGACGATGCGCGGCACCTTGTATTTGTCGCCCTGGCGCCAGACCGTCTCGGTCTGCGGCTCGACGCCCTGGTTGGAATCGAGCACGCAGACGGCGCCGTCGAGCACGCGCAGCGAGCGCTCCACCTCGATGGTGAAGTCGACGTGGCCGGGGGTGTCGATGATGTTGAGGCGCTTGCCGTTCCAGAAGGCGGTGGTGGCGGCCGACGTGATGGTGATGCCGCGCTCCTGCTCCTGCTCCATCCAATCCATCGTCGCGGCGCCTTCGTGCACCTCGCCGATCTTGTGGCTCTTGCCGGTGTAATAGAGGATCCGCTCGGTCGTCGTGGTCTTCCCGGCATCGATGTGGGCCATGATGCCGAAATTGCGGTAGTCCTCGATTGCGTGGATGCGGGGCATTGGGAGATCTATTCCTTGAGTTTGTTCGTCGTCACCAGCGGTAATGCGAGAAGGCGCGGTTGGCTTCCGCCATCCGGTGAGTGTCCTCGCGCTTCTTGACGGCGTTTCCCCTGTTGTTGGACGCGTCGAGCAGCTCGGCCGAGAGCCGCTCGGTCATCGTCTTTTCGTTGCGGTCGCGCGCCGCCGAGATGATCCAGCGGATGCCGAGCGCCTGCCGGCGCGAGGTGCGCACTTCGACCGGCACCTGATAGGTGGCGCCGCCGACGCGGCGCGAGCGCACCTCGATCGACGGCATCACGTTGTCGAGCGCCTGCTGGAACACGGTGATCGGGTTCTGCTTGGTCTTGGTCTCGATCATGTCGAGCGCGCCGTAGACGATCTGCTCGGCGACCGACTTCTTGCCGTCGTACATGATGGAGTTCATGAACTTGCGAGACGACGATGTTCCCGAACTTCGGGTCCGGGATGATCTCGCGTTTTTCGGCGGCGTGACGGCGGGACATTGGTCGGTCCTAAGCTTCGTTTTCTCTCTTCGTCATGGCCGGGCTTGTCCCGGCCATCCACGTCTTTAACTCTCATCATCGCCGGCGAACCGGCATCAGTTTGTCTCTCGGGTTCCCCGGGTCTCGCTCGGCTTCGCTTCGCTCGCCCGGGGATCTCCGCAAAGCGACCCTACTTGGGTCGCTTTGCGCCGTATTTCGAACGGCGCTGCTTGCGGTTCTTGACGCCTTGGGTGTCGAGCACGCCGCGCAGGATGTGGTAGCGCACGCCCGGCAGATCCTTGACGCGGCCGCCGCGGATCATCACCACCGAGTGCTCCTGCAGGTTATGGCCCTCGCCCGGGATGTAGCCGATCACCTCGAAGCCGTTGGTCAGGCGCACCTTGGCCACCTTGCGCAGCGCCGAATTCGGCTTCTTCGGCGTGGTCGTGTAGACGCGCGTGCAGACGCCGCGCTTCTGCGGCGAGGACTGCAAGCGCCGGCACCTTGTTGCGCGCCTTGAGCGGCTGCCGCGGCTTGGGGATCAACTGGTTGATCGTCGGCATCGTTTAAGCTTTCGCATCCTTACGTATTGGGCACAGCGCCCGGTAAAGCGTCGAGGCTACCGCCCCTCGTCTCGACCAAAGACCTTGCGGTCCCCTCATGTGGGCTTGACGCCCCGGCATTCCACGCGCGCGGCGTTTCCGACGCGCAAAACGAAATCGCGCCATCCGCTTCATTCGCGGGGGCGCTCTTCCGTTCGGACGACCGCGCTGCGGTTAAGGCACAGCGGCCGTTCACTTCATCGCCTGACAGTGGCTGTCAGAGGCAGCGTCTGAGCTTCATTCGTCGAGGCGTGGTGCCCGCTCAGCCTCGAGAAACTAAACGATCTCAAAGGCTTAGCGGGTATGCCGTTCCGAGCAAGCGAAGCTCACCGCCTGCCGTAAAGTGAGGCGTATGTATCGGCGCGATTCCGCTAAGTCAAGGAGCAAACAGCCGAAAAATCGCGGTTTTGCGGGGCTTCGCGCGCCCCTGCCCGGCAAGGCCACGGCCGGACAGCAAGCCAAAAGGGCCGCCCCCGGGGCGGCCCTTTCGATTGCGTTGATGGCGCGTGCCTATTCCGCCGCCGGCAGCGCCGGCGCCTCTTCGGCTTCGGCTTCGGCCTCGCGCCTTGGCCGCGGCTTTCGCCGCGTCCTTCTCGCGCTCCTCGAGGATGAGCGCGTCGCGCTTGGTGGCGACCTCGCGCAGCTCGTTCATCATGGCGCCGGTGCCGGCCGGGATCAGGCGGCCGACGATGACGTTCTCCTTGAGCCCGTCGAGCGTGTCGGCCTTGCCGTTGACGGCGGCCTCGGTGAGCACGCGCGTGGTCTCCTGGAAGGAGGCCGCCGAGATGAACGAGCGGGTCTGCAGGCTCGCCTTGGTGATGCCGAGCAGCACCGGATGGCCCGACGCCGGCTTCTTGCCTTCGGCTTCCACCCGCGCATTGATCTCGTCGATCTCGATCCGGTCGAGCTGCTCGCCCTGCAAGAGCTCGGTCTCGCCGGCGTCGTCGATCTCGACCTTCTGCAGCATCTGGCGAACGATCACCTCGATGTGCTTGTCGTTGATGTTGACGCCCTGCAGCCGATAGACCTCCTGGATCTCGTTGACCAGATAGGCGGCGAGCTCCTCGACGCCCTTGATGGCGAGGATGTCGTGCGGGGCCGGATTGCCCTCGACGATGTAGTCGCCCTTCTCGATGACGTCGCCATCCTGCAGATGGATGTGCTTGCCCTTCGGGATCAGGTACTCCTTCGGCTCGTCGCCCTTGTCGGTCGGCTCGATGGTGATGCGGCGCTTGTTCTTGTAGTCCTTGCCGAACCGCACCGTGCCGTCGATCTCGGCGATGATCGCCGCGTCCTTCGGCCGGCGCGCCTCGAACAGCTCCGCCACCCGCGGCAGACCGCCGGTGATGTCGCGCGTCTTGGCGCTTTCGGTCGGGATACGCGCGATCACGTCGCCCGCCTTCACGTGGCCGCCGGGGTCGACCGAGATGATGGCGTCGACCGCGAGCTGGTAGCGCGCGTCGCCGCCGCGGGCGAGCTTCAGCAGCTTGTTGCCCGACTTGATCACGATCGCCGGACGCAGGTCCTGCTGGTTACGCGACGAGCCCGTGCGCCAGTCGATGACCACGCGCTTGGCGATGCCGGTCGACTCGTCGAGCTGTTCCGACATCGACAGCCCGTCGACCATGTCCTCGAAGTCGATGGTGCCCTCGACCTCGGTCAGGATCGGCCGGGTGTAGGGATCCCATTCGGCGATGCGCTGGCCGCGCTTGATCTTGTCGCCGTCTTCGACGCGCAGACGCGCGCCGTAGGGGATGCGGTGATGCGCGCGCTCGGTGCCGTCGGGATCGACCACCGCCACCACCATGTTGCGCACCATCGCGATGACCTCGCCGTCCGAGTTCTTGGCGACGTTCTTGGCCTTGATCTTGATCGTGCCGTCGAAGTTCGACTCGATGAACGACTGCTCGGAGATCTGCGCCGCGCCGCCGATGTGGAACGTGCGCATGGTGAGCTGGGTGCCCGGCTCGCCGATCGACTGCGCCGCGATCACGCCGACCGCCTCGCCCATGTTGACCGGGGTGCCGCGGGCGAGATCGCGCCCGTAGCACGCGCCGCACACGCCGTTCTTGGTCTCGCAGGTCAGCACCGAGCGGATCTTGAGCTCCTGCACGCCGGCATTGGTGATCTGCTCGACCTCCGGCTCCGTCAGCAAAGTGCCGCGCTTGACCACGACCTTGTTGCTGGCCGGATCCTTCACGTCCTCCGCCGTGGTGCGGCCGAGGATGCGGATGGCGAGCGAGGCCACCACGGTGCCGGCGTCGATGATCGCCCGCACCTTGATGCCGCCCTTGGTGCCGCAGTCTTCCTCGGTGATGATGCAGTCCTGCGCCACGTCGACCAGACGCCGCGTCAGGTAGCCCGAGTTCGCGGTCTTCAAGGCGGTGTCGGCCAGACCCTTGCGGGCGCCGTGGGTCGAGTTGAAGTACTCCAGCACGGAGAGGCCTTCCTTGAAGTTCGAGATGATCGGGCTCTCGATGATCTCGCCCGAGGGCTTGGCCATCAGGCCGCGCATGCCGGCGAGCTGACGCATCTGCGCGGGCGAGCCGCGCGCGCCGGAATGCGCCATCATGTAGATCGAGTTGACCTGCTGCTCGACGCCATTGGCGTCCTTCTTGGAGGCCGAGATCTCCTTCATCATCGCGTCGGCGATGGTCTCGGTGCACTTCGACCAGGCGTCGACCACCTTGTTGTACTTCTCGCCCTGGGTGATGAGGCCGTCGTTGTACTGCTGCTCGAACTCCTTGGCGAGCGTGCGGGTATCCTCGACGATCTTCCACTTGGACGACGGCACCACCATGTCGTCCTTGCCGAACGAGATGCCGGCCTTGAAGGCGTGATAGAAGCCGAGCGCCATGATGCGGTCGCAGAAGATGACCGTCTCCTTCTGGCCGCAGTGGCGGTAGACCGTGTCGATCATCGACGAGATCTCGCGCTTGGTCATCAAGCGTGTTGACGATGTCGAACGGAATCTTGGCGCTCTTGGGCAGCACGCTGCCGAGCACGACGCGGCCGGGCGTGGTCTCGTACCACCTCTTGACCGGCTTGCCCTTTTCGTCGAGGCCTTCCCAGCGATACTTGATCTTGCTGTGCAGGGTGATGACCTTTTCCTGCAACGCGTGATCGATCTCGGCCATGTCGTGTAGAAGCCCTGGACGATATTCCGTAATTTCGTGTTCTTCTGAATTTCCGCATCGGAGTGCAGCTCGAGCTTCCACTCGCCCGGCATCCCTTCGCTCATGATCGAGAGATAATAGAGGCCGAGCACGATGTCCTGCGACGGCACGATGATCGGCTGGCCGTTGGCCGGGTGCAGGATGTTGTTGGTCGACATCATCAGCACGCGCGCTTCCAGCTGCGCTTCGAGCGACAGCGGAACGTGCACGGCCATCTGGTCGCCGTCGAAGTCGGCGTTGAAGGCGGCGCAGACCAGCGGATGCAGCTGGATCGCCTTGCCCTCGATCAGCACCGGCTCGAAGGCCTGGATGCCGAGGCGATGCAGCGTCGGCGCGCGGTTCAAGAGCACCGGGTGCTCGCGGATCACCTCGTCGAGGATGTCCCAAACCTCCGGCTTCTCCTTCTCGACCAGCTTCTTGGCCTGCTTCACGGTGGTCGACAGGCCCTTGGCGTCGAGCCGCGAATAGATGAACGGCTTGAACAGCTCGAGCGCCATCTTCTTCGGCAGCCCGCACTGGTGCAGCTTCAGTTCGGGTCCGACCACGATCACCGAGCGGCCGGAATAGTCGACGCGCTTGCCGAGCAGGTTCTGCCGGAAGCGGCCCTGCTTGCCCTTGAGCATGTCGGCGAGCGACTTCAACGGGCGCTTGTTGGCGCCGGTGATGACGCGGCCGCGGCGGCCGTTGTCGAACAGCGCGTCGACCGCTTCCTGCAGCATGCGCTTTTCGTTGCGGATGATGATGTCCGGCGCGCGCAGCTCGATCAGCCGCTTCAGGCGGTTGTTGCGGTTGATGACGCGGCGATAGAGATCGTTCAGGTCGGAGGTGGCGAAGCGGCCGCCGTCGAGCGGCACCAGCGGACGCAGATCGGGCGGGATCACCGGCACCACGGTCAGGATCATCCATTCCGGCTTGTTGCCGGACTGGATGAAGGCCTCGATCAGCTTGAGCCGCTTGGCGATCTTCTTCTTCTTGATGTCGCTGTCGGTCTCGGTGATCTCGGCGCGCAATTCGGCCTGCATCTTCTCGAGGTCGAGGCCCTTGAGCATCTCGCGGATCGCTTCCGCGCCGATCGTCGCGGTGAAGCTGTCGCCGCCGAACTCCTCCTGCGCCTTGAGATACTCGTCCTCGGACAGCAGCTGGCGGTCCTTGAGCGGGGTCAGGCCCGGCTCCAGCACGACGTAGTACTCGAAGTACAAAATGCGCTCGAGGTCCTTCAGCGTCATGTCGAGCAGCAGACCGATGCGGCTCGGCAGCGACTTCAGGAACCAGATATGCGCGACCGGCGCGGCCAATTCGATATGGCCCATGCGCTCGCGCCGCACGCGGCTGAGCGTGACCTCGACCGAGCACTTCTCGCAGATGATGCCCTTGTACTTCATGCGCTTGTACTTGCCGCACAAGCACTCGTAGTCCTTGATCGGCCCGAAGATGCGCGCGCAGAACAAGCCGTCGCGCTCGGGCTTGAAGGTGCGGTAGTTGATGGTCTCCGGCTTCTTGATCTCGCCGTAGGACCACGACAGAATCTTCTCCGGGCTCGCGATCGAGATCCGGATCTGGTCGAAGACCTGAGCCGGCGCCTGCGGGCTGAAGAGATTCATAATTTCTTGGTTCATCGCATTCTCCGCTTGCCGACCTTGGCCGGCCGCTGTGTCTATGTACGCACCATGGGGCCGCCAAAGCGGCCCGGCCTCCCCCGCTCGGGGGGAGGCGGATTTCGCTTACTCGGCCGCTTCCGCGGTCTCGCCGCCCTGGCCCTGCCGCGACTGCTTGGAATTGTGCAGATCGACATTGAGGCCGAGCGAACGCATTTCCTTGACCAGCACGTTGAAGCTTTCCGGAATGCCCGCCTCGAACGTGTCGTCGCCGCGCACGATCGCCTCGTAGACCTTGGTGCGGCCGGCGACGTCGTCCGACTTCACGGTGAGCATTTCCTGCAGCGTGTAGGCGGCGCCGTAGGCTTCCAGCGCCCACACTTCCATTTCGCCGAAGCGCTGGCCGCCGAACTGCGCCTTGCCGCCGAGCGGCTGCTGGGTGACCAGCGAGTACGGGCCGATCGAGCGGGCGTGGATCTTGTCGTCCACCAGATGGTGCAGCTTCAGCATGTAGATGTAGCCGACGGTGACCTTGCGGTCGAACACCTCGCCGGTGCGGCCGTCGAACACGTTGACCTGGCCCGAATGGTCGAGGCCGGCGAGGTCGAGCATCTTCTCGATGTCGGCCTCCTTGGCGCCGTCGAACACGGGCGTGGCGATCGGCACGCCGTGGCGCAGATTGCCGCCGAGCTCGACCAGCTCGCTCTCGTTCAAGCTCTTGATGGTCTCGTCGTCGCCATAGACCTTCTTGAGCATGTCCTTGAGCGGCCGCACGTCGTGCCTGGCGTTGTAGGCTTCCACCGCCTCGCCGATCTTGAGGCCGAGGCCGGCGCAGGCCCAGCCGAGATGGGTCTCCAGGATCTGGCCGACGTTCATGCGGCTCGGCACGCCGAGCGGATTGAGCACGATGTCGACCTGCGTGCCGTCCTCGAGGAACGGCATGTCCTCGACCGGCACGATCTTCGACACCACGCCCTTGTTGCCGTGGCGGCCGGCCATCTTGTCGCCGGGCTGGATCTTGCGCTTCACCGCGACGAAGACCTTGACCATCTTCATCACGCCGGGCGGCAATTCGTCGCCGCGCTGCAGCTTCTCGACCTTGTCGAGGAAGCGCTGCTCCAAGAGCTTCTTCGACTCGTCGTACTGCTTGCGGATGGCTTCGATCTCGGCCATCAGCTTGTCGTTCGGCGAGGCGAACTGCCACCACTGCGAGCGCGGATATTCGTCGAGCACCGCCTTGGTGATCTTTGAGTCCTTCTTGAAGCCCTTCGGCCCGGCGATGCCCTGGCGGCCCTCCAGCAACTCGGCCAGACGGCCGTAGACGTTGCGGTCGAGGATCGCCTGCTCGTCGTCGCGGTCCTTGGCGAGACGCTCGATCTCCTCGCGCTCGATGGCGAGCGCGCGCTCGTCCTTCTCGACGCCGTGGCGATTGAACACGCGCACTTCGACCACGGTGCCCTGCACGCCCGGCGGCACGCGCAACGAGGTGTCGCGCACGTCGGATGCCTTCTCGCCGAAGATGGCGCGCAGCAGCTTTTCTTCCGGCGTCATCGGGCTTTCGCCCTTGGGCGTGATCTTGCCGACCAGGATGTCGCCGGCATGCACCTCGGCGCCGATATAGACGATGCCCGCTTCGTCGAGATTCTTGAGCGCCTCTTCCGAGACGTTCGGGATGTCGCGGGTGATTTCCTCGGGGCCGAGCTTGGTGTCGCGCGCCATCACCTCGAATTCCTCGATGTGGATGGACGTGAACACGTCGTCTTTCACGATCCGCTCGGACAGCAGGATCGAGTCCTCGAAGTTGTAGCCGTTCCACGGCATGAAGGCGACCAGCACGTTGCGGCCGAGCGCGAGCTCGCCGAGATCGGTCGAGGGACCGTCGGCGATGATGTCGCCCTTCTCGACGCTGTCACCGACCTTCACCAGCGGGCGCTGGTTGATGCAGGTGTTCTGGTTCGAGCGCTGGTACTTCATCAGCCGGTAGATATCGACGCCCGGCTTGGTCGGATCGGTTTCGCCGGTGGCACGCACGACCATACGGGTAGCGTCCACCTGATCGACCACGCCGGTGCGGCGTGCGGCGATCGAGGCGCCCGAGTCGCGGGCGACCACGCCTTCCATGCCGGTGCCGACGAACGGCGCTTCGGAACGAACCAGCGGCACCGCCTGGCGCTGCATGTTGGAGCCCATCAGCGCGCGGTTGGCGTCGTCGTTCTCCAGGAACGGGATGAGCGCGGCGGCGACCGAAACGAGCTGCTTCGGCGACACGTCCATGTAGTCGACCTTGTCGCGCGGCACGAGGTGCACGTCGCCGGCCTGGCGGCAGACGATCAGGTCCTCGGTGAAGCGCCCGCGGTTGTCGATCGAGGCGTTGGCCTGCGCGACCGCGTAGCGGCTCTCCTCCATGGCCGAGAGATATTGCACCTCGTCGGTGACGCGGCCGTCCTTCACCTTGCGATAGGGCGTCTCCACGAAGCCGTATTTGTTCACCCGCGCGTAAGTGGCGAGCGAATTGATCAGGCCGATATTGGGGCCTTCCGGCGTCTCGATCGGACAGATGCGGCCGTAATGGGTCGGGTGCACGTCGCGCACCTCGAAGCCCGCGCGTTCGCGCGTGAGACCGCCCGGGCCGAGCGCCGACAGGCGCCGCTTGTGGGTGATCTCCGACAGCGGATTGGTCTGATCCATGAACTGCGAGAGCTGCGAGGAGCCGAAGAACTCGCGCACCGCGGCGGCCGCCGGCTTGGCGTTGATCAGGTCCTGCGGCATGACGGTGTCGATATCGACCGACGACATGCGCTCCTTGATCGCGCGCTCCATGCGCAACAGGCCGATGCGGTATTGGTTCTCCATCAATTCGCCGACCGAGCGCACCCGGCGGTTGCCGAGATTGTCGATGTCGTCGATCTCGCCTTTGCCGTCGCGCAGGTCGACCAGGGTCTTGATGACCGAAAGAATGTCCTCCTTGCGCAGCACGCGATGCGTGTCGGGCGCATCGAGGTCGAGGCGCATGTTCATCTTGACGCGGCCGACGGCGGAGAGATCGTAGCGCTCGCTGTCGAAGAACAGCGAGCGGAACATGGCCTCCGCCGTTTCCACGGTCGGCGGCTCGCCCGGGCGCATGACGCGATAGATGTCGAACAGCGCGTCCTCGCGCGTCATGTTCTTGTCGACGCTGAGCGTATTGCGGATGTAGGCGCCGACATTGACGTGGTCGATGTCGAGCAGCGGCAATTCCTTGTAGCCGGCCTCGATCAGAACCTTGAGGTTCTTCTCGTCGATTTCCTGGCCGGCTTCCATGTAGATCTCGCCGGTCTTGCCGTTGGCGAGGTCTTCCGCGATGTAGTGACCGATCAATTCATCGTCGGTCATGCGCAAGGCCTTCAGGCCCTTCTCGGCGAGCTGGCGCGCCTGACGCACGCTGAGCTTCTTGCCGGCCTCCACCACCACCTTGCCGGTGTCGGCGTCGACCAGGTCGTTGACCGCCTTGTAGCCTTTCAAGCGGTTGGCATCGAAGGGCACGCGCCAGGCATCCTTGACGCGCTTGTAGGTGACGTGCCGGTAGAAGGTGCGCAGGATCTCCTCGCCGTCGAGACCGAGGGCGAACAGCAGCGACGTCACCGGAATCTTGCGGCGGCGGTCGATGCGCGCATAGACGATGTCCTTGGCGTCGAACTCGATGTCGAGCCAGGAGCCGCGATACGGGATGATGCGGGCGGCGAACAGCAGCTTGCCCGACGAATGCGTCTTGCCCTTGTCGTGATCGAAGAACACGCCGGGCGAGCGGTGCATCTGCGAGACGATGACGCGCTCGGTGCCGTTGACGATGAAGGTGCCGTTGTTGGTCATGAGCGGAATGTCGCCCATGTAGACATCCTGCTCCTTGATGTCCTTGACCGAACGCGCGCCGGTTTCCTCGTCGATATCGAACACGATCAGCCGCAGCGTAACTTTAAGCGGCGCGGCATACGTCATGCCGCGCTGGCGGCACTCGTCGACGTCGTATTTCGGCGGCTCGAATTCGTATTTGACGAACTCGAGCTGCGAGGAATTGGAAAAGTCGGAGATCGGGAACACCGACTTGAACACGGCCTGCAGCCCCTCGTCGGGGCGGCCGCCGGCCGGCTCCTTCACCAGCAGGAATTGGTCGTAAGATGCCTTCTGAACCTCGATGAGGTTCGGCATCTCCGCCACTTCCTGGATTTTCCCGAAAAACTTCCTTACGCGCTTGCGACCGGTAAACGTCTGCGCCATCGTTTGTCTTCTCTCTCGATTCGGATGTGGCGGCCAGCGCGGGCGCCTCTCCGGACGGTCGCCATCCAATCGCGACCATCCGGACAGGCGTCGGGGCTGTCCGTTTCTATGTGATTCGGGCCTGGCCCGAACCGCCGCACTCTGTCTCTCTACGCCTTTGCAGCGCTTTTGCGCCGTCTCGGCGGCGACCAGGCTTGGGAGGGACCGGCCACCGCGTGCCTTCAACCTGTTGCCCCGGGCCGTCGGCCCGGGGGTATCATTTTGCCTCTTGCCAACTCCGGCTCAGCTCACCCTGCCCGGAGACTGCTCAATTTGGCTCTTAGGTCCCCGGGTCTCGCTCGGCTCCGCCTCGCTCGCCCGGAAAAATCGCTCAATTTGCCGCTCGAGACCCCCGCGTCTCCCCCGGATCAAGTCCGGGGTCGCCCGGGGTTTCGTTGAAGTAGGCATCCGCCTACTTCAACTCAACCTTGGCGCCGACCTTTTCGAGGGTGGCCTTGATCTTGTCGGCCTCCTCCTTGTTGACGCCTTCCTTGACCGACTTGGGGGCGCCCTCGACCAGGTCCTTGGCCTCTTTCAGGCCGAGGCCGGTGAGCGCGCGGACCTCCTTGATCACCTCGATCTTCTTGTCGCCGACGGCGGCAAGCACCACGTTGAATTCGGTCTGCTCCTCGGCCGCGGGAGCCGCGCCGGCCGCGGGGCCGGCCGCAACAGCCACAGCAGCAGCAGCAGAAACGCCCCACTTCTCTTCCAGCATCTTGGCCAGGTCCGCCGCCTCCAGGACGGTCAGAGTGGACAATTCGTCGACGATCTTCTGCAGGTCAGCCATTGTTCAGTTCCTATAGGTTCGAACCAGTTGGATTTGCTTGTCTTTGAGCCGTCAGGCCGCTTCACCCTTGGAGGCATAGGCTTGGAGCACGCGCGCGAGCTTGGCCGCGGGAGCGTTGGCGAGCTGGGCGAGCTTGGTCGCCGGAGCCTGGATCAGGCCGACGATCTTGGCGCGCAACTCATCCAGCGACGGCAGGGCGGCAAGCGCCTTGACGCCGTCGGTGTCCAGAGCCGTTTTGCCCATCGAGCCGCCGAGAATGACGAACGCTTCGTTCGCCTTGGCGAAATCGACGGCCACTTTCGGCGCCGCGACCGGATCGCCCGAATAGGCGAGCACGGTCGGCCCCTTCAGCAGGGGCTCGATCACGGCGGCGTCGGTGTCCTTGAGTGCGATCTTGGCGAGACGGTTCTTCGCGACCTTCACCGAGGCGCCCGCCTGCTTCATCTGCTGACGCAGGGTCTGCATTTGGGCGACGCTGAGGCCGGAATAGTGAGCCACCACCACCACGTTCGAGGCTTTGAATACCCCGCTCAGTTCGGTGATGGACTCCGCTTTTGCCGCTCGATCCACTGCAAGCTCTTTCCGGTTTTGACGGCTCGCATCACTTCCACGGGAGCCGCCGGGTTGCACCAGCCGTCCCGCTGACAAGCTTCACGCGAAGCAAACCGGGCAGGACGACGTTTCGAAAAGCCTGCCCCCCGATGGCGGCCTTGCGGGCCGTTACGGGTCTTCCGAGGTTCGAACCAAACTTGGCGCAGCCGTAAGGCCGCACAAATTCGGGTCGTTTCCCCCGTCTGTGCTGGCCCTTTCGGATTAAGCCCACCGGGCGCCGGCAGTCTCGGACAGGTCGGCCGCGCCATCGCTGGAACGGCCTTGCGCGCCCTTAAAATAACGGCAACGGCTTTCTTCCCTCTCAGATGTCCCGCCGGGATGCCCAAAAGGAATGAATTCCGATCACCATTGCTTTGTAGAGACGCGCAAAGGCGTGCCGACAAACAGGGCCGGCACGCCCGATAGGCGATATCTAGACCCTAACGGCCAGTTTGCCAAGCCCCTGCCGGCGAGAATCCTGCCGAAACGGGCCCGGAATACCTCAGTTCGCGGCGGGGCCCGCAAAAAGGCTGGGGATATCGACCTTCACCCCCGGACCCATGGTCGATGAGACCGCCACCCGGTTGATGTAGTGGCCCTTGGCCCCCGGCGGCTTGGCCTTCTGCACCGCGTCGGCGAAGGCCTTGATGTTCTCCACCAGCTTGTCCTCGGAGAACGAGGCCTTGCCCACGCCGGCCTGCACGATGCCGGCCTTCTCCACCCGGAACTCGACCGCGCCGCCCTTGGCGGCCTTGACCGCGCCGGCGACATCCATCGAGACGGTGCCGACCTTCGGGTTCGGCATCATGCCGCGCGGGCCCAGCACCTTACCCAGCCGCCCGACCAGCGGCATCATGTCGGGGGTGGCGATGCAACGGTCGAAGTTGATGTTGCCGTTCTGCACCTGCTCGACCAGGTCCTCGGCGCCCACCACGTCGGCGCCGGCGGCTTTCGCCTCGTCGGCTTTCGCCCCACGCGCAAAAACGCCGACGCGCACGGTGCGGCCGGTGCCGTTGGGCAGGTTGACCACGCCGCGCACCATCTGGTCGGCGTGCTTGGGATCGACCCCGAGATTCATGGCGATCTCGATGGTCTCGTCGAATTTGGTCTTGGCGCGCTCCTTCACCAGCTTGACCGCCTCGCTGAGCGAATAGGCCTTGTTGCGGTCGATGCCTTCGCGGGCGGCGTTCATGCGTTTTCCGGTTGCCATGTCCGTTACTCCGCCACCGTGATGCCCATGGAGCGGGCCGAGCCCTCGATCATCTTCATGGCCGCTTCGATCGTGTCGCAGTTCAAGTCCTGCATCTTCTGCTCGGCGATTTCGCGCACTTGGCGCTTGGTCACCGAGCCGGCCACGTCGCGGCCCGGCGTCTTGGAGGCGCTTTCGAGCTTGGCCGCCTTCTTGAGGAAATAAGACACCGGCGGCGTCTTCATCTCGAAGGTGAAGGAGCGGTCCTGATAGGTCGTGATGACGACCGGGATGGGCACGCCTTTTTCCATCTTCTGGGTCTGCGCGTTGAACGCCTTGCAGAACTCCATGATGTTGAGGCCGCGCTGGCCGAGCGCCGGCCCGATCGGGGGCGACGGGTTGGCGGCGCCGGCGGGCACCTGCAATTTGAGGAATCCAGTGACTTTCTTCGCCATTTCGTCTACTCCTGTGTAGTGGTGCGGATCTTGGCGGTTGGCAGCCGCCTCACCTCCCACGCCTCTATGTAGGCCCCTTGGGCCGCGGCGACATTTAGTGGTTGGCGGCGGGTCTGTCCAGCCGCCCGACTGCCGTGACTGTAGCACGCGGCAATGCCAGCGGCCGGGGTGATTTGAACTATTTGCGCGGCGGCAGGCCTTCAAAGGCGGCCACGCCGTCCGCAATGAGATGGAAAGGCTGACCTTCCGCCGTGAATATCGCCATTTGCGCGCCGCTATAGACCGAAGGATCGTCCAGCGTTCCGATCTTCAGAACCACCGGTGGCAGGCCGGGCCGCCGCGTGATCATGTGTGTACCGCATGCCGCGCAGAATTCCCGCGTTACGGCGTCAGGCTTATCGGGCCGTGTATAGGTCTTCGGCGCGCCTTTTGTGTAGGCGAATCCCTCAGCCGGCATAAGCATGAACAGATTAGGTGCGCCGCCCGAGATATGCTGACACGCGCGGCAGTGGCATTGCGCTCTTAAGACTGGCTCACCCTCCGCAACATACCGCACCGCACCGCAATAGCACCCGCCTTCGAGCCGCATGGTACTACTCCTGCGTGGCACGCCCTAGGCTTCGCGCCAGAACACCGCCGCGACAGAGGGTCAGAGCTTCTCCACCTGGGTGAATTCCAGCTCGACCGGCGTTGCGCGCCCGAAGATCGACACCGCGACCTTCACGCGCGAGCGGCCCTCGTCGACTTCCTCGACCGTGCCGTTGAACGAGGCGAACGGCCCGTCCGACACGCGCACCTGTTCGCCCACCTCGAACGACACCGAGGGCTTGGGCCGCTCGATGCCTTCCTGCACCTGCTGCAGGATGCGGTCGGCCTCGGCGTCCGAGATCGGCATCGGCTTCTTGTCGGTGCCGAGGAAGCCGGTGACCTTGGGCGTGTTCTTGATCAGGTGGTAGACGTCGTCGGTCAGGTCCATCTTCACCAGCACGTAGCCGGGGAAGAACTTGCGCTCGGCCTCCACTTTACGGCCGCGGCGCACCTCGGTGACCTTCTCCTTGGGCACCATGATCTCTTCGAAATGGTCGCCGAGCCCGCGCTGCTTGGCCTGCTCGCGGATGGAATCGGCGACCTTGTTTTCGAAATTCGAATAGGCGTGGACGATGTACCAGCGCTTGGGCCGGGTCGTCGTCGTGACGGCGGTGTCGCTCATCGCTTTCTGCTCTCAGCTCTCTAGCTTCCGATACCGAGCACGAAGGTAACGGCAATGCGAATGATTTGATCCGCGACCAGGAAGAACACCGCGGAGATCGCCACCATGACGAAGACCATGGCGGTGGTGACGGCGGTTTCCCGGCGCGACGGCCACGTCACCTTGCGGGTTTCCTCCCGCACTTCCTGTAGAAACTTGAAGGGAGACGTCGCCATTCCGATTTGCCCTGATTTCCTGATTCTGCTCCGACGCGTGTCAATGTAGTGGCGGCCGCCCGCTTTTGCCCGGCCCGGGCTGCGATTATTCGCTTAGCCTTGCGCCTGGCAGGAGTGGAGGGACTTCGAACCCCCAACCCCCGGTTTTGGAGACCGGTGCTCTAGCCATTGAGCTACACTCCTCCGGAAGCGGAGGCGGCGAACCTAAAGGTCCGCCGCGAGGCATGTCATGCATTATACGGATGGCCAATGCAAGGCCGCTGAGAGCCCCATTCCAGGCGGTTTTCCGGTATGGACCGCCCGCCCGGCGGCCTTGTCGCGATAAAGCATCCGTAAACGGCTTTTCCAGACGCGGGCTTGCGTCCGGCATCGTCTTGTTCAACATGGCGCGGAATTGGCGGAATAGATCGGCGAACCCGGCCAAGCGAAGGGCCGGCCGCACCGCTCAAAGGAGCTTTCGATGCAATTTGCCATCTGCCGGTCATCCCGGCGGGGCGCCGCGATCACGGCGGCGATCGTGCTTATGCTCATTGCCGGCGCCGGCTGGCGCCCGGCGCTCGCCGCCCAGGGCCCCTTCGCCGAGTTTCACGGCAGCTGGTCGGGCAACGGCACCATGCGCATCAACGGCAAGGCCGAGCGCATCCGCTGCCAGGCGAGCTACCGGCCGCGCGGCAGCAGCGGACACGAGATCGACCTAACGCTCAAATGCGACAGCGACAGCTATAAATTCGACCTCGGCGGCCCGTTCCGGGCGGACGAAGCCAACCACGTGTCCGGGCAATGGACCGAGCACACGCGCAATGTCGGCGGCATCGTGATCGGCAACGTGCGCGGAGATCACTTTCAGCTGCATGTCGAAAGCAACGCCTTCACCGCCGACATGACCATCAACACCCGCGGCCGCGCGCAGTCGGTGTCGATCGACGCGCAAGGCGGCGGCCAGATCGTGAAGGCCTCGCTGACCTTGCACCAGCGTTGACGACGGCTAACGCCTGACTGGACCGGCATCATGGAGATCCGCGCCCGCTACATGCTGATCGGCGCTTTCGTGCTGGCCTTCGCGCTCGGCATGTTCGGCTTCGTCTATTGGATCGAGAACACCGGCGGGCTCGGGCAGCGGGTGAGCTATCAGGTCCAGTTCGAGCAACCGGTATCGGGGCTGACCGTCGGCTCGAGCGTGCTGTTCAACGGCATCCGGGTCGGCGCCATCACCGATCTGCGGCTCGACGCGCAGGACCCCAAGCGCCTCGACATTGCGATCTCGGTCGATCCGGCAACCCCGATCCGCGCCGATACCCAGGTCGACGTGACCTATCAGGGCCTGACCGGGGCGCCCGCCATCGCGCTCAAAGGCGGTGACGCCAAGGCGCCGCCGTTGCGCGGGCAAGACCATAAGCCGCCGGTGCTGAAAGCCGGTCCCGACGTTGGGCAGAACCTGACCGAGGCCGCGCGCGGCACGCTGCATAACATCGACACGATCCTGGCCGACAATTCCAAGGACCTGCACACCGCGATCAGCGGCTTCTCGACTTTCGCCGACATGCTCGGGCGCAATTCCAAGCGCCTCGAAGACGTCCTCGGCGGCTTGGAGAAGCTGACCGGCGGCGGCGAGAAGAAGCCGGTGGCGGTGTTCGACCTGGCCGCGGCGAAGACCTTTCCGGGGCTGGAAAAGACCATCGCGCAGCGCCTGGTGGTGCCCGATCCCACCGCCATCCTCACTTACGACACCCAGCGCATCCTGGTGCGCGGCGCGGCCGGCACCTATTCGCACCTGGAAGACGCGCAATGGGCCGACAACCTGCCGAAGCTGATGCAGGCGCGCATTTTGCAGAGCTTCGAGAACGCGCATCAATTGAGCGCGGTGAGCCGGCCGAGCGATCAATTGGAAGGCGCCTACCGGCTGGAGCTGGGCATCCGCAATTTCCAGCTCACGCCGCCGCCCGCGCCGACCGCGCAGGTCGAATTCTCCGCCCGCATCCTCGACGACAAGGGCAAAGTAGTGGGCGCGCGCATCTTCAACGCCTCGGCGCCGGCCAAGAGCACGCAACCCGCCGACGCGGTCGCCGCCCTCGATCAGGCTTTCACGAAAACCGCGCAGGAACTGGTGGTGTGGACGGTGGGGGCGCTTTAGCAGAGCGCGCCTTCGCGCATGCGACTGGACCACGATGCAACGCATCCTCGTCGCCACCGATGGCTCCCCCGCCGCAAACCGTGCGGTCAGCGCCGCCGTTAGGCTTGCCAGACTCGCGGACGACAAGCTCGTCATCTTGACGGTCGGCGGCAATGTGACCGGCGCCGAGCTCAGACAGATCGCGAGCAGCGGCGGCGATCTCAGCAAGCGGCTGGTAACGGATGCCGACCGCACGCTCAGCCAGGCACGCAAGCGCGCGTTGCGCGCCGGCGCTCCCGCTGTCGAGCTGCAGACGGCTTGGGGCGATCCGGTGCAGACGATCGTCGACTTCGTCAAGCGCCACAAGACCGACATCCTGGTGGTCGGCAGGCGTGGCCGCGGACGCGGACGCTTGTCGACGCTGCTGCTCGGCAGCGTCTCGCAGCAGCTTGCCTGCGTGGCGCCCTGCAAGGTCATGGTGGTGCCGTAACGCACATGTCGACTTTTCGACCGACGGCCTGGACGCGCGATGAGCTGCTCATCCGCTTTTGGCGCTCCGCTAAGCAGGCCTTGCAGGCGCGTAAGACCTGGTTCGTCGCGCTGGCGGTTTTCCTGGTGGTGCTCGTGCTCCTGCAATTGCTGATGCAGGTGCTGCTCAATCTGTGGAACCGCAACTTCTTCAATGCGCTCGGGCGCCGGGACGGCCACGCGCTGTGGTACCAGGCGCAGCTGTTCGTGCCGCTGGCGGCCATCAGCATTCTGCTCACCGCCACCTCGGTCTGGGGCCGCATGACGGCAACGCGCACTTGGCGCCAGGCCTTGACCCGGCTCGTGCTGCGGCAATGGCTCGATAATGAGCGCTTCCGCCGCCTCAACCATCGGCTGATCAAAGGCTCGGAGAACCCGGAATACCGCATCGTGGTCGACATCCGCACCGCGACCGATGCGCCGGTCGATCTGACGCTGGCGTTTCTGTCATCGGTGCTGACCTCGCTCACCTTCTTCGGCGTGCTGTGGAGCGTCGGCGGCAGCATCACCGTTGCCCCCTTCGGCTTCACGCTCACCATCCCCGGCTATCTCGTGTTCGGCGTCATCATCTATTCGAGCGCGGTGTCGGCGCTGATGGTCGTGTTCGGCCATCACATGACGAGCGTCATCGAGCGCATGAACCAAAGCGAAGCGGAATTCCGCGCCGCCGCCGACGCCTTGCGCGCGGAAGCCGAGGGCGTGCAGGCCAAGACCAGCGAGGAAAACAAGCGCGAGACCTTGCAGCTCAAGTTGCAGGCGACCTTGCTCTGGTGGCGCGAATTCCTCTGGCAGACCGTGCGCATCACGCTCGTCTCCTACGGCAATTTCCTGTTCGCGCCGGTGGTGGCCTGGTTCCTGTGCGCGCCGAAATATCTGACGGGCGCGATGACGCTCGGGGAACTGACCCAGGCCGCCGCCGCCTTCGTCGTCGTGCAAAACGCCTTCAACTGGCTGGTCGACAATTTTCAGCGCCTGGCCGACTGGCGCTCCGCGGTGCACCGGGTGGCGACGCTGCTGCTGGCGCTCGATGAGCTGGAGGCGAAGGAAGGTGGCGGTGCCGATGGCGGCTGAGGGTTCGGCCGGCGCACCAACCGACTCATGCGGTGCCAGCCCGCCTTCGCCCTAGCGGGCTTCGGCGCGACAGCCTTCGCTCGCTTCGCCCCGAAAGGATCTGGCTGGCCTGCCTAGCCGTAGCTCGCGAAGCGAGCGAAGGCTGGAGCGGGTGAAGGGAATCGAACCCTCGTCATCAGCTTGGAAGGCTGTTGCTCTACCATTGAGCTACACCCGCGGAAACGCCACCCACTTTTACCTGAAACCAGCCCGCCTTCGCTAAAGCTTCGGCGGGCATCCTGCTTCGCGCTCGCTGTCTGTACAATAATCCTGCGAAGCGCGTAGCGCGAAGCAGGATGGTGGGAGAGGTAGGACTCGAACCTACGAAGGCGTAAGCCAGCGGATTTACAGTCCGCCCCCTTTGCCACTCGGGACACTCTCCCCCACGCCGATGCCGCACCGCATTGATCTCGAAAGATAAACGGCCGCAAGCCTCGGCTGATCGGGATTTGCGCGCTTTATGGGGAGGCAGGCCGCGCAAGTCAATGGAGGCTACCCGGTTGGCGCCGGATCGGATAAGGCAGCCGGCATGACACGGCGGCCCCCCAATCCCAAGACCGGCTCCGGCGGCAAGCCGGGCGCCACCCGCGAGCAGACCGAGCGCCGCGCACGCTTCGAGCGCGCCCGCCGCGACGCGCTGCGGAGCGAAAGCGGCGCCCCGGTGGTGATGTATGGCTGGCACAGCGTCACGGCGGCGCTGCGCAACCCGGCGCGGCATATCCGCAAGCTGCTCGCGACCGAGAATGCCGCCCGCCGCCTGACGGAAGAAGGTTTCGCTGCCCGGCCGGAGCTGGTGCGGCCCGGCGCGATCGCTGAGCGGCTTAACCCCGACGCCGTGCACCAGGGCCTCTATCTGGAAACCGATCCCCTGCCCGCCCCGACGATCGAGGACCTGCCGGCCAAGGGCGTGGTGCTGGTGCTCGACCAGATCACCGACCCGCACAATGTGGGGGCGATCTTTCGCTCGGCCGCGGCCTTCGGGGCGGCGGCCATCGTCACCACCCAGCGTCACTCACCGGACGCCACCGGCGCGCTCGCCAAGGCGGCCTCCGGCGCGCTCGAATACGTGCCGCTGGTCAATGTGCAGAACCTGGCGCGCGCGTTGGCCGCGCTCAAGGCGAGCGGCTTCCTGGTGATCGGGCTCGACTCGAGCGGCGAGGCCGATCTGGCCGCGCTCACTTTGCGCGCGCCGCTGGCGCTGGTGCTGGGCGCCGAGGGCAAAGGCTTGCGCCAGCTCACCAAGGAAACCTGCGACCACGTCGCGCGCATCGATCTGCCGGGCGCGATCAAGAGCCTGAACGTGTCGAACGCCGCGGCGCTTGGGCTGTATGTCGCGAGCCGCGCGCTGACGGCGCGTTAGACAACGAAACGGCGGGCTCTCACCCGCCGTCCCGCGTCCCACCAACTGAATGCGATAGTCTATTTCTTGTTCTTGCGCGCTTCGGCCTTGGCCGCGCTGCCCTTGCGGTACAGCCGGATGGTCATGCGGTCGGGCCCGACGATGGTGACTTCGGCCTCGGCATGGATGGTACGTTGGGCGCCCAGATCGCTGCGCACCACGACCTTGCGGCTCTCGACGTGGCGCGGCGCTTTATGTTCGACATGGCGGATCGTTTTGCGTTCGGCGTGCCAGGCTTTGTGCACTTTGTGGTGCACTCTGTGGCGCTCGACCGGCCGGTATTCGCGGTGCCAGGATGACGGCAGCGGCACGGCCCCCGGCGATCGCTCCACGTAGGGCGGCAGATCCTGCACGATTTGCTGGGCAGGCGGCTGGAACAGTCCGCGGCCGCGCGGCAGGTCGTCGATCACGTGCGGGCGGACGATCACGCGCGGCGGATCGTCGACCACCCGCTTGTGCACGACCACCACCGGCTTCTCGCGCACCACCTTGACCTTGTGCTTGTCCGTGCGCTCGACCTTGTGCTTGGCATTGGTCTCGGCATTGGCCTCGGCCTTTTGCGCCGCTTTGTGCGTGGCGCGGCTGCGCTTGCGCAACTGCTCGATCAGCGCGGGATCGTTGTGCACGCGGGCGCGGGCATTTTCCGGCGCGGCATGCGCGCGGCGCGTGGGCCGGCGGCGCTCCGCGTCGGGACGATGGATGACATAGGTGCCGGGCGCGACTTGGACCGCATAGGGCTGCTGCGCGCCGTAAGGGTTGCCCTGCGCCTGCCGCGGATAGGAACTGTACCATTGCGCGTGCGCGCCGGCCGGCGCGAGCGCGGCGGCGGCGATAGCGGTGACGGCGAGGTTGCGGGCAAGACGTTTCATCGGACGGCGGCTTTCACTTGTCGATGACGGGCGGACGCGGCGCCGGCGCCGGCGCCGGCCAATAGCGCGGCGGCGCTTCGAACACCGACGAGGACGACCAGATGCGGAAGAAATCCTGCGCCGGCCGCGGGCGCACCCAATGCGCGGACGCACGGTGGACGTCGAAGCGGTCGCGGCCGAACGGGAAATAGTGATGGCCGCGCCACGGCGGCAGCCAATAGGCGCGCACGACCACGCCCGGCTCCCAGTCGTAGAGAAAGATTTGTCCGGCCGGCCGGCCGACCGGATAGTAGTGCGCGACAAAGCGTCCGTGGCCTGCGCGCACGGCATGCGCGTCCGCGGCGCTTGCCGCGGCGGTGCCGAAAGCCAGAAACGCGATGGCGACGAGAAGGCGCATGCGACGAATACTCCGCCGGTGTTCGCAGGCATTTTATACGAATGATTTACGGTGCCGCGCCCAATCGCCCGGTAACATTAATTGCCGAGCGTGCCTTGAACCTGCCGGATTTGCCCGCACAGTCGCAGCGCAGAGTTTCCGTTCAACCCGTGCCGTTAAAGTTAACCGCCGTGCCGCAACGCCGATCAAAGCCCAAGCCGCCCGCGCGCGGGAGTTTCCGCCGCCGCTACGACGAATTGGAAGCGCGCCGCGCGGTGCTGGTCGCGCGCCTTGCCGGCGTCGGCGGGGCCGCGCGCCGCCATCCCGGCTACCGGCGCGCGCTCACGCTGCTCAACGACACCTTCCGCAAGGAGAAGCTGGCGCAGCGGCTGGCGGTGCTGCAGGCGGCAGCCTTCCTGATCGCCGTGCTGGAGAAGCTCGGCTCGGCCACCTGACGTGGCGCGCCGCGCCCTGCCCGAGCCTGGCCTGCCGAGGCCCATGGCTAGGCCCTACCCCACCGAGATTTGTGACTAGGCCGGCCCCGATCGCGGCTTGTGGCGGCCTGACGACGCTGATAGCTGTCACCGGCAAACACCGGGAAGCCGGGTTAGCTCAGCGGTAGAGCAATGGTTTTGTAAACCAGAGGTCGGGGGTTCAAATCCCTCACCCGGCACCGGAAATCAGCCTCGGACGCTGCGCAAAAAATGGTCTGACCGGAGCCTCCCGCCGGGCGCGCGGGACCTTGTGAGCCAGTCGGGCGCGTGCAAGACTGTGGCGTTAGCACTACCTCGGAGATCTAGCATGCCGCAGGGCACCGTGAAGTGGTTCAATCCGACCAAGGGTTACGGATTTATCCAGCCGCAGGAAGGCGGCAAGGATGTGTTCGTGCACATCTCGGCGGTTGAACGTGCCGGCCTCAGCACTTTGAATGAAGGTCAAGTCGTTCAGTTCGAGCTCGTCGAGAACCGCGGGAAGACATCCGCGGAGAACCTCAAGGTCAAGTGACCGCGGCGCCCGCGCTTACTTAAGGCCTCTCGTCTGACTGCACGGCCGCCGCGCCGATCAAGCGCGGCCGGTAGCGCGCGTGCGCTCGCAAGGCGCCCGCGCACAAGAGGCGTGCGCCTAGCGCTCGAGCCGCGCGAGCTCCGGGAACGGGGCGTAAGCGGCATCCTTGCAATAGGGCGCGGCCTGCTTGCCGTCGAGGAAGCGGTCGAGCTTGCCAGAGACATAGACCGCGGCGCCGGTCTTCACGCCCATATATTTGCGCCGGTTGTCGCGCGCGTTGTAGCGCAGGCAGGCGACATAGCGCTGGCCCGGCCCGACCGTCTTGAGCATGGGCGGGGAAACCGCGGCGTCGCGGATATGGCTCGGGTCGTTGAGATAGGTGCGCAGGAACGCCATCATGTCCTGCTTGTAGTTTTGCGGCAGCGAATTCTGCGCGTCCCACTGCGCGCGCAGTTCGGCCTGGCTTGGGCCCACATCCGTGTCGCAGCCGCCGAGCGCCAGCAAAGCCGGCAAGGCAAGCAAGGCCAGCCACCGCATATGCCTTCTCCCGCGTGCCCCCGCCGCCGCCCCGCTTCGCGCGACCGCAAACGTCATAGCGGCCGGAACCTTGACGCGCAATTGGCGGGAGCGGTTTGGTGAATAGGCCGCCGCGCCGCGGTGTTGCATAGCGGGGGCGGCCGCCGAAAGATGGGCGAGCGGAGAACCTCATATGTCAGCGCTCACGCGTCGCGCTCTGCTTGCAACCGGCCTTGCCGCCGGCGCGGCGGCTTTTGCGCGGCCCGCGGCCGCGGCCGCGCCGAAGGCCAAGATGCAGGGACCCGGCGCCTACCGCTACCGGCTCGGCGACTACCAGCTGACCGCGCTTTACGACGGCATCTGGTATCTGCCGATGGACGACAAATTCATGCGCAATGCCAGCGCGGCGCAAGTCGACCAAGCGCTCGCCGCCGCGTTTTTAGCCCCGCGCGTGCTGCCGGTCAGCTTCACCGCGCTCATGGTCAATACCGGCAGAAAGCTGATCCTGATCGATACCGGCACCGCCGGCCAGATCACCGACTCGGCCGGCGTGCTGCTCGACAATCTCAAGGCCGCCGGCGTGAGCCCTGCCGAAATCGACACCATCGTGATTTCGCATTTCCATCCCGACCATATCGACGGCATCAAGACCAAGGACGGCGCCAAGGTGTTCCCCAATGCCGAGATCCTGGTGCCGGAGCCGGAATGGGCGTTCTGGATGGACGACGGCAATATGGGCCGCACATCCGGCGCGGTGCACCGCTATTTCCTCAACGCGCGGCGCATCTTTGCCGACATCGCCGGGCAAGTGCATCGCTTCAAGCCCGGCGCCGAAGTCGCGCCCGGCCTGGTCTCGATCCCCGCTTACGGCCACACGCCCGGTCACACCGCGTTTGCGATTTATTCCGGCAAGGCGTCGCTGCTGGTCATGAGCGACACGGTGCGCAACCCTTATTTGTTCGTGCGCCATCCCGACTGGCAGCCGATCTTCGACATGGACGGCGCGCTGTCGGTCAAAGCGCGCCGCGCCATGCTCGATCGCGCGGCCGCCGACCGCATGCTGGTCGAGGCCTATCACTTCCCCTTCCCGGCCTGCGGTCACATCGTAAAGAGCGGCGCGGGCTTCGAGCTCGCGCCGGTGATGTGGGCGCCGCTTTAGCTAGGTCGCATACTCACAAATTTGGTTTTGTAAGCACAGCGCGCTGAATGTCCGCTTCGCTCCGGAAGCGACCGAGTTGTTGCGTCGCCGCGAAACGACGCAACGGGCCAATTGCCGAAATGGAACCTTAGCGCACGCCGCTGACGTAGCGGCCGTTACATCCGGTCGTGGGGCGTATTCGGCTTGGTGCCGCCGTCGTTCGTCCCGGGCGCGTGCATCTTGTTGCCGCCTTCACTGTCGGACCCGTTGGCGCCATCGAACCTCGCGTCGCTCTTGTTGGCCGAATTCATGACCTTGTCGATGAGTTGGCTGGCGGCCCTGACGCAGCTCTCCATATTTTGGTCTGCCGGACACTGGATGTCGATGCGCCCATTACCACGCGCGAAATGGAATTGAACGGCGTCGCAGCGCCCCATGCCCCGTCGTCCCCAGCCGTGCATTTGGCCCATCGGGCCGCCCTCGGCCCGCGAGCGATGATGCCGGCCTTGACGCGACTGCCAGTCGCGATCGTGGTCCGAGCTTTGATCCTGCTGCTGCTGATGCATCCGCGGGGCGTCCTGCGATTGTTTCTCGTCGCTTCCGCCAGATTTGTCATAGGGCTGCGCGAGGGTTGGTTGCGCCGAACCGACCATGGCGGCTAGCGCAGTCGCTAAAGCGAGTGATGCGATTTTCATGACAGATGCCTTCCCGGGGTTGAACCCCGAATTGACGGTGAACGGTAGTCCCTATTCTGAACTGGCCGGGAACCCAGATTCGGAGAACGGCTCATCGATTATTTTGCGCCCTCGCCGGCACTTGGACACTTCCAAAACGAGCGCATTGAAGCAGCCACGCCAAAAGCTAATGCCACGCGAACCGTTGAAAGGAATTGATGTAAATCAAGCCGTGCGGCGTCCTGCGGGCCGTGCTCGCCTCGACGCGTTCGGGCCGGCGATGTGGGCGCCGCTTTAACGTGGCGCATGATCTTTTCCGAAAACCGGTTCCCATCCCCGATCAAGTCGGGGACAGGCTTTTTCGGGATCATGCGCTAGTTGGTGGCAAGCTTGACCCCGCCGTAGACGGCGAAACCGGGCTGCAGCCAGCCGAGCGGGTTCTCCCAGCGTTGGTCGAAGATATTGTCGGCGTGAGCGAACACCGTGAGCTGATCGTTGATTTTATAGTTCGCCGCCAGATTGACCAGCCAGACGCTGCCGCCGTCGCGCCGCACGAAAGTGCTGCGGTCGATATCCACCCAACGCCCGATATAGAGCACGGTCGGCGCGACGGTGAGCCGGTCGACCGGCTGCCATTCGGCGGTCAGGGCGTATTTGCGGAAGGGCCGCCGCAACAAGTCCGTGCCGGCGATGAGGTCCTTGGCGGTGGTGCGGGTATAGTCGAGCCGCGCGCGCAGACGGTCATTGACCGTGACGGCAAGGAAGCCTTCCCAGCCATAGGTCACCGCCTTGCCGACATTTACGTAGGTGAAGGGCGCGAACACGGCCTCGATCAGGTTCTCGATGTCGTTGTGGAAATAAGTGACGCCGAAGCGGACGCGGTCCTCGAGCAGCGGCTGCTCGAAGCCGTAGTCGTAGCCGGTGCTGGTTTCCGGCCGCAGCTTCGGATTGCCGACGAAGCCGAACGGGCCGTTGCCGTAGAGCTGATAGAGATCGGGCGCCTTGAAGCCGGTGCCGTAGCTGCCCTTCAGCTTGGTGTCGGTGACCGGCAGGATGACGGCGGGCGCCACGCGCCAGGTATTGTGGCCGCCGAAGGCATCGTGATCGTCGTGCCGCACATTGGCGACGACAAAGACGCGCTTGGCGAAATCCGCCTGCCATTCGAGGAAGCCCGCCTGGTTGCCGGTCTTGGCGGAGAGATTGTCGCTTGCGGCGCGGTCGTTCTCGCGCTCGAGCCCGGCCACCAGCACCTGCCCCGGCGCCAGCGTGAGATCGCCGCGCCAGTCGTATTTATCGCGCCGGCTCTTGAAGGTGGTGAGCGGGTTGGGATCGGGATCCTTGTTGCTGCGGTCGTAGTCGGTGAGGTTGGCGCCGAAAGTATTGACGAAACGGCCGTCGAACAGCGTCACCACGCTTTCGGCGCGCCCGTAGAAATCGCGGTTCTTGTAGGTCGAGCGCTCGGGGAAGGTGACGGTCGGGAAGGTCAGCGGGTTGTCGTCGGAATACAACAGCTTGGCGTCGGTATAGTGGCCATAAAGATTGAACCGCAGCATATCGTTGGCCTTGGCGCCGAGCCGCGTCGAAAAAGTGCGGTTGTCGTAATTATTGCCGAGCGGCTGGCCGCCGGGCGGCACCATATAGGGCGGCGTCACCGGCATGTTGGCGGCGCGGAAATGCGCGAGGTTGAAGGCGTAGTCGAAGCGGTCGTCGCCGCCGCTCAGATGCGCCGCCTGGTTGAAGGTGCCGAACGAGCCGCCCTCCACCGTGGCGCTGGCCTTGGGCGGGCCGGAGCCCTTCTTGGTGGTGATGGCGATGACGCCGCCGATGGCGTTGGCGCCGTAGAGCCCGCTCTGCGGCCCGCGCAATACTTCCACCTGCGCGATGTCGTCGGTAAGAAGATGCGCGAGATCGACCGCGCCGGTCGGCGTGCTGGGATCGCCGATGTCGATGCCGTCGACCAGCACTTTGACGTGATTGGAATTGGTGCCGCGCATGAAGATCGAGGTCTGCGCGCCGGCGCTGCCGTTCTGCACCACGTTGAGGCCGGGCACGGTGCTGAGCAGGTCGGGCAGCGTGCGCACCTGCCGGCGCGCGATGTCCTCGCCCGTGATCACGGTCACCGAGCTTGCGATTTGGCTCGCCGGCGTCGGCACTGTGGTGGGGCTCACCACGATCGCCGGCAGGACCACCGCGGCGTTTTGTAATGTGTTTTGCGCGCGCGCCGGCTGCGCCAGCAACGCGGCCAGCGCCAAAGCGGCGCCGAGCTTATCAATCCCCAACCCCGATCCCATGACACAACGTTCCTTCGTTTACGCGCAAGGCAAAGCCCGCGCGCATCGGTGAGACCAAATCCGATGCGAAGGACAAGCGACGGCACGCAAACCAAGTCGCGTTTCTCTTTGCGTCCCGAATGTCGTGAAAGATGCGGTCTTTCACGGCCTTCGCACCGGCATTGACGTCACCGCTGCGAAAGACCGCTCCGTATGGACGCCCCGTCCACCGGTTGGGTGACCGCGCTGGCAGGTCTCCTGGCTCGCGGGTCGTTGCCTTGATCCGGCCTTCCCAGTTTCCCAGTGGCCGTGTTGGACGAGGCTCGCCGCTTACAGTTGCGGGGGCAGCCACGGAGGGCCGCAATAGGCGCGGCTTCCGTGTTCCCTCTTTCGTCTCCGGATTTTGTCCGAAGAACCAGCACGCCCAAATGTTCCGCCGGAGCGGCGCCCGAGTCAAGTCGGGGCGGGCGGGCGCTGTTAGGCCCGGGCAAATTTTTTTGCACAGGAACGGACTATCGTCGGATCACGGATTGTTTTTTCGAATACGCACGCGTCCTGCTTTATGCTGACGCCGGAATTCCGACAGGAAAGGTTACGCCATGAGCCGGTCCCGCCCGCTCCCCCGCATCGGCCTTATCGCCGCCGCCGCCTTGCTGGCGACGGCCGTCGGCACCTCGCCGCTCTATGCCATGGGCAACGAGAATCCGACGCCGCCGCCCGAGCCCAAAGTGCAAAAGCTCGAAAAGAAGACGACGCCTCACAAAAAGAGCGGCGCGGCGCACAAGAAAAAGAAATTGAAAAAGTCGGAAGAGGAATTCCTGCGCAAATACCACGCCGCGCGCGCGCTCATCGTCGGGCACGACTACCGCGCCGGCATCGCCGCCATGCACGCCATCGGCCATGACGAGCATCCCGACGTCGCCAATTACATCGGCTACGCCTACCGCAAGCTGGGCGACTACAAGGATTCGCAAATCTGGTACGAGAAGGCGCTGGCCGCCGATCCCGACCATGTGCGCACCTGGTCCTATTACGGCATGTGGCAGATGGAACAGGGCAACCGGCTCAAAGCGCTCGACGACCTGAAGAAGGTGGCCTCGATCTGCGGCGATACGACGTGCGAGGCCTATAAGGAACTGAAGGCGGTGATCGACGGCAAGGCGACGTATTGAGGCCTCGTGTCCCGGATGCTGTGCAGCGCGAAGCGGAGCGTAGCGGTGCACCGCTGATCCGGGACCGTTCCAGATTCGGAATTTTCTAAGATCCCGGGTCTGCAGCGCACTACCCGCTGCGCCCGGGACACGCACGTCTCATCCGCCCTCCGTCTCCTGCACGATCCAGCGGTAATAATCGGCATCGACGCTTTCCAGCGGCAGCACCATGATCGACGGCGTCTCATAGCTGTGCAGGCCCTTGACCGCCTCGCGCACGCCCTCGGCGAGCGCTGCGCGCGTCTTGACGATCATCACCACCTCCTCGGCGCGCTCGATCTCACCCTCCCACCAGTAATGCGAGATCATGCCGGGCAGGATATTGACGCAGGCCGCCAGCCGATTCTCGACGATCGAGCGCCCCGCCTTCTCCGCCTCGACAATCGAGGGCCAAGTCGTATAGACGAGCACGGCGCGTTCCATCGTCGGGTCCCTTTCCATGAGCCGCCCCCAAGGGTTCAAGCTGATCGGCTTCGTCGCCGGCTCCACGCCGGAGGCGCGCGCGGCCTATGAGCGGCTGGAGCAGCGCTACGGCAATGTCGACCCCAACTCCGCCGACGTCATCGTGGCGCTCGGCGGCGACGGGCTGATGCTGCAAACCCTGCACAAGTTCATGAATTCGGGCAAGCCGATCTACGGCATGCACCGCGGCACCGTCGGCTTCCTGATGAACGAATATGCCGAGCCGGACCTGCCCGCGCGCATCGCCGCCGCGCAGAGGACGGTGATCCACCCGCTGGTCATGCGCGCGCGCGACTCGGTTGGGCGCGTGCACGAGCACCGCGCCATCAACGAGGTCTCGCTGTTCCGCCAAAGCGCGCAGGCAGCCCATTTGCGCATCCTGATCGACGGCAAGGAGCGGCTGGTCGAATTGATCGCCGACGGCGTGCTGGTGGCGACCCCCGCCGGCTCCACCGCCTATAACCTCTCGGTGCAGGGGCCGATCATCCCGATCAACGCACCCATGCTGGCCTTGACGCCGATCAGCCCGTTCCGGCCGCGGCGCTGGCGCGGCGCGCTCTTGCCCGACCGCGCCAAGGTGACGCTCGAAGTGCTGGAGCCGGAGAAGCGCCCGGTGGCGGCGGTCGCCGACCACGACGAGGTGCGCTCGGTGCGCGCCGTCGACGTCAGCATGGATCACGGCGTATCGATCAACATGCTGTTCGATCCGGGGCACAATCTCGACGAACGGATCCTGCGCGAGCAGTTCGGGTTTTAGGCGCTGTTGACGGGGCAAGCCCACCACTGGCAGGGCGGAAAAACGGGTGCTAGGCTCGGGCCTTGGCTGGAGGGCCCGCATGTCGCGCAAATCGCTGATCGGCTTGGCGCTTGTTATGGCCGCAAGCCTCGCCGGCTGCGCCAGCATTGGCCCCGGCGGGCGCGGTAACGATTCGGGCGGCATCATCCCCTGGAGCCCCGAAAACCAAGCGCAAGCGCGCGACTGGGCGGCCCAGCATTGCGCCAATTACGGCAAGGTCGCGCATATGGAGCCGATCTACCGGCGCTACGGCGAGTACATCAGCTTCACCTGCTATTTCCCGCGCGGCCATTATCGCTTTAACTAGCGCGGCGCGCGCCGCAGCGCGCGGCTAGAGGCGCCGCAGCGGGTGGAACAGCGAGATCAGGCAACCGAGCGCGGTAAAGCCCGCCATCAGCAGGAAGGCGGCGCGGAAGGCTTGCGTGATATCGGCCTGCATGGCGGCGGCGTGCGGGCCGCCGAGCGCAGGCGCGCCATTGCCGGCCTGCTCCACCATGTGCGCGAAGGCGGCGGCTGCTTCGACATTCTTCAGCGACAGCACCGCGAACAGCGTGAACGCCACCAGCGCGGTGCCGAAGGCCGCCCCGATCGAGCGCGAAAACTGCACCGAGGCCGCCGCCTCCCCCAGCCGGTGCAGGCCCGAGGCCGACTGCACCGTCACCTGCACCACCGCCATTACGGTGCCCATGAACAGCCCGGTCCATAACAGCAAGGCGATGAACGCGAAGTTGCCGAGCACGGAAGCCGTGAGCGCGATGGTGATCAGGCCGCAGGTCACCATGGCAAAGCCGAAGGTGGGAAACACCGCGGTGAGCCCGGTGCGGCTGACCAGCCGGCCGGTGATCAGCGAGCCGGTGCCGATGCCGACGGTGAGCGGCACCAGCAGCAAGCCGGTCTGCGACGGCGAGGTGCCGCGTACCACTTCGAGATAGACCGGCAGAAAGGTGATGAACGACACCAGCGCGCCGCCGTGGCAGGCGGCCATGGCGTCGCTGCGCCAGATCGCCGGCATGCGCAGCAGCCCGAGCGGGATGAGCGGCGAGGCCGCGCGGTTCTCCTGGCGGATCAGCAGCGCGAGCGCGGTGAGGCCGATGACGAACAGCGCGCCGGCAAGCGGCAGCGAGGCGAGATCGACGCGCTGGGCGCGCTCGAGCGCGAGCAGGATGGCGGCGACCGTCACGGTGAACAGCACCAGGCCGTAAGGATCGGCGCGCCAGCGGTGCTCGTGATGCGGCTTGCGGCGCGGCAGCCGCAAAGTAAGCGCGACCGCCAGCAGCCCGATCGGCAGGTTGATCAGGAAGATCGATTGCCAGCCGAAATGCTGCGTGAGATAGCCGCCGGCCACCGGCCCGAAGGTATTGGCGGAGACGGCCACCGCGGCGAGATAGCCCTGGTAGCGCGCGCGCGCGCGCGGCGGGATCGCTTCGCCGATCAGCGCCTGCGACAGCGTCATCAGCCCGCCGCCGCCGAGGCCCTGCAGCACGCGGGCGGCGGTCAGCAATTCGATGGTCGGCGAGGCCGCGCACAGTATGGACGCCGTGATGAACACGCCGAGCGCCACGAACATCAGCCGCCGCCGGCCGAACACGTCGCCGAGCCGGCCGTAGATCGGCGCGGCGATGGTCGAGGCGATCAGATAGCCGACCACGATCCAGGAGGCGCGCTCCACCTCCCCGGTCGCCGCCGCGATCGCCGGCAGCGCGGTCGCCACGATGGTCTGGTCGACCACCGCCAGGAACATCGGCAGCATGATCGACGGAAAGACAGTGAGGATACCGGGATATTGCGGCGCCGCCTCGCCCGGCAGGCTGCTCGTCTGTTCTGGCCCGTCCTGCAAAGTGTTCAAAGTCCCGGTGGGGTGCCGCGCTTGACCGTCAATGCGCCATGAAAACCGGCACAGCCGCATGGGCCAGGATGTGACGCGTCGCGCCGCCGAAGATCATTTGCCGCAAGCGGCTATGGGTATAGGCGCTCTTGACCAGGAGATCGCAGCCGAGCGAGGCCGCGTGCTCGAGAATGACCTCGCCGGGCGCGCGCGCGCCCGCCTTGACCGTCAACGCCGTCGCTTTGATGCCGTTGCGGCGCAACTGGCGGGCGGCGTCCTCGCCCGCAGGCCCGGGCGTGGTGCCGCCCTCGACCGTCAACACCGTCACCGTCTCGGCCAGCCGCAGCAGCGGCATGGCGAAGGCATTGGTATGGGCCTGCTCGGTGCTGCCGTTCCAGGCGATCAGCACGTTGCGCGCGAGCGTCGACGGCGCTTTGTCCGGCACGATCAGCGCCGGGCGGCCGCTTTCGAACAGCGCCGCCTCCAAGGGCGCCATGCGCGGATCTTGCGGCGACGGCCCCGGCCGGCCGAGCGCGATCAGGTCGAAGACGCGGCCATAGCTGCCGATGAAACCGTCATCGACCGCCTCGGCCCGCGGCCAGCCATAGGACAGCACGGCCGGCTCCGGTTCGCCTTTTTGCGCATTTTGCGGCACGCCCTGGGCCTGCATGAAACTCTCGAATTGGGCGCGCGCGGCGCGCGCGGCCTCCGCCTGGTCGGCGCCGGGGATGGCGAGCCCGCTGACCGGCTCGACCGTGACATAGGCCGCCGCCGCCGGCCGCACGGCCACGCCCTCCAGGTAGCTGTCGAAGGCGCGCGCAACGGCCAGCGCGGCCTCCAGCACGGCGGGCATACGGTCGTGATCTTCGGTCGGTATGAGGATGGTTTTCATGACAGAACCCGGCGAGGGAAAAGCCAGTCCGAAGGCCTAAAATTGCGGCCCGTGACGGCCGATTTGTTATCCTAAACCATTCCTTAACGGGCGCCTCGTTAATTTGGAACCGGAAGGTATCGGGCCGCAGCCCCGAAGCCCGAGGCACTCATGGTCCGTATCGATTTCAACCGCCTGCGCTTTCTCGTCATCGACGACAACGCCCATATGCGCCGGATCGTGCGCACCTTGCTGCACGGCTTCGGCGCGCGCGAGGTCTACGAGGCCGAGGACGGCGCGGCGGGCCTGGAATCCTTCACCCATTACGTGCCCGACATCGTGGTCACCGACTGGGCCATGCCGATCTTCGATGGGCTCGAGCTGACGCAGATGATCCGCCAGCCGGGGGCCAATTCCAACCCTTACGTGGCGGTCATCATGCTGACCGGCCATTCCGAGAAGAAGCGCGTGACGGCGGCGCGCGATGCCGGCGTCACCGAATTCCTGGCCAAGCCGATCTCGGCCAAGGGCCTCTATCAGCGCATCGTCAACGTGGTCGCCAATCCGCGGCCGTTCATCAAGACCAAGAACTATTTCGGCCCCGATCGCCGCCGCAACGTCAATTCGAACTATGCCGGGCCCGAACGGCGCAAGGGCGGCAAGGCCGACGTGATCAAGCAGGCGCCGCTGCTCGAAAAGGTCCGGACAACCGACTGATGAAGGACAATCCGCCCATGACGTCTCGCAAGCCCTCCGCGGCGGTCGCCACCTATGGCGACTATGAGGTCATCACGCCGGAGAACAAGCTGCGCCATCTGGTCTCCAACCGGCCGCTGGCGCCCGGCGAAATAGACCCGATTACGCGCGCCGAAAAAGCCCTGCTCGAGCTGTCGACCGAATTCGGCATCTGGATGCATTCGGAATGCGAACGGCTCGATCTCGCGCGCCGGGCGGTCGCCAAGGACGGCTTCACCGCCGCCAACAAGGACGCCCTGTTCCACGCCGCCCACGATCTCAAAGGCGAGGCCGCCACCTTCGGCTATCCGGCTGTCGCCGGCCCCGCCGACAGCCTGTGCCGGCTGATCGATTACGCGCCGGATCCGACCCGCATCCCGCCCACCCTGGTCGACCAGCACGTCGACGCGGTGCGCGCGATCTACCGCGAATATATCCGCTCCGACGCCGAGGAATTGGCCGGCGCGCTGACGCGGGCGCTGCGCGCGGTCACCGACGAATTCCTCGTGCGCGAGAACCACGACCGGCCCGATGTGCTCGAGCAGATCACGGGCAGCCCCGCACTCGCGCCGGAGTGAGCGCGCCGCCGGCTCAGGTTTTCGTGCTGAGACGCTTGGCCACGTTCTCGGCCCACGAAGCGATAGTCAGCGTCGGCGGCGCGCCGGTTGGGGCCGGCAGCGCGGCGGAATCGGCAACGAACAGACCGGGGTTGCCGTGCACTTCGCCGCCGGCATCGACAACGCCGCCCTCTTCGGGCTTGCCGACGCAAGCGCCGCCCATGGGATGCACGGTCGACGGCCGCTTGCCGACATAGATCTTGCGGCCGGACAGGCGGGCCATTTCCATCATCGTGTCGTAGATCTGCGCGAAGACGGGGCTGTTCTCCGGCTTGAAATCGATGTCGAGCTTGCCGTCCTTGAGACTGACCACGCCGTCCATCGCGTCCAGCCCCATGCTGCTGACGACGAGACCGCGCTTGAGACGCTCGCGCCAGGCCTTGGGGACGGGATATGAATCGATGCTCGGCAGGTTGTTCTGTCCGATCGGCGAGCGCGGCTCCGGGGCATTCCTGAGGACGATGCCGCCCTTGCTCGGCAGCCCCGTGGTGAAATCGGTGCCGGCCTCGTTCAAATCCCAGTAGCCACGCATATCGCCGTTGGCGCCGAAACGCTTGCCGAGGTTCGCCATGCCCTGCAGCCCGCCGACTCTGTCGCGGCTGTGCAGCAGCAGACGCAAGCTGTTCATGGTGCCGGCGGCGACGATCACATGGTCGGCGCCCATGGCGTCCTCGGCACCGCGGCCATGGTCGAGGAAATCGACACGGTAGCGTCCGCCCAGATCCGGCGATCGCGAGATGGCGAGGACCTCGCACAGGTCGCGTACGACCAAGCCCTTGCGCATGGCGGGCGCGAGATAGCAGACGTCGAGGGTAGACTTCGCGCCCGACGGCGCGCCGAGGAAGCCGTGGTCGCCGCTGCGGTAGTCGGCCTGCCAGCGTTCGACGCCTGCCGTGGTGACGATCTTCCTCGGGTTTTCAGGATCGTCGGGAAGAAGAAAGCCGGTCCTGATTTCCGCCTTAGCTGCGGCGGGCGCGAAGTGAGGATCGTTGTGGTAGCGCTCCTTCACCCCGTGCGGCGGCCGATTGTGCGGGCCCGGTTGGACCGAGCCCATGCGCTTGAGGAAAGCGGCGTTGTGCTCGGCCATGGTCGCTTCCGACAGGTCCTCGTAGTAGCCATCCCAGTAGTCTTCCCGTGCCGGCCGCCGGTGGACGGCGGAATAGACGTGGCTGCCGCCGCCGACGCCGGAGGAGCACACGACCTCGAGGCCTTTGGAATAAAACAGCTCGAACAATCCCTTGCGGTTGGTCGTGATCCTGCCGCCGGGGGCATAGGGGTGGTTCAGCGTGCGCAGGAAATTGGTGTAAAGCCGAAAGCCGCGCGGAAATGGCGTACGGCGCTCGATATTCATGGAGCGGGTCGGCACGGTGTCCCACCAAGGCCCGCGCTCGAGCAAGGTGACGCGCGCGCCCGCTTCGGCCAGGCGCGCCGCCGCCACCGCGCCGCCGAAGCCGCTGCCGATGACGATCACGTCGATTAAGGACTTCGCCAAGGACTTCGCTATGCCCCCTTTCCGCGATCGCCGTACACCGCCATATTGACGGCCGCGCGCGCGAATGTTTGCATTCGAACGAACGATAGTTGCGCTCAACCGTATTGTGAAGGAGCTTTGACGATGGCCGACAGGCTGGGGCTGCAGGAAGCGCGCGCGATCGTGGAGGCCATGCTGGCGGAAGCCGCCAAACGTGGTCTGGAATTCTCGGCCGCGGTGGTCGACGCCGGCGGCGAGCTCATTCATCTGTCGCGCATGGACGGCGCCTCCGCGCTCAATGCGCGCATGAGCTTCAACAAGGCCTATACCGCGGCGAAATGGCGGCGCGACACCAAGGTGCTCAAGGAACGGCTGTTCGACATGTCGCTGGGCGAGGAACGGCGCGAGGTGTCGTGGTTTTGCGACCCGCTCTTTACCCCGATCTGGGGCGGCATCGTCCTCTGGTCCAAGGACGGAAAGACGGCGCTGGGCGCGCTCGGCGAAAGCGGCGGCACCTACAAGCAAGACGAAGAGATCGGCCAGCTGGGCGCGAAACTCTTCAAGGAGCTTTGAGCCGCGCTAGGCCGTGCACTCATGCATCCGGTTCTGTAAGCCATTCCTGCCGGCTTACTGGCTCGGCCACCCGGACGCGGCTCTCAAGTGGAATATTGAGCGAAGGCCGCCGTGCCGGCGCGGGCGCGGTGGTCGGTCTTGACGTTGACGAGCGCCACCGAGCCGCGATCGACTTCCCGTTGCGCGCGATCGAGCGCGGGGCGGATTTCGCCGGGCCGTTCGACAAACTCGCCATAACAGCCGAGGGATTCGGCCATTTTGTCGAAGCGCGTATAGCCGAGATTGCGGCCTGGCTTGTTGCCGTCCGGATCGGCGGTCCAGCCGCCGTTGAGGCTGACCACGACCAGGATCGGCGTGTTGTGGCGCACCGCGGTGTCGAGCTCGAGTGCGTTGAGGCCGAAGGAACCGTCGCCGTGCACGACGATGACCTGCTTGTCGGGTTTGGCGATCTTGGCGCCAATGCCGAACGGCAGCCCGACACCCATGGTGCCGAATGGCCCTGAATTGAGGCGGTGACCGGGAGCGAAGGTCGGCATCGACTGGCGGCCGTAGTTGAGGATTTCCTGCCCGTCGACGACCAGGATGGCGTCGCGCTGCATGAAATTCTTGATCTCGTCGCATAGCCGCAACGGATGGATCGGGACCTCGTCCATCGGCTTGTTCGCGCCGGGCGCCTGGCGCTTCGCCGTTTCGCCGTCGGACAGCGTTCGCCGCCAGGCGGAGAACCGATCCGCATTGATTCGCTTGCCACTCGCGTCGATGAGCTGGCGGAGCACCGCCTTGCAATCGCCGACGATGCCGATATCGATCCGCCGCGGCGAACTGGCGATTTCGTCGGCGTCGATATCGATGCGGGCGATTTTAGCGCCGGCGTTGAAACGGGGCGGCGCCGCGTGGCCGATGATGTAGTTCATCCGCGTGCCGACGACGATGATGAGGTCCGCGTCGCGAAACGCCGAGGAGCGCATCGACATATAAGAATATTCATGGTCGTCCGGCACAACGCCGCGGCCCTGAGGGGTGGTATAGAACGGAATGCCGGTCTTTTCGACGAACTCCTGCAGTTCCGGCCAGGCCTGTGACCAGATCACGCCGCTGCCGGACAGGATGATGGGCCGGCGCGCCTTGGCGATGGCGTCGACCAAGGCATCGACCTTGTTGGGATCGCCGAGCGGCCGCGCGTCGAGCAGAGGCCTTCCGGAAAGGCTCCAGTCGACCTGCTCTTCGGGAATCTTGGCGTAGAGAACATCGCCGGGGAAATCGAGATAGACCGGACCGGGCTTGCCGCTCATCGCTTTCTGGAAAGCGACGTTTACCTGCTCGGGGATGCGCTTGAGGTTGTAGATGCGATCGGCCCATTTGGTGCACGGCTTCATGATGGCAAGCTGGTCGATCTCCTGGAAAACCTGGCGGCCGTTCTGACCGATGGGGCTCGAGCCTCCGACCGCGACGACCGGGCAGCAATCGATCAGCGCGTTGGCGATGCCGGTGGTGAGGTTGATCGTCCCCGGCCCGCTCGCCGCCATGCAGACGCCGGGCCTTTGCAACAGGCGGCTATAGGCCTGGGCCATGAAGGCGGCCGATTGCTCGTGGCGCACGTCGAGCGGGCGAATCCCTTCCTTGATGCAGGAAGACTCGGCGAGCAGCATCGGCCCGCCCATGAGGAAGAACAGGATGTCGGTGCCTTCGTTCTTCAGCGATTTGGCTAGGATCTCCGAGCCGGTGATGTCCGCCATATCTTGTTCCCCTTAGATGTCCCGTTTCCCCTCAGATGATTTTATCTTTGCCGAGTTGCGCGATTTGGTCCTCGTCAAGGCCAAGCCAGTCGCCCAAAACTTCATGGGTGTGCTGTCCGAGCAGCGGCGCCGGCTCGATCTTCGGCGTGTTCCCATCGAAGCGCACCGGCCAGCCCGGCATCTTGAACGGACCGGCGGCCGGGTGCTGCATCGTCTGCATGATGCCGCGGCGCTCGAAATCCGCATCCTCGGTCAACTCCATCGTATCGAAGATCGCACCGGCCGGAACGCCGGCATCGCCAAGTATGCGCATCGCCTCTCGTTTGTCGTGCTGGCGTGTCCAGGCGGAGATCATTTCGTCGACCTCGGGCTCGTGCTCCAGGCGCGCATGCGCGGTGTCGAAGCGTGGATCGCCGATCATATCCTTGCGGCCGATCATTTCGAGCAACCGCCGCCAATGCTGCGGATTGGTTCGGCTCGTATAGATGTAGACATAGTCGTTCGGGCCGCCCGGCTTGCACGGAAAGGTGCCGCTCGGCACGGCGAAGCCCGAAAGAATTTTTGCTCCGTTGCGCTTGGCTGCGACGCCTTGAGTTGCCTGGCTGGAAAGCGCGACGCGGATATATTGCAGCATGGCGTCCTGCATGGCGATCTCGATGTGCTCGCCTTGACCGGTACTGCGGCGTCGATAGAGCGCTGCCAATATGCTGATAGCAAGCAGCATGCCGGTGCCGGTATCGCCGAGCGTGACGCCGGGCTTGAGGGGCGGCCCGTCGGCCTCGCCGGTTATGCTCATCACCCCGCCGGTCGCCTGCGCGATCATGTCGAAGGCAAGATTTTTCTCGTAGGGTCCGCCGGTGCCGAATCCCTTGAGCTGCGCATAGATGATGCTGGGGTTGACGCCGCGCACGACGTCGTAGCCGAGCCCCAGCCGCTCGATGGCGCCCGGCGCGAAATTCTCCACCATGATATCGGCACGCTTGGCCATGTCTTTGACGAGGGCGAGGCCGCGCTCTGATTTCAAATTGACGGTGACGGATTTCTTGTTGGCATTGAACAGCAGGAAATACCACGAGTCATGGCCGTCGTTCGACGCCCCATGCAGCAGGGAACGGCCTGCCTCGCCGCCCTGCGGGTTTTCGATCTTGACGACCTCGGCACCGAGCCAGGCGAGCGCCTCGGTGCAGGACGGCCCGGCCTCGAACTGGGACAGGTCCAGCACACGGACGCCAGCAAGGCAGCCTGGAAGCGCCCCGTCGGTGGCCATTTCTTGCTCCTCCCGGTAGGAACGCGTTCTGCAAGAGTGAAAAGCGATTTGCGCGCGTCCAGTTAGCGATCACAGCGTAACCGTCCACTCCACGCAACTCAAGCGCACCATCATTCGCCAGGCGTCGGGCCGCTTACCTGTCGAGGTATACACGATGAGAGGAAGGCAGGACGATCTGTCCGCTTGGAGCCGATGGCGCAGACGCACCAAGCAGTCGATGTTCATACCGGGGCAGCGAATAAATAGATTGGCGAGTTTATGTCTTCCGGTCCGGCGTGAAGCGGCGTGGCTTCTCACCACGTATAGCGCAGCGTGCCGCTGCCAGCGTAGAGTTGGTCACCGTTGGCGAACTCGCCGTCGAATTTGGCGAGCAGCGACCAGTTCGGCCTGAAGAACAGTTGCGCGCCGGCCGACGTGAGCGCCGAATTGTGTGCGATTGGCGCGCCGTTGACGATGAAGCTCGTGCCCGGCAGCGACACGAACGAGGCATTGAGCGACGGGTTGCTCACCCAGTCGTGCGCCCAGGCGAGCTTGCCGCGCAGCACGAGCGGCATCGTGCCGAGCGCAGTGAGATCGTCGAAGCGGGCGCCGAGCTCGCTGCGCGTATCGGTGCTGTTCGTGGCATCGTAGGAAAGCCCGAAGCCGCCGCCGGTCAGGTCGGTTTCGCTGTAGGCCGGCGTGTGGAACCTCTGCATCCGGATCGCCGCGTAAGGCGTGACGCCGGCCGCGCCGCGATACATCGGTACGGCGAAGCGATAGCCGCCTTCCAGCCGCGCGGCATAGCTCTGGCCTTGGAAGCTTGCAGTAAGCTGGTCGCCCAGCGCGGTTCGGTTGGTGGTAAACCAGTTGTTGGCGAAGGCGAGCGCGGCGGCGAGGTAAGCGGGGCCGCTATGCGTCACGCCATAGACGCCCGCGAGCACCGCATCGCCGCGCCCGCTGCCGAGCGCATTGGCCAAATTCCAATTGGTGCCACCGCCGGCCACCGAGAAGCCGACAACCGTATCGGGCGAATAGTGATAGTCCATGCCGCCGGCATAGCCGTAGGTGCTGGCGGTGACGTCGTTCGATCCAGCCGCCGGATCGCCGTCGCTTCGGCTGCCGCCGCCGAAGCCGGTGCCCCAGGCGGCCCAGCGCTGATCGAACGTTTGCTTCGGCGGCGCTTTGACGTTGAGCACTCGCGCATAGGCGAGCGCCACGTCCGGCGGCAGGCTCGTTTCCTCATCGGGTGCAAAGCCGAGCGCGCCGCCGCCTCCTCCACCGCCACTATTGCCCGTCGGATCGAGCATCAATGTCAAAAACGCGTTCATCAGATTGAAGGCGCCCTGTTCGGCGCCGGTGGCGTTCTCGCCGTCCAACTGCGTGAGCCCATTTTGTAGCGCGCTTCCGGTCAGCCCGAAAATGCCGACAAAATTCGGCGGCAGCGCACCTCCGTTATTGAAAAAATTGTTCAAGGCGGTGGCAACGTTCTGCTGGTTCGAATTGAGTTGCGTCTGACCGAACCCGGCGCTCCGCCCCAGCGCGGCAGTCAAATTCAGGAAAACGTCGTTGCCGCTGTAGGCGAGGCTGTCTATGAAGTTTGCCGGCAAGTTGGCGTTGGTCAGGCCGGAGAATGTGGTGCCGCCGAGTCCGCCACTCGCGCTGAGGATGGTGTACTGCTTGGTTAGATAGCCGCCGGCGGCAAACTGGGCGTTCACGGTTCCGGCGAGCGTCGCGGTGCCGCTGACCGTGGCGAACGTCGCGCTCGATGGATTGAGATGAACCGCGTACAGCGCGCCGGGCTGGAACGCCAGGTTACCCGAAACCGTCATCGACGTGCCCGGCGTGCCGGAGCCGGGTGCGAACGTGCCGCCGGCATTGATCTGCGTGGCACCGACAATCCCGGTGCCCATCAGCGTGCCACCATTCACCGTCAGGCTCGTCGCCCGCGACAGGTCGCCGTCGACGATGATAGTGCCGCCCTGAACGTTCCAAGGATCGGTTTGGCCGTAGCTGCCGGTCACTGTCCAGGTGGCGCCGACAACGTTGAAGGTCGAGAAGCCCTGGTACTGCCCGCTTGGCCCGATCAGGCCGAGGTCGAACGCGGCGCTGCCGCTCGCACCACCGAGCTGGAACGTGTCGCTTCCGGCGCCGATCACATTACCAATGATCGAGTAGCCCGGCGTCAGCGTGAGGTTATTGCTGCCGCCGGTGAACAGGATGGCGTCGGCCCGGGTCACGCCGTCGCCGCCGAGGCCACCGGAAATCGTACCGCCGTTGATGACCGTCAGGTTAGCGCCCGTGACGCCGACGCCGCCCGCTCCGTTGGAGGCTGCAAAGGTGGGTGCGAAGATGGCGGCGAAGCTTCCGGCCAGACCGCCGGTGCCGCCAGTGCCACCAATACCGCCGGCGGACCCACCGGCGCCGCCGGCGCCGCCGCTGCCAAAAAGACCGCCGCTGCCGCCGGACCCTCCGGCGCCGCCCGCGCCGCCAAGACCGCCGCCCGCACTGCCACCTGCACCGCCGGCGCCGCCGTCGCCCGCAAGTCCGCCGGTGCCGCCCGAGCCGGCCACGCCGCCGCTGCCGCCGGTACCACCGGTGCCGCCAGCACCACCGTCGCCGGCAACGCCCCCAGTGCCGCCTGCGCCGGCGGACCCACCGGTGCCGCCGCTGCCCGCAACGCCACCGGCACCGCCGTTGCCGCCAGTGCCACCGTTGCCGGCAACGCCACCGGTACCGCCGGCGCCGCCATTGCCCGCGAGACCCACCGCTACCGCCGGCACCGCCCGCGCTGCCACCGACGCCACCGGCGCCACCATTGCCCGCCGCGCCGCCAGCGCCGCCGGCGCCGCCGCTGTTGGTCCCGGTGCCACCCGTGCCACCATTGCCGCCGCTGCCGGCAACACCGCCGCTACCGCCGGTGCCGCCCGCGCTGCCGCCGGCACCACCGGCGCCGCCGTTGCCCGCTACACCGCCGCTACCGCCGGCGCCGCCCGTGTCGCCGGTGCCACCATTGCCGCCTGTACCGCCGGCTGCCGGCAAGGCCACCGGTACCGCCGGTGCCGCCCGCGCCGGCTGCACCACCGTCGCCGCCGCTGCCTCCGCTGCCGCCAATGCCGCCGGCGCCACCGACCCCGCCAGCGCCGGCCGCGCCGCCGGCACCGCCATTACCGCCGATGCCCGCCGTACCCCCAGCACCGCCGACACCCGCAACGCCTGCGGCGCCACCGGCACCGCCTGTGATGACCCCGGTATTGATGAGTGTTCCGCCGGTAGCAAAGATGACGCCGGCGCCGCCGATGCCCCCGTTGCCGGCGGTGCCATTGACGCCGCCGGCTCCCCCGGCGGCGCCCTGACCACCCGCTCCGCCGGCGCCGCCGGTCCCGCCGCCGCTCACGCCGGCACCGCCCGCGCCGCCGTTACCGCCGTTGCCACCCGGCCCGCCATTGCCGCCATTGCCGCCGGCACCACCGGAGCCACCGGCACCGCCGACGACAGTACCCGAATTGATGACGATGACGCTGTTCGTGACTTGCACGCCGGCGCCGCCAGCGCCCCCGGCGCCGCCATTGCTGCCCGTCCCGCCATCGCCGCCTTTGCCGCCATTACCGCCAGCCCCGCCGTCTTCGCCGGAGCCGGCAGGACCATCGGCGCCGCTGGCGCCGTTACCGCCGGTGCCACCTGGGCCGCCGGTCGCACCGGCACCGCCCGCGCCGCCCGCCCCGCCATTGATCGTTTGCGAGGGCGTAATGCTGGTGTCGTTCGTCGGCTGCGCGCCGGCCCCGCCCGTACCTCCACTGCTGCCCGAGGTGGCGACGCCCCCTGGGCCGCCGTCGGTGCCGTTGCCGCCGGGAGTGGTGCTGTCGGCGCCGGCAGTACCAGGCAAGCCAGTCGTGCCGGCCGCACCGTTCGAACCGGCCGCGCCGTCGGCTCGAGCAGCGCTCACCCCGAGCGCCAGCAACATAATAATGACCGCGATCAAGGCGTCGCGCCCGCAACTGCCAAACTTCATGAGCGCGCGCATCGGCCGACACACAGACGAGCCATTGCACGATGGCCCCTCACCTTCCAACAACATCTCTTACCCACCGCAGCCTACAAGTCCGGCGGCGGCGCAGCCATAATGTGTGCGTGGAACTGCTTGAGAAGCGTGCGATTTCGCCGCCCTGTGCCCCTCCTACCACAGATCGAAAGGGGGTCCCGTCTTAGGCGCGGGTATCATCCTGTAAAAAAAAGCGTGATGCGATCCTGCAGGGCCCGCGCGGCACGCCGTCTATATCACTTTCATCGTTGGCCCCAACCAAAGCGGCGGCCGAGCCCGGTTCGGGTCAATCGCTAAATGGGCGGCCAATCACCGGAGTCCTCGGATGTCTGCTTGACCCCGAAAGCGGGCCTTCGATGGCTGGGCAACAACGCGCGGCGAGCCAACCTGCATTCGTCCAGCTTGCGGCGATCGGGCTATGGCTAGCGCGTTAGCGAGTCCGCGGCCTAAGCCACCAGCCGCGTGTCGGCGTCGGGCAACATGGTGGGCACCGGCAGCGTGTCGTTGGCCACCAGGTCTTCGCAGAACATGCGCGCTTCCTCGCGCGCGGCCTCGACCGCGAAGCGCCGCAACAGCGCCAGCAGCGAGGCCATGTCGGGCCGCGCGTTCGGCAGCGCAAGCCGCCAGCACGCGCTCGACCATGCGCCGCTTGAGCCGCGCCGCCCCGCCCTGCTCGCCCAGCAGCACGCCCTCGCGCATGGCGGCGAGCGCCTCGCGGAAGGCCGGATAGGCGACGTCGGGCAAGCCGGCCTTGGCGTAGAGCGCGCGGAAGCCGGAGATATTGCGGTCGTGGATGTAGCTGGCGGCGCGCTCGAGCGGCACGCCGGACAATTCCGCCAGCGCCTCCTCGAACAGCACCACATTGCCGGAGAGCAGCGCGCGCAGGATCATGCCGGCGGTCAATTGCCCGCTCTGGCGCAGGTGCTGCACCAGTTCGCCGATCTCCTCGTAGGGCGTCTCGGCGGCGAGCGCGACGGTCGCCTTCTCGCAAGCCTCGCGCGTGGCATATTCCGCGTGCTCCGGCCCGAGCCATTGCCGCGCCGCGACGAAGCCGGCGAGCGTCTGCGACAGCTTCGACAGCAGCGACTGGCGCGTCGCCATCGGCAGGTCGTCGCGCGCCATCAGGTTCTCGCGGATGGCGGCAAGATGGCCGAAGCGCTCGATCATGCGGTCGACCGAGAATAGCGCGATCTCGGCGTCGGGATTTTCCAACAGCGCCAGGCAGGCTTCCGCGCAGCCGACTTCGGCGATGGCCGCGGCGAGCGAACGCGGCAGCAGCACGCGGCTGGCGATCGCCACCTGCGCCTCCGGATGGCCGGTGGCGATGAGGTCGACCAGATCGTCCTCCAACAGCAGCGGCGAATGCGTCAGCACAGGGATTGCGACCTCCGGCTGATCGGCGGCAAGCGCATGCACCACCACGCGCGGCGCCTTCTGCGCGGAGGCAAACACTTCGGCGAGCGCGCGCCGCACCAGCGGCGAAGGATCGTCGAGCAGCATGATCATCGCGCCTTCGGCGGCGGCGAGATCGTCGGTGGAGAGATCGGAATGCAGGTAGGCGCGCGCCAGCGCGGAGGTGGCTTCGGCCCGGTGACCGGGCGGCGCGTAACGGATCCACTGCAGGAACTGACGGACTATCATCGTACTACCGACTAGACCACGAACCGCCTCGCTTCGACGGCGAAGAGAGCCTAGCCGAGGAGGCTTAACAAAGCGTTCACCATAGAAATTGAGCGCCCGTTAACGACGTTTTGCGCCGTCAGACCTTGCCGCCGATCGACTTGCGCAAGCCGGGCTGCGGGTCCCTGAACAAATCGTAGAGGCTGGACGGCTTGGCCGCCGGCTGCGGCGCATCTTTCGTCGGCGCCCACAGCCGGCTGACGGTCTGCGACACACCCTGGCGCGGCACGTCGGTGAACATGGCCTGGAACAGCGGCTTTGCCTCCTGCCCCGGCCGCCGGACTGCGATCGGCGGCGGCGCCGGCTGGCCTCGGCATAGGCCTGCGTCAGGCCGGCGGTATCGGCCACCGGCACGTTCGGGATCGGCGCCGGCCGTACCGTCACGTTCAGGATCGGCGCCGGCGGCACGGGCGCCCTTGGCTCGGGCGGCGCAAAGGCAAGCGCGCGGGCAACTTCGTAGCGGCCGGTCAGCCTGCGATAGACCTCGCCCGCGCCCAGCGCGTGGCCGGCACGGTCGTAGAAGATCGGCCGGTTGGCGGCTGCGGCCGCCGGAAACATGGCGGCGGCATTGCTGCGCGGCGAATTGGCGGCCGCGGCGATCAGCCGGGCCGCGCCGTCCGGCCCGAGGAAATGCGCGATATAGAGCTCGCCCTCCGACGGCGCGCGGCCGATGCTGGCGGCGAGCTTGGCCTCGTTGCTGCGGGTGAAGACGCCGGCCATTTTGGCGCTCACCGCCGGGTCGCTGCGCAGCTTCATGATGGCCGCGTGCGCGGCGGGATCCGGCACCGCGTAGCTCCCGTCCGGCGTCTGCACGATGGCATTGGCGTATTGCGCGAGCCCGAGCGCCGGCCCCGCCTGCTTCATGACCGAGAGCCAGGTCTGGTCGATGAACTGGTAGAGACCCTTGGCCGACGAGGTCGCGGCCTGCGCCTTCGGATTGAGGTTGGATTCGATCTGCGCGGTGGTCAGCAGATATTCGAAGCTGGCGCCGGTTGTGCGCGCGGCGTCCCTGATTGCGCCGGCGATCGGAGACGCGGCACCGGTGATGGAATCGATCGCCATGCGGGTTGGCCGGGGCTTTGGCAGGTTTGCCCGATTGCGCTAAGGCTTGCGGGCTTAAGCCGTGGCGATCCTGGGTAATTATGGTAAACGGGCGGTTAACGGCGGCCGGCTAGAGGCGGCGAACAGGCATTTTGCGGAGGAAACCATGGTCGAGACGATCCAGCGGCACAAGCGCGGCGGGCTCTATTTCGAGGATTTCGAGGTCGGCAAGACTTACGAGCACCGCTACACCCGCACGGTCACGCAGATGGACAACATGTTGTTCTCCAACATGACGCTCAATCCGCAGCCGCTGCACATCGACCGGCACTTCTGCGAGCAGGAGACCGAATGGGGCCAGCCGCTGATGAACTCGTTGTTCACGCTCGGCCTGATGATCGGCATCCAGGTCTCCGACATGACGGTGGGCACGACGATCGCCAATCTCGGCATGAGCGACGTGAAGTTCCCCGCCCCGCTGTTCGAGGGCGACACCGTGCACTGCACGACCGAGGTGGTGTCAAAGCGCGAGTTGAAATCGCGCCCTGGCGCCGGCATCGTGGAATTCTACCACAAGGCGTTCAAGCAGGACGACACGCTGGTGGCCGAATGCCACCGCAGCGCGTTCATCTTGATGCGGCCGAAGTAGGCGAGTTCGTGGCGCAACCGTTCGAAATTCTCGGTGAAATTTCGAACATCGAGACCTTTGCCACCGGCGCCGGTATCCGCGAACGCGCCCGCCTGCGGCGTATTTATGGGCGAGGCCGCTGGCGCAAGCGCAAGGGCTTCGCCCAAATCCGGCTGCCGGGTGGTTCAATTCACAAAGCCGAGCTACACTGGTATGAGGCAAGCGGAATCGGAAGACGCTAATTCAAGATCAAATACCTTCTGTAAAGATGCGAAAACCAATGGCTAAGACCGCAACAAAACAATTGGTCGTCTGCGTCAATAATGACGGATATCCAGCGTCGCTCGAAAAGCGCAAGATTTACGTCGCGCTCCCCGACGCCCAGGCAGAAGGTCATGGGCTTGTGCGCATTATCGATGAATTGGGTGACGACTACCTCTATCCAAAAAGCTTTTTTCGCGCGCTCGCGCTACCCCAGGCTGTCATAAAGGCAGTCCTGAACGCAGCATGACGGCAAACGCGATGCGCTCCATGCTCTTCGTGCCCGCCACCGGCGGGGCCAGGCTCGACAAAGCCTTCAATAGCGGCGCCGACGGCGTCATCCTGGATCTGGAAGATTCGATCGCGCCCGAGCGCAAGGACGAGGCGCGCCGGGCGGCGCTCGATTTCCTCAAGAGCAAGGCCGCCGCCAAGGACCGCCCGCGCCTGCTGGTGCGGATCAACGGGCTCGACACCGGCATGATCGGACGCCGATCTCGACGCCATCGTTGCGGGCGCGCCCGACGCCGTGGTTTTTCCGAAAGCCGAAGGTGGCGCGACCGTTACCCATCTCGATGCCAAGCTCACCGTGCGCGAGGCCGTGGCGGGTTTACCGGAAGGCGCGGTGAAGATCTTGGCGCAGTCGGTGGAGACCGCGGCGGGCGTGTTCACCGCCGGCACCTATCGCGATTGCAGCGCGCGGCTGATCGGGCTGACCTGGGGGCCCGAGGATTTGTCGGCCGAGCTCGGCGCCGAGGCCAACCGCGAGGCTGACGGCCAGTTGACCGAGCCCTATCGGCTGGCGCGCGCGATCTGCCTGTTCGGCGCGGCGGCCGCACGCGTGCCGGCCTATGAGACCATCCATGTCGATTTCCGCAACGCCGAGGTGCTGCGCGCCGACACCGAAATCGCGCGCCGCGACGGCTTTGCCGGCCGCATCGCCATCCATCCGGCGCAGGTGCCGGTGATCAACCAAGTGTTCACGCCGACGCAAGAGCAGATCGACAAGGCCAAGGCCGTGGTCGCGGCCTTCGCCGCCAATCCCGGCGCCGGCGCGGTCGGCGTCGACGGCAAGATGTTCGACCGCCCGCATCTGACGCGCGCGCAGGCGCTGCTGGCGCGGGTGAAAGCCTAGCGCTTGCGCTTGAGAAAAGCCGACAGCATGCGCTTGGGCTCGTCGGTGTCGTAGGCTTGCACGTAGGCCTCGATGCCGGCTTGAATGGCCGCGTCAGGCGGCAGTTTCTCCCATTGCTGCATCAAAGCCTTTTGCAGCCGCACCGCCCGGGCGCCGGCGGAAAACAGCGCCCCGATCACCTTCTCGACTTCGGCGTCGAGCGCCTCCGGCGCCACCAGCCGCTCGATCAGCCCCCAGCGCAGCGCGGTGTCGGCGTCGATGATCTCGCCCAGCATCAACAGCTCGCGCGCGCGGCCGTAGCCGATGAGCTGCGGGATGAGCGCCGCTTCCACCACCGACGGGATGCCGACTTTGGTTTCCGGCATGCCGAATTTAGCGCGCGTGGCAGCGATACGCAGATCGCAAGCGACCGCCACTTCCAGGCCGGCGCCGAGCGCGTAGCCGTCGATCTTTGCGATCACCGGCACCGGCAGCTTGCGCAGGCAATCGCAGGTCTTATGCACCAGCGTAATGAAATCGCGCGCGCGCGCTTTGTCGAGCGCCGCCATTTCCGCAATATTGGCGCCGCCGATGAAGGCCGCCTCACCGGCGCCGGCGAGCACCAGCGCGCGCAAATCGTCGCGCGCAGCCAGGCTTTCGACCTTGCCGATGAAGTCGCGCATCAGCGCACTGTCGAGCGTGTTGAGCTTGGCCCGATTGTCGAGCGTGAGATAAGCGACGCTGCCGCCGGCGCGTTGCTCAAGCCGCAGGTCGACATGCGCGTTGCTCATGACTTGCCGTAAACCGCGCCGGGATCGAAAGTCTTGTCGCCGTCGCGGAACTCGAGCTTCACCGCGCCCTTCTGCCCGAGCGGGGCGGCGCGGTAGAAGCACGAGCGCCGTCCGGTGTGGCAGGCGCCCGGCCCGAGCTGCTCGACCTTGAGCCAGAGCGCGTCCTGGTCGCAGTCGACGCGCAACTCGACGACGCGCTGGAGGTGGCCGGAGCTCTCGCCCTTCTTCCACAACTTTTGGCGCGAGCGGCTGTAGTACCAGGCCTCGCCGGTTTCGATAGTCAAGCGAACTGCCTCCGCGTTCATGTGCGCGACCATCAGCACTTCGCCCGATTTGGCGTCGGTGACGACGGCCGTCAGCAAGCCGTCGTCGTCGAACTTGGGCGTGAAGGTCAGGCCTTCTTCGATGTCTGCCGATGAGGACATGAGCCTTATTGCCGGGCTAAAGGCGCGCAGCGCCGTCTTATCGCCGAAAGCCCCGGCAATCCATCCTGTATCGCGAACTGTGAAACGCCGATTGGATGCGCGGGTCAAGCCCGCGCACACAGGGCGTGCTTAGCGCTGCGCGCCGCGCAGCATGGCCATGAAGCGGACCTGCTCGCTGGTGTCTTCGCGGAAGGCGCCGGTGAAATGCGTGGTGACGGTGAGCGCGCCGGGCTTCTCCACCCCGCGCAGCGACATGCACATGTGCTCGGCCTCGATCAGCACCGCCACGCCGCGCGGCTTCAAGATCTCGTCGATCGCGGTCGCCACCTGCGAGGTCAAGTGCTCCTGCGTCTGCAGGCGCCGCGCATAGACGTCGACCAGGCGCGCGAGCTTGGACAAGCCCACCACCCGCTCCACCGGCATATAGGCGACATGCGCCTTGCCGAAGAACGGCATCATGTGGTGCTCGCAATGCGAATTGAACGAGATGTCCTTGACCAGCACGAAATCGTCGTAGCCGCCGGTCTCGCTGAAGGTGCGGTCGAGCACCTCCACCGGGCATTCGTTGTAGCCTTGGTAGAGCTCCTCATAAGCATCGATCACGCGCTTGGGCGTCTCCAGCACGCCTTCGCGCGCCGGGTCGTCGCCGGCATAGGCGATCAGCGTGCGCACCGCGGCTTCCGCCTGTTCGCGCGAGGGGCGCGGGGCGACCGGCTGGGGGGCCGCCCGTACATGCTCTGACAGGCCCTGCTTCGGCCAGGGGGCAACGTTATTGGTATTCTTGGCGTCCATAACGGTCTCTCCGTTCGACCGGCGCGCACAGCGCCGGGAGTGTCACCGGGGTGGCCGCGTCAATTAACTCACCGGAGGGCCGCTAAGTCCATTCCCGGCAGGCAGGACGCTGCATTCCCATTCAGCATGGCTCGAAAAAGCCCTCGAAACCGTGCCCGGCGCTTTTAACCCCTTATCGCGCCGTCGGGTTCACCCCTATATATTCGATTGCGCGGCCGAGGCAATGTGCGGAACCACGGGCGCCGGGGCCAAAACCGATGCTGAACGACGTCTACAACGCCAAAGTCCTCGAACTGGCGGGAAATATCCCCCGCCTGGGCCGGCTGCCGGCGCCCGACGCCTCGGCCACCGCCCATTCCAAGCTGTGCGGCTCGACCGTCACCGTGGACTTGAAGCTCGACCACGGGGCGGTTTCGGATTTCGCCCATGACGTAAAGGCCTGCGCGCTGGGACAAGCCTCGTCCTCGCTGATGGCCCGCCACATCATCGGCGCCAAGCCGGAGGAACTGCGGACTTTACGCGAGACCATGCGCAAGATGCTGAAGGAGAACGGCGCGCCGCCTTCCGGCAAATGGGCTGATTTCGCCGTGCTCGAGCCGGTGCGCGACTACAAGGCGCGCCACGCCTCCACCATGCTCACTTTCGACGCGGTGGTGAACGCGCTCGATCAGATCGCGGCCAAGCAAGCGCAAAAGGCCAAGCAGGCGGCGGAGTAGTCTTCCCGCCGGTCATTTCCGGGGCGCGCGCAGCGCGCGCGAACCCGGAATCCAGAGCCACACGAACAACTTTGCCATCTGGCCCTGGATTCCGGGTCCGCCGCACATGATCTCGGGTTTACCCGAGATCATGATTTAAAGTGCCCAAGTCGGCTAAAGCCGACTTGGGTGGCGTCCCGGAATGACGAGCTTTACTTTGCCACCGCCAGCCCGCCGGTGAGCGGCTGCTGCAAGGCGGCACGGTCGCCGAGGCCGTCGCGGCAGAAAGCCGTCAGCTTCGGCAGGTTCTCCTGCGCGCCGGTATTGCCGAGGCGGATCGCCGTCTTCACCTTGGCGCTGCGCGTGGTGATCATCAGCGAGTGCTCGCCGGCGGCGGCGAAGGCGCCGATCAGCGCGGCCGGCACGGTGGCCGAGGCAAACGTGACGAGTTCGTCCGGTCCCTTGCGGCGCTGCGACGACACCAGCTTGAACCTGGCGATGCCGGCGGCAGACGCCATGGTGACGCCGCCGAGCTGCGCCGGCAGCGGCGTGCCGCTGCCGCCGCGGCGGTGCTCGACATAGCTCACGTCGTAAGAGTCGCCGCCGCCGCAGGCCACCACCAGGTCGAAGCTGCCGATCAACTCGCCACCGACGGTGAGCGGATGGCGGCGCGCCAGCGCAACCTTGCCGGCGCGATCGACCATGGCCCAGCGCTGCTCGCTGATCGCGGTCGCGCGCGCGCCGTTGGTGATGTGCGGCAGCAATTGCGCGCGCGGCAGCGCCGGCGGCGCAGCGGCGACGCTCGCGGTCATGTCGCCGCCCGGCAATGGCGTCTCGACGCGCGCGATGCGCATCTCGCCGCGCGTCATGACGTGCATCGGCTCCCAGGGCGGGATGCGCAGCGCCAGATCGACGAGCTCCATCGAGGCGCCCATGTCGGCGGTGTAGCGCACCAGGCGCCCGATATCGTGCTGCACCAGCACCAGGTCCTCGGCCGAATAGGTGGCGGCGGTCGGGTCCTCGCGACGGTCGCCGAGCCAGATCTGATGCACCATCACGCGCGCTTGCGCCGGCACGGTGCGGTGCACGCCGGCGATCAGCACGAAGGCGCACATCGATTCGCAATTGGCGCGCGGCTCGACGCCGGCGCGCTCGCCCTTGAGATCGATGGCGCGGCCGACGGTGGTGTCGAGACCGGCTTTGCGGATTTCGCGGCCGAGCGCGATGGCGCCGTGCACCGAGCCGCCGTCGGAGTCGAGCACGACGGTCGAGCCGGCGAGCGCGTGACCTTGCGCGAAAGCTTCGAAGTCGTGCGGCGTGTCGGCGGTGATAGCGCCGCTGGCGAACAGCAGCCGCCGGCACTTGTCGCCGCAGGCCTTGGCCGGCCCTTCCTGGCGCAGATCGAAATGCATCGGCAGCGTGCGGTCGGAGCCGCGCGAAGTCACCGGCGACAACATCACCGGCGCCGCCAGAGCGAGCGCTAGAGCAGCCGCAAGGGTGCGACTCATTTTAGACCCCCGTTATTCGCCGCCTCGCGGTTTCTTGTTCGCGTGCGTGGTTGATCCACATTCTTTGCTTGCTTTGTTTGGGTGGCGGCACGACCCCCGCATGTGTCAGGGACAAATTTAAAGAGCGGACGCTTGAGGGTCTAGCTAAAAAAAATGGCTGTCACACGGCTTTTTGCCGAAGAAGCGAGCAAATCTCCAGGGTTTGCAAAGCGGCCGGGGAACTTCTACTTGAACCGGCGAGGGAACCCGATGGAACTTGTTTTGCCGCCATGAGCGCGCCGCAGCCGAGCGGGAACATGATCGCGCGCCTGCCGCGCATCGCCGGGCGCGGGCTGATCCTCATCTATCGCTATACGCTCTTGGCGCTGATCGGCCCGCGCTGCCGCCATTTGCCGAGCTGCTCGGAATATACCGAGGAGGCGGTGATGCGCTTCGGCCTGTGGGCGGGGGCGTGGATGGCGCTGGCGCGCATTTTGAGGTGCCAGCCCTGGGGGACGTCCGGCTTGGATTTCGTGCCGGGGCAATTGCCGGCGCGCGCGCATTGGTGGACGCCGTGGCGTTATGGGCGATGGCAGGGGACCAACGAGGTGCCGCCCGGCTAGTTGCACCGCCCGATTCGCCTGCTATATCCCTGCGCACAGACGACGCTTACCTGCATTCGTAGGCAGCGAGTGAGCAAGGAGACGAGTTATGGCCGAAGCCGGCATCGCGGGCGCGCAAAGTCCGTCGCAATCCGCCCTCCAGATCACACTGACATTTCCCGACGGCGCCCAGCGCGCCTACCCGGCCGGCACCACCGGCCTCGATATCGCCAAGGGCATTTCGCCGTCGTTGGCCAAGCGTACGGTGGCGATGGCGCTCGACGGCACGCTTGCCGATCTCGACGACCCGATCACGCGCGACGCGAAGATCGAGTTCGTCAGCCGCGAAGACCCGCGCGCGCTCGAACTGATCCGCCACGACGCCGCGCACGTGCTGGCGGAAGCGGTGCAGTCGCTGTGGCCGGGCACGCAGGTGACCATCGGCCCGGTGATCGAGAACGGCTTCTATTACGATTTCTTCCGCAACCAGTCGTTTACGCCGGAAGACTTGCCCGTCATCGAGAAGAAGATGAAGGAGATCATCGCGCGCGACAGGCCCTTCACGAAGGAAGTGTGGCCGCGCGACAAGGCCAAGCAGACCTTCCGCGACATGGGCGAGAATTTCAAGGTCGAGCTGATCGACGCCATTCCGGCCGACCAGCAGATCAAGATCTACAAGCAGGGCGACTGGTTCGATCTCTGCCGCGGCCCGCATATGACCTCGACCGGCAAGGTCGGCGGCGCCTTCAAGCTGATGAAGGTGGCGGGCGCCTATTGGCGCGGCGATTCGAACAACCCGATGCTGACGCGCATCTACGGCACCGCCTTCGCCAAGCAGGACGAGCTCGACGCTTACCTCAAGCAACTGGAAGAAGCCGAGAAGCGCGACCACCGCCGGCTCGGGCGCGAGATGGACCTCTTTCATTTCCAGGAAGAGGCCCCGGGCTCGGTGTTCTGGCATCCCAAGGGTTGGACGCTGTTCCAGCAGTTGGAGAATTACATCCGCCGCCGGCAATTGGAATTCGGCTTTGCCGAAGTCAACGCGCCGCAACTCATGGATTCATCTTTGTGGGTCGCTTCCGGCCACATGGCGACCTTCCGCGAGAGCATGTTTCTCACGCAGCCGCGCGAGGACGAAGAGCGCGTCTTCGTCATCAAGCCGATGAACTGCCCCGGCCACATCCAGATTTTCAAGAACGGGCTGAAGTCGTATCGCGACCTGCCCTTTAAGCTCGCCGAGTTCGGCAAGGTGCACCGCTTCGAGCCCTCCGGCGCGCTGCACGGGCTGATGCGCGTGCGGGCGTTCACCCAGGACGACGCGCATGTGTTCATCACGGAAAGCCAGATCGAGGCGGAGTCGCTCAAGATCAACGACCAGATCCTCTCGATCTATCAGGATTTCGGCTTCGACGACGTCCACATCAAGTTCTCCGACCGTCCGGACAAGCGCATCGGCGAGGACGCCATGTGGGACAAAGCGGAAGCTGCCCTGATGGCGGCGCTGAAGGATTCAGGGCGGCCGTGGACGCTCAACAAGGGCGAAGGCGCCTTTTACGGGCCCAAGCTCGAATACGTGCTGCGCGACGCGATTGGCAGGGATTGGCAATGCGGCACCGTGCAGGTCGACCTCAACATGCCGGGCCGGCTGGGCGCCTTCTACATCGACGAGCATTCCAACAAAGTGACGCCGGTGATGCTGCACCGCGCGATGTTCGGCTCGCTCGAGCGCTTCACCGGCATCATGATCGAGCATTACGCCGGCCACCTGCCGCTGTGGCTGTCGCCGGTGCAGGCGCTGATCGCCACCATCACCTCCGACGCCGACGATTACGCGCGCGAAGCGGTGGAGGCGGCGCGCAAAGCCGGCCTGCGCGTGGCAAGCGATCTGCGCAACGAGAAGATCAATTACAAAGTGCGCGAGCACTCGCTGGCGAAAGTGCCGGTGCTGATGGTGGTCGGCAAGAAGGAAGCGGCCGAGCGCACGGTGTCGGTCCGCCGGCTCGGCCAGGAGAAGCAGCAGGTGATGCCGCTCGACGAGGCGCTGAAGGCGCTCGCCGCCGAAGCGGTGGCGCCGGATGTGCGGCGCATGAGGGCGTGAGCCTGCCGTAGTCTGTCATGCGCGGGCTTGACCCGCGCACCCATCCTTTTTCGCGAAAAGCGATGGATTGCCGGATCAAGCCCGGCAATGACGCCTACACGCGTCGCCCTACTTCCCCTGCTTCTTGATATACGCCGCCAGGTCGCCCGCCTCGTTGCGCGTCAGGCTCATGTCCGGCATCGGCGGATGCGGCCGCAGCAGGAACAGCGCGATCGAGGCGGCGGTAAGCCCCGGCCTGTTGGCGAGCTCCGAGAACGGCGGCGCCTGCGTGTTGCCGTGCTTCTGATCCTTGGCCACGACGTGGCAGGTCGCGCACCAGCGCTTGGCCAGCGTCTCGCCCTCGAAGGGATCGGCCGCCCGCGCAGGTATCGCCAGCGCTGCGAAAAAGCGTCAGGGAAAGCAACGCGGCGATCGTTCGTTTCATGGGGTTCTCGCAAAGGTGAAGGTTAAGCACGGGGATCGTCTATAGCGCGGCGCCGCCCTTGAGTGTCTTATCCGGTTTTTCGGCGAGGGGAAACTCATCGCGCGCCGGCGGCGATCATCGGCCGGCCGGCGTGCGCGGCCGGCTCCAACAGGCCGAGGAAGCGCTCGGCCCAGTGGGTGATGTCGTTGTCGACCAGCACCCGGTAATTGTGCTCCTGGCGCTGGCGCCGCTCGGACAGCGGCATCGACAGCGCGCGGTTGATGGCGATCGCCACGCCCTCCGGGTCGTAGGGGTTGACCAGCAGCGCCGCGGTGCATTCGCGCGCGGCGCCGGCAAAGCGCGACAGGATCAGCACGCCCGGGTCTTCCTGGTTTTGCGTGGCGACGTATTCCTTGGCCACCAGGTTCATGCCGTCGCGCAGCGGCGTCACCAGCGCCGCGCGCGCGCCGCGGTAGAGGCCGGCGAGCGCGGTGCGGCTGTGCGCCTTGTTGATGTAGCGCAGCGGCGTCCACGAAGCCTCGCCGAAGGCGCCGTTGATGCGGCCGACCGCCTCGCCCACCTTGCGGCTGATGTCGGCGTATTCCGGGATGCCGGTGCGGCTGCGCGGCGTGATCTGCAAATAGGTCACCTTGCCGCGCCAGTCGGGGAAATTGGTGAGGAAGCGCTCGAAGGCGTCCATGCGCTCGGGGATGCCCTTGGTATAGTCGAGCCGGTCGACGCCGATGATCATGGCGCGGCCCGATAGGCTCTCCGTCACCTCGCGCACGAAGCCGGATTCGATGGCGCGGCGCGACAGCCGCTGCAGGGCTTCGGTCTCCACCCCGACCGGGAATTGCCCGATCTGCACCACGCGGTCGCCGAAGGCGAAACTGTCCTCGTTGACGCGCTTCAAGCCCACCTCATTGGCGAGGTAGCGCGAGAAATTGGTGGCGTCGGTCTCGGTCTGGAAGCCGACCAGATCGTAATGGCCGAGCGCCGGGATGAGCTGCTCGTGGTTGGGCAAGGCGGTCAAGATTTCCGGCGGCGGGCACGGGATGTGGATGAAGAAGCCGATGCGGTTCTTGTGGCCGCGGTCGCGCAGCGCCTTGGCGAAGGGGATCAGGTGATAGTCGTGCACCCAGATCGTGTCGTCGGGCCTGAGCATCTTCTCCAGATGCGTGGCGAAATATTCGTTGACGCGGAAATAGCCGCCGAGATCGCGGCGGGTGAATTCGGCCAGGTCGAGCCGGTAATGCAGGATCGGCCACAGCACGCGGTTGGCGAAGCCGTTGTAGAATTCGTCGTAATCGTCCTTGAGCAGATCGGCGGTGACGTAGGAGATATTGTCCTGGTCGACGCGCTTGGACGGCCCCGCGGTGTCCTCCGCCACGCGTCCGCTCCAGCCGAACCACAACCCGCCGCGCTGTCTGAGCGCCGCGCGGATCGCCACTTCCAGCCCGCCGGCGCGCGACGAGCCGTCGGGCACCCCTACTCTGTTGGAAACCACGACGAGCCGCGCCACTACCGCTCTCCCCAGCTCCGCGCCAGCTCGATCACGGTCAAGCTCAAACCCGACATCGTTGCCAGCAAAGCGCGTCGATCAATCTGTCTCGGCCTCTTAAGCGGCGCCCCGATAATGCCAAGAATGCATCGATCAACCGCAATGGGCAAATCAAAAAGACAGCCTCGGCAAGACAAAACGCAAACCACCGTGAAGGTATAACGTGCAACTCACGCCGAAGTTCAGATAAGAGCGGACAAATACGGCAGCAAGCCGTCAATTCCCGCGCGGGCGGGCTTTTTCGGCCAAGCGCCGCAAGGCCGTGCGCACGTCGCCGGGCGAATCGAAAATTCCCGTCGCCCCTTTGAAACGGCGGCCGACCGCAAAGCCCTTGCCGCCCAAGGCCGGCAGCACGGCGAACACCGATTCATCGGTGACGTCGTCGCCGACGAACACCGGCCGGCGGCCGGCGAACGGGGCATGGGTCATCAACAGCCGCACCGATTGGCCCTTGCTGACGCCCGGGCGCTTGACCTCGAACAGCGCCTTGCCGGGCAGCACTTCCACCGCTTCGCCGGGGAATGAGGCAAGCGTATCCGCGACATGGCCGCGCAGCGCCGCCTCGCACTGCGGCGCCTTGCGGTAATGCAGCGCCAGCGAATAGCCCTTGTCCTCGACGATAATTCCGGGATCGAGCTTGCCGCCCGCGGCGAGCCGGGTGCGCAGATTTTCCGGCAGCGGCGCGACCGCGCTGAGGATATCGCCTTCGCGCACGCGCATCTCGGCGCCATGGCCGCCGACGATCGGCAGCTTGAGCGGCGAAAATTTTCGGTCGAGATCGGCGATCGGCCGCCCGCTCACCAGCGCCAGCGCGCCGCCGGTCGCTTCGAGCAGGCGCGCGAGCGCATCGCACAAGTCGGCGGGCACATGCACCGCGTCCGGCGTGGCCGCGATATCGACCAGCGTGCCGTCGAAATCCAAGAGCAGCGCGGTTTGCCTGAGATCGAGCGCGGCGAAATCCTCAATCGCCGCGTGATTGGCGAGCGCCGTCACCGCGCCTTCACCTCGACGTCGCCGTCGACGCCGGTCACCACCTTGAACTCGCGCTCATAGACGCGGCCCTCGTTGCGCGCGATGGCGCGGTATTCGCCCTCGGCCAGGATCACGCGCGGAAAGGCGCCGATCGATTCCTTGATCACGTCGCCGCCCGGCGTGAGCACCGACCAGGCGGTATTGGCGAGCGCTTCGCCGCCCTTGTCGGTCACCAGCTTGAGCGTGATGGCGGCGGCGCGATGGGTGACGGTGACGTCGGTGAGCTTGCCGGCCTGCACGCGGATGTCGGAGCGCACCACCGCGTTGGCGTCGCCGTAATGCGAGACGATGTAATAAGTGCCTTCCGGCACCACCACCACACTGCCGGTCAGCACGTGTTCGGCGATCGCCCGGTGGTCGCCGGGCTCGAACTGGCTGCCCTTGAACACGTTGAACGAAATCTGCGCGGGCGGGATGCGCACGTTGCCGACGCGGCCTTCCAGGCGCAAGCCCCCGGCCGGCAGATCGAACTCCTCGCGCACGGTCGGCCCGCGCAGCGTCACCGGCTTGACCGCGGTGGCGAGCCCGAAGCCGACATGCACGACATATCTGCCGGCCGGCAGCACCAGCGTGGGCGCCGGCTGCTTGTCTTCCTTGACCAGGTGGAAATTTCCCTTGGCGTCGGGCTTGGCGGCATAGACGCGCCAGGTGAGGCCGCCGCCGATTGCGGCTGCGTCCCTGCCGAAGCGTGCGCTGAGCACGAGCGCCACCTTGCCGGCCGGCACCATCAGCAGCGGGCCGTCGGCGCGCGAGGCCGGCGCGGAAAGCGAGGGCCATTGCGACGGCGCCGTCAGGGTGCTGCCGGGCCCGAACACCTCGCCGCGCGTCACCGGGGCGGGCGAGATCAGCCCGGTCGTGGGTGCGGTGGAGAACAGCGAATTCTGGTCGGCCTTCTGCGCCCAGGCCGGCTGCGGCCCGAGCAAGGCAAGCATGAGCGCCAGTGCCGGCCAAAGCCGGCCGCAGGCGGCGGCGTTCGCGGGTGGGCTCCCCATCACGCTTGCGGTTTTCGGGCCAAATCGCGGCGATTTCAAGCCGATGGCCCCTGTTTGTCAGCCCGGCGGGGCCATGCTAGGCGCAAACGCCCTTTACCATAGAGATCGCCATGCCCGACGCCCTTGCGCTCTTGAAAACCCGCCGCTCGGTCAAGCCGATGGAATTGGGCGGCCCCGGCCCGACCGCCGCCGAGCTCGAGACCTTGCTCACCATCGCCGCGCGCGTGCCCGACCACGGCAAGCTCACGCCCTGGCGCTTCCTGGTGTTCGAGGGCGACGCGCGCGAAAAAGCCGGCGAGACCATCGCCAAAATCTTCCATGACACCCACGCCGACGCCACGCCCGAGCAGCTCGAATTCGAGCGCAAGCGGCTGGCGCGCGCGCCCTTGGTGATCGCGGTTATCAGCCGCGCCGGCCCGCATGTGAAAATTCCGGAATGGGAGCAGCAATTGTCGGCGGGCGCGGCCGCCATGAACCTGGTGCACGCGGCCTATGCGCTGGGTTACGCGGCGAGCTGGATCACCGAATGGTACGCCTATGACCGGCGCGTGCTCGACGCGCTGGACCTTGCGCCGAACGAGCGCATCGCCGGCTTCGTGCATATCGGGCGCCCGGCCAAGCCGCCGGAGGATCGCGACCGGCCGAAGCTTACCGACATCGTGACGCGTTATCGGGGCTGAGCAGCAACGGGGGCCGGGGGACAATGTTTTACGACGCCGTCAAGAACGACCATGGCTTACGCTACGACCCGTTCAAGGCGATCGTGGCGCCGCGCCCGATCGGCTGGATCACCTCGATGAGCGCCAAGGGCGAGATCAACCTGGCGCCCTATTCCTATTTCAACGGCGTCTCCAACCGGCCGAACGTCGTCATGTTCTCGAGCGAAGGCCGCAAGGATTCGGTCGCCTTCGTGGAGGAGACGCGCGAATTCGTCTGCAGCCTGACCACCTGGGATTTGCGCGAGCAGATGAACATGACCTCGGCGCCGCTGGCGCGCGGCGTCAACGAGATGGAGCGGGCGGGACTGACGCCGGCGCCGTCGCGGCTGGTCAAGCCGCCGCGCGTGGCCGAAAGCCCCTGCGCGCTCGAATGCAAGCTGTTGAAGATCGTGGGTCTCGACGACATCGAGGGCAAGCACACCGACCGCCACGTCGTGTTCGGCCAGGTGGTCGGCGTGCATATCGACGACCGCTTCATCAAGGACGGGCTGCTCGACACCGCGGCGCTAAAGCCGATCGCGCGCTGCGGCTACGACCAATACGCCGTGGTGGAGCAGGTGTTCTCCATGAAGCGGCCGAGCGCCTGACACGTCAGTCGGCCGATCAACTCTTCTCCGTCATTCCGGGCGCAGCCGTCAGGCTCCGTCCCGGAATGACGAACTGACCGCGCGGCATTTAACCATAATGTAATCAGCCGGGCGCAGGCTCCCTGTCACGTTTCGGTCACAAGACTCCGCCAGCAGTTTTCACCATAGCGCGGTGAAAGGCTTGTCGGGTGGCCGGCCCGGTCGGATCATCGGGCCAGGGAGGGACGGGTTTGGTTTTCGAAGGCCTATTCGCGCGCGCGCGCAACGGCGACCGCTCGGCGGAAGCCACCCCCATTGGGGAAGTCAAGCCTGCCGCCACCCGCCCGACCATCGGGCTGGCGCTGGGCGGCGGCGCCGCGCGCGGCTTTGCCCATATCGGCGTGATGCGCACGTTGGTCGCGCACGGCATCCTCCCGGACGTCATCGTCGGCACCTCGATCGGCGCGGTGGTGGGCGGCTGCTACGCCGCCGGCCGGCTCGACACGCTGGAAGCCTGGGCGCGCGGGCTGACGGTGCGCAGAATACTCGGCCATCTCGACATCAGCCTGTCGGGCTCCGGCCTGATCCGCGGCGGCCATCTCGCCCGCCAGCTGGAAGAAGCGCTCACCGACCACCGCATCGACGACCTGCCGCTGCGTTTTGCGGCGATCGCCACCGAATTCAACACCGGCCATGAGATCTGGCTGACGCGCGGACGGCTGACCGACGCGCTGCAGGCCTCCTACGCGCTGCCCGGCATATTCCCGCCGGTGCTGATCGGCGGACGCTGGCTGGTGGACGGCGCGCTGGTCAACCCGGTGCCGGTATCGGCCGCGCGCGCGCTCGGCGCCCGTCTGGTGATCGCGGTCAATCTGAATTCCGACCTGTTCGGCCGCGGCACCATCATCGCCAGCCACGGCTCCGACGATACCGACGAGGCTGCGCATGCGGCCGAAGAGACCAAGCCGAACGGCGGCGGGCTGTTCGGCATGTTCGGCCGCGAGCGCACGCTGCGCCGCACGATCATGGGCCGGCGCGGCCGCCCGGGCATTCCGACCGTGATGATCGAGGCCTTCAACGTGATGCAGGACCGCATCACGCGCGCGCGGCTGGCCGGCGACCCGCCCGACGTGCTGGTCTCCCCGCGGCTCGGCCAGGTCGGCTGGTTCGATTTCCACCGCGCGGCGGAAGCGATCGCAATCGGCGCGGAAGCGACGGAAAAGTCGATCGACGCGGTGACCGAGGCGGTCGCCGCGCTGTCGCAGTACGGCGCCGAGACGCCGGCGAAATAATCCTCAGGCGCTGCGGATATAGTCGCGCATCGCTTCCGACTCGGCCTCGATCTCGCCGACGCGCTCCTTGACCACGTCGCCGATCGAGATCAGGCCGATCAACTCGCCGCCGCTCACCACCGGCATGTGGCGGAATTTCCCGGCCGTCATGCGCTCCATCAGGTGGGCGACGCTGTCCTCTTCGACGCAGGTCTCCACCTCGCGCGTCATCACCCGAGCGACCGGCAGGTCGAGCGCGGAAGCTCCGTGCTTGGCGAGCGCGCGCACGATGTCGCGCTCCGACAAGATGCCGGCGAGGCGCCCTCCCGCGCCGCGGATCACCACCGCGCCGATGCGATGCGAGGCGAGGCACTTCGCCGCCGCCGCAAGATCGGCCGTCGGTTCGATGGAAACAATGTCGCCGCCCAAGTTGCGCTGCTTGGCGGCCAGGATCTCCTTGACGTTCATGGCAGCCTCCCTGCCCGGCAAGCGGGGAAGAACCCGCGACTCCGGGCCATGAGCAACGATCCTGCCGCCCACCCGGTTCCGTCAATAGCCATTAATGCAAGGCGCGCCGGTCAGCGCTGCATTGGCTAATGCCGTGTTGCACCGCGGTCGCCGATTTGCCGAAAACCGACCACCGGGTCGAACCAGGGAAACAGCAAAAGCCCGGCAAGGAAGCCGCCGATATGGGCCTGCCAGGCCACCACCTCGTTCTGCCCGATGAGCGGCGAGGCCCAAAGCCCGAACACAAAATTAAGCCCGAACCAAACCACCAGGAAGACGATGACCGCCGGCTCGCGCAGCGCTCGCATGAGCGGCACCGCCGGCACGCGGTAATCGGCGTCGCTGCCGGTGCGCCAGAAGCTCAAAGGTCCGCCGCGCTGGAAGGCAAAGCGCATGGCCGCCGCCATGGTGCCGGAGATCGCGGCCGAGGCGCCGATCACCGGCGCGTTCTCGCCCGCATAGGCGATGAGATGGGCGATGGCGCCGGCCGCCGCGGTGACGGCGAAGAAGATCAGAAAGCGCGTAGCCCCGAAGCGGCGCGCGACCGCGGTGCCGAAGGGGACAAACCAGATCGCGTTGACGCCGAGATGCGTCCAGTTGGCGTGCAGCAGCGAATAAGTGACGAAGGTCCAGACCTGCGCGCCGAGCCCGCCCGGCAACCCGCCGGCCGGCAGCAATTGCCCGCCGTAACGCAGCGGATCGAAGGCGAACAACCAGAGCAGATCGTTGCTCGCGGCCGGCGGCAGCAACAGCGTGCGCACCGCGTGGATCGCCACCATCGCAGCGAGCAACGCCACGATGACGCCGGGGACGTTGAAGACCGGTTCGCGTTTGACGGAAGGGTCGGACACGGGCGCTTGAATTACGCGCTTGGCTTCCTGACCGCAAGCCAGTGCGGCAAAAAAAGAAAGGAGGGCTTGCGCCCTCCCTCGAGCCCACGTCTTGCGGGGTCGTTAGCGCGCCTTGCCGGCGCTTGTCACATCCCCTCGCCTCCCCGTGGCTCTTACAGAATGCCGTGGTGTGGATCTCGCCAATGAGTTTACGCAAGCGCGCGCGCGCTGCCAACACCATTGTGTTTTTAACGCTAATTCGCGCGCGCCTTCGGGAACTCGCGCCGCCGGCACAGGCCCTGCTCCGCCACGGACGTCGCGGCGCGCAGCCGGCGTCCTTGTCCCGATCGGGGACAAGCACACGCCGCCACCGTCTCGCGACGGCACAAGAGGTGGCGACAATGAAACACCCGTCGACGCAGGCCGTGTACGAATACTGGAACCAGCGCAGGGGCCGCCGTGCGGCGCCCGAACGCGGCGATATCGATCCGACCGAGATCCGTTACGCGCTGGGCGACACTTTCATGCTGGCGGCGGATTTCGTCGACCAGTTGCGCTTCCGTCTCGCCGGCACGCGCGTCTGCGCGCTGTTCTGCCGCGAGATCAAAGGCGAGCTCTTCGACGAGGTCTGGGACATCGCGAGCCGCAAGGCGGTCAACGAGCTCTTGACCGCGGTCGAGGACGAGAACGCCCCCGCGGTGGCGGGGCTGATCGCGCGCACCGAGGACGGCGGCGCAACCGCGCTCGAAATGCTGCTGCTGCCGCTCGCCCATAGCGGCCACGCACGCATCCGCGCGCTCGGCGTGCTGGCGCCGACGCTGGCGCCTTATTGGCTGGGCGCCCAGCCGGTCGCCGACCTCGAACTGGTTACCGTGCGCCATATCGGCCAGGAGCCGAAGGGCCGCGGCGTACCGCGCTTCGGCCGCGCGGTCGCCGGGAAGCGGCTGCGCCACGGCTTCGTCGTCTATAGCGGCGGGCGAGAAACCCCGCCCGGCGAGCGCACCGGCTAACGCCGCGTTAACGATAGCGCCATAGGGTCGTGGCTTGCGGGCCAACAGGCCCGAAAGCCGCATTGAGCTATGGCCCTGCCGCTGACCAAACCGAGAATTCTACCGCTGGCCGAGGAGCGCCGGCGCTTCCAGCGCGTCAAGGTCAACCTGCTCGGCCGCTATATGCTGGAGGACCGGCGCGAATTTCCCTGCCAGGTGATCAACATGTCGCCCGGCGGCATGGCCCTGGTGGCGCCGGTGATCGGCCAGCCGGGCGAACGGGTGATCGCCTATGTCGATCATCTCGGCCGGCTCGAGGGCAAGGTCGCGCGGACGATCGACAACGGCTTCGCCATGACCATCTCGGCGAGCGCGCGCAAGCGCGACAAGCTCGCCGCCCAACTCACCTGGATCGCCAACCGGCACATCCTCAATCTGCCGGAAGACCGCCGCCACGGCCGCTTCGTCCCGCGCAACCCGATGGCGCGGCTGATCCTGCCCAACGGCAACAATATCACGGTGCGCGTGATCGACCTGTCGCAGTCGGGCGCGGCGGTGGCGATCGGCCCCGATCAGCGGCCGCCGGTCGGCGCCATGATCATGCTCGGCAAGACGCAAGGCCGCGTGGTGCGCCATATCGAGGACGGCTTCGCGGTCGAATTCACCCGCCTGCAGCATCCCGATTTCATCGAAGATAACGTGACCGGCGATTAAAGTGAGCGCCCGGTAAAGGCGTTCACTCGAATTTGCCGCACCGTGAACCGCGCCAAGGCGCGCGGCACGGAGCTTGCCGGTATCGACGCAGGGCATCCTGAAAACGGGTCAAGGTAAACGGCGCGCGCGCGCAAGCACGCGCGGGCGCGAGTTCCCTGCCGTTTTCGGCTTAACGCCGACAATTTTAATCAAATAGTATTCGATAAGATTTTAAGCGAATTCTATTTCAAGTTTTGCTGTATTCGTCTCTTTTTTTATTCTGGTTCTTCTTAAAATGACTTGCTCAACTTAGCCGCGATGCAAAAGCTCTGTGCGAATAGTGGCCCCAACAAGACGGGAAGGGGCCAAAGAGATGGGCAGGCGTATCAAACGAATAGCGACCGGCGCGATGCTGGTCAGTGTCTGCGCGACGGCTTTGGCCGCCTCCGCAGGCAGCACGGCGGCAGGCGAACGCTTTACCTACGTCTCCGCCATGCATGAACGGGCGATCTATGTGGCGGTCGGCGCGACCACACGCGCGCCGATCGGCTGGATCGAGTTCTGCGTCGAATACAAGCCGGCCTGCAAGACCAAGCCGACGGCGGCGCGCGACATCGTGCTCACGCCCAAGGTCTGGTCGGACATGGTCAAGGTCAACGACTGGGTTAACGACAACATCAAGCCGCTCACCGATCTCGAGCACTGGGGCGTGGTGGAGCGCTGGAACTATCCGGACGACGGCTACGGCGACTGCGAGGACTATGTGCTGCTCAAGCGGCGCATGCTGATGCGGGCGGGCTGGCCGCGCGAGGCGCTGCTGATCACCGTGGTGCGCGACAAGAAGGGCGACGGCCACGCCGTGCTCACGGTCAAGACCAACCGCGGCGAGTTCGTGCTCGACAACCAGTCGGCCGAGATCCTGCCGTGGAACATGACCGGCTACCGCTTCGTCAAGCGGCAGTCGCAGACCGATCCCAATGAGTGGGTCGCGCTCGGCCTACCGGCCCCCGCGCCGCCCGTGGTCTCGGCGCGCTAGACGAAAGGCGGCAACGGAAAACGCGCATGATCCCGAAAAGTGGCAACCGGTTTTCGGAAAAGATCATGCGCCAACGCAAATAGGAGAATCGCGCTCCCGGTCACGTCCCCACCCCTCCCCGTCCCCAGACCGGGTTCGCGAGCGGCCGGCCTCCCCCAAGGCCGGCCGCACCTTTTTTGGCGTTGTAATCTGAGGCGCGCTTAGCCGACCCGCTTCAATCCCTTGGCGTAATCCTTCCAACGCCGCACATAGATGTCGGCGCCTTCGCGGATCATCGCCGCCGCCTTCTCGTCGAGCGTGCGGATGGCGCGCGCCGGCGCGCCGACGATCAGCGAATTGTCGGGAAACGTCTTGCCCTCGGTCACCACCGCGCCGGCGCCGACCAGACAGTTGCGTCCGATCTTGGCGCCGTTGAGCATGATGGCGCCCATGCCCACCAGGCTGTCGTCGCCGATGCTGCAGCCGTGCAGGATGACGTCGTGGCCGATCACGCAATTGGCGCCGATCACGAGCGGAAAGCCGGGATCGGTGTGCAGCGTGCAATTGTCCTGGATCTGCGAGCGTTCGCCCAATTCGATCCACTCGTTGTCGCCGCGCAGCACGGCGCCGAACCAGACGCTCGCCTCGTGCTTGAGCCGCACGCGGCCGATCAGCACCGCGGTTTCGGCCACCCAGTAATTGCCTGCGCCGGGAAATTCCGGCGCCTGTCCGTCGAGCTCGTAAATCGGCATTGCCCCGTCTCCTTGCGACGCGGGCGAACTTGCACGAATGACGGGGACGAGAAAAGGCTTTTAAGCCGCCAGCAGTCCGCAGGCCTGCAGGCTCGTCACCAGCACCAGGCCCGACATCAGGCTCCAGAAGCCGGCGATCAGGGTGGCCAGGAACACGAATTCGAAGCGGCGGCCTTCGCGGGCGTAGCCGAGCAGCGTGTTGCGCATGATCAGGAACGGCGCCGAGAACACCAGCAGCGGCACCGCCGCGATCGTCGCAAGGCTCGGGCCGGCGGCGAGCAGGCCGAAGCTCGGCAGGCGGCTGGTGGCCAGGCGATAGCCCGAGCAGCTCAAGCCGGCGACGGCAAAGCCGAGCGCTAACGCGAACAAATTCTGGACGGACTCGGCACTCATGACGGCCTCTACGCGGCACACGAGGCCCTCTCTGGCAAAGCGGGCGCGGCCTCGCCAGCAATTCCTTAATGAAAGGTTAACGGGCGCGGCCGGGCAGCCGGCGGCGGCGTGGCATAATCGCGCTTGATTCGCATTCGGGAGCCGCATGGCCACACTCGCCCAGCAACGCCGAAGCCGCCGCAAGCGCAAAAGCGGCCACAATCCGCTCGCCGGCCCGCTCCTGGTGCTTGCCGGCGCGGTGGTGGTGGCCGCGCTCTACATCGCCTACGTGCTGTGGCCGCGCTGGCCGGACGCGCCGGTGACGCTCGACGCGCCGTCGCTGCCGATCGTGATCGCGGGCGTGAATTTCAACATCGAGCCGGCGGCGATCCGCCGCGCCATCCAGCGCCGGCCGGGCGTCGAGGATCGCGTCGACCTCGCCTATTTGTGGCCCTCGCTCACCCCGCCCGATCCCGCCGCCAAGCCGAGCGTGGGCGAGCCCGCCGATCCCAACCGGCGCCTGTTCGTGACCATCGCCGCCGGCGAGACCACGCTGCCGATCATGAGCCGCGTGAAGGAGATCTATCCGCGCTATCTGGTGGCGGAGCCGGCCGCCGGCCCGCCGGGCCTGACGCTGCGCGGCTTCCGCGACGGCACGCCCTATCAGGGCGAGGAGCTGGTATTCGAGCAGGAGCGGCCGGAGCATTTCCTGGCGCGCTGCGCGCTCAAGGGCGCGGTCAATTCCGGCAATTGCCTGCTGGAGCGGCGCATCGGCAATGCCGACCTCACTTTCCGCTTTCCGCGCGCCTGGCTGAAGGATTGGAAGAGCGTGGCGGCCGGCGTGGACAAGCTGCAGTCGAGATTGCATCCCTCTCCGTAGTCATTGCGGGGCGCGAGCGTCAGCGAGCGAACCCGGAATCCAGGGGCGACGATATCGAAGCTCGCGCGTGTGGCCCTGGATTCCGGGTTCGCCGCTTCGCGGCGCCCCGCAATGACAGAAAAATAAATCAGTCGACCAAATCGACGTCGAGGATGGGCAATTCCAGAATATACGAGCGGCGGCCCTTCTCGTTCTCCACGAACAGCACGCCGATGAATTCCTCGCCCATATAGACTTCGAGCGAGTCCATCTTCTTCGGCCGCGTCACCACGCGGATGTTCTCGTTGTCGAACTTGCGCCGCAGATACGCGTTGAGCGCCGGCACCGGCTGGATCGAAGGGTCCTGGCCGAGCTGGATCACCATGCGGAAATTATAGGAGCGCTCGCCCTCCTCGTCGTCGACGGTCAATTCGCCGGCGTCGTCCTCGCCGACATAGATTTCGGCGGATTCATCCGTCTTCGGCACCACGCGGATGCTCGGGTTGCCGAACAACTTCTTCAGATAGGCGTCGAGCTTCCTGATCTCCTGAACGTCCAAGGGGCGCTCCTGTCCACGGCGTAGGCACGCCTCCTTGCCCGATTGCGCGCGCGAGCGCAAGCGCCCGCGAAGTGCCGGTTTCGCTCGGACGGAATCTCCCGCTCGTCCCCACGAAAGCGGGGACCCAGGCAAAAATCTACAGATCGGCGGTTGGCTCTCTGGATTCCCGCTTGCGCGGGAATGAACGGAGTATGGATCAGCCGTCGAGCGCAACGCCGTAGAGCATCTGGTCCATGGCGCGCGAGGGCTCGGGGCAGCCGGCCTCGCCCACCACTTTGGCCGGCACGCCGGCGACCGTCACATTGTTCGGCACCGGCTTGATGACGACGGAGCCGGCGGCGATGCGCGCGCAGTGGCCGACCTCGATATTGCCGAGGATCTTGGCGCCGGCGCCGATCATCACGCCGTGGCGGATCTTCGGATGACGGTCCTCGTGCTCCTTGCCGGTGCCGCCGAGCGTGACGCCGTGCAGGATCGACACGTCGTCGTCGATCACCGCGGTCTCGCCCACCACCAGGCCGGTGGCGTGATCGAGGAAAATGCCGCGGCCGATCTTCGCGGCCGGATTGATGTCGCACTGGAAGGCGGCCGAGGAGCGGCTCTGCAGATAGAGCGCGAAATCCTTGCGGCCCTTGCGATGCAGCCAATGCGCCAGGCGATGCGTCTGGATGGCGTGGAAGCCCTTGAAGTAGAGCACCGGCTCGATGAAGCGGTTGGTGGCCGGATCGCGGTCGACGGTGGCGACGATGTCGGCGCGGAAGGCGTTGCCGATGGCCGGCTCGTCCGCCAGCGCGTCGTTATAGGCCTGACGGATCAGATCGCCGGAGACGTCGGCGTGCTCGAGCCGCTGGCTGACGCGGTGCACGATCGCGGCTTCCAGCGAGTCGTGATGCAGGATGTTTTCGTAGATGAAGGTGGAAAGCTCCGGCTCGCGGCGCGTGATCTCCTCCGCCTCTTCGCGGATGCGCGCCCAGACCGGATCGACCTTGTCGAGGCCCTTAATGGGCCGTGCCTGATAGTGAGCCATGGCGGTGTCTCCCGGCGCCTCTCAACGCCAAATCCCTCGGGGGCTTATTTAACACATAACGCCCGCAGCCACGAGCCCGGGCAATGCGTCCCAAGCATGGCTCATCACCATCATGGACGGTGGTTAAGGAAGTCGAGCACGCCCGCTTTGAACACTTTGTCGCCGACCGCCAGCATGTGATCGCGGTCGGGAATGTCGAGATTGCGGGCGCCCGGGATGAGCGCGGCCAATTCCGGCCCGGAGCCCGACACCTGGTCTTTGGTTCCAACCGCAACTAAAACCGGCGCCTTGATGCCGGCCACCTGCTCGCGGCTGAGCATAGTGCGCGGCCGGCTCATGCAGGCAGCCAGCGCCTTCAGGTCGGACCCGGTCTGCTCGGCGAAGCGGCGGAACGAGCGGCCGTCGCGGTCTGTGACGTCGGCGAGCGAAGGCGCCCGCAGCGCGGCGACGATGCGTGGCGCCAGGCCAGTGCCGTGGCTCTCCACCATGCGGACGCCGAGCCCGCCGAAGATGGCGGAGCGCACGCGCTCGGGATGGTGCACGGCGACGAAGGCCGCGATGCGCGCGCCCATGGAATAGCCCATCACGTCGGCGCGCCCGACGTTGAGATGATCGAGCAGCGCACGCACGTCGCCCGCCATCAGCGCCATCTCATAAGCCGCCGGATCGTGCGGCTTGCTGGAAGCCCCGTGCCCGCGATTGTCGAGCGCGATCACGCGGCGGCCGGCTTGCGTGAGCGTGCCGACCCAGGACGGGTTCACCCAATTGAATTCCTTGTTGGAGGCAAAGCCGTGCACCAGCACGATCGGCTCGGCATTTGCCTGGTCTTGGCCGATGTCGAAATAGGCGATCTCGACGTCGCCGTTGTGGAATGTCGCGTTCACGTGCCTCGATACCACGGCGCCAGCCAGCGGCGGAAGCGGATCATGCCGCCGCGCACGGAGATCGCGAATATCGCCAGGCACACCACGTAGACGAGCGAAGCGTTCTCGTTGAGCTCGTTCGACTTGGTGAACACCGACATGCCCATGCCCGGCACGCTCGCCAGCACCTCCACCGCAACGGCATTGGTGATGCCACGGGCAAAGCCGAGCTCGATCCCGGCCACGATATGCGGCATGGCGCTCGGCAGCGCGATGCCGAACCACACATTGTGCGTGCGCGCGCCGAACATCCTGCCGACGTCGAGATAGTCCTTGGCGATGGCGCGGGTGCCGTCGGCGGTGGTCACGGCGACGGGCAAGAACACCGAGATGATCACGATCACCAGGCGCGAGGCCGGCGAATAGCCGACCCAGATGATGACGATCGGCACCAGCGCGATCAGCGGCAGCGCATAGAGCGCGCGGATATAGGTGGAGAGGAACCAGTTGAGTTCGCGGACGGCGGCAGCGACCTTCTGCTTGAGCACGGCATCGAGCGCGACGTGGCGCGCGGCGGCGAGCGCGACGAAGCTGTTGGCGAGATCGGCGTCCTTGGCGGCGAGCGCCGCATCGATCTCGCGCGTGGCAACTTGCGTGTTGAATTTCTCATCGAGCGCGCGGTCGGCCAGGCGCGCCGGATCGTCGGCGATGGCGAGCTGGTGCTGCACCGCCAGCCCGCGCGGCACCACGTAAGCGCCGAGCGCCGCGAGCGCGGCACCGATCAGCAGCACCGGCGCAAGGCGCCGGCCGCGCATGGCTTTCACTTTTTCTGCAGCTCGGGTGGCGCCAAGCCTTCCACGTCTCGCATGCAAATGCCTCGGACAAAATCCGGGCGAAGCTGAGGCTTGTGGATAACCCGCTCGCTACGCCCCGCCCCTTGCCTCCAGCGAAAGACCTTCAAGTTTTCGCGCCGTCCCAGTTTAACCCGGTCAGGGTTGGCGCAGCCGGACAGCTAGGCATGGCCGATTCGCCCCGCTATGGTGCGCCCGCAAATCGCAAAAGCGCAAAGCGCGGACAATTGTCGAGGGTTCCATGGCGGAGCACGTGATTCCCCATTTCCACAACGATCCCGGCGTGCCGGTGATCGAGATCGGCGCCAAGGAATTCATGTGCGTGGGCGCGACGCCGCCTTACGACCACCCGCACGTCTTCCTCGACATGGGCGACGACAACGAGATCATCTGCCCTTATTGCTCGACGCTCTACCGCTTCGACGCCAGCCTCGATCCGCACGCGGCGAGGCCCGCGGAATGCGCGCTGCCCTTGACCGCGACCGCCTGAGCAAAGCCGGAGCAAGCCATGGCGGCCGAACGCCATGTCATCGTCGCCGGCGCCGGCATCGCAGGGCTGACCGCCGCGCTCGCCATGACGCGTGCAGGCATGCGCGCCACCGTGCTGGAGCAGGCCGAAAAGCTGGAAGAGACCGGCGCCGGCATCCAGCTCGGGCCCAACGCCACGCGCATCCTGATCGCACTTGGCTTGCGCGAGCGGTTGGCGCCCGTGGTGATGGCGCCGACGGCGATCCGCGTCATGGCCGGCGGCTCGGGGCGCGAGATCGTGCGCATCCCGCTCGGTCAGACGGTCGAGCGCCGCTACGGCGCGCCCTATTGGACGATCCACCGCGGCGATCTGCAATCGGTGCTCGCGAGCGCGGCGCTTGCCGAGCCGGACATCAGGCTGCGACTCGGCATGCGGGTGGAAGACTTCGCCGGCCACGTCAACGGCATCACCGTGCTGGCGCGCGGCGCCAGCCAAGTGATCGACGAGCGCGGCATCGCGCTGATCGGCGCCGACGGCCTTTGGTCGACGGTCGCCGCGCAGCTTGCCGGCCACCGCCGTCCGCGCTTTGCCCGTCGCACCGCCTGGCGCACGCTGGTGGCGGCCGAGCGCGTGCCGGAGGAATTCCGCGCGCCGGTGGTGCATCTCTGGCTCGGGCTCGACGCGCATCTGGTGCATTACCCGGTCAAGGGCGGAAGGCTGATCAATATCGTCGGCATCGTGCATGACGATTTCGACAAGCGCGGCTGGTCGGCGGCCGGCGCGCCTGAGGAGATCCTGCGCCGGTTCGCGCGCTGGTCCTGGAGCGAGAAGGCGCGCGCTTTGGTCGCGCTGCCCGAGCGCTGGCTCAAATGGGCGCTCTACCACCGCAGCCACCCGTTCCGCGGCGGGCAAGGGCCGGTCACGCTGATCGGGGACGCCGCCCACCCGATGCTGCCCTTCCTCGCGCAGGGCGCCGGCATGGCGATCGAGGATGCCGCTTTGCTCGCCGTCATGTTGGGCCGTTATCGCGACGATCCGCCCGACGCGCTGCGCGGCTACGAGGGCAAGCGCCGCCACCGCACCGACCGTGCCCAAGCCATGTCGCGCAAGCAGGGCCGCATCTATGGGATGAGCGGGCCGGAAGCGCTGATGCGCAATCTCGCGATGCGCGCGATGGGCGGAGAAAAACTGCTCGCGCGGCAGGATTGGCTCTATAATTGGCAGGTCCCCGAAACGCTTTAGCTAAAAGAGAGCTGCCTGCCTCATGTTGTTTCTCGCCTCCACCGCCGGCAGCCTGCCGAAACCGTCCTGGCTGGCCGAGCCGAACAAGCTGTGGCCGCAATGGCGGCTCAGCGGCGACGAGCTCGCGCAAGCCAAGCTCGACGCCACGCTCTTGGCGATCAAATGGCAGGAGGACGCCGGCCTCGATATCGTCTGCGACGGTGAAATGTCGCGCCAGCATTTCGTGCACGGCTTTTTGGAATTCGTCGACGGCATCGACTTCGCCAACAAGGTCGAGATGGGCATCCGCGCCGACCGCTACAAAGCCATGGTGCCGCAGGTGCGCGGCGAGCTGCGTCTGAAAGGCCGCGTGCACGCGGCGGAGACGCGCCACGCCCGCGCCCATACCAAGAAGCAGTTGAAGATCACGCTGCCGGGCCCGATGACCATTTCCGACACCATCGCCGACCGCTACTACGGCGACAAGGTGAAGATGGCTTTTGCCTTGGCCGGCCTGTTGAATGAGGAGGCGCGCGCGCTCGAAGCCGATGGCGTCGACGTCATCCAGTTCGACGAGCCGGCCTTCAACGTGTTCATGGACGAGGTGACCGGCTGGGGCATCGAAGCCTTGGAGCGCGCGGTCGAAGGGCTCAAGTGCACGACCGCCGTGCACATCTGCTACGGCTACGGCATCAAGGCCAATATCGACTGGAAGAATTCGCTGGGCGGCGAGTGGCGGCAATACGAGAAGATCTTTCCGGCGCTGGCCAAGAGCAAGATCGGCCAGGTCTCGCTCGAATGCATCAATTCGCGCGTGCCGATCGAGTTGATGGGGCTGTTGAGCGGCAAGGACGTGCTGGTCGGCGTCATCGACGTCGCGACCGACAGGGTCGAGACGCCCGAACAGGTGGCCGACGTGATCGGCGCGGCGATGAAGGTCGTGCCCAAGGAGCGCATCGTCGCCTGCACCAATTGCGGCATGGCGCCGATGCGGCGCGAAGTGGCCGAGGCCAAGCTGATGGCGCTCGGCGCGGGGGCGAAACTGGCAAGGGAGAAATTCGCGTAATCCCTTGATCTTGATCAACGCCGAAGTTCCCGGCTCCGCTAGCCTGCCTTGCGAACAAACGTCCGCAAGGAGCCCATGATGTCCATGAATGTCGGAATGTTCGACCGCCTGGCCCGCGTCATCATCGGTCTGGCGCTGATCGCCTTCGCGCTCGGCTATATCGCGCCCGGAACGAGTTGGAGCTGGGTCGGCTGGATCGGCGTGGTGCCGATCCTGACCGCGGTATTCAGCCTCTGCCCGCTCTACAGCGTGCTGGGGCTGTCGACGAGGTAGCGCATAATGCGCGGCGACGCTCGCGCTGTGCCGGCCTCCCTTGTAACGGGAGGTCGGTTACCGCGCGTCCAAAGCTGGCCGGGACCGCCAGTATTCAATGGCAATAAATGCTGATAGGTTCCGCGCGCTGAAATCCAAAAAAGCAGAAGAGGAACGCCATGCTTGCGGTCGTGGGCGCCACCGGCAATACCGGCCGAGCGGTGGTGAAAGAACTGAAGCAACTGGGCCAGGACCCGGTATGCATCGTGCGCAACGCGGACAAGGCGCGCGAGGTGCTCGGCCCCGACGCGAAGACGGCGGTGGCGGAATTGACCGACCGCGCCGCGTTGGAGAAGGCCCTGCAAGGCGTGCAGAGCGTTTTCGTCGTGACCGGGCACAACCCCGGAATGGTCGAGCAACAGAACAACGTGCTCGACGCCGCGCTCAAGGCGGGCACGAAATATCTCGTGCGCGTCAGCGGCGGCCGCGCCGTGGCCGTGAAGGATTCGGAATCTGGTCGTCGGCCGCTCGCATTATGCGATCGAGGAGCGGCTGCGCGACAGCGGCATCGGCTGGGTCATCCTGCGGCCCGGCCTGTTCATGCAGAACGTCTTCACGCAAGTCCAATCGATCAAGAACGACAGCAAGATGGTGCTGCCCTTCGCCAAGGATCTGCCGGTGGCCTTGACCGACGTGCGCGATACCGGCGCCGTGGGCGCGCGCATCCTCATCGATCCCGCCCCGCATGCCGGCAAGACCTATGAATTCACCGGCGCGCTGACCACTTACGAGGAATTTGCCAAGGTGTTTTCGCAAGCGCTCGGCAGGACGATCACCTATGTCGGCGTCACGCCCGCGCAGGCCGAGCAGGCGATGAAGGCGCGCGGCATGCCGGACTGGCTCATCACGCATCTCGTCACGATCGCCAAGCTCGGCGCCGGCGGCGCCTTCTCAACCGAGAACACCGGCCCGATTCGCGAAATCGTCAAGCGCGCACCCATCACGACGAAGCAGTTCGTCGAGGACTACAAAAGCGTGTTCGTTTGAACGTCATCACCGGCGCGTAGCGCCGCGCCGCGGGATGACGGGAAAAGATTAGGACTACCGCCCCGCGCGGCCCATGACGTCCATCAGCTCGGCCACCTTGCGCCGCTGGTCGGCCTTGTCGCCACTGGCAATCGCGTGGGCGACGCAGTGCGCCACATGGTCGCGCAGGATTTCCTCCTCGGCGCGGCGGAGCGCCGCGCGCACCGCGCCGATCTGCGTGACGATGTCGATGCAGTAGCGGTCGTCCTCGACCATGCGGGCGAGGCCGCGCACCTGGCCCTCGATGCGGTTGAGCCGTTTGAGTGTGGAAGCCTTGCTGTTGCCCTTCATGGCCGTTATATACCCCCTAGGGGTATGGAAGGCAAGATGACATGAGCACCACCGTCGAGCACGACCATCAACATCACGCCGCCGCCGCCGGCGGCGCCACCGACCCGGTCTGCGGCATGACCGTCGATCCGGCCACGGCCAAGCACAGCGCCGCGCACGGCGGCGCGACCTATTACTTCTGCTGCAATGGCTGCAAAACCAAATTCGCCGCCGACCCCGAAAAGTACCTGAAGCCGCGCGCACCCGATCTCGGGTCTACCCGAGATCGGTCTTCAAATGCGCAAGTCGGCAACAGCCGACTTGCGTTGCCCGTGGTCGAAGGCGTCATCTACACCTGCCCGATGCATCCGGAAATCCGCCAGATCGGCCCCGGCACCTGCCCGATCTGCGGCATGGCGCTCGAGCCGGAAGTCGCCACCGCCGACACCGGTCCCAACCCCGAGCTCGCCGACATGTCGCGGCGGTTCTGGATCGGCCTGGCGCTTTCCATTCCCGTGATGGCGGTCGAGTGGGGCGGCATGTTCGCCGGCGCCGGTCATTGGCTGACGCCCACGCAAGCCAACTACGTGCAGTTCGCCTTCGCCACGCCGGTGGTGCTGTGGGCCGGCTGGCCGTTCTTCGTGCGCGGCTATCAGTCGCTGCTCACGCGCAACCTCAACATGTTCACGCTGATCGCCATGGGCACCGGCGTGGCTTACGTCTACAGCCTGGTCGCCACCTTCGCCCCCGGCATTTTCCCGCCCGCCTTCCGCGGACACGGCGGCGCGCCGGCGGTCTATTACGAAGCCGCCAGCATGATCACCGTGCTGGTGCTGATCGGCCAGGTGCTGGAATTGCGCGCGCGCGAGGCGACCTCCGGCGCCATCCGCGCGCTGCTCGATCTCGCGCCCAAGACCGCGCACCGCGTCAAGGACGACGGCAACGACGAGGAGATCGCGCTCGAGGCCGTCGCGGTCGGCGACAAATTGCGCGTTAAGCCCGGCGACAAGGTGCCGGTCGACGGCGTGGTGCTGGAAGGCCGCTCCTCGCTCGATGAATCGATGGTGACCGGCGAATCCATGCCAGTGAGCAAGGAGGCCGGCGCCCATGTGATCGGCGCCACGCTCAACACCTCCGGCAGCTTCGTGATGCGCGCCGACAAGATCGGCCGCGACACGCTGCTGGCGCAGATCGTGCAGATGGTGGCGCAAGCGCAGCGCAGCCGCGCGCCCATTCAACGTTTGGCCGACCAAGTCGCCGGCTGGTTCGTGCCGACGGTGATCGCGGCAGCGCTTCTTGCCTTCGCCTCCTGGGCGACGTTCGGCCCCGAGCCGCGCTTCGCCTTCGGGCTGGTGGCGGCGGTGAGCGTCCTGATCATCGCCTGCCCCTGCGCGCTCGGGCTCGCCACGCCGATGTCGATCATGGTGGGCGTCGGACGCGGGGCGCACGCCGGCGTGCTGATCAAGAACGCGGAAGCGCTCGAGCGCATGGAAAAGATCGACACCCTGGTGGTCGACAAGACCGGCACGCTGACCGAAGGCAAGCCGAAGGTGGTGGCGGTCGTGGCCCTGCCCGGCTTCGACGAGGCGCAGGTATTGAAGCTCGCGGCCAGCGTCGAGCGCGGCAGCGAGCATCCGCTCGCAACCGCCATCGTCGCCGCCGCGCAGGAGCGCAAGCTCGATCTCGCGCCGGTGGAAGGTTTCGATGCGCCCGCCGGCAAGGGCGTTATCGGCACCGTCGACAAGCAGCGCCTTGCGCTCGGTACCGCCAAATTCCTCGGCGAGCTCAAGATCGATACCGCGGCGCTGGGCGCCGAAGCCGAGCGCCTGCGCGCCGACGGCGCCACCGCCATCCTGCTGGCGGTCGACGGCAAGCCGGCCGGTATCATCGCCATCGCCGATCCGGTCAAGGACACCACGCCGGCGGCGCTGAAAGCGCTCGCCGCCGACGGCATCCGCGTGGTCATGCTCACCGGCGACAACCGCACCACCGCGCTCGCCGTCGCCAAACGGCTCGGCATCGCCGACGTCGAAGCCGAAGTGCTGCCCGATCAGAAGAGCAAAGTGATCGAGAAGCTGCGCGGCGAAGGCCGCGTGGTCGCCATGGCCGGCGACGGCGTCAACGACGCGCCCGCGCTCGCCGCCGCCGACGTCGGCATCGCCATGGGCACCGGCACCGACGTCGCCATCGAAAGCGCCGGCGTCACGCTGCTCAAGGGCGACTTGACCGGCATCGTCAAGGCGCGCGCGCTGTCGGCCGCGGTCATGCGCAATATCCGGCAGAACCTGTTCTTCGCCTTCATCTACAATTCCTTCGGCGTGCCGATCGCCGCCGGCATCCTCTATCCGGCCTTCGGCATCCTGCTGTCGCCGGTCATCGCGGCCGGCGCCATGGCGCTGTCGTCGGTCAGCGTGGTGAGCAACGCGCTGCGCCTGCGCCGCGTGAAATTGTAGAGGTCGGGCGATGCGCGCCGTCCCGCTCGCGGCCTTCGCGCTCATCGCCGCGACCGCCGCACAGGCCGGCGAATGGCGGCTGCAACGTATCGATGCGCCCGCCCGCGTGACCGCCATCGGTACCGTTGACGGCAAAGTGCGCGTGCAGGCAGGCCACCAACCCGCGGCTTAAGCGCGCGAACACGCCTTCCGGCACGCGAAAGGCTTCAGGGGTGGGCTGGATCGCCAGGCGGGATTGCTACCATGACAAGCCGCGCCCGCAATTCATGACCTATACCCCCGGCAATCATTCCGGTATCAGTATACGGGCGATTACCAAGGCCTACGGCCCTCCCACCGCAATTGAAACATGTCGATGGTTATGACATCGCGCTGCTCGCCCCGCCTGCCCATTGTAAGCCCATGCGAGCGCTCGCGAGCTTGAAGGCACCGCGGCTGCCGCCGCCGCACTGGATCGCGCTCGGCCTGCTCGCGCTGGTCGAGCTCGCCTTGCTGCTGAAAGCGAGTTCGCTGGTCACCCTCAATTCCGACCACGTTCAGAGCTTTGCGACGGCCGGCGAAATCCTGCGCGGCAACGTCCTGCTGCGCGGCTGGGTCATGGCCGACGACAACTTCTATCTTTCCAACACGCCGTTTTTCGTGCTGACGCGCCTGCTGTACGGCCGCTCATTACCGACGCTCTACGTCGCCACGTTCCTGATCTATGTCGTGCTGCTGGCGGCCGCGATACGGATCGTTGTCATCAACGCCCGCGACCGCTTCGCGCTGATCGCAGGGTTGGCGGCCTTGCTGTTCTACCTCGGCACACCGGATTCGGGCAGCCTTGCCCCCGCGGTTTTGGCGGGCGGCAACCATGTCGCGGTGATGACGTACGCCGTCCTGGCCTGGCTCGCGCTCGATACGGCGCTGAAAGCCGAAGCGCCCCGGGCGCGGCGTTTGTCCATGGCGTTCTTTGCCGCCGCCGCCTTTATCGCAATGATGAGCGACCCGTTTGCGGTCGTGGTCTTCGCGATCCCGACGGTGATCGCGCTGATCTTTGCGTTGCTCACGCCGGACCGGCGCCCCGCTTACGCCGGCCTCATCGCTATCACGCTGGCTTCGCTCGTTGCCGCCCAGCTCGCGCTTGCGGCGGTCGCGGCGCTGGGCGGCTTCACCACCGTAATCAATCACAGCCTGATATTCGTCCACTCGGGCAATCTCGGCCGCAACGCCATGGGCGTGTTCTTCGGCCTGCAATGGATGTCGGGCGGCTACCTGTACGGGCGGACGCTCGACACCATCCCCACTTTGATTGCAATCGCGCGGCTTTTGGGGCTCGGCCTGATGCTGGCCGCCGTGGCGACGGCGCTGCGGCGCGGCTTGCGCTGCGCGGACGGCTTCGACCTGCGCTTCGTGCTGGCGCTCGCCGTCCTGATCGACCTGGCCAGTTGTCTGGCCAGCGACTCCTATACCGGAGCCTTGGTGGCGTTACCGTTCACGGGCGCATACGCTAATCGCTACCTGATCCCGGCCCTCTTGTTCGGCGGTATCCTGACCGCGCTCGAACTGCCCGCGTTGCTCGGCCGCGTCGGCGCGCCGGCGCTGCGCTGGAGCTTGGCCGCCTTGTGCGGCGTGGCGATGATTGCGGCGGCCACGCAGTTCGCCGTGCAAGGCATTGCGCAATGGCACGAAAGCCCGGCGGCCGCGCGCGGCCCGGGCGCCAAGGCGGCCGCCTGGCTGTTGAGCCGCGGCCTGACGCACGGCGTGGGAAGCTATTGGACCGGGCTGCTGATCACCGCGGTTTCCGGCGAAAAGGTGACGGTGCGGGCGGTCATCGGCCGCGATGGCCGGCTCGCTCCGTTTGCCTGGCTCACCAACATGAACTGGTACCGTGACGCGCCGCGTCCGCAATTCGTCATCTATGAACCGCAGGCCAATTTCGGTATTTCGCCGCAAACGATCGCGGCCACCTACGGCCCTGCCACCGCCATCGAACACGTCGAGGGTTACGATGTCGTGCTCCTCGCGCCGGCCGCCCGCTGACCGCCCGCTGGCCGGCGCAACGGGAAGCTAAGCCCATGCTCGAGGGTCGGCGTGTCGCCGTCATCCTGCCCGCCTATAACGCGGCGCGTACCTTGGCGCGCACGGTCGCCGAGATCGACCGCAAGATCGTCGACGACCTGATCCTGACCGACGACGCCAGCACCGACGGCACCGCGGCGCTAGCGCAGTCGCTCGGGCTGCACACCGTCGTGCACCTTGAAAACCGCGGCTACGGCGCCAATCAGAAGACTTGCTACGCCGCGGCGCTGGCGCGCGGCGCCGATATCGTGGTGATGCTGCATCCGGACTATCAGTATTCGCCGCGGTTGATCGGGGCGATGGCGGCGATGATCCTTTCGGGACATTACGACGCGGTGCTGGCCTCGCGCATTCTGGGCGGCGGCGCGCTGCGCGGCGGCATGCCGCTATGGAAATACATCGGCAACCGGGGACTTATACCAACGGCTCTGATTTCTGACTCTCCGGGGATTCCGTCCGAGCGCGGTTAGTGATTCATTGGCGCGAGGAGGATTCGTGCCATGCCATCAGCGGTCAGATTGCGGACGGATTTTACGGCCGGCGAGCTTCGGCGGCTGGCCAAGAAAGGCAAGGACGTCAACCGGAGCCGGCGATTGCTGTCGCTGGCAGCGGTTCTCGACGGCATGAGTTCGTGCCGAGGCTGCGCGGATCGGCGGCATGGACCGCCAGACCCTGCGCGACTGGGTTCACCGGTTCAACGCGGCGGGCCCCGACGGGCTGCTGGACAACTGGGCAAGTGGGCCGGCGCCGCTCCTTTCGGCAGCGCAAAAAGCCGAACTCGCAAAGATCGTCGAAAAGGGTCCCGACAGCGGAGTCGATGGGGTCGTCCGTTGGCGGCGTATCGATCTTAAGCGGGTTATTGCTGAGCGGTTCGGCGTCGATTATTGCGAGCGCTACGTCGGAACGCTTCTCAGAAAACTCGGCTTCTCGCACATCTCAGCGCGGCCGCGTCATCCGGCCCAGGACGCCGAGACGGTCGCAGCTTATAAAAAAATTTTGCACGCACGCTGAACGTTCATTTACCTGATCTGCCGAAGAAAACCCCTATCGAAGTCTGGTTCCAGGACGAGGCCCGCATCGGCCAGAAGAATGGCCTCGCTCTCGTTCAGAACGTCGTGATGGGGCAGAAATTCTCGGAATTTCATACCGGCTATCGCGCCTGGTCGCGGCGCGTGCTGGAATGCCTGCCGCTCGAGCGCTGCTCCGACGATTTCATATTCGACAACCAGATGATCGCGCAGGCGCTGAATGCCGGATTTCGTTTTGGCGAGATCTCCTGCCCGGCGCGCTACTTCGCCGAAGCCTCGACGATCAATTTTCGCCGTTCGATGGTCTATGGTTTCGGCGTCTTGCAGACGGCGCTGCGTTACCGCCTTTCGCGCATGGGACTGAGAGACTGGCCGCTGCTCGGCGGTCCGGCCGCCGGCAACGCGGCGGATGCCGAGTGATGGCCGCTTGCGATGCCGGCTGAACGAGGCCGGCGAGCGTTATCGGATTGCGGCGCTGCTCGCCGGCTGCGCCGCGCGTTCTGCGCTCGGCACGAATTTGCATTTCTTCTCGGCGGCGGACTGGCGCAGGTCGGCCATCTCGCCGCGCAGCTGGAGATATTCCGGCCGATAGGCGACGGCGCTGGCCAGCCGGCCGGCCGAACCGTCGCCGGCCTTCACCATCAGCGCTTCCAGCTCGTGCTGGCGCGTGGCGTTTACGCCGGCCTGATGCGCGATCTGCGCGCAGTTGAACAGCACGTATTTGCCCGGCGCCACCAGGAAGCGCGCGGTTGCGTCCTGGTCGGCCCCGGCGCAGCCGGCGAGCAGGCCCGCCGCCAGCATGAGCGCGGCGAGCGGGCGCACCGTTCGGCTATGGCGTCTTGGCGTTCGCATCGGCGCGCTGGCTGAGGCTCGCTGTGTTACGGGGAATGCGGACGCGCTTGCGACTTCGCCCGCGCGAACAGCTTACCCGGATTCGATAATAAATCCTTGAATATGGCGGCGATTGGGTCGCCGGCTGGGCTGGCTTGCCAGCCGAAGCCGCTAAAGCGGGAAAGGCTGGTGCGGACGCCGGGATTCCGCCGATCCCCTCTTTTGCATTTGAAAATATTAGAGAATTTGAAAGCTCAGTCCATCGTTTTGTAGCGCGATTTGTAGCGGATACAGTTCTCGCCGAATTACGCCGTCGGCCGATTGTGCATCCCGAGTGGCTGTCCTTACAGGACGCCGCCGCTTACACGGGCTACTCCGAGCAACAGTTCAGCGAATTTGTGAAGCGCGGCATCGCGCCGAAGAGCGTCCTATTCAGTCGCAGCGCTCGGCGCTTCAAGCGCAGCGACGTTGACGCTTGGTGCGCGGCGGGTGGGCCCTCCCAATTCGAGTAGAAAGAGGGAGAGCACCCCGTATCCGATGAAAAGCAAACAGGATCCGGCAGCGTCAAGCCCTTGACGAAAGCAGAGAAGCGCGCGTGAGCGCTCGATACAACCGCGCCGGCGCCGCGCTCTGGCTGAGTCCGCTGTCACTATCCTCATAGGCCGCGGTTCCGAGAAGCCCGAGCTTGGCTCTTAGGAGGCGAAATTGATATTTTCTAATAATAATGAGGTTTTTGCGACGTTACGGTAGCGACCAGGAATCCGGCTGTGGCCAGTAAGAGTAAGGTGTTGCACCCCCCGCCTTACTGAACCGAAGTCCGCGAGTTCGCGCTATGGAGATTAAGAGGAGAGAGTTCGCCGTTTTCTCAAACGCAAAGCGAACGAGCTGAGGGCTGGCAGGGTAAGGCGAGCCTTGTTCGGTCTTTCGACAAGCAGTGCTGCCTCTATGACAACTTTGTCGGATCAGTACGGCAGAAGTGCCGTGCTGAATTGCGGATTGGCCAGCGCGCAGTCGTGGCCGTGCGCGTGGCGTATGTGTGTGCGTGTTACGATGTCGATCAGTCACGCTACCGTCCCTAGTTACAAGCCGTCGGGTTTGCGGGCGGGATACGGCCGATAGAGTGATCCCTCAAAGATTTCAATGATCGCCATGCGGCCGCCGCAGCAAGGACACGGGGGTGGCTCGTGGTCGATGGAACCTGGGTCGTTGTCACTATTGTTGTTGCAATCCGTAGAGCGCACGGCCAGCAAACTTCGGCAGAGCGCGAGCTGGTCGGCGCGATGGCCGTTCGCCAAGAGGCCGTAGTGGCGAATGCGATGGAAGCCATCCGGCAGCACGTGCAGGAGGAAGCGGCGCATGAACTCGGCGATTTCGATGCGCATGACTTTGTTCTTGTGACCGCCACGCTGCCGCTGGTCCTTCCAGCGGAAGCTGATGTGGGTCTCATCGACATCGAGCAACCGACCGTTGGTAATAGCGACGCGATGGGTGTAGCGCGCGAGATAGGCCAAGAGCTGCTCGGGGCCGGCGAAGGTCTTTTTTGCATAGACGACCCATTCGGTTCTGCGTAGGGGTGCCAGAGCGGCGGCAAATGACTTCGCCCCATTCAGCCGCTCGAGATCGGCAAAGAATTGCAGTTCACCGGCTTCGAATGCTGCCATCAGGCCTTCGAGGAACAGGCGCCGGAACAGGCGCGAGAGCACGCGAACCGGCAGAAAGAATCCGGGCTTGCTGGCAATCCAACGCTTGCCGTCCGGCGATACGCCGCCACCGGGAACGACGCAGTGCACATGCGGATGGTGCTGGAGGTTTTGGCCCCATGTGTGCAGGACGGCGATGACGCCGATCTCGGCACCGAGGCGCTTACTATCGGCGGCAATGGTGGTGAGAGCCTCGGCCGCAGCTTTAAACAGCAGTCCGTAGAGCTTGGCCTTGTTCTGGTAGGCCATCGCGCCGATCGCGGCCGGCAGCGCGAACACGAAATGAAAATACGGCACCGGCAGAAGCTCGGCTTCGCGCGCCGCAAGCCACGCCGCCGCGGTCCGCCACTGGCATTTCGGACAGTGCCTATTGCGGCACGAATTATAGGCAATGCGTGTGTGTGCACAGTCCCGGCAGCGCTCGACATGACCGCCGAGCGCGGCAGTGCGACAGATCTCGATTGCCGTCATGACGCGTCGCTGGGTGAGATTCACGTGGCCGGCATTGGCCGTGCGCCACGCCTCACCATGGCGGCGGAAGATATCGGCCACCTCAAGCTTCGGCCGTACCATGTCGGGCTCGCGTCAGGCCGGAGGGGTCGGCTCGCCGCCGTCCTCGGGGAATTGCCAGTTTTCCCCTAGTAAAAGGGGTGCCACACCGGATCACAAGAGCCGGCCGCATAGTCCGAGGCTGACCGCGTATGGGTTCAATTAACCATCCCGAGCGATACGGATTCGCTTGTCAGACATCGCACCCTACATGAGCAGCAGCGTCCAGAGCCGGGCATCGACGGATTGGCCCGCACCAACCTGCGCTTCTCCTAGCAAGGTGGTCCGTGAACGCGGCAGGTGCCCGGGTGGCACCCGCAAACAAAGGAGATGTCCATGGCCCCCTCACGTCCGTATTGGAAGGGCTACCTCAAGCTTTCTCTCGTTTCGTGCCCGATCGCCCTCTACACCGCATCGTCCTCGACAGAGCGGGTATCGTTTCGCCAGATCAACAAGAAGACCGGCAACCGCCTGCGCCAACAGCTGGTGGACGAGGTCACCCGCGAGCCGGTCGAGAGCGAGGACAAGGGGCGCGGCTACGAGTACTCAAAGAACGCCTACATCCCGGTGGACGATGACGAACTCGACGCCATTGCGGTCGAGAGCAACCACGCCATCGAAATCGAACTCGTTCGTTCCGCGCGAGCAAATCGATGAGCGATATCTGGACAGCCCCTACTACATCACACCGAACGATCAAGTTGGGCAGGACGCATTTGCCGTGATCCGCGAGGCGATGCGTGGCAAGGGCATGGTGGCGCTCGCGCGCGTCGTGCTCGCAAAACGCGAACGGGTCATCATGCTCGAGCCCTGGGACAAGGGGCTGATGGGCACCACGCTACGCTATCCGTACGAGATTAGGGACGCGAAAGAATATTTCGAGGACATCCCGAACCTGAAGGTCGAGCCCGATATGCTCAAGCTCGCCGAGCACATCCTCCAAAGCAAGGCGGCTGACTTCGACCCAGCACAGTTCGTCGACCATTATGAAGAGGCCGTGCTCGAGATGCTCAAGAAGAAACAGGCCGGCATGCCGGTATCGCGCGAGCATGCCGCGCCGCGGCCGCAGAATGTTGTCAACCTTAGGGAGGCGCTGCGCCGCAGCATTGCCCAGGAGAAAGGCGCATCCGCTCCGCCGAAGAAGGGGCGCAAGCGCATCGAAGGACAGGGCGAGATGCTGCTTGCCATTCCGGGCAAGAAGGGCAAGGCCGCCGTGGCAAAGCCGGTCGAACGGACCCGCACGCGTCAGAAAAAGACCGGCTGATTCCGTGCAGGGATTTCACGACCGCGAGCGATTCCAGATGCGGCTCGGTCTGATGTCGGATGGAGAAGAACCGGCTAAATTGGAGATCTAAAATGACTGCGATGACCCGCAGAAGCATATTCATTGCTGCTGCAGCTGCCCTGATATGCGCGCCGGCAATTGTGCGGACCACAGGTCTGATGCCGGTGCCCGGCCGGCCATTACGGTTCTTGAGCCCGTTGGGAGAATTCTACCGACGTTGCTTTTATCGCTCGCTCGAAAATGACTTGAGAGCAGGCCGCAGCATGAGCACGGTTATCGACGGGAAAATAGTTTCCGTAGTCGAAGCCCGCCGGATGGTCGCGCTTGCTCGGGCACAGGGATGGCTGTCACCGGAAGCCGCTTCAAACCCTTCAGGTTAACCTGGGCATATTCCGCTGATCGTTCAAAGCCGAAGCGTTGCGCGAGCGAGGCCAGGCTCCCAGTGTGTCCGTGCTGCTGCGAGCGGGCGGTTTTGGATGCGACCCCGTAGCTCGGCTTGCGCTCGAGCGCCGCCGCCGACCTCACATCGCCGCCCGATCGCTGCCATCGCCGCCGACCGCTGCAGCGCAATTTAGAAAAAGGCAATCGTCGCCGGCGGCCAGCAGGCGGCGCGGCTCGATCTGCCGGCGGCGCGCGCCTCGCGCGCGCGTAAGGCTGACAAACCAGGTTAACCTGGGCATATTCCGCTGATCGTTCAAAGCCGAAGCGTTGCGCGAGCGAGGCCAGGCTCCCAGTGTGTCCGTGCTGCTGCGAGCGGGCGGTTTTGGATGCGACCCCGTAGCTCGGCTTGCGCTCGAGCGCCGCCGCCGACCTCACATCGCCGCCCGATCGCTGCCATCGCCGCCGACCGCTGCAGCGCAATTTAGAAAAAGGCAATCGGCGCCGGCGGCCAGCAGGCGGCGCAAGCGGCTCGATCTGCCGGCGGCGCGCGCCTCGCGCGCGCGTAAGGCTGACAAACCAGGTTAACCTGGGCATATTCCGCTGATCGTTCAAAGCCGAAGCGTTGCGCGAGCGAGGCCAGGCTCCCAGTGTGTCCGTGCTGCTGCGAGCGGGCGGTTTTGGATGCGACCCCGTAGCTCGGCTTGCGCTCGAGCGCCGCCGCCGACCTCACATCGCCGCCCGATCGCTGCCATCGCCGCCGACCGCTGCAGCGCAATTTAGAAAAAGGCAATCGGCGCCGGCGGCCAGCAGGCGGCGAAGCGGCTCGATCTGCCGGCGGCGCGCGCCTCGCGCGCGCGTAAGGCTGACAAACCAGGTTAACCTGGGCATATTCCGCTGATCGTTCAAAGCCGAAGCGTTGCGCGAGCGAGGCCAGGCTCCCAGTGTGTCCGTGCTGCTGCGAGCGGGCGGTTTTGGATGCGACCCCGTAGCTCGGCTTGCGCTCGAGCGCCGCCGCCGACCTCACATCGCCGCCCGATCGCTGCCATCGCCGCCGACCGCTGCAGCGCAATTTAGAAAAAGGCAATCGGCGCCGGCGGCCAGCAGGCGGCGAGCGGCTCGATCTGCCGGCGGCGCGCGCCTCGCGCGCGCGTAAGGCTGACAAACCAGGTTAACCTGGGCATATTCCGCTGATCGTTCAAAGCCGAAGCGTTGCGCGAGCGAGGCCAGGCTCCCAGTGTGTCCGTGCTGCTGCGAGCGGGCGGTTTTGGATGCGACCCCGTAGCTCGGCTTGCGCTCGAGCGCCGCCGCCGACCTCACATCGCCGCCCGATCGCTGCCATCGCCGCCGACCGCTGCAGCGCAATTTAGAAAAAGGCAATCGGCGCCGGCGGCCAGCAGGCGGCAGCGGCTCGATCTGCCGGCGGCGCGCGCCTCGCGCGCGCGTAAGGCTGACAAACCAGGTTAACCTGGGCATATTCCGCTGATCGTTCAAAGCCGAAGCGTTGCGCGAGCGAGGCCAGGCTCCCAGTGTGTCCGTGCTGCTGCGAGCGGGCGGTTTTGGATGCGACCCCGTAGCTCGGCTTGCGCTCGAGCGCCGCCGCCGACCTCACATCGCCGCCCGATCGCTGCCATCGCCGCCGACCGCTGCAGCGGAATTTAGAAAAAGGGAATCGGCGCCGGCGGCCAGCAGGCGGCGCAGCGGCTCGATCTGCCGGCGGCGCGCGCCTCGCGCGCGCGCGAGGGCAACTAAAGTGGTTAACGCTCGCGAACAGGGCGTGTCTAAAGCAGGCAATCCGCGATTGAGAACAACGCTCATCCAGCTCGCCTGGCTATGGCTGCGCCATCAGCCGCAATCGGCGCTGGCCCTGTGGTTTGAAGAACGGGTCAGGCGCAATGGCGGCCGTCTTAAGAAGACGGCAATCGTGGATGGGTGTCCGGCCGTTGATGGCGGCGACGAGGGCATAGCCGGCGCCAAAACGCCGGCCTCCTCGAAGGCCCGCCAAGACCCCCATCTCCCCCACCTTTTGACACGGCCAAGACCCTTTCCGGACTACTGTCGCGGAAGACAAGTGGGGGGCAGCGGGGAATTAACGCTCGGCCGTTTTCAATCGTGGCGTCTTGGTTAGAGAAATTCGCCGAGCTCTGTTAGTTGCGGCATGCTGACCCCCTCTTTGCGTGCCCTCGCAATAATGGTTCGGACACTATGGCGGGGCAGCAATTGTGCAATTGCATCCGGGCTCAATCCGCGCTGGCATGCCCGTTTGAGGGTCAAGATTTCTTTCGTTGTCCAGTTGCGCATGTCAGACCTTTAGAGGATTTATCCCAAAGCGTATTGATTTACCGCAACGCACATCGCTTGGGTAACCCTGTGCAAAACGGGGATAAATCCAATTTTGTCATAAAATGCGCATGACGATGCGCTTCTAAAAATCTTGGGGGCCAAGAAATGAGGCTGAACAATGCGCGGTCCCACTCGGCTACCTACGCGCTTTCCGGTCGGCTCAAAGTATATACTTGAAGGTCGTGGGTTATTCATCCGGCGTTATATCGAATTCCCCAACGGTCGCAGAGTACAACTCGCAAACCGAAAAGCGCTTTCCTGCACTCCCTGCACTCAAGCAGCATGGCAACAGCTCAATATTGTCCCGGACCAACGTGTTGCCATGGTCGACGCCCCGTCGCTTCGCAGGCGCGTATTCGCGTAAGCAGAAGACCACCGAGTTCTAATTCCATTCCCGCCGCTGCACTGCGCTAGCTTAGGACCAAGAATGTGGGCGGCGTTTGAACGACCGCAGATAAAATGGGTCGAATCAAGCAGCCCTTGCTTGCGGATCCAGCGCCGGCGGGGGCGCGCAACATCCGCGCGCTCTTGCTCGCTGCCTTGCAGGCCCGCATCAAAATATCCAGCAGCGCGCAGACTTGACCATCTATAATAGGCACCTGAACCACAAAATCGTGAAGCAAATGCTGAATTCGACGGGAAAGTGTAGTAATATCTGCCGTCTTTAGCTCAACTCTACGAATGGCAGCAATCGTCTCTCGTACTTCGCTAAGCTTTCTGGCTGCACCGGGTCGCATAATCACGCTGTGATCCTGGTGGCGTTCGGCAAATTCGATCTCGCAAGAGACACCCGACCCATCACGCCGGCGATGGAATTGGCAGATATCTTCTTTGAAGGCGCCGAGGTCTACCTCCGCCCGACTGAGGGTGAGGTTTGCATTTGTCCTATAATTCCGGCCACGACTGCCTTCCGAATAGTAATCAAAGAAGCGGAGCTCCTCGCCTTCGCGAAAAATGTCGGCGTGCGCCATTAGCAGTCATAGAGCCCGCTCCTCATCGTTCTCGAGTTCACCAAACCTTGTCACGATGTCGGCGCGATATGCTGCCGAATTAAGGAGGGCGTTTCTACCCCGCTCGGAAGCCATTGGGTGAATGCGGACCAAATCTCCCAGAATGGCTTCTCCGATCTGATCGGTTCCCGAAATCAGATAGCCGGCAAGTTCCGAGACGAGCTTCGGTTCTTTATACTTCGTCGAACTGGCCGCCGGCGCGGATTCCTTTTTTCTAAATCCGGTCGGGGCCGCGAGGGGGCCGCATCAAAATCCGCCCGCTCGCAACAGCAGACCCACTGGCTTCTCATCCCAACTATCACGCGCATGCACCGACACTTCCGGCCTTCTGCGGATGGCTCAGCGAGCCCCTTCCCTTCGCTACACCCTGTTCCTCTGGTGAGATCGAAAACGCCGTTCCTCCGGAGCCGATCGCTCCTGCAAGAGCGCGCCCGGCCAGCGCGTCAAGGCCGGCCGCAGGCCGCCCGGCAGGGTCGCCTTGAGCGCGCGCAGGACGGGCGCGCTATGCTCCCTGGCCTTTGGCTGTGCTGTAAAAAGATGTCTGCGTTCGGGGGCAAACCCACCTCACCGCAGACATCGCAAAACCGACGCTATTGACCCTGAGGGGCACACGTCGGAGCGCTTGCTAACTTTCATTCCTTCCGATGTGGATTGCGACGATCGCCGCGCCGATTGGATTTTCGAACGTAAAAAATTTAAGCTTCGGGGTGATTATGTTTGACCTTGAGCGCAGCAATTAACGCATCTTCGGCCTCGATCGTCAAAGCTTGTGATCGATTCCCAAGCCTTAAGCCGACGGTATACTCAGTCATGATACCCTGCGCTTTTCCGCCGCACCCGTGTCTGGTGAAGCATAAGCAGATCCGATAGGCTACCGTTTCCAGACGGAGGACGATATTTGACCTATATCGTCAATGAATCTTGCATCAAGTGCAAGCTTATGGATTGCGTGGAGGTTTGCCCCGTCGATTGTTTCTACGAGGGTGAAAACATGCTCGTCATTCATCCCGACGAATGCATCGATTGTGGGGTATGCGAGCCGGAATGTCCGGTAGAAGCGATCAAGCCGGACACCGAGGCCGGGGCCGAGAAGTGGCTTAAGCTCAACGCTGATTACGCAAAAACCTGGCCCAATATAACGATCAAACGCGACCCTCCTACAGATTCAAAGGAATGGGAAGGAAAACCGGATAAGCTCCAATATTTCTCGCCAAATGCGGGCGAGGGCGACTAGCGCTTGCTCGACCTCCCCGCCCATACAGTTTGATCGTGACATCCACCGCATGCAGACAGCAGGGCGCTCTTTCCGGCTGAGCTACGCCGCGAAACCCTTCATCAGGCTCCGAGCGGATGAAGGGCATGGGCGGCGTCTGACCTGGGTCGGAGTTGGCGGCCTGTGTGTACCGAAAACCTAAATCCGGACGTAGTGGTGATGAAGCCCGCCAAGGATTGTAGTGTGCGCGCTGTTGCGAGCGGGCGGTTTTGGCTGCGGCCCCGTAGCTTGCGCGCGAGCGGCGCCGCCGACCTCACCACGGCACCACGGCCCGGAGCCATTTAGAAAAACGAGTTTCGGCGCCGGCGGCCAGCAGGCGGCGCCAGCGGCTCGATCTGCCGGCGGCGCGCCAAGGGATAAAGACCAGCCCGCAAGCGACATTGCCCTCTGGGGACAACGGTTGGTGTAGGCGATAGCGCCCGACGTCGAAAAGCCAAAGCTGCGCGAGCTATAGGGTTTAGGAGCTAGCTTGCCGCCCTAGCGATTGCGTCAATCAACAGATTTGCCGGGAAAGGCTTCCGCAGATAGGCAAGGCACCCGGCCGCGATGGCTTCCCGCTGCGTTTCCTCGCTATCGACCGCGGTCATAAAGATGACCGCGAGCTGTGAACCGGACGCTGTCAATCTGTGACGAAGTTCAATCCCCGTCATGCCACCCAAGTGAATGTCGACAACGAGGCAGCCAGCCCTGCTTGCCGCTGCGCGATCAAGATACGCCTCGGCCGAGGCATAAGATTTTGTTACGAAACCGTGCGCCTTCAGCAAGCGCTCGATCCCTTTCATCATATTGGCTTCGTCTTCCACGACGGCCACGATTTTGGTCTGAAATTCCATTGCCTGATCTTCGGGATATTTTGCGGATACGAACAATATAGCCTACACGCAACATTCGATAGCAAACGCTAGGCCGTCCTAGAGAACCAGACTCTATTGTACTTAAGAGCAATAACGCGCGGATAGTTGAGGCCCATTGATTTATCTCCAATCGGCGCCGCGGCGCGACCAAAACCCGCACTTAGAACAGATGCCAGAGTCTTTCTCCTACAGTCCTCCTTGTGTCGCCTTCATCCTGGATTTACGACCGGAACTCAACATTCCGAGCCGTTCAGCGATTGAAACAGCTTCTGCCACGGAATGAACTTGTAGTTTCTGCATGATGCTATGCCTGTGCGCCTTCACGGTTCGCTCGGACGTGCCCAGGTCGTACGCGATCTGCTTGTTGAGCCTGCCTCGGACCACCAGCGCAAAAACCTCGGCTTCTCTTGGAGTAAGGGCTGAAACACGCAGGCGTAGGCCGGATAATTGGTCATATTGCTCGCGCATCTCGGCATAACGTCTTAATGCGCGTTCGACGGCCTCAAGCAACGTCTCTTTGGATACCGGTTTAGTCAAGAAATCCTCTGCGCCGGCTTTGATTGTCTTGACGCTGGTCGCAATGTCGCCGTGGCCCGTCAAAAACACTATCGGCAAGATGGTATTCAATCTCGAAAGTCGATCTTGCAATTCCAATCCACTTAAACCCGACATACGAATGTCGAGAAGGATGCATCCGGGATTTGCGCCCGGCGGATTTTGTAAGAACTGGTCGCCCGACTGATAGAGCGCTACCTGGTAACCCGATGCACGGAGCAACCGACCAATGGCGTTTCGAACGACGGGTCGTTGTCTACCACGTGAATAGTACCCGAAGGCCCCATCATGTTACGTGCGCCTTCGACAACGGCAGCGTGAACCGAAGCGCGGCGCCACCGGCTGTACGATTTTCAGTCGAAATTTTCCCCCCGTTGGATCTAACTATTGTCCGAGCGATAGACAGACCGAGACCGGTGCCCTGCGGTTTGGTCGTGAAGAATGCATCGAAAATGCCCTCAAGCTTATCCGTCGGAATTCCCGGGCCGGCATCGAGGATGGAAATCTCGACTTCAGAAGTTCTGGTTAGCGAACTTTCCACCACCAATGTCCGCTTGCCGGGCGCACAGATCTCCATGGCATCCATCCCGTTGGTCAACAAATTCAAAATTACTTGCTGCAACTAACTTGATCCGCTCGAACTGGCAAAGGGTTCTGGAGCGGTTCGGATCTTAGGCTGATTCACGCCTTATTGCCTCCGGTTGAAGTATATTCAGCGTGGCCTGAATTGTGTTTCCCAGCTCAAAATCCTGAAATTCAATTTCACGTTTCTTCAATAGCCCTCGCAGATGCCGTATGACGTCTCCAGCGCGCTCATCGTCCCGGCGGATATCGGCAAGAATATCCCTTACCTGAGCGAGATCTGGAGACTTATTGCCGAGAAGGACTTCCGCTGCTTCCGCGTTGCAGAGGATGGCGCCCAAGGGCTGGTTCAATTCATGTGCGATTGAGGCTGACAATGCTCCCGCCGTCGCCGTACGATTAAGATGGACGACTTCACCTAACCGTAACCGGGATTTTGTTCCGCTAACTGGCGACGCCTCCGCTCAACGAGAAGACCAAATATTACCCCAGTTAGAATTACAACCGCCGCGAATATCGCGACCATTTGCCAACGATACTGTTCCCATATGCCAGGCGGTCGAAATCGAATTTCGGCGCCTGGGGACAGCGTGGTTTCGCTGATGCCAAACCGCTGCATCTGCCGCCAATCGAATATCGGATGGACGAATTCGCCTCCAACTATCGGGATGTTCCTGGCTCTTTCGCCCCTTAAGATGCGTTGCACGAGTAGCCCTGCGTTCTCGGCCATTCGAACGTTGCTCGCCACGCAGCCGCCCGTTGCACCGACACCAACAAGCGCCTCGTTATCGGTCACGATTGGTCGGTTCGCGGCCTGGGATACCTGGGTAATCGATTCCCCCGGATGTAGATCGATCCCTCCGCATCTCGATAGATGCCAGTATAAAAGATTGCAGCATCGTTCGGCAGCGCAGCTACTCGTTGCTTCACTTCTCGCAGCGGCAAGCCAGAAAAGTCGATGATTTCTAGATCGTTTCGGATTGATCCTATCTCCTCTACGTAATGTTGCCGGTACGGCTGCCGTTCATAGGGATTTTCGACGAGCGCCAATCGCTTCAGATTGGGTACGATTGCCCGCGCCGCGGACACGGCATTGCCGAAATGAAGCTTTGTGATAGAACCGGTTATGTTGGCAACCGGCTTAAGTCGATCGGCCGTCGCTTCATCGATAAAGCTAACGACCACGGGCGTGTCGGGCCACAATTCCGAACGGAAGCGCAAAAATATCTGGAGCGCTCGGACGCCATGAACGACAATGACTCCTATTTTCTTGTTGCGATATTTTTCGCGCAGATACGCGCGCAACGTCTCCTCGTAATCATTTCCGTGAAATCGGCTGATATCTAGAATTTCTGGATAGATGGCTATGGGATATAGCCCATTATAGCCAAGCGCAGACCGCAGGGCGGTTCTGAATCGGATGCCCCACGGGCTAAATGGATCTGACTGATCGAGGATTAATACTGCGCGCGGTGGCGATGGCTCCGCCATCGCCCTCATTGACAAAAGGAGCATAACTACGAAGCAAGCAACACTCGAAAATGAATTGCATAGCGTGAGACTTGTTCACGGACATGGTGACACTGAACGCAGAAGAACAGGTCAAATTGTGACTTTCACGCCTGTTTGCTTCCGCTGCGTTGAGAGTTCGGCAGGCAAAGAGTGCAGGGATTAATCCCCCAAGGCATTGGGCGTTCGAAGTGCGGTTTGGAGTTCAAACCTATCGTCCGATGCCGAATTTGCATAGTCTAGTAATAGCCGCCGTTACCCTGCAGGCTATTGGCAGGCCCTTTTAGAGGCTTTTTCTTGCCTGTACTAGCACTACTTTGGCAGTTTCATTCACGCGCTTTGCGCGTCGATCCATCTTCGGCAGTGCGGGCATCGCTGAGCCGGCGGTCGCATGATGAGTTCGACGATGGCGTGGCGTACGGCCGGCAGACTTGGTTGAGGCGGCGGCCCGTTGATTCTTTTTTTTCCGCCTCGCTTTTGTGAGCCGGCGATGCTGGAGGAACGCGTAGGCGATCATGGTCATGAGCGCATGACGATGAAGGCCCTGCCAGGACGTCCCTCGAAGTGGTCGAGGCCGAGTTCCTCTTTCAGCTGCTGATGGGCCTGCTCGCAGATCCATCGCGCCTTGATGGTGGCGGCCAAGCTGCGCAGGTCCGTCCGCGCGGGCAGGTTGGCGAGATAATATTTCTTCTCTCCCGACATGCGATGCTCGCCGATGAGCCATGCCTTGTCGCCCGGAGTGCTGCTGACCCATGTCCCTTATCCGCTGCGGAGGCCCGTCGGCGGTACGCACACGGACGGCGGCAAAGCGGGCTTTCAGCGGGCCCTTGTGCCGCTGCGCCAGCTCACAGTTCGCCACTTGGCATCGGCCAACATGTCTTCGGCCGCCATCGACAGCATATCAGGAATATGCCGCTTACCGGGACGACCCGCGCGGCTTTGGGCCAGATCAGCTCCACCCCGACCGGATAGACCTTGAGGTGACCAGGGATGCCAACTGCCCAGGCAAGGTCGCGAGCCATAAGCGCCTGGCGGAACGGCGCGCTCATCCTGTATCCGGCATCCGCCAGCACGCAGCCGAAGCGCACACCAGCCGCCATCACACGATCGATCTCAGCCAGCGCGATCTCTGGCTTGGTTCGCGCCTTTTCGATGCTCGGCTGGAACGCCCGCCCGCTTCAATCGCACCCGATCGCTCGTCCAACTCTCGGGAAGAAAAAGACGCAACGCGACCATCACCGGCACTTCGCCGCGCGCCAGCGTCAGCGACACCAGCGTCTGGCAGTTGGCGGTCTTGCCAAGCGCCGAAGCATATTGCGGAGCCACGCCAACCGAGTGCTTGCCCTTCTTCGGCATCGCGGTGTCGTCGATAACCAGCACGGCATCGCTGCCGCCGACCAGCCTGTCGGCCTGAATAAGCAATTCTGTCTCCAACGGCGCCGCATCCCAGACGCCAGCAGAAACAAAATGATGCAACTGATCATAATCGCCAGGCACAAACCGTTCGCCATCGGCTGAACGCTCTTGCGATCACCGGGACCGATCAGCCCCGCCACATAGAGCGGGCACATTTGCCGCCGCGCCTTGTGACCCAAGCGATCCAGAAACGGCTTGAGCCAGCGTCCAAGCTCATCCTTCCAATCCAAAGCAGTGCTTGCCATGGTCGGCCCTCCAAAGCCGACCACCCATAAGTCACAGAAAAATCGATTTGGAAATCCCTGACCGCCTATCCATGGTCAGAACCCTGCCAAAGTAGTGTTAGTGTCTGTCCGAAGAGTTCTTGAATCGTATGAATCAGTTGTGATTCAAGGGTGGTGGCCTGATTCGAGGAGGGGCACCAATGTGGACGAGCAAGAACCGTGGACGTTACGACCGCAGCAAGCTGCGTTACCCAAGCGATTTGACCGATGATGAATGGAAGCTGGTCGAACATTTGATCCCACCCGGCAAGCCCGGCGGAGGGAAGCGGACGGTGATCATCGTGAGGTGGTGAACGGCCTCATGTACGTTCTTCAACCGGCTGTCAGTGCGCGCGATCCGAAAGACCTGCCACCGAAAAGCACGGTCTACGAATATTTCGATCTGTGGACTTATGACGGCACATTGGAGCGGACCACCACGCGCTTTATGAGCAGTGTCGCGAACAAGCCCGGCGGGAAGCCAGTCCGACTGCTGCCATCATCGACAGCCAGAGCGTGAAAAGCGCCGAAAAAGGGGGGCCTGCATTGATCCGCACGGTTACGATGCAGGAAAGAAGATCAAGGGCAAGCAGCGGCACATTCTCGTCGATACATTAGGCCTCGTGCTCCACGCCATCGTTCATCCGGCCGACATTCAAGATCGTGATGGTGGCATATTCGTCATGGCGACGCTGTTCGGGATGTTTCCATTTTTGCAGACACTCTTTGCCGACGGCGGATATCAAGGACCGCAATTTGCGAAGGCGGTTGCGAAGGCTCTTCCGTATCTCAATGTCGAAATCGTCGAACGTTCCGATCGGATCAAAGGATTTGTGGTTTTGCCCCAACGCTGGATCGTCGAGCGCACCATCGCTTGGCTCAATCGCTGCCGAAAACTCGCCAAGGATTGGGAGAACCTCAACCGCAAGGCGCTCGCATTCTTGCGCCTCGCCTCAATTCGCCTCATGCTCCGAAAACTCTGTAATCAGCCCTGAAGTCTCCGGACGGAACTTCTAGGGCGTGGACAAGAATGCTCTTGACGCAAGAATCTCGTTTTTGATTCAAGGCTGCAGATTCGAGGAGGCAGCCTTGAGCCGCGGCGATCTGAGCGAGGTCGAGTGGCGTATTCTGAGGGTTTTGTTGCCGGTTGAGCGAGAGCCGGGGAAGCGCGGGCGGGGTCGCCCGCCCGAGGACAATCGCAATATCATCAACGGCATTCTGTGGCGGCTGCGCACCGGTGCGCCATGGCGCGATGTTCCCGAGAAGTATGGCAACTGGAACTCGATCTATCGGCGCTTCCGGCGATGGAGTGCTTCCGGTGTCTGGGAGAGCGTGGCGGTCGCTCTCGCCGAGACGATGGCGGACAACCGCCCCATCTCGGTCGGGAGCAGACCATCGTACTTCTTCTTCCAATTGAAGTAGGTCGCCTGGCTGATCCCGGCCTTGCGGCAGATATCCGCCACCGGCATGCCGTCCGTGCCTTGCTTGAGAATAAACGCCTTCTGGGCGTCCGAAAATCGCGATGCCTTCATGGTCTCCGCTCCTTCCCAGCCGGGAAATCGGCGCGGAAAACTCTACCTAAAAACGATCCAGTTTGGCGGCCTCAGATCACAACATCCCGCCGGCCGAAGCCGAGGCACGCTACTATGCCATGCTGGAACAACCAGCCATGGCGGCGTAACTCAAACCAAACGGCCTCCGAAGAACTCGGGGCGGTTCATCCACAAACGTCGCTTGCAGCATCAAAAGAAAGCCGCCTAAACTAAAATCAGATGAGCCGGTCTACCTGTTGTTCACGCTGCCATCTGTCTCAAATTATCTGACGACGGACAGCTCTGCCGGCGTCGCAATCACGTAGCTTCTACGTGTTGCCGAAATCGGCTGCTAGCTAGGTTGGCAAGCACGGCCGCTTAATGAAACCGCCGCGAGGGATATGGGGCCGAGTTCAGAAGCCTTTCTTGAATGCCGAGCGAGACCCCCGTACTGCTCGGTTGGCCATCCCTCCAGTTGCGCATGATCTTCACGGAGATAGCGCTCTGTGCGCCGAGTTTGAAAGTGAGGCCGGTTGCGACCTGCGGCGTATCGTAGTTGTCATTGCTGTCGAAGGCATTTCGAAATCGGTAGGAAATCACGTTCCAGGTCATCTCTTGATTAATCGCGAAATTGACCCCGATTCTAAGTACATAGTACGGGAAGTCTGCGCTGGAGTTTTGGCGCAACCGCTCACCGATGCCCGCGCTTCCGTTCAACGAAAATACGGAATTGAGCGGCACGCTGTAGCCGATCGTTCCCTCCAGATTTTGGGCCGCCCGATCGCTGAAGGTCGAATCGGTATATTGGAACGAGCCGCCGAATATCAGACCACTACTCGAACGTATGTTCTCCATTGAGTTGGTACTTCGTATTTTTGGGAAGGGCAAAATTGCTAGGATTGCGATCGGAGGTAATCGTCAAACCGAGGGAACTGCTGTCAGCGATGGCACCCCAAGTTGTGGCTGAAATCGCCGCGGCAAGCAGCAACATAATTGTTACGCGTCTCATCGCGCGGTATCTACCCGAATAAACCTCAAACTGACCTGGGGTCGTCGCGATTGAACTATTGCCAGATGATCTCTGTCTTTACGCCGCACCCGACGCAAGAGGAAATACTAATCTACAGCAGGGTGCGAAATACGACTAGCGGCGGCCGAGCAGGCGATTTCTCTCGCTGAGGCTTTGCGAAACTCGAGGACCGTTCATTTTTTGTCGATGTCCGCCGGTTACTGGCGCCGGAAGAGGCCGAAAAAATTCGATGCAAATGCCGAACGCGCGGCATTTAATGCCGTCTTCGCTGCATTCATCAATGCATGCCGGGTGGGGGCTGGAAGGCAACAAAGGAGAGGGCCGACGAATTCGATATGCCCGAAATCGGCGGAGAAATCGCCCGGTGCGTCCTCACGGATGAGTTTGATGATTTTCGCTGAATACGAAAAGCGAGTTGGTACCCAGCTCCTCTCACTCAAGCGGTAATCAAGAAATTGTCTCTCGAGTACGGTTTCGTATGCCATTGAAAGCAGGAAGAAGGTTCCGAGAATGTCAGCCTCTGGTTCGTCTTCCTCTCGCCACCAGTCCTGCGGCGCCGTTCTTACCGTTCTTGGTCCGCGGGGTCAGGCCGCATCCAAATCGAAGTGCGGCAACCTACGCGAAAGTCGCCGCCCGATGCTTCATTGCTGCACTTGCGCTTGTATGCCAGGCAGCAATCGCGCGCTGGGGCGAATGGTTGCTCGAAAGGACAATGCGATCTGCCCTCGAGGAACAACCTGCTCCATCCCGAGGTGACCCAGGATCGAATGCCTATAGAAGCGCGGTCGATAGCGCTCGACGGGAAGGTGACACAATCGAAACGCACGCAATATCAGTGTTCTGCTTTGCTAAGTGCCGCATCTCGTAGACCGTGTCGGATATGCTGGTAGCAGTCGTCGTTTGAGAGAAACGAGCCGAGATTGATCTAATTAACGAAATGGAGAATGGGCAAACGAACTGTTCTGAGCATCTGCTGTTCGGTTGTGCTCTCGCTGGGATTTACGACGAAAACTTCATTTGTTTTAGGTACTGTTGATATGTCGAGTTTCAAAATGTAGTCATTGTTCGGGCGGCAAGCCAAGACCCCATCTAGTTGATCTGGAACGAGCTGGGTGACTTCAACGGCCTGCGTATGAACACTCATGATCGATCTGGACGTGATGAAGATAACGCCGAAGTTGCCCCGGCGGCATGCAAGGATGATCCGAGAAGACGGCGACGCAAAAAGTCGCCGGACGCACCGCCGCTTCCGCCTGGAAGAAGAAGAAGCCTTCGTCTGCGGCCTCGTGTTAAACCCGTATGCTCGAAGATCAGGGGCGGATCGAGAAATGACGGGAGTACGATCATGAGCGCGCGATGTAATCGGGCTTCTTGATTGTCTTAATGCTTGTGGTGTGTTCGTGCTACTTCCGATGGCGCTGGTGACCTGGAGGACAAGCTTGACCTGCACATGTCCTCTTCCCTATCCCCGAGCCGAAGCTTAAGCCAATCACCGAGCTCGACGCGCGCAATGCTAAGGCCCCGCCGCGTTTCGAAGTTAAGGCGCCGAAGGGCGCACCCAACGTCGTGATAGTCCTCATTGATGACATGGGCTTTGGGCAGCCCAGCACCTTTGGCGGCTCCATCGCCATGCCGACCTTGGATCGGCTGGCGAGTGAGGGGCTGCGCTACAACAACTTCCACGTTACTGCATTGTGCTCACCCACCCGAGTGGCGCTGCAGACTGGGCGAAACCACCACACCAACAATGCCGGGGCCGTCATGGAAGTAGCCACGGCATTCCCGGGCAATACTGGGGTGCGGCCGAACAGCGTTGCGCCGATCGCCGAAATGTTGCGGCTCAACGGTTATGCCACGGGCATGTTTGGCAAGTACCACGAAGCTCCGCCTTGGGAGGTCAGTGTATCGGGGCCGTTCGATCATTGGCCAACACGTTCGGGTTTTGACAAATTCTACGGGTTCATGGGTGGAGAAACGAACCAGTGGGCTCCGCTCCTTTATGACGGAACTGCCAGGGTCGAGTTGCCCGCTGATCCCAATTACCATTTCACGACGGACATGACTAACCAAGCCATAGCTTGGATGAAGAGCCAGAAGTCGCTCTCGCCGGACAAACCGTTTTTTATGTATTTCGCGCCTGGCGCGACGCACGCGCCACATCATGTCTCGAAGGAGTGGTCTGACAAATACAAAGGCAAGTTCAATGCCGGCTGGGATAAGTATCGTGAAGAAACGCTCGCGCGGCAGATCAAACTCGGGGTTGTGCCGCCAGGCACCAAGCTCGCGCCCAAGCCTAAGGACATCAAGGATTGGGATTCCCTTTCCGCCGACGAGAAGAAATTATTCGCGCGCCAGATGGAGGTGTTTGCTGGTTTTGCCGAGCAAACCGACCATGAGATCGGAAGACTAGTCAAATCCATCGAGGACTTGGGCGTGATAGATAACACTCTCTTTATCTATATCGCCGGCGATAATGGGGCGAGTGCCGAGGGTGGTATGAACGGGCTCTTCAACGAGATGACTTTTTTCAATGGTGTCCCGGAAACCGTTGCCGGTCAGCTCAAGAATCTCGACAAATGGGGCGGGCCGGAAACCTTCCCGCATTTTGCTGCCGGGTGGGCGATCGCAGGTAACACACCGTTTGCTTGGTCCAAACAGGTTGCTTCCGATTTCGGTGGCACGAAAAACGGTATGGTGGTGCATTGGCCAAAGGGGATCAAGGCCCAAGGTGAAGTACGCAGTCAGTGGCACCATGTTGTAGACATAGCGCCAACCGTGCTGGAAGCGGCGGGCCTGCCGTTTCCAAAATCGGTCAATGGCTCGGTGCAGAAACCATTCGAAGGCGTCAGCCTCGCTTACACCCTCAACGACGCCAGCGCGAAGGACCGGCATCTCACGCAGTATTTCGAGATCCTCGGCAACCGAGCGATCTACAATGCCGGCTGGCTGGCGCGTACGGTGCACCGGGCGCCGTGGGAACAACGGCCCCGGGCAACTCTTGAGAAGGACACTTGGGAACTCTATGACACGCGCAGCGACTTCAGCCTATCTGATGATCTAGCGGCGAAGAACCTTGGCAAACTCAAGGAGCTAAAAGCCCTCTTCCTGAAAGAGGCAGTCAAGTACAACGTACTTCCCATCGACGATCGCAGTGTTGAACGCTTTGACCCGAGCATGGCCGGCCGTCCCGACTTAATGGCAGGCCGCACCTCGCTCACGGTCTACGCGGGTATGACGGGAATGATGGAGAACGCCTTTATCAACGTGAAAAATCGCTCGAGTAGCATTACTGCCGACGTTGATATCGCCCAGGATCCAGTCAACGGCGTCATCCTTGCCCAGGGTGGCCGCTTTGGCGGCTGGAGCCTCTATGTCAAGGACGGTAAGCCAGCTTACACGTACAATTGGGTTGGGTTACAGCGCTACACAGTTGCATCGAATACGCCCCTACCGTCCGGAAAATCCACGGTCAAACTCAACTTCGCATACGACGGCGGTGGCCGCGGTAAAGGCGGCACAGCCACGCTGATCGTCAATGGCCAGAAGGTGGCGGAAGGGCGGGTCGACAACACCAACGCCAACCTATTTTCCGCCGACGAAGGCGCCGATGTTGGCATGGATGACGATACGCCCGTTACCGAGGACTATCAGGCTGGCATCGCGAGTCGCTTCACCGGCAAGATCGAGAAGGTAACGATTGAGGTGAAGTGATTTGCGCTACGGGGGTATGCGCAGTCGATGAGACCGCGCGGGCAGTCCAGTTAAAGAAGCATTCGATATCAAGAAGAGACGGTCGTGAAAACTAAGCAACTGTTCATGGTAACAGCCGCGATCGAGGCAGGAGCTGGCCTAACTTTGTTGCTATCGCCTGCTGTGCCAGTCTCGCTCCTGCTTGGTTTGCCACTCGACACGCCCGCTGGGATGGCGGTCGGTCGCGTGGGCGGTGCGGCGTTGCTCTCCTTAGGGGCCGCCTTCTGGTTCGCGAGCAAAAACGAGCACAACTCGGCAGAGATCGGTTTGATTGCAGCGCTTCTGCTTTACAACACCGCGGTCGTCGTAGTTCTCGTTCATGCTGCCATGAGTCTGGAAGCTCTTGGCGTTGGTTTGTGGCCGGGAGTTTTTCTGCACTTGGTGCTAGCGGTTTGGTGCATCGCTTGCCTTTGGTGTGAGTGAGTGCGCAACTCCAGCGCTGTGGCACTCACAGGGCACTGTAATAATAAAGTCACCTTTGATCGAACTCTGTCGCCCACTGGCGGCCGAGCAGAGAGGATTCTTTGTGACCGTGATGCGAATCGCCGGCGGCACAGAGCGGGCGATCAGAGTGAAGCGCATGTCTCTCCTCCGGTGAACTGTAGTGATTGGATCTGTGCAGCAGCCGTGAGCATCATCGTATTCTTCGGATGTTTAATGCGGGTCCCTTGCCCCCCCGCAGGCTGGAGCGCGGCGACGATGTCGGCCGGAGGTTTGTGCGGTCTCGTCGACGAGATGGAGGGCGGAACGCTGGAAGAATCGATCCATGCTTCGGCGATGGAGAAGGCCGTGCGGGCAACGGTGCTCGTGATTCAGGTGTTCTTAACGAATTTTGGCGTCATGAGCATGTTCGCGTGTGTGGGCGACAAAGTCCGTGGTGCGGACCGATGGTCCGACGGCAGCGGTCTCGATCGTCGTCGCCGCACTGATCGCTCGACGCAGGGTGCGCGTGAGAGCCAGCGGCCCGCTAGCTCTCGTGAGCGGGTCGGCGAAGTATTCACATGCAAAGTCATCTGGGAGGCGCGGGATCGGGGGTGGATTGTTTTGCAATGCGCGCTAATTTCTAGTCCGCCGGCGAGGAACCGGTATGCCTGATCGAATCGATGTAAAGATCAGCTGGCGACGCAAGGTCGCGCCAAAGTGACTGCTGAGGCCAAGGAAGCTATCCGACGCTGAACCCTGAAACAAACCATGGAGGCCATCAATGCTGTTAAAGCTGAAGCTGTATTCGCGTCCAACGAATTGAAACAATTTCAACTTTGCGCCCATTCCGCGAATGTCGGTTGATCCAGATCAAGGGCGATCACTGGTATGAGTTACAAAATTAAATGCTTGGTTGGGAGACGTGTTTTGGATCTTTTGGAGGATGAAATCATGGACAAGGATCGGGTCGCCGGATCGGCGAAGCAAGTCAAAGGCGCAGTGAAACAGGCGGTCGGAAAGGCCGTCGGTGATGCCAAGTTGGAGTCGGAGGGCAAGGCCGACAAGATCGAGGGCAAGGTTCAGAATGCCATCGGCGGCATCAAAGACACGGTCAAGGACGCGCTCAAAGGGAAATAGGCGCTGAGACTGGTGAGCTTTTTCTTCTCACCGCATCGTGATCCGCCCTCAGCCGAAACGGGCGGGGCATTCACCCGAGGGGGCATTGATGGTTTTTGAAACAGTCGAAATTTCCACCCCTGCGGAAGAAAGCCCCGCGGTGTCATGGGCAGCGATTGCAGCGGGTGCAATTGCTGCCGCGGCACTGACACTTGTTCTCCTTGCATTTGGTGCCGGCATGGGCTTCTCGGCCGTGTCCCGTGGGGCAATTCGGGCGTATCGGCCAGCACATTCCAAATTGGCACCGGGATCTATCTGATTGTCGTCGCTATGCTCGCCTCGACCATTGGAGGCTATATCGCGGGGCGGTTGCGTACCAAATGGGTCGATGTCCATGCGCACGAAGTCTTCTTTCGCGACACCGCTCATGGCTTTCTGGCATGGGGGTTCGCCACGGTAATCAGCACTGCGTTCTTGGCTGCCGCTGCCAGCAACATTGCCGGATTTGGATCGTCAGGATTTGCACCGGCATCCGGCGGCCCGGTGGATTATTACGCGGATGCGCTGTTGCGCTCCAATTCTACCGCAAGCCCGGACAGGACCGATTTGGAAGCCACCCGCCGCGAGATCTCTCAAATTCTCACGACCGGCCTTCGTGGTGGCGAGGTTCCTGCGGCTGATCGTACCTATGTCGCGCAAGTCGTCGCGGCCCGCACGGGTTTGAGTCAGGCGGACGCCGACAAGCGGGTTTCAGAAGTCATCAACCAGGCAAAGACTGCGTTGGACAGCGCCCGAAGGCCGCCGCCAAATTGTCTCTGTGGCTCACCGCCTCCCTGCTGGTCGGCGCCTTTGCCGCGAGCCTTGCGGCCACCGAAGGCGGGTATGTCCGGGACAATTGGAACCCAGATCGTACCGGCCGGTAATCCAGCACTGAACATAGGAGGACATCATGGGTCGTGGAATTCTGCTGTGGCTGTTGGGGGTTCCAATTCCGATCATCATTCTTCTCGCTATCTTCTATCGTTAGAGAGCGGGAGAATAAATTTGCGTTGAACGCGCCGCGACGGTCGCGGCCGACCCAGGACAGGAGCTTTCAAAATGTCACTTTGGACCATCATTCTCATCATTTTGGTGATCGCGTTGTTGGGCGGCTTTAGTGGAATCGGCGGCGGCCCCTTTTACGGTACTGGCTACTATGGCGGCGGTGGCCTCGGCCTCGTGATTATTATTCTGGTGGTCTTGCTCTTGCTGGGCAAGCTTTAACCCAGCAAAGAGTTTCTGGCTACGAAGTCCAGTTCGGACAGCTCGCTCACCCGGCTGCTGCTGAACAATACTGCATCGCGACAATTAGACGTAAAAGTCGCAAGGTAGTTTTGATCCCACGAAGGAGGAAGCAATGTCGGTAGCGAGAGTAACGGAGATTATCGCCAGCTCGAACAAGAGCTTCGAGGATGCCATCGAGAAGGGCATAAAGCGCGCGGTAAAGACACTCAAGAATGTCGAGGGCGCGTGGGTCAAAGAACAGAAGGTCATCGTGAAAAACGGCAAAATTTCTGAGTACCGCGTCGATCTCAAAGTCACTTTTATCTTGGTCGACTAATCTTCAGCTCTGGCCGACACTCTCGTCGGCTTTCTGCCGAACCTGACGACAGAACCGTGTGACGAGCGACGAATGCGCGGCGAGCTGGTCGCGCCTTCCCCCATTGCGTGAAAGGACTTTTCGACCGTAAATTAATGCGGCTCCACGGTGGGATTGTGCTGCACAAGGTCAGAACAAGGCTACGACAGTGGTGAACGCGAGGTATTCACTGTACGCTGGCTCAAGATTCAAGCCGTCCGGTACCGCAAACCTCTGGCTGGATGACGCCGCCGAATGACTAGCGAAGTTCCAACGTTCTCTCGGCTTGGTGCTAGTTATTGTGCTGATCCTATGGTTCTGCTGCGGCAAACTTTGAACTGACTAAAACTTTTGGTCTTTGAGACAGCCCCGCGTCGGACATGGCGCCTGACGATCAGAAGACCGAGGTGGTTTTGCCCGCAGAAGTGCCGGAAGACTTGCCTCTACCCTCAGATCCGAAAGCTATATTTCTTGGCGGTCTATTCATCCTTGCGCTGCTGGCGGCAGCCTATGTCGCGCGCGAGATCGTGTTGCCGTTTGTTTTTGCTATCGTTCTTAAGCTCCTTCTACAGCCAGCCTTCCGCATATTAGAGCGGTTGCACATACCGCGGACAATCGCGGCGCTGCTACTGATCCTTGCGCTGTTCGGAACGGTCGTCGGGCTGGGTACAGCCATTTCCAGCCCCGCTCGCACCTGGGCAGCCAAGCTTCCAGAGGGCATTCCTCGGCTTCAGGAGCGGCTGAATTTCATGCGAGAGCCGGTCGATACAGTGCAACGGTTTTTGCAACAAATAGAAGATTTTGGGGGAACAGGCACCGTCACCGACTGTAGCAGCGTCGGCGCAAGGCCCAACTCTTCTGTCGAAGCTATTCACAGGGGCCCGAAACTTTGTCGGCGGTTTTTTTACGACGGTGCTTTTTCTTTTTTTCCTTCTCGTGTCCGGCGACATCTTTCTGCATCGCCTCGTCGAGATACTGCCGCGCTTTAGAAGCAAGCGTCAGGTCGTGGAAATCTCGCAGCAAATTGAAAGCGACGTTTCCGCATACCTGGTCACGATCACGATCATGAACGCGGCGGTGGGTGTCGCTACGGCAGTGGCGATGTGGCTCACGGGAGTGGGCGACCCGATCCTCTGGGGGACGGTGGCTTTTTTTCTGAACTATGTGCCGATCCTCGGCACCGCTCTTGGAGTATTGATCTTTTTGCTGGCGGGGTTGTTGACCCACGACGCACTCTGGCAAGCGTTGCTCCCTGCGGGCTTTATTTTGGATTTCACTTGATCGAAGGTGAGACTGCAACGCCGATGCTTTTAGCAAGACGGTTCACCCTAAATCCAGTCCTCGTCATCATCTCGCTCGTTTTCTGGTTCTGGATGTGGGGTATTCCGGGCGTGATCCTCTCTATGCCCATGTTGGCGATCACTAAAATCATCTGCGACCGGCTTAAGCCGCTGGCTGCATTTGGCCACTTCCTTGAGGGTTGAATGCGACCCGCCTCAAATGTCTCGGTCTTATTGGACAGCGTCCTTCGTAGAATCGGCGTCCAACCACCAAGCCGATTAACACGGCCGCGGCAATGGTCCCGGCGATCTGCTGACGCGAGCCGTTTCACATTTTAACGGCTGCTCCGTTCATCGCCTCTTCGGCCGCTTTGGCGATGAGCGCGGCCGATGCTCAAGCGCCGGATCGGTCGCCGCGCGCAAGGTTTCGTCGGTGAGGATCTGCGGCTTGCGCGATCCGCGCCGAAAAGCGACAGCCAAGAGTGCGCCGGCCAACAATGCCGATGCCCCGCCGAGAATGCCGAGTGCTGCGAAGATGCCGAGTTTGAGCTCACCGATTGTCACCTTGTCCCTCTTTTTTCTGCGTAGGCTGCTATGATTTCTTCCCAAGCGTCCCCCTCGTAGCGAGCTGCCTGCTCGCGGACAATGTGCTGGACCTCGAAGCTACGATCAGGCCACCAACGCACGCCGTCTCGGTAGCAGTGGACGGCTTCAGCGAACAGTTGATCGCGATCTCGGGCTTGGGCATCAGCGTCGATCACCCGTGCCTTGAGCGGCCAGAAGCGCCGGCCGCCGGTTTCGTCCCGCAAATAAGTGTCTTTGTTTGTCGTGCCGACGAAGACCATTGCCGCGGTTCGATCACCTCGCGGCGGCCGTAGCTCGGGCGATAACGCTCGTCGGTTTGTCGCCGAAATGAAGCTTTTCAGCAAAGCCGCTTCGGCGCGCGACATAGCGTGCATTTCGGCAACCTGGATCAACCATTTTCCGCGCAGGTGCTGCGAAACGTCCTTGCCGGCGGTGACGTCAGGTAGGTTGTCGGAAAACCACGGGCCGCCAAGAATGCTGCATGCGGTGCTCTTAAGCTGGCCCTGCGGCCCCTCGATAACCAGCATGTGATCGGCCTTACAGCCCGGCTCGAAAATGCGCGCCACCATTGAGATCAGGAACATGGCCCCAATGTTGTCGACGTAAGCCGAGCATTCGGCGCCAAGATAGTGAGTGAGCCAGGTGAGCAGCCTTGACGTGCCATCCCATTGCAGGCTTTCGAGATAGTCGCGCACCGGGTGAAACATTGCTTGTTGCGCGACAATATCGACCACTTCTGGTGCGCGGCATCCTTGTCTTAACCGCGTTAGCGCCAGTTTTTGCAGCCTCTCCTGGATCAGGCCCACATCAACGTCAGTCAGGGGCCGAGGCTGAAAGTCAGTTTCATCGTCGGTGCCTCGGGCGTAGTTGGGAGTTCTAATGCAACGTATTGATGTTGCATGGCTGCGTTTCTCCTTCGTTGCGGGGGAAGTCTAAGTATTATCAATGAAGGGCAGATGCCTCTTAATCAGCGGGTCCGAGCTTCCAGACGCTTGTGCGCCCACCAAATAACTCTCTGATAATATTGATCCCAACGGAAGCACGCCGGTGGCGGTGATGATCAATTGGTTTCGCCTGTGCACACGATGATGCACACAATTGAGTTATCGCTAAATCTTGGTGACGAGCGGGATCAGGCGGCGGCGGTTTGAGCTTGCGATCTGACGACCCTCAATTCCGTCGTTGAACTTTCTCCGAGGATGACTTTGGCAACTGGTCGTGACCGCGCAGACGATGCCAGCTTTTCTCGGCGGCCTGTGCGAGCTTGAAGATCATGGCGAGCGCGGTCTTGTTGGAAAGACATCCTCTCGATCGGCCGTTCGATGCCGAACGGTCGCGAACGTGCTCTCGATCGGGTTTGACGTGCGTAGATGCTTCCAGTGCTCGGCAGGGAAGTCATAGAAGGCGAGCAGGGGTTCGCGGTCCTTGCTGAGGCACTCGACCGCCTTGTCGTACTTGACGCCATAGCATTCGATGAAGCCATCGAATGCAGCCTGGCATCCGTCCTGGTCGGCGCCATCCAGATGTCTTGCAAGACACGCTTGGCCTTTGCTTGCAGGCTCTTTGGCAGCTTGTTCAAGACATTCGCCGTCTTGTGCACCCAGCAGCGTTGCCCGCGCGTCTTCGGCCATGCCGTCGGTAGACTGCGAAGCCGAGCGCCCCGTCGGCGACAGCGAGCTGCGGGAGATCGTCAGGCCGTGCCGCTTGAGATCGAGCAGCAGCTCCTTGAGGATTGCGCACTCTCGCGGATGCCGTCGGCAAGCCCAACGAGTTCCTTCTTGCCTTCGGCGGTGGCGCCGATGATCACCATTAGACACTGCGCGTCATCTTCGAGCCGGGCCTGGACGTAGATGCCATCGGCCCAGACGTAGACATACCGCTTGGCGGACAGGTCGCGGTCGCGCCAGCGGGCGTGCTCGTCGAGACCGCCGGCCTCTTTCAGGCGCGCAATGCTCGATGCCGATAGTCCACCGGCGTCCTGGCCGAGCAACGCTGCCAGCGCCTCCCCGAAGTCCCCGGTCGAGACGCCTTTCAAGTAGAGGATCGGGATCAGCACTTCGAGGCTCTTCGTGCGCCGCGCGTAAGGTGGCAGAATGCTCGGGCTGAACACGAAATCCGCCCGCCCCCGGCGGCCTCGCGGTCGCGCACCCGGGGCTGGCGCACGGCCACCGGCCCAATGCCGGTCATGATCTCGCGCTCGGGCAGATGCCCGTGGCGCACGACGCGCTGGCGGCCCGTCTCGGTCTTGAGATCGGCGTATCGCCCGAGGAAGTCGGCGACCTCCGTCTCGACGGCCTGCGTGAGCAGGGTACGTGCCCCGTTGCGCAAAATCTCGGTGAGCGAATCGGTGAAAGTCCCTGGCTGAGCGAGCTTGATCACGTTAGTGTCGGTCACGGCGTATCACTCCTTCAGTGGAGAAGTGGAGGCGTTGAACACCCCCACGATACGCCGCCTTACCCCTTCATGCCGTCACCAACTTCCGCACGAGTCGCTTCACACAATTTCCCCAAAGCCTAGGTCAATGTCAGGCCGGCGGCGTTTAACGCACCAGCGCCGGCCTAAACGCGATCGCGTAGGCCTTTCGTCGATGTGCTCAAACACTTCGGCGAGAGGACGCGCCCGAAATGCGCTCGCCAAGCAACTCGCGTGAGAAGGACAAAGGCAGTGAGGAAGCCCAGCACCACATGGGTAGACCAAATGCCGGAACGAAGCAGACCACGAGGAACCAGGTCGGCAGTCTGCCCGATCACCCACAGCACCACGATCAGTCCAACGGAAATCCAGTGCAGCCAGACCGTTGTCGGATCGTAATGTTCAGGCGCTTGAATTGTGCATTTCGCACACGGGTCCTAAAGATCATCGGAATAAAAGCGCAGGAGAATGTGCGTGATAAGTTTTGATCTGCATCAATGAGTACGCCATGCGCGCCCGCGCGAGCTATGTGCGGAAGTTGGTGACGGCATGAAGGGGTAAGGCGGCGTATCGTGGGGGTGTTCAACGCCTCCACTTCTCCACTGAAGGAGTGATACGCCGTGACCGACACTAACGTGATCAAGCTCGCTCGGCCAGGGACTTTAGCCAATTCGCTCACCGAGATTTTGCGCGACGGGGCCGCGTACCCTGCTTCACGCAGGCCGTCGAGACGGAGGTCACCGAGCTTCCTGGGCGTCGCCCGATCTCAAGACCGAGGCGCGGGGCCAGCACCATCATGCGCCACGGGCTCTGCCCGAGCGCGAGATCATGACCGGCATTGGGCCGGTGGCCGTGCGCCAGCCCCGGGTGCGCGACCGCGAGGCCACTGGGGGCGGGCGGATTCGGGTTTCAGCCCGAGCATTTTGTCCACCTTACGCGCGGCGCACGAAGAGCCTCGAAGTGCTGATCCCGATCCTCTACTTGAAAGGCGTCTCGACCGGGTTCTTCGGGGAGGCGCTGGCACGTTGTTGCTCGGCCAGGACGCCCGTGGACTATCGGCATCGAGCATTGCGCGCCTGAAAAGAGGCCTGGTACAACGAGCACGCCCGCTGGCGCGACCGCGACCTGTCCGCCAAGCGGTATGTCTACGTCTGGGCCGATGGCATCTACGTCCAGGCCCGGCTCGAAATGACGCGCAGTGTCTAATGGTGATCATCGGCGCCACCGCCGAAGGCAAGAAGGAACTCGTTGGGCTTGCCGACAGGCACCATCCGCGAGAGTGCGCAATCCTGGAAGGAGCTGCTGCTCGATCTCAAGCGGCACGGCCTGACGATCTCCCCGCAGCTCGCTGTCGCCGACGGGGCGCTCGGCTTCTGGAAGGCGATCGATGAGGTATGGCCGAAGACGCGCGGGCAACGCTGCTGGGTGCCACAAGACGGCGAATGTCTTGAACAAGCTGCCAAAGAGCCTGCAAGCAAAGGCCAAGCGTGTCTTGCAAGACGTCTGGATGGCTGCGCCGACCAGGACGTATACCGAGGCTGCATTCGATGGCTTCATCGAATGCTATGGCGTCAAGTACGACAAGGCGGTCGAGTGCCTCAGCAAGGACGGCGAACCCCTGCTCCGCCTTTTACTTCCCTGCCCCCGAGCACTGGAAGACGTCTGAGCACATCGAGACCCAATCGAGAGCACGTTCGCGACCGTTCGGCATCGAACGGTCCGATCGAGAGGATGTCTTTTTAACAAGACCGCGCTCGCCATGATCTTCAAGCTCGCACAGGCCGCCGAGAACAGCCGGTATCGTCTGCGCGGTCACGACCAGTTGCCAAAAGTCATCCTCGGAGTAAAGTTAGACGACAAAATCGAGGTCGTCAGGAATCGCAAGAGCTCGACCCGCGGGCCGCCCTGATCCCGCTCGTCACCAAGATTCGGCGATAACTCCGCCCGCGCGCTGCGCTCGCTGATCCCGCCGCCGCACCTGACGGCGCATGACGTGGCGGAGATCAAATCCCCAAATCCGGGCGGTGCTGGCGGAGATCGGAACGAGCTACAGGGCGACAGTCGTTTTTGGGGGTATGGCGGAAATCGCCCGGATATTGGGGCTGAATGGCTCGGTAGCGAATGACCCGGAGGAGCAAAAATAAATCAAAATCAAAACGGCTCAGTATGCCTTTTTGATCTAACGCAATGCGGACTTACGGCTCGCAATATCTGCTTTATTAGCGTGCCATATCATAGTGATATAGCGACACGACATAAATCCTTACGACGGAGGAAGAAGATGAAACGACTGTTGATTGCTGCGCTTATTTCGGCTTTCGCGGCCGCTCCCGCCTTGGCCGCGGATGCGGCCTCGGCCGCTAAGGCATGTTCCACCACGAAGAAACCGCTCGCTGGCGCGGCTAAGATGTCGCATATGAAGAGTTGCTGCACCAAATCGGCCAATGACGCCAAACTGGAGAGCGGCTCAGGCAAGCTGGATCAAGGCCTGCGAGAAAGGCGCCTGAGCGCGCGCCCAGAGTTGCGCGACGCGAGATGCCCGAGGGCACCTAACCTGCGCCCTCGGGCAGTCATTCACGAGTGCAGTCTCGAACCGAGGTCGCCGAGTTGGCTTCGCCAGCCGGGCAGAGCAGGAGTTGACAATGAAACAATCCGCTTTCGGGGCCGTCCTGGCCGCCGCGCTTTTTGGCCTATTGATGGCGTCGCCGGCCGCCGCCAAGACGGCAAAGGAATGCCGCGCAGATAGGAGCACGCACAAGGCCGAGAACAAGGCCAAGGGCGTCACCGAAAAGGCCTACGTCGCCAAGTGCCGCGGCGAGACCGAAAAGCCGAAGGCGGTGAAGAAGACCAAGGAGAAGGCCGCCGAGAAGAAAGCCAAGGAGAGCAAGGAGACCAAGAAGGAAAAGGCAGCCGAGAAGGGGGAAAGCAAGAAGAAGGCGGCCAAGGAAAGCAAGACCGAAAAGAAGAAGGCCGCCGCTTCTGGCAAGAAGACGGTCAAGGAATGCGAGGCCGAATGGCGCGCCAACAAGGCCGCCAACCAGGCCAAGGGCATCACCGAAAAGGCTTACGTTGCGCAATGCCGCGCCGGCACCGCCATGGCGCCGGTAGCCGCACCCATGCATGAGAAGACGATGACCTCGCCGGCGACGGCGCCCACGCATGAAAAGAAGGTGACTTTTTTGCCGGCCCCTTAACTCAGCGGCGCCCGCCACCGGCAAGCCGGCGGGCGCCAATCAATATGCCAGCGAAGGTGCCGCGAAATCGCATTGCCGCAACGGCACGGTGGTCTGGGCCAACCTCAACTCCAAGATCCTCATTTTCGCCGGCGGCCAGGCTACCAGCCAGCACAAGCAGGGCGCCTATATGTGCGGAAAAGGACGCGACGGCGCAGGGCATGCGCGCGGCCAAGAACGAGAAACATCCTTGAAACGTCACACACATGGAGCAGCACAATGGCATTCTTCGATAAATTCTTCGACATCCTCGGCGAAGCGACCGCGGCCGCCGCGCCGGCGCTGATTTCGGCGGCGCTGGCCAAGACCAATATGGGCGACCTGAAAGGGATGGTCGACAAATTGCAGCAAGGCGGTCTGGGCGCACAGGTGCAGTCGTGGCTCGGCAACGGCAGCAATATGCCGGTCACCGCCGATCAACTGCGCGCCGCGCTCGGCGACGAGCACGTAGACAAGCTCGCCGAACAATTCGGGCGGACCGGTCGACAAGGTGCTGTCATTGCTCTCGGAGCATCTGCCGCAGGCGGTCGATCCGGCGAGCCCCGACGGCACGCTCCAAAGCTGATCGGTACGACGAGGCCGCACGCCCAAGGCCGGAGCAATTCTAGCGGTGCGCTAATTCCTGCCGGGCCCGGCATGCTGACGAATGAAAGGCAGGCGGGCGTCGGCCTCATCAGAACATCATCACAAAATTGGAAAGACCGCCGCGAGGTGGTCTTTTTTTGTGCAGTGCATGAGTTTGGAAATGGCCCTTCGCGTCAATTCGCGGTACTGCAACTATTTGGCAGCTATTGGAGCATAGCGGACAAAGGGCCGACAACGCGGGATGGCCGTTGATTTGGTTACGAGCCGCACTCGCACTAGCGACTTTTCCTACGCGCGCTCCCATATTCCCTTGAATGGGCAACACGCTCACCACCATCCGCGCCCGCGCCTTGGCCGCGCTGAACCCGCCGCCGCGCCCGCCCCCAATTCGACAAGGCGGGCGTCGATGTACCCGCATGCGCGCCTCGCTGCTGCTGCTGCTAGTCTGCGGAACGGAACACTGGGACCGAAGGCCGCGATCTACTCGCCACTATGATTGAGCGCATTGCGCCGGTGAAGATGCCGCCACAGCGCTCGGCGTCAAGCGCGCGCCCGGCCAGCGCAAGTGGCAAACATGCGCCGCGCTCGCCGAACGTGACCGGCTGCTACGCGAAGCTGCCAAACGCTTTTACAGCGGTTTGCCGGTGGCGGCGCAGGCCCAACACCTCCACGTTCAACTAACGCGTTACAGCGCCATCGCGTGGGTGCGTGAGCGTGCTTGTGAGGTTTGCCCCGACCGTCACCGAGGGACGATTTACGAATTGCTTTGGCGCGTGCTCCGGCTCCACGACCGTGGGCTTTCAGTCCGGTCTCTGCGGCTAATTTTGGCAACGAGCTTGTAGCTTTTAGATGCCAGCGAACCCGCACATTTTCATGTGCAGAACATGGAGCGCCGCATGACCGATGTCGCCCAAGCGGAACCGCTAACAGGTATGGCGGCGGTAATCCGGCTCAATGCCGACCCGCTCGACTGGCCGCAATTGCCCAAGTCGGCCAAGATTGCGCTGCGGCGCTTGCGGCGTGCCCGCGACGATGCGTGGCACGCTTGGCGCGCTGTCGCCGACGAGCGACAGGAAGCTTGGGGCGCGAAGCGTGCCATCGAGGGTCAGTTGAAGCTCCTGACGGGCGGCAGATCTGACAGCGCTTGGTACAGCCACGTCCAGCACGCATCCTTTCAGAAATTGCCGGATGATGACCTCCGGGTCGCAGCCGAGTTGGGGAAGCTCGAAGACGTGGCGGCCGAACTTGGCCGGTTGGGGCCTATTGTTGACGAGCGGTCGCAACGGTCGCAGCAATGCGGTCGCTTGGTGACATCGGTCGAAAACTATCTGAACGGCTGCGGGCGTGCCGCTGCGGCTTTCAAAGTTTACAGAGGGCCCGAGCCCTCGCCCCAAAAGCGCGAGAGCCCCGTCGATGCGGTCGAGCGTTGCCGCCGCCGCCTGCGAGAGCTTGACGCCGACCGTCACCGGGTCGCATCCGCGCCTTGGCATTCCGCCGACGCCAAGCGGCGTGCGCGTGCCGAAATCGACGCGCTTGCTGAGAGGGGGCAACCGAGCGTCTTGCCGCTTATCGAACGCTGCGACGGGTCGATCTACTGGGCCGAACGGCTCTTCACTGACGCGGTTATTGGAGGCCGGCCGGTTAGCGCGGTCGGCGATCCGAAGGCGCTGCCGCTTTTGTTCTGGCTTCATCGTGACACCATTATCGCGAAGATCGAGGCACAGATCGACGCTGTTGCCGACGATGCGAATTCCCTAACCGAACAGGAACGCGCGGAACAGATCGGCGAAATCGACCGGGATCGGCTGGCCGTTCAACGTGAGGAGGAACATTGGATTGGTAAGGCGGTTGACGCCGGCATGACCATGCTGCGCCGCGCCGATGCTGATCCGCGCGCGGTGCTTGGGCTTGCCGACGATATGCCCGCTCCAATGAATCCCTGACCGATCAATAATGCCTCCAGTATCGGTCGGGCGAGCGCGGAGGAGTCAGCCTCTATAAAACCGGGCTGACTCCGAGCGGCTCAATCAAAAGGGTGCGACGTGACACGGCTTGGCGTGACGCTGACAAAATTCAGGGACCGTAGACCGGGTGGCATGCTCCGGGCGTCCGCCGCGTCCCGACATTTAAGGATATTTGGCTCCCCCGTTTTCGGCATTTCCGCTTCCAAAGGAGGTGGCCCGTGACAATCGTCGACCAGCAACAACTCGCGCGGCATCTTGGGATTTCGGACCGCCGGGTGCGCCAGCTAGAGGCCGAGTGCGTCGTCTGAGCGGCTCGACGGGGAGCCGGCCGCGATATGACCTCGACGCCAATGCGCGGCGTTATCGACTGTATGCGGATCACGACATCGACACCGTTTGTGGGGAGGTCGAGGAGGCCACCAGGGACGTCGCCGACTTGTTCCTGTGTTTCGGCGTGCAATTTTGACCCCCTAACCGGGGTTATCGGCGTCCAAAATTGACCCCCTCCCATTAGGGCTGATGCGCTGCTCGCTTTGATTCGAAGCGGGCGGTGGGGAATGCTGACAGTGGATACGATTGGCCGGATTCGGCGCGAGCATTTCCGCAAGGGCAAGACGATCAAGGAGATTGCCCGGGACCTGGGGGTGTCTCGGAACACGGTCCGCAAGGTTCTCCGCTCAGGGAAGACATCCTTCGAATACGATCGAGACGTCCAGCCGCGGCCGAAGTTGGGCCGATGGATGTCGGATCTCGACGAGTTGCTGGCAGACAATGCGGCCAAGCCTGCCCGCGAGCAACTGACGCTGATCCGTCTCTTCGAGGAACTGCGCGGGCACGGCTACGAGGGCGGATATGATGCCGTGCGCCGCTACGCTCGGCGATGGACCAAGGAACGCGGCCAATCGACGGCCGCAGCCTACGTGCCATTGAGCTTTGCGCCGGGAGAGGCCTACCAGTTCGACTGGAGCCACGAGATCGTCCTGCTGAGCGGCGTGACGGTCACCGTGAAAGCCGCCCATGTCCGGCTCTGCCACAGCCGCATGCTGTTCGTGCGGGCCTATCCGCGCGAGACGCAGGAGATGGTGTTCGATGCGCACGACCGGGCGTTTGCCCTGTTCAAGGGCGCATGTCAGCGCGGCATCTACGACAATATGAAGACGGCGGTGGAGACGATCCTCGTCGGCAAGGACCGTCTCTACAATCGCCGCTTCCTGCAGATGTGCAGCCATTACCTCGTCGACCCGGTCGCCTGCACGCCGGCGTCGGGCTGGGAGAAGGGTCAGGTCGAGAACCAGGTCGGGCTCGTGCGTGAACGCTTCTTCACGCCGCGGCTGCGGTTCAAGAACCTCGATGAACTGAACGCCTGGTTGCTCGATAAATGCATCGCCTATGCCAAGGCGCACAGGCATCCCGAGTTCACCGACAGGACGATCTGGGAGGTGTTCGAGGCGGAACGGCCCAAGCTTGTCCCCTATGCTGGCCGGTTCGATGGATTCCACGCGGTGCCGGCGTCGGTCTCCAAGACCTGCCTGGTCCGCTTCGACAACAACAAGTACTCGGTGGCTGCCAGCGCGGTCGGGCGCCCTGTCGAGGTCCATGCCTATGCCGACCGCATCGTCATCCGCCAGGACGGCCGGATCGTGGCCGAGCACTCCCGCTCATTCGGCCGCGGCGAGACGGTCTACGACCCCTGGCATTACGTGCCGGTGCTCGCCCGCAAGCCCGGCGCCCTACGCAACGGCGCTCCCTTCAAGGACTGGGTGCTACCGGCGGCGATGGAGCGCGTACGGCGCAAGCTCGCCGGCGCCACTGACGGCAATCGGCAGATGGTCGTCATCCTTACCGCAGTGCTTACCGATGGGCTGCCGGCGGTCGATGCCGCCTGCGCCGAGGCGATCGCCCACGGCGTCCACTCCGCCGATGTCGTCCTCAACATCTTGGCCCGCCAGCGCGATCCCGGCCCGCCGATCACTATTGCCACGCCGGCCGCGCTGACGCTGCGCCATGCACCCATCGCCGATTGTGCCCGTTACGACAACCTCAGGAGAACCATCTGATGGAACGCACTGAACTCTTCGAGCTCATGGGTGAGCTCAAGCTCTACGGCATGAAAGCCGCCTTCGACGAGATCATGGCCACCGCGGTCAAACGCCAGCACGAACCTCAGCGCATCGTCGGCGATCTACTCACGGCGGAGATAGGCGAGAAGCAGGCGCGCTCGATCAAGTACCAGCTCACCATCGCCAAGCTGCCGCTCGCAAAAGACCTCGGCGACTTCCAGTTCGAGGGCACGCCGATCAACGAGACGCTCGTCAACGACCTTGCCGGCGGAGGCTTCATCGCCCAGCAGCGCAACGCTGTGCTGGTCGGAGGAACCGGCACCGGCAAGACACATCTTGCCATCGCCATCGCCCGCAGCTGCATCCGCTCCGGCGCCCGCGGCCGGTTCTACAACGTCGTCGATCTCGTCAACCGGCTCGAGATCGAGACCCGCAATGGCCGACAGGGTCGGCTCGCCGACCATCTGACGCGTATGGACTTCATCGTCCTCGACGAACTTGGTTACCTGCCGTTCGCTCAATCCGGCGGTCAGCTCCTGTTCCACCTCGTCAGCCGGCTCTACGAGCGAACCTCCATCATCGTCACCACCAACCTGGCATTCGGTGAATGGCCCAGCGTGTTCGGCGACGCCAAGATGACGACCGCGCTGCTCGATCGTCTGACCCACCACTGCGACATCGTCGAGACCGGCAATGATAGTTGGCGCTTCAAAAGTAGAGCCGACGATCACACGCCAACCCGCGCTCGCCCCGTCTCCGCAACCCCGGCCAGCTCCGACGGTGCGAGCGCTACCACCCGAACCCGTGGCTCAAAGGGGTCAAAATTGGACGCCGATCGGGGGTCAAAGTTGGGAGCCGATTGACATTGTTCCAACGTATGCGGATGGCAGGCGACGTTGAGGAGCGGCGCTTAATCGCAAAACAGGACGGCCATGCGATTGGGCGATTGGACGCTGCGATGGCGCTCAGCAACGCCCTCGCACCGGAACACGCAAGGCAGATGCTAGGGACCTTTAGAAACCTAGTTGTTGGCCGCGCATGCAGTGATTTTCTCGAATTCTGCGAAGGGCGGCTCGACATCCCTGCGGAAGAGTTTCAAGCGGAGTGCCCGTAATAACGGCCTGGAAAGCGTGCGCCTGTCCCGTGTTCTGCCTCTCAGGTGGAGGTGGAGGTGTACGGGACCGGGACTCTGCCCGAATGAAGCGCGAGCGGGTGTCCCATCGTCGTCGGGGCTATTTTCGATAAAATAGGATGCTTTTTATACACCGGATATTTGTGCCCGGAGCCGGACACAGCTTGCTCATAGGTAGCAAGCGCGATTTAATGCACCCTAGATGCACAAGCTATTTGAGGAGCCGTCATGACATCAGCAGTCCTCAAAAGGTCAGTCATAATCGGCAAGCACAAGACAAGCGTCAGTCTCGAAAACGAGTTCTGGAGCGGACTGAAAGAGATCGCCAAGACGCGCCATACAACGGTGTCCCAATTGGTGGGCGTGATCGACGCAGATCGGCACGACGCCAACTTGTCATCGGCAATTCGACTACACGTTCTGAGCTATTACGGTGCGAGGCCCCGACCCACGGCCACATGAGTTCGCCAAGGCTCTAGAGACGGTCGCCCAACGTCGCGAGCGCGCCCGGCATTGTGTGTGACAAGTGGCAGCAAAACGAGGCAGCGCGGGTTGACGCGATGCCTCGCGAGCCTTCGCGAGGGTTCGCGAACGGGGTCGCACGATGCGACACCATTTTCCTTCCATCCCGCGCGCCAGACGCCACGTTGAACGTAAGCGACACGATGCCGACGACGAATGGGGCAGGCGCAGCGCGATCATTTAGCGCCGCAAGTCCGGGAGCCGGGGTGTGCTCAATGTCCGCTCCTCCCGGTGGTCTCAACCGGTCGACGCAACACTCTATCTTGACCATAAAAGATGGAGTGTGACGATGGATCAGAGATTTCGTCGAGGTTTCACTGCGGCAGAGAAGACGGAGTTGTGGGATCGCTGGCAGCGGGGGGAGTCGCTCAAAGCGATTGGGCGAGCATTTGGTAAGCCATCATCGTCTATTTATCACCAAGTGGCGCCGCACGGTGGGATTCGGCTGTCCCTACCGCAAATCAGATCCGGACGTACTGATGGTGGAGTCCACCGAGTATAGACCGCACCTTAATACGGCCGTGGCGCTGAATGGCCCTTCCGTTGGGCGCATCCTTCCCTAACGAGAGGTGCGTACGCACCGGATTGTAATACTCCATGTAGCACTTAAGGACGTGTCGAAGGTGCTGCTTGCCTATCACGACAATATGGTCGAGGCATTCCCGGCGGATCGAGCCAATCAGCCGCTCAGCATATCCGTTCTGCCATGGCGAGCGTGCAGAGGTGGGACGGTCGCGAATGCCAAGCGACCGAACTCGGCGGATGAATATACTGCCGTAACAAGCATCCCGATCATGGATCAGATAGCGAGGGACTTGCTCCCAGCCACAGGCCGTTGTCAGTTGATTGGCGATCCATTCCGCCGTTGGGTGCGCCGTAACACCGAGCCACAGAATTTGTCGCCGGCCGTGCCCCATGATCAGCAGCCCATATAGCAACCGAAAGGACACCGTCGGAACGACAAACAAGTCCATCGCCGCAATGCCATCCGCATGATTGTGCAGGAACGTCTTCCAACCCTGCGATGGCGGCGCCCTCCTTCGCGCCATATACTTGGCAACGCTGGTCTGCCCTATGTCGATGCCGAGCTTGACCAGTTCGCCGTGTATGCGAGGTGCGCCCCACAATGGGTTGGCAACGCTCATCTCCCGGATCAACCGCCGGATCGCCGCCGGCACCCCGGGGCGGCCCCACCGAGGCCTCGACTTCCAGCGCCAGTAACGCCGGAAACATGCGCGATGCCACCGGACCACAGTGTCCGGTCGCACGATGGCAAGGGCTTCGCGGGTTTTCGGAAACAGATGGCAGACCCAACCCAGAACCATCCTGTCGACGGCCAAAAATTGCACCCGACTGGGCCTGCCCCGTCGCAGCACGATGATCTGCTGCCGCAACACCAGGATCTCGGCTTCCATCGTCGCGCGCGGCCGGAACAGATCGACGACAATCCCAAAAATTAGCCTGCAGAGGTCCAACATCCCGCAGAGCATCATCCGATTCTGCGTCCCACGCCAACCGGATAGAATTTACGACAGGGACAGGGATAGCGCTGAAGCCGGATACATTATTGACGCTAAGGGTAACCAGGCCAAACTGCCGCGCGGCTCGTCAGATGCAGCACTCATGCCGTATCATGTCGACCGGTCAAAGCTATTTGTGTTGGATCGGCTGGCCAAAAGCAAATTACTTGATGCCATTCGTATAGCCAATGCTATTGAGTGCACGCGCTTTCCAGCACCTCTCGGTGTCGACAACAGGGACAACGAAGAGGGCATGTTGGTCCGCGCTGCCGATCTCATCGGCCAACTCGGCGATCCACATTATTTGCGCAAGGCCAATGCGCTTTATTACGAGTTCGACGAGGTCGGAATGAATAAGCAACTCGGCTATACCTCGCCAGCAGACCTCATCGATCTATATCCGAAGTTCTATTGGGGCAGCGTATCAATGCATATCCAGGGCGCGATCCGATACCTCAGCGTCACGTCGAATGGACGCCAGTGGATCGCAAATCTTTACAGCAATGTCTTCCGGGCGGAACGCGAGCTAAGCCTCTGTGGGCCACAACATTAGCTCGCCGCCGCCCGGCCGGTGACCATGGCCCGGGCGACCATGGCGGCGCCTGATCGGGCCGAGCCGTCTCTGGACGCGCATGGCGCAAGCGCCACGTCCCTACCGACCAATCTCCATCGTCCAATAGCGACGACCAGATCGCGATACTGCCGAAGCAATTCCTCTGCAGCCTTGCAAATGCATATTTCGCGCGTGGCGCGGCGAGCGTGACCATTGAGCGATCGTTCGCGCCTTACTGCTGCGGCCGTAAGCGACGTTTTCGGCCCTAGCGCCTCTCCTAACGCGGCTCGCAAAGCCCGCGTGGTCTAGGTGATCGCGGCGCGCCATGTCGTTCGAGTGCTCTTGCGCTAGCAGCTGCATCGTCCAACAGCTTGTTCTTAGAGTCCGTCCGGAGACTTCAGGGCTGATTACAGAGTTTTCGGAGCATGAGGCGAATTGAGGCGAGGCGCAAGAATGCGAGCGCCTTGCGGTTGAGGTTCTCCCAATCCTTGGCGAGTCTTCGGCAGCGATTGAGCCAAGCGATGGTGCGCTCGACGATCCAGCGTTGGGGCAAAACCACAAATCCTTTGATCCGATCGGAACGTTTGACGATTTCGACATTGAGATACGGAAGAGCCTTCGCAACCGCCTTCGCAAATTGCGGTCCTTGATATCCGCCGTCGGCAAAGAGTGTCTGCAAAAATGGAAACATCCCGAACAGCGTCGCCATGACGAATATGCCACCATCACGATCTTGAATGTCGGCCGGATGAACGATGGCGTGGAGCACGAGGCCTAATGTATCGACGAGAATGTGCCGCTTCTTGCCCTTGATCTTCTTTCCTGCATCGTAACCGTGCGGATCAATGCAGGCCCCCCTTTTTCGGCGCTTTTCACGCTCTGGCTGTCGATGATGGCAGCAGTCGGACTGGCTTCCCGCCGGGCTTGTTCGCGACACTGCTCATAAAGCGCGTGGTGGATCCGCTCCAATGTGCCGTCATAAGTCCACAGATCGAAATATTCGTAGACCGTGCTTTTCGGTGGCAGGTCTTTCGGGATCGCGCGCCACTGACAGCCGGTTGAGAGAACGTACATGAGGCCGTTCACCACCTCACGCATGATCACCGTCCGCTTCCCTCCGCCGGGCTTGCCGGGTGGGATCAAATGTTCGACCAGCTTCCATTCATCATCGGTCAAATCGCTTGGGTAACGCAGCTTGCTGCGGTCGTAACGTCCACGGTTCTTGCTCGTCCACATTGGTGCCCCTCCTCAAATCAGGCCACCACCCTTAGAATCACAACTGATTCATGACGATTCAAGAACTCTTCGGACAGACACTTAGATTTTTCGCATCGGCAAGCGTCAGTTCAAATGCGAGCATCGCAGCTATGCCGACCCAAAGAGATTTCATCCATTCCTCCAGCCGAGATGTCAGAGTTGGGTGTCGCGATCACCGAAAACACTGCGCGCGTCGGCTAGCGAGGGTCATCGACGTCCTCTCTCTCGGCACTATCCGCCGCCTGGTGGAAGTTCTTGGCAGTTTCCAGGTAGAACTGTTTCGCTTCGGCGGTTTCGGCTGATTCCGCCGCACGCTCCGTATCCCTCGCTTTTCGCCGGTAATAGCCGGCCTCCGCGTTTCCGCTTGACCACGTTTTCTTCTGGGTCCTCACGAAAAGAGTTTATAAAAGGGCGCAGATGACACAAGTGCTGGCGGTTTGCTGGTGTCACACTTGAGTGCCTGTCGTTACCTCCATCGGCAAATTTCAGGCGCCCTGACCGAGCTCACGGAGCGTCTGCTTCAGGCCGGACCGGCACGGACTTGGCGGGCCTGCCCCGCCGCCCGCCGGCGCCGGCGGGCCCGCAAGTTTCCCGAGGAGATATCCTCATCTCCGCACTGAACCTTCACTCGGGCACCTCACCTAAGTTTGGCTGGCGATGAGAACGGCTTGGTGGCATCGACCATAAACATGACGAGCTGGTCGAGATCAGTCGTGCCGCTGCTGAAGACCTCCATTGCCGTGCCGGGACCGTGCCCGACCATCGCGTGGCCCGCATCGGCATGGGCGACGCCGTGCGGCGTTCTTTGGCCAAGCTGGCCGGCCAGCACGTAGAAGGATTCGGAGCCCGGATGCGAATGCGCTTTCGTCTTGGCGCCGGGCGGACCGCCCGCGCGGTTGATGCGTAGCAGGTAATCGGATGCCGTGATGCGAGGCACCGGTCCGATATCGGCGACCTTACTGGCGCCGGGCGTAATGCCGCCCTTCGCACCGAGCGTGAACAGCCAGACCTTCCCTGCAACTTCCGCCGCCAGTGACGTTGGGCCCGCCGCGGCATTCGCCTGAGCGAGCGTCGGGAAATTTTCCAGCCGCCAATACAATGGCCCGGGAGGCAGCTGTTTGACTTTCTTTTGGGCAACCGCCTTGATTACGAATTTCGGCGTGGTTTGCGCGGCCTCCGCGGATGACGGCCGCAACGCGGCCGCGGCAAGCAAAAGTGCCAAAGCGATCGCAGGTTTGGTGGCAAATCGGCGTGGGTTCATTGTCAATCTCTCCGGATTTTCATGGGGGCGCCAGCGAACCAGCGCACCCGCGGTCGCCTTAGTTAAGCGAGAGGCATGTTGGCGGTACCGAGAGAAACCGAAGAAAACGCCGAAGAAACCCCGAATTTGATAGTGGTCAGGACCACTCGAATTTTGAGGATGCGCCGCGGCTTCGATGCGCTATGATCAGGTCACGGAAAGGTACAAGGGATTGGCTATGGACAATCTCTCCCGTCGAAACGCGGTTGGCTTGATCCTCCTGGTCGCCGCTGTACCGGTCGGCGCCACCTTGCCGTCGGCTGCCGCGGAACAGGCTCCGCTGGCGATCAAAGGTTACGATCCGGTCGCCTATTTCACTGACCGCAAGCCGGTGCGCGGGCGGCCGGACATCGAGTATAAATGGGACGAGTACCGCTATCGTTTTGCGAGCGCCGAGCATCGTGTGTTGTTCAAAGCGAATCCGGTTCGCTACGCGCCCCAGTTTGCCAATTTCTGCGCCATGGCGCTGAGCAATGGCGTGGTCGAGGAGGCCAACCCCGAATATTGGCTGATCAGTGACGGAAAGCTCTATCTGTTCACCAAACCGAACGGACCGAAGTTATTTCGAGACAACCTTTCCGGAAACGTCTTTACGGCCGAACAGAACCGCACGCTCATCCAGAAAAATTAGCGTTTGTTTGGTGAGGGCGGGCCGACGTTTGGGGCATAGAGGCCCGCCTTGCGCAAGCCGTCGCGCAGGTGCTCAAGATCGACCGGGTTGAGGAACTTGCTCCCAAATATCTGCGGATCGAATGTCGGGTCTGTGCGCCGGATCATTGTCACGGCGCGGGCGGCGTCTTCGTCCTGGCCGAGCTCGGCATAGGCTGCCGCCAGTACGATGCGGTTGAAATTTGCCCCGCCGGTCTTCCGGAGATTGAATTGCGCCTGCTCGATCGAATCGTTGTAGCGTCCTTTGAGGTAGTAGGCGAGGCCAAGCGCAAAACGGTCGATTGAGTTGAGTTCGGGATCGATTCGCTGCGCCAGTTCTAGGGCGGCAATGGCGGCATTTTTCCGCCCCAACCACATCAGAACATTACCCTGCCCGGCGAGCGCGTGGGCATTGTTCGGGTTGATCACAATCGCACGGTCCATCTCTGCCATTGCCTGTTCGTATTCGTGATGGAAGATGTGAATGCGGCCAAGGATGACGTGCGCGCGAACTTCGGTTTCGTTCAAGCTTAGCGCCTTATTAGCCATTTCCGCCGCACGGCTGAGAAATACGGTCGGCGATTCTGCCCAACCCATCGACACGGCGATGTAATAGCTTTCGGCAAGCGCAGCATAGGCGGCGGCGTAGTTCGGGTCGAGCGCAAGGGCATCTTTTAAAAAAACGCGTGATTCCGCGATGTTTGCGCGCGTCGGGCGTTGAAGGGCGGGTCTGGCGCGCAGCACGTAATCATAAGCCGCCATGTTTTCGGTTGGTTTTGCCGTCGCGCGGCGTTGCTCGCTTTGCTCGACACGAATCGCCAAGGCGCCGGCAATCTGCGCGGCCACCTTGTCCTGCAGCGCAAACACATTGGCCAGCGTCTCGTCGAAACTGCCGGTCCAAAGCACGCGGCCGTTCGTATCGACGAGCTGCGCGATCACACGCAGGCGGTCGTCGCTGCGGCGCACGCTGCCTTCGACTTCGTAGCGCACCGCTAGCCTACGAGCGATCTCGCCAGGGCTCTCCGGCTTTCCTTTGTACGAAAAAACGGCGTTCCATGACATCACTGTCAATTCGGGAAACCGGCCCAGCGCGTTGATGACGCCCTGTGTCAATCCGTCGACGAAATACTCGCGCGCACGATCGTTGTTCTGATCCACGAGCGGAAGCACGGCGATCGCGGGTTTCACGCTGATTTCCGGACTTGTTGTCGCAGATTTGTATCCGCCCTCGAAAATGTCGAAAAATATCCACTCGGTCCTGACACCTATCCACAGCACGCTCGCGATGAGCACGACAGCAAAGGCGAACAAGGCCAGCACGCGGATCTGTGAATCTGCGAATTTGTTCGGTACTGCGATGAACGAAATTGGCGTGCTGCCGACAGGTCCCGCCGATTGGGTGACGCCAGAGTTCGCAGCCGAAACATGCATCGTGCCGGCTGATGATTGATGTGCCGAGGTATCAGCCGATACCTCGGATTTAAACCGATATCCGCGACGCGGAATGGTCTTGATCAGCTGGGGCCCATCGTCACCTAATGCTCGTCGCAGTTCACCGATGCTCTGCACCAACACATCGTCCGTAACGGCAAGATTCGGCCAGACTGCGGCAAAAAATTCGTCCTTCGAGACGAGCCGCCCCGAATTTTCGGTGAAGTAACGTAAGACTGCGAAGGTCTTGGGCCGAAGCATAATCTCGCTTCCCCCGAACAAGAGACACCCGCGATCAACATCCAGGACGTATTGACCGAATAGCAACCGCTTTGGCGGCGCATGTGCCGGAGCGTGTGGCTTGTGCGTTGCCATCAACCCACCATGCATTCCAATCGATAATTAGGACTCAGCAGTACCGGCGTGTTGCACGTACAGAATATCTCATCAAAATTGGCTTGGACACAACGGCCTCGTTCCAAATCTGCAGCCTGCCGGCGACATCATACGTGAAATTGCGGACGAGGCGTGCTCAATCCTTCATCGATTGTCGCAATGACCAGTTCGGGTCAATCGCCGCGTATCTAGTGAGCTTTCGGCTGGCCTTTGTCCGCTGTTAGCCCAACAGCGCCCTTTCAAGGAATAGGTCTGTTAGGCCGCGAAGTGCCATGTATGGACGGCGCCCGCGGTGCAAGGGAAAAATCGGGCATTTCAGCGAAGCGTTCGGGTGCAGCCATGTATTCGGCCTTTGAATGCAGCCGTTGTGGCTGCTGGCCCTGATGTAATCCGCTGATCGGGTCCCAACCAAAAGCACGCGTTCTTTCCTCGCGTGGCACTTCACGGGTTTTCCCGATCGACGGTCTCGACCGTTTCGCATCAGTGTCGTCATCACCCCTGCAGTTCTTGAACGCACGGACGCAACCTCATCATCTCGTTGTCAGAGTTCCCTTTCACGCTGCGGTGAGTTGAGGTGCCCGGTAGGTCCCGCCCTTGGCCAGCAGCGCCCAGGCGATGCGCGCCATCTTGTTGGCAAGTGCGACCGCAACAACCTTGAACGGTCGCCGGGCGAGAAGCTGTGTCAGCCATGGATACTTCTCCGGCTGCTGGCGCGCACGCTTCAAGACGGCATGGGCTCCGACAATCAGAATGCGCCTGAGGTATTGATCGCCTTGTTTTGAGATCGGCCCTAGCTTCTGTTTGCCGCCAGTCGAATCTTGCCGTGGCACGAGCCCGATCCAGGCCGCAAAATCACGCCCCGATCGAAAAACCTTCGGATCGGGGACGACCGCTGCGATCGTGGTAGCCCCGATAACACCGACTCCGGGGATCGTCTCCAGTCGTTTGCTCGCCTCGTTCGAGCGATGCTGTACAACGATCCGTTTCTCGATCGATCCGATCGTCGTCTGTACGGCCTGAAGCTGTGCCGCCAGCACGATCAGACTGGCGTGGGCATCGACCGGCAAGCGCGAATCCCCATTCTGGGCGACGATCGCCAGCAACTCTTTGACCCCTTCGCGCCCCTGTGCAGCTGCTATGCCGAGCTCGGCCAAATGTGCCCGCAAGGCATTGATCAACTGGGTGCGTTGGCGCATCAGCAGATCGCGTGCGCGATGCTGCATCAACCGGCCCTGTTGCTCGGCCGACTTGACCATAACGAACCGCATGGTTGGGCGCCTGACCGCTTCGCAGATCGCCTCGGCATCGGCGGCATCGTTCTTGTTGCGCTTGACGTAGGCCTTTACATCCTTCGCCGGCATCAGCCGAACTTGGTGCCCGAGCTTCATCAGCTCACGCGCCCAATGGTGCGCTGTCGCGCAGGCTTCCATGCCGATAAGGCACGGCACCAGAACTTCGAAGAACTTTATCACCTGGCCGCGGCGGAGTTGCTTTCTGATGACGACCTTCTCGGTCGCATCAATGCCGTGAACTTGGAATACGTTCTTAGCGATATCCAATCCGATCGTGGTAATCTGCATGTCGAAAGCTCCCTGATGTGATTTGGTCGCAACGACCACCCTAGGGTAGCTCGTTGCTGGGAGCGGGCGCCGTCCACCACATCACAAGCGGCCATTACCGCAGCCAAGCCGCCGATCGATTGAACACCGGACCCTAGACCTCAAACAGCGTTGCCAGGTCGCTATCAAAGCTTTCACCGCGCCTCGAGAACGGCCGAAACTCGCCGCTTTGCAATATCACCCGCGGTCGCAACCGCTTCCTTGCCGATTTCATTCAACAATCCGGTTACTCGGTTGCAAAAACCGACGAAATAAAGACCGGATTCCCGCGCTATTTCGCCCGTCGGTTCAAGGTCACGAGCGTTCAGAAAACTTGCATAGTTGGAACGGTATCCGGTCGCTAGAATGATCGCATCGAAATGCTTCCTCGTGCCATCCTGAAAGCGGGCGCCGTCCTCAATGACCTCGCTTACGCCCGGAACGATCTTGATCGCGCCTTTCAAGATTTTGTCGACCGTCCCTACGTCAATGACCGGAATCTTCGCGGAACTGTAATTTTGCTCCAGAATTCCTCGTGCCGGTCGCTTAATGCCAAATCTCGCAAGATTACCGAGCATCAAATCTAGGATGGGCGGGAACAGGACATCGTTTAATTTGAGCGGGAGCGATCCAGTGGCGAACATTGCCACAACCTGAATAGGAACGCCGAAAAGCTCGCGTGGCACGATGTGAACCCCGTCCCGCAATGAGATGGTGGGCTGAGCGCGGTTTTCGGCCAAATCGAGCGCGATCTCCGCACCGGTGTTGCCCATGCCGATCACCAGGACGGACTTGCCTGAAAACTGAGCAGCATTGCGATAGTCGGTGCTATGGCTGACGCTGCCTTTGAATTTTTGCAGCCCCGGCACCAGTGGGATGACCGGCTCGGCATTATATCCGGAGGCGACCACAACGAATGGAGATCGAACCGTGGTTGACTTGCTTTCCACGACCCAATTGGCACCGTTGCGCCGAATGTCCTGTACGGCTTCATTAAAGCGGGGCGTAAGGCCGAAATATTGCGCGTATCTTTCAAGGTATGCGACCATCAGCGCACGCGGCACGTAGCGTGGATAGTCCTTGGGGAAAGATAGGAACGGCAGGGATGAATAGCGTTTGACGGTGTGCAAATGCAGCCGGTCGTAGTGCCGGCGCCAGGACGAGCCGACAGCGTCCGCTTTTTCGAAGATGATGAAATCTATTCCCGCCCGGCGCAGACAGGCGCCAGCAGCCAACCCCGCAGGGCCGGCGCCGATTACAACCACTTCAGTGCTTTCCCGCCCTTGCGGGACGCCGGTTGCTGTTGTGCCCATGAGGATATTCCCATCCCCTAAGCGCGTTGATTAAGCTATCAAGCGGCATCCAGCGCCCGGCGGCAAACATGGCAGCTGAGCCAGCCCTACCGCGCCTCATCCCTACAATGGAACAACATCCTGCAACGCGGCCCCACCTGCTGCAATCGCTCGGCAAAAAATAGGGTGCATCCAGACCATATCAGCCCGGATGACTTTGATCGGTCTAATTCGGCTTCCTTGCTCAGACGGGTCATTTGCGGCCTATTTGGCTCAGTCCGACACCCTAATTTGTCCGCTTTGGGTCTTGGTCGTGTAAAAACGCTTTGGGATCAGAAGCGCAGTTTCTGGCCTCAGACTTGGGGCCCTTTTCCGGGTCCGACTATGCCCTCATCGCCGCCATAAGTGGCTGGACACCGATGATGTTCATGACGCGCGTCAGATTGTAGGCCAGCACGTGCAGCGCCATCTCGGTGGCGACCTTCGGAAGACGCTTCATCAGAAAGTGCGTCGCCCCCATTCTCATCTTTAGCGTACCGAAGGGATGTTCCACCGTCTCACGGCGCTGGCGCATGGCCTGCGGATTGTTATCGAGACGCCTTTGCACGGCCTCTAGCACGTCCTCATGCTCCCAGCGCGTGATGCGTCGTTGCGCGCCGGTCGTACAGCGATGCTTGATTGCACAGTGGCGACATGCATTCGTCCAATAGCGCCGCAACTTCTGCCCGTTCTCCTCGTTCGTGTAATAGTACTTCAGCTTTTCGCCAGCCGGACAGCGATAGACATCCTCGTCGCTGAGATAAACGAAGTCCTGCTTGCCGAAACGACCCCTTGCCTCAATTCCCGATGTCATCGGCTTTGGCAGCGTTACGGCGATTCCGGCCTTGTCACACGCGAGGATTTCCTCGCCGCTGAAGTAGCCGCGATCCGCAACGGCTTCGAGTTTGTCGACGCCGAGCACTTCCTTCGCCTGTGAGGCGACGTTTGCGAGTTGTGCCCGATCCGAGCCGCTATTCGTCACCTCGTGCGTGACGATCAGGTGATGTTTCGTATCGACCGCGACCTGCACATTGTAGCCGACCACGCCGGACCCGCGCCCGCTGGTCGCCATCGAGCGGCTGTCGGGATCGGTGAGCGAGATTTGCTGATCGGGTGACGCCAGCATCAGCTTTTCCATCGCCGCCAGGCGCTGCATCTCGCTTTCGAGCTTGACCAGCTTCTCCTTCAGATGTGCCGTCTTCGCTGCCAGCGCTTCGGATGGTTCCTGCAAGTCAGCCGTGTCGAGCTGCGCAAGATACCGCGCCACGCTCTCCTCCAGTTGCACGCGCCGCCGCTCTACTTTCCCGCGCGTGAAGTTCCTGTCCCGGTTGTTCACCGCTTTGAACTTGCTGCCATCAATGGCAACGCTGGCTGTCGCCAGTAAGCCCATCGTGCGGCAGAGCTCGACGAAGCGCGCACACACCTTGCGGATCGCAGGGCCATTGTCCTTGCGGAAGTCGGCAATCGTCTTGTGGTCGGGGGCCAGCCGGCCTGTCAGCCATAGGACCTCGACATTGCGACCGGCCTCACGCTCAAGCCGGCGGCTCGACTGGACCCGGTTGAGGTAGCCGTAGATGTACAGCTTCAGCAGCCCCGCGGGATGATATGAAGGTCGGCCAGTTGCCTCAGGAACGACCCCATCGAATCCCAGCTCGGAAAGATCAAGCCCATCAACAAAAACATCGACCGCCCGAACCGGATTGTTCTCGTCGATCCAGTCTTCCAGGCATTCGGGAAACAGCGTCCTCTGCCCGCGATCCATGCCTTCAACGAAGCGCTTCATCTGATCCTCCCGCAAATCGCGCGAGAATCTTATCCCGAGAATCAAACCCAGAGATGCGTTTTCACACAGCCAGGG
>CAWFYB010000001.1:0-257016 GCA_963819955.1 uncultured Pseudomonadota bacterium | reverse complement strand
TCGTCATTTATTCGCGCGACGAGCTCAAGCAGTTCGAAATGGAGCAGGAGCTTCCCGTATCGAAGTATGGCGCGCTGCGCTACTTCATCGGCGACGTGCGCGACGCCGAGCGCTTGCGCATGGCGATGCGCGACATCGACGTGGTCATCCACGCCGCCGCCCTCAAGCACGTGCCGGCCGCCGAATACAACCCGACCGAATGCATCCGCACCAACATCACCGGCGCCGAGAACGTCATCCACGCCGCCATCGACTCCGGCGTCCAGGACGTCATCGGCCTGTCCACCGACAAGGCGGCCAACCCTATCAACCTGTACGGCGCTTCCAAGCTGGCCGCCGACAAGCTGTTCATCGCCGGCAACGCGCTCGCCGGCAGCCGCGGCACACGGCTGTCGGTCGTGCGCTACGGCAACGTGGTGGGCTCGCGCGGCTCCGTGGTGCCGTTCTTCCGGCGCCTGATTGAGCAGGGCGCCAGCGAGCTGCCGATCACGGATGAGCGCATGACCCGCTTCTGGATCACGCTGCAGCAGGGTGTCGATTTCGTGCTGTCCTCGCTCGGCCAAATGGCGGGCGGCGAGATCTTCGTACCCAAAATTCCAAGCATGAAAATCATCGATCTTGCCCGCTGCATGGCGCCGAAGCTCAAGCTTAAAGTCGTCGGCATCCGCCCGGGCGAGAAGCTGCACGAGGTCATGGTGACCGAGGACGACGCGCGCATGACGCGCGATCTGCCGGATCGCTACGTGATCGAGCCCAATACTGCTTTCCGCGAGCGGCCGAAGCGGCCATGGATGGACGCGCCGCTGGCGCCGGAAGGCTTCCGCTACGCCAGCGATACCAATGTCGACTGGCTCGACGAAACGGCCATGCGCTCGCTGCTGCAATCGGTCTGACTGGGAAATTCATGACAGCGGCGCTCAAACGGCCGCTTAGCTACGGGCGGCAATCGATCGACGACAGCGACATCGCCGCCGTCGCCGAAGTGCTGCGCAGCGATTTCCTCACCACCGGGCCGACGGCGGGCAAGTTCGAGCAGGCCTTCGCGCGTGCGGTCGAAGCGCCCTTCGCCGTCGTCTGCAGCAGCGGCACCGCCGCCTTGCATCTCGCCGCGCTGGCGCTGGATATCGGCGATGGAGATGTGGTGGTGGTGCCGTCGATGACCTTCCTGGCCACCGCCAATGCCGTGCGGCTGGCGGGCGCCGAGGTGGTTTTTGCCGACGTCGATCCCGATAGCGGCCTGCTCACGCCCGAAACGCTGCAAGTCGCGTTGCAACGCGGCGGCGGCAAGGTGAAGGCGGTTTTTCCCGTTCATCTCAACGGCCAGACGGCGGCCATGCCCGAGATTGCGCAGATCGCCCGCGGCCACGGCTTGAAAATCGTGGAAGACGCCTGCCATGCGCTCGGCACCGCCTACCGGGACAAGGCCGGGTCGGTCCAGGTCGGCGCCACAGCCCATAGCGACCTTGCCTGCTTCTCGTTCCATCCGGTGAAGACGATTGCCATGGGCGAGGGTGGGGCGGTGACCGGCCGCGACCCGGCGCTGGCTGAGCGACTCGCCCGGCTGCGCAATCACGGTATGGAGCGGCGCCCGCAGGCGTTCGAATTTCCCGAGCGCGCACATGACGCCGACGGCGAGGCCAACACCTGGTACTATGAAATGCCGGAAGTCGGCCTGAACTACCGGGCAAGCGACATCCATTGCGCGCTCGGCCTCAGCCAATTGTCAAAGCTCGACAAGTTTGTGGCAAAGCGGCGGGCACTGACCGCGCGCTATGACGAATTGCTGCGCGGCCTGGCGCCGGCGGTGAAGCCGGTGCGCTGGCTGCCCGGGTGCGACCCGGTTCTGCACCTTTACGCGGTGCTCATCGATTTCAAGGCGGTCGGCCGCTCGCGCGCCCAGGTGATGAAGGGCTTGCGCGAGCGCAACGTCGGCACGCAGGTGCACTACGTTCCGGTTCACGGCCAGCCTTATTACCGCAAGCGCTACGGCGCGATCGATCTGCCGGGTACGCAGAGCTATTACGAGCGCTGCCTCTCCTTGCCGCTTTACCCGGCCATGGAATTGGACGAGGCGGATCAGGTCGTCGACGCGCTCAAATCGGTGCTAGCGGCATGAGCGTGACCTTCGGCAAGCGGCAGGTCGGCGGTGGAGCGCCGTGCTTCATCACTTTCGAGGCCGGCCCGACCCATAGCGGCCTGGAATCGGCCATGCGGCTGGTGACGCTGGCCGCCAAGGCGGGCGGCGACGCCGTCAAGTTCCAGATCCTCGATCCCGACCGTCTGGTGGCCGACAAGGCGCTGCCTTTCAGCTACGAGGTGCTGGTCGACCGCGAAACCGGGGCTACCGAGCCGGTCACCGAGCCGCTCTACGACATCCTGAAGCGCCGCGCGATGAGCCACGACGAATGGCGCGCGCTCAAGCGCCATGCCGACCAATGCGGGGTGGCCTTCTTCGCCACCGTCGGCTTTCCCGACGAAATCGAGCTGTTGGAAGAGCTCAAATGCAATTCCATCAAGATCGCCTCCGCCGACGTCAATCATCTGCCGCTCATCCGCCGCGCGGCGCAAAGCGGCATGTGCCTGCAGCTCGATACCGGCAGTTCCAGCATCGGCGAGATCGAGGCGGCGGTCGACGTCATCGGCGACGCCGGCAACAACAACATCATCATCCACCATTGCCCGTCCGGCTATCCGGCGCGGCTTGAGAGCATCAATCTCAACGTCATCCCCACCTTGAAGCGGATGTTTCCCTATCCGATCGCCTATTCCGACCATACGCCGGGCTGGGAGATGGACGTGGCGGCGCTGGCGCTCGGCGCCGACCTGATCGAGAAGTCGATCACCGAGGACCGCACCACCCGCAGCATCGAGCATATGTTTTCACTCGAGCCCGCCGAAATGGCGGGTTTCGTGCGCACCATCCGCGAGGTGGAGCAGGCGATGGGCGGCAATCGTCGCATCCTGCACGAAGCGGAGCGGCAAAGGCGCATCGTTGGCCGCCGCAGCATTTGCGCGGCGCGCGATCTCAAGGAGGGGCAGGTGCTCGCCGAAGGCGATCTTGACTATCGCCGGCCCGGCCGTGGTATCCCGCCGGACCAGTTCGGCGCCGTGATCGGCAAGCGGCTTGCCCGCGCCAAAGCGGCCGGCGAGGCATTCGCCTGGTCGGACTTCGGAGGTTGACGAACACCATGGCAACCAGCGCCACCACTGGCGTGATCGACTACGGCATGGGCAATTTGCGCTCGGTGCTCAATGCGCTGGACGAAATCGGTGCGCCGGGCGAATTGGTCGCCGCGCCCGAGCGGCTCGGCGACTATCCCCGTCTCATCCTGCCGGGTGTCGGCGCCTTTGCCGACGCCATGCAGACGCTTTCACGTTCCGGGCTGGGCGAGGCCTTGGGCGGGCGGGCTAAAGCGGGCACGCCCATCCTCGGTATCTGCCTCGGCATGCAGCTCATCTGCGAGCATTCCGACGAGGGCGGAGATCATGCCGGGCTCGGTTTTATTCCCGCGGCGGTGCGACGCTTTCCGGAGCGCGAGGGCATCAAGGTGCCGCATATGGGCTGGAACGCGATCGCCTGGCGGCGCGACCATCCGCTGGCCACGGGCGTCGACAGCGGCAGCGACGTCTATTTCGTGCACAGCTACTACGTCGATTGCGCCGAACCGCGCGACGTCCTGGCCGAGACCGAGCACGGCGTGCCCTTCGCGTCCGCGATCTGCCGCGACAATGTCATGGGGCTGCAATTCCACCCAGAAAAGAGCCAGCGGCCGGGCCTGCGGCTGCTTGCCAATTTTGCGGGCGCGCCGTGCTGAAAAAACGGCTGATCGCCGTCCTCATCCTGCGCGACGGGCAGGTTGTGCAGAGCGTGAAATTTCGCCACACCAATGTCATCCATTACGACCCCGTGCATGCCGTCGAAGCATTCAATAAATGGGCGGTCGACGAGATCGTGATGTTGAACGTGACGCGAAACGCGGAAAGCCGCGAGCAATTCGCCGAGCGGGTGGCGTCGGTCTCGCGGCATTGCTTCGTGCCGCTGACTGCGGGCGGCTGGATCACCGACCAGGATTATGCGCAACGCCTGCTGCGCAGCGGCGCCGACAAACTCGTGGTCAATACCGCGTTGGCCGACGATCCGGAGCTCGTCCGCCGTCTCTCGCGCCGCTACGGGCAGCAATGCATCGTCGGTTCGATGGACGTGATCCGGACCGATGATGGGGTCCGGGTTGCGATCGACCGTGGGGCCCGCGTCACGGACGAAGGGCCGGTCGACTGGGCGTGCAAAGCCGTCGATCTGGGCTGTGGTGAAATTCTCTTCAATTCGATCGACCATGACGGCGCCCGCAAGGGGTACGACCTCGAAACCATCTCAAAGATCGCCGCGGCGGTGCCGGTGCCGGTCATCGCTTTCGGCGGCGTCTTTCATTGGACGCACTTGACTGAGGGCATCAATGCGGGTGCAGAGGCGGTCGCGGCCGCCAATATTTTCCACTACACGGAGCACGCCACCAAGAAGGCCAAGTCCCATCTCGCGCGCGCGGGTGTGCTCGTGCGCTTGGAAGGGCAGACCCTGGCGGCAGCAACGAAAGAGACCGTCTAGGCCATGGAATATTGCGCGCGCTGCATGTATCCGGCGAACGCCAAGCCGACCATCATCTTTGACGAAGAAGGGGTGTGCAGCGGCTGCCGCTATCACGAGAGCCGTCAAAAGCTCGAGATCGGCTGGGAGGAACGCGCGGAGATGCTGCGCGAAATCCTGGAGGAAGCCAAGGCACTGGCCAAGGTGCGCGGCAATCCGCACGATTGCATCATCCCCGTGAGTGGCGGCAAGGATTCGCATTTTCAGGTGTGGACCTTGACCACCAAATACGGGATGAACCCGCTGCTGGTGACTTACAACCACATCTTCAATGCGCCTTCCGGGCTGCGCAATCTTGCCAATCTGGTCGAGAAATCGGGCTGCGACCTCATCAGCTACACGGCCGGCCCGGCGTCGGTGCGCAAGATTTCGCGCCACATGCTGGAGACCGTCGGCGACCTTACGTGGCACTACCACGCAGGCATTCGCACGGTTCCGTTTCAGGTGGCGGTCCAGCGCAATATTCCGCTCATCATCTGGGGCGAGCACGGCTTCGCCGAGTTGACCGGGCTGGTGACGCTGGAGGATTTCGTCGAATACACCAAGTGGACCCGCAAGGAGCATGACATGCGCGGCGTCGAAGCGCATGAGCTGGTCGGCAAGAACGGGATCACCGCGCACGACATCGCGCCCTACGTCTTCCCGGACGACGAGGACATCGAGCGTGTCGAAGTCCGGGGCATTTACTTGAGCAACTTTTTTGCTTGGGAGGCCAAGAGCCAGGCCGAGCGGGTGATGGATATCTGGGATTTCGCGCCGATCACCTATGAACGAGAACGCACGTTCAATCTTTTTGCGAAAATAGATGATCACGCCAACGACGTGCACGACTATCTGAAATACCTAAAATTCGGCTACGGCCGCGCGACCGACGACGCCAGCATGGAGATCCGTCACGGCCGCATGAGCCGCGAAGAGGGCATTGAGATGGTCAAGCGCTACGACGCGAGCGAGCCCTCGACGCTGAAGTATTATTGCGAGTTCCTCGGCATTTCCGTCGACGCCTTCTACGCTTTGGTCGAACCCATGCGCGACGCCTCGGTCTGGGAAAAAGGCAACGGCAAGTGGCGGGTGAAAGACAGCATCGACCGCCATGCCATTGGGCCGCGCGGAGAAGCTGCGCGCGTGCCGCAGAGCAACGACCGCACGCTCGATCCGAAAAACCGCCACCTCTATTTCAATCCGGACAATCCGCCGCCCAAGCGCGGCGATCCGGCGCTCGACGTCCGACCGGCGCGCTTTAAGGTCATGTGAGCCGGGGCCGCGAGCACGCGACAATGACGACCAAGCAAGTTGAGCTGTGGCAGTCCGAATTCGGAGCAGACTATGCGCGCCGCAACAACAACCGCATCACCGAAGACGGCCAGCGCCGGCTGATGCGCGATTGGGGCCGCATGCTCACGCATGCCGTCACGCCGCGGCCGGAAAGCGCGCTCGAAGTGGGCTGCAATATCGGACGCAATCTGATCGCACTGAAGCATTTCATCCCAAACATCAGCGCAGTCGAGCCCAGCGCCGATGCCGTGCAAATTGCGCGCTCGCATCCGGAACTGGCGGGCGTCCGCATCGACGAGGCGGACGGCTTTTCGCTGCCCTATGACGACGCCAGCATCGACCTGGTGTTCACCTCAGGCGTGCTCATTCACGTGGCGCCGGACGATCTCCCCCGCATGGTCGATGAAATCCTGCGCGTCGCCAGGCGCTACATCCTGTGCATCGAATATTTCGCTCATGAGCCGACCGAGGTCGCCTATCACGGTCGCAAAGGCTATCTGTTCAAGCGCGATTTCGGCCGCTGCTACATGGAGCGCGATCCGCGTCTCCGGGTGCTCGATTACGGCTTTCTGTGGCAGCCGCTCGACTCCAGCGACAACAGCAACTGGTGGCTGTTCGCCAAGCCATGAGCGCGGCCTCGCCAAGGGTGCTCGGCCTGATCCCAGCGAAAGGGGCTTCGACCCGGCTGCCGCGCAAGAACCTGCGCCTGCTCGGTGGCCGCCCGCTGCTCGACTGGACGATCGCCGCGGCCAGGGATGCCGGCCTATGCGACCGCGTCGTGGTGTCGACCGAGGACGCCGAGGTCGCGGCGCTGGCGCGGACGGCTGGCGCCGAGGTGCCGTTCGAGCGGCCCGGCGCACTTGCCGTCGATCCGGCCGGTGTCGTGCAGGTGGCCTTGCATGCGCTCGAAACCTTGGCAACGGCGGGTGACCGCTTCGACCTGATTTGCATTATGCTGCCGACTTGCCCCTTTCGCACGGCAGCCGACCTCAAGGACGCGTTCGAGCACTTCCGGGCGCGGCCGGAGCCCAATCTGATGAGTGTCAGTCCGTTCGACCACACACCGTTCAATGCCGTCGGCATCGGCGACGACGGGCTGCTGTTCCCGCATTTCCCCGAGCGTTTCGGCCGCAAGTCGCAGGAGCAGCCCGCGGCTTACCGTCCCAACGGCGCCATCCACATCCTCGACGTGCCCTGGTTCCGGCAGTCGCGCTCCTATCTCGTGCCGCCCGTGATCGCCTATGTCATGCCGCGCGAGCGCTCGATCGATATCGACAGCGAAGCCGATCTGCGCGAGGCGGAAAGCCTGCTGGCCGCCGGCGCGGTAAAGCACTCGGTGTCGCTTCATGCCTGACGCCGTGTTTCGTTTCGACGCCTCGTCGGCTATCGGTTTCGGCCACGCAGTGCGCTGTGCCGCGCTTGCCGGTCATCTTGGCGCGCTCGGCTGGCGCAGCAGCGCCGCGATCAAGGGCGATGCGGCGCCGCACGGTCTGTGGGCAAAGGCATTCGATCGGGTTGTGACGTTGCCGGCGGCCGCCGATGACGAGGGGGCGGTATTGCGCAGCAAATTGGCTGGTTGCGATTTTCTTGTGGTGGACCACTACGGCTGGGATGCGCGTCGTGAGCGCGCTTGCCGCGGCTGGGCGAAAACAATCGCGGTGATCGATGATCTAGCCGACCGAGACCACGATTGCGACATATTGTGCGATTCGGCACTCGATCGAGTGCCGCGGAACTACGCAGCGCGCGTGCCGCCCGGGACCAGGCTTCTGCTGGGGCCCGATTACGCGCAGCTGCGTCCGTCCTTCGCCAAGGCGCGCCACCAACTACGGCGAAGCCCGCAGGGCGACGTCCACTGCCTGTTCGTCAATGTCGGCGCGACCGACCACGCCGGCCTTTTGCCCAGGATCATCGATGGTATCGAACTCGCCGGCTTCACGGGCACCGTCGATGTCATGCTTGCGCTCCAAGCGCCCGGGCGGGCTGAGGTCGCGCGGAGGCTTGAATGCGCCCGCTTCGATGGGCGCCTGCATGTCGACGCGGAGAACGTGGCGGAATTGATGGCCGATGCCGACCTCGCCATCGGCGCCGCCGGTTCTACGGCCTGGGAGCGCTGTTGCTTGCAACTGCCTAGCGTCATAGTCGTGGCCGTTGAAAACCAGCGCCACATCGCGCAAGGCCTTGTTGCCGCCTGTGCCGCAAAGTTGCTTCCGCCGGGTTTCTCGGCGAAAGACCTTGCGGGGCTGCTCGGTCCTTTATTGAGCAGTAGCGCAGCGCGGGCCGAGATGTCGCGCCGCGCCGGGCGGCTCTGCGACGGCCTCGGTTGTGCCCGCCTCACGGAAGCCGCGCTGTTTCCGATCGCCGATAGGCAGGGGCGGGCTGTCAGCCTGCGCCGGGCCGACGACCGCGACAAGGAGATCCTGCTTCAATGGGGACGCGCGCGGCGGGATGGCATTGAACGCGACGCGCGCGCGCCGAGCGATGCCGAACACGCGGCGTGGTTTGTGAGAAAACTTGACGATCCGGCTTGTGCGCCCCACGTCATCGAAGTCAACAAGGCGGCGGCCGGTTTTTTGCTGGCCGATTTCAGGCGTGGCGAGCAAAGTCATGAACTATCAATTTTCGTTGTGGAGTCATTTCGCGGCTATGGTGTCGCGACAGCCGCACTTGCGATTATCCGACGCATGATGCCTTCGCTCGAATTGCGGCTCCGTGTTGGGAGCCGTGCCGTTTAATCGTCATGCGCGTTCTGCTGCTCACGCCATATCCAGAAAAGCTTGCGGCCGCTCTGCTGGCAACCGGCGACGAATGGACATCGAGTGTTGCGCCCCTAACCGATGCGAATGCTGATTGGATTGTTTCGTTTGGCTATCGGCACATCATTCGCGAACCCCATCTCTCGCACTTTGAAGGCCATATGATCAACATTCATATTTCGATGCTGCCATGGAATCGCGGTGCCGATCCGAATTTCTGGTCTTGGTATGACGCGACGCCAAAAGGCGTCAGTATTCATTGCGTTGACTCGGGCATCGACACTGGCGCGCTATTGACACAAGCCGAGGTGATATTCGGCGCGGGAGAAACTTTGCGCACGAGCTATGACCGTTTGATGGAACGCGCGGTTCTATTATTTGAAGCGTCGTGGCCGGCAATCAAGAGCGGCGTGATGAAGCCGATCTCGACAAACGAGATAGGAAGCTATCACCGCTCGCGAGACAAGGAGCCATGGTGGTCGATGTTGCCCCAAGGGATCGACACGCCGGTCGCGCAAGTTGAGGAAATGGGCGGGGAGGGTGCCGCAGCGACGCGATTCTGGGCAAAATATCACGATGAAATAGAGAAAATGCGTGTTCGATTGCCGCCATTGTCGGTGCACAGGCCAACTCCGCAGCAAGACCATAACAAATGACGCCACGCCAAATTACGATTGAAAATAGGATAATTGGCGCCGGCCGCCCACCTTACGTGGTGGCCGAGCTCTCCGGCAACCACAATGGCGAGCTTGCCCGCGCGCTCCGGCTGATCGATGCGGCCAAGCAGGCCGGGGCCGACGCGGTCAAATTGCAGACGTATACGGCCGACACCATCACCATCGATTACGACGGCCCCGGCTTCCGCATCGAAGGCGGCTTGTGGGACGGCCGTTCGCTCTACGAGCTCTATCAAGAAGCGCATACGCCCTGGGAATGGCATGAGGCACTGTTTGCACACGCAGCAAAGGTTGGCATCACGGCCTTTAGCACGCCGTTCGATGCAACCGCGATCGATTTTCTTGCGCGGCTCGGCGCTCCCGCCTACAAGATCGCGTCGTTCGAGGCCATCGATTTGCCCCTGATCGCCAAGGCGGCGCAGACTGGCAAGCCGCTGATCATCTCGACCGGCATGTGCTCGCTGGACGAGATCGCCGACGCGGTGACGGCGGCGCGTGAAACGGGCTGCTCCGAGTTGGTGCTGCTGCATTGCGTGAGCGCCTATCCGGCGCCGGCCGCCGACGCCAATCTGCGCACAATCGCCGATCTTGCCGACCAGTTCGACATCGCCGTTGGCCTGTCCGATCACACCCTTGGCATTGCCGTCTCGGTCGCCGCAGTCGCGCAAGGGGCCTGCATGATCGAGAAACATGTGACGCTCAAGCGCGCCGACGGTGGGCCGGACGCTGCATTCTCCCTCGAACCCGACGAACTAAAAGCCCTCGTGGAGGGTTGCCGCGCGGCATGGGAAGCGTTGGGAACCCAACATTACGGCCCGGCATCGAGTGAGCGCGGCAGCATCCAGTTCCGCCGCTCGCTCTACGTCGTGCGCGACATCGCGGCCGGCGAAACCTTCAGCGGCGACAACCTGCGCTCGATCCGCCCCGGCTTCGGGCTGCCGCCCAAGGTCTACGGCCAGGTTCTTGGCGCGCGTGCCCGCCGCGCGATTGCGCGCGGAACGCCGCTCGACTGGTCGATGATCGACGACGCCCCGCAGGCGGCCGAAACGGAATCGCAAGAAAAGTGATAGGCGCAAACCCTTCGCTCGCCGCTTCGCGCGCGCGCCCCGACCGGCGCGTAGCGTCTGCCCTCGACATCGAAGGCGTCGCCGCCATGGGTATCGACAAGTGGCGAGTGGACTATGCCTGGCCGGTCACCGACGCCGAATTCGACCGTCTCGCCGAGGCGGTGTGGGATGCCTTTCTCGACGGCGTGGCCGCGCTGTCGGGGCGCGAGCAGGACGCGTTCAAGGCCGACATCGGGCTGCCGGGATTCCTGCTCCAGCATCTGCATCTAACCGCCGCGGCCGCGCGTCTGCAGCAATCATCGAGCGCCGTACCGTATGGGCGCCAGATCGCGGCGCATCTTTCGCCCGACTGGAACGCGCTTGGCGCAGCTTTCGCGGCGTTACCGCATGCGCGGTCGCGGCTTGGCCACGCCGCGCGCGCGCTCGGCAAGAATTGGATCCTGAATGCCACGGCGGCCTTGCCGTTACGGCTCGCCGCCTGTCTCGGCCGCGCCGATACTTGGGCGCTCGGCAGCCGCTCAGCTTTGCGGGCGGCTTATCAGGCGCAAGCGGACAGCGCTTGCCGGTTCTTGACGCTTGACGATCTGCCGCCGGCGGCCCCCGCTGTCCTGGGCGCAGGCCTCGAGCACGCGGTGCGCGGCAGTCTTGAGAAGATGAATGCCGCCGCCCAACGCCTGCTGGCGATCTCGTTCGACACGGAGGGGGCCGCCGACGCCTGGCTAAGGCGGCTCAACGATGTCGCCGCGCTGATGGGGGCAGTCGATCGCATTGGCTCGTTGCCCCGCCGACTGTTGCTGACCAATCTCGGCCAGCCGCTCTATCGCGCGGCGGCGCTCGCCATGCGGCGCCATGGCGTCGAGATCGTCGGCTTTCACCACGGCAACGACGTGGGCGCCCAGCCGTTCCCCGCCGGTGACATCGTCGACCTGCTGGCGGTCGATCGCTTCGTGGTGCCGAGCAATGCGTGCCTGCGCTGGCGCCGCGACGCGTATTCGCGCGGCCGGCTCCCGCAAATCCAATCGGTGCGCTTTGAGCGGGTGCTGCTGCCGCTCTACGGCGAATTGTTAAACGACGGTCGGCGTGCGCCGCTGCCGCAAAAAATTGCAACGGTGATGATCGTCGGCTATCCGCCGAATTGGATTCGCTATCCGCATTTGGCGGCGCATTGGTCGCTGACGCAGCTCGATGTCGAGGTTGCGCTCATTGAGACGCTCGGCCGCGCCGGCTTCCGGGTCTTGTACAAGGCGCACCCGGAATACGAGCGGGAAACGCGCGAGCTGTTCAAGGACCTTGCTTGCACCTTCGTGGGCGGTCATCTTGAGACGTGCTGGCAGATGGCTGACGCCTTTGTTTTTCCGCGCATCTCTTCGACCAGCTTCGGCTTCGCCTTGTGCACAAACCGCCAAATCGTGCTGTTGGATGTGGCCAGCCAGAATTGGCGCGAGGACGCCCATGCCTTGCTGGCGCGCCGCTGCCGGATGGTGCCGGCCGGCGTCGACGACGATCTTCGGATTCGGTTCGACGAGAAAGCCCTGATCGATGCCCTGCGCGCGCCGGTCTCCACACCGGAGGAGAGCTTCGTTGCTGAAGCCATGTGTTCCTAAGCAGGCGATGCAATTCGCCATGGACGCATCGGGCGCATGGCGGACGGTCCACCGTGGCGAGTTCGGGCTCGCGTTTGCCGGGTATATGTTCAATGGTGATGCCGAAGCCTTGCTGACCAAGGTGATCGAGGCGCCGCCAAAGGCGCAAGCCGCCGTCTTGGCGGCGGCGGTTGCGAAGTCTCGACGGGCATTTCGCGATCGCCGCGAGCGGGCCGGATTGGTGCGTGGCGGCCGTCGATCGCGTGCGCAGCATCCCAATGTTCATGGCCAAGGTGGAGGGTGTCTGGGCGATCGACAACCGCGCCGACCGTTTGCGCCGCGCTGCCGGCCTTGGCGTCGACGAAGTGGCCGATGACGCGGCGCTCTCGATCGCCATGGCCGGGTACACCGTCGACCGTGCCACGCTCTACCGCGGCCTGCTGATGCCCGACCCCGGCGAATGTCTGATCGCGAGCGGGGAGGGCATGCCCGAGCGGCACCGCTACCACACCTATCGGCCGTGGCAGGTAGTCGAGGCCGACGAGCCCGCGCTCAAGCGCCGTCTGGCAGACGTCACGCTCGCCATCATGGAGAAGCATTTGGCCTCGCTCGACGGCCGGCCGCTTGTCATCCCGCTCAGCGCCGGCAACGACTCCCGCCTGGTGGCCAGCGCCGCCCGCCATCTCGGCTATCGCAATATCCGCTGCTTTTCCTATGGGCGGCCGGGCAATTTTGAAGCCACCGCCAGCCGCGCCATCGCCGAGCGCCTCGGCGTGCCATGGGCTTTCACGCCGCTTTCGATCGATGGCCAGCGCCGCTTTTTTGCCGGCGACAGCTATGCCGCCTATCTCGAATATGCCGACTCCTGCGCCTCGGTGCCGTTCGTCCAGGACATGTCGGCGATAGAGGCATTGAAGGCGAACGGCTTTATCCCGCCTGACGCTGTGATCGCCAACGGTAATTCTGGCGACTACATCAGCGGCAATCACATCCCGGCCAAGCTGTGCATCGTCCCGCAAGGCTTGACCGAGACGCAGCGCCGCGGCCGCATCGTCGACGCTCTGGCTGATAAGCATTTCGCGCTTTGGCGGAACTTGCGAACAGCCGAGAACCTCGCGCACATCCACCGGCTGCTGCATAATGCGATTTCTGAAATTCCGCTCGCTGCGCCCGAGACCGATCACGGCCTCTACGAGTACGCGGAATTTCAGGACCGCCAATGCAAATACGTGATTACCGGTCAGCGAATCTACGAATTTCTTGGCCACGTTTGGCGGCTGCCGCTGTGGGACAACGACTATCTCGATTTCTGGGAATCGGTGCCGCTGCGGTTCAAGGCCGGCCAGCGGCTCTACAATGCGACGTTGCGCGACGCGAACTGGGGCGGGGTCTGGCGGGACATTCCCATCAACAGCAAGAGCATTGGCCCGCGCTGGCTTGTGCCACTGCGGCTGGCGACCAAGGTCGCGCATGCGCCGCTGGGCGCCGAGCGCTGGCATCGTTTCGAGCGGCGCGTCTTCCAGTATTGGATGGACGCGACCTGCAATGCGGCCGGCACGCCCTATGGCCGCGTGCTAGCCGATGGCCGCGGCGCGCGCCACGCGGTCGCCTGGCAGGCGGAAGCCTATCTCGCGCGCCATGGCCTCGGTCTCGACGCCGGCGGGCTTGTACACCATGCCTGAGCTTTTCACGCCCACGGCCTATCGCGATTTGGTCGAAAACCTGCTCGCGCGCGGATACAGCGTGCGCGGCTACGCTGATGCCGAGCCGGCCCAGCGCCATCTAGTCTTGCGTCATGACATCGACATGTCGCTCGACGCGGCGCTGCCAATCGCGGAGATCGAGCACGCGCTCGGTCTAAAGGCGCACTATTTTGTGCTCGTGCGCACCGAGATGTATAATCTGTTTTCTGCCCATGCGCGCGACGCGTTGCGGCGGCTTGCCGACCTCGGTCATGAGATCGGGTTGCATCTCGATGCGTCGTTCTACAACAACGACCCGTTGGCGCTGCAACAGGCGGCGGAAACCGAATGCACCGTCCTCGAGGCGGCGACGGGAAACCCGGTCCGCACCATCAGCTTCCATCGTCCGGCCAAGCATCTCCTCGGCTATGCAGATCCGCTCGCCGGCCGCGTTCATGCCTACCAACCGCGGTTCTTTGCCGAGATGGGCTACTGCTCGGATTCGCGCGGCGCCTGGCAAAACGGCCATCCGCTCGAAAACGCCGCCGTGCGCGAGGGGCGGGGCTTGCAGTTGCTGACACATCCGATCTGGTGGACGGGAGTGGCGTCGTCGCTTCAGCACAGGCTCAACGAATTTCTTGTGTCGCGAATGGATACCTTTGATTTGGCCCTTGCCGAAAATTGCAGCGTCCACAAGCCTGGAACATGGCGCGCCCAATTTCGGCGAGGCGAATGAATACGCCGGTCGTTAAGAGGCGTCGGTCGCAATGCGCGTTCACTTGTTCACGACCGATCGCAGCGCTCTCGATCTCGCCAAATATCTCGTCGCAAATGACCGGATTGTCGCGGTCATCGTTCCTGAAAACCGCAAATCGAAAGCCAAGGTCCGGCAACTCATCGAGGCTACCGATCTGCCCATCGGCGTCCAACGCCGCGGCGAAAGCGCGTCGGCTGACCTGCCCCCTGCCGACATCGCTGTTTCGTGGCTCTATTCGCAAATCATTCCGATGTCGGAGATCGCGAAATACGAGCACGGTATCTTGAACATGCATGGCGGGAAGCTGCCGGAATACCGGGGCGCGAGTGTTCTGCAATGGGCGATTATAAACGGCGAAAGTGAGCTCGGCATTACGTGGCATCTACTGGAGAACGATGTTGATATCGGCCAGATCTGGGCTGAGACGACAATTCCAATACCGCCCGATGCTAACGCGTTGACGATGCGCGCGGCGATGATCGATGCCGGACAGCGACTTTTCCCGACCGCTTGGCGGCGATTGACCTCGGGTGGCGCGCCGATCCGAACGATAGCCGCGGGTTCCGGAACGGTTTGGCCGCAGCGCAGGCCGCAGGACGGGACAATTGGCGCGCGCTGGCCGGAAGCTCGGCTGCGAAATATCATTCGCGCTCTGCCGGCGCCGTGGCCGCTGCCCACGCTTGGCGTTGATGGCCGGCAATATCGTGTTTTGGGCGTGGCCTCGGAAAGCGACGTTTCGACTATTTCTTATGTGACGGCCGAAGGCCGAACATTGTCGCTTCAAGTCGAGCCGGCCGACGAGCCGTGATCGTCGCTATCCACCAGCCGAATTACGCTCCCTGGCTCGGTTACTTCCATAAAATGGCCCGCGCCGACCTGTTCGTCTTTCTCGACGATGCGCAGTTTAGCAAAGGCAGCTATACCAACCGCGTGCAGATCCTCACGAACGGGGCGGCGCGCTGGCTGACTGTCCCCGTGCGGCAAGGGCTGGGCACGTCCATCAATCAGGTCGCAATCGCGCGCGGTGACTGGACACGCGCTCATCTTGACACGTTGCGCGCGAGCTACCGGGACGCCGCGCATGTCCGCGACGTGTGGCCGGATATTGAGACGCTCTACGCGGACCTGCCGCCGGACGGCTTGGCGCAAGCCAACGCGACCCTCATCGCCCGCCTGGCCGAAAATTTGCGCATCGCCACGCCGACGCGGCTCGCGTCCGGCCTCGATGTCGGCGCGGCGGCGGGCGACGACCGCCTGGTGGCGATCGTCTCGGCGCTCGCCCCCGGCGGCACCTATCTCTCTGGCAAGGGCGGCGGCAACTACCAGGATCCCGCCAAATTCGCGAAAGCCGGCTTGACGCTCGCCTACACCCAATTCTCGCATCCGCAATACGAGCAAGGCGCGCCCACTTTCGTGCCCGGATTGTCCGTCCTCGATGCCGTTTTCCATCTCGGGTGGGATCGCACGGCAGCGCTCGTCGCCGCCTAGGATGCGCGTCCTGTGCCTCGATATCGAAGGCGGCTATGGCGGCTCCTCCCGCAGCCTCTATGAAAGCATCCACCATCTGCCGAAAGGCGTCACCTGCGAGGTGTGGTGCCGCCGCGCCGGACCGATCCAGGCGCAGTATAGCGCTATCGGCGTGACCAGTGCTGTCGCGTCCGACATGCCGCATATCAGTTCGCTGCCGCGGTTCTCGCGCAATGTCTATGCATTCTCCCGCTTCATGTGGAATTGGGGCAAAAGCAAATCCTTTCGCGAGCGTCTGGCAAACGAGAGCGCAAGCCGTTTCGACGTCGTGCACTTCAATCACGAGGGCCTTTTCCTGCTTGCCCGCTGGCTGCGACGGCGGTTGGGAGCATCCATGCCGATGACGATGCACATCCGCACCCAATTGCCATCGACGCTGTTTTCGCGCTGGCAGTACCGCACGATCGTGAAGACCTGCGACCGACTGATATTTATCACCGAGAACGAGGCGCGCCGGACCGCGATGCTCGCAGGCCGTCCCGCGCCAGGCGAGGTCATTTACAACGTCGTGCGCGCGCCTAGCGATGGCGTGCGGCCGCTCGACGATCTTGCCGCCGATCCGCGCTTCAAGGTCATTGCGGTGTCGAATTATGCCTATGTCCGCGGCATCGACCGGCTCATCGATGTGGCCGCCGAGCTCAAGCGGCGCGGGCGGACCGACGTGCTGTTTGCGATCGCGGGAACGACGACGCTGTCGCGCTCGCTGCCCGGCGAGCTCGGCCGTGTGGCGCGTTCGGGCGGCGACCTTGCGGCCTATGCGCGCCAGTGCGGTGTCGCGGACATGTTCCGCTTCCTCGGCCATGTGGCGGCGCCGGAAAGCGTCATCCTGGCGGGCGATCTGGTCGTCAGGCCGACGCGCGAATATAACCCCTGGGGCCGTGACATCCTCGAGGCCATGGCAGCGGCCAAGCCAGTGATGACTGTCGGTACTTACGACCGCTTCATCGAAAACGGTGTCACCGGCATCCTGCATCCGAAATTCGACGTTCGGGCTTGGGCGGACGAAATCGTTCGCTTGGCCGACAACCGGGACGAAGCCACACGCCTCGGCACGGCAGCGCAGCAGCGCGTGCTCACGCTCTGCGACGGCCCGTCGCGCGCGCGCGATCTTCGCGATCTGTGGGCTGCGCTCATCGCCGAAAAAGCAAAGCAGCCATGTGCGGCCTAGCCGCCCTCATCGAACCCGGCCGACGCTTCGACCCGGCGCTGCTCGCCGCCATGGGCGAGGACCTGCGCCACCGCGGTCCGGATTCCGATGGTGTCGTCAATGAGCCGGGCGTCGCGCTGGTTTTTCGCCGGCTGTCGATCTTGGATCCGACGCCGCGCGCTGACCAGCCTATGAGCGATCCGTCCGGCCAAGTCACGCTCATCTTCAACGGCGAGATCTATAATTTCCGCGCGCTACGCGCCGAGCTGGAAGCGGCCGGCGCGCGCTTCCGCACCAGTGGCGACACCGAGGTCATCCTGCAAGGCTATCTCGCCTGGGGCGAAGCGTGTGCTGGACAAACTTGAAGGCATGTACGCCTTCATCCTGATCGACCGGCGCAGCAATGCGGTGCTGGCGGCGCGCGATCCCTTCGGCATCAAGCCGCTCTATTTGCTGCAGAAAGGCGCGCTGGTCGGGTTCGCCAGCGAGATGCGGCCGCTCACCCGACTTGTGGCGCCGGAGGCCGATCCGGCGGCGCTGGCCGAGCTGCTCACCTTCGGTTGGGCGGCCGGAAACATGAGCAATCTCAAATATATAGAGCGGGTGCCGGGCGGCACTTTGTTGCGCGTGTCGCTCGGTGACGGCGCCGTCAAACGCAGACGTTTCTGCGACCCGATCGAGACGTTCCAGGACGAGACGTCCTGGTCCGCCGAAGAGGCGGTCGCGCGTTGCCACGACGCCTTGCGCCGGTCCATCGAAGATCATCTGGCGAGCGACGTCGGCTACACCGTCCAGCTCTCCGGCGGCGTCGATTCGAGCCTCATCACGGCGATCGCCGCCGAGCACACCGCCGGCCGGCTCGTCACCTTCGGCATCAAGCTCGACGATGCCCGTCACGACGAGTTGCAATGGCGCGCGCAGGTGATCGAGCGCTACCGTGTCGACCATCGCGAAATCACGCTCGGCGCGCGCGAATTCGCCGACGCCCTGCCGCGCGCCGTGCGCCACATGGAGGGCCCCAGCCCGCATATGGGCTGCGTCATGCTCATGCTCCTGTGCGACCGCATCCGCGAGGTCTCGAAGGTCGTGCTGACGGGCGAGGGGGGCGACGAGTTTTTCGGCGGCTACGACCGCTACGGCAAGTGGCGCAAGCTTCTCGCGCAGGAGAGCTGGAGCCGCCGGCTGCCGACCTCGCTCTTGCCCAGCCGGCCGCCCTTCATCGGCTTGAAACGCATGGCCGGCAAGGATGCCGCCAGCTACGCTTCGGTTTATCTCGACTTCCCGGTCATGCACCGTATGTTCCCCGCGCTGGTGCCGGCGCCCGGCCTGCGCGAGAGTGTTTCGCGGCGCTTCCACGATTTTCGCGACCGGCTGCTCGCGGTCGATCAATCGGCTTATCTGGAATCGCTGCTGGTGCGGCAGGACAAGATGGCGATGGCGGCTTCGGTGGAAGCGCGCGTACCCTTCGTGCATCTGCCGCTTGCGCGCGTGCTCAACCGCGTGCCGCGCGCGTTGCGCGTCCCCGGCGGCGTCACCAAGCCGATCCTCAAGGCGATCGGCGAGCGCTATCTGCCGCATGATCTGCTTTACCGCCGCAAGGTCGGTCTTACGCTGCCGATCAACGAATGGCTGATGCAGCCGAACGGTCTCGGGCGCTTTCTCGACGATGTTGCCGCCCCTGACAGCCAACTTGGCGCCTATACCGACCGCAAGCAGCTCACCGCGGCGGTGCAGCGTTTCCGCGCCGGCAAGCGCGAAGGCCTGCCCGACATGATCCGCCTGATCAATGTCGAATGCTGGCTGCGCTCGCTGCGGGCACCGCAAGGCGCGCGCGATTTGCGCGCGGCCTGAAGCGGCCTGAGCGCCAGCCCGCGCCATGCCCCAGCGCGTGACCTTCGTGCTGCCCGACTTCGAGGCCGGCGGCGCCCAGCGCGTGGTCGTTGCAATCGCAAATTCGCTCGACCGTGGGCGCTTCGCGCCGTCGATCCTGGCGATCGATGCGCGCGGGCCTTGGCGCACGCTGGTCGCAAGCGACGTGCCCGTCACCGGCCTCGGCCATGCGCGCCTGCGCCACGGGCTCACCGCGCTACGCGCCGCGCTGCGTGCGGCAGCGCCGGACGCGATCGTCTCGACCATCGGGTATGTCAATCTCGGCGTGCTGCTGACACGGCCGGTGGGCGCCCGCGTCATCGTGCGCGAATCGAACACGCCCGGCCGCGCCGCCGAAGGCCTGCTGGCGCGCCTGGGCCAGCGGCTCGCCTATGCCGCGCTTTATCGCCGCGCCGCCGCCGTCATCGCCAACAGCGCGCTGATCGCCGAAGAATTGGCGGCCGATTACGCGGTGCCCCGCCGTCTCATTCATGTTGTGCGCAATCCGATCGACGAAGCCGCGCTGCGCGGCGCTGCCGCGCCGCCGCGCCGCCGCGCGGGCGAGGCCCCGCGCTTCGTCGCGGTCGGCCGCCTCGCGCGCCAGAAGGGCTACGACCGGCTGCTCGACGCGCTCGCCGCTTTCGCCGGCGATTTCCATATCGCGGTGTTCGGCGAGGGCGAGGAGCGCTCCGCGCTTGAAGCCCAGGCGCGCGCGCTCGGCCTTGCCGAGCGCGTCACCTTCGCCGGCTTCGATCCCAACCCGGCGCCCTGGGTCGCCGGCGCCGACGCCTTGCTGCTGCCGTCGCGCTGGGAGGGCCTGCCCAATGTGGCGCTGGAGGCGCTCGCCTGCGGCACGCCGGTGATCGCCGTGCCGGAGGCGGGCGGCATCGGCGAGATAGCGCGGGCGGCCAAGCACGGCGCCGTCACGATTGCAGCGATGGGGCCCGATTTCCTGGCGGCCATGGCGGCGGCGCCGCGCAATGCCGCGGCGGTGTTGCGGCCTTCGCTGCTGCCGGACGAATTCCGCCTCGCCGCGGTCGCCACCGAATTCGAGCGCCTGCTGGCGCCGGCGCCGGGGCACTGAAACCATGCGCCTGTCCTATCTGCTGTCGCTCACCCCGCTGGAAACTTGGCGGCTGGCGCGCCATCGCCTGCCGGGCTTGAAAGGCGGCCCGGCCTGGACGCCGGAGGAATTGCTCTCGTCGGCCAAGCATGGCCGCGGCATCCGCTTTGCCGAACTGCTGCTGCGGCAGGAGGCGGTGCTGCGCCGGGCCATGCCCTGGCAGCCGCTCGATTTCGAAGGCCGCCGTGTGGTCGAAATCGGCTGCGGCCCGCTCGCCGGCTTCGGGCCTTTGGCGGTGTTCTGCGGCGCCACCTCGTTCGAAAGCGCCGAGCCGGAATGGGATGCCAGTCTTTTCTTCAGCGGGGAAGTGCGCGAGCGCTATTTGCGCGTCTTCCACGCCGACCTTTGCGCGCTCTTTGGGCCGCGCATGGGGTTCGATGCCTTCGTCTCGGCGCTGCAGACGCGCATGACGATTAATCGCTGCGGTTTCGAGGCGGCGCCGGTCGAAGGCCCGGTCGACATCGTGCTGTCGCAATCCTGTCTCGAGCACGTCTTCCCGCTCGAGGCCACCGTCGCCAAGCTCGCCGCCATTCAGAACGACAGCACGCGCTTTCTGCATCTGGTCGATTTCGGCAATCACTATCCGACCGGCAACCCGTTCGACGGCCTCTACGCGCAGCCGCCCGCCGACTACATCGCGCGCCGCGGCAAGGCGATCAATCTCAGCCGCGCCCCCGACGTCGAAAACTTGTTCTCCCAGCACGGCATCGCGGCGCGGCTGATTCCGTCGCGCGTCATGCGCGATTCCTATTCGGGCGCCATCCATCCCTGGTGGCGCGAGCGCTACGACGATGCGGCGCTGTTCACCCAGCTCGCGCTGGTTGCCGGCCCGCCCGCATGATCGACGTGCTGCATGTCATCTCCGGACTGGGAACGGGCGGGGCCGAGACGATGCTGGTGCAACTGGCTGGCTCTTTGCGCGCGCGCGGGCTCTCCCAGCACGTCGTCAGCCTCAGCGCGCATGATGCGCTGGCCGGCGATTTGCGCGCAGCCGGCGTCGAATTGACGCTCGCCGGCGCGCGCTCGGCGGCCGCGCTGCCCGCCGCGATCCGCCTGCGGCACGCCGTCAATGCGCTGCGTCCGCGCATCATCCAGGGCTGGATGTATCACGGCAACCTGGCGGCCTCGCTCGCCCAAAATATTTGCCCGGGCAAGCGCCACCGCAAGCTGTTCTGGAACCTGCGCGCCTCCAACATGGACGCGCAGCGCTATGGCCGCCTGGTCCGCTTGAGCGCGCTGGCCTCGCGCCAGGTCGATGTCGTCATCGCCAATTCGCAGGCCGGCATCGACTTTCACCGCGCGCACGGCTTCCGGCCCAAGCGCTTCGCGATGATCGCCAACGGCATCGACACCGAGAAATTCCGCCCCGACGCTACGGCGCGCGTCGCGATTCGCGGCGAGCTTGGTATCGCTGAGGATACCGTCGTCGTGCTGCACGTGGCGCGCGTCGACGCCATGAAGGATCACGCCAATTTTCTCGCCGCCATGGCCCAGCTGCCGTCGGTGATCGGCGTCATGGCCGGCGCCGGTACGCAAGGCCTGAGCACGCCGCCCAATGTACGCGCGCTTGACCTGCGTCGCGACACCGCCAGGCTCTACGCCGCCGCCGATATCGTCGCTTCGAGCTCGGCCTTCGGCGAAGGCTTTTCCAATGTGATCGCCGAGGGCATGAGCGCCGGCCTCATGCCGGTCGTCACCGACGTGGGCGATGCCGGGCGCATCGTCGGCGATACCGGCTGGGTCGTGCCGCCGCGCGATTCCCAAGCCTTGGCAACGGCGATCGGCGAAGCCGCCAAACTTGCGCCGGCCGAACGTCGGCAGCGCGGGCTCGCCGCGCGCGCGCGCATCGCGAAGAATTTCACGCTTGCTAAGGCCGTCGACGCTTTCGCGCGGCTCTATGCGGAAGCCTGAAGCCTGCGCCCGCGCAGCAGCGCGTATCCCGCCCCGGTCAGCACGCACAGTACGGGCTCCATCGGCAGCCGGTATTTCGGCGACGCCACCGGCCCATCGGCGGCGAGAATAAAGCCGCACCACAGGACGAGGAGCAGCGCGGCCGGCCAGGCGGTGCGCTCGCGCGCAATGGCGATCATTCCGCAAAGCTGGATCAGCCGCACCACGCCGACGCCGGCAATCCCGATGAGCAGCGCCCATGCGTAAGCCGCATTGTCGGAATGGAACAGGAAATTGCCGATCTTCGCGAACACCGTGCCGCCTTGGGTCGCGTAGAAGCCGGTGCGCGGCAGTTGCGCGATCGGCGGCGAGATGATGACGGCGGGCGCGCCGAGATTGATGGCGGCGCCGATTGCCCAGGCCTTGATGACCGCGGCCGGCCCGAGCCTGACGAGTTCCTCGCGCCCGAGCGCGGCATAGCGGCTCGATTCGGTGAACGGATTGGCAGCCTTTTGCGGGAAGCGCGCGCGCATGCGCTGCTCCATATCCGCGCTGCCGCGCTGCCATGGCTTGCCATCCTTGGCTTCGCGCACCAGCGGCGCCACCCAGAGCGCCAGATGCGAGCCGCCCTGAGCGGTCAGCGCCCAGGTTCCGTATTGCGTCACGTTGCGCGCGAGGATCGGCACGATGGCAAGGCCGCAGATCGCGGCCATCACCGCCACCTGTCCGACATGGACCGCGCGCAGCCGTCCGGCGATGCGTGCCGTCGCCAGCAGTATGATCAGCATCACCGGCACCCAGGGCGCCACCACGATGCGGTCGAACGCCGCGAGCGCAAGGCCGACGCCCACGGTGAGCGCGGCCGGCCAGTCCGGCTTGCGCAGCCAGCAGATCGCGCCGGCGAGAAACAGGGCGACGCAGAAGACGAAGAGCGTGTCGTTGTAGATGATGCCCGCGAGCACGATCTGCGTGGGGTTGATCGCCGCGGCCACGGCGGCGGGCAAGGCGAAGCGGCCGTCGAATTCGCGGGCGATGCGGTAGACCAAAAGGCAGGTGCCGGCATCGATCGCGCCTTGCATCAACACCGTGGTCAGCGGACCGAGGCTGCCGAACAGCGCGACATTGAGCGTCACCAGCCAGGGATAGAGCGGCATGATGCCGAGATCGGAACCGAGCCAGGCCCAGCCGTGCACGCCGCCCTGCATGAACTGCGCCGCCAGTATCTCGGCATCGCCGAGATAGCCGCGCGAAGTCGGCGCCCATCAGGCCCGCCCGCCCCATGGCGGCAAACAGCGCGACGTCGTAGACCCAGCGCAGCGCCAGCGCGCCGAAAAATACCGTGAGCAGGCCGCGGGTCTTCGGCGGCATGTTAGAGCGCCTTCAGCTTCTTGAAGGCGAAGATCACCATGCGCAGCAAGAGCCAGCCGTGCTGGAAGCGGGAAATCTGCGTCTCGCCGTAGGCGCGCGCGGCATAGCGGATCGGCACCTCGGCGGTCTTCAGGTTCAGCTTGCTGGCGCCGAAGATCAGGTCGAAATCTCCGAACGGGTCGAACTCGCCGAAATAGCCGCGGTTGCGCACGATCTCGTCGTAATGCCGGCGCAGCAACACCTTGGTGCCGCACAGCGTGTCGGTGTAGCGCTGGTTGAGCAGGAAGGTGAAGATCAGCGCGAACATGTAATTGGCGAGCAAATTGAGAAAGCGCATCGACTCTTTTTCGCGCGGATAGGTCAGGCGCGAGCCGTTGATGAACTCGCCCTTCGATTGTGCCAGCGCGTCGTAGAATTTCGGCAGGTCTTCCGGCGGCATGGTCAGATCGGCGTCCAGGATCATCAGCACGTCGCCGGTCGCTTCGGCAAAGCCTTTGCGCACCGCGTCACCTTTGCCCTTGCCAGGTTGCTTGAACGCCTTGATGGCGAGATCGGGGTAGGCGCTCTTGACGCGCTCGATCTCCTCCCAGGTGCCGTCCGAACTGCCGCCCTCGACGAAGATGATCTCTTGGGTCGCGGCCAGTTTTGGGGTGCGCTGGACGGCGGCCTCGATATTGCCGCGCTCGTTGCGCGCCGGCACCACGATGCTGGCCGACAATGCGCCGCGCGCGGGCTCGCGCAGCGGGCGCGCGATCACGTAGTTGCGCAAGGCCAGCTTCCGGACGAGCGGCAGCGTCGCCACATAGCGGTTGACGAAGCGCCCGATGCCGAACAGCCGGAACGGCGAGAACATGCGCCACTCGCGCTTGATCACGTCGAAGTCTGCCAAATAGAACAGGTTGGCGATGTCGCGGCTCGACAGCCAGTTTTGCGGGCGCGACGGCCGCCGCCGGGTGATGTGGCCGTGCAGCATCGACAGCGGCTCCCACATGCGGTTGTGGTAGACCACGATGATGCGGGTGTCGGCCGTGCACAGCCGGTGCAGGCTGCGAAAGGTCTCCAGGCAGTCGTCGAGCGTGCCGACCGTGTCCGACATCACGATGACGTCGAACGGACCGTCGAGCGCGAGCGCGTCGATCGCCTCGACGTCGCCGTGCATGAAGGTGAGGTGAGGGTGCCTGGCGCGCGCGGTCTCGATCATGGCCTCGCTGAAATCGACGCCGACGCCGTGCGCCGGCTTGAGCTGATCGAGCAGCGCGCCGGTGCCGCAGCCGAGGTCGAGCACGCGCCGGCCCTCCGGCACCAGGAAGCGCAGGTAGCGCCAGTCCTCCTCGAAGAAGAAGCTTTGCCGCGCGATCCAGTCGTCGCGCTGGCCGGCGAGGCGGTCGGCGAGCGCGAGCGCGCGTTGCTTGCGCGGCGAAAAAGCGCGGCGGGCCGCGGCGGGCTTGGCCAAAGGCGGGGCCATCGTGGCTTGCGCGCTCATGCCGCTAGGTCCGCTTCGCGATGACCAGCGCCGAGACGCCGAACGGCGGATGAAGGATCGGGGCGCTCGCGCAGTCGAGGCGGAAAATCGCCGTCAGCAGCCGGTTGATGGCCGGCGAATTGACCTCGTTTTCGCTGTCGAGCTCGATGCGCAGCAGGGCGATGACCTGCCGCGCCAGCCAGATCGGCACGAACAGCAGGTAGTTGAAATAGTAGCTGCGCAAGGGCGTCAGCCCGGCCGTGCGCATGAGCCGCAGCAGCGGCTTCAGCCGGTAGCGCCGCTTGTGCTGGGCGCGCCGGTCCTGCAAGCCCCACAGCGAGGGAAAGGTCGGCACGGTGATCAGGGCAAAGCCGCTCGGCGCCAAAACGCGCGTGACTTCGCGCAAGGCGCGCGCGTCGTCCTCGACGTGCTCGATGACGTCGGTGGCGAGCACCAGCGCCTGCGAGGCGTCCGTCACCGGCAGCGCCAGGATGCTGCCGCGCTGCACGGGCCCCAGGCCCTTCGCCGTGACGTAGCCGATGGCGTCGTCGCTTGCATCGACGCCGCGCACGTTGGAAAAGCCGATGTCGCGCAGCATGCGCAGGTTGGAGCCGGTGCCGGTGCCGATGTCGATGATGGCGGCGTCGGCCGGCAGTCGCAGCCGGGCGATCTCGCGCGCGAACAATTGCCGGCGGCCGGTGAACCACCAATGCGTTTCCTCGACCGCCGCTTCGACCGCGAAAGTGCCCGTGTCCATCGCGCCGCAGTCCTCACCCTCTGCCACAGCAATATTGCACGCTCAGCCAGCTCCACAGGAACAGCCGGTGGTCGGCATCGCCAGCGCGGTGTTCGGCCCAGGCCTGCCGCGCCCAATCCGTCGATACACCCGGCAGCGGATCGAGCGGCGGGACCGGCGGCACGGACTTCAACCACTGACCGAGCGGAATGCCAAATCCTTTCTTCGGCCGCGCGACGATTGTCGGCGGCAGCAGCGTTTCCGCCACCCGGCGCAGCAGGTATTTGCGCGTCCCGTTGCGGATCTTAAAGCGCCGCGGCAGCCGCCGGCAGAACTCTACCAGATCGTTGTCGAGGAAGACGGCGCGCGATTCCAACGAATTCATCATGCTCGCCCGGTCGGTCTTGGTCAGGATGTCGTCCTGCAGATAGAAAATGGTGAAGAATTCCATCAACCTATCGGCCGGATCGCGGCTCGCGCAGGCCTCCCACAACGCCATGGCGTCTCCATACAGCGCGTCCACATCGTCCGGCGTCTCGAACAATTCACGATGCAGGTCGGGCTCGAGCGGCGCCATCCAGACCGGCGCCCAGGCGCTCTGCGGATAGGACAGGCCCATCAGCGTGCGCCGTAGCTTGAAATCCAGGCTCATATTGCGGTGGGAATGGGGCAGGCGCTCGGCCAGGGCGCGGAAGAAGCGGTGCAGGAAATCCGGCACCAGCCGCATGTAGGCCTGCGCCGGCCCGAGCGCGGCGAAGGGATCGTAGCCGGCGAACAATTCATCGCCGCCGTCGCCGCTGAGCGCCACCGTCACCTGCTCGCGCGCGAACTGCGCCAGCAGAAAAGTCGGCAGGATCGAGGGATCGCCCAACGGCTCGTCCATGCGCGACAGCACGTCGCGGATCAGCGGCTTGGCGCTGTCGATGCTGAGGACCTTGAGATGATGGTCGATGCCGAGATGGCGCGCGACCGCCTTGGCATATTCCGACTCGTCGAAGGATTTCTCGACGAAGCCGATGGTGAAGGCCTTGACCTGCTCGGGCGGGTGCTTCTGCACGGCCGCGGCGGCGATCAGGCTGGAGTTGAGGCCGCCGCTCAAGAAAATCCCCAGCGGCACGTCGCTGACCAGCCGCCGCTCCACCGCCTGCACCAAGAGATGGCGCAATTCCTCGATCAGGCCCGCTTCGCTGCGCGTCTCGTAGGCCTCGTCGGGCTCGATACGGAAACGCCAATAGGTCGTCACACGCGTCGTCCGGGCGGCGATATCGAATTCCAGCACATGCCCGGCCGGCAGCTTGGCCGTGCCTTCGTAATAGGCCATGGGCGCCGGGATATAGCCCCAGGCGAAGAACTTGCGCACCGCGGCGGGGTTGGGCCGCGCCGCAATTTGCGCATGGCGCGGCAGCGCGCTGAGCTCGCTGGCGAAGGCGAACAGGCCGTCGGCCTTGTAGTAATAAAGCGGCTTCTCGCCGAAGCGGTCGCGCGCCAGCAGCAGTCGGCGGCGGCGCGCGTCGAACACGACGAAGGCGAACATGCCGTTCAGGCGGCCGGCAAGCTCGGCGCCCCATTGCTCGTAGCCGTGCACCAGCACTTCGGTGTCGGAATGATCGGAGCGAAAAACATGGCCGTGGCGTTCGAGCTCCAGGCGCAACTCGACATGGTTATAGATTTCGCCGTTGAAGATGACGCAGACGCTGTTGTCCTCGTTCCACATCGGCTGCACGCCGCCGGCCGCGTCGCGGATGGTCAGCCGCTGATGGCCGAGGAAAACCGCCTGCGCTGCATCGATATGGAAGCCGTCCTGGTCCGGCCCGCGGTGCGCGAGCGCGCGCGTCATGGCGATCAGATCGTCCCGATCGCCGCGCCCGACGAAGCCTGCGATGCCGCACATTAGAGTCCGGTGCGTTTAATTTGGGTCACAGTGCGCCCCCGACATTTTACATTGCGCATGATCTTTTCCGAAAACCGGTTCCCACTTTTCGGGATCATGCGCTAATCGCCGGACGCGCTGTTGATGATGGAGCGGACGCTGTAGGCCGGGCGCTGCTGCGTCTCGAAATAGATGCGCACCAGGATTTCGGCCAGCAGCCCCATCAGGATGCTGACGACGCCGACCAGGAAAGTGAGCCCGGCGAGCACCGGCATCGGCGTCCTGATCATCGAAATGCCTTCGGCGAACTTCCAATACAGCATGAGCACGACGAACAGCGCCGAGGCCGCCAGCGCCAATATGCCGAAGCCGCCGAAGACGTAAATCGGCTTGGTGAAATAGCGGTCGAGAAACTTCACCACGATGAGATCGAGCACGACCTTGAAGATGCGCTCCAGCCCGTATTTCGACTGCCCGGCCCGCCGCGCATGATGGCGCACCGGCATCTCGCAGACTTTCGCGCCCATCCAGGTGGCGTAGATCGGGATGAAGCGGTGCATCTCGCCATAGAGCCGCACGCCCTTGATCACGTCGCGGCGATAGGCTTTCAGCGTGCAGCCGTAGTCGTGCAGCGGCACGCCGGAGATGAGCGAGATCAGCTTGTTGGCGATGCGGCTCACCAGATTGCGCCGGATCGCCATGTCCTGGCGGTCCTTGCGCCAGCCGGAGACGACGTCATAGCCCTCGCGCAGCTTGGCGATCATCGCCGGGATGTCGGCGGGATCGTTCTGCAGATCGGCGTCGATCGGGATGATCACTTCGCCGCTGGCGTGATCGATGCCGGCCATCAGCGCCGCCGTCTGCCCGTAATTGCGCAACAGGTCGATCGCGGTGACGTGCGGGAAATCGGCGACCGCGGCGCGCATTTCGGCAAGCGAATTGTCGCTGCTGCCGTCGTTGACCAGGATGATCTCGTAGCGCAAGCCGACCGTCTCGAGTACCGCGGTCAAGGCGCTGCACAAAGGCGCGATATTGCCCTGTTCGTTGTAGACCGGCGCGATGATCGACAGGCTCTCGAATTGCCGTTGGTTCCCGGCGCCAAAGGCGGCGCCGTCGGCAAGGGCGTCATGCGTGATGGCCATCTGTCCGCGCTCTGTCAGGCGACGGTAGATAGCACGACCGCGCGCGGGGGCAAGGCAATATTGCCCGCGCCTTTTAACGGTTTTGACGGATTTCACCGGCCGCCGGCATTGCCCAGCGCGCGTTCCCAGGGTTAAGAGATGCCGTGCGGGGCAAGGAGCCATTCGTGAAGCATGGGCGCAAAATCGCCGTGATCGGCCTTGGCTATGTCGGCCTGCCGGTCGCCGTCGCGTTCGCGCGCGCGGGGGCGCCGGTCGTCGGCTTCGACGTCGACCGCCGGCGCATCGAGGAATTGCGCGCCGGCCACGACCGCACCCGCGAAGTCGAGCCGGGCGATCTCAAGCGCGCGCCCTTGCGCTTCGAGCACGATCCGGGCTGCCTGGCGCAAGCCGACTTTTACATTGTCACCGTGCCGACGCCGATCGATAGCGCGCGCCGGCCCGATCTCGGCGCGGTGCTGTCGGCCACCGAGAGCGTCGCGCATCATCTCAAGCGGGGCGACATCGTCGTCTATGAATTCGACGGTCTATCCCGGCGCGGTCGAGGAAGAATGCCTGCCGCTACTCGAGCAGAAATCCAGTCTTGCCGGCGGCAAGGACTTCACCGTCGGCTATTCGCCCGAGCGCATCAATCCGGGCGACAGGAACCACCGCTTCGAAAGCATCGTCAAGGTCGTCTCCGCGCAGGATGAGCGCACGCTCGATATCGTCGCCGCGGTCTACGGCTCGGTGGTGACGGCCGGCATCCACCGCGCGCCCTCGATCAAGGTGGCCGAAGCCGCCAAGGTCATCGAGAACACGCAGCGCGACCTCAACATCGCCTTCATGAACGAATTGTCGGCGATCTTCCAGCAGCTCGGCATCGACACCGGCGACGTGCTGGCGGCGGCGGCGACCAAATGGAATTTCCAGAAATACGAGCCCGGCCTGGTCGGCGGTCACTGCATCGGCGTCGATCCCTATTATCTCACCTTCCGCGCCGAGAAGGCCGGCTACCACCCCGAGATCATCCTGGCCGGCCGCCGCATCAATGACGGCATGGGCGGGCGCGTCGCGCGCGAATGCATGCGCGCGCTCCTGCAGCGCGGCGTCCCGAAACCGACCGTCACCGTCCTCGGCATGACCTTCAAGGAGAACGTGCCCGATATCCGCAACTCGAAGGTGATCGACGTGGTGCGCGAGCTGGGCAAGGCCGGCATCGCCGTGCAGGTGCACGATCCGCTTGCCCTGTCGGAGGAAGTCCGGCACGAATACGGCATCGATCTCACCCCGCTCGAGGCCTTGCAGCCCGCCGACGGCGTCATCCTCGCCGTCGCCCATGGCGACTATCTCAAGGGGGGCTGGCCCTTCGTCGCGAAACTGCTCAAACAGGGCGAGGGCATCGTCTTCGACGTGAAGGCGCGGCTCGACCGCTCGCAAAAGCCGCAAGGGATAGATCTGTGGCGCCTGTAGAAATCCGCCGCACGGCCAAGACCCGGAAAGCACGCAATGGCTGACGCTCCCATTTTGGTGACCGGGGCGGCCGGCTTCATCGGCTATCACGTCGCCCGCCGCTTGAGCGAGCAGGGCCGCGCCGTCGTCGGGCTCGACAATCTCAACGCCTATTACGATCCCAAGCTGAAGGAAGCGCGCCTGGCGGAGCTGGCGAAATTCAACAGCTTCCGCTTCGCCAAGATCGATCTTGCCGACCGCGCCGCCATGGCCGCGCTGTTTGCCGAGCACCGCTTCCCTTACGTCGTGCATCTCGGCGCCCAGGCCGGCGTGCGCTATTCGCTGACCGATCCTTTCGCCTATGTCGACGCCAACCTGGTCGGCTTCACCAACGTCCTGGAAGGCTGCCGCCACAACGGCTGCCGTCATCTGTTGTTCGCCTCGTCCTCGTCGGTCTACGGCGCCAATACGCATATGCCGTTTTCGGTGCACGACAATGTCGATCATCCGCTCAGCCTGTACGGCGCCTCCAAGAAGGCGAACGAATTGATGGCGCACGCCTATGCCCATCTGTTCCGGCTGCCGACGACCGGCTTGCGCTTCTTCACGGTCTACGGGCCTTGGGGCCGGCCCGATATGGCGATCTGGGCCTTCACCGCCGCGATCATGCAAGGCAAGCCGATCAAGCTGTTCAACAAAGGCGACATGCGGCGCGACTTCACCTATATCGACGACGTGGTGGAGGCGGTGGTGCGGCTGATCGCGCACGTGCCGGCGGCCAATCCGGACTGGTCGGGCGAGAAGCCCGATCCCGGCTCCAGCACGGCGCCGTGGCGCATCTACAATATCGGCAACAACAATCCGGTCGAGCTCATGGAGCTGGTGCGGCTGCTGGAGGAGAGCATCGGCAAGAAGGCCAAGCGCGAACTGCTGCCGATGCAGCCGGGTGACGTGCCGGCCACCTATGCCGACGTCGCCGACCTCATGCGCGCGGTCGATTTCAAGCCGGCGACGCCGATCGCCGCCGGCGTGCCGCGCTTCGTCGAATGGTATCGCGCCTATCATGGGCTGTGAGAACAAGCGCAAGGACGGTCAATGACGGACAAAGTTGCGCTGATCACGGGCGTCACGGGGCAGGACGGCGCCTATCTCGCCGAATTGCTGCTGAAGAAGGGCTACGTCGTGCACGGCGTGAAGCGGCGCTCGTCCTCGCTCAACACCCAGCGCGTCGACCATCTCTACGTCGATCCGCATGTCGAGAACGCCAATTTCCTGCTGCATTACGGCGACATGACCGACGCCACCAATTTGATCCGCCTGATCCAGGAATCGCAGCCGACCGAGATTTACAATCTCGCCGCGCAAAGCCACGTGCAGGTGAGCTTCGAGACGCCGGAATACACCGCCAATGCCGACGCGCTCGGTACGCTGCGCGTGCTGGAGGCGATCCGCATCCTGCGCATGGAGGAGCGCGTGCGCTTCTACCAGGCCTCGACCTCGGAGCTGTACGGCAATTCCCCGCCGCCGCAGAACGAAAAGACGCCGTTCGCACCGCGCAGCCCTTACGCCGCCGCCAAGCTCTACGCCTATTGGATCGCGGTGAACTACCGCGAGGCCTACGGCATGCACGCCTCCAACGGCATCCTGTTCAACCACGAAAGCCCGATCCGCGGCGAAACCTTCGTCACCCGCAAAATCTCGCGCGCGGTGGCGGCGATCGAGACCGGCCTGCAGGACAAATTGTTCATCGGCAATCTGGACGCCGAGCGCGACTGGGGCCATGCGCGCGACTACGTCGAGGGCATGTGGCTGATCGCGCAGCAGCCAAAGCCCGACGACTACGTGCTGGCGACCGGCGAGAGCCACAGCGTGCGCGAATTCGTCGAGCGCGCTTTCGCGGCGGTCGGCCGCCGCATCCGCTGGCAGGGCAAGGGCCGGGACGAAACCGGCATCGACGAGAAAAGCGGCCAGACCCTGGTCGAGGTCGACCCGCGCTATTTCCGCCCGACCGAGGTCGATGTCCTGCGCGGCGACGCTTCGAAGGCGCGCGCCAAGCTCGGCTGGCAGCACCGGACCGGTTTCGACGCATTGGTGAACGAGCTGGTCAGCAGCGACCTGAACGCGGCGCGCGCCGGCAAATTGTGAGCGCTAGAGTAAGATCGTTTTGGACTGAAGCGGTGCTACTCGGCACAGCGCGCTCCCTCTCCCCACCCGAACTCGGGTTTACCCGAGTTCGGGCAATATTAGAGCGGTCGAAGTCGGATATATCCGACTTTGACTGGGGAGAGGGTTGGGGTGAGGGGGGTCATGACTCTCGATGGGCTGTAACCCCTCACCCGGCACGCTTCGCGTGCCGACCTCTCCCCTTGGGAGAGGTGAAGCGAGTTCGCGGCGCGACTTGATTTAAACCTAAACGATCTAGCGCTAGCCGCCGCCGTCGGCGGCGGGCACGATAGCGCGCTCCATCCCCCGGCTGGTGAGCACCCAGACCAGGCCGCCGATGGCGCCGATCACCAGATAGGTCGCGCCATAGAGCAGCGACACGATGAGCCCGTCGCCCGGCGCGAGCCCGGCATAGCCGAAGGCCGCGACCATGGCGCCTTCGCGAATGCCCCAGCCGGCGATCGAGACCGGCACGATGGCGATGAGGATCACCGGCAGCACCAAGAACAGCGCGTAGGTGAACGAAAGCTCCGCCCCGACAGAGCGGGCGGCGCACCAGGCGTTGAACGCCGTCAGCAAGTGAATGACGAAGGACAGCCCGAACACTTTCACCAGCGTGGCCGGCGAGCGCAGAATGCCGGCGGCGACGGTCGCCGAGGCCGCCAGATGCCGCGTCGGCGCCCAGCGCTGCAGGATGCGCAGGTGCTCCCAGGCCAGGCTGACGAAGACCACGCCGCCCATGATGCAGCCGAGCCCGATCAGCAGCAGGGCGCTGCGGCCGACCGGGTTGCGCACCAATGCAAGCGTCCAGGGCAGGCAGGCGGTCACCAGCATGGCGAGCGCGACCACGCCCACCACGCGGTCGACCAGCACCGAATAGGTCGCGGCGCGCCAGTTGGCCTGCTTGCCGACCAGCCAGATGCGCATGGCGTCGCCGCCGACGCTGGAGGGCAGCGTCTGGTTGAAGAACAGCGCCACCATGCTGAAGCGGAACATCTGTCCGAGCGGCAAGTCGCTGCCGCAGCGGCTGAGGATAATTCGCCAGCGCAGCGTCAGCACGAAGTTCTGGGCGAGCGGCGCCAGCAGTGCGAGCGCGATCCATCTTGGATCGATCTGGCTCAGGCGGTCGGCGACCCGGCCGAGATTGACCCAGTTGAGCGCCAGATAGAGCAGCAGGCCCGAAACGGCGAGCTTGACGAGAAGGGAAAGCGCCCTGCGCATGGCCTGGTCCTGAGCTGGCGCCGTGGTTCCCCCCGGGCGCGGGCTGCCGCCAAATGCCGGGAGAACTTGGGCTTTCGCGCGGTTGGCGCATTGGATCACGCCGGCGGCGACCCTATAATGGAAAGCAACGGTAAAAGAAAGCTAAGGAAACGCCATGACCGCCCCGACTTTGGCAAGCCTGAAAGTGCAGCTGTTCACCGACGGCGCCGACAAGGCGCAGATCGTCGAGATGGCCAAGCACCCTTGGATCGCCGGTTTCACCACCAATCCCTCGCTGTTGAAGAAGGCGGGCGTGTCCGACTACGAGGCTTACGCGCGCGAATTGGTCGCCGCCGTACCCGACCGCCACATCTCGTTCGAGGTGTTTTCCGACGATATCCCTGAAATGGTGGCGCAGGCGCGCGTCATCACCACCTGGGGCGAGCACGTCCACGTCAAGCTGCCGGTCACCAATACGCGCGGCGAGCCGCTGTTTGCGGCGGTGCGCGCGCTCTCGCGCGACGGCGTCAAGGTCAACATGACCGCCATCTTCACCGCCGAGCAGGTCGCGCGCGCGGTCGAGGCGCTTGCCGGCGGCGCGCCGGCCTGCGTCTCGGTGTTCGCCGGGCGGCTGGCCGATCTCGGCATCGACTATCGCCCGCTCATGCGCGACGCGGTTAAGCGCGCGCGCCAGACGCCCAACGTCGCGATTATCTGGGCTTCCACCCGCGAGGTGTTCAACGTGGTCGAGGCCGAGGAGATGGGCTGCCACATCATCACCGCGCCGGCCGACGTGCTCAAGAAACTGCCCGGGCTCGGCAAGATGAGCGACGCCGAATTGTCGCTCGCGGCGGTCAAATCCTTCCGCGAGGACGCGATTGCGGCGGGGCTGCGGCTCAAGGTCCCCGCCTCGCGCGCCGCCGAATAGGGCGGCTGCCCGGCGCGCCGCGACCGGCGCCTGTAACGCTTTGAATCAAAACGTGTTCACCGTCTTTTCCGGGGGTGGGTGCGTGCCGCCGCGCCGCGTGCTAGGGATGCCCGCATTGGCGCTGCGGTTTGGGGGAATTCGTTAACAACATGACGCAATCGGCACATCCGGGCGCGGAGCGTCCTTTGCGTGTCGGCGTTGTCGGCGTCGGCATCATGGGCTCAAACCATGCGCGCGTTTTCGCCGGCCTGCCGGGCACCGTGTTGGTGGCGGTCGCCGATCCCGACCGCCGGCAGGCCGATTTCGTCGCCCGCACGCTCGGCTGCGCCGCCGTCCCCGACGTCGAGGCGCTGCTCGATCTCGGCGTCGACGCCGTCACCATCGCCGCGCCCACCCATCTGCATCACGACCTATCCTTGGCCTGCATCGCGCGCGGCATCCACGTCATGGTGGAAAAGCCGATCGCCTCGACGGTGGAGGAGGGGCGCGCGATCATCGCGGCCGCGCGCCAGGCCGACGTCACGCTGATGGTCGGCCATGTCGAGCGCTTCAACCCGGCGGTGGAGACCGTCAAGGAGGCGCTGCGCAACGAGGACATCCTCTCGATCGCCATCACCCGCGTCGGCCCGTTCCCGCCGCGCATGTCGAATGTCGGCGTGGTGATCGATCTCGCCGTGCACGATATCGATTTGATCCGGTGGTTCACCGATTCCGAGATCGTCGAGGTGCAGCCGCAGCTCTCCAGCGCGGTCGCCGAGCGCGAAGACATCGCGCTGTTGCAGTTCCGCACCGCCTCGGGCGTGCTCGCCCACATCAACACCAATTGGCTGACGCCGTTCAAGGCGCGCAGCGTCACCGTCGCCACCCGCGGAAAATACATCATGGCCGATCTGATCACGCGCCAAGTGACCGAGTGCTTCGGCTTCCAGCCCGACGGCAGCTATTCCATGCGCCATCTCTCGGTCGGCCACGCCGAGCCGCTGCGCTCCGAGCTGTTGGCCTTCGTGCGCGCGGTACGCGCCGGCTCAACCCCGGCGGTGACCGGCGAGGAAGCCGTCGCCAGCCTCGAGATCGCCACCCATTGCCTGTCCGTGCGGCCGGCGGTTGCGCCGTCGGCTGAGCGCCAGGCGCCGCGCGTCGTTGCTGGCTGACCGCAGCATACTTGGCCGTTCGATGAACCAGCACACGCAATTGCCGCCTATTCCGTTCATCGACGTGGCGGCGCAGCGCCGCCGGCTCGGCGCCGCGATCGACGAGGCGGTTGCTCGCGTGCTGGCGCATTGCCAGTTCATCCTCGGCCCGGAGGTGCGCGCCTTCGAAGCAGCGCTCGCGCAATTCTGCGGCGCGCGCCACGCCGTCACCTGCGCCAGCGGCACCGACGCGCTGATGCTGGCGCTGATGGCCAAGGGCATCGGGCCGGGCGATGCCGTGTTCTGCCCGTCCTTCACCTTCTGCGCCACCGCCGAAGTGGCGGCGCTGGTCGGCGCCACGCCGGTCTTCGTCGACGTCGACGAAACGACTTTCAATATCGACGCCAAAGGGCTCGCGGCTGCGCTCGACACCGCCAAGCGCCTTGGCCTGCGGCCGAAGGCCGTCATCCCGGTCGACCTGTTCGGCCTGCCCGCCGACCACGACGCGCTCGCCGCCGTGGCGCAGCAGGCCGGACTGTTCGTCTTGGATGACGCCGCGCAGGCCTTCGGCGCCAGCTACCAGGGCCGCGCGCTCGGCAGCATCGGCCACGCCTGCGCCACCAGCTTCTTCCCGGCCAAGCCGCTCGGCTGCTACGGCGACGGCGGCGCGGTGCTGACCGACGATGACGCGCTGGCCGAAGCGATGATCAGCCTGCGCGTGCACGGGCAGGGCGGCGACAAATACGACAATGTGCGCATCGGGCTCACTTCCCGCTTGGATACCATCCAGGCCGCGATCCTGATCGAGAAGCTCAAGATTTTCCCCGACGAGATCGCCGCCCGCGAGCGCGCCGCGCACCATTACGCGCAAGGGCTTGGTGATGTGGTGACGGTGCCGCAGGTGCCGGCGGGCTTAACCTCGGTCTGGGCGCAATACACCATTCGTGTGTCCGGTGGCCGCCGCGACCGGGTCGCCGCCGCGCTCAAGAGCGAGGGCGTGCCGACCGCGATCTATTATCCCATCCCGTTGCACCGGCAGCAGGCCTATAAGCACTATCCGGCGGGCGAAGGCGGCATGGCGGTGAGCGAGCGTCTCGCGGGCGAGGTGCTCAGCCTGCCGATGCACGCCTATCTCGACGCGGCGACGCAAGACCGCATCGTCGATGCGCTGCGCCGCGCGCTGCGCTGAGCGAGTTGAAGGGCTGTTTCCGATGCGCAGTCCGGTTGAAACCGCCGCGGCGGAGGCCGAACGTTCCGAGCGTGACGGCGCGCGGGCGCCCTTGCGCTTTCTCGTTTGCGGCGCGCGCGGCAGCGGCAAATCGACCCTGACGGCCAAGCTCATCGACGGCCGCGCGGCCGCGGGTGCGCCGGGCAGCGAAGCCGATTACCGTAAGTTTTCGACCGCGCGCCGCGGCTTCATGGTCGCCGACATTTCCGGCGACGGGCAGGGCACAAGCCGCCTGGCATCCGCCGCTTCGCAAGCCGATCTTGCCGTCCTGCTGGTCGATGCCCGCGAGGGCCTTCTTGTCGAGGCCCACCGCCAAGCCGTGCTCGCCGGCCTGATGGGCATCCGCCGCCTCGTGCTGGCGGTCAACAAGATGGATCTGGTCGGCTTCGCGCGCGCCCGTTTCGATGAAATCTGCGAAGGCTTCCGTCCCTTCGCCGGCGAGCTCGGCTTCAAGCAGATCGCCTGCATCCCGCTCTGCGCGCGCGACGGCGACAATGTCGCGGGCTCCAGCGCCCGCATGGCCTGGTATGACGGCCCGCCGCTGCTCGCCACTCTGGAAACGGCCGATGTCGCGGACGAGCGCGCCGACAAGCCGCTGCGCATGCCGGTGCAATCGGTCGGCTCCGGCGGCTTGACCGGCCGGCTCGCAAGCGGACGCCTGCGCGCGGGCGACAAGATCGCGGTGCTGCCGGCGGGCCGCACCGCCACGGTCAAATCGCTCAGCGGGGCCGGCGGCGCCATCGAGACCGCATTGGCCGGCGACAGCGTCACCGTCGCGCTCGAAGAGGCAATCGAGGTCAAGCCCGGCGACATGCTGGCGGCCTTGCGCGACCGCCCGCAGGTGACCGACCAGTTCGCCGCTCATCTGATCTGGCTGTCGCAGGCGCCGCTGCTGCCGGAGCGCGCCTATGCGATGAAGATTAACGGCGCCACGCTGACCGCGAGCGTCACCAACCTCAAGCACCGCATCGACGTCGACACCCTCGCCAAGCTCGCCGCCAAGACGCTCGGGCCGGGCGAGATCGGCGTGTGCAATCTGTCGCTGGCGCAGCCGGCCGTGTTCGACCCTTACGCCGACAACCGCGCGACCGGCGGCTTCCTGCTGCTCGACCGCGACTCGGGCGCTGCGGTCGCGGTCGGCGTGATCGATTTCGCGCTGCGGCGCGCGACCAACGTCCACTACCAGAGCATCACCGTCAGCAAGGCCGAGCGCATGGCGGCCATGCCGCACCGCCCGGCGGTCTTGTGGTTCACCGGCCTGCCGAGCGCCGGCAAGTCGACCATCGCGAACCTGGTGGAAGCCGGCCTGCACGCGCGCGGCGTGCACACCGTGCTGCTCGACGGCGACAATATCCGCCACGGCCTCAACCGCGACCTCGGCTTCACCGCCGCCGACCGCGTCGAGAACATCCGCCGCATCGGCGAGGTCGCCAAGCTGATGACGGAAGCCGGCCTGATCGTGCTGTGCTCGTTCATCTCGCCGTTCCGCGCCGAGCGCCGCATGGTGCGCGAGCTGTTGGACGCGGACGAGTTCGTCGAGATTTTCGTCGACACGCCGCTCAAGGAATGCATCGCGCGCGACCCGAAAGGGCTCTATGCCCGCGCGCTCGCCGGCGAGATCAAGAATTTCACCGGCGTCGATCAGGCCTATGAGACGCCGGAGCACGCCGAGATCCATCTCGACGCCGGCCACGGCGGTCCCGAGGCGTTGGCGCAGGCGGTGATCGAGGATTTGGCGAAGCGCAAGATTTTGTGAGGCGCGCCGGCAGGCTCCGCGCAACAATCATTCACGCTTGTAAATATCCTCGATCCGCTCGATATCGTCCTCGCCCAGATAGCTGCCGGTCTGCACCTCGATCAGCTCGAGCGGGATCTTGCCCTGGTTGGCCAGGCGGTGGACGGTGCCGATCGGGATGTAGACTGACTCGTTCTCGTGCACCGCGCGCTTGTCTTCGCCGGTGGTCACCTCGGCGGTGCCGCGCACCACCACCCAATGCTCGGAGCGGTGGCGGTGCTTCTGCAGCGACAGCATGCCGCCAGGGATGACGACGATGCGCTTGACCTGGAAGCGCTCGCCGATGTCGACCTGCTCGTAATAGCCCCAGGGCCGGTGCACGCGCTTGTGCACGGTCGCCTCCGGCCGCTTGTCCGCCTTGAGCTTTTCGACCAGCTCGCGCACTTCTTGCGCGCGCGCGCGCGGCGCCACCATGACCGCGTCGGAGGTCGCCACCACAATCAGGTCATCGACGCCGAGCAGCGCGGTCAGCCGCGCGTCGGAATGCACGATGTTGTGTTTGGCGTCCATGGTAACCACCGCGCCCTGCAGCACATTGCCGTCTTTGTCGCGCGGCGTGATGTCGAACAGCGCGTCCCAGCTGCCGATGTCCGACCAGCGGAAATTGCCGGTCACGACCGCGGCGCGGTTGGTCTTTTCCATCACCGCATAGTCGATCGATTTCTGCGGCGCGCGCGCGAAGGCTTGCGGCTCGAGCCGCACGAAACCGAGATCGCTGGTGGCGTTCTTGACCGAGGCTTCGATCGCTTCCGTCATCGCCGGCTCGAGTGATTTAAGTTCCTCGAGCAGCACGTCGGCGCGGAACAGGAAATTGCCCGAATTCCACAGATAGCCTTCGGCGACATATTTCTCGGCGGTGGCGGCGTCCGGCTTCTCGACGAAGCGCGCGACCTTGTGCGCGCCGGTCTTGCCGATCGCGTCGCCCGGCAGGATATAGCCGTAGCTGGTCTTGGGCTCGCTCGGCTTGATGCCGAAGGTGACGATATGGCCGGCCTCGGCCGCCGCGCGGCCGGCCGCGCAAGTGGCGCGGAATTCCGGCACGTCGAGGATGATGTGATCGGCCGCGAGCGCCAGCACCACCGCCTCCGGGTCGCGCGCACGGGCGATTGCCGTCGCGGCCGCGATCGCCGGCCCCGAATCGCGCCGCAATGGCTCGATCACCACGGTCGCTTCGACACCGACCTCTTCGGCCTGGCGGCGGGCGAAGAAATGGAAATTCGGCCCGGTAATGACGATGGGGGCGGCGAACATCGGGTCGTTAACCCGCAGCAGCGTCTCCTGATAGGTCGAGCGCTCGCCGACCAAAGGCAGGAACTGCTTGGGCAGGGCGTCGCGCGAGACCGGCCAAAGCCGCGTCCCGGCGCCGCCGGCCAAGAGAACGGGAATGATCGGGGAGGGCATCTAGGGGGACGCTCGTGGTGGCTCTATGTTCGTGTCGGGAATCGTCTTATGGCAGTTTGGCCGGTCTGACCATCGTTGTAGCGCAATTCCGTTGCAAACCCGTTTCGCACAGCTTGACCATGGTACCACAAGCCGATGATTGAGCGCATCCTCACGGTCGGCGGCTTTACGCTGCTGTCGCGGATCACCGGCTTTGCCCGCGACATCGTGCTGGCCGCGGTGCTCGGCGCAGGCCCCGCGGCGGACGCGTTTTTCGTCGCACTGCGCCTGCCCAACCACTTCCGCGCCATCTTCGCCGAGGGCGCCTTCAACGCCGCCTTCGTGCCGGCCTATGCGCGCATCCGCGAGCAAAACGGGGCGGCGCGCGCAGGCCTCTTCGCCGACCGCATCTTCACGCTGCTGCTGGCGAGCCAGATCGTGCTGCTTGCCCTGGCGCTCGTCTTCACGCCGGCGGTGATCGACGTGCTGGCGCCCGGCTTCCACGACGATCCGCAACGCTTCGCGCTCGCGGTGCAGCTCACCCGCATCACCTTTCCTTATCTGCTGCTGATCACTCTGGTCACGCTCTATGGCGGCATCCTCAACGCGCTGCAGCGCTTCGCTGCCGCCGCCGCCGCACCCATCTTGCTCAATCTCTCGATCATCACCGCGCTCCTGCTCGCGGCCTTCTTCCCCAATGCCGGGCACGCGGCGGCCTGGGGCGTGCTGGTGTCGGGCGTCTTGCAGGCGCTGCTGGTCGGCGGCGACGCTTTTCGGCAGAACGTGCTCGCGGCGCTGCGTTGGCCCGAGCTCGACGCCGACGTGCGCAAGTTCTTCCGCGCGCTCGGTCCCGCCACGCTCGGCTCCGCCGGCGTGCAGCTCGCGCTGTTCGCCGACACCATCATCGCCAGCTTCCTGCCGGCCGGCGCAATCTCGGCGCTCTATTACGCCGACCGCCTCAACCAATTGCCGATCGGCGTCATCGGCATCGCCGCCGGCACCGTGGTGCTGCCGGAAATGGCGCGCCGCATCGCGGCCGGCGACGAGGCCGGTGCCGCGACCGCGCAGAACCGCGCGATCGAGTTCGCCTTGCTCTTGGCGATCCCGGCGCTTGCCGCCTTCTTCACCATCCCCGAATTGATCATGCGCGCGCTGTTCATGCGCGGCGCCTTCACCGCCGCCGACGCCGTCGCCGCCGGTCGCACGCTGTCGGCTTACGCCTTCGGCCTGTTGCCCTTCGTGCTGATCCGCAGCGCGGTCGCCAGTTTCTTCGCGCGCGGCGACACCGCGACGCCGGTGAAGGCCGCGCTGATCGCGGCCGCGGTCAATATCGGTTTCAAGGTTTTGCTGATGGGCCCGCTGGCGCAGGTGGGCCTCGCGCTTGCCACTTCGATCGGCGCCTGGATCAATCTCAGCCTGGTGCTCTGGTTTGCGCACCGCGCCGGCCATCTCGCCATCGACGCGCGGCTCAAAGCTTCGGCGGTCAGGCTGGCGGCGGCGGGTCTCGTCATGGCGGCCGTGCTGTGGCTTGGCCATGCGCCGGTTGAGCGGCTGTTCGCCGGCTGGCACGAGTTGCACGCGCTGGCGACGCTCATCGCGCTCGGGGTGATCGCCGGCGCCCTTTACGGCGGGATCGTTCTGGCGTTTTTCGGGCGAACCTGGCTCACAAGGTTTCGCGCCATGACCGGACGCTGAAACGAAATTTCATGGCGCTATTGCCGAACCGGCAAGGTGGACTTACCTCCCTGTCGAGGCTATGGGGGCAGGCTGGGCCGCGACTGGGCCCGGGCCATGCCGCAGGGTTTCATGAACGTCAGACGGGCCATCCCATCAATTTCGTTGATGCGAAGTCTATGCGCGGGCGCCGCTGCGCTGGCGCTTGCGACTTTGGTCGCAAGCTGCGGGCAGGGTCAGTCGCAGAAAAAGGCCGGCGCGCCGCCGCCGCCCACCGTGATCGTGGCCAAGCCCGTGCAGCGCACGGTGTCCGATTTCGACGAATATGTCGGGCGCTTCGCCGCGGTGAGTTCGGTCGAGGTGCGCGCGCGCGTGTCGGGCTATCTCGACAGCGTGCATTTCACGGACGGGCAGATGGTCAAGAAGGGCGACCTTCTGTTCACCATCGACAAGCGGCCGTTCCAATACACGCTCGACCAGGCGCGCGCCAATCTGGCGACCGCCAAGTCGAACCTCGCCTATGCCGAGTCCGACTTGAAGCGCGGCCAGTCGCTAGTACGCGAGCACACCATCACCGAGCAGATTTTCGAGCAGCGCTCGCAGAGCTTCCGCAACGCGCACTCCGCCGTCACCGCCGCGCAGGCGGCCGTGCAGCAGGCCGAGCTCGATCTGCAGTTCACCGAATTGCACGCGCCGATCGACGGCCGCATCGGCGCCCGCCAGGTCTCGCCCGGCAACCTGGTGGCCGGCGGTAACATTCCGAGCCCCACGCTGCTCGCGACCATCGTGTCGACCGATCCGATCTATTTCGAGTTCACCTTCGACGAGTCGTCCTACCTGCGCTATGAGCGCATGGCGAAAGACGGCGGCGACGTCGCCAGCCGCGGCGGCGGCGTGGCGGTCTCGCTCAAGCTGATCGACGAGAAGGGCTTTCCGCACGAAGGCCACATGGATTTCGTCAACAACGTGATCAGCACCTCGACCGGCACCATCTTGGCGCGTGCCGTGTTCGCCAATCCCAACGGCGTGTTCACGCCCGGCATGTTCGGGCGCGTGCGCGTGCCGGCTTCGCCTCCGCACGAAGCCCTATTGGTGCCCGACATCGCGATCGCCACCGAGCAGACCAGTAAATACGTCCTGCTGGTCGGCCCCGGCGACAAGGTCAAGCAACAGACCGTCGAGCTCGGCCAGCTCACGCCCGATGGCCTGCGCGCGATCACGAGCGGCCTCAAGCCGGACGACCGCGTCGTCGTCGAGGGCCTGATGAGCGCGCGGCCCGGCATGACGGTCAAGCCGCAGGAGAAGGGCGCCAAGCCCAAGGCCTCGCCTCAGGGATCGCCCAAGGCATCGCCCAAGGGATCGCCCAAGGCGCCGCCCAAGCTGGGCGAAGCCTCGACGGCGCCGAAATAGCGGGCGCCGGCTCATGCGCATTTCGCGTTTCTTCATCGACCGGCCGATCTTCGCCTCCGTGATCTCGATCGTGATCGTGATCCTGGGCGGGGTCGGATTCTTCCGCCTGCCGGTCGCGCAGTATCCGGAAATCGCGCCGCCGACCATCACGGTGACCGGCTCGTATCCGGGCGCCAGTTCCGACGTGGTCGCCTCCACCGTGGTGACGCCGATCGAGGAGCAGATCAACGGCGTCGAGAACATGCTCTACATGACGTCGAACTCGACCAGCGACGGCAGCTTCAACATCTCGGTCACCTTCGACATCGGCACCAATCTCGACACCGCGCAGGTGCAGGTGCAGAATCGCGTCTCGGTCGCCGAGCCGCGCCTGCCGGCCGACGTGCGCGCCATCGGCGTGACGGTGAACAAGAGCTCGCCCGACATCATGATGGTCGTGCACATCTATTCGCCCGACAAGTCGCGCGACACGCTGTTCATGTCGAACTACGCCAACCTCGAGATCACCGACGCGCTCGCCCGCATCGACGGCGTCGGCTCGCTCATCGTGTTCGGCGCCCGCGACTACGCCATGCGCGTCTGGCTCAATCCCGACCGGCTGCAATCGGTCGGCCTGACGGCGCGCGACGTGGTCACCGCCCTGCAGGGGCAGAACGTGCAGGTCGCCTCCGGCGTGCTCAGCCAGCCGCCGGTCGCCCATCCGCGCGCCTTCCAGATCTCGGTGCAGACGCAAGGGCGGCTGAAGGACCCGGCCCAGTTCGGCAATATCGTCGTCAAGCAGACCGCCGACGCCGTGGTGCGCTTGCGCGACGTCGCCACCGTCGAGCTCGCGGCGCAGGACTACACCACCAATTCCTATCTCGATAAGGATCCCGCGGTCGCCATCGGTATCTTCCAGCGCCCCGGCTCCAACGCGCTGTCGACCGCGGCCACCATCCAGAAGACCATGGCCGATTTGTCGCAGCGGTTCCCGCCGGGCATGAAATACACCATCGTCTACAACCCGACGCAGTTCATCGCCCAGTCGGTCGAGGCGGTCGAGCGCACCATGGGCGAGGCGATCGTGCTGGTCGTCCTGGTCGTCATCCTGTTCCTGCAGACCTGGCGCGCCGCCATCATCCCGATCGTCGCCATTCCGGTGTCGCTGATCGGCACCTTGTTCGTGATGTCGTTGTTCGGCTTCTCGCTCAACAACCTGTCGCTGTTCGGCCTGGTGCTCGCCATCGGCATCGTGGTCGACGACGCCATCGTGGTGGTGGAGAACGTCGAGCGCAATATCGAGGCCGGCCTTTCGCCGCACGACGCGGCGGTCAAGAGCATGGACGAGGTCGGCACCGCGCTGGTCGCGATCGCGCTCGTCTTGACCTCGGTGTTCGTCCCCTCCGCCTTCATCACCGGCATATCGGGCGAGTTCTATCGCCAGTTCGCGCTCACCATCGCGGGCGCCACCGTCATCTCGCTGGTCGTGTCGTTGACGCTGTCGCCGGCCTTATGCGCGCTGCTGCTCAAGCCGCACGACGCGCGCGTGCGCCGCCATTGGTGGGGCGCGCCGCTGCGCGGCTTCTTCCGGCTGTTCAACCGCGGCTTCGGCGGCCTGACGCGCGGCTACGGCTGGCTGACCGGCAGGCTGGTGCGCGTCTCCGGGCTGATGGTGGTGGCCTATGCGGTGATCATCGGCTTCGGCCTCAATGAATTCCGCCACACCCCGATCGGCTTCATCCCGCAGCTCGACCGCGGTTACCTCATCGTGGTCACCCAGCTGCCGCCGGCCGCCTCGCTCGCGCGCACCGACGCGGTCAACCGGCGCGCCGTCGACATGATCCTGAAAACGCCGGGCGTCGCCCATGCCGTCAATATCGTCGGCTTCTCCGGCGCGACCTTCACGCGCGCGCCCAATTCCGGCGCCATCTTTGTGGTGCTCGATCCGTTCGAGGAGCGTGCCAAGCACCCGGGCCAATCGGCCGCGGCCATCCAGGGCAAGCTGTTCGGCAAGCTGTCGTCGATCCACGAGGGCCGCCTGTTCGTGGTGGCGCCGCCGCCGGTCTCCGGCATCGGCAATGCCGGCGGCTTCCGCATGATGGTGGAGGATCGCGCCGGCCATGGCTCGCTCGCCTTGCAGCACGCCGTCTACGCCATGATGGGCGCCGCCGCCCAAACCCCCGGTCTCGTCCAGGTGTTCTCGCTGTTCGAGACCAACACGCCGGAAGTCTATCTCGACATCGACCGCACCAAGGCGCAGCTCTTGGGGATCAATATCCCGGACGTGTTCGGGGCCCTGCAGATTTACCTCGGCTCGATCTACGTCAACGACTTCAACATATTGGGCCGCACCTACCGCGTGGTGGCGCAGGCCGACAGCCGGTTCCGCAACGATAAAAAGGACATCCTGAACATCCGCGTGCGCAACAGCTCCGGCGGCACGGTGCCGCTCGGCGCCTTCACCACCATCAGGGACATCGCCGGTCCCTACCGCGTGCCGCGCTACAATCTATATCCGGCCGCCGAGCTCGACGGCTCCGCGGCGCCCGGCTACAGCCAGGGCCAGGCCATCCAGATCATGGCGCAATTGGCGCAGAAGGTGCTGCCCGCCGGCTTCTCCTACGAATGGACCACGCTCGCCTACCAGCAGGTCCGCGCCGGCAATGCCGCGATCTTTGCCTTCGTGCTGGCGGTGGTGTTCGTGTTCCTGGTGCTGGCGGCGCAGTTCGAGAGCCTGACGCTGCCGCTCGCGGTCATCCTGATCGTACCCATGTGCCTGATCGCCTCGATCGTGGGCGTGGTATTGCGCGGCATGGACAACAACCTGCTCACCCAGGTCGGCTTCATCGTGCTGATCGGCCTGGCGGCCAAGAACGCCATTCTGATCGTCGAGTTCGCCAAGCAGCTCGAGGATCGCGGCAATGATCGTCTGGGCGCGGCGGTCGAATCCGCGCATCTGCGCTTCCGGCCGATCCTGATGACCTCGATGTCGTTCATTTTGGGCGTGACGCCGCTGGTCTGGGCGGTGGGCGCCGGCGCGGAGCTCCGGCAGACGCTCGGCACCACGGTGTTCTCCGGCATGATCGGCGTCACCTTGTTCGGCCTGATCTTCACCCCGGTATTTTACGTGGTCACGCGCTGGCTGGCGCTGCGCTTTGCCGGACGCCGCCAGCGGCGCCATTCGCAGCATCCGGCGGAATAGCCAGGCGCAAACAGGCGGGGGCTTGATGAAATTCGGATTCGGTCAGGCGGTCACGCGCAAGGAGGACGACGCGCTGCTGCGCGGGCAGGGGCATTACGTGGCCGATTTTACCCCGCAGGCAACCTTGCACGCGGTGGTGCTGCGCTCGCCGCACGCCCATGCCCGCTTCCAGCTGCACGACCTCGAGCGCGTGCGCGCGCTGCCGGGCGTGCGCCTGCTGCTGACCGCCGCGGACACCGCCGCGCTCGGCCCGCTGCCGACGCCCGGCGTGCTGGAAGGCGTCGACATCCCGGTGCCGTACTATCCGATCCTGGCGCGCGATGAGGTGCGCCATGTCGGCGATTCCATCGCCTTCGTGGTGGCCGATACGCTTGAGCAGGCGAAAGGCGCGGCCGAGGCGATCAGCGTCGATTGGCAGCCGCTGCCGCATGTGGTGGGCGCGCTGGCGGCGCTGGAAAAAGACGCGGCCCAGGTCTGGCCCGACCGGCCCGGCAATCTCGCCTTCGAGACTGCGGCCGGCGACGCAGCCGCGACCAAGCAGGCCTTCGCCCAGGCCGCCCGCACGGTCGAGCTCACCATCGTCAACCAGCGGCTGGTGACCAACTACATGGACACCCGCGCCGTCGTCGCCGAGCACGACGGCAACCGCTACACGCTCACCCTCGGCAGCCAGGGCAGCCACATCATCCGCGACATCGTCGCCCAAGCGGTGCTGAAAGTGCCGCCCGAGATGATGCGCGTGATAACGCCCGACGTCGGCGGCGGCTTCGGCACCAAGCTGTTTCCCTATCGCGAATACGCGCTCGCCGCCGTCGCCGCCGAGCGGCTGCGCAAGCCGGTGAAATGGGTATGCGAGCGCTCCGAGCATTTCCTCGCCGACAGCCACGGCCGCGACAACATCTCGACCGCTCGGCTGGCGCTCGACGACAAGGGCAAGTTCCTCGCGCTCGATCTCGACATCGTCGCCGACATGGGCGCGTATCTATCCTGCTACGCGCCCTATATCCCGTGGCTTGGCGTCGGCATGGCGACCGGCGTCTACGACATTCCGGTCGCGCATGCGCGCCTTCGCGCCGTCTACACCAACACGGTGCCGGTCGACGCCTATCGCGGCGCCGGCCGCCCGGAAGCTTCCTACCTGATCGAGCGCGCGGTCGATGCCGCCGCGCGCGAAGCCGGTCTGGCGCCCGATGTTTTGCGCCGCCGCAACTTCATCAAGCCCAAGGCCATGCCCTATACGACGCCGACCGGCAAAGTCTACGACTCCGGCGATTTCGCCGGCACGCTGGCGCGCGCGCAGGAGATCGCCGATTGGAGCGGCTTCAACAAGCGCATGGCGGAATCGAAGCGGCGCGGCATGCTGCGCGGCATCGGCTTGGCGACCTATGTCGAAGCCTGCGGCGGCAACGGCCCGGAGACCGCTGTCATCAGCCTCGACCGCGACGGCGGCGTTACCGTGCTGATCGGCTCGCAGTCGACCGGCCAGGGCCACGCCACTTCCTACGCGCAGATCGTCGCCGACCAACTCGGGCTTCCACCGGAGAAAGTGCGCGTGGTGCAAGGCGACACCGACACGATCGAAACCGGGGCCGGCACCGGCGGCTCGAGCTCGATCCCCGTCGGCGGCGTCTCGGTCGAGCGCGCCGGCAAGAAGCTCGGCGAGCAGCTCAAGGAGATCGCGGCTGACGCGCTGGAGGCCTCCGCCGGCGATCTGGAGATCGCCGACGGCGCCGTGCGCGTCGCCGGCACCGACCGGGTGATTTCTTTTGCGGACATCGCCGCGCATGAGGCCGCGACGCCCGAGCGCTTGCGCGCCGCCGGCGATTTCGGCCCCGACGTGCCGACCTATCCGAACGGCACCCACATCGCCGAGGTCGAGATCGATCCCGACACCGGGGCCACCGCGATCCTGCGCTACGTGGTGGTCGACGACTTCGGCGCCACGCTCAACCCGCTGCTGCTCGAAGGCCAGGTGCATGGCGGCGCGGTGCAGGGCATCGGTCAGGCGCTGATGGAGGACACGGTCTACGATCCCGCCTCCGGCCAATTGCTTGCCGCCAGCCTGATGGACTACGCGCTGCCGCGCGCCGGCGACGCGCCCGATTTCGTGTTCGAGACCCGCAACGTGCCGTGCAAGACCAATCCGCTCGGGGTGAAAGGGGCGGGCGAGGCGGGCGCCATCGGTTCATGTCCGGCGGTCATGAATGCGGTCATCGACGCGCTCTGGCGCTCCCACCGCATCGCCAAGCTCGACATGCCGGCGACCCCGCAGCGGGTCTGGCAGGCCATCCAGGGCGCGCGAAAGCAGCAAGCTTCTTAATGGCTTAGTCGATCACGAAATCGTGATCGACGGCCGGCCTGCGCCATCGCGCCGCAGGCTGTTGCCGGCGGCGGAATAATGGGGGATGCATTAGGGTTTCCGCTGTGCAGTTGGAAAACCAAAGAGGGGCCCCTCGATGATGAAGCGAACCGTGCTTGCAGGCCTTGCCGTCGTGCTCGGCGTCGGCGCCGTCCTTGCCCAATCGGACGCGATCAAGACGCGCGAGCATCTGATGAAGGAGAACAACGACCACGCCAAGGCCCTCGTGCAGATGGTCCGCGGCAAGAAACCGTACGACGCCAAGGCGGTGGAGGCGGCCTTCACGCAATGGGCCGAAACCGCGCAAAAGCTGCCCGGGCTGTTCCCCGACAATTCCAAGACCGGCGAGAAGACCCGCGCCGCGCCGAAGATCTGGGAGAACAAGAAGGACTTCGACGCCAAGGCCGCTGCCTTCGGCAAGGCGGTCGCCGACAACCGCGCCAAGGCCGAGGCTTCGCTCGACGGCCTGAAGGGTTCGTTGGGCGTGGTCGGCAAGGCCTGCACCAATTGCCACGACGACTACCGGCTCGAAAAGCAGTAGAAGTTGTTGCCGCGCGTTTCCTAGCGCCGCCGCGGCCACTGTCGCGGCGGCGTTTCAGTTGCGCTATCGTTTCGCGGGCTTAGAGTGCGGTTCCCACTTTTCGGGATCATGCGCTAGGGGGTGGAGTCGTGCGGATCCTCAAAATTCTGGTCGTGCTTGGCGTCGTGGCGGCTCTGTTTGGCGCCGGCCTGTTCTGGCTGCTCACCATCCCGCAGACCGTGTCGGCGAGCGCGCTCGGCCCGCACAAGCCCAATCTCGCCAACGGCAAGACGCTGTTCTATATCGGCGGCTGCACGTCTTGCCACGCCACGCCCGGCCAGAAGGACCGCACTTTGCTCGGCGGCGGGTTGGCGCTGCAATCGCCTTTCGGCACGTTCTACCCCCCTAACGTCTCCTCCGACCGCACCGACGGCATCGGCGCCTGGAGCGAGGCGCAGTTCATCACCGCCATGACCAAGGGCACCTCGCCGCAGGACGAGCATCTCTTCCCGGCGTTCCCCTACACCTCCTATCAACACATCACCTACAACGACCTGCGCGACCTCTTCGCTTTTCTCAAGACGCTGCCGGCGGTTAAGGGCCGCGCGCCGCCGCACGATCTTGCCTTCCCGTTCAACATCCGCCGCCTGGTCGGCGGCTGGAAGCTGCTGTTCCTCGACGGCTTGCCGTTCCAACCCGATCCCACGCAATCCGACGTCTGGAACAGGGGCGCCTATCTGGTGAACGGCCCCGGCCACTGCGCCGAATGCCACTCACCGCGCAATTTCCTCGGCGGCATCATCACCAGCGAGCGCTTCGCCGGCGGTCCGGTGCCGGACGGCAAGGGCTGGGTGCCCAACATCACGCAGAAAAACCTCAAGGACTGGTCGGCGAAGGACATCGCCTATCTGTTGGAAAGCGGCTTCACGATCGAGGGCGACGCGGTCGGCTCGACCATGGGCGAGGTGGTGCACAACACCTCGCAGCTGACCGACGACGATCGATTGGCGATCGGCACCTACATCAAATCGCTGCCGCCGGTGACCGGCCCGGCCAAGCCGAAGAAGAAGAAATAGCCACGGCCTGTGTGTCCCGGGCGCGGCGCAGCGTGAGCACGAAAACGTGCTGCGCGTCGCACCAAAGTTTTACGTGGTGCGAACGGTGCGCCGCGGACCCGGGACCTTCCCAAACTCGGAATTCGATAAGACCCCGGATCAGCAGCGCAGCATTCCGCTGCGCTTCATGCTGCGCAGCATCCGGGGCACGTGGCTGCCTACGTCGTAAACGCCTTGAAGGTGATGATGGTGTAGGTGTCCTTGATGCCGGGCAGGGTCTGCACCTTCTCGTTGACGAAATGCCCGATATCGGTGCCGGCATCGACGTAGAATTTTACCAGCAGGTCGTAGTCGCCCGCGGTCGAATAGATCTCGGAGGCGATCTCGGCCTCGGCCAGCGCGTTGGCCACCTGATAGGCCTTGCCGAGCTCGCATTTGATCTGGACGAAAAAGGGGGTCATCGCTCTCGGGCCTCCGCGCCGCCGCACTGAGCGCAATCCAGCAAAAAGGTGCTCCGTTGGCAAGCTAAGCGCCGCCGGTTGTTATTTTACCTCCCCCTGAAAGGGGGAGGTCGGCGAGCGTAGCGAGCCGGGTGGGGGGTCAACTGAAGTTTGGCGACCCCCACCCCGACCCTCCCCCTTTCAGGGGGAGGGAGCGGAGCGGCCCTGCTTGCCACGCGCTCTCCCGGAGACTAGTAAAAGCCAGCAATCTCGTGGGGTGTCCGGCGGCACGCGCCGGGCTGAGAGGCTTGCAAGGCCAACCCAACGAACCTGATCCGGATCATGCCGGCGGAGGGATGAGAGATGCACCACCCCGCACCAGCGCGTATCGACGTGGCGACCACGGCCGCCGCCGCGCTCGCGCGCCTGCGCGCGCGCGCGCCTAAGGTGCACTGCATCACCAATAACGTCGCGCAGAACTTCACCGCCAATGTGCTGCTGGCGGTAGCCTGCGTGCCCTCGATGACGCTTGCCGCCGAGGAAATTGCCGGTTTCGTCGCCGGCGCCGACAGCCTGCTGGTCAATCTCGGCACCTTCGACGCCGAGCGCCGCACGGCGAGCGACATCGCCGTCAAGGCGGCAGCCGGCAAGGCGCTACCTTGGGTGCTCGACCCGGTGTTCGTCGACCGCAGCCCCGCGCGCAACGACTTCGCCCGCGCGCTGCTTGCGCGCGCGCCCAGCGTGGTGCGGCTCAACCATGCCGAATTCGCCGCGCTCGCCGGCCGTGCGCCGTCGCCCGCGGCGGCAATGGCTGCCGCTGCCGATGCCGTCATCGGTCTGTCGGGCGCGGCCGATTTCGTCACCGACGGCCGGCGCTCGGCCACTATCGCGAACGGCCATGCGCTGATGGCCAAAGTCACCGCCATGGGCTGTGCCGGCTCGGCGCTGGTTGCCGCCTGCCTGGCGGTCGAGCCGGACGCGTTTTTCGCCACTGCCGCGGCGCTCGTCATCTTGGGCGTCGCCGGCGAGCAGGCGGCGGAAAAGGCGCAAGGCCCCGGCAGCTTCGCGGTCGCCATCCTCGACGCGCTCTACAATCTCGACGGCGCGACGCTTGCCGCGCGCGCAAAGGTGAGCTGATGGCGCCCGATCTCCGCCTCTACGCCCTCATCGATCCCGCGGTTGCCGGCGGCCGCACGCTGCCCGATCTCGCGCGCCTGATCGCAGGCTCGGCGACGCTGGTGCAGTTGCGCGACAAGCTTGGCAGCACCCGCGCGCTGGTCGAGGAGGCGCGCGCGCTGCGCGAGGTGCTGGAGCCGGCGAATGTGCCGCTGCTGGTCAACGACCGCGTCGACGTCGCGCTCGCGGCGGAAGCCGACGGCGTCCATATCGGGCAGGACGACATGGCGCCGGAAGACGCGCGCCTGCTGCTCGGCCGCAGCGCGATCATCGGACTGAGCATCAACACGGTGGCGCTGGCGCAGGCCGCACCGCTCGAGTTCCTGGATTACGTCGCGATCGGCGGCGTCTATGCCACCACCTCCAAGGACAATACCAAGGCGTCGATCGGCATCGCCGGCTTAGGCGAGATCGTGCGCACGGTGCGCGCGCGCGATCCGGATTTCCCGATCTGCGCCATCGCCGGCATCACCGCCGGCAACGCCGCCGGCGTCATCGCCGCCGGCGCCGACGGCGTCGCGGTGATCTCGGCATTGTCGCTTGCGCCCGATCCCGCCGCGGCGGCGCGGGATTTGCGCGCCGTGGTCGACGCGGCGCTCGCCAAGCGAGGCGCCGCATGAGTGTCCTCGCGCTCACCGTTCTTCCCTCTCCCCGCGCAGCGGGGAGAGGTGCGGGGGCCGTGCCATGACGATGCCCATCGCGCTCACCATCGCCGGCTCGGACCCGAGCGGCGGCGCCGGCATCCAGGCCGACCTGAAGACCTTCGCCGCGTTCGGCGTCTACGGCACCAGCGCCATCACGGCGCTCACCGTGCAGAACACGCAAACCGTCGGCGGCATCCACGACGTGCCGGCCGACTTCATTGCTGCGCAGATCGACGCGCTGTTTGACGATTTCGATATCGCCGCCGTCAAGATCGGCATGTTGTCGCGCGCGACGAGCATCGCGGCGGTGGCCGACGCGCTCGACCGTCACGCTGCGCGCAATATCGTGCTCGATCCGGTCTTGGTGGCGACCTCGGGCGCATACCTGCTGGCGCCCGAGGCGGTCAGCGCGCTGCGCGCCATGTTGTTTCCGCCCGCGCTGATCGTGACGCCCAATCTGCATGAGGCCGCCGCGCTCACCGGCAGCGCGCTGGCGCGCAACGAGCGCGACATGGAAGTCCAGGCGCGCGAAATCTTGCGGCTCGGCGCCCGCCATGTGCTGATCAAGGGCGGCCACGGCGAGGGCGAGGAGAGCGTCGATCTCTTGGTCGGGCCGGGCGAGGTCAAGCGCTTCGCCGCCAAACGCATCGCGACCAAGAACACGCACGGCACCGGCTGCACGCTGTCGGCGGCCATCGCCGCCGGGCTCGCCCAAGACCTGGAACTCACGGACGCCGTTGCGCAAGCAAAGGGCTACGTCAGCGCGACGATCGCCGGCGCCGACGCGCTGCAGGTCGGCCACGGCCGCGGCCCGCTCGATCATTTCCCCGCACAATGGAGCAGACCATGACCACGCGACGCAGTTTCGTCACCGGCGCCGGCCTGACGCTGGCTGGCGCCGTCGCCGCGCCGGCCATCGCGCGCGCCGCGCCCATGAAGTGGAAGATGGTCACCTCCTGGCCCGAGCGACTGCCGGGTCCCGGCATGTCGGCCGAGCGCATCGCCACCCGCATCGCTAAGCTCTCCGGCGGACGCATCGACATCACCGTCTACGCCGCCGGCGAAGTGGTGCCGGCCTTCGGCGTGCTCGACGCGGTCGGCAACGGCGTCGCCGATATCGGCCACACCGCCGCCTTCTATTGGCAGGGCAAGATGCCGGCCGCCGCCTTCTTCACCACCGTGCCGTTCGGGCTGACGCCTTCCGAGCACGTCGCCTGGATCGAGGCCGGCGGCGGGCAGGCGTTGTGGGACGAATTGTACAAACCGTTCGGCGTCAAGCCGTTCATGGGCGGCAATACCGGCGTCTGCATGGGCGGCTGGTTCCGCCACAAGCTCAACGGCCTCGCGGACATCAAAGGCATCAAGCTGCGCTCGCTCGGGCTCGGGGGCGAGGTCTATCGCCGGTTAGGGGCCACGCCGCAGACCACGCCGCCGGCCGAGATCCTCACCTCGCTGCAATCGGGCGTGCTCGACGCCGCCGAATTCGTCGGCCCCGGCACCGACATCGCGCTCGGGCTCTATCGGGTGGCGCCGTTCTACTACTATCCCGGCTTCAACAAGCCGAACGGCACCGGCGAATGCATCGTCGCGCTCAAGCAATGGGATGCGCTCGACGGCGAGTTGAAGGCCATCGTGCAGCACGCTTGCGCTACGGAGGCGAACTACGCGCTGGCCGAGATGGAGCGGCTCAACGCGCAGGCGCTCGAAGCGCTGGTGAAGCAGCACAACGTGAGGCTCACAGCGTTCCCGGCCGATCTGGTCGCGGGTGCGCGCAAACAGGCCGACGACGTGTTGGGCGAGCTTGCCGAGCGCAACGCCATCACGGCCAAGATTCACGGCTCCTACACGGCCTTCCGTACCCGCACCGCGCCCTGGTCGCGGGTGTCGATCGAGGCGGTGCTGGCGGCGAGGGAGGCGTGAGGCATCGCCGACGCTGTCGTTTCGCGCCGCCCGTCGCGCATCGATCGCTGGACGGGCTCAGGCCGCCTTGCCGCGGCCGTCGAAATATTTTGCGCCCGGCGCGCGGTAGTCGCGTGTGCGGAAATCGGCCCAGATCATCGCCACCGCTAAGACGGAGAATGCGGCGACCAAGGCGGCGATGACGATCGCGGTTTCTGTCGGCATGATGGAAGCTCCCGGTTCCTACTGCATAAAAACTTAAACCGGCCGCGGCCACCGGCCTTGACTTGCATCAAAGCGCGCGCCGGCAACTCGTGGCGAACGGCGCGCTTGCCGCGCCGCAGCCTGGCGGCTTGAGCAATTCTTCCCGTGCGCGCATGCGCGCTGCGCCGCCGCCGCGGCGGCAGCGGAACACCGCTGTTGGCGGGCGTTTTCATGGTTAACCGGCCTTTAACCATTCTCGGTCTCTGATAGCAGCATCCACGTACCTTGCGTGCACAGTCGCTGCACGCAACTCACGTGTAACGCAATGAGTGTCGTCATAGCCGGGCGAGGCAATCGCTCGGCTGCAACAAACTCTGTGCAGTCAAAGGGCCGATAGATATGAAGACCAAATTGATCCTCGCCGGCATCGCCGCCGCATTTTTGTCGGCGCCGCTCGGCGCGCAGGCGGCCGACCTGCCGCATCCCGTCTACAAGGAGCCGGCCTATGTCGTGCCGGTGTTCAGCTGGACCGGATTCTATGTCGGTATCAACGGCGGCTATGTGTGGGGCAGCTCGCAATGGTCGGGCGGCGGCGGCGACTTCGAAATCAGCCCGAGCGGCTGGTTGGCGGGCGGCACGCTGGGCTACAACCTGCAGACCGGCAATTGGGTCTGGGGCATCGAAGGCGATATCGACTACGCCGATCTCAAGGGCACCGACAGTGGCGCTTGCGGCGGCTGCACCATCAAGGACACCTGGTTCGGGACCGCGCGCGCCCGCATCGGCTACGCCTTCGACCATTGGCTTGTTTTCGGGACCGGCGGCGCCGCTTTCGGCAACGTCTATGTGTCGACGCCGGGAGGAGCCGTTAGCCGCACGAAAATAGGCTGGACCGCGGGCGCCGGCGTCGAATACGCCTTCAGCGGGCACTGGTCGGCGAAGATCGAATATCTCTATACCGATTTCGGCACGCAGACCTGCGACTACACGACCTGCGCGATCCCGACCGACGCCTCGGTCGATTTCACCGCCAACATCGTGCGCGCCGGCCTCAACTACCGCTTCTAAGCCGTCAAGCCAGCGACAAGGCGAGAGCCCCGGGCGCCAAGCCCGGGGCTTTTGCGTTCTTGAATTCGCCACGATGCTGAACGCCGCCGGCCGCGCGCGCGAAACGGGCCGGCAGCGCGGCCAAGCCGCATGCCGCCCAAGTCCGGATTGCGGCCTTGCCGTAATAAAGCCACCGTGTTTTTACGCCGGCGCTATTGCGCGCTTCCCGCTATTAACGCGCGCGCTACGCTCCCCGCCATGATCGCGCCGCGCCGCCCAGGGAACTTCTGCGCCGTCCGGACAGCGATCCGGTCATCATGGAGAGTGAAATGAAACGTCTGATCTTAGCCGCCGTTGCGATTTCCGCCCTCGGGCTCGGCGCGGGCAATCTGGCCGTCGCCGCCGACAACGAGGAGCAGACCGGCACCACCGTGCAGGCGCCGTCGGATGAAAGCGCGCCGGCCGGCAACGTCGTCAAGGACGACGAGCAGAAGCCCGAAAGCGACAACAAGTCCGACGACGGCAAGTAACCGGCGTTTCGCTTGTTGCGGGCGACGCAGCGTTAGACCCCCGGGGCTTTAGGCTCCGGGGGTTTCGTTTGGCGGGCGGGGCGGGGCGGCACTCGCGCTGGCGCCACTTCATCTCGCTTCCTAAACCCCACCACCTTCTGCCGCTGCTCCCCCAGCCCCTCAGCCCCCAGCACCACCACGTCGCCAGGCCGCAATAACTTCGGCTCCCGCTTCATGCCGCGCGGCACGGGACATGGGCCGGGCCGGATGCGGCACGATGCTGGGCGCGGGCTCTTGGTCCGCCCGCAGCCGGTCCGCCAGTTGCTGCAGCATCAGCGCCAGATTTTGGGTGCGGTCGGCGGGCGCCAGCGGCGGCGCGGCGGCAGGCTGTGCAAGCGCGTCCTTGCGGGGGCGCGGCACACGGATGCGCGGGGTCGGCGCGTTCAAGGCGACCACGCGCGCCCACGGCGGCGGGCGAAAACTGGCGTCCTCGCGCGCCCTGCGCCGCCGCCCATAGTGCAGGGCCGGACCGCCAATGGCCAAGCCCACGAACAGCAGCATGAACAGCGCAAAGGCGTAACCGGGCTCGGCGGCTGCCTCGATCGGCGCCGGCGCGGGCAGCGGCGCGGCCGCGCGTTGCGGCGGCTTGCGGACACGGTCGCCCGCGGGCGAGGGGCCGTCGATCGCACCCGTTGCGACAGGCTTGTCCGCGGCCGGTGGAGGATCGCTCACGCCGGCCGCAACATGGCCGCGCGCTGGCGGTGGGTCATCGCCCGCGTCGGCGGATTGCGGCGACGCAACGCGCGCTGCCGGCTGGGCGGGCCGCGCGGCGGTTGCCCGGATCGACAAATTCGTCACGTCGAGGAAAGGCACCGGCGCCGCCGCGGCGGAGAACTTGCCGTCCGCCGGCGGCGCGGCTGTCGTTGCGACGGGCTGCGGCTGCGCGTCTTGCGGCACCGTCGGCCGCGCGGCCGCTTGCGGCGCGGGCTTCGTTTCGGCCTGCGGCGCGTGTTTACGAACGGGGAGGCCTTGCTCTCTCAAATACCAGCACTGACGCTTGGCGTGATCGTGCCGGTAGTACCAGTGCTGACCTTGCGGCGCAGGCGCGTTCGGTTTGACAAGGCATTTGTCGTCGGCGCGCGCGCCGGCAATCGTTGATGCCGAGAGGCCGGCGATGAGGAGCAGAGCAACCGGCAGCGACTTGCGTTCTGACATTGCAACTCTCCTCGCCGTAGCACGCAACATGATCGGGACGTGTCGAGCGAGGTTGATTGAAATGCGCAAATGGGGCTGCAATACGTTACAAATTCGGCAGGCGCCGGCGCACGCGCGACGCAGCAGTTGCAAGCGAGCGGTAGCGTGGTGTGCCGCAAATGAAAAAACCCCGGGCCCATCGCCCGCGGTTTTCGTTTTCCGATGGTTCGCGGCGCGCGCGTCTATTTCGTAAACCCCACCACCTTCTGCCTCTGCTCCCCGAGCTTCTCGATCGCAGCGTCACCACGTCGCCACGCCGCAACAACTTCGGCTGCGGCTTCATGCCGAGCGCCACGCCTTTCACAAAGACCGGCGATCACTTGATGCCCCGCCGGAGCCTGCACCCGCGCAGGCGGGGGCGGGGCATGACAGCCGAGAGGCGCGCGCGGATGACCGGCGCCGCGTTTGCCCCCGGATTCCGGCTTTTTACCTCTTTCGCCGCGAAACTAAACTTCAATCGGGGTGAACAAAGCCGGCACACCGCGCGTCAGGTTTGTAGAGCTTAATCAGACAGTTTTTTAGGAGATTATCATGCGCAAGCTTCTTTTCGTCGCGGCAGCGGTTGCCGCACTCGGCGTTGCGGCGCCTGCCAGCGCGCAGGTCTTCCTCGGCGCGGACGATAGCGGCGTGGGCGTCGAGCTTGGCCCGCTCGGCGTCGGCGTCGGCCCGCGGTTTTCGGACGATGGCTACTCTCATCGTCGCGGCTATGACGCGAATGCCTATGAAGGCAATGATTGCCGCACGGTGCGCAGGCGCGTCGTGCACCACGGCCACGTGAGATACCGCACGCGCCAGATCTGCCGCTAAGTCGCGCGCCGATCCACAGCGGGACGGCCGCGCGCAAGCGGGGCCTGTTGCGCGGGGGGATTGCATGCCGGCGCGCGGGCTAACGCCCGTGCTCCGGCGTGACATTTAGACATCCTTCGAGACGCCCGCCTTCGGCGGGCTTCTGAGGATGAGTGCTTACACGCCGCTCACTTCGTAAACGCCACCACCTTCTGCTTCTGCTCGCCCAGCTTATCGATCCCCAGCGTCACCACATCCCCCGCCTTGAGGAACTGCGGCGTAGGCTTCATGCCGAGCGCCACCCCCGGCGGCGTGCCGGTGATGATGATGTCGCCCGGCTCCATCACGAAGAACTGCGAGCAGTACCAAACCAGGTGCTCGCAGTTGAAGATCATGGTCTTGGTGTTGCCGGTCTGGCGCCGCTCGCCGTTGACGTCGAGCCACATCGCGAGATTCTGCGGGTCGCGCACCTCGTCCTTGGTGACGAACCATGGGCCGATCGGCCCGAAGGTCTCGCAGCCCTTGCCCTTGGCCCACTGGCTGCCCGAGCGCTCGATCTGGAACACGCGCTCGGAGACGTCGTTCGACAGGAAATAGCCGGCGATGGCGTCCTTGGCCTTGTCGCGCGCCAGATAGCGCGCGCGCCGGCCGATCACGATGCCGAGCTCGACCTCGTAGTCGAGCTTGCCGGACTCCTTCGGGATGATGGTGTCGTCGTTCGGCCCGCAGATGCAGGTGGTCACCTTGTTGAAGATGATCGGCTCCTTCGGGATCGGCATGCCGGCTTCGGCGGCGTGGTCGGAATAGTTCAGCCCGATGGCGATGAAGTTGCCGACATGGCCGATACAGGGGCCGAGCCGCGGGCGGCCGGCGACCGGCTTCATGCGTTTCAGGTTGGCTTTTTTGATTTTGGCGAGGCCGCCGGAGGCCAGCATGGCGCCGTCGATGTCTTTGACGAGGCGCGAGAGGTCGCGGATCTTGCCGTCGTCGGCGACGATGCCGGGCTTCTCGCGGCCGGGCGCGCCATAGCGGACGAGCTTCATGGGTGGTCTCCCTCAGGCGTTGTGCTTTTCTTGAAATGGCAAGGCGGGTCGGCCGGCATAATGCGACAGCGGCCGGGCAGGGGCAAGGGAGGTTCTCCTCATCCTGAGAGCCTGTCCTCGGGCTTGACCCGAGGAAGCCCGCCGAAGCGTCAGCGGAGGCGGGCGTCTCGAAGGATGAGGCCAGCCGGGAAGCCGCGCTACACCGCCCGCTGCGCGAAGGCGAGCCAGGCGATGTAGAGCGCAAACAGCGCCGCCGTCAGCAGCATCCAGTTCTGCGCGTGCAGGCCGAGAATGTCGGAAGTGGCGACCAGCCAGCTGAGCATCGCCTTCGTCCTTTGCGGGCGGCGGCATGCTAACGCGGGCCGGCCGGGGACAATCGTAAATTGGCCGTAAAATGCGTAGCGTTTCGCAGGCATTACGCCGTATCGGGGCGCGCTTTTGGTTACCGATCGCTAACGCAATTGCGCGGTTTTCGATGCTCACTTGCACGGTCGGCTAGAGGATCGGGCGTATCTTGGCGCCATGGCAACGCGGGCAAAGGAGGTGCCCCAATGGACGAACGACGCAAGATCCAACGCCACCGCACGCTCAAAGCGGGCTCCATCAGCTTCAATCGCGCCGCCGGCATCGACTGCCGGATTCGTAATCTCTCGCCCGCGGGTGCATGCCTCGAAGTCGCGAGCCAGCTCGGCATTCCCGACGATTTCGTGCTGGTGGTTGAGAGCGATCACCTGCACCAGACCTGCCACGTGATCTGGCGCACGGCGACGCGGCTGGGCGTGGAGTTTCGCGCGGCCTGATCAGAACGCGCCGCTGAAGGTGCCGCCGTCGATCAGCAGGTTCTGCCCGGTGATGTAGCCGGCATGCGCGGAGCAAAGAAACGCGCAGGCCGCGCCGAACTCGGCCGGATCGCCGAAGCGCTTGGCGGGGATCGCGTTGATGCGCTCGGCCGCAACTTGCGTGACGCTCTTGCCTTTCAGCTCGGCGGTCTTGCTCAGCGTTGAGCGCAGCCGGTCGGTGTCGAAGGGACCGGGCAGCAGATGGTTGATAGTGACGTTCTTGTCGGCGACCGTGCGCGCGACGCCGGCGAGGAAGGCGGTCAGTCCCGCGCGCGCCCCCGACGACAGATCGAGCCCCGCGAGCGGCATTTTCACCGAGCCCGAGGTGATGTTGACGATGCGGCCGAACTTGCGCGCGCTCATCGGCTCGATCACCTTCTGAATGAGCTCGATCGCCACGATCATGTTGGCGATCACGCCGTCGATCATCTGCTGCCGCGTCAGTTCGCGGAAGTCGCGCATGGGCGGGCCGGCATTGTTGTTGATCAAGATGTCGGGCTGCGGGCAGGCGGCGAGCAGCGCCGCCTGGCCTGCGGGCGTGGCGACGTCGGCAACAACGGGGATGACCTTGGCGCCGGTCGCCTTGGCGATCTCGGCGGCGGCGGCTTCCAGCTTCTTGGCGTCGCGGCCGTTGAGCACCACCTCGCAGCCCGCTTCGGCGAGCGCGCGCGCGCAAGCCTTGCCCAGGCCGCGGCTGGAGGCGCAGACGATGGCCTTGCGGCCGGCAATTCCGAGATCCATGGAGTTTCCCTTCCCGTGACGTTTCTTATGGCGCGCGAAGTGTCGGGGGCGCGAGCGCAGGCGTCAAGGCCATGTCGCCAAACCGTCGCACAGGATTGCTAGCCGGGTTGCGGGCGAAGCGATTTTGATTCGCGAGGGGCGAAAGACATGCTGCGCGATCCCGACCGGCAGGCGATGGAGAAGGCTTACGCGCGCTGGGCGCCGGTCTATGACGCGCTGTGCGGGCCGTTTTTTCTTTCCGGGCGGCGGGCGGCGGCGCAGGCCGCGCGCGCGGTCGGCGGGCGCATCCTGGAGATCGGCGTCGGCACCGGGCTCTCGTTCGACGACTACGACGCTTCCACCGAGATCACCGGCATCGACTTGTCGGAGCCGATGATCGCCAAGGCGCGCGAGCGGTTGCGAAGCGGCCGCTACCCTTACGTCAAGGAACTGCGCGTCATGGACGCGCAGGCGATGCGCTTTCCCGACGCCTCATTCGACTGCGTGGTCGGGCAGTTCGTCATCACACTGGTCGAGGATCCCGAGCGCGTGTTGAGCGAATGCGCGCGCGTGCTCAAGCCGGGCGGGCAGATCATCCTGGTCAATCACCTCTATTCCGAGCGCGGGCTGGCCGCCGCGGTCGAACGCCTCCTGGCGCAGCAGGCGCGCAAGCTCGGCCTGCGGCCGGAATTCCCGTTCCAGCGGCTGGCCGCCTGGGCCGAGAGACATGGCGGCGCCGAGCTCATCGCGCGCCAGAAGGTGAAGCCGTTCTTCACGCTGGTGCGCTTTCGGCGCGCCGCGCCGGCGGCGGCCTGAGAATAGGTAAACAACACTGTCACAAAACTGCAATGAAGGCCTGCTAATGCTTGTCCACATGAGCAAGAGCCTGGAGAAGGTCGCCGCGTGACGGAGCCCGCCACGAAGCGATATCGCGCGCTTTTCATCTCCGACGTGCACTTGGGAACGCGCGGCTGCCAGGCGGACAGGCTGCTCGACTTCCTCCGCCATCACGAGGCCGAAACGATCTATCTGGTCGGCGACATCGTCGACGGCTGGGCGCTGCGCTCGAGCTGGTATTGGCCGCAGGCGCATAACGACGTGGTGCAGAAGCTCTTGCGCGCGGCGCGCAAAGGCGCGCGCATGATCTACGTGCCGGGCAATCACGACGAATTCCTGCGCGGCTATTACGGCACGCATTTCGGCGGCATCGAGGTGGTGGAGAACATCATCCACGAGGGCGCCGACGGCAAACGCTATCTGGTGGTGCATGGCGACGTGTTCGACCTGGTGGTGACGCAGGCGCGCTGGCTGGCGCTGCTCGGCGACAAGGCCTACGAATTCGCGCTCACCGCCAACCGCGTGTTCAACGGTTTCCGCCGCGTATTCGGCGCGCCCTATTGGTCGCTGTCGAAATGGGCCAAGCACAAGGTCAAGAACGCGGTCAATTATATCGGCGCCTTCGAGAAGGCGCTGGCGACCGAAGCCAAGCACCACCAGGCCGACGGCGTTATCTGCGGCCACATCCACACGCGCCGCCATCCATGACGACTTCGGGCTGCGCTACATCAATTGCGGCGACTGGGTGGAAAGCTGCACGGCGGTGGCGGAAAGCCACGACGGCCAATTCGAAATCATCACCTGGACCGAGACCGGCGCCGAGCGCGCGCCGACCGCGGTCGCGGAGCAACGCGCCGCGTGAGCAGTGTCACCGAACCGAAGACATCATTCCCTGAGGAGCCGCGCGCCAGCGCGGCGTCTCGAAGGATGGCCAAGTCGGGCCTCACGGTTCGAGACGCGCACCTAGCGGGCGCTCCTCACCATGAGGAGAGAGGCAGACGCATGAAAATCCTGGTCGTGACCGACGCCTGGCACCCGCAGGTCAATGGCGTGGTGCGCACGCTCGGCCACATGGCGCGCGAAGCGCGTGCGCTCGGCACTGCGATCGAATTTCTCGCGCCCGGCGAGTTCTTCACGCTGCCGCTGCCGAGCTATCCGGAAATCCGGTTGGCGCTGCCGTCGCCCGGCGCGGTGGCGCGGCGGCTCGACAGCGTCAAGCCCGACGCCATTCATATTGCCACGGAAGGCCCGCTCGGCCACGCCATGCGCCGCCTCTGCGTCAGGCGCGGCCTGCCCTTCACCACCAGCTTCCACACGCGCTTTCCCGATTACCTCGCCGACCGGCTGCCGCTGCCGGCGCGCTGGACACGCGAGCTGACCTGGGCCTGGCTGCGCCGTTTCCATAGCCCCGGCGCGGCTGTGCTGGCGGCGACGCCGACGCTCGTCAAGGAGCTCGAGACCCGCGGCTTCAAGAACGTGAAGCTGTGGCCGCGCGGGGTCGACGCCGCAGCTGTTCCGGCCGCGCGCGGAGGCACCGCTTAATCTGCCGCGGCCGATCTTCCTGACGGTCGGGCGGCTGGCGGTGGAGAAGAACGTCGAGGCGTTCTTGAAGCTCGATTTGCCTGGCAGCAAGCTGGTGGTGGGCGACGGGCCGGCGCGCGCGCAGCTCGCGCGCGACTATCCCGGCGCGCTGTTCGTCGGCGCCAAGCAGGGCGAGGCGCTGGCCGAGCTCTACGCCGCCGCCGACGTGTTCGTATTTCCGAGCCGCACCGACACGTTCGGGCTGGTGCTGCTGGAGGCGCTGGCGAGCGGCGTGCCGGTGGCGGCCTATCCGGCGGCGGCGCCGCGCGACGTGATCGGGAGGCGCCGGTCGGCGTGCTCGACGAGGACCTGCGGCGCGCCTGCCTGGAGGCGCTGGAATGCTCGCGCGAGGAATGCCGCGACTTCGCGCTCAAGATGACCTGGGAATCGAGCGCGCGCATTTTCCTCGACCACGTGGCGCAGGGCAACAAAGTGACGCGCACGCGGCGGCCGTGGCTGCGGCGGCGCGGGCGGACCGCGGAGCCGGCTGACGAGACCCCTTTGGCGGAGGAAGCTCGCGCCCGCGCAAGCGGCCGCTGAGCGGGTCTTGCCGCGCCGCTTGTGGCAGGGCTAGCTTGCCCACCATGGGCGCCATCGACAAAGTAACCCTCCCTACCGCCGCCGATATCGCGGCCGCGGCGCAGCGGCTGAAAGGCGTCGCGGTGCGCACGCCGCTGATCAATGCGCCGGTGCTGGATGAGCGCCTCGGCGCGCGCGTGTTCCTCAAGGCGGAGACGCTGCAGCGCACCGGCTCGTTCAAGTTCCGCGGCGCCTACAACAAGATCGCCTCGATTCCGCCCGACAAGCGCGCCGCCGGCGTGGTGGCCTATTCGAGCGGCAATCACGCGCAGGGCGTGGCGGCGGCGGCACGCCTGCTCGGCATGCGCGCGACCATCGTGATGCCTTCCGACGCGCCGGCCGCCAAACGCGAGCGCACGCAGGCGCTCGGCGCCGAGATCGTGCCCTACGACCGCGACACCGAAGACCGCGCGGCGATCGGCGAAGCGATCGCCGCGAAGCGCGGCGCCACGCTGGTGCCGCCCTATGACGATCCGCTGGTCATCGCCGGCCAAGGCACCATCGGCGCCGAGATCGCCGAGGACCTGGCCGCGCTGGGCTTGGCGCCCGAGATCGTGCTGGTCGGCGCCTCGGGCGGCGGGCTCGCCGCCGGCACCGCGCTCGGCATCAAGGCCAAGGCGCCGGCGGCCGAAATCTACGCGGTCGAGCCGGAGGGCTTCGACGACACGCTGCGCTCGTTCAAGAGCGGGCGGCGCGAGGCCAACGCGCGCATGAGCGGCACCATCTGCGACGCGCTGATGAGCGCGACGCCGGGCGAGCTCACGTTTCCGATCACGCGCGCGCTGATCGGGCAGGGCTTCACCGTGAGCGACGCCGAGGTGGCGGCGGCCGTGCGCTACGCCTTCATGGAGTTGAAGCTGGTGGTGGAGCCGGGTGGCGCGGTCAGCCTCGCCGCGCTGCTGGCGGGCAAGCTCGCGGTCAAGGGCAAGGTGGTGGCGGCGATCCTGTCGGGCGGGAATGTGGATGCGGAATTGTTCGGCAGGTTGATTCGGCCTAACCGTCGTCATGCGCGGGCTTGACCCGCGCATCCATGGACCGTTCAGCAAGCAAAATCCTCACCTAAGTTTTCTGCTGCTTGGCTCCTCACTGATTGCCGGTCAAGCCCGGCAATGACTGCGCCGAGTTCACGTAAACAACGCGATGCGCTCTTCCTCGCTGAGCGCCTTGAGCAGTGCCAGCGGGTCGGGCGGCGGCGTCGCGATCTTGGCGGTCGATAGCGTCCACAGGTTCTCGTCGGGCAGGGCGGGCTCGGGCGCCGTCGCCGCGGGAGCGGACGGCTGCGGCAGGGCCGCTTCGGCGGCAGGCGGCGGGGCGCTTGCTTCCGCCGCTTCGACGATTGCCGGCGGCGGCGGCGGCGGGGGCGCGACGGCGAGCGGCGGCGGTTGCGGCGCAAGGGCTGGCGGCGGCGTGCTGGCGATCTCGGCCGCAAGCGCGGCGGCCGGCGCGCTGTCGAACCAGCTCACCTCGGGGATGGCGGCGGCGCTGCCGGATGGCGCCGGCAGCGGCTGCGGCGCGCGCTCATGCGCCAGCGCAAGCGCCGGCTGCGCCGCGGCCGGCGTCGGGATCGGCAGTTCGGGCTCTTCCGGCGCCGGCACCACCGCCAGCCGCGCCGCCTGTGCCGCTTCGGCTGCATGGGCCGCTTGGGCCGCGCCGGCACCGGCTCCACCATGGCCTGCAAGCGCCGCTCCAACAGATCGAGCAGCAGCGCGAGCTTGGCCGCGCGCGCCGGCAGCGCGGCCTGCGCAAGCTCGGGCCTTGCTGCGCGGATGGCGCCGATCAGCCCGCGCAATTGGCCGCGCAGCTCTTCGGCGCCCAAGGCGCCCAACGCCCAGGCGCCTATGCGCGCCTGCGTCCGCACCAGCGTCTCCAGTCGCGCCAGCGCCGCCAGCAGCGTTTCGGTGTCGGCACCGCGGTGGCGGCGGGCATATTCGGCCAGGAACGCGCGGCCGCGCGCGCTTGCCGTGAGCGCGGCGCAGAAGGTCTGATAGTCTTCCTCGCTCGGCTTAGCCGGCGGCGCGGCCGCGGCCAGCGCATCGTTCGCCATATCGAATCCCCGCGCTTGAGCTTATCAATCAGCCGGCCCGATTCGGCCAGCCGGGGGTGGCGATGCGGCCCATGCTCAAATGCGAGATCGGCTTTGCGCCGCGCCTGGCGGCGCTTTATGGCGCCTATTTCGTCGGCGCCGGCATACAGATGCCGTTTTTCCCGCTCTGGCTGAAGGCCAAGGGGCTGGACGCAGAGCTGATCGGCGTGGTGCTGGCGGCGCCGCTGATCGCGCGGCTGATCGCAATTCCACTCATCACCCGCCAGGCCGACCGGCACGACGCGCTGCGCGGCGCCATCAGGCTGGCGTGCGCGGCGAGCGTCGTCGGCTTCTGTGCAGTCGGGCTTGCCGAGGGCGCGGCGGCGATCCTGGCCGCCTTCACGCTCGCCTCGCTCGCCTTCACGCCGATCATGCCGCTGTCGGAGACCTATGCGCTCAAGGGCCTCGCCGCGCGCGGGCGCACCTATGGCCCGGTGCGCTTATGGGGCTCGGCCACCTTCATCCTCGGCAGCATGACCGCCGGCTTTGCCGCCGACGTCATCCCGGCGCGCGATCTGATCTGGCTGATCGTGGCGGCGGGCCTCATCACCGCGCTGGTCGCGCTGGCGCTGGCGCCGCTCGGCACCGCGGCTGCGCCGGGCGCACAGCCGGCGTCGCGCCGCCGCTTGTTGCGCGAACCGGCTTTCATCGCGGTGCTCGCGGCGGCGAGCCTGATCCAGTCGAGCCATGCGGTGTTTTACGGTTTCTCGGCGCTGCAATGGCGCGCCGCCGGGCTCGACGGTACGACGATCGCCGGGCTGTGGGCGCTCGGCGTCGCGGCGGAGATCGTGCTGTTCGCGTTGCAGGGCCGGCTGCCGGCGTTCTTGACGCCGGCGGTGCTCATGGTCGTGGGCGGGCTCGGCGCCACCTTGCGCTGGAGCGTGATGGCGCTCGATCCGCCGGTCGCACTCCTGCCGTTCGTGCAGCTTCTGCACGCGCTGTCGTTCGGCGCCACGCATCTCGGCGCGCTCGGCTTTGTTGCGCGCCATGCGCCGCACGGGCAGAGCGCCTCCGCGCAAGGCTATCTCGCGCTCGCGATCGGCACGAGCATGGCGGCGATGACGGGATTGTCCGGCGTGCTGTACGGAGCCTATGGCGCGCGCGCCTACGCCGCGATGGCGCTAGCGGCGGTCGCTGGCAGCGTTGCCGGCTATGTAGCGGTACGTGCGTCGCGCGTGGTAGCGACGGTGTGAGCTTGCCTGATAGTGGCGGCGCGGCGCGTAGCAGCTGCGCACGATGCCGTTGAGATCGTGGCCCTGCAGGAAGATCATATGGCGCGACAAGCCGCCGTGGCGGACGATCCAGAGCCGCACCGACGCCGGATAGATATTCCAAAGCGCGCGCGTGCCCAGCGGGCTGGTCACCGGCTCGCCGTCGCGGCCGGGCATCCAGGCGGCGTGGAAGCCGAAGCGGGCGCGGGTCGTGGCGCAGATGTGGTTGCGCGGGATCATGCCCAGCACCAGCGTGCAGGCCGACAGGCAATTGCCGTCGATGACCACGCGCTCGCCGGTCGAGCGCAGCATGGCGAAGGCCTGCAGGTAATGGCCGATCTGGCCGCCGCGGTCCTCGGCAATGCGCATGTCCGCCGAAGCCGGCGCGACGCCCGCGCTCAACAGCGCGGCGCACAGCAACAAGCCGCGAATTCCCATGACCCCGTCCCCGTTATTGTCGTGGCCGCACTTCGTCGGCGCTTACGATTTTGCCGCTAAGTCTACGCCATGGGGAGGGGGCGCGTTAAGGCTTGGTTAACCAAAATTCTTGGACAATTCGTGAACAGAACCAGGAACTTGCAAGATATAGGGGATTTCGCTCAATGGGCGGTGGGCGATTGCAGGTCGCGCCCGGGGTCCACCTGCGCGGCCGCGCGCGTGCAGTCGCGCGCCATGCGCCTGAGATTGGCGGCGGTTTCCGCGTTCCAGCATTCCTGCGCGGCATGCTCGCACAGCCGGGCATGCGCCAGCAGGCGCTCGGCGACGGCCGAGGAATTCCGGGCAGGCTGGGCGTGGTTCGTCGACATGTTGTCTCAATGCGCGCAAGCGCGCGTCGTCGCATTGACGAAGGTCAAACGGGGGTGGGGGTATCCCGATAGCCGATCGTCAGCCCCAAAGCGCAGGGCTTGCCGGGTACACCAGGCTGTCGCGATAGACGAGGCCTTGCGGGCGGTCCTTGGCCAGCAGCAGCGGGCCGTCGAGATCGACGAAGCGCGCTTCTTGCGCAAACAGCAGGGCCGGCGCCACGGCAAGCGAGGTCGCCACCATGCTGCCGGCCATCAGCGTAAAGCCGCGCCGCGCGGCTTCCTCCGCCATCGCCAGCGCTTCGGTCAGTCCGCCCGCCTTGTCGAGCTTGAGGTTGACCGCGTCGTATTTGCCGGCAAGCCCAGGAAGTGAACCACGGTCATGAACGCTTTCGTCGGCGCAGACCGGGATCGGCCGTTCGATGCCGGCCAGCGCGGAATCGCGCCCCTCGGGCAACGGCTGTTCGATCAGCTTGACGCCGGCGGCGCCGGCAGGCGGCGAAATTGGCGGCGAGATTGCCTTCGTTCCAGCCCTCGTTGGCATCGACGATCAGCGTCGTTTCGGGCGCGGCGGCGCGCACCGCGGCGATGCGGGCGGCATCGCCGCCGTCCTCGTCATTGCCGCCCAGCTTCACCTTGAGCAGCGCGCGCCCGGCGACTTTGGCGGCGGCTTCGGCCATGGCGGCGGGCGGCCCAAGCGAAATCGTATAGGCGGTGGTAAGCGGGCGCGGGGCGGGCAGGCCGGCAAGCGCATGCACGGGCCGGCCGCTGCGCTTGGCTTGCCAGTCCCAGAAGGCGCAATCGAGCGCGTTGCGCGCGGCGCCCGCCGGCATCGCGCTCTGCAAGGCGTCGCGGGTGAGGCCGGCGGCGAGCCGCGCGCGCATGGCTTCAATCGCCGCGCCGACGCTGTCCACGCTCTCGCCGTAGCGCGCGTAGGGCACGCATTCGCCGCGCCCGCGATGGGCGCCGTCGCTCAGTTCGGCCACCACCACCACGGCTTCGGTCTTGGCCCCGCGGCTGATGGTAAACGCGCCGGCAATCGGCCAGCGCTCGACGGTAAAGCTAAGCGTCAAGGGGGTGTTCATGGGCGGCGGCCAACCCTCGACAGGTTCGCGTGCAATGGTCAAGTATGACCTTCACCGGCACCGATCACCAGCATGCGGAGTCCCTCACCGTGACCGACATTTTGCTCGCAAGCAGCGCCGAAGGCGCCCGGCTGAAACTGGCCGGCGCCGGCGCCTGGACCGCCCGCAACGCGCTGCGGCTTGAGGCCTCGATCAGCGCCGAGACCAAGCGCGGCGGCGCAATCAGCGCGGTCGACATCGACATGGCAGGCGTCGAGCGGCTCGACACCTTCGGCGCCTGGCTGCTCGAGCGGCTGGTGCGCTCGTTCTCGGCGCGCGGCTGCGCCACCAAGGTGGAAGGGCTGAAGGATAATTACCGAGCGCTGGTCGACGAGGTGCACGGCGTCAAATTGCAGCAGCCGGCCGCGCGCAAGGCGAAGCCGTTTCGCCGGCGCGCTCGTTTCGATCGGCCAGAGCGCGGCTTCGGCCGGCGAGGTGTTCGCCGCCTTCGTCAACATGCTGGGCGCGATCTTCATCGCGCTCGGACGGGTGGCGGCGGCGCCGCGCCGCTTCCGCTTCACCTCGATGGTGCATCAGCTCGACAATGTCGGCTGGCGCGGCATGCCGATCATCCTGCTCATTACTTTCCTGGTCGGCTGCATCATCGCGCAGCAGGGCATTTTCCATTTCAGCAAGTTCGGCGCCGACATCTACGTGGTCGACATGGTCGGCATTCTCGTCCTGCGCGAGCTCGGCGTGCTGATCGTCTGCATCATGGTGGCCGGCCGCTCGGGCAGCGCCTATACCGCCGAGCTCGGCTCCATGAAGATGCGCGAGGAGATCGACGCGCTGCGCACCATGGGCTTCGATCCGATCGAGGTGCTGATCCTGCCGCGCATCCTGGCGTTGGTGATCGGCGTGCCGATCCTGACTTTCATCGGATCGCTGGCCGCGCTCTATGGCGGCGGGCTGGTGTGCTGGCTCTATGGCGGCATCGATCCCGGTATCTTCCTGCAACGGCTGCACGAGGCGATCTCGATCCAGCATTTCGAGGTCGGCATCATCAAGGCGCCGTTCATGGCGCTGGTGATCGGCGTGGTGGCCAGCATGGAGGGCTTCAAAGTCAAGGGCAGCGCGGAGTCGCTCGGCCTGCAGACCACAGCCTCGGTGGTGGAGGCGATCTTCCTGGTGATCGTGCTCGACGGCCTGTTCGCCATCTTCTTCGCTTCGATCGGGATGTGAGCGATGGCGGCGGGCAACGGCAAGGAAGTCGTCATTTCGGTGCGCGATCTGGTGGTCGGCTTCGACGACCATATCGTGCTCGACCATGTCAATCTCGACGTCTACCGCGGCGAGATCCTCGGCTTCGTCGGCGGCTCGGGCGCCGGCAAGTCGGTGCTGATGCGCACCATCATCGGGCTGTTGCCGCGGCGCTCAGGGACGATCACGGTGCTGGGCGTCGATCTCGACGCGGCGAGCGACGCCGAGCGCGCGGCGGTCGAGCAGCGCTGGGGCGTGCTGTTCCAGCAAGGCGCGCTGTTCTCCTCGCTGAGCGTGCGCGAGAACCTGCAATTCCCCATCCGCGAATATCTGCACCTGCCGGAAGACCTGCTCGACGAGCTGGCGGTCGCCAAGCTCGACATGGTGGGGCTCGACGCAAGCGTGCTCGACAAGTTTCCGGCCGAACTGTCGGGCGGCATGACCAAACGCGTGGCGCTCGCCCGCGCGCTCGCGCTCGATCCGGAAATCGTGTTCCTCGACGAGCCGACCTCGGGTCTCGATCCGATCGGCGCCGGCGAATTCGACGAATTGATCGCCACCCTGCAACGCACGCTGGGGCTGACCGTGTTCATGGTCACGCACGATCTCGACAGCCTGCACACGGTGTGCGACCGCATCGCGGTGCTGGCCGACCACAAGGTGATCGCGGCCGGCACCATGGAGACGATGCTCGCCTCCGAGCACCCCTGGCTGAAGGCCTACTTCCGCGGCAAGCGCGCGCGCGCCGGGCATGCGGCGGAAGCGGCGCGGCCTTAAGCCCCTCGAAAAGCGCGTCCCGCTCAGTCAATCCGCCCAAGCCGCGCGCCGGCGGCGTGCCTGCGCCAATCCCGCCTGGTCGATCACCACCTCGCCGGTGTCGACGTCCTCGAGCTTGCGCCGCACCACCAGCCAATATCCGATGACCGCCAGCACGATGAACGAGATGATGGTCGACAGCGTGTCGTTGAACGAGATCAGGACGTAGATCGACATCGCCGCCAGCACCAGGCGTACGGCGCGGTCCACCGAGCGCGATTTCGGAATAGGTGGCCTGCACGCTGAAGGTCAGGCCGACCGTCGCCACCAGGATCAGATAGGCGGCGCCCATCTGGTCGAGGCCGGGGGTTATCACCAGCTCGGGATGGATGAAGATGCCGACCATCAGCGTGAACAACGACATGCAGATCTGCACCGAGCGCCACAGCGTCACGTAGAACGAGGCGTTGGCGATCTTGGAGGTGATCGCCGCGGTGATCGAGGTCGGCGGCGTCAGCTCGCCGAACACCGCGACGAAGAAGGCGAAGAAATGCACCACCCACGGATTGATGCCGGCCTGCATGAAGGGCGGGCCGATGACGATCGCCACCAGGATATAGACCGGCGCCGGCGGCAGGCCGGTGCCCAGGATGACGCCGAACAGGAAGCCCATGGCCACCATGGCGGCGATGTTGACGCCGGCCGCTTCCACCAGCAGGAAGCCGAGCTTTGTGGGCACGCCGGTGATCACCAGCGCGCCGGCCATGATCGACAGGGTCGCCAACAGCAGCGTCAGGTCGGTGATCATGTCGATGAAGGAATTGAGAAACCCCTTCAGCGGCTTGATGAACGCGGCGAGCGACCACTGGCCCGGCCGCAGCAGTGGCGCCAGATGCACGACCAGCATGGCGATGCCGATGACGCAGAACATGTCGAGCGCGGCGAACTGCGGCGCGAGATAAAGCGCCGCCATCAGCCCGACCAGGCCGCCAACGGTGGCGGCGAAGAAGCCGAGATTGGTCAGGTCGCGCCAAGTGAGCTTTTCGGCGTTGCGGTCGATGACCATGCGGGTGCGGTAGTGCACCGCCAGCAGGTAAACCGAGGTGGCGACCGTGATGTAATAGATGAGCGCCGGCACCCAGCCGCGCGCCACCACGTCGAAATAGTCGACGCCGAGGAACTCGGCCATCAGGAAGGCGGCGATGCCCATGACGGGCGGCATCAGCTGGCCGCCCATCGAGGAGGCGTTTTCGATCGCCGCCGCGGTCGCCGGCGGCAGGCCGGCGCTGATCATGGCGGGGATGGTGGCCGAGCCGACGGTGATCGAATTGGCGGCGCCGGAGCCGCTCACCGTGCCGATCATCATCGAGCCGATCACCGCCGATTGCGGGATGGCGTGATGCGAGCGCACGGCGACGCGCTTGGTGGCGCGCAGCAGCGAGTCGATGCAACCGAAGCCGCGCAGCAGGCTCAGCACCAGCAGGAACGAGCCGATCAGCGTGAGCGCGAGCTGCGGCAGGCGCGAGAAGATGCCGGTCGCCATCTCCAGCCCGCTGGCGGCGATCACGCGCTCCCATGACAGGCCGGCGTGATAGAACATTCCCGGCACGACGTAGCCGTAGACGGCGTAGAGAATGAGAATGATGTTGAGGATGAACAGCGGTATGTGGCGCTTGCGGGCGTATTCGATGATCAGCAGCGTCATCAGGCCGCCGATGATCAGATCCTGCGTGTCGTAGTTGCCGGAGCGCTCTTCGCCGAGCGCCATGTAGTTCGTGTTCATGTAATAGGCGCAGTAAAGCGAGAACAGGCAAAACGCGAGCGCGATCGCGTAATTGGCCCAGACCGGCAATGCCGGGTAGAACTGGTTCTGGCGCAGCGCCAGCAGCGTGAACAGCACGAAGGTGATCGGCACCATGGTCATCGCCAGCACCATGGGCCCGCCCGCGGCGGTCCAGTAGTAGTAGAACATGTAGATGCTGAAGCAGATCGCCGACACGTAATAGACGACGTCGAGCGCGAGCGGAGGCCGGTGTTGCGGCTTGGAGGCGGCGGCGGTCATGGCGAACCCATGGGCTCCATCGGATTCGAGCGAGGCGGGCGCACGGACGCGCCCGCCTCGGATCAGTGTGCGATCAAGCTAGCGGGCCCCTTACATCTTCGCCTTGGCGATGTTGCCGTCCCACTTGCTGTCCCACATGTTCTTCGACTTCAGGTACTTGGCGAGGCCGGGATGGATGGGGACGAGCTTCCACGTGGTCTCCAGCGCGTCATGCTGGAACTTGGCCATGTTGCCGCCGCCGATCTGGCGGAAGCTCGGATCGAGCTTGGCCAGTTCGTCGGAGTGCTTCTCGATGATGGTGAGCATCTTGTACATCTCATCGGTCGAGACGTTCATGCCGAGGTCGAAGCCCCAGTAGAACGGCAGCAAGGTAACCGTCTTGACGTGGTGGTCCTGCTTGCCGAAGCTGGTCGTCGGGACTTGTTCGGTGCCGAAGCCCTTCTCTTTGAGCTCGGCCAGTTCCTTCGCGGTCGGATTGAGCGCGGCCCAATCGACGGCGAGCGAGGCCTGCGACAGCCAGCTCGGCGGGGTCTTGCCGCCGGCGGCGTAGATGATCATGGCCTTGATGGTGCCGGCATTGAGCTGCGAGCCGGCGGTCGAAAGCGCGACCTCGGTGTAATTGTGCTTCACGCCGACCGCGTGCAGCGCGTTCTCGAGGTGCTTGCGGGTGTCGAACGGCGCCGGGCCGGTGAACACCGGCTTGCCGGTGAGGTCGGCCCACGACTTGATCTTGTCGCGGTCGCTCGCCTTGATGGCGACGCCGACGTCGAGGGTGTAGCACCACAGCGACTGCACCGGCGTCACTTTCACCTTGGCCTTGAAGCCCTTGAAGCGGCCGCTGTCGGTCGCGAACTCTTTCATTGCGACGTCGGAGCCGTAGTAGCCGTCGATCTCGCCGAGGGCGAAGCTCTTCACGGTGCCCACCGCGCCCGGATAGGGCAGCACGGTGATGCGAAACTCGGGCATCTCCTTGTTGATGATATTGGCCAGCACTACGAGCGCCTTGCCGCCCGACGAACCGGCGGGGCCGGTGCCCCAGCGAATGTCCTTTGGCGCCGACCAGGCCGTCGAAGACGACAGACCCGCGAAGGCAAATACAGAGGCGGCAACAAGTCCCGCCGTCAGGCCGCGTGCAGCAACTGCACGCGCAGAAAATACGCGATAGCGCATGGCTTTTCCTCCCAGAATGAAGCCGGGTTTGTCATTGGCGCCGGTGGACGCCTGTTTAAACACCTCCGCGCCGCCCGTTATTCGGTCTCGGCGGCGCCCGTTGAGCGAAACTCAAAGCACGAACGCTTGCGTCACCCCCATGCCGCAGCGCCGATCGGCCGTTACTATCCGATAGATGGCCGGTCCTGGCAAATCGAATTTCCGCTCCGTCAAGGGTCAAAAAGCAATATGGGCGGCCCGCATGACGGGCCGCGCGGCAAAGTTTGTTCAATCGGCGAAAACGCACGCTACCTTAGTCGAAGCGCCCGGCCGCGTGCGCCAGCATGGTGTAAACCTTGCCGGTTTCCGATGTCAGATAGGTGCGCGCGACAACTTGGCCGCGGTCGTCGCGCGAAACCTCGTCGAGCAGCCGCTCGAATTCGCTGATGTAGCGGTCGACCGTCTGCTTGAACTCGCGGTCGGCGCGGTACTTGCGGCGGATCTCGTCGAACGCCTTCTGGCCCTGCAAGGTGTAGAGCCGGCGCGTGAACACGTTGCGCTCGCCGCGCTTGTAGCGGTCCCACAGGTCGGCGGCGGCGTCGTGGTCGATCATGCGCGCGATGTCGACCGACAATGAATCGAGCAACTCGATGGTGTGGCGCGGCGTGCGCTCCTCGGGCGCGCGCGGCCGTCTCGCGCGCGGGCTCGCGCGGCAGTTCGCGCGCGCTCTCGCGCGGATATTCACGCGCCGGCGGCTCTTCTTCCTGCGAGGCGCGGCTGAGCAGATCGCTGAGCCAGCCGCGGTTGCTGCCGCTCGAGTGCGGGCGACGGCGTCAGCGGCGGCGGTTCCGGACGGCGCGGCGCGAAGCTGCCGACGTCGCTGCGCGGCGGCGTGGGCGGGACGCGCAATGTCGCGCGGCAGCTCGCGCGCGATTTCGCTGCGGCCGCCGACCACGGCGAGCGTCGGCTCCTCGCGCGTGGCCGCGCGGCGCGCCGGCTCGACCGCGTCGAGGCTGCGGCCGTGGCGGGCGACGATGCGGTTGAGCTCGGCCAGCGCCTCGATCTGATCGACGATGACGCGGCGCATCTGGGCGGCGCCCTCGGCGGTCTCGCGCGGCAATTCGAACACGCCGCGGTGCAATTCGGCGCGGGTCGTTTCCAGCTCGTGCTGCATCTCGGCGGCCATCTGCTTCATGCCCTGCAGCACCTCGGCGAAGCGGTCGCTCGCCTCGCTCAGCATGGCGTGGGTGTCGCCGGTGGTCTGCTGGTAGATTTCGTGCATGGCGTCGGCGGTGCGGCGGCGCTCGTCCTCGGCGTTCTCGCGCACGCGCGCGTACTGCTCGGCGATGGCGCGGCTGCTCTCGGCGCTCGAATCCGACACGATGCGGGCGACGTCGCGGGCGCGCGCGGAGGCGGCGTCCAGCAACTCGTCGAGCAGGCCGGCGAAGCGCTTGAGCCGCTGATCGAGGTCCTCGGTGCGCGTATCGAGGGTGGACACCGAGCTCATCGAGCGACGCGCGGCGCTCGCCGATGGTGGCGTCGGTGCGCCGGTTGCTGTCGTCGATCAGCGCGACCGCCTTGGCGAGATCGCGGCCGTGGCCGTCGAACTGGGTGGCGAGCTCGCCGAGGCCGGCGACGACGCGGCCGGTGACGTCGCTGAAATTGGTGATCGTCGATTCCACCCGCGCGGTGGCGTCGCCGGTCGAGGCGGTGACCTCGTTCATGGAGTTGACGAAGTCCGACACGCGCAGCATCAGCGTGTTCTCGAGCGCGCTCATGTTCTCGTGCGCGCCGGAGAGCACTTCCTGCAGCATGATGTTGGCCTCGCGCAGCCGCTCGAACAGCGCCGTGGTGTCGGAGCGCAGCATGTTGTGCGTCTCCATCATCTCGCTGACGGTGGACGTGGCGGTCTGCTTGGCGCCCTCGATCGCCTTCTGCGCGGCCTCGTGCAGCTCGCTGAAGGTGCGGTTGACCGTGTTGGAGGCGGCTTCGCCGGCGCTGTTGATCATGCGCGCGATTTCGCCGCCGTTGTCGAGCATGCAGCGGGTGAAGGCGAAACCGCGCTCGTCGATCGATTGGATCGCCTGTTCGGTGGCGGCGCCGAGGTCGTGGGCGAACTGCTGGCCCTTGACGGTCAAGGCGTCGAGCACGCCGCCGCTGCTCTGTCGGACAGCACCGCGGTGATCTCGCGGGCGCGCTCGCCGACCTCGTTGGCGATCTCCTCGGCCTTGCCGATGAAGCCGGAAGCGATCTCGTCGCTCGCGCCCTTGAGCGTACGCTCGGCCTCGCTGGCGGACACGCGGATGGCGTCGCTGGTGGCGATGGCGAGCTGGCCGAGCGCAGCGCTCGGCCTCGCCGGCGTTCGATTTGATCGCTTCGGATAGCTTGCTCCATGCGCGCGTTGAGCGCGTCGGCGGCGGCCTTGGTGCGGGTCTCGATCTCGCCGGTGACGGTCTCGGCGCGGCCGACCAGCAGCTCCTCGAAGCGGGTGATGCGGCTGTCGAAATTATTGGCGGCCTCGAGCGCGCGCGCGCCCAGCGTCTGGTCGATCTCGCCGATCTTGGCGCCGATGGCGTCGGCCACCTCGCTGCCGCGCGCGGTGATGGCGCCCGACACCGCGCGTGATGCGCTGGTCGAGCGTGTCGATGACCTGCTGGCCGCCGACCGTGAGATTGCGGGTGAGGCCGGCCACGCGTGTGTCGAGGTCCTGGTCGAACTGCGACAGCCGCTGATCGAGCGCGCCGGACAGCGTCGTCGACTTGTCGGTCACGCGCTGGTCGAACGTGTCGAGATAATTGCGCATGGCCTCGGACACGTCCTGGGTGCGCGCCCCGAGGCGCTCGACCAGCTCGCCGCCATAGGTCTTCACGGTGCGGTCGAACTCGGCCAGATGGCTGGTGATCAGGTCGCCGAGCGTGGTGGAGTCGCGCGAGATCTTCTCGGTCAGCTCGGTGCCGCCGTGGTTGAACATGTCCTCGAAGGCCTGCAGGCGGGCGGCCAGCATGTCCTTGACCTGTTCGCTGCGGCTGGCGAGCGACTGCGCCAGCGCCTCGGCATTCTCGCGGAAGGTGTCGGACACCGCGTTGCTGCGGGTGATCATGGTGTCGGTGATCGTCTGACCGGTCTGCTCGAGCTTGGAGACGACGTCGCCGCCGCGCAGCGAAAGGTCCAGCACCAGCGCGTCGCCGGTCGAGCGCAGGGTGGAATTCACCTCGTCGGCGCGCGCCGCGATGGTCTCGGCCATGCGCGTGCCGGTCTCGGTCAGGGTGTCGGTGAAGGTCTGCGAGCGGCTGCCCATGTTTTCGATGGTCTGCGCGGCGCGCTGCGCGAAGCCTTGCGCCACCTGGTCGAGGCGCGCGGTCATCATCTGCTGCAGGCGGGCGGCGAGCTCGGCGAATTCGTCGTGCACGTGCTCGGTCTTGAAATTGAGGCTGTCGGTGAGCCGCTCGCTGGCCGAGGAGATGGCGGTGGTGGCGCGGTCGCTGGTGGTTTCCAGGCGCTCGAGCAGGGTCGAGCCGCGCTCGGTGAGCGCGTCGATCATGGAATTGCCGGCATGCCCCAGGGCAAGCGTGATGTGCTCGCCTTTCTCGGTGAGCGAGCGGGTGACGCGCTGCGCCACCTCGTTGACCTTCTCGGCCACCAGGTCGCCGACCGAGGTGATGTCGTGCGAGAGGTCGAGATGCACCGAGGCGATGGCGTTGCGCACCTGCTCGGCCTGGTTCACCAGCGTCTCGCGCTGGCTCGACAATTCGCTCAGCAGGTCGCGGATGCGGACCTCGTTGTCGTTATAGGCGCGCTCGAGCGCGGACACTTCGTTATGCACCAGCGCTTCCAGTTCGGCGGCGCGCGCCAGCGCGCGCTCGACGCCGTCGCCCATGGCGGCCACTTCGCGGCGGATGGCCTGGCCGACATTGACGATCGACTCGCGCGCCGCGGTCTCCGGCTGCGCCAGCCGCATCGCCACCTCGGCCATCGACTCGGCGACCAGCCGCAGGTCCTGCGAGCGGCGGAACATGTGGGCGAGCACGTAGAAGGTCACGATCGGCGCGCCGACGGCGCCGGCGAGCGCGATCGCGGTGGCGAGGCTCGAGCGCGGGGTGGCGAGCGCGGCCTGCAGCTCGGGCCAATAGAGAATGATGGTGACGATCGCGGCCGCCACCCAGACGGCGGCGGCGGCACTGGCGACGATATAGGGCAGGCGGTTGGGGCGGCGGTGCAGGGTCTGCAGGATCTGGCCGATGCTGGCACGGTCGTCATTGGCGGCGCGGCGCGGGGCGTTCTCGTCGCCGGTCCAGCCGGCCTCCTGCGGCGTCTCCTGGAATAGATCGGCGGTGACCGGCGGCTCGGCCGGGCTGAGCGGCGTCGGCGTGCCGCTGCGCGGGTCGCTCGGGCGCAGGTTGAGGGCCTCCTGGATGGCGGTAAGCGCCTCTTCGGTGGCGTCCTTGGACTTCTGCGGATTGTTCGCCATTTCGGTCGTCGCCTCGTCGTTACGCCGGACTACTGTCGCGGCCCGATTTTTGTCGCCAGCGGGCCGCGCCACGAGCGCGGGATCGTTCAGCCGTCGCGGCCCAAGGCTGCCCGCCGGAGGCGGGTACCAAGGCCGGCCGCCCATCCTATCGCCTTGGCAAAACGAAAGAAACCGGGCCGTTTAGGACTTTTTCATCATCGTTAACGATTGAGTAACCATGATTTTTTCGGTTTCCGCGCCTGCCGGGGAGCCCCGATCATGGGCCGGCGGTTGCGGCCCTCCTGCGGCCCGCCCGCCGCGCTTTGCCGCGAGGGTTAGAGGGCGATTAACCACTTGAGCCGAAGCGCGCGCGCAGACGCCCCGGATTTACCCGGTTTTGGTCGAGCCCAGGCCAAACTCCCCGGCAACAACAAGCCATGACAGGAGGGGAGCCGTGCTCGCGACCATGACCGTGGAAGCTGCGCCTTTGGCCGAGCCCGCGATCGACCGCGGCCATCTTAAGCAGATGACCTTCGGCGACCGCAGCCTCGAGCGCGAATTGCTCGAGCTGTTCGACCGCCAGGCCGTGATCCTGATCGGGCGCATGCGCGCGAGCGACCCCGCCGCGGTCGCCACGCTGGCGCACACGCTGAAGGGCTCGGCGCGCGGCGTCGGCGCCGGCGCGGTCGCGCGCGCCGCGGAAGCGACCGAGCGCGCCGCCGGCATCGACTGCACCGCCTGCACCGCCGCCGTCGACCGCCTCGCCGCGGCCATCGATGAAGCGCGCGCGCTGATTGCGGTGCTGCTGCGCGCGCAGTGAGCGCGCCCGCCGCTCTGGCGCCTCCGGCGGAATGACTATATAGGAAGGCGCCCACGCCTGTTCCGGCCTGGTCATTTCCGTCAAACTCCGCCAATTCGCGCCATGCCGAAGATCACCTATATCGATTCCGACGGGACCGAGCGCACGGTCGAGGGCGAGGTCGGCTCGACCGTGATGGAGACGGCGATCCGCAACAACGTCCCGGGCATCGAGGCGGAATGCGGCGGCGCCTGCGCCTGCGCCACCTGCCACGTCTATGTCGAGGAGGCCTGGCGCGAGAAGACCGGCGAGCCGTCGCCGATGGAAGAAGACATGCTCGATTTCGGCTACGACGTGCGGCCGAATTCGCGGCTGTCCTGCCAGATCAAGGTGAGCGAAGAGCTCGACGGGCTGGTGGTGCGGGTGCCGGAAAAGCAGGCGTAATCGTCACGCTTGGGGGCGGGGTGGCTTCGTCGCCCGGGAACCGATCCGGCGGTGCGGCCTTAACCGGACTCAAGGGAGGCGCCCATGCCGAAATCCTCCATCACCACCACGGCTTGCGTCGTCGGCGGCGGACCCGCCGGCATGATGCTCGGCTATCTGTTGGCGCGCGCCGGCGTGCCCGTCGCTGTGCTGGAAAAGCACGCCGATTTCCTGCGCGATTTCCGCGGCGACACCATCCATCCCTCGACCATGGAGTTGATGTACGAGCTTGGCCTGCTCGACGAATTTCTCAAGCTGCCGCATTCGCGCGTCGAGCACCTCGGCGGCCAGGTCGGCGACACCAACATCATGCTGGCCGACTTCAGCCATCTGCCGACGCACTGCAAATTCATCGCGCTGATGCCGCAATGGGACTTCCTCGATTTCCTGGCGGCACACGGCAAGAAATATCCCACCTTCGATCTGCACATGAAGACTGAGGCGACCAACCTGATCGAAGAGGGCGGGCGCGTGGTCGGCGTACGCGCCAAGTCACCGGAGGGCGAGCTCGAGATCCGCGCCGATCTGGTGATCGGCACCGACGGGCGGCATTCGACGGTACGCGAGCGCGCCGGCTTCAAGGTCGAAGACATCGGCGCGCCCATGGACGTTCTCTGGTTTCGCATTTCGCGGCGCGCCGGCGACACCAGCGAGACCTTCGGCCATATGGAAACCGGCCGCATGATGGTGATGCTCAACCGCACCGACTATTGGCAGTGCGCCTATATCATCCCCAAGGACGGCTATGCCGCGGCGAAGGCGGCAGGGCTCGAGGTCTTCCGCGAGAACGTCGCGCTCATGTCACCGTTCCTGCGCGACCGGCTGGGCGAGATCAAAAGCTGGGACGACGTGAAGCTGTTGACGGTGGCGGTCGACCGGCTGCCGCATTGGCACAAGCCGGGATTGCTCTGCATCGGCGATGCCGCGCACGCCATGTCGCCGATCGGCGGCGTCGGCATCAATCTCGCTATTCAGGACGCGGTGGCGGCGGCCAATATCCTGGCGGCGCCGTTGAAGGAGGGGCGGGTGACAAGCGATCTGCTTGCGGCGGTGCAGCGCCGCCGCACCATGCCGATGCGCGTGATCCAATGGCTGCAGGTGCAGGTGCAGAACAATGTGCTGGGTGCCGTGCTCAAGAGCGCCGAGCGGCCGAAGCCACCGTTCGCGGCCAAGCTGTTGAACTGGCTGCCGCTGCTGCAGCGGATGCCGGCGCGCATCATCGGCCTCGGCGTGCGGCCGGAGCATGTGCATACGGCACAGGTGGCGGCGCCAGCGCGCGACGGAGATTAAGTCTACGCTTACGGTTTCATCCCCGCCGGCGCGACAATTGACGACTTCAAGCCCATCTCGTCGAGCGCCCGGCGCGCGAGGCCGGAGGCTTTCGCTTCCTCGATGAACTCGCTGACATAAGCCAAGGCGGCCGGCTTGCCCTTGGGCACGCAGACCGCGGTGGAGGAATTGAGGAAAGCGTCGTCGAGGATGCGTGAGCCCGCGATCTTGCTCACCAGGCCCGACAGCGACTCGCGCGACAGCGCGATTGCCTCGATCTTCTTCTCGTTCATGGCGGCGACCGCGGCGTCGACACCGGCAAATTCGATATGGGTGGCCTCGGGCGTCGCCTTGACGGCGGCGCGGAAGGTGGCGGTGTTGGCGACGCCGCCGATGCCGACGCCCTTGGCGTTGGCGTCCTTGACCGACGCGATCTTGGAGCCGGGCGCCACCAGGAAGGTGCTTTGCAGCAGGTGATAGGCATTGCCGAAGTCGACGAATTTCTTGCGCTCGGCGTCGACCGGCAGGAAGGCGACGTCCCACCTGTTGTCGGCGGCCGAGTTCTGGATCTCGCCGGAGGCCTTGTGTGGCACGATCTCGACCGGCACGCCCAGCTTTTTGGCGAGCGCGGTGCCGAAGGTGACGGCGACACCGCGATACCGGTCGCCGTCTTGAATCGCGAATTGTGCCGAGGGCGTGGGCGCCACCGCGATGGCGACGCGCAGCTTTCCGGTGGGCGCAAGCTGTTGCAGGACGGCGGCGTCGGCTGTGCTCATCGCGATTTCCCCCGAAAGCAAGCGGCGGCGCGCGCCCGCCCGTCTTCGCGCGCACTTTGGCGTCACGGATTGCTTCCGGCAAGCCGGGGCTTGCCGCCCATCACAGTCAGGCCGTCCGGCGCCACGGCAGCCGGCGCCGCCAACGCGTCACCCGCACCGCGCGCGCCTTTGGCGCCACTTCCGCGCGCATGAAGGCGCCAAGCGCCTCCAATTCGGCAAGGCGCGTGCTGGCAAGACGCTTGGGCACCTTGCGCATGATCTTTTCCACCCGCCGCCACAGGATCATGGCGTGCACGGGCGCTTCGAGCGCCGCCTGCCGCGCGAGCGCTTCATCGTAACCCAGCAGTTTCTCGCCGAAATCGGCCCAGGCTTCGTGGGCCGTGGCCTCCCGGTGCGCGGACGACACCGGCTCGATCGATAGCGGCGGCAAGGCTTCGACCGCGTTCGCGCGCTTGAACCGCCAAACCGCCCATTCGGACTTGAAGCCGAGCAGGTGCACCCATTCGTGCAACAGCACGGTACCGAGCAGCGGGACGAGCGCGCGGTCGGGCAGATAGAGCACCACCAGGCGCAGATTGGTGGCGGTGCCCAGATGAAAGACGTCGTCGCGGCCGGTGGCCTTGCGCGACCAGGGATCGAGGAACGACGGTGCGTCGCTCAAATGCAGCCGCAGCACGAGGCGCGGATCGGGCAGTTCGCGCAGCAGCGCAAGCGCTTGCGCCGCATCGATGCGATCGTAATGCGGGGCGGCGGCGGGGATTTCGATGCGCGCGTCCCAGCCGGCGACGCGATAGATGTGCACCAAGCCCGGCTGGCGCAGCGGCGCCTCCCGCACATAGGTCTTCAGGCTCGGGTAGCCGCCGGCGTCGGCCGGCGCGCCGAAATTGACGATCTCGCGGCATTCGACGCGGGAAAACCCCGCGGGCAGCGGCGGCGGCGGGGCGGTCTTGCTGCGACGGCCGATCTTGCCGCCGGCACGCGGGTTGTTGCGCCGGACGAAGGCAATGACCGCCAGCACGATGAAAATGACGAGAGCGACGAGCTTGGGGCCCCAGTCGAGGAAGGTCAGGATGTCGGTCTCGGCGGGCAGGGCCATGGGGCAAGCAATAGCCGGGCGCCGCGACCGCGGCCACTGGCTTGACGGCGCGGGCGGCGAATTGGATTGTGACCCAATGTTCGTCACCTTCTTCCAGGAACTCAAAAGCGCTGGCGTGCCCGTGACGCTGCGCGAATATCTCACTCTCATGCAGGCGATGGAGGCGGATCTCGCATCGCGCCGGGTCGAGGATTTCTATTATCTCTCGCGCGCCACGCTGGTGAAGGACGAGCGCAATCTCGACAAGTTCGACCGCGTGTTCAGCCATGTTTTCAAGGGGCTGGAGCTCGTCTCCGACGGCATCGAGGCCGAGATCCCGGCCGAATGGCTTAAAAAACTGGCCGAGAAATATCTCACCGAAGAAGAAAAGAAACAGATCGAGGCCATGGGCGGGCTCGACAAGCTATTGGAGACGCTGCGCCAGCGGCTGGCCGAGCAGAAGAAGCGCCATCAGGGCGGCTCGAAATGGATCGGCACCGCCGGCACATCTCCCTTTGGCGCCTATGGCTATAATCCGGAAGGCGTGCGCATCGGCCAGGACGAAAGCCGCCACAAGCGCGCGGTCAAGGTGTGGGACAAGCGCGAGTTCAAGGACCTCGATGACGAGGTCGAACTCGGCACCCGCAACATCAAGATCGCGCTGCGGCGGCTGCGCAAATTCGCGCGCACCGGCGCGCCCGAGGAGCTCGATCTCGACGGCACCATCAAGGGCACCGCGCACAAGGGTTATCTCGACATACTGATGCGGCCGGAGCGGCACAACGCGGTGAAGGTGCTGCTGTTCTTCGACATCGGCGGCTCGATGGACTGGCACATCAAGGCGACCGAGGAATTGTTCTCGGCGGCGCGCACCGAGTTCAAGCACATGGAGCATTTCTACTTCCACAATTGCCTGTACGAGAAAGTGTGGAAGGAGAACCGCCGGCGCTTCCAGGAGACCACGCCGACCTGGGACGTGCTGCACACCTATCCGCACGACTATAAGGTGGTGTTCGTCGGCGACGCCTCGATGTCGCCTTACGAGGTGACGGCGCCGGGCGGCTCGGTCGAGCACTATAACGAGGAGCCGGGCGCGCTCTGGCTGGAGCGCGTGGCGCGCACTTACCCGGCGGCGGTGTGGCTCAACCCGGTGCCCGAGAAGGAATGGGACTTCACCTATTCGATCCAGATGGTGCGGCAGCTGATGGGCGGGAGGATGTATCCGCTGACTTTGGAAGGATTGGATAGGGCGATGCGGGAATTGGTGCGGTGAAGCTCAAGGGCTTCCGAATCGCAGCCGTTGCCCTATATTGCCCCCATCGTTCGCAACAACCGAAAGGAGGTGATCCAGTGTCTCATTGTCTATCGCCGCGGTCGCCGGCATCCGTGAACTGGATCCTCGCCTCTGCCGAGGTCCAATCTCGTAACTTGCCTAGCTGACCTAATCCGTCGGCTAAGCTCACGGGCGCAGGGCTCTCAAAGCCTGCGCAACCGGGCCAAGGTCTGACAATGGAAGGGCTGCCCGCGAGGGCGGCCCTTCTTTGTCTTGCGCGCCGGAGGGTGGCCGGCGGCTACAGCGCGTCGGCGATCGGCACCTCGTCAACCTTGTGGCCGTGTTGGTCGATGACGGCCACGAACCAGCCGTCCCACTGGAAACCCGGCATGACCGCGCCGTGCCGCAGGTCGCCGGCGAGCTTGCGGGCGTCCTCGCGCGCGGCGGCGTTGCCGGGCAGGTCGATGCCCTGGTGGTTGTTCAGGACGGTCTTGCCGTCGGTGAGGTGGAAGAAATAGCGCGGCATGGCGGTTCCTCACGGGCTGGCGGTGAATTTCGTTGGCTTTTCCTAGCATTACGCTCGGCCCCCGTCACGGCACCGCTTGCGCTGGATCAATGCACCTTTGTCGCAACGGTGCATTTTGTAGCGATGGTGCGGAATCGCAAAAAAGATGCGGCAAGGCGCTTTCCCGCGAAAGAGAGCCATGAGCTGGTGCTGCGCCCGGCCGAGAAAAGAGGGCAAGGCACGGTGGCGGCGGCTTGGCCGAGCGGGCTGCCATTCGACCAGCCCTGGCTCCGGCGCGCGCCCTACGCCATCCTGTTGCCGGCTGGACCACGGCCTAAGCATATCCAGAGCGCAAAGCCCCGAGGCCGCGGCCAATAAGCCGCGCGAGCGGAATTACACCGCCACGGAATGGCGCTTTTTGCCCGATCCGAGATAGGCGTCGAACAAGGAAGCGGCGATGCGTACGAAGGGCCGCGCCTGCGGCGTCATGGCGACGCGGGCGCCGTCGACCGTGACGATGCCTTCCGCGGCCAGCGAACGGAAGGTCTCCAGCTCCGCGGCAAAGTAATGCGCGCCGCCTGTCAGCGTGTCGAGATCGACCTCCAGATCGCACATCAGCCGCTCGATGGCGGCCGCGCGCATGCGGTCGTCCTCGGACAGCGCGCGGCCTTTCATGGTGGCGAGCGAGCCGGCGCCGACCGCGCGCGCGTAGCCGGCAAGATCCGGCGCATTCTGCACGAAGCCTTGCGGCAGCTTGCCGATGGCGGAGGCGCCCAGCCCGATCAGCGCGTCGGCATCGTCGGTGGTGTAGCCCTGGAAATTGCGGCGCAGCCGCTTTGCGCGCGCGGCCACGGCCAGCGCGTCGTCCGGTAAGGCGAAATGATCGAGGCCGACCGCCTGATAGCCGAGTCCGGCCAGCGTCTCGGCGGCAACTTGCGCCTGCTCGAGGCGCGCGCTCAGGCCCGGCAGGGCGGCCTCGTCGATCAGCCGCTGATGGGTCTTGAACCAGGGCACATGGGCATAGCCGAACAGCGCCAGGCGTTGCGGGTCGAGCGAAGCGGCGAGCTCGGCGCTGCGTGAAACGTCGCGCACGCTCTGTTCGGGCAGGCCGTACATCAGGTCGATATTGAGGTCCGCGATACCGACTGCGCGCAGCCGATCGGCGGCGCGTTCGACCTGCTCGAACGGCTGCACGCGGCCGATGGCGCGCTGCACATGGGGCGAAGCGTCCTGCATGCCGATGCTGGCGCGGTTGACGCCGATGCGGCCAAGCGTCTTCACCAGCGCCCGGTCGAGCCGGCGCGGGTCGAGCTCGATGGCGTGTTCCTTCAGCGCCGAAAGATCGAACAGCGAGGCGAGCCGCGCCGCGATCGTTTCCAGCCATTGCGGGCCGAGGATCGAGGGCGTGCCGCCGCCCCAATGCAGATGGGTGAGCTTGCCGCCCTTAAGCGCGCCGATGAGCGCGATCTCGTCGAGCAGGCGCTCGGCGTAGGCCTCGACCGGCGCGCGCTTGCGCACGGCGCGGGTGTTGCAGCCGCAGTAGAAGCACAGCTCGGTGCAGAACGGCACGTGGATGTAGAGCGAGAGGCTCGCCGCATGCGGCAGTTGCTCCAGCCATTGCGCGTAGACGTCGGGCCCGACCGCGGCGGAGAAATGCGGCGCGGTCGGATAAGAGGTGTAGCGCGGCACGTTGCGCTCGGCGATCGCCAGCGAGCGTAGCCGGCCGGGCGCTGCGTCTTGCAAAATCGGGTTGCCGGTTTCAGGCATCGCGCGGAACCCACATGCCGTCGGCCTTGACGTAAGTGCGTTTGACCGCCGCCCAGGCGATCATGTGCGAACGCTGCTCGCGGTCGGCTTCGCCGGCATGGGCGCCATAGGCGTGGTTGAAGGCTTCGCGGTAGATGTCCTGCGCGTGCTCGGGCAGATGGCTGCGCACGGAGGGCGGCAGGTCGTTATTGGCTTGGTACGGCATGACGTCGGTCTCGGCGTGCCCCCGCCGCAGTGAAGCGCGATCAAGCTAGGGCGAGCAGCCTCAGCCCATCTTGCGATAAATCAATAAGCGCGCGCGGCGTTCCGGCCGCGCGTCCAAAAATGGCATTGCCGGGCTTAGCGCCCGGCAATGCGGCAGTTTGCCTCAAATACCGATCAAGCGGCGTTGGCCGCGCGCGGCTGCGGGGCCGCCTCCTGCGCCGCCTGGTTGCGCTGGAGCGTCATCACCTCGCGCGCGACGCGGGCGAAGTCCTTGCGGGCGGTTTCGAGCGCGCCGTCGGCCATGGCGCGCTCCAGTTTCTCGCGCCGGAGCGCGGCGCTGAGCTCCTCGATGGTCTGCTCGACGATCTGCCTGTCGGCTAAGCGCGCGGCGTCCTGCGCGGCGATCTGCTCGTTGAGCGCGGCGTTCGTCTCCTCGGCGCGCTCGAGCGCCGACTCCTTGGCGGTATAGGCGCGCGCCAGCGCCGCGCTGCGCTCCATCAGGGTGGAATGGGCCTGCTCGACCTCGCGCAGTTCGGAATCGCGCCGGATGCGTTCGGCTTCCAGGTCGGAGACGCGCGCCTGCAGGGCGTCGCGCTCGATTGCCGCCGCGCTCAGGCGCCGGTCGACCTCGCGGATCTCCTCGGCGCGGGCGAGCAGATGCTCGCGCGCCTCGCCCAGCAGTTTCTCGGTGGCGCCGGCGCGCGCCTGCAGCGCCTCGAAGCGGGTGCGCTGATTGCTGCGCTCGTGCTCGCTGCGCTCGTTGGCCTCGTCGAGCGCGGTTGCCAGCCGCGCGCGCTCGGTGTTGAGCTCGGCGTAGTTGGCCTCGACATGACGCAGCCGTCCTTGCGCGGCGTTCAGGCTCGCCTCGGTCTCGGCGAGCTTGCGCGATTGACGCGCCTGCTCCTCGCCCGCCTTGTCGAGCGAAGCCCGCTGCGCGCGCTTCTCGTCCTCGGCCATCGCCAGGCGCTGGCGCGCGCCGTTGAGATCGGATTCGAGCGCGATGATGCGCTTGTCGGCGGCGGAGAGCCGGGCATCGAGCCGCTGGTTCTCCTCACGCAGCGCCTTGGCCTCGCCGGTCTCCTGCGCCAGGTTGGATTCCAGTTCCGCGATCTGGGCGCGGCGGGCGACGACTTCGATGGCGATCTCGGCGCGGATCGTCTCCGCCGTGCGCAAGAGGTTCTGCGTATTGGCGAACTCCTGGCGCAGGTCCTCGCATTCGTTGCGCGACTGGCTGAGCTTCTTCTCCAGGTCGGTGATCTCGTTGCGCAGCTTGCCGTAGGCGGTGCGGGTATTGTTGAGCACCGTCTGCAGCGCGAGCTTCTCCGATTTCTCGGCTTCGATCGCGCGCAGCGTCTTGCTCACCGGATCGACCAGCCGGCCGACCGCGTCCTTGATGGTGTCGAGCTCGCCGATCTTGGCGTTGGCGTCGAGCAGCAGGTTGCGCAAGGTTTCGTTCTCGCCGCCGAGTTGGGCGCCGATGGCCGAGAACAATTCCTCGTCGAGCTCGAGCGGATTATCGGGCGGGCTGACCGGCTTGGCGGCGGGCTGCGCTGCAGGCTGGGCGAGGGCGGCCGCCGGCGCTTGTTCGAGCGCGATATCCGGAACGGCGGTCTTGCGGGCAAGAAACGCCCCGAATTTTTTCATTGTCGTGATCCCTCATGCGCCGATCCGCCCGGCTGAAAGCGACGCCGAATCACAACAAATCCAAGTCCTAACGGAATGTGAATGGCGGTGGTAAATGGGTGGTTAACGCCCCGGCCGGACCGAAAGCGCCATGAAATCAAAGCGTTGCGTTAGGTTAACGGGACGAAAACCTGGCCCCGGCGCGCCCGGCAAGGGGTTTGCCGTCACGTTTGTGTTGCCCAAAGACAATAGCGCACCGGTAACCGTGCATATCGCGCCATGCGCGCGGACGCGCCGCGCAAATTCGGCCACCATGCGGGAACGTGCGGGGTCGGCGATCGCATAGACCGCGCGATGTGGGGAGTACCGGAATGCAGCGAAAACTTGCCGCCCTCGTCGCCGCCTCGGTCGCAATCGCTCTTACCCTGCAGGCGGCGGACGCCAGGACGCGCAAGCCGGTCGACCGGCGCATCGACGCGGTCGGTAACGCTGTCGGGCTGCCGTTCACCGCGCTGCTGTTCTGGGGGCACGCGCCCAGCGGCGCTCCCGCCACCATCGGCACCATCGGCTGTGCGGCCGCTTCTCCGATCGTCGCGACCGCGGTGCTCAAGCGGCCGCTGACCTATCGCGAAGCCCACATCCTGATCGGCTCCTGCGTCATCCCGTTCGTCGGCGGCTGGCTGGTCAACGAGGCTTACAACAAAGGCTGGCTGTGGGCGCCGGACGAAAATCCGGCGCGCCGCGCGCATCATCGCCGTCACCGGCGATAAGCGCGCTTCAAGCCTTCTTGGCGATGAACAGGCCCTCGCACAGGCGGAAGGTCAACGCGTCGCCGTCGCCGGCCGGCTCCAGCACGGCCTTAACCTCGGGCGTCATTTCCTTGAGCATCGCGCGCAGGAAGTTCTGCATATTGGCGTCGTGGCGCGCCGCCCAAGCTTTGAATTCCATCTTCTTGTAGATCTGCTCTTCGTGCGTGACGCCCAAGCCCGCCTGCTGTAGCGCGTCGCGCCATTCCTGCATGGTCCAGGCGCGAAGGTGGCTGGGATCGCGGAAGCGCTCGAATGCGTTGACGTAGTCGCCGGCGCTGCCGGCCGGCACCACGTTGTCGACCAGCGCGAACACGCCGCCCGGCTTGAGCACGCGTTGCACCTCGGCGAGGAAGTCGGCGATCGAATCGAAGTGGTGCGGGGCGATGCGGCAGGTGACCAGATCGAAGCTGGCGTCCTCGAACGGCAGCGCCTCGGCTTTGGCATAGGCGGTGCGGATATTGGCAAGCCCGCGCTTTTGCGCCTCGCCCCGCACCAGGTCGAGCATTTCCTGGGTGATGTCGGTCGCCCACAGGCGTTGTACATGCGGCGCGAAGGTGTAGGCGACGTGGCCGCCGCCGGTGGCGATATCGAGCGCGCGCCAGTCCTTTTGCGGAGCGGTGAGGGTGACGAGCCGCTCGAGGCTGGCGCCTTTGGCGTGCGGCGCGGAAGTCAAATAGCTGGCGGCGGTCTTGCCGAACTGTTCCTGCACCAGGGTCTTGTTCATGGCTGCGTTTTCCGAATAAACGGGGCCGGCGAGGGCGCCTTGATAGCGCCTCTTGGCGGTAAGCGATACCGGGGGATCGCGCCGGACAGCTTTTCCAAAAGCTTATGAACGGCCGCTATCGCCGCCGCTCAAATCGTCATAGCCGTGGCGGTTGGAATAGAAGATCAGCGCCATCAGTCCGCCGCCGACCAGCAGCGAAAAGAACACGCCGCCGGCGATGGCGAGCCAGCCGTAGAGCGGGATGTCGCCGGCAAGATGCAGCCAACTGGCGGCGACAAACCAGAGCGTGAATGCCAGCAGGGCGAACAGCGGCGTTAGCAGGACGATTTTGCGCATGGCCGTCATATAGGGTGGGGGTGCGGCGAAGTCACGGGGCACGCCGATGCGGCATGAATGTCGGCGCCCGGCCGCGCGACGGTGCGCCGCAGAGCCTGCATGGCGTTGGCGCGGGCTACTTCGGCGTCGGCGCCAACGGTCGCTCGCCGGCGCCGGTGGTCTGCGGGCTTCCCACCTCGTAAAAGGCGAAGCGCGGCGCCGCCTTCAGCTGCTTTTTCGAATAGGTCGCTTTGATCTTGCTGATCGAACCGGTGCTGCGGCTGCGTTCGATATCCAGTCCCTCGAACGGCAACGCCACGTTCTTCTCGCCGATGCCGAGGAAACCGCCGACGCTGACCACCACGGCGCGGACCGCGCCGTTGTTGCCGATCAGCACGTCATTGATCTCGCCGATCGAGCTGTTGTCGGGACCGTAGACGCTGGCGCCGATCAGCTTGCTGCCGCGCCAGTCGTCGGCGCGCTGGTTCTGGATGAAGCCGGCCTGCTGCTTGGTGGCCGCGATATGGGCCGTCATCATCGAGCCGTCGGGAGTTCCGGCAGCGGTATCGTTCATATCCGGCATGGCCGGCGGCTGCAGCGCCTGCTGCGCGACGGCCGGTATTGCCAGGACGGCGGCCAGCGCGGCGGCGGCCAAACTGCGTTTGCGCATCAAGTGCCTCCTTTTGCCGATGCCAATGAGGTGGCGCGCAGGGCCTGCGCGTCACCGGAAAAGCAAAACGCGGAGCTGGTGCCCCGCGTTCCAAGCTTTGATCAGGCTATTTGTGTTGCCGCCTCAGCCCTTGGAAGCGGCCTGCGCGGTCTCGGCGGGTTTCGCCTTCTTCGGCTTCTGCCCGGCCTCGTCCTCGGCCGGTTCCTCGGGCGCGACCGGTGCGGCTTCGAGCGGCAGCCCGCGCCGCAGCGTCGAACGTAGCGCGGCCACCTCGCTCTGCAGGCGCGAATTGTCCTTGCGCGCCGCTTCCAGCGCGCCTTCCACCACCGCGCGCTCCATGCGCTCGCGCTGCAGCGAGGCGTTGAGCTCCTCGACGCGCTTTTCGATATTGGTGCGGGAGACCTGCACGTCGGCTTCCAGATGCGCGTTGCGCTCGGTGAGCTGCGCGATCTTCTCCTCGGCGCGGGTGAGCGCGGTCTCGCGCGTCTTCAGCGTCTTGGTCATGGCGTTATTGCGCTCAGAGAGCGTGGCGCGCGCCTGCTCGAGATCCTTGATCTGGCGCTCGCGCGCCTCGTGCGCGGCCTCGAGCTGGGCCAGCCGCTTCTCCGAATTGTTGCGCGCGATGGTCGCTTCCACCGACTTGCGGTCGAAGGCGCGCACCTCCTCGGTGCGGGCGATCAGGTTCTGCCGCGCCTCGGCCAATAGCCGCTCGGCGGTGGCGGCGCGCGACTGCAGCGCGTCGAGCCGCATGTTGAGCGAGTTGCGCTCGGCCTGGTGCTGGTCCTTGGCGTCGTCGAGCGCGGCAGCGAGGCGGCCGCGCTCGCTATAGGCTTCCGCGAAGCTCGCTTCGACCTTGCCGAGCTGGGCGCGGGTGGCGGTCAGCGTGTTCTCGCTCTCGGTCAGGCGGCGGGTGAGGCGGGCGATCTCGTTGAGGCCCTGGTCGACCGCCATCTGCAGCGAGCGTTTCTCGTCGTCGAGCAGGGCCAGCTTCTCGCGCGCGGCGGCAAGCTCGCCTTCCAGTTCGACGATGCGTTTCTCGGCGCCGTCGAGCTGATCCTGCAGCGAGCGGCGGTTTTCGCTCAGCATGCGGCGCTGGCTGGTTTCCTGCTCGAGCTGGCGCTCGAGCTCGGCGATCTGCGCCGTGCGCGCGGAAATCTCGTTGGACAGTTCGAGGCCGCTGCTCTCGAGCGCGCGGCCCTGTTCGCGCGACAATTCGAGGTCGTCGCGCAGCCGCTCGGCCTCGGCCTCCAGCGCGGTCGCCTTCTTCTCGACCTGATAGAATTCGGCGCGCAGCGTGACGTAGGCGGCGCGCGCTTCCTCCAGCATGCCGGTGAGGCTGATCGTCTGCGATTTTTCCTGCTCGAGCGCGCGCAGCGTGGAGTTGAACGGCGCAACCAGCTTGTCGAAGGCCTGTTTGAGCTCGTCGAGCTCGCCGATCTTGCGGCCGGTGTCGGAGAGCAGGGCGCGCAACGCTTCATTCTCCTCGCCCATGCGCGTGCCGACGTCGGAGAAGTTTTCGATGGTGATGTGGCGGCCGCCGCCATTGCCGTTGGTGGGACGATCCCCCAACCCGTCGTCGGCGTCCGGCTCCTCGCCTTTGCGGCCGAACAGATCGGACAGTTTCGCCATGACAAACGCCTCCCCAAACCCCCCGACGCCACCGAAATGCCAGGCGCGGACAATTAACGTATTATATACCTGTGTGAATGGGAACGGTGCTGGACATTGCGATTAGCCTAAATGCCGCCGCTATCATGGTTAACGGCCGAATTCATGCGTGAAACCGGCGCGCGTGCGGCCTTGTCGCGGGGAATTCGCACATGAGCGACGGCGGCACGGCGCCCGCGGCGGAGCCTCTTACCTATGCCTACCGGCCCTCGCTGCTGGGCGCGCCGAGCGAGTTCCGCCTGCGGGGCGACGTGCTCGATTGGACGTCCGGCAGCCGGTCGGGCAGCGTCCGGTTGCGCGACGTGCGCCTGGTGCGCATGTCGTTCAAGCCGGCCAGCATGCAGCCCTACCGCTTCATCACCGAAATCTGGGCGGAGGGCGCGCCCAAGCTCCAAATCGTCTCCTCGTCCTGGCGCAGCATGGTGGAGCAGGAGCGGCTGGACGCGCCCTATGTCGCGTTCGTGACCGAGCTGCACCGGCGCATTGCGCTCGCCGGCGCGCGGCGCGCTTCGAGCAGGGCAAGCATGCGCTGCTCTTTTGGCCGGGGCTGGCGATGTTCGTGGTCGTGGGGCTGCTGCTCGCCGCGCTGGTGCCGCGCGCGCTGCAGGCCCACACGCTCGGCGGCGCCGCTTTCATCGGCGCGTTCCTGGCGTTGTTCCTCTGGCAGGGCGGCAATTTCTTCCGTCGCAACCGGCCGGGCAACTACCGGCCCGATGCCCTGCCGCCGGAATTGTTGCCGAAGGTCCGCTAGGTCGCTCAGCGCAGGCGCTGCGGTTTGCTCCCGTCGCCGGATTCGGTTTCCTCCTGGAGCGCGAGCAGCGCCAGCCGCAGCAGGCAGACGAACAGCGGCAGGCGCATTTTCGCGCCTTCCACGATGGCGTAGTCGAGCATGGCGGCGACCGCGCTGACGTCGCCGGCATTGACGGCGGCCGGCGTCGCATGGACTTTGCCGCGTCTTCCCACCGGCCGCTCCAGGGCGACGATGTCCTTCAGGTTGGCGATGCTCATCACACGACCTCCCCGTCATTACGACGTATGCGTCTTGACGTTAGCTTTGCGCGCGCCGTTGCGCGGGCAGCGGCTCGACCAGCACGCTGCGGCTGTCGCCGCGCATTTCGCGCAGGCGCGCCAGCGTCCTGATGTCGAATTTTGCGGTGACGGCGATCACGTCGGATGGCCCGTAGCGCTTGGGCAGGCCGAGCGGCGTCACGCGGAAATAGAGCTGCACCAGCCGCAACAGCCAGATCGGGTCCATCTCGATGATGATGGTCGATACGCCGGTGGATAGGCCCCATTCGACGATGCCGGACAGCAGCGAGTTAGCGATCGGGCTGAGCGCGCGGCCGCGCTCGCGGTGCGGGCGCGAGACGCAGTAACGCGTCCACTCCCAGATTTCAGGACCGACCGGGCGCTCGCCTTCGCACAGGTCGGGCGTCACGTCCGACAACAGATGCGGCCGCGTGGTCGGCAGCATGCGCTGATAGCCGAGCACCTCGCGGTCGCGGATGTAGAGCATGTGCAGCGCGCGCGCGTCGTCGAACTGGTCGATTTCACGGCCGTCGGCTTTGCGCAGCTCTTCCCATTTGGATTCCTCCACGAACACCTGATGGCGCAACCGGTAAGCCTGCTCCATCTCCGCGCGATACTCGTGGATGTTTGCGGCGTCGACCAAGTGGATCATCGCAGGCTCCTCTGCATTTGTGCGGCAGCGGAGCACCGTTTTCGGAGCCTGAAAAGTACGCGAACGCGTACCTTGCGGGGCTCCGGTATCTATGTATAGAGCCTGTCAGCTTATGATATTGCGCCGGAACGCCTCGGCGACCGCCTGCGTGCGGTTGATCGCGCCCAGTTTCGTGCGCGCGCTGCGGAAAAACTTGTCGACCGTGTGTTCGGAGATGTTGAGGATTTCGCCGATCTCCCACTCGGTCTTGCCGGCCGCGGCCCATTGCAGGATTTCCTGCTCGCGCTTGGTGATTTTGGCCTGCACGGCATCGTTCTTCTTGATGCGCAGATTGAGCGCATGGCCGAAGGCGTAGGTCGCCACCAATGACAGCATGCCGCGCGAGCGCGGCGGCATTTCGATGCGCGCGCCGGCCATCGAAAACCCCGCGACGTCGCCCTCGAGCGTGACCAGCGGCACCGTGAAGCCGCAATTGAGCTGAAAATCGCCGGCCTCTTTCATCACCCGCGTCGCCATCGGGTCGTGGCGGCACAAGGGGTCGAGTTCGGTCCACTGGAAGGGGGTGATGTCGGAGGTCAGGCGGCGGATGGCGGGATCGACGAACAGATAGCCGCTGGAGAAATAGCGCTCGGCCCAGCCGTCCGGCCATTGCGCCAGCACGATGTTGGAGACCTGCTGCGCTTTGCTCGAGCCGGGCAGGGGGATGATGCCGGCAAGGATATGTTTGAAGCCGTAGGGCCGCACCGCCTTGAGGATGACGTCGCAGACCTCAGGCGTATTGGCGGCGCGGTCGATGTTGCGGATGAAGCTGAGCGTCTCGTCCAGCTCCTTGCGCGTCTCGCCGCGCACGCAGGAGGAATGTTGGGACCCGCGCTCGGTCCCGACCGCTCCCGAATTCAAATCGTGACGGCTTCCGTGCTTCACGGTCGGCCTCGGTCGGCAAACGGTGCTCGGGCGCTCCCTTTCTCGACATGTGAGGAACGGCGTTTCGGCCGCACGCGCCGTGCAACCTCCACACGCAAATATTGGATCATAAACCGCGCACAGGCGTTACAACCGCGGTTGCGCGCGATGTGTCGCGCAACGCGTGGCGGTTTTCGCTTTTTGTCGATATTTCAGGTCAATTGCGCACAACCAGCACCGAACACTTGGCGTAGCGCACCACGTGGCCGGCGTTGGAACCGAGGAAATAGGTGCGCATGGCGGGGCGGTGCGAGCTCATCACGATGAGGTCGGCGCCGATTGCCTGGGCTTCTTCCAACAGCTCGTGATAGATGCCGCCCTGCCGCACGGTGAACGAGACGTGCGCCGGGTCGAGCCCGCATTCGCGCGCCACGATGCCGAGCGCTTCTTCCGACGACTTGCGCTGCTGCACGTCGAAGTCGGGCGGCACGTATTCGGCCAGCATCACCGGCGTCATCGGCAGCACATTGACCAGCCGCACCGAGCCGCCCGAGGCTTTCGCCAGTTCGACCGCGGTGGTGACGGCGGGCTTGGCCAGGTCCGGATCGCTGAGATCGACCGGCACCAGGATGTGCTTGTACATGACGGCGCCCCCGCGCTCCGTTGCAGGGCCGGGATCATGCCATGTTTTGGCGGGGAGGGTGAGGGAGATATGACCGGTTGTCTGGCGCGCCCGGCCCCTGCACGCATGCCGCCTGAGCTGATTCGATGCCTTGTCCCGAGCCTGGGCCTCACATGAGACGGCGCGATTTCATCAAGTTTCTCGGCGGCGCGGCGGCCGCGTGGCCATTCGCCACCCGCGCACAACCCGGTTCGATGCGCTACGCGCAAGCACTCGCGCAAGCCAAGCGCGACTACGAGAAAATTTCCCATCCCAGCGAAGCGGCGCGGGAAAAATACATCACCCGTCTTGCTCGACTACGCGCAAAGGCCGCCCGCCTGAAGACCCGCGAATGGCAGACCATCGACGCCGAGATCAAGCGGCATCCCGCGCCGAAGAAATCCGACCGCAAGACTCTTTCCCGGCTTCTCGCCGGCAAATGGGCGTCCCCCCGCCACGATTATCTGTTCCGGACCGATGGCACCTGGACGATGTTGCCCGCTGACGAGAATACCACCCATGGAAGCTGGCGCATCGATGGCAATCAATTCATTGACACTGCCGCCACAGCGCCACCGACTAAGAGCCAATACACCTTCATCTTGATCACCAAAAAGGATTTCATATTCACGGATGGAATGACCGTCTTTTACGAGACGCGGCGCTGATCGGCCTAGTTCGCCGCCGCTTCCAGCGATTTCGGGCTGACGAAGCGCTCCAGCCGCCCCGATTGCGGATGCAGCCGGCCCCAGTCGTCGAAGGCGAATTCCACGATCACCAGCCCCGAGGTCGGCAGCTTCTCGTTCAGCCGCTCGCGCGTCTCCACGTCGCCGGAGGCGATCAGCATCTGGGCTAGTTCGTGCAGGCCCGGATTGTGCCCGCACACCAGGAGCGTATGGGCGGCGACCGGCGCGTCCTTGATGGCGGCGAGGATGGCGTGCGGCGTCGCGTCATAGAGCTTTTCCACCGACATGGCGGCCGGGGCCGGCTTCATGGCGGCGCTGGCATATTTCCAGGTCTCCTGGCAGCGCACCGCCGGCGACAGCAGCACCCGGTCGGGCACCAGATGGTGCGTCGCCATATAGGCGCCGATCCTGGCCGCATCCTTGCGGCCGCGCTCGATCAGCGCGCGGTCGCGGTCGGGCGTGCCGGCGATGGCGCGTTCGGCCTTGGCGTGACGGAACAAGAGCAGGCGGCGCATGGCTTGATTTGGCCCCTCGAATGATGTGGGTGGTGGCGGATTCGAAGCCGTCGATTTCGAATCTGCGGCAGTTTAGCATGCGCGCCCGGCGGCAAAGCGCGCCGCTTCGACGCGGCGGACCGGGCGGGACACGAACGGAACAATGAGCGAGCCCGAATCCACGGCCGATAGCTGGTATGAGGCGACCCGGGTTGCAAGCCGGGAGCGCGGCACGCTGACATTCGAGCTCGACACCGACGTCTGCGTGATCGGGGCGGGGCTCGCAGGGTTAACGGTCGCGCGCGAGATCGCCAAGCGCGGCTGGCAGGTGGTGGTGCTGGAGGGCGAGCGCGTAGCCTGGGCGGCCTCCGGGCGCAATACCGGTTTCGTGCTGCCGGGCTTCCACGAAGACGTCGATACCATGATCGAGCGCATCGGCCTCGATCACACCCAGCGGCTTTATGCGCTGTCGAAGCAGGGCGTCGACTACGTGCGCCGCGCGATCGAAGAGACCGGCATGCCCGGCGTCGATCCCGTGCCCGGCTGGCTGCACGTCTCCAAGACCGACGGCGACGAGCGCGTGCGCGCCAATGTCGAGCGGCTGCGCTGGATCGGCGCCGAGTGCGAAGCCTGGACGACCGAGCGCGTGCGCGAACTCCTGCCCAATCCGCGCTATTTCGGCGCCATCCATTATCCCAACGCCTTCCACATCCATCCGCTCAACTACGCGCTCGGCCTGGCGGCCGACGCCGAAGCCGCCGGCGTGCGCATCTTCGAGAACACGCCGGCGCTGTCGATCGATCCGACCGGCGTGCGCAAGCGCATCGCCACGCCCGAGGCGCGCGTGCGCGCCACCCACGTGGTGCTGGCCTGCAACGTCCATCTCGGCGACCTGATGCCGGAGCTCGCCGCCACGCTACTGCCGATCACGACTTACGTGCTGGTGACGCAGCCGATCCCGAACTTGAGCGAAGTGATCCGCTATCGCGGCGGCGTCAGCGACACCGACCGCGCCGACAACCACTACCGCATCGTCGGCGGCGACGATCCGAATGAACAGCGGCTGCAATGGTCGGGCCGCGTGCGGCTGTGGGAGGCCGAGCCGCGCAAGGTAGCGCGCGGGCTCGCCGGCGACATTCGGCGCGCCTTCCCCGCGCTCGGCAAAGTGGAGATCGCGCATCTGTGGGGCGGCACGCTCGGCCGCGCCGTGCACCGCATGCCGCAGATCGGCGCCATCGAGCCGGGCCTGTGGGTGGCGAGCGGCTTCGGCGGCCAAGGGCTCAATACCACGGCCATGGCCGGCGAATTGATCGCGCGCGGCATCGTGGAGAACGACGAGACCTGGCGGCTGTTCACGCCCTACGAGCTGGTGTGGGCGGGCGGCCGGCTCGGCCGCCTGCTGGCGCAGGGGCTCTATTGGGGCAGCCGGCCGGTGGCGCGCGTCGAGGAGGGGCTGGCGCGCTATCGCGAGCAGGCGCGCGCGCGCAAGGCGGCGCGCATCGCCGCGCGCCTGAAGGCGGAGGCGCATAAGGCGGTGGCCGCGCGGGCGGTTGCCGGGCACGAGGAGGAAACGGCGGCTGAGCATGCGGCGGTGGAACACGGCGCCGCGCTGGAGGGCGAGCCGGGCGTGCTTCCGCACGCGGCGGAACCTACGGTCGAATTCGGCCACCGCCAGCATCCGCCGGAGGGGCCGCAGGAGCCGCCGGCGAACTGACGAGTGTCCACAAATTCGGGCGTCATGCGCGGGCTTGACCCGCGCATCCATCTTTTCGCGAAGGAAGATTGATGGATTGCCGGGTCAAGTTTACAGCCGGGCCGGCCGAAGGCCGGACCCGGTTGCCCGGCAATGACAGCGGAGAGGTTATCGCGCCCTCCCGCCGCGCCATGAACGCCAGCCGCTCGAACAGATGCACGTCCTGCTCGTTCTTGATCAGCGCGCCGTGCAGCGGCGGGATCAGCTTCTTGGGATCGCGCTCGCGCAACAGCTCCGGCCCGATGTCCTCCACCATCAACAGCTTGAGCCAGTCGAGCAGCTCCGAGGTCGAGGGCTTCTTCTTCATGCCCGGCACGTCGCGGATCTCGTAGAACAGTTTCAGCGCTTCCGAGACCAGCCGCTTCTTGATGCCGGGATAATGCACCTCGATGATCGCCGTCATGGTGTCGGGATCGGGAAAGCGGATGTAGTGGAAGAAGCAGCGGCGCAGGAAGGCGTCCGGCAATTCCTTCTCGTTGTTGGAGGTGATGATCACGATCGGGCGGCGGCGCGCCTTCACGGTCTCGCTCGTCTCGTAGACGAAGAACTCCATGCGGTCGAGCTCCAGCAACAGGTCGTTGGGAAACTCGATATCGGCCTTGTCGATCTCGTCGATCAGCAGCACCGGCCGCTCGTCGGCGACGAAGGCGTCCCATAATTTGCCGCGCTTGATGTAGTTGCGGATGTCTTGCACGCGCTCGTCGCCGAGCTGGCTGTCGCGCAGGCGCGAGACCGCATCGTATTCATAGAGGCCCTGCAGCGCCTTGGTGGTGGATTTGACGTGCCACTCCAAGAGCGGCGCGCCCAGCGCCTGGGCGATCTCCAGCGCCAGCACGGTCTTGCCGGTGCCGGGCTCGCCCTTGACCAGCAGCGGCCGCTCCAGCGTGATCGCCGCGTTGACCGCGACTTTCAGGTCGTCGGTCGCCACATAGGCCTTAGTGCCTTCAAAACGCATGGAATTCCTCTATGTTTTCGCGGCCGGACACTAGCAGGCCGGGTCCGCCCGGCAAGCGCTTTGGGGCCGGCCGGCGAGGGGTTTTTATCCCTCGCATAAGCGTGATGGGAGGGTGATGGCAAAGTGAATAGCGCTTCCGCGCAAAGGTTATATGTCAGAGGCCAAGAAACACCCCGGGAGGTCCCGATGCCCCGCCTGCTGCTCAGCCTGATCTTTACCGCCGCGTTCGCCGCGGCCGGCATGGCCGCCGAAATGGCGCCGCTGCCGAAGCCGGCGGCCGGGCAGGCGGTGGCGACCTTCGCCGGCGGCTGCTTCTGGTGCGTGGAAAGCGACTTCGACCACGTGCCGGGGGTGATCTCGACCACCTCGGGCTATGCCGGCGGCCACGTCGCCAACCCGACCTATTATCAGGTGTCGGCCGGCGGCACCGGCTACGCGGAGTCGGTGCAAGTGATCTACGACCCGAAGAAGGTCTCCTACCAGCAACTGCTCACTTATTTCTGGCACCACATCGACCCGACCGTGAAGAACCGGCAGTTCTGCGACGTCGGCCATCAGTACCGCACCGCGATCTTCGTGCACGACGAAGAGCAGCGCAAACTGGCGGAAGCCTCCAAGAAGAAAGCCGAGGCCGAGCTGAAAGTGCCGATCTATACCGAGATCGACAAGGCCGGCCGATTTTATCCGGCGGAGGTCTATCACCAGGATTACTATGAGAAGAACCCGGCGCGATACAAATTCTACCGCTGGAACTGCGGCCGCGATCAACGGGTGAAGCAGATCTGGGGCGCACACAAGGGAAACAGCTGATATGATGACCCGACGCACCCTTTTATTGGCCGGCGCGGCCTTCGGCGCGCTTGCGACCACGAGTAAATACGGCGAGGCAGGAACCATGAGCACGGCGACCACGGATATCGACTGGAAGAAACTGACCGACGCCGAATGGCGCAAGCGGCTGACGCCGGCGCAGTACAATGTGCTGCGCAATCACGGCACCGAGCGCCCGGGCTCCAGCAACCTGCTGCGCGAGCACCGCAAGGGCACCTTCGCTTGCGCCGGTTGCGCGCTGCCGTTGTTCGCATCGGTCGCCAAATTCGAGAGCGGCACCGGCTGGCCGAGCTTCTACGAGCCGCTGCCCGACGCGGTCGAGACCAAGTCCGACCGCTCCTTCTTCATGACGCGCACCGAAGTGCATTGCCGGCGCTGCGAAGGCCATCTCGGCCATGTGTTCGACGACGGCCCCAAGCCGACCGGCCTGCGCTACTGCATGAACGGCGTGGCGCTGAAGTTCGAGCCGGCCTCGGCCTCCTCGAGCTGATGCACTCGTAAGCGGCGGAGCGCGCGGGTTACGCCCCGCGCCGCCCGGCGCCTTCTCCTCCCGGCAAAATCTGCCTGCCAGCGGCAGAAAGCACCGCGCACGGGCGCGCGTGCGTTTACATAACTATTTGAAATTATTGGAATTATCGTCTGGCACGGCGATTGCGACGGAACGATCTGAGAGTTTGTCCGCGGCCGCCCCGCGCGGGGCCAAGCGCTGTCTCGATCGTGGAGAAAAAGTCATGGGTCTGTTCGACGCTCTTACCTCTGCCGTGAGCGGTTTGCAGGGGCAATCCTTCGCCATGCAGAACATTTCCGGCAACATCGCGAACTCGCAGACGATCGCCTACAAGGGCATCAATACGAGCTTTTCGGATCTGATCCCGGGCGACTCGATCCCGAGCAAGCAGGTCGCCGGCGGCGTCATCGCCAATTCGCGGGCCACCAACAATGTGCAGGGCGCCATCCAGACCGCCTCTTCCGGCACCGACATGGCGATCAACGGCGACGGCTTCTTCCTCGTGCAATCGCCGACCAGCTTCAGCGGCAACGCGCCGGTGTTCGGCGGCGTCGACAGCTACAGCCGGCGCGGCGATTTCCAGCTCGACGCCAACGGCTTTTTGGTCAACGGCGGCGGCTATTATCTCGAAGGCATTCCGATCGATTCGACCACCGGCAATCCGATCGGCACGGTGGCCGCGCCCTTGCAGTTCCAAAACAACTTCCTGCCGGCGAGCGCGACGACGACGGTGCAATACGGCATCAATCTTCCGTCGTTTCCGCAGCCGAACTCATATAACCCGACGGCGGCGAATTCCGAACTGCTCAATCCCGCCGACTTCGGCGCCGGCGTCCGCAATCCGTTGGTCGCCGGTACCGGCATCGTCGAGGGTCAGGACGTCACGACTTTCGTCAACGAAACGATCGACGGCGGCTCGGTCACCACCTACGACGCCACTGGCACGCAGGCCAATCTGCAGCTCAGATGGGCCAAGACCGACAGTGTCGCGGCCGGCGGCACCGATACCTGGGAATTGTTCTATCAGACCGATTCCAGCATCACGAGCGGTACCGGCACCGCTTGGACCAATAGCGGCCAGGTCTTCACCTTCACCACGGCCGGTCAACAGACGCCGCCCGGCATCACCAGCGTGCCGCTGACCGGCGTCACCGTCAACGGCGTCAATCTCGGCAACATCAACATCAACACGCCGACCGGCGCGGTCACCCAGTTCGCCAATACGACCGGCGCCGCCACCGTCAACAATCTGCAGCAGAACGGCTATGGCGCCGGCCAGCTGCAGTCAATCGCGGTCGCCGATTCCGGCGTCATCAACGGCACGTTCTCGAACGGGCAGACGGTCGCGCTGGCGGAAGTCCCGCTCGTCCATTTCAACAGCCCGAACAACCTCAAGAGCCTGAACGGCGGCGCCTATTCGGCGACCGACGCCTCCGGCACGGCGCTGGCCGGCGCCTCCGGCAGGATCGTCGGCCAGTCGCTGGAAAACTCCAACACCGACATCGCCACCGAGTTCACCAAGCTGATCGTGACCCAGCAGGCCTATTCGGCCAACACCAAGGTGATCACGACCGCGAACCAGATGTCGCAAGACCTGCTGAACGTCATCCGCTAGCCGCATGCAGCTTCGTGAGCGGCTGGCGCGCGTGATCGGAACGAGTCCATGGGCCTGACGCAAGCGCTCGCCACGTCATTGTCTGGATTGACGGCGACCCAGGCCAGCCTGTCGGTTGTCGCCGGCAATGTTGCCAACGCGCGGACGCCCGGCTATGTGGCGCAGTCCGTCAGCCAGGAATCGACCACGTCCGGCTACGCTGGCGAAGGCGTGCGCGTCACCGGCATTAACCGCATCCTCGATACGTTCCTGCAGCAGCAACTGCGCACAGAAAGCGCGGGCGGCGCCTACGCCGACATGAAGGCGAGCTTCTACCAGCAGCTTCAGCAGATCTACGGCCAGCCCGGCTCCGACACCTCGCTCGACGCGATCTTCAACTCCTTCACGAGCGCGGTGCAGGCGCTATCGACCAGCCCCAGCTCGTTCAGCGCGCAGAACCAGACGCTCAGTGCCGCGCAGACGCTCGCCCAGCAGCTCAACGCCGCGACGCAGAGCGTCCAGGCGCTGCGCAGCGAGGCCGACCAGGGCATCGCCAACGACGTTCAGCAGGCCAACAACGCCCTGCAGCAGATCGCCAACATCAATCAGCAGTTGGCGAGCACACCGTCGAACGACAGCGCCGCGGCACTGTTGCAGAACGAGCGCGACCAATATGTCGACCAGCTCTCGAAGTTGATGGACGTGCGCGTCGTGCCGACCGACCAGGGCCAGATCTCGGTGTTCACCAGCACCGGCACGCAGCTCGCCGGTACGCAGGCCGGCAAGCTCAGCTTCGATCCCGCCGGCACGCTGACCGCGGACCAATTGTGGAATTCCGATCCGAGCAAGAGCGCGCTCGGCACCGTCACGCTAACCACCGCGGGCGGCACTGTCGTCGACCTGCTCGCCAGCGGCGCCTTCAAATCGGGCGAGATCGCCGCCTATGCCGAGCTGCGCGACAAGACGCTGGTGCAGGCGCAGAACCAGCTCGACGAGTTCGCCACGCAGATGTCGAAGGCGCTGTCCGACACCACGACCGCCGGCAGCGCGGTCGTCGGCCCGCCGGCCGGCTTCTCGGTCGACATCGCCGGCCTGTCGAACGGCAACACGATAAACGTCAGCTATACCGACGCTTCCAGCGTCCAGCACAGCCTCACCATCATGCGGGTCGACGATCCGGCCGCGCTGCCGCTGTCGAATGCGGCGACCGCCGATCCTAATGACACGGTGGTCGGCGTCTCCTTTGCCGGCGGCGCCGCCGCGGTGGCGGCCGCGCTCAACACCGCGCTCGCCGGCAGCGGGCTCAATTTCACCAATCCCTCGGGCAGCCAGCTCAATATCCTCGATTCCGGCGCGCCGGCGATCACCGTCGACAGCGCCTCGACCACCGCGACGGCGACGACGCTGACCGGCGGCTCCGGCTCGCTGCCGCTGTTCCTCGACGTCAATTCGCCGTTCACCGGCGCCATCGGCGGCAACGGCCCGGAAAGCCTGGGCTATGCCGGCCGCATCACGGTCAATTCCGCGCTTGTTTCCGACCCGTCCGGCCTCGTCGCCTATGCGCCTTCGACGCCTTCCGGCGACGCCACCCGGCCGAACTTCATCTACGACCAGCTCGCCAGCACCTCGCTTACCTTCGCGCCCTCGACCGGCATCGGCGGTTTCAATTCGCCTTACAAGGGCACGCTCACCTCCTTCATGAGCCAGGTGGTCAGCACGCAGAGCATCGCGGCCAACGCCGCCAGCAACCTGAAAGCCGGCCAGGACGTGGTGGTCAACTCGCTGCAGACGCGCTTCAACGAAAAATCCGCCGTCAATATCGACACCGAGATGGGCAACCTGCTCACGCTGCAAAACACCTACAGCGCCAATGCGCGCGTGATGTCGACCATCAAGTCCATGCTGGACGCCCTGCTGCAGATCTAGAGTTTGTCATGACCATAGCGAACGTTTCACCAAACATCGCGCCGCTCGTTCAGTCCGTGCTGGACATAAACAACCGGCTCAGCGACCTGCAGCGCCAGCTCGGCACCGGCCAAAAAGCCGACACCTATGCCGGCCTCGGGCCGCAAAGCGGCATCGCCTTGGCGCTGAACGCGCAATTGACCGCCATCGGCGCTTTCGACGACACGATCACGACGGTCTCGACCAATGTTGACCTGCAGCAGTCGGTGCTGCAGCAGATCGCCAGCACCGCTGGCGCAGTCAAAGGCAATATCTCGGGGCAGCCGATATTCGCGGTCGACAGCAGCGGACAGACGACGACGCAAAAGACCGCGGTCGACCAACTCGGCCAGATCCTCGACCTGCTCAATACGCAAGGCCCCAACGGCTATCTGTTTTCAGGCAGCGGGGTCGACCAGCCCTCGGTCGACACCCTCGACCATATCCTCAACGGCAACGGCGCCGCAGCCGGTCTCAAGCAGGTCATTGCCGAGCGCAATCTGGCCGATCTCGGCACCAACGGCCTCGGGCGCCTGGACATTCCGCCGGCCGCCGGCGCGACCGTCTCGGTGAGCGAGGACGTGGCCGGCTCGCCCTTCGGTATGAAGCTTGCCGCCGTCAATTCGCAGCTTACCAATGCGGCGGCGACCGGCCCCACCGGCTCGCCTCCTGCCATTTCGGTCGATTTGAGCGCCGGCAATCCGAACGACGGCGACACCATCACCTTCGCGTTCACCCTGCCCGATGGCTCGAGCCAGGCCCTGACGCTCACGGCGGCCACCACGCCGTCCGGTCCCAACCAGTTCGCCATCGGCGCGACCCCGGCGGCGACCGCGGCCAATCTGCAGGCCGCGCTTACCGCCGGCGTCAGCAAGATCGCGAGCAGCGCGCTGCCGGCGGCGTCCACCATGGCGGCGGCCAATGATTTCTTCGGCGACCCGCCGCAGCGGGTTGCCGGCCCGCCCTTCGACACGGCCACGGCGCAAACCGCCGGCACCTCCGCAGACACGGTCATCTGGTACAAGGGCGAAAACGGCGCTAGCCCCGCGCGCGCGACTGCCACGGCGCGCGTCGATCCGACGACGACCGTCGCCTACGGCACGCGCGCCAACGAGCAAGGCATTCGCTGGATCGTGCAGAATATCGCGGCGCTGGCGGCGGCCAGCTTCTCGTCAAGCGATCCCAACGCGGCCGCCAAATACGACGCGCTCAGCCAGAGCGTCTATGCCGGGCTTGCGGTGCCGGCCGGCGTGCAGAACATCACCGATATCGAGGCGAGCCTGGCCGGCGCGCAGATCGTCATGCAGTCGACGCAGAACCGGCACAAGCAGACGGCCAATACGCTGAGCGACATGCTGCAATCGATCGAAGGCGTCGACCAGAACGAGGTCGGCGCGCAGATTCTGTCGCTGCAGACCAGTCTGTCGGCCTCGCTGTCGACCACCGCGCGGCTGTCGCAGCTCAGCCTGGTCAATTATCTCTCGCCGGTGACCGGCTAGCGCACCCGCCCCTACACGGGGCCCCTGCCGCAACACAAAAAGACCGCGGGGTCCGCCCGCGGTCTTTTTTATTGAATAACGGCGCTTGGTGTCAGGCGGCGCGGCCGAGCAATCCGGCCGCCAATTCGCGGTTGATGTTGATGAGCGAGCCCAGGCTTTCCGGCCGCGGATCGGCCAGGATGTTCATGGTGTGTTTGCACACGAACAGGCCAAGGTTGGCGACGTTCTGGCGTACTTCGGCGGAAAGCGGATTCTCGTTGTTGGTCACCGACGACAGGAAGAACGTCCAGAGCCGACGATTGTAGTGCAGCGCGGTGTCGAGGTTTTCGGCCTTGCCGTTCCAGGTGTCCTTCACCGTCTGCAGGCGCGACGCCGCATCCAACAAGAGATTGGCTTCCAGCTCACGCGGGCTGGAGATTTGCCTTCCGACGCTTCCGTAGATCTGCGCGGCCTTCTTCATTGCTAATTAGCTCCTGCTCGTAGGTGATAAGCTTTTTGGCTTCCTTCAGCGCCTTATACATATCCCCCGTTAAGATATGATTATTGATAATTTCGATTTGCGGCCACGAACTGGGTGCGGCGCGGACGAGGTCGTGCACCAGCGAGAAGTAAGTGCTGTGGTGCGCGCGCGCGTCGCGCGAGGTGTACATCAACAGCACCGCCAGATAGATGCGCTTGGCCGGCGTGTCGGCCTGCTGAGTGGTCAGAATGTCCTTTTCGCGCAGGATCGGGGTCTTGCCTTCGACCAGGAAGCGCGTGCGCTGGTTGCCGTTAGTGAGGACGCACTCGCCGATCAGAATGCGTTCACCGGGCTTGAGCTCGACCTTTAGCGCCATGCTTTGCTCCTGATGCGCAATGTTGCGCCGCATGATTAAGGGCCGGTTAATATTGCGCTCGCTTCGGGTGCGGCCCATAAGCAAAACGGCGGGGCTTGGCCCCGCCGTTTCCGGTTTCGCGTTGTCCGGTTTGATCAGCCGAACAGCCGCAGCACGTTGCGGTCGGCCTGGGCCGACAGCGACAACGCGGTGGTCGACAGCGACTGGCGGGTCTGCAAGGCGAGCAGGTTGGCGCCCTCCTGGTTGCTATCGGCGAGGACGAGGTTGTCGGCGCCGGTCTGCAGGGTGTTGATCATGGACTTGGTGAAGTCCTGACGGGTCTGCACGACCGACAGCGACGAAGCGATCGCGGCCGATTGAGTTTGCAGGGTCGTCAGCGTCGTGGAGAGGGTCGTGCTCAACGTGTCGAGCTGCGAATTGTCAGCGAACTGGCCGGACGTTCCGGCGCTGATGTTGAGATTGGTGCTGGTGATGGCGAAGGCGGCGCCGTTGGCATCCTTCGTATGAATGTCGACCGAGCTCGTGCCGTTTTCGTTGAACTTCAGAGTGAGCGTGTCGCCGTTCAGCAGGTTGATGCCGTTGAAGCCGGAGTCGGTGGCCACCTTGTCGATCTGGGTCAGCAGGCCGTTAAACTGGTTCAGCAAGCTGTTGCGGACGCTGCTCAAGCCGCCGCCGGAACCCGCGGCGAGCGTCTCCGTGTCGGTAGCAAGGCCGGTGACGCCGGTCGACTTGGCACCCTCGACGGTGATTGCCGCGGTGGTCAGGTTCTGCAGCGACAATCCGCCGGTGGTCGCATCCACCGATGCCGTGACCTGTGTGTTGAGGGAGGCGTTGGCGTTGATCGCCGCGACGAGCGAGCTGATGCTCAGTGCCGGCGAAACGCCAGCGACCGAGGTCCCGCTCGTCCCGCCGAGTATATTGGCCGTATCGCCGGTGCCGGTGCCATCAGCCACGACGGTCTGGTAACCTTGGTCGTTGAACAAGTTCAGTTTACCTGTCGAAGCATCGGCCCAGACGTGCCCGCCGTTGGTCGGGTCGGCGGCCTTGATGGCGGCATTGATTTTGTCCGCAACGCCGGTAACGGTGTCGGTGGTGGCCAACGTCACATTGATGGCCTGGCCGTTGTTGATATTGCCGGCCGTGATGGTGATGGTACCGTTGGCGGCAGGTGCAACGTAGACGCCCCCCGAGATCGACGCGCCAGGCCCGCCGGTCGCAATGGAGCTGATGCTCACCGCGTTACCGCCGGCAAGCTGGAAGGTTATCTGATTGTTCGTGGTGGTTGAGACATTGCTATTTGCTGACACAGAGGCGGTACCAGCTGTCACCGCGGCCGCGGTCGAATTGGAGCGGGCCTGACTGACCGTCGATTGCAACTGATGCACCAGCGAGGTGATCGCGGTCAGGCCGTTATTGGCCGCCTGAATCGTCTGAATGCCGTTCGACATGGCGTCGAGCAGGCCGTTGAGGCTGTTGGCGCGTGTGTTCAGAGAAGACGAGGTGAAGAAGTTCAGCGGATTATCGAGAGCCGAGTTGACCTTCTTGCCGGTGGCGAGACGACCTTGCGTCAACGTCATCAGCTGGGCGGTATCTTGGAGCGAAAGCAGGTTCGCCCGAACGCCTGCGGAGAGAGTGATGTCGGACATTGCCGTAACCTTTCTGGTTTGAAATCATGACTGCGATCCCGGCCGTTCTCTCGAAGCAGCGCAAGGGTCGCGTAAAACCTTGCATAGGGAACCAAAGGATCGGTAAAAACGTATGGTTAATAGGTTAATACCTCCATATTCGCGCGGCCCGGTTTTCGGCGATCTCGTCAAGCAATTCGATGCAATGAATTAACCCGCGGTTAACCATGCCGCGGCGCGGCGCTTCACGCGCAGGCGGCGCCGCGCAACGGTAAGAGCTTGCGGCTGAGCGCCAGCGGCTGGCTGGCCTTCGGGCTGGGCGCATTGGCGCCGCTGGAGGCGCCATAGGTCGTGGGCGTCTGCCTGGCGGGTGAGCTCTCCGCCCGACGTGCCGCGGATGATGCCCTCCGAGACGGCGTGGGCGGTCGCCAGCACGGTGAGGTTGGTCTCCAATAATGACTGGAAGGCCCACATTCCGGCTGCGCAAGCCCGCGACCGCCTCCGGCGGCGACCGGGCGATGAGGCCGCTGACTATCGTTTCGTTAATCCATTGCTCTTATGTTTCGATTTAAATTACGGCTTTTCTTTTGACGGGCAGCGTTACTAATGTCCAGCATTGCATCTTTGGCGAACACGGTTGATTGGCTTTCCGGAGCCTGGTCATCGATTTCAGGGTTCATCATCGAGCTCCGGCAATGCCATCGTCGATGCGGCGGGCGGCAGTAGCGCAAGTGCAACTAGCGGCGGTTTTAGTGACTTAGATTTCAATGCGCTCTCGATCACGCTGACCAGCGTGGCGCAGAATTTTGTTCAAGAAGAAAACATTCTCGTGGCACAAAAAGCGGTCGCGCGTGTTCAGAGCGAAGCCGCAGCAAAGTTAAAAGCGGTGTCATCGCAAGCGGCATCGTCGAGCGGAAGCTTCGTAAACAAAACGGCCTGATATTGTAGACGTGCGGGGCAATTATTTTTTCAACGCCGCCTGGATCGGCTTTCCGATCAAGACCAGGCAGGCTCGCTTTATTCACCTGTGTACAGAAGACCCAAATAGATGGCGTGCACTCTTAACGAATGCACGGCAACATTCAGAGCTTGCGGCTGATCGCCAGCGGCTGGCTCGCGCGCGGGCCCGGGGCATTGGCGCGGCCGGAGGCGCAGTAGGTCGTTGGCGTCTGCTTGCGGGCGAGCTCGCCCGATACGCCGCGGATGATGCCCTCGGAGACGGCGTGGGCGGTCGCCAGCACGGTCAGGTTGGTTTCGAGCAACGACTGGAAGGCCTCGTGCCGGCTGCGCAAGCCCGCGGCCGCCTGCGGCAGCGCTTGCGCGATGAGGCCGCGCGCCGCCTCCACCCGCTCGCTCTGCGCCGCATAAAGGCCAGCAAGCTCGGACTTGGCGGCGTCGAGATCGCGGGCCGCGCTCAGCTGTCCGGCGCGCACTGCGGCGGTCTCCTCGGCGACCTTAGCCTCCAGCCGGTCCATGATGGCGTTGAGCTCGGCTATGGCGCGCGCGGCTTCGCCGGCGCTGGCAATCGGGGTCTGGGCTTGCGCGCTCATGGACGGGCCTCCTGCTGGGCCAGTAAGGTTTTGTAAACTTGGTCGGCGATGCCGACGCCGCCGGCCTTGGCAAAGGTCCGGGCATATTGGTCGGTGAGCATGGAGCGCCACACGCCGGTCGCACCCTTGCCGCCGAACGGGCCTTCCCCGCCGATGTCGGTGAACATCTGCTGGAACATAGAATTGAGGAACACCGCCTCGAAATTCTGCGCCGCCGCCTTGGCCTTCGCCTTGATGGCCTCGGACGGCGCCTGGACCGCTCCCGACATGAGCATGTCGATCGGCTTGAGGCCGGGGGCCGGCAGGGCGAAGGCGTCAGCCATCACATCACCTCGATGTCGGCCTGGATGGCGCCGGCGGCCTTGATCGCCTGCAGGATGGCGATCATGTCGCGCGGGCCGATTCCGAGCGCGTTGAGCCCGTCGACCAGCTGCTGCAGCGACACGCCGCTGCGCACTACGGCGAGCTTCTTGCCGTCCTCCTGCACGCCGATGCGGGTGCGCGGCGCCACGGTGGTCTGGCCGCGCGAGAACGGGTTCGGCTGGCTCACCTGCGGGCTCTCGCTGATGGTGACGGTCAGGTTGCCCTGCGCCACCGCCACGGTCGAGACCCGCACGTCGCTGCCCATGACGATGATGCCGGAACGCTCGTCGATAACGATCTTGGCGGACTGGTCCGGCTCGACCTGTAGCTGCTCGATGTCGGTGAGCAGCGAGACCACGTTGCCGCGGTATTGCTTCGGCACGGTGATGCCGATGGTTGCGGGATCCAAGGGCTCGGCGGTCGGCACGCCGATAAAGTCGTTGATGGCGGCGGCGATGCGCTTGGCGGTGGTGAAATCGGGGTTGCGCAGCGCCATGCGCAGCTGGCTCTGGCGGTTCAAATTGAAGTCGATCTCGCGCTCGATCAGGGCGCCGTTGGCGATGCGGCCGACGGTGGGCACGCCGCGCGTGATCTTGGCGGCGTCGCCCTCGGCCTGGAAGCCCCCGATGGCGACCGAGCCCTGGCCGACCGCGTAGACATTGCCGTCGGCGCCGAGCAGCGGGGTGACCAGCAGGGTGCCGCCCTGCAGGCTCTTGGAATCGCCGAGCGCCGATACGGTGATATCCATGCGCGTACCTTGCGTGGCGAAGGCCGGCAGATTGGCCGTCACCATTACCGCCGCCACATTGCCGGTGCGCATGGTCTGGCCGCGCACGTTGACGCCGAGCCGCTCCAGCATCGCCTGCAGTGATTGGCGGGTGAACGGGATGTTGTTGAGCGTGTCGCCGGTGCCGTTGAGGCCGACCACCAAGCCGTAACCAATGAGCTGGTTCTGGCGCACGCCCTCGATATTGGCGAGGTCCTTGATGCGCGAGGTCGCCCCGGCTCCTACCGGGACGCACAAGCCCATCAAGACAGCCAGCAACGCGGCCCGCAACGTCTTCGTCATCACTGCTCCCCAATGTGACGTTCGACTGGCTTGTCTTATGCGAGCGCCGTGCCAACCCGCGCTTCGTGCCCAAGACTCTGGCAATGCTCGGCTTTCTGAATCGGAGGCCGGCCAGCGGCGCGCCGGCAGGCGGGCACGAACGGCCGGGGCGGTAAATTTTGCCGGCTTGTTTACTTGAGGTTAACCATACCGGCCCAGGCTTCGTCGGTATTCGGAGACCGACGTCGGTCGGGTGGGATTGCTCGCCATGCGCATTCACGGATCGAACGGAACCGCGCTCGCCGGCCAACCGGCGGGGACGCGCCGTATCTCGAGCGGCGGCTTCACGCTCGGGGAGCAGGAGGCGCCGCGCAACGCGGGTGCCGCCGGCTCGCTACGCGCCATCACCACGGTCGATGCGCTGCTCGCGCTACAGGGCGTGGAAGATCCCACCGAACGCAAGAAGCGCGCGGTCGCCAAGGGCCGGCGCGCACTCGACGTGCTCGACCAGCTCAAGATCGGGCTCATCGACGGCTCGGTCGACCAGTCGACGCTGGCCCGCCTCAAGGTCGCCGCCGACGGCCTCAATGACGCCTCCGGCGATCCCGGGCTCGACGCCGTGATGGGCGAGATCGACCTGCGCGTGGCGGTAGAACTGGCCAAGGCCGGTATCAGCTAGCCTTCCGGCATGCCTAATGCCGGCCGGCCACTTCCGGCCAAGCCATTGACTTGTCACGCAAATCAGATGAATCCGTGAGCCATACGCGGATGTTGTCCGGGCCGCGGCGCGCGTATATAAGCCTGCCGCACCGGGAGGGTGGCTTCGCTACCAAAAAAAGAAGACAGGGAGTCCAGTGGGATGTTGGCCAAGACCAAAAACTATCGGCCTACCGACAAAGAGCCGTTCATGAACGAGCGGCAGCGGGAATACTTCCGCGCCAAGCTCTTGGCGTGGCGGGAGGACATACTCAAGGAGGCCAAGGAGACCCTGCTGCATCTGCAGGAGGAGAACCAGAACCACCCCGATCTCGCCGATCGGGCCTCGTCGGAAACCGACCGCGCCATCGAGCTGCGGGCGCGCGACCGCCAGCGCAAATTGATCGCCAAGATCGACGAGGCGCTCGGCCGCATCGAGGACGGCACTTACGGCTATTGCGAGGAGACCGGCGAGCCGATCTCGCTGCGCCGGCTGGAGGCAAGGCCGATCGCCACGCTGTCGGTGGAGGCGCAGGAGCGCCACGAGCGGCGCGAGCGGGTGTATCGGGACGATTGAGGCAAGCGCGAAGCTTCGAAGATTATTCGATGCCCGGCCTCAGCGCCGGGCATCGGCGTTTTCGATACGAGGCTCACCGGCCGCGCTATCAGGAACGCGCGCGCCGCTCAGGCCCCCGGTTGCCCAGCATGGGCAGCACGTTGGCGCGCTCGAGCGTGACGCGCGGCGCCTCGTCCCATACGTGCGTGTAGATCTCTGTGGTGGCGATGCTGGAATGGCCGAGCAGGCGCTGCACGAAGCGGATGTCGACGCCGGTCTCGATCAGCAGCGTCGCCGCCGTGTGGCTCAGCATGTGCGGCTTGATGCGGCGGGCAAGCCCGATCTGGCGCGCATAAACGCGTCAACTGTTGGTTACGTCGATTCAGTCATGACAAAAACACCACGGCCCCCGGCTGGGGAGCTGCCGGGGGCCGCGTCGTTGTCGCCGTTCCCGCTCGCGAGACGAAAACGGCGCGGGAGCTCAATAACTTACGCAATCAATGCAAAACGCGGGACCCTACGCCACAAGACCTCGGACATACCGGCGGCTACGCAGGCGGCGCATCCGTCAGCCGGTCCGCCCGCTGCGCACCTAAAACGGCAACAGCACATCCAGCACCTGCTGCCCGTATCTCGGCTGCTGCACGTCGGTGATCTGGCCGCGCCCGCCATAGGCGATGCGGGCCTGCGCGATCTTGGTCGAACTCGATGGTGTTGTCGCTTTCGATGTCCTCCGGCCGCACGATGCCGGCGACCACCAGTTCGCGCATCTCGAAATTGACCCTGATCTCCTGCTTGCCCTCGATCACCAGGTTGCCGTTGGGCAGCACCTGCGTCACCACGGCGGCGACATTGGTCTGCAAAGCCTCCGAGCGGTTGACTGAACCCTTGCCGTCGGTCGAGGTGGCCGAGTCCGCGGTGAACACTGGCGTCGGCACCGGCGTGTTCATGATCGGCACCTTGGGCTTGCCGAAGAAATTGGTGATGTTGGAATCGTCGGAGGCGACCCGGCTACGCTTGGTCTCGTTGTCGATGATGGCCTTGTCGGTGATGTTGACCTTGATGGTGAGAATGTCACCCACCTGGTGCGCGCGCTGGTCCTTGAAGAAGGCGCGCGAGCCATTGCGCCACAGCGAGTTGGGATTGTAGGAGGCGGGCTGCGCCGCCGGCATCGGCATCTGCACGGGCTTGTAGCCTGGCCGCGCGGTCGGATTGTTGACCGGCGTCAGCGGCGGCGGCTCGCCGACGGTCGCCAGCCGCTCGAAGGCGGCGCAGCCGCTGAGCAGCGACGCGGCCAGCGCGGCCAGCACCGCATGACGCGTGAGCTTGATCACATTCATCGCATTCACTTTCACAAAAGGCGCAAAAGCCTGCGCGGGGTCGTCCTCGTTAGCTAGCGGTTGCTCACATTGGGCGCATGCGCCGGCGCGATGTTTGCGGCGAGCCGGCGCGCGCGCGAGTTGACAACGACTTGGCCGGGCCCAACCACCTCACCCTGGATGAGCCGCTTGGATTGCTCGTTGAGCACGCTGATCACGTCGCCCAGCGCGCCGGCTTCGGTCGCCTTGCCGCGCACCGTCAGCATGATGCCGGGCATGCGGTAGACCAGCGTCACCTGCTCGTTGCGCATCACCACCAGCGGCTTCGTCAGTTCGGCACCGCGCAGCGGCCGGCCCGGCTCGAGCGCGCTGCGCGCGGCCATGCCGACCGCCTTGTCGCGCTCGGTGATGACGTCGCGGCCGAGCTGCGCGCGCGGGCGCCGCTCCATCAAAATGTCGTCGTCCTTCAGCGTCGCGCCGCGCGCGATCGGCGTCGCCACCGTCGCCACTTCCAGCGTGGCGGTGGCGCGGCCTGACAGGCGCAGCGCAAAGCGGCTGACCGGCCCGCTCGGGATGGCGAGCGTCGCCTCGAATCGGCCGCCGCGGGCGTCGTAGCTGACGCGCTCGACGCGCGGCTCGCCCTCGGCGCTCGGCTCCACATGCAGCGGGCGCAGCGGGCTGTCGAAACTGAGCGCGATGTCCTTGGCCGCGCCGAGCGCGAATTTGGCGGCGAGCGCACGCGCGATGCAGTTCTCGATATCCTCCGGCTTGAAGCTGCGCGCGGCCCGGGTCACCGAGACTTCGCTTAAGCCGGCGGTGTCGAGCCCCTTGAGCGCGTGCGCCCGCACCGCTTCCACAACCGCTTCGGCCGACACCGAGCCGGTGGTGCCGAGATCGGGCGCGCGGAAGATCGGCACGTCGGCCACCACGCCGGCGTTCTCGACCAGGTCGCCGATGCGCACGAGATTGCCGGTGACGGTGGCCGCCGGCTTGAGCTTGGGATGGACCGGCGCGGCTTGCGCGATAGAAGCGCCGCCGAGCAGCAGCAGCGCGGCGCAGGCGAAAGTGCGGATCATGGTTTCACCTCAGCGCATCAGGTTGGCGGTCGACTGTAGCATCTGGTCGGCCGCGGTGATCACCTTGGAGTTCATCTCGTAGGCGCGTTGGGCAGAGATCAAATTGGTGATCTCGGTCACCGAGTCGACATTGGATTGCTCGAGGCTGCCTTGCTGCAGGTCGCCGGCGCCGTCGGTATTGGGGAAGCCGTCCTGCGGCGTGCCGGAGGCGGGCGTCTCGGTGTAGAGATTGTCGCCGATCGGCAGCAGGCCTGCCTGGTTGATGAAGCGTGTCAGCGTGAGCTGGCCGAGAATCTGCGGCGTGGTCGAGCCCTGCGGGATCACCGAGACTTGGCCTTGCGCGTTGATGGTCAGCCCGGTCGCGTTCGAGGGGATGGTGACGCCCGGCATCACCAGATTGCCTTGCGCGGTCACGATGCGCCCCTGCGCGTCCATCTGGAACGTGCCGTCGCGGGTATAGGAGTAGGTGCCGTCCGGCATCTGGACTTTGAAGAAGCCGTCGCCGCGAATAGCGACGTCGAGGCTACCCCCGGTCTGCGACAGCGTGCCCTGCGTCATCAGGCGTGGCGTGCCGACCGCCTTGACGCCGGAGCCGAGATCGATGCCGACGGGCAGGATATTGCCTTGCGAGGAGGTCTGCGTGCCGATGCGGCTGACGTGATCGTAGAGCAGGTCCTGGAATTCGGCCCGCTGCCGCTTGTAGCCAGTGGTGGTCATGTTGGCGAGATTGTTGGAGATGACCTGGACGTTGAGTTCCATGGCCATCATACCGGTCGCAGCGGTGTTCAACGCGCGCATGGATTCAACTCCCCTTCATCGTCAATTCGGGACTTCGGCGAGCTTGTCGATCGCCGTCTGGCCGAGGTCGCTCTGCTGCTTCAGTATTTCCGAGATATTGGTGTAGGTGCGGGTGATCTCGATCATGCGCGACATCTCGACCACGCCGCGCACGTTGGATTTTTCCACGGCGCCCTGGATGAGGCCGGCTTCCGGCGGCGCAGGGATCGGCTGCGCGCCGGCGGGCGCCTTGAAGGTGTTGCCGCCGTTCTTCTGCAGATTTTGCAGATTGGCGAAGGTGACGAGCCGCAACTTGCCGCGCAAGGAGTCGGCGTTGGAGGTGCCTTCGCGCACGCTGATGGTGCCGTCGCGGCTGATGGAAACCTGGTGGTCGTTGGGCTGGAAGGTGATCGGCCCTGAATCGCCGAGCACCGGATCGCCTTCGCCGGTGACCAATTGTCCGGTGGCATTGATCTGCAGGGCGCCGTTGCGCGTGTAGCGCTCGCCGCGCGGCGTCTGCACCACCAGGAAGGCGTTGCCGTCGATCGCGACGTCGAGCGAATTGCCGGTCTTGGCCACCGGGCCCTGGCTCATGTCGTGCCAGAGGCCGCGGTCGAGCACGAAGCTGACGCGGGCGCCGGTGCCTTCGGCGCGCGCGGCCGAATTGAGATATTCCTCGAACAGCGACCCGTCGGCCTTGTAGCCGGTGGTGTCCATGTTGGCGATGTTGTTGGCGACCACGTCCATTTCGCGCCCGAGCGCGACTTGGCGCGACAGTCCGACGAGAATGGCGTTCTGCATCGGTATTCTCCCCTAGTTGCCCTGCCGGGCGGCCCTCCCGAGGCCGGTCCCATGCCGGGCGCAGCGTGTGCCGCCAGCTCTCCCAAGCCGGCGAACTGCCGCTTGCTTTGCAGCGCCCGTGCCAAGCGGCCAAAGCTTTCAAGATCAGAGGCTTAGCGGTGAAGTGCCGTTCGGGCGCCGGGGCAAAAAGCGCCGCCGCTCGGCAAAACCTGCCGACGGCTGGACCCCACGCAATGATCTGTTAACCATACCGACCTACCTTTCGCCCAAGGGGCGCGCGCAACCGCGCAACGCCGGCTTTTCGTTTCGAAACGCCCGCGCGCGGAGCCACCCAGGACGTGGGAATCGGGGTCGTTATGGCAGCCAAGGCGAAACAGCCGGACGCGGAAGTCGAAGACAGGCCGGAAGAGGAAGCCGAGCAATCGGGCGCGAAAGCGAAGAAGAAGCTGCCGCTCAAGCTGATCATCATCGCGGCCGCCGGCCTTCTGGTGCTCGGCGGCGGCGGCGCAGCGGGCTTCATGTATTTCCATCACTCGGAAAAGAGCGCGCCCGAGAAGGCCGCCGCCAAGCCCGCGATCTTCGTCGATATGCCGGACGTGCTGGTCAACCTGTCGAACGCCGGCGCCGACCGCACGCAATATCTCAAGGTCAAGATCGTGCTCGAAGTGCCCGACCCGCAAGTCGTCGAGCAGATCAAACCGCTGATGCCGCGCGTGATGGACGCCTTCCAGACCTACTTGCGCGAGTTGCGGCCGACCGATCTCGACGGTTCCGCCGGGCTCTACCGACTGAAGGAAGAATTGACCCGCCGCGTCAATGCCGCCGTCTCGCCCAACCGCATCACCGCCGTACTGTTCAAGGAGATCGTCGTCCAATAACGACGTAGCCGACGATGGCGATGAACGAACAGATCGACCAAGACGCGTTGGCCTCCGAATGGGGCTTGGCGCTGGAAGAGGACGCAGGCGCGCCCAAGGCCGGCGCGCCGGCCAATGAGCAGGGCGTCGACGAGGCCGCCGCCCAATGGGCGGCCATGGTCGACGACGGCTCGGGCTTCCACGGCAAGGGCGGCGCCGAGCGCATCCTCAACCAGGATGAAATCGACAGCCTGCTCGGCTTCAGCCTGGCCGATGTGATGCACAACGACAATTCCGGCATCCGCGCCATCATCGACTCGGCGATGGTGTCGTACGAACGCCTGCCGATGCTGGAAATCGCCTTCGACCGCCTGGTGCGGCTGATGACGACGTCCTTGCGCAATTTCACCAGCGACAATGTCGAAGTCTCGCTCGACCGCATCACCTCGGTGCGCTTCGGCGACTATCTCAATTCCATCCCACTGCCGGCAATCCTTGCCGTGTTTAAGGCGGAGGAGTGGGACAATTTTGGGCTCGCCACAGTCAATTCGAGCCTCATCTATTCAATCATCGACGTGCTCTTGGGCGGGCGGCGCGGGCAGAACGCCGTGCGCGTGGAGGGCAGGCCCTACACCACCATCGAGACCAACCTGGTCAAGCGCATGATCGAGGTGGTGCTGGCCGACGCCGAGCTCGCCTTCAAGCCGCTGTCGCCGGTCAAGTTCAACATCGATCGGATCGAGACCAATCCGCGCTTCGCCGCCATCTCGCGGCCGGCCAATGCGGCGATCCTGGTGCGCCTGCGCATCGATATGGAGGACCGCGGCGGCAATATCGAACTGCTCTTGCCTTACGCTACCATCGAGCCGATCCGCGCCGTTCTGCTCCAGATGTTCATGGGCGAGAAGTTCGGCCGCGACCCGATCTGGGAAGGCCATCTGGCGACCGAAATCGGCCAGGCGCAGATCGCCGTCGACGCCGTGCTGTACGAGGCGCGGCTGCCGCTGCGGCAGATGATGAGCCTCAAGGTCGGCGACACGCTGACCCTCGAACTGCGGCCGGACGCACTGGTGAATGTGCGTTGCGGTGAAGTCTTGCTTACGGAAGGGCGCATGGGCCGGGTCGGCGACCGCGTCGCGGTGCGCGTCGCCAAGGCGCTGCGCCGCCCGCGTACCACTTTCGCCATGTTCGAGAAGGCCGATGAGCCCACCAATCGCATGGAGGCGCCGTGAGCTTCAATCTTGGATACCTAGTCGAGATCATGGTCTCGACCCTGCTCTTGCTGACGATCCTCTATTGCGTTCGGCTCAACCGGCAGCTGCGCCTGCTCAAGGCCGACGAGCAGACGCTGCGCGCCACCATTTCCGAGCTGGTCACCGCGACCGAGATCGCCGAGCGCGCCATTGCCGGGCTGAAATCGACCATGCATGACGGCGAGCAAAGCTTGAGCGAGCGGCTGGAGCGCACGGAGCAGGTCTCGGGCGAGCTCGACGAGAAGCTCGCGGCCGGCGAAGAACTGCTCGAGCGCATCACGCGCATCGCCAGTGCCGCGGGCGCGCCCGCCGCCAAGCCCGCGGTGCCCGACGCCAAAGCGGTGGCGGCCGCCGCGAAAGCCTTCGCCGCGCGCGCGCAGGCGCGGATGGGCGGCCGCGCGGCATGATCCGCTTTGCGCGCGATATCCGGCTGATCCCGATCGTGCTCATCGCGACGATCAGCCTGTTGGCGCTCAAAGTGTCCGGCCTGGTGTTCGACGGCGGCTATACGCTGGCCGAGCGCCTGGAGAACCGCAACAAGGCGGGCCTGGCGATCGACCCGAACGAAAGCGTGCCGGAATATCCCAAGATCGTGGTCGCCGGCGATCCCGCCATGCCGCGCGGCGCGGCGCTGCCAGGGTCGTGGGCGCAGCAGATGTTCAACTACAACGACCCGAACGCCCGCGACGTCACCGGCTCAGTCGACAAGCAGGCGAAATCTTCCGAAGGCAAGTCCGAAGGCAAGTCCGAAGGCGGCAAGTCCGACGCGCCCGAGCACAAGGCGAGCGGCAAGCCGGTGGCGCCGCCCAAGCTGGAAGCCGGCGGCACCGTGATTCCGATCGTGCCCGGCCATATCAACTCGCCGGGCGAGCGCGCCATCCTTGAGAGCCTGCAGAAGCGCCGCCAGCAGCTCGACGCCCGCGCGCGCGATCTCGACATGCGCGAAAGCCTGCTGAAGGCCGCCGAGCAGCGCGTGGAATCCAAGGTCGCCGAGCTGAAGGACGTCGAGGTGAAGGTCAAGACGGCGGAGGGCAATCGCGACAAGGCGGAGGCTAAGCGCTTCAAGGACATCATCGCGATGTACGAGAACATGAAGCCGAAAGATGCCGCCCGCATCTTCAACCGGCTCGACATGAGCATCCTGGTCGAGGTCTCCACCAAGATGAATCCGCGCACCATGTCGGCGATCCTCGGGCAGATGGCGCCGGAGGCGGCCGAGCGGCTCACCGTCGCGCTCGCCAATCGCGCCGGCGGCCGGCAGTTGAAAGAGCGGGCGTCGAAGGAGCTGCCGAAGATCGAAGGCAAGCCGACCGGGGAATAAGGCATGCGCGCGCCGCCGATCAGCCTCAGTGAGATGCGCACGCGCAACGCGCGGCCGCGCCGCCGCCCGGTGCGGCGCGTGCCAGCGATCTTTGCCGTGCTGGCGGCGCTCATGCAGCCCGCGCTCGTCTTTGCCTTCGGCGGCCCGGCGCGCGCGGCCGAGCGGATCAAGGGCGACGTCGAGGTTCTCACCGACGGCGGCTATGCGCGGCTGGTGTTCCATTTCACCAAGGAAGTGCCCGCCACCATCAGCATGCACTTCCCGATCCTGATCATGAAATTCGGCAAGCCGGTCGACGTCGCGGTCGACCGGCTCAATGCCGCCGCGCCGCTCTACATCAGCGCCGCGCGCATCGATCCCGACGGCGGCGCGATCCGCATCGCGCTCATCCACAAGCTGAAGGTGCATTCCATCCCGGCGGCCGAGAAGCTGTTCGTCGATCTTTTGCCGGAGAGCTGGGGCGCGGTGATGCCCGGCCTGCCGCAGCAGGTGATCGAGGATCTGGCCCGCCGCGCGCGCGAGGCCGAGCGGCTGCTGCACCGGCAGCGGATGGCGGCCAAAGATCGCAAGCCGCAGAGCATCAGGGTGCGCGTGGCGAGCCAGCCGACTTTCACCCGCTATGTGTTCGACGTGCCGGACGGCGTCAACGTCGTGCCGGACGAGAAGCAGGGCAGGCTGGTGCTCAATTTCGACCAGAAGATCAAATGGGACCTGGCCGACGCGGTCGCCACGCTGCCGCCGACGCTGAAATCGATCGGCGCGACGATCGACGAGGATTCGGCCACGGTCAATTTCGTGTTCAACGGCAATCCGAAGGTGCGCACCTTCCGCGAGGATTCGAGCATCGCGGTCGATGTGGCGACCGGCGGGGCCGCGCCCAAGCAGGAAGCCGCCGTCATGCCGAGTCTGGCGCCGCCGCAGACGGTGCCGGCGCAAGCGGCGGCGCCGGAGAAGAAAGCGCAAGCGCCGCCATTGCCGGAGATCGCCGGCAAGCCCGCCGCGGCCGCCGCCGCAATGCCCGCCCCACCCAAACCAGTGGCAAGCAAGCCAATGGCGAGCAAGCCAATGGCAAGCAAACCAATGCCGAGCAAGCCGGCGCCGCCCAAAGCGGCCGCGGCGGAGCCGGCGCCTGCGATGGCTGCCGCCGCGCCGCAGCCCACGGCGCCCAAAGCCGCCGCGCCGGTCATGGCTCCGGCCAAGGCCGAGGCGGAGCCGCCGAAATCGCCGCCGATGGAAAAAACGGAAAATGCAAAACCGCCGGCCGCGCCCAAACCGGCGCCCAAACAGGCGGCCAAACAGGCGCCTATGCCGGCTCCGCAGGCCATCGCTGCCGCGCCGCGCGCCCCGCCGCCGGACGGCCGCGCCAAAGTCGTCGCCGAACTTCAGCAGACCGGCAACACGCTGCGTCTCGAGTTCCCCTTCGTGGTGCCGACGCCGGCCGCCATATTCCGGCGCGCCGAAACGCTCTGGCTGGTGTTCGACAGTAAGGCCAAGATCGATCTTGCCGGGCTGCACGCCGATGAGGACGGCGCCATCCGCGGCGCGCGCTTTATCCGCGCCAAGGACGGCGCCGCGATCGTGCGCCTCAAGCTGTCGCGCCCGCGCCTGGTCGGTGTGCAGAACGACGGGCCGGGCTGGATCGTCGAGCTCGGCGACAGCGTGGCCGTGCCGACCCGCCCGCTCACCGTTGCGCGCAGCGTGCTCGGCAAGAACCGCGCCAGTATCGCCATTCCCTTCGACCATCCGCATGCCGTCCACCGCATCGCCGATCCGGCGGCCGGCGACCGGCTCTTGGTGGTGACCGCGCTCGGCCCCGCGCGCGGCTTCATTAAAACGCAGGAATTCGTCGAGCTGCGCGCGCTGGCTTCCGCGCAAGGCGTGGTGCTGGCGCCGCTCGCCGACGACCTCACCGCCGCGCTCGCGCCGGACCGCATCATGGTCAGCCGCCCGCACGGTCTGACCTTGTCGCCGACGGCGATCGGTCAGCAGCAGCTCGCCACCAATTTCCGCGCCGTCAGCTTCGACACCCAGCTCTGGGGCTTCGACCGCCAGACCGCGTTCTATCCGCGCCAGTCGGCGCTGATCTACAAGGCCGCCATGGCGCCGCCCGCCAAACGCCGGCAGGCGCGGCTCGACCTCGCGCGCTTCTACATCGCGCAGAACATGCTGGCGGAAGCCAAGGGCGTGCTCGACTTCACGCTGTCCGAGGAGCGCGGCGCCGACGATGTCACCGGCACCGTGCTCAAGGCGGTGACCAATGTGATGCTCGACCGGCCCGACGCCGCGCTCAAGAATCTCGCCAATCCGCAGGTCGGCAATCAGCTCGACGCGCCGGTCTGGCGCGCCATGGCCTATGCCAGGCAGGGGCAATGGGTGGAGGCGCATAAGCGGTTCAAGGACGTGGATTCCGCGCTCGGCGCGCTGCCGATCGAGCTGCAGCGGCTGGCGCTGCGCGCCGCCTTGCACGCGGCCATCGAGGTACGCGACTTCAGCGAAGCCGGCCGCGTGCTTTCCGAATTGCAGACCGCCGGCGTGCCGCCCATGATGGCGTCCTCGGTCGCCGTGCTGGCCGGTCGCATCGACGAGGGCCTCGGCCGCAACGAGGACGCGCTCACCAATTACCGCGCCGCCGCCTCATCGCGCGACCGCCCGGCCGCCGCGCAAGGGCGGCTGCGCGAGATCGCGCTGCGGTACAAGCTCGGCGACCTGCAGCGCAAGGACGTGATCGGCCAGCTCGAAACGCTAACCACAGTCTGGCGGGGCGACGCGACCGAGACCGAGGGCCTGAAGCTGCTGGCGCATCTCTACACCGAGGCGGGACGCTACCGCGAAGCCTTCCACGTCATGCGCACGGCCATGCTGGCGCATCCCAATTCCGATCTCACCCGGGAGATCCAGGACGAGGCGGCGGTGAGCTTCGAACGCCTGTTTCTCGGCGGCAAGGCCAACGCGCTGCCGCCGATCGAGGCGCTCGGCCTGTTCTACGATTACCGCGAGCTGACGCCGATCGGCCGGCGCGGCGACGAGATGATCCGCAAGCTGGCCGACCGGTTGGTGTCGGTCGATCTGCTCGACCAGGCGACCGAATTGCTGCAACACCAGGTCGATCACCGCCTGCAGGGCGCCGCGCGCGCGCAGGTGGCGACGCGCCTGGCGATGATCTATCTGATGGACCGCAAGGCCGACCGCGCGCTTGCCGTGCTGCGCTCGACCCGCACCGACGGGCTGTCGAACGAATTGCGCGACCAGCGGCTGCTGCTCGAAGCGCGCGCGCTGTCGGAGGGCGGCCGTCACGATCTGGCGCTGGAGATGATCGAGAACATCAAGGGCCATCAGGCCACGCGCCTGCGCGCCGATATTCTGTGGGCGGCCAAGCGCTGGCGGCGGGCGGCCGAGCAGATCGAGCTCCTGTACGGCGACCGCTGGCGCGAGTTCACGCCGCTCAGCGAGGCTGAGCGCGTCGACATCCTGCGCGCGGCGATCGGCTACGCGCTCGCCGAGGAGCCGATCGGGCTCGCGCGCTTCCGCGAAAAATACATGGCCAAGATGGCCGGCGGCCCGGACGCGCACGCCTTCCAGGTGGTGACCGCGCCGATCGGCACCGGCGGCGCCGAGTTCAAGAACGTGGCGCAGACGGTGGCCGGCGTCGATACGCTCGACGCTTTCCTGAGCGAGATGCGCAAGCATTATCTGGATGCGGCCGGGGGGACGCCGGAGAGCCGCGCCGAAAAGGCGACGGCGCCCAAGCCCGCGCCCGCGCCGACGATGCCGGCGAAGCCGGAGGCGAAGAAAGCCGTGCCGGAGAAAGCCGCCGCCAATGCGCCGGCCAAGCCCGATCCCGCAGCCTCGCCCTTGCCGCCGAAAGCGCCGGCCGGCGTGCCGGTCAAGCCGGACAACCGGCCGACCGGGTCGATTCCGCGCGTACCGGCGGCAGCTGGGCGCTAAGCGTCCGCGCCCTGCTCTTGCGCTCCGCCGGAATGTTTTTTGCCGCGCCGCTCGACACTATTCCTACTAGGATGATAAGCTCATTACGTCCTGCTCAACGAGGGTGCTTTCATGAGGCGTCGTGACGGTGGAGCAGTGCGCGCCGCCCGCGGGCCGGTTTCGCAAACCGGCACCCGGGCGGCGCCGGGGCTCCGCGACCCACTGCCAGGAGCTGGCTGACGGCGGACTGCTCCTGTTTTAACGGTCCGTGGGCAAAGCGCGGCCCGGCGCCGGAATGAGAACGCCGCGATGGCGCGCCGAAAGACGCCGCGCGTTCGCAAATGAACGCGCGTACTTAAGGAAGGTTGCGCCGATCGGCGCGCCTTCCCCCTCTTTTGTTTGGCGGGGCAGGGAAGACAGGCCTCCCCCGGGCCTTCACAAACCAACAGGGGCGGCAAAGCGTTGGCTACGTCCCGTAGCTCTGAATCAGAGACCCCGCCACCAGGCTCCAGCCGTCGACCAGCACGAAGAAGATCAGCTTAAACGGCAGCGACACCACCACCGGCGGCAGCATCATCATGCCCATCGACATCAAGACCGAAGCCACCACCAGGTCGATGATCAGGAAGGGCAGGAACAGCAGGAAGCCGATCTCGAAGGCGCGCTTGAGCTCGGAAATCATGAAGGCCGGCACCAAGACGCGCAGCGACAGATCCTGCGGATTGGCGGGGGCGGTTTCCTTCGCCATGTTCAAGAACAGCTTCAGATCTTGCTCGCGCACGTTCTTTTCCATGAAGGCGCGCAGGGGCTGCGTGCCGCGCTCGAAGGCCTGCTCGGCGGTGATCTGGTTGGCAACCAGCGGCTTGACGCCGGTGTCATAGGCTTTTTGCAGTGCCGGGCCCATGACAAAGGCGGTCAGAAACAGCGCGAGCGAAACGATCACCGCATTGGGCGGCGCGGTGGCGGTGCCGAGTGCGGTGCGCAAAAGCGAAAGCACCACCACGATGCGGGTGAATGACGTCATCATCACGAGGATGGAGGGCGCAAGCGACAGGACCGTGAGGAGCGCGATCATCTGGATCACGCGCTCGGTCAGGCCTGAGCCTTGCGCGAAGTTGATACTAACGTCCTGCGCGCCGGCCGGCGTTGCCGCCAGCGCCATCAGCCCTGCTACTCCGACCACCACCGTCACTAGACGAACGCGGCGGTCGGAAAGACCTGTCACGATTTGTCGGGCGGACGGCCGAGCAAGCTGGCCATCTCCTCTTCGAGATTATCGTAGAGCTTCTTTTCGGAGACGGTCGGTGCCTCCGTCGTCGGCTCGGGTTTGGGTTCGAACTTGGGTTCGAATTTGGGCTCGAACTTGGTCTCGGGTTTGGGTTCGGGCTCGAGCTTGGGCTCTGGCCGGCTTTCGAATTTGGGCACTTCGTGCTTCGGCGGTTCGAATTTGGGCGGCTCGAATTTGGGCTCGCGCTTGGCCAGCTCGAATTTGGGCGGCTCGAACTTCGGCGATTCGAATTTCGGCTCGAGCCGCGGCTTGCTCTCGCGCGCGGCCGGGCGTGGCGCCTGGGGCGGCGGCGGCACCGCCAGCGCATCGGTTACCGGCGGGCGGCCTTCCGGCGCGGGCGCGCGGCGCAGTGCGGCTTCCAGCTGCTGCGCCATTTCCAAGAGATTGCGCTCATTCTGCAGCGGCGCTGACGGAGGCTCCGGCGCGACCGGCGCGACCGGCGCCGCCGGCGCCATCGGCGGGGCGGCGGTGGTGCGCGGCACCTGCTCGCGCTCGCGCTCGCGCGGCGGAGGCGGCAGATCGGTCGGCGCCGCGAGCTTGGACGACAATTCGGCGGCAAGCCCAGTCAGGCTGTCGCTCGGCCGCGCACGCGCACCGGGCTCGGGCGCATGCCAAGGTTCTTCGGTGGCGGGCGAGCGGTAGGAGCGCGCGGGCGGCGGCGGCATCGGTACTGCCGGCTCGCTCGGCGGCGGCGAAAAAACGCTTTCCATCGGCGGCGGTACCCGCAGGGCGGGCTCGGGCGTGGTGGCAAGACGCGCCGGCTCGCGCGTGCCGGCGGCGGCCGCGCGCACGATATTGGGCTCGATCACCACGTCGGTCGGGCCGCCGATCATCAAAAGATGTTCGATATTGTCGCGGCGGATCAGCACCAGGCGGCGGCGTCCGTCGACGCTGGCCGCGTCGATCACCGCCAGCCGCGGTTGACGTCCGCGCGCGGCACCGCCGAGACGATTGGCGCCGAAGCGGCGCACTAGCCAGGCGGTCAGCCCGATCAGCGCCAGCACCACCAGGAAGGCGATGAAGAAACGCGCCGCGAGCGGCATGGCCGAGCCGAACAGGGCATCCATCAATCAAACTCCCAAGCTTTGCGTGCCCCGTGCCCCACCGGCGAGAATCGCCAAATGGTTAATACGCCAGGCACAATTTGCCGCCCCGGATACTAACAGATCGTTAACAAATAAAGACCCTTTTCGCGACTTGGCGGGTGTTCTGGTGCTGGAACTGGTTAATCCCTACCGGCCGCGCGGGGGCCCGCCCCCTATCCTTTTACCCGTCATTAACCATACGCCCGGCAAAGTCTGCCTAGTCGGGGGCCTTAAGCCGCGGGGAGCGGCTTTGCGGGGGAATGCGATGCCCATCAGCGATCTACCGATCCTGTCGATGCTGCGCACGCGGCTGGAATGGACTCAGTCGCGGCAAAAGGTGCTGGCCGAGAACGTCGCCAATGCCGACACGCCCGGCTTTCAGGCGCGCGACCTGGCGCCCTTGAAATTCGCGCCGGCAGGCGAGCCGGGCTCTGAGGTCAGCGCGGTCGCGCTCGCGACCACCGCGCGCGGCCATATCGCCAGCCTCGGTCCCACGCCGAATTCGTTCAAAAGCCGCAGCGACGGCCAATACGAGGTGCGGCCGACCGGCAACGCGGTCAATCTCGAGGAAGAAATGATGAAGGTCGCCGCCAACCAAATGGATTTCCAGACGGCGACCGCGCTCTACACGCATAGCCTCAATCTCATCAAGATCGCGCTCGGCAAGAAGTAAGGGGGCTGGCTCATGGATTTCATCAAGACGCTGGCGATCGCCGCTTCCGGCTTGCGCGCGCAGGCCGGCCGCATGCGCATCATCTCGGAAAACATCGCCAACGCGGATTCAACGCCCTCGGGGCCGGGCCAGAATCCCTACCGGCGCAAGGTGCCGGTGTTCGAGAGCGAGTTCGACCGCGCGCTCGGCGTGCAGTTGGTCGAGCTCGGCAAGACGCAGACCGACACCTCGGCCTTCCGCATCAAATACGAGCCCGGCCATCCGGCGGCCGACGCCAACGGCAACGTCAAGTATCCCAACGTCAATTCGCTGATCGAAATGAGCGACATGCGCGAGGCGCAGCGCTCCTACGAAGCCAACATCAACGTGGTCACCGCCACGCGCCGCATGATTCAGCGCACGCTCGACATTCTGAAAACATAAACGCGCATGAGTCCGAAAAGCATGCCCTCGACCCCGATCGGGGATGGGGATCGGTTCTCGAAGAAGATCATGCGCAAGCAAAAGGAATAGATCATGGCCTCACCGCTCTCCGCCGCCGGCGCCTATGCCGCGATCGCGCGCATCACTTCCGCCACTTCGCCGCTCGGGCAGGCGGCCGGCGCCGGCGCGGATGCAAAGAGCAATGCAAACTTCGCCTCCGTGCTGAAGGAAGCGATCGGCTCGGTCGAGCAGATGGGCAAGAAGTCCGACGCCCAGGCCTCCGCCGCCGCCAACGGCAAGGCCAATATGGTCGACGTCGTCACCGCGGTATCCGAAACCGAAGTCGCCATCGACGCGGTGGTGGCGGTACGCGACAAGATCATTGCCGCCTATGAAGACATCATGAAGATGCCGATCTAGACAATGACCGGGCCGGAAGTTCTCGATATCGCGCGCGAGGCGATCTACACGCTGATCCTGGTGGCGGCGCCCGTCATGCTGGTGGGGCTGGCGGTCGGCGTCGCCATCTCGCTGTTGCAGGCGCTGACCCAGATCCAGGAAATGACCATCGCCTTCGTGCCGAAGATCCTGGCGATCTTCGTCGCGCTTCTGATGGCGCTGCCGTTCATGGCCCAGCAACTGCACGCGGAGATGTTGCGGATCGCGGCGCGCATCGTATCGGGATGAAAATCGACGTTTCCTTTCTGCCGGCGCTGGCCGCCGCCTTCCTGCTCACCTTCGCGCGCGTCGGCACCATGGTCATGGTGCTGCCCGGCATCGGCGAGCAGAGCATGCCGCAGCGCGTGCGCCTCACCGTCGCGTTGGTGCTGACCGCCGTCCTGGTGCCGGCGCATGAGAAGGCCTACACGGTCGATTTGAGCGCGCTCGGCCCGGTGCTGCTGCTGGCGGTGCAGGAGATCATCATCGGCGCGGTGCTGGGTCTGACCGCGCGGCTGGCGATCTCGGCGCTGCAGGTCGCGGGCAGCGTGGTGGCCCAGCAGCTCGGCCTCGGCTTCGTCACCGCCGTCGACCCAACCAACCGCAACGAGCAGGGCGCGCTGGTCGGCAATTTCCTCACCGTGCTCGGCATCACGCTGGTGTTCGCCACCAACATGCACTATCTGGTGATCGCCGCGCTCAACGACAGCTATTCCATCTTCCGCCCGGGCGAGCTGCCGCTCACCGGCGACGTGGCGCAGCACTTCACGCAAGTGATCGCCGCCGCCTTCCGTATCGGCGTGCAGCTTTCCGCGCCGTTTCTGGTGTTCGGCCTCTTGTTCAATCTCGGCCTCGGCGTCTTGTCGCGGCTGATGCCGCAAATGCAGGTGTTCTTCATCGGCCTACCGCTGTCGATCCTGCTGGGCTTCATGCTGCTGCTGCTGGTCATCGGGGCGATGATGGGGACCTTCGTCGACTACCTGCAGGGTGTGCTCGGCGCGCTGGCGCCGCACGGGTGAGCGGGTAACGCATGGCCGAAGAACAAGACGATACCGACAAAACAGAAGACCCGACGCAAAAGCGCCTGGACGACGCGCTCAAGCGCGGCGACGTGGTCAAGAGCCAGGAAGTCAATACCTGGTTCGTGATCGCCGGCGCCACGCTGGTGCTCACCAGCTTCTCCGGCGGCGCCGGCCACAATGTCGCGGTCATGATGCGCGGGCTGATCGCCAATTCCTTCGCCCTCCGGGTGGACGGTCCGGGGCTGGTCGCACTGTTGCAGAAGATCGGCCTCGAACTGCTGGCGGCGCTGGCGGTGCCGTTTCTGCTGCTCATGCTGGCGGCGATCGGCGGCAACATGATCCAACACCGCTTGGTGTGGTCGTTCGAGGCGCTGACGCCGAAGCTCTCGAAGATCTCTCCGGCCGCCGGCCTCAAGCGGCTGTTCTCCAAGCAGGCGCTCGCCAATTTCGCCAAGGGCGTGGTCAAGCTGGTGCTGGTCGGCACCGTGCTGACCGCGCTGATGTGGCCGGAGCGCGCGCGGTTGATGGCGCTCAGCCGCAGCGACATGAGTGCCGTGCTGCCGCTCGCCACCAAGCTTACCCTCAAGCTGATGGGCGCGGTGGTCGCCATGTTGGCGGTGGTGGCGGCAGCCGATTACCTCTTCCAGTACCGCCAGTGGTACGAAAAGCAGAAAATGTCGCTGCGCGAAATGAAGGACGAGTTCAAGCAGACCGAAGGCGATCCCACCATCAGGGGCAAGATGCGCCAGTTGCGCCAGGCGCGCATGCGCAAGCGCATGATGGCCAACGTGCCGAAGGCAGCGGTGGTGATCACCAACCCGACCCACTTCGCGGTGGCGCTGCAATACGAGCGCGGCATGGACGCGCCCATCTGCGTCGCCAAGGGGCTCGACACGTTGGCGCTCAAGATCAGGGAAATCGCGGCCGAGCACGACATCCCGATCGTCGAGAATCCGCCGCTGGCGCGTACCCTGCATGCCTCGGTCGAGGTCGACCAGGCGATCCCGTCCGAGCACTACAAGGCGGTGGCGGAGGTGATCGGCTATGTGCTGAGGCTCAGGCGGGCGGTTCCGCGCGCTTTTGGCAAGCAGTGAACGGCAACCTGTGAGCCGTTCCGGAAAACCGCTTCGCGCCATGCCCGATCATGCTCTAATGAGGGGGGCGCTTGCGCCGCGGGCCGGCGCAAGGCAGTTGAGCCCTCAAAGAATGGAATGCCGCGGCAAGACAAGGTCCAATACCGTCATGGCAGGCGAGGATCGGGCAAATCGGCAAGCGGCGGTGAGCGAAGGCGAGCGGCGGCCGGCTTTCGACCGCAGCCAGAGCGCGCCGCGCGGCGGCTCGGTCGGCTGGGTGCTCTTGGTGGCGTTCGTCCTGGTGGCGGCGGCCGCGGGGCTCGTCTATGTCGGCAGCGAACACTCGGCCAGCTATATCCTGGTGCTGCTGGCGGTGCTCGGCACCGTCGGCGTGTTCGCGCTGTTTGCGCTGGCCGCCGGCATCATGCGGTTCGGCCAGCGCGTCGAGGCCAATCCCGTGCTCAAGGCGGTGGTCGACAACGCCTTCGAGGGCATCGTCGTCACCGACGCCTCGGGCCGCGTGTTCTACGCCAATGCCGGCTATCTCGACCTGATCGGGGCGACCGGCGACCACGACGTGCGGCCGGTCGAGCGCGTGTTCATCGGCGAGCCGGAAGTGTCCGAATCGATCTACCGCCTGCTGAAAGCGGCGCGCGAGGGCCGGAGCGCGCAGGAAGAAGTGCGCATCGCCGGGCCTGAAAGTGCGCGCTGGCTGCGCCTGCGCGTGCGCCCGCTCGGCGCGTCAAAGCGCGACGCACGGCTGTCGGTCTGGTCGATCGCCGACGTGACGCGCGAGCGCGAGCGTCAGGAGAACGTCTTCCAGGAATTGCAGCACGCCATCGACTATCTCGACCACGCGCCGGCCGGCTTCTTCTCGGTCGATGCGGCCGGCGACATCGTCTACCTCAACGCCACGCTCGCCACCTGGCTCGATCACGATCTCGCCCAGGTCGGCGCCGGCTCGCTCAAGCTCACCGACATCGTGGCCGGCGAGGGCGCGGCGCTGCTCACGACCTTCACCGCCGCGCCCGGCGACGTGAAAACCGAGGTGCTCGACCTCGACTTGAAGACGCGCGGCGGCAAGCCAGTGCCGGTGCGGCTGTTCCACAAGGTGGCCTTCGGCGCCGACGGCAAGCCCGGCCCTTCGCGCACGCTGGTGCTCAACCGCGCGCGCGACGACGGCAGCGATTCCGCCCGCGCCGCCGAAGTGCGCTTCATGCGCTTCTTCCAGAACACGCCCATGGCCATTGCTACCGTCGACAAGCAAGGGCGCATCGCGCGCAGCAACGCGCGCTTTGTCTCCGCCTTCGAGACGCTGCTCAAGGGCGACGAGCGCACGATCTACACGGTGGTGGCCGAGCGCGACCGCGCGTCGCTCGAAGCCGCCATTGCCAAAGCCGCCGCCGGCCAAGGCGACATCGCGCCGGTCGAAGCCGCGCTGCAGGGCCCGGGCGAGCGCTCCGGCAATTTCTTCGTCTCCGCGGTCGAGGAGGACGAGCGCGACGGAGAAGCCGCGATCGTTTACGCGCTCGAGACCACCGCGCAGCGCACGCTGGAAACGCGCGTGCAGCAGCAGCAGAAGATGGAATTGGTCGGCCAGCTCGCCGGCGGCATCGCGCACGATTTCAACAACGTATTGTCCGCCATCATGATGGCGACCGATTTTCTGCTCAACGCCCACAAGCCGACCGACCCCTCGTTCAAGGACATCATCCAGATCAAGCAGAACGCCAATCGCGCCGCCGCCTTGGTGCGCCAACTCTTGGCCTTCTCGCGCAAGCAGACGCTGCGGCCGCAGGTGCTCGACCTGCGCGAGACGGTCAACGATCTCGGCATGCTGCTCAAGCGGCTGATCGGCGAGAATGTGACGCTGCAGGTGGTGGACGGGCGCGATCTGTGGCCGGTGAAGGTCGACCTCTCGCAGTTCGAGCAGGTGATCGTCAACCTGGCGGTCAACGCGCGCGATGCCATGCCGGAGGGCGGCAAGCTCACCGTGCGCACCGCCAATGTCACGGCCGAGGAATGCGCCAAATTTGCCGCCAAGGGCATGCCGGCGGCGGACTACGTGCTGGTCGAGGTAAGCGACAGCGGCGGCGGCATCCCGGCCGAGATCATCGACAAGATATTCGAGCCGTTCTTCTCGACCAAGGAGGTCGGCAAGGGCACCGGGCTCGGTCTGTCGACCGTCTACGGCATCGTCAAGCAGACCGGCGGCTTCATCTATGCCGAACTCGCGGCCGGGCAACACCGTGTTCCGCATCTTCCTGCCGCGCCACGTGCCGGGCGCCGAGGAGCTGGCGCAACTGTCGGCTGCCGAAGCGCCCGCGATCACCGGCGCCATGACGGCGGCGGAGGAAGTGGCGCGCGCCGCGCAGACCGATCTCACCGGGCAGGGCACCATCCTGCTGGTCGAGGACGAGGAGGGCCTGCGCGCGCTCAACGCCCGCGGGCTTTCCTCGCGCGGCTATACCGTGCTGGAAGCCGGCAACGGCGTCGAGGCGATCGAGGTGTTCGAGAAGCAGGGCCACGTCGACCTGGTGGTGTCCGACGTGGTGATGCCGGAGATGGACGGACCGACGCTGCTCAAGGAGCTGCGCATGCGCAATCCGGAGGTGAAGATCATCTTCGTGTCCGGCTATGCCGAGGAGGCCTTCGCCAAGAACCTGCCGAGCAATGAGCAGGGCAAGGAGCAATACGCCTTCCTCGCCAAGCCGTTCACGCTCAAGCAGCTGGTCGCCGAAGTAAAGAAGACCATGACGGCGTGAGGCTCAGTCGCAGGACTGGGCGACCAGCGTTTCGCCGCGCGTGGCGCGCAAATGAACGGCGCATGGGAAGATACGGGCGGCGCCCGCCGGCGGCCGCGGCACGCTGAAATAATCCTGCTCAAGCATGGCGCCGGCCGGGCCGAGATAGATCGCTCCGTCGTCGAGGCGCGCCGCCGCCGGTTGGCGCCCGAACGGCGACGGCGTGGCGGTGGCCATGGCGGAAAAGCCGAGCAGCAGGGCAAGCCAGAGCAGGGGTCGCATCGAGAGGCGTTTTTCGAATCACCGCGCAGATAATCATAGACGAGGCGGCCAGGTTCCCGGCGCGCCATGACATTCGCGTGACGTTGCCGTGCCTAAACGGCGGCGGCGAACGCTGCGCGTGGGCGGCGATGAAGTTCTTAATTTATGCCGGCAGGTTGACGCGCTCGACCGGCGCGCTCTCGGCGCCGGTCCCGGGCGTGGTTTCGGCCGGGGCGAGGTCCGGCTCCGGCACCGGCCGCGCCGGCATGGCGGCGACGGCGTTCTTGTCGAATTTCACGCCGATCTCCTTGGGATTGCGCCACTCCGCGCGGCACGCGCGCCGCGCCATGCCGTTGGCCGACAGCACGAGCACGAACTTGTCGGGCACCGCGGCAGCGCTTTCCAGCATGATGCGGGCGCCGGTTTTGGAAATGTCCGACAGCATGCAACGGGCCATGGCGCCGTCGGCCAGCGTCAGCCAGGCGCCGTAGCGCACCGAGCGACGTTTCCATTTGCGTTTGTCCTTCGACATCGGGCCTTGCCGCCTGACCAGGAGGAACTTGGGCAGCCTTCATGATTTGTTAACGAAAGACACTGCCACCTCCGATTGTAGTAATTTTACATTACAATTTCGTTATTAAGGGTCTTTGCCGGCCGCCGGTTGCGCGTTCGACCGTTGACCTTGCGGCCAAATCGGTCTAATGGCGCGCCCGCAATCTGGTTTTCGGCTTCATCTTGCTGCCACGCTCCCGGCTTTGGGCCAGCGCTTCAAGTGATCTCCCAAAACATGGATTGTTGCCGCCGACGCGATGAGCGCGTGGGCGTCCAACGAACGCGTGAAAGGAACTCTGATGGCTACCGGTACTGTGAAGTTCTTCAATACCCAGAAAGGCTACGGCTTCATCCAACCGGATGACGGCTCCAAGGATGTGTTCGTGCACATCACCGCGGTCGAGAAGGCCGGCATGCGCTCGCTGGTCGAGGGCCAGAAGCTGAGCTACGAGATCGTTACCGAGCGCGGCAAGCAGGCCGCCGGCAATCTGCAGCCGGCCTGAGGCTCCGCAAGCAATAAGCAAGAAGAACTTCGCACGAGATAAAGCCCGGCGGCGACGCCGGGCTTTTTAGTTTCACTGCGGGTGGCCGGGAGGCTAGGCTCCGCGCGGCTGCATAAAAGGGACATAAAAGGGAGGAGAACGATGGACATCATCGCTTGCGGCTCGCGGCCCTCACGCCGCATGGGCGCGCCGAGCTTCACCGGCACGGTCTGGCAGGATCCCATCATCCAGGCGCCGGACCCGGCGCTGCTGCGCTCGGCCTGGGTGCGCTTCGAGCCGGGCGCCCGCACGGCCTGGCACACCCATCCGCTCGGGCAGACCCTGAACATCACCTCCGGCATCGGCCGCGTGCAGGCCTGGGGCGGTCCGATCAAGGAAGTGCGCGCCGGCGATACGGTCTGGATTCCGCCGGGCGAGAAGCATTGGCACGGCGCCACCCCCGAGCACGGCATGGAACACGTCGCCATGCAGGAGCACCAAGGCGGCTCGCACGTGACATGGCTGGAGCCGGTGACCGACGAGCAATACGGCGTCAAGCCGGGCTGAGACCGCCTTGGAATAGCCATCGCGGCTCGGTGTTGTTCCATCCCGACGGCGGGGGCGACGGGTCTTCCGCTGCAATCGGGAGATATCCAATGACGATCCGGATGGGCGTGCCGCTGGCGGCATGTCTAGCGCTGTTCTGCGTCGCGCCGGCTGTGGCGCAGCAGGCGAATATGAGCTTCTTCGTCACCAGCCACGGGCCGGGCAAGGGCGGCGATCTGGGCGGGCTCAAAGGCGCCGATGCCCATTGCCAGGCGCTGGCGGCTTCGGCCGGCGCCGGCGGCAAAACCTGGCACGCTTATCTTTCGACGCAAGGGCAGGGCGCGGTGGACGCGCGCGACCGCATCGGCAAGGGCCCGTGGGTGAACGCCAAAGGCGTCGTGGTCGCCACCAGCGTTGCCGATCTGCACAGCGCCAACAACAAGCTCAACAAGCAGAACGACCTGTCCGAAAAGGGCGAGGTCATCAACGGCCGCGGCGACAAGCCGAACCGTCACGACATCCTCACCGGCTCGCAAATGGACGGCAGCGCCTTCAAGGACGACAAGGACCACACCTGCAAGAACTGGACGAGCAGCACGCAAGGGTCCGCCCAGGTCGGTCACAACGACCGCATGGGGCTGCGCGACGACGCAGCCTCGCATTCGTGGAATTCCTCGCACCCCTCGCGCGGCAAGGACGGCGGCTGTTCGCAGGCCGACCTGCGTTCGACCGGCGGCGACGGGCTGTTGTACTGCTTCGCGGTGAACTAGTTCGCCGATCGGACCTGCAACTTTTTGCGGCGGCCGGGCTTGTCACCGCAAGTCGGGTATACCCGACTTGCGGCCCATAAATACTTGCGCAACTCGGGCAGGCCCGAGTTGCGTTTATCGCCGCTTATTTGTTTGACTAACGGGCGGCGGCGACAACGGGCACGGGTGTCCCATGCGCTATCAGTTCTACTACTGGCCGGGGATCCAAGGGCGCGGCGAATTCGTGCGGCTGGCGCTGGAGGACGCCGGCGCGTCGTATGATGACGTCGCGCGCAAATCCGGCGGCACCGGCAAAATGATGGCGATGATGGACGGGCGCGACAAGCATCCGCCCTTCGCGCCGCCGTTCCTTAAAAGCGGCAAGCTGGTAATCGCGCAGATGGCGGAGATCCTGTTCTATCTCGGCCCGCGCCTGAAATTGGCGCCGCGCGCGGAAGCGGACCGACTTTGGCTGCATCAGCTGCAGCTGACGGTCACCGATTTCGTGAAGGAAATTCACGACACCCATCACCCGCTCGGCGCCGAGTTCTATTACGAGGACGCCAAGCCGGAAGCCAAGCGCTTCAGCGAGAATTTTCTCGCCGAGCGGGCGCCGAAATATCTCGGCTATTTCGAAACCGTGCTGGAAAAGAGCAAGGGGCCCTATCTGCTCGGACGCCGGTTCAGCTACATCGACCTGTCGATATTCCAACTGATCGAGGGCCTGCGCTACGCCTTCCCCAGGGCGATGAAGGGGCTCGAGCGCGACGTGCCCGGACTGGTCGCCGTGCGCGACAAGGTGGCCGCGCGGCCGAATATCAAGAAATACCTGGCCTCGCCGCGGCGTATCCCCTTCAACGAGTTCGGGATTTTCCGGCACTATCCGGAGCTCGACCGGTAAGAAGGTAGTATCCGGGCGAAGCGCCGATTGTATTAAAGCCGCAAAATAATTGGCGCGAATTCGCGCGAATCAGCGCAATTTGCGCGTGCATGAAATCTACGCTGTCGAACAATGGAGCGCATTAATGCAGGGAAATTCTGCGCTGGGTGTTCGCGTGATCGTCGTTGCCAATGAAAAGGGCGGGTCGGGCAAGTCGACCGTCGCCGCCAATGTCGCCATCGCGCTGCTGCAGGCCGGCCAGCGCGTGGCCACCGTCGATCTCGACCGCCGGCAACGCAGCCTGACCCATTACATCGAAAATCGGCAGGCCTGGGCGCAGCAGCGCGGCAAAGTGCTGCCGACGCCGGTCCATGTTTGTTTCGACGCTGACGCCGATTTGCCGGGGGACGAGGCGGCCGCGCGCGCAGGCTTGCAGCGGACGATCGGCGGCCTGGCCGAGAACCACGACACGATCGTGATCGATACGCCCTGCCAGGATGATTGCCTCGTGCGGCTGGCGCATGTCTTGGCCGACACGCTGATCACGCCGTTGAACGACAGCTTCGTCGATCTGGACGTGCTGGCAAACGTCGACGCCGAGACCTTCCGCGTTGCCGACATCAGCCACTATGCCCAGCTGGTCAAGGACGCGCGCCGCGAACGGCTGTTCGCCGGCAAGCCCGACACCGACTGGATCGTGCTGCGCAACCGGCTCACCCATTTGCCGACGCGCAACAAGCGCTTCGTCGGCCAGGCGATCGAGGAACTGTCGCACAGGCTCGGCTTCCGCTGCGTCGAGGGCCTGGCCGAGCGCGTCGTCTTCCGCGAGTTCTACCCGCGCGGGCTGACCGCCGTCGACGACCTCAACGCGCACCTGCTGGGCACCCGGCCGACCATGTCGCACGCCACGGCGCAACTGGAGGTGCAGGGGCTGATCGCCGCCTTGTTGGGGCCGCAGCCGGCCGCCACGCGTCTCGACGAAGCCGACGCAGCCTGACCCGGCGGCTTGCCGGCGGCGACGCTCAGCCTTGTGCGCTCAGCCTTGCGCGTTCAGCGTCTTGCCGCCGGCCGTGACCGGCTTGGCCGCGATCAGCGAAAACGCGATCACGCAGGGCTCAGCTCCGCGATTGATCCAGTTGTGAACGGTGCCGCGCTGCACCAGCACGTCGCCCGCCTTCAGGTGCACGCTGCCGATATCGAGCTCCATGTCGATTTCGCCCGCGATCACCACCGCGTAGTCGATCGAGTCGGTGCGGTGGTTGCGCGGGGAAACGCCCCGCCCGAACGAGACCACGCGGAACACCGAGCCGCCGGGGATGAAGGTGCCGATCTGCTTGCGCGAGGGGTCGGCATCGCCGTCATTGTCCACCGGCAGGCTCTCGCTCGACCAGATCACCGCCGAATTGGCGCCCGGCCGCGTCGAGATCACGTTGCTCACCTGCTCGTCGATCAGCACCTTGGCGCGGCCCTGATCGTCATGGCCGGTGACGACGCGACGGATATTGACGCTCATCGGTTTTCCTCCCTCGGTTTTTTCAAGCGCTAGTCGGGCTCGGGCGGCGCAGCCCTGCCGCGCTCGTGCCAAAGCAGGAACAGGCCGGAGCCGACCACGGTGGCCGAACCCAACAGCAGCAGCGGCGTCGGCACGTCGCCCCAGAACACGAAGCCCAAAATCATCGCCCAGACCAGCGAGAAATAATAGAACGGTCCGACCGCGGCGGGCGGCGCCAGCGACAGCGAGCGTGTCCATAGATATTGCCCGACGCCGTTGACGGCGCCGTTGATCAGAAGCGCTGCGAGGTCGCGGTTGCCCGGCCAGGAAAATCCGAACAGCGCCATGGCGGCGGCGAACAAGACGGTGAGCCAGACCATCTGGTGCATGGTGAGCGTCTCGGCCGTTTCGGTCGCGCTTAGGCCACGCACCGCGGCGGTGATGCAGCCGTACATGACCGCGTTGGCGATGGCGAACAGCGCGCCGATGCGGAAACTGTCGGCGCCGGGTGCGGCCACCAGCAGCACGCCGGCAAAGCCGATGGCCAAGGCCGCCCCGCGCGCGGCACCGATGCGCTCGTGCAGAAAGAGCGCGGCGGCCAGCGCCGCGAAGATCGGCGCCGCGAAGTTGATCGCCACCACGCCGGCGAGCGGCATCAGCGCGAGCGCCAGCATGAACAGGCTTTGCGCGGTGCCCTGCGCCACGTTGCGGCCGAGATGGGCGGCCAAGCGCTGCGTCTGGAACACCGCCCAGCCGCCGCGCGGCATGATGAGCAGCGCGCAGGTGACCAGCGAGCCGAAGGAGCGGAAGAACAGCACCTCGGCGAAGGAATAGTTGACCACCTGCCATTTCGAGATCGCGAAAGAGGCGGCGAACAGCAGCGTCGCGCCCAGCATGAAGATGATGCCGAGCGGCACGCGGTCGGCGCGGGCGGTAGGCGCTGGGCTGGAGGCCAAGGCTTAAGCGAGCTCCCCGGGGACGCGGGGACCTAGCACGACCGCTCCTCGGCTGTCATTGCCCGCAATGCTATCGGGCAGCCTTGCGCCTTGCCCTGCGTTCCCGCGCCAAACGCGCTGCGCGGCGCTTTTTCAGGGCGCGCAATTCGCGCGCGCGCTTCGCCCGGCGCCGCCGGCAGCGCGAACATTTGCAGTTGGAGCGGCCGATCACGTTCTTGAGATAGTCGGTGCCGTAATCGTAGGTGATCTCCTCGCCCGGCTTGATGTTGCGCAGCGCCTTGATGAACACGCGGCCCTGCCAGACCACCGGCTCGGCGTTCGGGTTGCAGGAATGGTTGGCGTAGCGCGCGACATTGCTGCGCGGGGTGCCGTCGATGGTGCGGTGCTTGGAGACTTCGAACAGGTAACGGTTGCCGCGCGTCTCGGCGCGCAAGGCTTCCTGGTGGCCGAGGATCGGGCCTTTGTATTCGGCGATGCGGCTCTTCTTCTTGATCGGCCTTGTGGCGAACAAGCCGAAGCCGGTGAGCGAGCGGCCGATGCTGAAGGGTCTGCGCGGCATTCTTCTTGTAAGACGTAAATGGAAAACCTGACCGGAACCGACGCGCGGCAATGCCAGAACTGAGGCGGGCCGTCAATGGACGCTGTGGGCGCTGCTTGCCGCCTGCAAGCCGGGGCGCCATGATGACGCGATGACGGCCGAAAACAACGAGCGCTGGCCGGCGCTGCCCTATGCGGATTGGCGGGACACGGCGGCGACGCTGCAGCTGTGGACGCAGATCGTGGGCAAGGTGCGGCTGGCGCGGGCGCCCTGGCTGAACCATTCCTGGCACGTGGCGCTCTATGTCACCGCGCGTGGGCTCTCCACCTCGCCCATCCCCGACGGCGCCCGCCAGTTCCAGATCGATTTCGACTTCATCGACCACGTGCTGTGGCTGCGCACCAGCGACGGGCACAGCCGGCAGATCATGCTGGCGCCCAAGCCGGTGGCGGAATTCTACGACGAGGTGATGGTGGCGCTGCGCGAGCTCGGGATCGCGGCCGACTTGCGCACCATGCCCTGCGAGATCCCGAACTGCATCCCGTTCGATCGGGACACGGTGCATAAGGCCTATGACGGGACTTGCGCCAACCGCTTTTGGCGCGTGCTGGCTTCCGCCGACGAAGTGTTCAGCCGCTTCCGCACCGGCTTCCTCGGCAAGGCGAGCCCGGTGCATTTCTTCTGGGGTTCGTTCGACCTGGCGGTGACGCGCTTTTCCGGCCGGCCGGCGCCGAAACATCCCGGCGGCATTCCGCATTTGCCGGACGCGGTGGCGCAAGAGGCCTATTCGCACGAGGTCTCGAGCGCCGGCTTCTGGCCGGGCGGCGAGGGGCAGGACGCTGCGTTCTATTCCTATGCCTATCCGGCGCCGGCCGGTTTTGCCGAATCGCGCGTCGCGCCTGAGGCGGCGTTCTTCTCCAAGGTGCTGGGCGAGTTTCTCCTGCCTTATGAAGCCATGCGCAAGGAGCGCGATCCCGACGCCGCGCTGATGGAATTTCTCATCAGCAGCTATGAGGCGGCGGCGGACCTGGCGCAGTGGGACCGCAAGGCGCTCGAATGCCCTTTGGGCGAGCCGGGCAAGGTGAGGGCGATTTAGGTTTACCGCTCACTGCCGCCGGCGCGGCAATGAGCGGAATTTGTCGCGCGCGCGGCGACTACTTCATTTTCTTCTTCGTCGGCTTTTTCGGCGACTTGCAGCGGCCGTTGTGCAGCAGCGAGACCTTGGCGGCCTGGCGTTCGCAATTATTGCCGTAGGTCTTGCCGTTGGGATTTTTGGCGTCGCAGCCGCAGACCGGCTTGAAGATCTTGTTGCAGATTTTCGGCGCCTTCACGCATTTGCCCGCGGCGTCGCCGCGGCCGCAGGTGCCGGGCTTGTAATCGCACCATAGGCCGGCGTCGCAGTGGATGCCGGCGATGCCGCCGCACATCTTGCCGAGGCCGGCGGCGGACGCGCCCGCCGGCGCCAGCAGCACGACGGCGAGCGCGCAGACCGCCGCCGCCGCGAGGTGATGAATGCTGGATTGGCTCATTCTCTCCTCCCTAGATTTGTGGCCGAATGCAACTATAGGTTACATCAAAGAAGGATGCAGGGGAATGGGGGCGGGTGCCGCTCCGCTGGCATGGCCGGGCTTGCCACTTTCCGCTCATGCCCGCGCAAGCGGGCATCCAGTTCCGGGTCCCCGCTTGCGCGGGGACGAGCGGAGGGTGTGGCCGCGCGCTCGTGCCTTCACCAATTCAATTGTCAGACAGCCTGACCTCGATCCTCATGGTGAGGAGCGCCGATAGGCGCGTCTCGAACCATGAGGCCATCCTTCGAGACGCCGCGCGGAGTTTGTCAGTTGAGTTGGCACAAACCGCTCACTCGACCGCGGCCTGCTTGGCGGTGTCGGAACTTTTCGCCGGCGCGCGGCCGACATAGTCGACCTTCACCTTGGCGAGGCCGCGGCCGTAGAAGCCGAGCAGCTTGGCGGTCCGGGCCGAGACGTCGATCACGCGGCGGCCGACATAGGGGCCGCGGTCGTTGACGCGCACCACGATCGAGCGCCGGTTGGCGAGATTGGTCACCCGCACATTGCACGGCAGCGGCAGCGTCGGATGCGCGGCGGTGAGCGAATTCATGTCGAAGGTTTCGCCGTCGGCGGTGCGGCGGCCGTGAAAGCCCGAGCCGTACCAGGAGGCGAGACCGACGGCGCTGTAGCCGGCGCCGCTGTGCGGGGGATTGGCGTGGGCGCGCGCGTGCGCGGCGGCGACGCTGGCGCGGTGAACGGTCTTCGATGGCGTCTGCGGGCGGGCTTCGGACGACGCCGTCAGCTGCCGCGGCTCGCCAGCTTGCCGGACGTCATGTTGCTATTGGCGCAAGCCGCAAGCGCCAGGCAGGCGGCACCCAGGGCCGCAAGATGCGCGATGCGGCCGCAGCGGCCGATACGCACGTACCCATCCATCACCGCGTCCAACCCCGGTTTGCCCCCCGGGTGCCTTGTCGCAACGCTAGCCGGGCGCGCCGGGCGGCCGGCGGTAGCGCGGGAAGGTGTGGAGGAACTTGCGCGGATTTGCGGGCGGGTGTGGCGAAGCGGATACAGGGGCTGTCAGGCCTGTAACCCGCATGGAGCGCAGCGAAATGCGGGGACGTGCTGAAGAATCCCGGATTTCGCTGCGTTCCATCCGGGCTACGCTCGCTACAGTTGCCGGCGCGATCAGAAATCGACGTCGATCAGGCGGTCGCGAACGGCGATCGCGACAGCATGCGCCCGCGTTCCAGCGTCGAGCTTGCGGCGGACGGAGTGGACGTGCTCATCGACCGTCCGCTTGGCGATGTGAAGAATCTCGCCGATCTCCCAAGCGGTCTTGCCGGCCGCTACCCAGCTCAGAACCTCGCGCTCGCGTGCGGTGAGCGCGCCGCGGCCTTGCTCGTACGGCGGCGCCTGAAACTGGCGAATGTGCTCGAAAGCAAGAAGCCCGGTCAGTTGCAAGCACGGAATGGTGTGGGCGTTGAACTCGGGCGCCGGGCCGCTGAACCACACGATCCCCATCCGGCCGCTGACGCGGTGAACCGGGATCACCAATCCCTTGGTCAGGTCGAAATCAGCCATGTGCTGCAAGAATTTGACCATGCGCGGTTCCCGCTCGGCGTCGTAGGGCGCGTCGGCCCAGACGAACGGCCTGCTGGTGCGGCGAGCCAGGCGGAGTGCGGGGCTGATCGTATTGTATTTAGCGGACGTATAGGCCTCCAGCCATCCGGGCGGGACGCGGCGGCAGAACACGAAGTCGGCGTAACCTCTTCGGATGTCAGGCGCGTCCATGAAGACGAAATTCTCAAGGCCGAAGCCGGCCAGAACCTTTTCCAGCGCGGCCTCGCTTTTGGCAAAGCCATTCGCGTCGTTGAGCCGTTCGGCGAATGCAAAGGCGTTGCGCGGCATGGATCTCCTTTTCACTCGGCGGTGCCGCGAGCGGAAAGAACAATTATAAATTGTACAATATCGAGTTGGGGAATCAATCGCATTCAGCGATGAAATCAATCGCGCGACCGTGCCTCGCGTCGCGCCGGCGCTTGCGGCGGCCGCGCCAGCAATCTCCAAGCCGGGCGGCTGACAAATTCCTGACGACTTCCTGACAACGCTCGGGCGGGATGTGCGGGTTGCGGCGAGGGCGACGAGGAGGCGGGTGGGGGAAATGGAGGTGGCGGTGCGGTGGCCTGCCTTGACGCGACTACGTAAGTTACGTATATAGCCTCATGCACGCGGTTTGCGAAACCCATGCATTCCGCCGCGCCGCCGCCCATGGCGCGCAAGAAGGAAGGCAAGAGATGAGCAAGAAGGCATTCGACAAGATCGCCGAAGGCTTGACCGAGGCGTTGGCGATCGCGCGCGGCGAGAAGAAGCCCGCCAAGCTGCACATTCCGCCCGAGATCGACGTGCGCGCCATTCGCGCGCGCACCGGGCTATCGCAGGACGATTTCGCCACCGCCTTCGGCTTCACCATCAACCAGATCAAGGATTGGGAGCAGGGCCGCGCCCGTCCGCTCGGCGGCGTGCGGGCTTATCTCTTGATCATCGAGCGCGACGCCAAGCGGGTGCTGGAGCTGTTGAGGAAGGCGAGGATCAGAAAGGCGGCGTGAGAGGGCAAGGCGTTCAACCCGCCTCATCCTGAGGAGGCCCGGAGGGCCGTCTCGAAGGATGTGGCGGCCACATGCTTCGAGACGCCGCGCTGCGCGCGGCTCCTCAGCATGAGGCCGGGAGAGGTCGTTCGCGCTGATGCGCAACCGCGCCGGCAATTTCTCGGTCGGCCGGCTGATGGAGTTTCTGATCGCGCTCGGGCAGGACGTGAAGATCACGGTGAAGCCGACGCGGAAGGCGGTGGGGGAGATGGTGGTAGTGGTGGTGTGATTGGAACAATTTTCTCGGCGTGTGGTTTCGATAAGGCGGCTGCTAATTTTCGTTTGCCACGACGGTCAACCGCGCGCGCTAGCTCATAGTTTGCGCGCGCGCGGATAATCTTTCGATGATTTTTTAATTGGTGATGGATCGGGTTTCCTAGTTCACCGAAAATCTTGCTGGCTCGCCGCACATACGTCCAAAAAGTCCAATTTCGATATTCTTTGTCTTTTTCGTCAAAGTTCCGGACTCTTCCGAACTGTTCGATTAGAGCGCTATAATCAAACGTAGCGGCTAGCTCGTCAAAATCTTTGTTCGGAAATCTACGCGCAAAAGAATTTGCCGCATATCGGGCCGAGCGAGTTATTTTGCGATAAAGATTTGAGAGCGTGCTGTCCCGCAAAAAAGCAGCTTCGCCGTCGTAACGAAAGCCGAGGTATTCGAGTCCATTTCTACCTTGCGTGCCGAAAATTTTTTCGAAACTTTGTTTCTCGCCGCTTCCTTTATAAAGGAAAACAGATGATTTCTTTTCTTTTATGACGAGCTTAGTTCCATACTTTCCAATTAACTCCCGAACATGCGCCATGATTGCGAAACCATCCGCATTGGAGCTATGTGCGGAAGTTGGTGACGGCATGAAGGGGTAAGGCGGCGTATCGTGGGGGTGTTCAACGCCTCCACTTCTCCACTGAAGGAGTGATACGCCGTGACCGACACTAACGTGATCAAGCTCGCTCAGCCAGGGACTTTCACCGATTCGCTCACCGAGATTTTGCGCAACGGGGCACGTACCCTGCTCACGCAGGCCGTCGAGACGGAGGTCGCCGACTTCCTCGGGCGATACGCCGATCTCAAGACCGAGACGGGCCGCCAGCGCGTCGTGCGCCACGGGCATCTGCCCGAGCGCGAGATCATGACCGGCATTGGGCCGGTGGCCGTGCGCCAGCCCCGGGTGCGCGACCGCGAGGCCGCCGGGGGCGGGCGGATTTGGTTCAGCCCGAGCATTCTGCCACCTTACGCGCGGCGCACGAAGAGCCTCGAAGTGCTGATCCCGATCCTCTACTTGAAAGGCGTCTCGACCGGGGACTTCGGGGAGGCGCTGGCAGCGTTGCTCGGCCAGGACGCCGGTGGACTATCGGCATCGAGCATTGCGCGCCTGAAAGAGGCCTGGGTCGACGAGCACGCCCGCTGGCGCGACCGCGACCTGTCCGCCAAGCGGTATGTCTACGTCTGGGCCGATGGCATCTACGTCCAGGCCCGGCTCGAAGATGACGCGCAGTGTCTAATGGTGATCATCGGCGCCACCGCCGAAGGCAAGAAGGAACTCGTTGGGCTTGCCGACGGCATCCGCGAGAGTGCGCAATCCTGGAAGGAGCTGCTGCTCGATCTCAAGCGGCACGGCCTGACGATCTCCCCGCAGCTCGCTGTCGCCGACGGGGCGCTCGGCTTCTGGAAGGCGATCGATGAGGTATGGCCGAAGACGCGCGGGCAACGCTGCTGGGTGCACAAGACGGCGAATGTCTTGAACAAGCTGCCAAAGAGCCTGCAAGCAAAGGCCAAGCGTGTCTTGCAAGACATCTGGATGGCGCCGACCAGGACGGATGCCGAGGCTGCATTCGATGGCTTCATCGAATGCTATGGCGTCAAGTACGACAAGGCGGTCGAGTGCCTCAGCAAGGACCGCGAACCCCTGCTCGCCTTCTATGACTTCCCTGCCGAGCACTGGAAGCATCTACGCACGTCAAACCCGATCGAGAGCACGTTCGCGACCGTTCGGCATCGAACGGTCCGATCGAGAGGATGTCTTTCCAACAAGACCGCGCTCGCCATGATCTTCAAGCTCGCACAGGCCGCCGAGAAAAGCTGGCATCGTCTGCGCGGTCACGACCAGTTGCCAAAAGTCATCCTCGGAGTAAAGTTCAACGACGGAATCGAGGTCGTCAGATCGCAAGCTCAAACCGCCGCCGCCTGATCCCGCTCGTCACCAAGATTCGGCGATAACTCCAGCCTCTTCAATCGATAATGCTGGATCGAAGTGTGGGTAGGACTTTAGGTCGCTTTCGCGAAGGGTCCATGTACCCATCTTCGCCTCCTAGGCGAGAGGGGGTGAAAGCAACCGGCTGCGTTCCGGTTATCGCCTTCACCCCACACCGTTGGTAACGAGCCGTCGTAATTAAGCTCTGCGTCCGCAGTTCATTTCGACTATTCAGCTTATACTGTCGTCCGAGCGCGATGCGCTTGGGCGGCGCGAGCCGACCGCAACCAGATGGAGATCAACATGGACCTCATCCGTATCGAGACCAGCTTCTGCCAGGCCGACTTGGGCCTTGACAGTTTCAACTGTCGCTCTGATTCCCCCGACAAACATGTCTTCGTAATCAGATAACGCCCCTTGCAAAAGGTTGCGCCGAGCGGAGATATGGCGGCTGAAAATGGCAAAACAAGAACAAACCAAGAATTTTTTGTTTTGCCCGCGCGTTATCCACAGGCTTACTAAGTCATTGTTGAACCAATAAAATCACTCAAGAAACCCCATGAACGCGCCCCTTACCCCACCCCCCGCCACGCCGCCGTACCACCACTCCCCGCTGTTCCCCTTCGGCCCCGACAAGACGCCGTACCGCAAGCTCGCGGTCGGCGGGGTGCGCGTCGAAAAGGTGATGGGCGTGCAGTTGGTTTGACGCCGGGGTGCCGCTCCTCAGCCCAAGCGCCGCGCGTCTCTCCGCTCAAGCCCGCGCGATCAGGTGGAATTGCGCGATCGACCAGCGCAAATACCAGTGCAGCGTCCACGGGATCGGAATGAGAAGGGCGCAGGACAGGCTAAACAGCAGCGTCCGCCACAACATGCCCCAGCCGCTGGCGACGAAGATCAATTGCTTGCTCGAGCCTTCGATGTGCCGGCAGACCCAGCGCAACGTGGCCGTCATCACCCAGGCCCAGCCGATGATGGTTACCATCGCCAGCGCGGTGAGCGCCATCCAGCCGAGCAGTCCCCAAAAGCCGCCGGTGAATTGCAACGGCGCCGAACGCCCGGACCAAATCAGGTTGGCAAAGAACCAGCGCATGATAATCCACTCGAACAGCACCGTGAGCGGCAGCGCGACTAGCTGCACGGCCCAGTGAATGGTCCCGGCAAAGGCGCACAGCGCCAGCAGAATGAAGATGTACCAGATGTCGCCGGGCTTGCCGGCGAAGCCGACCGGCTTGCCGTTGGGCAGCGCAATATGATGGACGCTCCAGCGGTAAAAACTGGTGTTTACCCACGGCGTCGGGACCACAATATATTGGCAAAGCCCGACCAACAGCATGCGGCCGAACAGCGGCCAGGTCCGCCCGGTGAAGATCAAGGAATTGGGCTGCGCTCCAGCCGGCGGTGTCACCGGCGCCGGCAACGGTTCGAGCGTGCCCGCCGTCAGCCCCACGTCGCCGGCCCTGGCCCAATCCGATATGGATTGGCACCACACCAAGGTATCCGCGGTGACCTCGGTGCGCGCGATCAGGTCGCGCAGCTCGGGCTCGCTGTACGGGCCCTGCTGCGTGCCGCCGACCTTGATGTACCATTGCTTGTCGGCCATCGCGGTAGCGCCCCCTTGCGCGTGATTGACGGCCTATTGGACGAAACTCCCGGTTCGAATTCAATAGGGTGGATGCGCCAAGCATTACTGCCCCGCACTGCCCAGGCTTCCCCCGCGCGGCTATAATGATAAGAGAGCGCCATCCTGTCGGCTCATAGTGCGAGACAAGCCCATGAACGCCCCCGTTACACCCCCCACCGTCCCGCCCTACCACCACACGCCTCTCTTCCCGCTCGGGCCGGACAAAACCCCGTACAGGAAGCTCGATGTCGGCGGGGTGCGCGTCGAAAAAGTGATGGGCAAGGACATGCTCATCGTCGAGCACGAGGCGCTCCGCGCCTTGGCCGAGGCCGCCTTCACCGACATCAATCATCTGCTGCGCCCGGCGCATCTCAAGCAGCTGCGCAAAATCCTCGACGACCCCGAAGCCAGCGCCAACGACAAGTTCGTCGCCTACGACTTCCTCAAGAACGCCAATATCGCCGCCGGCGGCGTGCTGCCCATGTGCCAGGACACCGGCACCGCCATCATCATGGGCAAACGCGGGCGGCTGGTGTTCACCGAGGGCGACGACGAGGCGGCGCTGGCCGAGGGCGCGCGCGACGCGTACCTGAAAAAGAACCTGCGCTATTCGCAGCTCGCGCCGCTTTCGATGTTCGAGGAGCGCAACACGCGCTCCAACATGCCGGCGCAGGTAGAGATCTATTCGGAAGGTGAGGACGCCTACAAGTTCCTGTTCATCGCCAAGGGCGGCGGCTCGGCCAACAAGTCGTTTTTGTTCCAGGCGACGCCCTCGATCCTGACGCACGAAAGGATGGCCGCGTTCCTGAAGGAGAAGGTGCTCACGCTCGGCACCGCGGCCTGTCCGCCTTACCATCTGGCGATCGTCATCGGCGGCACCTCGGCCGAGCTGACCATGAAGACGGTGAAGCTCGCCTCCACGCATTATTACGACACGCTGCCGACGGAAGGGAGCGAGGACGGCCACGCCTTCCGCGATCTCAACATGGAGGCGGAGGTGCTGCGCATGACGCAGGCGACCGGCGTCGGCGCGCAGTTCGGCGGCAAATATTTCTGCCACGACGTGCGGGTGATCAGGCTGCCGCGGCACGGCGCCTCGCTGCCGATCGGGCTGGGCGTGTCCTGCGCCGCCGACCGGCAGGCAACGGCCAAGATCACGCGCGAGGGCGTGTTTCTCGAAGAGCTCGAGCAGCACCCGGCGCAGTATCTGCCGGAGATCGACCAGGAGAAGCTGGGCGGCGCGGTGGTGAAAGTGGATCTACGCCGGCCGATGAAAGAGATATTGGCGCAGCTTTCGCGCTATCCGGTGAAGACGCGGCTGTCGCTCTCAGGGCCGATGATCGTGGCGCGCGATCTCGCGCACGCCAAATTGCGCGAGCGGCTGGAGGAGGGGCTGCCGCTGCCGGATTATTTTAAAGCTCATCCGATTTATTACGCCGGGCCCGCCAAGACGCCGGAGGGCTATGCCTCGGGCTCGTTCGGGCCGACCACGGCGGGGCGGATGGACAGCTATATCGACCAGTTCCAGGCCGCCGGCGGCTCGATGATCTCGCTCGCCAAGGGCAACCGCTCGGCGCAGGTGCGCGAGGCCTGCAAGAAGCACGGCGGCTTTTATCTGGCGTCGATTGGCGGCAGCGCGGCGAAGCTCGCCGAGCAGTGCATCAAGAAGGTGGAGGTGCAGGAGTATCCCGAGCTCGGCATGGAGGCGATCTGGCGCATCGAGGTGGAGGACTTCCCGGCCTTCATCGTGATCGACGACAAGGGCAATGATTTTTTCAAGGAGCTGAACCTGGGGTAGGGCGCGGGGGCCTCATCCTTCGAGACGCCCGCCTGCGGCGGGCTCCTCAGGATGAGGATTGAGGTATAGCGCCGCCGCTCTCCATCCTCATCCTGAGGAGCGCCGCTAGGCGCGTCTCGAAGGATGAGGATGGCCGACAGCGCATGACGGCGGAGGGGTGGCTGCGCTATCATCGCGCCCAACCAAACCCGAGGGAGACACGCCCATGATCACCGCCGTCGTGCAATTTTCGCTGCCCAAGCCCATCAGCCTGGAGGAGGCGGCGCGCACCTTCGAATTGAGCGCGCCGAAATACAAAAACCTGCCCGGCCTGGTGCGCAAATATTATCTGCGCAGCGAAGACGGCGCCCGCGCCGGCGGCGTCTATCTGTGGGAGACGCGTGCCGCGGCGGAAGCCGTCTACAACGGCGAATGGAAGGCGCGGGTTAAGCAGCTCTACGGCTCCGAGCCGGAGATCGCCTGGTTCGACACGCCGGTGATCGTCGACAACGCGGCCGGCGGCGCAATCACCAAGGCGGCCTAGCGTCGGGCGCAGGGCTTACCTTTTATTGTGCATTGCAGTATGCGCCGGCCCGCGCCGGCGCAACGAATGACGCGCGCCGCGCGTTCGCGCCACGGGCGTGCTGCGGCAAAATTTCCCTGCCCGTCAGGTGACGGCGCCGTGCAAGCGGCGCGAAGTTCGCAAGCGTTTTCAAGCCGCGCCGCGACCTCAACCAAAGTCGCACATGCGAAAGTGGCATTGACGGAAATGCGCTCTCAGTTGGCAATGGCCGCGCAAAGAAAGCGTTAGGCGGCGTATTGCGCCGTGCCGCCGGGGAGGCATTCGAACAGCCTAGCAGGACGAAGCGTGCCGAACCATCGCGCGCATCGAACTCACGAACGGCATTCAAGCCAATGCGTTCGTGGGGGCGATCGGTAGCAAAAACCTTAGGGAGGAATTCAATGGCATATCGAAATAAATCGTCGCTCGTTTCCGGCGTATCGCGCCGCAGCCTGTTGCAGGCCGGCGCCGGCCTCGCCGGCACCGCGCTGCTGCCGACCGGCATGAGCCTGCCGGTATTCGCCGCCGACCATCCGCCGATCGGCACCTATCCGGCCGGCTCGTCGGGCCCGACCGTCACCATCGGCGCCACCGTCCCGCGCACCGGCGCCTATGCGGTGCAGGGCGAAGATGAGCTCAAGGGCATGCAGCTCGCCGTCGAGCACATCAACGAAGGCCATGCCCTGATCAAGAAGATCGCGCCGAAGGTCTCCAAGGGCCTGCTCGGCAAGAAGGTGGCCCTGGTGGTCGCCGATTCGGGCGCCAAGCCGAACAATGCGGTGCAGGAGCAGCAGCGCTTCATCAACGAGAACAAGATCATTGCCATGACCGGCTCGACCTCGTCGGCGGTGGCGGTGGCGCTCAACAAGTTCGCCGAGCGCGAGAAGATCCTTTACCTGGTGGCCATCTCCGGCTCCAACGACACCACCGGCAAGGACTGCGTGCGCTACTCGTTCCGCCAGTGCTTCTATGGCGAGACGGCGGCCAACGCGATCGGCCCGGTGCTGATCAAGCAGTTCGGCAAGAACCGCAAAGCCGCGTTCATGACGCCGGACTACACCTACGGCCACACCGTGACCAAGTCGGTGAACGACTACCTCGGCGCGCACGGCGGCTGGAAGATGGTGACCAACCAGGTCTCCAAGCTGGGCACGCAGGATTTCAGCCAGTTCCTGACCAACATCGCCAATTCCGGCGCCGAGTTCATCATCAACGTGAACTGGGGCCGCGACGCGGTGCTGTCGATCCAGCAGGCCAAGCAGTTCGGCCTCACCCCGAAGATGAAGATGGTGATCCCCTACCAGATCCCCTTCCTCGCCAAGGAAACGGGTCCGGAGCTCACCGAAGGCGTGCTGGCCGCCACCGACTTCTGGTGGACGCTCGAGGACAAGTACCCGCTGGCCAAGATGTTCGTCGAGGCCTTCGACAAGAAGTACGGCTACAAGCCCGAGTGGGGCGCCAACAACGCCTATATGCAGTTCGCCATCTGGGCGCGCATGGTCTCCGAGGCCGGCAGCTTCTACCCGCCGGACGTCATCAAGACCTATGAGAAGGGCGAGACCTTCGACTCCACCGTGGGCAGCGTGCATTTCCGCCCGCAGGATCACCAGTTGGTCCGTCCCGTCGTCATCGTGCGCGGCAAGTCGCCCAAGCAGATGAAGAACAAGGAGGACTACTGGGAGGTGCTCGAGGTCGTGCCCGGCGCGCCGCTGATGCAGAAGCCCGACGCCTTCGGCTGCAACCTCGGGGCCTATACCTGACGGGCGTTCAAGACGCCTTCTCCGCATCGCTCGATGCGGAGAAGGCCTTTCATCGCGTCATGACCGGGCGAAAGGGACGAAGCGCCGTCTTCGTCGCTTCCGGCCCGGTCACTTGCCTGTTGCCAGAAGAGATGAATGCCCGGCATAAAGGCCGGGTACGGCGATGCCGGGGCTGAAATACATCGCGACAAATTGCGGACGACAGCGTGGTCAACTGGGCTAATTTCATTTCGCAGTGCTTCAACGGACTGGTGCTCGGCGCGCTTTTGGCGCTGATCTCGTCCGGCTTGACGATCATTTACGGCACGCTCGGCGTGCTCAATCTGGCGCACGGCGCCATGTTCATGCTCGGCGGCTACGCCGGCTGGGTGGCCTACACTTATACCCACTCCTTCATCGTCGCCATTATCGCCGGCTCGCTGTTCGTCATGCTGGTCGGCGTGGTGATGGAGCGGGTGATCATCCGTCACTTTTATTCGCGGCCGCACGAGGACCAGCTGCTGGTCACCTTCGGCCTCGGCATCGTCTTTGTGGAGGCCGTGCGCTTCTTCTTCGGCAGCCTGTCGAAGATGGTGCCGCCGCCGGCTATTTTTCAGGGGATCACGCCGCTCGGATTCATGCTCTATCCGACCTATCGCCTCGCGCTGCTCGGGATCGTCGCGGTCGCGCTGCTCGTGCTCTACGTCGTGCTCTACCGCACCCGCATCGGCATGATCGTGCGCGCCGGCATCGAGGATTCCGTCATGGTCGATGCGCTGGGCATCGACGTCTACAAGGTGTTCATGCTGGTGTTCGGCATCGGCGCCATGGCGGCCGGCTTTGCCGGCATCGTCAACGCCCCGGTGGTTTCGATCGCGCCCGACATCGGCGAGGAAATCCTGGTGCAGACCTTCGTCGTGGTCGTCATCGGGGGGGTCGGCTCGTTTCCGGGCGCCGTGTTGGGCGGCCTGATCGCCGGCGAGATCATCTCCATCACCTCGATGTTCAACCCCGGTTATTCCTACGTCATGCTTTTCGTGGCGATGACGCTGGTGCTGGTGCTGCGCCCCTACGGCCTGCTCGGCGCAGCCGGCCGCGAGTGAGCGCCGGTCTCCGATGGTCAGGAAACGCCCCCACGTTGTCGAAGCGCTGACGGCCGCCGGGCTGATCGCGGCGCCGTTCGTGCTGCCGCACCTCGGATTTGCGCCTGCCACCGTCAACCGCATCCTGGTCTGGGGCCTGTTCGGCGTCGGCTTCGATATCCTGTTCGGCTTTACCGGCCTGTTGTCGTTCGGCCAGTCGGCCTTTTTCGGCACCGGCGGCATGATCGCCGCCTATCTGCTCACGAGTATGGACTTTCCCTATGTCATGACGGCGGTGGTCATCGGCACGGTCGGGGCGGCCGTCATCGGCTACCTGGTCGGGCTGATCGCGCTTAGGCGCACCGGCATCTACTTCGCCATGATCACGGTGGCGATCGCGGAAGTCTTTTATTTCGTCGAGTTCAACCCGTTGTCGGCCTACACCGGCGGCGAGAACGGGCTGCCCGGCGTGCCGACCCCGGTTTTCAATCTCGGCTTCACCACCATCCAATTCAGCACCGATTCGTCGCTCTATGTGCTGCTGGCGTTCTGCTATTTCGTCGGCATCGTGCTGGCGCTGCGCATCATGCGCTCGCCGATCGGCGCCGTCTTGAGCGCCATCCGCGACAATCCCTTACGCGCCGCCGCCCTCGGTCATAATATCCAAAGCTACAAGCTCACCGCCTTCGTCATCGCCGCCGCCTATGCCGGCTTTGCCGGCGGCCTGCTCGGCCTGATGCAGGGCTTCATGCCGCCGGACGCCTTCACCTTCGACACCTCGGGTCAGCTCGTCATGCAGACCGCGATCGGCGGCGCCGGCACGCTGTTCGGCCCGCTGGTGGGCGCCACCGTCTGGCTCTTTCTCAGCGACTTCTTCCAGACCACGCTGCATCTCGGCGCCAGCTGGAAGCTGGTGCTCGGCCTCGTCTTCGTGCTGCTGGTCGTCTTCCTGCGCCGCGGCATCGTCGGCGGCCTGGTCGATCTGGTGCAGCTCGCCACCGGAGGCGGCAAGCCCCGTGAGGCCGCCGAATCCGATCCGCACGCGGTGATGGCGGCCGCGGTGGCGGCGGCGGAAAACGGCGGCCCGGTCGTGCAGTTCATCCCCTCGCCGCGGCGGCCGAAGCCCGCCGACAATGGCGGCGCGATCCTGCAGGCCGAAGGCGTCACCAAGCGCTATGGCGGTCTGGTCGCCAATGACAGCATCGATTTCTCGGTGCGGCGCGGCGAATTGCGCGGCATCATCGGCCCCAACGGCGCCGGCAAGACCACCTTTTTCAAGATGCTGACCTGCGAGGTGCCGCCGACCGAAGGCCGCATCGTGTTCGAGGGCCGCGACATCACCGGCTTCAGCGTCACCCGCGTGTGCCAGCTCGGCCTGACCAAGAGCTACCAGGTCAACCAGCTGTTCACCCGGCTGACCGTGCGCGAGAACGTCACCATCGCGGCGCTGGCCGAGAAACGCGGGCCGTTCCGCCTCGATCTGCTGCGCGAGGTTGCCAACGTCGCCGGGCTGACCGAGCGGGTCGCCGACACGCTCAAGCTGGTGCACCTTTCCGAGCGCGCCGAGCTGCCGGTGTCGGAGCTGGCTTACGGCGAGAAGCGCCGCCTCGAGATCGGCCTGGCGCTCGCCACCGCTCCCAGCCTGTTGCTGCTCGATGAGCCGCTCGCCGGCATGAGCCCGCGCGAGCGGCTGGAGACGGTGCAATTGCTCAAATCGATCGCGCGCGGGCGCACCATGATCGTCATCGACCACGACATGGACGCGATCTTCGAACTGGCCGAGCGCATCACCGTGCTGCACGAGGGCAGGGTACTGACCGAGGGCACGCCGGAAGAGGTCAAGCGCAACGCCACCGTGCAGGAAGCCTATCTGGGCGGGGTGGTGGCGGCATGAGCCTGCTCGAGGTCAAATCGCTCAACAGCTATTACGGCGACTCGCACATTTTGTTCGACGTCGCCTTGCGGGTGGAGGCGCACGAGGTCGTCGCGCTGCTCGGCCGCAACGGCGCCGGCAAGAGCACCACCTTGAAGAGCCTGATGGGCGTGGTGAAACCGCGCTCGGGCGCGGTCATGTTCGACGGCCAAAACGTCGCCGGCAAGCCGGCGCATGCAATCGCGCAGGCCGGCATGCAGCTGGTGCCGGAAGAGCGGCGCATCTTCGGCAGCCTCAATGTCGAGGAGAACCTGGTGCTGGCCGGCCTGACGGCGTCGAACCGCTGGCCGCTCGAACGCATCTACGAGATGTTCCCGCGGCTGAAGGAGCGGCGCGGCAGCCGCGGCACTGATCTCTCCGGCGGCGAGCAGCAGATGCTGGCGATCGCGCGCGCGCTGGTGCGCGACCCCAAGATCGTCCTGCTCGACGAGCCGTTCGAGGGGCTGGCGCCGGTGATCGTGCGCGACCTGATGCAGGCCTGCCGCAATCTGGCGGCGGCCGGGCAGACCATCGTGCTGGTGGAGCAGAACCTGGCGGCGACTTTAGCGCTTGGCGCAGCCGCGCCTACATCATCAACAACGGCCATATCGTGCACGAAGGCGCCGGCCGGCCGAGATCAAGGCCAATCCGGAAGTCCTGCAGCGGCATTTGGGGGTGTAGCGAAGTATTCCTCCATCCTCATCCTGAGGAGCGCCGTCAGGCGCGTCTCGAAGGATGGGGATGGCCACGGTGCGGGCCTCATCCTTCGAGACGCCCGCCTTCGCATACGCTACGGCGGGCTCCTCAGGATGAGGGGAGAAGTTTGAGATCGCCTGCGGCTCGTTCAAAACCCGGTCGCGAAGCGCGCCATCACCACGATGATCAAAATCTGCATGGTGCCCTGCACCGCCACCACGCGCACGTAAGTGCGCATCCAGCGCGCGAGCTTGTCGTGGTCGGGCGCCTCTTTCTGGATCTCGAAATAAAGTTTGAGGTTCATCGGCAACAGATAGCCGAGCCCCTGCACGGTGAGCACGGTCACGATCGCGAGCGCGGCGATCACCCAGTAGAATTGCGGGTAGCCGAGATCGAGGAAGCCCATGCGCACCGCCAGGAACCAGCCGGCGGTCGAGGTGATGGCCGACAGCGTCGGCATCAGCACCAGCGTGCGCGGGATGATGCCGGCGATCATGGCGCGGCGGGTGTCGAGCGAAACCTTGCGCAGCACCGGGCCGACCACGAAGCCCATGAACAGGTCGATGCCGGTCCACAGCGCGCCCGCCATGACGTGCACGAAATCGAGGAACCAGAGCGAATTGCCGCGGATCGCCGCGATCATCACCGCGACGGCCACGGCCGCGGCGGCGAAATAGCGGGGCCGCAAGGGCGCGGCGACGCGCGCCGGCTGCGGAACAATGACGGTGTCGGCCACTGCGGCGCTCCTTCGTCGAAGGCGCCGACGCTAGCCACGCTACCGGGAAATGCCAAGGCCGCCGGCCAGGACCGGCGGCGGCGCTGCTAGAGGCTCGGGCGCCAGGCTACGCCGCCGTTCATCGTCGACAGCCTGGGTTCGCTTGCCGTCTGCGAGCGCATGCTCTCCAACACATAGACGCGGATGGCCGACGACAGGTTGGAGTTGCGCCGATCCAAGTCGATCTGCCGCAGCAGGCTCGACACCGTCATTTGCTGGTTGACGGCAATCTCACGCACGGCCGCCCAGAACGGCTCCTCTAGGCTCACGCTGGTCTTGTGCCCGCCGATGACGACGGAACGCTTCGTGATGGCAGATTTCATTGCGACCCCCGAGTTCTTTGCAAGCACATGGGATAGCTCGCGGATGCGTCACAAACGTCGCTTGCTGCAAAAGGGTTCCGGGAACTCGGGCGCTGTGCAAAAAAATATACCGGCGGGTACGGGCGCCAAAGTTCCATGCCGGCGGGCCGCCGATTTTTAACGATCAATTTACGCTAGTGCGGCCGGCGCTGGCGCTAAGTTCCCGCTCCGCCAATCGTGGCATGCGGGAAAAACCCATGGAATCTTTGGAGCTGACGGTAGGCGCGGCGTTCCTCGCCCTGACGGTGCTGATGATCCTTGTGGCGCGACCGGCGGACGGGGAATCGGCCCGATTCCTCAAATCCTGGCCGGTCGGACAGGCCTATTCGCTGCTGGCCATGTCCAGCGCGGTGGCCGGCGTCGCGCTGGTCGTCTCGCGCCTGGCGCCGGTCTGACGGGGGCCGGCGGGCGCCGGCCGCCGACGCTCATCTTGTGATCTAGGTCAATGCCGGGACTCCGCGGTCCACGCACATTGGCCGCATGTCGTGGCAGCCCATCACCAGCGCGCCCTTCAACAGCGACCTCGAGCTCGCCGTCATCGACGAGGACGGCCCGCATGCGCTGGTGTTTGCCTGCCGGCGCATCCTTGACGGCTGGATGAAGACGGAAACCAGGGAGCGGCTGGATGTCCACCCGACCCATTGGCGGCGCTGGCCGGACGGCGACGGGCGCGCCTAGCGCCCCTTGCGCTTGTTCTTCTTCTTCTCGGTGGGGCGCGGGTCGGCGAGCTTGGCCTCTTCCTCGGCCAGCAGGCGCATGATGGTCTGCCGGCGCGCCTCGTCGGTTTCCGTGGCCAGCAGCCGGCGGTAGTGCTCAATGTTCAAACGGGCGACGGTCCGGTCCAAAGCGCGCTCCGCTGCGAGCAACACATTCGGTTTTTTATAGCCGAGCTATTTGACAATTTGAAGCCGTGCCATCCTGCGGCGGCAGCTTTCGCGCGTGCTTGGGTTAGCGGGAGCCTTAGAGACTGCGCGCTATTTCGCCGCCGTCTCGACCGCCGGCAGCATATAGGTGCGGGTCTGGTTGCAGGCGTAGCAGACGAAGGTATTGCGCTGCATGCCGGGCACGATCGGGTGCGGGCTGACCGCGACATGCTCCATGCCGGCGCGGCATTTCGGGCAGTGCGCGATATTGGCGGCGGCACTCATGCGGCGGGGCCTTGGAGCTTTGTCTGCTTGGGCGCGAGTGTGGCCGGCTATGTTGAAGATATCGTTTCCCGCAACCGCCTAATTTCACACGAAAAAATCGTGATTTGGAGGCCCGGCCTGGACTCGAACCAGGATTTGAGACGGTGCCCCGTCCCCGCGTCATAGCCGTTCCGCCACCGGGCCGGGGGCAAGCCTAGGCGCGCGGGCAGGGCGCGCAACCCGCGATCTGCCATCAAGGTAAACGCGGGGGCGCGGGGCCCGCGTGCCGGGTTCCCGCGCGTAAACGCCAAACGCTCACAATTTGGCGCAGGTGATGACCACGCGGGCCGCCGGGTTGCCGTTGCCCACGCAGCTGGCGCTGCTCGGCGGGGTGACCTGCGGGCCGCGCGCGCCGCCGCCCATGCAATAGGCGGCGATCAAGGTTTCGCCCGCGCCGCAGGAATTGCTGGCCTGGCCGCCGAGCACGCGCAGCGTGGCGGATTTGCCGGCGGGTCCTTGCGGTCCGGCAGGACCCGCTGGCCCGGCCTCGCCCTTCGGCCCCGGCGCGCCCTGCGCCCCGGCGGGACCGGCCGCGCCCTTCGGCCCGGGCGGGCCGGCGGCGCCTTGCGCGCCCTTGGCGCCGGGCTGGCCCTGCGGTCCTTCGAAGCAGCCGGCGAGCGCGACCGACATCAGGCAAGCAACGGCGATCAGTGCAAGGCGCATGGTTTCTCCTCCCCTTGGTCTTTTATGATTGCCGCGGGAGTGTGAAGCAGGCGCGACAGCAGTCAACCGGCGATCGGCCGCGCTGTGACGGAAAAGATTTCTGTCGAAGGGAAGTCGAAGCCGGATACAACCGGCGGTCAGCGCACCAGCAGCCAGATCACGGCGCCCCAGGCGACGAGGCTGCCGCACAGGGCCGGCAGGATCCACCAGCCGGACGGCAGCGCTTCATCACGCGACAATTCCTTATCCGCAATCATGGGACGCCACCCTACGCAACCGGCTTAACCGGTTTTTAACTTAGCAATCCCGCCGCCGGGCGCAATGCCGCAGCGCGCGAGCGGCGCGGCAGGCCTCAACCGAAGCGCCGGCTCATCTGGACGCTGCGCTTGAGCCGGTGCATCTCGGCTTCCATTTCCTTTACCTCGCGCACCAGGTCGCCGATGGCGCGGATCAGGCTCTGATTGATATCGGTCTGCGACAATTGCTGTTTGGCGTTGCGCAGGAAAGTCTCGGTCGAAGCAAGGGACATTAGCCTAACCTTTGCGGGGCGGAACCCTTAGAAGCGGCGGATGATTCGGGCGCCGAGTATGGCGGCCAGAGGTGAATTTTTTTCAATAAAATTCGCTTCAATGCGCCCTATCCGGCGCGCGGCGCCGGCATGAAAAGGCGCCGCCTCCCCGGCGGGCCCCGCGGCTGCCCTAGAGCTTGACGACGAAGATTTCCTCGGCCTCGCAGCGCGTGCACTTCATGGTGTGGCGTTCGTGGCCGTCTTGGTGCGGCTCGATGGTGGCGATCCACATGGTCCAGCCGCAATTGGAGCAGAGCGGGCGCTCAAGCGGGTCGGGCGGCTCGAAATTCGGGTCTGGCATGGCAGACGTTCCGGCTGCTGGCTGATAGGCCGCCACTATAGGCGCGCGCGGCCTCGCTGTCTGTGCCGTGCGTTACTCCCCAAGGCGAGTGGCGTAAAAAAAGCCGGCAGGGCTTCAGCGGCAAGGCGGGTAAAGCGCCCGCAGCTCGGCGCCCCTGAGATAAAGCAGCCCGTCCGACAGACCGCCTTGCGCGACGATCCAGCGCCGGATCTTGTGCGGATAGTACTGCCAGATCTTCCTTGTGCCGGCCCGGTTGTCGATCGGGATGCCGAGAAAGCCCGGCTTCCAGGCGCGGTGAAAGCCGAAGCGCGCCCGCTGCGTGACGCACAGCCGGTCCTGCGGAATGAAGCCGAGCACCAGCGTGCAGGCCGACAGGCAATCGCCGTCGACGATCACGCGCTGGCCGGACAGCCGCAGCCGCTCGAAGCGGTGGATGTACCTGCCGATCTGGCCGCCGCTGTCGCGGTGGATGCGCACGGCGGAAGCGGCCGAGGTCGCGCCGGCGGCCAAGAGCGCGAGCGCCAGCACGAGGCGCATCGCCTGCGCGAGGCGCCGTGCTGCCGCTCTGACCTGTGCCGGTCTCAATCGCAAGCCAAGGGCTCCACGAACCACGATCGCCGCCGCTAAGCGACCTATCGCGCGTCATGGCGGCATTTTAACCGAGTTGCGCAAGCGCAGCCCCTGCGTCAAAAAGCCGAAGCCGCCCGCTACGGGCGGCCGCGCGTCAGCCTGCCGGCGTCTCAGTGCTTCTTTTTCTTGGCATGCCGCGCCTCGCAATTCGGCGTGCAGCGGTTGATGCACAGTTCGCGGGTGTTGCCGGGCGCGTGCGAGCAGCGATTGAGGCAGATCTGCGCGCAATCGGCCGCCCGCGCCGGCGCCGCCGGCAGCAAGAACGAAGCGCCCGCGATGAGGGCGATGGCAAAGATCGGTTTCACTGTTCGGTTCCCCCTGTTGCAGAGTCCGCCCGCGCGCCTTGGCCGTGCGCGGCGGGAATTCATGCGCGGCGGCGGAGGCTATGCCGGCCTGTCGTGCGGGTAACCACTCACTTGGGTAGGTTGGGCGCCGGTTGCGGCGGCGCCGGCCGTGGCGGCTGCGGCGCCGGCTCAGCCGATTGCAGCGGGCCGCGCGCGCGCGGCGGCGCTATTCATCGACGATCTGGATTTGCGCGCAGCGCTCGCAGCGGAAATAGCGCGTGCGCGGATGGTCCTGCTCGTGCGGCTTCCCGCGCGGCGGGATTTCGACCAACAGGGAAAGATCGCCGCCGCAGGCAGCGCAGACGGCCGGATGGCCTGGCGCAGGCTCGGTCCCCATGCGCGATGGTTCACGCGCGTTTCTATCTCTCTTGCTGGACATAAACGCGCGGCGCGCGCCGAACCGGCGGGCGGCATCTTGCCAAGGGATTGGCAATTCGTAGGGGTTCGGGCCGCGCCGAGCGGGGGCCCGGGGGCTAATCCGCCCTACGGGCTACGGGCTGAGGCGGTCATTCGGGAGCATCCACCGCCTCAACGGGCATCAGAAAAACGTTATTATCCGCTCCGATCTGGAGTTCATGCGGGGAATGTTGGCAGAAATGGGCAGGCAGGTAACTGTAGTGCTTTACGTGGTGGCGATGGCCGCCATCATAGTCGGTGTAGATTTCCTGTTCTTCAGAAACCAATTCTGGGAACGACTGATGGCGAATATTGGCATTGTCTTGGTGTTCGTAGCTTTCTATTTGAGATTCCTCAGGCATCCATGAACAAGGCGCGATAGCGCGTAGGGCGGATTAGCCGACTTGTCCGCCCAACGGGTCCGGCCAAGAGGCCGGCGCGATGGTAAACTCCGCCCGCTAGGGCGAAGGCGGAAGGCGTAACCCGCCGTGCTCCGCCGACAATTGGCGGATTACGCGGAGTTTACCCTCGGGCCGCGCGGAGCGCGGACCCGGGGGCTAATCCGCCCTACGGGCTAGCGGGTAGAGGTATGGTGGCGTCGCGGCGGCGCTGTTTGAGGTCGCTGGCAACTTGGATCGGGGGACATCGCTACTGTCACTTGATCAGGATATTTGTTCATTGCACCGGAGCAGATACCCTTAGCCGATGGCCGCCGAGACCCATCATTCCCGGCAGACATTGCTTCAACGCCCGCAGGTATGATGCTTGATCCAGTCACATAGCACTGTTTGGTGCAAGAAATCGGCAGGAGGCGGACGTTTGCCCGGTACGCCAGGCGTATCAATCGCAACAACCTGAGTAGTGCCCTTGGTAATTGTAGCACAACAGGGAACGGCACCCACACACGAAAACGCACCAAACTCCCCGAACCAAAGAGACATCGCGACAACCGACATTTGAGGGCAATAGGCGACTATCAAAACGGGCCACTCTCGATCTCAAAATAGACCACTGGCCTTAGAGGGGATGGAAAGGGGCCAGTGCCCCCACCCCCGGTGCTGGCCCCTATTGAAATATTATTGCGCGGCCAATTCAAAAGGGGCCACTTCGTGATTACTAGTGGTTAATCGCCTCAGACCGATCCTGGATGATATTTCCCTGATTGTGCAGGGGCGGATGAGTGTCAAAACAGTCAGGGTCGGTTAGGGTTTTTATGATCGCCGTGTACTGGCCGCATCGGGTCGCGTGCCAATCGTCGGTCCGCTGTTGCTCGAAAGGTCTACCGAGGCACTCGAGCGAAATGAATTTGGCCGCCTTTCAGATATATCGAACGCGGTCGCAGGTTCAGCATAGAACCCATTGGTGAGAATTGTCTTCAGGCCGGTTATCGAATGTGCTTTTAGTTAATCGCTTTCGATTTGAACAGATTTATGTGAAGAAATGCAGATTGGCTAACGGTTATTACCAACATGCCAGGAGATTGTTGCTATGGCTTTTACCGCGGCCCGATGGGAAAGCGCGATCGCAAAAGCATTATTGACGCTAAAAGCGCAGAAAGCCGAACCGCTTCCGAAGCTCGCCAGATCTTGTTGTTATAAGGTCTTATTTTTGGTTATAGTTGGCTACATGGCTGTTGTCGACCGTCTTCTATGCTATCGGTTCTACTTTAGGTCGCGAGCTCTTGACCTGAGGACTCAATTTGCTTGCTGATCCACAAGTTCCTATGGATATTTTTCCCGCCGTCGCAAGTTGGCAATTTACGATACTCTGGAATCTTCGCGATGTCGAGGCCGCAGCAATTGGAATGCTAAATTCCTGAATGCTTGGTTGATTGTTGCCAGTCTTAGGCACTTGCTTCTCCTAAAAGACTGAGGGAATGCCGGTAGCTAATTCACCAGCTACTGGAGAAAGTGGGCCTTGACTTTATGACCCCGATCGTCGATGTTATCGGTTGCCTTAGGGGCTTCTACTGAGTCCATCTCTGGCACTTGCTGCTGGGCATAACCGAAATGCTGAGCCGTCGGACACTCACTTGCTTGCGATCTTTTGTTTGGAATTGATCTATTAGCTTCGAATTCATCCGATATTTTCTCATCTGGTGTTCCTAAAGACCCTGCCTTAGGCATTTCCCGCCTTCGATTACCCTGAACCGCTTCCGCCGATCTGGCGCGGTCGTTACGGGCGTGATCGGCTGCGTGCCAAGCGCGGCGTCGATCAAGTCGCCAATCGTCCAAACCCGATCAGCAATGCCGAGCGCCATGCGCCGGCGTGCTGCGCAGGCTTTCATGGACGCGGCACAGATTGTAGTGCGCGACATACAGCGACACGGCGGCGCAGTGCGGTTCTAGCTTCTTTGCAAAGCCGTTGCTGAGGCGCGCGAAACCGCTTGGACGACATGCGCAGCGTCAGGTTCGACCGTTCAACGTAGCTGGTCGAAATATCAGCGGGCACGCCGCTTACTACGTCGCGGTCTACGGCTACTACCTGAGCCGGGCTAGTAGCGGCGCGCGGCTTCTTTTACGGCCAAGTTGGTTACGCTGTAGGTCTTGTCGATCGACGCCATGCGCGACGCGATTGCCGAACGCGGCGCGGATTGCGTTCTTGATAGGGCAGGAAGCCATCCGTCGAAATCTCCGGCAGCCCGATCACGCGCTCGCGCAGGTCGTGCGATAAATTCATGCGTGTTGCCGCTGTCGCGCTTGCCGGTGCGATAGGAGACGATGGCGCGGGTCGAGGCCGACAGGGCGACGTAGGTGTATTGGTCGCCCACGGCGGCGGCGGCCAATTCGTTCTTGCTGACGCGCGCTTGCTTCTTGCCGACGAAGGCCCACAGCTCGTCCAATTCCAGCCGGGTGGTCGCGGATGCCGACCATCATGCGGTCGTGCAGTTCGGCGCAGCCGCGACCGACGCGCAGCGCCAGGCGGGCGACCGTCTTGCGGTCGATGCCGGTGAGGCGGCAGACGGCGCGTGCCCAAGGCCGTCACAAAGGGCGGCAATGATTTCGATTTGCTTTTCGCGGGGAAGGATGTTCATGGGGCTCAATCCATGTCATTGGATCGGCCCGAAGCGGGACTCTGGAAAAACAGCCTGGAATCTGCTATATAGGCCTGAGTGGTCATTGCTTCGGGGCTCGATCCCGGGGTTTTGATCCGGACCGGCGTTGCTTCCAACAGCGTCGGTCCACTGGTTTGGATCGTGGCGGCCCGTCGGGATTCGGACCGACATTTCCTCACTGTACGGGCGGGTGTCCTAACCGTTAGACGAGCGAGAGCACTTAGAAGCCGATTGCGAGGCCGCTTTTCCCCCTTATTGATCCCCGGGAAGGCGGCCTCTCCTTTTCCAGGCCCCCTTTGCTCGGCTAGCGCGCCGGGGGCTCAAACTCTCCTAACCATGGCAATCTCCATCAATAATCTAATCCTATAACACAAAAATGAGTTAAGCAAGTTAAATTTCATTATGTCTCAAAAATAACATTGACGAGGTTAGTGGCTCGCGATATATAGGGTAGAGTTAAATCGGAGGATTTTCGCCATGGCGCGCGTTCGGCAGCCCGAATTACCCGGCCCTCAGCCTTCCAGAGGCATTCAATTTACTGCAATTCAGGAAGCCGAACAACATTTGGCTGCGCCCAAAGAGGTCGTTGCAAAACATCTTGGCTATGCCAGCCTGCATGGTCTGGCCGGGCAAGTCATATCTGCGATTGAAAATTATGGGCTTTTGGAAGAGTTGACAGGCGACAAAGTCAAGGTGTCCGACTGGCAATGTCCATTTCTTTACCATCATCAGAGGAAGAAAATCAGGCCGCATAATGAGGCTGCATTTAAGCCAGCTCTTTTTGTCCGTCATTACAAGAAGAAATGGCAGGGCAATGCGCGAGGAATGCTTTCAACAAACGCTGATCGCTGCGATTATAGACGAATGGCAAGGCTCCCGTCCAGTGATGAGAACCTCGTGTTTATCTCGTTGAAGATTTTAATTCGCTTCAGACGCTTTGGATCGAGTATGGGTCTACAAGGAGACTATGGACCTTGTTAACACCTAACATTCCGTGGAGTATGGTGCTGCTAACACTGGCCAAAACGGTCAAAAGCAGGATAGAAACGAAGATGCAGACGCCAAATCCTAGCAGCCTGGAAGCCGATTTACACCGCCACCGTCCCTCACTGCGGGCAGAGCCCTTCCGCGTTTCGTTTTCTGGAAGACGGTATTGAAGTGCAGCGCGGCTTTCTGACCCTGCGTCGGCGGATGCAACTGATCCGCATGTATCGAAGCCCTCATAAGCTATGGCTGCTGCGGCCCGCGTCGGAAAATCAAAAAGCCGGATGGCGAAGTGCCCGATCAAGGTCGAATTTGTAATGAAAGAGGCCGCCAACTGAGGCGGCCTCTGCGGTTCGGCGAGTCTAGATTTCTAGAAGATGGCTATGAACCGCCATCGCTACTGCCTGCGTTCGATTTGCAGCGCCGAGTTTGCGAATGATCGAGCCAACATGCGCATCGACGGTGCGCTTCGTCGTGCCCAAGATTTTCCCGATCTCCCACGCTGACTTGCCCCGAGCTATCCAATTGAGGACTTCCATTTCCCGCGGCGTGAGCGCGGCGTTGCGGCCACCTGCCATCCGAGTGCCCTTATTGATATGCGACCCTCAGTGGAAAATTACCACTAACTTGATCAATCACAACCACTGATTTATAGGCATCTCCTAAAAGGGGCCACTCTTGTTCTCAAAAGGGGCCACTTGCTTTTTCGGGATGGAAAGGGGCCAGTACCCCCACCCCCCAAAAGAACATATTGCGAACGGAGAACAAATAGTGTACAGTGCCTCCTAACGTCGATTCCGGCAGCGGGGCGGGGGCCTCGCGTTGCCGCAGAATCCCGGCCATATAGGAGCGCAACCATGAGTCAGCCCGCCCTGCGTGTCGTCGAAGGATCGTCCATGGATAAGTCGAAGGCCCTGTCCGCAGCGCTCAGCCAGATCGAGCGCCAGTTCGGCAAGGGCTCGATCATGCGGCTTGGCAAAAACGACAAGTCGATGGACGTCGAAGCCATTTCGTCGGGCTCGCTCGGGCTCGACATCGCGCTCGGGGTCGGCGGCCTGCCGCGCGGCCGGGTGGTGGAAATCTACGGGCCGGAATCCTCCGGCAAGACCACGCTCGCGCTGCACACCATCGCGGAAGCCCAGAAGCTCGGCGGCATCTGCGCCTTCGTCGACGCCGAGCACGCGCTCGACCCGATCTATGCCCGCAAGCTAGGCGTCAAGGTCGACGACCTGTTGATCTCGCAGCCGGACGCCGGCGAGCAGGCGCTGGAAATCGCCGACACGCTGGTGCGCTCCGGCGCCATCGACGTGCTGGTGGTGGATTCGGTCGCCGCCTTGGTGCCGCGCTCGGAGCTGGAAGGCGAGATGGGCGACGTGCAGCCGGGCTAGCCAAGCGCGGCTGATGAGCCAGGCGCTGCGCAAGCTCACCGCCTCGATCTCCAAGTCGCGCACCATGGTGGTGTTCATCAACCAGATTCGCATGAAGATCGGCGTGATGTACGGCTCGCCGGAAACCACCAGCGGCGGCAACGCGCTGAAGTTCTACGCCTCGGTGCGTCTTGATATTCGCCGCATCGGCGCCATCAAGGAGCGCGACGAGGTGGTCGGCAACCAGACCCGCGTCAAGGTGGTCAAGAACAAGCTGGCGCCGCCGTTCAAGCAGGTCGAGTTCGACATCATGTACGGCGAGGGCGTCTCGAAAGTGGGCGAATTGATCGACCTCGGCGTCAAGGCCGGCGTGGTGGAGAAGTCGGGCTCCTGGTTCTCCTATGACAGTCAGCGCATCGGGCAGGGCCGCGAGAACGCCAAGCAGTTCCTCAAGGACAACCCGGACGTCGCCAACAGAATCGAGGCGCAAGTGCGCCAGAACGCCGGCCTGATCGCGGAAGCGATCATGCAGGGCGAGCCGGAGAAGGACGAGGACGACGACGGCGAGGCGGCCGCCGAGGCTTGAAAGGATGCGGGCACGCCGGCCGCTGGTGATGTGACCCCAGCGCCCGGTGCCGGTCACGGCGACGAGGGTGACGCCTCGTTCCAAGGATCGGCGCAGGAGCAGATCGAGGTGCTTCCTGCACAGCCCAAGCCGACCAACAAGCCGACCAACAAGCCGGCCAATGCTGATGCCGCGGTTTGCGAAGGTGTGCCCAGCTCGGTCGTTGAGCTCAAGGCGCAGACATTGACATCCGAAGCGGCGGGAGCGACAGCGCGCGCGGCCGATGGCCTCGTGACGGTTCGCCCCAAGCCCGAGAAGCGCAAGAACTTCAGAGAGCGAGCCAAGGAGAAATACGCCAACAAGGATACGACCGAGGACGGGACCACGCCGGATACGACGGCAAAGGCGAAGTCCAAGGCCGATAAGAAGGCGGAGGCCAAAGCCAAACGTAAGGAGGCCAAAGCCAAACGAGCCAAGCAGAAGAGGGCGGCCGCCTAGGCCCTTTGCATCGGCCGCCCGCGTTTCAAGTACCGCGTACCCGCATCGCCCCCGTCGGCACCCGGCTGCGTAAAGCGGCCGCCACCGAGGACGGGGGCGAGGTGCGTTTTGGGGGGCGCTTATCCCTCCCCGCGAAGCGGGGAGGGTGGCCGCTCGCGTCAGCGAGCGGACGGGTGGGGTGGCGGGCAAGACCCCACCCGGCTTCTCGCTTCGCTCGAAGCCACCCTCCCCTAAGAGGGGAGGGATGGTGCCTGTGGGGCTTCCTGGACTCTGCGCACCCCCGTCGCTAAATAGGCCCCGAAACATCAAGCCGGACGGGGCTTTAGCGCCCCGGCGCGGCGGCGTTTCCCGGGCGCGGCGCAGCACGCCAGTGGTGCGCCGCAGACCCGGGATCGCTACAGATTTGGGAAGCTCCCGGATCAGCGGTGCACCGCTAGCGCGGCTCGCACCGCATCCGGGACACGAGGGTTCTAAATGAGCGGCGTCAACGAAATCCGAAAAGGCTTCCTCGACTTCTTCGCGCGCAACGACCACCAGGTCGTGGCGTCCTCGCCGCTGGTGCCGCGCAACGACCCCACGCTGATGTTCACCAATGCCGGCATGGTGCAGTTCAAGAACGTGTTCACCGGCCTGGAAAAGCGCGCTTACAGCCGCGCCGTCAGCGCGCAGAAATGCGTGCGCGCCGGCGGCAAGCACAACGACCTCGACAATGTCGGCTATACCGCGCGCCACCACACCTTCTTCGAAATGCTCGGCAATTTCTCCTTCGGCGACTATTTCAAGGAGCGCGCGCTCGTCCTCGCCTGGGAGCTGATCACCAAGGAATACGCGCTGCCCAAGGACCGGCTCTTGGTCACCGTCTATGTCGACGACGACGACGCCTTCAACCTCACGAAGAAGATCACCGGGCTGCCCGACTCGAAAATCCTGCGCATCGCCGGCGCGGACAATTTCTGGTCGATGGGCGATACCGGCCCCTGCGGCCCCTGCGCGGAAATCTTCTACGACCATGGCCCGCACATTCCCGGCGGCCCGCCCGGCTCCGCCGACGCCGAGGGCGACCGCTTCATCGAGATCTGGAATCTCGTCTTCATGCAGTACGAGCAGCTCGCCGCCGGCGAGCGCGTCGACCTGCCGCATCCCTCGATCGACACCGGCATGGGGCTCGAGCGCATCGCCGCCGTCCTGCAGGGCACGCACGACAATTACGCCATCGATCTGTTCGCCACGCTGATCCGCGTCATCGGTGAGCTGACCGGCGTCGATCCGGACGGCCCGCTGAAGAATTCGCACCGGGTGATCGCCGATCATCTGCGCGCCTCGTCGTTCCTGATCGCCGACGGCGTGCTGCCCTCGAACGAGGGCCGCGGCTATGTGCTGCGCCGCATCATGCGGCGCGCCATGCGCCACGCCGAACTGCTCGGCGCCAAGGACCCGCTGATGTTCAGGCTGGTGCCGGCGCTGACGCGCGAGATGGGCCAGGCCTATCCGGAGCTGATCCGCGCCGAGGCGCTGATCGAGGAGACGCTCAAGCTGGAGGAGACGCGCTTCCGCCAGATGCTGGTGCGCGGGCTGACGCTCCTCGACGAAAAAAGCGCCGGCCTGAAGAAAGGCGACATGTTCGACGGCGAAACCGCCTTCACGCTTTACGACACTTACGGCTTTCCGCTCGACCTCACGCAGGACGCGTTGCGCGCGCGCGGCATCGGCGTCGAACTTTCCTCCTTCGAGGACGCCATGGAGCGCCAGCGCGAGAAGGCGCGCGCGTCATGGGCGGGCTCGGGCGAGGCCGCGCAGGAGACGGTGTGGTTTCCCTTGCGCGAGAGGCTGGGGGCGACCGAGTTCCTCGGCTACGAGACCGAGAGCGCCGAAGGCGTGGTGGCCGCGCTGGTCAAGGACGGCAAGGAAGTCTCCGAGCTGAAAAAAGGCGAGAGCGGCGCGGTGCTGGTCAACCAGACGCCGTTCTACGGCGAGTCGGGCGGCCAGGTCGGCGACCAGGGCGAGATGCGGCGCGAGGGCGTGCGCGCCAAGGTCACCGACACGCAGAAGAAGGCCGGCGACCTGTTCGCGCATTTCGTCACGGTGGAGGAGGGCACGCTGAAAGTGGGCGACCCGCTGCTGCTGGAGGTCGATCACGCGCGCCGTTCCGCCATCCGGCAGAACCATTCCGCCACGCATCTCCTGCACGAGGCGCTGCGCCAGGTGCTGGGCGATCACGTGGCGCAGAAGGGCTCGCTGGTGGCGCCCGACCGGCTGCGCTTCGACTTCTCGCACCCCAAGCCGATGACGGCGGCGGAGCTCGAACGGGTCGAGGACATCGCCAACGACATCGTGCTGCGGAATTCGCCGGTGACCACGCGGCTGATGGCGCTCGACGACGCCCGCGCCTGCGGCGCGCGCGCGCTGTTCGGCGAGAAATACGGCGACGAGGTGCGCGTGGTGGCGATGGGCGACGGCGGCGGCGGCGGCAACAACAACACCATGGGCTGGTCGGTCGAACTCTGCGGCGGCACCCATGTGCGGCGCACCGGCGATATCGGCTTGATCAGCGGCTTGTCGGATAGCGGCGTGGCGGCCGGTGTCCGCCGCCTGGAGGCGTTGACCGGGCGGGCCGCGCGCAAGGCGGCCGACAAACAGATCCAATGGGCCAAGACGGCGGCGGCCGAACTCAAGGCGCCGCTCGAGGAGATGCCGGCGCGCGTCGCAGCCCTGCTCGAGGAACGCAAAAAACTCGAGCGCGAGCTTTCCGACGCGCGCAAGAAGCTCGCCATGGGCGGCGGCGGCGCGGCCAAGGCGGCCGACGACGTGCGCCAGGTCAACGGCGTCAAGCTGATCGCGCGCGCGGTCTCCGGCATCAGCCCGAAAGACCTGCCGAGCCTGGTCGACGAAGGCAAGAAGCAGCTTGGTTCCGGCGTCGTGGCGATTGTCGCGGTCAGCGAAGAGGGCAGGGCCGGCATAGCGGTCGGCGTGACCGCCGATCTCACGTCGCGGCTTAACGCGGTCAACTTGGTGAAGAAGGGCGCCGAGGCGCTCGGCGGCAAGGGCGGCGGCGGCCGCCCCGACCTGGCGCAGGCCGGCGGCCCGGACGGCTCCAAGGCGGAAGCCGCGCTGAAGGCGGTGGAGCAGGCGCTGGGCGGGTAATCGCGTAACACCGCAGCTGTCGTCCCGGCCAAGGCGCGAAGCGCCGCGAGCCGGGATCCAGTAACCCCAGCGCTAAAGATGCGGACAGACCGGGGTTACTGGGTCCCCGCTTTCGCGGGGGACGACGACCGCTATTTGCGGCTTGATTCTCCGCAAAAGCCGCCCGCCGGAATCGGCTATAAATCCCGCATGGCCCGCGCCAAAGCCAATGAACTGCGCCGCCGCCTCTATCGGGTGCTCGAACAGGGCCCGATCGGCGACCGCATGAGCGTGATGGTCGACCGTTTCCTGATCACGCTCATCCTGGTCAACCTGGTGGCGGTGGCGCTGCAGTCGATACCGTCGCTCGATGCACCCTATGCGCTGTGGTTCGACGCCGTCGAGGTCTTCTCGCTCGTCGTGTTCAGCGTCGAATACGGCTTACGGCTCTGGGTGGCGGTCGAGCACGGGCCGCATGTGCATCTTTCCGCCACGCGCGCGCGCATGAAATACGCGCTCAGCCCCGCGGGCCTCATCGATCTCGTTGCCGTGCTGCCGTTCTGGTTCGCGCTGGTGCTGCCCGCCGATTTTCGCGTGGTACTGGTGTTCCGCATCGTGCGCTTCTTCAAGATCACGCGCTATTCGCCGGCCATGCGCTCGCTGCTCGACGTGCTCTACCGCGAGCGGCGCGCGCTGTTCGGCTGCCTGGTGATCACGCTCGGCATCGCGCTGGTGGCGGCGACCCTCATGCATCTCGCCGAAGGCCGTGTGCAGCCCGACAAGCTCGGCACCATTCCGCAGGCGCTGTGGTGGGCGATCGTCACGCTCGGCACCATCGGCTATGGCGACGTGGTGCCGGTCACCGCGCTCGGCAAGCTGATCGCCACCGGCACCATCTTTTTCGGCCTGGTGGTGATCGCGCTGCCGGTCGGCATCATCGCCACGGCCTTTGCCGAGCAGATCCACCGCCGCGACTTCATCGTCACATGGGGCATGATCGCGCGCGTGCCGCTGTTCGCCGAGCTCGACGCTGCCGCCATCTCCGACATCATGGGATTGCTGCGCGCGCAGGTGGTGGAAGCCGGCCAGGTCATCGTGCGCGCCGGCGATCCCGCCCATTCCATGTATTTCATCGCCGCCGGCGAGGTGGAGGTGGCGCTGCACAAGGAGCGGCTGCGGCTCGGCGTCGGCCAGTTCTTCGGCGAGGTGGCGGTGCTCAGGCGCGTGCACCGCTCGGCCACCGCGGTGGCGCTCAGCCGCACCAATCTCCTGGTGCTCGACGCCCAGGACCTGCACGCGCTGATGGAGCGCGATCCGCGCATCGCCAACCGCATCAAAGAGGTGGTCGATACACGCACCGGCCGCTTCGGTCCCAAGGGCGATATGGTGGCGGAGGAGATCGAGAAGGCGGAGCAGAAGTAGTCTGCTGTCATGCCCCGCGAAAGCGGGGCATCCAGTACCCCCTGTAGCGCCGTGATTACTGGATCGCCCCCTTTCGCGGGCGATGACAGCTTCGGAATCCGCGACGGCCTAAGCCATCGCCTTCTTCAGGTTCTCGTCGACCTTGTCGAGGAAGCCGGTGGTGGTGAGCCATTTCTGGTCCGGCCCGATCAGCAGCGCCAGATCCTTGGTCATGAAGCCGGCCTCCACCGTGTCGACGCAGACCTTCTCGAGCGTGGCCGCGAACTTGGCGAGCGCCGCGTTGTTGTCGAGCTTGGCGCGATGGGCAAGCCCGCGCGTCCAGGCGAAGATCGAGGCGATCGAATTGGTCGAGGTCTGCTCGCCCTTCTGGTGCTGGCGGTAGTGCCGCGTCACCGTGCCGTGGGCGGCTTCCGACTCCACCACCTTGCCGTCCGGCGTCATCAGCACCGAGGTCATCAGCCCGAGCGAGCCGAAGCCTTGCGCCACGATGTCGGACTGCACGTCGCCGTCGTAGTTCTTGCAGGCCCAGACATAGCCGCCCGACCATTTCAGCGCCGCCGCCACCATGTCGTCGATCAGCCGATGCTCGTAAGTGAGCTTCTTGGCGGCGAACTTGTCCTTGAACTCCGTGTCGAACACCTCCTCGAAGATGTCCTTGAAGCGGCCGTCATAGACTTTCAGGATGGTGTTCTTGGTCGAAAGGTAGAGCGGGTAGCCACGGTTGAGCGCGTAGTTCATCGAGGCGCGGGCGAAGTCGCGGATCGAGCCGTCGAGATTGTACATCGACATGGCGACGCCCGAATCCGGGAACTCGAACACCTCGTGCTCGACCTTGTTGCCGTCGGGCGTGACGTAGCTCATGGTCAGCTTGGCGCCCTTCGGCACCCTGATGTCGGTCGCGCGATACTGGTCGCCATAGGCGTGGCGGCCGATGATGATCGGCTTGGTCCACCCCGGCACCAGCCGCGGCACGTTCTTGCAGATGATCGGCTCGCGGAAGATCACGCCGCCCAGGATGTTGCGGATGGTGCCGTTGGGCGAGCGCCACATCTTCTTGAGGTTGAATTCCTTCACCCGCGCTTCGTCGGGCGTGATGGTGGCGCATTTCACCGCCACGCCGACCTTCTTGGTCATCTCGGCGGCGTCGACGGTGATCTGGTCGTTGGTCTCGTCGCGCTTCTCGACGCTGAGGTCGTAATACAAGAGGTCGATGTCGAGATAGGGATGGATCAGCTTGTCCTTGATCAGCTGCCAGATGATGCGGGTCATCTCGTCGCCGTCCATTTCGACGACGGGGTTTGCCACCTTGATCTTCGCCATTGCGGGGTGAGCCTTTTTCGAAAAGTCGCGCGGACGGGGAGGGGGTTCAGCCGGCGGCGTCGCTATAGCACCCCGAAACCGATGACGGAAGCCGCTTTGCAGCGCGCTTTCGCTGCCGTCATGGGCCCGCTATACCCGCGCGGAACGGAGGTTTTTCCATGCCCGGCGCCGGCACCGACAAGACCAAGCGCTGGCTCACGACGCCGGCGCCCGTCGTCGTGCTGGTCGAGCCGCAGCTCGGCGAAAACATCGGCGCAGCCGCGCGCGCCATGGCCAATTTCGGGCTGTCCAAGTTGCGTCTGGTCAAGCCGCGGCAAGGCTGGCCGAACGAGAAGGCGCGCGTGATGGCCTCGGGCGCCGACCGCGTGCTGGAGGCGGCGACGCTCTACGACAGTCTGGCGGACGCGATCGCCGACTGCAGTTTCGTGCTCGCCACCACCGCGCGCGCGCACGACCAGGCCAAGCCGGTGTTGGGCGCCGGCGAGGCCGCGGCCGAAATGGCGCCGCGCGTCTTAGCCGGCGAGACCGTGGCGCTGGTGTTCGGGCGCGAGCGCATCGGGCTGGAGAACGAGGAGGTGGCGCTGGCCGACGCCATCGTGACGCTGCCGGTCAATCCGGCATTCGCTTCGCTCAATCTGGCGCAGGCGGTGGTGATCGTGGCTTACGAATGGCTCAAACATGTGAGGCGGCGATCTGCCCTTCGCCACGCCGGAAAAGTCGCCGCCGGCGCCCAAGCAGCAATTTGCCGCCTTCATGAGCGATCTCGAGCGCGAGCTCGACAAGGTCGAGTTTTTCCGCCCCGAGGAGAAGCGCGCCACCATGCGCGTCAACCTGCGCAACATCTTCACGCGCATGGCGCCCTCGCAGCAGGACATCCGCACGCTGCACGGCGTGTTCATGGCGATCGCGCAAGGGCGCAAGGGCCCGGCGCGCGGCGGCGTGCTCGATCCCGGACGAGGCGCAGCGGCTGCGCGATCTCATCGCCGAGCACGGCGCCGGCAAGGTGCCGGGCGAGCGCGGGCCGGTGCGCGGGCTGGCGCGGCTGCTGCGGCGCAATCCGACCGAGGCCGAGCGCATGCTCTGGCAGGCGCTCACCAACGACCGCCGCTTTGCCGGCCGCGGCTTCAAGCGCCAGGTGCCGGTCGGCCCGCACATCACCGACTTCGTCTCGTTCCCGCTGCGCTGCGTGATCGATCTGACGTCGCCGGTGGAAGGCGCCGAGGCCGCGCGCCACCGCGCCGACAAGCGGGCCTACTTGGAGGAGCGCGGCTACCGGGTGGTGGAGGTGGCGATTGCGCAGGTGGAGCGGGATTTGGCGCAGGCGCTGGAGCAGTTGGCGGCGGCCATCAAGTGACTGTCATTCCGGGCCCGGCGCTTTACGCCATCCCGGAACGACGCCGGTGGGCGCCGACCGCGAGAAGGATTTACGCCGTCCGCAGCAGCCGGCCGCCTTCGCGGTTGTGCTGGAAATGCACGCATTCGATCTTTTCCAGGATCGGCTGCAGCCGCTCCCAGGACGGCGGCTTGACGAGGTAGCCGGCCGCGCCGAGCGCGTGTGCGCGCTGGCGGTCGTCGTCATAGGTCGAGCCGCTGCACATCACCACCGCGAGATCTTTGAGCGCTTCGTCCTGTTGCAGCCGTTCCAGCAGCGCGAAGCCATCCATGTGCGGCATGTCGATGTCGAGCAAAATGAGATCGATCTGCGCCGGCGTGCCGGCGGCCTTCTGGATGACCTCGAGCGCCTCCTTGCCGTCGCGCGCGGTCTGCACGTTGCATTGAAGGCCGGTGGCACCGAACAGCATTAGACGGATCAGTTCGAGGTGATCTTCCATGTCGTCCGCCAGCAGGACATTGGCGAGCGGCGCCTCGCCGGCGGTCCGCCAGGGAGCCGTCGCGGCCATTGCGTCTGTGTTGCGCGTGCGCACCTGCTGCCGCAGATCGTCGTAGAGGTCGGCGTTTTGCAGCGCCACCGAAGCGGCGTCGGCGAGCGCCTGCAGGATGGAAAGCTCTTCGGCCGTCGGCACGCGGTGCGACGCCCAGTAACTGCCGATGGCCCCGATCGGCGCCATGCGGCGGATCGGCACCATGGCCAAGCTCTTCACGAAAGTGGGGCGGTAGGCGTCGGCCGCGATGCGCGCGTCGCCGTAGATGTCTTCGATCAGCGCCGGCCGGCCCTTGCGCATGACCCAGCCGCTGATGCAGACGCTCAGCGGAAAACGCTTGCCTTTCCACAGCGGGCCGATGGCGCGCTCGTCGGCGTAGTAGCACTCATCGTCGTCGCGCAGCACGAAAGTGGCGCCGTCGGCGCCGGTGAGGTCGCGCGCCGCTCGGCACACGATTGTCCCGATGGCGTCCACCGCGCGCACCTGCGACAAATGCTGGATCACGCCCGCCAGCTCTTCCATCGCGCCCGCATACCAGGCCGAGTAGGGGATCGCGTCTTTCGATTTTTCCGTGCTGTGCATTGGCGCATGCTCCACGGCTAGGCTTGCCAATACCGAAAGCGTAGGCCTTGCCTGTTCGCGGAGCTTTAATCGCAAGCGGACAGTTTTAGCGGAAGCCGTAGCGGGGTAGCGCTCGCCGGCAAAATAGTAGCGGTCAGCCCTGCAAGGCCTTCAGCATCGCCGACGCGCCCGCGCGCAAGAGACCGAGATCGCTGCCGACGGCGATGAAGCGGAAGCCGCGCTTGGCCATGGCCAGCGCGCGCTCGGGATCGCTGCAATAGATGCCGGGAAGCTTGCCGGCCTTTGGTCGCGGCCGCGCCGATCTCGTCGATCGCGCGCTCGACTTCCCGCGCGGTGAAGTCCTGCGAAGCACCGGCGCTGAGCGCGGTCGACAGGTCGTAAGGCCCGATGAACAGCGCGTCGATGCCGTCGGTGCGCGCGATCTCATCGACATTGTTGAGCGCGGTGGGCGTCTCGATCATGGCGAGCGTGAGCGTTTCTTCGTTGGCCTCGCGCAAATATTCGGTGGCGCCGCCGCGGCCCTGCAGCGCCATGGCGCGCTGCGGGCCCCAACTGCGCTCGCCTCGCGGCGGATATTTTGCCGCCGACGCGAAGGCGCGCGCGTCGGAAGCGTCGTTGATCATCGGCGCGATGATCGCCTCGGCGCCGCAATCGAGCGCGCGGCTGACCGTGGCGAAATCGGCAAGCGGCACCCGCACCACGGCCGCGGCGTTCGCGAGATGCAGCGCGTTGATGCCGGCGATCAGCGAGGCTACGTCCCACAACCCGTGCTGCATATCGAGCACGACCGCGCCGAAGCCTTCGCGCGCGATCGCCTCCGCCGCCGGCGGCGAGGCGAGCCCGCACCAGGCGGTGAACACGGTTTCGCCGGCGCGCAGGCGGCGGGCGAGCGAGAATGCGGCCACCTCAGCCGCTCTTGGATATCTGCTCGACCGCCTGCGCGAGGAATTCGGTCATCTTGGCGCGAATCTGCTGCTCGCTGACGCCCTTGCCGGCGAGGTCCTTCATCACCCGGCGGAAGACGTCTTCCTCGCCCGGCTCCTCGAAGTCGGCCATGACGATTTCCTTGGCGTAGCTGTCGGCATCCGCGCCGGCCTTGCCCAGCAGCCCGGCGGCCCACAGGCCCAACAGCTTGTTGCGGCGGGCCATCGCCTTGAATCGCAGCTCCTCATCGTGCGCGAACTTCTTCTCGAAGCCTTCCTCGCGCTTGTCGAAACTCGTCGCCATGCCGCCCTCGCTTCTTGCGGCTTTGCCGCCGCGTGCACACTTAAAGCTGCTCGCGCCTTGCATATCGCCGCGGCAGCGTCAAGGCAACAGCGGGCCGCCCTATTGCGGCCAAATTGCGGAGTGGAAAACGTGTCGGACCATCGATTGTGCTGCCCGGATTGTTCGGCTAGGTTGACCTCGTGCCCGGGCCGTTTTAGCGCAAGCGTACAAAAGCCTACGTAAAGTAAAAGCTGTCCGGTCCCGCCGCCGCGGATCTTGAGACGCCACAAATAGGAACCACGGCACCCAATGGACTTTCAAAAACCACGGTATATCCCGATGAGCCGCCGTCGCCGCATCTACGAAGGCAAGGCGAAGGTCCTCTATGAAGGCCCCGAGCCGGGAACGCTGATCCAGCACTTCAAGGACGACGCGACCGCCTTCAACGCCAAGAAGCACGAGGTGATCGAAGGCAAGGGCGTCCTCAACAACCGCATCTCCGAATACGTCTTCCAGCACCTCAACGATATCGGGGTGCCGACCCATTTCATCCGCCGCCTCAATATGCGCGAGCAGCTGATTCGCGAGGTGGAGATCATTCCGCTCGAGGTGGTGGTGCGCAACGTCGCCGCCGGCTCGCTCTCGCAGCGCCTCGGCATCGAGGAGGGCACCCAGCTGCCGCGCTCGATCATCGAGTTCTATTACAAGAACGACGCGCTCAACGATCCCATGGTCTCCGAAGAGCACATCACCGCCTTCGGTTGGGCCTCGCCGCAGGAGATCGACGACATCATGGCGCTGGCCATCCGCGTCAACGACTTCCTGTCCGGCCTGTTCCTCGGCGTCGGCATCCGTCTGGTCGACTTCAAGATGGAGACCGGCCGGCTGTGGGAGAACGACGTGATGCGCATCGTGGTGGCCGACGAGATCAGCCCCGATTCGTGCCGGCTGTGGGACATCAAGTCGAACGAGAAGCTCGACAAGGACCGCTTCCGCCGCGACCTCGGCGGGCTGGTGGAGGCCTACACCGAAGTCGCCAAGCGCCTCGGCATCATGAGCGAGGGCGAGCGCCCGCAAGGCTCGGGCCCGGTGCTGGTGAAAGGCTAGGCTTGTCCCGGACGCGGCGCAGCGTGAAACCATAAGCGCGTTTACGCGCGTCTTCGACGCGCTATGGCGCCGCTGATCCGGGACCGTTATAAACACGGAATTCTTTGAGGTCCCGGGTCTGCAGCGCACCACTTTGTAGTGCGCTGCGCCCGGGACACGCATTTCCCGCCCTTGCCACGGGCCTATTTGCCCATAGTTTAGGCGTGGATAGCTGGCTTATTGTCGGCGCACTTTCGCGATTCATGCGGTAAATCACTTTCATGAAAGCCCGCGTCACCGTCACCTTGAAGACCGGCATTCTCGACCCGCAAGGTAAGGCGATCGAGGGCGCGTTGCGCTCGCTCGGGGTGGAGGGCGTCACCGCCGTGCGCCAGGGCAAGGTGTTCGACATCGAGCTGGAAGGCGCCGACCCCGCCCAGGCGGAAGCCGTGCTCAAGCAGGCCGCCGACAAGCTCTTGGCCAACACCGTGATCGAGAACTACAAGGTGGACGTGTTGGGATGAAATCCGCCGTCCTCGTCTTTCCCGGCATCAATCGCGAGCGCGACATGGCGCGCACGCTCAGGCTGGTGTCCGGCGAGGCGCCGGCCATGGTCTGGCACGCCGAAACCGCACTGCCCGCCGGCACCGACCTGGTGGTGATCCCCGGCGGCTTCGCCTATGGCGACTACCTGCGCTGCGGCGCGATCGCCGCGCGCTCGCCCATCATGGACGCGGTGCGCGCCTACGCGGCCAAAGGCGGCCTGGTGCTCGGCGTCTGCAACGGCTTCCAGATTCTATGCGAGGCCGGCCTCTTGCCCGGCGTGCTGATGCGCAACGAGAACCTGCGCTTCATCTGCCATGACGTGTTCTTGCGGGTCGAGCGCTCCGACACGCCGTTCACGCGCGGCTACAACGCCGGCCAGGTGATCCGCGTGCCGGTCGCCCATGGCGAGGGCAATTACATCGCCGACGGCGAGACCATCGCGCGGCTGGAAGGCGAGGGGCGGGTGATCTTCCGCTACGCATCGCCCGACGGCATGATCGATCCGAACTGGAACCACAACGGCGCCATCAACGCCATCGCCGGCATCGTCAACGAACGCGGCAACGTGCTCGGCATGATGCCGCATCCGGAAAACCACGTCGAAGCGGTCATCGGTTCGACCGATGGCCGCGGGCTGTTTGCCGGATTGGTTGAAGCGCTCGAACGCGCGGCATAGACGTGCTTTACCTCTCCCCGCTTGCGGGGAGAGGTCGGATTGCGAAGCAATCCGGGTGAGGGGGCCTTTCCAATAGGCCGAGCGAGTGGAGATGCCCCCTCACCCGGCTCGCTTTCGATAGAATCGAAAGCTCGCCACCCTCGCCCCGCAGGCGGGGAGAGGGAAGCAAGCCCGTCGTATGGAATTGTCTGTGATCCCCAACGAGACCCCCATCACCCCCGCGCTGGTCGCCGAGCACGGCCTCAAGCCGGACGAATACCAGCGCATCCTCGACCTGATCGGCCGCGCGCCGACGCTGACCGAGCTCGGCATATTCTCGGCCATGTGGAACGAGCACTGCTCGTACAAGTCCTCCAAGGTGCATCTGCGCTCGCTGCCCACCTCGGGCCCGCAGGTCATCCAGGGGCCGGGCGAGAACGCCGGCGTCATCGACATCGGCGACGGCTTGGCCTGCGTGTTCAAGATGGAGAGCCACAACCACCCGAGCTATATCGAGCCCTATCAGGGCGCCGCCACCGGCGTCGGCGGCATATTGCGCGACGTGTTCACGATGGGCGCGCGGCCGATCGCCTGCCTCAACGCGCTCTCCTTCGGCGCGCCCGGTCATCCCAAGACGCGCCATCTGGTCTCGGGCGTGGTGGCCGGCATCGGCGGCTACGGCAATTCCTTCGGCGTGCCCACGGTCGGCGGCTCGGTGCGCTTCCATCCGCGCTATGACGGCAATTGCCTGGTCAACGCCATGGCGGTCGGCATCGCGCGCAAGGACAAGATTTTCTATTCGGCCGCCTCCGGCGTCGGCATGCCGATCGTCTATCTCGGCTCCAAGACCGGACGCGACGGCATCCACGGCGCCAGCATGGCTTCGGCCGAGTTCGGTGAGGATTCGCAAGAGAAGCGCCCGACCGTGCAGGTCGGCGATCCCTTCTCCGAGAAGCTGCTGCTGGAAGCCTGTCTGGAGATCATGGCCAAGGGCTGCGTCATCGCCATCCAGGACATGGGCGCCGCCGGCTTGACCTCGTCGTCGACCGAAATGGGCGCCAAGGGCGATCTCGGCGTCACGCTCGAGCTCGATGCCGTGCCCTGCCGCGAAGAGGGCATGACGGCTTACGAGATGATGCTGTCGGAAAGCCAGGAGCGCATGCTCATGGTGCTCAAGCCGGAAAAAGAAAAAGAGGCGGAAGCCGTGTTCCGCAAATGGGGGCTCGACTTCGCGGTGGTGGGCGAGACCACCGCCGACAAGCGCTTCGTCGTGCGCCACAAGGGCGAGACGATGGCCGACCTGCCGATCAAGGAGCTCGGCAGCGAGGCGCCGCTCTATCACCGCCCCTTCGTCACCATGCCGAAGCCGCCGGTCATCGACGCCGCCTCGGTGCCGCTGCCGGAAAGCCTGGCCGACGCGCTGGAGACGCTGATCGGCACGCCCGATCTCTGCTCCAAACGCTGGGTGTGGGAGCAGTACGACCACATCATCGGCGGCAACACGGTGCAGCGTCCGGGCGGCGACGCCGCCGTCGTGCGCGTGGAGGAGGGGCCGAAGGCTCTTGCGCTCACCACCGACGTGACGCCGCGCTATTGCGAGGCCGATCCGTTCGAAGGCGGCAAGCAGGCGGTGGCCGAATGCTGGCGCAATCTCACCGCGGTCGGCGCCACCCCGCTCGCCGTCACCGACAATCTCAATTTCGGCAATCCGGAGCGGCCGGAGATCATGGGCCAGTTCGTCGGCTGTGTGCGCGGCATCGGCGAAGCCTGCAAGGCGCTTTCCTTCCCGGTCGTCTCCGGCAATGTCTCGCTCTACAACGAGACCAAACTGGCGGGCGAGGAATTCGGCCGCGCCATCTTGCCGACGCCGTCGATCGGCGGCGTCGGGCTGATCGACGACTTCACCAAAGCGGCGACGCTTTCCTTCAAACGCGCGGGCGAGACCATCCTGCTGATCGGCGAGACCACCGGCTGGCTCGGCCAGTCGCTCTACTTGCGCGAGATTTGCGGGCGCGAAGAGGGCGCGCCGCCGCCGGTCGATCTCCTCGAGGAGCGCGAGAACGGCGACTTCGTGCGCGCGCTCATCCTCGACGGCACGGCAACCGCCGCGCACGATCTCTCCGACGGCGGGCTGGCGGTCGCGCTCGCCGAGATGGCGATGGCTTCCGGCATCGGCGCGCTGCTGAGCGAAGCGCCGGAAGACGTGCCCGCGCACGCGCATTGGTTCGGCGAGGATCAGGCGCGCTATATCGTCACCGTGCCGGCGCAGAAGGCGGACGCCGTGCTGGCGCGCGCGCAGGACGCCGCGGTGCCGTGCCTGCGCATCGGCGTCACCGGCGGCGACGCGCTCAAGTTGCCGGGCGAGCGCGCGCTGCCGCTCAAGGCGCTGCAAGAGCGCTTCGAGGGCTGGCTGCCGCGCTATATGAGCGGCGCCGATTAAGCGCCCCTCGCGGCAGTGCATTAACGCAAGCGCGCGCGGATTGTTGACAAGTTCGTCGACGTATGGGGAAATTCAGTAGCTGAATCATCGGCTAAGGCCTAAGGACGACGATGCGCAAGGCGGTTGGTCAGGCGGCTCTATCGCTGCTACTCCTTATGGGCTGTGCGTTGGCGCATGCGGCGCATGCCGAACGCCGGGTCGCCCTCGTGATCGGAAATGGCGGTTATGAGAACGCGCCGCATCTGGCCAACCCCGTTCACGACGCCAAGGGCGTCGTCGCAGCGCTGAAAAAGCTCGGCTTCGTTACCGTTCTCAGCACCGATCTTGGTCAGGCCGCAATGCAGGACGCCGAGATACGTTTTGCCCGCGCAGCGGACGGCGCCGATGTCGCGCTGTTCTACTACAGCGGTCATGCGATGCAGTTCAACGGTGTCAACTATCTGATGCCGGTCGACGCCAAGCTCCGCGACGAGGCCGACCTGCACAGGTTCGTGCGCGTGGATCAAATCGTGGCCGACCTGCAGGAGGCCAAGAATCTGCGAATTCTCATTCTCGATTCGTGCCGCGACAATCCACTGGCCGACGTCTTGCGGCGTTCGTCGGGCGCTACCCGCGGGGCCGCGCTCACGCACGGCCTGGCGCCGATCGCCAGCCCGCAGGGCATGATCGTGGCGTTCTCCACCCAGGCCGGAAAGACCGCCGAAGACGGAAGCGGATTCGATAGCCCGTACACGACTGCCTTTCTAAAGCATATCGGCGAACGCGCGGAGATCGGCCGTGTCTTTCGGCGGATCAGCGCCGACGTCTACCAGGCCACCGACCACAAGCAATTGCCGGAGTTGTCGCTGTCGCTCATCGGCGAATACTATTTGCGCGGCGCACCCGCCGACGACGCGCGGCCTTTGCAACCGACGCCGGGCGCTGATGAAGTCGCCTGGGACGGGATCAAGGATACCGCCAGTCCGGCCATGCTCGACGCCTTCATTGCCAAGTTTCCGAACAGCAAATTTGCGCCGTTTGCCGAAGCGCGATCGGCCGAACTGAGGAAAAAGCAGGAGGCAGCCGCCGCCGGCCGTGTCAATTTTTCGCGCAAAGGCGGCAAGTGCATCGTGTTCAACGGCGAACAGGTCTGCGAATAGCCGCCTCTAGCTGCCGTGAGCGGAAACGGCGCGGCAATGCGTCTTGGAGTCGGTGCTCTTCATGCCGTAGTAGTGGCCGACATGCAGGCCGCCCAAAACGATGTCGCCGCCGTTCGTCACCCTGGTGAATTTGAAATAATTCATTTTGCACGAACCGCCGCTCAGGACAAATTGGAAGGACTCCTCGATGCGTAACGACTGCATCTTTCCAAACCGCGCATGGGTGAGTTTGCTTCCCATCGTGTATTGGTAATTGACCGTGATAGTGTCACCGTATTTTCTGGCGAGTCCGGTGATCTCCACGGGGAAGTTATACTTGCCCGATCGCGAGTGCGTGGTCTGGTGCGCAAATCCGACGTCGAAGGGCATAAAGAACCTGATTTCCGCGTTTTGCCGGTCGCCCGGCTCGACATAGGTCACGCCTTTCTCGCTGACACACCATGACGAGGCTTCCCACCCGGGTCCTTTCATTTTGACTTTGATGTTCTTGCTGGTGGTGAGTTTCGCGGGCTTGCCGTCGCGGATTTCGCGCACTTCGAACCTGGTATTCATAGAGCCGCCGATCGTGATGCAGGTCGCGTGAGCGGTCGCGGCGGCGGGCGCCGACGACGCGGCTGTCGCCAACAGGACGAAGGCGAAATACGCCAAGCGGTTCTTCATGGGTGTCCCTTTGATACGGGCGCCGCCACTGCATGTCTGTGCCGGCCTGTCGTTCGCCGATGCAAGCGCCCGCTCGGGAAGGGGGCGCGTCGCGAGGCCGACGCGACGCGCTTAGCGCATCGCCCTGGCCACCGCGCGCGCACAGAACGGCGACAGCGCGTCGGCGTGCATCGCCAGGCAGGCGATGATGCGCCCGCCGCCCGCCGGCATGCCCGGGCAGACCGTGGCCTGGTCCTGATTGCAGGCGCGGAACACCCGCATGCGTTCCCGCAGCGGCAGCTCCGCGGCGCGCGCCATCAGCATGGCGGGATCCGGCTGCGGCGGCGGCGCGACGGCGGCCGCCGGAGGCTCGGCGCGCATGTGCTCGCGCATCCGCTCGCGCATGTGGCGGCGCGCCGCCTTGGGCGGCGCCATGTGCATTGTGGGGGCAACCGCGGTCTTACAGGCGGGCGAGAGCCTGGGGTAATTGCGCTGCATGCATTGCAGCGCCTCTTTGCCGCCGGGCGGCACGCGCCTGCAAAGCTCCATGTAGTCGGAGCGGCAGTGTTCCCGCATCGCCTCCTTCAGCTCCGCGCTTGAAGGCGCTGGTGGCGGGGGCGGCGCGGCGGCGGCTTTCGGCGGCGGCGGTGCCGCCGCGGCGGGCGGGGGCGGCGGCGGCGGCGCTTTCGCGGCCTTGTGCGGCGGCGGCGGTGGCGGCGCAGCCGCGGCGGGTGGCGGCGCGGGTTTCGGCATGGTGGCGGCGACCGCGTCCTTGCAGGCGCCGTTCAGGCTGTCGAGATGGCTCTGCAGGCACTGCAACGCCTCCTTGCCGCCGGGCCGCACGCTCATGCAATGCGCCATGTAGTCGGAGCGGCAGTTCGCCTTGACGGCGCCGATTTCCGCCTGGCTCACCTGCGCCTGCGCGCCGCCCATGGCGAATGCCAAAGCGCAAGCCGCCGCCGCAAGTATGCGCGCCGCCGCGCGGCCATAACAACTGCCGGTCGTGATCATGTCCTTGCCTCCGCTATTTCCGAGCGGAGGTAAGCTTATGGCATCGCGGCGGGCGGCTCCAGAGGCGGCCGCGCCGTGGCGTGGGCGGTTACCCGCTACCTGAGCGAAATGCGCAAGGCCGTCCGGCAGCGCAAGCTCAGCGCCCGACGATGCGCGGCGAGGCAGGCGATCTCGTGCCCGTGGCCGGGGCGGACGCGGCGGCAATGCCGGTAGAGGTCGGCGCTGCAGGCGCGCGCCAATCCGGCCGCGGGCGGCGGCGCCGCGTGCTGACGGCGGTGCGGCGGTGGCGGCGGCAGTTCTTCCCGCGCGGCGAGCGCCGCGCGCGAACGGCGCCCTGGCGGTAAGGCGGATATGCTTTCGTTCACCGCCCGCCGGCAACGCGGCATCAGGGTGCTGGTGTGCCGCCGCAGGCAGGCGCTGGCCGCGACGCTGCCTGGCCGTAGGCTCGGGCAATGCGCCGCGAAGTCAGGGCCGCAATAGGCGCGCACGGCGCGCGACTCAACGACCGGCGGCGGCGCGCGCTTGGCGCGCGGGGGCGGCGCGCGTTCCGCACGCGGCGGCGGCGCATATTCTTGGCGCGACGGCGGCGGCGCGCGATCGGCCAGCACGGGCGGCGCCCGCTCGGCGCGCGACGGCGGCGCATCGTCGGTGCCGGGCGGCGGCGCGTCGTCGGCATGCGCGTACGGCGGCGGGGACGGCGGCGGCGGCGGTTCGGCGGCAGCCTCGGCACGGCGCGCCTCGCGGCGCGTGGGAATGGCTTGCGGCGGCGGTGCCGAAACGATCGGCGTGCGCTCGCGCGGCAGCGTCGCGCTTACCGCGTGCCGGCAGGCGCGCGACAGGTGCGAAAGATTGCCGCGCAGGCAGGCCAGCGCGTCGGCGCTGCCGACCGGGATGCCTGCGCAGTTGGCGATGTAGTCGGTGCGGCAGTACTGACGCATCGCGGCCTGCTCGGCCGCGCTCGCACGCGGCGGCGGCGGCGGTGGCGGTTCGGCGGCAGCGCGCGCCGCGGGCGGCGGGGCCGGCGGCTCAGCGTCGGCGCGGCTCGGCGGCGGCGGCTCGTCGACCGGCTGCGGCGCAGGCGGCGCGTCGGCGCGTTGCTCGTCGGCGTGTTGCTCGTTAGCAGGCGGGAGCGTGGCCTCAGCCTCGGTCGCCACCGGCATGGTCGCGAACACCGCGTCCTGGCATTTCTGCGACAGATGTTCGACGTGTTCCTGCAGGCACTCCAAGGCGGCCTTGCCGCCGGGGCGCACGCGCGCGCACTGCGCTCGGAAGTCCGCGCCGCAATTCGCGCGCAGCGCTTGCTGCTGCGTCGCGCTCGGCTGCGCCGGCGCGCTCTGCGTCAGCGCGCCGAATGCGAGCGCCGCTGCGCAAGCCAGGCCTGCGCGGTGCAGATAGGTCGTCGTCATGGTGGCCCCTCTCCTGGATCTTGGCATGGTGCGCGGCTCCGATGCGGAGAAACGCCATGCACGCCACGATGGTCCTCTGGGGCCTATATTGTCATCGGCAGAAATTTCAGCGCAAAGTACCTGCCGTTAGTCTTAATGTGGGAATTGCCGCTGCCGGCGAAACCCGCGTCCTGCAAGGAGATTCCGCCATGGCGATGGACGCAGGCGAGATCGAGCGGCTGATCAAGGCGCGCATCCCGGACGCGGATGTGACGATCCGCGACCTCGCCGGCGACGGCGACCATTACGCCGCCACCGTGATTTCCGCCTCGTTCAAGGGCAAGTCGCGGGTGCAGCAGCACCAGCTGGTCTATGAGGCGCTCAAGGGTCAGATGGGCGGCGTGCTGCACGCGCTCGCCCTGCAGACTGGCACGCCGGAGAGCTGATGGCCGCCGTCAAGACCTTGTCGCCCGCGGGCGCCATCAAGCCGACGGGCACCTGGAGCCTGGGCGCCCGCGCCGGCGACTTCGTCTTCGTGGCCGGCATGCGCGGGATCGATCCCAAGACCAACACCATCGTCGGGCCCGAGGAAGCGCGTATTCGGACCGCTTATACGAACATGAAGACCGTTGCGGAATCGGAGGGCGCGAGCCTGGCCTCCTGCGTGCGCACGGTGGTCTATGTCACTGACATGGCTCGCTTAAGGCCGCTGGTGAACAAGGTGCAGGAGGAATTATGGGGCGCCGGGCCCTATCCGCCGCGCACCATCGTGGAGGTCGCCAAACTCGCCTCCGACGACATTTTCGAAGTGGAAGGCACCTTTTACGCCCCGAAAACGGCCTGATTTACGGCATTTTCTCTTGGGGTGGCGGGTGCATCTGCGCTACATATATCGTCAAGCGAGACGGTTTGGCCGTCCAAGAGGACCGAAATCCAATGGGCATCGAACAATTCATCGACAACGAAGTGAAGGGAAACGAAGTGGTGCTGTTCATGAAGGGCACCCCGCAGTTTCCTATGTGCGGATTCTCCGGCCAGGTCGTGCAGATCCTCGACCATCTCGGCGTCGCCTATAAGGGCGTCAACGTCCTGGAATCCGACGACATCCGCAACGGCATCAAGGCCTACTCGAACTGGCCGACCATTCCGCAGCTCTACGTCAAGGGCGAGTTCGTCGGCGGCTGCGACATCATCCGCGAGATGTTCCAGGCCGGCGAATTGCAGCAGGCCCTGAAAGACAAGGGCGTCGAGGTCCGCCAGACCGCCTGAGCGATACGCGCGATCGCCGAAAAGAGAAATCCCCCGCCTTGCGGGCAGGGGATTTCCAACTTCTCTCGCCGTGCGCGGGGCTGATCAGCGCGAATAATATTCCACCACCAGATGCGGCTCCATCTGCACCGGGTAGGGCACGTCGGTGATCAGCGGGATGCGCGCGAGCGTGGCGGTCAATTTGGAGCCGTCGACGTCGATGTAGTCGGGCACGTCGCGCTCGGGCAGGCCTTGCGCCTCCAGCACCAGCGCGAGCTGCTTGGACTTCTCCTTCACCTCCACCACGTCGCCCACCTTCACGCGATAGCTCGCGATAGTGACGCGCTTGCCGTTCACCAGGATGTGGCCGTGGTTGATGAACTGGCGGGCGGCGAACACGGTGGGCACGAACTTGGCGCGGTAGACCACCGCGTCGAGCCGGCGCTCCAAGAGGCCGATCATGTGGGCGCCCGAGTCGCCCTTCATGCGAATGGCGGTGTCGTAGATGCCGCGGAACTGCTTTTCGGAGATGTTGCCGTAATAGCCGCGCAGCTTCTGCTTGGCTTTGAGCTGCACGCCGTAGTCGGAGAGCTTGCCCTTGCGGCGCTGGCCGTGCTGGCCGGGGCCGTATTCGCGCCGGTTCACCGGGCTCTTCGGCCGACCCCAGATGTTCTGGCCCATCCGGCGGTCGAGCTTGTACTTGGATTCCATGCGCTTGGTCATCGCGTCCTCGTTGTTTTGCTGTTTGAGGATCGCGCCCTCCTCTGTCCCTTGCGGGGACCGACAGGAAAAGCCTCGTAAGCGCAAGGCCTTACCACGGGTCGCGAAACACGCCGAGGGGCCTGAAAGCCCCTCGGGTGCGGGGTATTTAGGGGCCCGGGACGCGGCTGTCAAACGCACCATCGGGCGTTTGCTCGGCGGACGGGAAGCCGTAGCCGGCGAGCGCCTCGGCCAGCCGCGGGGAGGGATCGCGGCCGGAGGTGAACAGAATGCGCGGCGCCGGCGGCGGCGATGCAACGGCCGGGCGGGCCTGCAGCAGGTCGGCGACCCGGCGCGCGATCGCCGGCCCCGGATCGAGCCAATCGACCGGCCAGGGCGCCAATTTGCCGAAGCGGCCAAGCAGGAGCGGATAGTGGGTGCAGGCCAGCACCACGGTGTCGGTGCGTTTGCCTTGGCGCTCGACGAAGCAGGGCGCGATTTCGGCGGCGATGGCCGCGTCGGCGGCCGGTTCGCCCTTCAGTTCGGCTTCGGCAAAGCCCGCCAAGCGTGGCGAGCCGACCAGCGCCACCTCGCAAGCGCCGGCGAATTCGTGGATGAGCGCGCGGGTATATTCGCGCGAAACGGTCGCCAACGTGCCCAGCACGGCGACGTGCTGCGTCTTCGATTGCGCGCAAGCCGGCTTGATCGCCGGCACGGTGCCGACGAAGGGCACGGCAAAGCGCGCGCGCAATTCCGTGAGCGCCAGCGTGGAGGCGGTGTTGCAGGCGACCACCACCAGGTCGGGCGCGATTTGCGCGATCGCGTCGCCCAGCACGCCGGTGACGCGCTCAACCAGCGCGCCTTCGGCCAGATCGCCATAAGGAAAAGCCGCGTCGTCAGCCAGATAGACGAAGCGCGCGTCGGGCCGCGCGGCGGAAACCTCGCGGAACACGGTGAGCCCGCCAAGGCCGGAGTCGAAGATGAGGATGGTGGCGGGGTCGGACATTGCGTCGGCCGGTAAGCTCAACTCGTCCCGAACACGCGCGCGAAGATCGTATCGACGTGCTTTAAGTGGTGGTCGAGGTCGAAATTGGCCTCGAGTTCCTTGTCGCTCAATTTAGCACGGACATCCTTGTCGGCCTTGAGCAGCGCCAGGAAGTCGGCGCTCTCGCCGCTCCACACTTTCATGGCGTTGCGCTGGACGAGGCGGTAGGCGTCCTCGCGCGGCGACGCCCTTCTGCGTCAGCGCGATCAGCACGCGCTGCGAATGGATGAGGCCGCCAAGTCTGTCGAGGTTCTTCTGCATGTTGCCCGGATAAACGACGAGCTTGTCGATAATGCCCGCCAGCCGCGCCAGCGCGAAGTCGAGCGTCACCGTGGCGTCGGGCCCGATCATGCGCTCGACCGATGAATGTGAAATGTCGCGCTCGTGCCAGAGCGCCACGTTCTCCATGGCGGGCAGCGCATAGGCGCGCACCATGCGGGCGAGGCCGGTCAGGTTCTCCGACAGCACCGGATTGCGCTTGTGCGGCATGGCGGAGGAGCCCTTCTGCTTCTCGGAGAAGAACTCTTCCGCTTCCAGCACCTCGGTGCGCTGCAGATGGCGGATTTCGGTGGCCAGCCGCTCGATCGAGGAGGCCACCACGCCGAGGGTGACGAAATACATGGCGTGGCGGTCGCGCGGAATGATCTGCGTGGAGATCGGCTCTACCGCTAAGCCCATCGCCTTGGCGACATGCGCCTCCACGCGCGGGTCGACCTGCGCGAAGGTGCCGACCGCGCCGGAGATGGCGCAGGTGGCGACCTCCTCGCGCGCGGCATGCAGGCGGCGGCGCGCGCGGGCAAATTCCGCATAGGCATAAGCGAGCTTGAGGCCGAAGGTGGTCGGCTCGGCATGGATGCCGTGCGAGCGGCCGACGGTCGGCGGTGAGCTTGTGCTCGAAGGCGCGGCGCTTGAGGGCGGCGAGCAGGGCGTCGACGTCGGCGATCAGAATGTCGGCGGCGCGCACCAGCTGCACGTTGAAGCAGGTGTCGAGCACGTCGGAGGAGGTCATGCCGGCATGCACGAAGCGCGCTTCCGGCCCGACGATCTCGGTCAGGTGCGTGAGGAAGGCGATGACGTCGTGCTTGACCTCCGCTTCGATCTCGTCGATGCGGGCGACGTCGAACGTGGCGGCCTTGCCCTTTTCCCAGATTTTCTTTGCAGCGTCCTTGGGGATGACGCCGAGTTCGGCCATGGCGTCGGCGGCGTGCGCCTCGATCTCGAACCAGATGCGGAATTTGGTTTCCGGCGACCAGATCGCGGTCATCGCGGGGCGGGAGTAGCGGGGGATCAACGCCGCTTCCCCGCGCGCCAGCGCCGCCGCGCCGCGGATGGCGTCGATGTTGGCTTTGTAGGTGCCGCCCTTGAAAACGGCGGAGCCGGCGACCAGCACGTTGGCGCCGGCGGTGACGACGTCGGCGGCGTTGGCGGCGGTGACGCCGCCGTCGACCTCGATGTCGATCGGGCGGCCGCCAACCAGCGCGCGCACCGCGGCGACCTTGTCGAGCTGAGACTTGATGAAGCTCTGGCCGCCGAAGCCGGGATTGACCGACATGACCAGCACGAGATCGACCAGGTCGATGACGTTCTCCAGCGTGGAGACCGGCGTGCCGGGATTGAGCGTGACGCCGGCCTTCTTGCCGAGCGCGCGGATCGCCTGCAGCGAGCGGTGCATGTGCGGACCGGCCTCGACATGCACGGTGATGATGTCGGAGCCGGCTTTGGCGAAGGCATCCAGATAGGGATCGCAAGGCGCGATCATCAGATGCACGTCGAAGCACTTCTTGCTGACCGGGCGGATCGCCTGCACCACGCCCGGGCCGATCGAGATGTTGGGCACGAAATGGCCGTCCATGACATCGACATGGATCCAGTCGGCGCCGGCGGCCTCGACGCTACGGATTTCGTCACCCAATTTGGCGAAGTCGGCCGAAAGAATCGACGGCGCGATGATCAGCGGGCGCATGGTTCGTCTCCGAATGCCGTTCGGGTAACACGGGGCGCGGCCAGGGGCAACGCGCCGCGTGAGGTGTGCTTAAGCCGACCATTATTTTCCCTTAACCCGGCAAGAATTGCCGGCCGGCGGGCCGCAAAGCGCCAGTCGCGCGGCGGGCAGATTGTGGAAAACCTCAAGCGCAGCGCGGGTTTTCGATGTCGGCGCGCGACTGGCGCAGGTCTTGCGTCGTAGCGCGCAGGGGCAACAGGCGCCGGCAGGGCCGGTGCGTTGAGGAGCTTCGTACAGTCATGTTGTTCGCAATCGGTCCCGCGCTTGGCGCGCTATCAACCGTCAGCTCGTTGCTCGAATCTGCGGCCTCCAACGTCGGCCAGGCCGCGGGGAACGAACTTTCGTCGCTCAGCCAGTACTTCACATCCAATGGCACGAATGGTCAGCCGCAATCGCAGCCTGCTGGAAGCGGGTCGAGCACGCCGTTCGACAGCAGCACGCTGGCCGCGCTGATCTCGCTGCAGGGACAGAACGCGACCGGGACGAGCGGGGGGGCGGGACTGTTCGCCAAGCTCGACGCGAACGGCGACGGCTCGATCAGCAAGAGCGAGTTTGAAAATGCCTTGAGCGGCGCCGGTGTCGATACCACCAGCGCCGATAGCCTGTTCAGCAAACTCGACGCCAATGGCGACGGCTCGATCACCAAAGGCGAGATCGCATCGGCGCGCGGCGGATCGTTCCACCACCATAGACATCATGTCAGCGGCGGCTCTGGCGGCGGCGCGGCATCGCTGCTGGATGCGACCAACGCGGACGGCTCGACCACGCAGACCTCGACCAATGCCGACGGTTCGTCCACGACGACCATCACCTACGCCGACGGCAGCACGGTGAGCTCGACCATGCCCGCGGCGTCGCAGAACGGCGGAACCTCGGGCGGCGGCACGGGCAATTCCGGAAACGGCAATCTGATCGAGAAGCTGATCCAGATACAATCGATGCTGCTCAGCCAGCCGGCGGCGACGACCGCGGCGGTCGCCTAGAGCAAGATCGTTTAAGTTTGAATCAAGTCGCACCGTGAACTCGCTTCACCTCTCCCATGGGGAGAGGTCGGCACGCGAAGCGTGCCGGGTGAGGGGTTCCAGCCTATCGAGAGTCGTGATCCCCCTCACCCCCAACCCTCTCCGGTCGAAGTCGGATATATCCGACTTCGACCAAGTTAAGTGCCGAACTCGGGTATACCCGAGTTCGGTTGGGGGAGAGGGAGCGCGCTGTGCCGGGCGGCACCGCTTCAGCCCAAAACGATCGTGCTCTAGTCGGCCGCATGGTGCACAAGCCGCTTGGCCAGCGGCTTGAGCAGATGCGGCAATAGATAGATCGGAAACTGCGCCAGCGCGAAATAGAGCCAGGCGAGGTCCGGCACCGCAAAGCCGGTGGCCGCCAGCATCAAGCCAATATTGCGGTTGCCGGCGATCAGCCCGATGGCGAAGGCGCGCCCGCGCCCCGCGCGCGCGAACACCAGCGCGGTCACCGCGATCTGGCCGAGCGCCAGCGCGAAGGACAGCAGCAAAAGCCCGGCGACCAGCAGCGGATCGGCGCGGGCATGCGCGGTGACGCCGTCCATGGCGGCGACCGCGAACAGGAACATGGCGAGCACGCTCAAGCCGTCGATCGCCAGGCGCTGCCGCTCGACCGCGGCGCGGCCGGCGAGCCGGCGAATGACGCCGGCGACGAGCGCGGAGCCCGCGATGTACAGGAACAGGCGCAGCCCGAAGGCCAAGGGCGAAGCGAGCGCCTTGCCGAGCAAGGCGTGGCTGAACAGGCTGGCGCTGAGCGGCGTGACGGCGGTGCAGACGATCAGGCTCGCCAGCGTCAGCGCGACGTCGAGCCCCATCAGCGCGGCGAGCGCCGGCGACGACATCAGGCCGGGCGCCGATATCTGCAGCACCAGCATGAAAAACAGGCCGGGCAGGCGGGCGTCGAGCCCGAAGGCGAGGAACAGGCTGCCAAGCAGCGCCGGCACCACCAGCATCACCCAGACGGTGGCGGCGGCGATCAGGCCGGGCCGCCGCCAATACAGGCGCAATTCGGCCGGATCGACGCGCAGGAAGGCGAGCGTCAGCAGCACCACGATTGTCGGACCGAGCAGCGGCTTGGTTGCCGCGGCGAGGCCGGGCACCGCGAGGCCCACGAACAGCGAGGCCGCCACCACCAGCGTGCCGTGGCGGCCGACCAGGCTGAGCGCGGCCGCAAGCAGCGCGAGCAATTTCATAAGGGTGGGTCCCGGCGGCGGTAAGCGCATCCTTGATAGCGATTTCGGCGCGGGCGATCCATATAGGGGAGGCGAAGAGGAGCATTCATGGCACGCACCGATGCGATCGTTCTGGGCGCCGGCGTGGTCGGCACCAGCGTGGCGCTGCATCTCGCCAAGCGCGGGCTGGCGGTGGCCTTGGTCGACCGCGCCGGGCTCGGCGAGCAGACCTCGTTCGGCAATGCCGGCATCATCGAGGGCAATACCGTTTTCCCGCCGGCCTTTCCGTCGAGCCTGCGGGCGCTCGCGCGCATCGCGCTCAAGCGCGCGGGCGAGGCCAATTATCATCTGTCGTTCTTGCCGCAGATCGCGCCCTGGCTCATGGCGTTCCGCGCCGCCTCGCAGCCGCAGCGCCTGATCGAGACCGCGCATCTGATCCGCCCGCTGTTCGGCAGCGCGGTCGCCGAACACGAGGCGCTGATGCAGGAATCCGGCGCCACGCATTATCTGCGCAAGACCGGCTGGCTGAAGGTCTATCGCAAGCGAAGAAAGCTTTGCTTCGCTTGCGCGCGAATTCGAGCTGGCGCGCGCGTATGGGCCTGCCGCTGCAGCCGCTCGACGTGAAGGGCGCGCAAGCGCTGGAGCCTAACCTTGCGCCGGTGTTCAAGCACGCGGTGTTCTGGCCGGAGGCGGCAAGCGTCAGCAATCCGCTCGGCGTGACGCGCGCCTATGCCGCGCGCTTTGGCAAGCTCGGCGGCGTGACGGTGACGCGGCGATGCGCGCACGCTGCATAGAGCACGGGCAGGGCTGGCGGGTGGAAACCGACCAGGGCGGCGTTGACGCGCCGAACGTGGTGGTGGCGCTCGGGCCCTGGGCGGGCGACTTCATGGCGCAGCTCGGGCTCGAGCTGCCGTTCGCGGTCAAGCGCGGCTATCACCGGCACTTCAAGGCGCAAGGGCAATGCCGCGATGGCGCGGCCGGTGCTCGATGCCGATGTCGGCTATCTGATCACGCCGATGGAGATGGGCATCCGCATGACCACCGGCGTGGAATTCGCCCCGCGCGATGCCACAGCCGACGCCGGTGCAGTTCGACCGCATCATGGGACCGCGCGCGCGAATTGTTTCCGCTCGGTGAGCGCGCCGACGACAAGACCTGGATGGGCTGCCGGCCGTGCTTTCCGGATTCGCGGCCGGTGATCGGCCGCGCGCCGGGCTTGAACGGCATTTGGCTGGCGATCGGCCATGCCCATTGGGGGCTGACGCTGGGGCCGGCGACCGGACGGCTGATGGCGGAAATGATGGCGGGCGCGACGCCGTTCGTCGATCCGGCGCCGTATCGGGCGGAGCGGTTTTTGTCTAGAACCTCGTGTCCCGGGCGCAGCGCCGGGGCACGCACCTCAACGTCCGAACTTGTCCTGCCAGCTCGGCAGCGCGCCCGGGAAGGGCAGCGCCTTCGCCTCGTAGACGCCGCGGGCAATGGCGCGCGCCAGTCACATTGGCCGCCAGCATGCCGAGCTCGCTCGAGGCCATAGACCGGATCGGCGAGCGCTTTTGCGCCGATCGCGGCCGCGAACACCACGTCGCCGTCGAGCGGCGTGTGCACCGGATAGATCGCGCGGGCGAAGCCCGGTCTGCGCCATCACGGCGAGCCGGTTGCACTGCGCCTTGCTGAGTTTGGCGTCGGTCGCCATCAGCCGCAATCGTGGTGTTCTCCTGCGGCCCGCCCTTGGCTGCGGAAGGCGAGCGCTCGGCGGCGAGAGGATTGCGGCCAGCCGCGCCCGCCGAACTCCTTGTCTTGCTCGAACGGGGCCGCCCAGAAATGCGGACCCTCGCCGATCACGGTGCGCGCCGACGGCATTGACCACGACCAGCGCGCCGACGGCGATGCCGCCGGCGGTGGCGGCCGAGGCCGAGCCGATGCCGCCTTTGAGATTGGCGGTGGTGGCGCCCAAGCCGGCGCCAACGCTGCCGAGCGCGAATCGGCGCCGGCGGCATCTTCGCCGCCTCGTAGCCGAACTCGCGGTAGGGCGGATAGCGCCCCCAGTTCTTGTCGCCGCCATTGACAGCAGGTCGAACATGATCGCTGCCCGGCACGATCGGCACCCGCGCGTCGCGGACTGCGGAAGCCGCGGCCCAGCTCGCGCAGTAGGCCTGCACGCCGGAAGCGGCGTCGAGCCCGAAGGCCGAGCCGCCCGACAGAACGATCGCATCGATGCCCTCCACCGTCTGCGCCGGATCGAGCAACGCGGTCTCGCGCGTGCCCGGCCCGCCGCCGCGCACGTCCACGCTCGCCGCGACGGCTGCGTCGAACACCACCGCGGTCGAGCCTGAGCCGAGCGCGGCATCGCCGGCATGGCCGACGCGCAGGCCGGCGATATCGGTGATCAGGTTGCGCGCTGGCATGGCGACATTTCTAGTCGTCATTCCGGGACGGCGCGCCAGCGCCGGGCCCGGAATCCAGAACGAAGCACCGTGGTCGCATCTGGATTCCGGGTTCGCTCGCTTGCGCGAGCGCCCCGGAATGACAGGGGCTTCATCAACTCGCTTATCACATCCACGCCATCGCGGTCAGGGCCACCTTGCCATTGCCACATTAAGCCGTGCATATCGACGCCCATGCATGACGTGACTTTCCTCGCCGCCCTGATCGCCGGGCTGGTCAGCTTCCTCTCCCCTTGCGTGCTGCCGCTAGTGCCGCCCTATCTGGTGTTCCTGGCCGGCACCTCGCTCGAGCGCCTGGCCGACCAGGAGCCGGAGCCGCGGGTCAAGCGCGAGACGGTGCTGGCGGCGGTGTTGTTCGTTGCCGGCTTCTCGCACGGTGTTCGTGGCGCTCGGCGCCAGCGCCAGCGTGGTCGGCTCGCTGATCCGCGCCTATTCCGGGCCGCTCGCCATCGTCGCCGGCGTGATCATCATTATCATGGGGCTGCATTTCCTCGGGCTGACGCCGATCGCCTGGCTGCATCGGCAGAAGCGGCTGGAGGTTTCCAAGCCCGTCGGGCTTGTGGGGCGCCTATGTGATCGGGCTCGCTTTCGCCTTCGGCTGGACGCCCTGTATCGGGCCGATCCTGGCCGCCATCCTGGCGGTGGCGGCCTCCGAGCAGACGGTGGCGAAGGGCGCAAGCCTGCTGGCGGTCTATTCGCTCGGCTTCGGCATTCCCTTCATCGTCGCCGCCTTCGCCATCGAGCCGTTCGCGGCGTTCCTGGCGCGCTTCAAGAACTATCTGCACCGCGTCGAGCAGGCCATGGGCGCGTTGCTGGTGCTCACCGGCATCGCCTTCCTCACCGGTAGCCTCAACCAGATGAGCGTGTGGCTGCTGGAAGCCTTCCCGGCGCTCGGCAAGATCGGCTGACACGGCCACGTGTCCCGGGCGCAGCGCAGCACGATAGTGATGCGCCGCAGACCCGGGACCGTCACAGGCTTAAGAATTTGGAACGGCCCCGGATCTGCGGCGCAGCATCCTCGCTTCGCGGAGCCTGTCCTCGGGGCGCGCGCAATGCAAGCGCGAGGATGCTGCACCGCGTCCGGGGCAAGTCCAAAACGAAAAAGCCCGCCGCGATCGGCGGGCTTCTTGTTTTAGGCGCCGCGTGAGCGCTACTCGACCTCTTGATACGTGCCGCCCTTGCGCCAGATGTAGAACACGTAGTCGAGGTGGTCGATGTCGCCCTTCTTGTCGTAACCGATCGGGCCCAGCACCGTGTCCCATTTGGCGCCATGGATGGTGGCGGCGACCTTCTTGGGATCGGTGGTCTTGGCCTTGGCGGCGGCCTGCGCCCAGATCTGGACGGCGGCGTAGGTGTAGAGCGTGTAGCCCTCCGGATTGATGCCCTTGTCCTTGAAGCGCTTGACCACGGCGGCGGCAACGGGGCGCCTGGTCGGATCGGGACCGAAGGTGAACATCATGCCGATGCCGGCATCGCCGGTGATCGACCAGAATTCCTGGGTGGCGAGCGCGTCGCCGGAGAGCATCTGCGCCTGCAGCCCTTGCGCGCGCATCTGGCGCAGCATCAGGCCGGCCGAGGTGTGATAGCCGCCGACATAGACGACGTCGATCTTGTTGGCCTTCATGCGCGACACCAGCGCGTTGAAGTCCTTGTCGTCCTTGCCGAAGGATTCGTTCACCTTCTCCTTCATGCCGCCTGCGTTGATCGTCTTCTTCACCTGATCGGCGAGACCCTGGCTGTAGGTCTGCTTGTCGTGCACGATGGCGACGTTCTTGCCCTTGTAGTGCTGCAGGATATATTTGCCGGCGACCTCGCCCTGCTGGTCGTCGCGGCCGCAGACGCGGAACAGGTTCCACATGCCGCGCTCGGTGAACTTCGGATTGGTCGAGGCCGGCGTGATCTCAAGCACGCCGCCGTCGGCATAGACGTCGGAGGCCGGGATCGACGAGCCGGAGCAGAAGTGCCCGATCACGACCGGCACGTTGCGGCCGACCAGCTTCTCGGCCACCGAACGCGCCTGCTTGGGATCGCAGGCGTCGTCTTCGATGTCCATCTTGAGCTTCTTGCCGAGCACGCCGCCGGCGGCATTGATGTCGGCGATGGCGAGCGTGGCGCCGTTCTTGAACTGCTGGCCGAAGGTGGCGTATTGCCCAGTCAAGGGACCTGCCACACCGATGGTGATGTCCTGCGCGGACGCGGCGCCGGTGAGCATCAGACAAAGGCCGGCCGCCAAACCAGTGAGCCGCAACTTATTCATGATCTGCTCCTCTTCCCGCAGGTCACGGCGCCGGCGCGGGGCTGTCCGCGGCGCGGGAACCGTGAAGTGTCTATTTTCTGCAAGGATCGCACGGAAGCCGCGGGCTCGCCAGTCGGATTTTCAGGGCTGTGGGCCGCGCTCGCGCCAGTTGAAGGGGCTGGTTTGCTCGTAGAGCCAGGGATATTGCCGCGCCATCTGGCGGACCCGCGTCATGCGGAACGAAATCGAGCCGACCGCCACCGCGAAGAGCGCGTCGGCGAGATAGGAGCGGCAGCGACAGGATGTCGCCGGCAAACAGCGCGAAATGCAGGAAATGCACGCCGGCGCCGAGCAGCAGCATGTAGGCGATCACGTACCAATAGGGCCGCCAGGTCGTGGCGACGGCGCGCCCGGCCAATATCGCGGCGCCGCCGCCGATGACGCCGGTCACCATGACGACCTGCAACCAGGTTTCCGTGGCGTAGAGCCCGGTCATGGCACATCCGCGCTTGCTCGCGCGCTCATTTGCGGCCGCCTTCGAGATAGGCGGCGCGCACTTCCGGCCGCTGCAGCAATTCGCGGCCCGGCCCCGACAAAGTGATCAAGCCGTTGACCATGACATAGCCGCGGTGCGCCAGCCGCAGCGCATGATAGGCGTTCTGCTCGACCAGAAACACGGTGAGCTTCTCGCTTTCGTTGAGTTCGCGGATGGCGCCGAAAATCTGCTTGGCGAGCAGCGGCGCTAAGCCCAGCGACGGCTCGTCGAGCAGCAAAAGCCGCGGCCGGCTCATCAGCGCGCGCCCGATCGCCAGCATCTGCTGCTCGCCGCCGGACAGCGTGCCGCCGCGCTGGCTGACGCGCTCTTTCAGGCGCGGGAACAGGCGGAACACGCGCGCGAGGTCTTCGTCGAAATGCGACCGGTCGGTGACGGTGGCGCCCATCTGCAGATTTTCCAGCACCGTCATGCGCGCGAAGATGCGGCGGCCCTCCGGCGCCTGCGCGATGCGCAGGCGCGCGATTTCGTGCGCGGCCAGACCGGTGATGTCGCGGCCCTCGAACAGCACCTGGCCCTCGCGCGGCCGCGGATCGCCGAAGATGGTCATCATCAGCGTCGATTTGCCGGCGCCGTTGGCGCCGATCATGGCGACGATCTCGCCGGGATGGACCTCGAGATCGACGCCCTTGAGCGCGATGATGTTGCCGTAATAGGTCTTGACCCCGCGCACCGCCAGCATCGGCGCGGTGGCGGCCGCGGCTTGCGGCGTCGATGAGGTTGCGACGCTCACAGGCCGGCCTCCGCGTGCGCGTCCTCGAGCTCCTCGTCGTGCACGCCGAGATAGGCGGCGATCACCTTGGGATCGTCGCGCACCTCGGCCGGGCTGCCGTCGGCGATCTTGAGGCCGTAATCGAGCACGACGATATGATCGGAGATTTCCATCACCACCGACATGTCGTGCTCGATCAAAAGGAGCGAGGTGTCGTGCTCGGCGCGGATGAACAGCAGGAGCTCGTTGAGCTCGGCGCTCTCATGCGCGTTGAGGCCGGCGGCCGGCTCGTCGAGGCACAAAAGCACCGGTTCGGCGCACATGGCGCGCGCGATCTCGAGCCGGCGCTGCGCGCCGTAGGGCAGCGAGCCCGCCGGATCGTCGGCGCGGTCGAGAAGCCCGATGCGGTCGAGCCAATAGCGCGCCTTGCCGGCGGCCGCGCGCTCGGCCGCGGTGAAGCTCGCCAAGCCCAACATGCCGAGCACGGTCATGCCGGAGGCGCGCATCAGCGGATTGTGCTGCGCCACCATCAGGTTCTCCAGCGCCGTCATGCCGGCGAACAGGCGGATGTTCTGGAAGGTGCGGGCGACGCGGGCGAGCTTGGCGATACGGAAGTCGAACAGGCGCTCGAGCAGGTAGCTCGTGCCGTCGCCGTGCGTGAGGCGGATCATGCCGACGGTCGGCTTGTAGAAGCCGGTGATGCAGTTGAACACCGTGGTCTTGCCGGCGCCGTTGGGGCCGATCAGCGCGGTGATCTCGCCGTGGCGGGCGGCGAAGGAAAGGTCGGCGACCGCGACCAGGCCGCCGAAGCGCATCGAGAGATGCTCGACCGCGAGGATGGTGTCGGCGGCGGCGTCAGTCATGGCGCGCGCGCCTCCACGACCAGGTCTTCGCCCGCGCCTGCCTGACGATTTCGGCGTCGACGTCGTGGTGCTGCGCCTAAGAAGATCGAGGGCGTGCGCGTCGCCACCAGGCCGCGCGGCCGCCAGATCATGATCACCACCATGGCGAGGCCGAACACCAGCATGCGGTATTGCGCGAACTCGCGGAACAGTTCGAAGCCGCCGAGCATGACCGCGGCGGCCACCGCCACGCCGATCTGCGAGCCCATGCCGCCGAGCACGACGATCGCCAGCACCATCGCCGATTCGGTGAAGGTAAAGCTCTCCGGTGAGATGAAGCCCTGGCTCGTGGCGAAGAACGAGCCGGCAAAGCCTGCGAACATCGCGCCCATGGCGAAGGCGGTGAGCTTGGTATTGGTGGTGTTGATGCCGAGCGAGCGGCAGGCGATCTCGTCCTCGCGTAAGGCCTCCCAGGCGCGGCCGATCGGCAGCCGCCGTAGGCGGATGGTCACCAGGTTGGTGAGCAGCGCCAAGGCGAGGATGAGGTAATAGAGGAAGACAATGCGGTGCACCGGCGACCATTGCAGCCCGAAGGTGTGGGCGAAGCCGCCGTCGCCATTGGTGAAGGGGATGCCGAAGAAGCTTGGCCGCGGCACGCCGCTGATGCCGTCGGGTCCGTGCGTCAGGCTCTGCCAGTTGAGCAGCACCAGCCGGATGATCTCGCCGAAGGCGAGCGTCACGATGGCGAGATAGTCGCCGCGCAATCGCAAAACCGGAAAGCCGAGCAGGATGCCCCAGAACGAGGCGAGGATGCCGGCGAGCGGCAGGCAAATCCAGAATGACAGGCCGAAATTGATCGCCAGCAGCGCGTAGGAATAGGCGCCGACCGCGTAGAAGGCGACGTAGCCGAGATCGAGCAGGCCGGCGAGGCCGACCACGATGTTCAAGCCCCAGCCCAGCATCACATAGGTCAGGATCATGATGGCGAGGCCGAGCAGATAGCGGTTGTGGAAGAACAAGATCGGCACGATGAGCGCGAAGCCGAGCAGGGCAGGCGCGGCGAGCCGCGGCAGCAGCCGCGCGCGCCGGGCAAGCGCCGCCGGCACGAATTGCCGCAGCTCGAACTGGCGCTCGCCGATGATCAATTCGCGCGCCAGCGCGCCGACGAAGACCACCAGCACGATGATCGCCAACTCGTAGGGACGGCCGTGCAGCACCAGCGCGCCGGTCGGACCGGTGTCGGTCTTGATGCCGATCAGGATGCGCGAACAGCCCGAAGGCGATGGCCGCGGCGATGAGCGCGCGCTTGAGCGCCAGGGCGAGATCGACGCGGCGGGCGGGGCGCGAAGCGGACGTGGACGACACGTTTTTCTCAGACCTTTTCCACTTCCGGCCGGCCGAGAATGCCGGTGGGAAGGAAGATCAGCACGACGACCAGGATCGAGAAGGCGGCGACGTCCTTGTATTCGATGGAAAAATAGGCCGACCAGAAGGTCTCGATCAGGCCGATCAGCAGACCGCCCAGCATGGCGCCGGGCAGCGAGCCGATGCCGCCGAGCACTGCGGCGGTGAACGCCTTCACGCCGGCGACGAAGCCGATATAGAAATCGATCACGCCGTAATACATGAGATGCATGATGCCGGCGACGGCGGCGAGCGCAGCCCCGATGACGAAGGTGTAGGAGATCGTGCGGTCGACGTCGACGCCCAGCAGCGAGGCCATCTTGAGGTCCTGCTCGCAGGCGCGCATGTCGCGGCCGAGCCGGGTGCGCGCCACCAGCCAGGAGAACACCACCATCAGCACCACGGTGGTGACCACCACCAGGATCTGCACGTTGGAGAGCCGCACCGCAAAGCCGCCGGAATCGGCCAGCGTGTAGCCGCCCTGGATCACCGGCGGCAGCGTCTTGACGCGGGCGCCTTGCGCGATCTGCACGTAGTTCTCCAGCACGATCGACATGCCGATGGCCGAGATCAGCGGCGCCAGGCGGAACGAGCGGCGCAACGGCCGGTAGGCGAAGTGCTCCACCGTCCAGCCGTAGAGCGCGGTCAGCGCCATGGCGACCAGCAGCACCACGAAGAGCGCGAGCGGCACCGCGGTGAGGCCGAGCGCGATGAGGCCGAGAAAGGCGATCAGGGCGATGAAGGCGCCGACCATGAAGACGTCGCCGTGGGCGAAATTGATCATGCCGATGATGCCGTAGACCATCGTGTAGCCGATGGCGATCAGGCCGTAGATGGCGCCGAGCGTGACGCCGTTGATCAGCTGCTGGAGAAAATAGTCCATGCGACCCCTCGTTTGCGCATGGCTGCCCGGCCGACAACCGTGGTTTCGCCGCCTTCTAAGGCTTAACAGGGCGGGGCAGGAGCGGCAACGCTTCACGCCCCCGGCATGTTATTAACTCGAGAGTCGCAAGGAGAGCCGATTCATGACCGAGGGGCAGGTCATTGCCGTCCGCGTCGGCGCCTATGCCGCGGTGTTCGCCGCCATGGCGCTGTGGGAATGGTGGGCGCCGCGGCGCAAGCTGACGGCCGGCCGCAAGCCCCGCTGGCCCGGTAATCTCGGCATCCTGGCGATCGACATCGTGGCGGTGCGGCTCTTGGTACCGACCACCGCGGTAGGGGTGGCGCTGGTAGCGGCCGAGCGCGGCTGGGGCCTGTTCCCCCTGATCGGCCTGCCGTACTGGGCGGCCGTGGTGGCGGGCGTGATCGCACTCGATCTTGCGATCTATCTCCAGCACGTGGTCTTTCACCACGTGCCCTGGCTGTGGCGGCTGCACCGCATGCACCATGCCGATGTCGATATCGACGTCACCACCGGCGTGCGCTTCCACCCAATCGAGATATTGCTATCGCTCGGCATCAAGATCGCCGCCATGCTGGCGCTCGGCGTGCCGGCCTTGGCGGTGCTGGTGTTCGAGGTGCTGCTCAACGCCACCTCGATGTTCAACCATTCCAACGTCAAGCTGCCGCCCCGGCTCGACCGCTTGGCGCGCTGGATCGTGGTCACGCCGCAGATGCACCAGGTGCATCATTCGGTCGTGCGTCAAGAGACCGACAGCAATTTCGGCTTTAACCTGCCGTGGTGGGACCGCCTGTTCGGCACCTATCGCGCGGCGCCGGCGGCGGGCGAACAGGGCATGACGATCGGCCTGCCGATCTTCCGCGACAAAATCGAGCTGCGCATCGCGCGCCTGCTGACGCAGCCGTTCCGCAATGCATCCGGCGCCGGCTCAGTGCAGGCCGCCGAACAGCCAGACCAGAAACAGGATCGGCAGCGGAATCCCCAATAGCCAAAGCAGTAGATAGCGTCCCATGACTTGCTCCGTCGCTCCAGGTGCGACAGGCAATGCGCTACCGCTCCGAAGGTTCCGTGCTCGCGCGCGGCAAGAATTGGCAAGGAACGAATGAGCCGCGGCCCGCGTTGACTAACGCTTCGGGCGGGGAGCATCGAAGCGCAAGGCTTTGCGCCAACCGAAGGATGACAGCGATGAAATCAGAATCCGAATCCGAGCGAACGCCCCGGTCAGCAGCCCGGCCAGCAGCAGCAGGGCGGCGGGCAGCAGAAACCCGGCCAGCAGCAGCAGCAGCAGCCGAAGCCGGGGCAGGGTGGACAAGGCGGTCAGCAGGGCCAGAGCCGCTGACGCACTGCAGCGAAAACGGAAAGCCCCGCCACCCGGCGGGGCTTTCTGCCTATGAGGCGGCAGGCAATGAGTTGGCCTTGGCGCGCGCGCTCGCCTAAACTGCGCCGCCATGGCCACGACCGCGCTGCCGCTGTTTCATCTTTACGGCGATCCGCCGGACGATAGCGCGTTCGACTTCATCCATATCGAGACGATTCGCTCGCGCTCCTCGCTGCACGCGTGGACGATCCGCGCGCACCGCCACCGCAACCTGTTCCAGCTCCTGCTGATCGAAAAGGGCGGCGGCGAGATGAGCTTCGAGACCGCGACCGTGCCGTTCACCGCGCCTGCCGCCATCCTGGTGCCGGCGACGACCGCGCACGGCTTCCGTTTCAATCCGCGCGTCACCGACGGCTGGGTGGTGAGCTTCACCGAGGACGTGGCCGACGCGCTCGGCGATCAGTCGGGCGAAGCGCTGGCGCGGCTGAAGGCGGTGGCGGTCGATCCGCTGGTGCCGCTCAAAAGCGCGGACGAAGCCAAGCGCCTGTCGGCGCTGTGCGCGGACCTCGACGAGGAAGCTTCGCTCGCGCGCGAGGGCTATCGCCTGGCCATGCGGGGCTTGCTGGCGCTGATCGCCATCGAGGTGGTGCGCTTGAGCGTGAGCCGGGCGCGCACCGGCGCGGTGACGCTGAAGCCGGCCGATGCGCGCGTCGACGAATTGCGCCGGCTGATCGACGAGCATTTCCGCAAAGAACGGCTGATCAGCTTCTACGCCGAGAGGCTGGCGATGACCGCCGACCGGCTCAACGACCACGTCAAGCGCGCAACCGGCGTGACCGCCGGCCATCTGATCCGCCAGCGGGTGCTGACCGAGGCCAAGCGCCAGCTCGTGTTCACGACGCAGGCGATCCACGAGATCGCTTACGACCTCGCCTTCTCCGACCCCTCGCATTTCACGCGTTTCTTCCGCAAGCAGACCGGCACCACGCCGCAGGCCTTCCGCGAGGGCCGCGGCGGGTAAGGAACTTGACGAATTCATGCCCGGCCAACCGGGTCCGGCCTTTGGACGGCCGGGTGTGGACTTGTGCCGGACATCCACATCTTTGTTCCATATTCATGATTAAGGCGTGGACGGTCGGGACAAATGTTCCCCCCGACGACATGACGGCTGAAAATTGCGCTTGGCCGGTAAGGTAAAGAAACGGTTTGTTTTGAGTTCCGCATTTGAAACGCTTTACGCTGCCACCCTGTCTGAGGAGGCGACTCATGCGTAAGCTTTCCGCGGCGGCCGTTGCCATGATCCTGGCGATCGCGCTCTACTTCACCTTGTTCTGGGGCTTCGAGGCGCTGCGCATGCTCACCTCGCCGACCTACGGTCTCGATGACGTGTGGCGTTCGCAGTTCGTCTTCGAGATCGGCCGCTTGTTCGCGCTTACGCCGCTGGGTCTGATCAGGCTCGCCGCCTTTTTCGCCACGATCAAGCTCGCCGTCGCCGCCATCTGCGCGGTGCATATCGCCGACCGCTTCCGCGCGCTGTCGGGCGGCGAGGCGGAGCCGGAAATTCTCGAGGCCGGTCTCATGCTGGTGGTGGTGATCAGCATCGCCTCGGTCGGGCCGGCGATCTGGCTCAACAATGCCGATCTGGTGCGCGAACAGGTCATCCAGCTTCTGCTGGCCGCCGTCGCCGCGGCGCTTTGCATGCTCGAGCGCAGCTATGAGCGCGCGGGCGAGCAGGCCTCGCCGCTGGCCGCGCGCGCGGTAGCCGTGCCGCGTGACGAGACCTGGTTCTCGCCGCTGCGGTAATCCTTTCTGTTTTAATACGATCCCGGATCAGCAGCGCAGCATTTCATGCTGCGTTGCGTCCGGGATAGCGCGCTGATGCGCGCTACTTCGGCTGCGCCTCGTGCAGGCCGCGGTCGGGCGGCTGCAATTTGCCGCTGCGCCGGTCCTTGACAGCCTGCGTAAGCGCGCGCGCGGCGTTGCGCACGTCCTCCATCAAGCCTTCGTCCTTGTCGAGAGCGGCGTGGCTGGTGGCGTAGGGATCGAGATAGCCGATATAGCGGTCGATCAGGCTCAGATGGCCGGACGGGATCATGCCGATGTCCATCAGCCAGTCGGTCAGGATACGGCGCAGGTTCTCGGTGCCGGCGGCGTCGCCGTGCACGATCACCGAATAGACCCGGCCGGCGAGATGGCGCGGATAGGGCCAGCCCTTCAATTCCAGCGCCTTGGCTTTCACCGGGTCCTTGCCGCCGGTCGAGGTGATGTCCGGATTGCCGCCGTCGGCGCAGACCAGCCGGTCGATCATCAGCTTGAGCGAGGAGGGCGCCTGGTACCAGTTGACGGGGCAGACGATCATCACGCCATGCGCGGCCACCCATTTCGGATAGATCTCGGCCATCCAGTCGCCGGCCTGGCCGAGCGCGTGGTTGGGATAGCAACTGCACGGCCAATGGCAGAGCGGCTGCGCGGTGGAGACGCAGGCCTTGCAGGGGTAGATCACGCGGCCGTATTCGGAGGCGAGCCGTGAGAGGTCGAGCACCTCGACCTCGAAGCCGCGCGTCTTCTCGATCACTTGCTTGGCGATGGTCACCAGGCGATAAGTCTTCGACATTTCGCCCGGGCAGGTGTGCTCGCTGCGCGTGGAGCCGTTGACGATCAGAACGCGCGAAGCTGATTTCGCGTTCTTCTGCTTGCGCTCGGCGGCCTGGATGTTGGCGCGCGTCTCCAGCCATTCGATTGCCGGCTCGTAATTGGGATCGGCGAAGCCGGGTCCGGCTTTCCGCGTGCGGGGGGTCTTGTGATACTCGTCATAGGCGATCCAAGCGGCGTCGGCGATCTTGTCGATCTCGCTTTGCAGCGGCTCGAAAATCGGATCGTAGAATCGCGCCTGAAACCGTTTCGTGAATTCGCGCTTGTCGAGCTGGACGCTCGGCATGCCCTTGCGCACGTCGATCTTGGCCATGGTTTTCCCCCAATGGAATGGGCCACGGCTAACATTAGGCGCATTCAAACGGAAATGACGAGAGCGTAACCGGCGCGTGAAGGCGGTTCACGTCGCCTTGCCGAGCTCGGCAACGATTGTCGCCGCTTCCTTGAAGGCATGATTGGCGGCCGGCACGCCGCAATAGATCGCCTGCTGCAGGATCACTTCCTTGACGTCGTCGGCGGTGAAGCCGCCCTCGCGCAGCGCCGCGCCCACATGCAGGCGGAATTCGTCCCATTGTCCGAGCGCGATCATGGTGCCGATCACCAGCACCCGGCGGGTGCGCTCGTCGAAATGCGGCCGCGTCCAGATCTCGCCCCAGGCGGCGCGGGTGATGAAATCCTGGAATTCATCCGTGAACGCCGTCTTCTTGGCGTTGGCGCGGTCGACCCATTCATTGCCCAGCACTTGGCGGCGCCGCGCCATGCCTTTCTGGTGGCGTTCCTTCTCGTCCATGGCTTGGCCTTTCTCAGGCGGCAAGGAAGTTCAGCACGGCCTCGGTAAAGCCTTTGGGCTGCTCGACATTGGAAATATGCGCGGCGTCGAGCGCGGCGACCTTGCCGCCCGGGATCTGCTGCGCGATCGCCTCGCCGGCGGCCGGCGGCGTCGCCGCATCCTGGCTGCCGACGATCACCAGCGTCGGCGCCTTGACGCGCGGATTGCTGGCGCGGAAGTCCATGGCGGCGATCGCCTCGCAGCAGGCGGTGTAGCCGTCCCGGTCGGTGGCGAGGAACATCGTCTTCATGCGCGCGATGGTCTCGGGGGCGCGCGCGCGGAAGCCCGGCGTGAACCAGCGCTCCATATTGGCCTCGACCAGCGCTTCGAGGCCCTTCTCCTGCACGAATTTGATGCGGCCGGTCCAGAAGGTCTTGTCGGGGTAATAGAAGTGTGTGTTGGCCAGCACGAGTTTGTCGACGCGGGTCGGCGCGTTGGCGCCCAGCCATTGCCCGTCCATGCCGCCCATGGACAGGCCGCACCAGTTGATGGTCTTGACCTTGAGCGCGTCGACGATGCCGAGAATGTCGCGGCCGAAACGGTCGAAGCTATAGGGGCCTTTGGTCGTGCCCGACTTGCCGTGGCCGCGCCGGTCGTGGCGGATGAGGCGGAAATGCTTGCTGAATTCGGCGGCCTGCTCGTCCCACATGGTCAGATCGGTGCCGAGCGAGTTCGACAGCATCAGCGCCGGCGCATTCTCCGGCCCGGAGACCTCGACGTTGAGCGGACAGCCGTCGTCGGCATTGAGTATCGGCATGGACCTCCCCTTATGCTTCTTGATGCTTCTTGTCGGCGCGCCTTGCGCGACACAATTAAAGGGCTTCTGAGCGGGCTGCAAAGCTCTTTTCAGCGGGCCCGCGAAGGCTTAAGCCACCACCTTGGCGTTGCGTTTTGAAGGAGCCCGGCGATGGCGATGACGATGACCGGCGAGGTTCAACTGCCCGCGACCCGCGAGGTGGTGTGGGAGAAGCTCAACGACGCGGAAGTGCTCAAGGCCTGCATCCCGGGCTGCGAGGAGCTCAACAAGACCTCCGACACCGAATTCCAGGCGGTCGCCGTGATTAAGATCGGGCCGGTAAAGGCGCGCTTCAAAGGCAAGGTGCAGCTCTCCGACCTGGACCCGCCCAACGGCTACAGGATTTCCGGCGAGGGCGAGGGGGGCGTTGCCGGGTTCGCCAAGGGCGGGGCGACGGTGGCGCTCACCGAAAAGGATGGCGGTACCCTCTTGACCTACAATGTGGAGGCGCAGATCGGCGGCAAGCTCGCCCAGCTCGGCCAGCGCCTGGTCAACGGCGCCGCCAAGAAGATCGCCGACGATTTCTTCAAGAACTTTGCCGGGCAGGTTGCTCCGGCGGGTGCGGCCTGATCATCGGCCCGTGAGGCGTATTCGCCTTTGGAGTCCCTTGACCGCGCCTGCCGCCGGGGTTCAAAGTTAGTTCTGTTCCAAGGCGCATCCGGACCGAAATCGGGTCGATTTCGTAGCCGAGCCGCCGCCGCCCGCGACGGGCGTGGCGAAAAGAGGGCTTTTGGCCCCGAGTATTGGGAGGAAGGTCATGCCTGCCGTGTCCATGACGGTGAACGGCAAAGCCGTCACCGGCGATGTCGAAGCGCGCACCTTGCTGGTGCAATTCCTGCGCGAGAACCTGAGGCTTACCGGCACGCATGTCGGCTGCGACACCTCGCAGTGCGGGGCCTGCGTCGTGCATATCGACGGCATTGCCGCCAAATCCTGCACCACGCTGGCGCTGCAATGCGAGGGCGCCAAGATCACCACCATCGAGGGCCTGGCCGAGCCGGGTGGCGCCCTGCATCCCATGCAGGAAGCCTTCCGCGAGAACCACGGCCTGCAGTGCGGCTACTGCACCCCCGGCATGATCATGGCCGCCCTCGATATCGTGCGCCGCAAGGGCAACGATCTCGACGAGCACACCATCCGCGAGCAGCTTGACGGCAATATCTGCCGCTGCACCGGCTACCACAACATCGTCAAGGCGATCGCGGCGGGCGCGAAAGCCATGGGCAAGGGAGGGCCGACGCGGCAAGCGGCCGAGTAGCGTTTTAAAAAACCAATCACAGGGAGGAGACCGCCATGAGCGCGACCGGAATCGGCGCGGCGGTGCGCCGCACGGAAGACATCCGCTTCATCACCGGAAAAGGCCAATATACCGACGACGTGACCCGGCCGGGCGAGACCCGCGCCGTGTTCGTGCGCTCGCCGCATGCGCGCGCCAAGGTCAAGAAGATCGACGTCAGCGAAGCCAAGAAGATGCCCGGCGTGGTCGACGTGCTCACGGGTGCGCAGCTCGCCGCCGACAAGGTCGGCGGCCTGATCTGCGGCTGGATGATCCATTCCAAGGACGGCTCGCCGATGAAGATGGCGCCGCATCCGGCGCTGGCCGCGGAAACGGTCAATCACGTCGGCGACGCGGTCGCCGTGGTGATCGCCGAGACGCAAGGCCAGGCGCGCGACGCCGCCGACAAGGTGAAGGTCGACTACGAAGTGCTGCCGGCGGTGAGCGATCCTGCCAAGGCCAAGTCCGGCCCGCAGATCCACGAGGTGGCGCCCAAGAACACGATCTATGAATGGGGGCTCGGGGACGCCAAGGCGGTGGACGCGGCCTTCGCGGCCGCCAAGCACGTCACCAAGCTCGACATCGTCAACAACCGCCTGGTGCCGAACGCGATCGAGCCGCGCGTGGCGCTGGCCGAATACGATTCCGGCACCGATCACCTCACGCTCTGGAACACGTCGCAGAATCCGCACGTGGCGCGGCTGGTCATCGCGGCTTTCGTCGGCATCGCGCCCGAGCACAAATTGCGCGTGATCGCGCCCGACGTCGGCGGCGGCTTCGGCTCCAAGATCTTCATCTACCCGGAAGAGGTCGTCTGCCTGTGGGCGGCGCGCAAGGTCAACCGGCCGGTGAAGTGGACGGCGGAGCGTTCCGAATCCTTCGTGACCGACGCGCACGGCCGCGACCACGTCACGCATGCCGAGCTTGCGCTCGACGAGCACGGCAAGATCCTGGCGCTGCGCGCGCACACCATCGCCAATCTCGGCGCCTATATGTCGACCTTCTCGTCCTCGGTGCCGACCTATCTCTACGCCACGCTGCTGTCGGGCCAGTACGACATCCCGCATATCTATTGCGAGGTGGACGCGGTCTACACCAACACCGTGCCGGTCGACGCCTATCGCGGCGCCGGGCGGCCGGAGGCGGCCTTCGTCATCGAACGGCTGGTGGAAGTTGCGGCGCGGCAGATGGGCATCGACCCGGGCGACCTGCGCAAGCGCAACTTCATCAAGTCGTTCCCGCACCAGACACCGGTGATCATGGCCTATGACGCGGGCGACTATAACGCCTCGCTCAAAAAGGCGCTGGAGATGGCGGACGTGAAGGGCTTCAACAAGCGCAAGCGCGAGGCGGCGCGCCACGGCAAGCTGCGTGGCTTGGGCTATTCAGCCTATATCGAGGCCTGCGGCATCGCGCCGTCACAAGCGGTCGGCTCGCTCGGCGCCGGCGTCGGCTTGTGGGAGTTGGCGGAAGTGCGCGTGAACCCGACCGGCAGCGTCGAAGTGCTGACCGGCTGCCACTCCCACGGCCAGGGTCACGAGACCACCTTCGCGCAACTGGTGTCGGAGCGTCTCGGCATTCCGATAGAGAGCGTGTCGATCGTGCACGGCGACACCGATATCGTGCAATTCGGCATGGGCACCTACGGTTCGCGCTCCGGCGCGGTCGGCATGTCGGCAATCGTGAAGGCGCTCGACAAGGTCGAGACCAAGGCCAAGAAGGTCGCCGCCTACATGCTCGAAGCCGCCGAAGGCGATATCGAGTTCAAGGACGGCAAGTTCACGGTCGCCGGCACCGACAAGTCGGCGGCTTTCGGCGAGGTCGCCCTCAACGCTTATATCGCGCACAAGTTCTCCGGTCAGGAGCTGGAGCCGGGCCTGAAGGAGACCTCCTTCTACGACCCGACCAACTTCACCTTCCCGGCCGGCTGCCACATCTGCGAGGTCGAGGTCGATGCCGAGACCGGCAAGACCACGATCGTCAACTGGACCGCGGTTGACGACTTCGGCACCGTGATCAATCCCATGATCGTGGAAGGCCAGGTGCACGGCGGCATCGCGCAAGGCGTGGGGCAGGCGATGCTTGAGCACGCGGTCTACGACAAGGACGGCCAGCTCGTCACCGGCTCGTTCATGGACTACGCCATGCCGCATGCCCACGACCTGCCGTCGTTCAATGTCGGGCTGACCGAGACCAAGGCGCCGTCCAACCCGCTCGGCATCAAGGGCTGCGGCGAGGCCGGCGCGATCGCCGCGCCCGCGGCGGTCATCAACGCCATCACCGACGCGATCGGGTCGGAAGAGCTGACCATGCCGGCCACCGCCAATACGGTGTGGCAGGTCCTGCAACGCGCGCAACCCGCGCGCCAGGCCGCGGCCGAATAACGGGAGAGCACGATGTATAATTTCACCTTCCATCGTCCGACCACGATCCGCCAGGCGGCCGGCATGCTGGCGAAAAACCCGGACGGCAAGCTCTTGGCCGGCGGCCATTCGCTGCTGCCGGTGATGAAGCAGCGGCTGGCGCAGCCATCGGCGCTGATCGATCTGGCGCTGGTCGAAGGCATGAGCGGCGTCGAGCTTAAGGGCCGCTCGGTCGTGATCGGCGCCATGACGCGGCACGCCGACGCCGCCAACTCGCCGGTGCTGCAGCAGGCGTTGCCGGGGCTTGCCGCGGTGCCCGACTCGATCGGCGACCCGCAGGTGCGCAACCGCGGCACGCTCGGCGGCTCGATCGCCAACAACGATCCCAACGCCGACTATCCGGCGGCGTTGCTGGGCTTAGGGGCCACCATCATCACCAACAAGCGGCGCATCGCGGCGGATGACTTCTTCACCGGCATGTTCTCGACCGCGCTGGAAGACGGCGAGATCATCACCAAAGTGAGCTTCCCGATCGCCAAGAAGGCGGCCTACGAGAAGTTCAAGCACCCGGCCTCCGGCTTCGCGCTGGTCGGCGTGTTCGTGTCGAAGCGCGGCTCCGACGTGCGCGTGGCGGTGACCGGCGCCGGCTCAAACGGCGTGTTCCGGGTGAAATCGTTCGAGGAGGCGCTCAAGAAGCGCTTCGCGGCGAAATCGCTCGAAGGCATGAGCATTCCTGCCAATGGCATGAACAGCGACATCCATGCCAGCCCGGAATATCGCGCGCATCTGGTCGGCGTCTTGGCGCGAAGGGCGGTGGCCAAGGCGTAGGCCTAGGGTTCTGTCATTCCGGGACGGCGCCGTAAGCGCGTTTACGCGCGTCTTCGACGCGCTATGGCGCCGGGCCCGGAATCCAGAGCCACACGATGATTTTCGTATTTCTGGATTCCGGGTTCACGCGCTTCGCGCGTGCCGCGGAATGACGGTCGGGATTATTTATCCAGCTCCGCCAACAGATCGTGCAAATCGAGCGGGTTGGTGTACATGCGCAAGCCGCCGTCCGGCCGCTTCGGCCACATCTCCTTGGGCCGGTCCCAATAGAGCTCCACGCCGTTGTCGTCCGGGTCGCGCAGATAGAGCGCCTCGGAGACGCCGTGGTCGCTGGCGCCTTCCAGCGGGATCTTGGCGACGATCAGCCGGCGCAGCGCGTCCGCGAGCAGCCGCCGGGTCGGGTAGAGGATGGCGGTGTGATAGAGGCCGGTGGCGCCGGGCGGCGGGGGCGAGCCGCCCAGGCTCTCCCAGGTGTTGAGCCCGATATGGTGGTGATAGCCGCCGGCCGAGATGAAGGCGGCGCCCGGGCGGCCGGTGGTCTGCTCGAACCCTAAGACCCCGCAGTAGAAATCGAGCGCGCGCTGCAGGTCTGCGACCTTCAGATGGACATGGCCGATGCGGACGCCGCCGTCGATGGTGGGGAATTGAAGGGCTTGTTTTTCGGCCGTATCGGGGTTTGACATGGGCGGAATTCCCTGGCTGGCCGCGGACGGCCCGAGACCCCACATGTAAGACAACGCCGCGATCGGTTAAAGTGTCATCGAGGTCACCTGCGCATGTCCGTTACACCGCTCCCCGACAGCATCGACGCCACCCTCGGCCTGCTGGCCAAGGCCGACTACATCGCCGACCGCTCGCTGGCGACCGTTCTATATCTGTCCCTGCGCATGGGCCGGCCGCTGTTCCTGGAGGGCGAGGCCGGCACCGGCAAGACCGAGATCGCCAAGGTGCTGGCCGAGAGCCTCGGCCGCAAGCTGATCCGCCTGCAATGTTACGAGGGGCTCGACGTGGCGGCGGCGGTCTATGAGTGGAATTACGGCGCCCAGATGATCGCCATCCGGCTGGCGGAAGCGGAAGGCGAGGGTGACCGCGAGCGCATCGAGCACGATGTTTTCTCGGAAAAATTCCTGATCAAGCGCCCGCTGCTGCAGGCGCTCGAGCCCGACACGGCCGGACCGCCGGTGCTGCTGATCGACGAGATCGACCGTACCGACGAGGCCTTCGAGGCGTTTCTCTTGGAGGTGCTGGCCGATTTCCAGGTGACGGTGCCGGAGCTCGGCACCATCAAGGCGCCGCACCCGCCGATCGTGGTGATCACCTCCAACCGCACGCGCGAGGTGCACGACGCCTTGAAGCGGCGCTGTCTCTACCACTGGGTCGGCTATCCGAACGCCGAGCGCGAGCTGAAAATTCTGCGCACCAAGCTGCCGGGCATTTCCAAGAAGCTGTCCGAGCAGGTGGTCGCCTTCGTGCAGACGTTGCGCAAGGAGGACCTGTTTAAGGTGCCGGGCGTGGCCGAGACGCTCGACTGGGCCGGCGCGCTTTCCGAGCTCGACGTGGTCGCGCTCGATCCGGCGACGGTGTCGGATACGCTCGGCGCGCTGCTCAAATATCAGGACGACATCGCCCGTCTCGAAGACAGCAAGGTCAAGGCGCTGCTCGACGAGGTGAAGGCGGAGCTCCGGGCGGCGGAGTAGTTTTTTCTTTTCCCTCCCCCGCTTGCGGGGGAGGGTTAGGGAGGGGGCGAGCGACGTCTCCGAGTGGTGAAGATTGATGAGCAATGCCAATTCCCCCTCCCGATCCGGCTTCGCCGGATCGACCTCCCCGCAAGCGGGGGAGGTGAAGGAAGAGACGGCCGCCTCGCCGAAAACATCCTCTACTTCGCGCGCGCGCTGCGCGCGGCCGGCATCCCCGTCGGGCCAGGCGCCGTGGTCGATGCGCTCGAAGCCGTGAACGTTGCGCGCATCGGCAATCGCGAGGATTTCTACTGGACGCTGCACGCGGTGTTCGTGAAGCGGCACGAGCACTCGATCCTGTTCGACCAGGCCTTCAAGCTGTTCTTCCGCAAGCGCGGCTATATCGAGCAACTGATCGCCGCCATGCTGCCGGAGGCGGCGCGCACCCCGCCGAAAGCGCCGCAGGCCGGCACCCAGCGCGTGCAGGAGGCGCTCTATGGCGGGCTCAACAAGCGCAAGGAGGAAGAAAAGCGCGAGATCGAGCTCGACGCGCGCCTGACCGTCTCCGACCGCGAGGTGCTGCAGAAAAAGGATTTCGCGCAGATGACCGCGGCCGAAATCGCCGCCGCCAAGGAAGCGATCGCGCGGCTCGCTTTGCCGCTCGATCTGGTGCGCACGCGCCGGCTCGCCGCGGCGCGGCGCGGGCACATGATCGACATCCGCCGCACCCTTCGTTCAAGTATGAAGGCGGGCGGCGCGGTGATCGACCTGAAATATCTGGGGCCCCGCCAGAAGGAGCCGCCGATCGTGGCGCTTCTCGATATTTCCGGCTCGATGAGCCAGTACACCCGGCTGTTCCTGCATTTCCTGCATTCGATCACCGACGCGAGGAAACGCGTGACCACTTTCCTGTTCGGCACGCGGCTGACCAATGTCACCCGCGCCATTCGTGCAGACGAGACCCCGACGAGGCGCTGGCTGCCTGCTCGGCGCATGTGTCAGCGACTGGTCGGGCGGCACGCGCATCGCCTCGTCGCTGCGCGAGTTCAACAAGAAGTGGGGCCGGCGCGTGCTCGGGCAGGGCGCGGTGGTGCTTTTGATCACCGACGGGCTTGAGCGCGACGCCGACGACACGCTATCCTTCGAAATGGACCGGCTGCACCGCTCGTGCCGCCGGCTGGTTTGGCTCAATCCCCTGTTGCGCTTCGAAGGCTTCGAGGCGCGCGCCAAGGGTGTGCGAACCATGCTGCCGCATGTTGACGAACTGCGGCCGATCCACAATCTGGAATCCATGACTGAGCTGGTGCGCGCACTGTCGGGCGCGCCGGCGAAGGGCTATGAGCCGAAACGAATGCTGAGGCAGGTGGCGTGAATTTCTTTTTACACCGTCATTCCGGGGCGCTTGCGGAGCGAGCGAACCCGGAACCAGAGACGGACACGGAATGTCATCTGGATTCCGGGTCCGGCGCCATAGCGCGTCGAAAGACGCGCGTAAACGCGCTTACGGCGCCGTCCCCGGAATGACAGGGAAAATGGAGGTGCACGATGCTGGCACGCGATGAAGACATCCTGAAAGCCGCCGAGGACTGGCGTAAAGAGGGCCGCGACGTGGCGCTCGCCACGGTGGTGGAGACCTGGGGCTCGGCGCCGCGCCCGGTCGGCTCCAATCTGGTGATCGACCAGGAGGGCAATTTCTTAGGGTCCGTGTCGGGCGGCTGCGTCGAAGGCGCGGTGGTGACCGAAGCCATGGATGTGATCGAGAGCGGCAAGCCGAAGATGCTGGAATTCGGCGTCGCCGACGAGACCGCCTGGAACGTCGGGCTGTCCTGCGGCGGCACCATCCGCGTCTATGTGGAGAAGGTGGCTGAAAAGTGAAACTCGACATCCTGCACGCCCTCAATGCCGAGCGCGAGGCGCGCCGCGCCGCGGTGCTGGTCACCGACGTGGAAAGCGGCGCGCAACGCCTGGTCAAGGGCGCCGACGTGGCGAAAGACCCGCTACGCGCCGTGCTGGAAAAGCGCCTGCGCATGGCGAAAAGCGGCATGGAGGACACCGCGCAAGGCCGCGTCTTCCTCACCGTCTATGTGCCGTCGCCCAAGCTCGTCATCACCGGCGCGGTGCATATCAGCCAGACGCTGGCGCCGCTCGGCGCCATGCTCGGCTATGACGTCACCATCGTCGATCCGCGCACCGCCTTCGCCTCGGTCGAGCGCTTTCCCGACGTCAAGCTGATCGCGGAATGGCCGGACGTAGCGCTGCCGCCGCTCAATGTCGATCATTACACCGCCTTCGTCGCGCTCACCCACGATCCCGAAGATCGACGACCCGGCGCTTGCAGCATGCGTTGGCAGCGCGACTGCTTCTATATCGGCGCGCTCGGCTCGAAGAAGACCCATGCCAAGCGCGTCACGCGGCTGAAGGAGGCGGGCATCAGCGATGCCGCGCTCGCGCGCATCCATGCGCCAATTGGCTTAGCGATCGGGGCGGTGTCGCCGGCCGAGATCGCGCTCGCCATCATGGCCGAGATCACCCAGACGCTGCGGCAGAAGGCCGAGAGGGAAGCGGAGGCGGCATGAAATTCGGCGCCGTCCTAATCTTCCTTGTCATTCCGGGGCGCGCCGAAGGCGCGAACCCGGAATCCAGACACAAACTCAGTGCTTGCATCTGGATTCCGGGTCCGCTCGCGGAGTTTATCATCGGGCCGCGCGTCGCGCGGACCCGTTGGCGAGCGGCCCGGAATGACAAAGGTGGCGTGCCATGAAATTCGGCGCCGTCCCGGTGCAAGAGGCGCTCGGCGCCACCGCGGTGCATTCCATCCGCCAGGGCGATCTCGTGCTCAAGAAAGGCACGCTGATCGGTCCGAAGGAAGTGCAGGCGCTGAACGCGGCCGGCGTCAAAGAAATCGTGGTGGCGCGCGTGGAAGCCGGCGACGTGTCGGAAGACCAGGCCGCCGCCGAGATCGCCGCGGCCATCGCCGGCCCCGGCCTGCGCGCCGACCGCGCCTTCACCGGGCGCTGCAATCTGTTCGCCGAAAGCGCCGGCGTGCTGGTGGTCGACAAGGACGCCATCGACCGCCTCAACCGCATCGACGAGGCGGTGACGCTGGCAACGCTTGCCGCCTACAAGCCGGTGGTGGAAGGCGAGATGATCGCCACCGTGAAGATCATCCCGTTCGCGGTCGACGCGCGCGCGCGCGATGCAGCGGTGGCCGAGGCGCGGAAAGCCAAGCCGGTGATCCGCATCGCGCCCTACAAGGTGCGCAAGATCGGCGTGGTGTCGACGCTGCTGCCCGGCCTGTCGCCCAAGGTGGTCGACAAGACGCTGAAGATCACGGCGCAGCGCATCGCGCCTTCCGGCGCGACCATCATCGCCGAAAAGCGCGTGCCGCACGCGCAGGCGGCGCTCGCCAAAGCCATCGACGAGGTGCTCGCCGCCGGCGCCGAGCTGGTCATCGTGTTCGGCGCGTCAGCCATCGCCGACCGGCGCGACGTCATCCCGGCGGCGGTCGAAGCGGTCGGCGGCACCATCGAGCATTTCGGCATGCCGGTCGATCCCGGCAATCTCATGCTGATCGGCCGCTTGCGCGGGCAGGCGGTATTGGGCGCGCCCGGCTGCGCGCGCTCGCCCAAGGAGAACGGCTTCGACTGGGTGCTGATGCGGCTGCTGGCGGGGCTGCCGGTGTCGCGCGAGGACATCACCGGCATGGGCGTCGGCGGTCTCTTGATGGAGATCGTCACGCGCCCGCAGCCACGCGAGGAGCCCGCGCCCGAGAAGGGCCGCAACATCGCGGCGGTGGTGCTGGCGGCCGGCCGCTCCACCCGCATGGGGGCGATCAACAAGCTGATCGCCGAGATCGGCGGCAAGTCGCTGGTGCGCATCGCGGCCGAGCAGGCGCTCGCCTCGCGTGCCGCGCCGGTCATCGTCGTCACCGGCCACCAGCGCGAGAAGGTGGAAGCGGCCCTCGACGGGCTGCCGGTGCGGCTGGTGCACAATCCGGACTATGCCGAGGGCCTCGGCACTTCGCTCAAGGCCGGCATTGCCGCTGTGCCGGCGGAAGCCGACGGCGCCGTGGTCTGCCTCGGCGACATGCCGCAGGTCAGCGCCGCGCTGATCGACAAATTGATTGCCGGCTTTCGATCCGGAAAAAAGCGCACTGGTGGTGGTGCCCAGCATCGCCGGGCGGCGCGGCAATCCGGTGCTGTGGTCGCGCCGCTTCTTCCCGGACCTGATGCAGATCCAGGGCGACATCGGCGCCCGCCACCTGATCGGCGCTTATGCCGAGGCGGTCGTCGAAGTGCCGGTCGAAGGCGACGCGGCTCTGATCGACGTGGACACGCCCGAGTTGCTTTCCGCGGTCAAGGCCGAAATCGAACGCGCCTGAGACTTCGAATCATTGATCGCGTTCCCCAACTCACCGCTATCTGAGGCCGACGCTTCGGGTAGGGAAGGGGATGTCGGACAACTTCACGCCGGTCATGCGTGCATTGGTGGCCGCCACACTGTTGCTGGCGACCGCCGCTTTGGCGTTGGCGACCTTCAACAGCGCGCGCGCCGCCGGCGCGCTGGCGATCGGCACTTGCGGCGCCTTCGGCGAGGCCTTCGATTTCCACGACGCCGCGCAGGCGCGCAAAAGCGCGCTGCAGAAATGCTCGGGCCAGGCCTGCCGGGTGGTCGCCGTGGTGCGGCGCGGCTGCGCGGCGCTGGCCGTGGATTTCGGCAATGGCTGCGGCGCCCATGGCTGGGGCAAGGCTGCAGAGCTCGGCCATGCCCAGAACGCGGCACTTAAGTCCTGCTACCGCGACGGCGGCAAGGAATGCGTCATCCGCACCTTCTTCTGCGACGCCAAGGGCTGACGGCCGCCCCGCTTCCTGCTAAGCCATTCAAAATATGAGAGAACTTACGGCCTTGCGGACCCGGTCGATTTGCGCTAGATAATGACTGACCAGTCAGTCATGACGAATTCAATCGGCGGTCTTCCGTCGCTGGCCCCACGGACGAACTCGGCCAGCGGTCTTGCGCCGCTAGTCCTTCGTCTTGTGATTGACTGACTGACCGGTCAGTCAGGATTGTGCGATGTCCAGACGCCCGCGCGAAACCAAGTCCGTCGCCCGCCGCATGCGCGCGCTGCGCGCCGGCGCCTCCGGCGTCAAGCGGGCCGCGCCGCGCCCGCGCGAGGCACGCAGCGCCGCCCGCCGCGAAGCGATCCTTTCCGCCGCGCTCGACGAGTTCTCCCTGCGCGGCTTCGAGGCCGCCCGCCTCGACGACGTGGCCAAGCGCGCCGGCGTCGCCAAGGGCACCATCTACCTCTATTTCCAGGGCAAGGAGAGCCTGTTCCAGGAGTTGATCCGGGAAATGCTCACGCCGGTGGTCGGCAGCATCGAGGCGATGGGCGAGGCCGACCTGCCGATGCGCGTGCTTGCCGACCGCATCGCCGATTTCTTCGTGCGCGAGGTCTATGAGACGCGGCGGCGCGAGGTCATTCGCCTGATGATCGCGGAAGGCCCGCGCTTTCCCCAGCTCGCCGAGTTCTATTACCGCGAGGTGCTCTCGCGCATCATCGCCGCCATGCGCGCGATCCTGGCGCGCGCCGCCGCGCGCGGCGAGGTGCCCGCCGGCCTGGTCGACTACCCGCAGATCGTCGCCGCGCCCGGCCTCATCGCCATCGTCTGGTCCGGCCTGTTCGAGCGCTTCGAGCCGCTCGACGTGCGCGCCATGATGAAAACCCATCTCGACCTGCTGTTTTCGCGCGGAGAAACGCCATGAGGATCAAGCCTGCCGTCCTGGCGGCGATGCTCGCGGCGCTCGCGCTCGCCGGCTGCAACGAAACCAACGGCCGCGCGCTACAGGGCTGGGTCGAGGCCGATTTCGTGTTCGTAAGCCCGGACGAGCAGGGCCGCGTCGAGCAATTGAAAGTGCGCGAGGGCGATCACGTCGAGAAGGGCCAGCTGCTGTTCACCGTCGACGACGATCTGCAGGCGGCCGACGTCAAGGTGAGGCAAGCCGCCGTCACCAATGCCCAGCAGGCCTTCGACCGCGCCAAGGAATTGCTCACCACGGCCTCCGGCACGCGCAAGACCTATGACGACGCGGAAGCCGCGCTGCGTCAAGCCAAGGCCAATCTGGATTGGGCGAAGACGCGTCTGGCGCGCCGGCGCGCGCTGAGCCCGGCCGCCGGCACGATCGAGAAAGTCTATTACCGCCAGGGCGAAACCGTGCCGCCCGGCCGCGCGGTGATCGCGCTTCTGCCACCCGGCAATCTCAAGCTGCGCTTCTTTACGCCGGAAGGGCTGCTGCCCGCGATCAAATACGGCGAGACCGTTTCGGTCTCCTGCGACGGCTGCGCGCAGGGGCTGAGCGCGAAAATCACCTTCATCGCCAAGAGCGCCGAATATACCCCGCCGGTGATCTACAGCCGCGAGGAGCGCGCCAAGCTGGTGTTCCTGATCGAGGCGCATCCGCTGCACCCGGATAAATTCCGCGTCGGCCAACCGATCACCGTCATGCTGACGAACGAGCCACGCAAGTGAACGACATCGTCATCGACGTGCACGGCCTGACCAAGCGCTTCGACGGGCGCGCGGTGGTGCGCAACCTGTCCATGCAGGTCAAGCGCGGCACCATCTACGGCTTCCTCGGCCCCAACGGCTCCGGCAAGACCACCACCATCCGCATGCTGTGCGGCCTGCTCACGCCCGACGAAGGCACCGGCACCTGCCTCGGCTACGACATCCTCACCGAAGCCGACAAGATCAAGCCCGAGGTCGGCTACATGACGCAGAAATTCTCGCTCTACGAAGACCTCTCGGTGCGCGAGAACCTTGAATTCGTCGGCCGCATCTACGGCATCGCCGGCCCGGTCAAAGCCGCGCGCGCGGCGGTCGAGCGGCTCGGCCTCTCCGGGCGCGAGGAGCAATTGGCCGGCGAATTGTCGGGCGGCTGGAAGCAGCGCCTCGCGCTCGGCGCCTGCACGCTGCCGAGCCCGCAATTGCTGCTGCTCGACGAGCCGACCGCCGGCGTCGATCCCAAGGCGCGGCGCGACTTCTGGAACGAGATCCACGCGCTCGCCGCCGACGGTCTCACCGTGCTGGTGTCCACCCACTACATGGACGAGGCCGAGCGCTGCCACGAGATCGCCTATATCGCCTACGGCGAATTGCTGGTGCACGGCACCGTCGAGCACGTCATCGAATCCTCGCACCTGACCACCTGCGTGGTGAGCGGGCCGCAAGGCGAGAGCCTGGTCGAGCTCGCCGACGAGCTCACCAAACAGCCCGGCATCGACATGGTGGCGCCCTTCGGCAACAGCCTGCACGTCTCGGGCCGCGACCCGGCCAAGCTCGCCGCCGCCATCGAGCCCTATCGCGCGCGCAAAGATCTCGAATGGAAGGAGTCGGAGCCCTCGCTCGAGGACGTGTTCATCGACCTGATGGGCCGCGCCCGGGACAATTTCCAATGACGCAAGTGGTGACCATGCAGCCCGTGCGGCGGCTGCCCGGCAACGGCTTCTGGCGCAAGACCTCGGCGGTGCTGGTCAAGGAGTTCATCCAGCTGCGGCGCGACCGGCTGTCGTTTGCCATGATCATCATGATCCCGCTGCTGCAGCTCATGCTGTTCGGTTACGCCATCAACACCAATCCGCGGCATTTGCCGACCGCGGTGCTGCTGCAGGAACACAACGACGTCGGCCGCGCCATCATCGCCGCGCTCAAGAACACCGATTATTTCCGCGTCGTCGCACTGCCGCGCACCGAAGCCGACATGGACGAACTGATGGCCGCCGGAAAGATTCTGTTCGGGGTCGAGATTCCTGCCGGGTTCGAGCGCGCGGTGCGGCGCGGCGAAAAACCCGCCATGCTGATGATCGCCGACGCTACCGACCCGGTCGCCACTGGCTCCGCGCTGAGCGCGCTCGGCCAAGTAGTGCAGAATGCGCTCGCGCACGAGCGCGGCATCCCGATCAGCACCGAATTGCCGTTCGAAATCCGCTCCCACGCCCGCTACAATCCGGCCGGCGAGAACCAGCTCAACATCGTGCCGGGGCTGGTCGGCACCATCCTCACCATGACCATGCTGATCTTCACCGCGCTCTCGGTCACGCGCGAGATCGAGCGCGGCACCATGGAAAACCTGTTGGCCATGCCGATCACGCCGGTCGAGATCATGCTCGGCAAGATCGTGCCTTACATCTTCGTCGGATTTGTGCAGGCCTTTTTGATCATCAGCATCGGCGTGTTCTTCTTCGGCGTGCCGATCCTCGGCAATCTCGCCGCGCTCGCCGGCCTCAGCACGCTGTTCATCGCCGCCAACCTGTCGATCGGCTACACCTTCTCGACCGTGGCGCAGAACCAGCTGCAGGCCATGCAGATGTCGATCATGTTCTTTCTGCCGAACATCCTATTGTCCGGCTTCGTGTTTCCGTTCGCCGGCATGCCGGTCTGGGCGCAATGGATCGGCGAATGCCTGCCGCTCACGCATTTCCTGCGCATCGTGCGCGCGATTATGTTGAAGGGCTCCGCGCTCGCCGATCTGCGCACCGATTCACTCGCGCTGTTCGGGCTGATGCTGTTCGCCATGACCATCGCGGTGTTGCGCTTCAGGCGGACGCTTGATTAGCGCTTCGCCACGACCGCCGCACATTGAGAGGGAGACGAATCGCGGCTAGCTTCGGCGCGGGGTTGCCGGGGTTCGTGCTATGAACGGGCGCATACGCTATCAGCCGGAATTCGACGGCTTGCGCGCCGTCGCGATCGTGCCGGTCGTCCTGTTCCACGCGGGCGTGCCGGGCATCCCGGGCGGGTTCGTCGGCGTGGATGTTTTTTTCGTCATTTCCGGCTTCCTCATCAGCCGCCTCTTGCTGCTGGAATTGGACGAAACCGGCAGAATTGATTTTCTGGCCTTCTATGCCCGCCGCGCCCGCCGGCTCTTGCCGGCGCTGGCGACGGTGGTGGCCGCGGTGCTCGTGCTCGGCAGCTTCATTTTAAGCCCGGCGCTCGAACGCCCGCAGCTTTCGCAATCGGCGACGGCCACGATGGCCTTCGTGTCGAATATCTATTTCTGGCGCCAGCAGGCACAATATTTCGCGCAGCCGTCCGAATGGGTTCCGCTTCTGAACATGTGGACACTTTCGGTGGAGGAGCAATTCTACCTGCTTTGGCCGGCATTGCTGATGCTGGCGGCGCTGTTCGCGCGCAGGCGGCCGCTGCCTGCGAAAGTTGCGCTGATGCTGGCCGGGCTGTCTGCCGTCTCTTTTGCGTTGTTCTGGTGGGGCGTGCGGGCCGAGCCGACCGCAAGCTATTATTTGGCGCCCACGCGCGCCTGGGAATTTGCGCTCGGCGCCGCACTTGCTTTGTTCGAGGAGCGATTGCGTCACGTCGGCCGCGGTGCGGCTCCTTTCGTCTTGGTCGGGCTGATGGCCGTCGCGCTTGCCGTGACACTGGGGCGTCACGGCTTGCTGTGGGTTATCGGGCTGGCAGCCTTCGGCACGGCGGCCGTGATTGGCGGTGTCACGGCGGCTCCGGCATCGACGGCCGCGCGTTTGCTGCGCTTGTCGCCGCTGGTCGTCATCGGCAAGCTTTCTTATTCCTGGTACCTGTGGCACTGGCCCTTGCTGGCCTTTGGCCGTGTGCTCGATGCGGGCCACCACAGCCTGAGCCGCAATCTCCTGGTGGCGTTCGGCGCGCTCGCACTGGCGGCGCTCACTTTCGTCTTTATCGAGGATCCGATCCGGCGGCGGCGGCCGTGGCCCTTTTCCGGCGCAGGGCAGACATTGGCAACCGGCGGCGCGATTTCGCTCGTCCTCGTTGCGTCGGCGCTCGCACTCGCATTTCAGGCCGACGCGGCGATGCGGCGCGACCCTTGGCTTGCCGCGATCGATGCCGCCGGGCACGGCGCGGTTCATTCGCCGCCGGGCTGTCACGCTTTTAAAAGTTTCGAAGGCCTGCCGCCGGCGCGGCATTGCGCGGTCGGCGCCGAAAAGGCGCCGCTGCGCATCCTGCTTTGGGGCGATTCCCAGGCCAGGCAGCTGGTCGCGGTGTTGCGAGCCGAAGGCACGCGCGGCGGCTATGCGGCCGTGGCGCGGTCGCGGACGGCCTGCCCGCCCTTGCTGCTCAGGCGCCCGGTGCGCTTGCGCGCCGCCTGCCGCGATTTCAACGCCGCGGTTGCGGCGGAATTGCCCGCCCTTCGGCACGCCGGGGTCGGCGGCGTCATCTTGGCATCGCGGCGATTTGGCGTTTCCGGACCGCGCGCGCCGGCGCCGGCCTTGAAGAATTGGCAGGAAGGCTTCCGGGCGATTCTATCGGTGGCGCGCCGCTTGCAGATGCGCGTGCTGGTGGTCGCGCCGATTCCGGACTTCCAGCTCGCGCTGCCACAGTGCTTGGCGCATGCTTCGGCAGTACGGTGCGGCGGCAGCCGCGCCATGTTCGAGCAGAAGCGTGCGCCTGTGCTCGCCGCTCTGCGCGAGGCCATCGCCGGCGACGACGATGCGCGGCTATGGGACCCGTTCGACCTGCTCTGCGATGCACGCGTGTGCACGCCAGTGCGCAATGGTCTGATCATGTATTCGAACCGCGGTCACCTGTCGGTTCAGGGATCGCGCGCGCTCGCGCCCTTTATCGCTCCGCAGCTCGACTGGCTGCTGGGCCGTCAATAGCCCATCGCCTCACTCGCGCTGTTCGGGCTGATGCTGTTCGCCATGACCATCGCGGTGCTGCGCTTCCGCCGCACGCTGGATTAGGCACTAGCTGTGCGCCGGCCAGTGCCGCTCCTTGAACCATGGGCGGTACTGCAGCATCTTGGCGCGTTGCGCCTGCGGCGCGTGCCGCCGGCAGGTGGCGGCCTCCTGGCTGTTGGGTGGCGCGGCCCAGCGCAGCTCGACGCAGTCGTTGGGATTGTATGCCATCTCCAGCTTTGGCGCGCGGTCGATGACGTCCTTGAGCGTGAGCGTCCACTTGGAGCCGTCGCTGCGCGGATATGAAAACTTGCGCGCCGCCAGCTCGGACGCCAGCACGCGCTGCAATTCGGCCTTCACATCCGCGACGCTTTCGTCTTTCGGCATCGCATAGCGGTTGGCCCGTCGCGCCACGTGGTCCGGAAAGCCGCGCACCACGTCAATCGCGATCAGCAGCCGGAAATCGCGCGCCGGCGTCGAGAAATCCTCCCACGGGCCGGTGGTCTCGAAGATCGCGGCGCCGTTCGGCATGCCGATCTCGCCGGGCTTGCCGTTGATGTATTTCCGCCCGTTCTCGACCGCCGTCACGCGCGTCTGCACTTGCTCTTGCAGCGCCGTGACCGCCTCCTTCATGGCGCGCACGGGATCGAGCGGCGCCGGCGACATCACGTCATCCATGCGGTCGTAGAAGTCCCGCATGCCGAGCTTCGACTGTTCGAGCGAAAAGTCGCCGTACTGCGGATTTTTCGCGATTTCGCGGTTGCTCAGCCGCCGCAAGCGGCCGTCCTTGTCGCGCACGATCGGCCGGAAGCGCTTGAACCCGGGGCTTCCAAGCGCGGGATCGTGCACGAACAGGAAATTGCCGCGCCAAAAGCGCTTGCGCGTGACCGTCCCGTCGGGCTCGGCGTCGGCGGCAAGAAAAACGCCCGCCGTGCCGCCGACTTGCGGCACGCGCCGCACCAGCGTCAGGAAGTGTCCATAGGGATCGGCATATACGGTTCCCGGACGCAGCGTCTCGCGGGTCAGCGGCACGGGATAGAGATCGGTATTGTTGTCGCTCGCCAGCGTCCGGCCGTTGCCGCTCTGCACGCCGTCGGCGAGGGTGTGCAAATAACGGCCGAACGCGGCGACCAGCCCCGCCTGCGGCTGCGCGCTGGCCTGCTTGAGAATGTTCGACCACGTGTAGCACTTCGGCGGTTTGCCGCCGAAGCCGCGCGAGCAGCTCGAATAGCCGAACGGCAGACCCAGCTTGAACGCGAAATAGGCGCGCAGAAAATACGGAAAGTCGGCGCAGTCGGGCCGTATGATGAGACCCGCCTGGTCTTCGCGCAGACCCAAATAGTCGAACAGGAAATTGCGCGATCGATCGCGCAGCACGAAATGCAGCGCCTTCCATGACAGTTCGACGTTGAGCGGCCCGTCGAACATCTTCTCGATCCATGCGGAATACAAGTTTTCCGTCGCGCGGTTCCACGAATTGCGCAAGGGCCAGACGCTGCCCGCGGTCGCGCGCGGCGGCGGCGGTTGCTCGCCGCGCACGGTGATTGCGCGCGTGATCGTGCCGCAGCCGGCCGGCGCGCGGTTGCGCGTGAGCGTCGCGCGCCAGCTTCCCGCCGCCGGCGCCTTGACCTCGACGTACCAGAAATAAGGCGGCCCGCCGCGGCGGTTGCTCGATTTCGCCGCGACGCTTCCATTGGGCGCGATCAACGAAAACTCACCCGCAAGCGGCTTTTCCGATACCAAGAGCACGCGCAAAGGCGCGCCCTTCCAGGGCGCGATCGGCGAGGGCAGCACGGCGATCTCGGCCGCGTCCTTGCACGTTTGGGACGCATCCTGGGCCCGTGCGTCAACTGCTGAGAAAAGCGAGACGAAAAATGCGGCTGCGATCGGCAGCATTACCGCGGCGGCGCGAGCGTATCGGCGTGCTGGTGACAAGTGAGGCCCCTTACCGCGCGCCCCGCGGCCGCAACGTGAAAACTATTGCGAAAACACCGGGCAAAGTCCATAGCCGCGCGGTCGAGACTGGGGACATGGAACCGCTGTAAACGCGCTGGACCCGGCTCACCGCAACTGCAGCAGCACGAACCATTTCTCGTCGTTGAGCGAGCACTTTTTCGTGAGGCTCGCCGCGCGCGGCGTGTCGGCCGAAGGCGGAGGCAAGGTCCAAGCGCCGGGGCCGCCGCAATGGCCTTTTTGCGCGGCCGAGAATTTCAGGTTGTTGCGCAGGTTCAGCTTGCGGGCGCTGACGGCCTGATAGACGTTGCCGCTGATGGCGTACAGCTTGCGCGCCGCCGCGTCGATAGAGGCGACCACTTCGCAATGGGTGCGCCGGACGGAGCGCGCGGCCTTGCCGCCGTCGAGTTCCGCGCGGATGCGATCACGCACCTTTTGCGCGCCGGCGTCGGCGAGCGCGTGCTCGTATTGCGCGCAGATTAGATCCCCTGGGCGCGGCTTGGTGGCGGTGAGCGGACAGGCACGGTAGAGCCGCTCGCCGGCGCCGCGGCCGTTCAGCTCGGCCACGCTCGCGGCGAAAGCGTCGTAGATATAGTCGCGATGCGCGTTGGAGAATTGGAACGCCGTCGCCGTCACGCCCGCCTCGCGTATCACGTAGCTGACAAAGGCCGCCGACCACGGCGTGTCGATGATGGCCGCGCGCAAGGCGGCCTCGCGCAGGATTTCGCGCGCGGCCGGATCGGTGGCTGCCTCGGCGTCGTGCAGGAGTTGCGCGGCCGTGGTTCGCAACAGCGGCTCGGTTTGCTCGCCCTGCGTGGCGGTCGAGGCGTTGCGATAGCCGCGCACCTCGAGCTTGTCCGTGGCGCCGTCGCCGTAGAGCGCGCGCCAGTATTTCATCACCTGCCACCAGCCGAGATGGCCGAGACGCGCCTGCCGGGCCGGGGCACGGTCCTCTTCCTCATGCTCGGCCTCGGTCAGGCCGAAGCGGAACAGCCGGCCGTTGGAATCGATCTCATGGCCGCCGAAGCGGTAGAATTCGTCGATCGCGGTCTGGGCGATGCGCCGGCCGAGCTTGCTTGGGGGCTTGGCGGCGGTGGCATCGCAGTTTTCTTGCACGGCTTTCCAGAACGTCGCCGCGCTGCGGTCGGCCTGTGCAAGCGCCGGACGCGCGGCCAGAGCAATCGCTGCAACAACAAGGGCGCAGACAACGGCACGCATGATTCCTCCCTGACGGTGAACGCTACCTCTAGCATAGCCCGGCGCAGGCGCGCAGGGCCGACAGGCTGCTGGTCATGGCCGTCGCGCTGCCGCGCTTCCACTGCACGCTGGACGCGCGCTCACTCGCGCTGCATGAGGCCGAGCCGCAGATAGGGGCTGGAGCGGTTGTCAGAGTCGATCGCCCAGCCGCCGGCGGCCGACCATTCGGTGTCGCCGGTCTTGAAACTCGTGATGTGCATGCCGACGCGCCATTGGGCATAGCCGTCGCCGCCATACACTTGCGTCTCCGGGCCGGCATAGAACTGCTTGTCGAGCACCCGCCAGCCGAAGGCCGCGCGCGCCGAATAATTGCCGCCCACCGTCGACAGCGAGAGATCGCCCGCCAGCATGGTGCTTGGCGTCGGCTCGTCCCACAGATCGATCGCGAAACGCAGGCCGAAGGCCGGTCCGCGCAGGCGATTACCGGGATCGTCCGGCCACAGCCGGTGATTTTCAAATTCCGGCCCCATGAAGACTTTCGCCTCGAAATGGTTGCGCGTGACGCGAAAGCCCGGCAGCACCTGCGCGATCAGTTCCGCGCCGATGACCTCATCGCCGCCAAGATCGCCGGCGTTGTAGCGGTAGAGGCCGCTGGAAAGCAGCAGCTTGAACAGCAAGCCGTCCTGCTCGAAGCCGTCCGGCGCGTACAGCAGGCCGCCATAGACGAAGGCGCCGTTGCGCCAGATGTCGCGGCCGGAGAACAGAATAGTGCGCGCGATATCCTCGTCGTCGCCGGCCCGCGCCGGGCCTGCCGCAACGCAAAAGCAACAAACAATGAAGGCCGCGGCGACGGACGCCGCCGCGCGAACGCGCCTTCCCCCACACATCGAGGCCCCCGAGCCCCTGAAACAACCGGTCGATACGCAATACACACCTGGGTTGTGCAACTAGACATTGCTATATGGCTGGTGTCCACAACCGGAGACAGCACGCATGAGTAGTAGGCGGTTGTGATCAGGCCGGCTGCTTGGCCAGCCGCCGCGGCGGGCCGCCGAGCGTGCGGCGGATCATGGCGGTGAAGGCGCTCGGGCTGGCATAGCCCACCGATGTCGCGGTCTCGGCGACGGATGCGCCGTCCGCCAGCCGCGCCAGCCCGTCGATGGCGCGCAGGCGCGCCCGCCATTCGGAAAAGCCCAAGCCGGTCTCGTTGCGGAAGATGCGCGCCAGCGTGCGCCGGCTGGCGCCGGCTTCCTCCGCCCAGCGGTCGAGATCGTGGCCGATGCTGGAATTGTCGAGCAGCGCGCGCGCCACCCGCAGCGCCCGGGCGTCGCGCGGCATCGGCAGCGCCAGCCGCTGCTCCGGCAGCTTCGATAGCTCCGTCAGCATCAGCTGCGCCACGATGCCGCCGCGGCCGTTCTCGTCGTAGTCGGCCGGCTCCTCCAACAGCGCCAGGATCAGCTCGCGCAGCAGGCCGGAAATCTCCACCAGCGCCGGCTCAACGGGCAGGCCGGCGCAGGCGGCCGGCGCGATATAGACCGTGCGCATCTCCACATGGCTGCGCATGGTGACGCTGTGCGGCCATTGCGGCGGCAGCCAGAGCGCGCGCGCCGGCGGCAGGATCCAGGCGGCTTGGGCCGTCTCCACCCGCATGATGCCGCTTACGGCATGCAGGATTTGGCCGCGGCGATGCATATGGAGCGGGATGCGGTGGCCGATCTCGATGCCGCGCGCCAGGACGGCGACCTGGCGCGGGGCGTCGTCGAGATTACGGCGGTAGATCGGGGCAGGGGCTCTCATGCGCGGTTCCGGCGGCTCGCGGCCTGATCGCGACGAAAATCGACCGAACATCGCCAAAAGGCAAGGCTATATGCTATGGCCGACCGGCAGGAAACGGGGCCCCATGACCAGCACTAGTACCTACGTGCCCGACGCGGCCGCCCGCCGCTCCATCAGCTTCCTCAACGTGGCGCACGGGCTTACGCATTTCGTGCTGCTGATCTACCCCACCGTGGTGATCGGGCTCGACGTCATCTACCACCGGCCCTATTCGGAGATGATCGCGCTGTCGACCGCGGCCTTCGTCTCGTTCGGTGTGTTCTCGCTGCCGGCCGGCTGGCTCGCCGACCGCTGGAGCCGGCGCAACATGATGGCGCTGTTTTTCGCCGGCTGCGGCGTATCGCTTGCGGCTTGCGCCTTCGCGCCCAACTTGCCGGCGCTGGCGGTGGCGCTGTTCGCGCTCGGCATGTTCGCCGCGATCTATCACCCCGTCGGCATGGCCATGCTGATCGAGGCAAGCCAGGCGCGCGGCCGCACGCTCGCCTTCAACGGCGTGTGCGGCAATCTCGGCGTCTCGCTCGCCGCCGGCATCAGCGCGGGCCTTGCCACCTGGCTCGGCTGGCGCGCCGCCTTCCTGGTGCCGGCCGGCGTCTCGCTTGCGGTGGCGGTCGTCTATGTCTGGCTCACGCCCGACGACGGCCATCACGCCAAGAGCCGGGTCTCGAAGCCGGCGGTGTCGCTGACGCCGCGGCTCGCCGTCGTCATGTTCGGCCTGTTCATCGTGATCGCTCTTGCTTCGGGCACCACCTTCAACCTGTTGACCATCGCGCTGCCGAAGATCGTGGACGAGCGGCTGGCGCAGAACGTGCCGCTGCTGCTGGCCGGCGGCGTGGCGACCCTGGTGCTGATCTGCGGCGGGCTGGCGCAGCTCTGCGTCGGGCGGCTGGTGGAGCGTTTCACGCCGCACATGATGTTCGCGGCGATCACCGTGATGGGCTTTGCTCGGCAATCTGTGGGCGGCTTACGCGGATGGGATAACGTTGATGATCGCGCTGGCGATCGCGATCGCGGCGATCTACGGGCAGGTGACGGTCAACGACATGGTGCTGGCGCGCTACACCGCCGACGCCTGGCGCGGGCGCGTCTATGCGGTGCGCTATTTCCTGCTGTTCATCAGCGCGGCGGTTGCGATCGGCATGATCTCGATCCTGCACGAGCGCGGCGGCTTCGGCCCGGTGCTGGCGGTCAACGCGGCCATCGCCTTTGCCATCTGCGCGGCCACGGTCGTGCTCGCCGTCGTGATCACCAATATCGAAGCGCAGCAGGCGGCGCCGCAGCCGGCGGAATGATCAGAACAGCGGCGGGATCAGGTCTTCGACCTTCACGCGCATGCGCTTCTTCACATTGGCCACGATGCGGCTGCGGTGGCAGGCCTTCGGATCGCGGCAATAGCAGAGCAGGGCGACGCGCTTGCCCGACTTGACCAGCGCGATCAGCTCGCCGAGCGCTTCCTGCGGCTCGGCTTTTTTGATGTGCTTGTCGTAGATGCGCCAGAGCGATTCATAGTCGCCGCTGCGCGCGGCAGCGCGCCCTTCCGCCGGCGTTCCCAGTTTTTGCAAATGAACATAGGCGATGCCGGCCTCGTCGAGCGAGGCCGCGAGCTGGCGCTTGGAAAAGCCGGGCCTTCGCGAAGCCGCCACCGCGCGGGTGTCGACCACGAGATCGACCTGGGCGCGCTTGAGCTCGCTCAGGACCGCATCCGGCTTGGCTTTCTCATAGCCAATCGTAAACAAAGGGTGCATGGCGTCGTCACAGGATTGACACAGGGGCTGAGTATACAGACGGCAAGTGACGAATCGGAAGCTGACGATGCTCCGTTCGTCCTGCGGCCACTACGAGACAGGCGACGGCGGATGTAACCGCGCCTTTTCGTCGGTGGTCGTTTTCATTTCGGGCCCTTTTCCCCCGCAACGCGCTTGATCAGCTCCATGGCAGCCGCCGGCGCGCGCAGTTTGGCTTCGTGGATGAAATAGACGAAGACGTCGCGCGGCTTTTTCGGTGCCGACTTATTGTCCACCTTCGGCAAATCCTTCGGCTCGTCGCCTTGCGCCCAGGTCTTGGCGCGTTCCGCCCAGGCATCGAGCGCCTTGGGCGGATAGCCGGCTTTGAGTTTTTCGCTGCCCTTCTGCAGCCGCGCGTAGACGAAATCGCCGGTGACGTCGGCGATCTCGGTATAGGTCTCGTGTTCGGCGTAAACGACGGCGATGCCGAAATTGCGCAGCAACGCAATGAAAGCCGGCGTCTTGAAACTGTCGTTGCGCACCTCGACCACGTGGCGCAAGCGATGGCCGTCGGAGGTTTTCGGCAGCAGTTCGAGGAATTTGCCGAAATCCGCTTCGTTGAATTTCTTGGTGGGCGCAAATTGCCAGAGCAGGGGGCCGAGATGGGGGCCGAGCTCGGTGACGCCGGAGTCGAGGAAGCGCTTGATGGAGTCGCCGGCCTCCGCCAGCACGCGGCGATTTACTGCGTAACGCGGGCCCTTGAGCGAGAACACGAAGCCGTCGGGAACTTCCGAAGCCCATTTGCCGAAGGTGGCCGGCGTTTGCGTGCGGTAGAAGGTGCCGTTGACCTCGATGGAGGTGAGGCGTTGCGCGGCGTATTCCAGCTCGCGCGCATGCGGCAAGCCCTTCGGATAGAACACCCCGCGCCAGGGCTCGTAGGTCCAGCCGCCGATGCCGCAGTAGATTTTCCCGGATTGCATGACTTCAATTTAGGTACCTCTTTTCGTTTCGCGACCCGAATTCTGCCATGAGCCGAGCGAGCGGGGATAAGTTTTGCCCGAAAAAGCAGAAGGCCCGGGATTGCCCCCGGGCCTCTGTATTTTTGCGTTCGCCTGAGCGAATGGATCAGAAATCCATCCCGCCCATGCCGCCGCCGCCGCCGGGCATGGCCGGAGCGTTCTTCTTCGGCAGCTCGGCCACCATGGCTTCGGTGGTGATCAAGAGGCCCGCGACCGAAGCCGCGTTCTGGATCGCCGCCCGCACGACCTTGGTCGGGTCGATGATGCCCTTGGTGACCATGTTGCCGTACTCGCCGGCCTGCGCGTCGAAGCCGTAGGAGTACTGGTCCTTGTCGAGGATCTTGCCGACCACGACCGAGCCGTCAGCGCCGGCATTGGTGGCGATCTGGCGGGCAGGGGCCTGGATCGCCTTGCGGACGATGTCGACGCCGTGCTTCTGGTCCTCGTTTTCGACCTTGATGCGCTTGAGCGCCTCGACCGAGCGCAGCAGGGCGACGCCGCCGCCCGGCAGGATGCCTTCCTCGACCGCGGCGCGGGTGGCGTGCATCGCGTCGTCGACGCGATCCTTGCGCTCCTTCACCTCGATCTCGGTGGCGCCGCCGACGCGGATCACCGCAACGCCGCCGGCGAGCTTGGCCAGCCGCTCCTGCAGCTTCTCCTTGTCGTAGTCCGAGGTGGTCTCCTCGATCTGCGCCTTGATCTGCGCCACGCGCGCCTCGATGTCGGCCTTCTTGCCGGCGCCGTTGACGATCGTGGTGTTTTCCTTGTCGATCATCACCTTCTTGGTGCGGCCGAGCATGTTGATGGTGACGTTCTCGAGCTTGATGCCGAGGTCTTCCGAGATCGCCTGGCCGCCGGTCAGGACCGCGATGTCCTGCAGCATGGCCTTGCGGCGATCGCCGAAGCCCGGCGCCTTCACCGCCGCGACTTTGAGGCCGCCGCGCAGCTTGTTGACGACGAGGGTGGCGAGCGCCTCGCCCTCGACGTCCTCGGCCACGATCAGCAGCGGCTTGCCGGTCTGCACGACCGACTCGAGCAGCGGCAGCAGTTCCTGCAGGCCCGACAGCTTCTTCTCGTAGATCAGGATGTAGGGGTCTTCCATCTCAACGCGCATCTTGTCGGCGTTGGTGATGAAATAGGGCGAGATGTAGCCGCGGTCGAACTGCATGCCCTCGACGATGTCGAGCTCGGTCTCCAGCGACTTCGCCTCCTCGACCGTGATGACGCCCTCGTTGCCGACCTTCTGCATGGCCTTGGCGAGGAAGTTGCCGATCTCGGTGTCGCCATTGGCCGAAATGGTGCCGACCTGGGCGATCTCTTCGTTGGAGGTGACCTTCTTGGAGTTCTTCTGCAGGTCGGCGACGATGGCCTCGACGGCCAGATCGACGCCGCGCTTGAGATCCATCGGGTTCATGCCGGCGGCGACCGCCTTGGAACCTTCCTTGACGATGGCCGCGGCGAGAACCGTGGCGGTGGTGGTGCCGTCGCCGGCGAAGTCGGACGACTTCGAGGCCACTTCGCGCACCATCTGCGCGCCCATGTTCTCGAACTTGTCTTCGAGCTCGATCTCCTTGGCGACGGTGACGCCGTCCTTGGTGATGCGCGGAGCGCCGAAGCTCTTGTCGAGCACGACGTTGCGGCCTTTCGGGCCGAGCGTCACCTTGACGGCGTTGTTGAGAATGTCGACGCCGCGCAGCATGCGGTCGCGCGCGTCAACCGAGAATTTTACTTCCTTGGCAGACATTGTTGCAGTCCTCTGTTTTCCTCAATCCTCATCCTGAGGAGCCCGCCTTCGCTCTTTGAGCTTCGGCGCGCCGTCTCGAAGGATGAGGCCATGGTGATTCATTGCCCGCGTCCTTCGAGACGCCGCGCGGATCGCGCGGCTCCTCAGGACGAGGATCGCGCTTTACGCGGCCTTCTTCTTGGCCGTGGCGCCGCCTTCGATGACGCCCATGACATCGCTCTCCTTCATGATCAGGAGATCCTGGCCGTCGATCTTGACTTCGGTGCCCGACCATTTGCCGAACAGGATGACGTCGCCGACCCTGAGGTCGATCGGAATGAGCTTGCCGGCTTCGTCGCGGCCACCCGGGCCGACGGCGACGATCTCGCCCTGGCTCGGCTTTTCTTGCGCGGTGTCGGGGATGATGATGCCGCCGGCGGTCTTTTCCTCGGCATCGATGCGCTTGACGACGACGCGGTCGTGAAGCGGACGGAACTTCATGGCAGTCCTCCTAAATTATTGAAGAATTTCGTTTTTTTCGGTCGCTGTCGGTCCCCCTCCAGCGCCTGACGCTGAGATGGCGCGCGCAAATTTGGCCTGCAAGGGGTCGGCGAAAATTTTTTAGCACTCATCGGCACGGAGTGCCAAGAGATTCGAAAATCCTGCAGGCTCAATGGTTAACGGCGGGCGGCCGGAAGCCGGGCCATGGGCGGCCGGGTTGCTCCATGCGCCGCCGCCGCAAGCGGCGCGCGGCCAGGCTTGTTAGCAGGCTCGATGGCATTGCTGCTAACGCCTTGATTTTAAACAACTTGTTTACCTTTTCGGCTTGCAATGGGGGGTGCCGGGAATGGAAACTTGCAGTCCGACAGACGGAGGACTTGGAATGGTTTCGACGGTCTCAAACGATTTCCGCAAGCAGGTCAACGGTTACGGCCTGACCACCGCGCATATTTTGTACCGGCTCCCTGACTATCGGAACATTTTGCAAAGCTACGTTTGGCAGGAATACGATTTGTCGCCGCAATTTCCGACGCTTAAGCGCTTTCTTTCTTTCTGGGAGAAGGAAATCGAGGGGCCGCTTCATTCCGTTACCATCGCTCATCATAAACTCATCAAGCCATCCGATTTCAGACATTCCCAAGTCTTCCAGTTGCACTAGAGCCCGCGAATTCTGACACCGAAGACGGTACGATCCGCCTGGCGACTGGTTGAAAGGCGCAAGGCGGTCGAGGGTGCAGTCTTTATTTCGCAAATGGTTTGGCATCCTCTATTCGGCGTATTCGAGCTGGACAGCCATACTCGGCACGATCCTGGCGACGGTCGCACTCTGTAATGTCACATTCAGAGTGCTGGACGTTTCAGTTTTCGAGGCGCTGGTCTGGATTTTGACCGCATATCAAATGACGTTTTATCCGCCGATTGATTACCTGCTTTCGTTCTTTTCGCTGCGGATTCCTGGTGCTGCGAAGGACGTGCTTGTAATCTACATTGCCATGGGCGGTGTTCTGTATCGCACGCTCTCTTATCAAGAACCGTCTCCTTTAAAGGCTCAGTTCCCGATCACGTGGCGGACGAGATTTCGGGACTTACGCATGTGGGCCGGCAAAGTTGTTGCCGCTGTTTTCTGGCCTTACTTTTTGCGGGGTCTCCTGCGGCATCCATTGTTCGTGATAAGGAGTTCATCGGGATATCACGGCCGCATGCCGCCGCCCCGCAGCGATCTGCCGCCAGCAAGACGCAAAGAGGTGATGGACACGATGCTGTCCAAGGTCGGCAAAGACGCGACGGTGATTTGCAACGAGCGGCAACTGCTCGGGGTCTATGCGATAGCTTTATTCGCCGCCGTGCTAGGCCTCGTCATTCTGAACATGGCTGTCGATCGTTTGAGCGGCGCCTCTTGAGCGATCTCACCGGTCTCTTGTTTGCAAACGGCCGGCCTTCGCCAAGGCTAAGGCGGGCAAGCCAACGCTCCGCCGCCCCTGTTGATTTGGTCGGCCCGGGGTAAGCCGCATTAACGTCCGCCTTCGCCTTTCAGCGCTTCGGCGCGCAAGCCGCCCGCTCCCGGAAAAAGCACCGAGGGCGCGCGGGACGCCAAGGGTCCGGGGCGCACTCAAGTTTACGCAAGTAGGCGCAAACAAAAATGCTCGGACCCACGGGCCTCGACACCTCACGGCATCGAGGCGTAACGCCCTCCTTCGCGCCTCGCGGCGCTTCGAAGGGTAAGCCCCGCGGCGCTTTTCGCGCTTCGCAAGGGCTCCGCAAGTCCGCCAGTCCCAAGGCGTCCCGCGCGCGGTGTTTTAGGCTTGCTCCGCATCGCCCCCGGTGGACTGACCTTTCAGGCGACCCGCCTCTCCTGTCGAATTGGAAGGCCGCCTATCCACCGCTCTCGGGCCCAGATCGGGCCCGGCAAACCTGTGACCGTTGCCGGCTGCCGCCATCACGGGGCCCCGTGGCGCGCGGCTGGCGCGCCGGGACACATGCGGCTTGGACCGCCGGGCCCTCGCATCGCATCTCCGATGCAAGGTCATTCCCCGGCCACCGCTCCCCGCCCCGTGTCTGAAGATGCTGTACAGACACCCCTCGGTACGAGGCGGGATGCACGCATGATGAGGGCGCCTGAGTGAGCGGGGATAAGTTTTTTTGCGGCTGTGTGTTTTCAATAAGTTGCGCGCGCGAAGCGGGGATAGATTGGCGCGCGGCCTTTCTCCGCCTCATCCTGAGGAGCATCGCGAAGCGATGCGTCATCGCAAGTCGGCTATAGCCGACTTGCGCACTTAACAATCCGATCTCGGGTAAACCCAAGATCGGTGGATGGGGCGGCCTCATGCTTCGAGACGGCGGCTACGCCGCCTCCTCAGCATGAGGCCGGGACAGGGTCGCGCGGCAGGCCCGGCGCACATTCGGGCGAGACCTGCCGGCCGCCGGTATCAAGATCAGTCATGCAAAGCATTGAAAACTTTCGCGGCGGTTCGCGCAGGTCGGCATGGCGGCGGCGGCGCGCCCGCACTAGTTAGACCGCAGCCGATCTGCTCTCATGCGGCCGCACATCCGCCCTCAACGCGAATAGTCCATGCAATCCTTTCTGCGCCGCGCGGCCTTGATGCTCGGCAATATCGTCATCGGCCTGTCGGTGCTGGCGCCGACCGGCATGCTGGCCGAAATGGCGGACGGCCTGCATGTCGGCATCCGCGACGTCGGTCTGCTCGTCACCTATGGCGCGGTCGTGTTGTGCATCGGCTCGCCGCTGGTCGCCTGGCTGACCGCCCATATCGACCGCCGCATGCTGCTGGCCGGCTCACTCGCGCTGGTGACGGCGGGGCAGGCGGCCTCCGCGCTGGCGCCGGACTACGCCGGCATTCTGATCGTGCGGCTCATCATGTTGGCGGCCGCCGCCGTCTACACGCCGCAAGCGGCGGCGACGGCCGCGATGATCGTGCCGGAACGCGAACGCGCCAGCGCCATCGCCTTCGTTTTCCTCGGCTGGACGCTGACCATCGCCGCCGGCTTGCCGCTGGTGACGCTGCTGGCGACGCATTACGGCTGGCGCACGACCTACGGTGTCTTGGCGCTGTTTTCGGTGTTCGCCACGCTGCTGCTGATTACCGCTTTGCCGTCCGGCTTGCAGGGGCGGGCGATGCCGCTGACGCGCTTTGCGGCCATCGTGCGCGACAAGCGCATCCTGCTCATCCTGCTGCTCACGTTGCTGCAGACCTCCGGACAGTTCACCGTGTTCGTTTATCTCGCGCCGCTGCTGAGCAAGCTCGCCGGCGCCGGCACCGGCATCATCGGGACGTTTTTCGCCTGTTACGGCGTGGCGGGGCTCATCGGCAACGTCACCGCCAGCGCGTCGGTCAGCGCGCTCGGCATTCAGCGCACGCTGGCGCTGTTCCTCGGCGCGACCTTGCTCGGGCTGATCCTGTGGTCGGCGGGCGCCGGAGCGCTCCTCGTCATGGGCGCCGGCATGGCGTTCTGGGGCTTCGGGTTCGCGGCGACCAATTCGATGCAGCAGGCGCGGCTGGCGCAGGCCGCGCCGGAATTCGCCGGCGTCGCCATCTCGTTGAATACCTCGGTGCTCTATACCGGACAGGCGGTCGGCTCCGGCATCGGCGGGTTGTTGTTCGCCGGCGGGCTGCTGCACGGCATGGGCTATGTCGGGTTGGCCTTCGTGCTGTCGGCCTGCGCGCTGCTGGCGGCGAGCTGGGTGCGCGAGGCGCCGCTCGCCGAGGTCAGCGGCGCGCCTTGACGCGTCCGATCAGCGTCTCGATTTGCGGCAGCATGCGCGCGATCACGATTTGATAGCCTTGCGCGTTGAAATGCGCATGGTCGCGCGCGCGGTATTTGCCGGGCGGCAGCTTCCATTGCGCGTAGGGCACACCATTGGCGCGGGCGACGTCGGCCAGGTTCAGGCTGCCGAGCCCGATCAGCAGCACGCCGATGCGGCGCTTCTGCAGCGTGCGCACGATCTCGGTCAAATTGGCGCGCATGCGCTGTGGCGGCACGTGCTTGCGCAAGTCGTTGGTGCCGAACTCGACGAGCGCGATGTCGGTGCCGGGACCGATCGCCTGATCGAAGCGCTTGAGCGCGCCGGCCGTGGTGTCGCCGGGATCGCCGGCATTTTCCACCACGACGTCGTAGCCCTTTTTGCGCAGCACTGTTTGCAGCTGCGCCGGATAGGCCTGATTGCGCGCCACCAGCCAGCCGTAAGTGGCGCTGTCGCCGAAGGCGACGATGGCGACGGGGCGGGCGGCGGCGGGGCCCGTGGCCAGCATCCAGGCGGCAATGCCCGTCGCGACGAGCCGAAACAGCGCCAGCGCGCGGCCCTTTTTGGAGTGTTGCATTTTGTGGACGATACAACCTATCATTGAGGGTAGCGGGGTGTCATGGAACAGGCTGCAAGCGGCAAGCGGCATGCCGCGCGAGGTAAAGCGTCGCGCGCGACGGCGGCTTTGGCGACGCTGAACGCTTGGCAAAGACGTGTCCGCTCGCATGCCTTCTGGGTCAAGGTCACCCGGCCGCACGCCATCTGGCAAGCGACACTATTTCTTTTCGGCTGGATTTACACGCTGGTCGTCAAGCTGCCCTGGGTGATCGTCGTGGTCGTGATCGGTGCGATCGTCATCCAAGGCCTGTTCGAACACGCGACCGTCATCGACCCGATCTCGGTGCCGAAGGCATTGGCCGACCGCGGCTATACTTCCGAAGTCGCCGGGCGCAGGCTGCGCGACGCCGTGGCCAAATACATAAGTAAAGTCCATTTGGCGAGCCGGCAAAGCCCCGAAATCGCGCTGCACGGCGATCTACCCAGCATCGTCGTTCCCACCATCGGCATATCGCTGGACGCCATCGTTTCGTCGATTCGCACGCTGCTGCGCTCAACGCGCAGCCGCAGCATGGGCGGAGAAATCACCGCCGACGGAAACAAACTCTGGCTGCGGCTGCGCCTCGACGGGCGGGAATTCTATGCCAGCCAAACCGGCGCCGACCTCGACAAGCCCGACGATCTGTTTACCGCGGCGGTGCAAGATGTGGTGGCCGTGATCGGCCCGTCATTCGTGGCGGTGACTTTGTCCCGGCAAGATCCCGATCGCGCGTTGGCCTTCGTGAATGAAACGATCGCCAAATTACCGGTATCGGACGAAGAGCTGCCCTGGCTCTACAATGCACGCGGCATGATCTTTCGCCGGCGCGGAGACATTCCGGCGGCGATCGATTCGGTGCAAGCGGCGCTGAAGCTGAACGGCCGGCTGGCGGCCTCGCACATCGATTTGGGCGTGATTTATATCGACCAGCGCAAGAATGAAGCGGCCGCCGAAGAATTTCGCAAAGCCACCGCGCTCGAGCCGAATCTTGCGCTGGCGCACAATGATTACGCGGCGGCGTTGAACTTGCTGCATCAATATCAGGAAGCCGAAGCGGAAATCGACAAGGCGCTCAAGCTCGACAAGAATCTCCCCTATGCCCACGACACAAGGGGTGAAATTCTGCGCGATGCCGGCCGGCGCGAAGAAGCCATTGCCGAATTCAAGGAGGCGCTGCGGCTCAAGCCGGACTATGCGACCGCGCTCCGCCATCTAAACGCGCTGCTCGCCGCCCAACCGGCGACCGGCGCGCTGCCCGACACGGCCAAAAAGAACTAGTTCAACACCCCCACGATCGCGCCCGTGAGGCAGGTCGCCAGCGTGCCCGACACGATCGACTTTCCCCCCAGCGAGATGATGTCGGCGCGGCGCTCAGGCGCCATCACGGTCAAGCCCGCGATCATGATGCCGAGCGAGGCGAAATTGGCGAAGCCGCATAGGGCGTAGAGCATGATCAGCCGCGAGCGGGGATCGAGCGCCCCGGCGGGGAGCTTGGCGAGCTCGACATAGGCGATCAGTTCGTTGAGCACGGTCTTGATGCCCATCAGCGAGCCGGCGGTGACCGCCTCGTGCCAGGGCACGCCCATCAGCCAGCACACCGGCGCCATCAGGTAGCCGAGCACGCGCTGCAGCGTGATGGCGCCGCCCGCCACGTCCGGCAGCAGGCTCAGAATCGCGTTGGCGAGATGCACCAGCGCCACCAGCACGATCAGCATGGCGACGATGTTGAGCAAGAGTTCTAGCCCGGCCACGGTGCCGCGCACGATGGCGTCCATGGTCGAGTCGGCGACGCGGCCGATCTTGATCGCGCCGATGTCGCTGCGCTCATCCTGCGGCACCGGCACCATCAGCCCGCTGATCAGGAGCGCCGCCGGCGCGCTGATGATGGAGGCGATCAGGAGATGGCCGGCGGCATCCGGGATGACGTCGCGCAGGATGGTGGCGTAAAGCACGTAGACGGTGCCGGCGATGGTGGCCATGCCGCCGGTCATCACCATGAACAGCTCGCCGCGGGCGAGCATATTGAGATAGGGGCGGATGAACAGCGGCGATTCCACCATGCCGAGGAAGATATTGGCGGCGGTCGATAAGCCGACCGCGCCGCCGACCCCGATCGTGCGTTCGAGCAGCCATGACAGGCCGCGCACGATCGGCGGCAGGATGCGCCAGTAGAACAGCAGGGTGGTGAGCACGCTCATCACCAGCACGATGGGCAATGCCTGGAAGGCCAGCACGAACTCGTTGGCCGGGCTGGTGATCGCATAGGGCGGGGGCCCGCCGCCGACATAGCCGAACACGAAAGAAGTGCCGGCAAGCGAAGCGGCGCTGACGGCATCGACCGCGCGCTTGATGAGCGCGAAGGCGAGCTTGATCGGCGGGACTTCGAGCAGCAGCACGGCGGTCACAAGCGTCACGGCGAGCGCCGCCCCCGCGCTGCGCCAGTCGACCGCGCGGCGGTCCTCGCTGATGACCCAGGCGAAGGCGAGCAGGGCGACGATGCCCAGCGCCGATTGCAGATGCTGCATGTTCCCCAATCCCCAGGCGACTCACTTGCCAAGGCCGCTCCGCTCTGGAAAATGCCGAACTCGCCGGCTTCAAAGCAAATGGGGAGGCCGCATGGCCCGCATCCGCTTCGATTTCGGCTCGCTCACGCTCGAGGCCGAACTGCTCGACACGCCGACCGCGCGCGCCATCGCCGCGGCGCTGCCAGTCACCTCGGCGGCGCTGACCTGGGGCGAGGAGGTCTATTTCGACGTGCCGGTTACGGTTGCGCGCGAAAAGGATGCGCGCGCGGTGGTGACGCCCGGCGAGATCGCCTATTGGCCGCAGGGGCCGGCCATCGCCATCGGTTTCGGCCGCACGCCGATCAGCCAGGGCAACGAATGCCGGCTGGCGAGCCCGTGCAACATCTTCGCCAAGGCGCTCGCCAGCGTGAAGGTGCTTGCGCGGATCAAGACCGGTACCCAGGTGACGGTGAGCTTGGTCGACTGAGCTCAGCCGGCGGCGCGCCGCCGGCGGGCGATCAGAAGCCAGAGCAGGCCGGCAAGCGCTGCGATCGCCACCAGATAGATCCAGGCATTGCTGCTGCCGTTCCAGACGCTGTCGCCGGTGACCACCAGCAAGGTCGTGATCGGCAGGATGCCGAGCCCGGTCGTCCACAGGAACGTCCACCAGGAAATCGGGGCGAGGCCGGCGGCGTAGTTGATGACGTTGAACGAGATCAGCGGCATCAGCCGGCTCAGCAGCAGCACGCCGATGCCCTGGCGCTTGGCCCAGCGGTCGATCGCCGCGCGATGGCGCTCGTTCATCAAGGCATCGACGAAGGGCCGGCCGAACCAGCGCGCCAGCGCGAAGGCGAGCGCCGCGCCGAGCATGGCGCCGGTCCAGGTGATGGCGACGCCCCAGACCGGGCCGAACAACATGCCGTTGGCGAAGCTGACGAACTCGGCCGGGAACGGCACCAGGCTATGCGCGACCATCAGAGCGATGGAGGCCGCCACCGCCCAGCGGCCCCAGGATTTGATTTCCGCCTCGATGCCTTGCGGCGTCGGCGCCAGCCCCACGATGTCGCTCCACCAGGCGTAGACGCCGAGCCCGATGATGAGCAGCAGCGCGAGCAGCGCCGCGATGCGCAGCAGGCCGATCCGTTTGGAGAACGAGGCGTCGCCCAATGCGTTACCCGTTTCGGATGGAGACGGACTAAGGCTCGCTTGAGCCGCGGTGCCTCCGCGCCATGGTGAGCATCAGCTCCCAGACGTTGTGGCGCCGGCTGTGCCGAGCAGCAGATAGAACTCACGCCATTCCTTCAGCGCCTCGGACAATCCCATGCGGCGCTAACCTCGGCCGACGTAAGGCATCGTGTTGGCCATGACCGTCATGAACAGCACATTGGTGTCGAGCGGCAGGCTCGCCATATAGACGACCGCCTGGCCGACGGCGTCGGCCTCCATGCGCGGCTCGATCATCTTGGAGCCGTTGGGCTGCAGGATACCTTCGCCCTGCACCATGCGCTCGGTGAGCGGGGTGGCCGCATTGCCGATGTCGATCTGCCCGCAGCAGATGTCGTAAGGCCGGCAGTCGAGCGAGGTGCATTTGGTCAGACCGGTGACGGCGTGCTTGGTCGAGGTGTAGGCGACCGAGAACGGCCGCGGCGCGTGCGCGGAGATCGAGCCGTTATTGATGATGCGGCCGCCGCGCGGATCTTGCGCCTTCATGATCTTGATGGCTTCCTGGGTGCACAGGAACATGCCGGTCAGGTTGGTGGCGACCACGTTCTGCCAGGCCTCGAACGGCAGGTCCTCGAGCGGCACCGGCGGCGCGCCGATCCCGGCATTGTTGAACAAGACATCAAGGCGGCCGAAGGAGGATTTCACCTTTTCGAACAGGGCGAGGATCGACTCGCGCTTCGACACGTCGGTCGGCACCGCCAGCGCCTGGGTGCCGGCGGCATTGACGGCGGCGGCGGTTTCCTCCAGCGGGGCCGGACGCCGCCCCGCCAGCACCAGATTGTAGCCAGCCTTGGCAAGAGCAATCGCCACCGCCTTGCCCACGCCGGTGCCGGCACCGGTGACCAGCGCGACTTTTGTGAACCCGCTCATCGGATTTTTCCTTCCCGCTACGGCTTCGCTCTTCCCGCCATATCACAAAAGCGCGGGCGCGCCAGCGGCGCTTGGCAGCGGCCGGGCGATGCCGTTCAGGGTCGCGGGCTATCAGCCGGCAAGCGCGGCGGGCGGCTTGGCGGCAGCCTTGAGGCGCGCGGTGATCTCGGCGGCGGTCACTGCCTTGCCGAAGCGGAAGCCCTGCATGGAATGCACGCCGGCCGCGCGCAGGAACAGCTGCTGGTCGGCGGTTTCCACGCCCTCCGCCGTCACCTTCATGCCGAGGCCGCGGCCGAGGCTGACCACCGCGTGCACGATGGCCGCGGCGTCGGCGGCCTTCTCGATCGAGCGCACGAAGCTGCGGTCGATCTTGAGCCTGTCGAAGGGGAAGCGGCGCAGATAGAGCAGGGAGGAATAGCCGGTGCCGAAATCGTCGAGCGCCACGCGCACGCCCAGCTCCTTCAGGCGGATCATGGCGGCTTCCGCGGTGTCGGCATTGCCGAGCAGCACGCTTTCGGTGAGCTCGAGCTCGAGCCGGCTGGCGTCGAACTCGGTGTCGATCAGCGTGCGCTCCACCACGCTGCAGAAGTCGGTGCGGCGGAACTGCAACGGCGAGACGTTGACCGCGACCGTCAGGCCCGGCCAGGCCTTGCCGTCGAGGCAGGCTCTGCGCAGCACCCAGGCGCCGAGCGCGATGATCAGCCCGGAATGCTCGGCGACGGCGATGAACTCGCTCGGCGGGATCTCGCCGCGCAACGGATGCGTCCAGCGGCAGAGCGCTTCGACGCCGACCAGCGCCTCGCCGCTCTTGTCGACGATCGGCTGGTAGAGCACCTGCAGGCCGCTCGTTCTCGATCGCCTCGCGCAAATCGGCTTCCAACAGCTTGCGCTGCGAAAGGTCGGCGTCCATCGCCTCGTCGTAGATGCAGGCGCGGTTGCGGCCCTCGTTCTTGGCGCGGTAGAGCGCCATGTCGGCGTAGCGCATGATGTCGGCGGCGCCGGCGCAGTTCTTGTCGATCACCGCGATGCCGATCGAGGCGCCGATGACGATGTTATGGCCGCCGATCGCATAGGGCGCGCAGATCGCGGCGATCAGGCGCTGGGCGAGCCCTGCCATCTTGGTGGCGTCGTCGCCGAGCGAGGAGATCACGGCGAACTCGTCGCCGCCGAGCCGGGCCACCAGATCGTCGCCGCGCAGCGTGTGCGACAGCCTGAGCGTGACGCTGCGGATCAATTCGTCGCCGATGTGATGGCCGAGCGTGTCGTTGACGTCCTTGAAGTGGTCGAGGTCGATATAGAACACCGCGGCGGGGCTGCGGCCGGCGCGGACCTCTTCGATCACCGCCTCCAGCCGCTCGCTGAAATAGATGCGGTTGGGCAGGCCGCACAGCGGGTCGTGCATGGCGAGATGACGCAGGCGGCTTTCGCCGGCGGCGATGGCCGCGGCGGTGCGGCGCATATAGCGCAGCACGAAGGCGGCAAGCAGCGCAAAGCCCGCGAGCGCGACCGCGATGAAGGGCACCACGCTGTGCACGATCTCCGCGCCCGGCTGCTGCGGCGTCCAGGCAAAGCGCGCGATGTTTTCGCCGCGCCGTCCCTCGAGCGCGTAGACGGTATCGCCGGGCGGCGCAGGGGCGTCGCCGAGCTTGCGCAGGTGGGCGAGGCGCAACTGCGTGGCGATGGCGGTGAGCGCCGCGGCGTCGATATATTTCACCGACATCAGGATCGGCGCCGCGTCGTCGCGCAGCGTCGGGGTGCCGGCGATCGTGCCGACGGCCACCGCGGCGATCACCGCCGGACGGCCGCGGAAGCTGCCGACGGCGGCGCCCTGGGTATGCACGCCGGCCGGGCCCGCACGGGCTTGGTGCGGCACCGCGTTCTTCAAGCTGGCGGCGCGGCCGCGCATGTAGTCGAGCAGCGGCATTGCGTCGGGCAGCGCGCCGGCGATCCCGGCGGGCGCCGCCTGGTGGGCGCCGGCCAGCGAATAGATCGGCCGGTCGGCGCCGTCGAAGACGAATACGACGTCGTGGTCGAAATAGGTCTTCAGCCAATGGCCGATGTGCCGGTCGGTCCAGGCCGCATCGAAGTTGAGCCGAAGGTTGTGGACGGCGGCGTCCGAGGAGGCGGCGCTTTCGACCTCGCGCAGCACGCGCTCGCCAAAGGTGTCGAGCGCGCGAGAAAACACCCGCCGCTCATGCACGACCGCGACCTCGTCGGCGCGGTGGGCGGAGGAGAGCACGGCGACGACGATGCAGACGATGGCGACGGCGACGATGACGCCGATCGGCACCACGACGCTCAAGCGTGCGCGGTCCCAACTCGTGTATTGCTTGCGTTGCTCGGAAGCACGCGCGCGAGCCGCCACTGCAGTCCCCTAAGCTATACTGCCTGCTGGACTTTTCGGCCCGGAGCCTAGCCCGCCAATGCTTGCAATTTACTGTCCTTCGAAGCGCCCCGCGCGCAGCGCAGGCGGCCTATGCCCGCAAATCCAGCGATGCCGTTAACCGAAGGTAAAGGCGAGCCGATAAATGCCGGCCAAGGTCCGCCAAGGCCTGCCAAGCCCCGCAAACCGGCCGGCGCCGCGCCAGGCGGTCTAGCTCACGCCGCGGTAAGGCGGGCGCGGGATCGCCATATGGGCGGCGCGCAGCGCCCCCGACCAGCGCTCGCGCAGGTCCTGGAAATAGGGCTCGCCCGGCTCGATGCGATAGTCCACCTCAGGGGCGTAGGCGTCCCGCCGCGCTACCAGGATGTCGATGGGCAGTCCGACCCCGATATTGGATCGCATGGTGGAATCCATCGAGATCAGCCCGATTTTGAGCGCGTCGTAGAGGTCGGTGTCGAAGCTGATGGCGCGGTCGAGCACCGGCTTGCCGTATTTGTGCTCGCCGATCTGCAGGTAGGGCGTGTCGGTGGTGCATTCGATGAAATTGCCGGCCGAATAGATCATGAACAGGCGCAGGCGGCCGCCCTTGATCTGGCCGCCGAACAGGAAGGCGACGTCGGCATCGACCTCGGCGGCGGCCAGCACCTTGCCTTCGACGTTGCGGATGTTGCGCACGACGCGGCCGATGCGCTGGGCGGCCTTGAACATGCTGGGCGCGTTCATCAGGGTCTCGACTTCGCCGGTCTGCGGGTTTTCCACGCCCTCGGTCAGGATCGAGCGCACCGTCTGGCTGAGCGACAGGTTGCCGGAGGAGGCGAGCGCCATGATGCGCTCGCCAGGCTCCGTGAAGACGTGCAGCTTGCGGAAGGTCGAGACGTTGTCGAGGCCGGCATTGGTGCGCGTATCGGCGACCATGACGAGGCCGTCGCTCACCAGGATTCCACAGCAATAGGTCATCGGGCTTGGTGTCGCTCTGTTCTGGCCGGCCGCCGCTTTATAGCGGCGCGCGGGCGGGTCCGGCAATGTGTCTGGGTCTGCGGCACAGGCGCGCTAGCTCTGCGTCTGCCGCTGCGCCTGGTCGACATGCACGGCCACTTTGAGCTGCTCGCCGCTGCCGCCGCGGCGGGTGCCGCGCACCGGGGCCGCGCCCAGATAATCGAGCCCCACCGCCACCCGCACATGGGCCTCGGTGGTGCAGATGCCGTTGGTGGGGTCGAAGCCGACCCAGCCGAGGTTCTCGACATGGACCTCGGCCCAGGCGTGGCCGGCCTCCTGGGCGGTGACGCCGTCGGCGCGGTGGAAATGGCCGCCGATATAGCGGGCCGGGATGCCGAGCGTGCGCGCGGCGGCGATATAGATATGCGTCAAGTCCTGGCAGACGCCGCGGCGCAGCGCGAAGGCTTCCGCCGCGGTGGTGGCGACATGGGTCGGGTCGGTATCGAAGGTGATCTCGCCGTTGAGCGCGCCGAGCATCGCGTGCAGCAGCGTGAGCGTGTCGCTGCCGCCGGCGGCCGCGCGCGTGGTGCGGGCGAAATCGTCGATGGCGGGATCGCCGGCGGTGAGCGCGGTCTCGCGCAGATAGAACTGCGGCGGAAAGCGCTCGACCGCGCCGGCCACCACGCCTTGCGTGTCCGTGGTCTCGACATCGCCCTCGACCGAGACCGACAATTCGCTGAAGGGGCCTTCGGCGACGAAGGAATTGGTGATGTTGCCGAAGGCGTCCTCGTGCTGGTGCAGCTGGCAGTCCTGCGACAGATCGATGCGCCAATCGACGACGTACTGGCCCTCATGGTTGCGCGGGGTCAGGCGCAGGATCTGCGTCACGCTGGTGGGCGGCGTGTCGTAGACGTAGGTGGTGGCGTGAGAGATGCGGATGCGCATGGATTGGTCGGGGCCCGGGCTTTACCGGTGGAATTCTAGCACAGGCCGGACGGAATAAGCTCACACCAGGAACTGCTCTGTAATCGCGTTGCCGAGCCGGTTGTTCTCGGTGATGAACTCGCCAATATACTCGTGCAGCCCGCGCTGGAAGATGCCGTCCATGCGGCTGTTCTGCAACCGGGTGCGGATGCCGCGCGCCTGGCGCTGGGCCGGGCCCTGGCGGCCATAGGCGCCGGCGACGGCGTCGAGATTGCGCACGACCGCCTCGTAGCACGACGCAAGCGAGCGCGGCATTTCCTCTTTCAGGATCAGCAGGTCGGCGACCAGCCAGGGCTTGAGGCTCTCGCGGTAGACCCAGTGATAGGAGGTGAGCGCGGAGACCGAGCGCAGGATCGCCGCCCATTGGAAATAATCGAGCGGGCCGCCGACGCGCTCGTTCTCCGGCAGCAGCAGGTGGTATTTCACGTCGAGGATGCGGGCGGTGTTGTCGGCGCGCTCGATATAGACGCCGAGGCGGGAGAACCAGTAGGCGTCGTTGCGCAGCATGGTGCGGTAGGCGGAGCCGTCGTAGCGCAGCGAGGATTCCTGCACCCAGCGCACGAAACGCGAAACCTCCTCGCGCGAGGTCGGCCCGTTGCCGTAGCGTTTCAGCTCCAGCCAGGTGCCGTTGATGGCGTCCCACATTTCCACGGTGAGCGCGGTGCGCACGGCGCGCGCGTTCGAGCGGGCGAGCTCGAAGCAGGAGCGGATGGAAGAAGCGTTGGCGGTAGAGAAGGCGAGGAAATCGGTGACGTTTTCTTCGTTGGCCTCCTCGTAGGTCTTGAAGAAGGCGGTGGCGCAGCCGGCGGTGGCGACGGCGGATTCCCATTCGTTGCTGGCGCCGACATAGGCGAGCGGCAGCGCGGACAGCCGCTGGGTGGCGTCGAGAATGCGCGCGAGATATTCCGCGCGCTCCACATAGCGCGACAGCCAGAACAGGTTGTCGGCGGTGCGGGAGAGCATTCAGCAATCCCCGTGCCCGTCCTCATGGTTCGAGACGCATCGCTGCCCGATGCTCCTCACCATGAGGACGGAAAAAGCGTCCCTCATCCTGAGGAACGCCCAAAGGGCGCGTCTCGAAGGATGAGGGGCGCGTTTATGGCTACGAACGATCATCCTGCCAACACCCAGGTGTCCTTGGTGCCGCCGCCCTGGCTGGAATTGACCACCAGCGAGCCCTCCTTGAGCGCGACGCGGGTCAAGCCGCCGGGCACGATGCGCACGCGGTCGCGGCCGGTGAGCACGAAGGGCCGCAGATCGACGTGGCGCGGGGCGACGCCCGCCTCCACGCAGGTCGGCACGGTGGACAGCGCCAGCGTCGGCTGCGCGATGAAGTTCTTGGGCGCGGTCTTGAGCTTGGCGCGGAACTGCTCGAGCGCCACCTTGCTGGCGCTCGGCCCGATCAGCATGCCGTAGCCGCCGGAGCCGTGCACTTCCTTGACCACCAGCTCGTGCAGGTGGTCGAGCACATAAGCGAGGTGCTCTTCCTCGCGGCAGCGCCAGGTCGGCACGTTCTTCAGGATCGGCTCCTCGCCCAGATAGAATTTCACGATCGCCGGCATGAACGAGTAGATCGCCTTGTCGTCGGCGATGCCGGTGCCGACCGCGTTGGCCAGCGTCACGTTGCCGGCCTGATAGGCCGACATCAGCCCCGGCACGCCGAGCGCGCTATCGGGGCGGAAGGTGAGGGGATCGAGGAATTCGTCGTCGATGCGGCGGTAGATCACGTCGACGCGCTTGGGTCCTTGCGTCGTGCGCATGTAGACCAATTCGTCCTTGACGAACATGTCGCGGCCTTCGACCAATTCGACGCCGAGCTGGTCGGCCAGGAACGAATGCTCGTAATAGGCCGAATTGTAGATGCCGGGCGTGAGCAGCACGACGGTCGGGTCGCGCGCGGTCGAGGTCGGCGCCACCGATTTGAGCGTCGCCAGCAATTCGTCCGGATAGTTCTCCACCGGCGCCACCCGGTGACGCGCGAACAGTTCCGGGAACAGCCGCATCATGATCTCGCGGTTCTCCAGCATGTAGGAGACGCCGGAGGGCGTGCGGGCATTGTCCTCGAGCACGTAGAAAGTGTCGGCGTCGACGCGCACGATGTCGATGCCGGCGACGTGCACGTAGATGCCGTGCGGCACGCTTTGCCCGCTCATCTCGGGTCGGAAGGCCGGGTTGCGGAAAACGAGATCGTCGGGCACCACGCCGGCGCGCAGGACCGCGCGCGCGCCGTAGACGTCCTTGATGAAGGCGTTGAGCGCGTTGACGCGCTGGGTGAGGCCTTTCTCCAGCAAGCGCCATTCGGCGGCTGCCATGATGCGCGGGATGACGTCGAACGGGATCAGCCGCTCCTGCGCCTGCGCCTCGCCATAGACCGCGAAGGTGATGCCGATGCGGCGGAAAATGAGCTCGGCCTCGCGCCGACGGTAGTCGAGCACGTCGGGCGGGACTTCCTTCAGCCAGCGCGCGAGCTCGCCATAGGCCGGCCGCACGCCGCCATTGGTCCCCTGCATCTCGTCGAAGGCGGCACCCATATCGGATCCCCCGAGCTCGCCACCGGTTACGCCAACGCTTCCTGCCGCAAGGCCCTCTAGCCCTCCCCACCGGGCGGCCCCCCGCCAGCCCCATGGCCCTAGGGTTGCAAGCTTCAGGCCAACAAAAAAGCCCGGCAAACCCCTTATGGCGCATGCCGGTACGGCAGGGCGGCGGGCAGCCTGCCTATATTTTGGGCTAAAGCGCTGGGGACAGCGGGAGCCGGCCGCCGGCGCGGCTTGAGCGGGCGCGGGCTTACCGCTTAAGTGTCCGGCGGGGCCGGTGAGGGCAAAGCACCATGAGCGAGCAGAGCAACATCGTCACCGCCGGGCTCTTGGTCATCGGCGACGAGATCCTCTCCGGCCGCACCAAGGACAAGAACATCGGCTACACCGCCGATTACCTCACCGCCATCGGCATCGACCTGAAGGAAGTGCGCGTCGTCTCCGACGACGAATACGCCATTGTCGCGGCGCTCAACGCGCTGCGCATCACCTATGATTACGTCTTCACCACCGGCGGCATCGGGCCGACGCATGACGACATCACCGCCGACTGCGTGGCGAAAGCCTTCGGACTGGAGCTCAACTATCACCCCGACGCGGTGGCGATCCTGAAGGCGCGCATGGCCAAGCTCGGCGGCGAGCTCAACGAGGCGCGCATGCGCATGGCGCGCGTGCCGGACGGGGCCGCGCTGATCGCCAACAAGGTGTCGGGCGCGCCCGGCTTCTGGATCGGCAATGTGATCGTGATGGCGGGCGTGCCGTCGGTCATGCAGGCCATGCTCGACGAGGTGGCGCCCAAGCTCAAGACCGGCGCCAAGCTCATGTCGGTGACCATCCGCGCCGAGGCCAAGGAAGGCGACGTCGGCTCCGAGCTGGGCGCCATCGCCAAGGCGCATCCGGAGGCGATCATCGGCAGCTATCCTTTCTTCGACGAGAAGATCGGGCCCAACACCAATATTGTGGTGCGCGCGCGCGATGCCGAAAAGCTTAAAGCCGCGAAAGAAGCGGTGGAGGACATGCTGATCGCCGTGCGCAGGCAAGTGGCGGAAGCGGCGCGCTAGCGGGAGCGTTCGATGTCGACGTCTGCAAGCCCGGAAAAGGCATTTCCCGTGTCCTGGGATCAGTTTCACCGCGATGCGCGCGCGCTCGCCTGGCGGCTCGCCGAGGCGGGGCCGTTCGAGGCCATCGTCTGCATCACCCGCGGCGGGCTGGTGCCTGCGGCGATTGTGGCGCGCGAGTTGAACGTGCGGCTGATCGAGACCGTGTGCATCGCCAGCTACCAGAACTTCAAGAACCAAGACGAGCTGAAGATCCTCAAAGGCGTCGCGCCGGAAGTGACTTCGATGCGCGGCCAGGGCAAAGGCGTGCTGATCGTCGACGATCTGGTCGACACCGGCAGGACCGCGCGCATTGTGCGCGAAATCCTGCCGGCGGCACATTTCGCCACCGTCTACGCCAAGCCGATGGGGCGGCCGCTGGTTGATACCTTTATCACCGAAGTGTCGCAGGACACTTGGATCCACTTCCCCTGGGACACCGGCCTTGCCTTCCAACCGCCGATCACGCCGGGCGGGGATTGAGGGCTCTTGCCCAGGACGCATCGCAGCACGTAGTGGTGCGATGCAGATCCGGGGCCGTTACGAAGTCTGACATTTGGAACGGTCCCGGGTCTGCGGCGCACCGCTATAGCGCGTCGAAGACGCGCGTGAACGCGCTTTTGGCGCTGCGCCGCGCCCGGGACACGCGCTTCCCGTTGGCCGGGCTTCGTTCTAGTATCCCGGCAACGCCAAGGAGGACCGCCATGACCGCCGCCGCCGCCCGCAAGCCGAAGGCCGAAGCCCTGCGCTCGCATCATCTGCGCCCGGACCAGATGGAATGGCAGCAGACGCGTTTTCCCGGCTGCTCGGTCAAGCCGCTGATGGTCGATCCGTCGAGCGGGCTGGCGACGCTGCTGTTCAAGATGGAGCCGGGCGCCGAATTGCCCGATCATGAGCATGTTTTGATCGAGCAGACCTACGTGCTGGAAGGCTCGCTGGTCGACAAGGACGGGCCCGACGCCGGCACCGAGGTGAAGGCCGGCGAATTCGTCTGGCGGCCGGCGGGCAGCCGGCATTCGGCCTGCGCGCCCAAGGGCGGCATCTTCGTCGCCATCTTCCAGATCCCCAACAAATTCCATGAGCAGGACGGGCGGGTCACCGACTCGAACGGCAAGGATTGGGATCAGGCCTGGGGCGCCTTATTAGCGAAGTAGTTTGACGCCGCCGCCGCGTGGACCTGGCCGCGCGCCGGCGCGGGCAGAGCAAAGCCACGCGGACGTGGCGGAATGGTAGACGCAAGGGACTTAAAATCCCTTGGGAGCAATCCCGTCCGGGTTCGAGTCCCGGCGTCCGCACCACCAACATTTTTCGGCTTATATTTCAATAATTTATTGAAATAATTGGCGTTTTACAAGGACTGTGCTACAAAAATTGCTACAAAACGGTTTTGTAGCGGGGTATCCAATGCCCAGGGCAGCCACTAAGCTCACGCCCGCCAAGCGCGGCGGGTTCGTGGCCCGTAAGGTCATTCCCGGCGACGTGCGGGACGAATATGCCAAGCTGTACGGGCAGCGCACTGAAGAGCGCCTAAAGACGAATACGATGCCAATCGTGTTGGCACGTGCCAAGCATAGGGAGTGGTCATCGGAGATCGAAGCGCGGATCGCGAACATCCGCGCGACGCGGAAGGGGGAAGGGCGCACCCTCACACCAAAGGAAGCCCGCGCACTAGCAGGGGAGTGGTATCACTGGTTTGTCGCGCGTGAAGCCGGTCACTGGCCGGAAGACGTGTGGGCGGACTACTACGGCCGCATGACCGAAGAGATCGAGGCCGCAGCGATGGCCTGCAACGTCTTCGCTGGCGACGCACTGGACTTGCTGGAATCGAATTCCAACATCCGGGAACGGGTGCGCCCTGTCATCGCCGACGAAGCCAAGTCCGAACAATTCCTAGCAGCCAAGCGCCTTGTGCTCGATCCGGCGTCACGTTCCATGTTTCTTGATTATGTGGCGCGCGATTTCTTCGCTGCTATTGCTTTGCTCGCCCGCCACGCCCGGGGCGATTATGGCTCCGACAAGTGGGCAGAGCAATTTCCGCAAGCTCAAGCGCCAGCCGACGCGAACTCTGATGCCATGGGCTTTGTTCGAACGCTGGATCGCCAAGGCCAAGCCCGCCGTTTCGACCGTTGACCGTTGGCGCGGGGTGTTCCTGAAGCTTCAGGCTGACTTTCCATCGGCACCCGCCGTAGCCTTGCTGCCCGAACAAATGCGCGAGTGGGCGAACGGGTTGATTGGTCCCGATAGAAGCGCGCACACAGTTGCGGACGTGTGGGTTCGCGCCTGTCGGACGGTGTTTGGTTGGGCCGTGGATGAACGGTTGATCGCGCGCAATCCCTTCCTAGACTGCCGCGTGAAGAAGCCACGGAAAATTTTGACGCGCGAAACCAAGGCTTTCACCAATGACGAAATGAAGGCCATCTTGTTGACTGCCTCGAAGGTGCAGCCGCGTACAAAAGCGGATGCAGCTAAGCGGTGGTGTCCGTGGCTTGCGGCCTACAGCGGCGCGCGCATGGGCGAACTCACACAACTGCGCGGCGCAGATATTGTTGAACAGGATGGAATCCCCGCGATGAAAATTTCGCCAGAGGCGGGTACGACAAAGACCGGGAAGGCGCGCGTTGTGCCGCTGCACGAACACCTAATCGCGCAAGGGTTTCTCGACTTCGTGAAGGCCGGCGGCAAAGGACCGTTGTTCTACAATGACTTCGCCGCAAGCCGGAACCGATGATCCGACGAACCCGAAAAAACCCCGCTATGTGAAGGCGCGCGAGCACGTCGCAGCATGGGTCCGGAAGAATGGCGTCAACGATCCGGAGCTATCGCCAAACCACGCTTGGCGTCACACGTTCAAGGCGATTGGATTCCGCAACGGCATGTCTGAAAAGGTCATTGACGCGATTGTGGGCCATGCGCCCGCGACGGTCGGACGGGGCTACGGGACACCGACGCTCGCCGACAGGGCTGGGGAACTGCGGAAGTTTCCGAGACTGCCATAGTGTTTCGATCTAAGCGCGTTGACGGTTCGCTTCAGTCGGTACGCTGAAGGCCAGCCGAACCCGGCGCGATCCACAGCGCGGGCATTTGAGGCGGCTTTCGAGCCTCGCCAGTGGGAAGTCACGGCCGCGAGTCCAAACCAACGTCCGCAAGTCGGTGCCGTCAAGATCGAACTTGCCAAGGTCGGGGTCGAGGGTTCTAATCCCTTCGCCCGCTCCAATAAAATCAGGTCATTTTGCAATTTCGCCTCAGAGATTTCGATCGAAAAGTATCAAATAAAGTATCAAAATCTGGGCAATGAAGATCGGGGAACAAAAGGCCCGGTAAACCACTGGGGCTGTTCCGGTAGTCCGGCGGCGCTAGCCGCTGCCATGATCGGGCAGGTTTAATTGCGGAAGGGGCCGCAACTTCGCCGCGGAAGGCCTGATCAGGCCGGACGGGTTCGGACGATAATTGCGGACTACAACGTACCAATTTTGCAGTCGACTGATCACTCGCTTTCCCCGCAGACTACGAATTTGGGGGTCAGGAGTTCGAATCTCTGTGCGCCGGGAGACCGGCAAGGAGTAGGCGGTGAAAGTCCACTGCGATGAAGGACTAGCGAACCACATCGGCCCCGAGCCGTGCATGTGGGCCGCGAGGGCAGCGGTGAAGCGTCGGCAGGGGATCGCACAGGCCAGCCATTGAGCCGCGAAAGGAATTTCCTGGGTGCCGACGCGATCGAGATAGCGGAAGGCAACATGGTCGGGCGCGCTATGCGAGTGCTTGGATGACCCGGCGTGGTCGGAGACCCTGGCATGTGCGGACGCTCCTTGTACGGGAACCGGGAGATCTCACGTCTGGCCGGCGGCTAAGTCGTACCGGTCCGCATCGGGAAGGCGAGGAGCCGTAGCCGATGACGCACGGACGCGAGAAGTCTGACCTCGCCATAGTAGCCGTGAAGCCGACGAACAAAGCGGAGCAATCCGCGGCGGAGCTGGTGGAGCCAAGGACGGGGACCGAGGGAAATGCGGGCCAGCAAAGCACGTGCCGGGCACAGGACCGGGAAAGCGTGTCACAGGCGCTGGAGCGCGTACGGCAAGCCGCAAGGCAAAGGAAGAAGGAAAAGTTCACTACGCTCTTCCACCATCTACGATCGCCCTGCTTGAGGACGCGTTTGATGATCTCAAGCGAGGATGCCGCGCCTGGCGTGGATGGTCTGACATGGGAGGACTACGAGGCGAACCTCGAGCCTAAGCTCGAGGATCTGCATGCGCGGCTCCATCGGGGAGCATATCGGGCGCAGCCGGCCGGCGAATGTTCATACCGAAGCCGGACGGCCGGCAGCGTCCACTCGCGGTCGCCGCCCTCGAAGACAAGATCGTCCAGAGGGCGACCGTCGCGGTGCTGAACGCGATCTACGAGGAAGACTTCCTCGGGTTCTCGTATGGGTTCCGACCGGAAGCGGCACACATGATGCGCTGGATGCGCTGTGGGTCGGGATTGCCGGCACGAAAGTGAACTTCATACTGGACGCCGATATCCAGTCTTTCATCGAAAGTCAGCCAAGATTGGCTGGTCCGCTTCGTAGAGCATCGGATCGGCGACCCGCGCATCGTCCGCCTGATCCAGAAATGGCTCAAGGCGGGCGTCCTCGAAGACGGAGATCGTGATAAACAGTGAGAGGGGGACCGGACAAGGATCGGTGATCTCACCGCTGCTTGCGAATGTCTACCTGCACTACGTCTTCGATCTCTGGGCCGAGCGCTGGCGACGGCGCGAGGCCACGGGCGACATGATCATCGTGCGCTATGCCGACGATATCATCGTGGGTTTCGAGCACGAGACCGATGCCCGACGCTTCCTGGATGCGATGCGTGAACGGTTGGAGGAGTTCTCGCTGTCGCTGCATCCGGACAAGACCCGCCTGATCGAATTCGGCCGCTTTGCGGCGGTCCGTCGCGAACAGCGTGGGCTTGGCAAACCGGAGACTTTACCTTCCTGGGCTTCACCTTCATCTGCGGCAAATCCCGCCGGGGCAGCTTCCTGCTCAAGCGGAAAACCCGGCGCGACCGCATGCGGGCGAAGTTGGAGGATCAAAAGGAGTGCGGCGGCGAATGCATCAACCAATCCCGTACAGGGGGCTTGGCTGAGGCAGGTCGTCACCGGCTTCTTCGCCTATCATGCCGTGCCGACAAACAGTCGCGCGCTTACGCGTTCCGCCACTTTGTCGCTTAACTTGGCCGTTCGCTTCGGCGTCGCAGCCAGAAAGACGGCATGACGTGGGCGCGGATGACCAACTGGCGAACGACTGGCTTCCCAAGCCGCGAATCCTTCATCCGTGGCCGGAAAGCGTTCGCCGTCAAACACCCAAGGTGGGAGCCGTATGCCGGAATTGGGCACGTCCGGTTCTGTGCGGGGGGCGCTCAGTAATGGGCGTCCCTACCGCGATTCGGGCGCGCCAGTTTATTGCATTTTCCGTGCGATTCACACGGCATTCACACGGCGCCAAGATATGCGTCTTACGACGCATCCACACCCGATCTCGTTCGCGGCGCGATCCTTGAGCGAGACGCCAGGAACTGGAGAACCGCGCTCAGTGTGCGACTGAGCTTCGCGAGTGCGCGGCCAAGCACCGCACTCGAAATTCGGTTGCGACCATTTCAGCCAGTGATGGTCAGTTCTTCGCGGTCTTGTTTTCTCTGAGGATTTTGGCGCCGCCGTCCACCACGTCACGCTTCTTATCGTGCGTTGCTACCGAGTTCGGGTAGCAAAATGGTAGCACGCCGTTCGGCTTTCGTTCGACCGTCGGATTAACGTCACGGCACACCCGACGGCTGAATGGATCGCGCGCCAACTGACCGAGGCATTTCCCTGGAATGAGGTGCCACGCTACCTCATGCGCGATCGGGATCGCATTTATGGTGCCGTGGTCATGCGCCGAATTCGCGCCATGGGCATCCGGGATAAACCCATCGCACCGGCCTCGCCCTGGCAGAATGGCTTTGCCGAGCGGCTGATCGGATCGATCCGGCGAGAGTGCGTGGATCATTTGATCGTCTTGGACGAGGCGCATCTGCGCCGCATCCTGCAAACCTACGCTCGTTATTACAACGACATCCGAACGCATCGTTCCTTGGACAAAGATGCGCCGGTCTCTCGCCCGGTTCAGCGGACCGGAAGCATCAGATCGCACCCGATCCTTGGCGGACTTCATCACCACTATGTCCGGGTTTAGGTTTTTGGTACACACAAGCACGGCGCAGAGTGTTGAAGCTGATATCGTCCTGTTGAGCGCGGACCTTAGCCTGAAAGCGCTTGATCCCGAACGGCCGATTAGAGAAGCGGACATTGCCTCAAATTCCCCACTCAATCACCTCGTCGGCACAGCTAGTGACGGCGCTACAGCAAATAGTTCGATAGGTTCGGCTAACCCTTTGAGGTCGCGCTTGCCGCATTCGGTGAAACGAATGTCCGCGCCAGCGACCAGGTCCTTCACCGTTCGGGTCACGAGGCATTCGCTTGCCTGGGCTTGCGCTGTCACCCGGGCAACATGACGGCGATACCGC